>NZ_PDWQ01000009.1 GCF_010211745.1 Pseudoxanthomonas kalamensis DSM 18571 | reverse complement strand
TCCTGTGTTTGTTTCAAGGCTGCGGCAGTCGGAGTATTCATCCCCTCTCTTTTCGGCGGCAGCGTCAGGTGTGGATAAGAGACAGGTCGCGGCGCGCTATCCGGATCTTGCGACGGCGGCGGCAGGCTGCCGCCGGTTCAGTTGGACCAGCTGCCGGGACGCGAGGATTCCGGCAACACCTGCGCCGACAGCGTGTGGTCCTGACCCAGCACGCTGATCGCGTCGGACAGGATCTCGGCGGTCTCGTGCAGCAGCGGGTCGGGACGCTTTTCGGCCAGCTTCTCTCGCTGGGCGTCCTTGACGATATCGCGCTCGCTGGCGCCCAGGCCGTCGTCGGCCAACTGGTCGGCCAGCGGGTCCAGCTCCAGCCCCAGCCGCTTGCGCTCTTCCTGCCGCTGCTTGCGCTGGATTTCCAGCCGCGAACGCTCGGCGCGGCGCTCGGCCTCGTTCAGCGAGATGTACTTCTTTTCCTTCTCGGCGCGGTAGAAGTTCACGTCTTCCACCCACCACTGGTATTCGCGGTCGTCCTGCACGCGCTTGGCATGGCGGGCCTCCAGCGTCGGCAGCAGCGGCGCGAAGTTGCCGTACTGGGTATGCGGAACCGCGGCGATCCGGGTCCACGGCAAGGCGTTGTCGTAGGTGCTTTCGCCGTAATCGCTGGCGTCCACGCTGACCGGGAAGGCAATGTCCGGCACCACGCCCTTGTGCTGGGTGCTGCCGCCGGCGACGCGGAAGAACTGGGCGATGGTCAGTTTCAACTGGCCGTAGCGCGCGCCTTCGTTGCCCGGCCAGCGATCCAGGTCCAGCATGTTCTGCACAGTGCCCTTGCCGAAGCTGGTCTCGCCGATCACCAGGCCGCGGCCATAATCCTGGATCGCGCCGGCGAAGATTTCCGACGCCGAGGCCGAAGCGCGGTTGATCAGCACCGCCAGCGGCCCGTCCCAGGCCACGCCGGCCTTGCGGTCGCTGTTGACGGTGACCCGACCGCCGGATTCGCGCACCTGCACCACCGGCCCCTTGTCGATGAACAGTCCGGTCAGCTCGACCGCCTCGTCCAGCGACCCGCCGCCGTTGTTGCGCAGGTCCAGCACCACGCCATCGACGCCATCGGTCTTGAACTGCGCCAGCAGCCGGGCCACATCGCGGGTAGCCGAGTTGTAGTCGTTGGGATTCTTCCGCCGCGCGGCAAAATCCTGATAGAACGCCGGCAGCTTGATCACGCCAATCTGCCGCTGCGGCGCGTCGCCCTCGGCCGGCAGGGTGATGGTTTCGGCCTTGGCCGCCTGCTCTTCCAGCTTGACCTTCTGCCGGGTGATCACGACTTGGCGGTGGTCGCCGTCGATGCCGCTGGCCACCGGGATGTATTCCAGCCGCACCTGGGTGCCCTTCTTTCCGCGGATGATCTCGGCCACGTCATCGGTGCGCCAGCCGATCACGTCGACCATCGCCCCGGACTTGCCCTGGCCGACCGCCACGATGCGGTCGCCGGGCTGCAGCGTGTCGCTCAGGTCGGCCGGGCCACCGGGGACAATCTCGCGGATGGCAATCATGTCCTCCTGCCGCTGCAGCACCGCGCCGATGCCTTCCAGCGACAGCGACATTTGCTGGTTGAACACCTCGGCCGTGCGCGGGGTGTAGTAGTCGGTGTGCGGGTCGATCGCGCCGGTGTAGGCGTTGAGGAAGCTCTGGAACACGTCCTCGGGCTTCAGCTCGCCGACTCCGCGCTTGAGGTTGGCGTAACGCTTGTCCAGCGTGGTGCGGATGTCGGCCGGCGCCTTGCCGGCCAGCTTCAGCCGCAGCCAGTCGTTCTTCACCGATTTCCGCCAGATCGCGTCCAGCGCCTTGGCATCGGCGGCCCACGCCGCGTCCTCGCGGTCGTATTCCCAGCGCTGGTCGCTGGTGAAATCGAAATCCTGCTTCAGCACTTCACGTGCGTACGCCACGCGCTGCTCCACGCGCTGCTTGTAGATGGCGAAGATGTCGTAGGCCGGGGCCAGCTCGCCGCCGCGGATGGCGTCGTCCAGCCGGGTCCGGTACGGCTCGAAACGGGCGATGTCGGCGGCAGTGAAATACATCTTGTTGCCGTCCAGCGCTTCCAGATAACGCTTGAACACGTCCTGCGACAGCGTATCGTCGAGCGGCCGCGGCCGGTAGGCGTAGCGGCTGTCGGACAGCACCCCGTACACCAGCTTGGCGGCGGTGGACTGGTCGGTGGTCGGTGCCGACGGCAGCGTCCCGTCGGCGCGGGCCAGCAGAGCCAGCGGCACGGTCAGGGCCAGGGACAGCAGGATTGCAGGGGTCTTCGGTTTCATTCGATCGCTCGTGGGCCGCCAAGGCTTCGGTTGCACCTTGCATGGACGGTTGGACCGGTGACAGTGCCGGAAGTTGCCGGCGCTGTCACCTTAAGTTCACCCCAGACTAGCCGCCGCAGGGCGGTACAGGCTGAACCGGACGTGTCGGAAAACTGCGCTCAGCCGGCCACGCCGGCCTGTCTGGCCTGCAGGTCGGCATGGTAGGAGGAACGCACCAGCGGGCCGGACGCCACATGACTGAAGCCCAGCGCCAGGCCGTATTCCTCCAGCGCCCGGAATTCTTCCGGTGTCCAGTAGCGCAGCACCGGATGGTGGTGGGCCGAGGGCTGCAGGTACTGGCCGATGGTGACCATCTCGACGTCGTGCGCGCGCAGGTCGCGCAGGGTGGCCTGCACCTGTTCCATCGTCTCGCCCAGGCCAAGCATGATCCCGGACTTGGTCGGCAGCGCCGGATGCTGCGCCTTGAACTTCTGCAGCAGGGTCAGCGACCACTGGTAGTCGGCGCCGGGACGGACGTTGGGGTACAGGTCCGGCACCGTCTCGATGTTGTGGTTGAACACATCCGGCGGGCTTTCGGCCAGGATTTCCAGCGCACGATCCATGCGACCCTTGCCGCGGAAATCCGGGGTCAGGATCTCGACCCGGGTGCCGGGCGACTGTTCGCGGATGGCGGCGATGCAATCGACGAAATGGCGGGCGCCACCGTCGCGCAAGTCGTCGCGGTCGACGCTGGTCACCACCACGTACTTCAGCCCCATCTCGCGCACGGTCTGCGCCAGGTTGCGCGGCTCGTCCGGGTCCGGCGGCTTCGGCCGGCCGTGGGCGACGTCGCAGAAACTGCAGCGGCGGGTGCACACCTCGCCAAGGATCATGAAGGTGGCGGTGCCATGGCCGAAGCATTCGTGGATGTTCGGGCAGCTTGCCTCCTCGCAGACGGTGACCAGGCGGTTCTCGCGCAGCCGCGCCTTGAGCCGGGCCACGGAACCGTCGGACGGAATGCGCACCCGGATCCACGAGGGCTTGCGCAGCACCGGGGTCTCAGCGAACTGCACCGGCGAGCGGGCGATCTTGTCGCCGCCGACCTGGCGCGCACCGACCTGCAACGGCGCAGTGGCGGATTCGGAAACGACCTGCAGGGGGATGCCGCGTGGGGTGGGGGTGCTCATCCCGCCATTCTACGTCTCCCGCCCGCGACCATCGAACAGGCAATAAAAAAGCCCGCATTGGCCAGGCCAGCTGCGGGCTTGCTCCCTCCCCCACGTCGGGATGCGCGGGCATCGTGCGCAGCGGAATTCGTTCTTGCACGCTGCACTGCAAAATAAAACCTGCGGGTTCAGTTCCCGCGACCGCCCGAGCGGAGATGCGAACCACCGAAAACAAGCGGAAAACCTGCGGATTCCCGTACCGACCCGGGACCAGGCACGGCGACCGAACAATTTTCGGCGGCGCTTTCCTGAATAGGGACATCAGGCTGATGCTGCGCAAAAACAGCCATTTTCGGCCGCAAAACGGCCATTACGCTTCAGGGCAACAACGCCGGCTGCGCGTCGTACCACTGCCGCGCACGCACGACATGGAACTTGCGCTGCCCGCCCTGCAATTCGACCGCCGTGCTCAGTACTCCCCACTTGGCGTACAGGCTGCCGTCGGGCCGCTTGCCGCGCAGGCGCAGGCGCGCGAGCAGGTCGAAACGGTCGTTGCCGGCATCGACCCGGTCCAGGGTCAGGGTATCGCCCTGCCAGCGCAGCCGCCCGGAGGCGCGTGCCTGACCGTCGTCGACCAGGCGGTACACCCACTTGGGGTATTCCTTCTGTCGCGAAAACAACGACAACAGGAAGCCGACATCCTTCAGCTCCATGCGCACGTCGCCGTCCACCCGCATCGGCGTGTCCCAGTCCATTCGCGTGCGCGGCAGCTCCAGCTTCCCCCACCAGTCGCTGCGGGTCTCGCCGCCCGGCTCGGAGAAACTGACCCCGCGCAAGGCCAGCGTGCTGCCGTCGATGGCGAACTCGCGCCGGGCCAGATCCACCTTCTGCAGCCGGGTATCCAGATCCAGGTCGCCGCGCAGGCTCAGGCCCGCCAGTTCCACCCGCGCATCGCGCCCCTGCACCCGCAGCCAGCCCCGACCGATCTCGCCGGCCGGATCCAGGTGCAGGTCCCCGCTGAGCCGTCCGGAACCGCCGGTGAAACGCATCTGGCCCCGGGGCAGGTAGCGGTTGTACGCACGCAGGTCCGGCACCCGCGCATTGTCGAAACGCAGCCGCGCGCGCAGGCTGTCCCTGACCTGCTGCACCGAATCGGAATCGCGCGCGGACAGCTCCAGCCGCAGGTCGTTGCCCTGCACGTAGGGCGCATCCGGCGTCTTCGCCGGGGCGATGCTGAAGCGCTGCATGGCCACGTCCAGCTGCGGCGCCAATTCGTCCTTGGCTCCGGCCAGCAGGGTAGCCACGGCGCTGGCGCGGCCTTCGATCCGGTTGCCCATCACGTGCGCCACCGCGGCGATGTCGGGCACGCGGAACCGGCTGCCGGCGGCCGGCTTGCCGGCCTCGATCTTCACATCCACATCGACGTCGCCGCGGCCGTCGAACTCCAGCCACGGCGCGTCCACCAGCATCCGGGTCAGCCAGCGCAGGCTGGAAAAACGCCAGCGTCCGGCCACGCGGCCGGAGCTGCGCGCCAGCAGGCTGCGCGGATCGTCCAGCGGCAATTGCCGACCCTGCACGCGCAGGTCGGTGTCCAGGCCGAAGATGCCTTCGCTCAGCGCCGGCATCGACAGCTGCAGCGACATGTCCTGGTCGACCGCCAGACTGGCCCGCAGCTGGTCGTGATGCATCACACCCTGCGGGTTGGTGGTGTCCACCGGCATCTGCCAGTCCAGCCGGCTGCCGGGAGTCAGCGCGCCACGCTCGAAGCCGAGGTCAGCCTGCAACTCGCCGCGCTCGGGCATCGCGTCCACCTGCAGATCGCCCTGCGGATCGACCACGATCTTCAGCGCCGCGCCGCGTCCGTGCAGACGCAGGCCCAGGGTCGTGTACTTCAGCTTGTGGATGCCGCTGGCTTCGGCGCGGCTGTGGCGGTCGATGGAAAAATCCGCGTCCAGCACGCCGTCACGCAACAGTTCGTGTTTTCCAAGCCGCACGACGGCGGCATCGAAATGCGCACGCGAAGGCAGCAGTTGCATCGGCCCGCTGCGCATCTGCTTGACGAAGCCGACCTCGGCGCTGCCCTTGCCCTGCAGGTGCAGGCGCCCGAAACCGCCCTCGCGCACGCTGTCGCTGACAATGCGGTCGAAGCGCAAGGTCCAGCCGCCCGGCCGGTAGTCCGGCGGCGCCAGGTAGTCCTGCACGCGGTCAACCCGGCCGCTGACCTGTTCGGCGCGGACCTCGGGAAAGCGCAATTCCTTGCGCAGCAGCGGCAGCAAGGCAATCTGTCCGCTGGCGCGCTCCGCCTGCGCCGACCACTGCACGTGGCCGGCATGGCCCTGCATGCGCACGCCGGACAGCGAGATCCGGCCCGGCCACCAGGTGCTGCCGCGTTCCCAGTGCATGCGGAACTTGTCCGGCTTGCGGTTGACCACCTCGGACAGCGGCGTGTTGAGGAACAGGTTGCCGGCCAGCAGATAGACGGCATAGGCCAGACCCAGGCCGATCAGGCTGCGGGTCAGCCAGCGCGGCAGGCGGCGGGCGGAAGCGTCGGGCATCGCGGCAGGATGCCCGAATCGCGGGAGTCGAGAAAGCCGCCGGCCTCAGGCGGCCTGTTGCGATGCCGCTGTTCGCCGGCGTGCGCGGACCGCCTGCGCCAAGCGCTCCAGCACCGCCACCGACGGCTCCCACGCCAGGCAACCATCGGTGATGCTCTGCCCGTACACCGGCGCCTTGTCCTCGACCAGGTCCTGGCGGCCGCCGACCAGATGGCTTTCCACCATCACCCCGACGATGCGCCGCTCGCCGGCTTCCAGTTGGCTGGCGATCGACTCGATCACCGCCGGCTGGTTGTCCGGATTCTTGCCGCTGTTGGCGTGGCTGGCGTCGATCATCAGCCGCGCCGGCAAACCCGACTTCTGCAACACCTCGCTGGCCGCCTGCACGCTGGCGGCGTCGTAATTGGGCGCCGTGCCGCCGCGCAGGATGATGTGGCAGTCGCGGTTGCCGCGGGTGGTGACGATGGCGGTCTGCCCGGACTTGGTCACCGACAGGAAATGATGCGGATGTGAGGCCGCACCGACCGCGTCGGCGGCGATCTTCACGTCACCGGTGGTGCCGTTCTTGAACCCGACCGGGCACGACAGGCCCGAGGCCAGTTCGCGATGGACCTGGCTTTCGGTGGTGCGCGCGCCGATCGCGCCCCAAGCCACCAGGTCGGCCACGTACTGCGGCGAGATCACGTCGAGGAATTCCACCCCGGCCGGCAAGCCCATCGCGTTGATGTCGCGCAGCAGGCCGCGCGCCAGCCGCAGGCCCTTGTTGATGTTGAAGCTGTTGTCCAGGTCCGGATCGTTGATCAGGCCCTTCCAGCCGACCGTGGTCCGCGGCTTTTCGAAATACACCCGCATCACGATCTCCAACGCATCGCCCAGCTGTTCGCGCAGGGGCTGCAGCCGGCGCGCGTAGTCCAGCGCCGCCTCGGGGTCGTGGATCGAGCACGGCCCGATCACCACCGCCAGGCGGTCGTCCTGGCCATGCAGGATCGCGTGCAGCGCCGCGCGCGACGCGGCCACGGTGGCGGACGCCGTTTCATCGCAGGGCAGTTGCGCAAGCAGTTCGGCGGGCGGCACCAGCGGTTGCAGGCCGTGGATGCGCAGGTCGTCGGTCAATGGGGGCATGGCTCGAATCTCTCGTGGGGTTGCAGTGTTTCGTGGCAAGAAAAAAGCCGCCAGTGTCGCTGGCGGCTTTCGGGATGCGGCTGAAGTGTCCTTCAGGCTGTACGCGATCCTTCCTCCGCCTGCGGCATCGGAAATCCGTAGTACCAGAAGTAAAAACGGGCGCGGTTCGCGTTCATCGGCGGTATTGATAACACGACACGCGCACCGCGCCAACGGTTTCAATTGCAAACGTGCCCGTATCCCGCGACATGCCGTCCATCGGATGAACAGGGGCGATATCCCCCCTGTACGACATGAGCAGGTAGGGTTTGCCCCGATATCAGCCCATGGAGACTTGACCATGCGCCGGATCGTGATCGCCATTGCCGCAACATGCCTGCTGCAGGTCGTGGCCGCGGCCGAACTGCCAAAAGCCGGGCTGCGCCTGGAATCGGCGTCTACTCAGCGCCTGGCCGAACTGCGGGCGCTGACACCTGCCGCCACCCTGCACTTCCGTCGTAGCGGCGATATTCCCGACGACGCCCGCATCCGTTACATCGAGCCGGGCAGCGGCCACTATCAGATCGAGCTGGAAAGCAATCTCGGCCAGGAGCCGCGGATCGGCCGCCTGCGCTGGCAGGTCAGCCGCATGCCGTTCTACGGCGACATCGACCAGCCGATTGGCCTAGTCGCCAGCGGCCTGACCTCGCAACGGGTGTTCACCATCGACCTCGGCAAATTCGTGCCGCGCCCCAGCCTGTCCGCCGTGAGCGATGTCCCGCACCCGCAATCGTCGGCGCAGCAGAACGCGAGCACCACCAGCACCGCGCCTGCATCGACCCGGATCACGGCCCCCGTTGCGATCGCGAAAACGCCCGCACTGCGGACCGCAACAACCCACCAAGCGGCCTCACCCTCGACCGCCCGGCCGCAGATGGTTCGCTCCGGCCTGTCCTATCCCGGCATGCGCAACGGCTGGGCACCGCGCTTCTACGTGCGCGTGGTGCCGGTGGACGACCGCGCCAGCCTGCAACCGGAGCAGTTGCGGGCCATTGGCCGGCCATCGGAGCCGCTGGTCCTGGTCTGGGACACGCCGCCACAGACCGCGCTGGCGCCCAGCCAGTTCGAAACCGTCAGCACCACCGATTACGACATCCGGCTGGTGTCCTTCGTCTACCACCCGCAGGAAACCGACGATCACTGGCCTGCCGGCTGCGAGGAAATCCCGCGCGACGACGGCACCGACGCCCTCGACGTCATCAGCGACATCCCCGGCGCGGTAGTGGACCTGATCAACTGGGCGTCGCAGGCCTACGCCGACCTGAAACGGATGGCAGTCTCGCTGGTCGCCTCGTTCCTGCCCTTTGTTCCGGAAAGCGTGATCTCCGCGGCGCTGGATTCGGCGCTGGCCGCGGCCGGCATTCCGCCCTCGATCCCCAACGTCGACCAGCTGATGAACAGCGGCGCCGACTATCTGGCCGCGCAGATGGCCGAACAGATTCCGGTCCCCAGCGCCGGCGTCTGGGCCGACATGGCCCTGGACGAGGCCAAGGACCGCATTCGCGAGGAAACCAGGCAGGGCCTGCTCGACGCGGCGAAGGCGGTTGCCGAGAAACAGCGCAAGGACACCAAATGGTGCACGACCCACGTCACCGAACCGTTCTTCGAGGCGACCGTGCGCAATGCCGCCGCCAATGCCGCCGACAACGTCGTCGTCAGCCTGCACGACAGCGCCGGCTTCTTCGAGAACAAGACCATGACCATCGCGCACATGGCGCCGGGGGAACGCTTCACCCTGCCGATCCCGTATCGTGCTGCGCCGATCATCCCGGAGCGCTACCACTCGCAGATCCCGAAGAAGGATCGCGAGCGCGAACGCAACGAGTGGTGGGACGCCTACTACAGCACCAAGATCTCGTTCACGCTGCGGGCCAGCGAGCGGATGGACTGCCGGGCCGATGGAAGCTGCGCCGCCTATTCGCGCAAGCTGCTGCAGACGCCGACCCGGCAGTGGGACGGCCTGCCGGGCTATCGCGTCGGACCGGGATAGGCGTCCTCGTCTGCGCAGAAAGCGGAAGCCCCGCACAAGGCGGGGCTTCCGGTGTTGCAAGTGGAACGGGGAGGCGAATCAGAAACCCATGCCTCCCATGCCGCCCATGTCGCCGCCCGGCGGCATCGCCGGCTCTTCCTTCTTCGGCAGCTCGGCCACCATCGCTTCGGTGGTGATCATCAGGCCGGCAATCGACGCCGCGTTCTGCAGCGCGGTGCGGGTGACCTTGGTCGGGTCGAGGATGCCGAACTCGACCATGTCGCCGAACTCGCCGTTGGCGGCGTTGTAGCCGTAGTTGCCGGAACCATCCTTGACCTTGTTGACGATCACCGACGGCTCTTCGCCGGCGTTGCTGACGATCTCGCGCAGCGGGGCTTCCATCGCACGCAGGGCGATCTCGACGCCGTGGTTCTGGTCTTCGTTGGCGCCCTTCAGGCTCTCGATCGCGGTCTTGGCGCGGATCAGCGCCACGCCGCCGCCCGGGACCACGCCTTCTTCCACCGCCGCACGGGTCGCGTGCAGGGCGTCTTCGACGCGCGCCTTCTTCTCCTTCATCTCGACCTCGGTGGCGGCACCGACCTTGATGACGGCCACGCCGCCGGCCAGCTTGGCCACGCGCTCCTGCAGCTTCTCGCGGTCGTAGTCCGAAGAGGTCTCCTCGATCTGCGCCTTGATCTGCTTGATCCGCGCCTCGATGCCTCCGGTGTCGCCGGCGCCGTCGATGATGGTGGTGTTCTCCTTGCTGACCTGCACCTTCTTGGCGCGGCCCAGGTCGCTGATGCTGGCCTTCTCAAGCGACAGGCCCACTTCCTCGGAGATCACGGTGCCGCCGGTCAGCACGGCCATGTCTTCCAGCATCGCCTTGCGGCGGTCGCCGAAGCCCGGGGCCTTGACCGCCACCACCTTGACGATGCCGCGGATGGTGTTGACCACCAGGGTCGCCAGCGCTTCGCCCTCGACTTCCTCGGCCACGATCAGCAGCGGCTTGCCGGCCTTGGCCACGCCCTCGAGGACGGGCAGCAGGTCACGCACGTTGGAGATCTTCTTGTCGTGCAGCAGGATGAACGGATCGTCCAGGTCGGCGGTCTGCGACTGCTGGTTGTTGATGAAGTACGGCGACAGGTAGCCGCGGTCGAACTGCATGCCCTCGACCACGTCCAGTTCGTTGTCCAGGCCCGAGCCTTCCTCGACCGTGATCACGCCTTCCTTGCCGACCTTCTTCATCGCGTCGGCGATGATGTTGCCGATCGACTCGTCGCTGTTGGCCGAGATGGTGCCGACCTGGGCGATCGCCTTGTCGTCGGCGGTCGGCTTGCTGATGTTCTTCAGCTCCTGCACCGCGGCGGTCACCGCCTTGTCGATGCCGCGCTTGAGGTCCATCGGGTTCATGCCGGCGGCAACCGCCTTCATGCCCTCGCGGATGAACGCCTGCGCCAGCACGGTGGCGGTGGTGGTGCCGTCGCCGGCGTTGTCGCTGGTCTTGGAAGCCACTTCCTTGACCATCTGCGCGCCCATGTTCTCGAACTTGTCCTGCAGTTCGATCTCCTTCGCCACGGACACGCCGTCCTTGGTGATGGTGGGGGCGCCGTAGCTCTTGTCGAGGACGACGTTGCGGCCCTTCGGGCCGAGGGTGGCCTTCACGGCGTTGGCCAGCGTGTTCACGCCGCGCACCATGCGCGCGCGCGCGTCTTCGCCGAAACGGATGTCTTTGGCAGCCATTGCAATTACCTCAGTTCAATAGGGGATTCGGGAATTCGGATACGGAACAGGGCTGCGATCAGCCGAGGATGGCGAAGATGTCGTCTTCCTTCACCACCAGGTACTCGGCGCCGTCCAGCTTCACCTCGGTGCCGCTGTACTTGCCGAACAGGACCTGGTCGCCGATCTTGACCTTGGGAGCGCGCACGCTGCCGTTGTCCAGCACCTTGCCTTCGCCGACGGCGACGACTTCGCCCTTGATCGGCTTTTCGGTGGCCGAATCCGGAATCACGATGCCACCGGCGGACATCTTCTCTTCTTCGGTACGCTTGATGACCACGCGGTCGTACAGCGGCTTGATGTTGCTCATTTCAATCCTCGTCAAGTGATTGATTGCTAAGAAAAAGGATCGCGATGCTAGCACTCTCTTGCCGAGAGTGCCAAGACCGCGGGCGCGACAAGCCCCGCTTGCCGGGTGCCGGGGAGATGGGGGCCGCCCGGGAGCTTTCAAGAGCCGGACAGAAAAAAGGCGCGCATGCAGGGGAGCATGCGCGCCGGGACGAGGGGGACCCATCCAGTGGACGCCTGCCATCCTGGCGGGCGCCACCTCGCTCGACTTGGAGGTCGAGGCCAGCGTCCGTGCCGGCGTGCATAGCAATAGCAAGCGGAATTGACGGAAGAAAGCGATTACGATCACGAAACGGGGTCAGAATCGCTGTATTTACATTAATCAAATTATTGATAAATAAAGAAATTATCAACAATAAGCCAGTAAAACCGGACAATCGTTGCCTATTTTTCTTCACCCCGTCAGTTATTCTGACGGCTACTTTCCTTCACCGGCCGGGATGGCTATGTTGCGACCTTGCAAGGCGCAACACTCGCAAGGAGCGAGGCATGACCCCACAGGAACGGATCCGCCTGGCTCGGCGCACCGCCGGGATGTCGCAACAACAACTGGCGCGCGAGATCGGCGTGCAGCGCAGCGCGGTCAGCCATTGGGAGTCTGCCCAGGGCGGCAATCCCAGCCTGAGCCACCTGCGCGAAGTCGCGGTGGTCACCCACACCCAGTTCGAATGGCTGGCCACCGGCCGCGGCAGCATGTCGCTGCCGCGCGAAACGGCGCTGGATTCGGTCGCCGCCGCGCAGGCCCTGCTGGTCGAGGACCCGCTGGAATTCCGCCTGGTATCGGCGTTCCGCGATGCGCCGCTGCAGGCGCGAATGGCCTTGCTGGAAGTGATGGAAACCCTGGCGCGGCAGCGGCTGGGACGATCGAAACGCACGGCGGCGACTGGTGGCGGCTGAGTCGCCCGAAACATCCTGAAACACCTTCGGCCGGTCCTCCGGCTAGGCTGGCTCGAGGTCTTTCCCTGGAGCCGACGCCATGCCCCTGCCCGCCCGCCTGCTGGTCTCGCTGTGCCTGTCGACCCTCGCCCTGACCGCGCACGCTGCCGGCGTGGTCCGCTTCCACGCCCAGGCCCCGGAGCCGTCGCGCAGCGGCGATTTCGTCGTTGAATACGACGACCAGGGCAATGCCCGCCTGAGCGGCGGCAAACGGCCCGGCTACCTGCTGCTGCGCGGCGACCAGGCCTATCAGGTCGGCGAGGACGGAAGCGTTTACGACCTGAAACAGGTCGCGGGCGTGCTGAAGCAGTCCGGCTTGTCCGGCAGCCGACGCGGCGGGCGCTTTGGCGGACGGCTGGGCGAACAGGATCCGCAGGTCGCCCTGCAGATGGCGGAGCTGATCGGCATCACCCCCAGCGGACGCAAGGAAACCGTGGCCGGGTTGGAAGGCGAGGTCTACCGGGCCGAGTATCGCGGCGCGGACGGCAAGACCCGTCAATCCGAACTGGTACTGGGCAAGCAGCCGGCACTGCGCGACTTCACCCGGGCCATGCAGCGATTGGGCCATGAAGTGCAGACTCGCCTGGGCCGTACACCGCCGGCCGGCACCGGCAAGCTGTACGACTACCTGGACCAGCACGGCCTGGGCCTGCTGCGGATCGACCAGTCGCTGCTGCTGAAGCAACTGGACGAACGGACGCCGGCCGGCGACCGCTTCGCCTTGCCCGCCAGCCCCACGTCGATCGACAGCCTTCGCGACCTGCGCAAACTCGGCGGCGGCCGTTGGCGCTGAACCGGCGGCTCCGGGAGCATCGCCCGGTTTGCAAGCGAATGTGTCTGCCGGCGCCTGTGGACATCGACACTCACGACTGCTGACAGTCCGGACAGACCTTGCCGCGGACGGACGGGCATCCTGACGGCCACGAACCACGATGGAGTTTCAGATGAACCGCACCCCTCTTCGCAACCGCGCCTGGCTGATCGCCATCGCCGCCGCGGCCCTGTTCGGCCTGGCCGGACTGGTACACGCCGGGGCCGAGCGCGGCCCTTCAGCCGAACGCATCGTCGCCCTCGCCGCGCACAAGCTCGACCTGTCGTCCGAGCAGCAGGACCGGCTGCGTCCATTGGTCGATGAAGCGCTGGCGCTGCATCGCGATGCCCGCAAGGCGCGCGAACTGATGCAGGCCGCTTCGCGCGAGGAACTGTCGCGTGCGGATGCCGACCTGCAGGCGCTGGCGCTGGAACGGCAGGCGCAGACCGACCGGCGCCTGCAACAGGCACGGCAGCTTCGCGACCGTTTCCTGCGCTATTACCAGATCGAGCTGAGCCCGGCGCAACAAGCCAGCGCGCGCGCAGCGATGCTGGAGCGCATGGATCGCTTCCAGCAGCTGCGCGGACGGATGCAGCAGCGTCGCGATGGCCTCCTGCAGATGCAGTGAACGATGAACCGGGCCGGGCATCACGCCCGGCCCGGCCATGACAAGGCCCGGTGCCGCCGGTACGCTTGCCGTCTGCCCCGATAGTTCTTGTCATGTCCCTGCCGATCCGCCCCCCCATCGGCCGCCCGCGTCTGCCGCGACGGTTGCAAACCTTGATCCTGCTGGCCTGTTCCCTGCTTCCGCTGCCCGCGCTGGCCGTGGACGAGGGCGAACTGTTGCCGGTGGACGAAGCCTTCGTCATCAGCGCGCAGGCGCCCAGCCGCGACCGCATCGAGATCCGCTGGCGCATCCACGACGGCTACTACCTGTACCGGCACCGCACTCAGGCCAGTACCGATGCCGCGTTCCAGGCCGACGAACTGCAACTACCGGCCGGCACCCCGCACCAGGATGAATTCTTCGGCGCGGTGGAAACCTACCGCGGCCAGCTGCAGGGCGTGCTGCAAGGCCAGGCTGCGCCCGGCGCCGAGCGCGTCAGCCTGACCCTCAAATACCAGGGCTGCGCCGACGCCGGCATCTGCTATCCACCGCAGACCCGCAAGCTTGAAGTGCAACTGCCCCCCGCGACCACCGCCACCGAGAGCAGCGGCAGCCTGTTGCCGGGCGGTTCCGGCAGTGGCCTGCCACTGCTGGGCGCGGCGGCCGGTACCAACGCGCTGCCATTGCCGGCCGAGCAGGCGTTCGTGTTCGAAGCCATCCCCGGCGACAGCAATACCGTGCTGATGCGCTTCACCCCGGCACGCGGCTACTACCTGTACCGTGATCGCAGCGACTTCAAGGTCAGCGGCGACTCCGGCATCCGCGCCGGCACGCCACAATGGCCGCCCGGCCGCAGCCATCGCGATGAGCACTTCGGCGACGTGGTGGTGTATTTCGATGCGGTCGACGTGCCGCTGCCGCTGCAACGCACGCATGCCAGTGCCGCCGAGGTGCAGGTCACGGCCACGTTCCAGGGCTGTCAGAACGAAGGCATCTGCTACCCGCCGATGACCCGCACGGTGGCGGTATCGCTGCCGGCGGGGAACGGGGCCCCCCCCCCCGATGCCGTGCCGGCCCCCCCTTCCGCCACCCAGAAAGCCAACACCGCACCGGGGAAAACCCCGCCCCCCAAATACCCCCCCCCCACTTCGGCGCCCCCCCCCCACACCACCCACCGGCACCCCCCCCCACACCGCCCGAGTCTCGCACCCCGCCCCC
>NZ_PDWQ01000098.1 GCF_010211745.1 Pseudoxanthomonas kalamensis DSM 18571 | reverse complement strand
CACCAAAGCTAACTGACAGGAGAATCCAGATGGATGCACAAACACGCCGCCGCGAACGTCGCGCAGAGAAACAGGCTCAATGGAAAGCAGCAAATCCCCTGTTGGTTGGGGTAAGCGCAAAACCAGTTAACCGCCCTATTCTCTCGCTGAATCGCAAACCGAAATCACGAGTAGAAAGCGCACTAAATCCGATAGACCTTACAGTGCTGGCTGAATACCACAAACAGATTGAAAGCAACCTGCAACGTATTGAGCGCAAGAATCAGCGCACATGGTACAGCAAGCCTGGCGAACGCGGCATAACATGCAGTGGACGCCAGAAAATTAAGGGAAAATCGATTCCTCTTATCTAGTTACTTAGATATTGGCCTTGGCTTTATCTCAATATTATATGGATCATAGCTGGCAACTAATTCAGTCCAGTAAATATCCTCAATAGGGAATAATATATGCTTTCCATTCCATCGGGAAAAAGTTTTGTTCAACACACCAAGCTCAATCAACTCACTAATGTATGGGAATTGTTTTGATGTAACCACATACTTCCTGCCTTCATTAAGGGCTGCGCACAAAACCATAGAT
>NZ_PDWQ01000097.1 GCF_010211745.1 Pseudoxanthomonas kalamensis DSM 18571 | reverse complement strand
CCCCTGACACCTATTTCGAGGTGATCGACCAGCGCATCCCCGAGCCTGGCGAAGCCGCCGCGCGGCTGGCGCAGCACAAGACCCTGATCGACCCCGACCCGGAACCGCACCAGCGCCAGCTGCTGCCGATATTCACCCCCACCGCGGCCGGGCCGATCCTCTCCGCGACCACCCCGCCCCCGGACCACCCGGGGTTCCGCCAGGGCACCCTCCCGGCCCCGTCCGCACCCCACCCGCCCCCCCCGCCGCCAGATTGTGGGTGAACACCGTGACCGCCACGGTGGCCAGCATCACCACGCTGGAGGTGCGCGGGTGGGTCACCACGGTGCGCAGCGAGCGCCAGTCGAAGGTCTCCGCCGACACCATCACCATGATCGCCACCAGCGCCACCACCGGCACCTGCGACACCCACGGCTTGAGCAGCACCATCAGGATCAGCAGAAACACGCCGGCAAACAACGTGGACAGCCGGCCACGGCCGCCGCGTCCCGTCGCCCATCGCGCGCAGCCGCCGGGAACTGCGGACGGCGGCGCGGTGACCGAGTCACAGATGGTCGACAAGAACAGCGGGGATCAATAACACA
>NZ_PDWQ01000096.1 GCF_010211745.1 Pseudoxanthomonas kalamensis DSM 18571 | reverse complement strand
GTTCCGCGAGGCGCTGCGCGGGGCGGTGCAGCGGGTGATGCCGGGGGTGCTGTTGTACGAAGCCGACAGCGTCGAGGCGCTGTACGCGCTGGCCGACCGCCACGCCGATGCCGATCTGCTGCTGATGGATCTCAACATGCCCGGCGCGCAGGGCTTCAGCGCGCTGGTGCACATGCGCGCGCTGCATCCGCAGTTGCCGGTGGTGGTGGTGTCCGCGCGCGAGGAGCCGACGGTGATGCGGCGCGCGCTGGACCACGGCGCGTTCGGCTTCATTCCCAAGTCGGCCGATTCGGACACCATCGGCCTGGCCCTGGGCACGGTGCTGGACGGCGAACACTGGGCGCCGCCGGAAGCGCACAACGTCCCGCCCACCGACCGCGCCGAGCGCGAGGTTGGGCAGCGCCTGCGCGAACTGACCCCGCAGCAGTTCCGGGTGCTGCAGATGCTCGGCGCCGGCAGCCTCAACAAGCAGATCGCCTACGACCTGGGCGTGT
>NZ_PDWQ01000095.1 GCF_010211745.1 Pseudoxanthomonas kalamensis DSM 18571 | reverse complement strand
GCGTTGAGCTGGCCGCCGAGGTATTCGCCCTTGGCACCGACCTCGTAGCTGTTGCCTTCCAGCGGTGCGAGATATCGCCCGCTGCGGTCGCGATTGTTTTGCGGCTTGAAGATGCCGGTGTAGCTGGCGTAGAGCGAATGGTGGTCGTCCACGTCCAGGATCAGGCCGGCGTACGGCGTGGTGCGACCACGGCGCTCGTAGGTGTTGGCCGGCACCAGCTGATCGGTGTTCTTCCAGTCGGTGACGCGTGCGCCGACGATGGCCGTGAGCGCGTCGGTCAGGCTGAAGCGGCCGGCAGCGTAGGCGGCCACCTGGCGCACGTCGCGTTCTTCGCCCTTCACCAGCGGCGTCCATTGCGGCTGCGCCATGCGGCCGGGCCAGGCGTAGACGCTTTCGGCCGTCAGCACCTGCGGCGGCTGCGGCCCGTTGGACCAGCTGCGCACGTTGCGGTTCATCCAGGTGGCACCGGCGACCAGTTCGTGATTGCGGCCCCACCAGGTCAACGGCACGCTGAGGTAGGCATCCAGGCTGTTTTGCGCAGTGATTGCGGGATAGCGCCCGCCAAAAGTGTTGGAAAGGCCCAGAC
>NZ_PDWQ01000094.1 GCF_010211745.1 Pseudoxanthomonas kalamensis DSM 18571 | reverse complement strand
AGGCTAATGCGCATCCGGCCATCCTGATGGCGCTGGAGCAGGCCGGCTTCGGGCTGGAATGCGTCTCGCACGGCGAATTGCGCCGCGTATTCCAGGCGCTGCCGGAGCTGTCGCCGCGGCGCGTGCTGTTCACGCCGAGCTTTGCGCCCAAGGCCGAATACGAAGCGGCCTTCGCGCTGGGCGTGACGGGGACCGTGGACAACGTCGAGGCGCTGCGCAACTGGCCCGAGGTGTTCCGTGGCCGCAATGTGTGGCTGCGCATCGACCTGGGGCACGGCGACGGCCATCACGAGAAGGTCAACACCGGCGGCAAGGCTTCCAAGTTCGGCCTGTCGTCCACGCGGGTGGATGAATTTGTCGAGGTGTCGCGCACGCTCGAGGTCACCATCACCGGCGTGCATGCGCACCTGGGCAGTGGCGTGGAGACCGGCGAGCACTGGCGGATGATGTACGACGAGTTGGCCGGCTTCGCGCGCCGTATCGGCACGGTGGAGACCATCGACATCGGTGGCGGCCTGCCGATTCCGTATAGCGCCGAAGACGAGCCATTCGATCTGGAGGTGTGGGCCAAGGGCCTGGCCGAAGT
>NZ_PDWQ01000093.1 GCF_010211745.1 Pseudoxanthomonas kalamensis DSM 18571 | reverse complement strand
AACAGTAAGAATACGAAATGATGAATGTGCAGGAATCTCTATAGCACGGAGAAGTGTTAAAGAGACGACGTCAGTTTTTAAGTGTCTTTTTATTTTTCAGGCAGAAGACGGCATACGATATAGGATTCCGTCGCGTGGGTGATCAGGACGATGGTCAGGACCAGCTCGCGGTTGATCCGCGCCAGCAGCTCCAGCACCGAGGCGGTGGTCTGCGGGTCCAGAGCGCTGGTGGCCTCGTCGCAGAGCAGGATCCGCGGTCCGGTCGCCAGCGCCCGGGCGATGCCGACCCGCTGCTTCTGCCCGCCCGACAGCTGCGCCGGGTACGTGTCCGCGTGCTCGGCCAGGCCGACCCTTCGCAGCAGCGCGGCGACCTTCTCCGCGACCTGCACGCGCGGCGTGCCGGCCAGCTCCAGCGGGAAGGCCACGTTGCCGGCCACCGTGCGCGAGGACAGCAGGTTGAAGTGCTGGAAGATCACCCCGATCCGCCGGCGCAGGGCGCGCAGCCCCTCCCCGTCCAGCGCGGCCACGTCCTGCCCGTCCACCACCAGACGCCCGGCGGCGGGCGCCTGGTGGTGGACGGGCAGGAC
>NZ_PDWQ01000092.1 GCF_010211745.1 Pseudoxanthomonas kalamensis DSM 18571 | reverse complement strand
CTTGTGCTCTGAAATGTGTATAAGAGAGGATCGCTGGACGGTATCGCGAAAATGTATTCAGAAAATGATTATCAAGCACAGTATCAGGACATGGTACGAGCTAAAAGATTCGATACCGGCTCTTGTTCTGAGTCATGCGAAATATTTGGAGGGCAGCTTGATTTCGACTTCGGGAGGGAAGCTGCATGATGCGATGTTATCGGTGCGGTGAATGCAAAGAAGATAACCGCTTCCGACCAAATCAACCTTACTGGAATCGATGGTGTCTCCGGTGTGAAAGAACACCAACAGGGGTGTTACCACTACCGCAGGAAAAGGAGGACGTGTGGCGAGACAGCGACGAAGTATCACCGACATAATCTGCGAAAACTGCAAATACCTTCCAACGAAACGCACCAGAAATAAACCCAAGCCAATCCCAAAAGAATCTGACGTAAAAACCTTCAACTACACGGCTCACCTGTGGGATATCCGGTGGCTAAGACACCGGATATCCCACAGGTGAGCCGTGTAGTTGAAGGCTGTTACGTCAGATTCTTTTGGGAGTGGCTTGGGTTTATTTT
>NZ_PDWQ01000091.1 GCF_010211745.1 Pseudoxanthomonas kalamensis DSM 18571 | reverse complement strand
TGTCGGGGCCGAGCCGACCGGTGTACGCGGCGCGCGCTTCGGCCTGCGTTTCCCCTTGGTCGCGACGGAGCGCAGGCAATGAGCGAGCTGGCTCCGGTGGTGTATCTCATCGACGACGATGCCTCGATGCGCGCCGCGCTGGAGGATCTGTTCGCCTCGGTCGGCTTGCAGGTTTACGCGTTCGGTTCCACCGATCAATTCCTCGCGCATCGGTTGCACGAGGCACCCGCCTGCCTGGTGCTCGACATCCGGATGCCGGGCCAGAGCGGGATGGAGTTCCATCGGCGCATGGTCGACTCCGGCTTCGCCCTGCCCACCATCTTCATTACCGGCCATGGCGATATCGCGATGCGCGTGGAGGCGATGAAGAACGGCGCGATCGAATTCCTGACCAAACCGTTCCGCGATCAGGCCTTGCTGGACGCGATTCAGGACGGCATCCGCCGCGACCGCGTGCGTCGCCAGAACGAGGCGGTCGCCGCAGAACTGCGTGCACGTTGGGAGTCGCTGAGTAGCGGCGAACAGGATGTCACGCGAGTGGTGGTGCAAGACCTGTTGAACAAGCAGATTGCCGCGCGCCTGCATCTG
>NZ_PDWQ01000090.1 GCF_010211745.1 Pseudoxanthomonas kalamensis DSM 18571 | reverse complement strand
GTCGCGTTCTTGGCCCGTTGCAGGGGATTGACATGGCGTGGACTCGATAGCAGTCTCTACTTAAGGAGCGTCGAAACTCCTCACGTAGCGGTACCCACCTCCGACAAACCGGTGGGTTTTTTGTGCTTGCATGCTTTGCAATCGCAAGCCGACGCGATGCCTGCGTCGGGAGGGCGGCTAATACAACACCCTTCGGGGAAATACGCCCGCCGGCTCTCTGCGGTTTCGAACCTCCCGACTTCCCGTCCGCCATACGTGGCGGATAGACCCCTTCATGGAACGAGGAGGCAACGATGGCGCACGACCGTTTGGACGACGAAGACATGCCCGGCTACTTCCTGCCGGAGGACAGCCAGTTCCGCCTGGCGAAGCTGCGCGATCACGTGCGCTTCCTGGTCCGGCTGGCGCTGCCGCGCACGCAGGCTGAAGAGCGCGCCGCCGAGCCCAAGGTGCGCATGGGCGAACTGGCGCTCTGTCTGGAGCTATTGGCCGATCAGGTGGACCTGGTGCTGGACGCGCTGTCCTATCCCGCCCAGCGGACCGACACCATGCGCGACGCCTGGTCCGATGCCACCGCCCAGCCGGGGT
>NZ_PDWQ01000089.1 GCF_010211745.1 Pseudoxanthomonas kalamensis DSM 18571 | reverse complement strand
AACACGGCGCGGTGCTGCACTACACCGAACTGGGCCAGCAGCCGCCGCAACCGCTGCGTAGCTTCCTGATCGACGCCGGCGCTTCCGCATACGGCTACGCCAGCGACATCACCCGCACCTACGCGGCCGACCCCGACAGCGACTTTCAGGCGCTGATCGATGCAGTGGATGCCGCCCAGCTGCGCATGGGCCAGAACGTGCGCGCCGGCGTGGACTACAAGCAGCTGCACATCGACGCGCATCTGGCGTTGATGGGCATCCTCAAGGAGTTCGGCATCCTGACCGTCTCGCCGGAAGCGGCCTTGGCCACCGGCGTCAGCGCTGCGTTCTTCCCCCACGGCCTGGGCCATCTGATCGGCCTGCAAGTGCACGATGTAGCCGGTTTTGCCGCCAGCGACCGCGGCGGCCGCATCGAACGCCCCGACGGCCACCCCTACCTGCGCATGACCCGCACCCTGGAACCGAGCATGGGGGTGACGATCGAACCCGGCATGTACTTCATCGACATGCTGCTGGACGACCTCAAGCAGGCCGGCCATGGCCCCAGCGTCGACTGGGCGCGGGTGGAGCCGTTCAAACGCTAGGGCGC
>NZ_PDWQ01000008.1 GCF_010211745.1 Pseudoxanthomonas kalamensis DSM 18571 | reverse complement strand
CAGGTCGCGTATGGGCATCCACCCTGTCCTTGCCAGTTGTCCGCCACCGTGTTATCTCACGGGCCCGCCAGGCCAACGGCTTCACGCTCTTTGCTGCGACTGTCGCTCTCCATGGCCGCATGCCCTGCCGTGGGGGCGCGCCCCCCGCCCAGCCTGCCGCCCCCTGCCGCCAGCACTATGCCGGCTGCTTCAGCCGCGGCCCCCGCGACGGCCGTTACGGCAGACAATCCCGCCGCACTGCCCGACGAGGCAGAACTGGAACGCCAGCGGGTCGCATTGGCGCGCGCGCTGGCAGCCCGTGGCGGCATCAGGAACGCGATGTGGAATTCCCGCTCCACGCTGTCGGTGGATCGCATCGCCAGCGAAGACGAGGCACTGAAGGCCGTCTGCGAAGAACTGGCCCGCCATCCCGACATCGGCCTGATCCGGGTGCAACTGAACCCTCCGCCGGGCAGCGGCGAGGCCATCCGCTGGCGGCAGTGCCCGACGGCGCAGTAATCGCGCATCGGACCCGTGTTGACCCCTCGCGGCGTGCGTGCTGTCATGCCGCCAGACGCATCACCGGCAGGGACATGAGGCCGATGGCCGATCAGAAAGCCGCCTTCGACGCAGCCACCCGCGACGTGCAGCAGCTGGACGTCCGCCCCGACAACGAAACCCTGCTGCGCCTGTATGCGCTGTACAAGCAGGGCAGCGAGGGCGATATCGGCGGCGAGAAACCGGGATTCTTCGATTTCGTCGGCACTGCCAAGTACGAAGCCTGGGCCAGCCTGAAGGGAATGCGCCCGGCCGATGCGCAGAAGAAATACGTCGAACTGGTGCGCAAACTGGCCGGCTGAGACCGCGCCGCCCGCCGCCGATGCCCCGCGATACCCGCCAACGCATCCTCGACGGCGCCCTGGCCCTGTTCAACAGCGACGGCGAGCCGCACGTCACCACCAACCGCATCGCCGACGAACTCGGCATCAGTCCCGGCAACCTGTACTACCACTTCCGTAGCAAGGACGACATCATCGAGCAGCTGTTCGCCCGCTACGAAGCGCGGATGGACGCCGCACTGTCGCTGCCGCGGGATGAACCGCCGGGACTCGAGGACATCTGGCTGCAGCTGCATCTGGTGTTCGAATGCATCTGGGACTATCGCTTCCTGTATCGCGACCTGGTGGAAATCCTCAGTCGCAACCGCCGCCTGCGCTTGCGCTTCGCACGCATCCTGCAGCGGGCCGAGCGCAACATCCTGACGGTCCTGCATGGTTTGCAACAAGGCGGTGCGATCCGTGCCACCACCGTCGAACAGGCCGACGTGGCTACCAACGTACTGGTCATCTCCACCTTCTGGCTCAATTACGCCGCCACGCGCGGCGAGCACAACGAGCAGGACGCTATCGGCCAGGGGATCGTGCAGGTGATGCGGCTGCTGGCGCCGTTCCTGGGCGACGCCGAGCGCGAGCATCTGGACATGCTGATCCGGGCCTACCGCGGTTGAACCGCTCCGCGGCCCGACTGGCCGCTTTCCAGCGTCCCGCGCGTCTTGACTCGGTGTGGATCCGTCACAAGCCACCGAAGATTCCTGCCGCGCATGGAAGCCCCGATGCCGTTGAAACCCGCATCCTGCCGCACACCTGCCCTGTTGCTGTCGCTGCTGCTGCCCTGGGCTGCACTCGCGCAGGCACCGACGTTCGCATTATTGGTGGACCCGCTGGACGCGGCGCTGAACTGCCGCGCCGACGACGCCCTGTTGCCGGCGCTGGTGACGGAACTGCATCGCGCCCGCCCCGATGACTTTACCCAGGTCTGGCGCCAGTATTCCGATCCGGCCATGGACGTGTACCTGCTGCACACTCCGGTCCGCGCCTGGGGCAATGAAAGCGATGCGGTGGCGATCACCGGCAACCGGATCATGCTGGCCGTGCGCGGCGACCTCGACGCGGTCACCGCGCGCATCGACGCCTTCCTGCAGGACTCGGCGGAAACCCCGATGCCGGCGCTGCTGGACGAACGCCACACCCTGGTTGCCTACGCCACCGACCTGCCCGGCCTGCAGGGCAACGTCCTGCTGGGTTGCGAATACCGTGTCGAAGATGTCTCGCTGCTGGACGAATCCGCCGGCACGCCTCTGCAGACAGCGCCAGCCGCAGCCGTGCGCACCGACTGATGGCCTGTAGCGGGAAAGAAGGGAATCCGGAATGGTGGGCGGTACAAGGTTCGAACTTGTGACCCCTGCCGTGTGAAGGCAGTGCTCTACCGCTGAGCTAACCGCCCGAAGACTGGACCCAGCCGTGCGCTGGCCCGAATCGGGGCGCAAATGGTACTGGCCGGGCTTGTGCCGGTCAATTCCCCCCGCCCCTCGCGGACATTCAGCGGACCCGGGTGTCGCGCAACCGCAGCACCGTGTCCGGCGGCACGAACGAATCACTGCGCGCGTCCTGCCAGAAATTGCGGAATACCGCGTGCCGGGGCACCTCCGCCAGCAGTTCGCCGGGTTGCAGGAAGTTGTACAGCGCGGCCAGCGAGCGGACCTCGGTCGGGGACACCCGGCGGATGATGTGCTCCGGCCCCAGCTGCTCCGGATGGGTCAACCCGGACGCACCCAGCAGGTCGCGCAGCGCCTTCAGGGTGTTGTCGTGGAACAGGTGCACGCGGTTGGCCTTGTCGGCCACGTCAAGATGCTTCCAGCGCGACGGGTTCTGGGTGGCCACGCCGGTCGGGCAGCGGTCGTTGTGGCAGCTCTGCGATTGGATGCAGCCCAGCGCGAACATGAAGCCGCGCGCCGAATTGCACCAGTCCGCGCCCAGCGCGATGGTGCGGGCGATGTCGAAGCCGCTGGTGATACGCCCGGCCGCGCCGAGGCGGATGCGTTCGCGCAGGTTCAACCCGACCAGGGTGTTGTGCACCAGCATCAGCGCCTCGTGCATCGGCACACCGACATGGTCGATGAATTCCGCCGGCGCCGCGCCGGTGCCGCCTTCGGCACCATCGACGACGATGAAGTCCGGCAGCACCCCGCTCTCCTGCATCGCCTTGGCAATCCCGAACCATTCCCAGGGATGGCCGATGGCCAGCTTGAACCCGGCCGGCTTGCCGCCGGACAGCTCGCGCATGCGAGCCACGAACTGCAGCAGCTCCAGCGGCGTCGAGAACGCCGAATGACTGGCCGGTGACACGCAGTCCTGGCCCATCGGTCCCCCGCGGGTGGCAGAGATCTCGGCACTGCCCTTGGCCGCCGGCAGTCCCCCGCCGTGACCCGGTTTGGCGCCCTGCGACAGTTTCAGCTCGACCATCTTCACCTGCGGCGAGGCCGCGTTCTCGGCGAATTTCTCTTCCGAGAAGCGGCCGTGCGCGTCGCGACAGCCGAAATAGCCCGAACCGATTTCCCACACCAGATCACCGCCGGGTTCGCGGTGGTACGGCGAGATCGAGCCTTCGCCGGTGTCGTGGTAGAAACCGCCGCGGCGCGCGCCTTCGTTGAGCGCGCGGACCGCGTTGGCCGACAACGAGCCGAAGCTCATTGCCGAGATATTGAACACGCTGGCCGAATATGGCTGCGCGGCCGCTTCGCCGATCACGATGCGGAAATCGTGCGACTCGACGTGTTGCGGCACCATCGAATGGTTCAGCCACTCGTAGTCGATGCTGTAGACGCCCTTCTGGCTGCCGAACGGCACCATGTCCAGCACGCCCTTGGCCCGCTGGTACACCAGCGAACGCTGCTGGCGCGAGAACGGCACCTCGGCGGTGTCGCCTTCGATGAAGTACTGGCGCATCTCCGGGCCGACCGACTCCAGCCCGTAGCGGAAGTGCGCCAGCAGCGGATAGTTGCGGCGCAGGGTGCTGCGCCGCTGCAGCATGTCCCAGCACCCCAGCACGACCAGCGCGCCGAACGCGCCCGCGCCCCACCACCATCCCGGCCAATGCAGGGCCAGGGTCAGCGACAGCAGCAGCAACAGGATGCTGGCGGCAAAGGCGAGATACCGCATCATCGTCCGGCTTCCTCCGGGAGAACACCGCCGGAATTCTAAGCCAACAGCCGTTCGTCGCCGTTGGCGGCGGATTTGATCCCGATCAATGTCGCGGACCCGGAGCGGTGCGATGGTGCCGCCGGAGCCACCCGTGGAGCAAGCAAATGCACCCTGTCCTGCGCGAAATCCTGATGGAACCGGTCGGCTGGCTGGCGATCGGCGGCAGCATCCTGATGGTCGGCATCGTGTTCGGCGTGGCGCTGTTCATCGCCCGCAAGGTGCGCGAAGAGGAAAAACGGGACCGCTGAGGCCTACGTGGGCGCCCGCGTGGTGCCCGGAACCGGAATCGAACCGGTACGGCCTTGCGGCCGGCAGATTTTAAGTCTGCTGCGTCTACCAATTTCGCCATCCGGGCATGGCGGCGCGCGGCGGTGCCGGCTGGCATGATACTGGTATGGCCCCGATCCGCCTATCGGTGCCGCAAGGCACCCATACAGCTTTCGTCCATGCAGGTAGCGGGGCCGTGCGGTAAGCTGCGCAGGTCTTCGCCGGCGATCGTCCGCGGATGCATACCGGCGCAATACCGGCCACACCGACCGAACCCAGGAGCCCGCCTTGCTACCGCAGCTCTGGCTTGCCGCGCTGACGCTGGCGCGTGCGGCCACCCCGAACAACGACCTGCCGCTGGTCTGCCACGTGCAGAACTGGTCGCCGCCGGCTTTCGTCGCCAGCGCGGAAACCGCGCGCCATCAGCTCGACCGCGAAGACGCAGCCTGGGTCAACGAGTTCGAGCAGACGCTGGCGGCCAAGAGCCTGGAGCGCGACCGCGGCAGTCTGGGCATTTCCGAGTTCGACCGCTTCGCCTCGCACCAACTGCAGACCGCGGCAAAGGCGCGCCCGGACCTGGCACTGGTATTGAAGTCGGTGTCGGCCAGGTATTCGCCCAGCAGCGGGGCCGACTACCTGATCAAGGTCGACAGCGAACGGATGCTGGCCCAGCATCAGGCGGCCAAGGCGGCCAAGCACTACGTCGGTACCTACATCCAGATCCGCTACATCAACGGTCTGCTGACCTATCAGGAGGGCCTGTCGAAAATCATCGACCGCGCCCCCCTGGGGACTGCCGACGACGCCAACGGCCTGACGCCGTCGCTGCAGGCCAACGACACCACGATCCTTCTCAGTCTGAGACCGGACAACCAGCACGCCCGCCAGCCTGCGACCACGGCCCTGATCGACCGCTACACCGGCGAACTGCTGCTGGAGCGGATGAGCGCCGACGGACAACTGCTGTACACGCTGTCGGGCGAATGCGAGAAGCGCACCGCGTCCAAGTTCTGACGCGCCCGCGCGGGCGGAAGAACATGGAGGCCTGGGTCGGAATCGAACCGGCGTACGCGGATTTGCAGTCCGCTGCATGACCACTCTGCCACCAGGCCGGTGACGGCGCCGAGACTGGCGCAAGGCCGGCGGCTTTTCAAGCGCCGACAAAACAAAACCCCGTTGCCGGGGTTTGCGTGCCTGGCCGGCGGACCGAAACGGTCTGCACGGAACCGGGCGAATCTGGAGCGGGAAACGAGACTCGAACTCGCGACCCCGACCTTGGCAAGGTCGTGCTCTACCAACTGAGCTATTCCCGCGTCGAGAGAGGCGGAATTTTACCGTCCCTGCGGGAACTGTCAACCGCCGCCTGCTCGTCCTCGCGCAGGCTGGGCCAGGCTGCGTGCAGGTATTGCAGGCCCGACCACAGGGTCAGCAACGCGGCGAACGCCAGCAGCCAGTCGCCGGCCATGAACGCCCACTTGCCCATCCAGATGCCGCTGCCCGGCGGCAACGGGCTGTTCGGCACGATCGAATACAGCAGGCAGGCCAGCGCGGTCATCTGCACTACGGTCTTGATCTTGCCGAGGGCGGCCACCTTGACCTTGGCCCGCTGGCCGAGTTCGGCCATCCACTCGCGCAAGGCCGAAACCGCGATCTCGCGGCCAACGATGATCGCCGCCCAGATCGCCATCCACACCGTGTTGTGCCCCTGCACGATCAGGAACAGCGCCACCGCCACCATCAGCTTGTCGGCGACCGGGTCGAGAAAGGCACCGAACGCCGAACCCTGGTCGTAGCGGCGTGCGATCCAGCCGTCCAGCCAGTCGGTCACCGCCGCCAGCAGGAACACGAACACCGCGGCGAAGTTGGTCCATTTGTACGGCAGGTAGAACACCAGCACCAGCACCGGGATCATCGCGATCCGCAGCAAGGTCAGCCAGGTGGGGATGGTCAATTTCATTCAGTCGTCGTTTTGCGTCGGGGAAGCCGCCGGCGAATCCAGCCCGTGCAGGTTAGCGTAGATTCGCTGAGCCAGTGCTGCATTGATCCCGTCGACCCGGGCGATCTCGTCGGCGCCGGCAGCCTTCAGTCCGGCCAGCCCGCCGAAATGCTTCAGCAAACCGGCGCGGCGGCGCGGGCCGATGCCGGGAATGTCTTCCAGCTTGCTGGTCATGCGCGCCTTCTGCCGCTTGCCGCGGTGGCCGGTGATGGCGAAGCGGTGCGCTTCGTCGCGCACCTGCTGGATCAGCTGCAGCGCGGGCGAAGCCGCGCCGGGGCGCAATTCGCGCCCGTCGGCCAGCACCAGGGTCTCGTGGCCGGGGCGGCGTTCCTCGCCCTTGGCGACCCCGACCAGGGCCACCCCTTCCACGCCCAGATCGGCCAGCACCTGCCGCGCCTGCGCCAGTTGGCCGGCGCCACCGTCGATCAGCAGCACGTCGGGCAGCACGCCACCCTCTTCCACCGCACGGCGGAAACGCCGCTCCAGCGCTTGGTGCATGGCCGCGTAGTCGTCGCCGGGCTGGATGCCGGAGATGTTGAAGCGGCGGTATTGCCCGCGCAGCGCGCCTTCCGGGCCGAACACCACGCAACTGGCCACGGTGGCCTCGCCCATGGTGTGGCTGATGTCAAAGCATTCGATCCGCGATGCAATGTCCGGCAGGTCCAGCAGCTCGCGCAGCGCTTCGTTGCGCGCGCCTTGGGCATCGCGGCTGGACAGCTCGTTGGCCAGGCTCAGTTCGGCATTGCGGCGGGCCAGGTCGAGGTAGCCGGCGCGGTCGCCGCGCACGTTCCACTTCAGCAGCACCTTGCGCCCGGCTTCGGCGGCCAGCGCATCGGCGATCAGGTCCGCGTCCGGGATCTCGCGATCGAGCACGATCTCGGCCGGCGGCACCTGCTCGGCGTAGTACTGCGAGACGAAGGCGCCGAGCACTTCGGCGGCATTTTCCTCGCCGTTGGTGCGCGGCCAGAACGCGCGCGTGCCCAGGTTGCGGCCGTCGCGAAAGGCCAGCAGCAGCACGCAGGCGCTGCTGTGCTGCATGGCGCAGGCGAGCACGTCGAGATCGGCGGCATGGCCGTCCACGTACTGCCGCGCCTGCAGGCTGCGGATCGAGGCGATCAGGTCGCGCAGGCGCGCGGCCTGCTCGAAGTCCAGCCGCGCGCTGGCCTGCTCCATCGTGGCGGTCAGTTCGCCGCTCAGTTCGTCGCTGCGGCCTTCCAGGAACAATATTGCGCGCCGCACCGACTCGGCGTATTCGTCCTCGCTGATCCGTTCCACGCACGGGGCGCTGCAGCGGCCGATCTGGTACTGCAGGCACGGCCGGGTGCGGTTGCGGAACACGCTGTCCTCGCAGTTGCGCAGCTTGAACAGCTTTTGCATCAGGTTGAGCGTCTCGCGTACCGCGGTCACGCCCGGATACGGGCCGAAATAGCGTCCGCGCACCGCGCGCGCGCCGCGATGCACGGCGATCCGCGGCCAGGTTTCCTGGGTCAGCAGTACGTAGGGGTAGCTCTTGTCGTCGCGCAGCAGCACGTTGTAGCGCGGCGCCAGCGACTTGATCAGCTGGTTCTCCAGCAGCAGCGCTTCGCCCTCGGTGCGGGTGACGGTGACCTCCATCCGCGCCACCTGCGACAGCATCAGCATGATCCGCGTGCTTTTCGGGGTGGCGTTGAAATAGCTGGACACCCGGTTGCGCAGGGCCTTGGCCTTGCCCACGTACAGCACGCTGTCGTCGTCGGCGTACATCCGGTACACGCCGGGCGCGGTGCTGAGGCCGGCGGCGAAGGCCTTGCCGTCGAAGGCGGGGGTTTCCGCGCTCATTCGCCCACGGGGATCTGCTGCAGTTCTCCGCTGGCCGGGTCGAAACAGAGAATGGCGTGGGCGTCGGTTTCGGCGATCCACAACTTGCCGGCCGCCACCGACAACCCGCAGGCCCCGCGCAACGGGCGTGGCAGGTCCACGGTCGAGACGACGCCGCCGCCCAGGCGCAGGCTGCGCAGGCTGCCGTTGCCGGCATCGACAATCCACAGCTGCGGCGCGCCGGGGTTCAGGGCGATGCCCTGCGGGTACTGCATCAGCGCCTGTTCGCGGCTGCCGTCCTGTTGGCCGAACTCCCAGATGCCGCGGCCGACCAGGGTCTGCACGGTCTGGTTGCGCAGTTGCAGCGAACGGATCGCCGAGCCCAGCGCATCGCTGACGTACAGCGCCTGCTGCACCAGCGCCAGTCCGGCCGGCTGGGCGAAGCTGGCCATGCCGCCGAGCCCGTCGCGCATCCCCAGCTGGCCGGAGCCGGCCAGCCTGTCGATCACATGGGTGCCCAGGTCGTAGCGCCAGATGCTGTTGGCGCCGGACTGGACCAGGTACAGCTCGCTGTTGGTGGCGACCAGGCCGGTCGGATGATCCAGCGCGACCGCGCGCGGGTTGTCGATCCGTCCTTCCGTGGTGGCGCCCGGCTTGCCGCTGCCGCACAGAGTGTCGACCTGGCCGCTGCCCAGGCTGATCCGCCGCAACGCGTGGTTGCCGGTATCGGCCACGTACAGGGTCTCGCGCCCCAGCGCCAGCGCCTGCGGCCGGCGGAAGGCGGCCAGTTCGCCTTCGCCATCGGCGAAATCGGCGGTGCCCATGCCGAACTGGCGCAGCACGCGCCCGGCGTGGTTGCACTCCAGCACCCGGTGATGGCCGCTGTCGGCGATGTACAGGCGTTCGGCCGTCGCCACCACCGCGGTCGGGAACCGCAGCGGCAGGCGCGGCTCCGGATGGGTTTCCGGCGGCAGCCGGGTGTCCTCGTCCAGCGGCGACGGCAGGCGTTCGCAGATCGAGGCCACCGCCGGTTCCAGCCGGTTGGCCGAGGCCACGCCCTCGATCCGGGCCCGCTCGCAGCCTTCGGCGTCGATCAGTACCACGGTCGGCCACGAGGCGATGCCGAAGCGCTGCCAGGCGTGCCAGTCGGCGTCCAGCAGCATCGGCAGGGTCAACCCGCGTCGGCGCAACTGCTTCATCGCCAGGTCGCCGTCGCGTTCGCAGTCGAACCGCGGCACCAGGACCGCCAGCACCTGCAGCCGACCGGGATACCGCGACTGCAGCTGGACCAGTTCGTGCAGGCGCTGCGCGCACCAGATCGAGCCGGGGTTGACGAAGGCCAGGGCGACCGCGCAACCGCGCAACTCGTGCAGGGAGCCGGGACTGGCATTCAGCCAGACCAGACTCCTTGGCAATTCCGGCGCCGGTTCCCCGGTCTGGCGCGCTGCGTCGTCCATCATGTCGGGATTATGCCGGAGTCCCCGCCTTGCGACAGTCTTGTGACGACCGCCTGCGCGGCCGAATCGACCAGTTGCCAGACCTGCTCGAAATCCTCGCGCCCGCCGGTGTACGGGTCCGGCACCGCCCCGCCCGGCTGCAGGCCGGCCCAGTCCAGCAGCAGGGCGCTGTCCGCGACCGCGGTGTCGGGGGCGCTCCGGCGCACGTCCAGCAGGTTCTGCGCGTCGGCGCACAGCAGCCAGTCGAAGCGGCGGAAATCGACCGCCTGCAGCTGGCGCGCGCGCAATCCGCCGATGTCCACACCGTGGCCGCGGGCGCAGGCGATCGCCCGCCGGTCCGGCGGCTCGCCGACATGCCAGTCGCCGGTGCCGGCCGAATCGACCTCGACCCGCGGCCCCAGCCCGGCTTCGGCCAGACGCGCGCGCAAGGCGCCTTCGGCCATCGGCGAGCGGCAGATGTTGCCCAGGCAGACCACCAGCAGCCTCATCCGCCGTGTTCCGCCAGATGGGCCTCGGCGCGGGCCAGGTCTTCCTCGGTGTCCACGCCCGGCGGGAACGGCGCCGGAGTCAGCGCCACCGCGATGCGGAAACCGGCCTCCAGCGCGCGCAGCTGTTCCAACGATTCCAGCCGCTCCAGCCGACCCTGTGGCAGTCCGGCGAAATGGCGCAGAAAGCCCGCGCGATAGGCATAGATGCCGATGTGTCGCAGGCAGGCATCCGCCTCCGGATTGCGCATCCCGGCGATATGTCCGTCACGATGCCAAGGGATCGGTGCGCGGCTGAAATACAGTGCATCACCATCGTCGCGACGGACCAGCTTGACGGTATTGGGATCGAACAGCAGCGTTTCATCGAGCAATGGTTCGGCCAGGGTCGCCATCTCGGCGCCGCTGGCGGCCAGGGTTTCGGCCACCGCGCGGATGCCGGCCGCCGGCGCGAACGGCTCGTCGCCCTGCAGGTTGACCACCAGGGTGTCGTCGCCCCAGCCGGCCAGCGCGGCACATTCGGCCAGGCGGTCGCTGCCGGAGGCGTGTTCGGCCGAGGTCATCGCCACCTGCACCTCGCTGCCGGCCAGCGCCTCGGCGATGCGCGCATCGTCGGTCGCCACCCAGACTTCAGCGGCACCGGCCTGCAAGGCCTGTCGCGCTACCCGCAGCACCATCGGCACGCCGCCGATCGGGCGCAGCGGCTTGCCGGGCAACCGGGTCGAGGCGTAACGGGCCGGAATGGCGACGACGAAGTCGGTCATGACATGGTTCGTGATTCGTGATGTGCAGAGAGATTATCGCTTTTGCTCGCCATCCCGGCACAAGCGGGAATTCAACGGTCGCTTCTTGCTGTCGATGACCGCATTGAGAAACAGAGGCAAGGGCAAAGGCTGGATCCCGGCTTGCGCCGGGATGACAGTTTCAATCCTTGCTGCGCACCGCATTCCCGCTGCGTGCCTTGCCAGCCAGTCGTTCCAGCAAGGCCACCCAGAACGCTTCCGGCAGCACCGCCTGTACCGGCACGCTGTAATGCCAGTCGCTGGCGAAGGCCATGCATTTCACCGCGTCCTTTTCGGTCATCAGCACCGGCAATTCGCTGCCGAAAGCCAGGTCATTGGCGGTGTAGCGATGGTGGTCGTCGAAGGCATGCGGCACCACGCCGATGCCCTGTTCGCGCAGCATGTCGAAGAAGCGCTGCGGGTGGCCGATCCCGGCCACCGCATGCACGCGCTGGCCGGCGAACAGACCCAGCGGCCGCGGCCGACCACCCAGCAGCGGCTGCGCCGAGTCGGCGCGCAGACGCATCGACCACTTGCCGAAACCGGCCTCGCCGGCGTCGGCGCCCAAGTTGACCACCCGGAAATCGCAACGCTCGGCCCGCGTCTGCGGTTCGCGCAGTGGTCCGGCCGGCAGCAGGCGCCCGTTGCCGTAACCGCGGCGGGCATCGACCACCTCGATCTCCAAATCGCGACGCAACCGGTAGTGCTGCAGACCGTCGTCGCAAACCACGATGTCGCAGCCGGCGGCGGCCAGTTCGCGCGCCGCCGCAACGCGGTCGGCATCGACCCGCACCGGCACCTCGGTGGCCGCGGCGACCAGCACCGGCTCGTCGCCGCCGACGCCCGGATCTGTCGTCGCCTCGACCCAGCAGGCGCTGCCGGCATCGCGGCGACCGTAGCCGCGGCTGGCGACGCCCGGTTTCCAGCCGGCCGCCTGCAGGCGCTGCACGGTGGCGATGGTCAGCGGGGTCTTGCCGGTGCCGCCGACGGTGATGTTGCCGATCACCAGCACCGGCACCCCGGCCGACTTGCACGGCAACAGACGCCTGTCGTACAGCCAGCGGCGCAGCCCGGTCAGACCGGCGTACACGGTAGCCAGCAGGCGTGCGTGCAACGGAACGCGGGCCTGGCCGAACCACCAGTCCGGCAGTCGGGACGCCGGTTTGCTCATGCGCCCTCGCGGAACTGCATGCCGTGCAGGTGGGCGTACACCCCGCCGCGGGCCAGCAGTTCGGCGTGGGTGCCCTGCTCGACCAGGCGGCCCTGGTCCAGCACCAGCACCTGATCGGCGTGCTCGATGGTCGACAGCCGGTGCGCGATCACCAGGGTCGTGCGGTCCGGCATCAGCTTGTGCAGCGCGTCCTGCACCAGCCGCTCGGATTCGTTGTCCAACGCGGCGGTCGCCTCGTCCAGGATCAGCACCGGCGCGTCCTTCAGCATCGCGCGGGCGATCGCCAGCCGCTGGCGCTGGCCACCGGACAGGCGGCCGCCCTTGGTGCCGATATTGGCCTGCGTCCCCTCCGGCAGCGCCCGCACGAACTCGCTGGCGCTGGCGCCGTCCAGCGCCAGCGCCAGCCGTTCGGGGTCGGCGCCGTGCATCTCGCCGTAGGCGACGTTGTCGGCGACGGTGCCGTCGAACAGCATCACCTGCTGCCCGACCAGGGCAATCTGCCGGCGCAGGTCGGCCAGCCGGTATTCCGGCAGCGGATGGCCGTCCAGCAGCACCTGGCCGGATTCGGGTTCGTAGAAACGCGGGATCAGCTTGACCAGGGTCGACTTGCCCCCGCCGGAACGGCCGACGATGGCGGTCACCGTGCCGGGGCGGGCCACGAAGCTGACCCCTTCCACCGCCGCGCGCTCGCTGCCCGGATAGCGCACCGTCACCTCGCGGAACTCGAGCAGGCCGCGAGCGCGATCCAGCACACGGGTGCCGCTATCGACCTCGTCCGGCGCGTCCAGCACCGCAAACAGGCGGTCGGCCGAAGCCACCCCGCGCTGCAGCACGTTCTGCACGTTGGTCAGGTTCTTCAGCGCCGGAATCACCGCCATCATCGCCGTCATCAGCACCACGAACTCGCCGGCGGTCAGCCGCCCCTTCACCGCTTCGTGACCGGCAATGAACAGCAGCGCCGCCAGCCCCACCGAGCCCATCAGCTGGACCATCGCCGAGGCGATGCTGCGGGTCGATTCCACCTTCATCGCCAGCTTCAGGTTACGGTCGGCCAGTTCGCGGTAACGCGTGCGCTCCAGTTCCTGGGCACCGTAGACCTTGACCTCCTGCTGCCCGGTCAGGGCCTGGTCGGCGGCCTGCAGCAGGTCGGCGCCGCTCTCCTGGATGCGGTGGCCGATACGCCGATAGCGCTTGGCGACCTTGTTCATCACCCACGACAGCGGCGGCGCCAGCACCAGCATCGCCAGCGTCACCTGCCAGCTGGTGTACAGCATCATTGCCAGCGCGCCGATCACCTGCAGCGACTGCTGCACCATCACCTTGGCCGCGTCCACCGCCGCCTGCGCGACCTGATCACTGTCCGACCCCAGTCGGACCAGCATCGACGGCACCGGTTCGGAATCGAAACGCAGTCCCGGCATCCGCAGGTACTTGCCAAGCACGTTGACGCGGAAATCGCGGGCGATGCTGCGCGCCGCCTTGCCCATGCACATGTCGGTCACGTAACCGGCGATGCCGCGGACCACGAACAGCCCGACGATCGCCAGCGGCAGCCACATCGCGACTTCGGTATTGCGCGCGATGAAGGTCTCGTCGGTGACCGGCTTCATCATGCCGAGGAAGGCGGTACCGGCACCGGCTTCCAGCAGCGCGCCAAGCAGGGCCAGCAGCAGCAGGCCGCGGTACGGGCGCGCGTGCCCGAGCAGGCGCCGATAGACCTGCCAGGCGCTGGCCTTGGCGTCGGCGCCGGCCGCACTCATTGCTGCGGCTCCGGCGCGGTGGCGATGCTGATCCGGCGGAACCCCAACTGGCCCAGCGCATCGTAGGCGGTGACCACGGCCTGGTGCCGGGTGCGCGCGTCGGCACGCAGCAGCACCGGGCGGTTGCGGTCCTCGCCGGCGACCTGGGCGATGGCCTGCTTCAGCGAATCCACATCGGTGTGCAGCACTTCCTGGTCGCCGACGAAGTAGCGGCCGTCGGCGTTGATCAGCACGCTCAACGCACGGGTGTCCGGGTCACCGGGCTGCTCGCTGGCGCTGGGCAACTGCAATTGCAGGGTCGAGCGCATGTCGAAGGTGGTGGTGATGACGAAGAAGATGATCAGCACCAGGATCACGTCGATCAGCGGCACCAGGTTGATTTCCGGCTCATCGTGGGCGCGGTCGTCGCGGATGCGCATCGCTCAGCCCCGCGCCGCCCGCGTCGCCGCCCTGGCCTTGGCCGCGTCGCCGCGCGAACTGTCCAGCGCATCGAGCAACTGCCCGGCCTGCTGCTCCATCTCGATCACGTAGCCAGCCACCCGGCCGCGGAAATAGCGGTGGAAGATCAGTGCCGGGATCGCCACGATCATGCCGGTGGCGGTGCAGACCAGCGCCTTGCCGATGCCGCCGGCGAGCTGGTTCACGTCGCCGACACCGTGGTCGAGGATGCCCAGGAACATCTGGATCATGCCGATCACCGTGCCCAGCAGCCCCAGCAGCGGGCCGGCCGCGGCGATGGTGCCCAGAGTGTTGAGGAAGCGCTCCATCCGGTGCACCAGGTGGCGGCCGGTGTCCTCGATCCGTTCGCGGATCACCTCACGCGGACGCTGGCGCACGTCCAGTGCGGCGGCCAGCAGCTCGCCCAGCGGCGAATTGCGGCGCAGCGACTCGACATGGGCCGGGTCCAGCTGGCCCGAAGCGGCCCAGCGGCGCACTTCCTCGCCCAGTCCCGGCGGCAACACCTCCTTGCGGCGCAGGCTCCAGAAGCGTTCCACCACGATCGCCACCGCCAGCACCGCCAGCAACAGCAGGGGAATCATCGGCCAACCGCCGGCCTTGACCAGTTCCAGCACGCGACATCCTTCGGCACGCAGGGCCGTTTTGCACAAGCGCATAGGATAAGTCACTCGACCCGCGGCTGCGGGAACGGCCGCTCAGGGCGGCTGCCGGCGCTGCTGCAACGTGGCCGCGTCCCACAACCGGCGCCGGTCCTGCCGGCGCTCGCGCACTGCCAGCCCGCCTTCGCCCGCCTGCAGCCAGACCCGCAGCGCACCGGAGGCCTGGGTGTCCAGCACCTCGGCCCCGGCCGCCTGCCAGCGCCGCACCGTGTCCGCCCGCGGGTGGCCGAAGCGGTTGCCGTAGCCCGAGGACACCAGCGCCAGCCGGGCGCCGCTGGCGGCCACGAAGGCCTCACCGGACGACGCGCCGCTGCCGTGGTGCGGCACCAGCACCACCTCGGCGCGCACGGCAGCCGGATCGTCATGCAGCAACCGCTGCTCGATCACCGTGCCGATGTCCCCGGCCAGCAAGGCCGCCACACCATGCGCCGTTTCCACCCGCAGCACGCAGCTGGATTCGTTGCGCAGATAGGGAAACCCCGGCGACGGGTGCAGAAAGCGGAAGCGCACCCCGTCCCATTCCCAGCCTTCGCCAGCGATGCAGGCGCCCGCCTCCGCCACCCCGGCCCCGGCCGGCGCCAGCGCCCGACCCACCGGCATGCCGCGCCGCACCGAGGCATAGCCACCGGCATGGTCGGCATCGCCATGGCTGACCACCACCCGGTCCAGTCGGGCCACACCGAGCGCGTGCAGGGTCGGCAACACCGCGCGTTCGCCGGCGTCGTAACCGTCCGCGACCGCCGGGCCGGTGTCGTACAGCAAGGCATGATGGCGGGTGCGCACCAGCACCGACAGCCCCTGGCCGACGTCGATCACGACCAACTCGGCCGCCCCCTCGGCCGGCAATTCGCGGTCGGGCCACAGCAGCGGCAGCCACAACAGCATCGCCAGCGGCTTGCCCGGCACCCCGCGCGGCAGCAGGCACCAGAAGGCGCCCAGCAAGGCCAGCGGCGCCGCGAACCACGCCGGCTCCGGCAGCCACCACAACGCGAAGCGGCTGTTCGCCAGCGCCACGAAGCCGGGCCAGCTCAGTTCGAAGCACCACGCCGCCGCCCGCCACGCCCACCCGCCCCAACCGGCGTGCACGGCCTCCAGCGCGGTGCCCAGCAGCGACAGCGGTACCACCACCAGGCTCCACCACGGGATCGCCACCAGGTTGGCCAACGGCCCCGCCAGCGAGGCTTGGCCGAACAGCACCACCGTCAACGGCAGCAGTCCCAGCGTAGCCACCCCCTGCGCGGACAGGAATTCCCGCCACAACGGCCGCGTGCGCTCGCGCGGCAGGCACCACAGCAACCAGGCCACGCCGGCGAAACTGAGCCAGAAGCCGGCTTGCAGCACGCTGAGCGGATCGACACCCAGCACCGCCAGCAAGGCCAGCGCCAGCGCCGACGCCATCTGAAGCGGACGCCGCCCCAGTCGGGCCAGCGCCACTACCGCGATCATCAATACCGTGCGCACCGTCGGCAGCGCGAAACCGGCCACCACCGCATAGCCGCACGCCCCCAGCAACGCCGCGATCGCCGCCGCCTGCGGTCGCGGCACCCGTCGCGCCCAGGCCGGAAACAGCCGCCACAGTCCGGCCGCCAGCAGCGCGAACAATCCCGACACCAGCCCGACATGAAAGCCGGAGATGGCGATCAGATGGGTCAGCCCCGCCGCCCGCAGCACCTGCCAGTCGGCATCGTCCAGCCCGCGCGTATCGCCCAACGCCAACGCCTGCACGAAGCGCGCTGATGGCGAGTCGATGCCGGTTTCGATGCGGCCCGACATCGTTTCCCGCCAGGCTTGCAGCCCGGATGGCGGCGCCAGTTCGACCGCGGTATCCGCATGGCGCAGGTAGCCGGTGGCGGCGATCCGTTGCACCAGCGCATGGCGCTCGCCATCGAAACCACCCGGATTGGCCAGCCCGCGCGGCGCGCGCACGCGGACCGTCATCTGCCAGCGTGCACCGGCGCGCAGCGCCAGTCGTGGCCCCGGTTCGCGGGCACCGAAATCGTCGTACCACGCCAGTTGCAGCAAGTGCCCCCGCAATGGCGACGGCATGGCGGCGCCATCGTCCACTCGCAGCCGGAAACGCGTTCGCCGCGCCTCGTGTTCCGGCAGTTCCACCACCGTGCCAGCCACCCTCACTTCATGTTGTTCCAATTCAAGCGGCAGACGCAGCGACAACGCCCAGCCGGCCTGCAAACCGGCCCAGCCGAAACCGAACAGCAAAGGCCCCAGCCAGCCGCAACGCTTCCATCGCAGCCACAGCACGACGCCGGTCATGACCGCAAGCAGATGCAATGGCCACGACCACAGCCGCGGCAAGCACAGGCAAGCCCCCACGCCCGCCAGCAGCAAAGCAGCCGTCGCCAGCCCGAACCGCGGCACGCCCACGGCCATGCCTCAGCGGTCCAGCGGGCTCAGCACCCCGCCCGCCCCGCGATTCAGCACATGGGTGTAGATCTGCGTGGTGGCCACATCCTTGTGCCCCAGCAATTCCTGCACCGTGCGGATGTCGGCCCCGGCTTCCAGCAGATGGGTGGCGAAGCAATGCCTCAGGGTGTGCGGACTGACCGGCTTGTCGATCCCGGCCAGCCGGGCCGCCGAACGCACCGCCCGCTGCAGCACCCCTGCATCCAGATGATGGCGCTTCTCGCGCCCATCCAGCGGATCGACAGCCCTGCGCATGGCCGGGAACACGTACTGCCACGCAAGCTCCTTCTCCGCATTCGGATACTTGCGCGCCAACGCCGCAGGCAGGGAAACCGCCCCGAAACCCGCCTCCAGATCGCGCAAGTGCAGCACGCGCACCTGGTCGATCTGCACCCGCAGTGCCGCCCGCAGGCTGCCCGGCAACACCGTGCGTCGGTCCTTCCGCCCCTTGCCCTCGCGCACGGTGATCTCGTTGCGAGCCAGGTCCACGTCCTTGATCCGCAAACGCAGACATTCCATCAACCGCAGACCACTGCCGTACAACAAGCCGGCCTGTAGCGCCTCACGCCCGGACAGTGCCGCCAGCAGAGCCCGGGTTTCTGCTCGCGAGAGCACCACCGGCAGACGCGGCGAACGTTTGGCGCGGACCACGTTCTCCATCCATGGCAGATCCTGAGCCAGTACTTCCCGATAGAGGAACAGCAGCGCCGACAAGGCCTGGTTCTGAGTACTTGCCGAAACCCGGTCGCGGGTCGCCAATTGGGTCAGGAATGCCTCAACCTGCTTGCCGCCCATCTCGCGCGGATGCCGCTTTCCGTTGGCATGGATATACCTGCGAATCCAGTACAGATAGGCCTGCTCAGTGCGCAAACTGTAGTGTTTCACCCGCAATCTGCGGCGAACCTCCTCCAACAAGCGCGGATGCCGCCTGACCACGGACTCATTCGATATGGCTGCAGGCTTACGGGCATATTCCATATGCAGGCGTCCTTGCCGGATAACGCCCTCAAGGTCGCATCCCACTTCCCCCGTCGATATCAGCACAACCCCTTGTTTTCTGTCGGAATTGTCTGATTGACACACCCCGCAGCCAGCCACCAGAATCCCGTTTACGCCCCGATTTGGGGTCTATTAGTAGTTAGGGCGCTTGGACATTTCCTTGGGAAGGGGGGAGGATGGACCGATTAGAGGCGATATCTATGTATGTGGTGCCAGTGTTAATAACGCTGACACTCATCGTCGTTTTTGTGCAAATCAAACGTTCTCGGGAAATGCGAATGCTCCTCGATAGAGAGAGATATCTTCGCTCTCGTATGAGGATGGAAGAATCGAAAGAGGACGTTCCAAAACCAATTCGAGAAGTTCTTAAGCGAGACGACGTAACACTTCGCCTTCTAGAAGAGGTACATGAAGCGGATGGCCGCAGGTACTTCCGGAGGTCTTGGCACGAATCCCCTGATGCGGTGCGCCTGACTCATCTCGAAGAGATCGAAGCAGAGCTGAAACAGTTCCTTAGGGATTCAGTGACAAGTGATGATTTCACCTCGGTACGCGATCGCGTGCTGCGGCTGTTGGATGAGCTGAGAACCGAAAGGCAGCGACTCGCTCAGAAAGAGCCGTTCAACGACATCCGAGACCCGGAAAAGTCTTTACTAATTGATATCTTTAATGAACTTCCGGCAGGCGACGCCATCGTCCGGCAAAAGGCTGTCCAACTCTCGAACATCATGAAGATCAAGCACGAAGATATCGCAGAACTACAAAAGCAGAATGCGCGTGCCGCGAGTTGGACCAGATGGGGCACGGCAGGGACCATTTTCTTCGGGCTTCTCTCCTTGGCTCTTTCTCTTGCGCCACTCTGGGCAAAGTCGGGCGCGCCCTAACAATTCATTCAAGCCGACGCCGCTTCGCGGCGCGGCTTAATTCAGGCGTTAGGCCTCATGAAAAGCATCCTGGCAATCGTCACACTCTTTGCAGGATCGGCATCCGGCTCAGCTTCTGCCATCTCAGACAGTGAGCTTAGTCTCGGAGGCGTGGCGCTCGGTGACTCAGAGGCACAGGTGCTAGCTGTGCTTGGCCCAGCGCCAAAGCAATCTGACACTGGCGAGGGTACCGCGCTGGAGTACTCTGACCTCACTGTTCTCGTTGGTTGGTTAGAGCAGCAGGCTCCGGACAAGCAGCGCCGCGTCCTCCAGCTCACGGCAACCGGATCTGGGGCTTGCACGCCGTCAGGCCTCTGTCCGGGCGCGCCGATGTCAAAGGCCGTAGCTACTTACGGTCAACCTGTTCAAGCCAAGCAGGAGTCTGGTAGCTTCCTCGAGTACTACAGCCATCAATCATCTTGTTGGCTTCAGGTCGGCACTTCGGGCGAGACCATCCGTTCAATCAGTGCGGTGTGCCAGCCATGAGGCCTAACAATTCATTCAAGCGGAACCCGCTTCGCGGGTCCGCTTAACTCAGGCGTTAGGCCCTCACCCATGTTCCTGGAAGCTGACACATCTTTCATCCGCTGGGCGACGGAGACATCATTCCTCCCCGCCCGGGAAAAGGAGCGGATGCTACTGATCCTCACGGCGGGCTACATTGAGCTACTGGCAAACTGCCTTGCAAAAGAGCGCAACCTTCCGGAGTTCAAGTCATTGCATCAAGCAATAGAAAAGCTACGTGACCTTGACCTCATCGACACGGAGCTACATGAGCTGCTCCATTGGTTGCGGGACTTGCGCAATAGAGCCGCCCACGAGCCTTTCTTTCGGCTCCAGCCAGAGGATGTCAAACATCTACCGTCCTACTGGTCTGACCCTCAGTATCTTGAGCATGCTTGCAAGGGTATCTGCGGCAGCTTATGGAATCGGCATGCCGCAACATTCGACAAGGTCTTTGGCAACCTGCCACGGGCCTAACAATTCATTCAAGCGGAACCCGCTTCGCGGGTCCGCTTAACTCAAGCGTTAGGGCCCACAAGAAATGTCACTCGGACTAAGACTCTCCAAAGCGATCTCTGACTCTGGCGAGATCGCGGGCTTTCGCTACATTAAAAAGCGAAACGCATTCGTCCGCAAAGAGCCTCATGGGTTCAGCCAGTTCCTATGGGCCACTTGTCCCACAGTGGTTGGAGATGCCATGGGACAACACTATTCCTTGATTGCGGGCGTTCGCCACGACGTTGTAGAGAACGCGGTCAATCAACTCGGCCTCATCTATGGCAGTGACAATCAAAGTGCCACTACGACCGTTGACACTCCACTTGAAAAATTCCCGCTATCAACTGAGCGGCGATACTCTTACTTCTTGCCGAACTCGGCAGACGAGCATGCTATTTCCGCTGTAGCCAGCTCCATCGCAACGTTAGTAAAAGATGACCTGTCGGGCTTCTACACACGCTACGCATCACTCCAAGAGTGCGCTGCCGGCCTCAGCTCAAAGCCAACAGATCGGTCGCATCACTTGTATAACAACCTAGAGCCAAGGATGTATCGGGCTATAGCTGCTGCGCAGCTTGGACACCTTCCAGGCTTCGACTCACTGTTGGAACAGTGGCAATCTGCGTACCTCTCCACGTTGCCTGTAAGCGCACACGCCAAGATCCAAGATAGGTTATGTAAGCTTCTAGACATCATAGGTGTGAGCCCTAACAGTTCATTCAAGCCGAACCCGCTTCACGGGTCGGCTTAATTCAGGCGTTAGGGCGCAATGAGAGCACGCAGGTGAGCCGAAAGAATTGGTACAAATTGGCAATGGCCGTCGCGACTGTAATGGTGGTCGTGCTGCTCGCCTCACACCCGGAGCTTAGGCTGCTAGTTCCGTTTGTTGATGCCTTTGGCATCGACTTGTTCGCATTGCTGGTTGGGGCGCAGCTTTGGGGTTACATCCGGCCCGGACTACTCAAGATTTACAGATCATTGGTATTGCCAGTGGCGCAAAGGATCTACGCCTTGACTATCTACTTCCTTGGCATTGCCGGCCCCTACGCGGATGAGACCTTCCGCACTCGCTTCCCCGGTTGCGAGTTGCGCCCTAACAATTCATTCAAGCCGAACCCGCTTCGCGGGTCGGCTTAATTCAGGCGTTAGGCTGCATGAAAGAGATCTTCGTAGTCCAAGTAGAGGCAGCACCGGATGGCGTTCAGCAATCGCCTGATGAGTTTGGTGGCGCGTACATCAACGTGTATACAACCGAGCTGAACATCCGCAACGCAATTGACATTGCGGAGAGAGAGGTTGTAGATGCTGGCTGGCGTACCGAGAGAGTGGTGTCTG
>NZ_PDWQ01000088.1 GCF_010211745.1 Pseudoxanthomonas kalamensis DSM 18571 | reverse complement strand
CCTGCTGGACGCGGGACGGCGCCCGCGTGCGCTCCGGCCTGGACGCCCAGGTGCTGCAGTACATGGCGCCGCTGCTGCTGGGCGATACCGCCCGCCCGCTGCTGGCCGGGCTGGGCATCGAGGCCATGGCGCAGCGCGTACCGCTGCAGTTGCAGAACGTGCGCCAGCTCGGCGAGGACCTGCGCCTGCTGCTACGGCCGGCAGCCGGCGCCAGCGCGGATGCGGCCTCGCCCTGAGCGATCGCCGGTGATGCGCGCCGCCGCGCGCAAGGTTGCCGTGTGCCTCGCGACGCTTTGTCCCACCGGTGGCGCGCTGTACCGGGCGGCCGCCACGGCCGCGCCTGCTAGAATGCCCAGGCCGGTTCGCCGGCGACCACAAACGTCTTCAGGGCGGGGTGCGATTCCCCACCGGCGGTAGGGGCGGTCGCGCAGAAAAAAAAAAAAACAAACGAGACGAGCCAGGAGGAACTTCGACCAGTCGCAAGACACTCCACGTGGTAATCACACCACTGGGGCACATCTCCTGCACAGTTTGTTACGCGTGTA
>NZ_PDWQ01000087.1 GCF_010211745.1 Pseudoxanthomonas kalamensis DSM 18571 | reverse complement strand
CCCGTGTCGCCGAACATCTCGCGTACGTTCAGCACGCCCAGCCCGCGCACCTCCAGCAGGTCCTGCAGCAGTTCCGGACAGGTGCCGTCGAGCACGTCGGGGGCGATCTGGGTGAACTCCGGCGCGTCGTCGGCGACCAGGCGGTGGCCGCGGCTGAGCAATTCCAGCGCCAGCTCGCTCTTGCCCGAGCCGGCCTCGCCGGTGATCAGCACGCCGATCGAGTAGATCTCCATGAACACGCCATGCAGGATCACCCGCGGCGCCAGCGTGCGCGCCAGGTGGTAGGAGAGGTGATTGAGCAGTTCGTGGCCGCGCTTGGGCGAGACCCACAGCGGCGTGTCGGATTCGTCGGCGGCCGCGCGCAGGTCTTCCGGGCACGACTGGTTCTTGGTGACCACCAGCGCCAGCGGCCGCACCTGCACGATCTTCTCGATGGTCTCCCAGCGCTGGCGCGCGTCCAGCGAGTCCAGCCAGGCCAGTTCCTCGGTGCCGAGGATCTGCACCTTGTTGGGGTAGATAGTGTTGAGATAGCCGGCCAGCGACGGGCGCCGTGAGACCGCGTTGCCTGCCTCCAGCACCCGGTGTTCGCC
>NZ_PDWQ01000086.1 GCF_010211745.1 Pseudoxanthomonas kalamensis DSM 18571 | reverse complement strand
GTGTTTATCGGCTACATCGGTACTGACTCGATTGGTTCGCTTATCAAACGCTTCGCTGCTAAAAAAGCCGGAGTAGAAGATGGTAGAAATCAATAATCAACGTAAGGCGTTCCTCGATATGCTGGCGTGGTCGGAGGGAACTGATAACGGACGTCAGAAAACCAGAAATCATGGTTATGACGTCATTGTAGGCGGAGAGCTATTTACTGATTACTCCGATCACCCTCGCAAACTTGTCACGCTAAACCCAAAACTCAAATCAACAGGCGCCGGACGCTACCAGCTTCTTTCCCGTTGGTGGGATGCCTACCGCAAGCAGCTTGGCCTGAAAGACTTCTCTCCGAAAAGTCAGGACGCTGTGGCATTGCAGCAGATTAAGGAGCGTGGCGCTTTACCTATGATTGATCGTGGTGATATCCGTCAGGCAATCGACCGTTGCAGCAATATCTGGGCTTCACTGCCGGGCGCTGGTTATGGTCAGTTCGAGCATAAGGCTGACAGCCTGATTGCAAAATTCAAAGAAGCGGGCGGAACGGTCAGAGAGATTGATGTATGAGCAGAGTCACCGCGATTATCTCCGCTCTGGTTATCTGCATC
>NZ_PDWQ01000085.1 GCF_010211745.1 Pseudoxanthomonas kalamensis DSM 18571 | reverse complement strand
CCCTTCGGCCCCTGGGTGGTGATGTAGGCCTGGACCCGGGAGACGATCTCGCGGTCGTTCCAGCCGGTGCGCTCCTGCAGCAGGTTGGACTCGTAGTCGTTGACCACCACGTAGTCGGCCTGCTCGATGAATTCGCGCAGTTCCTGGCCGTTGAACAGCGGCATCGCCTGGCCCGGGTCGAAGATGAACGGCACGCCCATCTCCTTGAACTCGGCCGCGTTCTGGATCATGCCCTCGCGCCCGTCCGGGCCGACCAGGCCCAGGGTGATGCCCGGCACATCCCTGGCGTGGTTCTCGTAGGAGCGCATCATCGCCCCGGGGTGGAAGGCGGTGATCTGGTTGTTGTCGTGGTCGGTGGTGATGAAGGCCTGCGGGGTGAACAGCTCGTCGATCACCTTGACCCGCGACAGGTCGATGCCCAGGGCCTGGAAATGCTCGCGGTAGGGGCCGAAATCGAAAAAAATGTAAACAAGAGCACAACTCGCACAGTACCCATTCGAAATACAAATTGATACGGCAAGTTGTTCAGTTACTAAGTTAATGGGATAGACAC
>NZ_PDWQ01000084.1 GCF_010211745.1 Pseudoxanthomonas kalamensis DSM 18571 | reverse complement strand
GCTATGAGCCGCATGCCTTCCATGTAGAAGTGCCGGCCGGTACGCAGCAGATTGAGGTGCGGTTCCAGATGCTGGCCGGCGGCGAGTTGCTGACACGCGACATCGTGTCCGTGCCCTGGCAGCGGTTGCTGCTGTACCCGGCCGGTTGGTATGCCAGGAACATTCCGGTGGCCGCCATGGTGACGCTGCCGGGCGGGCTGCGGCCGTTCAGCGCCTTGGACGTGGAGCGCGCGGGCGGTACGCACTACGCCTTCAAGACGACATCGCTGGAAACGCTGCTGGATGCGCCGGTGCTCGCCGACCGATACACCGCGCAGCTGCCGCTGACCGGGGCGGTGTCGCTGGATATCGTGGCGCAGCGGCCCGCCGACCTGCAGGTGCCGCCCGCACGTGTGGCCGAACTACGTTCGCTGCTTGCGCAGCTCGGCGCGGTGTTCGGTCCGCCGCCGTTTGCACGCTACGCCATCCTGGCGCGGCTGAGCGACGAGGGGTCGGCCGGCGGCGCCGAGCATCGCGCGTCCAGCGAGAACGGTTTGGCGTCGTCGCATTTCCAGGACTGGCCGGGCCAGATCCTCTCGCGCGACCTGATTGCGCACGAG
>NZ_PDWQ01000083.1 GCF_010211745.1 Pseudoxanthomonas kalamensis DSM 18571 | reverse complement strand
CAGCCTGACCGCGCTGCATCCGGAGTGAGGGTGCAGCCCGTCGTCCCGGCCTGTGCCGGGACGACGCGAGGGGATCAGCCGATCAGCTTGCCCAGCATCCGCAGCCCGCCGGTCCACACCCCGATCGCGGTGCCCAGGCTGGTGAGGAAGAAGTTGAGCAGGGTCCGTGCGACCCGGTTGCGCCACCAGCCCTTGAGGTGCTGGACGTCGTCGCGCAGGGCCATGAAGTCCGCATAGGTCGGCTTGCGCAGGCTGGCCTCGACCAGGGCGCTGACCGTGCCCGACGCCAGGGCCGGGTGGAGCGGGGTCAGCGGCGAGGCGATGAACGCGGCCAGGATGCTGAGCGGATGGCCGCCGGCGATCGCGCAGCCCAGCGCGCCGAGCACGCCGGTGGCCAGCACCCATTGCACGATCAGGTCGATTGCAAAAAAAAAACATACAACTAACAATTCGTACAAGCCTAGCCAGCTTTTCAGCTTCTACGACACTTTCCATAATCCTCATCTCACAGACCAACTAACCACGGCCCAACCCTGATTCAATAATCTGCTTCTAAAAAATAA
>NZ_PDWQ01000082.1 GCF_010211745.1 Pseudoxanthomonas kalamensis DSM 18571 | reverse complement strand
CAGGTACTCGGTGATGACCTCATCCGGCAGGCCCTGCAGCACGATGCGCCCCTTCTCCAGCAGCATCGCCCTGTGGCAGAAGGCCTTGACCGCGTTCAGGTCGTGCCCGACGAACAGCAGGGTGGTGCCCCGCGCCAGGATCTCGTCGATCCGGGCCATGGCCTTGGCCTGGAAGGCGGCATCGCCCACCGCCAGGGCTTCGTCCACGATCAGGATGTCCGGATCGGTATGCACCTGCACCGCGAACGCCAGCCGCAGGGCCATGCCCGAGCTGTAGGTCTTCACCGGTTCGTCGATGTAGTCGCCGATGTCGGCGAAGGCGACGATATCGTCCATCCTCTCCCGGACCTGGACCGGCGTAAGGCCGAGGATGGCGGCGTTGACCCGCACGTTCTCGCGTCCGGTTAATTCCGGGTTGAAGCCGAAAAAAAAAACAGCAAGATAATTGTTTGTTACTTAGAGCGTACTCTAGGTCTACTGGATTCCGACTAATAGCGTGTGCATACGTGGGCATCAATTGTAATAAACCCATTATAACTCGTTGTATGTCTGTCTGATTAGA
>NZ_PDWQ01000081.1 GCF_010211745.1 Pseudoxanthomonas kalamensis DSM 18571 | reverse complement strand
AAATAGCCCACCGTAAACGTACCATGTCCACCTTCCGCACGGGCCGGAGTGACTGTCACCGCAAGTGCGGCAAAGACAGCAACGGCAATACACACATTACGCATCGTTCACCTCTCACTGTTTTATAATAAAACGCCCGTTCCCGGACGAACCTCTGTAACACACTCAGACCACGCTGATGCCCAGCGCCTGTTTCTTAATCACCATAACCTGCACATCGCTGGCAAACGTATACGGCGGAATATCTGCCGAATGCCGTGTGGACGTAAGCGTGAACGTCAGGATCACGTTTCCCCGACCCGCTGGCATGTCAACAATACGGGAGAACACCTGTACCGCCTCGTTCGCCGCGCCATCATAAATCACCGCACCGTTCATCAGTACTTTCAGATAACACATCGAATACGTTGTCCTGCCGCTGACAGTACGCTTACTTCCGCGAAACGTCAGCGGAAGCACCACTATCTGGCGATCAAAAGGATGGTCATCGGTCACGGTGACAGTACGGGTACCTGACGGCCAGTCCACACTGCTTTCACGCTGGCGCGGAAAAGCCGCGCTCGCCGCCTTTACAATGTCCCCGACGATTTTTTCCGCCCTCAGCGTAC
>NZ_PDWQ01000080.1 GCF_010211745.1 Pseudoxanthomonas kalamensis DSM 18571 | reverse complement strand
CCTGATGCAGCGCGGCGAAATCGGCCAGCCGGCGCACATGGGTGAGACCGCCGGCGTGGACGATCGTGGTGCGGATGTAGTCGATCAGCTGCTGCTCGATCAGGTGCTTGCAGTCCCAGATCGAATTGAACACCTCGCCCCCCGCCAGCGGCGTCACCGTGTGCTGGCGAATGATCTCGAACGCACGCTGGTTTTCCGCCGGGGTGGCATCTTCCAGCCAGAACAGCCGGTACGGTTCCAGATCGCGGCCCAGGCGTGCGGCTTCGATCGGGGTGAGCCGGTGGTGCGCATCGTGCAGCAGCTCGATCTCGTCGCCATGGTCGGCGCGCAGTTGCTCGAACAGGCGCGGCACGACGCCGAGGTAGCGCGGCGTGGACCATACGGTTTCGGTGGGCAGCTCGCTTTCGGCCGGTTCGTACGGCTTGCCGCCGACAGAAATGCCGTAGGTCTTCTTGATGCCGGGCACGCCGCATTGCGCGCGAATGGCGATAAAGCCCATCTCGCGGAAACGGCCCACTTCGTCGCTGGTTTCGGCGATATCGCGCCCGTTGGCATGCCCGTACACCAGCGCACCTTCGCGTGAGCGCCCACCGAGCAGCTGATACAGCGG
>NZ_PDWQ01000079.1 GCF_010211745.1 Pseudoxanthomonas kalamensis DSM 18571 | reverse complement strand
GGTGAGGGGGGTAGTCGCAGCGTGGGTGGGTCGTCCGCCCACAGGCCGACCCGCGGCTCGCCCGCCCGCCCCCTACGGAGTCGCTCTTTGTTCGTCTCGGCGCCCGTCGGCGCGGGGGCGGGTGGACGGGTGGCCGATGCAACTCACGCCGTGGCTGCTCCCGCCCCCCCCTCCCCACCCCGTCCTCGCCGCCGCGCCTGCCCAGCGCTCGCGCCACCCGCAAGCTCCGGTTGCGGGGGGGGGGGGCGACGCCATCAAAGAGGTGAATCCTCCTGTGGGGCGGGGGCACGTAGTTAAGGGCGAGCCCAGGGCAAAATAAATCTGGTACCCGGGGCGTGGCGCCCCAGAGACGCGTGAGCGCGGGAGGGGGGGCTCAGCGGGACACATACTGGCGGGGGCGGGCGGTGGTGAGTGGCGGGCGGGGGGGGTGGTCGGGGGGGGGGCGCGGGGCGAGGGGGGGGCGGGGTGGGGGGGGGGGGGGGGGGGGGGGGAGAGGGGGGGGGGGGGGGGGGGGGGGTGGGGGGGGGCCGGGGGGGGGGGGGGGGGAGGGCCGCGGTGGGCCGCCCGGGGGCGGGGGGGGGGGGGGGGGGCCCGCCGGTCCGGCGGCTCGC
>NZ_PDWQ01000007.1 GCF_010211745.1 Pseudoxanthomonas kalamensis DSM 18571 | reverse complement strand
GGCGCGGAAATGTGAATAAGAGCCAGGGGCGTAGGCCGGCGCGGCCTTGGGTGCGGAGCGTGCTGCAGCGGCGGGTGGCGGGGAATAGGAATCGGCTGGGGTATCGGCTGGCCGTGCCTCGACTGCTTCTTGCACCGGCGGGGCCAACATCTTGACCGGCGCCGCCGGTGCATCGCTGGCGGCCACCTCGGCGAGTGGAGCAGGGCTGGCCGGCGGGGCTGCGTCCTGCGACGCCGCATCTGCCGGAGCCATCTCCGCCTCTTCGGCCGGGCTGGGCACGAACATCGGCGTCTCCGAACTGTCGGCGGGAGCGGCCGCGCCGGCCATGCGATCGGCCTCGCTGGCGGCCATCGGGGCCTGCAACTGCGGCCGTTGCTGCCAGACGATTCCGACCGCCAGCAGCATCGAGGCGGCCACGCCCAGTGCCCACGGCCAGCGCGGGCGACGACGCGCGGGCGCGCTGCCGGCGACCGCTTCGTGCGCGGCGGCCAGGATGCGGGCATCCAGCGCCGGCGAAGGTTCGCCATGCGGACCGGCCCGACCCAGCAGGCCGGCCAGTTCGCGCTCTTCGGTGTCCAGCGACGCATCGGGTCTGCGGTTCATTCGTTCAACCTCGCTCGCAGCTTGTCCATCGCATAACGCAGCCGCGACTTGACGGTTTCCCGGCCGACGCCGGTAATCTCGCCGATCTCTTCCAGGGTCAGTTCCTGCTCCAGCCGCAGCACGACCACTTCGCGCTGCTCCTCGGGCAATTCGGCCAGCGCCAGCTGCAGCCGGCGGCGCTGCTCGAATTCGGACAACTGCCGTTCCGGGGTATCCGGATCCGGCACCCGGGCCACGCGCTCGTCGGCGTTTTCCGGCGCCGGCGGGCGATGCTTCAGCGCGCGCCAATGGTCGGTCAGCCGGTTGTGGGCGATCCGGAACAGCCAGGTGCCGAAGGCGGCCTCGGGCTTCCAGCTTTCACGCGCGGCGATCACCTTCTGCCAGATGTCCTGGAACAGCTCGTCGGCCAGCGCGCCGTCGCGCAACTGGCGCAGCAGGAAGCGGTACAGGCGGTTGCGGTGACGCGCGTACAGTTGCTCGAACGCGGCCACGTCGCCGGCGGCGTAGGCCAGCATCAGCGACTCGTCCGTGGGGTCCGCAAGCTCGTTCACCGCTACCAGCGTAAGCCCTGCACGCGCCCGCGCAAAGCCGGATGCGGCCGCCGGCGCTGGCCGGGAGCGGAATCCGGTCGCGTTTTCCGAAGAAAGTCCGGGAATTGCGATGCGAGCCGTGGCAGATTGCATGGAACCTGATAACGTCCAGAGGCGAGGACCGGGGTCGAGTCGGGTCCATTCGCCGCATTGCGCGGCCAGCCAGGATGCCGGCAAGCCAGGCTTCGCGCACGGAGGCATCATTCCACTCCCACAGCAGAGAGCCGTATGCCCGGTTTGCCGGTAACCCGGACAGGAGACGAAGTCGCATCGGCGACAACCCCGGTCGACCGCATCGTGCAGGCCTTGTGCAACCTGCTGCCGGCGCGTTCCGCGGTGGCGGTGGCGTGGCGCGACTGGGCGCTGGGCGCCGGCAGCGCGGCCAGTGCCGGCGGGCCGCCCGGACTGCGCAAGCAGGCCGAACACGCGCTGTCCGAGCCCGAATTCGACTCCGACGAGCGCGACGGCTTCCTCGGCATGGCCTGGAACAACAACGAGGGCAATGCGCGCATGTCGGCAGTGGCGTGGTGCCCGACGCCGCTGGGCGAGGCGGAAAAGCGCTCGTGGCAGATGCTGGCCCGCGCGCTGGTGGTGGCCACCCTGGACGCCGCCCGCGCGCAGGCGCGGATCGTGCTGCTGGAGAAATCCAAGCGCCTGCAGCAGGCGCTGTACGAGATCGCCGACCTGGCCAGCGCCGATCTCGAGATGGGCGAAATGCTGCGCCGCGTGCATGTGGTGATCAATTCGCTGATGTTCGCCGAAAACTGCTACATCGTGTCCTACGATGAACAGCGCAGGTCGGTGCGTTTCCTGTATTTCGCCGACGAAAAGGACACCTACGTCGCCGATCCGGAGGAGGAGTTCACCGAGGCGGAAATGCCCAACAGCATGACCTTCGCCCTGTTGCGGCACGGGCAGCCGGTGCGCGGGCCGTCGGCGCAACTGCGACAGCGGCTGGGGGTGATCCGCGACAGCAACCACGGCCCGGACAGCATGGACTGGATGGGCGTGCCGATGCGGCGCGAGGACGGCGTCTGCGGCGCGATCGTGGTGCAGAGCTACGACCGCTTCGGCTGCTACGCCGACGAGGACCGCGCGTTGCTGGAATACGTGGCCCAGCACATCCTGACCGCGCTCGACCGCAAACGCGCGCACGTCGACCTGGAGCGCCGGATCGAGGCGCGCACCCAGGAGCTGCAACGCGCCAACCGCGAACTGCAGGCGGAGATCCTGGAGCGCAAGCGTGCCGAAAAACTGCAACGGGCGTTGTTCCGGATCGCCGACCTGGCGATCACCTCGGAGAGCCTGGATCGCTTCTACGCCGACGTGCATGCGGTGGTCGACGACCTGATCTACGCGCGCAACTTCTACATCGCGCTAGTGTCCGACGACGGCGAAACCATCGAGTTCCCGTACTCGATCGACGAACGCTCCGAACCGCCGCCGATGCGCAAGCGCGCCAAGGGCCTGACCGAATACATCATCGACAGCGGCCGGCCGCTGCTGGTCGATCGCGCCGGGCTGGACGAACTGGCCAGCCGCGGCGAGCTCATCGAGATGGGTGCGCGTTCGCACAGCTGGCTCGGCGTGCCGCTGTACCGCGACGAAGAGGTGGTCGGCGTGGTGGCGGTGCAGAGCTATTCGCCCGAAGTCATCTTCACCCCGCACGACCAGAACCTGCTGACCTTCGTCGCCAACCACATCGGCACCGGCCTGACCCGCCAGCGTGCGCAGGAAAACCTGCGCGCGGCCCACGCCGAACTGGAGCGGAGAGTCGAGGAGCGCACCCACGAACTGGCCGACGCCAACGCCAACCTGCTGGCGCAGATCGGCGAGCGAATGCGCGCCGAACAGCGCCTGACCCGCCAGGCGACCCATGACGCGCTGACCGGTCTGCCGAACCGGGTGCGGTTGCTGGACGGACTGGCCGACGCCATTGCCCGCGCGCGCGAACTGGACGGCACGGGTTTCGCCGTGCTGTTCCTCGACCTTGACCGTTTCAAGCTGGTCAACGACAGCATCGGACACGTCGCCGGCGACGAGTTGCTGAGCGAGGTATCGCACCGGCTGACCGGTACGGTGAAGAGCGGCGACATGGTGGCGCGGCTGGGCGGCGACGAATTCGCGGTGCTGGTCGAATCGCCGGAAGGCGAGGATGCGGCGCGCGCGGTAGCGCAACGGATCCTGACGTCGCTGGGCCGGCCGATGTGGGTGGCCGGGCGCGAACTGTTCCCCGCCGCCAGCATCGGCATCGCGGTCTGGCACCCGCGCTACGCCAACGGCGAAGAGCTGCTGCGCGACGCCGATGCGGCGATGTACCGGGCCAAGGCGCTGGGCCGCAACCGCTTTGTGGTGTTCGACGAGGCGATGCGCGAGGCGGCGCTGCAGAGCCTGGACCTGGAGGCCGATCTGCGGCGCGCGATCAACAACCAGGATTTCCTGCCGTACTACCAGCCGATCGTGCGCCTGGCCGACGGCGAGGTGATCGGCTACGAAGCGCTGCTGCGCTGGCGGCACGAGCGTCGCGGCCTGCTGGTGCCGACCGAATTCATCGAACTGGGCGAGGACAGCGGGCTGATCGAACAGGTCGACTGGCTGCTGTACGAGCAGGTGGTCGCGCGGATCGCGCGCGGCGGCCGCCAGTACGTGTCGGTCAACGTCTCGCCGCGGCATTTCCGTTCGCCGGATTTCGCCGACCGCTTGCTGGCGATGTTCGATACCCACGGCGCCGACCCGTCGCGGCTGCGGCTGGAGATCACCGAAGTCGCCCTGCTCGACGATGCGCCGCGCACGTTGCGGATCCTGCACTTGCTGCGCCAGCACGGGATCCTCGCCCAGCTGGACGATTTCGGTACCGGTTTCTCGGCCCTGTCCTACCTGCACCGGTTCCCGATCTCGGTGCTGAAGATCGACCGCAGCTTCGTGTCCAGCATCGGCGACGACCGCCGGCCGGAGAGCCTGGCGCTGGTGCGCGCGATCCTGGCGCTGGCCGGCACGCTCGGCATCGACACCATCGCCGAAGGCGTGGAAACCCAGGCCCAGCGGCTGGCCCTGCTGGAGCAGGGCTGCCATCTGGGCCAGGGCTACCTGTTCGGCGAGCCCAGCGCGGAAATGGAGAGCGTGACCTTGCCGCTGTCCTGACCGCGTCCGGCATCGCCGCGATTCAGTCGTATTCGGCGGCGATGTCCGGGGTGGCCGGCGCCGCGCCGACGATCCGCTGCGACTGCCGGACCAGGTTGACGAATTCGCCGCGCAGGCCGTGCGGATCGCGTCCCCGTGTTTCCTCGGCGACGCGGGCCACGTCGTCCCAGCTCCAGCCGTCGACATGGGTGCCGCCGCGCAGCAGGTCGGCCCAGGCGGCCACCGCGGCGGCATAGCGCAGCGACGGGCCGGGATTGCGATTCAGCGATGCGCGCATCACCGGGGTTTCGATCAGCCGGCTGGCATCGGCACCGGGCAGCTTGTAGCGCAGGCGCAGATGGGCCAGTTCCTCGGCCTTGCCGGCGGGCGCGGCATCGCTGCCGTAGCGCAGCGGCGGCAGGCGGGTGGCGGCCGAACCGACCGGGGTCAGTTCGTACAGTGCGGTCACTTCGTGCCCGGCGCCGATGTCGCCGGCGTCGACCTTGTCGTTGGCGAAGTCCTCGCGGTTCAGTAGGCGGTTTTCGTAGCCGATCAACCGGTATTCGGCCACCGCCGCCGGATTGAACTCGATCTGGATCTTCACGTCGCGGGCGATGGTCAGCAGGGTCGACTGCATCTCCTCCGCCATGACCTTGCGCGCCTCGCGCACGCTGTCGATGTAGGCGTGGTTGCCGTCGCCGACATCGGCCAGGCGTTCGGCCATGGCGTCGTTGTAGTTGCCTTGCCCGAACCCGAGCGTGGTCAGGGCGATGCCGGACTTGCGCTGGTCACCGACCAAGGTTTCCAGCGCCTCGCGGCTGACGGTGCCGACGTTGAAATCACCGTCGGTGGCCAGGATCACCCGGTTTACTCCGTCCTTGACGAAGGATTGCCGCGCAATCGCGTAGGCCAGGCGGATGCCGTCGCCGCCATTGGTGTTGCCACCGGCCTGCAGGCGCTCCAGCGCGGCCAGGATCTCGTCGTGGCGGTCGCCCGGGGTCGGCGGCAGCACCAGTCCGGCCGAACCCGCGTAGACGACGATCGAGACCCGGTCCTGCGCACGCAGCTGCGGCACCAGCTGGGCGAAGGCCTGCTTCAGCAGCGGCAGCTTGTCTGGCGATTCCATCGACCCGGAGGTGTCCAGCAGGAACACCAGGTTGGACGGCGGCAGGCTGGCCTTGGGCACGTCGTAGCCCTTGATGCCGATCATCAGCAACTGGCGGTCGGCATTCCACGGTGCCGGCGCCAGTTCGGTGCTGACGCGGAACGGGACGTCGCGGCTGGTTGGCGCCGGGTGGCCGTAGTCGAAGTAGTTGATGAACTCCTCGGCGCGCACCGCGTCGGCCGGCGGCCGCAGGCCTTCATGCAGCATGCGGCGGACGTTGCTGTAGCTGCCGGTGTCGACATCGACGGAGAAGGTCGATACCGGCTGTTCGCTGGTGCGATGCACCGGATTGTCGTCGCGCGAGGCGTAGTTCTCGGTATTGGCCGGTGGCGGCGCCATGTCGACGGCGTAGCCGGCGGCGATCGGCGCCGACAGCGATTTGGCGGGAGCCGCTTCTGCAGAGCGCTGCAAGCGTGCGCCGCTGACCACGACCGAATCCAGCGAGGGGGCGGCGACTTCCATCAGCTGCGACGGTGGGGCGGGCGGGGCGGCTTCGGCGTACTCGTCACCCGGAGACATCTGGTTCCCGGCCGTGGTCTGGCGACCGGTGGGGTCGGAACTGCAGCCGGCGAGGATGGCGAGGGTCAGCAGGGTCAAACGGAGCGTGTGGCGATGCATGGCGGGTTCTCCCGTGGTAGTCGGGAGGTTGAACGCATCGGTCGGGGAAACGGGGTTGGACGAATGCAGGTCGGCGCCGCGTCACTCGACCCGGAGCTTCAACTCACCGTCCTGCAGCCGCGCCTGCAGGCGTTCGCCGGCATCAACCTGGGACACCGAGCGCACGACCGAGCCGTCGGGCTTGCGCAGGATGCTGTAGCCGCGCGCCACCGTGGCCAGCGGACTGACCGCTTCCAGCGAGCGCGCCAGTCCGCGCAGTTGCAGCGCGTCATGTTGCAGGCGGCGGGCGATGGCGGCCTGCGGCCGTGCGCCCAGCGCCTGCAGGCGCTCGCGCAGTACGGCCAGTCGTCGGTCCGACTGGGCCGCGCGCAGTATCGCGGCGGCATGACGCAGGCGTGCCAGCCGTTGTTCCTGCTGGCGCAGCCATAAGGCCTCGAGCCGGCGTCCGGCTTCCTGCTGGCGCTGCCGCAGATTCTGCAGCCGAGCCTGAGGATGAAGGGCCTGCAGCCGCAGCCAAGCGCGGTCGCCGCGTTGCAGGGCGGCGGCCAGCCGGTGCGTCTGCGCACGGAAAATCCGCTGTTGCAGTACCTGCAGGCGTTGGGCCAGGTCGTGGCGGTCCGGCACCAGCAGTTCGGCGGCGGCCGAAGGCGTCGGCGCGCGCAGATCGGCGGCGAAGTCGGCCAGGCTGAAGTCGGTTTCGTGGCCGATGGCCGACACTACCGGCACCGGCGAGGCGGCGATGGCGCGCGCCAGCGTTTCGTCGTTGAAGGCCCACAGGTCTTCCAGCGAGCCGCCGCCGCGCGCCAGCAGGATCGCATCGTAGCGTCCGCTGGCGGCCGCGGCACGCAATTGGGCGGTGACTTGTGCGGCGGCGGCATCGCCCTGCACCAGGCTGGGCAGCACGTCGACTTCCAGCAGCGGGAAGCGCCGCTGCAGCACGCTGAGCACGTCGCGTACCGCCGCGCCGGTCGGCGAGGTGATCACCGCCAGCCGGCGGACATGGGCCGGCAGCGGGCGCTTGCGTTCGCTGTCGAACAGGCCTTCGGCCTGCAGTTTCGCCTTCAGTAGTTCGAAGGCGCGACGCAACGCGCCTTCGCCGGCTTCTTCCAGGTGGTCCAGTACCAGCTGGTAGTCGCCGCGCGCTTCGTACAGGGTCAGGCGGCCGCGGGCCAGCACGCGCAGGCCTTCGCGCGGCTGGAATTTCAGCCAGCTGCTCTTGGGCTTGAACATCGCGCAGCGCACCTGTGCGCGTGCGTCCTTCAGGTTGAAGTACAGGTGGCCGGACGCCGGGCGGGTGACCTGGCCGAGCTCGCCTTCCACCCACACCAGCGGAAAGGCGTCTTCCAGCAGGCTACGCGCCAGCGTGTTCAACTGGCTGGGGCTGAGGATGTCGGCTTCGGGCGCGGAACTCATCGGCATACCGTACCCGCACGGGTGCGAACGGTCACGTGCGGGCGAGGGAACGGGCGATAGAATGTGCGCCATGAACGAGATTGCCGCGCCCTGTTTCCAGCCCCTCGACGCCGGCCCGGCGCCGCGGCGAATCACCCGCGAGGTGAGGATCGGCAATGTCGCCGTGGGCGGCGGGCAGCCGGTGGTGGTGCAGTCGATGACCAATACCGACACCGCCGATGTGGCTTCCAGCGTCAAGCAGGTGGCCGAGTTGTGGCGCGCCGGTTCGGAACTGGTACGGCTGACGGTCAACAACCCCGAGTCGGCCGCGGCCATCCCGCGCATCCGCGAGAAGCTGGAGATGATGGGCGTGGAGGTGCCGCTGATCGGCGACTTCCATTACAACGGCCACCAGTTGCTCGCAGGCGAGCCGGCTTGCGCCGAGGCGTTGGCCAAGTACCGGATCAATCCCGGCAATGTCGGTTTCGGCAAGAAGAAGGACACCCAGTTCGCCCAGCTGATCGAATTCGCTATCCGCTACGACAAGCCGGTCCGGATCGGCGCCAACTGGGGATCACTGGACCAGGCGCTGGCGGCACGATTGATGGACGAGAACGCCCAGCGAAGCGAGCCGTGGGATGCCGGGCACGTGCTGCGCGAGGCGCTGATCCGCTCGGCGCTGGATTCGGCCGAGCGTGCGGTGGAACTGGGCCTGGCGCGCGAACGGATCGTGCTGAGCTGCAAGGTCAGCGGCGTGCAGGAGCTGATCGCGGTGTATCGCGACCTGGCCCGGCGCAGCGACTTCGCCCTGCACCTGGGCCTGACCGAGGCCGGCATCGGAAGCAAGGGCATCGTCGCTTCCAGTGCGGCGCTGGCGGTGCTGCTGCAGGAAGGCATCGGCGACACCATCCGTATCTCGCTGACCCCGGAGCCCGGCCAGTCGCGCACGCAGGAAATGATCGTGGCGCAGGAATTGCTGCAGACTACCGGGCTGCGTGCCTTCACCCCGATGGTCACCGCCTGTCCGGGTTGCGGGCGTACCACCTCGGAGTTCTTCCAGGAGCTGGCCAAGGTGGTGCAGAACCACGTGCGCACGCGGATGCCGGAGTGGAAGGCGCTGCATCCGGGCGCGGAGAACATGACCCTGGCGGTGATGGGCTGCGTGGTCAACGGACCGGGCGAATCGCGCCACGCCAACATCGGTATCTCGCTGCCCGGCACCGGCGAGGCGCCGGCCGCGCCGGTATTCGTCGATGGCGAAAAGACCGTGACCCTGCGTGGCGAGAACATCGCGCAGGAATTCATCGCCCTGATCGACCGCTACGTGGAAACGCGCTACCTGCGCGCCTGATCCGGCGGTCGCCGCGAGAATCAGTCCGGTTGCAGGCAGACCCGGTTGCGGCCCTGGTGCTTGGCCCGGTACAGGGCCTGGTCGGCGGCGGCCATCATCCGACTGCAGGTGCCGCGTTCGGCGGTCAAGGTGGCGATCCCCGCACTGACGGTGATGCGATGCGGTTGCTCGTCCAGCCGGAATTCGGTGACCTCGATGGCTTCGCGCAGGCGTTCGGCGAAACCGTAGGCCGCGCCGGCATCGCATTCGGGCAACAGTACCGCGAATTCCTCGCCACCGATGCGGGCGGCGGCATCCTCGCCGCGCACGTGCATGCGGACCAGTTGCGAGATCTGCCGTAGCACGCTGTCGCCGGCGATGTGGCCATGGCGGTCGTTGACCGGCTTGAACAGGTCCACGTCGATGATGCACATCGCCAGCGCGCGCTGGTGGCGGATTGCGCGCGCGATTTCCTTCTCGGTCAGTTCGATGAAATGCCGGCGGTTGTACATCTCGGTCAGCGGATCGTGGGTGGCCAGCTGGTAGATCTCGTCGTGGTAGCCGGTTTCCACGCTGCCGTGGCCGAGGAACTTCACCACGCAGTCGCCCAGTGTCAGGTGGTCGCCGTCGAACAGCGCCGCGGGCGTCTGCAACGGCACGTCGTTGAGCCGGGTGCGATTGGTGGCGCCGAGGTCGCGCACCCAGTACGCGTCGCCGTCGCGCCAGATTTCGCAGTGCCGGCGCGAGACGCTGTTGTGCGGGATGTGCAGGTCGGCCTCCTGCAGCCGTCCGATCAGGACCGATCCATCGTCGATGTCCACATGCCGTCCCAGTCCCTCGCCACGAATGACGACTACGCAGGCCGAGCGCGAAGGCGCCGCATCGGGGCCGTCGCTGCAGATCGTGCGCTGCGTGGTGTACGGATCGTGGTGGGACATGCGCATGGAAAGATTGCCGAGAGCCGCAGTGTAATGGCGATGCTTCCCTGTGCCAGCATCGGGTACCATGCCGAGTCTACAGGGGGAACGGCACCAGAATGCAGTCGCCTTCGGACGATCCGGACCGGACCGAGAGTCTGGTCACGCGTTTGCAGGATGCTCCCATTGCCGCGGACGGCAATTTGTCACCCGGGGCTCGGCTGGGCCGCTACCGGGTCGAAGCTCTGCTCGGCCGGGGCGGGATGGGCGAGGTCTACCGCGCCAGCCAGTTGGAGCCGGTCCGCCGCGAAGTGGCGCTGAAGCTGTTGCGTTCGCAACAGCTGCATGCGCGCCACCGCGCCTGGTTCGAGGTCGAGCGCCAGTTGCTGGCGCAGATGCACCATCCGGCCATTGCGCAGATCTACGACGCCGGCACCACCGAGGACGGCTATCCGTTCTTCGTCATGGAACTGATCGCCGGCAGCCCGGTTACCGCCTACTGCGACCAACGGCAATTGTCGTTGCGGCAACGCATCGAACTGTTCATGCGTATTTGCGAGGGTGTCCGGCATGCGCATGGCAAGGGCGTCATCCATCGCGACCTGAAGCCGGGCAACCTGCTGGTGGATACCATCGACGGACAGGCATTGCCGAAGATCATCGATTTCGGCATCGCCGTGGCGCTTTCGCTGAGTGACGGCACGGTGGCATTCGAGCGTGCCGGCACGCCCGAGTACATGAGTCCGGAGCAGGCGCGGGAAGGCAGCGTCGGCGTGGACATCTGCAGCGACGTGTATTCGCTGGGCGTGGTGCTGGGCGAATTGCTGGCCGGCGTGCGACCGGAGCCGGCTACGGATGAGAAGCACACGCCACGGCTCGGCGAACGGCTGGCTGCGCTGCCGGCCGCGGAGCAGGCGGAGCTGGCGACCCGGCGCGGATTGTCCGCAACCGAGCTGCGTCGCCGCTTGCGGGACGATCTCGACTGGATCGTGGACAAGGCCACCCGGGCCGAGCCTGCCGCGCGCTATGCCACGGTGGCCGCGCTGTCGGACGATCTGCAGCGTCACTTGCAGGGTCGGCCGGTGCAGGCGGTGCCTGCCAGCCGCGCCTACGTCTGGCGCAAGTTCGTCGGCCGGCACCGGCTGGCGGCGGCGGTCACGACGATAGTGACGCTGGCCTTGCTGGGTGGGCTGGCCGTGTCGCTTTACGGGCTGCGGCAGGCGAACGAGCAGCGTGCGCTGGCCGAGATGCGTCGGGACGAGCTGGAAAAAGTCGCGTCCTTCCAGCAGTCGATGCTGGAAGGCATCGACATCGAGACCATGGGCGTGGGTCTGGCCGAGAGCCTGCAGGCGCAGGTCGCACAGGTGGCTCCGGCCGACGCGAAAACCTTTGCTGCCCTGTTGGCCGACACCAGTCCCGCGGATACTGCCCGCGAACTGGTCGATCGCCAGTTGCTGGCCAACGCCGAGGCGGCGATCGGGCGGGATTTCGGCGATCAGCCTGATGTCGCCGCTGCCCTGCGCGAGTCGCTGGGGCGCGTGTACAAGGCCATCGGCCTGTACGACAAGGCGGCCGGGCAGCAGGCGCTGGCGGCCGAATACCGGAGCCGGACGCTGGGTGAGGCTGCCCCGTCCACGCTGCAGGCGCGTCAGGCGCAGGTCGAGGCGCTGCTGGAAGCCGCGCATGTCGACGCGGCCGAAGCGGTGCTGCAGCAGGCTCTGCCGCATGCGCGGACCCTGCCGGAAAACGACCGGGTGCGGGTCCAGCTGGAACTGGCAGAAGCGCAGACGGTTTCGGCGCGCGGTGACCGCGCGCGCGCCAGGACGATGGTCGAAGCGATCCTGCAGCGATTGCAGTCGACGGTGGGCGAGAACGATCCGACCACGCTGCTGGCGATGAACAACCTGGCGGCAATCCAGCGCAATCTGGGAGAACTGGACGCAGCCAGACGCAACATGGAAACCGTCGTCCGGCTGCGCACACGATTGCTCGGTGCGCAACACGAGGAGACACTGTCGGCGATGGGCAACCTTGCCGTGCTGCGAATCATGGCCGGCGAGAAGCGCGAGGCTGTCGCCCTGCAACAGCAGCTGGTCGACATCTACAAGGAAAAGCTGGGGGACGAGCACCCGGTGACATTGCAGGCGCGCGCCACGCTGTCCACCATGCTGATCGATTCGGGCGAGGCCGAAGCGGCCTTGCCGGCGATTGAAGCGGTGCTGGAAGCGCGCGAACGCGTGCTGGGTTACGACCATCCGCAGACCATACGCACCCGGCTCAACCTGGCCACGGCTCATGCACGGCTGCATGATTTCAAGACGGCGTTGCGGCTGGAGGACCAGGTCATCGAGGCCCGCACGCGGTTGCTCGGACCGACCCATCCGGACACCTTGTCGATCCTGGTCAATCATGCCGCGACCCTGTTCAACGACGGCCAGGCCGAAGCGTCGCTCAATCTGTTGACCGACCTGCAGCCGCTGGCGATGAAGGTGCTGGGTCCGCGCCATCCGCAGGCGCAGGCCGCACTGTTCATCCGTTCCGAGGCGCTGATGGAGCAGGGGCGCTACCGGCAGGCCGTCACCGTGTATCGGGAACTGCTCGACGTCCGCAGGAGCGTGCTGGGAGAGACGCACCATGAAACCCGCAACGCCGCCTGGAACCTGATCGATGCCTACCGCACTGTCGGCCAGGATGCGGAGGCTGATGCGTTGTACCGGCGATATGTCGCTCCGCTGCTGGCTGCCGACCCGGATACGCTCAGCGAACCGGATCGGGATTTCGTCGACAACTATCGCAGGCAGGCCCGACCCGGAAAGCGGTGATCATTCGCCGGGTTTGGCGCCCGCAGTCGGGGCGGTCGAGGCGGCACGGCGTGCCAGCACCGCTTCGCGATGGGCAATGTAGGCGTTGGCGCCGAGGATCACCGCCGAACCAATCAGCGTCCAGCGGTCGATGCGTTCGTCGAACAGCCACCACGCCATCAGCATCACCACCGGTAGCTGCATGAAGCTGATCGGCTGCAGCGCGGAGATCTCGCCGAGCCGCAGCGCGCGGGTCCAGAACAACTGGCCGAGGGTGCCGAAGGCGCCGGTGGCGAGCAGCCACAGCCAGGTGATGCCCTGCGGCCAGGTCCAGACGAACAGCGCCGGCAGCAGCGAGATCGGCACCCAGAACACGTAGGTGTAGAACACCACCGTGTCCGGCGGATCCAGTCGTGCCAGTTCCTTGATCTGGATCGCGACCACCGCGCTGATCAGCGCCGCCAGCAGGGCGATCAGCAGACCGGGGTCGAACTGCGCGGTGCCGGGGCGCAGGATCAGCAGCACGCCGACGAAGCCGGCCAGCACCGCCATCCAGCGGCGCAGGCGCACCTTTTCGTGCAGCCACAGCACGGCGGCGATGGTGACGAACAGCGGAGTCGAATACGACAGCGACACTGCCTGCGACAGCGGCAGGTGGCCGATTGCCCAGAACCCGCACAACATCGAGGCGAAACCGATCGCGGTGCGCAGCAGGTAGCGCTTGAGGTGACGCGTGCGCGGCAACGGTTCGCCGACGCGCAGGACCAGCGGCAGCAGCGCGAGCAGGCCGAAGGCGTTGCGGAAGAACGCGACCTCGGGCGTGGCGATGGTTGCCGAAGACAGCCGGATCGCCACCGCCATCAGGCCGAATGAGACCGCGCTGGCCAGCATGAAGCCTGCCGCGCGCATCGGCGTGGCCGTCGTGCTCACCAGCTATCGCCGATGATGCGAGGTTCCGGCTCCAGCCTCACGCCGAAGCGCTGCTCGACCGAAGCGGCGATGCGCCGCGCCAGTGTCAGTATCTGCGCGCCGCGGGCATGACCGTGATTGACCAGCACCAGCGCGTGGTCGGCGGAGACTCCGGCATCGCCGTCGCGGCGGCCCTTCCATCCGCAGGCTTCGATCATCCAGGCCGCCGACAGCTTGCGCGTATCGTCGCTGTCGCCGCGGAAGGCCGGCAATCGCGGGAATCCGGCCTGCAGCGCCTCGGCCTGCGCCAGCGGCACGATCGGATTCTTGAAGAAGCTGCCGGCATTGCCGATCCTGTGCGGGTCGGGCAGCTTGCGGCTGCGGATGCGGATCACCGCCTCGGCGACGTCGGCGGCGGTCGGCGCGTCGATGTTCATCGCCGACAGTTCCTCGCCGATGCCGGCATAGCCGAGCTTCGGCACCGCATGCCGGGGCAGTCGCAATTCCAGCGCGGTCAGGATGTGGCGACCGGGCTGCTGTTTGAACAGGCTGTCGCGGTAGCCGAAGCGGCAGGCTTCGCGGTCGAAGCGGACCAGCTCGCTGGTTGCGCGATCCCAGGCCTCGACGGCAAGCACGACGTCGCCGACCTCCATGCCGTAGGCGCCGATGTTCTGGATCGGTGCGGCGCCGGCGGTGCCGGGGATCAGGGCCAGGTTTTCCAATCCGCACAGGCCTTGCTGCAAGCTCCACATCACCAGCGCGTGCCAGGGCACGCCGGCTTCGGCGCGGACGATGGCGTGGTCGCCGTCGTCGTGCAGCAGTTGCGGCTGCGCCGGCGTGAAGGTCACGACCGCCGTGTCCGGGTCGCCGGCGAACAGCAGGTTGCTGCCGCCGCCGAGCAGCAAGGGGTCGCGGCCGGCCAGTTGCGGTAGGGCCAGCGCGTCGGCCAGCGCGTCGGCGCGTTCGAGTTCGAGCAGCCACGGCGCCGTCGCGTCCAGATGCAGGGTGTTGCGGCCGCGCAGTGGCGCGTCGCGGGTCAGGCGCCAGGGTGGGCTCACGGTGTGCGGACCGGTCCGTTGCGCTGTTCGCGCCGCCGGCGCATGGCATCGACGCATTCGGCGATCAGCGGCGGGCCGCGATAGACCAGGCCGGTATAGCACTGCACCAGGCTGGCGCCGGCAGCCATCTTGGCCACCGCATCGGCGCCGGACAGCACCCCGCCGACGCCGATCAGCGGAATCTGCACCGGCAGCCGCGCGCGCAGCCGGCGCAGCACCAGGTTGGCCTGGCCCAGCAGCGGTGCGCCGGACAGGCCGCCAGCCTCATCGGCATGCGGCGCGCCCTGCACGCCGATCCGCGCCACCGTGGTGTTGGTGGCGATGACGCCGTCCACCGCCAGTTCGGCGAAGACGCGGGCGGCGCTGTCGATGTCGGCATCGCCCAGGTCCGGCGCCACCTTCACCAGCATTGGCACCCGGCGGCCGTGCTGCGCGGCCAGCGCTTCCTGCGCCTCGCGCAGGCGCGAGATCAGCGCATGCAATGCCTGCGCTTCCTGCAGGTCGCGCAGGCCGGCGGTATTGGGCGAGGAGATGTTGACGGCGACGTAGTCCGCCAACGGGTAGACCCGTTGCAGGCAGGTCAGGTAATCGTCGGCTGCGCGTTCGTTCGGCGTGTCCTTGTTCTTGCCGATGTTGATGCCCAGCACGCCGCGTCGGCGACGCGCGCGTTCGACGTTGCGCACCAGCGCTTCGACCCCGTCGTTGTTGAAGCCCATGCGGTTGATCACCGCGCGCTGGGCCGGCAGCCGGAACATCCGCGGCTTCGGGTTGCCGGGCTGCGGGCGCGGGGTTACGGTGCCGATCTCGACGAAGCCGAAGCCCAGGCCGAACAGCGCATCGATGTGTTCGCCGTTCTTGTCCAGGCCTGCGGCCAGGCCGAACGGATTGGGGAATTCCAGCCCGTACGCCTTGGTCGGCATCGCCGGTGGCGACGGCGACAGCAGCCGCGAGGCGCCGCTGCGCGCGGCCAGTTCCAGCGCGCGCAACCCGGCGTCGTGGGCGCGTTCGGCGTCCATCGCGAACAACAGCGGGCGGGCAAGGCGATACGGGTTCATGCCGCCGGCCTGCCGACGAAGAGGCGGGTGTCGTAATCGAAATCCACCTTGCCGTCGCGGGCGGTGGCATCGAACAGTTCGCGCAGCGCGGCCAGCATCGGCGCATGGCGCGGATGTCCGGCCGGCGGCGCGTACGAGGACGACAGCAGGCGGCCGCGCAAGGCGTCGAAATCCAGCCGCTGCGCATGCGGGAAGCGGGCCATGCCGTGCAGGCCGTCGCCGAACCAGCGCTGCATGTGGGCGTCGTCGCCGTAGCGTTCGGACACGCTGGAATAATCCAGCCCGTATTCGTCGAGCAGGCGCTCGTAGCCTTCCAGGAACGGCGAGCCGCTCAGCCGGCGCGAATTCCAGTACACCGCCACCAGTCCGTGCGGACGCAGGATGCGCTGCCATTCGGGCTTGACCGCCTGCTGGTCGAACCAGTGGAAGGCCTGCGCCGCACTGACCAGATCGACGCTGGCGTCGTCCAGGCCGGTGGCCTCGGCGCGGCCGTCCATGGCGGAAAAGCCCGGCTCGGCGCCGAGCCACTCGATCGCCGCGGTACGCATCGCCGCGTTGGGCTCCACCGCGACCACCGAGTGGCCGCCATCGAGGAACATCCGGCTGGAGATGCCGGTGCCGGCGCCGATGTCGGCCACCTTCCAGTCCGGACCGATGCCGTGCGCCTGCCGCAACCAGGCAAGCAGCGCGTCCGGGTAGTCCGGCCGGAAGCGCACGTAGTCGGCGACGCGGTCGCTGAAGCGCTCGGTGGGGGCCAGACTCATCGGCGGCGCGGGGTCAGAGGTCGAACTTGATGCCCTGTGCCAGCGGCAGCGAGTCGGAGTAGTTGATGGTATTGGTCTGCCGGCGCATGTAGGCCTTCCAGGCGTCCGAGCCGGATTCGCGACCGCCGCCGGTGTCCTTCTCGCCGCCGAACGCGCCGCCGATCTCGGCGCCGCTGGTGCCGATGTTGACGTTGGCGATGCCGCAGTCGCTGCCGGCCGCGGACAGGAACTTCTCCGCCGACTTCAGGTTCTGGGTGAAGATCGCCGACGACAGTCCCTGCGGCACGGCGTTCTGCATCTCGATGGCTTCGTCCAGGGTCTTGTACTTCATCACGTACAGGATCGGGGCGAAGGTTTCGTGCTGGACGATGGCGTCGCTGTTCTTCAGTCCGGTGACGATGGTCGGCAGCACGAAGTTGCCTGGACGGTCCAACGCGGCGCCGCCGGTCTCGACCTTGCCGCCGGCGGCCTTGGCCTGCTCGACCGCCGACAGGAACTGCTGCACGGCGCCCTGGCTGTTCAGCGGGCCCATCAGATTGGCCGGGTCCAGCGGGTCACCGATCTTGCCTTCGACCTGCTTGTAGGCCTTGACCAGGGTCTCGAGCACGGTGTCGTGGATCGATTCGTGCACGATCAGGCGGCGGGTGGTGGTGCAGCGCTGGCCGGCGGTGCCGACCGCGCCGAACACGATGCCCGGAACCGCCAGCTTCAGGTCGGCGCTTTCGTCCAGGATGATGGCGTTGTTGCCGCCCAGTTCCAGCAGGCTGCGTCCCATGCGGCGGGCGACGCGCTCGCCGACGGTGCGGCCGACCTGGGTGGAGCCGGTGAAGCTGATCAGCGGGATGCGGATGTCGTCGACGAACTGCTGCGCCAGTTCGATGCCGGCGTCGTTGATCAGGAAGAAGATGTCGGGGAAGCCGCCTTCCTTCAGCGCCTCGTTGCAGATCTTCATGCTGGCGATGGCGGTCAGCGGGGTCTTGTTGGACGGCTTCCAGATGCAGATGTCGCCGCAGATCGCGGCCAGGAACGAATTCCAGGCCCACACCGCGACCGGGAAGTTGAACGCGCTGATGATGCCGACCAGGCCCAGCGGCTGGTACTGCTCGTACATGCGGTGGCCGGGGCGCTCGGAGTGCATGGTGTAGCCGTACAGCATGCGGCTCTGGCCGAGGGCGAAATCGGCGATGTCGATCATCTCCTGCACTTCGCCGTCGCCTTCGGGCTTGCTCTTGCCCATCTCCAGCGCGACCAGCGAACCGAGGGCGTCCTTGTGCTTGCGCAGCGCTTCCCCGCACAGGCGCACCGCCTCGCCGCGGCGCGGTGCGGGCGTGGTGCGCCAGACCTTGAACGCGGCCTGGGCGCGTTCGACGATCTTCTCGTAGTCGGCCGGGCTGCTGGCGTGAACCTCGGCAATCAGCTCGTTGGTGGTGGGGTTGATCGATTGCAGCACGCCGGCGTCGGTGGTCGTGGACCATTCGCCGTTGCCGAGATAGGTGCCGGAATTGCGTGCAGCGAGGCCAAGCGCCTCGAGAAGCTGGGAAGACATGGAAACTCCGCGAATGATTCGGGGCCCGTATTCGTTGCAGGGGGCCGGAGTGGAACGCGAATTTTACCAGATGCCGGCCTGTTCTCCGGGGCGCGGGATGGCGGTTGTGCAGGTTTCCAGCGCCCGCCTGACCGGCGCGAAGCTGCGCCGGTGCTGCGGGCAGGGGCCGTGTTCGGCCAGCGCCGCCAGGTGCGCGGGCGTGGGGTAGCCCTTGTGCGCGTCGAAACCGTACTGCGGGAATTGCGCATGCAACTGCAGCATGGCGCGGTCGCGGGCGACCTTGGCCAGGATCGAGGCGGCCATGATCGCCGGTTCCAGCGCGTCGCCGCCGACCAGGGCGCGGGCCGGGCAGGGCATGTCGCGCGGCACCTTGTTGCCGTCGATCAATGCCTGCTGCGCGACCGGATCCAGCGCCTGCACGGCGCGGCGCATGCCGGTCAGGGTGGCCTGCAGGATGTTGAGGCGGTCGATTTCCCCGGCGGCGACGAACTCGATGCGCCAGGCCAGTGCGCATTCGACGATTTGTGGATACAGCGCCTCGCGGCGGGCTTCGCCGAGCTTCTTGGAGTCGTTCAGGCCCTCGATCGGGCGGGCCGGGTCCAGGATCACTGCCGCGACGCTGACCGGCCCGGCCAGTGGCCCGCGCCCGGCTTCGTCGACACCGGCCACGCGCAGCAAGGGGGTGCCGATGGCGGCGCTCATCCCGGCGCGGACAGCAGTTCGGCCACGGCCTCGGCGGCGCGTGCCGAGGCGTCCTGCTTCAGCGCCAGATGCAGTTCCCGGTAACGCGCCTGCAGGCCGGCCACGGCGCCGGGGTCGGACAGCCAGTGCAGCACCGCCGCGGACAGCGCCTCGGCGGTGCAGTCCTCCTGCATCAGCTCCGGTGCCAGGTCGGCGCCGGCCAGCACGTTGGGCAGGGCATAGCGATCAGTCTTCAGCAGTCCCAGCGCCTTGACGATGCGGTAGGTCGCCGGCGAGATGCGATAACCGACCACCATCGGCCGCTTGGCCAGCATCGCCTCCAGGGTGGCGGTCCCGGACGCCAGCAGCACCGCGTCGGCGGCGATCATGCATTCGCGGGCCCGGCCCGACAGCAGCCGCGGTCGCGGCGACGGGAACGGGGTCGCCGTCAGCAGCGGGGCGATGGCCGCCTCGCAGTCGGCGTTGGCTGCCGGGATCAGCACGCGCAGACCGGGCTTCGCCTCGGCGACCTGGCGTGCCGCCTGCAGGAATACCTCGGCCAGCCGCCCGACTTCGCCGAGCCGGCTGCCGGGCAGCACCGCCAGCACCGTGGCGTCGCTGTCGATGCCCAGTGCCTGGCGCGCGGCGTCGCGGTCGGGCTGCAGCGGCAGGGCATCGGCCATCGGGTGGCCAACGAAGCGCGCATCGACGCCGTGACGCGCGTAGATCGGCGGCTCCATCGGGAACAGGCACAGCACGCGGTCGGCGCTTTGCCCGATCTTCGCCGCGCGCTTCTCGCGCCAGGCCCAGACCGAGGGGCTGACGTAGTGCATGGTGCGCACGCCGTGCTGTTTCAGCCAGCGTTCCACGCCGAGGTTGAAATCGGGGGCGTCGATGCCGATGAAGACATCGGGTTTCCACGCCAGCGCGCGTTCGCGGAACTCGCGGCGCAGCTTCAGCAGGCGCGGCAGGTGGCGCAGCACTTCGACCAGCCCCATCACCGACAGTTCGCTGGCATCGTGCCAGGTCTGGCAGCCGGCATCGCGCATTGCGTCGCCGCCGATGCCGGCGAATTCGGCATCGGGGAAACGCTCGCGCAACGCGCGGATCAGCCCGCTGCCGAGGCCATCGCCGGAGGCCTCGCCAGCCGCCAGCAGGATGCGCGGCATCAGCGCAGCAGCGGCCGCTCGCCGCTTTCGATGAAATCCAGCAGGAAGCGCACGTCGTCGCTGTCGGCGGCCTGTTCGGCCAACTTCTGCCTGGCTTCCGCCAGCGGCAGCCCGGCCACGTACAGGGTGCGATAGGCGCGCTTGATGGCGGCGATGCGTTCGGCGTCGAAGCCGCGACGCTTCAGACCCTCGCTGTTGATCCCGCGCGGGCGGCCGTGTTCGTCGCCGGCGACCATGGTGAACGGCGGTACGTCGCCGCTGATCAGGACGCTCTTGCCGAGGAAGGCGTGCGCGCCGATCCGGCAGAACTGGTGGGCGCCGGCGAAGCCGCTGAGGATGACCCAGTCGCCGACGGTCACGTGCCCGGCCAGGGTCGAATTGTTGGAAAACACGCAATGGTCGCCGACCGCGCAGTCGTGCGCGATGTGGGTGTAGGCCAGCAGCCAGTTGTCGTTGCCGACCCGGGTGACGCCACCACCGTCGCCGGTACCGCGATTGATGGTGACGAATTCGCGGATCAGGTTGTCGTCGCCGATCACCAGTTCGACCCGTTCGCCACGGAACTTCTTGTCCTGCGGGTCGCCACCGATCGCGGCGTGGCCGATGATGCGGTTGCCGCGGCCGATCCGGGTCGGGCCGGTGATGCTGCAATACGGGCCGATGACGCAGCCGTCGCCGATCTCGACCTCGGCGCCGATCAAAGTGAACGCGCCGACACCGACGTCCCGGCCGAGGCGGGCGCCGGGGTCGATCACGGCAGTCGGATGGATGCCGGCGACCGTACTCACGCCTACTCCTTGTCCATTTCCGCGCAGAGTATCTCGGCGCGGGCGACTTCGTTGCCGTCGACCTTGGCCACGCCGACGTACAGGGTCATGTTGCGGATCACGCGCTTGATTTCCACGTGCAGTTCCAGCACGTCGCCGGGAACGACCATGCGCGAGAAGCGCACCTCGTTGATCTTGACCAGATAGAACAGCCGGTCCGAGCAGCAGGTGTTGCGCGAGATCTGGGTCAGCACGCCGCCGGCCTGGGCCAGCGATTCGATCACCAGCACGCCGGGCATGACCGGTTTCTCGGGGAAGTGCCCCTGGAAGAACGGTTCGTTGATGCTGACATTCTTGTGCGCGACGATCCGCTTGAACGGCTCCATTTCGACCACGCGGTCGACCAGCAGGAACGGGTAGCGGTGCGGCAATACGTGCTGGATCCTGCCGATGTCGATCGGCAGCTCGAGTGTTTCGGTCATTTTTCCTCCCTGCGCAGGCCATGCAGTTGCCTGGCCATCGAATCGAGTTGCTTGAAGCGTGCGGCGTTCTTGCGCCAGCTGTGGTTGTCGGTCAACGGCGTCCCGGACGAGTATTCGCCGGGTTCGCGTATCGAGCTGGTCACCAGCGACATCGCGGTGACGACGACCTTGTCGCAGATCTCCAGATGTCCCAGCACGCCGGCGGCGCCGCCGATCAGGCAGTAACGACCGATCTTCGCGCTGCCGGCGGCAGCCGAGCAGCCGGCCATCGCGGTATGTGCGCCGATCTGAACGTTGTGGCCGATCTGGATCAGGTTGTCCAGGCGCACATCCTCGTCCAGCACGGTGTCTTCCAGCGCGCCGCGGTCGATACAGGTATTGGCACCGATTTCGCAATCGTCGCCGACCCTCACGCCGCCGAGTTGCGGCACCTTGATCCAGTGACCGGCCTCCATCGCCAAGCCGAATCCGTCGGCGCCGAGCACGGCTCCGGGATGGATGCGCACGCGCTTGCCCAATTGCACGCGGGTGACCAGGGTGACGCGCGCGATCAGTTCGCTGCCGTCGCCGACCTCGCAGTCCTCGCCGATCGTGCAGCCGGGACCGATCGTGCAGCCGGCGCCGATACGGCTGCGAGCGCCGATGCTGACGAAGGGGCCGATATGCGCATCGGGGGAGACATCGGCGTCGGGGTCGATGACCGCGCTCGGATGGATGCCCAGCGGGCGTACGGCAACCGGCTCGAACAGCGCGGCGATCCTGGCGAAGGCCACATAGGGGTCCCGTGCGATCAGCGCCGTGCGCGGGGCGACATCGGCGTCGTCTTCGCGCAGCACCACGACCGCAGCCCGGCTCTCGGCCAGCTGGCCGCGGTAGCGCGGGTTGGCGAGGAAGGCCAGATCGGCTTCGCCGGCGTGGGCCAGCGTGGCGACGCCACGGATGATGGCGCCGCCGTCGCCGCGCACGGTCAGGCCGAAGCGCTCGGCCAGTTCGTCGGCAGTGGTCTGGAAGGCGTTCACGGCTGCGTAGTCTAACGGCTCGCCGACCGTTTGAAGGTCAGGCAGGAGACGAAGATCGAGGCGCCCGTATCCGGACGCCTGCGTATGTTCCGCGGATCAGAACGCGCCGCCGAAGGTGAACTGCAGGCGTTCGATCTCGTCGCCGTCCTTCTTGCGCAGCGGGAGGGCGTAGCTGATCGAGATCGGCCCGACCGGGGCACGCCACAGCAAGGCCACGCCGGCCGAGGCGCGCAGTTCGCCGGCATCGAAGTTGTCCCAGCCGTCATAGACGTTGCCGAAATCGACGAAGGCCGAGACGCGCGCAGCGTTCGAATCGAACAGCTTGGGAAAATACGCTTCGATCGCGCCGACGGTCTTCAACGAACCGCCCAGCACCTGGCCGTAGCTGTAATAGCTGGTCGGTTCCGAGCGCGGCCCCAGGGTGTTGTCGCGGAAGCCGCGCACCGAGCGGGTGCCGCCGGCGTAGAAGTTCTCGAAGAACGGCAGACCGGTGGCGGTGACGGTCTTCACGTAGTCCGGCGAGTCGGTCAGGCAGGGGTCGGTCGGATCGGCGCCGGGCACGACGGTGTCGACGACGCCATCGCCGTCGGTGTCCACCGTGGTCGATGCGGTCCAGCAGATGTTGCGGGTGACATCGCTGCCGTAGCTGTCGCCGTAGCCCAGCTCGGCGCGTGTATTGAGCACCAGCCAGGTGTTGACCGGCCAGTACTTGGAGAACTCGTAGTTGAGTTTCCAGTACTCGGCGGTCGAACCGGGCAGGGTGATTTCGGCCGAGACCCGCTGGTAGGTGCCGCGGGTCGGCATGAAGTAGTCGTTGCGGGTGTCGCGTGCCCAGCCGGCTTCGGTGCGCCATGCGTGGAAGGTGCGCTGGCCGAACGCGTCGACGTAATCGATGATCGACTGCGGCGTGGAGCCGGGGTAGGTCAGGATTTCGTTGAAGTCGATGCCGAACAGCAGCGAGATGCTGTCGGTCTCGCTGATCGGCAGGCCGAACACGCCCTGCGCAGCGCCGCTGGTGGTGGAGTACTGTGCGGTGTTGTAGTCCGAATAGTCGAACTCGCGCCACCACAGGTTGTAACCTAGCTGCATGCCTTCGTCGGTGAAGAACGGGTTCATGTAGGAGAACGAGTAGCGCTGCAGGTAGTCGCTGCGCTGCGCTTCCACCGAGACCCGGTTGCCGCTGCCGAGGAAGTTGTTCTGCGACAGCTGGATCGAGGTGGTCAGACCCGACAGTTGCGAATAACCCAGGCCGAACACGAAACTGCCCGAAGTGGTTTCCTTGACGTTGAACACCACGTCGACCTGGTCGTTGCTGCCGGGGACCGGCTTGGTCTCGACGTCCACGGTCTCGAAGTAGCCCAGCCGCTGCAGGCGGATCTTCGAGCGGTCGATGGCCACCTGCGAATACCAGCTGCCTTCGAACTGGCGCATTTCGCGGCGCAACACTTCGTCGGCGGTGCGCGAATTGCCCTTGAACATGATCCGGCGCACGTTCACGCGCGGACCGGGCACGACCTGGAAGTTGATGCCGACCGTGCGCTTGTCGCGGTCGATGGTCGGGATCGGATTGACCTGGGAGAAGGCGTAGCCGATGTTGCCCAGGGTCGCGGTGATGCCGTTGGAGGTGATTTCCAGCAGCTGCCGGGAGAAGATCTGCCCGGGCTTGACGATCACCATGCGTTCGACGTTCTCGACCGGCAGCACGGTGTCGCCGGTGACCTTGACGTCGGAGATCGTGTACTGCTGGCCCTCGGTGATGCCGGCGCTGATGAACATGTCGCGCTTGTCGGGGCTGATCGAAACCTGGGTGCTGTCCAGGCTGAAGTCGACATAGCCGCGGTCCAGGTACCACGAGTTGAGCTTCTCGATGTCGCCGGACAGTTTTTCCTTCGAATACTGGTCGTCGCGGCGGTACCAGGACAGCCAGTTGTGCTCCTTCGACTCCCAACTGTCGAGGATGTCCTCGTTCTCGAAGCGGTCGGTGCCGACCAGGTTGACGTGGCGGATCTTGGCTGCCTTGCCCTCCTTGACGGCGATGGTGATGTCGACGCGGTTGCGGTCCAGCGGCGACACGGTCGGATTGATCTCGACGTTGTACTTGCCGCGGTTGTTGTACTGGCGGGTCAGTTCCTGGGTAACCCGGTCCAGGGCCAGGCGATCGAAGGTCTCGCCTTCGGCCAGACCGATGTCGGCCAGGCCCTTGGTCAGTTCCTCGGTCTTGATGTCCTTGTTGCCGCTCAGGGTCAGCTTGTTGATCGCCGGGCGTTCGGTCACCGTCACGACCAGGATGCTGCCCTGGCGGTCGAGCCGGACATCCTCGAAGAAGCCGGTCCTGTACAGCGCGCGGATCGCGTCGCCGACCCGCGCGGAAGTGACGACATCGCCGCGCTCGATCGGCAGATAGGTCAGCACGGTGCCGGCCGAGATGCGTTGCACGCCGTCGATGCGGATGTCGCTGACGGTGAACGTGCCGGTTTCGCTGGCCGGTGCGGGGTCCGCCGTCTGGGCCCATGCCGGTGCGACGATGGCCGAGGCCAGGGCAAGGGCGAGCAGGTGGCGGGCAGGCAATCGCGTCATCTTCACTTCCGATGGGCCGGGACGGCGGGGTAGGGGTGACCGGGGCGCCGTCCGCGTTTCGCGCGGGGGCAGGGAAAACAGGAACTTGCGAAGCATCAGGTCACCAGGCGGAGGATGTCGTTGTAGAACGCCAGTCCCATCAAACCGGCAAGCATGGCCAGGCCCAGATACTGCCCGGCGATCATGCTGCGCTCGCTCAACGGGCTGCCCTTGACCAACTCGATAAGGTAATACAGCAGGTGCCCGCCGTCCAAGACCGGGATCGGCAGCAGGTTGATGATGGCCAGGCTCAGCGAGATCGCGGCCAGGAACCACAGGAACCAGTCCACCCCGAGCTTGGCGCTGACGTTGGCCACGCGGGCGATGGTGATGGGGCCGGAGATGTTCTTGACCGAGGCCGCGCCGGTCAGCATGCGGCGGATCATGCCCAGGGTGTCGGAAGCCATCCGGCCGGTCTCGCGGAAGGCGGCGGGGATCGCCGCCAGCGGCCCGTGGCGCAGGGTGGTGTCGTGCGGCTGCTGGATCGCGCGGGTGCCGATACCCAGCCCCAGGTAGGGTTCGCCATTGGCTTGGGTCAGCTGCCGCGGTTGCATCGGGAAGGCGTGGCGCTCACCGTCACGCTCGACCTCGATCATGGCTTCGCCGCCACGCTGCACCAGCGCCGCGACCTGGTCGAGGAAATCCTTCCAGCTGTCGATCCGCTCGCCATCGACCGCGACCACGGTGTCGCCGGGCTGGACCAGGCCCGCGGCCGGCCCCTCGGGCGCAACCGTGTCGACGATCGCCGGCTGCACCCGGTACCACCAATCCAGCCCGGCCAGGGCGACAACATTTTCCTGATCGAAACCGGCCGGCAGCCGCGACAGCGGCAGCTCGCGCAAATAGGTGTCGCCATCGGCCGATTCCACCTTCACCCGCACGTCCTGATGGTCGATCGCGGCCTTGGTCAGCGCGATGGCGGCCTCGCCTGCGGTATCGGTCAGTCGGTCGCCGACCTGCAGCACGCGCTCGCCGCTGCGGAAGCCGGCCTCGGCGGCCAGGCCCTGGGTCTGGCCGATGGTGGCCGAATAGTCCTGCTTGCCGATCACGAACATCGCCCACAGCAGGGCTACGCACAGCAGCAGGTTGGCGATCGGCCCGGCGGCGACCACCGCGATCCGCTGCAGCACCGGCTTGCGGTTGAAGGCCTGGCCGAGCTGGTCGGCGGGCACGTCGCCTTCGTTCTCGTCCAGCATTTTCACGTAGCCGCCCAGCGGCAGCGCGGCGATCGCGAACTCGGTGCCGTGGCGGTCGCGGCGCGACCACAGCGGCTTGCCGAAACCGACCGAGAAGCGCAGTACCTTCACCCCGCAGCGGCGGGCGACCCAGTAGTGGCCGAATTCGTGGAAGGTGACCAGCACTCCCAGCGCCACCAGCATCCACCAGATTGAGCCAGCGATTTCACTCATGCGTGGACAGGGGCGCGATCGATCAGTCGGGAACAGGTTCGGCGGGCCTGCGCATCGGTTTCGAGCAGGGCGTCCAGCGACGGCGCGGCGGTCGCCGGCATCGCCGCAAGCGTCTGTTCGACCAGCGCGGGAATGGCTAGGAAACCTATCCGCCCCTGAAGAAAGGCTGAAACAGCCACTTCGTTGGCGGCATTCAGCACGGCCGGGGCGGTGCCGCCAGCGACCAGCGCCTGCCGCGCCAGTCGCAGGCAGGGGAAGGCGTCGGTGTCCGGGGGCTCGAAATCCAGCCGCCCTTGGGCCAGCAGGTCCAGCCCGGAGACCCCGGATTCGATCCGCTGCGGCCAGCCCAGGCCGACCGCCAGCGCGGTGCGCATGTCCGGCAGGCCCAGCTGGGCCAGGGTGGAGCCGTCGACGAATTCGACCAGGGCATGGACCAGGCTCTGCGGGTGCACCAGCACGTTCAGGCGCGCATCCGGCAGCCCGAACAGGTGGTGGGCCTCGATCACCTCCAGGCCCTTGTTCATCAGCGTGGCCGAATCGACCGAAATCTTCGGGCCCATCGACCAGCGCGGGTGCGCCACTGCCTGCGCCGGGGTGACGGTCTCCAGTTCGGCGCGGGGGCGGCCGCGGAATGGGCCGCCGGAGGCGGTCAGCACGATCCGGCGGACGTCGCCCTGAGCCTGGCGTGAACGCAGGCACTGGAAGATGGCGTTGTGTTCGCTGTCGATCGGCACGATTTCGGCGCCGCTGGTGGCCGCGGCGGCAATGACCAGCTCGCCGGCCAGCACCAGTGATTCCTTGTTGGCCAGCAGCAGGCGCTTGCCGGCGCGGGCGGCGGCCAGGGTCGAAGGCAGGCCAGCGGCACCGACGATGGCGGCGACCACGGTGTCGCAGGCGTCGCTGGCGGCCAGTTCGGCCATCGCCGCTTCGCCGGCATGGGCGAGGGTGGGCAGGCCGGCCTGACGCAAGCCGTCGGCCAGTTCGGCATGGGCGGCCGGATTGGCGATCACCGCATGCGCCGGCCGGTGCTTCACGCACAGGGCCAGAAGCGCTGGCACGTTGCTCCCGGCCGCCAGTACCGCGACCTCGAAGTGCTGCGGATGGCGGGCGATCACGTCCAGCGCGCTGGCGCCGATCGAGCCGGTGGCGCCCAGCACCGCGACCCGGCGGCGGCCGTTGCCGGACTCGACGGTAGCGACGGCGGCGGTCACAAGCCCAGCAGCTCCTTGCCGATGGCGAACACCGGCAGTGCAGCCAGCACCCCGTCCAGGCGGTCCAGCACGCCACCGTGGCCCGGGATCAGCTGGCCCGAATCCTTGACCCCGGCGTGGCGCTTGAGCAGGCTCTCGAACAGGTCGCCGATCACCGAGAACAGCGCGGTGACCGCGGCCAGCAGGGCCACGGCCGGCATCTGCGCCGCGCTGGCGCCACACAGCGCCGCCAGCAACAGGCCGACCACGATGGCGGTCAGCAGGCCGCCGAGCAGGCCTTCCAGGGTCTTGTTCGGACTGATCCGCGGCGCCAGCCGGCGGCTGCCGAACCACTGGCCGCCGAACTTCATCCCGGCGAAATAGGCGCCGCTGTCGGCGGCCCAGACGATCGCCAGCGCGGTCAGCAGCCACAGGTGGCCTTCGCGCACCGGCCCCCACAGCGGCTGCGGGTCCTGTGCGTGGATCAGCGCCAGTGCGCACCAGGCCGGCAGGATCGCCAGCGTGCCTGCCGCCAGCTTGAACGCCCGCGCCCAGGTCTCGTGGTTGGAGGCGAAGCCGTAGCCGCGCAGCCACAGCAGGGCCAGCAGCCACCATCCCACGCCGACCAGGGCGACGATCTGCAGCAGCACCAGCGACCCGGCCGAAGCCCAGACCAGCAGGGCCATCAGCAGCGCATTGGCCGCCAGCAGCACGGTGCGCGACAGGGTGTCGTCGATCTCGGCCAGGCGGAACCATTCCCACAGCGCCAATAGCAGGGCGACGGCGGCCAGTGCGGCCAGCCAGGCGGTCGGCAGCAGCAGGATCGCGGCGATCGCGAACGGCGCCATGACCAGTGCGGCCAGTACGCGGGTACGGGTCATGCGGGAGTTCCTTCGCGGTTCTGCGCCAGCTGGGCGCCGGTCAGGCCGAAGCGGCGCTCGCGTCCGGCGAAGTCGTCCAGCGCCTGTTGCAGCACCGAGGCGTCCAGGTCCGGCCACAGGGTTTCGGTGAACCACAACTCGGTGTAGGCCAGCTGCCACAGCAGGAAGTTGCTGATGCGGTGGTCGCCGCCGGTGCGGATGAACAGGTCCGGCGCGGGCAGGTCGGCCAGCGCGGTGCGCGCATCGACGGCGGCCTCGTCGATATCCTCGACGCGCAGCCGGCCGCCGGCGACCTCGGCGGCCAGCGCGCGCGCGGCCGCGGCGATGTCCTGGCGGCCACCGTAGCTGGCGGCAATGGCCAGGGTCAGTCGCGCATTGCCGGCGGTCAGCGCTTCGGCGGCGGCCATGCGTTCGCGGATCGGTGCGGCGAAGCGTTCGCGTTCGCCGATGAAGCGCACCCGCACCCCGCGCCGGTGCAGTTCGTCCACTTCGCGTTCCAGCGCGTTGAGGAACAGCTTCATCAGCGCGCCGACTTCCTCTTCCGGCCGTTTCCAGTTTTCGCTGGAGAAGGCGAACAGGGTCAGCACCTCGATCCCGCGCTGCAGGCAGAAGTCGATGCAGACATTGACCGCACGCGCGCCGGCACGGTGGCCGATCATGCGCGGGCGGTGGCGGCGTTCGGCCCAGCGGCCGTTGCCGTCCATGATCACGGCCAGGTGGCGCGGGATGACGATATCGGGCATGGAGGCGGTCGGTGCGTCGCGGGCTGCTGCGGCCCGGTTCAGACCGCCATCAGCTCCTGTTCCTTGGCCTTGACCACATCGTCGACGTCCTTGATCGCCTTGTCGGTGATCTTCTGCACGTCGTCTTCGCCGCGGCGCACTTCGTCCTCGGTGACCGACTTTTCCTTCAGCAGGTCCTTGATCTGCTGATTGGCGTCGCGGCGGATGTTGCGGATGGCGACCTTGGTTTCCTCGCCTTCGCCATGCACGACCTTGGACAGCTCGCGGCGGCGTTCTTCGGTCAGCGGCGGCAGGTTCAGGCGGATCGTGGTGCCGGCGGTGTTGGGGGTCAGTCCCAGGTCGGAACCGAGGATGGCCTTCTCGATCGGCGCCACCATGGTCTTGTCCCACGGGGTGATAGTCAGCGAGCGGCTGTCGCTGACCGCGACCGAGGCCACCTGCGACAACGGCGCGTCGCTGCCGTAGGCGTTGACCCGGATGGTGTCGACCAGGCCGGTGGAGGCGCGGCCGGTGCGGATCTTGACCAGATTGTGGCGCAGCGCCTCGATGCTCTTGCCCATGCGCGCCTGCGCATCACTCTTGATTTCGTTGATCATGCCCGTTTCCGCACTGCTGACGTAATCGCGGGATTATAGGCGAACCCCACCGGAAGCGGGCCCGGCACCGGTTTGCCGCCGGGTCGGGTTCAGTGCGCGTGCGGCGCAGCATCGTGCAGATCGTGCGCGCAATGGCCGCCGTGTTCGATCTGCAGGGTCGGGTGATTGATGCCGAAGCGCTGTTCCAGCGCCCGGGTCGCGGCATCGATGAAACTGTCGTGGTCGTCGGTCGAGGGTCGGATCAGATGCGCGGTCAGGGCGATTTCGCCGGCGCCCAGCGGCCAGATGTGCAGGTGGTGGACCGTTTGCACGCCCGGTTGCGCGACCAGGAAGGCTTCGACCTCGGCGTGGTCCAGACCGCCCGGCACTGCATCCATGGCGGCGTTGAAGCTGTCGCGCAGCAGGCCGAAGGTGCCGACCGCGATCACCACGCCGACCAGTACCGCGGTCAGCGGGTCCAGCCACGACCAGCCGAAAGCCAGCATGCCGGCGCCGGCCAGCACCGCGGCCAGCGAGACCGCGGCGTCGGCCATCAGGTGCAGGAAGGCGCCGCGCTTGTTGAGGTCGTGGCTGTGGCCGTCGCGCATCAACCAGGCCGCGCCCAGATTGACGGCGATGCCGATCGCGGCGACCACGATCACCGGCAGGGCGGGAATCGACGGTGGCGCGCTGAAGCGGCGGATCGCCTCCCAGCCCAGCGCGCCGGAGAACACCATCAGCAGGATGGCGTTGGCCAGCGGCGACAGCAGGGTGGCCCGCCGCCAGCCATAGGTGTGCCGCGGCGTCGGCTGGCGCTTGGCCAGCACCGCGGCCCCCCAGGCCAGGCCAAGGCCGAGCACGTCGCCGAGGTTGTGCAGGGCGTCCGACAGCAATGCCAGCGAATTGGTCCAGAAGCCGTAGCCGGCTTCCAGTGCGGTGTAGGCCAGATTGATCAGGGTGACCGCGGCGAAGGCGCGCGTGGCCGAGCCGTGCGCGTGGCCGTGGTGTCCGTGATGCGAATGTCCCATGCGCTCAGCATGCCGCCGAGACGCAGCGGACACAATCACAGGGAGATGCGAAGCCGCCGGCGCGAAAGCCGGGAAAAGAGCGCTGGCTCAGCCGCGGCCCTTGACCAGGGTGCCGATGGCCTCGCCCTGCAGGATGCGCTTCAGCGCGCCGGGCTGGTCCATGTCGAAGATGCGCAGCGGCATGTCGCTGTCGCGGCACAGGGCGAAGGCGGCGGTGTCCATGACCTGCAGGTTGCGGGCGATGACTTCGTCGTAGCTCAAGCTGTCGAAGCGCTTGGCGTCGGGCACCTTTTTCGGATCGGCATCGTAGACGCCGTCGACCTTGGTGGCCTTCAGCAGCAGGTCGGCGCCGATCTCGATCGCGCGCAGCGCCGCGCCGGAATCGGTGGTGAAGAACGGGTTGCCGGTACCGGCGGCGAAGATGGCGATGCGGCCCTTTTCCAGATGGCGGATCGCGCGCCGGCGGATGTAGTCCTCGCACACGTCGTTGATCTTGATCGCGCTCATCACCCGCACCCGCGCGCCCAGCTTCTCCAGCGCGTCCTGCATGGCCAGCGCGTTGATCACCGTGGCCAGCATGCCCATCTGGTCGCCGGTCACCCGGTCCATGCCGCCGGCGGCCAGTCCGGCGCCGCGGAAGATGTTGCCGCCGCCGATGACCAAGGCCACTTCGGCCCCGGCCTGCTGTACCTCGATGATTTCCCGCGCCAGCCGACCGATGACCTTGGGGTCGATGCCGTAGTCCTCGTTGCCCATCAACGCCTCGCCGGACAACTTGAGCAGGACGCGGCGATAGGCGAGGGGGGAGTTCATGGTCGGCCCGGTGCGGTTTGGATGCGCAATTCTAGCCGAGCGCCGGGGGCAGCGTCAGCTGGCGGGTTCGTAGACGGCGTACAGCTTGCGCGCCGGTTCCAGCACTTCCCACACGCCGCAGTAGCCGGCCGGGATGACGAAGCTGTCGCCGGCGGCGAGCACGACTTCGTCGCCGTCGTCGGCCGTCATCCGCACGCGGCCGGACAGCAGGTGGCAGAACTCGTGCTCGCTGTACTGCACACGCCAGGCGCCGGGATCGCCTTCCCAGACGCCGCAGTGGAAGGCATTGCCGGGGTCGGAATAGAGGTTGGCGACGGCCTGCTGCGGGCGTCCGGAAAGCAGCCGCTCGGGCGCGACGGCCTCGCGTGCGGCATCGTCGGCATGGTGCGGGATGCGGGTGATCGAAGGCATGGGCGACTCCCTGTCGGAACGGCCGCCACTATGCGGGCGGGCGACGCGGGCTGTCCATCTGCCTCAGGCCAGTGGCGGAAAAGCGAAAGGCCGCGGTTTCCCGCGGCCTTTCCGGTGCATCCGTCGTTGCGACGATCAGACCTGCATCGCCTTGGCGACTTCGGCGGCGTAATCCTCGACCACCTTCTCGATGCCTTCGCCCACGGCCAGGCGCTGGAAGCCGACCACGTCGGCACCGGCGGCCTTGACCGCGGCTTCGACGGTCTGGTTGGTATCCAGCACGTACGGCTGGCCGTACAAGGTGACCTCGTTGACGATCTTGTTGATCTTGCCGCTGATGATCTTCTCGAGGATGTCGGCCGGCTTGTTCTTGTCCTTGTCGGACATCTTGGCCAGCTCGATTTCCTTTTCCTTGGCCACGAACTCGGCCGGCACGTCGGAAGCCTTGTTGTGCGGTGGGTTCATCGCTGCCACGTGCATGGCCAGGCCGCGGGCCAGTTCGGCGTCGCCGCCGGCCAGCTCGACCAGCACGCCGATCTTGCCGCCGTGGACGTAGGCGGCCACGTTGTTGCTGCTCTGGATGCGGACCAGGCGGCGGATCTGCATGTTCTCGCCCAGCTTGGCGATGGCAGCGGCGCGTGCTTCCTCGACTGTCTCGCCGGAAGCCAGCTTGGCTGCCTTCAGCGCTTCGACGTCGGCGGCGCCGGAGGCCAGCGCGGCCTGGGCGACGGCATCGGTGAACGCCTTGAAGTTGGCGTCGTTGGCGACGAAGTCGGTTTCGGAGTTGATCTCGACCAGCACGGCGGTGCCGCCGTCCTGGGCCACGGCGATGCGGCCCTCGGCGGCCACGCGGCCGGCCTTCTTGTCGGCCTTGGCCAGACCGGACTTGCGCAGCGCCTCGGCGGCGGCGTCGATGTCGCCGTTGCTTTCGGTGAGTGCCTTCTTGCACTCCATCATGCCGGCGCCGGTGCGCTCGCGCAGTTCCTTGACCAGGGAAGCGGTGATTTCAGCCATGGGTAAACCTCGAATTGAAATGCGATTGGGCGGGACGTGCCCGCCATGTCGGTTGCCCGGACCCGCAGTCCGGGAAAGGGCAGCCGCGCAGTCTGGCGCGGCTGCGTTGCGCGCCGGTTACTCGGCGGCCGGAGCCTCGGCGGCTTCCGCAGTGTCGCTGCCGGCGTCGTCGGCCTTGGCGGCGGCCTTCTTCGCCGGCGCCTTGCGCGCCGGACGGCGGGCGGGCTTGTCCTCGCCGGACTCGGCGAAGTCTTCCTCGCGCACGCTGGCGGCGTTCGGAGCAGCGGCCTTGCCTTCCAGCACGGCATCGGCGGCGGCGCGGGCATACAGCTGCACGGCGCGGATGGCGTCGTCGTTGCCGGGGATGGCGTAGTCGACCAGGGCCGGGTCGTAGTTGCTGTCGACCACGGCGACCACCGGGATGCCGAGCTTCTTGGCTTCGCTGATGGCGATGTCTTCATGGCCGATGTCGATGACGAACAGTGCGTCCGGCAGGCGGTTCATGTCCTTGATGCCGCCCAGCGAGGCTTCCAGCTTGTCGCGCTCACGGCGCAGGCCCAGCACTTCGTGCTTGACCAGCTTGTCGAAGGTGCCGTCGGTTTCGGCCGACTCCAGTTCCTTCAGGCGCGCCACCGACTTCTTCACCGTGGCGAAGTTGGTCAGGGTGCCGCCCAGCCAGCGCTGGGTCATGAACGGCATGCCGCAACGCTCGGCCTCTTCCTTGATCGCCTCGCGCGCGCTGCGCTTGGTGCCGACGAACAGGATGGTGCCGCGCTTCTGGGCGACGCCGGAGAGGAAGTTCATCGCGTCGTTGAACAGCGGGACGGTCTTTTCCAGATTGATGATGTGGATTTTGCCGCGGGCGCCGAAGATGTACGGTGCCATCTTGGGGTTCCAGTAGCGGGTCTGGTGGCCGAAATGGACGCCGGCTTCCAGCATCTGGCGCATGGTGATCTGGGGCATTGCAGTACTCCTGATGGGGAATCGCCCGGGCGCGGCAGGCTTGGTTGAGCCGCGCAAGGGAGTGTCCGCCAGGGCGGGCACGACGATTCCGGGGTTGGGCCTCCCCATCGCTTCCGTGACCGAACCCGTTGATTTTTCTGGAAATATCCCAGAAGTCTCGGGGCACCCCGGCACGGGTGGTGGCGATGGGTGTGTATTCGCCGGTGACGTCCGGCGTGGACGTGCCTGACGGGTTGCCCCGCAAAGCCGCGGAATTATAGCCCGCCGCCGCCGCCGCCGGCAATCCGGGGTCAGTAGACCAGGGTGACGGTGATGGTGTCGGTATAAGTGCCGGAGACGGCGGCCTGCGCCGGCACCCGCCCGTACACGGTCAGCGTCTGGGTGGCGCCGTTGCCGGAGCCATCCACGTCGCTGCCGTTGTTGTTGCCCCAGCGCTGTGTGCGGGCGGCGTTGCGGTAGAGATTGTAGGTGACGAAGTTGCCGCCGGAGGCCATCCGCCGGGTGTTTCCGGTCGCGTGGTTGCCGTTGTCCAGCCGCACCTGCCAGCTGGTGCCGACCGGGCACTCCAGTTGGATGGTCGAGGTCTGATCGACGTTGCCGGTCAGCGCCGGGGCGGTGCCGAAATCCATGTCGCTGGCTACCACGATATGGCAGGTGTTGGCGAAGGTGGCAGCGACCCCGGTGTAGTAGCTCACGATGCCCGAACCCGAGCCGCCGCCGGACAGACATTCGGCGACGCTGGGAGCAGAGACGCTGAACGGCCAGATTGTTGCGTTGTAGCTGTAGCGCAGCTGCGAATTGCTGATCTGGCTTGCGTAGGCGTAGGCGGCCGGCAGGCTCTGGCCTGCATGCGCCCGCCCGTAGATCGGCAGCGTGCCGTTGCTTTCCTGGTAGGCAAGTCCCGATATCGAGAAGGTGGAACTGTAGGTCGGGTAGCCGCTGCCGTAGGGGCCGATGATCTGCGTGCGCGCGGCGTCGGAGTACAGGTCGTAGGCCATCTGGCCGCCGTTGTAGTTGGTCAGCCAGCGCGGGTTGACACCGGGAATCGGGCTGCCTTCGGGGATGAACAGGCATACGCGATAGGCGGCATTGAGCAGCCCGGGTTTGGAGCAGGTGAAGCCGAGCGTGTTCGAAGTGTCCTTGCCGGCCGAAGTGACCGTGCCGAAATCGATGCTCATGCTGCCATTGATCCAGCAGCTCTGCGCGGCGGCTGGACGCGGCGCCAGCACCAGCGCGCACAGGGCCAGCACGGCCAGCAGCCATGCGCGGACCGGCAAGGCGCGGCTGGCGGGGTGGGTTTCGGAATGCAGGGATTCGGTGTTCATCGGCAGGTCAACTCGCCCAGATCGATCATGCCCGCGGCATCGTCGGCCATGTCGGGCAGGGTAGCAGTGCAGCGGTTTTCGGCGGTGCCTACCAGCAATCGCGCACCGCTTGGCGGGTTGCGCAGGTAGACGATGCCGTCCTGGCCGACTACGGTGACGGCCTGGTCGCCGGCGCCGACGATCCGCACCGGGCTGCCGGCGGCGATCGGCTTGCCGCTGACATCGTTCAGGACCAGGGTGATCGAACGTGTGCGCTGCATCGGGAACTCGATCAGGCTGCCGCTGCGGCTGGCCGGCACCGCCTGCAGGCGGGTGGTTTCGATCTCCATGTCCGCGGGCAACTGCATCGGGTCGATCGACAGCAGGTTGTCCTGCCAGGCATTGAGCCGATTGATCAACAACAGGCCGTTCTTGTCGGTGTGGCCGATCAGGCGGTTTTCCAGCTTGACCGGCACGTCGGCCACGCCGGCGGTCGACACCAGGGCGAAGGCGTCGTCGACCCGGCGCATGGCCTGCAAATGGCCGCCCATCAGGACCAGGCCGCCGTTGGCGCTGGCGTAGTAGGTGGTGGTCGAATCCGCGTTGCCGCTGCCTTGCCAGTAGTAGAAGCCGGCGTTCCATTGCCCGTAGCGGCCGAGCTGGCTGACCTGTGCCTGTCCGCCGGCGTTGTCGCCAACCGTGCCTTGCGCGCGCCAGCCCCAGCCGCCTTCGTCGCTGGGGACGGAGCGGTTGATCTCGGCGGTCAGGCTGTCGCTGTTCGGCGCATGGCGTGCGCTGGCCGAAACCGAGGTGCGGCGATCCAGCGGCATCGACCAGAACAGGTAGTAGCTGTCGCCGTCGCGATCCTCAAGGTCGCGGTTGAAGCTGAAATTGAGCGAGCCGTTGCCGGGCAGGCTGCGCGACCAGGTCAGGCTGGCGAAGCGGCTGGGATCGGCGTCCGGGTACTCCTGCCTAACCAGGCTGGCGCCCCACTGGCCCATCCGGGTCGACAGGCCCAGATAGATCTGGTCGGTCCTGCGCGCCAGCAGCGAGCCTTCCAGGCTGGCCACGTCGCGGAAATCGCGGCTGCGACGCAGGCTGTGCGCGTACAGGTTGAAGCGGCTGGAATTCCATTGGTAGCTGGCGCCGGCCATGCGGCCCTGTTCGCCGGCGTGGCGACTGCCGGCCAGCGCCACGCCGAACACGCCGCCACGCTGGCCGAGCAGCCAGTTGCCGCCGGCGCCGGCCATCTGCAGGCCTTCCACCGCTTCGGCATGGCCTTCCATCGTGAAGTCGTCGGTCACGCCGTAGCGCCCGCTGGCGCTGAGCATCGGCTGGCCGGCATAGGAAAACGAACGCAGACCGTATTCGCGGCGTACCGTGCCCAGATCCAGCGACCAGTCGGACAGGCCTGCTTGCAGCAGTTGCGGAGTGCCGTACAGGTTGAAGTCCACGACCCGGGCCTGGCCGTTGATGTCGGTGATCACCATCTGCGCCTGGCCGGTGCCGTTCAGCGCCGGCGCCGAATCGATCTGGAACTGGCCGGGACGGACCTGCTGGCTGGATTGCTTCAGGCCGTTGATGTACAGGTCGACGGTGGAAGGCAGGGCGGCTTCGCCGAGGAACGAGGCCAGTGGGGTGGTGATGCGATAGGGCTGCAGGCTGAAGTTGCGGGCCAGCCGGATGCCGCCGATGCGGGTGGCGCGCGACCAGGCGACCGCGCCGGTCAGGCTGTCGCCGACCGTCAGCGACAGCATGCGGTCGGGGAAGTCGATCTGCCAGAATGTGTCCAGCCGGACCGACTCGTGGCGGCTGTCACGGCCGTCGACGCTGTCCATGCGCAGGCTCTGGGTGTTGCTCCAGACGCCCGGGCCCAGGCCGAACAGTCGAAGTTCGTTCCAGCCGCTGACCGAGCGGTAGCCGTCGCCATCCTGTGCGTACAGATCGTAGTTCAGGATCAGGCCGGGCCGTTGCGTGGCCGGATCGATCTGCGGCACCTCGGGCTGCCGGTATCCGAGCTGAGCGGGCGCGGCCGACAGCATGTCCACCGGCGCGGTCAGGCGGATGCGCTGGGCGGCGGGGTCGTATTCGGCCTGCAGGCCCGGCAGGTCGTCGAGTGCGACCAGACCGTTCGCGGTCGTGCTGCTCGGCCAGGACAGGCCGAGGTTGCGCAGCGTGGCGGCGCTGGCGTAGAAGCGGTCGCCACGCTGGACGAAGCGGGCCAGTTGCCCGGTGGCGGCCTGGTTCAGCACCACTTCCAGATACAACTCGGTATCGTCCGTGCGCAGGCCGTCGTCGTCGAAGCTGCCATCGACGATGCTGCTGCCGTTGTCGGCCAGGGTCAGGCCGCTGGCGTGCGTGCCCGTCGCAAGCGCGGTCGCGTCGGCCTGCGCACCGTACAGCAGGCACGACAGCACGATTCCCGGCAAGGAGAGCTCAAGGCGTGGTTTCGGGCAACGGCAGGATTTGTTCTTCACGGTCGTTGTTGAACATCGCCTTGAATGCGCCGCCCGGGCGTACGGTGTCCGGCAGCTCGAGCGGCCATTGCATGCGTTGCCCGGCCAGCACGTAGCCGACCAGTCCGGGGACCAGCGACACTCGGCTGCCGTCGCGGTTGACGTAGCTGAGCTGGCTGATTCGCGCGCGGGTGTTGCCGCCGTTCGCCACTTCCAGCGTACCGTCGGCAATCCGTGCCGACAGCGGCGAAGTATCGTATGGCTGGTGCGGCCCGATGGCGGCGATCGCCGGCGTCCGTCCCGGTTGCAGGACGAAGACCGGGACCGAATAGCGCAGCAGGAATTGCAGGCCGCCGTTCGACTCGGCTTCCGCATCGGGCAGTTCGTCTACCAATAGTCGATAGGACAGCTCCGAGCCTGGCGCCTGCGGTTGCGGACGGATGATGCGGACCAGTTGCCGCTGGCCCGGCGCGATCTCCAGGATCGGCGGGCTGGCCAGCAGTTCGCGGGTCGGCGTCAACTGGTCGCTGCCGTCGGTCTGCGACCACTGCATCACCCGGACCTGGGCACGGATCGGTGCCTGCCCGGTGTTGCTCAGCCACAGGCCCTGCGCCTGCTCATCCGCCGGAAATTCCAGCAGGATCGGCGCGACCTGCAGGCTGGCGGCCGACAGTACCGGTGCGAACAATGCACAGGTCGCAGTCAGCAGACCGGTCAGACCGATGCGCAACGGCCAGCGGATCAGCGCTGGCCGTTGCTGTCGAGCGGCGACGGAGCTCATTCGGCTCAGTAGATGACCGTGGCGGTGACGGTGTCGAGATAGGTGCCGGTCGGGTAGTTGGTCGAAGGCACACGACCGTAGACGGTATAGGCCTGGTCGGCGGCGGTACCGGTGCCGGAGACCGTGTCGGTATTCAACGTGTTGCCCCAGAGAACGGTACGGCCGTTGTCGCTGTACAGGTTATAGGGAACGAAGATGCCGCCGTTCGCCATGCGACGCTGGGTGGCGAGGGCGTTCTGACCGTTGTCCAGACCGATCTGATACGGGGTGCCGTTCGAGCAGTTGACGGTGATGGTGCCGGTGGCATCGGCCGGAGCGCCGGTGGAACGGGTATGGGTGCCGAAATCGATGTCGGTCGGTGCGACGGTCGAGATGTCGCAGGACTCGGTGATGACGATCTGCACCTGGAAGGTAGCGGTATCGGTAGCGGCATGGGCACTGCCGGCAACGCCCGCGGCAATCAGGGCGGTGGCGATCAGGCTGGTCTTGAACACGTTCATGAAAAGTCCTTGGAGATGTGGTTCAGGGAGTTGGCAACTGGAAGCCGGTCGGAAAGCGCCGGGTGATCGGGTGTACGCACGGACCATGCCAACTTTTCGTTGAACTGCATCCCGCATCAAACATGCAGGAGAACGCGTGCAAAGTGTTATGGCAGTCACGGATTTGGCGGTGGTTGATCGTGGCCGGCGGGAAGGCGATGCGCTAGCAACTGCCTCATTTTGTCACATTATGGCGGGCGCGCCGTTCGACCATGGTCTGTGCCATGGACGGGTCGAACGGGGGTGGAATCCGCATTCCGTTCAGGTTGGGTCGAAATCGACGATAATCAGCAAATGTCGATACAACTGAAAACCCCACAGGAAATCGAGCACATGCGCGTCGCCGGCCGTTTGGCCGCCGAAGTGCTGCAGGTCGTCGCCCCGTACGTGAAGCCGGGCGTGACCACCGAGGAGCTCGACCAGGTCTGCCACGACCACATCGTCAACGTGCAGGGCGCGATCCCGGCCAACGTCGGTTACCGTGGTTTCCCGAAGACGGTCTGCACCTCGGTCAACAACGTGATCTGCCACGGCATCCCCAACGTTGGCAAGGTGCTGAAGGACGGCGACATCGTCAACATCGACGTCACCGTCATCAAGGACGGCTGGCACGGCGACACCAGCCGCATGTACTACGTCGGTACGCCGTCGGTGATGGCCAGGCGGTTGGTCGAAGTCACCCGCGAGGCGATGTTCCGCGGCATTCGCACGGTGAAGCCGGGAGCAACGCTGGGCGACGTGGGCCACGCCATCCAGCAGTACGCGGAATCCGAGCGCTTCTCGGTCGTGCGCGAGTATTGCGGTCACGGCATCGGCACGGTCTACCACGACGAGCCGCAAGTCCTGCATTACGGTCGCCCCGGCGAGGGCGTGGTGCTGAAGCCGGGCATGACCTTCACCATCGAGCCGATGATCAACGAAGGCAGCCGCCATACCCGCACGCTGCCGGATGGCTGGACCGTGGTCACCAAGGACCGCAAGCTGTCGGCGCAGTGGGAACACACGGTGGCGGTGACCGAGGATGGCGTCGAAATCCTGACCCGGCTGCCGGGCGACGACAACGATCTCTGATCCGATGTCCGCGGCCGTGCCCGATCCGGCGGTGCACGCCGCTGGCGAAACCGATCCGGTCGCCTCGCTGCGCGAAGACCTCGAGGCACTGGACGCGCGCCTGAACCGGCGCTTCGATGCCGGCGTGCGCGGCAACGGCATGGACCGTCTGGTGGCGCTGCGCGCGCGCGGCGTCGACCAGATCCTCCGTCGCGTCTGGCGGCAATGCCTGCCGGCCAATGCGCCGCTGGCGCTGTTCGCGGTCGGTGGCTATGGCCGCGGGCAATTGTTCCCGCATTCGGACATCGACTTGCTGGTGCTGGCCGAAGCGGACGTCCAGCAGGCCCATCGCGAGGCGCTGTCGGCGCTGTTCGCCCGGTTGTGGGATGCGGGACTGGCGGCCAGCCATGCGGTGCGTTCGCCCGAACAGACCACCCAAGCGGCCGAGGACCAGACCGTGCTGACCGCGCTGATCGAGGCGCGTCCGCTGGTTGCCACGCCGGAACAGGTCGCGCTGCTGGAGGCGGCCATCGGCGCCGACCGGGTGTGGCCGGCACGCGCCTTCTTCGCCGCCAAGCTGGACGAAATGCGTGCGCGGCATGCCCGCCACGGTGACACCTCGGACAACCTGGAGCCCAACATCAAGGAAGGCCCCGGCGGCCTGCGCGACCTGCACACGCTGGGCTGGATGGCGCTGCGTACCTTCGGCGTGCACGATCTGGAAGCGCTGGTCGGCCTGGGTCACCTGGGGCCGGACGAAGCACGCGCGCTGGCGCGCGAGCGCAATGCGCTCAGCCGCCTGCGCTACGGCTTGCACCTGGTCGCCGGCCGTCCGGAAGAACGCCTGCGTTTCGATTACCAGAAGACCCTGGCCAGCCATCTGGGTTTCGTCGACGACGCCGAAAGCCTTGCGGTCGAGAAGATGATGCAGGGGTTCTACCGCAGCGCGGCGATCGTCCGCCGCATCAGCGACCGGCTGCTGCATCGCTTCGAGGAACAGTTCGACGGCGAAGGCGTGCCGGAACCGCTGGACGACCGGTTCGCCCTGCGCAATGGCTATCTGGCCGCGCGTTCGCGCGACTGGCCGCGCGGCGAGCCGGAGCAGGTGTTCGCGCTGTTCGCCTGCTGGGCGGCGCATCCGCAGGCACGTGGCCTGCATTCGCGGACCGCGCGCGCGCTGGCCGAGGCGCTGCCCAGGCTGACGGCGTATCCGCAGGCCACGCCGGCGCAGCGCGAGGCGTTCATGGCCCTGCTGCGCAGCCCGCGCGCGGTCGACACGCTGACCCGGATGGCGCGGCTGGGGGTGCTGGGGCAGTGGATCCCGGCCTTCGCCCAGGTGTCCGGGCGCATGCAGTTCGACCTGTTCCATGTCTACACGGTCGACCAGCACACGCTGATGGTGCTGCGGAACATCGCGCTGTTCACCCAGGGACGGCCGGACGAGCGTTTTTCGATTGCCCACGAAGTGTGGCCGCGGTTGCGCAAGCCCGAGCTGCTGCTGCTGGCCGGGCTGTTCCACGATATCGCCAAGGGCCGCGGCGGCGACCATTCCGAACTCGGCGCGGTCGATGCGCGCGAGTTCTGCCAGGCGCATGGCGTGTCGAGCGGCGATACCGCGCTGGTCGCCTGGCTGGTGGAACAGCACCTGCGGATGTCGGTGACCGCGCAGAAGCAGGACATTGCCGACCCCGAAGTCATCCGCCGTTTCGCCACCCTGGTCGGCGATCGCGAGCACCTGGACTATCTGTACCTGCTGACCTGCGCCGACATCGCCGGTACCAGCCCCAAATTGTGGAATGCGTGGAAGGACCGGCTGCTGGCCGACCTGTATTTCGCCGCCAGTCGCGCCCTGCGCGAAGGGCTGGAGCATCCGGTGGAGATGGCTGCACGACTGGCCGAGGCGCGCAGTGAGGTGCGCCGGCTGCTGGCGGTGCAGGGCGTGCCGGCGCCGCAGGCCGACACCTTGTTCGCGCGGATGCCGCGCGAGAGCTTCCTGCGGCTGCGGCCGGAGCAGGTGGTCTGGCAGGCGCTGGCGATCCGCGGCGTGGGCGCAGGCCAGACCCGCGCCAGTGCAAGACGGGTCGACGCGGACGCCGGTGCAATGGAGGTGTTCGTGCATTCGCCGGACCGCGACGGCCTGTTCGCCGCCATCCTCGCCAGCCTGGACCGCATGGGCTTCGGCATCCATCAGGCGCGGGTGCTGATGGGGCCGGGCGGTACGGTGTTCGACAGCTTCGAGGTGCTGCCGGCCGACAGTTACGCCAGCGGCGACCCGGACGAGGTGGCGCAGGCGCTGCAGCAGGCGCTGGACGGTCCGCTGGACGCGGTGCGCACCTCGCGGCGGGCCTTGCCTCGGCAACTCAAGCACTTCCGTTTCGCCCCGCGGATCGAGTTCGGCGCCACTCTGGACGGTCGGCAGACCGTGCTGAGTCTGGTCGTGCCGGATCGTCCCGGCCTGCTGTCCGACGTGGCCCAGGTGCTGCGCCGCCAGCACTTGCGCGTGCACGAGGCGCGCATCGCCACCTTCGGCGAACGCGCCGAGGATTTCTTCCAGATCACCGACGAGACCGACCGTCCGCTGACAGCCGATGCGCAGCAGGCCTTGCGCGAGGCCTTGCTTGCGGGACTGGATAACGAGAAGAATTGAACCGTCGGCATCGAGGCCGACCGCTGCCAGGAGCCCCACGTTGAGCAAGACCGAGTCGTTGAAATCGTCCATCGAAGCCGCCTTCGAGCGCCGCGCCGAACTGACGCCGGGTGAGGCCGAGGCGCAGGTACGGCCGCTGGTGCTGCAGGCCATCGCTGGCCTGGAGAGCGGCGAACTGCGGGTGGCCGAGCCGGACGGCAACGGCGGCTGGACCGTCAACCAATGGCTGAAAAAAGCGGTACTGCTGTATTTCCGCGTCAACGACATGGCGCTGGTGGACGCACAGCCGGCGCCGTTCTGGGACAAGGTCGAAGCGCGTTTCGCCGGCTATGACGAAGCCCGATTCCGCGCGCTCGGCGTGCGCGTGGTGCCGGGCGCGGTGGCGCGGCGCGGGACCTACTTCGGCCGCGACGTGGTGCTGATGCCCAGCTTCGTCAACATCGGCGCCTACGTGGGCGAGGGCACGATGGTCGATACTTGGGCCACGGTCGGCAGTTGCGCGCAGATCGGCAAGCACGTGCATCTGTCCGGCGGTGCCGGCATCGGCGGCGTGCTGGAGCCGTTGCAGGCCGGCCCGACCATCATCGAGGACCATTGCTTCATCGGCGCGCGCTCGGAAGTGGTCGAAGGCGTGGTGGTCGGCCACCACAGCGTGATCGGCATGGGCGTGTTCCTCGGCCAGAGCACGCGCATCTACAACCGCGCGACCGGCGAGATTTCCTACGGTTACGTGCCGCCGGGCAGCGTGGTGGTGTCCGGCCAGCTGCCGGCCAGCGACGGCTCGCATTCGCTGTACTGCGCCGTCATCGTCAAGCAGGTCGACGAAAAGACCCGCAGCAAGACCAGTGTCAACGACCTGCTGCGCGGCCTGGCGGACTGAATATTGCCCGTCATCCCGGCGAAAGCCGGGATTCAGGCTTATGCTCGTGTCGTTAGAGCACTGAAAGACAAAACAACGGCAGGAGCTGGGTCCCGGCTTTCGCCGGGATGACGATCCTGAGTGGCGGGGTCCGAAGGAACAGGAGTACGGGTAATGACCACGATCTATGGCCTGAAGAACTGCGACACCTGCAAGAAGGCGATGAAGTGGCTGGATCGCTTCGGGGTGGCGTATACCTTTGTCGATTACCGCGACAACAAGCCGTCGCCGGAGACGCTGGCGGAGTGGGCGGGTCAGGCGGATGGATTCGATGCGCTGATCAACAAGTCCTCGACCACCTGGCGGCAGTTGCCGGACAACCGCAAGGCGCCGGGCAGCGAGGCCGAATGGAAGCTGCTGCTGCGCGAATACCCGCAACTGGTCCGGCGCCCGCTGGTGGTGACCGACGACGGCCAGGTCAGCCAGGGCTTCAGCGACAACGGCTTCAAGAAGCGTTTCGGCATCGGCGCATGAGCGATGTCCTCGACCTGACCCGCGAACTGATCGCGCGCGCTTCGCTGACGCCGGACGATGCCGGCTGCCAGGCGTTGATCGCCGCGCGGCTGCGGGCAGCAGGCTTTTCCTGCGAATCCCTGCGCTTCGGCGAGGTCGACAACCTGTGGGCCTCGCATGGCAGCGGCGGCGGGCCGGTGCTGGTCCTGCTGGGGCATACCGACGTGGTGCCGCCGGGCCCGCGCGAGGCCTGGGCCAGCGATCCGTTCGTGTCCGAGATTCGCGACGGTGCGCTGTACGGTCGCGGTGCGGCCGACATGAAGGGCAGCGTGGCCGCCTTCGTCATCGCCGCCGAACGCTTCGCCGCCGCGCATCCCGGACATCCGGGTACGCTGGCGCTGCTGCTGACTTCGGACGAGGAAGGCGACGCCATCGACGGCGTGCGCAAAGTGGCGCAGATGTTCCGCGAGCGTGGTCAGCGCATCGACTGGTGCATTACCGGCGAACCATCCTCGGCCGACACCCTGGGCGACTTGCTGCGGGTCGGCCGCCGCGGCAGCCTGTCCGGTACCTTGACGGTGAGGGGTGTGCAGGGTCACGTCGCCTATCCGCACAAGGCGCGCAATCCGATCCACCAGGCCGCGCCGGCGCTGGCCGCGTTGGTCGCGCGGCACTGGGACGACGGCTACGAAAGCTTTCCGCCGACCAGCCTGCAGATCAGCAACGTGCATGCCGGCACCGGCGCCAACAACGTCATCCCAGGCGAACTGCAGGTGCTGTTCAATCTTCGCTACAACCCGCACTGGGACGCGCCGCGGCTCGAGGCGGAGATCGAGGCGATGCTGGGCGAACACGGCTTGGACTACACATTGGCCTGGCACCGCAGTGGCGAGCCGTTCTACACCCCGGAAGGACGCCTGCGCAGCGTCGCCCGCGAGGTGCTGACGCAGTTCATCGGCGTGCCGCCGGAGGAAAGCACCGGCGGCGGCACCTCGGACGCGCGCTTCATCGCGCCGCTGGGCGCGCAGTGCGTCGAGATCGGCCCGGTCAACGCCAGCATCCACCAGGTCGACGAGCACGTCAGCGTGGACGAACTGCAGGCGCTGCCGGGGCTGTACCTGGAACTGATCGAACGGTTGCTGGCGTAACTGTTGCGCTGCAGCACCGGCATCGGATAGCGTGACTGCATGCTCATGTTCGCCAACAACGCCAACAACGCCAACCGCAACAATCCGTGCGCGAACAATCGTGCGCGGCCGATGCGGGTCCGCGACTAGGCGAAGTACACCAAGCCGAATCAGCAAGCCCGCATCGCGAGATGCGGGTTTTTTTTCGCCCAAGCCCTTCAACGGAAAACGGAAACCTTCCCCATGTGTTCGATCTTCGGCATCTTCGGCCTGCAACCGGGCGACGACCTGCAGGATCTGCGACGGCAGTCGCTGGAACTGTCGCAACGCCAGCGCCATCGCGGCCCCGACTGGAGCGGTGTGTACCTGGACGAGGGCGTCATCCTGGTCCACGAGCGCTTGGCCATCGTCGATCCGGCCGGCGGGTCGCAACCGCTGCTGTCGGACGACGGACGGCTGGCGCTGGCGGTCAACGGCGAGATCTACAATCACCGCGAACTGAAGAAGCAGCTGAAGCAGGACTACGCCTTTCAGACCGGCTCGGACTGCGAAGTGATCAATGCGCTGTATCTGGAAGACGAACCGGCCAGTTACCTGAACCGCCTCAACGGCATCTTCGCCTTCGCGCTGTGGGACAAGGCGCAGGGTCGCGCGATCATCGCCCGCGACCCGATCGGCGTGGTGCCGCTGTACTGGGGCCACGACAGGGAAGGCCGGTTGCGGGTGGCCTCGGAGATGAAATCGCTGGCCGATACTTGCGCCGACGTGGCGCAGTTCCCGCCGGGGCACTGGTACGACAGCGCGACCGGCGAGCTGAGCCGCTATTACCAGCGGCCATGGCGCGATTACGATGCCGTCGAAGGCGTCGAAGTAGCGCCGCTGGAACTGCGCGAAGCCTTCGAAGCGGCCGTGCACCGGCAGCTGATGACCGACGTGCCCTACGGTGTGCTGCTGTCCGGCGGGCTGGATTCGTCGCTGGTGGCCGCGGTCGCTGCGCGCTATGCGCGCCATCGCATCGAGGACGACGACAAGGCCGAGGCCTGGTGGCCGCGCCTGCACAGTTTCGCCATCGGCCTGAAGGGCTCGCCGGACCTGGCCGCCGCCGCGATTGCGGCCGAGTCGCTGGGCACCGTGCACCACGGCTTCGAATACAGCTTCGAGGAAGGTCTGGACGCATTGCCGGAAGTGATCCGCCACATCGAGACCTATGACGTCACCACCATCCGCGCTTCGACGCCGATGTACCTGCTGGCGAGACGGATCAAGGCGATGGGCGTGAAGATGGTGCTGTCCGGCGAAGGCAGCGACGAGATCTTCGGCGGCTACCTGTACTTCCACAAGGCACCGAACGCGCGCGAATTCCACGAGGAGCTGGTACGCAAGCTGGACGCGCTGAACAACTACGACTGCCTGCGCGCCAACAAGTCGATGATGGCCTGGGGGGTGGAGCCGCGGGTGCCGTTCCTGGACCGCGAGTTCCTCGACGTGGCCATGCGCATGGACGCGAAGTACAAGATGGTCGACAAGAGCAGCGCCGGCCCGCAGCGGATGGAGAAGGGCGTGTTGCGTCAGGCCTTCGACGGCTACCTGCCCGATTCGATCCTGTGGCGGCAGAAGGAGCAGTTCAGCGACGGCGTCGGCTACGGCTGGATTGACGGGCTGAAGGCGCACGCCGAGGCACAGGTGTCCGACCGCGAGTTGGCCGCCGCCGACAAGCGTTTCCCGATCAACCCGCCGCAGACCAAGGAAGCGTATTTCTACCGCAGCGTGTTCGAGCGTTTCTATCCGACGCCGGCCGCGGCTGAATCCGTGCCGGGCGGCAAGTCGATTGCCTGTTCGTCACCGGCGGCGATCGCCTGGGACGCCAGCTTCGCCAATGCCGCCGACCCGTCCGGCCGCGCGGTGGCCGGCGTGCACGAACAGGCGCTGGCGGGGGAGTAGCCGCCGTCAGCCGCAATAGATGCGGGTGATCACATTGTCCTTGTCGACGACGACGTTGACGCGGTCGGCGCGGTAGTCCTGGGTGACGGCTTGGTTGGGCGCGATCGGCCGGATCAGGCCGCCATGGCTTTCGCGCCAGACCTTGCCCATGACTTCCTGCGAGGCGGGTTGCCCGATTGCCCATTGCACCGGCTCGGCCGTGCATTCGCCGGATGCGGCGGCACGTTCGTCGGGTTTGCCCGGTGCGGGTTGTACCGAACTGCAGGCGGCCAGAACGGTGGCGGCAAGACAGCAAAGCAGGATGCGCGGCGACATGGCGGGACTCCGGTTGTGCAGGGCGGGCGGCGTGCTCAGCGCACGGGCGAGAAGCGCAATGTATACCGGGCCGGGCCCGGCAGGAACGGCGTGGCGCGGCCCTGCACCCAGTCGTCGTGGCCGGCGCCCCAGAACGGCGACAGCGGATGCCCGCTCTGTCCGCCGGGCATGTGGATGATGCCGTCGGCCTCGTGCCCGGGCGACACCACCATGCGTTCGCTGGCGCCGAAGGCCGGCCCCTGCACGCGCGGCATCATCGCGTCGCCCGGCAAGGGTTCGTGCGGCATGCACAGCAGTCGATCGCCCAGCGGCAGCGCGGCGGACAGCGGATGGCAGATGCGTGCGGTGTTGCGTTCGCCCCAGCTGCGCTGCGCCAGCGGGCCTTGCGCGGCCAGTTCGTCGCGGGTGGCGCGGGCGGCATCCTCGAGCAGGGCATCCCAGCTGGCGTACTGACGCGGCAACAGATGCGCCGGGCGCTGTTGCAGCAGCGGCCAGACCACGCCTTCCAGTTGCCCCAGCTGCGGCATTTGGAAGTCCTCGCCGAGGGCGGCGCGTACCGGGGCGGTCAGGCCGTCGGCGATGCGTTCGCGCACGGCCAGGCGCCAGGCGCGGACGATCCGGTAGCTGGCCGAATCGACCGAGGCGCGTCCGCTCCAGTCCTTCGCCGCTGCCGCCAGTTCGGCCAGCGCGCTGCCGTCGGCGGCCGGCTGCGCCTGCAGCAATTGCCACCACTGCTGCATGAACACGGCGCGGTCGTCCAGCTGGATCGCCAGCAGGTCGTGCTCGGTGAAGCGTTCGCTGGCGAACAGGTCGTCGCGGATCTGCTGCGCGCGCGCGGCGAAGGCATAGCCGCCGTCGCCGACCGCTTGCAGTGCCTCGCTGTCCAGCGTGCGCGCATTGGCGGTCCACAGACGATGGCTGTCCGGATCGACATCCTGCGGTGCGGCGTCGGCGTGGATCGGCCAGTCGGGGCAGGCGGTGGCCGGTTCCGCCTGGGGCGCTACGCCGGCTTCGGCATCTACGGCTGGAGACGGGACATCCAGCGGCAGTCCGCATTCGCCGCTGCGCTGCGGACGCATGCCGATCAAGCGCCAACCGATGCGGCCCTGGCTGTCGGCCAGCATCAGGTTCTGCACCGGCACGCCGGCGTGGTCGGCCACGGCGAAGGCGGCGTCGAGGTCTCCGGCCACGGCCATGTCGGCCAGATCGACGCGGACCGCGCCGGGCAGATGGGCGACCCAGCGCAGGGCCAGTGCGTCGCCATTGGCGTCCTCGTGCAGGATCGGCCCCCAGTCGGTGTCGCGCACGCGCAGTTCGATCGGTTCGGCGCCGGCCACGGCGATGCGTTCGACGTGCTCCCGCAGCCCCGCCGCAGGCAAGTCGGCCTTGGCGATGCGTTTCCAGTCGGCGGTGTCGATGTAGCTGTTGGTGAAGCCCCAGGCCACGTGGCCGTTGCTGCCGACGATCACTGCCGGCAGGCCGGGCAGGGTGAAGCCGGATACATCGACCGTGCCGCCCGGTGCGCGCGTATTGGCATAGCGCAGGCGTGCCCGGAACCAGATGCCGGGCGCACGCAGACCCAGATGCATGTCGTCGGCGACGATGGCGCGACCATCGGCGGTCAAGGCGCCGGATACCGCCCAGTTGTTGCTGCCGGGCGTGCCGGCATCGTCGATGGCGGGCGCCGGATCGCCGTCCGGTGTCGGCAGCGTGCGCAGGTCGAGTTGATCGGGACCGGGCAGAACGGCATCGCCACGCGGCGGGCCGTACAGCGGCGCGTCCCAGCGGCTGCCGTCATGGGCGATCAGCGCGTACAACGCCGGCGGCGAGTGCTGGCGAATCTGGGCGAGGGCCAGTTCGCGCAGGTTGCGTTCGTCCTGCAGGTCGAAGTACATGGCGTAGCCGGTCAGGGCCGAGTCGGCCATCGTCCACGGACGCGGCTGCTGGCGCAGCAGCAGGTAGGGCCAGGGACGCGAGTCGAGTGCGGCCAGGCCGGCGTTGACGCCCTCGACATAGGCTTGCAGTTGCGTGCGCCGGTTGCCGGCGAAGCTGTCCAGACTGGCTTCGGCGCGGGCGCGCATGCGGTGCACGCGGCGCTGCTTGTCCAGCTCCAGCGCCACCGGGCCGAACAGTTCGGACAGTTCGCCGGCGGAGCTGCGCCGCATCAGGTCCATTTCGAAGAAACGCTCCTGCGCGTGCACGTAGCCCAGCACACGCGCCATGTCGGTTTCGTTCGCCGCCTCGACGGTGACTACGCCCAAGGCGTCGCGCTGCACGCTGACCGGCGCCGACAGCCCGGGCAGGGCCAGCTCGCCATCCAGTTGCGGCAGGCTGCCGCGCAACATCCACCAGGCCACGACCACGGCCGCCAGCAGCAGGACGATCAGCAGCAGGACGATGCGGCGCAGCCATTTCCACATGATGCAGTTCCCCCGACGGACGACAGCGGTCGATGATGCCACGGAAGCAGCAACCGGCATCACCCTGTCGATGCCGGAAATCGATGCTGGAAGTCGATGACGAACGAGACTGATTCCGATTCTGCCGGCGCCGCTGGCGATCGGGCATCATCGTTCGCGGTTCCGAACCTGGATGCTTGCCCGATGAAAGGCCACCCCGACGTCGTCGAATACCTGAAGCAGCTGCTGCGTGGCGAACTGGCCGCGCGCGACCAGTACTTCATCCATTCGCGCCGCTACGAGGACATGGGTTTGACGGCGTTGTACCAGCGCCTGGACCATGAGATGCAGGAAGAAACCGAGCACGCCGATGCCTTGCTGCGGCGGATATTGTTCCTGGAGGGCGATCCGGACATGCGGCCGGAGCCGTTCGAGCCGGGCACGGACGTCGAACAGATGCTGCAGCTGGACCTGCAGACCGAATACGCGGTGCGCGCCAACCTGGCCAGGGGCGTGGCCTTGTGCGAGCAGCACGGCGACTACGTCAGTCGCGACATGCTGGAAGTGCAGTTGAAGGACACCGAGGAAGACCATGCGCACTGGCTGGAGCAGCAGCTTTCGCTGATCCGGCGACTGGGCCTGGCCAACTACCTGCTGACCAAACTGGACGACGCGCCAGCGAGCTGACCGGGTTCTCCGCTCGGGCGCGGCCCTGGATCAGCTAGCGGACTTGCGCAGGCGATACACCGCGGTATCCAGCGCGCTCAGCCCGCGTTCGCGGAAACGCGGTTCCTGCGACAGCAGTTCGCGTCGTTCCAGCAATACCGGTGACCAGCCCTGCAGCCGTGATCGCACTTCGTCCTCCGCCACCGGGAACGGCGGCCCGTCCATCTGCACCGGATCGTATTCCAGCGTGAGCAGCAGGCCGTCGCAAGCGGCGGGCAGGGCGGCGTAGACGGTATCGACATAGCGCTGGCGCAGGGCATCGGGCAGGGCGATCAGCGCCGCGCGGTCGTACACGCCGGCCACGTCGGACAGCAGCGCGGTATCGGCGTCGAAGGCATCGCCGGAGATGATTTCGATCGGGCCGGCGACATGGTGTTCGCCATATCGGCTGCGATGCCGCTGCGGCTGCAGGTCGGCTTCGTCGAAGAATTGCTGTACCGCCAGTGGCGACAGCTCCAGCCCCAGAACCCGATGGCCCTGCGCGGCCAGCCAGTGCATGTCCAGGCTCTTGCCGCACAACGGAACCAGCACCCGGCTGCCCGCCGGCAAGCCCAGTGCCGGCCAGTGCTTCTGCAGCAGCGGCAGCACGCGGGACTGGTGGAAGCCGGTCCGGCCTTGCTGCCAGCAATCAAGCCAGAAGTCGGTATCCATGCGTTTCGATGCAGCGGAGAGCGGAAGAATTACTGCACATCCAGTCCGTCCACCTTTTGCCGCGCCGAGTCGAACTGTCCGCTGTCGCGGTGAAGAACGCGCCGCAGCGCGAGACGGTGGCAAACAATGGAGGGCATGGCCTACTGCACATCCAGTCCGTCGACCTTCTGCCACCCCCGCGGCAACAGCCCGCCACGACTGGCGCGCGATCCCAGATACGGTTCCAGATCCCTGAACGACAGGCTCATCGTGCGCGCGCCGGACTTGACCTGCAGGTTGCCGCCGGGCGGGACCACGGCAACGGCGACGACCCGTTCGGTGCCGCGCTTGGCCTTGGGGATCTCGATCAGCTTGTTGCCCTTGCCCTTGTCCAGCTCGGGCAGTTCGGAGACCGGGAACGCCAACAGGTGACCGGCGCTGGTCACCGCGACCAGGCGATCGGTTTCCACGCTGCCGACCGCGGCCGGTTGCAGTACCCGCGCGCCTTCGGCCAGCGACAGCATCGCCTTGCCGGCTTTCTGCCGCCCGGTCAGGTTTTCGAAGCGGGTGACGAAGCCGTAGCCGTGCGACGAAGCCAGCACGAAGCGGTCGTCGTTGCCGCCGCTGGCCAGCGCGACGAAACCGGCGCCGGCGGCCGGCGAGAAGCGTCCGGTCAGCGGTTCGCCGTTGCCGCGTGCCGACGGCAGCGAGTGCGCCAGCGTCGAATAGCTGCGGCCCTGGCTGTCTAGGAAGGCCACCTGCTGCGTGCTGCGGCCTTTCACCGCGGCCAGCAGGCCGTCGCCTTCGCGGTAGGACAGTGCGGCGGCCTCGACATCGTGGCCCTTGGCCGCGCGCACCCAGCCTTTCGCGCTGAGCACCACGGTCACCGGCTCGCTGGCGACCAGTTCGGTTTCGTCCAGCGCCTGCGCGGCTTCGCGCGCGACCAGCGGCGAGCGGCGAGCGTCGCCGAACTTCTTCGCATCGGCGAGCAATTCGTCCTTGATCAGCTTCTTTAGTTTGGCCTTGCTGTCGAGGGTGGCGATCAGGCGGTCGCGCTCGCTGTCCAGATCGTCCTGTTCGCCGCGAATCTTCATTTCCTCCAGCCGCGCCAGCTGGCGCAGCCTGGTCTCCAGGATGTATTCGGCCTGCGCTTCGCTGAGGTCGAAGCGGGCGATCAGTGCCGGTTTGGGTTCGTCCTCGCTGCGAATGATCCGGATCACCTCGTCCAGGTTCAGGAAGGCGATCAGCAGGCCTTCCAGCAGATGCAGGCGACGTTCGACCTTCTCCAGCCGGTGCTTGAGCCGGCGGGTCACGGTGTCGTAGCGGAACTGCAGCCATTCCTCCAGCAGCAGTTTCAGGTGCTTGACCTGCGGCTTGCCGTCCAGACCGATCACGTTGAGGTTGACCCGGTAGCTCTTTTCCAGGTCTGTGGTGGCGAACAGGTGGCCCATCAGTTGTTCGGCATCGACCCGGTTGGAGCGCGGAATCAGTGCGATCCGCACCGGGTTGGCGTGGTCGGACTCGTCGCGGATGTCTTCCAGCCACGGCAGCTTCTTGGCCCGCATCTGCGCGGCGATCTGCTCGATCACCTTGGACGGCGACACCTGATAGGGCAGCGCGGTGACGATGAGGTTGCCGTTTTCCCGCTCCCAGGTGGCGCGGGCGCGGACGCTGCCGGTGCCGGTTTCGTACATGGCGCGCAAGTCGGCCGCCGGGGTGATGATTTCTGCACTGGTCGGATAGTCCGGACCACGCACGTGTTCGCACAGGTCGGCCACGCTGGCCTGCGGGTCGTCGATCAGGCGGATGCAGGCGCTGACCACTTCGCCCAGGTTGTGCGGCGGTACGTCGGTGGCCATGCCCACGGCGATGCCGGTGGTCCCGTTGAGCAGCAGGTGCGGCAGTCGCGCCGGCAGCCAGCTGGGCTCTTCCAGCGTGCCGTCGAAATTGGGTACCCAGTCCACCGTGCCCTGGCCCAGCTCGCCCAGCAGCACCTCGGCAAGTGGGGTCAGCTTGGACTCGGTGTAGCGCATGGCCGCGAACGACTTCGGGTCGTCGGCCGAGCCGAAGTTGCCCTGGCCATCGATCAGCGGATAGCGGTACGAGAACGGCTGCGCCATCAGCACCATCGCCTCGTAGCAGGCGCTGTCGCCGTGCGGATGGAACTTGCCGATCACGTCGCCGACCGTGCGCGCGGACTTCTTCGGCTTGGATGCGGCGGACAGGCCAAGCTCGCTCATCGAATAGACGATGCGCCGCTGCACCGGCTTGAGGCCGTCGCCGATGAAGGGCAGGGCGCGGTCCAGCACCACGTACATCGAGTAGTCCAGATACGCGCGTTCGGCGTACTCGCGCAGCGGAATCTGCTCGAAACCGTGGAAGCTGGGACGTGGCGTGGAGGATTCGGTCATGATGCGATGGGCTTGCGAATTCAATCGATGAATTCTACCCGTCGCCGACACCCGGAAAGCGAAAACCCCGCCGCAGCGGGGTTTCATGTCTTGGTGCCCAGGAGAGGACTCGAACCTCCACGGTTTTACCCGCTAGTACCTGAAACTAGTGCGTCTACCAATTCCGCCACCTGGGCAGGTGAGCCGCCAATTTTGAAGCCAGGCCTGGATGTTGTCAACGGCCAGGCACCGGGCGGCGCTGGGTCGGGGCAGGGCGGGTGTACCATGCGGCGATGAGCAAACGTACCCCCAAGCGCGGCGGGAAGACCGCGCCAGGCAAGGCTTCCGGCAAGGGCACCGCGCCCCGTTCCGGCGGCAACAAGGGCGGTGGCAAGCTGCCGCCATGGATGCCGGAAACGGCCGCTGCCCCGGTCCGGGGTCCCAAGCCGGGCAAGCCTTCGCGACCCGCCAAGGAGGCGACCGCGCGGCCGGCCAGGGGCAAGGGGTTCCACGATCCGCACGCCGCGCGCGAGGCCGAGCGCTATGCCAATCCGATCCCCAGCCGCGAGGCCATTCTCGGACTGCTGGCGGCGTCTGATGGCCCGCAGGACGCCGATTTCCTGGCGCAGACTTTCCGGCTGACCGAACCGGACCGTCGCGAGGCCCTGGACAAGCGGCTGTCGGCGATGGTGCGCGACGGCCAGTTGCTGCTCAACCGTCGTGGCGGCTATGCGCCGGCCGAGCAGATGGACCTGGTGCCCGGGGTGGTGATCGCCAATCCCGACGGCTTCGGCTTCCTGCGCCCGGATGCCGGCGGCGACGACCTGTTCCTGCCGCCGTACGAGATGCGCAAGGTCATGCATGGCGATCGCGCCATGGCCAGTATCACCGGCATGGACCGTCGCGGTCGCCGCGAAGGCGCCATCGTCGAGGTGCTGGAGCGCCGGATGAGCCGGCTGATCGGCCGCTTCGAACTGGAGGCGGGCATCAGCTACGTGGTGCCGGACGACAAGCGCATCCAGCGCAACGTGCAGATCCCGCCGGACGCGCGCGGCGATGCCCGCGACGGACAACTGGTGGTGTGCGAACTGGTGCAGGCGCCGGACCCGCGGCGGCCGCCGATCGGACGGGTGCTGGCGGTGCTGGGCGACAAGCTGACGCCGTCGCTGGTGGTCGAGATGGCCATCCACGGCCACGACATTCCCAGCGAATTCCCGCAGGCGGTGCTGGATGAGGCTGCGGCGGTGCCGTTGCAGGTGGATGCGTCGATGCTCGGCGACCGGGTCGACCTGCGACAGTTGCCGCTGGTCACCATCGACGGTGAGGACGCCAAGGATTTCGACGACGCGGTGTACTGCGAACCCAACCGCAACGGCTTCCGTTTGCTGGTCGCCATCGCCGACGTGTCGCATTACGTGCGCCCCGGCAGTCCGCTGGACGACGAGGCGCAACGGCGTGCCACCTCGGTGTATTTTCCCGGCTTCGTGGTGCCGATGCTGCCGGAAACGCTGTCCAACGGCATCTGTTCGCTGAATCCGCGGGTCGATCGCATGTGCTTCGTCTGCGACATGCAGATCGATCACGAAGGCGAGGTGACCCGTTCGAAGTTCTACGAGGCGGTGATGAATTCGCACGCCCGCCTGACCTATACCCAGGTGTGGAAGGCGGTAGGCGAGGACGACGCCGAAGCGCAGGCGCAGGTCGGTGCGCAATTGCCGCAGCTGCAGCGCCTGCACCAGTTGTACCAGGTGCTGGCCAAGGCCAGGAAGCGGCGCGGGGCGATCGAGTTCGAGTCCTCGGAAGTGCGCTTCGTGCTCGACAATCGCGGCGAGGTGACCCAGGCCGGCATGCTGCTGCGCAACGACGCGCACAAGCTGATCGAGGAATGCATGGTCACCGCCAACGTCGAGGCGGCGCGTTACCTGCTGAAGAAGCACATTCCGGCGCCGTACCGCATCCACGAGCGGCCGCCGGAATCCAAGTACGCTGACTTGCTGGAGTTCCTGAAGGAATTCAAGCTGAGCCTGCCGGCCTGGAGCAAGGTGCAGCCGGCCGACTTCAGCAAGCTGCTGAAGAAGGTGCGCGACCGCCCCGATGCGGCGCTGCTGGAGTCGGTGCTGCTGCGCAGCCAGAGCATGGCGGTGTATTCGCCGGACAACGTCGGCCATTTCGGTCTGGCGCTGGAGGCCTACGCCCATTTCACCTCGCCGATCCGCCGCTATCCGGACCTGTTGGTACATCGGGCGATCAAGTACGCGCTGGTCGGTGGCAAGTCCGACAAGTACCGCTACAGCCCGCACGAGATGGCGGCGCTGTCGCTGCAGTGTTCCGAGCGCGAGCGGCGTGCGGACGAGGCCGAGCGCGAGGTCGACGAACGCTACCGCGCGGCGTGGATGGAGCAGCACGTGGGCGGGCAGTTCGACGGCGTGATCAGCGGGGTGACCAGCTTCGGCCTGTTCGTCGAGCTGGACCAGTCCAAGGTCAACGGTCTGATCCACGTCACCCAGCTGCCGCACGACTATTACCACTTCGACCCGGTGCGCAAGACCCTGACCGGCGAGCGTCGCGGGATGGAGTTCCGCCTTGGCGACCGGGTACGGATCGTGGTGCTGAAGGCCAGCCTGGAAGAGCGCAAGATCGATTTCCGCCTGGTCGAAGGCCGCGAGGACGAAGCGGCCGGCAGCGGCCAGCGTGCCTTCCCGGCACGGCGCAAGAAGCAGAAATACTGAGCGCGCCGGAGCATCCATGCCTAAGCCAGTCCATAGCGGTGGTTGCCAGTGCGGCGCGGTCCGGTTCCGGGTCGTCGGCGAACTGGACGATGCCTCGATCTGCCATTGCCGGATGTGCCAGAAGGCGTTCGGCGGCTATTTCGCGCCCTTGGTGTCGGTGCGCGGCGCCGAGTTCGCCTGGACCCGCGGCGAGCCCCGGCGTTTTGCTTCGTCGAACCTGGTCAATCGCGGCTTCTGCGCCGACTGCGGCACGCCGCTGACCTACGAGGCGCCAGACGGCCTGGCCATCGCGGCCGGTGCGTTCGACGACCCATCCGCGCTGGCGCCGTGGGTGCAGTACGGGGTGGAGGGCAAGCTGCCCTACGTGGACGGACTGTCCGCACTGCCGCAGCGACGCACCGAGGAAGACGAAGCGGCGGCGGAGTTTCTGGCCCGCATCGTGTCCTTCCAGCACCCCGACCACGACACCGCGGACTGGCCGCCGCCACGCGGCTGAGCGCGGCTCAGTACAGCACGCGGGTGCGCAGGGTGCCGGGGATCGCGGTCAGCGCCTCGCGCAGGTCGGTGGTCTGTTCCTCGCTGGCGGTGATGTCGATGACCACGTAGCCGACCTGCGGATCGGTGCGCAGGAACTGGCCGTCGATGTTGACCTCGCGCCCGCGGAACACGTCGTTGATCTGCGACAGCACGCCCGGCACGTTGCGGTGAATATGCAGGATGCGGCGGCTGCCTTCGTGGCCGGGCAGGGTGACCTCGGGGAAGTTGACCGCCGACAGGGTGCTGCCGTTGTCGCTGTAGCGGACCAGCTTGGACGCCACCTCGATGCCGATGTTGTCCTGCGCCTCCAGCGTGCTGCCGCCGACGTGCGGGGTCAGGATGACGTTGTCCAGCCCACGCAACGGCGATTCGAATTCGTCGCCGTTGCCTTTGGGCTCGACCGGGAACACGTCCACCGCCGCGCCGCCGAGGCGGCCGTCGCGGATCGCCGAGGCCAGCGCGTCGATGTCGACCACGGTGCCGCGCGAGGCGTTGATCAGGTGCGCTCCGGCCTTCATCGCGGCGATTTCGTCCGCGCCGAACATGTTCCGGGTCGCCGCGGTTTCCGGTACGTGCAGCGATACCACGTCGCTGCGTCCGAGCAGTTCGCGCAGGCTTTCCGACGGCCGCGCGTTGCCCAGCGACAGCTTGGTCTCGATATCGTGGAAGACCACCTGCATGCCGATCGCCTCGGCCAGTACGCCGACCTGGGTGCCGATGTGGCCGTAGCCGATGATGCCCAGGGTCTTGCCGCGGGCCTCGTGGCTGCCCTCGGCGGATTTGGACCAGCCGCCGCGATGGCATTCGGCGTTCTTCTGCGGCACCCCGCGCAGCAGCATGATGGCCTGGGCGATGACCAGCTCGGCCACGCTGCGGGTGTTGGAGTAGGGCGCGTTGAAGACCGGGACACCGGCCAGTTCGGCCGTTTCCAGATCGACCTGGTTGGTGCCGATGCAGAAGCAGCCCACGGCGAACAGCCGGCGCGCCTCGGCCAGCACATCGGCGCTCAGGTGGGTGCGCGAACGGATGCCGACGATGTGCGCCTCGGCGATGCGCGCCTTCAGCTCGTCCTCGGGCAGCGACTTCCTGTGGTATTCGATCTGGGTGTAGCCGGCGGCGCGGAAGGTATCGACGGCGGTCTGGCTGATGCCTTCCAGCAGCAGGACGCGCAGGTCGCCCTTGGGAAACGAGGTTTTCTTCGACATGTGCGATCTGCGCTGACGGCGCGGAAAGGGTCGCCACTATGCCAGAACCGCTGCATCGATGCTGCGGCGGAACGCGGTATTCCGCCGATGCGTTCGTTGCCGCTGAAACCGTCATCGCCGGATCGTGGCGCGATGGCTGGACGCCGGCACGGCGCGCTGGCACGCTGGCAGTCCCCTTTCGCCCCGCTTGTCCGTACCGATGACCGACCCGCGCCTGGACGCATTGAAGCAGGCCGCGCCCGCGCTGCGCCTGAAGACCGATCCCGCCGACCTGGAGCACTACGGCCGAGACTGGACCCGGCGCTGGACGCCGGCGCCGCTGGCGGTGGCCCTGCCGGACACGGTGGAGCAGGTGCAGGCCATCGTGCGCTGGGCCAATGCGCAGGGCGTGGCGCTGGTACCGTCCGGCGGCCGCACGGGATTGTCCGGTGGTGCGGTGGCCGCCAGCGGCGAACTGGTGCTGAGCCTGGAGCGGATGAACAAGGTGCTGGACTTCGATCCGGTGGACCGCGCGCTGACCGTGCAGGCCGGGATCCCGCTGGAGGCGGCGCAGAACGCTGCCCGCGACCATGGGCTGGCTTATCCGGTCGATTTCGCCTCGCGCGGCTCGTGTTCCATCGGCGGCACCATCGCCACCAATGCCGGCGGCATCCGCGTGATCCACTACGGCAACACCCGCGAGTGGATTGCCGGGTTGAAGGTGGTCAGCGGCAGCGGCGAGTTGCTGGAGCTCAATCGCGCCCTGATCAAGAATTCCAGCGGCTACGACCTGCGCCAGTTGATGATCGGTTCGGAAGGCACGCTCGGGATCGTGGTCGAGGCCACGCTGAAGCTGACCGATCCGCCGCCGCCGACCAACGTGATGCTGCTGGCACTGCCGTCGTTCGAGGTGCTGATGCGGGTATTCGCCGCCTTCCGCGAACGGCTGCAGCTGGAGGCCTTCGAATTCTTCACCGACGTGGCGCTGCGCCACGTGCTGGCGCACGGCGCCCAGAATCCGTTCGACGCCGCCTATCCGTACTACGTGGTCACCGAGTTCGCCATCGGCGACGAGGCGCGCGAGGCGGCGGCGATGGCCGCGTTCGAATACGGCATGGAGCAGGGCTGGATCGTCGACGGCGCGATCAGCCAGAGCGATGCGCAGGCCGCGCAGTTGTGGCGGCTGCGCGAAGGCATCACCGAAAGCATCGCTTGCTACGTGCCGTACAAGAACGATGTCTCGGTGCGGATTTCCGCGATGCCGGCGTTCCTGGCCGAGGCGCAGGCGCTGCTGGGCCAGGCCTATCCGGAATTCGAGGTGGTCTGGTTCGGCCACATCGGCGACGGCAACCTGCACATCAACGTGCTCAAGCCCGAGTCGATGGCGCAGGACGTGTTCGTCGGCCAGTGCGAGCAGGTCACCAAGCTGCTGGCCGGGGTGCTGCAGCGGCACGCCGGCAGCATTTCCGCCGAGCACGGCATCGGACTGGTCAAGAAACCGTATCTGGAAAGCACCCGCAGCGCGGCCGAAATTGCGCTGATGCGCGGCCTGAAGCGGGTCTTCGACCCGAATGGGATCCTGAATCCGGGCAAGCTGCTGGACACCTGAATCCGGCGCAAGGCTGGGCGTGCCGGCGTCCAGCCCGTATGCTTGTCGCCGACGATTCCCCGGAGCGAACACCATGCGCCGACTGCTGACGACTGTTCTTCTTGCCGCTGCCTGCACGCCGGTGCTGGCGGGCAGTTTTGCCGGTACCACGGCGGGTAGTTCGGCCGGCGCCAGTTCCAACGGCACCTCGGCCTCGTCCGGCAGCAGTTCCGGAGATGACAAGATCGTGCTGGCGGCCCGCGACGACGCGGCGCTGTTCGTCGCCAGCGACGGCCGCATCCGCGGCGTGCGGCTGGAGGCGGCGCTGCACCTGCTGCGCGAGAACGATGCCGTTTCGCGTCAGGCCAGCGATCTGGCGCTGGCGAAGGCGATCCTGGCGCGCTGATGCGGCGGGGGCTGCGCCCCTGCCTGTGGTTGCCGTGGCTGTTGCTGTGTTCGGGTCTGGCCGTGGCCGCGCCGGCGGACGGCTTGCGGCTGCAGGTGGACGAATCGGAGCTGGACGCCGCGCACGCGACCGCCAGCCGCGAACTGCTGCAAGCCACGCTTGCGCGTCTGCCGTCGCGCTGGACGCAGGCGCTGGGGCCGTTGTCGCTGCGCTGGCGAGACGACCTGCCCGAAGGCGTGCATGGGCGCGCACGGCAGGGCGTGCAGCTGCGCCGGCAGCTGCTGGACGATTTCATTGCTTCGGATGCTTCGGCCGACGATGTCGCCGCCGCGCCGACCCGCGCGGTGCAGGCGGCGTTGATCCACGAGTTGGCGCATTTCTACCTGCGCACGCCGAAAGGTCGGTTGCAGGCCGATTCACGCCTGCTCGACCTCGCCGGCTGGCCGGCCAGCCCGTTCCGTTTCGGCGGTCGCGGCGGCCGCAATGATTTCCGCGACCGCGGCCCGGACCGCTACGAGCTGGAGTCGCCGGACGAATTCGTCGCAGTCAATCTGGAACATTTTCTGCTGGACCCGGACTACGCCTGCCGGCGACCGGCGCTGTACCGGTATTTCGCCGCGCATTTCGCCGTGCAGCCGGCGCATCCGGAATGTACCAGCACGCTGGCCTTCGTCGAATCGCCGACTGCGGCGACCGATGCGCCGCTGCTGTCGCTGGATCCGGCGCGGGTGTACGCAGTTGAATACCTGCTGGCCGAAGGCAATGCGCAGCCGCTGAGCCGCTGGGGGCACAGCATGCTGCGTCTGGTGATCTGCGCGCCGGGGCGCGTGCCGGGGCCGGAGTGTCGGCTGGATCTGGAGTATCACCGGGTACTGTCGTTCCGCGCCTTCGTCGACGACGTGCAGATTTCCAGCTGGCGCGGACTGACCGGGGACTATCCCTCGCGGCTGTTCATGCTGCCGCTGTCGCAGGTCGTCGAGGAATACACCCAGGTGCAGCTTCGCGGCCTGCACTCGCTGCCGCTACGATTGTCGCGCGAGGAGATTGCCGCCTTGCTCGAACGCGCGGCCCGCGTGCACTGGAGCTACGACGGCCGCTACTACTTCGTATCCAACAACTGCGCGGTGGAAACCTGGCGCCTGTTGCACGATGGCGTCCCACGACTGGCTGCCGCGCCTTTGCGCAGCATCACCCCGAACGGATTGCTGCGCCGCCTGCAACGCGAGGGGATCGCCGACGATTCGGTCCTGGGCGACGAAGAACGGGCGCGCCGGCAGGGCTATCGGTTCGAAGCGGCCGACAGTTACTACCAGGACATGCTCGACGCGGCGCGCGGCGAACTGGCGCTGCCGCAATCGCGCGCCGTGGACTGGCTCGACCTGTTGCCGGAGCAGCGTGCGCCGTGGCTGACACAGGCCGGCTTGCGCGGCAGCGCCGCCCTGCTGGTGCTGGAACAGGCGGCCCTGCGACGGCAACAGGCGCTGGCTCGCGACGAACTGAAACGCCGGTTGCTGGATCGCGACGGCGATGCCGGGCCGGCAGCGGAGGCGTTGCAGGCCTTGCTGGCCGAGGAGGCCGCGCTATCGCGTCCGGCTGGCCTGATCGCCGAAGGTTATGGCCTGCCGCAGGCGGACGAGATCGCGCGCGCCATGACCCAGGCCGGTGCGCGGCGTGGGCAGGCCGACGTTTTGCGTGAAGAATTGCTGCGGCAGGCACATGCGGCGTTGTCGCCGGTACGGCAGCGGGCATTGGACGCTATCGACGCCAACCTGGCCGCGCTGTCGGTGCGGCTGCGCGAACTGGCGGCGGAGGAAAGCGGCAGCGGGTCGCCGCCGTAGCCCGCGATCAGTCGGCGCGGCCGCCGAACTCGCCGGTGGTGGTGTTGACCAGGATGCGTTCGCCGCTGGCGATGTATTCCGGCACCATGATCTCGATGCCGGTACTCAGTCTGGCCGGCTTCGGCCGCTTGGTCGCGGTGCCGCCCTTCAGCTCCGGCGGGGTTTCCACCACTTCCAGCACGACGTGCTGCGGCAGTTGCAGCGCCACCGGCGCATCGTCGATGACCTGCACGTAGCAGCCGCCCAAGCCCTCGGTGATGTAGCCGGCGTCATCGCCCACCACCTCGGCGTCGAGCATGTACGGGGTGTAGTCCTCGTCGTCCAGGAACACGAAGGCGCTTCCGTCCATGTACGAGAAGCTGGCCTGCCGGCGCAGCAGCTCGACTTCGCTCAGGTTGTCGTCGGCGTCGAAACTGGCATCCAGCTTGTTGCCGCCCGGCACGCTGTACATGACGAAGCGGAAGCGCACGTTGCCGCCGCGCCCCTGCGGCGAGCTGCGATCGATGTCGCGGATCTGGTACACGCCGCCGCCGTATTCGACGACGTTGCCTTTCTTGATGTCGGATGCCTTCATGGGATTTCCGTGGTGTGTCGGTCTGTCGGTTATGCGAAGGGATCGAATGGCTTGACGAGGGTGACGCCAAGCAGCTGTTCCGGGGCATCGGGTTGCGGCCCCCAGATGGCCATCCATTCCGGGTGTGCCTGCTCGTAATCGGTACGCTCGCCGAAGGCGGCCAGCGACGGGTACTCGATGTCCAGAATCACGAGGTCGGCATCCGCGCCGGGCAGGGCCGGCTGATAGAAGCGGATGGCCTGCGGCATCGAGGCCGAGACGAATCTGGCATCGGCGGATGCTTGCAGTTTGGCGCGGAAGGCAGGCATGCCGCCGGGCCGGATCCGGTAGGTGAAGCGGGCGATGATGCTCATGGGATGACTCGGCAGGATGTGATCATTTCGGCGCCAGCCGCACCGCGCCGTCGAGGCGGATGGTTTCGCCGTTGAGGTAGCGGTTGCCGAGGATATGGGCGACGAGTTCGGCGAATTCCTCGGGGCGGCCGAGGCGCGAAGGGAAGGGGATCGAGGCCGACAGCGAGGTCTGCACCTCGTCCGGCATGCCGTCGACCATCGGCGTCCAGAAGATGCCGGGGGCGACGGTGTTGACGCGGATGCCGAAGCGGGCCAGTTCGCGCGCCATCGGCAGGGTCATGCCGACCACGCCGCCTTTCGAGGCCGAATACGCGGCCTGGCCGATCTGGCCTTCGTAGGCGGCCACGCTGGCGGTATTGACGATCACGCCGCGCTCGCCGTCGTCGCCGGGCGGGTTGTGCTGCATCAGCGCGGCGGCAGCCTTGGCGACGTTGAAGCTGCCGACCAGGTTGACCATCACCGTGCCCTGGAACTGCGCCAGCGGCATCGGCGCTTCGCGACCGAGTACGCGCCCGGCGCCGAGGATGCCGGCGCAGTTGACCGCCGCGTTCAGGCCGCCGAGGAATTCCTTGGCGGCCACGACATTGGTGGCGACCCCGTCCTCGCTGGTGACGTCGGTGTGGAAGTAGCGGGCGTTGCCGGCGCCGAGCGCGGCCACCGCGGCCTCGCCCTTGTCGTCGTTGACGTCGAACAGCGCGACCTTGCCGCCGTCGGTGACGATGCGTTGCGCGACGGCCAGGCCGAGGCCGGAAACGCCGCCGGTGACGATGGCGCGGGTAGCGGAAATCTGCATGGTGTGGGTGCCGGTGGAGAAGGGCGGCATTCTAGCCGATGGGCCCCGCAGGCACGCTGCGGCATCAGCCGTAGGCGGCGCGGCCCACCGGCATGCCGGCCAAGCGGCGGGCAAATTCGTCAGCCGGCAGGCCAGGCGCGAACAGGAAGCCCTGGCCGATCGGGACCCCGAGCTGCAGCAGGAACTGCCGTTGCGCATCCGATTCCACGCCTTCGGCGACCAGCCCCAGCCCCAGGCTGCGGGCGATGGCCGAGACCGCCTGGCAGACCGCCACGTCGGAGCGGTTGCCGGGCACGCCTTCGGTGAACAGCTGGCTGATCTTCAGGCCGTGGATCGGCAGCCGACGCAGATAGTTCAGCGCGCTGTAGCCTTCGCCGAAATCGTCGATGGTCAGGATCACGCCGAGCGCGCGCAGTTCGGCGAAGGTCTTCATCGTCACCGGCGCGTCCTCGATCAGCACACGCTCGGTGAACTCCAGTTCCAGTGCCGATCCGGGCAGGTCGAATTCCTGCAACAGGCCGCCGACGTAGGCGGCCAGGGTGTCCCCGGCGAACTGCTTGTACGACACGTTGACCGCGATGCGGACGATGCCCAGCCCCTGCTCGCGCCACTGGCGCGCCTGCCGGCAAGCTTCGCGCAGTACCCAGCGGCCGATGCGGACGATGTCGCCGGTGGTTTCGGCGTGGCCGATGAACAGGTCGGGGCGCAGCTCGCCCAGTTGGTAATTCTGCCAGCGGATCAGCGCCTCGGCGGCGACGGTATGCCCACGGCGCAGGTCGACCTGCGGCTGATAGACCAGGTGGAATTCGTTGTTGTCGGCGGCCCGCCGCAACTGCATTTCGATTTGCAGGCGGTCGTGCTGCTGACGCGCCAGTTCCACCGTGAACGGCTGCCAGGTGTTGCGCGAACGATGCTTGCTTTCGTACATCGCCAAGTCGGCATTCTGAATCAGTACCTGCGGGCGGATGCCGTCATCGGGGGCGACGGCGATGCCGATGCTGGCGCCGACGCTGAATTCGTCGTCACCGAGGCGGAATGGTTTGGCAAAGGCGGCGAGGATGCTGTCGGCAAGCTGTTCGGCCAGCTGGCTGTTTTCCTGCAGGCTGCAGACGACCAGGAATTCGTCGCCGCCGAAACGTGCGACCATGCCGCGGTCGTTGGTCGCGGCGAGGATGCGGTGCGCGGCCTGCAGCAGCACTTCGTCGCCGGCGTTGTGGCCGAGCGCGTCGTTGACGGTCTTGAAGCGGTCCAGGTCGATGTACAGCACCGCGACACCGGCGTTCTCCTGCTCGATCAGGCGCCGGTCTAGCTCGCGCAGGATGGCGTCGCGGTTGATCAGCCCGGTCAGCGGGTCGGTCGAGGCCTGCAACCGCAGCGATTCCTCGGTCAGCTTGTCCAGCGAGATGTCCTGCAGGGTGCCGGTGACGCGGGAGACGTCGGGATGGGCGCTGTCGGGCTCGCCGATGGCACGGATCCAGAAGCTGCGACCGTTGTGGCGGGTGCCCTGCAATTCCAGGTCGAAGGCGTTGCCGGTGGTGATGCAGGCCTCGATGGCGGCATGCAGGCGGCGGCGATCCGGTTCGCGCAGGCAGCGCAACAGATCTTCCAGGCGATGGATCGGCTGCGCCGGCGACAGGATCCGTACCGCCTCTTCGGTCAGGTGCAGGCGGTCGTTGACGGCATCCCATTCGCAGCCACCAATGTGGGCCAGCGATTGCACGCGATCGAACAGCGCGCTGTCGCGCTTGAGTGCGGTGACGTCGCTGAAGATGGAGGTGACCTGGGTCGGCTGGTCGCTGCCGGCGGCGAACTGCGGAACCGAGGTCACGGTGATCCAGCGCATCTGCTTGCGGATACGGTGGTACAGGCCGAGCAGCGCGCTTTCGACGACCTGTCCGCTGCGCAGGGCGCGCCTGGGGGGGAGGTCTTCGGGGTCGATCTCGTGCCCGTTGCCGTCCACAATCTGCCAGCGGCCCAGGCGCAGTTCCTCGCGCGCGTGCATGCCGTTCTCGCTGGTGTCGAGGATGCGCTGGGCGGCGCGGTTGATGTGGACGATCTGCAGCTTGCGGTCCTGGACCACGATGCCCTTGTCGACCACTTCCATCAGTTCGCGGTAGCGCAGCTCGGCTTCCTGGCGGCCGCTGAGGTCGCGCGCGACCGCGACCAGGCTCTTGCGCCCGTCGAAGTCGAAGTTGGCCGAATGCACTTCCACCGGGAAGCGAGTGCCGTCGGCACGCATGTTGGTGACTTCGATCACGTAGGTGCCGCCGCGATCCAGGGTTTCCCAGACCGGTCCCAGGTGGCCTTCCGGCAGGTCCGGGTTGAGCACGCTGATGTTCTTGCCGACCACTTCGTCGCGCGGGCGACGGTAGGCACGCATGCCGGCCTGGTTGAGGTCGAGCACGGTGCCGTCCTCGGCCAGGATGCTGACCGGATCGGGGACCGCGTCGAACAGCGCGCGGTAGCGGTTGCGTGCGCGTTCCGTGTTCTCCAGCGACGTACGCAGCGCGTGGACGGCACGGCGCAGCAGTTTGCGCGAACGCTGTGAATGCCCGGCGCTGCCGGCTGCCGCGACCAGAGATGCCAGCGTGCTGGTCAGTTCCTCGTCGCTGAGCAGGGTGTCGTCTTCGTCCCTGTCCGTGGCGTCCTGGCCTGTGGGCATGCGTATCATGCGTCCGTCGGTGCCCGTGGTGCCGGCGTTATCGCGCCCGCCATCGGCATCCCCCTGGTCCGGAGAGGGCCGGGCTGTCTGCAAGCCTGATGGCATTCGATGGCGTGAACCATGAGAGATCGCTCATTTCGGGAAACACGCAAGCCTCGGGCCTCGTTATTGGAACGCAGGCCCGGGCGAGGGCAGGACAGGCAGAGTGTGCCGCAGGACGGGGCCGTATGGCGAATGCGGACCGGATCGCGTCCCGCATCGTCGTTCTCGTTGCCGGAATCGGTGCCTATTGCGGGCGATGGCAGACCGCCTCGATGTTGTGTCCGTCCGGGTCCAGCACGAAGGCGCCGTAATAGTCGGGGTGGTAGTGCGGGCGCAGGCCGGGGGCGCCATTGTCGCGCCCGCCGGCGGCCAGCGCGGCAGCGTGGAAAGCGTCCACGTCGGCGCGGCTGTCCACCGCGAAGGCCACATGGGTATGCCGGCCGGGCGCAGGCGCGCCATCGTCGCCGAACCAGAAGAACGGCTTGCCGTCGCGTCCGAATCCAGCGGCGTTGCTGCTGCCGGTCATGTCCGCGGTGACCTCCATCGTCAGGCCGATGCCCAGCGGGGCCAGCGCCTGCGTGTAGAACGCCAGGCTGCGGGCGTAGTCGGAAACCGGGATGCCGATATGGTCGAGCATGTTCTCTTCTCGGGCTTGTCGGGAAATCGATCGGGTCGCTGCACGCCGGACCCGGTCGGGTCGGGAAGGGGTTCGGCATGTGCCCATCGGTGAATGATAGCGGCCCTCGACTGCGGGTCTTGCGAGCTTCGGAAGGGCGTGCGCGGAAGGCAGGAAATGCTAGAATGAGAATAGTTCCCATTTAAGCCGTATCGACCCGTGACCTTGAACGATTTGCCCCGCCGTACGACCGGCATCGTGGACTGCGTGCAGGAAATGCAGCCGGGCGACCACATCGCACGCCGCTTGCGCGAACTGGGTTTCGTCGCCGGCGAGCCGGTGCAGGTGATGGCCGGCGGCCCGTTCGGCGGCGATCCGCTGCTGGTCCAGGTCGGCTTCACCCGGTTCGCCCTGCGCAAGGCCGAAGCGGCGCGGGTGCGCCTGCGTGCCGGCAATGGCCAGGAGGCAGCATGAACGCGATGGCGGACATCCGGCGGCTGGCGCTGGTTGGCAATCCCAATTGCGGCAAGACCGCGTTGTTCAACCAGCTGACCGGTAGCCGGCAGAAGGTGGCCAACTACGCCGGCGTGACCGTGGAGCGCAAGGAAGGCCGCTTCCGCGGCGCCGACGGGCGCCAGTACACGTTGCTGGACCTGCCTGGCGCCTACAGCCTGAACGCGGCCAGCCTGGACGAGGCGATCACCCGCGACATGTGCCGCGGCTTCCTGCCCGGCGAGGCCGCGCCCGACGTGCTGGTCTGCGTGGTCGACGCCACCAACTTGCGCCTGCATCTGCGCTTTGCACTGGAAGTGCGCGAGCTGGGCCGGCCGATGGTGCTGGCGGTCAACATGATGGACGCCGCGCGCCGGCGCGGCATCGCCATTGACCTGGAGGCGCTGCAACGCGAACTGGGCGTGCCGGTGGTCGAGACGGTCGCGGTGAAGCACAACGGCGCGCGAGCGCTGGTTGAACAGGTCGACCGCATTGCTGCCGATCCGCGCCCGCCGCAAGTCGCGCTGGGTGAGGGCGCCGACCTGCATGCCGAAACCCGCCGCCTGCTGGCGCTGGCGGTGGCGATGCCCGCACGCACCGCGCGGATCGACGATGCGCTGGACCGCTGGCTGTTGCATCCGGTGTTCGGGTTGCTGGCGCTGGCGGTGGTGATGTTCCTGATCTTCCAGGCCGTGTACGCCTGGGCGACGCCGATGATGGACGCCATCGACGCCGGCACTGGCTGGCTCGGCGAAAGCGTCGCCGCGATCCTGCCCGAGGGGCCGCTGTCGAGCCTGCTGGTCGACGGCGTCATCGCCGGTCTCGGCGGCGTGGTGATCTTCCTGCCGCAGATCCTGATCCTGTTCGCTTTCATTCTGGCGCTGGAAGAAAGCGGTTATCTGCCGCGTGCGGCGTTCCTGCTCGACCGGATGATGGCGTCGGCCGGTCTGTCGGGACGCTCGTTCATCCCGCTGCTGTCCAGTTTCGCCTGCGCGATTCCCGGCATCATGGCCACGCGCAGCATCCAGGACCCGCGCGACCGGTTGGCGACCATCCTGGTGGCGCCGCTGATGACCTGTTCGGCGCGGCTGCCGGTGTACGCATTGCTGATCGGCGCCTTCGTGCCGCAGAAGCGGATCGGCATCTTCAACCAGCAGGGGCTGGTGCTGTTCGGGTTGTATGCGGTCGCCATCGCCAGCGCACTGCTGGTCGCCTGGGTGATGAAGAAATGGCGTCGCGACAAGGGCGAACATGCGTTGCTGCTGGAATTGCCGTCGTACCGCCTGCCGAATCCGCGCGACCTGCTGATCGGCCTGTGGGAGCGGGCGATGATCTTCCTCAAGCGGGTCGGCGGCATCATCCTGGCGCTGACCGTGTTGCTGTGGTTCCTGCTGTCGTTCCCGGCGGCGCCGGCCGATGCGGTCGGTCCGGCGATCGACTACAGCTTCGCCGGCCGCATCGGCCACGCGATGGCGGCGTTCTTCGCCCCGCTGGGCTTCAACTGGCAGATCTGCATCGCCCTGATCCCCGGCATGGCCGCGCGCGAGGTGGCGGTGTCCTCGCTGGCGACCGTCTACGCGCTGTCGGCGGTCGACGACGATGCCGCTACGCAGGCGTTGACGCCGCTGATCGGCGATGGCTGGTCGCTGGCCACCGGTCTGTCGCTGCTGGTCTGGTACATCTACGCGCCGATGTGCATCTCCACCCTGGCCACGATCAAGCGCGAAACCAATTCCTGGAAGCAGATGGGCTTTGCCACGCTGTACCTGTTCGCGCTGGCCTATGCCGCATCGCTGCTGACCTACCAGCTGGCGCGACTGCTGGGAGCGGGCTGACCGTCGTGCAACTGCCGCTGCCCCTGCAATACGCCATCATCGCCGTCGCGGTGGCGATCAGCGCGTGGGTGGTGGCCAGGAAGCAATTCCCGAATGCGTTGCGCAAGGCGCGGGTCGCCCTGGCCCTGCCGCTGCTGCGCGAAGGCCGGCCGGCCTGGTTGCATGCGGTCGGCCGCCGGATCGCGCCGCCTCCGGTTGCCCCTGCGTCCGGCTGCGGCGGTTGCGACAACTGCTCGGATTGAGTGGGGCAGTGGGGCCGGCCTGACGCTGCGATCCTGCGGCATGGAAAGCGTCGTCGCTGCAAAAACGCCACGCAAAAACAAGGCCCGCTTGCGCGGGCCTTGTCGGGTACAGCTGTGGAGCGCGTGGATTACTGATCCACGGCGTCCTTCACCTTGTCGGCGGCTTCGTCGGCTGCGTCCTTGACCGCATCGACGGCGGCGTCGGCGGCGTCGGCAGCGGCGTCGCTCATGGCTTCGCCAGCGTCGGCGGCAGCATCGGCAGCGGCGTCGGCGGCATCGGCAGTGGCATCGGCGGCATCGCTCATGGCTTCGCCGGTGGCGGCGGCAGCGTCGGTGGCGGTGTCGGCAGCGGCGTCGGCGGCAGCAGCAGCAGCGTCGGCGGCGTCGGCGGCGGTGTCGGCAGCAGCGTCAGCGGCGGCGGCAGCGTCTTCCTGCACGCCTTCGGCGGTGTTCTGGCAGGCGGCCAGCGCGAACACGGAGGCGGCCAGCAGGATCAGCAACTTGGTCTTCATGTTTCTCTCCAAAGGGTGGTTAGCAACAACTGGTTCAATCGTGATGGAACTGTAACGGCTCGGGCGCCGCGGCGCCCATAGCACCCTCCGTGGATCCTGGAAGGGCCGCCGACAATCGCCAGCGACCTTCCATATTACGTGGAAAACGCCTGTTCAGCCAAGAAATCGGCCCTGGCGGCTTTCCCGGTGGGTTGTCGACGACGCGCTTTTGCGCGTCGTCGACATGATCGCAAGCCGAAAGAAGCTGTCAAGCGTCCCGCTGGTTAGCTTCGTCAAGGATATGTGAAACCGGCATTCACGCCAGTTCGACCGCGATCGCGGTGGCCTCGCCGCCGCCGATGCACAGCGAGGCGATGCCGCGCTTGCCGCCGCGCTTGGCCATGGCGTTGAGCAGGGTCACCACCAGGCGGGCGCCGCTGGCGCCGATCGGGTGGCCCAGGGCGCAGGCGCCGCCATTGACGTTGACCTTGGCGTGCGGGATGCCGAGTTCCTTGATCGGGGCCATCGCGACCACGGCGAAGGCTTCGTTGATTTCGTACAGGTCGACCTCGTCGACACTCCAACCGACCTGCTTGAGCAGGGCGCCGATGGCGCTGACCGGGGCAGTGGTGAACCATTCCGGTTCGTGCGAATGAGTGGCATGACCGACGATCCGCGCCAGCGGCTTCAGCCCGCGCCTGGCGGCTTCGTCGGCACTCATCAGTACGGTGGCGGCGGCGCCATCGGAAATGCTGGACGAACTGGCCGCAGTGACGGTGCCGTCCTTCTTGAACGCCGGGCGCAGGGTCGGAATCTTGTCGATGTTCGACTTGCCGGGTTGTTCGTCGCTGGCGAATTCGACTTCGCCCTTGCGGGTGGCGACCTTGACCGGGGCGATCTCGCCGTCGAAGGCGCCGGAGGCCTGCGCCGCCTGCGCGCGCTTGACCGATTCGATGGCGAAGGCGTCCTGGTCCTCGCGGCTGAAGCCGTACTTCTCCACGGTGGCCTCGGCGAACACGCCCATGGCCTGGCCGTCGTAGGGATTGGTCAGGCCATCCCAGGACATGTGGTCGACCGCCTGGAAGTTGCCGTAGCGGTTGCCGGTGCGCGAGTTGGGGATCATGTGCGGCGCGTTGGTCATCGACTCCATGCCGCCGGCGACGACGACACTGACCGAGCCGGCCTTGATCAGGTCGTGGCCCAGCATGATCGCCTTCATGCCCGAGCCGCAGACCTTGTTGATGGTGGTGCAGCCGGCCGACTTCGGCAGGCCGGCCGCCAGCGAGGCCTGGCGTGCGGGCGCCTGGCCCAGATTGGCCGGCAGCACGCAGCCCATGATGACTTCGGAGACGTCGCCGGCAGGCACGCCGGACTGTTCCAGCGCGGCGGCGATGGCGGTGGCGCCCAGGGTCGGGGTGGGAACGCCGGTGAACTGGCCGAGAAACGAACCGATGGGGGTGCGCTTGGCGGCGACGATGACGACCTCGGACATGGGGGCTCTCCTCCAGGGGGTAAGACTCCAGATTATCGCGGCTGCGGCGGGGGCGGTAAACATGGACGTTGGTGCAAGCCGGATGCGGCACGCTTGCCCGGCCGAATCCAGTGCAGGCGTTGTGGTATACCGGCAGCCGGGCCGAATTAGGGAGGATCGGGAAATGGCGGTACGACACTTTGTTGCCACATTGGTGCGGTTTTCGCTGTTGCTGCCCCTGTTCAGCTTGATGGCCTGTGGTGGCGGTGGCGGGGGAGCCGTGCGCGCCGATCCGCCCCCTGCGGCGCCTCCGCCGACCCCTCCACCCACACCGCCGGTGGTGGAAGCACCGAACCCGGCCTACAGCCAGCATCTGGAGTGGACGAATACGTACGCGGCCCACGACGCTGGGTTCACCGGTGCCGGGGTACGCATCGGCATCGTCGACAGCGGCGTCAACCGCGACCATCCCGCGCTGTCGGACCGGGTGGTCGCCAACCTGACCTACATCAACGGCCAGGACAACGATCTGTCGGTTGACGACGTGGTCGAGCACGGCACGGCGGTGGCCCAGGCGGCGGCCGGCAGCGCCTTCGGGCAATGGCCGGGCGGAATCGCGCCGGGCGCGGAAATCGTGTCGGCGCGGATCATCAGCGACGACCCGCCGGAAGACGACGGCAGCGGCGAAGGCAACGAGGTCGATGGCGCCCTCGGCCTGGCGCCGATCCACCAGGACCTGATCGATCGTGGCGTCCGCATCATGAACAACTCCTGGGGCGGGCTGTACTGGACCAACCCGGCGGCTACCGCACCGATCGCTGCCGAGTACCGGCCGTTCATCGTCGGCAACGACGGGCTGGTGGTGTTCGCGGCCGGCAACGAATCGCGGGCCGATCCCAGCGACATGGCGGCGTTGCCCAGCCAGCCGGGAACCGGAGGCACCCGCCCGGCGGCCGATCTGGAGCGCGGCTGGCTGACGGTGGTGGCGCTGGATGCGGACAGTCCGAACGCGCTGGCCAGTTATTCCAACGCCTGCGGCATCGCCATGCACTATTGCCTGGCCGCGCCCGGAACCGTGGTGGTCACCGGCACCGACGATCCGCCGACAGCTCCGGAATACTGGCGCTGGTCGGGCACCTCGCTGGCCGCGCCGCTGGTATCCGGCGCCGCTGCGCTGGTCTGGGAGGCCTTTCCCTATTTCGACAACGATCTGGTCCGGCAGACTTTGCTGGGCACGGCGACCGACCTTGGCGATCCGGGCGTGGATGCGGTGTTCGGCTACGGCTCGCTAGACGTCGGTCGTGCAGTCAACGGCCCCGGGCGCTTCGACTGGGGCGACGTGACCGCCGATTTCGACGCCATCACTTCGACCTGGGGCAACGACATCACCGGCGATGGCGGCCTGATCAAGCGCGGCAGCGGGATTCTGGTGCTGAGCGGCAGTAGCGATTATCTCGGCGATACCCAGGTTCTGGATGGAACGCTGCAGTTGAGCGGAGCGCTGCAGAATTCCTCGATCCGCATTGGCGCTGCGGGCACGTTGTCCGGCGATGGATCGACGGGCGGGGACGTGGACAACCAGGGCACGCTGGCGCTGGACGGTGGCGGCCCGATGCGTATCGGCGGCGATTACCTGCAAGGCGCCGACGCGCGTTTGGCATTGCTGCTGCCGAACAGCCTGCAGATCGATGGCGCGGCGACGCTGCAGGGCGGCGATCTGCAGGTGCTCGGTGTGGTGGACGGTTACGTGGCCACGGCGCGCGAAGAGGTACTGGTCGCGCAGGGAGGGTTGACCGGCCGGTTCGACAGCGTCGGTGCGGCCACCGGCGTATTCCTCGAGGCGACGGCCGGTTACGACGCCAGCAGCGCCTGGCTGGACATCAGCCGTCTGGATGTTTCGGCGACGGCCAAGGCGATGAAGGGCATCAGCCGCGCCTCGCAGTCCGCCGCCGACCGGATCGAAGCCGCCTTCGATCGCGTCGATGCAGCGGAACAGGGGGGCGAGGTAGCCGATGCGGGGTTCCTCGAGATGGCAGGCCGCTTCCAGACGGCATCGAACGAAGTCGAGGCGCTGGCGTCGTTGCGCAGCCTGTCCGGCGAGTTGCACGCTGCCGCCGATGCGGCCGGAGTGGAGGCGCTGGAGGCGCGGCGGCGGGCCCTGTCCGCGCGCCTCGATGCGCTGGCTGGCCAGCCGTTGCTGCAGGGCGCCTGGTATCGCGACCTGGGGGGTCCCGGCCAGGGCGTTGCGGGCTTCCAGATGAATGGCTGGGTGCTGGGCCAGGACCAGCGACTCGGCGAAGGGTTCGTCGTCGGCCTGGCCTTTGGCGAGAACCGGCTGGATGGCTACCGCAACGACAGCGCCGGTCGCAGCCGCGACCGCCAGACCCAGGCGGAAATGTACCTGGGCAAGGTGTTCGGACGGATGCAGGTTCTCGGCCAGTTGTCACTGGGCCGATACGAGCGACAGCTGCGTCGTGAATTGATGCTGGGCGACGAACGCGAAGGCGTGGCCAGCGAATATGCCGGCGATTTTGTCCGTGCCGACCTCGAGTTCGGCTATCGCTTCGGCGATGGCGCCAGCCACGTGGTGCCGTATCTGGGTGCGGGCTATCTGGAAATGGGCCGCGGCGGTTTCGCCGAGTCCGACGCCGGCGGCTTCGGCCTGCGGGCGAATGCCGACACTCTGGAAAGCGTCCGTGCCGTCGCCGGATTGCGCGCCCGTCGCGACTGGGGTCAGGTCGGCGGGCGCGGCTTGTCGTTGCGCGGCTATGCTGAATGGCTGCAGTCGTTCGGCGACGATCCGGTGCAGCGGCAGGCCAGCTTCACCGGCGTCGAAGCGTGGTCGCCGTTGCAGGGCGACCAGGCACTGTACGGAGGTCGCGTTGGTCTCGGGCTGGATGCCTGGCTGACGCCGGCCTCGTCGCTGTCGTTCGGTTACGACCAACGCTTCGGCGGCGGCGATGCCGTGCGCGGGGTTTCGCTGCGTTACCGCCACGGGTTCTGACGGAGGCGGCGCAGGCAGGTATTCGATACGCGGGAGGGACAGGGTGACGACAGGAACCGGGGACGAAACGCGTCCCTTCGTGGTGCCGTGCGCGCGGTTACGGTTCGATGCGCCGTGGCGTTGGCTGGTGGCCGGATGGCGCGATTACCGGCGTGCGCCGGGCCTGTCGCTGCTGTTCGGGGTGGTGATCGCGCTGCTGAGCCTGGCGATCTCGTGGCTGGGCTGGAAGATGGGCCGCTTCGCCCTGCTCGCCACCCTGCTGTCGGGATTCGTGTTCGTGGCGCCGCTGCTGTGCGTGGGGCTGTACTGCGTCAGCCGCGGACTGGAGCGCGGGCGCACGCCGAAGCTGCGCGATTCCTTCGTGCTGGCCTGCCGGGTGGTCGGCCAGGCCGGCATCTTCGCGCTCGGGCAGGGGGTGATCATCCTGTTGTGGGCGCGGGCGGGCATGATGCTCAGCGCCTTCTTCCCGCTGGACGGGGAAGGCGCAAGCGCGTTGTGGGAATACCTGGCCATCGGTTCGGCGATCGGCGCGGTGTTCGCCTGGCTGACCTTCGCCATTTCCGCGTTTTCGCTGCCGATGATCGCCGACCGCGACGTCGACATGGTCACCGCCGGCGTCTCCAGCGTGAACGCGGTGCTGCGCAACAAGGGGGTGATGGCGCTGTGGGGCCTGCTGTTGCTGGCGCTGACCGTGCTGGGCTTCGCCACCGCCCTGCTGGGGCTGGTCGTCATCATGCCGTGGCTGGCCTATTCGGCCTGGCATGCCTACCGCGAAACCCTGGATGCCTCGTCGTGGCCGGAGCTGGGCTAGTCGCGGATCAGTCGCGTTCGGCGAACAGTTCGCGGCCGATCAGCATGCGCCGGATCTCGTTGGTGCCGGCGCCGATCGCGTACAGCTTGGCGTCGCGCAGCAGCCGGCCGGTGGCGAATTCGTTGATGTAGCCGTTGCCACCCAGCGCCTGGATCGCTTCCAGCGCCACCTGCACCGCCGCTTCCGAGGCATGCAGCAGGCAGGCCGCGGCGTCGGTGCGCGAATGGCGGCCGGCGTCGAAATCGCGCGCCACCTGGTAGGCGAAGGCGCGGCTGGACTGCAGCGCGGTGTACATGTCGGCCAGCTTGGCCTGCATGATGCCGAAGCTGCCGATCGGCGCGTCGAACTGGCGGCGTTCGCGCACATAGGGCAGGGCGATGTCCAGCGCCGCCTGCATCAGCCCCAGCGGGCCGCCGCTCAGCACCAGGCGCTCGGTGTTCAGGCCGCCCATCAGCACGCGCACGCCCTGGTTGACTTCGCCCAGCACGTTTTCGGCCGGGATCGCGCAATCCTCGAACACCAGCTCGCAGGTGTTGCTGCCGCGCATGCCCAGCTTGTCCAGTTTCTGCGCGGTGGAAAATCCCGGCATGCCCTTCTCGACGATGAAGGCGGTCATGCAGCGGCTGCCGGCGTCGCGGCCGGCGGTGCGCATGTAGACGATCAGCACGTCGGCCTCGGGGCCGTTGGTGATCCACATCTTGTTGCCGTTGGCGATCCAGACGCCGTCGCGGAGCTCGGCGCGACAAGTCATCGACCCGACCACGTCCGAACCGGCGCCCGGTTCGCTCATCGCCAGCGCACCCTTCCATTCGCCGCTGCACAGTCGCGGCAGGTATTTGCGGCGCTGCTCGGGGTTGCCGTTGAGGTACAGGTTGGACACGCACAGGTTGGAATGCGCGCCGTAGCTCAGGCCGACCGAACCGGAGGCGCGGGAAATCTCCTCCATCGCCACCAGATGGGCCAGGTAGCCCATCTCGCTGCCGCCGTACTCGCCGGGCAGGGTGATGCCCAGCAGGCCCATCTCGCCCAGCTTGGGCCACAGGTCCTGCGGAAAGGCGTTGTCGTGGTCGATCTGCGCGGCGCGCGGGGCGATTTCGGTGTCGGCGAAACGGCGCACCGCCTCGCGCAGCGCGTCGGTGTCCTCGTTGATGGCGAAAGCCCGCATCCTGTCCCCTTGGTCCGTATCTTCTGAAACTATCGGACACGGACTCTACCGGAAAACTCCGTCATTCCGTGTTGCGCGGCGGGAAAATCCGCCGCTGCTGCGTACGAATCGCTCAGTGCGCGCCGCGCAGGTGGCCGACGAAGCGCGGGGCGGTGCGGCCCAGCGGCAGCTTCAGCTTGCCGATCGACGCGATCCGCGCCTCGGCCAGGCGGTCGGCGGCGTACTGCGGCGCGATGTCCTCGCGCTCGGCCAGGTCGAAGATTTCGTTGGCCGTGTGGTAGATGTTGCGCATCAGCCGCATCGCGCGCTCGCGGTTGTAGCCGTCGATCTCCAGCGAGACGTTCATCACCCCGCCGGCGTTGATCGCGTAGTCCGGCGCGTACAGGATGCCGCGCTTGGCCGCCTCGATGCCGGTGGCGTGCGACATCTGGTTGTTGGCGGTGCCGCAGATCACCTTGGCCTTCAGCCGCGGCAGGGTCTGTTCGTTGATCGCGTATTCGAACGCGCACGGTGCGAACACGTCGACATTGGCGTCGTAGATGTCGTCGGGCTTGGCCGCCTCGGCGCCGAATTCCTCCACCGCGCGCTCGACCCGCTCGGGGTCAAGATCGGAGACGATCAGCTTGGCGCCGCGCTCGCCGATCAACTTGGCGAATTCCATGCCGATGTGGCCCAAGCCTTGCACGGCGATGCTGCGCTGGTCCAGGTCCTCGTTGCCGAACTTGCGGTTCAGCGCGGCCATCAGGCCCTGCATCGCACCGTAGGCGGTGAACGGCGCCGGGTCGCCGGAGCCGCCATGCACCTGGTGCACGCCGACCACGTATTCGGTTTCGCGATAGACGTGTTCCATGTCGGCGACGTCGGTGCCGACATCCTCGGCGGTGATGTAGCGCCCGGCCAGCGAATCGACGTAACGGCCGAAGCCGCGGAACAGCGCCTCGGTCTTGTCCTGCTGCGGGTCGCCGATGATCACCGCCTTGCCGCCGCCGACGTTCAGCCCCGCCAGCGCGTTCTTGTAGGTCATCGTGCGGCTCAGCCGCAGCGCGTCGCGCAGCGCGTCCTCCTCGCTGGCGTAGGGGCGCATGCGCACGCCGCCCAGCGCCGGGCCCAGCACCGTGCTGTGGATCGCGATGATGGCCTTCAGGCCGATGTCGGGGTTGTGGCAGAACACGACATGCTCGTGTCCCGAGGTCGCCAGGGTGTCGAAGATCATGGGGGTGGCTCCGATTCTGCGCCGCATCGATGGCGGCACGAAGTGGCAGAACTTTACCTAACCGGCTGATGGAAAAGAAAAAAGCGACGTTGCCGTGGTGCGGCGGTCACGTCGCGCGGGCCTAGTCTAAAGCAATCGCCGCGCGCGGGTGCAAGACCGCACGATCACGGCCCGGCCGCTACAATCGTGACCGGAATTGCAACGGGAGGATTGCAATGGTCATGCAGGCCGACACGGCCCCGGCGCGGCAGCACGCCGCAACGCCGCTGCGATTCGTCACTGCGGCCAGCCTGTTCGACGGTCACGACGCGGCGATCAACATCATGCGCCGGCTGATCCAGGCCCAGGGCGCGGAAGTCATCCACCTGGGCCACAACCGCAGCGTCGAGGACGTGGTCCGCGCGGCGTTGCAGGAAGACGCCGACGCCATCGCGCTGTCGTCCTACCAGGGCGGGCACGTCGAGTACTTCAAGTACATGGTCGACATGCTGAAGGAGAAGGGCGCGCCGCATGTGCGCGTGTTCGGCGGCGGCGGCGGCACCATCACCCCGGAAGAGATCCGCGAGCTGCAGGACTACGGCGTCGAGCGCATCTACCACCCCGACGACGGCATGAAGCTGGGGCTGGTGGAAATGATCGAAGACGTGGTCGCGCGCGCATCCGCCTCGCGCGATGCCATAGGGCGGGCCCAGGCCCGCCACCTTTCTTCTTCCTTATCTCTCGCCGACGAAGTTCCCCGCATCGACGACGAGATCGCCATCGGCCAGGCGATATCCGCCATCGAGGACGGACAGCTTTCCGAAGCGGAACTGTCGCGCCTGCGCAAGCAATGGCAACTGGCCGCCGGCAAGACCCCGGTGGTCGGCCTGACCGGCACCGGTGGCGCCGGCAAGTCCAGCGTCACCGACGAACTGCTCAACCGCTTCCTGTCCAGCTTCCCGGCCATGCGCATCGCGGTGGTCTCGGTCGACCCGACCCGCCGCCGCAGCGGCGGTGCGCTGCTCGGCGACCGCATCCGCATGAACTCGCTGCGCAGCCATCGCGTGTACATGCGCTCGATGGCCACGCGCCGGCAGAACGTGGCCACCAACGCGGTGCTGCGCGACTGCATCGGCCTGCTGAAATCGCTGGGCTTCGATCTGGTCATCGTCGAGACTGCCGGCATCGGCCAGAGCGATTCGGAGATCGTCGACCTGGTCGATTTCCCCATCTACGTGATGACCAGCGACTACGGCGCGGCCAGCCAGCTGGAGAAGATCGACATGCTCGACTTCGCAGAGCTTGTGGTGCTGAACAAGTACGATCGCCGCGGCGCCGAGGACGCCCTGCGCGACGTGCGCAAGCAGTGGAAGCGCAACCGCAACGCCTTCCAGGCCAGCGACGACGACATCCCGGTCTATCCGACCATCGCCAGCCAGTTCAACGACCCCGGCGTCAGCTGGATGTTCGCCAGCCTGTGCCGCCTGCTGCGCCAGAAGCTGCATGTTGTAGGAGCGGCGCCAGCCGCGACCAGCGGAACCACGGTGGTCGCAGGAGATGAAAGCCTCGCGGCTCACGCCGCTCCTGCCGGGACGGGAACGGCGCGCTGCGACTTTCATCCGGCCATCGACACCACGCTGAAGGAACCGCGCGCCACCGTGCTGATCCCCGGCAGCCGGGTGCGCTACCTGGCCGAGATCGCCGAACAGGGCCGCGGCATCAATCGCCGCATCGACAGCGAAGCCGAAGTCGCCAGCTGCGCCCAGCACTGCTGGCAGGCGCTGAAGGAATTGGACGACCCGGCTCTGCCGAAAGCGCTGGAGCTGTACCCACCGGAAGCCCTGCTTCCCTCGCAAGACATCGTAGGGCGGGCCCCGGCCCGCCATGCAGGTGCGAATGAGGTGGTCGACGGCGGGCCTGGGCCCGCACTACAGGCCGACCGCAGCCTGCTGACCCTGCGCCAGCGCTACAACGACGCCATCCAGTCGCTGTCGTCCGATGCGCTCAAGCTGCTGCGCGAATGGCCGGCGCGGCGGCAGGCGGTGACCGACCCGGTCAACCAATACCAGGTGCGCGGCAAGGCCATCCGCATCGACAACTACACCACCTCGCTCAGCCAGCAGCAGATCCCCAAGATCGCGCCGCCGCCGTATGCCGGCTGGGGCGAACTGCTGCACTTCCTGCAGAAGGAAAACCTGCCCGGCAGCTACCCGTACACCGGCGGCGTGTATCCGTATCGCCGCACCGGCGAAGACCCCATCCGCATGTTCGCCGGCGAAGGCACGCCGGAGCGCACCAACCGCCGCTTCCATTACCTCAGCGCCGGGCAGCCGGCCGTGCGCCTGTCCACCGCCTTCGACAGCGTCACCCTGTACGGCGAAGACCCGGCGCCGCGCCCGGACATCTACGGCAAGATCGGCAACTCCGGGGTCAATATCCCCACCTTGGACGACATGAAGAAGCTGTACTCCGGCTTCGACCTGTGCGCGCCGACCACCAGCGTGTCGATGACCATCAACGGCCCGGCGCCGATGATCCTGGCGATGTTCATGAACACCGCCATCGACCAGCAGGTGGAGAAATACCTGAAGGAAGACGACGCGCGCTGGGCCGAGGCGCAAGCGAAGATCGAAAAATTCTTCGCCGGCCGCGAGCGTCCGCAATACCACGGTGAATTGCCGCCCGGCAACGATGGCCTTGGCCTGGCCCTGCTGGGCATGACCGGCGAGCAACTGGTCGATGCCGACACCTACGCCCGGATCAAGGCCCAGACCCTGGCCAGCGTGCGCGGCACCGTGCAGGCGGACATTCTCAAGGAAGACCAGGCGCAGAACACCTGCATCTTCAGCACCGAGTTCGCCCTGCGCATGATGGGCGACATCCAGCAGTACTTCGTCGACCACGGCGTGCGCAACTTCTACTCGGTCAGCATCAGCGGCTACCACATCGCCGAGGCCGGGGCCAACCCGATCAGCCAGTTGGCCTTCACCCTGTCCAACGGCTTCACCATCGTCGAGTACTACCTGGCGCGCGGGATGAAGATCGACGACTTCGCGCCCAACCTGTCGTTCTTCTTCAGCAACGGCATGGACCCGGAATACACGGTGATCGGCCGGGTCGCGCGGCGCATCTGGGCGCGCGCCATGCGCGAACGCTACGGCGCCAGCGCCCGCAGCCAGATGCTCAAGTACCACATCCAGACCAGCGGCCGCAGCCTGCACGCGCAGGAAATCCAGTTCAACGACATCCGCACCACGCTGCAGGCGTTGTACGCGCTGTTCGACAACTGCAACAGCCTGCACACCAACGCCTACGACGAGGCCATCACCACCCCCACCGAGGAATCGGTGCGCCGTGCGGTGGCCATCCAGATGATCATCAACAAGGAGCTGGGGCTGAACTTCAACGAGAATCCCTGGCAGGGCAGCTTCATCGTCGAGCAGTTGACCGATATCGTCGAAGAGGCGGTGTACAAGGAGTTCGAGGCCATCAGCGAGCGCGGCGGGGTGCTGGGGGCCATGGACACCATGTACCAGCGCGGCAAGATCCAGGAAGAGAGCCTGTACTACGAGCACAAGAAGCACGACGGCAGCCTGCCGCTGGTGGGGGTCAATACCTTCCTGCCGCGCGAGCACGGCGGCGAGATCGCCACCGAGATCGAGCTGATCCGCAGCACGCAGGCGGAAAAGGCCCAGCAGATCGCCAACGTGCGCGGCTGGCAGTCGCTACGCAACCGGCTGGCGCCGGAGGGGGAAACCGGCCACGGCCACGTGGTCGAGGACGCCACAGTCGAGGGAGAGGTGCACGACGGCCACGGGCTGGCGTATCTTCAGGACACGGCGCGGCGGCGGGGCAACGTGTTCGAGGCGCTGGTGGAAGCGGTCAAGACGCATAGCCTGGGGCAGATCAGCCATGCGTTGTATGACGTGGGTGGGGAATATCGCCGCAACATGTAGATGATGCCGAAGCTTGCAGATCAGATTCGGGAAGCATTGATGGCGTTCGCCTTTGCACTTTTCGAGCGCGAGGCATTGCTGGATGAACTCGTCAACGGACAAGACGATGGAGCGTCTGGTGAGTGATCGTGGACCGTTGCTGGTGGCCGAGGCGGGGCCGCCGTATCGCGCCGTGCCCGAAGGCGATGCCATTGCCGCATGGCTGGACTTGATGGAGACAGTGGAAGCGTTGTGCCCGACGGCTCCCATGCCGGAGCCGACGATTTATCGGGATTGCCGATTGTAGTTGCTGGGCTGTCTCAGGTGGCAGCAGGGTATTTGGTGGCCAATGCTTGCGAGATCAGATGGCGCTTTGCAGCAGGAATGCATTCTTCTCCATAGGTGAACCATTCGCAGCCACGGCCCATCGGGGTGAAGACGAACATGTCGGAGGCCTTGCCTGACTCCGTTTTTCCGACCCACCAGCCAGGCAGAGCCAATGCCGGCACGACATGGATGGCCTCGCCCAGGCTTTCACGCAGGAAGCTGGAAAGGTATCTGGCCTGGCGCCGGGATTGCTCAATCGGTTTCCGGCTAGTGAAGTCGCTGAACTTCAATGTGTCCCCATCGAACTCGACCTTGGCCGGCGTGCCGGCTGGCAAGTTCTTTGGCTTGCGGAAGGACTTCGTTTCCACCGCATACACGCCGCGCGGGGCAATTACGACATGGTCGATGTTGAACTCGCCGCAAGGGAGGTCGTGCATCACGATGCATCCATGCGCGAATAGGCGATTGAGCTGCATGCCGGTGACGCGTTCGGCCAGCAGGCCATCGCGTGCCTGTTCTCTGCGTCTGGAGTGACGCTGGTATTTCCAGAAGCCGTATCCGAAGAAAAACACCCACCCAACGAGGAAGATCAATTCACTCGTGCCGAATCGAACTTGTGTCCAGTCGATTCGCATCGTGGCCCAGATCAGGAACAGCATGGGCAAGGCGAGGATCATGACATCAACGCCGAAACCGGCCTCATCGCCGGCCTTGTTGATGCGATCCTGTATCTGTTGCCCAGGTACATTCCCGATTTGTCTGCCGTGTAGTGGCGAACGCCGTTGCTGCCGCTCGCGCATTATCTTGAGTGCAAGAACAATGACGATGGTGATGAGCGCCGAGCCAATGAATACGGCGTGGCCAATGAAGTATTGCCACTTCATGCGGATTTCTCTCGTCGTTTCCGTGCCTTCTTCGGCTTTTCCGCTGGCAGCAGGCTGGTCAGTGCCTGGTAGCGCTCGAACAGGAAGGCCACGCGTTCGGCGTCGGTGGACAGTTTGGGCGGCTTGCGGCCGGCGGTTTTTTCGGCGGCGATGTAGGCGTTGTCAACGGCCTTGTCGAGTTGCTGGTGGGCCTTGACCAGTGCCGGGGGCATGGTCAGCGGGTCGTACAGGTCGGCCAGGGTGGCGTCGGGGAACCGGGCGCGGGCATCCAGCACGCTCTGGGCGGCGGTTTCGATGGTGGTGCGCAATTTGTTTTCCCCTGTAGGAGCGGCGTCAACCGCGACCCCGGCAGCTGTCGCGGCTGACGCCGCTCCTACAGGGCTGGCTGTCGGCAAATCCGGCCAAGGGAAGTTGTTGTAGACGATTGTATTTGAGTAGCTGAAATCGCTTTTCAGCCGACCGCAAACGGCGCGCACCCATGCCATGTGCATGGCACTGCTCAGGATGCCGAAGTGGTATGGGGTGGCATCCGGAACGAACTGAATTTTATTGCTGCAGATCACTTCCTTGGCAAGAAATGCAATGGGAATGTAATCGCGTCGCTCCGACGATACCTCCGGAATTGCGAGATAGTCCGAATCCTGCTGCGCGATCTGCCTGAAGCGGGTGGGGTATTTGGCGTACTCGCGCGTGGAAGAGGCCTTGCTTGCCAACCGGCTTTTCTTGACGGCCTCCACCCGTTTCATCACCTCCGGAAGTGCCTTCAACTCCTGGGGCGTCGCATCATTGAGCCACAGGCAGTAGCGCTCGATTCCATTGATGAAGTCGCCACCACTCATATAGCGCCTTGCGAATTTCGCAGCCCCCGGCTCCGATGCCAGCAGCTCGTCGCGCTCTTCGGGAGAAAGAATGAGGTGCCCACCATCCGTCGGCTTGTTTCCCCACGACATCTTCGGAACGTCACAGATCGGAAGTGACCTGTTGGTGACGACCACATCCGGCGCATCGACCAAGTAAGGGTTGATGTTGGTGGCCGTTGTCTCCTGAGCTTCGCCCCGGATGTCCTGGTAGTCGAAGAGCCGCTTGGGCGAGATGTCGCAGTTCGCGAATCCGACGATGACGCAATGCACCGCGGCGACTCCACGTGCTTCGTTGTTCCACTGGAAGGTGCGGTGTGCAAAGAAAATTCGCGCGCCCCTGGAGAGAAGCAGCGGCCACAACAGGCCAACCTGCTCACCTTGGGTGATCGAGTTTGTCGATACGAACGCCACCCGCACGCCGTCGTCCCCGCGCAGGCGGGGATCCATGGACGTTGCGGGCGCGGGAGCCAAAGTCACTGGATGACCAGCGCTCCGCGCTGTTGAAGGGCGATTCCCGCTTTCGCGGGAATGACGGGGGTTGAGATATTCGGTGGCCTTGACGTACCAGTTCGCCACGAAATCGATGACGCCATTGCCCCGGATTTCGTGCATGACACGGGCCTGGTCGGCCTTCTGTTCCGCGTTCTGATAATGGTGACCAATGAACGGCGGATTCCCGAGGATGTAATCCAGTTCCTCCGCCGGAATCACATCGTTCCAGTCGATCCGCAGGGCATTGCCGTGCACGATGGCGGCGGATTTCTTCAGCGGCAGGCGCACCACGTTTTCGCCGAACTGTTCGGACACGCGCAGGTTCATCTGGTGGTCCATCAGCCACATCGCCACCTGTGCGATCTGTGCGGGGAACTCCTCAATCTCGATGCCATGGAACTGGTCCACGTCCACCAGGACATGGTCCTGCACGTGCGCCAGCAACGATTGCTGGGTGGCGAACTGGCGCTTCAGTACCTCCAGCTCCAGCTCGCGCAGTTCGCGGTAGGCAATGACCAGGAAGTTGCCGCAGCCGCAGGCCGGGTCCAGGAACTTCAGCGATGCCAACGTGCGGTGCAGCCGTGCCAGCTTCCTTTCGTCGTTGCCGGCTTTCGCCAGTTCGTCCTTCAGACCATCCAGGAACAGTGGGCCGATCAGCTTGAGGATGTTCTTTTCGCTGGTGTAATGCGCGCCCAGGTTGCGGCGGGCCTTGGCATCCATCACCGACTGGAACATCGAGCCGAAGATGGCCGGGCTGATGCGGCTCCAGTCCAGCGTACTGGCGTCCAGCAGCAGGGTGCGCATGGCGGCGTTGAAATCCGCCAGCGGCAAGGCTTCCTCGAACAACTTGCCGTTGACGTAGGGCAACTCGGACAATTGCTCGTCCAGTGTCTTCTGTCGTTTTTCCGGCGGGGTGTTCAACACCTGGAACAGCCGCGCGATCCACAGGCCGAGGTCGGCACCGTCTTCCGAGGTGCGTTGCGAGATCAGGTCATGGAAGGCCTGCCGCGGGAAGATGCCGGTATCGTCGGCAAACAGGCAGAACAGCAGCCGCACAAGCAGCAGTTCCAGCGGGTGGCCGTCGTAGCCGGCGGCCTTGAGTGCGTCGTGCAGCTTGCCCATGCGCTCGGCGGCCTGCACGTTGACCGGGTCTTCTTCCTTGTAGCGGCGGGTCTGGTAGCCGCTGATGAAGCCGAAGCGGCCGATTTCCCTGTGCAGGTCCGCCAGGGCAAACTCCACCGGCGCGGCATCGCCGTCCAGGTCGTGCAGGCGGAAGCGCTGGAAATCCGAGACCAGCACGTAGCGGGGCAGTTCGTCGTCGGCGATGCCGGCGAAATAGTCGGTGGCCTGTTGGTAGGCGGCATCCAGATCGACCCCGGCGCTCTTGTGTTCGGCCAGCATCACCCCCGGCCAGAACACGTCGATGCGGCCATGCTTGCTGCCGGAGAACCGTTGGGCCTTCTGCTCGAACACCGCCACCCGGCGGCGGTTGACGCCAAAGACGTTGAAGAATTCGTTCCAGAAGCTCTGCGCTTCGGCACGCTCGCTGGTTTCGTCGGCCCACTCCTTGGCGAATGCCCGCGCCCGGTCCCTGATTTCGTTGATGCTGAGCGGCATGCCGATCCCCTTTTCGGAGAGCATACGACACCGCAGACATGGGGACAGGATGGTCGGGGGACTATGTCCGGTGGCGGGGTGGGTTCGATCCGGGTCTGCCGCTGCAAGTCGCAACCCGCGCAAGGCGGGCTTGAGCCCGCCCTACGGACACCATGATTTCGGCATCCGATATTGTTGTCGTAGGGTGGGCCCTGGCCCACCATCGCCGGGCGATGCGGTGGGGCGGATCGAGAGAATCGCGGCCTGAGCCATTCGGCACATTCGGCTTTGGTGGTTCCCCCTGCGGGTGCCGGGAATCTCCGGCACCGGATAAAGATCGCAGGCCGGACCGGCACGGCGGGCATCCGCGATTTCCTACAGCCGATCACGGTATTTCCCTACCCATCGTCGAGGCGTTGCCCTGCGGTCATGGCGGCAGGGGCCATTGCACTGTGCCGGGGTCCGGATGTGCCGGGCATCACTTCACATGGAATGCATAAGGAGTTTGCCGTGAGCCAGAACCTGTTGTCGTTGACCCTGACCGATGAAGACATGACCGCCATCAACGCGGCCCTGACCGAACTGGAAGCCCGCCTGATCGGCCTGCTGGCGCTGGACAACGCCACCCGCCGCCAGATCACCAAGATGGGCGACAAGTCCGAGGCGTTCGTGCGCCAGACCATGACCGTGCTGGAACAGAACCCCGACATCGTGCCGCCGGCGCTGGGTCTGGCCGAGGCACAGGCCGATCTGGTGGCGCTGGACCGCCTGCGCCCGCTGCAAACCCGGCTGCAACGCCTGCTGGAACGCGTGTCCGACTCGGAAATGGCGCTGGGCAGCGACCTGATGAGCGTCGCCCTGGAAGGCTATGGCCTGCTCAAGGTGTCCGGGCGCAATCGCGGGCTGGAGGGCGCGGTCGAAGCCCTGGGCGCCCGCTTTTCCCACAGTTCGCGGCGCACGGCGGAACAACCCGCCACCTGAGCCGTGACCGGCCGGGGCCGGGGGCGCCTGTTCCGCCACGGGAACCGGCCCCCGAACCCGGCCTGCGGGGCTTTTTGCCCCGCGCACCGGGAAAACCTGCCCGCCCACCGGCCCCGACAGCCGGCGCTCCGCCCGAATCGGCCCGCCCGCCGGCCTCCGAACCCCGCGCTTCGACCTATTTGCCCCGCCGCCGCCCCGAATTTCCCCGCGCACGGCTCTCCGAAGCCCGCCCGCCGAGCAAAAAGGCCCGCCCGCCAAGCAAATAGGCCCGCCGCCCGAGCAAAAAGGCCCGTTCGCCGAGCAAATAGGCCGACGCACGGGCTTCCAGGCCCGGCCCGCCGAGCTTTTTTCCTGGCCGGCCGAGCAAATAGGTCCGCCCACCGAGCAAAAAGGCCCGAGCGCCGAGCTAAAAGGTCCGTCCGCCGAGCAAATAGCCCGGCCCGCGGAGAAAATATCTCCGCCGTTGGACAAATTTTGTCCAAATCGCAACCCGCGCAAGGCGGGGCTGAGCCGGCCCTGCGACACTGGCCTTCGTCCACACGGTCTGGCGCGGAAAATCCGCCGCCAGCACGCACTTCACGCGCCATGCACATAGTCCAATGCGGCCTTAAGGCACATCCGCCAATCGGCACGAACGCCGCTATATTCCCGATTCCCCCGACGCAGGAGAATTGGATATGTCCCTCACCAAACAGCACCGGGCGATGGCGCGCCTGATCGGCGTGGCGCTCGTCGCTTCCCTGGGCCTGAGCGCCTGCGCCACCTACGACGACGACTTCGCACGGATCAACTCGCGCCTGGATTCGCTCGACACGCGGGTGCAGGGCGCGGCCCAGAGTGCGGAATCGGCCAATCAGTCCGCGCAGCAAGCCAACCAGCGGCTGGATGCGCTGGAAGGCCGCGTCCAGCAGATCGAATCGGCCCCGCGGCGCGTGCCGCGCGGTTGATCCGGTCGGACCGTGCCGGGACCCGGTGGCCTTGGCTGGCCAGCGGTCCCGGCGCGCCACCTTTCTTTCCCGGGAGTCCTCCCATCGGTACATCCACACGCCTTGCGATGCGGGTCGCCCACGGTGCGCTGCTGCTGGCGCTGGCGTCGGCCAGCGTCGGCGTGGCCAATGCCAGGCAGGCCGCCACGCAAGCGGTCGCCGCGGTCGATCTGCTTCCGCCGGACCAGGAGGTCTCCGACACGGTGATCGAGCTTGCGGGCTGGGTCATCGCGTCCAACGACAGTCAGGGCTATCCGTTCGCGGTCATCGACAAGGCCGCCGCGCAGGTTCTGGTGTTCGGCGGCGATGGCCGGCTTCGCGGCGCGGCCCCCGGTCTGTTCGGCTCGGCGGTCGGCGACCATTCCGCGCCCGGCGTCGCCGGTCTCGCGCTGCGCGAGATTCCGGGCCGGGACCGCACCACGCCGGCCGGACGCTTCGTGGGCGGTTTCGGTCCATCGATCGACGCGGGACGCGTGTTGTGGGTGGACTACGATTCCGCGGTCTCCCTGCACCCGACCGCGACGGGTGTCCCTGCCGAGCGACGCGTCGAACGCCTCGCATCGCCTTCGCCGGACGACAACCGTATCACCCATGGGTGCATCAATGTCGCGCCCGAGTTCTACGAGCAGATCCTCAGTCCGACGTTCGAGCGGGGCGGGGTGTTCTACATCCTGCCGGACACGGCGCCGATGGCGGAGACCTTCCCCGGGTTCGCGCAAGGTCGCGTGGCGCAGCGCAACGATTAGGGTGCGCACGGCTTGTCCGCCTTTCGCCATCGAAGCGGCAAGGCAGGGATCTGAACAGACTTTCCGAGGCCCGTTGGGCCGCGATGCGACTGTCCCCCGCGGCTCATCTTCCCCCGGCCCCAACGTCTGCGCCCGCTGCGAATCGATCGCCCTGCCGCTGTTCAACCATTGGGCCGTTTGGCGCATCTGGATAGAGGTGTTGTCGACCGTTCGAGGTGTGGAGATGGCTGTTTGCAGATCGTGGTGCGTCTGGGTGTTGCTGTGCGCGGTGGGTTTGCCGATGCCGGCGCGGGCGGTGGAGCCCGCACCGGAAGAGGCGAAAGTGATGATGCTGGGCGTGTTCCATTTCGCCAATCCGGGCCGCGACATGGTCAAGTCGAAGGTGATCGACGTGACGACGGCCGACAACCAGGCCTATCTGGCGGCGCTGGCCACGCGGTTGGCGGCGTTCCAGCCGACCGATGTGCTGATCGAGTGCGAGCGGTCGGCGCAACCCCGGCACGATGCGGCGTATGCGGCCTACCGCGACGATGGCGCGGCGCTGGACGTCAATGAAACCCACCAGATCGGTTTTCGCGTGGCCAGGGAAGCCGGACTGGGTGGCGTGACCTGCTTCGACGAGGGCGAGGTGCAGTGGAAGGGTGGGGCGCTGTTCGACTACATCGCCGCGCATGACCCCGACCTCAAGGCGGCGCTGGATGCGGAACTCGCGTCGCTGTCGGCGCGTGAAACCCGCGAGCAGACCACGTTGCCGTTGCCCGAGCTGCTGCGCCTGGCCAACAACCCGGAACGGGAGCGGGAGAACAAGGACCTGTATCTCGAGACGAACGACGTGGATGCCGGGGGCGGATTCGTCGGCGCCGACGCCTCGGCGAGCTGGTGGCATCGCAACTTCCGCATGTACGCCAACGTGCAGCAGGCCGCCGCGCCGGGGCGGCGCGTGCTGGTGATCGCCGGCTCCGGCCATACCGCCATCCTCAAGGACTTGCTGGCGATCGACGGGCAGCGCCAGGCCGAGGACGTGGTGCCTTACCTGATGCCCTGAAAGGCGTGGGCCACGGGGCGGAAAAGCAACAACGCGCAAGGCGGGCTTGAGCCCGCCCTGCGGACACCATGCTTCCGGCGTCCGCTGCATCGATGCGTTGTCGCAGGGTGGGCCCCGGTCCACCATGCCGGTGATGCGGTGCAGCGGATCGGGAGAATCGCGGCCTGAGCCACTTGGCGCATTCGGCTAGCGGTACGCGCCCGGCCCGCGCCAGACCAGATCGCCGCGGTGATAGACGCGGACCACGGTGACCACCTTGCGCGCGTCGCCGATGCTGTCCAGCTCCGGGTCGTTCGGTTCCGCCAGCCGGCAGCCGCCCGAGCCGCGGCGCAGGGCGATCTCCAGCGGACAGACCATGAACTGCCGCATGCCCGGAAGCGGGAACGAAATCTCGGTCATGCCTTCATCGCGCCAGCCGCGCAGGCGGTTTTCGTTGCGCAGGTCGTAGACGATCTGGTAGCCGCCCACCTGCATGCTCGGCTCGGCCGCGTGGATGTCCTGCCCGTAGCCTTCGCTGCGCGCCGAACCCTGCGCCCGGCCGGCGTCGGTGGGGGTGTCGGTCTGCGCCAGCATGCCCGGCGGCCGGCCCCACAACTCGGGACGGCGCCGGGCATGCTGGCGCAGACCGACACCCCCACC
>NZ_PDWQ01000078.1 GCF_010211745.1 Pseudoxanthomonas kalamensis DSM 18571 | reverse complement strand
TCTGGAAATTGCAACGAAGGAAGAAACCTCGTTGCTGGAAGCCTGGAAGAAGTATCGGGTGTTGCTGAACCGTGTTGATACATCAACTGCACCTGATATTGAGTGGCCTGCTGTCCCTGTTATGGAGTAATCGTTTTGTGATATGCCGCAGAAACGTTGTATGAAATAACGTTCTGCGGTTAGTTAGTATATTGTAAAGCTGAGTATTGGTTTATTTGGCGATTATTATCTTCAGGAGAATAATGGAAGTTCTATGACTCAATTGTTCATAGTGTTTACATCACCGCCAATTGCTTTTAAGACTGAACGCATGAAATATGGTTTTTCGTCATGTTTTGAGTCTGCTGTTGATATTTCTAAAGTCGGTTTTTTTTCTTCGTTTTCTCTAACTATTTTCCATGAAATACCTTTTTGATTATTATTTGAATCAATTCCAATTACCTGAAGTCTTTCATCTATAATTGGCATTGTATGTATTGGTTTATTGGAGTATATGCTTGCTTTTCTGAGCCATAGCTCTGATATCCAAATGAAGCCATAGGCATTTGTTATTTTGGCTCTGTCAGCTGCATAACGCCAAAAAATATATTTATCTGCTTGATCTTCAAATG
>NZ_PDWQ01000077.1 GCF_010211745.1 Pseudoxanthomonas kalamensis DSM 18571 | reverse complement strand
CGGCCACACGCACGCAGCAATCGTGCATGTGGATTGCGATCTCTACAGCTCGGCACACGACGCACTGACCTTGATCGCACCGCGTCTGGTGCAGGGCAGTGTGCTGCTGTGCGACGCCTACGATCTGTTTCGCGCCGACAACCGACAGGGCGAACGCCGGGCGCTACAGGCATGCGCGGACCACGTCGGCATCGCATTTGAGCCCTGGTTTGCCTATGGCGCCGCCTCGCGCGCTTTTCTGTGCCATGTACCGACGCCTGCATCCGCCGCGCAGCCATGATCGCCGCGCAACGCATGCGCGCGGGGTTCGTTGCCGGCGCAGTGCTGTATGCGCTCGGTCAGGGCTGCGCGCTGCTATTCCAGTGGCTCTTGCTACGTCGGTTCGGCCTGCAGGGCTATGGCGACGTAGGGCTGGCGCATCTTGGCTTGGTCACTGTGCTGTTCCTGGCCGATCTGGGCTGTGCCTCGCTCTTTCTCCGCGAGGATCCTGCGGCACCTGGCTGGAACGCGCGTTGGCGCCAGGCGCTGTGGCACCGCTTGCTCGCCACCGTGGTGCTGGATCTGCTGTGGATCGCCGGCGTCTGGTGGTCCGGTCGCGGCCAAGGCGAAGGG
>NZ_PDWQ01000076.1 GCF_010211745.1 Pseudoxanthomonas kalamensis DSM 18571 | reverse complement strand
CCCTGCAAGCGGTCAAGGCCGAGGGCATCCAGGGTCCGCAGCAACTGCAGACGGTGACGGTACAGGACAAGGTGGCCTTCGTCGCAGGCACTACGCCAGGATTTCGCGCACGTGTCGATCTGGAACAGGCACCGCCCGTGCAGGAAAGCACCCGCCAGGTCGATGCGCAGAATCAACAGCGCGCTCAAGCCGTGCAGCAGCAGCCGAACCCGCAACAGGAACCTGCGCAGGCGCGCGGCGGCATGGCACATTGAACGACAGGTGCCGTGCTGCTCGCCCGCAACGTGCGGAGCCTCGGTACCGATAGGATGTGCACCGAGGTCAAAGCACCTCTGCCGAAGAGGCACTTTGTCCCGGTGCTGCGGCCTGGTCGGCGCGCCACCCTCGGCATGACGAATGCGAAGCGCACCCGTCGTAGCTATCCACCGTCGGCACCGCGTCGGATACGATGCGCTCCCGCATCGAAAGAAAAAAGACTTGAATACTGAGATTCAACAAATAAATGCAACCTATGCAGCGATGGAACGCCACGTATGTCTAACAGTGATGCATATCGAAGCTACAGAA
>NZ_PDWQ01000075.1 GCF_010211745.1 Pseudoxanthomonas kalamensis DSM 18571 | reverse complement strand
GGTCTGCGTGGCTGCACTTTTTACCGGCGACATACTGTCCGTGGCGCTCTCTTCCCACTCACTCCAGCCGGACTTAAGGCCTGCCATCCAGTTCCCGCGAAGCTGGTCTTCAGCCGCCCAGGTCTTTTTCTGCTCTGACATGACGTTATTCAGCGCCAGCGGATTATCGCCATACTGTTCCTTCAGGCGCTGTTCCGTGGCTTCCCGTTCTGCCTGCCGGTCAGTCAGCCCCCGGCTTTTCGCATCAATGGCGGCCCGTTTTGCCCGTTGCTGCTGTGCGAATTTATCCGCCTGCTGCGCCAGCGCGTTCAGGCGCTCCTGATACGTAACCTTGTCGCCAAGTGCAGCCAGCTGGCGTTTGTACTCCAGCGTCTCATCTTTATGCGCCAGCAGGGATTTCTCCTGTGCAGACAGCTGGCGACGTTGCGCCGCCTCCTCCAGTACCGCGAACTGACTCTCCGCCTTCCACAAATCCCGGCGCTGCTGGCTGATTTTCTCATTTGCTCCGGCATGCTTCTCCAGCGTCCGGAGTTCTGCCTGAAGCGTCAGCAGGGCAGCATGAGCACTGTCTTCCTGACGATCGCCCGCAGACACCTTCACGCTGGACTGTTT
>NZ_PDWQ01000074.1 GCF_010211745.1 Pseudoxanthomonas kalamensis DSM 18571 | reverse complement strand
TCCCGCTGATGCGCATGGCCGACACCGGCGTGGCCGTGGACGGCCGCGTCCGCCCGGCCCGCTTCCAGCTGTGGCAGGGCGCCGACCAGCTGCGGGTGATGCTGGCCCGCGGCGAGGTCGACTACAGCGCCACGCCGGCCAACCTGCCGGCGCTGATGGCCAACCGCGGCGAGCCGGTGCGGCTGCTCAACGTCTCGGTCTGGGGCCTGCTCTGGCTGGTCAGCCGCGACCCGGAGGTGCACGGCTTCGCCGACCTGCGCGGACGCACCCTGCTCACTCCATTCCGCCGCGACATGGGCGCCATCGCCCTGCACGAGCTGTTCAAGGCCCAGGGCCTGGAACCGGACAAGGACATCGCCCTGCGCCAGACCCGCGACGCGCTCGATGCGGTGGCCCTGATGCTCGCCGGCCAGGGCGACCACGCGGTGCTGCGAAAAAAAAAATTGCTGATGATTTAAAGAAAGCATACTATTCTGTTTCTTATGGCCAGAATCTTCAAGGAACTAACATTGCTTTAATTTTTGAAAAGTGTTCATGTCTATTCTACCCCACTACTATCCCCAGTA
>NZ_PDWQ01000073.1 GCF_010211745.1 Pseudoxanthomonas kalamensis DSM 18571 | reverse complement strand
GCCATCACCGCATCGATGGACTTGTACGCCGCAGGCGACTCATCGATCACTGCCGCGTCCTTGCGGCATTCCACATGTGCGGTGGCCTCCCGATGCTGTGCCAGGGTGATCTGCGCGCGTGCAGCGGTCCTGCTCATCACACGCCCTGCGCCGTGGCTGCAGCTGTGGAAACTGTCGGCATTGCCCAACCCACGTACGATGTAGCTGCGCGTGCCCATGCTACCCGGAATGATGCCCAGCTCGCCGGCACGAGCGCTCACCGCTCCCTTGCGTGTGATCAACAATTCCTCGCCACCGTGCGTTTCCTTCTGCACGTAGTTGTGGTGGCAATTGACTGCGAGCTTTTCCAGCTGGAATTTCGGCAGGCGGTGACGCATCTCGGCCAGCACGCGCGCCATCATCGCCTCACGATTTTCGCGGGCGTAATCCTGCGCCCACGACACCGCTTCGACGTATTCGTCGAACAAGGGCTCGCCCTGCATGAAGAAGGCCAGGTCCTTGTCGGGTAGATGGAAGCCCAGCACGCGATGTGCCAGTTGCTCACGCGCGCGCTCGATGAAGTACGTGCCGATCAGGTTGCCGGTGCCGCGCGACCCGCTGTGCAGCATCACCCATACCG
>NZ_PDWQ01000072.1 GCF_010211745.1 Pseudoxanthomonas kalamensis DSM 18571 | reverse complement strand
GATGAAACGTACGCGTTCTTCGGTGGGTGTCGAGATCAAGCCATCCTTCTTGAACATCTCGCCGAGATTGGCGTGCCGCTCATGCGGCAACCCGTGCGCGCGTAGCACCTCCAGCGAATAGGACACCTGATCGTGCGGAGCGTTTATCGCCCAGGTCTTGCCGTCGTCTGGCGTGACTTTGGAGGCGTCCACGCCCGCATGCAGCAGCACCTCGAGCATGTCGTTCGCATCGTTTTCGGTGAGCCCGGAATACAGCTGCTGACTGCACGCAGACAGCAGCAGCGCCACCAGCAGCACCACCAGGTATCTCAGCGCGCGCATGCTACTGGTTCTTGACCAGTGTCTGCACGGCGTTCTTTCCCGATTGCGCCACGCCGACGCTGACATTGAGGTTGAAGCCGACCATGGTCAGCTCGTGCATCAACTTGATCTGCTGCGCTGCCATTTCCTGCAGCCCCATGGTCGGTGCCTGCATGCTGAAGGCATCGATATGCTCGGCGATGGTCCGCACGCCATCGTTCTGCACATCGACCACGCGGCTCATCATGCTCGGGTTGCCCACCCGCTGCATGGCGGGCGGCAAGGGGCTCGAGGACTGCATCAGCGCTTGAAAGCGATTCACAAG
>NZ_PDWQ01000071.1 GCF_010211745.1 Pseudoxanthomonas kalamensis DSM 18571 | reverse complement strand
CTGGGTATCCGTGGTTGCTCAGGGGGTGAGGCTCCTGCTGCAAGGGGAGGGGAACAGTGGAAGGCGTCGCCACCGAGCGCCTGCAGCCACGCACTGCGGCGCCCGCGCAACCAGCACAGACGGCATGCTTGCGCGCAGTACCGCACGCGCGCGACGGAAAATGTTAGCGCTACCACAATTGCGGCCGAAAAAAGCCACGCCATGGAGCGAAGCTGGAGATGCCATGCCTATCCGGGGGAACACTGTCCTTGCGACTTTACCCAGCCCGGCGCGGAAAGGCTTGCTGCGCTGCGAGATACGAACTGGTCTGTGGTCGCCGGATGGGGGGATGCCGGTGATGCGCCTGGCGTGCTGCCCTCTCCCGCCCTTCGGGCACTCCCTCCGGCGTGCGGAGAGGGAACTGCGTGGAACAGGGCGCGCGCTTCCCGCAACGGGGGCTTGCTCCCTTCTCCCGTTCACGGGGAAGGTGCCCGAAGGGCGGATGGGGGCAGTACGCCATCCCACCTGGCACGCCCCTCCTCCGGCGCTGCGCGCCACCTTCTCCCGCCAGCTGGAGAAGCACCTACTCCAGTCACCTTCGCCCGTTGACGGCCGCAGGAAGAATCACGTTCCCTGCTCCATCGTCA
>NZ_PDWQ01000070.1 GCF_010211745.1 Pseudoxanthomonas kalamensis DSM 18571 | reverse complement strand
CCCTTCTCTTCGGCGGTAGCGTCTGATGGGTATAAGGGACTGGGATTTACGGGAACCGGCGGCAAATATGAGCCAGCGGGGATTGTTCACCGTGGTGAGTTTGTCTTCACGAAGGAGGCAACCAGCCGGATTGGCGTGGGGAATCTTTACCGGCTGATGCGCGGCTATGCCACCGGCGGTTATGTCGGTACACCGGGCAGCATGGCAGACAGCCGGTCGCAGGCGTCCGGGACGTTTGAGCAGAATAACCATGTGGTGATTAACAACGACGGCACGAACGGGCAGATAGGTCCGGCTGCTCTGAAGGCGGTGTATGACATGGCCCGCAAGGGTGCCCGTGATGAAATTCAGACACAGATGCGTGATGGTGGCCTGTTCTCCGGAGGTGGACGATGAAGACCTTCCGCTGGAAAGTGAAACCCGGTATGGATGTGGCTTCGGTCCCTTCTGTAAGAAAGGTGCGCTTTGGTGATGGCTATTCTCAGCGAGCGCCTGCCGGGCTGAATGCCAACCTGAAAACGTACAGCGTGACGCTTTCTGTCCCCCGTGAGGAGGCCACGGTACTGGAGTCGTTTCTGGAAGAGCACGGGGGCTGGAAATCCTTTCTGTGGACGCCGGCTTATGAGT
>NZ_PDWQ01000069.1 GCF_010211745.1 Pseudoxanthomonas kalamensis DSM 18571 | reverse complement strand
ATACGCGGAAAAGGAGTGGGAGCGGGTGCGCGACGACGTGATGTCCAAGCCCAATACCCAGCGCGTGGTCCGCACGCTGCAGCAGAAACTGGTGGGTTCTTCGGCGGTGCTCGAGCTGGACGCCAACGGCCGTCTGAGCATTCCGGCCAGCCATCGCAATGCAGTGGGCATCGAGAAAAAGGCCGTGCTGCTGGGCATGGGCGGCAAGTTCGAACTCTGGAGCGAGCAGGCACATCGCGCACTGATCCAGCAGACATTGTCTGACGGGGATCTGGGCGATGAATTGCTCGATCTCAGGTTGTGAGCCGGGGTGCCCGGATGCGCGGTGAAGCGCAGCCCGGTCACCCGGTGTCGCAGTCCCCGGCGGCCCATGTGCCGGTGCTGTACACGCAGGTGCTGGATGGCCTGCAAGTGACCGAAAACGGAACGTATCTGGATGGCACGTTCGGGCGTGGCGGGCACGCGCGCGGCGGGCTGGGAACCCTTTGAGCCGGGGGGGGGGTGCTGGTGGGGGGCAAAGACCCCCAAGCGGATGCGGTGGCCCAAACCAGGGTCGGGGCGGGTGGGGGCCGGGCCGTCCATCGCGGCAGGTTTGTCGGGGCGGGCCAGGGGGTTGGCGCCGCCCCCG
>NZ_PDWQ01000006.1 GCF_010211745.1 Pseudoxanthomonas kalamensis DSM 18571 | reverse complement strand
TCAGATTTGTATAAGAGACATGGATGGGGGGGTGTCTTCAGCCGTCGAGCCTTCCGCCGCCGCCTGCTTGACGTCGGCCATCGTCACCGTGCCGTCGGGACCGCTGGCGCGGATGCGGGACAGGTCCAGACCGAGCTTGCGCGCCATCGCGCGCACGGCGGGCATCGCGCGTGCGCCGCCGGCGCTGACCAGACGTTCGCTGCGGACCGTGTCGGAGACCTGCATGCTGCCGACCACGGTGCCGGCGTCCTGGGTTGCGGTGGCGGGTGAAGCAGGCCCGGCCGCGGTCGAAGCGGCGGCACCGTGGCGATGGCCGCTGTCGTGGCCTTCGCCGCGCTGCGGCAGGGCCGGGTCCGGCGCGAACACGGCCAGCATGCTGCCGGTGGCAACGATGTCGCCGGCGTTGCCGCCCAGCTTCAGCACCGTGCCGGAAACCGGCGACGGCACCTCGACCACGGCCTTGGCGGTTTCCATCGACACCAGCGGCGCATCGAGCAGGATGGTGTCGCCTTCACCGACGAACCACTCCACGATGGTCGCGTCGGGCAGGCCCTCGCCCAGGTCGGGCAGCAGGAAGGTCTTGGTGTCGCTCATCGAAAGCCTGGCCTCTGGTACGGCGGTCCCGCTGTGATGGGACCGCAGATGAATGATGGTGGATCAACTTGCCGCCAGCGTGCGCTTCGCTGCGGCGACGATCTTGTCCACGCTCGGCAGGTATTTCATTTCCAGCCGGAACAGCGGGATGTGGGTATCCGGCCCGGTGACGCGCTCGACCGGCGCCAGCAGGTCGTACATCGAGTGCTCGGCCAGGCGTGCGGCGATCTCGGCGCCGAATCCGGCGGTGCGCGGCGCTTCGTGCACGATCACGCAGCGACCGGTCCTGGCCACCGATTCGGCGATGGTGTCGAAATCCAGCGGCTTCAGCGTGGCCACGTCGATCACTTCGGCCTCGATGCCTTCAGCGGACAGCGCGTCGGCCGCCTCCAGACATTCCTTGACCTGCGCGCCCCAGGTCACCAGGGTCACGTCGTCGCCGTCGCGCAGCACGTAGCACACGTCCAGCGGCAGCGCCTCGCCGTCGTCGGGCACGGTTTCCTTGTACTGCCGGTAGATCCGCTTGGGTTCCATGTAGATCACCGGGTCCGGATCGCGGATGGCGGCCAGCAGCAGGCCGTAGGCGCGTTGCGGCGAAGACGGCATCACCACCCGCAGCCCTGGGATGTTGGTGAAGATCGCTTCGTTGGCTTCGGAATGGTGCTCGGGCGCGCGGATGCCGCCGCCCCACGGCACTCGCAGCACCATCGGGCAATGCAGGCGGCCACGGGTACGGTTGCGCATGCGCACGGCATGGCTGGCGATCTGGTCGAGCATCGGATAGACGAAGCCGTCGAACTGCGCTTCGGCCACCGGTTTCATGCCCTGGGTGGCCAGGCCGACGGCGAGTCCGGCGATGGTGGTCTCGTCCAGCGGTGTGTCCAGCACGCGCTGTTCGCCGAAGCGTTGCTGCAGGCCATTGGTGGCACGGAACACGCCGCCGTTGACGCCGACATCCTCGCCCAGCACCAGCACCGAATCGTCGTGCTGCAGCTCCCAGGCCAGGGCCTGGGTGATCGCCTCGATCAGGGTGATGGGGGGATCGGCGCTCATCGGCCGCGCTCCGAGGCGATGGCGGCCGCGCGCTGGGCCAGCAGATCGGTTGGCGGATCGGCGTACAGGTAATCGAACATCGCCTCGACCGGCTGCGGCGGTGTGGCCAGATAGGCGTCGACCTCGGCGGCGACCTGCGCGTCGCACTCCTGCAGCCAGGCGCGTTCCTCTTCCTCGCTCCACAGGTCCTGCACCTGCAGCCAGCGCCGCAGCCGCAGCAGTGGTTCGTGTTGCCAGGCGGCCTTGACCTCGGCGTCGTCGCGGTAGCGGCGGGCATCGTCGGCGGTGGTGTGGTCGGACAGGCGATAGGTGACGAATTCGATCACGCTGCCGCCTTCGCCGTTGCGCGCGCGTTCGCCGGCGATGCGCATCGCCTCCAGCACCGCCAGCAGGTCATTGCCGTCGGCCTGCAGGCAGTACAGGCCGCCGGCGATGCCTTTCTGCGCCAGCGTTTGCGCACCGGTCTGTGCGCTGCGCGGCAGCGAGATGGCCCAGCCGTTGTTGATCACGCACAGCACCAGCGGCAGCCGGTAGGCGCCGGCGGAATTGATCGCGGCGTAGAAATCGGCCTTCGACGATCCACCGTCGCCGCAGACGCCGACCGCGATCTGCGCTTGCCCGCGCAGCCTGAACGCCAGCGCGGCGCCGGCCGCGTGCAGGCACTGGGTGGCGATCGGCACGCTCCAGGCGTAATCCTGCCGGCAATCGGCGTAATCGTTGCCGCGTTCGTCGCCGCCCCAGTACAGCAGCACGTCGCGCGGGCGCACGCCGCGCATGAACTGCGCACCGTATTCGCGGTAGCTGGGGGCGAACACGTCGTCGGCCTGCATCGAGGCGCCGATGCCGACATGGGTGGCCTCGTGGCCCAGGCTGGAGGCATAGGTACCCAACTTGCCGGTGCGTTGCAGCGCGACCGCCTTGCCGTCGAAGGCGCGCACGAACAGCATGCGCTTGAACAGATCCTTCAGGTGTCGGGTGTCGCGTGCGGCTTCCGGCAGCGCATCGTCCAGCAGTCGGCCATCCGGGTCGAGGTACTGCAGGTACTGGATTTCGAAGCTTGCGGCAAGCGTCATGTCCTGTTCTGCGTGAATGTCATGCGCCGATGATAGCGGTTGCCGCGGGCAATGCCGTTGCGCGTCGCGGCAACGCTGCCGCATCCGGGGCTTGAGTCGACCCGGGCGCGGGTCCGATGCGATATTCTGCGCCGATGGCGATCGACAACAACGAACGTCCGCTCGAGGCGGGCATCCACACCGAACTGGCCGGCAGGACCACCTATGGTGGCTACCTGCAGCTGGACAAGCTGTTGTCGGCGCAGCAGCCGCTTTCGGAACCGCCGCATCACGACGAGATGCTGTTCATCGTCCAGCACCAGGTGTCGGAATTGTGGCTGAAGCTGCTGATTCATGAACTGTCGGCGGCGAACGTCCACATGCATCGCGACGAGGTCTGGCAGTGCCGCAAGGTGATCGCGCGCTGCAAGCAGGTGCTACGCCAGCTGATCGAGCAATGGGCGGTACTGGAGACCCTGACCCCGGCCGAATACATGCAGTTCCGCGATGGACTGGGGCCATCATCCGGCTTCCAGTCGCTGCAGTACCGTCGGGTCGAATTCCTGCTGGGCAACAAGAATGCGGCGATGCTGAAGGTGTTCGAATACGACCCGTCCGGGCAGGCGCTGCTGCGCGAGGCGCTGGAATCGCCCAGCCTGTACGAACAGTTCCTGCACTACCTGGCGCGCTTCGGCCATGCGGTTCCGGCACGGCACCTGCAGCGCGACTGGTCGCAGCCGCACGTGTTCGATCATGAGCTGGTGCCGGTGTTCGAGCGCATCTACGAGGACACCGACCGCTACTGGCGCGAGTATTCCTTGTGCGAGGATCTGGTCGACCTGGAAACCCAGTTCCAGTTGTGGCGCTTCCGCCACATGCGCACGGTGATGCGGATCATCGGCTTCAAGCGCGGCACCGGCGGCTCGTCTGGGGTGGGCTTCCTGAAGCAGGCGCTGGAGTTGACCTTCTTCCCCGAACTGTTCGACGTGCGCACGGCCATCGGCCCAGGCCGCTGACCGCGGGTGGACGCGGTGCCGCCGGCCTTGCAGTACGTCGCCGTGGCGTTGATGGTGGCGACACTGGCGCTGGCCGCACGGACCTTGCCCTGGCACAAGCTGCGCGGCGACGCCGAGGCGCAACGGGTGCTGGGCGTGGCGCTGGTCATGCTGGCGCTGTTGCGGCTGTTCAATACCCGGGCGCTGGACGATGTGAGATTGAACTTCGTCGGCGCGATGGTCGCCACCCTGATGTTCGGGCCGCAATTCGCGCTGTGGGTCCTGGCGGTGGTGTCGCTGCTGGCGGGCGTGTCCGGTGCGGCCTGGCTGGGTCCGGCGCCGGATTTCCTCGCCACCGCCGCGCTGCCGGTGCTGGCCGGGCATGCGTTTTCGCGTTTCGCCGAGCGCCGGCTGCCGCCCAACCTGTTCGTCTACGTGCTGGTGCAGGCCTTCCTCGGCGGCGCCTTGACCATCGCCGTGTGCAATCTGGCCAAGGCGGCGGTGATGGCCTGGCTGGGTTCGCGCGCGGTACCGGCCTACCTGCTGGCCACGCCGCTGATGATGTTCGGCGAGGCGTTCCTGTCCGGCGGCGCGATGGCGCTGGTGGTGGTGTACCGGCCGCAGTGGTGCAGCAGTTTCGACGATGCGCGCTACCTGCGCCCGCGTTGAACGCCCATCCGTGCCGGTTTGACGCCGCTGTCGGGCTGGGCCATTCTGCCGACCAGCCCGCGACCGCGGGCGCTTTCTTGAACGATTTCCGCGAGGTACATCAATGAGCGACGCCAATACGGCGGCAGGCAGTCCGATTCCGGAATTCAGGCAGGTCATGGGCCATCCGCGTCCGTTGTGGATGCTGTTCATGTCCGAATTCTGGGAACGCTTCGCGTTCTACGGCATTCGCTGGGCCATGGTGCTGTACATCGTCGCCCAGTTCCACGGTGGCGACGCGTCCGGCGAGAAGCCGGCCAGCGAGCTGTACGGTGCCTACCTGGCGCTGGTCTACGCCGGCGCGATCTTCGGCGGCTACGTGGCCGACAAGCTGATCGGTTACCAGCGCTCGATTCTGGTCGGTGCAATCTTCATGGCGGCTGGACTGTTCCTGCTGGCCTCGCCGACAGAGCTTGTATTCAAGCTGGGTCTGGCCACGATCATCGTCGGCAACGGCCTGTTCAAGCCGATCATCTCGACCATGGTCGGCAAGCTGTACCTGCACGGGGACGAGCGTCGCGATTCCGGCTTCACCATCTTCTACATGGGCATCAACATCGGTGCGATGATCGCTCCGGTCATTACCGGCTGGCTGGCGCGCAAGGTGTTCGGCACCAACGATGATCCGCATTACCAATGGGTGTTCATCTCCGCCGGCATCGGCATGGTACTGAGCCTGGTCTGGTTCTGGTTCGGCCGTAGCCAGCTGAAGGGCATCGGTTTGCCGGCAGAGGGGAAAGAAGGTCTGGGGCGTGTCGGCCTGGTCGCCCTGCTGGGCCTCGCAGTCGGCATTCCGCTGTTCTATTTCCTGCTGACGATCAACGCGAATGCGTTGCAGACCATCCTGATGGCGCTGTTCATCATTCCTGCGGTGATGCTGATCATCGAAGGCGTGCGCGAGGGTCATGTCGCCCGCGACAAGGTGTTCGCGATGCTGGTGATCTTCGTGTTCAACGTGCTGTTCTGGATGTTCTTCGAGCAGGCCGGCAGTTCGTTCACGTTCCTGGCGGACAAGATTGTCGATCGTGATTTCGGCAGCTGGACCTTCCCGCTGGAATGGTTCCAGTCGGTGAACTCGGTCGCGATCATTACCCTGGCGCCGGTGATGGCGTGGATGTGGGTGAGGATGGGAAAGGTGAATCCGTCAATTCCGCGCAAGTTCGGGCTGGGCCTGATCTTCAACGGACTGGCCTTCCTGCTGCTGATGGTCGCGCTGTCGAAGATGGTGGACGACGCCGGCAAGATCCCGTTCTGGACGCTGTTCATGGTCTACGTGATCCAGTCGGTCGGCGAGTTGTGCCTGTCGCCGATCGGATTGTCGATGACCACCAAGCTGGCGCCGCACAAGCTGAGCGGGCTGGCGATGGGCTGCTGGTTCCTGTCGATCGCCATCGGCAACAACCTGGCCGGCATCTTCGCCGGCAGGGTCAGCGGCGAAGGCGGCATGACTGTCGAGTCGGCGCATGCCGGCTACACCTTCGGCTTCTGGGCACTGGTCGGTTCGGGCGTGCTGCTGTTCGTGATCGCGCCGCTGATCAGCCGGTTGATGCATGGGGTGAAGTGAGTCGCCGGCGAATCCGGCAGCGCATGAAAAAGGCGGCCCGCGGGCCGCCTTTTTCCGTGCGCTGCCGACGCATGCCGCGCTTAGAGGTGCTTGAGCATCTCTTCCATGCCCTGTTTGCCCAGCTTGTCGATCAGCTTGTCGAGCAGCAGGCATTCTTCCTCGCTCAGCGGCGCCAGCAGATTGCGTTCGCAGGCCAGTACCATCGGCGCGACTTCGTCGTAGACCGAGCGCCCGGCTTCGGACAGGGTCAGCACCGAGCGGCGGCGGTCGTCGCCGTGGATTTCCCGCTGCACCAGGCCGCGCTCGAGCAGGCGCGCGACCGCGCGGCTGACCGCGACCTTGTCCATGGCGGTGCGCTCGGTGACCTCGCGCGCCGACAGTCCGGGGTAGCGGCCCAGCACCGCCATCACCCGCCATTCGGTGATGGCCAGGCCGAAGCGGCGGTGGTATTCGCTGGAAATGGCATAGCTGACCCGGTTGGACAGCACGCTGAGCCGGTAGGGCAGCAGCTTTTCCAGATCGAAGATCGTGGGCTGGCCGGAGGCGAAGGGGTTGGAGTCGGACATGATGCACCGCCGCTTGCAATTGGTTTCATTTGAAACTATAAAGGAGCCTACCATGCGCCGGGCTCGTGTCCCGGGCGAGGGGCAATTGTAGGAGATGGCCATGAGCGCAGAAACCGACCGCGGCATCCAGGTCGCCACATTCGACAATCCGATGGGCATCGACGGCTTTGAATTCGTCGAATTCGCCGCGCCCGCCGGGCAGGGGCAGATGCTCCACGACTACTTCCGCAAGCTCGGCTTCGTCCAGGTGGCGCGCCACCGGACGCGGCCGATCAGCACCTACCGGCAGGGCGACTGTACCTTCCTGATCAACGAGGATCCGGATTCGTTCGCCGCCGACTTCGCCGCCAAGCACGGCCCCAGCGCCTGCGGCTTCGCGATCCGGGTCAGCAAGCTGGCCGACTGGGCGCGCACGCAGGCGCTGAAGAACGGCGCCGAGCCGTTCGCGCCGCGCGAGGAGCTGAGCAAGGCGGTGGCCGCGCCGGTGATCCAGGGCATCGGCGGCTGCATGCTGTACATCGTCGACCGTTACGATGATCGCGGCACCATCCACGACCCGGACTACGAATGGCTGCCGGGCGTGGAGAAGATGCCGAAGGGTTTCGGCCTGACCTTCATCGACCACCTGACCCACAACCTGTACCACGGCAACATGGCCAAGTGGGCCGATTACTACGAGCGCCTGTTCAACTTCCGCGAGATCCGCTATTTCGACATCAAGGGCGCCAAGACCGGCCTGCTGTCGAAGGCGATGACCGCGCCGGACGGCATGGTACGCATCCCGCTGAACGAGTCGTCCGACCCGAAGTCGCAGATCAACGAATACCTGGACGCCTACCACGGCGAAGGCATCCAGCATGTGGCCTGCTTCACCGAGGACATCTACGACACGGTCGAAAGGATGCGCGCGGCCGGGGTCGAGTTCCTCGACACCCCTGACACCTATTTCGAGGTGATCGACCAGCGCATCCCCGAGCATGGCGAAGACGTGGCGCGGCTGGCGAAGAACAAGATCCTGATCGACGCCGACCCGGAAACGCACCAGCGCAAGCTGCTGCAGATATTCACCCAGAACGCGGTCGGGCCGATCTTCTTCGAGATCATCCAGCGCAAGGGCAACGAGGGTTTCGGCGAGGGCAACTTCCAGGCCCTGTTCGAAAGCATCGAGCGCGACCAGATGAAGCGCGGCGTGCTGTAGGCTGGGCCGACGCCTGTTTGCGGGAGGCAGCATGCAATCCAACGGTTACATGACCGGTTTCGGCAACGAGTTCGCCAGCGAGGCGCTTGCCGACACGCTTCCGGTCGGGCGCAACTCGCCGCAGCGGGTCGCCCACGGACTGTACGCCGAACAGCTGTCGGGGACCGCGTTCACCGCGCCGCGCGGGCACAACTTCCGCAGCTGGCTGTACCGGATTCGCCCGGCGGCCGTGCACGGAGCATTCACCCCGTTCGCGCAGCCGCGCTTTCACAACGATTTCGACGAAACTCCGGTCACGCCGGAGCAGTTGCGCTGGTCGCCGTTGCCGTTGCCACAGGCGCCGGCGGATTTCGTCGAGGGTATGTTCACGATGGCCGGCAATGGCTCGCCTGCGGCGCAGGTCGGGGTCGGCATTCACCTGTACGCCGCCGACCGCGACATGCGCGGCCGTTATTTCTACGACGCCGACGCCGAGCTGCTGATCGTGCCGCAGCAAGGGCGGCTGCGGATCGCCACCGAACTGGGCGTGCTGGAAGTGGAGCCGCAGCAGATCGCGGTGATTCCGCGTGGCGTGCGTTTTCGCGTCGAACTGCCGGACGGGCCTTCGCGCGGCTATGTCTGCGAGAACTTCGGCGCCTTGCTGCGTCTGCCCGACCTGGGGCCGATCGGCGCCAATGGCCTGGCCAACCCGCGCGATTTCGAGACCCCGTGCGCGGCCTACGAGGACATCGAGGGCGATTTCGAGTTGATCGCCAAGTTCCAGGGGCGGTTGTGGCGTGCCGACATTGGCCACTCGCCGCTGGACGTGGTCGGCTGGCATGGCAACTACGCGCCGTACCGCTACGATCTGCGCCGTTTCAACACGATCGGTTCGATCAGCTACGACCACCCGGATCCGTCGATCTTCCTGGTGTTGACCTCGCCCAGCGACACTCCCGGCGTGGGCAACATGGATTTCGTGATCTTCCCGCCGCGTTGGCTGGTGGCGCAGGACACCTTCCGGCCGCCGTGGTTCCACCGCAACATCGCCAGCGAGTTCATGGGCCTGATCCACGGTGCGTACGACGCCAAGGCCGAGGGCTTCGTGCCGGGCGGCGCTTCGCTGCACAATTGCATGACCGGTCACGGCCCGGATGCGGCGACGTTCGAGAAGGCGTCGTCCGCCGACCTGTCGAAGCCGGACGTGATCGTCGACAGCATGGCCTTCATGTTCGAGACCCGCGCGGTGATCCGGCCGGTCCGGCAGGCGCTGGAGGCGGCGCACCGGCAGCGCGACTACACCGGCTGCTGGGCCGGGCTGGAAAAACGCTTCTCGCCGCCGCGCTGAGCGCGGGATTGGCCGTCGCCGGGCGGCTGCGCATAGAATCGGTGCCTACGGGACGCCACGGGAGCCGCGCAGATGCTGGAAGCTTGGGGATTCTTCGCACTTGGACTGCTGCTGCTGGCATTGGGCGGCGACACCCTGGTCAAGGGCGCCTCGGGGCTGGCGCAGCGGCTGGGCGTATCGCCGTTCGTCGCCGGCCTGCTGCTGCTGGCCTTCGTCACTTCGCTGCCGGAACTGGCGGTCAACGCGCGCGCGGTCTGGGTCGGCGCGCAGGACATGGCGCTGGGCAATGCGATCGGCAGCAACATCGTCAACCTGGGCCTGACCCTGGGCGCGGCCGCGCTGGCTGCGCCGCTGCTGGTGCGGATGCGCCTGCTGGCGCCGATGCTGGTGCTGCTGGCGGTGGCGACACTGGCGCTGATCGGGTTCGGGCTGGACGGGGTGGTCGGCCGGGTCGAAGGCATCGCTCTGTTGCTGGGTTTCGTCGCCCTGCTGGGCTTCCTGCTGGCGCGCGCCTCGCGCGAGGGCGAGGCGGTGCGCGAAGGGGTGGAAGCCTATGCCGCGACCAAGCAGGCGCTGTGGCTGAATTTGCTGCGCTTCGTGCTGGCCTGCGCGCTGCTGTACTACGGCGCCGGCTTCGTCGTCGACAGCGCGCCGAGGATTGGTGCCGGGCTTGGCTGGACGCCGCTGCTGACCGGCCTGCTGCCGGTGGCGATCGGTACCGCGCTGCCGGAAGTGGCGGCCGCGGTGATGGCCGCGCGGCGCGGGCAGGGCGACATGGTGGTCGGCCACGTCATCGGCTCCAGCCTGTTCAACCTGCTGGTCGTGGTCGGCGGCATGGCGGCGTTCCGCCCGGTGCCGTTGCCGGCTTCGTTCGTGCGGCTGGAACTGCCGGCGGCGATTGCGTTCGCGCTGCTGTTGTATCCGCTGCTGAAGGGCGACTTGCGGATCAGCCGCGGCGAAGGCGCGGTCCTGTGCATCGCCTTTCTCGGCTGGGTGGCGCTGGAGCTGTTGCTGGCCGGCACCTGACCGCCGGCCGTCGTCAGCGGCTAGACTAGTCGCTCCCCACGCTTCCCCCGAATGCCGATGAAACCGACCGTTGTGCGTCTGCTGGCCCGTTTCGCAGTGCCGGTGGCCCTGCTGCTGCCAGGTGCGGCAAATGCGTCGGAACTGCAGGCCGGGCTGACCACGCACTGGGTCGGTTTCGCCGCGGTGGCGATCTTCTGTCTGGCCTACGCACTGGTCTTCGTCGAGGAGTTCACCCATCTGCGCAAGTCGCAGCCGGTGATGATGGCTGCCGGTGTGATCTGGGCCCTGCTGGCGGTGGTGGTGGGCCTGCGCGGCGACCACGAGCTGACCGAACGGGCGCTGTCGGGTTACGTACTGGAATACGCGGAACTGTTTCTGTTCCTGCTGTCGGCGATGACCTACGTCAACGCAATGAGCGAACGCAACGTGTTCAATGCGCTGCGCGGCTGGCTGTTGCGCCGCAAGCTGGGCTACCGCGCGCTGTTCTGGATCACCGGCGCGTTGGCGTTCGTACTGTCGCCGCTGATCGACAACCTGACCACGGCACTGGTGATGTGCGCGGTGCTGATGGCGGTCGCCGACGGCAACGCCCGCTTCATCGGGATCGGCTGCATCAACATCGTCGTCGCCGCCAATGCCGGCGGCGCGTTCAGCCCGTTCGGCGACATCACGACCCTGCTGGTCTGGCAGCGCGGGATCGTGCCATTCGCGACCTTCTTCGCGTTGCTGGTGCCGGCACTGATCAACTGGGGCGTTCCGGCGCTGCTGATGAGCTTCGCCCTGCCGTCCGGAAAGCCGGTCGGCAGCGAGGACGATTCGCGGATGAAGCGCGGCGCGTTGCCGATACTGGCGCTGTTCGGGTTCACCGTCAGCCTGGCGGTGTTCTTCCACGGCGTGCTCGACCTACCGCCGTTCCTCGGCATGATCACCGGCTTGTCTCTGCTCAAGCTGTATGGCTGGCACCTGCAGCGCACCGCCGAGCGCTACGAGATCGACGAATTCAACCGTCAGGGCAGCCCCGGCGATGTCGATGCCTTCGACAGCTACGAACAGGTGGCGCGTGCCGAATGGGACACCCTGCTGTTCTTCTTCGGGGTGATCATGTGCGTGGGCGCGCTGGGCTTCTGTGGCTATCTGGCGCTGTCCTCGGAGATGTTCTACGGCCATCTGGGCCCGACTGCGGCCAACGTGCTGGTCGGGCTAATCTCGGCGGTGCTCGACAACATCCCGATGATGGTGGCGGTGCTGCAGATGAATCCGCAGATGGACACCGGGCAGTGGTTACTGGTCACGTTCACCGCCGGCGTCGGCGGCAGCCTGCTGTCGATCGGTTCGGCCGCCGGTGTCGCCCTGATGGGGCAGGCGCATGGCAAGTACACCTTCTTCAGCCACCTGAAGTGGGCATGGGCGATCGCACTTGGCTATGCCGCCAGCATCGCGATGCACATGTGGATCAACGCGCGCTATTTTACCGGCTGACGCTGTGACAAGGGATTGGCGCAACCGCTAGAATCCGGGCATGTCCGACGAGAATACCGTTTCCCGCACCGTCCGCGAGTTGCCGGGACTGACACGCTCGGCGCTGAGCGAATTCTTTCGCCTGGAAGCCGCCGGCGGCATTCTGCTGATCGGCGCGGCGGCGCTGGCGTTGCTGTTCGCCAATTCCGGGCTGGAACCGGTCTACGACAGCTTCCGGCAGTTGCCGGTGGCGGTGGCGTTCGGCGAGTTCAAGATCGCCAAGCCGCTGCTGCTGTGGATCAACGACGGCTTGATGGCGATCTTCTTCCTGCTGGTCGCGCTGGAAATCAAGCGCGAAGCGTCCGGCGGGCAACTGTCCGAGCGCTCGCAACTGGTGCTGCCGCTGGCCTGCGCCTGCGCCGGCGTCGCGGTGCCGTCCGGGATCTTCTGGTGGATCAATCGCGGCGATCCCGGAGCGATTGCCGGCTGGGCGATCCCGGCGGCGACCGACATCGCCTTCGCACTCGGCATCCTGTCGCTGCTGGGCTCGCGGGTGCCGGTGGCGGCCAAGCTGCTGCTGTCGACCATCGCGGTGGTCGACGACCTGGCTGCGATCTCGATCATCGCGGTGTTCTACACTGAGGACCTGTCGGTGACGGCGCTGGTATGGGCAGGCGCGGCGATCACCGGCATGGTGCTGCTGAATCTGCGCGGGATCCGCGCGCTCACCCCGTACCTGCTGCTTGGTGTGCTGGTCTGGGTCTGCGTGCTGAAGTCGGGCGTGCACGCGACTCTGGCCGGGGTGGTGACCGGGCTGTTGATTCCGCACCGTGGCGAGGAAGACGGGCATCATTCGCCGCTGGAACGCCTGGAACACGCGCTGCATCCGTGGGTGGCCTACGCGATCCTGCCGGTGTTCGCCTTCGCCAATGCCGGGCTCGACCTGCGTGGCTTCGGCTTGTCCGACCTGCTGTCGCCGGTGCCGCTGGGCATCATGCTGGGCCTGTTGCTGGGCAAGCCGGTGGGCGTGATCGGCGCGGCGCTGCTGGTGCGGCTGGCCGGCGGCCGCTGGCCGGAAGGGCTGGACGGCCGCAGCATGACCGGGCTGGGCCTATTGTGCGGGATCGGCTTCACCATGAGCCTGTTCATCGCCAGCCTGGCCTATCCGGGCGCCGGCAACGGCCTGGCGCAATCGTCGGTACTCGGGGTGCTGGTTGGTTCGGTGGTGGCCGCGCTGTGCGGCTGGACATGGCTGCGCCTGACCCTGAAGGACGACGCCCCGTAGTGCGCCGGGCGCTGCTGTTCGGCGGCAGCGGGCAGATCGGGCGTTCGCTGCTGGCGCGTCTGCAGGCCGAGCGCTGGCAGGTCTGGGCGGCCAGTCGCCAGGCGCGCGAAGCATTGCCGGGAGTGACCTGGCTGCCGGGCGACCTCGGCGCGCCGGAAGCGATGGCGTACCTGCCGGCGGCGGTCGATGCGATCTTCAGCCTGGGGCCGCTGGACGGCTTCGCGCAGTGGTATGCGCGTGCCGGTGTCACGGCGCCACGGGTGATCGCCTTCGGTTCGACCAGCCTGCAGGTCAAGCAGGATTCGGCCGATGGCCACGAACGCGAACTGGCCGCGCGACTGCGGCAGGGCGAAGCGACCGTTTTCGCCACAGCGGGTTCGCGCGACGCGGCGGCGACGCTGCTGCGTCCGACCCTGGTCTATGGCGCCGGCCGCGACCAGACCCTGAGCCGGATCGCGGCGCTGGCCGCACGCAGCGGCGTATTCGTGCTGCCGCGCGGCGCCACCGGCCTGCGCCAGCCGGTGCATGTCGACGACCTGGCGGCGGCGGCGCTGGCCGTGGTCGATGCGCCGGCCAGCCACGGCCAAGCCTATGCCTTGCCCGGTGGCGAAACCCTGGCCTATCGCGAAATGGTAGCGCGCACGCTGGCCGCGCTGCGGCCGCCGGCGCGGCTGCTGGAGTTGCCGGCGCCGCTGTTCGGCGCGGCCGTGCGCGTTGCGCGCTGGAGCGGCAGGTTGCAGGGCTTGGGCGACGCGGCGGTCGCGCGGATGCGCCAGGATCTGGTGTTCGATGCAGGCCCGGCCTGGCGCGACTTCGGCTACGCGCCGCGCGCGTTCGCGCCTAGCGCGGAGATGCTGGGGCAGTAAGCACGCGTGGCGGTCGCCGGTTCAGTACTTCCACTCCATCTTGCGGAAGAACTTGGCCAGCACCCAGATCGGCCCGATCAGCAGATAGACGATGTCAGTGAAGAAGCTGGGCTTGCGGCCTTCGATCTTGTGGCCGATGAACTGCGCGATCCAGGCCACCACGAACACGCCGACTGCCAGCCACAACAGGTTGCCCAGGCCGATGCTGGCCTCCAGCAGCCGGCAGCTGCAGGCCATGGTGAAGAACACCACCAGCATGGCCAGGCCGATCGGCCGCGACAGCCGGTAATAGAACGCCCACGCGGCGAACATCGCCAGCGCGGCCCAGATGCCGCTGCGGAACCAGGTGCCGAACACAGGGATGCACCACAACAGAGCGACCACCGACCACAGGATGGCCGGCACCGCGACCACGTGGATGCGCTGGTTGATGTCGTTGCGGTGGTCGCCGGAGTAATGGGCGAACCAGCGGTCGATGGGGCGTTCGGCCGTCGCGTTCATTGATCCCTCCCGAGGATGCGCTCGGGTATGGAGGATAGCCTATCCGCGCGCGGCGGGCGGGCGCGTCTCAGCCCGGCGCGGCCGACCGCGAGAACAGCTGGATCACCAGCACGCCGGCCAGGATCAGGCCGATCCCGACCAGGGCCGGTCCGTCCAGCGGCTGCTTCATCACCACCCAGCCGATCAGGGTGACCAGCACGATGCCCGCCCCGCACCAGATGGCGTAGGCCACGCCGAGCGGCACGCTGCGCAGCACCAGCGCCAGCGCGTAGAAGGCGACCGCATAGCCGGCCACCGCGAGCAGCGAGGGACCGAGCCGGGTGAAACCGTCCGAACCTTTCAGCGCCGAGGTGGCGACGACTTCGGCGACGATGGCGATGGCCAGTGACAGGTAGGCGGCGCGCATGGCGGGCGCCTTCAATCGACGACGATGCCGGCCAGACGCTGCAGCGCCTCGGCGTATTTGGCGCGGGTGCGCTCGATCACCTCGGCCGGCAACGACGGCCCGGGGGCGGTCTTGCCCCAGTCCAGCATCTCCAGGTAGTCGCGCACGAACTGCTTGTCGTAGCTGGGCGGGCTGCTGCCGACCTGGTACTGGTCGGCGGGCCAGTAACGCGACGAGTCCGGGGTCAGCATCTCGTCCATCACGTACAGGCGGCCGTCGGCGTCGGTGCCGAATTCGAACTTGGTATCGGCCAGCAGGATGCCGCGTTCGGCGGCGAATTCGGCGGCGAAGCGGTAGATCCGCAGGGTGGCGTCGCGGACCTTCTCGGCCAGCTCGGCGCCGATCTTGCGGACCATGGTGTCGAAATCGATGTTCTCGTCGTGGTCGCCGACCGCGGCCTTGGTCGAGGGGGTGAAGATCGGTTCGGGCAGCTGCTCGGCCTGGCGCAGGCCGTCAGGCAGGCGGATGCCGCTGACGTGGCCGGTACGCTGGTAGTCCTTCCAGCCGCTGCCGATCAGGTAGCCGCGGGCGATCGCTTCCACCGGCACCGGCTTGAGCTTGCGGGTGACCACCGCGCGCCGCGCGTACAGCGCCGGATCGACCCCGTCCGGCAGCACGCTGGCCACGTCGATGCCGGTCAGGTGGTTGGGCATCAGCTGCGCGGTCCGGGCGAACCAGAAATTGGAGATCTGGCACAGCATCTCGCCCTTGCCGGGGATCGGGTCGGGCAGGACCACGTCGAACGCGCTCAGGCGATCAGTGGCGACCATCAGCAGGCAGTCGCCCGGCGCGTCGGCGGGCAGGCGCTCGCGGGGCAGGTCGAAGACGTCGCGCACCTTGCCGCGATGGATCAGCGACAGGCCGGGCAGGTCGGACTCGAGCAGGGTCGTGGGCATGGCGCCTCCTTTGGAACCGCCTAGTGTACGGCGCGCGCCGGCATGGGTGGCTTACACTTGCAGCAATGAAACGCTGGTATGGCAAATTGCTGGGGTTCGTGGCCGGCTGGCTGCTGCTGCGGCACCCGCTGGGCGGGCTGATCGGCCTGATTCTGGGCCATGCCTTCGACGAGGACTGGTTCCGCCTGAGCCGCGACGACCCCTACCGGGTGCTGGGCCTGGACCGCGACGCCAGCGACGCCGAGATCGACCAGGCCTACCGGCGGCTGATTTCGCAATACCACCCGGACAAGATGGCCGGGGCCGCGCCGGAGCTGCGCCGGCAGGCCGAAACCAAGGCCCGCGACATCAACGCCGCCTACGACCGCATCCGCACCCTGCGCAAACGCTGACCGCCATGTCCGATTGCATCATCGCCCCGTCCATCCTTTCCGCCGACTTCGCCCGCCTGGGCGAGGAAGTCGACAACGTGCTGGCCGCCGGTGCGGACTGGGTGCACTTCGACGTGATGGACAACCATTACGTGCCCAACCTGACCATCGGGCCGATGGTCTGCCAGGCCCTGCGCAAGCACGGTGTGACCGCACCGATCGACGTGCACCTGATGGTGTCGCCGGTGGATCGGATTGTCGGCGACTTCGTCGAGGCCGGCGCCAGTTTGATCAGCTTCCACCCCGAGGCCAGTGCGCACGTACACCGCAGCGTGCAACTGATCCGCGCCTCGGGCTGCAAGGCCGGACTGGTGCTGAATCCGGCCACCCCGGTCGATGTGCTGGACTGGGTGCTGCCGGAGCTGGACCTGGTGCTGCTGATGTCGGTCAACCCCGGATTCGGCGGCCAAGCCTTCATCCCTTCGGCGCTGGACAAACTGAGGGTGGTGCGGGAGAAGATCGATGCCAGCGGCAAGCCCATCCGGCTGGAAATCGACGGCGGGGTGAAGACCGACAACATCGGCGCCATTGCCGCCGCCGGGGCCGATACTTTCGTCGCCGGCTCGGCGATCTTCCGCGAACCGCGCACCCGCCAGGCTTATGCCGACACCATTGCCGCGATGCGTGCCGAGGTGGCTGCCGCACGCGGCTGATGGCAGCAGAAGGGCGATGGCCTGCGGCCACCGCCCTGGAAGAATTGGAGGCTGATCCTGCCTCCGCCCGTCGTCCCTGCTATGGCCTTCCATGCTGGGGTCTGATCGTGACGGCGCGATGACAGGCGGGAAATCCGCCGCGCTTCCGGGTAAAGTAGCGGCATGATCGGGCAGACGAACCCGCGTTCCCTTCCTGGCGCACGCCGCGCATGGCGATGGTGGCCCGTTGCCGACGTCCGCCACGCCCCCGATTCCCGGAAGGAACATCGTCTTGATCACGCAGCAGCAGTTCCAGCGCCACGCCGCTGAAGGTTTCACTCGCATCCCCGTCGTCCGCGAAGTGCTGTCCGACCTGGACACGCCGCTCTCGGTCTACCTGAAGCTCGCCGACGGTCCGCATACCTACCTGTTCGAGTCGGTCGAGGGCGGCGAGCGCTTCGGCCGCTATTCGATCATCGGCCTGCCGGCGCGACGGGTGTACAGCTTCCGCGGGCACACGCTGGAGGTCAGCGAGCTGGGCGAAGTGGTCGAAACCCGCGAAGTGGCCGATCCACTGGCCGAGGTCGAGGCGCTGCGCGCGCGGCATTCGGTGCCGCAACTGGAAGGGCTGCCCGGATTCACCGGCGGCCTGGTCGGCTGGTTCGGTTTCGAATGCATCGAATACATCGAGCCGCAGCTGGCGGCCGGCGCCAATCCCGACCAGCTGGGCACGCCGGACATCCTGCTGATGTTGTCCGAGGAACTGGCAGTCTTCGACAACCTGAAAGGGCGGCTGTACCTGATCGTGCACGCCGACCCCGCGCAGCCGCAGGCCTATGCGCGCGCCGTGCGCCGATTGGACGAGCTGAGCCATCGGCTGCGCCAGGGCGGTGCCGGCTATCCGCCAGTGCAGGTCTCCGATGCCATCGACGAGGACGATTTCCAGTCCTCGTTCACCCGCGAGCAGTACCACGACGTGGTGCGCAAGGCGCAGGAATACGTGCGCGCCGGCGACATCTTCCAGGTGGTGCCCAGCCAGCGGCTGCGGGTGCCGTTCCGGGCGCGGCCGATCGACGTGTATCGCGCGCTGCGTGCGCTGAATCCGTCGCCGTACATGTATTTCATCGACGTCGGCGGCACCCAGGTGGTGGGTTCGTCGCCGGAAATCCTGGCCCGGCTGCAGGACGGCGTGGTCACCGTGCGCCCGATCGCCGGCACCCGTCCGCGCGGCGCCACTCCGGAACAGGACCGCGCGCTGGAAGCCGAGCTGCTGGCCGATCCCAAGGAACGTGCCGAGCACGTGATGCTGATCGACCTGGGCCGCAACGACGTCGGCCGGGTGGCCGAGCCGGGCAGCGTGCAGGTCAGCGAGTCCTTCGTCATCGAGCGCTACAGCCACGTCATGCACATCGTCAGCGAGGTCACCGGCCGGCTGAAGCCGGGGCTGAGCTATGCCGACGTGCTGCGCGCGACCTTCCCAGCCGGCACCGTCAGCGGCGCGCCGAAGATCCGCGCGCTGGAGGTCATCCGCGAGCTGGAGCCGGTCAAGCGCAACGTCTATTCCGGCGCGGTCGGTTATATCGGCTGGAACGGCGACGCCGACACCGCCATCGCCATCCGTACCGCGGTCATCCAGGACGGTTACCTGTACGTGCAGGCCGGCGGCGGCGTGGTCTACGACTCCGACCCCGACCTGGAATGGCAGGAAACCATGAACAAGGGCCGCGCCCTGTTCCGCGCCGTGGCCGAGGCGGCGAAGGGGTTGTGATGGAGATGCCGAACGTGTCCAGCCCCCTCTCCCGCTTGCGGGAGTCGATGGCCCTCACCCCGACCCTCTCCTGTCAGCGGGAGAGGGGGAGTAAAGCAGCATGCTATTGATGATCGACAACTACGACAGCTTCACCTATAACCTGGTCCAGTACCTGCAATCGCTGGGGACCGAGGTGCAGGTGGTGCGCAACGATGCGATGACGGTGGACGAGATCGAGAAGCTCGCGCCGCAGCGAATCGTCGTCTCGCCCGGTCCGTGCACGCCCAATGAAGCCGGCGTTTCGCTGGAAGTGATCGAGCGGTTGGGTCGCAACACGCCGATCCTGGGCGTGTGCCTGGGCCACCAGAGCATCGGCCAGGCTTACGGTGGCAAGGTCGTACGCGCCGGGCGGATCATGCACGGCAAGACCTCGCCGATCCGGCACGAAGGCAAGGGCGTGTTCGCCGGCCTGCCGGACGGCTACGAAGCCACCCGCTACCACTCGCTGGTGGTCGAACGCGACGCGCTGCCCGAGGCGCTGGAAGTCACCGCCTGGACCGAGAACGACGACGGCAGCGTCGAGGAGATCATGGGCCTGCGCCATCGCGAGTATCCGGTGGAGGGCGTGCAGTTCCATCCCGAGTCGATCCTGACCCAGCACGGTCATGCGTTGCTGAAGAACTTTCTGGAGCGTTGAAGATGCCGACGACGTCGGACAGGCTGTTCGTGGTCATGCTGGGCGGTACCCACCCGCGGGCGAAGGTCGAGTTGCATGACGTGGCGTTCGCGGTCGGTGACACGCTGGAGTCGGTCTATCCGCAACTGCGCGAGCAATGGTTCGGCGAGCCGCGCGGCATGCATGTCGATTCGTGGATGGAGGTCGACGGCGTCGAGGGCTGGAAGGTGCGGCTGTCGGCCGAGCCGGCCGCCGAAGGCTCGCCGAAGCTGTTCTTCATCAACTTGGGCGGTTACGAGCCGGGCGCGTTCGGTGAGGCGCACAAGTACCTGCTGCTGGTCGCTGCCGATGCGGCCGAGGCCAAACGCAAGGGCAAGGCGCAGGCGGCAGCGGAGTGGATGCTGCCGCACAAGGACGCCTTGTACGAGGTCGACGACTGCATCCCGGTCGAGGCCGCCGGCGGGCGCCACCTGCGCCTGACGCAAGGGCCGCATGCCGGGATTGCGTACCATAGCGACTATCTGGTCGTCCCCTGATCCCCATCGGAAGCCCCATGTCGATTACCCCACAGGAAGCCCTGCAGCGCACCATCGAGCATCGCGAGATCTTCCACGACGAGATGGTCGCGCTGATGCGGCAGATCATGCGCGGCGACGTGTCGCCGACGATGACCGCGGCCATCCTGACCGGCCTGCGGGTCAAGAAAGAGACCGTCGGCGAGATCGCCGGTGCGGCCACGGTGATGCGCGAGTTCTCGCGCAAGGTCGAGGTCGCCGATCGCGCGCATCTGGTCGACATCGTCGGTACCGGCGGCGACGGTTCGCATACCTTCAACATTTCCACCTGCTCGATGTTCGTGGTCGCCGCGGCCGGTGCGCGGGTGGCCAAGCACGGCAACCGCAGCGTGTCGTCGAAGTCGGGCAGCGCCGACGCGCTGGAGGCGCTGGGCGCGGCGATCGAATTGCAGCCGCAGCAGGTGGCGCAATCGATCACCGACACCGGGATCGGTTTCATGTTCGCGCCGATCCACCATCCAGCGATGAAGGCGGTGGCACCGGTACGGCGCGAGATGGGCGTGCGCACCATCTTCAACATCCTCGGCCCGCTGACCAATCCGGCCGACGCACCCGGCATCCTGATGGGCGTGTTCCACCCGGACCTGGTCGGCATCCAGGCGCGCGTGCTGGAGGAACTCGGCGCGCAGCGCGCGCTGGTGGTGTGGGGGCGCGACGGCATGGACGAGATTTCGCTCGGCGCCGGCACCCTGGTCGGCGAGCTGCGCGACGGTCAGGTGCGCGAATACGAAATCCATCCGGAAGACTTCGGCATCGCCATGTCGGCCAGCCGCAACCTGCGCGTGATCGATCCGGCCGAGTCGAAGGCCATGCTGCTGGGGGTGCTGGACAACCGTCCCGGTCCGGCGCGCGACATCGTCGTGCTGAATGCCGGCGCGGCGCTGTACGTGGCCGGCGTGGCCGACGGCATCGGCGAGGGCATCGAGCGCGCGCGCGACGCCATCGCTTCCGGGAAGGCGATGCAGAAGCTGCACGAGTTCGTCGCGGCCACGCAGGCATTGGCGAAGGCGGCATGAGCGACATCCTGCAGAAGATCCTTGCCCGCAAGGCCGAGGAGATCGCCGATCGCCGCACGCGGGTGCCGCAGGCCGAGTTGGCCGCGCGTTCGCTCGACGCGTCGCCGGTCCGCGGCTTTGCCGATGCGTTGAATGCCGCTGTCGCCCGTGGCGAGCCGGCGGTGATCGCCGAGGTGAAGAAGGCCAGTCCGTCCAGGGGCGTGATTCGCCCGGATTTCCGCCCGGCTGAAATCGCGGTCAGCTATGAATTCGGAGGCGCGTCCTGTCTGTCGGTATTGACCGACATCGATTTCTTCCAGGGCAGCGACGCCTACCTGCAGCAGGCGCGCGAAGCCTGCACGCTGCCGGTGCTGCGAAAGGACTTCACCATCGACCCGTACCAGGTCCACGAGGCGCGCGCATTGGGCGCCGACTGCATCCTGCTGATCGTGGCCGCACTGGACGATGCGCAGCTGGTCGACTTGTCCGGCCTGGCGATGGAGCTGGGCATGGACGTGCTGGTGGAAGTGCACGACATTGACGAGCTGGAGCGCGCGCTACAGGTCCCGGTGCCGCTGGTCGGGATCAACAACCGCAACCTGCGTACCTTCGAGGTCTCGCTGCAGACCACGCTGGAAATGAAGGACGCGGTGCCGCGCGACCGCCTGCTGGTGACCGAAAGCGGCATCCTCACGCCGGCTGACGTGGCGACGATGCGCGCCGCCGGCGTGCACGCCTTTCTGGTCGGCGAAACCTTCATGCGTGCCGAGGAGCCGGGCGAGGCGCTGCGGCAGCTGTTCTTCGACGCATGAGCGCGACGCCTTCCGAGTCGCGCGCCGATGTGCCGCTGGTGGTGTTCGACTTCGACCACACCCTGTATGACGGCGACTCCGGCAGCCACCTGTTTGCCTGGCTGCTGAAGCGCAATCCGCTGCGCCTGCTCGCCGCGCTGCTGGCCACGCCGTTGCTGGGACCGATGGTGGCCTGGTTGCCGACCCGCCGTCGCGGCATTTCCGGTTACGTCTGGATCGCCACGCTGGGCTTGCACCGGGCGCGCGAGTTCGACCGCTGGATCGACCGCTACGTCCGCGAGCACGAGGCGCAGATCCGCGAACGCCTGTTGCCGCAGGCGCTGCAGGTGTTCGCCGGCCATCGCGTTGCTGGCGACCGGGTCGTCGTCGCCACCGGTGCGCCGCCGGAGCTGGCGCGGGCGATCCTGGCCTTCGTCGCCCATCAGGACGTGCCGGTGCTCGGCAGCCAGGTCGGGCCGCGTTTCGGCGCGATGATGGCCGTGCGCCACTGCCACAGCGAAGAGAAGATGCGCATGCTGCGCGAACAGGGCTATGGCGATATCGACATCGCGTATTCGGACTCCAGCGCCGACCTGCCGCTGCTGCAGGCGGCGCGCTCGCCGGTGGTGGTGAACCCGAAAGCCAAGAGCGTTGAAAAATTCCGCCGCGTATTGCCGCCCGGAACGCCGATCCTCAACTGGGGTTGCGAGGACCGCGCCGGTGAGCGCGTGCCGGCGTAGGGCGGAACCCGTTCAATCCCGTTCTGGTGCCTTCCAGGACTTGATCCAGTCCGCCAGGTCGTGTTCGGCGTAGTCGCGGAATTCGCCGGCGTCGTAGAAACGGCCGTAGCAGTACTTGCAGCTCTCGAACCAGATGTGCGGCTGTTGCGGATCGACCATCCGGATCAGGTCGCGTTCGCCCTCTCGCAGACCGGGCAGTGGATGCGGTCGATGCGGTTGTGGCGTTCGCCGGTGTCCTCGTCGCCGATGTCGACCTCCTCGGCATATTCGGCCAGCAGCACATGCTCGCGCATGTCGAACCACAGGCCGTGACAGCGGGTGCAGCGATCCGCGTGGGCGGCCAGGTGGCGGACTTCCTCCATGGCGCCGCGGCACTTCGGGCATTGCATCGTGCGGTCCTTGCGGGGACGGGTGGGAAAGATCGTAGCCGCAGGCGCTCAGAACAGCCAGGCCCGACCGATCTGGTACAGGCTGATCGCCATCACCAGCACCCCGACCACCTTCAGCACCACCCGTTCGGCCACGTGACGCACGAACCAGGCCGCCAGCGGAGCCGCGATCACGCCGCCGACCAGCAGGCCGAGCACGATTTCGATGTGCTGCAGACCGATGGTCATGAAGAAGGTCGCCGACACCACCAGGGTGACGACGAATTCGGCGGCATTGACCGTGCCGATGGTGGTGCGTGCCGTGCCGCCGCGGGCGAGCAGGGTGGAGGTGGCCAGCGGCCCCCAGCCGCCGCCGCCGGTGGCGTCGAGCAGGCCGGCGAAGAAGCCCAGCACCGGCACCCGTTTCACCTCCTGCTTCGGCACCAGCCGTCCTACCGAGCGCAGCAGGATCAGCACCGCCAGCACCAGCAGGTAGAGATAGATGAAAGGACGGATGGCTTCGCCCGGCAGGCGGGTCAGCACATAGGCGCCGATGGCGCCGCCGACCGCGCCGGAGACGGTCAGCCGCCAGAACAGCCGCGAGTCGATGTTGCGGAAATACGCATGCGAGGCGCCGGAGACGCCGGTGGTCACCACCTCGGCCGCGTGCACGCTGGCGCTGACCGCCGCCGGCGGCAGGCCCATGCTCAGCAGTACCGAGGAACAGATCAGGCCGAAGGCCATGCCCAAGGCGCCGTCGACCAGCTGCGCCGCCAGTCCGATCAGGATGAACCAGTAGAATTCATTGCCGAATTCCATCCGCAATTCCAGGGAGAGGGCTTTTCGTTTTACCGAAGGCGGCGCGGGCAGTTGTTAGCCCGGCGTTAGCGGCGATCCTCAGCGCGTGCCGTACAGGACCACGGTCTTGCCGCGTGCGTGCAGCTGCCCGTCAGCCTGCAGTTTCTTCAGCACACGCCCGGCCATTTCCCGCGAACAGCCGACCAGGCGCGCCAGCTCCTGTCGCGAGACGCGCAGCTGGGTGCCCTGCGGATGACTCATCGCCTCCGGCTCCTGGGCCAGGTCGTACAGGGTCCGCACGATGCGGTCGGTGACGTCCAGGAAAGCCAGCCGGCTGGCCTTGCGGCTGGTGTTGAGCAGACGCTTGGAGAGCTGGGTGCCGATGGCGTACAGCAGCTTCGGCGCGTCGTTGACCAGGACCCCGGTGAACAGCTGCTGGATGCGCTCGTAGCCGATCTCGGCCAGCTCGCACTGGGTGCGCGTGCGCAGGGTGACCTCGCGGCGGTCGGATTCGATGAACAACCCCATCTCGCCGACGAACTCGCCGAAACCGTAGTAGCCCAGCACCAGTTCGCGGTCCTCGTCCTCCTCGGCGATGATGCTGACCGATCCGCTGACCACGTAGTACAGCGTGCCGGCCGGATCGCCGGGACGGAACACGTCGGCCCGGGCCGGGTAGCGGCGGCGATGGCAGTGCGCGAGGAAGCGGTCGATGCAGCCGGCGTCGGGGGTGAGCGGGCTGTCGGCCGGGCGCGGAAGGGTGGGATGGCTTGCGAGCATGAACCGTATCGGGCGAGGGAATGCGGTCGAGCTTAGTCTGAATACGTGCCGAACGGCAAACACCGGCCAGCGGACATACCACTGTCGCGGCAATTGCCCCATAATCGCGCCCCTCGCGACTCACATCGCCACCCCACTCCCACGAGGGAACGACTGCCGTGGTCAAACCACTGCCGCGCCTGCGCCTGCAGGGCTTCAACAATCTCACCAAGGCCCTCAGCTTCAACATCTACGACGTGTGCTACGCCGTGTCCGAGGACGAGCGCCAGCGCTACATCGAGTACATCGACGAGGAATACAACGCCGACCGCCTGACCCAGATCCTGACCGACGTGGCGGAGATCATCGGCGCCAACATCCTCAACATCGCGCGCCAGGACTACGACCCGCAAGGCGCCTCGGTGACGATCCTGATTTCCGAGGAGCCGGTGATCGACAAGCGCCAGGCCGGCAAGGAGATCATCTCCGACGCCGTGGTCGCGCACATGGACAAGTCGCACATCACCGTGCACACCTATCCGGAAACCCATCCGGACAACGGCATCGCGACCTTCCGCGCCGACATCGACGTGGCCACCTGCGGGGTGATCTCGCCGCTGAAGGCATTGAACTACCTGATCGAGAGCCTGGAGTCCGACATCGTCATCATGGACTACCGGGTGCGCGGCTTCACCCGCGACATCAAGGGCAAGAAGCACTACATCGACCACAAGATCAATTCGATCCAGGATTTCCTGCACAAGAACATCAAGGCGCGCTACGAGATGCTCGACGTCAACGTGTACCAGGAGAACCTGTTCCACACCAAGATGCACATGAAGGACTTCGACCTGGACAACTACCTGTTCGAGGAGAAGGCGCGCAACCTGTCGTTCAAGGAACGGATGAAGATCGAAGCGCGGCTGAAGCGCGAGATCGAGGAGCTGTACCACGGCCGCAACCTGATGGATTGAGGCGGGGGGCGAGGAACGAGAAACGAGTGAAGAGAAGTGAGGAGTGAGTGGCAGCGGATCGTCGCGAGAGTATTCAGTCCCGCTCACTCCTCACTTCTCGCTCCTCTCCACTCGTTTCTCGTTCCTCTCCACTCGTTCCTACATCCGGTAGGCGACCGCCTTCATCAGCTTCGACGCGGTGGCCATCAGGGCCGGGATCGGCGGCGGCAGCACGCGCGCGCCGGCCTGTTCGGCATTGTCGGCGTGGCGGGCCTCGTCGTCCTTCATCACCCGCAGGATCTCGCGGCTGCGCAGGTCGGCTTCGGGCAGGGTCTGCAGGTGCTCGTCGAGATGGGCTTCGACCTGGCGCTCGGTCTCGACCACGAAGCCCAGGTTCCAGCCGTCGCCGCGCAGGCCGGCCAGCGCGCCGAGGGCGTAGCTGCCGGCGTACCACAGCGGGTTGAACAGGCTGGGGCGGCTGTCCAGCTCGCGCAGGCGGTCGGCGCACCAGGCCAGGTGGTCTGTTTCCTCCTGCGCGGCTTCCAGCAGGTGCTGCTTGGTTTCCGGCTCGCGGGCGACGGCGGCCTGGCCGAAATACAGGCCCTGGGCGCAGATCTCGCCGACGTGGTTGATCCGCATCAGGCCGGCGGCGTGGCGGCGGGCGGGGGCGTCCAGTTCCACGTCCGGGGTCTGCGCGGCCGGGTTGGGGCGTTGTGCGGGCGGGTTGCCGAACACGGTTTCCAGCGCCCGCTGGGCTTCGATCAACAGGACATCGGCGGGCTGCAGGCGGCGGGCGGTGGTCATGGTCGGACGGATGCGGGGGAGGACAGGGCTTATGGTCGCGCTTCCGGCGCCGTGCCGCCAGCGGCGGGGTGCAGGCTTGCCTGCGCTGGCTGCGACCCGTATAATCCCGTCTCTTTTTCGTTCCACAACGCGTGGCAAAGTTCCGCCGGGGCAAGCCCGCCGGAATCCGCCCGACCATGTATCCCTAGAGAACCCGAGTTCGCCATGTCCACTTTTACCGCCAAGAACGAGACCGTCCAGCGCGACTGGTATCTCGTCGACGCCGCCGGCAAGACGCTGGGTCGTCTGAGCACCGAGCTGGCCCGCCGCCTGCGCGGCAAGCACAAGCCCGTCTACACCCCGCACGTCGATACCGGCGACTACCTCGTGGTGGTCAACGCCGAGAAGATCGCCGTGACCGGCAACAAGCTGGCCGACAAGAAGTACCACCGCTTCACCGGCTACATCGGCAACCTGAAGACCGAGACCCTGGCCCAGGCGCTGGAGCGCCACCCGGAGCGCGTGATCGAGATCGCGGTCAAGGGCATGCTGCCGAAGGGCCCGCTGGGACGGCAGATGTACCGCAAGCTCAAGGTGTACAAGGGTTCCGAACATCCGCACGCTGCCCAGCAGCCGCAGCCGCTGGAGATCTGAGGCAATCATGGCTATCACGCAAAACTACGGCACCGGCCGTCGCAAGTCGTCCACCGCCCGCGTGTTCCTGCGCAAGGGCAGCGGCAACATCACCGTCAACGGCCGTCCGCTGGACGAGTTCTTCGGTCGCGAGACCGCGCGCATGATCGTGCGCCAGCCGCTCGAGCTGACCAAGAACACCGACACCTTCGACGTCGTCGCGACCACCATCGGTGGCGGCACCACCGGCCAGGCCGGCGCCATCCGCCTGGGCATCGCCCGCGCGCTGGTCGAATACGACGAGACGCTGAAGATCGAACTGCGCAAGGCCGGCTTCATGACCCGCGACGCCCGCGAGGTCGAGCGCAAGAAGGTCGGTCTGCACAAGGCCCGTCGCGCCACGCAGTTCTCCAAGCGCTGATTTCGCATTGGATTCCGGGTGGCGGTACAATCGCCATCCGGCTGTTGCAAGCGTTGTTCCACAGCCCCGTCGCCAAGCGGTAAGGCACCTGACTCTGACTCAGGCATTCGGAGGTTCGAATCCTTCCGGGGCTGCCAATTCGAGGACAAGGTCCGAACCTTGTCCGGCTCGACCCGCAAAAGCCCGCCACGCGCGGGTTTTTGCTTTTCCGGCCCGGTGCCGGCCACCTGCGGAGGCCCCATGGTCGCCAGTTTCGTTCCCCCCGCCAGTTCGCCGGCCGGTCTGGCCGGCGCCATGCGCGATCGCGGTTATGCGGTATTGCCGGCCGCGGGGCTGGCCGCGCTGGCCGGGGTGGAGGTGGCCGATTTCGAAGCCTGGCGCCCGTACTGGGACGAGTTGCTGCCCGACCCCTACCTGAAGGACGGCGGCCGCTACCGGCAGCGGCGGCACTCCTGCTTCGTGGTCGACGGCGATGTGGTCGCGCTGGCGCCGCACCGGGCGCACTGGCAGTCGCTGGACTACAACGCCCTGCACGGCGGCATGCAGCGCTGGTTCGAGCCGATCCGGCCGGCGCTGGTGGCGCAACCGGCCTGGACCGGGCTGCTAACGGCCCTGGGCGGAGTGTGCTCGGCGATCAAGGGCGCCCGGTCCTGGTACGTGGAAGCGCACCAGTTCCGGATCGACACCACCGACGGCATTGGCCGCCCGACGCCGGAAGGCGCGCACCGCGACGGGGTCGATTTCGTCGCGGTGATCCTGGTGGGCCGGCACGACATCAAGGGCGGGGAAACCCGGGTGTTCCAGGCCGACGGCCCGGACGGGCAGCGTTTCACCCTGCGGGAGCCGTGGTCGCTGATGCTGCTGGACGACGTCCGCATGATCCACGAATCGACCCCGATCCAGCCGCTGGGCGAGTACGGCTACCGCGATACCCTGGTGTTGACCTATCGCGGCGGCGGCTTCCAGGGCGACGAACCACAACGTCCGGATATTTAGTTACAATTGAAACAATAATCCGCAGCCGACAACCGGAGCCCTCGATGAAACTCGGATCCCTGAAACAAGGCGGCCGCGACGGCACCCTAGTGGTGGTGTCGCGCGACCTGTCCCGTGCGGTACGTGCCGACGGCATCGCGCCGACCCTGCAGCGCGCGCTGGAGGATTGGGATCAGGCCGCGCCACGGCTGCAGGCGCTGTCCGATGCGCTGAATGCCGGCACCGCCGAAGGCGCCTTCGCTGCGGATTTCGGCGCCTTCGCCGCGCCGCTGCCGCGTGCCTACGAATTCGTCGACGGCAGCGCCTACCTGCCGCATGTCGAACGCGTGCGCCGTGCGCGCGGTGCCGAGGTGCCGGAAAGCTTCTACACCGACCCGTTGATGTACCAGGCCACCAGCGCCAGCTTCTACGGCCCGCGTGATCCGGTGCGCGTGCCCAGCGAGGACTACGGCATCGATCTGGAAGCGGAGATCGTGGTGGTGACCGACGACGTGCCGATGGCGGCCGATGCGCAGGCGGCGGCCGGGCATATCCGTCTGGTCGGCCTGGTCAACGACGTCTCGCTGCGCAACCTGATCCCGGCCGAACTGGCCAAGGGCTTCGGTTTCCTGCAATCCAAGCCGCGCTCGGCGCTGTCGCCGGTGTTCGTGACCCCGGACGAGCTGGGCGCGGACTGGCGCGGCAACAAGCTGCACCTGCCGCTGGTCACCCACATCAACGGCGAGTGGTTCGGCGCGCCGGAGGCTGGCGAGGACATGCAGTTCGACTTCGCCCAGCTGGTCGCGCATGCGGCCAAGACCCGGCCGCTTTCGGCCGGAACCCTCGTTGGTTCGGGGACCATCGCCAATCAGGACACCGGTCGGGGCGCATCCTGCTTCGCCGAGAAGCGCACCGTGGAAGCGCTGGAGCACGGCACCCCGCGGACCCCGTTCATGAAGTATGGCGACGTGGTGAGGATCGAGATGCGGGACCGCGACGGCACCGACATCTTCGGCGCGATCGAGCAGCGGATCGCACCGCCGGTCGACTGACGCGCGGCGGGGGCGGTTCGGGACCGACGCTGCCGTCGCCGGCAGTCAAGGTCGGATGTCGAAAGTGGCGGCGGCGCGGCGACACGAGGAGACACGATGAACGAACCGCTCACCCTGCATTCCTACTGGCGTTCCAGCGCCGCCTATCGCGTGCGGATCGGCCTGAACCTGAAGGGCCTGGACTACGGCATTGCGCCCGTGCACCTGCTGCAGGACGGCGGCCGCCAGCACGATCCCGACTACGCGGCGATGAATCCGCAGCAGTTGGTACCCACCCTGCAGCACGGGCATCGCACCCTGCTGCAGTCGCTGGCGATCCTGGAATACCTCGACGAAGTGTTCCCGGCGCCGCCGCTGCTGCCGGCGACCGCGCGCGAGCGGGTGCGGGTGCGCGCGCTGGCGCAGCTGGTCGCCTGCGACATCCATCCGCTGAACAACCTGCGGGTGCTGCAGTACCTGCAGCGCGAGATCGGAATCGACGACACGGCCCGCGACGGCTGGGCCCGGCACTGGATGCAGAGCGGGCTGGCGGCGATGGAAGCGCTGCTGGTCGAGGATCCGGGGACCGGCGATTTCTGCCACGGACAGACGCCGGGCATGGCCGATTGCTGCCTGGTGCCGCAGCTGTACAACGCGCGCCGCTTCGGCATGGACCTGGTGTCGTGGCCGACCCTGGTGCGGATCGAGCAGGCTTGCCTGGCGTTGCCGGCCTTCGAGGCGGCGCGACCGGAAAACCAGCCCGACGCGCCGCCCGCCTGAGCCGGCGGCTCAGCCGAAACCGTGGGTGATGCCCGGCGCCGGGTTGGGTGAATACACGTCGGCGTAGGGGTCGTGGGCGCCCTGCGAGCCTTCGGACAGGCGGAACTTCAGCGCCAGGCCGTCGCGCGAGTCGGCCGCGCGCAGCGCCTCTTCCTGCTCGATCCTGCCTTCCTTGACCATCCGGAACAGGCACTGGTCGAAGGTCTCCATGCCTTCCTCCAGCGATTCCTCCATCGCCTGCTTGATCTCGTGGACCTGACCGCGGCGCAGCAGGTCGCGGATCATCGGCGTGTTGATCAGCACTTCGGCCGCCGGCAGGCGGCGGCCGTCCTTGCCCTTGACCAGTCGTTGCGAAACCACCGCGCGCAGGTTCAGGGCGATGTTCATCAGCACGTTCTTGTGCGCGGTTTCGGGGAAGAAGTTCAGGATGCGCTCGATCGCCTGGTCGGCGTTGTTGGAGTGCAGGGTGGCCAGGCACAGGTGACCGGTTTCGGCGAACGAGATCGCCGCCTCCATCGTGGTGGCGTCGAGGATCTCGCCGATCAGGATCACGTCAGGCGCTTCGCGCATGGCGTTCTTCAGCGCGTTGTGAAAGGCGTGGGTGTCCAGGCCGACCTCGCGCTGGTTGACGATCGACTGCTTGTGCTTGTGCAGGTATTCGATCGGATCCTCGATGGTGAGGATGTGCCCGGTGGTGTTGCTGTTGCGGTAGTCGATCATCGAGGCCAGCGAGGTCGACTTGCCCGAGCCGGTCGAGCCGACCAGCAGCACCAGCCCGCGCGGGGTCATGATGATGTCCTTCAGCACCTGCGGCAGGTTCAGCTCCTCGATGCTGGGGATCACGCTGCGGATCGCGCGCACCACCAGGCCGACTTCGCCGCGCTGCTTGAACACGTTGACCCGGAAGCGGCCGGCATCGGGCAGGGCCACGGCCATGTTCAGCTCCAGTTCGCGCTCGAACTGCGGGATCTGCCATTCCTCCATCAGCGAATAGGCGATCTTCTTGACCATGCCGGCCGGCAATCCGGTGCTGCCCAGCGGGTACAGCCGGCCCTCGATCTTGATGTAGACCGGCGCCCCGGTGGTCAGGAACATGTCCGAGGCGTTCTTTTCCGTCATCAGCTTCAGGAAATAGCCGATGTCCATACACGATACTCCCCACTGCGTTGATGCCCCGCGTTGCATGTCCGGGGCAGGCTTCCGACAATGATGCCGCTTCCCCGACACCATATGGCAATTCGATGCGCTTAAGCTTCTCACACTTCAACAGCATGGAGTACGCATTGGCCGCGCTGCTGGCGTGCCTGGCCGTGCTCGCGGTCACACCCGTGCGGGCGCAGACGGTTCCGGAGCTGCAGCAGGCCGAACAAGCGGTGGAGCGTGCCGGCCAGGCCGATGCCGACCAGTACGCGCCGGAATTGCTGGCCTCGGCGCGCCAGGCCCTGAGCCAGGCGCAGGCCGCCGCCGCCGGCAATCGCAGCCAGCGCCGCGCCGCGCCGATGATCGCCGCCCGCGCCGCCGCCGATGCCGATCTGGCGCACGCGCGCAGCGAAGCCGCCACGGTCGAAGCGCGTCTGGCGCAGCGTCGCGGGGAAATCGCCGAACTGCAGCGCAAGCTGGATTCGGGGGCGACGCCATGATCGTCGCGACCCTGCGCCGTGCCCTGCTGTGGCTGGCGGTCGTGGCCGCCATGCCGGCGATGGCGGCGGAAAACCCCGACGTGACCCGCCTGCAGCAGCGGCTGGCGAGCCTGTCCGCCGATCCGGCGCAGGCACAGCAGGCAGCCTACGAGCGCCTGCATGCACAACAGGCAGTGCAGGCGCTGGCCGAAGCGCGCCGCAGCGACCGCGACAATGCCCTGTACATCGCCGAACGGCGGGTGGAGATTGCCGAGGTCGCCGTCCGTACCGCGGAGATGCAGGCGGAACTGGAGGCATTGGAGCGCCGCCGCAGCGAATTGCTGGTCGAAGCCAGCCGGCGCGAAGCCGCGCGCGCACTGCAGGAGGCCGAGCGGCTGCGCATGCAGGCGCTGATCCAGAACGAGGAGATCGAACGCCTGCGCGCCGAGGCCGAAGCCGAGGGCCGGGCACGCGAGGCGGTCGAGAGCACCCTGACCACGGTGGCCGGGCAGCAGGCGGCCAAGCTCAGCGCCGCGCGCCGCAAGGAGGCCGAACTGGCGCGGCAGGAGGCCGAGCTGGTGTCCGGGCGCAAGCTGCCGGCCTCGAAGTTCGACGGCGGTGGCGAGGTCTTTACCCTGGGCGCCGAGGCCTTCGAGGGTAATGGTGCGCGATTGACCTCCCGGGGCGAGGCCGACGCCGCGGCGCTGGCCGCCTACCTGCAGGCCATGCCCAAGGCCAGGGCGCAGATCCTGGGCTATGGCGGTTCCGACCAGCGGCAGGCGCGCGCCAATGCGGTACGGGATGCGCTGGTGACGGCCGGCGTGGGCAAATCGCGGCTGAAGGCCAGCGGCAAGGGCAGTGCCAGCGGAAGCCGGATGGTGGAAGTGGTCGTCGCGCCCTGATTTATCGTTTGAATTCAATAGGTTGAACGAAGTCTTGTGGCTTTCCGGGGGGCTCCGGCCGCGTTGGGCTGGGCGGAAATTCCGTCGCCAAATCAGCGGCTTGGAAAGGGCCTTGCCGCCCTTCCGGCAAGGGAGTAGGGTCGAAGACCAAGCGCTCAGCCTGATCGCTTGACCCACTGGAGAGTCGGGACGATGACGCCAACGCCAGCAGTCCGGGAGCGTGTCCCCGGCGGCAAGGTCCGCCGCAGGACGCCGGGTGTCGATGTCCAGCCCCCTCCAGCCCACCAACGCCCCGAGCCCGCCAGGCCGGGGCGTTCGCATTTCCGCAACAGGAGGACCGACATGTTCGAAGGCCAACCGCAGTCCGAGATCGACGCACTGATCAAGTCCAACCCCGAATTCAAGCGGCTGTACCAGCGCCACAGCGAGCTGAACAAGAAAGTGACCGACGCCGAACTCGGCGTGCTGCCCATCGACGACACCACCCTGGGACAGATGAAGCGCGAAAAGCTCGCCGCCAAGGAGCGGCTGCTTCAGATCTACGACACCACCCTGCATTGACCTCCCCCCGAGGACTTCCCAAGCGGGAGGTGGCGGCCTTCCTCGTCGGTCGCCGCCTCCCGTCCCTCCCCGAAGCCCGCCCCAAGGCGGGCTTTCGCATTCGGGGTTGGCGGCCGGCAATGCGATAATCGCCGGCATTCGTATTCCTAGGTGATTGTCCCGGCATGAGTGTCCATTCTTCCGTCCTGGAACTGATCGGCCAGACCCCGGTCATCCGCGCCCGGCGCCTGGAGGCCGGACCCTGCGAGCTGTACCTGAAGCTGGAAAGCGCCAACCCCGGCGGCTCGATCAAGGACCGCATCGGGCTGTCGATGATCGAGGCGGCCGAGCGCCGCGGCGACCTGCAGCCGGGCGCCACCCTGGTCGAGGGTACCGCCGGCAATACCGGCATCGGCCTGGCTCTGGTCGCCCAGCAGAAGGGCTACAAGCTGATCCTGGTGGTTCCGGACAAGATGAGTCGGGAGAAGATCTTCAACCTGAAGGCGATGGGTGCCGAGGTGGTGCTGACCCGCTCGGACGTGGCCAAGGGCCATCCCGAGTACTACCAGGATCTGGCCGCGCGGATCGCCGAGGAGACGCCGGGGGCGTATTTCATCAACCAGTTCGGCAACCCGGACAACCCGGCCGCGCACGAGTTCGGCACCGGCCCGGAACTGCTGCGGCAGATGGCCGGTGTCGGCGGCGTGGACGCTATCGTGTTCGGCTGCGGCAGTTCCGGCACCATGACCGGACTGTCGCGCTGTCTGGCCGAGCACTCGCCGCAGACCGAGCTGGTGCTGGCCGATCCGGTCGGCTCGATCCTGGCCGAGTACATCAACGAAGGCACCCTGAGCGAGAAGTCCGGCAGCTGGCTGGTGGAAGGCATCGGCGAGGACTTCCTGCCGTCGATCTCCGACTTCAGCCGGGTCAAGAAGGCCTACGCGATCAGCGACGCCGAAAGCTTCCGCACCGCGCGCGAACTGCTGGCGAAGGAGGGCGTCCTCGGCGGTTCGTCCACCGGTACCCTGCTGGCGGCGGCGCTGAAGTATTGTCGCGAGCAGACTGTGCCGAAGAAGGTGCTGGTGCTGGTCCCCGATACCGGCAACAAGTACCTGTCCAAGATGTACAACGACTACTGGATGCTGGACAACGGCTTCATCGAGCGCCCGCACCATGGCGACCTGCGTGACCTGATCCTGCGCCCCTACACCCAGCGCGACACCGTGGTGGTCGGCCCCAACGACCTGCTGACCACCGCCTACCAGCGGATGAAACTGTACGACGTGTCGCAGCTGCCGGTGATGGAAGGCGAGACCCTGGTCGGGATCGTCGACGAGAGCGACGTGCTGCTGCACGTCTACGGCGACGAGGCGCGTTTCCGCGACCCGGTCTCCACCGCCATGGTCAGCAAGCTGGACCGGCTGGACGTCAAGTCGCCGGTCGAGGCGCTGCTGCCGGTGTTCGACCGCGGTCAGGTCGCCATCGTCATGGACGGTGAGGCCTTCCTCGGCCTGATCACCCGGATCGACCTGCTGAACTACCTGCGGCGGCGGGTGCAGTAAGCCGCGAAAATGCGTTCAGCCGACGCTGATAAAATCGGCCAATTGAATCAGGAAGTTTTCATGTCAGACGACGACGCAAACGGATCCGGTCCGGCCCGCAGGCTGGCCCCGGGCACCCTGGCCATCCATGCCGGGCAGGCGCCCGACCCGGCCACCGGCGCGGTCATGCCGCCGATCTACGCGACCTCGACCTATGCGCAGCGCAGTCCGGGCGTGCACCAGGGCTACGAATACTCGCGCACCCACAACCCGACCCGCTTCGCTTACGAGCGTTGCGTGGCCGCGCTGGAAGGCGGCAGCCGCGGATTCGCCTTCGCCTCCGGCATGGCCGCCACCGCGACCGTGCTGGAGCTGCTGGACTGCGGCAGCCATGTCGTGGCGATGGACGACCTCTACGGTGGTAGCTACCGCCTGTTCGAGCGTGTGCGCCGACGCAGCGCCGGCCTGGATTTCGCTTTCGTCGACCTGACCGACCTGGCCGCTTTCGAGGCCGCAATCACCCCGCAAACGCGCATGGTCTGGGTGGAAACCCCGACCAACCCGATGCTGAAAATCGTCGACATCGAAGCGGTCGCCGCCATCGCCCATCGGCATGGCCTGCTGGTCGTGGTCGACAACACCTTCGCCTCGCCGATGCTGCAGCAGCCGCTGGCGCTGGGCGCCGACATCGTGGTGCATTCGGCAACCAAATACCTCAATGGTCACTCCGACATGGTTGGCGGCATCGCCGTGGTCGGCGACAACGCGGAGCTGGCCGAGCAGATGGCCTTCCTGCAGAACTCGGCCGGCGCCGTGCAGGGACCGTTCGACAGCTTCCTTGCCCTGCGCGGTCTGAAGACCCTGCACCTGCGCATGAAGGCGCACTGCGAAAACGCACTGGCGCTGGCCGAATGGCTGCAGGATCAGCCGACCATCGAGAAAGTGATCTATCCGGGTCTGGAATCGCATCCGCAGCACGCATTGGCCGGCCGGCAGATGCAGGGCTATGGCGGCATCATCTCGATCGTGCTGAAAGGCGGATTCGACGCCGCGCGCACATTCTGCGAGAAACTCGAGATCTTCACCCTGGCCGAATCCCTCGGCGGCGTGGAAAGCCTGGTCAACCACCCCGCCGTCATGACCCACGCCTCCGTCCCCCCCGAACGCCGCCATCGCCTCGGCATTACCGACGGACTGGTGCGGCTGAGCGTGGGGGTGGAGGATGTTGGCGACCTGTGCTCCGACCTGGAGGGCACGCTGTCGTGACGATCGAGCAGAATATGACGATCTCGCATGCTGGTAGCAACAGTAGTTCGGGGATGTTCTGGCACGATCTTTGGCAAAGTCTGCGCAATCCGGAGTTCTGGGCGCTATCTAGCTGGTTGGATATTTTGGTGCGCGCACGCAAGTCGCGTCTGGGGGTGCTTTGGTTGATGACGCCGGCCTTGATCTATGTGTTCGGGCTTGGTTCTTTCTTTGCCAGCCTGTACGGCAGGGCGATCTCCGAATTCGCGGCGCATATCGCGCTTGGCGCGATGATTTTTCGCACCATTATGTCGACGGTGATTGGAAGTGCGAACATCTTCAATGCCAGCAGTTCGTTCATCATGGATGGCCGGGTGCGCATGACCGATTACCTGCTGGAGGCACTAGCGAAGTCGTGTTTCGATTTTTGTGCCTATCTGCCGATCACCACGGTGGCGCTTGTGCTATTCGGTCAGGTGTCATGGCTGGGCTTGGCGCTAGCCCCGGTGGCGGCATTTCTGATCTACGTGAATGCGCTTTGGATAAGTGTGGTGTTCTCGCTGGTGGGCGCGCGCTTCCCAGATTTCGGGCAATTGATCGGACAAGCGTCAATCTTCCTGTTTCTGCTGACGCCAATCATCTGGTACCCGGAATCGATACCGGTGGATAGCATCCGCGGTCATTTAATGCGCTTCAATCCTTTTTTCCACTACGTTTCGCTGTTCCGCAATCCGATCATGGGAGATCCGGTCGAACCGCTAACATTGTGGTTTATCGGGATAAGTACCGTCATAGGTCTCCTGTTGGCTGGTTTCCTCTATCGCCGTTATGCACGTTACGTACCCTTGTGGATATGACGGTATGAGTGTGCATATACGCGTTCGCAACCTGAGTTTGGAAGTTCCGGCCTATTTTCAGCGTGAGCACGAAGTCAAAGGGTGGGGGAGCCTGTTCCGCAACGCTGCGTTCAGTCCGCCGCAGCGCCGGCTGGTGAAGCTTCTGGACAGCGTATCGCTGGATATAGGCGAGGGTGATCGTTTGGCCATTCTCGGCCGCAACGGCGCCGGTAAAAGCACCTTGTTACGTGTTCTCAATGGTGTATATCGGCCCACCAATGGCTCTATCGAAATATTCGGAAGCTGCCAGGCGCTGTTAAACATGGCGCTGGGTTTCAACGGTTACGCTACTGTGCGGGAAAACATCATCCTGCGTGGTGTTGCGATGGGCATGAAATCCGCATTGCTGAAGGCGCAGATGGAAAGCATCCTGGAGTTTGCCGGGTTAGCCCACAAGGCCAATCATCTACTGCGTACGCTCTCGTCTGGGCAGCGTATGCGCCTGGGCTTTGCTATTTCCACTTCCGTACAGCATGACATTATGTTGATGGATGAATGGGTGGGCACCGGTGATGCCAATTTCATGGCCCAAGCCAAGGAGCGCATGCGCAGTCGTGTCGGCGGCAGCAAGGTCGTGGTCTTGGCTAGCCATAGCGTCGGCCTGTTGCGTGACATTTGCAACAAGGGCATTGTGCTGGAAGGTGGCAGGTTGATCCATGCGGGTGACATCGTGTCCTCACTACGTCGCTATCATGAATTACTTGCCGAGTTGCGTGAGAATCCTCATGCCGATGCCATGTTGGCAGAGGGAGGGGGCGGCAGTCAGGCTGAGACTGCCGCGCGCACATACGGGGTAGTCGAATCGGTCATCGCCCAAGGCGATGGTCGATTCCTGGTTAAAGGCTGGATGGTTGACACCGAGGGCGCCCTGCCAAAGGGCCTTGCCCTGCAGGTTGATGGCCAGCGTTATCTGGCCGAGAGCTACGAACGGGTCAGTCGTCCGGATGTGGTCGGCCATCTGGGCCTGAGCCAAGGCGAATGCGGCTTCCGTGCCGAGGTGATGGTGCCCGGAGCTTTGCGGATCTGGGATCTCGGCAAGGACTTCAGGGTGCTTGGCGGAGATCCGGATGGCATTGCCGGCACCAGTTTACGGCTGGCGGCGGGTGTGATGCATGAATTGCCGTAGCAGGTGCGGCAGACGCAATGATCTGCGATGAGGGCTAAGCGGTTTGTATTTAAGATGAGTATGAGAATCTGCCTGGAATATTTCAATACAAAGTGCGCAAGCTGTATTTGTGTATTCCGAGCAGCCTTCCGTAGAGTGGTTGTCAGCGGCATGGAGTCGGATGGTGCGTCAAAGTGGAGTTTCCGCTTGATGTTTTATCCGTCTGAATCGGTCGCGCCAAAGCATCATGCGAGGTAGCCCTGCCGAGCAGAAATACGCCCATTTCCTGGCAACAATGCGCGCCGTTCGGGATGGCGATACATAATCGGAAAACTTTTTTGACGGATATGGGAATCTATTTGCAGGTTTGGAAGGTGATTGGTCGGCTGGGTCTGCAGGAGATCCAGCTTGGACATTGGTTGGGACGAGATTGGCAGGTGCGACGGAGTGCTGTTGGTCAACGACAGCTGCTATCTGCTCAAGCCCTTGGATGAGGTGTTTTTCCAGGGTGGATAGGCGAGCCTGTGATTGGTGGGGGCTGCAGGCGACCAAGAGGATCGTGGCGACGCGGAGCCGACCTGCCAGCCAGTTCACTCGCCCCATCACGGTGCGCATGGACCTGCTAGATGCTTTTGAGCAGGAGTATTATTATGATTTCATGGTGAGTTCGTATTTTCTGTGCTATCGAAAGCCGGTAATCGACGATGCAGACGACGCGTTGCGTGAACACTTGGCTTTCGTGGGGTGCACGCTCGACTTCGTCGGCAATCTAGAGGCCAAGATTGACATTCCGCTCCTGTCCAGGCTCGCCGAGACGTTCCCCGATTGCCGACTGGTGCTTGTTGGCTCGACTCATGCGAACCCGGAAGTGAAATCGTTGCTGCGCTATCCGAACGTCCGCATGCCCGGAGTGGTGCCTTACGATAGGCTTGGTGCCTGGCTGTCGGGTTTCGACGTGGGTCTTATTCCGCACCGGCGAATGGAATTGACCCGTCATATGAACCCACTCAAGGCGTACGTTTACTTGGCCAATGGCGTGCCCGTGGTCGTAACCGCAGTACCCAACATCGAGCCGGTGCCGGGCTTGTTGACCTTGGCGACCGATACGGAGACTTCCATCGCGGCAGTATCGGATTGCCTTGCCGACGGTCGACCGCCACGCGAACGGTTTGAAGCGTTTTCCAAGACTCATGGCTGGGCAACCCGTCTCGGCCCACATCTGGATGCGATCGGGCTTGGCACAGCGGAGAAGGAACAGGCATGAATCCTTCCGCGGACGACATTGCCATGGTCGTGGACAGCGGCCTCTTCGATCTTGACTGGTACCTGCGTAGACACCCGGGCGTGTCGACGATCGAAGATGCTATCGCCCACTACCTGAGCGCTGGCGCCAGCGCTGACCTGGATCCCGGGCCTGAATTCAGCAGTAACCATTATCTGTCGGTCAACCCTGATGTCGCAGCTGCCGACATGAACCCGCTGCTTCACTACCTGCAGTTTGGGCGCGTCGAAGGCAGGCGGCGCTACCGGATCGACGCGCCGCCGCCGCATGCGGTCCCGGCTCCATTTGAAAAAGAGCGAGCCATGATCGCCGATACGGCATTGTTCGATGCCGACTACTACCTCGCGACGTACGACGACGTGCGGTCGGTTGGCATGGAGCCGTTGCAGCACTATCTCGAATACGGTGCTGGCGAAGGGCGCCTGCCGAATCCCTATTTCGATACTCGTTATTACCAGTCTGTGCACATGTCACCGGGCGATGACACCAACCCCCTGGTCCACTACCTGGCTTCACCGTTGAGGAGCGATTTCGACACCTCCGCGCGTTTTGATGGGCACTACTATCGGGCGCGTTACGTGGATGCCGCGGCTTCCCCGCTGGCGCCGCTAGACCATTTCCTGCGTTACGGGCTGATGCTCGGGCGGCGAACGATGCTGCCGTCTCCGGGTGCGCTTGGCGAGGCGTCCGTCACCGATTTGCGCAGGGTCCACTGCACGGTGATCGTCCCGGTACACAATGCCGTAGAAGCCGTTGCCGAATGCCTGGACGCGTTGCTGGAACATACACATTTCGGCGAACAGGACAGCCTGCTGGTGATCGATGATGCCAGCACCGACCCCGGCATTGCGCAATTGTTGCAACGACTGGAAGGATGCTTGGGTATCCGGGTCGAGCGCCACGCGCAGAACCTAGGCTACACGCGAACGGTGAACTGCGGCCTAGTGCTGGCAAGCCGTGACGACGTCGTCCTGCTCAACAGCGACACGGTGGTTGGACCGCACTGGTTGCGCCGGCTCAAGGCAACCGCTACAGCCCACGAGCGTATTGGCACGGTAACGGCAGTGTCCAACGCGGCTGGTGAATTCTCCGTGCCTGCACCCGGCAATCGTCCGCCATCCGGGATGATCGATGGCGATGCGCTGGCTCGCGCCGTTGAGGATACAGCGGCCCAGCCATTCGAGGTTCCGACCGGCAACGGTTTCTGCCTGTATATGCGGCGTGCAATGCTCGATGCCGTCGGTGGTTTCGACGAGATCGCATTCCCGGAGGGCTATGGCGAGGAAAACGATCTGTGCATGCGGGCTGCTGCCGCTGGCTGGACGCATTGGGTGGAGCCGACAGTCTACGTACGGCACCGGCGCTCGGCTTCGTTCAGTGAGCGTCGGGACGCCTTGGCCGGGGTCGGTTTCAGGCGCGTGTGCGAACGCCATCCGCACTACGAAGCGGCGATTCGCGCGATCAGTGTATCACCGGGTTTCATCGAGGCGCGTTACCGGATCGGGCGTCAGTTCCAGCGTCTGGCCTCCGGCGGATACCATCCGAAACCGCGCATCCTGTACGTGATATCGACGCGCATAGGAGGGACGCCGCAGACCAACGCCGACCTGATGCGCGCCGTTGCGGGCCGATTCGACGCCTATGCATTGGCCAGCGACGGCCACAGGCTGGAGCTGCTGCGTGCAGGTGAGAACGGCTATGAACTGATCGAACGCATCACGCTGTCCGAGCCGTTGCGTTTCGCCAGTCACGTGAGCCTAGAGTACGACCAGGCCGTGTGCGCATTGCTGTTGCGGCTTGGGATCGATCTGATGCATGTTCGGCATCTGGTCTGGCACGGGCTTGGCTTGGTTGAAACGGCACGTAGCCTAGGTATCCCTGTCGTAATGTCGTTCCATGATTACTACTGTGTTTGCCCGAGCGTGCATTTGCTGGACAATGATGCGGTTTTCCATGCGTCTGGGGTGCCTGGTCACGCGCCCAACCCGTTGTGGCATCACGACCCGACGCTATTGCCCATGACCCCTGCCGGTTTGGCGCATTGGCAGCGCCGCATGCAGCAGGTGTTGGCCGGAGTGTCGGCGTTCGTCACGACGTCGCCAACCGCGCGCCGGCTGATCTGCGAGGCGCTGCCCGGGGTCGCCGCCCGAGCTGACAACTTTCACATCATTCCTCATGGCCGGGATTTCGAACGGTTCCTGCCGGGGCCGGAGCCGGTACAGGCTCGGCTTGGCAGGCCGCTTCGTGTGCTCTTGCCTGGCAACCTGTCGGTCCACAAGGGCATTGAGTTGGTTCATGGTCTCAAGGCTCTGGATGTGGAGGGGCGTATCGAATTGCATGTGCTGGGAAACAGCCCGTCAGCACTTGAAGATTTGGTAATCGAACATGGGGCCTATGATCGCGGGGAATTTGCTGATCGGGTCGAGGCCATCGCTCCCGACTTGGCCGCGGTTCTTTCTATCTGGCCCGAGACGTACTGTCATACGCTGACCGAGTGCTGGGCCGCTGGCTTGCCGGTGGTCGGTATCGACATCGGTGCGGTCGGGGAGCGGATACGTGAACAGGGTGGGGGGTGGTTGCTGGAATTTCCCACCGACCCGGTGGCGCTATATGGGTTGCTGATCCGCCTGTCCGACGAACCAGGCGATCGTGCCGAGCGCATCGCGGAAGTCGGTCGTTGGCAGGCTGGCCCCGGCCGTAATGGCAGCACCGTGGCGATGGCTGCCCAATATCAGGCGATCTATCGGAACTGCCTGGAAGCCATCGCGCATGCCCAGCCGGCGGGGTCGATCCTGCAGCAGGCGCAGACTTGTTCATATAATCAAGGCCATCAGCGATACGGTGATACCTCCTGAGCGAGCGAACAAAGGCAATCTGTTGAACCAGGTCGAAGCGAAAATCGGCAACACCAAACGGCTACCCATGACTGCGTGGCTGGATGTCCTGCGCGTCGTACTGCCTCCTGAGGGGGTGATGCTCGTTGGCGCGGGCGCGGGCAAAGGTTCCTGGGTGCGATGGCTGCAAAGTCGGGGTGTCGCCTCTGCCGGTGTGGCAGTGCACCTTGTTGAAGGCGACGAACACCAGTATCGGAACTTGCGGCGCAACTTTGACGCTGATGGCGGCTGGACTTCCTGGCGTGATGTGGTGGCTCCAGCGGCGGGAACTGCAACCTTCCATCGTGTCAGCAACCCGGCCGAAAGCGGATTACTGCCGGCCCAGAGCCTGCAAAAACTGTGGCCGCATCTGGGTGCCGAGCAGGACGCCCTTATCGAAGACGCCACCACCCTGGACGCCCTGTACGCCGAGGCCGGGGGGCAGATCAACTGGCTAGTGTTGGATTGCCTGCCTGCCGCTGCCTTGCTGCAAGGCGGCGCGAAACTGTTGCCGCAACTGGACGTGGCTTTGGTGCGCGTGGCCAGCGATCTGTCCCCCGAACTGCTGGCCGATCAACAGGCGGTGGACCAGGTGCTGCATGCGGTCGGCCTGCGCTGCATACACGGTCAGGCCGAGCGCCACCCTGCCTTGGCGCATGTTTTGTATGTCCGAGATACTGCCCATCGGCTGAAGGCCGCCGAGCAGGCTTATCAGGCGGCGAGCGAGTCGGCCAGGCAGGCGGCGGATCAGGCGAAGCAGGCATCCGAGCAGGCGCAGAAGGCGTTGCAGGAGCAGTTGCGGCAAGCGCAAGAGCAGCTCAAGTCAGCGCAGGAGGCGTGGGCAAAGGAAAAGGCGGACCTGATGGAGGCACATCAGGAGGCGAGCAGGTCGGCCAGGCAGGCGGAAGATCAGGCGAAGCAGGTATCCGAACAGGCGCAGAAGGCGCTGCGGGAGCAGTTGCAGCAAGCTCAGTCCAAGCAGTTGGAGGCTTGCCAGCAAAGCATCAATGACGTGGAAAAGCAGTTGCGTGCCAGTTTCGACAAAAGCCTGGCGAACAGCGTCAAGCAGATCGAAGACTTCATCTCCATCCAGAACTATCTAAGCAACGGCGACAGTCTTTCGAATTTCCACGGTTGGCCTATCAGTCCGGATATTGGCCTCTTTCTCATCGAACACATCCGCGAGCGCCGGCACGATCTCATCATCGAGTTCGGCAGCGGTACCTCCACGGCCTTGTTTGCCAGGACCTTGAAGATTAGCCGACCGGAGGCATTGCCCAGGGCGGCCAAGGCCAGCAAGGGCGTGAAGTCGCTGCCGGTGCGCGCCCCCCGTCCTGTGTGCACTTTTGAGCACGACAAGCTCTATCTGAACAAGACCAAGGCCATGCTCGAAACCCAGGGCCTGCTTGAATGGGTGGCGTTGAACCACGCACCGCTGGTGGATTGGCAGGACGACACGGGGCACTATCTGCACTACGACTGCGATGCCACGCTTGCCACGCTTGCCAAGCAGTTGGGCGCGCCGCCCAAGCGCGTGCTGGTGCTGGTGGACGGCCCGCCTGGCTCAACCTGCCCCAATGCCCGCTATCCGGCGGTTCCGCTGGTGTTCAAATACTTTGCGCGGCACGAAGTGGACGTGGTGCTGGATGACGCCAGCCGCCCCGAGGAAAAAGCCGTCATCGAACTCTGGCGCACATACTGGAAGAAGCGCTCGATCCGCGCGATCGCGACAAGCAAGCCCAGCGAGAAGGGCCTGTACTGGGCGCGCAACTACGACTGACCTGGCGATGGCGATTTCGTGCGACAAGCTACCCGTTAACGCGAATGGTCCGATGCGACACCGCACGGTCGGGGAGGCATATAGAATACAGAGCCTTATGGATTATAGGCGCGATCCGCCTGTATGGTTGCCGGCCAATCCCCTGTTCCGACGGCCTATGCTCGGAACCTGTAGTCAAGACATTCAGCATGGATGGAATCTGGGTGGCTAAGGGGGAATTCAGCGAGGCAAGCCTGAACCTCCCCAATTCCGAGAGCGTTCGAGGCGGCTCGCCCCGGCAAACCGGGAAGCGGAGAAGAACGTTGCCGGCTCAAGGAGTCATCTTGGCGCCGGGCGAAGCAAGACTCAAGACAATTTGGAATGGGCACACGCAGACATGGAAATTTCTTACAGCAGCATTCGGCTCGCTATTGTCGGCCTCGGTTACGTCGGATTGCCGTTGGCCGTCGAGTTCGGGAAAAAACGGCCTGTCATCGGCTTCGATATCAATGCCGCGCGTATCCGGGCCCTGCAAGCTGGGCACGATCACACCCTGGAAGTAGACGACGCCGAACTGGCCCGTGCCGGACGGTTGCGCTATACCACGCAACCCGAAGACTTGGCCCAGGCCAACGTGTTCATCGTCACCGTGCCAACGCCGATCGACGACTATAAACAGCCCGACTTGACACCGCTGGTCAAGGCCAGCGAAACGATCGGCGCGGTACTCAAGCGCGGCGACATCGTCGTCTACGAATCCACCGTCTATCCCGGCGCGACCGAAGAAGACTGCGTCCCGGTGCTGGAGCGCGTATCTGGCCTGAGATTCAACCGGGACTTCTTCGTTGGCTACAGCCCCGAACGCATTAACCCCGGCGACAAAAACCGAGGCGTCAGCACCATTAAGAAGGTAACTTCTGGTTCTACTCCCGAAGTCGCTGACGTGGTGGACGCTCTCTATCGCGAAATCGTCGTCGCTGGCACGCACAAGGCCCCCAGTATCCGCGTGGCCGAAGCATCCAAGGTCATCGAGAATACCCAGCGTGGTCTCAATATAGCACTCATCAACGAACTAGCGCTGGTGTTCAACAAGATGGGTATCGATACCCAAGCGGTGCTGGAAGCGGCGGGAACAAAGTGGAACTTCCTGCCCTTCCGTCCGGGTCTGGTGGGCGGACATTGCATTGGGGTCGATCCGTATTACCTGATCCACAAGGCGCAAGCTATCGGCCTGCACCCCGAGATCATGCTGGCTGGTTGCCGCCTGAACGATGCAATGGGGGCTTATGTCGCCTCGCAACTCGTCAAGACCATGACCAAGCGGCGCATCCATGTACAAGGGGCGCGCGTATTGATGCTGGGCCTGACCTTCAAGGAAAACTGCCCGGACCTGCGGAACACAAAGGTGGCTGACATTATCGACGAGCTGCGTCAATACGACGTGGACGTGGATATCTACGATCCATGGGCGGATCCCGAAGAGGCGAAGCACGAATACGGGTACTCGCTGATCGGCCAGCCGGAGGCCGGCGCGTACGACGGCATCGTGCTGGCCGTGGCCCACGACAAGTTCACGGCCATGGGCGCGGCGGACATCCGCAAGTTGGGCAAGCCGGAGCATGTGCTGTACGACCTGAAGCATGTGCTGCCGTTGGAAGCAGCGGATATTCGACTGTGAGCGCTATCGGATTGGTCGAAATCGGACTTCGTTATGAATGAACATTCAAGAGGAATGGAGATTCCAGAAATCCCTCCATATGTTTCCAAACATGACGACGGGACATACACGATTTACAGCGGATTGCCGGAGTTCGGCTATGAGTTGCTTTCGGCTATCCCGTTGGCTTGGCATTTGCATCAAAAAGGCCTGTTGCGGCGCAGCGTGTCTGGCTATGACACCAAGGCATTGTATTGGTTCTCGCCTCAGCATGATGAGATGGATGAGCCGCGCAGCTATGGAAATGTAAAGAAACTACAGCAGGCCGGATTCCCGAACGCCGATATCCATCGTCGGCAGCTCGACTGGAATCTGTTTGCGTCAACTCCGTACAGAGAACATTATCAGTCCAGTGCCATTGGGTTTGCAAAACCAACGCTGATCATTTCCAACCGTATCAATTCGGAGTGGAATGGAGATCCGATCAATTTTCTTGATGCTGAAACATTAAATCGCATCTTCGCCCTGTTGCGCGAGAAGTATCAGATCGTCTATCTGGAGACTTCGCACTTCAGCGAAAAATATGAGGATCATGCGGCGTTCGAGCAATCTCCTGATCGAATGCAGGGCCTCGATTTGTCGGGAATAATTACATTCGCCGAATTATTAAAGCGGAATCCTGATAAATCCATCAACGAACTTCAGTGCAAGCTGTACGCCGGCTGTGAGAAGTTCATCAGTTCCAACGGCGGCCTTGGTATATTGGCGTCCTATTTTGGTGGGGAGAACATTGTTTTTTCCAAAAAATGCCATGAGCTGAATCCGGATATCAATTCTTTTTATGGCTGGTACCCATGCTTGTCCGGCGCAACGGTTTCCGTGGCCCGCTCCGAGTCCGAATTGCTGGATCTCGTTCGTGATAAATGGGTCGATGACCTGCCGCTGTTCAATATTTTGATCCGAACCAGCGGTCGCCCGAACTATTTTCACGATTGCATCGCATCGATAATGGATCAGGATTACAAGAACACTAACATTGTTGTTGGTTTCGATGATCCGGAATCTGAAGATTACATCGCCAAATTGCCGTGCCTCAGGATTCCATTGCGAAAATGGGATGGAGAGGTTCCAGAGAAACCTGATGGCGACCAGTATGGAATCTGGTTTCCATTCAACGAATATTTCAATTCTCTGCTGCCATTCGCCAGGCAGGGCTATGTACTGTATCTGGATGATGATGATTGTTTTGTCGACCGTTCTGCATTGACTAAGCTGGCCGCCGTCATCAAGCAGCAGCAGGCTGATGCCGTGTTTTGGCGGGTACAGTTCCCGAACCGACTGGTGCCGGGTGAAAAAAATTGGCTCAAGAAAAAGCCCGTCTGCCGCGACATTTCAACGATTGGCTATTCGCATTCCGTGGCGATTCGTCCGTCTTGGGGGCCTTGGAAACGGGGCGATTTCCGGGTTGCCGATTTCATACATCAAGCATCAGCAAACCCCGTCTGGTTTGATGAAGTATTGACCGGGCTGCAACGGATTGTCGAAGACGGGTATGGCAGGCGGGACGATAAGCCGACGGTTGATTTGTCGGCCGACCCGTCTGTTACGGTTGTGATACCTGCTTTCAAGGCAAAACTATATTTGGAAGGGTGTCTGGATTCAATCTTGGCGCAACGGCTGGATGTTCCATCGCTGCAGGTTCTGGTGGGAATTGATGCTTGTCGAGAGACCTCATTGATGGCGAAGAAACTTTCTGTCAAATATGGAGCGACTGTTCAGTTCTGGAACTCCATAGAGAACGTGGGTCCATACATAATTAAAAATTCATTGCTGAAAAAAATTCCTAGACGAGATGGGCTTGTCTTGACCTTTGATTGCGATGATTTGATGCCAAGGGGATTAGTGAGGGACTGCTTAAATAGGTATTTTGACCATAAGAATAAGGACCGGCGTGTCTGCGGGATAAGGTTCAATCTGGTTGACTTTACAGAGGTTCCATTTTTCGATGCTGGAAATAGCAAGCCGAAGATCGAGTTCACTGAGATAGTGAAGAGCATTCTTGATGCTGGTTGTGAATCTTTCTATGGTAAATTCGGGAAAGAATTGGCTGCATATCATTCTATGGATTATCGTTTTGATCCTAATTCTCGGGCGCTGAAGGAGGTCTGTAGGCCAGCTCATGGCATTGTTTTAATTGAAATGGGAGCGTTTGAGGCTGTGGGTGCTTATAACGAACAGCGTGTCGGGATGGATAGTGACCTGATCAACAGGTTGAAAATGACCGGCCGTCAGGTGGTGAGCGATCCGGCCGCTAATTGGTTTATTCGGCGTGTTAGTGGTGAGAATCTAACCGCATCTCCCGATACTGGGTTTGACTCGGAGTATCGGAAAAAGATTGTGCGGGAGAGCAAGAAGCGTCTGGCGGCAGGGATGCTCAAGGCGAACTGGCACACCGTTGAACTTGTTCCAGTTCTGTGATCGGTAGTTTCAGTCGATTTGATACGGGATTCTAAAAGGTTCAGCTGCTCGGTGTTGAACGTTGGAAAGCGATTTCCCAGATGTGTGCTGAGCTTGTTCTTGGTCCAGTAAATACCGCGACTTGGCGGTTCTCCCGAGTTGAAGTGCTTGACGCAGTGGGCAAGTACGGCCACGAGAACTTGGCAATCGACGTGGCCGGTTCGATCTGCTCGCCGCAGGCGATCGAAATTCTGTCGCAGTTAATCATCCTGCGGGATGCACCCCGGGCGCTGTGTTTGGACAGCGGCATGGAGCTTGTGACCCGTGCCTGCTGCGCTGGGCCACCGGCGTGGGGCTGGCATGGCATTGATCGACACTGTGGGCAAGCCGCGGCAGAACGGCGCTACCGAGAGCTTCAATGGTAAGTTCTACGACGAATGCTTGTCGGTGGAGTGGTTTCGCAACCGTACCGAGGCACGGATCGAGATCGGGCAGTGGTGGTAGGTCACAGCACTACAATCAGATCCGGCCCCATTCAAGCCTAGGCGACCTGAAGCCATTCTCTAGGAATGAGTGGCTCGAACAATTAGTCAAGTTTTTTGAGTGAGTCGGGCGCGGATTTTCGGCGTTGCTGATGGATTACGGATTGTCCGCCGGTTGATGAGATTCGTCGTTGTTGATGTTGTATTATCTCGCGCTCAAGGCAAGTCTGGTCAGTAAGTTAGAATATGAATAAGATCGTCATTGTCGGCCATCCGGCATCTGGGTATGGGAGCGTGTTGTCCCTGCTGCAAGAATACGGTATGGCCACGGCGTTGCCGTCGCAACGCGAGGGCCTGTTGCCCCAGGCCATTACCGCCATCTTGTGCAAGGCGCACAAGGTGGCGCCGATTGAGAGTGTGACGGATGAAGAGGATTTTTCCCAGATCGAAGCCGCCCCCGTGTGGCAAGGCATGGCGTTGGATTTGATGCTCGGCAACCTGGAGCAACCCCTCTGGGGCTGGGCCGACCCACAGGCCATTTACGCACTGGACTATTGGGAAGGGTTGGATCCGCAACTCACCTTTGTGCTGGTCTATGACGACCCTCATCGCGTGCTGATGGATGCGGCCCGCGGGCGGGGGGAGGGAGGTGAGATGCTCCCATCAGGGCAGGATCTTCACCGCCTGCTGGACAATTGGGTTGCTTATAACGGGGCACTACTGCGCTTCCATCTGCGTCACGCGGGGCGCAGCTTGCTGGTTCATGCCCGGCAGGTACAGCGGGCCACGGATCGCTATGTGAAGGAACTGCAGCCCTTGCTGGATACGCCCCTATCGCCCTCCCCGAGTGTGGCGGCATTGGCTGGCCCATCGGGCGACAATCTGTCGTTCTCGCCAATGCCGTTGCAGCAAGAGCTGAGCTCAGCCTTTCACGACACGAGCGTCGAGCCGCAGCAAGCAGCTGCTCTGTTGCGGGCCGATCCGACAGAGCGTTATCTCATTGACGATGTACTCGGCCACCATCCCGCTGTCATGCAGCTCTACGCCGAACTTCAATCCGCCGCCAACCTGCCGCTGGACGCGCCGCCGCGCGAGGCACAGGGCGCGGCGGCTGCGGCTTGGGAGGCCCTACTGCGTCAACGTAGCTTCGTTTCCCAGGTGATGTTGCGTTTGCATGGCGAAGTTCGCCGGGTAGGCGATGAGTTTTCCCGGAGCCAACTCGCTCTGCAAGATGAAAAAGCAGTGAATGCCAATGCGCTGGCGCGACTGCAAGAACAGAGCGTGTCGCAGTATGAGAAGCTCCGCAGTGCTGGTGAGGAAAACGAGCTTTTGCTGACCCAGCTGCATCAGGTCCAGGAGGAGCTGGAGCGGTACTATCTGCGTCTGATGGAGTCGGATCGTGAAGTGGATGCGTTGAAATTTCAGCTGGGATCGGTGCAAGCCGAATTGCGGGCCAGTATCGAGCGTGGGCCAGACTTGTCGATTGTCCGCAGCCGTGCCCTACTGTCGATTCTGGTTCGAAGGCTGGTCTGGAGGATGGTGCCGAAGTCCATCCTTAAGCGTAGGGCCAAGATCAGGGCAGGACTTGTGCAGGAGCATGAACTCGCTGAGATCCGGGGAAGCCAATGGTTCGATGCCGATTGGTATCTGGCGATGCACGAGGACGTCAGACAGGCTGGCAAGGATGCGGCCGAGCATTACCATGTCCATGGCTGGAGGGAAGGGCGGATGCCCGGACCGGGATTTGATCCGGCATACTACTTGGCTACCTATCCCGACGTCCGCCAGGCTGATATCGATCCACTCCTGCATTTCATCCGGTACGGCGCCAGTGAGGGTAGGCAGCCAACCGGAACCTGACGCAGCAACTCCGCGGACCGTCATTCCGATGCAAACGCGGCTTGTTTGCGCGAAATGCTTATTTCCCGTTCGACTACTCTCACCATAAAATTACAGCGCCATGGCCCAATACCAGTCTTTCCCGGATGCAGCCGGGGCTTCCCACACACTTGACAAGCTCAAGGCGCTGCTTCTGCCTGATCTGGAGGGCCGCGACTTCCTGGACGTAGGCTGCAACGAGGGGTTCTTTTGCGGGTTTGCCAAGTCTCAGGGTGCGCAACGAGTGGTGGGTGTCGACTACAGCCGCCTTTTCATCGAGCGTGCCCGCCAGCGCTTTCCCGATTGCGAGTTTCATAACCGGAGTTGGGACCAATTGCCTGCAGGCCCGTTTGACGTGATCCTGCTGGCTTCCGCCCTGCATTACGCTGAGGACCAGGCGGAACTGATTGGGCGTCTGGTGAACCTGCTGGCAGTCAATGGTGTGCTGGTGTTGGAACTTGGCATTGCTTCCTCCGACAAGAGCGAATGGGTCAAGGTGGAGCGCGGCATCGACGAGCGCTACTTTCCGACCATGCCGAAGCTGCGTGAGATATTGCGGGGGTATGCTTGGAAATGGATGGGACCCAGTATTGCCCAGGCCGGCGACCCGGTGCGCCGGCATGTGATCCATGTAAGCCGTCGTCGGCCGCTGGCCTACCTTTTGATGCAACCCCCTGGATATGGAAAGTCCAGTATCGCCGCTTCGTTGTTCGAGCCGGCAAATGTCCTGATAGTTTCTGGTGACCAGAAAGCGTCGCTTGTCGCCCAGGGCAGGTTGGATGCATCGCCAGCATTGTACGAAGCCTTGTCCCGCAACTACTCTCCATTCACGCTGGACCAGGCGATTCAGCAGGTCTTCGACCAGGGGCTGGGCGATGAGCTGGTTCGTTTGTGGGCGAGTGAGGCCGATGGCAAGGATTTTGCGGTAGATGGATATGTGCCGGCTCAGTATCACGCTGACGTCGAGCGTATATTGTCGGAATCGGGCTATCTGCCCGTGCAGATATGCTGGGAGCGATACGGGCCGAGTCCCTTGCCTGGCGAGGAGCTGGCGAAACGGGCCGAAGCATTCTATCTCTCGCTTGGCGATGTTCTGCCGGATCCTGTTGTTGGTGAGGACAGCCGATATGCGGCGGTGGGATTCGTTGATGAGTTGAAGCTTACCGGCAACACGTTGCGGATCCGTGGCTGGGCGGTGGATGGCAATGGTTCGCTGCCGCAACAACTGACGGTAAAGGCAGGCACGAAGTCCTGCCTGGTGGACAGGTTCGAGAAGCAGTTGCGGCCCGATGTGCAGAAAAGCATGTCCACCAGTCACGCCCTGCTTGGCTTCGTGGCTGATCTGTCACTGGATCCGGAAGATGTGGATGACGGTATTCTCGATGGTTTTGAGGTTCTGCCAGCTCATGAAGGCGTAGCACAAGGTTATCCGTTGAGCATTGCCAAGACGGTTGGGGAGTTATTGGCATCCGGCGACATCGAGCGTCTGCGGGGTTGAGCGGGAGAATGGATGCAGACAGGAGACCGGCTGGTTGGTATGCCATCGATGTAGGCCTGAATGCGCCGGTGAAAGACGGTCGTCTTGTCATCAAGCCGGATTACGACAGCGGGGACGGAGCCCCGAGCAACGAGTCTATCGTCGTTCAAGTGGACACCGGGGGAGTGAAGCGTCTGCAACTGGTCTTCCCGTTGCGTAGCCCGGCCTTAAATATCGAGTTCGAGGTTGATGATGATGACGGCGTGCTGAGTGACGCGCTGTCTGGTTTCGATCCCCGGCCCATCAGTAAATGGAAGGCTGCCTGGCAGGTGTTGGCGGGCCGACCGGGCCGATTTTCCGCCGCCGGTATCGTCGGTGCGTTGCGTGCCTGCTGGAATCTGGTGCACGCGGCCGTTGTTTCGCGCATGTCCGGCATCAAGGATGGCGTGTGGCGGCACTATCTTGACGCCAATGGGATAATAGACCGTCAGGAGTTGCATTCGAAACTGCAACTGCGCCGAAGCGTTCTGGGACCAGCCATGATGACATGGCTGGTCCCGGTATCGCAGTTGGAGCGCATTGTATCGGAACTGGGCGGCAACTCATGGAAGTGCACGGGCAACGACCCGCAATTTCTAGTGATGGGCAGCACATTCCGGCTGCCTGCAGGTTGGTACTGGTTCGAATGTCGTTTGCTGGACGACAGGCGCCGGATCATTGCCCCGTGCCTTTTCCCGGATTACGGCAGTGGCCACATCCAGGCGGACGCCATCGAGTTGCCTACGCCTGACCAGACCGGTTGGATTCGCGGGTTGGTACTGTTGGCGCATGATGTGCAGTCACTCCGCTTCGACCCAACTACAAACTGTACGGAATTCAGTCTGCAGGATTGCCGCTTGCTGAGGATATCGAGACTGCGTGCATTGTGGGATTTGCTGCGCAGTGAATCGGAGGGTGACGAGACCGATTGGAAAGAAATCCGTAAAGCATTTGTGGATTTCCTTTATACAGTAAGAGCGTCCGGACTTCAGGCGGCGGTACAGCAACGGCATGACCGCTTAAGGGCACGCTACGTACCGGGTCGGCTTGATTACCGGCGTTGGGTTTCGAGTTACGACACTGTGCACGGTGATGACCTGGACAGGCTGCAGAAGCGTGCCGCAGGCATGGGAAACGGACCACTGATCTCGGTCCTGCTTCCGGTATACGAGACGCCGGAGAGGTGGTTGCGGCAATGCCTGGATAGCGTATTGCGGCAGACGTACCGGAACTGGGAGTTGTGCATTGCCGACGATGCGTCCTCTTCGAGGCACGTGCGCAAGGTACTGGACGAATACGCGGCGAAGGATGACCGGATCCGCGTAGTGTACCGCGACAAGAACGGGCACATCGCGGAAAGTTCCAATACTTCGCTGCAGATGGCCCAAGGCGAATTCGTTGCCCTTCTGGATCATGACGACGAATTGCAGGTGCACGCGTTGGCAAGCGTCGCCGAGGTGATTGTCAATGATCCAAGTGTCCGATTCATCTATTCGGACGAGGACAAGATAAACGAATTGGGGGAAAGGTTTCATCCCAACTTCAAACCGGACTGGAATCCTGACCTTCTGCTGTCACAGAACTACTTGTGCCATCTGGCGGTGATCGACACTGCACTTGCGCGGGAGGCTGGTGGATTTCGCAAGGGCTATGAGGGCAGCCAGGATCATGACCTTTTCCTGCGCTGCACTTCGTTTTTGCATGCGGAACAGATTGCACATATCCCGAAGATTCTTTACCACTGGCGTGCCATAGAAGGTTCTACGGCGCTGCACCGGGACGAGAAGGATTATGCGGCAGACGCAGGCCTGAAAGCGGTGCACGATCACATGCGCAAGGCGTGCCCGGGCGCAGCGGTTGAGGGGTTGCCACATGGACATTATCGCGTGGTATGGCCGCTGCCGTCTCCACAACCTAAAGTGAATATCGTTATTCCCACCCGCGACAGGGCAGGCCTGCTTGAGACATGCATTGAAAGCCTATTGTCGAAAACGAAGTATTCGAACTTCGAGGTCGTAGTCGTCGACAATGGGTCGGAAGAGCCAGATGCACTGCAATATCTGGCTAAACTGGCAACGTACCCCAAGGTGCGCGTGTTGTCTTATCCGTATCCATTCAACTTTTCCGCCATCAATAATTTCGCGGTTCGACACTGTGATGGCGAATTGCTGTGCTTAATGAACAACGATATTGAGGTGGTTAAACAGGACTGGTTGAGCGAGATGGCTGCTCACGCATTGCGTCCAGAGATTGGTGCAGTTGGTGCGATGTTGTACTACCCTGATGGCAACATTCAGCATGCCGGCGTGATATTGGGGGTGGGCGGAGTTGCCAACCACGCGTATTGCCACTCTCCCAAGGGTTACCCTGGGCATGGCGCCCGTGCACTCGTAGCGCAAAATTTATCCGCAGTGACTGCGGCTTGCTTGGTCATCCGCCGTAGTGTTTATGAGTCTGTCGGCGGGTTGGATGAACGCCTGAAAGTCGCATTCAACGATGTTGACTTTTGCTTGCGGGTTGGTGAGGCTGGATATCGAAATCTCTGGACCCCGTTCGCGGAACTCGTACATCACGAGTCGGCAACTCGTGGGGCTGATGAAAGCGAAGATCGCCTGGCGCGCTTCCACTCCGAAGTAAGGTTCATGCAAGAGCGCTGGAAAGATGTCCTTGAGCATGACCCTGCTTACAACCCGAATCTGGCCCTCACGGGTTGGGGGGAGGACTTGGCATTCCCTCCCAGGACTGCCTGACGCAGGATTTATCTCCCATCAATTCGGTTTTGACAATGCCTGTTTCGTATTGGTGTAAGTGAACCATCGGCCTGTTCAGCGGCAAGTTGTACACGGCAAGGGTCCAAGTCATTTTTGTCTAGAACCAGTTTAGCCTTGAATCCGGACCTCATGGCGGGCGGCGAATGCAGGGCGTTGGCAACATCCGGACGGGAGAGGCCTGTTGGAATGGTCCCGATCGACTGTCCATCCAGGAGTATCCAGATGCGCACGGCGGGGGTTTTCCGGCTGGCATCGATGCCCCATCCACGAACTTCGATATTCCCGCTTTTGATATTGAAGCTGTCCACATGGCCAGCTGGGGCATTAAGGATCGTTGGCCGTGAGGAACTGGCAGGGGGGAATGCTGGAATGTGTATTTCCATGATGGCGGGCTCGGTGAACTTCGCTGACTGTGAGAAGGTGAGTCGTGGCGGAGAAATGGCAATCAGGTACGAAGCAGTCAAGCAGTAGCCTACGAACAGGCTACGAACAATCGCATTATTTCTCCATGCCTGGAAGGCCAGGACGAAAAATCCAGGCAATGCATAGTTGTAATAGCGGGGTTGCAATGCGGCGAACACTCCATGCAGCTGGTATCCGCGAAACACGACAATGAAATGGACGAGCATGGTAGCCAACATCGCTACCAGGAAAGCGACTGCCGTTGCATATCCGTACCATGCCGTGGGCGACGATCGTGCCTGTCGTCGGTGATGCGGGAAACTGATAGATGCGAGAAACGCCAGTGTTGCAAGTATCAGCATGGCATAAAATACGTGCGTGTCATGCTTATCGAACACGATCAGGGACTGGTGCGAGGCGATCATGGGAAGACGTGCCCACATCTGTCTGAAGGATTCGGCGGCGGATTCAGTCAGTCCCACTGGGCTGTCAGGTGGTCCCAGCTCGGTATAAAGTTCGGCGCTTTTCGGAAAGGCACTCCCATGGTGTATTACCGTAGGAATGAAGTAGGTGCCTGCAATGACGATCACCATCATGGTGGGGGCAATTGCATGGATCCACTCTTTGCGAGACCTGTAGGAATATAGGTGGAAGCCAAGGAGAATGCCGAGAAATATCAACAGGAACAATCCGGCCGTCGCTTTTGTTAAGAGCGCCATTGCAAGCCCTGCTGCGGCTATCCAGAATGCCGCTCGGGAGTTTTTCCTAAGAAGGCTAGCACCGAAGCCTGAAATGGCCACGGAAAGATAGCCAAGGTTGTCATTGTTGATGCTGCCAGCAAGGTAGGGGAACATGGGAATTGCCATGGTTCCAGCAACCATGGCGACAAGTGTGGTGGAATTCAGCCCGAGGTTTTTCCCGGCCAGGATCCAGAGGCCCATGCCGAGCGAAAACAGGGTGGCGCTGAATAGCCTGTAGGGAAGCGGGTTCTCGGACGGGGCGTCCCAGCCAAGCGTCTTGCCGGCCAATGCGGAAGCGGTGTAGTAAAGCGGCGGGTGGCCCAGGTAGTTTCCGCGGCTTCGGCTAGGCAGTATCGTGGCGTTGGCGTAGTCGGGTATCAGGCCTTTGCCTGTGTAGATGTCGTCTATATAGCTGATATGTGCCCATTCATCGGGTGGAGCCCCGACGGGAGTGGTGTCGGCCTGTATCCAGGCACTGGAAAAAGTGTATATGGCAAGCGCAAGCGCCAATAGAAATTCCGGTCGGAATAGCGATGACAAGGCCTGTCGTAAGGGGAATCCCGATGCTGGTTCGGGCTCACCGTGCATAGGGCGAACCTTGATGATGTTCGATTTTCTGTATTCGCCAGTTGATCTTTTCCAGAAGCTTGCGATTAGTCGAAATCAGTTCCGAGATCAGTCCCAGCATCCACATCATCCCCCCCAGTACGATGCAAAGCGAGGCTAGGATCAGGGATTGGATGTGCCCGTCCCCGGAGCCTGACAGGAAGAAGTACAGGAAGCGGAAGGCCAGCAGTCCACCTGTTGAGGTCATGAGTAGTCCTGACCAGAAAAAAACATGCAGCGGCCTGTAAATCAATACCACCCGTATTATCGTCGTCAGCGAACGACGAACATAGCTGAAAATGCTCTTGACAAGTCGTGATGGGCGCAAATCTTCATTGGTGCGGATCGGTACCGAAATGACCCTGAGATTGCTCAGGCCCGCCTGGATGATCGTTTCAAGTGTGTAGGTATATGCATTGAATACATTCAGGCGCATGGCAGTTTCCCGGGAAACTGCACGAAATCCGCTTGGTGCATCTTTTACATCGGTTTTGCTGGCTATGCGTACGGCCCAGCTTCCAAGGCGTTGCAATTTTTTTTTCAGCCAGGAGAAGTGCTCCGTGCTGTCGATAGGCCGCTCGCCAATAACCATGTCGGCTTCACCGCTCAGGATTGGGGCCGTCAATTTCGGGATATCTTCGGCCCTATATTGGTTGTCTGCATCCGTATTGACGATGACATCGGCATTCAGGCGCAAGCAAGCATCAACTCCAGTCATGAAGGCCGTGGCCAAGCCGCGGTTCGCCGGGTGGCGGACAATGTGGTGAACGCCCAAGGACTTGGCGACCAGTGCCGTATCGTCGGTCGAGCCATCATCTATAACCAACCACTCAACTTCATCAAACCCATTGATTTTATTAGGTAATTCCGAGATCGTGGTGGCCAGGGTGGCGGCTTCATTGAGGCAGGGAATCTGTACGATGAGCTTCATGGGGCATGGTCTTGGTGGGCTAAGGGATGATACCGGTTCCCGCTGGTGCCGGCAGGATCATGCGAATGAAGCCCTTCGGGCAACCCGTGAGTGGGTTCACATCTTCAAGACATGCTTGTTGTCTAATATTGGGAGGCTCCTCCTCAGAAGCCGCAGGGGGCGCTTGGCTGCATTTGGTGCCGAGTTGCGCATATGCTTGAAGTTCCTTGTTCATAAAACGTAAATGCACGGAGGTCCACGTGCGGTTTTCCTTACTTGCAGGTCTTGTCCCAGTCGTGTTGCTTCTCTCTTGCACTACGGGGGGAGAGGATGGTCGTGATTCGAAATGGCATCCAGTTGACAGGGGAGGGGCGGTCGCGGTTACGCAAAGCCCAGGTGCTTTGTCGCATACTCCTGTGATGGAAGAGCGGAGGCGCGTGTTCGCCAACCTGCCAGATCGAGGACAACTGCTGTCATTCGGAGATGGGGTGCGCCAGCAGGGGGCATACAAGCTCTACCCGGTGAAAGTGAGTGAGGAACATGCATTCCGTGCCGTTGCTACCGGGCGGATGTCAATCCCGAAACCGGATGGCAGTGCGCTTGAACTGCAGTATGAGCGACATGAGGAAAGCCCAGATGGGAATTGGTCATGGATAGGACGCGTTATCGATGGTGACCAAGCTCAAGAGGCCATCATTACTTTTGGCGAGAATGCAGTATTTGGATCGATTCCCCAAGGAAATGGCCCAGCGCTCAGACTGGTAACGCAAGATGGTCTGGCTTATGTCGCGCAGCCGGATGCCACAAAGCTGAAAAGCGCGCGCCTTGCAGCGACGGATATTGCCATGCCAGGCGGCTTGGATATCGACGCGGCAGCATACTCGCTTGTAGAGCAGGCTGAGGGCAAGGTGAACGCGTCGAGCTCGGAGGATGTTCAAGGTCAGCAGGCCAGTGCGTCTCTTGCGAGACAAGATATGGCTTCATCTTCGAGTAGGGTTTCAAGTGCGGCTGATTCCAGTTCTGCCGTGACAATCGATCTGGTCGCAGGTTATTCGAATGGCATCGTGTCACGGGTGGGCAGCCAGTCTGCGGCCGTGACCTTGCTCAACAATCTGGTTTCAATTTCAAATCAGGCGCTGAGTAACAGCAACGTCGATGCCAGAATCCGGTTGGTGCACTCGGTGGCGGTAGCCTATGCCGACAACACCAGCAACTCGGTGGCATTGGAGGAGCTGACAGGAAGCGATGGCGCCAGTCCGATCTCGGTACCTACATCATTACAGGCATTGCGAGAGGCCCGGGAGGAATATGGCGCGGATCTCGTGACTCTGGTTCGGCAGCTGAAGCAGGAGCAGGAGGGATGTGGTATTGCATGGCTCCTTGGTGCAGATCAGGAGGAGATAGTCCCTGCCATTGATGCGTCATTCGGGTATTCCGTTGTCAGTGATGGGGAGTACACAAGTGGAGGTAGTACTTACTACTGCGACGACATCTCTCTGATTCATGAAATGGCTCACAATATGGGCTCTGCTCATGATGAGTCGAATGCACTGGATGATGGCGGGGAACTAGTCTACGGGCGGTATCCATACTCGTTTGGGTACAAGACAAGTCCTGCTGGAGGTAATTTCTATACGGTCATGGCGTATGGCGACAATAACCAGACGCTGTACCGCTATTTTTCGAACCCGGATGTATCTGCGTGTGGGGGAGTGGCTTGCGGGATTAGCGACCATGCAGATAATGCCAGGAGCTTGAGGCAGACAGTTTCCATCATTGCATCCTTCAGAGCGACCAAGGTCGATGAGGGAGGGGACGCTGGCGACGATGGAGAGTGGCTCGCATATGCGGGGGATTTGGATGCGGACGGAGATGAAGATCTTTTGTTCAATAATGCGGGCTTGAATGAAGTCAATTTCTGGAAGCTGCAGGGTTTGGCGGTAGCCGGGACGGGTTCAGCCAAGGAGACCAATGAAGATGATGCATTGGGTGCCGTCGGTGATTTCAACGGAGATGGAAAGCTGGATACGGTGTGGTCCACCCCCGAAGGCGATTTGTGGATGTGGCTGGGCAATGGCAGCGATCTGGCCGCCAGCAGCATAAAGCTTGCTGTAGGGCTTGGCGCTGGCTGGAAGATGGCTGGTGCGGGAGACATCAATGGTGACGGCAAGGACGATCTGCTGTTCACAAACCCAGTGGCATACCGTTATACCTATTGGATTATGAATGGAGCGACGATCATAAGTCGCCGTGCATCTGTGCCCGCAGGGAAGAATGGCGACACGCTGGTTGCGCATGGGGATTTCAACGGAGACGGAAATCTGGATTTGCTTTGGCAAACTCCTAAGCGCGAGTTGTGGATGTGGATGGGGAATGGTTCCCATCCGTATGCTTCATATAAGAAGATTGCAACACTTGGGGCTGGTTGGGGGATTGAGCATGCCGGTGATGTTGATGGGGATGGGAAAGACGATCTCGTATTCATTAACCCATCACCTAATCGGTATACCTACTGGATCATGGATGGGCCAAATGTTTCTAGGCAGTCTGCGGTCATAAGATTGAATGCAGGCGATGAATTGATGGCTGGGGGGGACTTCAGCGGCGATGACAAGCTGGATCTGCTCTGGAAAACAACAAAGGGTGACATGTGGGTGTGGTTGGGTAATGGAAATGCACTGTCGTCGAGCTACAGAAAGATAGGCAATGTTTCTTCGTTGTAGGTTCGCCCATAGCAGCGCCACTGGCAATGGATTCAATCGGAAGATTTGATTTTCTTTTCATAGAGCCAGGCGATGGAAAAGGCAGCTCCATCCCCAATGGTTGTTGCAAGACGAAAGAAGAGCGCGGAGGTAGTGGCAACATCTTTTCCTGCCATAGGCCCAAGGGCAAGTACAATAACTGCCTCTCTGACTCCCAGTCCGGCAGGCGCTCCAGGAGCAATAAATCCCGCCAGCCATGCGACCGCATAGGTTCCGACTGCCCAGACGAGCTGGATCTGGTTTGATGCCGGCAAGCTTTCGGCTATCAGCCACAGTGCTGAACCTCCCAGGACGAAGGAGCCGAGATAAAGGGCTATGCAGGCCAGCATGCGACGAAGGTTCTGAATATTCCCGAGGGCGCTGAGTCCAGACACGCCTGCGAATTTCCGTAGGCCTCTTCGTACTCGCCGCGATCCGGCATATGCAAACAGCGCGACGGCTGAAAGCGTCAGCCCGGTGATCGTCGCCAGCCTCGCGCTTTGTTCAAGGTGTTCCTCATACTGTCGAATCAGGGTAGTGAGTGGCTCCAGGACCAGGAGCGCGGCAAGCAGTGCCGCAATGAGCAGTGCCAGCATGTCGATAGCCGCGGTAGCCACGGTGGTCGCAGGCGGTATTCCGGCGCGATTGGCGAGAACCACTCTTCCGATATGGTGTGCCACATTGCCTGGTGCAAATTTGGCAATCTGCGACTGCATGATGATCCTGGTGGACTTGCCCAAGGATATGTGAGTCGAAGCCATCCTCAATGCAAGTTGCCAGCTTTTCCCGCTGGTGGCATAGGTCGAGAGATAGAGTGCCATTGAGCCAAGGAACGCAACTGTGAAGGCAGGCGTTCCAGGAAATTCCCGAATCGTTTTCCAGTAGGCGACGACCTGGCTGGAAAAAAAGTAGAGGCAAAGCAGCGTCGCTGCGAGCCCCAGCCATTTCCCTGCAGTTTTCATCGGTTCGTGCGTGATAGCAGGAAAACGTAAGTTGGAAGGATCGGATAGAGCGGAACTGTCACGGGCCACAGCCGGGATGCGGCGCGTCCCAGCCTCTTGCTACTGCTTTCCTGGGCAAGCAGCAATTGCAGTGCGTCGAAAGAAACATCCCACCATGCTAGGCCAGCCTTCTTGAACATTCGCCTCAAGGCCAACGGGCCCAGAGGTTCGCAGTCGTAGTGCTGGGTGTTGCGGAAGGCGTGCAGGTAGCGATCGGACCATGGATGCGGCAGCCAGCTGAGCAAGGGGAGTCGATAGTGTGCTTCATAGAGACTCCAGCGGTTTGGCACGGCCAAATACGCAATGCCTTGGCGGTCCAGTACACGGCGGATTTCTCGCAAGTGGGAAATCTGCGCGCCACGATCTCCGACATGTTCAAGCACGTGATTGCTGATGACAATGTCGAGAGTTTCCTGTTCGAATGGGAGAATCGTACTTTGAACCTTTTGGAATGCAAATGAAGGTGGGGCGACGAGATTGTCCGTGGTGTCAACGGCGTGGACCTTCCCATGCGGGATCACGGTTGAAAAGTACGAGGCGATCATCCCCGAACCCGTCCCGATTTCCAGCAAGTTACGGCAATCGATTATGCGCTGTCGACCCAAGATTTGTTCGATTTTCCTGGCCTTCCTCCATCTGGAGGGCATATCCAAGATGGCGTGCGGATGGCGTGGCAGCGGCGAGTGTTTCATGACTTCTGTGCTGTGCCACAAAAATCGATGATGTCTTGGGACATACTTGACCAGCTGTTTTCTTCCACAAACCTCTCGATGTGCGGCCTGCATGCAAGAGCATCTGCGCGGCTGATGCGGCTAATGCTATTCGCCAAGGCAGATGCCGAACCTGGCGGCACCAGCCATCCAGTTTGGTTATCTATCACGACATCTTTCAGTCCGCCAACGGAAGAGGCCAGAATCGGCTTTCCATAATGAAAAGCCAAGGATGCAACGCCACTTCCGGTTGCGCTCAGGTAAGGGAGTACGACGATATCCGCTCGGTCAAAGTATTCAGCAGACTCTGTATCGCTTGCGTAGCCCAAGCATAGGTCTACACTTGGAATAAGCTGGCAAAGAGATTGCAGTTCATGTGGATCTGACCAGGATTCGCCCGCGATTGTAAGATGAATTTCGGAGTCTTGAAGCCGGTCCAGTGCGGAGATCAGGATCTCCAGGCCCTTGTATGGGCGGATGAAACCAAAAAATAGGATTTCAAGTTTTCCGCGCTTGGGCAGGATCCCAGTTGGTTCCGGGAATTGGCCGTATATCGGATGTGGCCGCTGTAGGACGGGCTTGTCCGGCCAGCGATACTCGAGTTGTTTGCGTTGCTCTTCGGAGTGAACGATATAGCCGTCTGCCAGCGCCAACACTTGCCAAGACAGCCACGCTCTAAGCTTGCTTGCCCCATGATCGGCGAGGTTATGGCATAGGAAAACGCAACTAATGCCTTGTTTGCTCAGGCGCTTTGCCAGCAGTGCGAAGGGCATGGCCCAGACGATGGTCCACCAGCTGATTATCGTGACCTTGCAGCCATCCATGGCAATCCTATCGGCGGCGCGCAGCCAACTGACAGGCGAAAATATATCTAGACAATAGTTTGCTTGTTGGTCTTTCTGGTCTTCCTGACCTGGCTCTAAGTCGCTCTTGCCTGGATATATCCAATTAGGGTACTGCCGTTTAAATGAGATCAGCGTCAGTGCGCAGGAGTTGCGTAATGCGTGTGCAAGTTGAGTTGTGTATTGGGAAATGCCGCCACGGTAGGGTTTGATGGGCCCTACTAGAGCTAGTTTCACGGTTGGAATATCCCTGCTTGGCATTGGGCAGGTATCAAAGTAAGGCTTCCATTTCCGGCAGCAGTGCAAACAGATCACCAACGAGTCCGATATCGGCGACCTCGAAGATCGGGGCGTCGGGGTCCTTGTTGATCGCCACGATGGTGCCGGCGTCCTTGATGCCGGTCAGGTGCTGGATCGCGCCGGAGATGCCGACGGCGATGTACAGCTCGGGGGCGATGATCTTGCCGGTCTGGCCGACCTGCAGGTCGCTGGGAACGTAGCCGGCGTCGACCGCGGCGCGCGAGGCACCGACGGCAGCGCCGAGTTTGTCGGCCAGGGCGTAGATGATCTTGAAGTTCTCTTCCGAGCCGACGCCGCGGCCGCCGGAGACCACGCGCTTGGCGCTCTGCAGGTCGGGGCGGTCGGACTTGGCCGCGGACAAGCCGAGGTGGCGGGTATGGGTGGGCAGGGTCGCCGAGGGGCTGACCGCTTCGACCGTGGCGCTGCCGCCCTGGGCCGCTTCCGGCCACGAGGCGGTGCGCACGGTGGCGACCACGGTCTGTCCGGCTGGGGCCTCGACCGTGATGATGGCGTTGCCGGCATAGATGGGCCGGGTGAAGGTGGTCTGGCCCTCCACCGTCATCACGTCCGAGACCTGGCTGACGCCGAGCAGGGCGGCCACGACCGGGACCAGGTCCTTGCCGAAGGTGGTCGAGGGGCCGAAGACATGGGTATAGCCGGCGGCCAGCTCGGCGATCTGCGGGCCCAGCACCTGGGCTACGGCCTGGGCGTTGGCCGGATGGGCCACGGCCAGCACCTTCGACACGCCGGCGATGCCGGCGGCCTGGGCGGCCACGGCCGACGGATCGTCGGCCAGCACGACCACGTCGATCGCCTCGGGCTGCAGGGCGGCCGCGGCGCTGACGGTCTTGGAGGTGGAGGCGTTGAGCTTGCCGTCCAGATGTTCGGCGATGACAAGTACCTTGGCCATTACAACAACCCCTTCTGCTTGAGTGCGGCGACCAGTTCGGCCGCATCCTTCACCATCACGCCCTTGCTGCGCTTGGCCGGCGGGGCGTAGGCCGTGGTCTTGAGGGCATCGCCAGACTCCACGCCCAGGTCCGCCAGTTGCAGCGTCTCCAGTGGCTTGCTCTTGGCCTTCATGATGTCGGGCAGCTTGATGAAGCGCGGCTCGTTCAGGCGCAAGTCGGTGGTGACCACCGCCGGCAGGTCGACTTCCAGCGTCTCCAGGCCGGCGTCGACTTCGCGGGTCACCGTGGCCTTGCCGTCGGCGATCTCGAGCTTGCTGGCGAAGGTCGCCTGCGGGCGGCTCCACAGCGTGGCCAGCATCTGCCCGGTCTGGTTGGCGTCGTCGTCGATGGCCTGCTTGCCCAGGATCACCAGGTCCGGCGACTCCTTTTCGACCAGCTTGAGCAGGGTGCGGGCGGCGGTCAGCGGCTGGATGGGCTGGTCGGTGACCACGTGGAGGGCGCGGTTGGCGCCCATGGCCAGACCGTTGCGCAGGTGGGCCTGGGCGTCGGCCGGGGCGATGGTGGCGACCACGACCTCGGTGGCGATGCCCTTGTCGCGCAGGCGCAGGGCCTCTTCCAGCGCGATCTCGTCGAAGGGGTTGGGCGAGAGCTTGACGCCCTCGGTGACCACGCCGGAACCGTCCGGCTTGACCTGGATGCGGACGTTGTAGTCCACCACCCGCTTGTAGGCGACCAGAATCTTCATTCTGCGAGGGGTTCCTGTATGGGGACGTCAGTGATGCCCGCATCGATGCGGGCCGGATTCCGATTTTAGCCGGCTGCTGGTGCCCGTGCGAGTCCGTATGGCGCTGCGGCCAGGGTTTCGGCCAGCTGACGGGCGAAGCGGTCGGCACTGCCGGGGGCCTGGTGGAAGAACAGCGAGGGCTCGGTCAATTCCAGTTCCAGCAGGCAGGGCCGGCCATCCGGACCCGGCAGCAGGTCGACCCGGGCGTAGGTCAAGGGTGTGTCCAGGTGCAGGCAACGGGCGGTGGTTTCCAGAATTCGCTCGGCCAGCTGGCGCTGTTCCGGACTGGCTTCGGTGGTCCGGATATCGCCCAGCGCCATCGGCGCCTGTCGGGCGCCACCGCCGTCCGGGGTCAGTTGCGCCCCCTTGCGGATGGCGTGGCTGAACTCGCCGCTGAAATACAGCAGCGCGGTTTCACCGGAGGTATCGACCCCGGCCAGATAGGGTTGCAGCATCGCGCTGCGATCCTGTTCCAGCAGCCGGGCCAGATGGTTGCCGGCGGCGAAATTCTGGTGGCGCGCGTAGCGGAGGGTGTCGCGTGCGCCGGCGCTGATCGCGGGCTTGATGACGAATTCGTCGGCGTCCAGTCCGGCCAGGAAGTCCGTCAAGGCCTGCATCGGCTCCTCGTCGGGCTCGACGAAACGGGTCCGGACGACCGGGAGCCCGGCGGCGGCCAGGTCGGCCAGGTAGTGCTTGTCGGTGTTCCAGCGCACCACGGTGGACGGGTTGAGCAGTCGCGTCGAGCGCTCCACCCGCGCGCACCAGGCCAGGAATTCGGGCAGGCGCTCGGTGTAATCCCACGGCGAGCGCAGCAGCGCGGCATCGAAGCGCGCCCAGTTCACCGTGGCATCGTCCCAGGCCAGCGCGCGGGCATGCAGCCCGGCATCGGCGCAGGCGTCCAGGAGCGGAATCAGGTCGTCGTCATGGCCGGTCGCGGCCACGGCGGTCACCAAGGCAATACAGTTCATGGCTACAGTGTACGGTCGTGCGGTTTTGCATGGCAGTCATTGCCCATTGCCCGAAAGTACCGGTGGCGGGACGGAGACAGCTGGGTAGAATGCGGCTCTCCCTCCGACGATCCGGATGCCGCACATGACACCGAATCCCGCCGCTGTTCCGCCATCAGGCACGGGCAGGCAGAAACTGTATCCCGACGCCGATGCCGCCCTGGCCGGCATCGTGGCCGACAACCAGACGCTGGCCGTTGGCGGTTTCGGTCTGTGCGGCATCCCCGAGGCGCTGATCGCCGCCCTGCGCGACAGCGGCGTCAGCGGCCTGACCGCGATCTCCAACAACGCTGGCGTGGACGGCTTCGGCCTCGGTCAGCTGCTGGAGACGCGGCAGATCCGCAAGATGATTTCGTCCTACGTCGGCGAGAACAAGGAGTTCGAGCGCCAGTTCCTGTCCGGCGAGCTGGAGCTGGAGTTCAATCCCCAGGGGACCCTGGCCGAGCGCCTGCGCGCCGGCGGGGCCGGGATTCCGGCGTTCTATACCCGCACCGGCTACGGCACCGTGGTTGCCGAGGGCAAGGAAACGCGCCAGTTCGGCGAGCACTGGTACGTGATGGAGACCGCGCTGATCGCCGACGTGTCCCTGGTCAAGGCTTGGAAGGCCGACAGGGCCGGCAACCTGGTGTTCCGCAAGACCGCGCGCAACTTCAACCCCGCCTGCGCGATGGCCGGCAAGGTCTGCGTGGCCGAAGTCGAGGAACTGGTGGAGATCGGGCAGATCGATCCGGATCAGGTCCACCTGCCCGGCATCTACGTCGACCGCATCGTGGTCAACGCGACGCCGGAGAAGCGCATCGAGAACCGTACCGTTCGCCCGGAGGACAAATAATGGCCTGGACCCGCGACGAGATGGCCCAGCGCGCCGCCCGCGAACTCAGCGATGGCGCCTATGTGAATCTGGGCATCGGCCTGCCGACCCTGGTGGCCAACTACATTCCCGAGGGCATGGACGTATGGCTGCAGTCCGAGAACGGCCTGCTGGGCATCGGCCCGTTCCCGACCGAGGCCGAGGTCGACGCCGATTTGATCAATGCCGGCAAGCAGACGGTGACGGCGCGGCCGGGCGCCAGCTACTTCGGCAGCCACGACTCCTTCGCGATGATCCGCGGCGGACACATCGATCTGGCGGTGCTGGGGGCGATGCAGGTCACCGACACCGGCGATCTGGCCAACTGGATGGTGCCGGGCAAGATGGTCAAGGGCATGGGCGGGGCGATGGATCTGGTCGCCGGGGTCAAGCGCATCGTGGTGCTGATGGAGCACGTGGCGAAGGACGGAAGCCACAAGATCCTGCCCGAATGCACGTTGCCGCTGACCGGGGTCGGGGTGGTTGACCGCATCATCACCGACCTGGCCGTGTTCGACGTGACCGCCGAGGGGCTGGTGCTGCGGGAAATGGCCGACGGGGTCAGCGAGCAGGAGCTGAAGGACAAGACCGGGGTGTCGTTCGTGGTAGTGGCGTGACTTGCACAGGAATGTTTGTATCGCAATGACTGCATGACCATAGGAACGGCGCAAGCCGCGATGGGGTTTCGGTAGAAATTGTGACTGGCTTTAAGCGGGTGCGCACGCCTCCCAGCGTGGTTCGCGCCGTTTCTACGGTCTGGCGGCGAGCGGGGTGTCGATCCGTTTGATGTCTCGTATGTGCATGCCGGCCGTGGCAATGGTCGCATTGATCAGGCGTTCGACGGCGTGTGCCATGGTACCGTCCAGCTGTCCGGACTCGTCCTCGAACTCCCAGTCTTCGATGTGGACGTCCAGTAGTGGGCGCAGCGCCCTAAGTCGCAGCCAGTACATACTGCCGGCGATGAATTCGGCATCAGCTGCCAAGTCGATGCCGATGCGGTTCATCAGATGGTGGACATTGGCCGCGTTGGCGCCCCAGAAGTAGCTCAAAGGCTGCAGTTGTCCCTCGGGGGCGACCAGGCCCAGCTCCGGATCGGTACTAAAGGCGTCCAGAATGGCATGCGCGCGTCCTGGCTGCAGCAGGCTGCTGATCAGTTCCCTGCGCCAAGTATCGCCATCTTTTCGGTGGGGGGATTTTTTGGTGTGTAGTTTCAGCACGATGTCGGTGCCCTCGTCGAGCAGACGATAAGCCACACGCAGGAATGGCAGGATATCGCGCCCGCGGTTTTCCATGGCTTCGGTCTCGGCATCGACACCCAGTTCCGCGAGCTTCGCCATCACTTCGGCTTTGCGTTCGTGCGAGGTGGTGACGACCAGCCGCCAGTCGATGCCGCTCTGCTGCAAAGCTTGATGGATTTCTTCCAGTAGCTCCGGATACCAGACATGCACAACGGCGCAAGGGCGCGGATCGGCGGAAACCGGCGGGTTTGCATGCAGCGCCTGCCGGGTGGCTTCAAGCCAGGCGTGACCAAGACGCGCGTCCGGTTCCAGTACCGCGCCTTCGGCCCACTCGTTCCAAGCATTTATGAAGACAAGGCGCTGCGCTTCTGGCACGGCGGCCAAACGCTTGTGAACGGTGTCATGCAGCCAATCCCGGTAGCCATACGGGGAGGCGTGTTGATAGATGCGACCTGCCCCCGGACGACGGGGCTCATTATCCCAGCCGCAATTCACACCCGGAAATAATGAGTAGTCCGGCATGGATTTCTCGCGCATTTCATTGGCCAGCGCGCGCCAATCCAGCACTTGTCCTTTGAACTCCGGATTCAACAATGCCTGTTTGGAGGTTATGTCGGGTGGAGTGCTGAGGTTTGGAGGGAACTCGACGGCGGAATCGAAACCGATGTTCGCCGGAGTCGGGCGTTCGAAGGATTGAACGTAAGCCAGGTGAATTTCGCCAACGCCATTGTCTAGACACCATTTCCGCCAACGACTGGCGGTAGCCTTGGCATCAGGCAGCAGTCCGGGACGGTACAACAACAACAGAGGCCTGCCCTCCATGCGCAGATAGCGAGGGTCGCGCAGATAGTCCGCGATGTGGGCAATGAAGGCGATATCGTCATCGGGATTGTGTTGCTGGTCGATCAGGATATCGCTGGAGCGGCCATCCCAGCTGCGGGTCCATTTCTCGTTGGCCCAGCACAGGCAAATCGGGAAGTCCAGCGATGCATCCTCCAGCCACTGCCTGGCGGGCATTTCCAGCAGCGTCTTGCCGCCGAACCAGTAGAAGTACATGCAGAAGGCGCCGATGCCGTATTTCCGTGCAAGACACATCTGTTCGCGCAGGACATCCGGGATTCGCAGGTCGTAGTAGCCGAGATCGGCAGGCAGGCGAGGCTGCGCATGGCCTTCGAACTGTGGCAATGCACGAGTCACGTTGCGCCATTCGGTGAAACTTTTTCCCCACCACTCGTCGTTTTCCGGGATGGGGTGGAACTGTGGCAAGTAGAATGCCACCAAGGTGGCCGGTATCGTGTCAGGCAAGCTGCCGGGTGTGTGGCCGATGTAACCCAATGCGGGTTCGTCCGAGCGGATCCTGGGACGATGCTGCTGCGTGCCATGATCCGGCAAGATGCCAGCCGCCGGAGGGGGAACGAGTCCCGAAAATCGTTCGAGGAATGATTGTCTCAGCTGGTCACGGCGGGCTTCGGAGACGGGAAGCAGTCTGAAACCGAAGCGCAGCAGGTAGAACAACGACGACGTCAGTCGTGTCCGGATCGTAGTCTTCATCGCGACATGATCGGGGATTGACGGGTAACGGTCCAGATTTCAGGCGGATGCCGGATGCGGTGCCATTGACGGGTACTGGGGCATGTGATTCAGGAGTCCAGTTGCTGGGTCAGAATCCAGCCAGTCAAGGCGTTGGTCAGCGAGGTCAGCGAGGTTTCGAAGGCAGCCGTGACCTGCGCGGGTTCCGTACCTGCGGACGGCGCTGCTTGCAGGAACGTCTGTGACGCCACCACGTGCTGGTCGCGGGAGTTCAGCAGCTTGGCGTTGATCTCGATGACGGCGCTGGGGACGGCCTGGCCGGCGTAGTCGGCTTCGAAGCGGCGGATGTCCATGACCAGTTTGTAGTCGGCGCGGATGCCGGTATCCAGGCGGGCTACGGCGGGCATGCGCCCGGAGTCCTCCAGGGCCCGCAGCACGGCGTTCTCGACCAGGTCGGTGGCCGGCTGCGCCCAGCTGACGCCGCGGTAGACCTGCAGCTCGTCGGGCGTCGGGCGAACCAGTATCCGTGGACTGTCGATCATCCGCGCCGCGGTCGGGCGGGCAATGGCCAGCGACCAGTCTACCTGCGGCCAGGCAGGGTCCGGCGCGACCCTCACGTCCGGCGCGTACAGGGTGATGGCGCTGCTAGGCGGACCACCACTGAGGATCGAACAGCCGCCAAGCGCGGCCATCAGCAAGCCGCTGGCGACAGCCCGAAAGAGGGTGCGCCTCGATGCCGGCGTCTGCCTCGAGCGACCGCTGGCGAAAACAGGATGCGGGGTTCGCTGGCTCACGGTTCGAACTCCTTGGGCGCGTCGCGGCCCAGCAGGTAGCGGGTCGGATTGGTTTCCAGCCGGTCGCTGATCTGGCGCAGGTCGCGGACCAGGCCGCGCAGTTCGCCCAGGGTCGGCCCGAGCTGGGCCAGGCCGTCGTTGGCGAAGGAATTGATGGCGGCGCGGTTCTCGCCGAGGATGGCATCGGCGTTGTCCGCGGCCGAATCCAGCTTGGCCAGCGTGCTGTCCAGGCGGTTGACCAGTTGCGGCAACTGCTGCACCAGGTTCTGGTCGAGCCGCTCGAGGGTGCCGTTGGTGCTGGCAAGCGTAGTGTCCAGTTTTTGCGCCGCCTGGCGCGCGCTGACGATCAGTTCCTGCAGGTCGTCCTTCTGCGCGGCGATGGAACTGCTGATCTCGTCGAGGTTCTTCAGCGTATCGCCGATGCTGTTGACGTTCTCCTCGCTGAACACCAGGTCGAGGCGATCGACCAGACGGTTGGCGGTATCGGTGATGTTCTGCAGCGCCGAGGGCGTGGTCTTGATGATCGGTGCGTCGCGGTTGTCCACCGCGCGCAGCCACGCCGCCTGCGGCGAACCGCCGCTGAGCTGGATGATGGTCGGTCCGGTCAGGCTGGTGATGGCCAGTTTGGCGCGGGTATCGACCTTGACCGGGGTGCGGGCGTCGATGCGCAACCGGGCCACGACCTTGCGCGGGTCGTCCGGCGCCAGGGTGAGCCCGGTGATGGAGCCAACCGAGATGCCGTTGTACTGCACCGGGCTGCCGGTCGACAGCCCGGTCACGGCCTCGTTGAAGACCACCTCGTATTCCTGCCAGGTGCGTTCGGAGGAGTATTTGGCGGCCCACAACCCGAACAGCAGCAGCGCGGCCGCCACGATCAGGGTGAAGGCGCCGATCAGGACGTAGTTGGCCTTGGTTTCCATGGTCTCGGCACTATCCGGTAGTGGAGAAGGATACTTCGGTATCGCGGCGCGCGGCGCGCGCGCGTGGGCCGTGGAAATATTCGCGGATCCACGGGTGGTCCATGCGTTCGATCTCGTTCAGCGGCGCGTTGGCGATCACCTTGCGATCGGCGAGCACGGCCACGCGGTCGCAGATGGCATACAGCGTGTCCAGGTCGTGGGTGATCAGGAACACGGTCAGACCCAGCGCATCGCGCAAGGTCCGGGTCAGATGATCGAAGGCCGAAGCGCCGATCGGGTCCAGTCCGGCGGTCGGTTCGTCCAGGAACAGCAGCGGCGGATCCAGCGCCAGTGCGCGCGCCAACCCGGCGCGCTTGCGCATGCCGCCAGACAGTTGCGCCGGCAGCTTGTCCAGCGCGTCGGCCGGCAATCCGGCCAGCTTGATCTTCAGCAGCGCCAGTTCGTAGCGCCAGCTGTCGGGCAGGTCCGGGTGGTGCTCCTTCAGCGGAACCTCGACGTTTTCGCCGACGCTGAGCGAGGAAAACAGCGCGCCATCCTGGAACAGCACGCCGGTATTGCGTTCGATCTGGCGGCGGATGTCCGGATCGGACGATCGCGCATCCACGCCCATGACCGAAATTTCTCCGGCATTCGGATGGCGCAGTCCCAGGATCGAACGCATCAGCACCGATTTGCCGGTCCCGGAGCCGCCGACCACGCCGAGGATCTCGCCCGGATACACATCCAGGTCCAGGCCATCGTGCACGACCTGTTCGCCGAAGCGGTTGACCAGGCCGCGGACGCGGATGATCGGATCTGCGGATGAGATGTCGGAAACGATCATCCGTTCACCAGTCCATGTGCATGAACCACAACGCGGCCAGTGCGTCGAGGATGATGACCAGGGAAATGGTCTGGACCACGCTGGAGGTGGTGCGTTCGCCGACCGATTGCGCGGTGCCCTTCACCTGCAACCCTTCCAGGCAACCGATCAGGCCGATGACCAGGGCGAACACCGGCGCCTTGGACAGGCCGACCAGGAAGTGCCGCACCTCGATCGTTTCGTGCATTCGCGCGATGTACATCTGCGGCGGGATGTCCAGGTCGAAGGCGCCGACGGTGACGCCGCCGGCCAGGCCGGCCATCATCGCGATGAAGGTCAGCAGCGGCAGCATCACCAGCAGGGCCAGCAGGCGCGGGATCACCAGCAGGTCGATCGGGTCCAGGCCGAGCGTCTGGATGGCGTCGATCTCCTCGCGCGATTTCATCGCGCCGATCTGCGCAGTGAAGGCGCTGGCGGTGCGGCCGGCCAGCACGATGGCGGTCAGCAGCACGGCGAATTCGCGCAGGAAGGCGATGCTGACCAGTTCGACCACGTAGATCTCCGCGCCGAAGTCGCGCAAGATGGTCGAGCCGAGGAAGGCGATCACCGCGCCGACCAGATACGACAGCAACGCCACCAGCGGCATTGCGTCCAGCCCGACCTGCTCCATGTGGTGGACGGTGGCGGTCAGCCGCAGCCGCCGCGGTTCGCGCAGGATGCGCAGCAGCTTGACCAGATTCTCGCCAAGGAAGCCGAGCAACAGGCGGATCTCCTGGCCGTTCTCGTACATGCGCCGGCCCAGGCGGTCCAGCGCGGCCAGGAAGCCGTAGTCGCGGCGCGACTTGGGGCGTTCGTCGCCGACGTCGTCGATGACCCCGACCAGGGCCTGGTGGTCGCGGCGGAAGCTCAGGTTCTCCAGCGGCAGGCCGCGGCGCTTGGCGAAGCGAAGCAATTGCAGCACGCCGGCCGAATCGACCCGGTCGATTCCGGTGGCATCCACGCGGACGACCTGCTCGGGCAGTCTTTTCAGGATATCGGCCAGCGAGACGGCGTTGGCCAGCGTCCACGTGCCCGACAGCCTGACCCGGGCCGGGTCGGCTTGGTCGACATGGCATTGCGGGCGGGCGCGGTCGATCGTCATATCGCTTGGCGGCCAGAATACAGGCTATGCCGACAAACGGCGATCAACGCCGCCTAGAATATGCCGATGCCGCCTTCCGAATCCGACGCCACCTACGCCCAGCGCATTGCCTTCGTCTGCGAGATCGCCGCGCGCCTGCATACCTACGGCACCACGGCGCAACGGCTGGAGGGCGCGGTGGAGGTGCTGTCGCGTCGCCTGGGGCTGGATTGCGAGCCGTGGTCGAATCCGACCGGGGTGATCCTGAGCTTCAGCGACCCGGCCCGGCCGCTGGGCCTGAGCGATACCACACGGGTCATCCGTCTGGCGCCCGGCGAGAATGATCTATACAAGCTGGGCGAGGCGGACCGGATCGCCGAAGCGGTGGCCGTTGGCGAGATGAGCGTGGCCGAAGGGCACACTGCCCTGCGCGCGCTGGACCGGCCGCACAGCCGGCGCTGGCGTCTGGTCCAGCTCGGCGCCTTCGCGCTGGCGTCCGCCGCGGTTGCCGGCTTGTGGCGGTTGCCGTGGCTGGATATCGCCACCGCGTCATTGATCGGTCTGGTGATCGGCCTGTTCGCGCAGATCACCGAACGGCGGCCGCAGCTGAAGGAAGCCAGCGACGCGATTTCCGCGCTGCTGGCCGGCCTGCTGGCCGTGCTGGTGGCGTATTTCGTCGCGCCGTTGAATCTCAACACCGTGGTCATCGCCTCCCTGGTCGTGCTGCTGCCGGGCCTGACGCTGACCAATGCGGTGAACGAACTGACCAGCCAGCATCTGGTGTCGGGCACCGCGCGCTTCGCCGGTGCGATCACGACCATGCTCAAACTCACCGTCGGCACCCTGATCGCGCTGCAACTGGCGCATTGGCTCGGGCTGGAACCGGCGGTCCGTGCCAGCCGTCCGCAACCGGGCTGGGTGGAGTGGGTGGCGCTGGCGGCCGCAGCCTATGCCTTTGCCCTGCTGTTCCGCGCGCATCGGCGGGACATTCCATGGGTGATGGCCGCGGCCATCGCCGGCTACCTGATCTCGCGCTTTGTCGGCCTGACGCTGGGTAGCCCGGTCGGGATCTTCGTTTCGGCGCTGGCCCTGACCGCCGCCGGCAACTTGTTCGCGAGGAAGCTCGGCCGTCCCGGCGCGATCATCCGCGTGCCCGGCATCATCATGCTGGTGCCGGGCAGCATCAGCCTGCGTGGGCTGATGAACCTGACCCAGCAGATCGATGGCGGGGCAGTCGAGGCGCCGTTGCTGACGGTGCTGTACGTGGTGATGGCGCTGGTGGCGGGTCTGCTGTTCGGCAACCTGCTGGTGCCGGCGCGGAAATTCCTGTAGCGGGCAGCCGTAGATTCCCTTCGCCGTCGCGGCCGGTAACAACGGCTGCATGTTCGGTCACGGCATGTTTGGTCACGGGGGCGAGGAAACGAAAATGCCGGCGCAAGCGCCGGCATTTTCATGAAAACGGGATCGACGCTTACTTGCGCTTGATCAGGAAATCTTCCTTCTTCTTGCCCTTGGCGGTCAGCGCGGCCATCCAGCGCGGCTGCTTGCCGCGTCCGGTCCAGGTTTCCTTCGGATTGGCAGGGTTGCGGTATTTCGGCGCGACCTTGCCGAGCTTGCGCGGTTTCTTGGTCGTCGCGGCCTTTCTGGCGGCGCGCGCGGGAGCCTTGCCTGCGGAGCCGAATACCTCGGCGACGGTATAGCCTTCCTTCTTCAGGAAAGCATTGATCTGCTTGCGGATGGTGCCGACCGGACGGCGCTTGGCCAGCTTGGTCTGCTGCTTCTTGGCTTGCGAAATCAGCGTGGTCAGTTCTTTGGCCGACAGGCCGTTCAAATCGATGGACATCAATATCTCCGAATCATGGATGGATGACGCCATTCCATGGCGCGCATAACCAATGATAATCGCGAATTAATGCGATGGGAAATCCGGCGATTAACGTGAGAAACGGATAATCGGGAAAATCCGGGGCGAATTGCCCCGATCCCGCTCAACCGCACAGTTTTTCCAGCAGTGCGTCATGCGCGAGATTTTTGGCTTCGACAGCGTTGCGGGCGCGATATTCGTAGCTGCCGGCGGCCAGGCCGCGCTCGGAAACCACCACCCGGTGCGGGATGCCGATCAACTCGATGTCAGCGAACATCGCGCCGGGGCGCAGGCCGCGATCGTCGAGCACGGCGTCGATGCCGGCGTCGAGCAATTCCTGCAGCAGGGCTTCGGCGGCGGCGGCTACTTGCGCATCCTTCTTCGGATTGATGACGCACACTGCCACCGTCCACGGCGCCATCGGCTCGGGCCAGACGATGCCGTTGTCGTCGTGGTTCTGCTCGATCGCCGCGGCGACGATGCGCGATACGCCGATTCCATAGCAGCCCATGGTCGGCACCAGCGATTTACCGTTCTCGTCGAGCACGCTGAACTGCATCGCCTCGCTGTACTTGCGGCCAAGCTGGAATACGTGACCGACCTCGATGCCGCGAGCGAGGCGGAGTTCGCCGCCGTCCTCGGCGCGATCGCCGGCGACCACGTTGCGGATGTCGGCGACGACCTCGGGTTCGGGCAGGTCGCGCCCCCAGTTGACCCCGGCGATGTGGAAACCGGCCGCGTTGGCACCGACGACGAAGTCGGCCATCGCTGCGACCTCGCGGTCGGCGACGATGCGGACGGGCTTCTTCGCGCCGATCGGGCCGAGGAAGCCGGGTTCGCAGCCTAGGTGCTCGAGGATTTCGGCTTCGCTGGCCATGCGGTAGCCGGCCAAGCCCGGGACCTTGGCCAGCTTGATCTCGTTGACGGCGTGGTCGCCGCGCACCAGCGCCAGCACGAAACCGTCGTCGGTCATCACCGCGACCGATTTCGCCGTGCGTTGCAGCGGGATGCCGAGCAGGGCGGCGACGTCCTCGCAGGTTTTCTGCGTGGGCGTTTCGACCTCGCGCATTGCTTCGGCGGCGGCCGGGCGCGGGTCAGGCGCGGCGGCGCGGGCGGCCTCGACGTTGGCGGCATAGTCCGAGCCGGTGGAGAAGGCGAGGGCGTCCTCGCCTGATTCGGCCAGCACGTGGAATTCCTGCGAGGCGTCGCCGCCGATCGCGCCGCTGTCGGCCTGCACCGCGCGGAACTGCAGGCCGAGGCGGGTGAAGATGCGCGTGTAGGCAGCCTGCATGTTGCGGTATTCGAGCTCCAGGTCCTCGTCGGCGACATGGAAGGAATAGGCATCCTTCATCACGAATTCGCGTGCGCGCATCACCCCGAAGCGCGGGCGGATCTCGTCGCGGAACTTGGTGTTGATCTGGTAGAAATTGACCGGCAGCTGCTTGTAGCTGGACAGCTCCTGGCGGGCGAAATCGGTGACTGCCTCTTCGGCGGTCGGGCTGTAGCAGAACTGCTGGTCCTTGCGGTCGGTGATCTTCAGCAACTGGCCGCCGAATTTTTCCCAGCGTGCGGTTTCTTCCCACAGTTCGCGCGGCTGGATCGTCGGCATAACCATCTCGATCGCGCCGGCGCGGTCCATTTCCTCGCGGACCACGGTTTCCACCTTGCGCAGCACGCGCAGGCCCAGCGGCGACCAGGCGTACAGGCCGGCGGCCAGCTTGCGGATCATGCCGGCGCGCAGCATCAGCCGGTGGCTGACCAGTTCGGCATCGGCCGGTGTTTCCTTGGTGGTGTGCAGATGGAATCGCGACAGGCGCATGGCGTGGGATCGAACGGCGGAAAGTCGCCATTTTGCCATGTGCCGGCAACCCGGGCCTGCTTCAGTTGCCGCGAACCTCGATCCCGCGCTCGGGATCGCGCGCGATGCGCTCGTAGGGACGTCCTTGCGGCGGTTGGTCGGTGATCTGCAGGGTGCCGGCGTCGTCGCGCCAGCGGTACAGCGCGGGGACCGCATCGCGCGCCTGTTCGGCAGCGGCCTGTTCGGCGCGCTGCTGCCTGGCTTTCGATTGCCCGGGCGCGTCCCGGGAAACCCACCAGGCTGCCACGGCGCCCAGCAGCAGTCCTGCAAGGACGGCCCAGGCCAGGCGCATCGGCTATTTGGCCGGGGCGGAGGTGCAGTAGGCCTTGACCGCGGCCTCGGCCAGTGCCTTCTGGTTGCCGCGTTCGGCGTCGGTCAGGATCTTGTCCGGCTTGCCGTCGCCATCGGTGTCCTGCTGCACCGGTGACGAACTGCTCAACGCCTGCAGGTTGAAGCGGGCCTGCTTGCATTGCGGACTCTCGTCCGGCTTTTCCTCGTCCTGGGCCTCGGCCACGGCGCTGCCACGGGTATCGATGCGGCGTTCCTTGGGGCGTTGCCCCGGCGGCGGGCTGTCGGAATAGTGGGTCACGCCACTGGAATCCTTCCACTGGTAGACCTTGGTGGACTGGGCCGCCAGCGGCGTCGCGACGAGCACGGTCGCCAGCAGAACGGACAGGCTGAACAGGGTACGCATGGCGGGTTCCATGGCTTGCTGGGCCCATGATTGCAGCATCGTCCGGCCGTGCTGGCAAGGGCGCGGCTTAAGCTAAACTGAGTCCAATGGACCAGAACCCGCCCCCGCCGCGCTCCCGTGGCATCTATCTGTTACCCAACCTGTTCACCACGGCGGGCCTGTTTGCGGGCTTCTACGCCATCATTGCCGCCGCCAACTCACAATTCGTGCACGCGGCGGTGGCGGTCTTCATCGCCGGACTGGCCGACGGCATCGACGGCCGGGTGGCGCGCCTGACAGGCACCAGCAGCGAGTTCGGCGTGCAGTACGACTCGCTGGCCGACCTGGTCAGCTTCGGCATGGCGCCGGCGTTGGTGATGTACCACTGGTCGTTGTCGGCGCTGAAGTTCGACGGCAGCGTGATGGGCCGGGTCGGTTGGGCGGTGGCCTTCCTGTACGCCGCCTGCGCGGCGCTGCGGCTGGCGCGCTTCAATACTCAGGTCGGGGTGGTCGACAAACGCTGGTTCATCGGTCTGGCCAGCCCGGCCTCGGCCGGGCTGATGATGTCCTTCGTGCTGGCTTTCGCTGACGGCAAGCTGGGCTGGAGCGGCGAGGAACTGCGTTACGTCGCGCTGGCAGTGACCCTGGTGTCGGGTCTGCTGATGGTTAGCCGGATCCGCTACTGGAGCTTCAAGGGTGCCGGTGGCGGGCCGAAGGCCGACCGGGTGCCGTTCGTGGTCCTGCTGTTGGTGCCGATCGTGCTGGCGATGCTGGTGGTGGACCCGCCACGCGTATTGTTCGTGGTCGGGGTGGTGTATGCCCTGTCCGGACCGGCGATGTGGTTGTGGCAGCGTCTGCGCAGGCCGGCGGAGCGCGCCGGGTGAGCGAGGCGATGCCGCCGCTGTGGACGGCCGAGCAGCATGGCTGGCTGGAAGCGCTGGGGCACAAGGTCTGGATCGCCGGGTCGCTGCCGGCAGCAGCGCAACAGGCGCCGGTGACCGAGGCGCACGCCGAGACGACGACCCGTGTCCGCGAAACCGCACCGCCGCCGCGTCGGGCGCCTGTGCCGCCGCCTGCCACGGACACGCCGCCGGCGAGCAACGGCTTCGGCCGCCGCCTACCGACGCGGGTGCCCGATCGCCTGCATTTCGCCCTGATCCGGGCCTCGGGCTGCAATCCTTCCGCGCCGGGCATGGCCGAGGTCATCGCCCAGTGGCCGCCTTCAGCCGAACTACGCGGCAATCCCGCTGCCAAGCGCGCGTTGTGGCCGCGGCTGCGCGCCTTGCGCAAGGTGGCCGGCACACCATGAGCGCGGTACGCAGTGCTGCGCGCGAGCCGGTATTGCGGCCAATGGGCGAATCCGACCTGGACGAGGTGATGGCCGTCGAGCAGCGCGCCTATCCGTTCCCGTGGACGCGCGGCATCTTCCGCGACTGCCTGCTGGCCGGCTATCCGGGCTGGACCCTGCGCGAGAACGGCCTGCTGATCGGCTACGGGCTGATCAGCCTGGCGGCCGGCGAGGCGCATATCCTCAACTTGTGCGTGGCGCCCGAGCGCCAGGGTCGCGGCTTGGGCCGCAAGCTGCTGCACGCGCTGCTGCAGCAGGCGCGCGAGCGCGAGGCCGAGCGGGTGTTCCTGGAGGTGCGGCCGTCGAATCCGCCGGCCATCGCCCTGTACCACGCCGAGGGCTTCAACGAGATCGGCCGGCGACCGCGCTACTACCCGGCCGAGCATGGTCGCGAGGATGCCATCGTGATGGCGATCGAACTGGTGCACGGCGAGATCGAGCGCATGCCGCCGCTTTGATGCACGTCGCCGCGCCCGCTTTCTCGAAGGAGAGGCAGGCACGATGGCGAATCAGCCCAGGCGCAGGCGCTGCGCCTGCAAGGCGTCCAGTTGGGTGCTCCAGTCGACTAGGCGCTGACGTTCCTGCTCGACCACCGCCGCCGGCACCTTGTCGGTGAATTTCGACAGCTTGGTTTCGCTCTTGAGCTTCTCGCCGGCGACCCGGGCGATCTCCTTGTCCAGGCGTGCGCGCTCGGCATCCAGATCGACCAGGCCTTCCAACGGCACCAGCAGCTTCAACTCGCCGACCACGGCGGTGGCACTGGCGGGCGCGTCGGCGCCGCCGTCCAGCCATTCGATGTTTTCCAGCTTCAGCAGGAAGCGCAACGGCGCGGCGAAACGTTCGACACGGCTGCGGTCCTCGGGGCTGCCGTCCTGCAGCAGCAGGCGGATGGTCTTGGCGGGCGACACGTTCAACTCGCTGCGCACCCGACGCAAGGCGCTGACCATGGCCTTGAGCCATTCGACACCGGCTTCGGCGCCGGCATGGTCCTGGCCGGCGAAGTCGTCCGGCTGCGGATAGCGCTGCAGCGAAATGCTGTTGCCGGCGATGCCCAGCTTCGGCGCGACCTGCCGCCAAAGCTCCTCGGTGACGAACGGCACCAGCGGGTGCAGCAGCCGCAGCAATGATTCGAGTACGTGCAGCAGGGTGTGGCGGGTCGAATCGGCCGCCGCCGCATCGTCGCCGTTCAGCGCCGGCTTGGCCAATTCGACGAACCAGTCGCAGAACTCGTTCCAGGCGAATTCGTACAGCGCCTGCGTCAGCAGGTCGAAACGGTAGGCGGCGAAGTGTTCCTGCGCCGCGGCGACCGTACGCGCCAGGCGGGCCAGGATCCACTTCTCGGCATCGGTGACCGGCCATGCCGGTGTGCCCCCATCCGCCCTGCGGGCACCTTCCCCCGCTTGCGGGGGAAGAGTTGGAAGCACGAAGCCTTCGGTGTTCATCAGCACGAAGCGGCTGGCGTTCCACAGCTTGTTGCAGAAGTTCTTGTAGCCTTCGGCGCGGCCGAGGTCGAACTTGATGTCGCGGCCGGGACCGGCCAGTGCAGCCATGGTGAAGCGCAGCGCGTCGGCGCCGTGGGCGGCGATGCCGTCGGGAAATTCCTTGCGCGTGGCCTTTTCGATTTTCTCGGCCATCTTCGGCTGCATCAGCCCGGCGGTGCGCTTGGCGACCAGCGCGTCCAGCGCGATGCCGTCAATGATGTCCAGCGGGTCGAGGATGTTGCCCTTGGACTTGGACATCTTCTGCCCGTCCTTGTCGCGGACCAAGCCGGTGATGTAGACGTCGCGGAACGGCACCTGGCCGGTCAGCCTGTCGGTCATCATCACCATGCGCGCGACCCAGAAGAAGATGATGTCGAAGCCGGTGACCAGCACGCTGGAGGGCAGGTAGTCGTCGTAGCCGCGCGCGGCCATCGCCGCTTCGTCCGGCCAGCCCAGGGTGCTGAACGGCCACAGCGCCGAGGAGAACCAGGTCTCCAGCACGTCGTTGTCACGATCATCTTCGGAAAGTTCGCCTGTGTAGCCTTGAGCCTTTGCGTTTGCGCGGGCTTCTTCGATGCTCCTGCCGACATAGGGCACACCATCACTGCCAAACCACGCCGGAATGCGGTGGCCCCACCACAGCTGGCGGCTGATGCACCAGTCCTGGATGTTCTCCATCCAGTGGCGATAGGTGTTGATCCAGTTCGGCGGCACGAATTTCACTTCGCCCGACTCGACCAGCTGCATGCCGCGCTGACCCAGCGCGTCCATCTTCACGAACCACTGGTCGGTCAGGTAGGGCTCGATCACCTGGCCGGTGCGGTCGCCGCGCGGCACCTGCAGCTTGTGCGGCTTGGCTTCGACCAGTAGATCGGCCGCTTCCAGATCGGCCAGTACGGCCTTGCGTGCGTCGTAGCGGTCCAGACCGCGATACTTTTCCGGTGCATCGTCGTTGATCGCGGCGATATCGGTGAACAGATTGATAATCGGTAGGCCGTGGCGCTGGCCGACCGCGTAGTCGTTGAAGTCGTGCGCGGGGGTGACCTTGACCACGCCGGTGCCGAAGTCGCGGTCGACGTAGTCGTCGACGATCAGCGGAATGCGGCGTCCGCTGAGCGGCAGTTCGACCGATGCGCCATGCAGCGCGGCATAGCGCGCATCGTCCGGGTGCACCATCACCGCGGTGTCGCCGAGCATCGTTTCCGGGCGGGTGGTGGCCACCACCAGGTAGTCGCGGGTTTCGCGCAGGGTCTCGTTGCCGTCGGTGTCGGTTTCGACGTGTTCGTAGCTGGCGCCGTCGGCCAGCGGATAGCGGATCGACCACAGGAAGCCGTCTTCTTCCTCGCTGACCACTTCCAGGTCGGAGATCGCGGTCTTCAGCACCGGATCCCAGTTGACCAGGCGCTGGCCGCGGTAGATCAGCCCTTCTTCGTGCAGGCGCACGAAGGCCTCGACGACCGCCCGCGACGGGCCTTCGTCCATGGTGAACACCTTGCGCGACCAGTCGCCGGAGGTGCCCAGCCGGCGCATCTGCCGTTCGATGGTGTCGCCGGATTGCTGCTTCCACTCCCAGACCTTGGCCACGAAGCCCTCGCGGCCCAGCGAGTCGCGGGTGTCGGTGGAACCGGCCAGCTTCAGGTTGCGGGTGACCACCATTTCGGTGGCGATGCCGGCGTGGTCGCTGCCGACCTGCCACAACGTGCGGTAGCCATGCATGCGGTGGTAGCGGATCAGCGCGTCCTGCAGGGTGTGCTGGAAGGCATGGCCCATGTGCAGAGTGCCGGTGACGTTCGGTGGCGGCAGCAGGATGCTGTAAGCCGGGCCGTCGCCGTGCGGTGCGAACATGCCGCCGCTTTCCCATTCGGCGTACAGGCGGGATTCGAAGGCGCCAGGTTCGTAGCTGGAGGCGAGTTGATCGGTCATCGTCGTATTCGGGAGAAATGACCCTTCCCCCGCAGGCAGGGGAGAGGGGAGATGGCTACATGTCGTATTTGTTCAGTTCCAGTCCCAGCGCCTTGTACTGCTTCCAGCGCTCGCGCAACGGTTCGCGCGCAGCCGGGTCGGCGGGGACCACTTCCAGTATCCGTTCACAGGCGCCCAGCCAGGCGTCGTCGCGCAGATTGATGACCAGTGCCCGCGACGGCGCATCGAACTCCGGCGCGGCGATCAGCACCGGGGTCAGGTCATCGTCCTCGTCGGTGCCGGCGATCTGGTGCGGCACGTAGGCCTCTTCGTCGAAGGCCCATAGCAGTTCGTCCAGTGCTTCGGCCTGGGCGGCGTCGCGCGCCAGCACCAGGGTCCACTGGTTGGCTTCGTAGGCCTTGCGCGCCAGTTCGCAGACCAGCCGCAGCGGCTCTTCCAGAAAGCGCGGCTTGGCGATCAGGTAGAAGTCGGCGCGGGGCATAGAAGGCAGGGGCGAGTGGGGAGGAGTGAGAAGCGAGTGGGAGCAGTGCTTTGCTCACTCCTCACCTCACTGCGCTCACTTCTCGACGCGGTCCAGCAGCCACTGGCTCAACAGGCCGACCGGTCGGCCGGTAGCCATGCCGTTCTTGCCCTGGCCGTTGGCGACGCCGGCGATGTCCAGATGCGCCCAGCGCTGATCCTCGGCGAAGCGCGACAGGAAGCAGCCGGCGGTGATGGCGCCGGCCCAGCGGCCGCCGATGTTGTAGACGTCGGCGAAGGTCGAGCTGAGCAGGGTCTGGTATTCGTCCCACAGCGGCAGGCGCCAGGCGCGGTCGAACACGTGCTCGCCGGCGGCCAGCAGTTCGCCGGCCAGGTCGTCGTGCTTGCTCATCAGGCCGGTGGCGTAGTGGCCCAGGGCGACGATGCAGGCGCCGGTCAGGGTGGCCACGTCGATCAGGGCCTTGGGCTGGAAGCGTTCGGCGTAGGTCAGTGCGTCGCACAGGATCAGCCGGCCCTCGGCATCGGTGTTGCCGACCTCGATGGTCTTGCCGGACATGCTGGTGATCACGTCGGAGGGGCGGTAGGCGTTGCCGTCGATGGCGTTTTCCACCGCCGGCACGATCGCGATCAGGTTGATTGGCAGCTTCATCCGCACCGCGGCGACGAAGGTGCCCAGCACGGTGGCGCCGCCGCACATGTCGTACTTCATTTCCTCGATGCCGCCCTGAGTCTTCAGGTTGACGCCGCCGGTGTCGAAGGTGATGCCCTTGCCGACCAGCACGTAGGGCTTGCCGCTGTCGCCGGCGTCCTTCAGGCCGCTCCACTTCAGCACCACCAGGTGCGGGCGGTTGGCCGAACCGCGGGCCACGGCCAGCAGCGAACCCATGCCCAGCGCTTCCATCTGTGCCTCGTCGAGGATCTCGGCCTCGGCGCCGTTGGCTTCGGCGAAGCTGCGCGACTGTTCGGCGATGTAGGCCGGGTTGCAGATGTTCGGCGGCAGGTTGCCCAAGTCGCGGGCGAACTTGACGCCGTCGGCGATGGCTTCGCCCTGGGCCAGCGCGGTCGCGTCGTCGCCGGCGATGGCCAGGCGGGTCAGGCCGGGTTCGTCGGCCTTTTTCTTGCCCAGGGTGGCGGTGTAGCGGTAGCTGGCATGGTCGGCGGCGGCCACGGCTTGGCGGATGTTCCAGGCGGCGTCGCGTCCCTTCACCTGCAGTTCGGCGAGGGTGAACAGCGCCGAGGCCGCCGGGCCGGACTTCAGCGCGCGGACCGCGTCAGCCACCGACTTGAGGTATTGCGGCACGCCGAACTTGGCCGGTTCGCCCAGCCCGATCACCAGCACGCGCGCCGCGGCGACGCCGGGCAGGTCGTGCAGCAGGGTGGTCCTGCCGGTCTTGCCGTCGATGTCGCCGCGCTCCAGCAGGGCCGACAGGCGACCGCCGCTGGCGTCGTCGAGGGCGCGACCGGCGGCGGTCAGGCTCTTGTCGGCGAACGCGCCGATGACGATGCAGTCGAAGCCGGCGGCAGCCGGGGCGTCTTGGTTCAGCACGAATTCCAGGGTCATTGCGCAGATTTCCGAGTCATAGGGTGGCCAGATACGTACAATCGCCTCTTCCCGGCACCTGCCTTCCTGGCGACGCGAAGGCGGATCCCAGGCGGGCGGAACGTTCCGGCGACCTGCGAAAAGAACCTGAAATTATAAGACAAGACCCATGTCGAGGCTGGATCGCCACCTGTTGCGGGATTTCACCCAGAGCTTCCTGGCCACCTTGATGGTGCTGCTGGTGGTCAGCCTGGGCGGGGTGATGGCCGACCTGCTGGGCAAGATCGCCGAAGGCCGCATCCCGGCCACCCTGATGCTGTCCCAGCTGGGGCTGCAGCTGCTCAACTACCTGCCGCTGATCCTGCCGATGGCGCTGATGCTGGGGCTGATGCTGGCCTTCGCCCGCATGTACCGCGATTCGGAGATGCCGGTGCTGGCCTCGGTCGGGGTCGGGCCGGGGCGGTTGCTGCGGCCGTTGCTGGCGGTGGTGCTGCCGGTGGTGGTGGTGGTCGGGCTGCTGTCGCTGTGGCTGGGCCCGTGGGCGCAGCGGACCGGGCAGGAGATGATCGCCAACGCCAACAAGAGCCTGGTGGTCGCGGGTTTCGACGCCGGCAAGTTCACCACCCTGCCCAACGGCAGCGTGATCTACGTGGGCGGGATCTCCGGGGAAGGCACCCACATCGAACGGGTGTTCGTGCAGCGGCAGACTGAGGACCGGCTGGACGTGGTCACCGCACAGGGCGGCGACATGTTCTTCGAAGGCGATACCGACCGCTACCTGCGGTTGAACAAGGGTTTCCGGGTCGAAGGCCCGCTGGACGACGGCCTGGACTACCGGCTGATGCGTTTCGCCCAGAACGAACTGGCGTTGCCGGATCGCGAGGACGTGCGCGATGCCACCGACCCGGAAATGCTGCCGACACCGGCATTGCTGGGCGATCCGCGCCCGGAAGCCAATGCCCAGCTGCATGCGCGCATCACTCCGCCGCTGCTGGCGCTGGCCTTCGCACTGCTGGCGCTGCCGTTGGCGCGCAGCCTGCCGCGGCAAGGGCGCTATGGCCGGATCATGCTGGGATTCATGGGCTATCTGGTCGGCACGCTGCTGATGATCAACGGTACCCAGGCGCTGGCCGACGGCAAGTTGCCGCCCGCGGCCGGCCTGTGGTGGCTGAGCCTGCCGCTGCTGGCGCTGGCGGTGTGGTGGTATGCGCATGACGGCCGGTTGTCGCGACCGCGCGGCAAGGCGGCGACATGATCCGCCTGCGCCCAAACCTTCATGATCTGTACGTCGGCCGGGTGGTGCTGGGCACCGTGCTGCTGGTCTGGGCAGTGCTGCTGGGTCTGGATGTCATGCTTGGTCTGGCCGACCAGGCCGAGGACATCGGCCAGGGCGGTTACAGCTTCGGCCACGCGGTGGCCTGGGTGGCCTACACGGTGCCGCGCCGCGCCTACATACTGTTTCCGACCGCGGCGGTGATCGGTGCCCTGATGGGGCTGGGGCAGATGGCCGCCAGTTCCGAACTGACCGCCTTGCGCGCGCTGGGCCTGTCGCGCAAGCGATTGAGCGTGTCGGTGGCGGTGGCGCTGGCCCTGCTGACCGGGCTGATGGTGGTGAGCATGGAAACGGTCGGCGTATGGGGCCAGCAGCAGGCCATCGCGCTGAAGGCCACCGCGCGCAGCGGCGATGTGGCAGTGGCCCGCTATTCCGGCCTGTGGGCGCGCGAAGGCAACGTGTTCCTGAACGCGCAGAATGGCGAAGAGCGCCTGGACGACGGCAAGCAGTGGCTGCAGTTGCGCGACGTGCGCCTGTACGAAGTGGCCGACGACGGCCGCCTGCAGTCGATCGCCCACGCCGCCACCGCCGACCACATCGACGGCAACTGGCGCTTGAACGACGTGGTCCGCACGACCTTCCACGAGCGTTCGGCCAGCCGCGAGCGGATCGACAGCGAGCGCTGGGAGTCGAAACTGGACGTGGCCTCGCTGGCGGCGGGGCTGACCAATCCGCGCTACATGAGCGCCCGCGATCTGGCGCGCAGCATCGACTACCGCAAGCGCAACGAGCTGGATGCGCGCGAATACGAAGACAACTACTGGAGCCGCTGGTTCTATCCGCTGAATGTGCTGGCGTTGTGCCTGGCGGCGATTCCGTTCGCCTTCGGCAACCTGCGCAGCGGCGGACTGGGCAAGCGGCTGTTCCTGGGCATCGTGTTCGCGCTGGCCTTCTGGGTGCTGCAGTTGCAGTTCAGCCGGCTGGCGGCGGCATTCAAGTTCGACTTCCGCATCGCCTATGCGCTGCCGCCGATCCTGATGCTGTCGATCTCGGCCTGGCTGTTCCGGCGGCGCAGCAGTTGACCGGAATGAAGAAGTCTTGCTTGCTGTTTTTGGCGTTGCTCGCTGGCGCTGTGCATGCGCACGAAGACCGGATTCTTACCCTGCAACCGGACGGCAATATCCCGGAGATCCCTGCCTCGTTTGGTTCCGTCTTTTTAAGCATCTCGGGTCTTGACGGCAGTGCACCTAGTGTTCGATTTCATGCCGGCATGCACGTGAACGATCTTCCGACGTGCGCAGCCCGATACATTCGTTCGAAGTCGAAGAGTGATGTGCAGATTACAGGGTCCTGGCATCACGACGAATCAAGCCTGCCGTATTACATCTATATCCAATTCCGTGATCCTGGATATACCCAGGACAAGTCATTCAATTCGAGTGTGAACATGCTGTTCAATCTTCGGACGGCAGAGCTTATGGAATTCAAACGGTTTGAGGCGAGCCGTTCTGGCAAGAGTGGTCGATCCTTTGATATCAAGCTCCCTGAAAACTGCAAAATCCAAGAGCATTCGCCATAACCCACGTGGTATTCGAGTCAATGTTGGTGATGTGGGATATATGACTGCACGGCGATGTGTTGGAGAAGTGGTGGTTAGGAAGTCCTCTTCGGTACCCGGATCAGGCGTGTCCCGCTGAAACGGTCGTGCCACGTCAAACGATCGCGATCCAGCCACGCCCACCAGAATCCGATCCCGGCCAGCAGCAGCGACAGGGTGGCGACCGCGTAGCGCAGCCACAGTGATTTGAGGCTGGCCGTGCCGCCGTCGACCGACCTGACCGCGAGCCGCCACGGACGCATGCCCAGCGTCTGTCCACCGCGCCGCCAGCTGAGCGTGGCGTACACGCCGGCCACGCCCCAGCAGCTCAGCCACAGCAGCCATTGCAGGGCACTGAAGGGGGCGATGTTTTCGCGATCGGCGTGGTGGCCTAGAAAGGTGAAACCCAGGGTGAAGGCCAGCGAGACCAGCATCCACAGGGCCAGTACCGGCCACAGGTCGTACAGCAGCGCCAGCAGGCGCCAGCCGATCAGGGCGCGGGGCCGTTGCGCGGGCGGGGCAGCGTTTTCCATCGCGAAAGGATAGCCGCTGGAGCATGCACTAAGCTTGCCGGATGAGCGCCCGCAGTCCCGCCGACCGTCGCCAGCAGATGATGCGCCTGCCCGAGTTGGGCGACGCCGACGCGCGCCAGATCGAGGCGTTCCTCGATGCCTTCTGGGCCGAGAACGGCCTGTCGCCAGCTACCCTGGCCAGCTACCGGCGCGACCTGGAAGGCGTCGCGCGCTGGCGCAATGGTCAAGACGGCGGCCTGGCCGGCGCCGACCGCGCGGCGCTGTTCGAATACCTGCGCTGGCGCACCGAACAGGGCTACTCGCCGCGCAGCACGGCGCGGCTGCTGTCGGTACTGCGTGCGTATTACGGCTGGTGCGTTCGCCGTGGCGCACGTGGCGACGATCCGACCGCGCTGCTGGAGCCGCCGAAGTTGCCGCGTTCGCTGCCCAAGGCGCTGTCGGAGAGCCAGATCGAGGCGCTGTTGGCCGCGCCGGACACGGACACTCCGCTGGGCCTGCGCGATCGGGCGATGCTCGAACTGATGTACGCCGCCGGCCTGCGCGTCAGCGAACTGGTCAACCTGCCGTCCACGGCCGTCAACCTGCGCCAGGGCGTGCTGCGGGTCACCGGCAAGGGCAGCAAGGAGCGGCTGGTGCCGCTGGGCGAGGAATCGCAGCACTGGTTGCAGCGTTACCTGGAGCAGTCACGGCCACAGCTGCTGGGCAAGCGGCCTGCCGAGTCGCTGTTCGTCGGTGTCGATGGCCAGGCGCCGAGCCGACAGCAGTTCTGGGTGCTGGTCAAGCGCCATGCCGGCGCGGTCGGGATCGACCCGGCCAGGGTCAGTCCGCACGGCCTGCGCCACAGCTTCGCCACCCATCTGCTGAACCACGGCGCCGATCTGCGCGCGCTGCAGATGCTGTTGGGCCACAGCTCGCTGTCGACCACCCAGATCTACACCCTGGTCGCCCGCGAACAACTGCGGCACCTGCACGCCAAACACCACCCGAGGGGGTGAGCCCAAGCTGCTTGCGCGGCATGCCGCGCGGCTTGGGCGAACGCCCGGCGCGCTGCGCCGGGCCGGGAGAGTTGTCGCAAGTTGCGTCATTGCGAGGCGAAGAGGCGAGAATCTTTCGCCAACGCATGCGGCATGCCGCGATCATGGCGAACGCCCGGCCATGGATGGCCGGGCCGGACGATTCGTGCGAATCTGAATCGCCACCGCTGGGCGGAAGCCGGTCTTCAGCCGGTCTGTGCGAGAATTCCCGTCTTCCAAGGACTCCAGAACCGCCGCCCGCAAGGGTGGCCGCATTCCGATGAATTCCATGCTTCGCGCGATCCTTGCTGCCCTGGTGGGCGGCCTCAGCCTTTCCGCTTGCGCCCAGGCGCCGCAATCCGCCGCCGCTACGGCGGTGACCGCAGCGGCATCGCCGGCGGATGCCGCTGCCGCGGAGAAGAACGCGCGCGAGGCCCTGAAGGCCATCAATCCGGAGCTGGAAGTCGATTACGTCGGTCCGGCGCCGTTCGCCGGCTTCCGCGAGGTCGTCGTCACCGGCCAGCTGGTCTACGTCAGCGACGACGGCAATTACCTGATGCAGGGCAGCGTGCTGGACGTGGCCAACCGGATGGACGCGGCCCAGGCCAGCGTGGGCCTGGCCAACTACCGCAAGCAGCTGATCGACAGCATTCCGCACGGCGAGCGGATCGTGTTCGCGCCGCCGAACCCGGTCTACACGATCAGCGTGTTCACCGACGTCGAATGCGGCTACTGCCGCAAGCTGCACGAGCAGATCGCCGACTACAACAAGCAGGGCATCGCGGTGGAATACCTGGCCTACCCGCGCATGGGTCTGGGCAGTGAGGACCACAAGAAGATGATCGCGGTGTGGTGCGCGGCCGACCCGAAGCTTGCCATGACCGAGGCCAAGGCCGGGCACAAGCTCGCGACTGGTGGCAAGGAATGCACCAATCCGGTGAGCAAGGAGTACGACATCGGCCAGCGTGTCGGCGTCAACGGCACGCCGGCCATCTTCAACGCCGAAGGCTACCAAGTGGGTGGCTACCTGCCGCCGGAGCAGTTGCGCGCCGCGCTGGACAAGCTGGCGGCGGGACGGGACGCGCCGGCGGGGGCCAGATAAGCCTGCATACGGGCCGCGATCCGATCCTTGGGCGAAGGCGCGGCTGCGGCTGCGCAGTTGCGGGCGCAAAACCCCTACAATAAGCAGCCTTTCCCTGCGGTCTGCCCCACGGTTCCGGACATGATCGTCCTCGAAGGCCAGCCGGCCTTGTCGCCCTTCCGCCGCGAGCGGATCGAAAACACGCTGCAATCCCGCCTTGCCGGCGTCCGCATTCGCGGCGCGTGGCATGTGTACTTCATCGACCCCGAACCCGGCACGACGCCCGACGAAGCCGCCTTGCGCCGCATTCTGCAGGCCGCCGACGCGCCGGCCGCGCTGTCCGACGGCGCGGTGTCGCGCTTCGTGGTGCCGCGGCTGGGCACGCTGTCGCCGTGGGCCAGCAAGGCCACCGAACTGCTGCGCGGCGCCGGATTGCCGATCCGCCGCGTCGAACGCGGTACCCGGATCGATCTGGAAGGCTGGGACGACGGCTCGACGGCGCTGGCGCGCGCGTTGCATGATCCGATGACGCAATCGCTGCTGTCCGCCCGCGAGCAGGCCGACGCGCTGTTCCGCACGCCGCAACGCGGTGCGCTGGAGCGCATCCCGCTGGACGCACTGGAAGCCGCCAATGCGCGGCTGGGCCTGGCGCTGGCGGCCGACGAGATCGACTACCTGCGCCAGCGTTACGGCGAGCTGGGCCGCGATCCGGCCGACGTCGAGCTGATGATGTTCGCGCAGGCCAATTCCGAGCATTGCCGGCACAAGATATTCAACGCCAGCTGGACGCTGGACGGCAAGGACCAGCCGCATTCGCTGTTCCGCATGATCAAGCATACCCACGCGAAGACGCCGCAGCACACGCTGAGCGCCTACAGCGATAACGCGGCCGTGCTGGAAGGCTATCCGGCGGCACGCTTCCGCCCCGATTCCGATGGCGTGTACCGCAGCGAACCGGTACGGGAGTCGGCGTTCTGCATCAAGGTGGAGACGCACAACCATCCGACCGCGATCGCGCCGTTCCCCGGCGCGTCGACTGGCGCCGGCGGCGAGATCCGCGACGAAGGCGCCACCGGCCGTGGCGGCAAGCCGAAGGCCGGCCTGTGCGGATTCTCGGTGTCGCACCTGCGCATTCCGACCCTGCCGCAGCCGTGGGAGGCGCCGCGTGCGTTGAACCCACGCATGGCCCCGGCGCTGGAGATCATGCTGGACGGTCCGCTGGGCGCGGCGGCGTTCAACAACGAATTCGGCCGGCCCAACCTGCTCGGCTATTTTCGCAGTTTCGAACTGGATGCGGGCAGCAATCTGGCGCGCGCCTACGACAAGCCGATCATGCTGGCCGGCGGGCTCGGCGCGATCGACCGCGTGCAGGTGGAGAAGCGCCGGTTGTCCGACGGCGACGCGGTGATCGTGCTCGGTGGCCCGGCCATGCTGATCGGTCTGGGCGGCGGCGCGGCCAGTTCGGTGGCTTCCGGCGACAGCGCCGAGGATCTGGATTTCGCCAGCGTGCAGCGCGACAACCCGGAGATGGAGCGGCGCTGTCAGGAAGTGATCGACCGCTGCGTGGCGCTGGGCGAGGACAACCCGATCCTGTGGTTCCACGATGTCGGCGCCGGCGGCCTGTCCAATGCCATTCCCGAACTGCTGCACGATTCCGGCGTCGGCGGGGTGATCGATCTGGACCAGGTGCCCAGCGACGATCCCTCGCTGTCGCCGATGCAGCTGTGGTGCAACGAGTCGCAGGAACGCTACGTGCTGGGCGTGCCGCAGGTGCGACTGGCCGAATTCCGCGCCCTGTGCGAGCGCGAACGCTGCCCGTGCGCAGTGGTCGGCACGGCCACCGCGGAGGAGCGGCTGGTGGTCGGGTATGGTGCGCGCGTCGGCGCCATTCCCGCAGACGCCGCGATCGACCTGCCGATGGATGTGCTGTTCGGCAAACCGCCGAAGATGCATCGCGACACCCGTCACCCGGCACCGCCGGCCTGGCCCGAACTCGGCACCGACGGCATCGACCTGCATGCAGCCGGCCTGCGCGTGCTGGCGCACCCGACGGTGGCGGCCAAGCAGTTCCTGATCACCATCGGCGACCGCAGCGTCGGTGGCCTGAGCGCGCGCGACCAGCTGGTCGGTCCGTGGCAGATGCCGGTGGCCGATTGCGCGATCACCCTGTCCGGTTTCGACGGCGTCGCCGGCGAAGCGATGGCGATCGGCGAGCGTACCCCGCTGGCTCTGCTGGATGCGGCGGCGGCGGCGCGGATGGCGGTCGGCGAAGCGATCACCAACCTGTGCGCGGCGCCGGTAGCGTCGCTGGAGCGGGTCAAGCTGTCGGCCAACTGGATGGCGGCCGCCGGCCACGACGGCGAGGACGCGCTGCTGTTCGATGCGGTCAGGGCGGTCGGCATGGAACTGTGCCCGCAGATCGACCTCAGCATCCCGGTCGGCAAGGATTCGTTGTCGATGCAGGCGCAGTGGCAGGCCGACGGTGCGGCGCGCAAGTCGGTGTCGCCGGTGTCGCTGGTGGTCAGCGCCTTCGCTCCGGTCGAGGACGTGCGCACGCAGCTGACCCCGCTGCTGTCGCGCGAGGACGACAGCGAGCTGTGGTTGATTGGCCTGGGCGCGGGCAAGAAGCGGTTGGGCGGTTCGGTGCTGGCACAGGTGTATCCGGATCAAGGCGGCGACGCGCTGCCGGCGTTCGCCGGCGAGGTGCCCGATCTCGACGATCCGCAGCGCCTGCGCGCGTTCTTCGAACTGATCCGCGATGCCCGCAAGGCCGGTCTGCTGCTGGCCTATCACGATCGCAGCGACGGCGGTGCCTTCGCCGCCCTGTGCGAGATGGCCTTCGCCTCTCATCTGGGCCTGGAGATCAATCTGGACGGCTGGGGCGACGACCCGTTCCGCACCTTGTTCGCCGAGGAGCTGGGCGCGGTGGTGCAGATCGCCGACGAGGACCGCGCCGCGTTTGCCGACCTGGTCGAGCGACATGCGTTGACCGAGTGCGCGCAGCGCATCGCGCGCCCGACCACGGCGGCGCGTGTGAACGTGTCGCAGCAGGGCAGGACGCTGGCCGAATGGCGCTGGGAGGAACTGTTCGACGCCTGGTGGTCGGTCACCCATGCCATGCAGAAGCTGCGCGACAATCCCGAATCGGCCGACCAGGAGTTTGCCGCCACGCGCGAGTTCTCCGCGCCGGGACTGAAGCCGAAGCTGTCGTTCGACCCGGACGAGGACATCGCCGCGCCCTATCTGCATCTGCCGGCGAAACCGCGGGTGGCGATCCTGCGCGAGCAAGGCGTCAACGGCCAGATCGAGATGGCGCAGGCCTTCACCCGCGCCGGATTCGAGGCGGTCGACGTGCACATGAGCGACCTGATCGCCGGACGCATCGCGCTGGACGGCTTCCGCGGCCTGGCCGCCTGCGGTGGTTTCAGCTACGGCGACGTGCTTGGCGCGGGCCGCGGCTGGGCGACCTCGATCCTGGAGCGCGCCGCGTTGCGCGATGCCTTCGCCGCCTTCTTCGCCCGCCAGGACACGTTTTCGCTCGGCGTGTGCAATGGTTGCCAGATGATGAGTCAGCTGCGCGAGATCATCCCCGGTGCGACGCACTGGCCGGGTTTCCGCCGTAACCGCAGCGAGCAGTTCGAGGCGCGGCTGTCGCTGCTGGAAGTCGCCGAATCGCCGTCGCTGCTGCTCCGAGGGATGGCGGGTTCGCGCATTCCGGTGGCGGTGGCGCACGGCGAGGGGCGGGCCGAATTCGATGCCGGGCAGGACGCCGGTGCGGCGGTGGTCGCGTTGCGCTACCTGGGCAACGACGGCGAGCCGGCCCGCGACTATCCGGCCAATCCGAACGGGTCGCACGCCAGCATCGCCGGCCTGTGCAGCGACGACGGCCGCGCCACCATCCTGATGCCGCACCCCGAGCGCACCCTGGTTGCGGCCAATTTCAGCTGGCATCCGGACGAGTGGGGCGACGATTCGCCATGGTTGCGGATGTTCCGCAATGCACGACTCTGGTGCGGATGATTTCGCGCGCGACGCGTAGTCATCCTTGTGAAGGGCGAATGAAGCCGTTGCGATCGCAACGGCTTTTTTCATCACATGTCGATTTGACCGATTGCGTTCACCGAATCCGGTAGCCGATTGTTTTCATTCCACAAGCCGACATGCGTTTGTCTGACGACATTCACCATTCGCATGCGTTCGACTGACATGTATGACGCAACGCTTCTTGACGTTGCATTTTGCTCCGGTTAAGAGTTGTTTCAAGACGCACGATGCGCTGCTGTTCGCCATCACGGCAAGGATGAATGTGATGTTCGAATCACAAATTCTTGCAGCCCGCTTATTCGTGACGCTCGAAAAACCTCAGGGGGATCGCATGGCAGCGACTTGGCCGTGCGGTGGGTTCTTTTGTCCAAAACCTGCCCAACTTTTGAGGAGTACGACGTCGATGAATCGGATTTATCGCAAGGTCTGGAACAAGTCCCTGGGTCTGTGGACCGTGGCTTCCGAACTGGCCAGTGGCGACAGTTGCGGGCAGGTCGCCACCCGGCAACAGGTCATCGACGGCCGTCGCGGCAGTCTGCTGTCGCTGTCCATTGCCATGGCGTGTGCAATCGCGGTCGGCATTCCGCTGTCGGCGTCGGCGCAGTCGGTCGAAGTCGGTGGCAACGAGAACTGCATCGTGCTCGGCGGCAGCATCCTCGACCAGTGCGTGGTCGACGGCAACGCCGTTGCCTCCGGCGCCAACGCGGTCGCGATCGGCGCGCACAGCGCCGCCTCGGGCGATCAGAGCGTGGCGGTGGGTCAGAACGCGACGGCGGTGGAAGTGGGCTCGAGCGCGTTTGGCGAAGGAGCGCAGGCCGAAGGGGCGTATGCGACGGCGACCGGCGCCGAGTCGGTGGCGGTGGGCCTGCAGGCCACGGCGAACGGGTTCCGTGCCGAGGCCACGGGCGATGCGTCGACGGCGGTGGGTGGTTACAGCCTGGCCAGCGGGTTCGGCGACTCGGCGTTCGGCTACGGGGCCTCGGCCACCGGCGGAACGGACACGGCGCTGGGCTTTGGTGCAGCGGCCAGCGGCGGCGACGCGACGGCGCTGGGCTCGAACGCGATTGCCAGCGGCTACAACAGCGTGGCGGTGGGCGGTGCGTTCTTCGGGTTCATCCCGACCGAGGCCTCGGGTGATTACAGCGTGGCGGTCGGTGGCGGCGCCTGGGCGCCGGGGACCAACGCCACGGCGGTGGGCAACTTCGCCACGGCGTTCGGCGAGAACAGTCTGGCGCTGGGCGGCGATGCGACGGCCGAGGCCGATGGCAGCGTGGCGCTGGGCCAGGGCTCGTACGCGGACCGCGAGAACACGGTGTCGGTGGGCGATGTGGGCAGCGAGCGCCAGATCACCAACGTGGCGGCGGGCACGGAGGACACCGATGCGGTGAACGTGTCGCAGCTGAACGAGGTGGCGGCGGTGGCGGAGAACACGGACAAGTACTTCCAGGCCTCGGGCAGCGCGGACAGCGATGCGGGGGCGTACGTGGAAGGCGACAACGCGACGGCGGCAGGTGAGGCGACCAACGCGATCGGCGCCGGCGCATCGGCGTACGGCAGCGGCGCCAACGCACTGGCCGACAACGCCACCGCGGTGGGGTTCAATGCGCTGGCAGTCGGGCAGAACAGCGCGGCCTTCGGCAACAATGCGCAGGCACTCGGCCCGGCGGCGGTGGCGGTCGGTGGCGCGGCGGTTGACGACAACGGCGACCCGCTGATCGTCGATGCCGGCGGCAATCCGATCGACACTGGCGCCACCAGCGCCGGCGTCGGTGGAACCGCGGTCGGCGCCAGCGCCAATGCAGACGGTTTTGCGGCCTCGGCTTTCGGCGTCGGCGCCTATGCCGGCGGCGCGCAATCTTCGGCCTTCGGCGCGGTCGCTAATGCCATCGGCGACTACAGCACGGCGATCGGCACGCAGAGCGTGGCCAGTGGCAGCAGCAGCGTGGCGGTGGGTGGACCGGCCGATCTGATTCCGGGGTTCGGCTTCTTCGTCTCCACCCAGGCCAGCGGCGAGAGCGCTTCTGCCTTCGGTGCGGGCGCCATCGCCACCGGCGACTACAGCACGGCCAGCGGCGCGCTCAGCGAAGCGGACGGTATCGAAAGCACGGCACTGGGTTACTTCGCCTATGCGCCCGCCGACGCTGCCAGCGCATTGGGCGCCGAGTCCTGGGCCAGTGGCGACTACAGCACGGCAGTCGGCTTCTACAGCACCAGCTTCGGAGCCGACAGCGTGGCATTGGGCGCCTACGCCACGGCCGAGGCCGACAACAGCGTCGCGATCGGCGCTGGCTCGTATGCGGATCGCGCCGACACGGTGTCGGTAGGCGATGTGGGCAGCGAGCGCCAGATCACGAACGTGGCGGCGGGCACGGAGGACACCGATGCGGTGAACGTGTCGCAGCTGAACGAGGTGGCGGCGGTGGCGGAGAACACCGACAAGTACTTCCAGGCCGACGGCAGCGGCAACGACGGGGCGGAAGCCAGCGGCAGTCGTGCGGTCGCTTCCGGTTCGTCGGCCACGGCCAGTGGCAACCGCAGTACCGCGATGGGCGCTGCCAGCCTGGCCGCGGGCAATGGTGCCACCGCGATCGGCGCCGACAGCCAGGCACGCGGCAGCAATAGCGTGGCGCTGGGCCGCAGCGCGTCGGCGACGACCAACAACGGCGTGGCGATCGGCAACACGGCCTATGTCACCGGCAACAACGGGGTGGCGATCGGCCTCAATGCCGGCGCCTCGGGCGCGCATGCGCTGGCGATGGGCAACAACGCCGTGGCCAGCGGTCGCGATTCGGTCGCGTTCGGCCGCACCGCCAACGCCAGTGGGCGCGATTCGATGGCGATGGGCGTCGGTGCGCAATCGATGGCGGCCAACAGCGTGGCCCTGGGCGCCAATTCGTATGCCGATCGCGCCAACACGGTCTCGGTGGGCGACGTGGGCAGCGAGCGCCAGATCGTCAACGTGGCGGCGGCCACGCGCGATACCGATGCGGTGAACCTCGCCCAGCTGAATGCCGTCGCCGACAGTGTCGGCGGGCTAACCGACAGTGCTGTCATGTACGACGGCAGCGACAAGGACAGTATCACCTTGGGCGGTAGCGAGGGCACCACGATCGGCAATCTGGCGGCCGGTGCGGTCGCCGCAAGCAGTACCGATGCAGTGAACGGCGGCCAGTTGTATGCCGCCCTCGACAGCACCGCGGCGGCACTCGGCGGTGGCGCCGGGATTACCGCCTTCGGCACCCTGTCGCCGCCGACCTACGTAATCCAGGGCGCCAGCTACGTCAGCGTGGGCGATGCGCTGACCGCGCTGGACACCTCGGTCACCGACCTCGACCAGCGCCTGAGCGCCATCGAGGGCACTTCCGCATCGACGAGCTCGTCGCGAACGACAGCAGCCAATACGACCCGCAGCAGCGAGGCGACGGCCGCTACGGCCGAAGCAGATGCGGATCCGGCGGGCGGTTCCCCGCAGGGCGCGGTCGCTGCAGCCGGCGCTGCACCGCAGGTGGCCGCAGCCGCCGATACGGTGAGCGCCAGCACCTTGGAAGAGGCCAGGGCCTACGCCGACAACACCGCGACCGAAACCCTGACCGCGGCCCGCGCCTACACCGATGCCCGGGTGAACGCCTGGGAAGACAGTCTGGCCAGCTTCCAGGGCGAGGTGGATCGTCGCTTCAGCGAGCAGGATCGCCGCATCGATCGCCAGGGCGCGATGGGCGCGGCCATGCTGAACATGGCGACCAGCGCCGCCGGCATCCGCACGCAGAACCGGCTGGGCGTCGGCATCGGCTTCCAGGGCGGTGAAAGCGCGTTGTCGGTCGGCTTCCAGCGTGCGATCAGCGATCGCGCGACGGTGACCATTGGTGGCGCGTTCAGCGGCGACGACTCGTCGGTCGGTATCGGCGCCGGCTTCGGCTGGTAACGGCATCAACAGCCATGTCCGTGCGGCAACACTGCGCGGGCATGGCTGCGGATTTGATGGTGGCGCGCATGCAAACCCTTGCGTCATCGGTACGGGATGCGACGCGGTGCGTCGTGGTTGCAGGCCGGGTGCAGCACAGGCTTCGGGTCACGGGGCCGGAAGGGACCGGTTGGGTTCAGGAAGACATCCACTTTTCAGCGAGGAACTATTGATGAAAATGCTTCGTAACAGTGTGTTGGCCACCGTGGTCATCGGCGTGCTTTCGGCCACGCCGGCATTCGCGGCCAAACCGACGTTTACCCGCGCCGACCCACCCCGGGTCAACCTTGGCGGCATCGAAGGCAACCAGATGTTCGGCCGCTTCATCGTGACCTATCGCGATGGCAGCACCAGCAAGAACAACCGGACCGCGATCACCCGCAACAGCAATACTGCGCTGACCCGTGCCGGTCTGGCCGGCCGCACCAATCCGGCGAGCGCCAGCTACATGCGCAAGCTGGCCACCGGTTCCGACCTGATCCGCCTGTCGCGCAAGCTGGACCGGGCCGAAGCCGAAGCCTTCATGCGCCAGATCGCCGCCGATCCCAACGTGGCCAGCGTGTCGCTGGACGTGCTGCGTCGTCCGGTCCGCGACATCCAGGCACCAGCCGCGCTGAAGCCGATGACTTTCGATCCCAGCGACACCTATTACGGCAACTACCAGTGGCACCTGAAGGCGCCCGATGGCGCGACCACGGCGGAAGGCAATGCCAACGATGGCGGCTCCAACGTCAACAATGCCTGGGATCTGGCCGATGGCAATGGCATTGTCATCGCCGTGCTCGATACCGGCATTACCTCGCATGTCGATATCGACACCTCACTGGCCGATGCCGGCTACGATTTCATCACCGACAGCTTCGTTTCCGGCCGGGCAACGGATGGTCGCGTGCCGGGCGGCTGGGATCTGGGCGACTGGACGACCGAGGAGCCCTGGCTGAGCGAGTGTACCGATGCATTCAATCCGCCGAGCGAGAGTTCCTGGCACGGCACCCATGTGGCCAGCACCGCCGGCGCCGAGCTGACCGACAATGCGCTGGGCATGGCCGGCATCGCCTACAACGCCAAGATCCTGCCAGTGCGCGTGCTCGGCCATTGCGGCGGTTACGACAGCGACATCAATGACGCCATCGTCTGGTCGGCGGGCGGGCACGTGGACGGCGTGCCGGACAATGCCAACCCGGCGCAGGTCATCAACCTGAGCCTGGGCGGCGGCGGCAGCTGTCCTGCCAGCGATCCGCAGGCGCAGGCCATCGCCATGGCCAACTCGCTGGGTGCGGTGGTCGTGGTTTCGGCCGGCAACAGCGGCGCCGACGCGGCCAATTATTCGCCGGCCAGCTGTCCGGGCGCGGTCACCGTTGCGTCTACCGGCATCACCAGTCGGCGTGCCTATTATTCGAACTATGGCGCCACGGTGGAGATCGCCGCGCCGGGCGGCGGCATCTACGCCAATGACGGCAGTTCCGGCACGGTGATCAACGATGGCTTCGTCTGGCAGGCGCTCAACAGCGGCACGACCACGCCGGTTGAGAATGCGACCGGCTACAGCGGTTATGCCGGCACTTCGCAGGCTGCGCCGCATGTCAGCGGCGTGGTCGCGTTGATGCAGGGCGCTCGTCTCGATGCCGGCCTGCCGCTGCTGACCCCGGATGAGGTGCTGAGCATCCTGCAGAGCACCGCGCATGCGCCGAGCGTGACTCCGCCGTCCAACCGTGCGATCGGTGCCGGTATCGTCGATGCCGCGGCAGCGGTGACAAAGGCGATCGAGCCACCGTGCACCGAGGATTGCGGCCCGACCGCCATCCCGCTGACCAACAAGGTAGTGGTGTCCGGCCTCAGCGGTGCGGCCGGTAGCGAGGCGCTGTACAGCTTCGATGCCGCGGCCGGGGCCAAGCTGACCATCATGACCTACGGCGGCAGTGGCGACGTGTCGGTCTATGTCGCCCTGGATCGTGAGCCGACCACCAGCGACTACGACGCCAAGTCGACCCGCCGAGGCAACAGCGAGACGGTCCGCGTCAACCGTCCCACAGCAGGCACCTACTACATCAAGCTGGTCGGTGCCGGCGCCTACAGCGGTGTCAGCCTGGTCGCACGCCAGTAATCGTCAGGACGCATCGTCTGGACTCCGGCTTCTCCGCCGGAGTCCAGATGCTGGCCGATCAACCGTGCCGCAGTCGCAACCGGCAAGCTGTTAAAGTCGGGATTCCCTCCCGGAGCAGTCCGTGAACGCGGCCATCCCCAACGTACAGACCGAATCCGATGTGGCCGAACAGATCGTGGCTGCATTGCTGGCCAAGGGGCGGCTGAAAGAGGCCGATCTGGCCCGCGTCCGGCGCCTGCAGGACGAAGCCGGTGGCGATCCCTTGTCGCTGCTGTCGCGTCTGGGTCTGGTGTCCGAACGCGACCACGCCGAGGCCTGTGCCGAGGTGCTCGGCCTGCCGCTGCGCAGCCTGCGCGAGATGCCGGAACTGCCGCCCGATACCGAAGATGGCGCCGGTTTGCCTGCGTTGTCGGCGCGCTTCATGCGCCAGTTCCACCTGTGCGTGACCGGCCGCGATGGCGACGCCGTCGACGTCTGGATGGCCGATCCGCACGACGGCTACGCCCTCGACGCCCTGCGCATGGCCAGCGGCTGCACGCTGCGCCCAGCGGTGGGCCTGCGTTCGGAAATCGACGACCTGATCGAACGCTGGTACGGGCAGGGCCGCAGCGCGATGGGCGCCATCATCGAGAGCGCCGACGGCGAAATCGCCGGCGTCGACAGCGACGACGTCGAACACCTGCGCGACCTGGCCTCCGAAGCGCCGGTCATCCGCCTGGTCAACCTGATCATCCAGCGTGCGGTCGAGCAGCGCGCGTCCGACATCCACATCGAGCCGTTCGAGAACCGACTGAAGGTGCGCTATCGCATCGACGGCGTGCTGGAAGAAGGCGAAAGTCCGCCGGCCAATCTGACCGCGGCGGTGATCAGCCGGATCAAGATCATGGCGCGCTTGAACATCGCCGAACGCCGGCTGCCGCAGGACGGCCGCATCCAGTTGCGGGTGCAGGGTCGCGAGCTGGACCTGCGCGTGTCCAGCATGCCCACCGCGCACGGCGAAAGCGTGGTCATGCGCCTGCTGGACCGCGAAACCGTGGTGTTCGACTTCCGCAAGCTCGGCTTCACCGACGCATTGCTGCCGCAGTTCCGCAAGGTGCTGGAGCAGCCGCACGGCATCCTGCTGGTCACCGGCCCCACTGGCTCGGGCAAGACCACCACGCTGTACACCGCGCTGGGCAAGCTCAACACGCCGGGGGTGAAGATCATCACCGTCGAGGACCCGGTCGAATACCAGATCGAAGGCATCAACCAGATCCAGGTCAAGCCGCAGATCGGACTGGATTTCGCCAGCGCCCTGCGCAGCATCGTGCGCCAGGACCCGGACATCATCATGATCGGCGAAATGCGCGACCTGGAAACTGCGCGCATCGCCATCCAGTCCGCGCTGACCGGCCACCTGGTGCTGTCCACGCTGCACACCAACAACGCCGCCGGCGGCATCACCCGCATGCTGGACATGGGAGTGGAAGATTACCTGCTGACTTCCACCGTCAACGGCATCCTCGCGCAGCGGCTGGTGCGGCGGCTGGAACCGGTCCATGCCGAAAAATACCCGGCCTCGCCCGAGGAGATCGACAAGTTCGGCCTGCGCCGGCTGCAACCGCAGGGCGAGATATTCCTGTATCGGCCCAAACCTTCGCCGCTATCGGCCACCGGCTATCTGGGCCGCACCACCATCATGGAATTCCTGGTGATGGGCGACGAACTGCGCCGCGCGGTGATGCGCCACGCCGGCATGGGCGAAATCGAAGCCCTGGCCCGCCAATCCGGCATGCGCACCATGTACGAAGACGGCATCGCCAAGGCCCTGGCCGGCGAGACCACCATCGAGGAAGTGCTTAGGGTGACTGAAAATTCCGAATAGAATAAAAATCACATTTAATCGCGAAAAATAACTTTACATCCATACCTCGAACTGGTAATTAAGTATGGTTCAAGAATAATTAGATAATAAATTTATTTATATTTTTATTGCAGTAGTGTAGAGAATAGTAGCAAGGAAAATACTTCTTTAGGCCGCATTAGTCATATCAAACGCCTAGTGCTTGACTGACAAAGTTTGATGATGGATTGGAGTATATGCATGTATATTTTTAAATACACGAATCCGTTTCACTCCAACCTTCGATTACTACATAAGTATGTGTTTGGGGTGATTATTTTTTCGATTTCGATATTATCTTTTGCTCAAACTCCGAGCTATGGAGTTCATGAGAAAGCAATAGAAAGACTTAGTGAGGCGAGGACTGTCGCGCCCATCAAGGTCGACGGAATGTTTGGTGACAGATTGAGTCTTTATAACGGAAGCGTCGAATTTAATGCGGTAGATATTTCCATTCCCGGAAACTCGTCCTTGCCTGTGGAGTTGCGCAGAAACTTCTCTGTCGTTGATAGGAGAGAGACTACGAGTGTCACTTGGTTCGATCATTTTGGCGGTTTCTCAGAATGGGACTTGGATATCCCCTACCTGTCTGGGACATTTGCAGCATCTACGGGATGGCAGGTTAGTGGATCTTCTCCAAATTCCAGATGCAGCGTTACTAATGCGCCGCCATCGCAAACATATTTTGCTTCTTATCAATACTGGAACGGCTATCAGCTTCATTTGCCGGGGCAGGGTGACAGGACAATGTTGAAGAAAGTCTCTGATTCTCCATTGCCGTCTCCCACGAGCGGAGGCCCATATCCTTGGATTACAAAAGATTTTTGGCAGATCGGGTGCAAATCTTCAACGAGTAATGGCTATCCGGGAGAGGCATTTATTGCAGTATCTCCGAATGGAGTCAAATACACGCTTGATCATGTGATAAGCATTACAAATTCATCTTCCAAAACGTACACGGGTAGCGTTCAAAGGGTTCTTTCCAGAGTTTCCGTATATTTTGTTGCGACCAAAATCGAAGACAGATATGGAAATTGGGTAAGCTTCTCCTGGTCCGGCAACAGGTTGACTGGAATAGCATCGAATGATGGCCGGCAGATAACGATTTCATATGACTCTAGTAATCGAATTGTTTCAGCGGCCTCTTCTATTGGAGTGTGGACATATGGATACCTAAATGGGCGCTTGTCTTCTGTAACTTTTCCGGATGGTAGCAAATGGACTTATGCGGCCACTGGAAAGTTAAATATTATGGGAGCTGAGGGACTTCCATTTGACGACTTTGATAACAACTGTCCGGAGAATCTGGATGGGGTTGGAGGTGTATTTGCCTACACGGTAACGCACCCATCTGGCGCACAAGGGTATTTTTCATTTGTAGGGATGCGACACCATAGAAGCAATACCCCGAAATATTGTGAAAAACCCAGCTCTCAATATGAGTATTTGCTGATTCCAAATTATTCCGACAATTTCACATTAGTTAGCAAAACTGTCAGTGGTCCAGGGGTGTCCAATTTGACTTGGTCCTATTCCTATGGAGATGGTGCTCCAGATACGTTTGCAAACGACTGCACATTTCCTGGGCCACTATGTCCCCAGACGAAGTTTCAGATTGTGAATGGCCCGGATGGAAAATGGGAAAGATATGAATATGGAATAGTATATGGAGTTAATGAAGGTCAGTTGCTAAAAAGTGAAGTTGGAGCTGGGCCAAGTAATATACTTGAGATTCGATCAAACACATACATTTCGAATTCTTCGGCAAGTGCGCAGGTTTTTCCAGAGCGAATCGGAAATGAGGTTAGATCATATGCCGATTCGTTCGCTAGTTCAAAGCTGCGGCCAGTATTAAACGCACGGACGAATATTCAAGGAATGGATTTAATGTGGAGCGTGGACTCATGCGGTGCGCAATACTGTTTTGATGTTTTTTCAAGGCCAACCAAGATTACAAAATCCAGTTCGCCATCCCCATAAGTTTGATATGCGACGTGCACAACCCATTCGGGCTTGAACATTAGGTGGTGTAATGAGAAGGATAGATCTTCTGGCAGCTCTAATGCTTATGGCCATATCTTCTATGGCATATGCGCAAACCTATACCCGCACTGAGACCATCACCTACTACGACAACACGTCCAAGTGGGTGCTGGGTCAGACGCAGAAGGTCATGTGCGTAGCCTCGATCCCCGCGAATACTGCCTGCGATGGCGGGTCCGATTCGGTGATGTCCGAGACGACCTTTACTGCTAATGCGCAGCCGGCCACGGTCAAGGAGTTCGGCAAGCTCAAACAGACCTTGACCTACAACGCCGATGGCACGGTAGCGACGGTCAAGGATGGCAACAACCGGACCACCACGCTCAGCAACTGGTACCGGGGCATTCCACGGGCAATCGGCTATCCGGACAGCACCAGCGAGTCTGCCGTGGTCAATGCACAGGGGTGGATCACCTCCACGACCGACGAGAACGGCTACGCTACCAACTACACCTACGACACCATGGGGCGCCTGGCCAGTATCGCCTATCCTACCGGGGACAGCGTTGCCTGGAACACCACCACGCTATCGTTCGTGCGGGTAACCGGCACCGAGTACGGAATCCCTGCCGGTCACTGGCGGCAGACAGTGTCCACCGGCAATGCCCGCAAGATCACCTACTACGATGCCTTGTGGCGCCCACTGGTGACGCGTGAATACGACACTGGCAACGAAACGGCGACCAAACGCTTCCAGCGATTTACCTATGACCACGAGGGGAGGGCGACATTTGCCTCCTATCCAGGGACAACGGACGCACTGAGCACGGGCACTTGGACGGACTACGATGCCCTGGGGCGAGTGACTTCGGTCTCGCAGGACTCCGAACAGGGACTGTTGACTACGCTGACGCAGTACCAGACCGGCTTCAAGACCAAGGTCACGAACCCGAAGGGCAACCAGACCACGACCAGCTTCATGGTGTACGACCAGCCCAGCTACGACTGGCCGGTGGCCATTACGCACCCTGCCGGGGCCTATACGCACATCAGCCGGGATGCATACGGCAAGACGACCAAGATACGCCGCAGCAACAGCAGCAGTCCGACCGGTGGCAGCTTGGCCGTCAATCGGACCTATACCTACAACAGTTATCAGGAACTGTGTCGTTCGGTCGAGCCGGAAACCGGCGCGACGCTGATGGGCTATGACGCTGCTGGCAATCTGAAGTGGAGCGCTGCGGGCTTGTCCAGCAGCCAAGCCTGCGAGACCAACGGTACCAGCACCAATGTGGCCCACCGACGTGTCGACCGCACCTACGACGCCCGCAACCGTCTGCTGACCCTCAGCTTTCCGGATGGCAAGGGTGACCAGACTTGGACCTATACCCCCGATGGGTTGCCAGCGACCGTTTCCGCTTCAAATCCGAATGTTGCCAACCCGTCCGTAACCGAGTACACGTACAACCGCCGTCGGCTTATGACCCAGGAACGGTTGAGTCATCAGGGCAATGGCAGTTACTGGGGCATCTGGTATGTCTATGACTCCAACGGACATCTGAGCAGTCTGACTTATCCCAGTAGCCTATCCGTTGGCTACTCACCGAATGCACTGGGTCAGCCGACCCGGGCCGGCAGCTACGCCACCGGCGTCAGCTATTACCCGAATGGGGCGATCAAGCAGTTCACCTATGGCAACGGCATCGTGCACGCGATGACCCAGAACGCGCGGCAGCTTCCCGCCCGCAGTACGGACTGTACGGTGGCGGGCGCGGATTGCCTCAGTGGCAACAAGCGTCTGGATTTTGTCTATGACTACGACTCCAATGGAAACGTAGCCAAGATTCAGAGCTACGACAACGCGTGGAGGACAAGGACGATGACCTATGACGGATTGGATCGACTGACCCAGACCGTTTCGCCATCGCAGATGTTCGGCACGGCCAGCTACACCTATGACGTGCTGGACAATCTGACCCGGGTGAACGTGAGTGGGGGCGCTGCGGCACGCGATCACTACTACTGTTACGACGGTACGACACGACGCCTATCGAACATCAAGACCGGTAGTTGCAGCGGCTCGACGGTGATCGGGCTGGAATACGACGTACAGGGCAATCTGTCCAACAAGAGCGGGCAGATCTACAGTTTCGACTATGGCAACCGTCTGCGCAGCGCTACTGGCAAGGAGTGGTATGCCTACGATGGGCATGGGCGCCGGATCTACAGTTGCTCACCAACGGCATGCGGCTCGCAGATGTACGGGTTCCAAGGCCAATTGCTATACATGAACGATAGCCGAAACGGCAAGCGGACGGACCATATCTATTTGGGCGGTAGCCTGGTGGCATTGAGGGAGCGACCGGTTAGCGGCAGTACGGTCACGGTGAAGTACCAGCATACCGATGCGCTGGGCAGTGCCACGGTAATGACCGATGTCAACAAGAACTTCGTGGAAAAGACGGATTACGAGCCGTACGGGAAGGTGTTGAACCGGGGGCTGCGAGATGATCCGGGGTATACGGGGCACATGGAGGATGCGGCTACCGGCTTAAATTATATGCAGCAGCGCTACTACGACCCGATGATCGGCAGGTTCCTGTCCGTTGATCCGGTCACCGCTTACAGCAATGGCGATATGCGGTTCTTCAACCGTTACGCCTACGCATTCAACAATCCGTATCGGTTCACCGATCCAGATGGGCGTTGTCCGGTATGCGTTCCGCTCGCCATTGTAGGAAGGCTTGCTGCCGGCGCTGCCCTTGGTGCTGTTGTGAACACAGGGGTTCAAATGGCAATGGGAGAGGGAACATTGAGACAGCGCTTTGACAATGTGGATGGTCGACAGGTCGCTGTCGCTGCTGGCGCTGGTGCGCTTAGTGGAGGTGTAAGTGCAATTGCCGATACTGCAAAGACTGTTGGAGGGGCTTTGCTGGCAAATGTGGTGGGAAATGCAGGAGTTGGTGCACTTGCAACACAGGTTAGCGCTCAGGTCGATGGTAAGACGGCTTCTGCATCTGAGGTGCTAAAGGGGGCGGCTTTGAGTGGCGGAACGGCTGGACTTGGGGCAGGAGTTGCTGCAGCGCCTGGCGCTATTGCAAAGACTGCGAGCGCCGGCATGTCGCAAACTCAGCGTACTGCAACTGCAAATCTACTCGGCGGAATTAAAAATGCTACTCCAGGATTCAAATACTCAAACCCAGTCCAAACCGGTGCTAACGCAGCTGGTGCAGCGGTAAGTGCGTCTGGCGATTTGAAGCCATTGATTGAAAAGAAGCAGCCATGAGAAGTGCAGGAATGAAAATTGTGAGAGGGGTGCTGATTTACTACGCGCAAGTAGCGGTGTTTGTTGTGGCGAGCTATGGTTTGATACGCCTGTTGTACGGGCGCACTGAACTTTCATTCCTTGAATGGGCGCTGATACTTTTTATTGCATTTACCCTTATCTATTTGCCGATCTTGGTTCGGGATTGTTGGAGAATGCGCAAAGCCAAGGCATAGCAAGCGTAGGGCGGGTCACAACCTGCGGTAATCCCCCCGCAGATTAGCTGGCGCCAGAAGTGGAATTTTCTCGTAATCTGACCTGAGGAGGTTCCATGAAGAAGCACGCCTAGGTTGGGGTGAGCCTGCGAACCCCAACATGAGCAAGTGTGTTCCTGGCTGGCGACAATGCCGGTTTGTTCGGCGCTTCAGAACCCGCGCTGGCTGATGCGATAGCGGTAGTCGTGATCCCACGCCATGCGCTGGAAGGTCTGGAGGGCATGGGCGACGAATGTATCGGTATGGCTGCCGCCGTGTTGCCGCAGCCACGCGCCCCCGGCCGCCTGCGCCTCGGCATAGGCCTCATCCCCGCCGGTGAACTCCCGCTGCGCCACTTCTTCGCCATCGCGCAGCATCACCAGCCGCCAACCGATGACCCGGGGCGGCAACGGCGCCAGCGGCTCTCCATGCAGCGTCAACCAGACGTCCTCCACCATCCGCATGACCGGATCGTCCTCGCACTCTTCACGGATCGGCTCGATGGTGTAGGTGTTGGCCATGTCAGTGTCTCCGTGCTTTGAAAATTCCATCTTGAGATAGAAGCATGAATTGGAGCGGTGCCGATTCGGCCGCTCGCCAAGGCGCTGCAGGCTGGTGTAGCGTGCATGTTCCGGCCTGCATAGGCCGGATTCGCCTCACAATCACCGGGTTTTTACCGCCAACCGTCTAACCTGATTCGACGTATGCCCCTGTACCGTTACAAAGCCCTTGACCCGCACGGCGAGTTGCTCGACGGCCAGATGGAGGCCGCCAGCGATGGCGAGGTGGCCGCGCGTCTGCAGGAACAGGGGCATCTGCCGGTGGAAACCCGGCTGGCCGGCGAGGTCGGCGGCGGGCGCTCGCTGCGCAGCCTGTTGCGGCCGCGGCCGTTTGCGGGGCAGCGGTTGACCCAATTCACCCAGCAACTGGCGACCCTGTTGGGCGCCGGGCAGCCGCTGGACCGTGCTCTGTCGATCCTGTTGGATCTGCCCGAGGACGACAAATCGAAGCGGACCATCGGCGAGATCCGCGAAGCGGTACGCGGCGGTGCTTCGCTGTCGAGCGCGCTGGAACGCCAGCACGGCACGTTCGGCCGCCTGTACGTGAACATGGTGCGTGCCGGCGAATCCGGCGGCAGCTTGCACGAAACCCTGCAACGGCTCGGCGACTACCTGGAACGCAGCCAGGCGCTGAAGGGGCGGGTGGTCAACGCGCTGGTGTACCCGGCGATCCTGGTGGTGGTGGTAGGCCTGTCGCTGGTGTTCCTGCTGGGTTACGTGGTGCCGCAATTCGCTTCGATGTACGAAAGCCTGGACGTGGCGCTGCCGTGGTTCACTCGCGGCATCCTGGCGCTGGGCATGCTGGTGCGCGACTGGTGGTGGTTGCTGGCGGCGCTGCTGATCGTCGGGCTGTTGTGGCTGGACCGTCGCCGTCGTGATCCGGCGTTCCGCGCCCGGTTGGACGAATGGCTGCTGCGGCGCAAGCTGGTCGGTCCGTTGCTGGCCAGGCTGGAAACCGCGCGGTTGGCGCGCACGCTGGGCACGCTGTTGCGCAACGGCGTGCCGCTGTTGTCCGCGCTGGGCATCGCCCGCAACGTGCTGGGCAACCTGGCGTTGTCGGCCGACGTGGCCGCGGCCACCGACGAGGTCAGGAACGGGCGCGGGTTGGCGACGGCGCTGGGCCGGGGTGGGCGCTTTCCGCGGCTGGCGCTGCAGATGATCCAGGTCGGCGAGGAATCCGGCGCGCTGGACACGATGCTGATGAAGACCGCCGAAACCTTCGAACAGGACACCGCGCAGATGCTGGACCGGTTGCTGGCCGCGCTGGTGCCGGCGATCACGCTGCTGCTGGCCGCGGTGGTCGGCATCGTGATCGTGGCGGTGCTGGTGCCGCTGTACGATCTGACTTCGGCCATCAACTGAACATGCGACACGCAGAACATACAGGGAGTCACGCCATGCATCCGCCTATCCACAGACACGTTCGCCGCCCCGTTCCCCGCATCGGCCGGGCGTGGCAGCGCGGTTTCAGCCTGCTGGAGATCATCATCGTGCTGGTGCTGATCGGCGGCATCCTGCTGCTGGTCGGCAGCCGGGTGATGGGCGGTGCCGACAGCGGTCGCGCACGACTAGCGCAATCGCAACTGGAAACGCTGGCTGGCAAGGTGGAAACCTATCAGCTCGACACCGGGCGGCTGCCGGAACGGCTGCAGGACCTGGTGACGGCGCCGTCCAGCGTCGGCGGCTGGCTGGGGCCCTACGCCAAGGCCACCGACCTGCAGGATCCGTGGAAGAACCCGATCGAATACCGCGTGCCCGGCGATGGCCGCCGCTTTGATCTGATCAGCCTGGGCGCGGACGGCCAGCCCGGTGGCGAGAGTTACAACGCGGATATCCGCAACCAGTGACCGGCTGCGATTGAGGTCGGTTGGCCAAGCATGACGAAGCGGCGCGCGCGCGGATTCACCTTGCTGGAAATCCTGCTGGTGCTGGGGCTGATCGCCGTGGCCGGCACGCTGGCGGCGTTGGCTTTCAGCGGCGGGTTGCAGGGCATGCAGTTGCGCAGCGAGGCGCGGCAGGTCGCCGCACAGTTGCGGCATACCCGCGCGCAGGCGATTGCCAGCGGGCAGCCGCAGCGGTTCGTCATCGATCCGATGCGCCACCAGTGGCAGGCGCCGGGGGAACGCAGCGGCAGGATTTCCGCGTCGCTGGCGGTCGGCTTCTACGGTGCGCGCGAGGCGCAGCCGCATGCGGGCGCCGGTGGCGTGCTGTTCTTTCCCGATGGTGCCTCCACCGGCGGTCGCGTTCGGCTGCAGGCCGGGCGCTCGGCCATCGACATCGACATCGGCTGGTTGACCGGCGAAGTGAAGATGGCGCGGGTGGATGCGGAGGCCGCGCGGTGAGTCGCGCCTCCGCGAGTGCCGTCTCCGTCAGGCGCCGCGCGCGCGGCTTCACCCTGATCGAAGTCATCATCGCCTTCGCCCTGCTGGCGCTGGCGCTGACCCTGCTGCTGGGTACGCTGTCCTCGGCCGCGCGCCAGGTCGGCGACAGCGATGGCGCCAGCCATGCCAGCCTGTACGCGCAGTCGCTGTTCGACAGTTTCGGGGTTGGCGAGCCGCTGCGCCCCGGCCGCAGCGATGGCGAGCTGGACGACGGGCGTTATCGCTGGACCCTGCAGGTGCAGCCATACGTCGATCCGCAGGCCGGCGATCCTGCCTTGCGCAACCCGTCGGCGCCGCGGCTGCTGCAGCTGGACCTGCAAATGCGCTGGGGCGATGCACCGCGCCAGCAGGCGCACTGGCGCACGTTGCGGCTGGTGCCGGCCGAGATCGACAGCGCGGGCACGCTGCCATGACGATGCGCGCGCGCGGCTTCACCCTGATCGAGGTGCTGCTGGCCACCGCCCTGCTGGCGGCCGGGCTGGCGCTGGCCTTCGCCACCTTGCGCTCGGCCACGCAACTGGTCGAGCGCGGCGAACGGATCGCGGCCGGCAACGAGCGCATGCGCGCCGCACAGGGGTTCCTGCGTGCGCGGCTCGCTGCGGCGCAGCCGATCACCTTCCATACCGACCCGGCCACGCGACTGGCTTGGCGTTTCGTCGGCGAGCCCCGACGCATGCGCTTCGTGTCCGATCTGCCCGATTATCTGGGCCGCGGCGGTCCCTACCTGCATGACCTGAGCGCCGATGACGACGGCCGGCTGCTGGCGTCGTTCGCGATGGTGCAATCCGGCGAGCAGGTACAGGAAGCATCGCCGCGCGCGCCGGAGCCGCTGGCCGAAGGATTGCGCCAGGTGCGTTTCCAGTACCGGGGTCTGGACAGGAATGGACAGCTGGGCGAATGGGAGGATCAGTGGCGGGCGGGGGAACTGCTGCCGGTGCAGGTGCGGATCGATGTCGAAACCGCCGATGGCAAGCGCTGGCCGCCGCAGGTGATCACGTTGGCGCTGGGCGATGGCAGTCAGGCAGGCCTGGACGGCACCGGAGCGTCGCCATGAAGTCGCGCGGTGCGGCCCTGGTGCTGGTGCTGTGGCTGGTGGCGATGCTGACCGCGCTGATCGGCGGTTTCGCGCTGTCGGCGCGGGTCGAGGCCTTGCAGGGCAAGCTGTTGCGCGACGGCGTGGCTGGCGAGGAGATCGCCCGCGCCGGCATCGAATACGCGCTGGTGCGGCTGGTCGACGAACAGCCGAAGACACGCTGGTTGCCCGATGGTCGTGCCTATGCCTGGCATTTCGCCGACGCCGAGTTGCGGATCCGGATCGTCGACGAAACCGGCAAGGTCGATCTGAACCAGGCCGATGTCGGCCTGCTGTCGGCGTTGATGCAGGTGCTGGGCAGCGAGCCGGCGCAGGCCGAGGCGGTGGCCGCGGCCATCGTCGACTGGCGCGACGAGGACAGCCTGACCCAGCCGGTCGGCGGCGCCGAAGACCCCGACTATGCCGCCGCCGGCCTGCCTTACGGCGCCAAGGACGCGCCGTTCGAGACCGTGGCCGAGGTCGAGCAGGTGCTGGGGATGACCCCGGAACTGTTCGCGCGGATGCAGCCCTTCCTGACCCTGCACGCCGGTCGCGTCATGCCCGATCCGAATCTGGCGCCGGAACCGGTATTGCGGGCGCTGGGGCTGGACCCGGCCGAATATGAAGCACGCCGGCAGGCCGCGGACATCGACCCGGCGATGCAGCAATTCATCGGCGCCGGCAGCGGAACCTATAGTATCGAGAGCCGCGCGCGCTTGGCGGACGGACGCACGACCGTGCTGCGGCGGGTCGTGCGTGCCGGCAGCGGGCCGATTCCCGCTTCCGCTTACGTGACCCTGCGCCAGGACTCCGGTTTCGATCCCCGATGAACGCCTCCGCCGACAACATCCCGAGCCCTTCCGCCGGACCCTCGCTGGCCGGACGGTTGCGCGAGTACGCGGCGCTGGGTCGCAGGTTCCTGTCCTGGTGGCGCGACAACCTGGTGGCCTGGCTGCCCCGGCGCTGGCAGGCGCTGCTGGGGCTGGCGCCGGACCGGCTGCTGCTGCGGGTCGAAAACGGAGAATTGTCGATCCGCCGCGAACAGGGCGACGGCACAACCGACCGGATCGCGTTGCCGCTGCCGCCGGAGCCGCAGGCGCTGCGCGCCGTGCTGGACCATCCGCGCCTGACCGGGCTGCCACGCTGGCTGGTCTTGCCGGCCGCGGACGTGTTGCGCCGACACCTGCGCCTGCCGCAGGCGGCCGCCGAACGCCTGCGCGACGTGACCGGCTTCGAGATCGATCGGCAGACGCCATTCGCGGCGGCCGATGTGTGCCACGACGCCCGCGTGCTGCAGCGTCGTGCCGACCGGCAACTGGACGCGGAGCTGGTGGTGGCGTTGCGGGCAACGGTGAAACACGCCGTGGATGCGCTGGGCGAGGCTGGCGCCTCGCTGGCCGGGATCGACGTGGTCGAGGCCGATGGCGTGCTGCTCGGGGTCAACCTGCTGGACCCGGCGGCCCGCAGCCATGGCGTGCATCGTGCGCGGCGCTGGAACCTGGCGCTGGCCGCCATCGCAGCCATCGCCCTGATCGCCGCGGCGTGGCAGATGCTGGACAATCGCCGCGCCGCGGCGCGCGAGTATTCGGCGCGGGTCGAGGCTTACGCGGAACGTGCGCGGCAGGTTGCCGGCCAGCGGCAGCAACTGGCCGATCTGGTCGAAGGCACCGTCTTCCTTGACCAGGCTCGGGCCGGGCGGCCGACCACGGTCGAAGTACTGGACGAACTGAGCCGACGGCTGCCAGACGACACCTGGTTGGAGAAAGTGTCGATCGAAGGCGATCGGCTGCTGCTGATCGGCTACAGCCGCGAGGCCTCGGCGCTGGTCGGCAAGCTGGACGGCTCGGCGCTATGGAAGTCGGCCGCGCTGACCGGCGCCGTGCAGCCCGACCCGCGCAGCGGCCGCGACCGCTTCAGCCTGACCGCGCAACTGGTCGCGCCGGCCGCCCCGGCGACGCAGGACGGAGGCGCCGATGGCGGTCGCTGAACGCATCTCCGGGATCGGTCGCGACCGCTGGCTGGCGCTGGGGCTGCTGCTGGCGGCGCTGGCCCTGGTCTATCTGCTGTTCGTCCACCCTTGGTGGACGCGACCGATGCTGGAGGCCGATGCGCAGGTGGAACAGGCGCGCCAGCGCGAGTTGCGCGTGCGCATGCAACTGCTGCAGGCGCCGGAGATCGAGCAGCGACTGGCCGAGGCGCGCACGCAATCGGCGACCCACCCCGGCTTCCTGCCCGAGGCCACCGTGGAGCAGGCCACGGCCGGCCTGGTCAAGCGGCTGGAAACGGTGGTGGCCGACGCCAGCCCCGGCAACCGCAGTTGCGCGATCAGCAACCGTTCGCCGTTGAATGTGACCGCCAGCGGCCGTTTCCAGCAGGTGGCGGTGCAGGTGCGCCTGCGTTGCGGCGTGCCGCAGCTGGCGGCGGCGTTGCACGCGCTGGAAAGCGGCTCGCCACGGCTGTTCGTCGACAACCTCAACGTGCTGACCCAGCGCGGGTATCCGGGGCAGGCGGTGGCCAGCGGCGGGCTGGACGTCAGTTTCGACCTGTTCGGCTACCTGCGCCCGTCGGCAACCAGTGCAGCGGCGATGGACGCGAACGGGAATGGAGGCGCCGATGATGCGCCTTGAGACGATCGCCCCGCGCACCTGGTTGCTGCTGTCGATCGCCGCCTGGTCGGTCGTGGTCTGGGGCCTGGCGCTGTTCGGCCTGGGGGGACGGATCGTGCCGTTGCCGCTGGACCCCGATCAGGTCGCGAACCTGCCGCACTGGCAGTCGCCGCCGCCGGAGCGGCTCGGGTCGCTGGATCAGTATCCGGACTTCGGCTCGCGTCCGCTCTACTTCGAAGGGCGGCGGCCGTTGCCGTTCTTCATCGAAGGCGCCGACGACGGCGCGCCGCGCGAGTTCGATTACCGGCTGAGCAGTGTGCTGATCACGCCCGGCCTGCGCATGGCGATCCTGGCCGGGCAGGACGGACAGCGGCTGCGGGTCCGCGAGGGCGAGGCAGTGCAAGGCCTGCCGAACTGGCGACTGCAGCAGGTGCAGCCGCGCAGCGCCGTGCTGGAAGGCCCGGACGGCACGCGCACGCTGGAGCTGGAGGTCTTCGACGGGGTCGGCGGCGAGGCGCCGACCGTGCTGGCGGTGCGCCCGGCGCCGGCGACTCCGGCACGCCGCGCTGCGGAAACACCGGCGTCGTCGCCTGCGCCGCCGCCCGGAGCGGTGACGGATGCCGCGGCGCCCCCCGGCACGCCGGCCACGACGGCACCGGCCGCCGAGGCGCCGGCGATGACCACCGAGCAGCAGATGGACGCCATCCGCAAACGCATCGAAGCCCGCCGCCGGCAGATGCGTGAATCCCCGGCTTCACGGCCTTCCCCCGCCCCGACACGGTAAAGTGCAGATTCCATGAAGTTTCGCCACGTTCCATCGATCTTCCTGTGCGGCCTGCTGGCCGCGTGCGTCAGTGCGCCGGTGCCGGAGGTGCGCCGCGACGCCGATGTGGTGCAGGGGACTGCCGCCGACGGCGCCCAGACCCTGCCGTTGCCGTCCGCACCGGAGCCGGTCGCCGGGCCGCAGGCGCAGATCCGCCGCGGCAACGGCCAGGTGATCAATCGTGCCGCCGCGTCCGCGCCGCTGCCGTCGCCGTCGGCGGCCAGCAGCGGCAGCGCGACCTTCAATTTCGAAGGCGAATCGCTGCATGCGGTGGTCAAGGCGATCCTCGGCGACATGCTGGGGCAGAACTACGTGATCGCGCCGAATGTGCAGGGCACGGTGTCGCTGGCCACGCCGCGCCCGGTCAGTCCGGCGCAGGCGCTGACCCTGCTGGATCAGGTGCTGGCGCAGAACAACGCGCGCATGGTTTACAGCGACGGCCGCTACAACATCGTTCCGGCCGACCAGGCGCTGACCGGCAGCGTCGCTCCGCGCACCGGCGGCGCGGCCAATGCTCGCGGCTATGAGGTCAGGGTGGTGCCGCTGCGGTTCATCTCGGCCGCCGAAATGAAGAAGGTGCTGGAGCCGTACGCACGCGCCAACGCCATCGTCGCCACCGATCCGGCGCGCAACCTGATCACCCTGGCCGGAACCCGCAGCGAACTGGACAACTACCTGCGCACGGTGGAGATCTTCGACGTCGACTGGCTGAAGGGCATGTCGGTCGGGGTGTTCCCGCTGCGCTCCGGTCGCGCCGGCAAGGTGGTGGCCGACCTGGAGAAGGTGTTTGGCGAGGACAGCAAGACGCCCAGCGCCGGCATGTTCCGCTTCCTGCCGCTGGAAGGGGCCAATGCGGTGCTGGTGATCACCCCGCAGTCGGCCTATCTGGATGAAATCCAGTCCTGGCTGGACCGCATCGACGGTGCCAGCGACGGCGCACAGTTGTATTCCTACGAGCTCAAGTACATCCGCGCCCGCGACCTGGCCGACCGCCTGGCCGAAGTGTTCGGCGGCGGCGGTGGCGGCAGCAGTGGCGACAGCGGCAATGTGTCGCTGATGCCGGGCACCAGCCCGGTGCAGATGAACGACAGCGGCCTGGACGGACGCGACAGCAGTGTCGATTTCGGCAATGGGTCCTCGTCGTCGGGGTCGGGTACTGGCGATTCGATGTCGCTGAATCCGCGCAGCGGCGGCGGCAACGGCCGGGTGACGCTGGAAGTCGACGGCGATCGGGTCGGGGTGTCGGCAGTGGAAGAAACCAACACCCTGCTGGTGCGCGCCAGCGCCGGCGCGTGGCGCTCGATCCGCGATGTGATCGAGAAGCTGGACGTGATGCCGCTGCAGGTGCATATCGAAGCGCAGATCGCCCAGGTGTCGCTGGAAGGCGAGCTGAGCTACGGCGTCAACTGGTATTTCGAAAATGCGGTCACTGCCGCTGTCGACGATGGTGGCGCCGGCCTGGCCAGCGCGCTCGGTCGGCCGATCTGGGGCGATATCGCCGGCAGCGTCACCGGTGCCGGGGTGGGCTGGACCTTCCTCGGCAAGAATGCCGCGGCAGTGATCAGCGCGCTGGACAAGGTCACCAACGTGCGCATGCTGCAGACACCGTCGATCTTCGCCCGCAACAACGCCGAAGCCATCCTCAACGTCGGCAGCCGCATCCCGGTCACCTCGGTGACGGTCAACTCCGGCCTCAGTGACAGCAGCTACAGCTCGGTGCAGTACCTGGACACCGGCGTGATCCTGAAGGTGCGGCCGCGGATCACCCGCGACGGCATGGTGTTCCTGGACATCGTGCAGGAAGTCAGTTCGCCGGTCGGACAGCCGGACGAAAACGGCAACTACACGATCAAGAGCCAGAAGGTGAAGACCGAGGCGGCGGTGCACGAAGGCGACACCATCATGCTGGCCGGACTGATCGAGGACAGCGTCAGCGACGGCAGTTCCGGCTTGCCGGTACTGAGCCGCATCCCGCTGATCGGCGGCCTGTTCGGCAGCAAAAGCACCAGCAACAACCGCAGCGAAACCATCATCCTGCTGACGCCGACCATCGTCCGCGACCCGCAGGAAGCGCGTCAGCTGACCGACGAATACGGACAGCGGTTCCGCGCGCTGGAACCGTTGCATCCACCGCGCAAGCAGTGAGCCAGGCGCCGGCGCTGCCTGTCGTGCTGTTGCCGGTGGGCGTCGACGACGACGCCCTCGACGCCTGTCTGGCCGCGCTGGACGCCGGCACCCCACCGCGGACGCGGGTGTGGCTGGCCGACGACGCCCAGGCCGGGCCGCGCGGCTTGGCGATCATCGAACGCTGGCTGCAGCGCACGCCGTTGCAGGCCGAATACACGCGCCGCCAGCAGGTGATCGGCGAGGTGGCGCACCTGGACGAAATGCTGCGGGTCTGCGCCGGCGACGACGTGGTGGTGCTGGCGCCCGACGCGCAGCCGCTGTCGGGCTGGCTGCTGCAGCTCTCGGCCTGCCTAGCGCGCGATGCCGCCATCGCCACTGCCACGCCGTGGTGCAACGCCGGCGAATCGGTGTCGTGGCCGCGGCTGGGCGACGTTTCGCCGCCGCCGCTTGATTCCGAGCGTACCGCGCTGGCCTGTGCGGCGATGCCGCCGATCCATCCGGAGATTCCGGCTGCGGTCGGTCACGCGGTGGCCTTGCGCGGCAAGGCACGCCAGCGCGTCGGCGGACTGGACGCCAGCAGCTACGCTTCGTGTTATGCGGCGCTGATCGACCTGTCGCTGCGACTGGCCGGACTGGGCTGGCGCAACGTGCTGTGCGAAACCGCCTTCGTCGCCCGCGGCGGCGAAGGCGGCCCCAGCGATGGCGACATGGACGTGCTCAACGCGCGCTGGCCAGCCTGGAACGCGCGCATGGCCCAGTTCCTGATGCAGGACCCGCTGCACGAGCAGCGCGAACGCCTGGCCTCGCTGTATGTCGATGCCGGCGCCCCGGAGCGGCAGCGTGAACTGTTCCTCTGAATCCGCGGACACCATCGCCGCCGTCGTGGTCAGTCACCAGAGCGCCGAAACCATCGGCGACTGTCTGCAGCGTCTGCGCCAGGCTCAGGGTGTCGGCGAAATCCGGGTGGTCGACAACGGCTCGGATGATGGCACCCTGGAGATCGTGCAGCGGCTCGCGCTCGTCGACCCGCGCCTGCATTTCATCGGCAATCCGGACAACCCGGGCTTCGCCGTGGCCTGCAACCAGGGCGCGACCGATTCGCAGGCGCCATGGCTGGCCTTCGTCAATCCGGACCTGCTGGTCGAACCGGACACGCTGGCGCGATTGCGTACGCACGCCGTCGCGTCCGGCGCCGCGCTGCTGGGCGCCGACCTGGTCGACGAAGCCGGCAATCATGACGTCGCCGCGCGCCGCCGCGATCCCGACTTCGCCGCGATGCTGGCCTCGCCAGCTGCGGCACGGCTGGGACTGGCGGCGGACCCGGCGCTGGTCGTGCAGCCGGTCGATGCGGTGTCCGGCGCGCTGATGCTGACGCCGAGGCCCTGGTTCGAACGCGTCGGCGGCTTCGACGAGGGCTACCGGCTGCACGCCGAGGACCTTGACCTGTGTCGGCGCATCCGCGAGGCAGGTGGCCAGGTGGCGGTTGCCAACGACATTGCAGTACTGCACGTGCGCGGTGTTTCCAGCCGCGCCCGGCCGCTGTTCGTCGAGTGGCACAAGCACCGTGGACTGTGGCGGTATTTCCGCAAGTTCGAGTCGCCACGGCGCGGTGTGGCGACTCGCCTCGCGGTATGGCTGGCAATCTGGGCGCGGTTTCCGCTTGCGGCTCTGAAACGCATCCTGGACCGCTAGGAGCAGCGTCAGCCGCGACCGGGTTTTCAGGGGTAGGCCACTCGCGGCTGACGCCGCTCCTGCCCCTTTGCCGCAAGAGGCCTACTTCAGTGCCTTGAACCGCAGCCGATGCGGACCGGCGTCGTCGCCGAGGCGGCGCTTCTTGTCTTCCTCGTACTCGCGGTAGTTGCCCTGGAAGAATTCCACGTGCGAGTCGCCTTCGAAGGCGAGGATGTGGGTGGCGATGCGGTCCAGGAACCAGCGATCGTGTGAAATGACGAAGGTGTTGCCGGGGAACTCCAGCAGCGCGTCTTCCAGTGCGCGCAGGGTTTCGATGTCGAGGTCGTTCGACGGTTCGTCCAGCAGCAGCACGTTGCCGCCCTGCAGCAGGGTCTTGGCCATGTGCAGGCGGCCGCGTTCGCCGCCCGACAGCGAGCCGACCATCTTCTGCTGGTCCTGGCCCTTGAAGTTGAAGCGGCCGATGTAGGCGCGCGACTGGATCTCGGTGCCGTTGATGTTGAGGATGTCCAGGCCGCCGGAGATTTCCTGGAAGACGTTGTGGTTGCCTTCCAGCTTCTCGCGGCTCTGGTCCACGTAGGACAGCTGCACGGTCGGGCCGATGACGATTTCGCCGGAGTCCGGCTTTTCATGCCCGGTGATCATCTTGAACAGGGTCGACTTGCCGGCGCCGTTGGGGCCGATGATGCCGACGATCGCGCCCGGCGGCACGATCATCGACAGGTTGTCGATCAGCAGGCGGTCGCCGAACTTCTTGCTGACGTTCTTGAACTCGATCACCGAGTTGCCCAGGCGTTCGCCCGGCGGGATGAAGATTTCGTTGGTCTCGTTGCGCTTCTGGTAATCGACCGACTGCAATTCCTCAAGTCGCGCCAGTCGCGCCTTGCCCTTGCTGCGGCCGCCCTTGGCGTTCTGCCGCGACCATTCCAGTTCTTTCTGGATCGCCTTCTGCCGAGCCTTCTCCTGGTTCTCTTCCTGCTTCAGGCGCTCGTCCTTCTGCACCAGCCAGTCGGTGTAGTTGCCCTTCCACGGAATGCCGCGGCCGCGATCCAGCTCCAGGATCCACTCGGCGGCGTTGTCGAGGAAGTAGCGATCATGGGTGACCGCCACCACGGTGCCGGTGTAGCGGGCCAGGAACTGTTCCAGCCATTCCACCGACTCGGCGTCCAGATGGTTGGTCGGTTCGTCCAGCAGCAGCATGTCCGGCTTCTGCAGCAGCAGCCGGCACAACGCCACCCGGCGTTTTTCGCCGCCGGAGAGCTTGCCGATCACCGCATCCCACGGTGGTAGGCGCAGCGCGTCCGCAGCCACTTCCAGCTGGTTCTCCAGCGTGTGCGCGTCGCCGGCGGCAAGGATCGCCTCCAGCCGCTCCTGCTCCTTGGCCAGCGCATCGAAGTCGGCGCCTTCCTCGGCATAGGCGGCATACACGGCGTCCAGCGCGGCCTGCGCCTGCAGCACGTCGCCGACGCCTTCCTCCACCGCTTGGCGCACGGTCATCTCGGGATCCAGCTGCGGTTCCTGCGGCAGGTAGCCGACCTTGATCCCGGGTTGCGGACGCGCTTCGCCTTCGAAGTCGGTGTCCACCCCGGCCATGATCTTCAGTACGGTCGACTTGCCGGCACCGTTCAGGCCCAGCAGTCCGATCTTGGCGCCGGGGAAGAAGCTCAGCGAGATGTCCTTGATGATCTGCCGCTTGGGCGGAACCACCTTGGACACGCGGTTCATGGTGTAGATGTATTGCGAAGACATGCAGGCTCCGGAGGCATGCGCCGCCGCCCGTGCGGACAACGGGCGCAACGGCAAAAGGGATGCGCCAATTATAGCCGCTGGCTGGCAGATGAACGCGGTCCGGGCGATCCGGCGATAGCAGGCTGGGGTTCAGACGCCGGGCGCATCATCGAAGCGTGTCAATCAGTTTGGGGGTCGCTATGAAAACCAATCGAATCGCCCTGATCGCCCTGTCGGCCGTACTCGCTGCCGCCACTGCCGTTCCGGCCATGGCTCGCGACCATGACCGTGGCCGCGGCAACGATCGCCAGAGCCACAGCCAGTCCGACAAGGGTCGCCACGACGACCGCTATTCGCGCAGCAACGACAGGTCGCGCAACAACGACAGGAACCGTCGCAACGACCGTCGTCATGACGATCGCAGTCGCTACTACGCCGACCATCGCGACTACCGGGCACCGACCCGTACCGTGGTCTACAAGCAGCGGCCCGTGCGTACCGTGGTCTATCGCCCACCGACCCGTACCGTCGTCTATCGTCCGGCGCCGCCGGCGTATGGCTGGCGGCGCGGCGTGCGCTATTACGACTACGGCTATGCGCCGACCTACGTGGTCAACGACTACTACCGCTACGGCCTGCACCATCCGCCGCACGGCTACTACTGGCGTCGCAGCGACGCCGGCGACTACCTGCTGGTGGCCATCGCGACCGGCATCATCGCCGACCTGATCCTGAACCGCTGAACGGATCGGGATTTGCTCCCCGCAAGCGCGCCTCCGGGCGCGCTTGTCGTTTTGGAAGACATCGGCTCAGACCTGGCCCATCAGCGACTGCACCAGCAGGCTGCTGACGGCGACCGCGACCCAGGTTCCCAGGCCCAGCAGCAACGGTCGCGGGCCGGTCGCGGCCATCCGGCGCAGGTCGGCCGACAGGCCGATGGCGGTCAGCGCCACCACGATCAGGAAGCCGGCGGCCAGGTGCAGCGGTTCCTGAAGCGCCACCGGTACCGCGCCGGCGCTGCGTAGCGCCGAGGCCAGCAGGAAGCCGAGGATGAACCACGGAAAGATCCGCATCAGGCTGAAGTCGCCGCCACCGCGCCGATGCTGGCGCCAGGCTTCCCACAGGGCCAGCACCAGGCAGATCGGGATGATCAGGGTGGCGCGGGTCAGCTTGACGATGGTCGCGTAATCACCGGCGGCATGGCTGTACTGGTAGCCAGCGGCGACCACCGACGAGGTGTCGTTGATCGCGGTGCCGGCCCACAGCCCGAAACCCGCATCGGACAACTGCAGCAGGTGCCCCAGCCACGGGAACAGCAGCACCGCGACCAGGTTGAACAGGAAGATTGTCGAGATGGCGAAGGCGGTGTCGTGTTCGTCCGGCTTGACGATCGGGGTGACCGCGGCGATCGCCGAGCCGCCGCAGATGGCGGTACCGACGCCGATCAGCAGGCTCAGCTTGCCATGCACCTTCAGCAGCCGGCCCAGCCCCCAGGCCACCAGGAAGGCCGTGCTCAGCGTGATCATGGTGACCGCCAGCGAGTCCAACCCGGTCCGCGCCACCTGGCCCAGGTTGAGGCCGAAGCCGAGCATGATCACCGAAGCCTGCAGCACGTACTTGCCGGTGAAGCCGACACCGGACGCGAAACGGGCGCCGGGGCGGAACAGGTTGCGCACCAGCATGCCCAGCACGATGCCGAATACCGCGCCGCCGACCAGCGGCAAGGCCCGGCCCAGGCCCCAGGCCAGCACCGCCAGCGCAAGGCTCAACAACAGGCCGGGCCACAGCGAAGGCGCACGAGGGGAGGCGGGAGTCGTGTCCATGCAAGTACTCAGGAGGATCGGGAGGCGCCAGTGTCCGCCGGCTTCATATTCAATAAAAGTTTCAATTTCTTACTTGATAGGTAAGATTATCTGATGATTCATGTCAGTCCACGCCAACTCGAGGTGTTCGTGCAGGCCGTGGCCGGCGGCAGCCTGCGGGCGGCCGCCGAGGCGCTGCACCTGACCCAGCCGGCGGTCAGCATGGCCCTGGCCGACATGGAGCGGCTGCTGGGCGGACAGCTGTTCGATCGTCGGCGTGGGCGCCTGCATCTCAATGCCCGCGGTCGCGAAGTGCTGCCGCTGGCGCAGGAGCTGCTGGAGCGCCATGCCGAACTGGTGGCGGTGGCGGCCGACGGTGGCGGGCCGCATGGTGAACTGCGCATCGGCACCAGCAATACGGTCGGCAACTACCGGGTCGGGGAACTGCTGGGCGAGTTCGTCCGCCGCCACCCGGACGCCGGGGTCAACCTGCAGGTCGGCAATACCGGGGACATCGCCCAGGCGGTACGGGAGCACCGGCTGGACGTGGGCTGCGTGGAGGGCCCAGTGATCCACGCCGAACTCGAGTTGCTGCCCTGGCGCGAGGACCGCCTGCAGATCTGCGTGGCGCCCGATCACCTGCTGGCCGGACGCAGCGGCCTGGAGCCGGCCGATTTCGCCGACCAGCGCTGGATCCTGCGCGAACCCGGTTCGGCCACCCGCAGCCTCAGCGAGCAGGCGCTGGCGCGGTTGCCGGCGCCGCAACGGGTGCTGCAGCTGGACCAGACCGAAGCGATCAAGCAGGCGGTGGCGGCCGGGTTGGGCATCGCCTGCCTGCCCGAGGTCGCGATCCTCGACGCGGTGGCGGCCGGTCGCCTGTGCGCGCTGCAGACGCCGTTCCTGCAGCTGCAGCGCACGTTGTCGCTGCTGCTGCACCGGGGGCGCTATCGCGGCGCCCTGCTGCGGGCCTTCCTGCAATCGCTGCAACTACCGTCGGCTGGCTGAAACGGACTAGAAACGGCCGAATTGGTCGCCGGCAGCGGCGGGGAATACAATTCGACATCCCATCCCCTGCGCCTTGGCCGGCGCCCGACCCCGGAGTGACGATGTTCCCGCGCGATGCCCGCATTGAAGGTTACGACCCCGAACTGGCCCAGGCTATCGCCGACGAGCGCCAGCGCCAGGAAGACCACGTCGAGCTGATCGCCAGCGAGAACTACGCCAGCCCGCGCGTGCTCGAGGCCCAGGGCAGCGTACTGACCAACAAGTACGCCGAAGGCTATCCGGGCAAGCGCTATTACGGTGGTTGCGAGTACGTCGACGTGGCCGAGATGCTGGCCATCGAGCGGGTCAAGCAGCTGTTCGGTGCCGACTACGCCAACGTGCAGCCGCACAGCGGCTCGCAGGCCAACCAGGCGGTGTATCTGGCGCTGTTGCAGCCGGGCGACACCATCCTGGGCATGTCGCTGGCCCACGGCGGCCACCTGACCCACGGCGCCAAGGTCAACGTGTCCGGCAAGCTGTTCCACGCAGTGCAGTACGGCGTCGACGACGACGGCCTGATCGATTACGACGAGGTCGAGAAGCTGGCACTGGAACACAAACCGAAGATGGTGGTGGCCGGGTTTTCGGCCTATTCGCAGGTGATCGACTGGGCACGCTTCCGCGCCATCGCCGACAAGGTCGGCGCGTATCTGTTCGTCGACATGGCCCATGTCGCCGGCCTGATCGCCGCCGGCGTCTATCCTAATCCGCTGCCGCATGCGCACGTGGTCACCAGCACCACCCACAAGACCCTGCGCGGCCCGCGCGGCGGCATCATCCTGGCCAAGGGTGCCGACGAGGATCTGGTCAAGAAGCTGCAGAGCATCGTCTTCCCCGGCATCCAAGGCGGCCCGCTGATGCACGTGATCGCGGCCAAGGCGGTGGCGTTCAAGGAAGCGCTGGAGCCGGAATTCGCCGCCTACCAGCAGCAGGTGGTGAAGAACGCCAAGGCGATGGCGAACACGTTGATCGCGCGCGGTTACAAGATCGTGTCCGGCGGTACCGAGAACCACCTGATGCTGATCGACCTGATCGGCAAGGACGTGTCCGGCAAGGACGCGGAAGCGGCGCTCGGCAAGGCTCACATCACCGTCAACAAGAATTCGGTGCCCAACGACCCGCGCAAGCCGTTCGTCACCTCCGGCCTGCGTATCGGTACACCTGCAGTGACCACGCGTGGCTACAAGGAACCGGATTGCGTCGCGCTGGCCGAGTGGGTCGCCGACGTGCTCGACAAACCGAACGACGAGAACGTGATTGCCGGGGTGCGCGAGAACGTAACCCTGCAATGCAAGCAGTTCCCGGTATACGAATGAGAAGCGAGGAACGCGTGGAGAGAAACGAGGAATGAGTGCTAGCGCCGCCACTCGTTTCTCACTCCTCTTCGCTCTACACTGATCCTATGCATTGCCCTTTTTGCCAGCACAGCGACACCAAGGTCATCGATTCGCGCGCGTCGGAAGACGGTGCGACGATCCGTCGCCGGCGCGAATGCGAGGCTTGCGGCGAGCGCTTCAGCACGCTGGAAACCATCGAACTGAAGCTGCCGGCGATCATCAAGGGCGACGGCCGCCGCGAGGCGTTCGACGCACGCAAGCTGCGGTTGAGCATGGAGCGCGCGCTGCACAAGCGCCCGGTCTCCGAGGAGCAGTTGGAAGCCGCGATCCGTTCGGTGGTGCACCAGGTGCGGATGAGCGGCGAACGTGAATTGCCGTCGCGCCGGATCGGCGATTTCGTCATGGCCGAAATGCGCAAGCTGGACCACGTCGGCTACGTGCGCTTCGCCTCGGTGTACCGCAGCTTCGAGGACGTGGCCGATTTTCGCGAGGAAATCGAGATGCTGGAACGCGACCTGCCAGTCGGCAGCGAGCAGTTGCCGCTGCTGCAGGCCGATGTGATCCCGATCGACAAGAAGTCGGGCAAGAACGGCAAGCGCTGATCGCTTGTCCTTCTGTCGCCAGAGAGCCGGATCGTCAATCCGATGAGTGCATTCACCGCGATCGATCACGAGTGGATGACCCGCGCGCTGCGTCTGGCCGAACGCGGCACTTACACCACCAAGCCCAATCCGATGGTCGGCTGTGTCATCGTCCGCGACGGCGAGATCGTCGGCGAAGGCTGGCACCAGCGCGCCGGCGGCCCGCATGCGGAGATCCATGCGCTGCAGGCGGCCGGCGAGCACGCCCGCGACGCGACCGCCTACGTCACCCTGGAGCCCTGCGCGCATGAAGGCCGGACCGGACCCTGCGCCGATGCGCTGATCGCGGCCGGCGTCGGCAAAGTGATCGCGGCGATGCGCGACCCGTTCCCGAAGGTCGATGGTGCCGGTTTCGACAAGTTGCGCGCGGCCGGCGTCGAAGTCGCAAGCGGCTTGCTGGAAGCGCAGGCTAGGCAACTCAACGCCGGCTTCTTTTCGCGCATCGAGCGCGGTCGGCCGTGGGTGCGGGTCAAGCTGGGCACCAGTCTGGACGGGCGCACGGCGATGGCCGATGGCGACTCCAAGTGGATCACCGGCGAGGCTGCGCGGCGCGACGTTCACCACTGGCGCGCCCGCAGCGGCGCCATTCTGGCCGGTGCCGGCACCGTGTTGCAGGACGACCCGCAACTGACCGTGCGTCTGGAAGACGGTCGCGATTTCGTGCCGCCGCTGCGGGTGATCCTTGATCCGGGACTGGCCACCGTTGCCCGCGGCCGTGTGCGCGAAGGCGATGCGCCCACGCTGTACGTGCATGCGCCCGATGCCAAGCCGCCACGCGAATTGCAGGCGCAGCGCGTGGCGGTGCCGGTTCGCGACGGTCGCTTCGACCTGCATGCGGTGCTGGCGCTGCTGGCCGCGCGCGAGGTCAATGAGGTGCAGGTCGAATCCGGCGCCACCCTGGCCGGTGCCTTGCTGGCCGAAGGACTGGTCGACGAGGTGCTGCTGTACGTGGCACCGGTGCTGCTGGGCGAAAACGCGCGTCCGCTGTTTGCCGGGCTGGGCATCCAGGCCATGGCGCAGCGGTTGCAGTTGCAGGCCGTGGAAACCCGCCAGGTCGGAGCCGACACCCGCCTGCTGTTGCGGCCAGGCTCTCCATAGGAGCGGCGTAAGCCGCGCCGGACTTTCATCGGAAAGCTTCATCGCGGCTTACGCCGCCCCTACCAAGAGGGCGGGCGTGGAATGCTCCGTCGCGTCCAGCGCCGCAGGGCCGGGTGGTAGAATGCGCTCCGCCGGTTCGCCGGCATCCATGACGTCTTCAGGGCGGGGTGCAATTCCCCACCGGCGGTAGGCGCGGCTTTCATCGAAAGCTCCGCGCAAGCCCGCGAGCGCTTCGGCCCCTTCGGGCGGAAGGTCAGCAGATCCGGTCCGATGCCGGAGCCGACGGTCACAGTCCGGATGAAAGAAGACGGCGCATGTCGCGTTCCGCATTGCGGGGCGGTCATGCCTGCGCCCTGGGGGCGTTCGCGCATTCGTCATTGCGGAGAACGTTCCATGCCTCTTTTCATCGTCGCCCTGTTCCGTCGCTTCCGGCCGGAGGCGCGCTGACATGTTCACGGGCATCATCGAAGGTGTCGGCCGGCTGGCTGCGCGTCAGGATCTGGGCGGCGACGTGCGCTTCACGTTCGAAACCGGCAGTCTGCCGTTCACCGACGTGCGGATGGGGGAGAGTATCGCCGTCAATGGTGTCTGCCTGACCGTGGTCGAATTCGACACCACCTCGTTCCAGGCTGACGCGTCGAAGGAAACCCTGTCGCTGACCACGCTCGGCGCGCTGTCGATTGACGCGGCGCTGAACCTGGAACGAGCGATGCGTCCGACCGATCGATTCGGTGGGCATCTGGTCAGCGGCCATGTCGATGGCTGCGGCAAGGTCGTTTCGATTGCCGAAGACGCACGCGCTCAGCGCTGGCGCTTTTTCGCACCGGCCGCGCTGCTGAAATACGTGGCGAAGAAGGGCTCGATCTGCGTCGATGGCGTCAGCCTGACCGTCAACGCCGTGGACAGCGAAGGCTTCGAAGTCGCGCTAATCCCGCACACGGTGGCGCAGACGCGCTTCGCGCAGACTGCCGTCGGTGACGCGGTGAATCTGGAAATCGATCTGGTCGCGCGCTACGTCGAGCGCCTGTTGGGCGAAAGGAGCGCGTCATGAACTTCGCCTCCATTCCCGAATTGCTTGATGAAATCCGTGCCGGTCGCATGGTGGTGATCGTCGACGACGAGGATCGCGAAAACGAGGGCGACCTGATCATGGCGGCCGAACAGGTGTGCCCGGCCGACATCAATTTCATGGTCACCCATGCGCGCGGTCTGGTCTGCCTGTCGATTCATCGCGAGCGCGCCGCCCAGCTCGGGCTGGCGCCGATGGTCCAGCGCAACACCGCGCAGTTCCAGACCAATTTCACCGTCAGCATCGAGGCCGCCGAGGGCGTGACCACCGGCATTTCCGCCCATGACCGCGCGCACACCATCCGCACCGCAGTGAAGCCGGATGCGCGGCCATCCGACCTCAGCCAGCCGGGGCACATCTTTCCGCTGGTCGCCCAGCCCGGAGGCGTGCTGACCCGGGCCGGGCATACCGAGGCGGCCTCCGACCTTGCGCGGCTGGCCGGATTCGAGCCGGCCGGGGTGCTGGTCGAAGTGCTGAACCCAGACGGCAGCATGGCGCGGCGACCGCAGCTGGAGGTGTTCGCCCGCGAGCACGGCCTGAAGATCGGTTCGATTGCCGACCTGATCGCGCACCGGTTGCATACCGAGCACACCGTCGAGCGCATCGACGAGCGCGATATCGACACCGAATTCGGCCCGTTCCGGCTACTGACCTACCGCGACCGCATCGCCCACGACCTGCACTTCGCCTTGGTCAAGGGCCAGCCGACGGCCGAGACCCCGACCCTGGTGCGGGTGCAGGTGGAGAATCCGCTGGCCGATCTGCTGCATTGGCGGCGCGAGGATTTCGGCGTGGCTGCCACCGACGCGCTGCGTGCGATCCAGGCCGAAGGGCAGGGGGTGATGGTGGTGCTGAGTGAGCCGCGCGACGGCGATGCCCTGCTGGCGCGGTTGCAGGCCAGGCCGGAGCGGCGCGATGCCCGCGACGTCGGCCAGCGGCGGCGCAACGGCGCCGGCGCGCAGATTCTGGCCGACCTCGGCCTGGGCAAGCTGCGCGCGCTGGGCACGCCGCGCCGGCAGATCGGCCTGGCCGGTTTCGGGCTGGAGGTGGTCGAATGGGTCGGGGCGTCCGCAGCGGCCCCGGCTTGTTAAACTGCGCTGCCCCGTCCGATCGGCGACCCCATGACCCATTACGAAGGCGATCTGCGTGTCAACCCGGACGCGCGCTTCGCGATCATCGCCAGCCGCTGGAATGCCCGTATCGTCGATGCGCTGGTGGCCGGTGCGCGACAGAGCCTGGCCGACAACGGCATCGATGAGGCGGCGGTGGACGTGATCCGGGTGCCGGGGGCGTGGGAAATCCCGGCGGCGGCGGCGCGTGTGGCCGCTGCTGGCCGGCACGCGGTCATCATCGCCCTCGGCTGCGTGGTGCGCGGCGATACCCGTCATTACGAACACGTCGCCGACGGTTGTGCCGATGGCCTGATGCAAGTGTCGCTGCGGTCTGGTTTGCCGGTATTGAACGGTGTGCTGGCGGTCGAAGATATCGTCGATGCCGAGCGTCGTGCCGGCGGCAGCCACGGCAACAAGGGCGAGGAGGCCGCGCTGGCGGCGATCGAGATGGTCAACTTGCTGGAGCAGCTGTCTTGAATTCGCGGCGCAAGGACGGCATCGACCCGGTGACCCGCGCGCGCGCGCGCCGGCGTGCGTTGCAGGCGGTCTATGCCTGGCAGGTGTCCGGCGGCAACGCGCAGCAGGTGATCGCCCAGTTCGCCCACGAGCAGGCGCACGAAGTGGCCGACCTGGAATACTTCGAGGATCTGGTTCGCGGCGTGCTGGCGCATTGCGCCGAGCTGGACGCCGATCTGGCCGAGTACCTGGACCGCACGGTGGAGGAAGTCGATCCGGTCGAGCGCGCGGTGCTGCGCATCGCCACCTACGAACTGCGTCACCGGCTCGACGTGCCGTATCGCGTGGTGCTGAACGAGGCGGTGGAAATCGCCAAGCGCTTCGGCTCCGAGCACGGCCATACCTACGTCAACGGCGTGCTGGACCGGGCGGCGATGCAGTGGCGGCCCGCCGAAACCGGCGCCCGAGCCGGTTGAACGACGCGGCGCGGCCGGCATGGCAGCCCACGAATTCGACCTGATCCGGCGCATCCGCGAACGCGTCGCCAAGCGCGACGATGTCGTGCTCGGCATCGGCGACGATACCGCGCTGTTGCAGCTGCCGCCGGATCGGCAACTGGCGGTCACCACCGACACCCTGAATGCCGGCGTGCATTTCCCGATCGATACCGCTGCCGCCGACATCGGCTGGAAGGCGCTGGCGGTCAACCTGTCCGATCTGGCGGCGATGGGCGCCGAACCGGCCTGGTGCACGCTGTCGCTGTCGTTGCCGCAGATCGACGACGACTGGCTGGACGGTTTCCTGCAGGGTTTCTTGTCGCTGGCCGAACGACATGGTGTCGCCCTGGTCGGCGGCGACACCACGCGCGGACCGTTGTCGGCCTGCGTGACCGCGATGGGAACGCTGCGCCCGGGCGCAGCCCTGCGCCGGGCCGGTGCGAAGGTCGGCGACGATATCTGGGTCACCGGCACGCTCGGCGACGCGGCGGCGGCACTGGCCTTGTTGCAGCAAGGCGAGGCGCCGGATGCGACGCTGCGCGAACGACTGGACCGGCCGACGCCGCGGGTCGCGGCCGGCATGCGTCTGGCCGGGCTGGCGCATGCCTGTGTCGATGTCTCTGACGGACTGTTGGCCGATCTGGGCCATGTTTGCGAGGAAAGCGGCGTTGGCGCCGAAGCCCGCATCGACGCCTTGCCCGCTTCGCCGGCCCTGCTGCAGATCGGCGCCAATTCGCGCAGCGCCTGGCAGGCTGGTGGTGGCGATGACTACGAACTGTGCTTCACCGCATCGCCGCAGCTGAGCGAAGACATCCAGCGGGCGATGGATTTCGCCGAAACCGCAGTCACGCGCATCGGCAGGATCGTTGCAGGGCAAGGCGCGCGTGCGCTCACCGCGCATGGCCACGAATGGGAGCCGCCACTGCTGGGCTACGAGCACTTCGCGCGCTAGCGTGGATCGTGCGTGCGCGGCGATCGCGTCATCAGCCGCCAGAGCATGGCGCCGGTCAGCATCGGCAGCCAGACCCAGCGCAGTTCCGACAGCAGGGTCGCCAGTCCGCGCGCGCTGAAGAAGCCGTTGGCAAACGGCGACACCAGGATCGGTCGCCACGGTGCGAACAGGCGTTCGTTGCTCCAGGGCCAGTACAACGCCACCCCCAGTCCGCCCGAGGTCATCGCATCGAGTAACGGATGCGAAAGAGTGCACAGTCCCAGCCACAGCCCGGCTTGCAGTGGGGTACTGCGCAACGGTCGCGCGCACACGGCGCCGAGCGCGGCCAGGATCAGCGCGAACAGCAGCGAATGGCTGGCGCCACGATGGCCGAAGGCGTCTGCGTAGGGAATCTTCAGGGCGAAGGCCAGCACGTCGGCATCCGGCAGCATCGCCGCGGCGATGCCGGCCAGCAGCAGCCGGCGCGGGATGACCGGTTTGCCGTCGCGACGGCCGGCCGCCAGGCTCATTGCCAGCGGCACTACCGCATGAGTGAGGATGCTGGGCATGTCAGATGTCGTCGGCGCGAAATGCGTCCTTCAGCCAGGCGATGCGCGGGGCTTGCGGATCGCCATCGGCCTCGACCACGTCGAAGCGGCACGGCAGATCGGCATACGTGCCGGATTCGGCGAGGAAGGCCTGCGCCGCATGCACCAGCTTGCGGCGCTTGCGCAGGTCGACCGAGGCCGCGCCGCCGCCGAAAGCGTTCGATTTCCGGTAGCGGACTTCGACGAATACCAGCACTTCGCCATCGCGGTCGCGGTCCAGCATCACCAGGTCGATTTCGCCGCCGCGGTACTGCGCGTTGGCGCGTAATTCGCGCAGGCCCGCGCGTTGCAGGGCGTCGCGGGCGGCGCGTTCGGCGGCCTGGCCGCGGCGCTGCGGTTCAGCCACCATCGGCGATGGGCGTGGCCACACCGCCGCGGAAGGTCGACCAGGCCGGCGTGCGCAGGACGTTGCCGAAGCCGTCCAGGTACAGGGTGCCGGTTGCACCTTCGAGTTGCGCATTGCCGCGGGTGACCAGCTTTTCCAGATAGGCGGTCAGTTTCCAGGCGTCGTAGCCGAAGGCGAGCAGGCGCGCGGCCGGGCCGCGTGCGGTCGGCAGGGTGATCGCGGCGACGCTGGCCGCGGGCAGGCCGGGGCTGCCGCGCGAGGTCCAGGCTTCGGTCGGGAACACGATGCCGTCCAGCGCGCTGTCGACCTCCGGTTTGCCGGTGCCGGACAGCAGTTGCGAGGTGCCGACGCGACTGCTGCCGCCCAAGCCGGCCAATGCCAGCTGTGGCGTCAGCGCACGGGCGATGTCGCCCTTGACCGCCAGGAACACCGCGTCGGCGCCGCTGGCCTGCGCCAGACTGGCCGACAGGTCGCCGGGCGGGTCGCCGACGTTCAGCGTGGCGACCACGTTGCCGCCGCGTTCGATGAAGCGTTCGCGGAAACTGCGCGCCGCACGCGCGCCGCTGTCGTCGTTGCCGGCGATGATCAGCACGTTGCCGCGCTCGCGTGCCAGCAGGTATTCGGCGGCGATCACGCCATCGTCCTCCGGCGCCAGCGAGAAGCCGGCGTTGCCGGCCGGCGGCGCGACATCGCCGCGATTCAGCGCCAGCACCGGGATCGCCAGATCGCCCTGGCGGAACAGCGCGCTGACCTCGTCGCGGCCGAGCGGGCCGAGCACGAAGTCCGCACCGTCGGCACTGGCCTGGGTATACGCGGCCAGCGTGCCGGTCGCGGTGCCGGCGGTATCGTAGAAGTCGATCTGCGGGCGGCGGCGGTTTTCGCCGTAATAGCCGGCCAGCAGGCCGTCGCGGACCGGCGCGGCGGCCACCGCCAACTGCCCGGATAGCGGCAGCAGCACGGCCAGTTTCACCGGCGGCCGGTAGCCGTCGGCATCGGCCGGCGGCCGGCCATTGAGGTCGAAACGCCAGCGCGCGGCGCTGTCGAATGGACGCGGCAGCGGCAGACCGCGGCGCAGCAGCGCTTGCCCGGCGAAGTCGTACAGCGGATCGCCGACCGGCAGTGCGGCGGCGTTGCGCGCCAGTGCGGCATCGTCCATCCGCGCCAGCAGCGCATAGATCTGCCGCGCGTTGTCGGCGCGTGCATCACCCTGCAGCGACGCATGGTTGCCGGCCAGTGCGCCGGCTTCGACGAACACCGCATGCATGGCGCTGGCCGGGGTTTCGCGAACGTTCTGGCTGCCGGTGCAGGCCGCCAGCAGCAGCGCCAGCAGAACCATCAGTGCAGTAGCGCCTTTCCGGATCGTTCGCCTGTCCATTTGCTTGTCCAATCGCATGTCCATCGGCACTCGCTCGAATCCGTCGGCAACCGGCCGGCGTTCGGGGAGTAGGATTCTAACCCCTTGCCCGGATCGTGACCGCCGATGTCGAACGCCGCTTCTCCCGGTTGCCTGTACGTGGTCGCCACCCCGATCGGCAACCTGGCCGACCTCTCGCCGCGCGCGCAGGAGACCTTGCGCACGGTCGATGCGGTCTGCGCCGAGGACACCCGGCACAGTCGCCAGCTGCTGGCGCATTTCGGCATCGAACGGCCGCTGCTGGCCCTGCACGAACACAATGAGGACGAACTGGCGGGCCGACTGGTGGCGCGGATGCAGGCCGGCGAATCGCTGGCCGTGGTCAGCGATGCCGGCACGCCGCTGGTCAGCGATCCGGGCTACCGGCTGGTGCGGGCGGCGCGCCAGGCCGGGCTGAAGGTCAGTCCGGTGCCCGGACCCAGCGCGCTGATTGCCGCGCTCAGCGTGGCGGGGTTGCCCAGCGACCGCTTCGCCTTCGAGGGCTTCCTGCCGGCGAAGGCATCTGCGCGGCGTGAGCGGCTGGCCGCGCTGGCGGGCGATACGCGCACGCTGATCTTCTACGAATCCGCGCACCGGATCGACGAAATGCTGGCCGATGCGGTTGCGGCTTTCGGCGGCGAACGTCCGGCGGTGCTGGCGCGCGAACTGACCAAGCTGTTCGAAACCGTGCTGGACGGCAGTCTGGCCGAGCTGCAGGCGCGGGTCGGCGCGGACGCCAACCAGCGCAAGGGCGAGTTCGTGGTGATGGTGCAGGGCGCGGCCGACGAAGGCGAGGCGAAGATCGTCGAAGGTCGCCGCGTGTATGCCCTGCTCGGCGCGCACCTGCCGCCATCCACCGCGGCCAAGCTGGCCGCCGAGATCAGCGGCGCACCGCGCAAGGCGCTGTACGGGCAGTCGGGCTGAAACGCACCGTACGCGGTGCGGCTTATTCCGCCTGCGCGGTGAATTCCTCGTAGGCGCGCACCGCTTCGGCGGCGTACATCAGGGTCGGGCCGCCACCCATGTAGGTGCACACGGCCAGCGTTTCCATCAGCTGTTCGCGGGTCACGCCCAGACGGATCAGCGCCTTGACGTGGAAACCGATGCAGGCGTCGCAGCGCGAGGACACGCCGATCGCCAGCGCGATCAGTTCCTTGTGCAGGGCGCTGACGCTGCCTTCCTGCAATGCGCCCTGGGCGAGGGCGCTGAAGCCTTTCATCGCGTCCGGGGCCTCCTTGCGCAGGGTGGCCAGCGCCTTGGAGACATCGCCGGTGATCCGGGTGAAAGATTTGCCTGCCATGAGCGGATTTCCATTAAATTAGAAAAGACTAATATAAATAAACCAAGCGCAGCGGGCAAGTACCGCGTTGGCAGCGTGCGACAATGCGCCCTGGCGGAGTCGGCCAGACAGTCGCGTCACCCCTTGCGGGTGCCGAGGAAAGTCCGGGCTCCACAGGGTACGGTGCCAGGTAACGCCTGGGCGGCGCGAGCCGACGGAAAGTGCAACAGAAAGATACCGCCGATGGCCCGCAAGGGATCAGGCAAGGGTGAAATGGTGCGGTAAGAGCGCACCGCGAGCCTGGCAACAGGCCGGTACGGCAAACCCCACCGGGAGCAAGGCCAAATAGGGACCTCATGACGTGGCCCGCGTCGGGTCCGGGTAGGCTGCTCGAGCGTAGCGGTGACGCTGCGCCTAGAGGAATGACTGTCCACGACAGAACCCGGCTTATCGGCCGGCTCCGCCGCTTTCCTCTGCGCCGCAGGGCGTTTCACTGTCCTGGCTTGACGGAATCGGCAGTGCGGTTTCGCCTTCGAACACGCCATCGGGGCCGAAGCGGCGTTCGCGGATCCAGCCGGTGCCGTCGTGGCCGATGGCGATGAGTGTGCAGGCGCGGGTGCCGTATTCGCGGCCATGGATGAACACCGGCGACAGCCGGCGCTCCAGTTCCGGCCCCACGCCGGTGTCCGGCAGTTCGGCGTCGGTTGCCGGGGTGTCGTCGGCCAGCGCCTGCCACAAGGCATCCGGGTCGTCGGCGGGGCCTTGTAGCCAGTCTTGCAGTGCCGTGCACAGCCGCCGGGTCTTCGGCCAGGGGGTGTCGAAGCCGCCATTGGACATGCCGTGGATACCGGCCGGCACGGCGCGGGTCTCGATGGCCGGGTGATTGCCCAGGTAGTGGCAATGGTCGGCATCGGCCATCAGCAGGTTGAACGGGGCGTACTGGTCGGCCTGCGGCAGTAGTCGCGCGGCGGTTTCGGCCGGTGTCGCGGTATCGGCGAGGAAGGCCAGCGGCAGGCGGCCACGGGTGGGTCTGGCCGAAGGCGGCGCCAGCGGGTCGCGCACGTTGGTGACCACCGCGCAGCGGCCGCGAGCATCCACGCCGGTCCAGGTACCGCCGGATTGCAGGTCGCGACCGGCCAGCAGGCCCGGGATCTCGGTCCAGGCCGCCAGCGGCGCGGCCGGTCGCGGGTGGAATTCATCGCGGTTGCCGGCCAGCAGCAGGCGCCAGCGGGGGTGGGTGTTCCAGGCCAGGGCGACGACGCACATCGGCACATTCTGGACCGGCGGGCGCATCGGCGGCAGTCCGTGATTGACGGTCTTCACGGCGCCTGATCGGAGCTGAATCAGGGGTCATTCTCAAAAATTGAGACGAATCAGTTGCTTGTGGATAAAGCTTGAACAACTTTATAAAGTTTGCTGCAAGTCATTGACTGTGAAGGTGAAATCTCGTCCCGAAACATGTTGACAACCCGATGACCGGCTCATAAGGTGGCACTTCGTGGGAAAACATGGTTTTTAGTGGTTTTCCGGATATAGTGAAGCCCGCTTCAGACGGGCATCAAAGGGCAGGCTGTCTGTGTTCCAGGGCGAAACCGCCATCACGATCGACGACAAGGGCCGGCTGGCGATTCCGACCAGCTACCGGGACCTGGTCGCGCGCGAGTGCGGAAACCGTCTGGTGCTGACCTACAACCCGTTCGAGTCCGGCAGCCTCTACCTGTACCCGCAGGCGGTCTGGGAGCGCGTGCGCGACCAGGTCAACGCCCTGTCGCGGACCAAGAGCACCAACCGCGCGCTGCAGCTGAAGCTGGTGGGCGCGGCGACCTTCCTCGAACCCGATGGCAGCGGCCGCATCGGCTTGCCGGCCAGCCACCGCAATGCGGTCGGCATCGAGAAGAAGGCGGTGCTGCTGGGCATGGGCGAGAAATTCGAATTGTGGGGCGAGCAGGCGCATCACGCACAGATCAGGCAGACGCTGGGCGATGCCGATATGGGCGACGACCTGGTCGATTTGCAGTTGTGACGGCGGAGCGCGCGGAGACCTGCTCCGCGCACCTTCCGGTGATGTTTTCGCAGGTCATGGAAGGGCTGCGCGTGAGGGAGGACGGGACGTATCTGGATGGCACGTTCGGGCGCGGGGGGCACGCACGCGGCGTGCTGGAGCGTCTGGGCGCGAAGGGGCGGCTGCTGTTGATGGACAAGGATCCGGAAGCGATCGCGGTGGCGCAGGCCGAATTCGCCGGCGATGCGCGCGTCTCCGTGCGCCGCGGCAGCTTCGCCGGCCTGGCCGACTGGGACGCGACCGCCGACGGGCTGGACGGAGTGCTGTTCGATCTCGGCGTGTCCTCGCCGCAGCTGGACGTGGCCGAACGCGGCTTCAGTTTCGGCAAGGACGGTCCGCTGGACATGCGCATGGACCCCGAATCCGGCGAGAGCGCGGCGCAATGGCTGGCGCACGCCAGCGAGCAGGACATCGCCGAGGTGCTGTGGAAGTACGGTGACGAGCGCATGAGCCGGCGCATCGCCCGCGCCATCGTCGCCCGCCGCGGCCAGCAGCCGATCGTTCGCACCGCCGAACTGGCCGAACTGATCGCCGCGGTCGTGCCGCGCGCCAAGCCCGGACGCGGACACAAGGAAACCCATCCGGCCACGCGCTCGTTCCAGGCCATCCGCATCCACGTCAACCGCGAACTGGAGGACGCCGGCGCCGGACTGGAAGCCGCGCACGCGCGCTTGCGCCCCGGCGGCCGACTGGCGGTGATCAGCTTCCATTCGCTGGAAGACCGGCTGACCAAGCAGTTCATCGCCCGGCACGCCAAGGCGCCGGCCGGCAATCGCCGGCTGCCCGAGGCGCGCCCGTTCGTGCCCAGCCTACGCGCGGTGGGCGATGCACAGAAGGCCGGTGCCGACGAACTGGCGAGCAATCCGCGCGCGCGCAGCGCCGTGCTGCGGGTAGCCGAGAAACTGCAGGTGGCGGCGTGATGCGCGTGCTGCTGACCATGCTGATCGTGCTGAACGTGGCCACCGCCATCGGCATCGTCTACGCGCGGCACAAGCATCGCGTGCTGTTCGTCGAGCTGACCCGGCTGGAGAAGGATCGCGACGAGCTGAACATCGAGTTCGGCCGGTTGCAGCTGGAGCAGGCCACGGTGGCCGAAAGCACCCGCATCGACGCGATGGCGCGCGGCAAGCTGGACATGAAGTTTCCGGAGGCGACCGACGTGGTCGTGATCCGCCCATGAAGCTGCCGCAGATCAAGTGGCCATGGCGACGCGACGGCGAACGCAAGCCGGCCGCGCCGATGCGCAACCGCAACCGTGCGCGCTTCGACCTGCGCAACCGCCTGCTACTGGTCGGTGGTGCGCTTGCGTTGTGTTCGGTCAGCCTGGTCGGCCGCGCCGCCTACGTGCAACTGGTCGACAACGAGTTCTACCAGAAGGAAGGCGATGCCCGCTTCGTGCGCGAGATCGCCATCCCGACCTCGCGCGGCATGATCACCGATCGCAACGGCGAGCCGGTGGCGGTGTCTTCGCCGGTCGAATCGGTCTGGTGCGACCCGCAGGAGCTGATGGAGAAGGCGCCGGACCGGTTGCCGGAGCTGGCGCGCGCGCTGGGCGAGCCGGCCGACGCGCTGACCCGTCGCGTCGGCCAGCGCGCCGACAAGGAGTTCATGTACCTCAAGCGGCGGATGAACCCGGACGCGGCCCGTCGCATCGTCGACCTCGGCATTCCCGGCGTGTACTCGCGGCGGGAATTCCGTCGTTTCTACCCGCAGGGCGAGGCGATGGCCCACGTGCTGGGCTTCACCAACATCGACGACCGCGGGCAGGAGGGGCTGGAGCTGGCTTTCGACGACTGGCTGCGCGGCAAGCCGGGCACGATGCGGGTGATCCGCGACCGCAAGGGCCGCATCGTCGAGAACCTCGACCTGGTGCAGGCGGCCGAACCGGGCCGCGACCTGACCCTGAGCATCGACCGCCGCATCCAGTACCTGACCTATCGCGAACTCAAGCGCCGGCTGTGGGAAACCGGCTCCAGCAGCGGTTCGGCGGTGGTGCTGGACGTGGCCACCGGCGAAGTGCTGGCGATGGCCAACCTGCCGACCTTCAATCCGAACGCCTCGGCGCTGGGCAAGCCGGAGACGCACCGCAACCGCGCGATCACCGACGTGGTCGAACCGGGATCGACGATGAAGCCGATCACCGTGGCCGCGGCACTGAAGGCCGGTGTGGTCACGCCGAATACGCTGGTCGACGTGTCACCCGGCTACATGGCGCTGGATCGGCGCTGGACCGTGCACGACACCCACAACTACGGGGTGCAGACCGTCACCGGCCTGATCACCAAGAGTTCCAACATCGGCGCGGTCAAGCTGTCGGCCAAGTTGCCGGACCAGCAGTACTACGATTTCGTCCGCAGCTTCGGTTACGGGCAGAAGCCCGGCAGCGGTTTTCCGGGCGAAAGCACCGGCAGCGTGCCGCCGCCGCCGCGCTGGAGCGGCACCACCAAGGCGACGATGTCCTACGGCTATGGCCTCAACGCCACGCCGCTGCAGATCGCCCGCGCCTACGCGGCGCTGGCCAACGGCGGCAAGCTGATCGCGCCGAGCTTCGTCAAGGGCCAGCACAACGAAGCGCAGCAGGTGCTGGATCCGGCGATCGCCGGCGAAGTGATGAAGATGATGCAGACGGTGACCGAGCCGGGCGGTACCGCCACCCAGGCCGCGATCCTGGGCTATCACGTCGCCGGCAAGACCGGCACCGCGCGCAAGTCGGCCAACGGCGGCTATTCCAATCGCTACATCTCGCTGTTCGCCGGGGTGGTGCCGGTCGAGCATCCGCGCTTCGCGATGGCGGTGGTGGTCAGCGAACCCGATCCGTCCAAGGGACATGGCTATTACGGCGGTCTGGTCGCCGCGCCGGTGTTCCACAACGTCATGGACGGCGCGCTGCGGTTGATGGACGTGCCGCCGGACGACATCGAAACCTGGCTGGCGGTGCAGGCGAGGACCGAGGCGAAGGCCGGAGGCGCGCGATGAGGCGCTCGATGGTGCTGGCCGACCTGCTGCCGGACGTGGACGTGGCGCGCGGTACCGTGATTCGCGGGCTGGTGCAGGACAGCCGCATGCTGCAGGCGGGCGACGCCTTCGTCGCCATCGCCGGTTTCGGCACCCATGGGTTGGCCTTCGCCGAGCAGGCGCGCGAACAAGGCGCTGCGGCAATCCTGTTCGAACCGCCGGCGCCGGCCGAATATCCGGCCCCGGCCGACGCCATCGCCGTGCCCGGTCTGCGTGCGCGGATGGGAGAGATGGGCGACCGTTTCCACGCGCGGCCTTCGCGCGAGATGCGGGTGGTCGGGGTCACCGGCACCAACGGCAAGACCTCGACCGTGCAGCTGCTGGCCCAGGCCTGGCGCCTGCGCGGCCAGCGCGCCGGCAGCATTGGCACGCTCGGCGTGGGACTGGATGGCGATGTGCAACCGACCGGGTTCACCACGCCGCTGGTGCTGCAGGTGCATGCGCTGCTGGCGCAGCTGCGCGACGCCGGTGCCAAAGCCGTGGCGATGGAAGTCAGTTCACACGCGCTCGACCAGGGGCGGGTGGACGGCGTGCGCTTCGAGGTGGCGGTGTTCACCAACCTGACCCGTGACCATCTGGATTACCACGGCGACATGGCCGGGTATGGCGCGGCCAAGGCCAGGCTGTTCGCGACCCCGGAGCTGCAGGCCGGGGTGGTTAACCTGGACGACGATTTCGGCCGCGAACTACTGGCCGGGTTGCCGGCGGGTGTGCGCGCCATCGGGGTCAGTTCGCGTGGCCAGACTGAGGCGACGCTGCGCGCCGAAGGCTTGCGGCTGGAACCGGCCGGGATCGGTTTCGAGCTGACGATCGGCGACGAGGCCTGGCCGGTGCAGTCGCCGCTGCTCGGGCGCTTCAACGTCGACAACCTGCTCGCGGTCGCCGGTGCGATGCACGCGCTGAGCGAGCCGGCGGCCGACATCGCGCGCACGTTGTCGCGCCTGCAACCGGTGCGCGGTCGCATGAACCGCCTCGGCGGCGAGGCGGGGCAGCCGCTGGTGGTGATCGACTACGCGCACACCCCGGATGCGCTGGAGCAGGCGCTGTCCAGCCTGCGCGAGCATGCGCACGGGCGCATCGTCTGCGTGTTCGGTTGCGGCGGCGAACGCGATGTCGGCAAGCGTCCACAGATGGCGGCGATCGCCGAACGGCTGGCCGATGCGGTGATCGTCACCGACGACAATCCGCGCCGCGAGGACGGCGACGCGATCGTCGCCGACATCCTGGCCGGCTTCGCCGCACCGGATGCGGTGACCGTGCAGCGCGACCGCGCGCAGGCGATTGCGCGCGCGGTCGGCGAGGCCGGTGCTGACGACATCGTGCTGATCGCCGGCAAGGGCCACGAGCCTTACCAGGACATCGGTGGGGTGCGCCACGATTTCGATGACACCGCGCAGGCGCGCAAGGCGTTGGAGCAAAGGCAGGCGGTGGAGGTGCGCGCATGAGACGCCTGCCCCTGTCCCTGCTCGCCCATTGGGCCGACGGCGAACTGCATGGCGAGGACGTGGCGGTCGATGCCCTGAACAACGATACCCGCAGTCTGGTCCCGGGCAGTGTCTATGTCGCGCTGCGCGGTGAACGTTTCGACGGTCACGATTTCACCTACGACGCGGCGATGCGCGGCGCGGCGGCGTTGCTGGTCGAACACGCGGTGGAAGTCGAGGTGCCGCAAGTGGTGGTTGCCGACAGCCAGCTGGCGCTGGCGAAGATCGCCGCGGCATTGCAGCGCGACCGTACCGGCAAGGTGGTGGCGATCACCGGCAGCAACGGCAAGACCAGCGTCAAGACGCTGGCGCAGGCGGTGTTCGAGCGCGCTGGCGCCACCAGCATCAATCCCGGCAACCGCAATAACGAGATCGGCCTGCCGCTGGCGGTGATCAACGCGCCGGAAGATGCCGAGTTCTATCTCTACGAAATGGGTGCCGGCAAACCCGGCGACATCGCCTACCTGACTGACATCGCCCGCCCGGACGTAGCCCTGGTCAACAACATCGCGCCGGCGCACCTGGAGCGGATGGACACCCTGCTGGGCGTGGCCGAGACCAAGGGCGCGATCTATGACGCGCTGCCTGCGGACGGGGTGGCGGTGGTCAATGCCGACGATGCTTTCGGCGAGTATTTCGCCGCGCGTGCGCAGCCACGCCGGGTACTGCGCTTCGGTCTGGACGTCAGCGCCGACCTCACCGCCGCCGACATCGACCTGCAGACCAATGGTTCGCGTTTCATGCTGCGCACGCTGCAGGGTGATGCCGCGGTCGCGCTGGCCCTGCCGGGACGCCACAACGTGCTCAACGCGCTGGCGGCGGCGGCACTGGCGACGGCCTGCGACATCCCGCTGCCGGTGATCGTCGCCGGCTTGGCCGCCGCGCAGCCGGTGCCGGGGCGGCAGGTTGCGCACCGGCTGCCACACGCGGTGCTGATCGACGACAGCTACAACGCCAACCCGGGTTCGTTGGCCGCGGCAATCGACACGCTGGCGGTCGGCGACGGCCCGGCCTGGTTGGTGTTGGGCGACATGCGCGAACTGGGCGCGGAAGGGGAGCGCCTGCATGCCGAAGCCGGACGCCGCGCGAAGGCCGCCGGCATCGCCCGCCTGTATGCGCTGGGCCCGTTGAGCGAAGCGGCCGCCTCGGCGTTCGGCGCCGGCGGACAGGTGTTCGACAGCCATGCGCAGCTGGCCGAGGCGCTGGCCGCCGACATCGCCGCGGCCAACGGCGCCGATGCGCTGCGGGTGCTGGTGAAGGGGTCGCGCGGCAGCGCGATGGATCGCGTGGTCGCGGCATTGCTGGCCGCCGACAACGACAACGACGGCACACGGGGGACCGCGAATGCTGCTTGAGCTTGCCCGCTGGCTGCAGCAACTGGAGGACCTGTTCCGGCTGTTCGGCTACCTGTCGTTCCGCGGCATCCTGGCCGCGCTGACCTCGCTGTTCCTGTCGCTGTGGCTGGGGCCGGCGGTGATCCGTCGTCTGGGCCAGTTGAAGGGCGGTCAGCCGATTCGTCAGGACGGTCCGCAGTCGCACTTCTCCAAGGCCGGCACACCGACCATGGGCGGCGCGCTGATCCTGGTCACCGTGCTGCTGTCGGTGTTGCTGTGGGGCGACCTGCGCAACCGCTACGTGTGGCTGGTGCTGGCGGTGATGCTGGCGTTCGGCGCGATCGGCTGGTACGACGACTGGATCAAGATCGTCCGCCGCGATCCGAACGGACTGAAGTCGCGCTGGAAGTACCTGCTGCAGTCGATCTTCGGCCTGGCCGCCGGCGTGTTCCTGTACTACACCGCCGACGTGCCGGCGGCGACCACGTTCTACATTCCGCTGTTCAAGGCGGTGGCGCTGCCGATGGTGGGGATCAGCTTCGTCGCCATCGCCTATTTCTGGATCGTCGGCTTCTCCAACGCGGTCAATCTGACCGACGGCCTCGACGGGCTGGCGATCATGCCGACCGTGCTGGTCGCCTGCGCACTGGGCGTGTTCGCCTATGCGACCGGCCACGTGAAATTCTCCGAATACCTGCAGATCGCCTACATTCCCGGCGCCGGCGAGCTGATCATCATCTGCGCCGCCATCGCCGGCGCGGGTCTGGGTTTCCTGTGGTTCAACACCTATCCGGCGATGGTGTTCATGGGCGACATCGGCGCACTGGCGCTGGGTGCGGTGCTGGGCACGATGGCGGTGATCGTCCGCCAGGAACTGATCCTGGTGCTGATGGGCGGCGTGTTCGTGATCGAAACACTGTCGGTGATGATCCAGGTCGCCTCGTTCAAGCTGACCGGCAAGCGCGTGTTCCGGATGGCGCCGATCCACCACCACTTCGAGCTGAAAGGCTGGCCGGAGCCGCGGGTGATCGTGCGCTTCTGGATCATCTCGGTGATCCTGGTCCTGATCGGCCTGGCCACGCTGAAGGTGCGCTGATGAACGACCATCTGCGCCAGGCTACCCGACTCGAGGCGATCAGCGGCCGCTACGACCCGTGGCTGCTCGGCGCCGCGCTGGCGCTGGCCGCGCTCGGCGTGGTGATGGTGGCCTCCAGCTCGATCGCGCTGGAGAGCGACCCATTCCACTACCTGAAGCGGCACGTGGTGTTCCTCGGCATGGGCATCGTCATGGCCTGGACGGCGATGCGGATCGAGCTGAAGCAGGTGGAGAAGTACAACCAGTTGCTGCTGCTGGCCTGCTTCGTGCTGCTGGCGCTGGTGTTCGTGCCGGGGCTGGGCGTGGTGGTCAACGGCGCGCGGCGCTGGATCAACCTTGGCGTGTCGCGCTTCCAGGTGGTCGAGGCGGTCAAGGTGCTGTACATCGTCTGGCTCGCCAGCTATCTGGTGCGTTTTCGCGACGAGGTCAACGCGACCTGGCCGGCGATGCTGAAGCCGGTGTACGCGGTCGGGGTGCTGGTGCTGCTGCTGCTGTTGCAGCCGGATTTCGGCTCGTCGAGCCTGCTGCTGGCCGTCACCGTCGGCATGCTGGTGCTGGGCGGGGCGCAGATCAAGCGCATGATCCTGCCGATTTTGCTGCTGCTGCCGGGCATGATCGCGCTGGTGATCATCGAGCCGTACCGGGTGCGCCGTTTCACCTCCTTCCTCAATCCGTGGGCGGATCAGCAGGGCTCGGGCTACCAGCTGAGCAACGCGCTGATGGCGATCGGTCGCGGCGAATGGTTCGGTGTCGGCCTCGGCAGTTCGGTGCAGAAGCTGAACTACCTGCCGGAAGTGCATACCGATTTCATCTTCTCGGTGATCGCCGAGGAGCTGGGTTTCGTCGGCGTGTGCCTGGTGATCGGGCTGTACGCGCTGCTGGTCGGTCGCGCGTTGTGGCTGGGCTATCGCTGCGTGGAGATGCGCCGCCACTTCGCCGGCTACATCGCCTTCGGCGTGGCGCTGTGGATCGGCATGCAGACCTTCGTCTCGATCGGAGTCAACCTTGGCATCCTGCCGACCAAGGGCCTGACTCTGCCGCTGATTTCCTCCGGCGGCTCCAGCGTGATGATGACCTGCGCGGCGATCGGCTTGCTGCTGCGCGTGTCCTACGAGCTGACCCGCGCCGAGAAGCAGGTCGCGCTGTACCGCGGCGACGTGCCTGCCAATCGCGATGACGCGCCGGAGCTGGCGCAGCCGTCACCCGCTCCGCGCAGTACCAGCCGGCTGAAGCCGCGGATCGAGCCGACCTTCGAGAGGATCCTGTGAACGAAGTGGCCAGCCACGACAACGTCGTCCGCATCGGCGCCCGCGAGGATGCGCCGGTGATGATCCTTGCCGGCGGCACCGGCGGGCATATCTTCCCGGCGCTGGCGGTGGCGCGCGCGTTGCGTGCGCGCGGTGTGCCGGTGACCTGGCTCGGGGCCGAGGCGGCAATGGAAACCCGGCTGGTGCCGCAGCAGGGCATCGAACTGGACACCATCGCCATCAGCGGTCTGCGCGGCAAGGGCAAGCTGGCCCTGCTCGGCGCGCCATGGCGCGTGCTGCGCGCGGTGGTTGCCGCGGGCAAGGTGCTGCGCCGGCGCGATCCGCGCGCGGTGGTCAGCTTCGGCGGTTTCGCCGCCGGTCCCGGCGGCATGGCCGCGGCCCTGCAGCGTCGTCCGTTGCTGGTGCACGAGCAGAACCGCGCACCCGGATTCACCAACCGGGTGCTGGTCCGCTTCGCGCGGCGAGTGATGAGCGGTTTTCCCGGCGCTTTCCCCGGCAAGGAGGAAGCGGTCGGCAATCCGGTGCGCGGGGAAATCGCCGCCGTCGCCGCGCCGTCCGCACGCCTGACCAATCGCGACGGCGCACTGCGCCTGCTGGTGCTGGGTGGCAGTCAGGGCGCGCGCGCGCTGAACCTTGCGCTGCCGAAGGTGCTGTCGTCGTTCGGCGATCACGTCATCGAAGTGCGCCACCAGTGCGGCGAGAAACTGCGCGACGAAGCCGTTCGCGCCTATGCCGAGGCCGGCGTGCCGGCCGGCGTGGAAGCCTTCATCGCCGACATGGCCGCGGCCTACGCCTGGGCCGACCTGGTGGTGTGCCGCGCCGGCGCCTCGACCCTGGCGGAGTTGTGCGCGGCCGGTGTCGGCAGTGTGCTGGTGCCGTTGCCGACCGCGGTCGACGACCACCAGACCCGCAACGCCGAATACCTGGCCGAACACGGCGCCGCGATCCTGCTGAAGCAGGACGAGCGCTTCGAAACGAACCTGCAGGCCGCGCTTGCCGAGCTGCTGTCCGATCCGGCGCGGCGCCTGGCCATGGCCGACGCCGCGCGCCGGCTGGCCCGCACCGATGCCGCCGAGCGCATCGCTGACATCATCTTGGAGGAAGCGGCATGATTTCCGCCGCGCGCGAGCGCCGTCTGCAACATACCGGTGACCTGGCCGAAGCGTTCCGTCGCGTGCATTTCGTCGGCATCGGCGGTTCCGGCATGAGCGGCATTGCCGAAGTGCTGTGCACGCTCGGCTACGAAGTGTCCGGCTCGGACATGGCCGACAACGCGGCCACCCGCCGCTTGACCGCACTCGGCGCGCGGGTGATGCGCGGCCACAACGCCGCCAACGTGCTCGGTACCGACTGCGTGGTGGTGTCCAGCGCGATCAAGTCCGACAACCCGGAACTGATGGAAGCGCGCAGCCAGCGCATCCCGATCGTGCCGCGCGCGGCGATGCTGGCCGAATTGATGCGCTTCCGCCGCGGCATCGCGGTAGCCGGCACCCACGGCAAGACCACCACCACCAGCCTGATCGCCGCGGTGCTCAGCGAAGGCGGATTGGACCCGACCTTCGTGATCGGCGGCCAGCTGCTGGCCGCCGGCGCCAACGCCAAGCTTGGTGGCGGCCAGTGGCTGGTGGCCGAGGCCGACGAGAGCGACGGCAGCTTCCTGCGTCTGAATCCGCTGATGGCGGTGATCACCAACATCGATGCCGATCATTTAGAGAACTACGGCAACGATTTCGCCCGGGTGCAGGCGGCGTTCGCCGAATTCCTGCAACGGCTGCCGTTCTACGGGCTGGCGGTGCTGTGCGTGGACGATGCCGAAGTGGCGGCGCTGGCAACGGATACGCCGCGCCACGTGATGAGCTACGGCTTCGCCGCCCATGCCGATGTGCGCGCCGAGGACGTCAGTCAGGATGGCGCGCGCATGCGCTTCACCCTGCGCCTGCCGGAAGACACCAGCCTCGAGGTCGGCCTGGCCCTGCCCGGCCGGCACAACGTGCAGAACGCGCTGGCCGCCGCCGCGATCGGCTGGCAGCTGGGGGTGGCGCCGGAGGCCATCGCGCGCGCGCTGAGCGGTTTCGCCGGCGTCGGCCGTCGCTTCAACGATCTCGGCGAGGTGATGACGCCGACCGGTGCGCGGGTGCGCCTGGTCGACGACTACGGTCATCATCCGCGCGAGCTGGCCGCGGTGTTCGACGCGGCCCGTGGCGGCTGGCCGGAGCGGCGGCTGGTGGTGGCGTTCCAGCCGCACCGCTACAGCCGTACCCGCGACCAGTTCGACGCCTTCGCCGCGGTGCTGTCCGATGTCGATGCGCTGGTACTCAGCGAAGTCTATCCGGCCGGCGAGGCGCCGATCGCCGGCGCCGACGCGCGTTCGCTGGCGCGGGCGATCCGTGCGCGCGGGCGCAACGAACCGGTGGTGGTCGGGCAGGTGGGCGATCTGGTCGGCGTGCTGCCCGACGTGCTGCGCGACGGCGACTTGCTGCTGCTGATGGGCGCCGGCGACATCGGCCACGTCGCCCAGCAACTGGCGGCCAACGGTTTCGGGGGGCGCGAATGAGCCAGCCGTCGCTGCCGCCGCTGCGCATCGCCGACCCGGCCCGCTTCGGCCGCGTCGCCGTGCTGATGGGTGGCGAATCGAGCGAGCGCGAAGTGTCGCTGGATTCCGGCCGCAACGTGCTGGCGGCACTGCGCGCACGCGGCGTCGACGCGCAGGCGGTGGACGGCGTGCCGAACCTGGTACGCGAACTGCAGGAAAAGCATTTCGAACGCGTCTTCAACATCCTGCACGGCGGCGCCGGCGAGAATGGCGTGGTGCAGGGCATGCTGGAGGCGCTGGGCGTGCCGTACACCGGGCCGGACGTGCTCGGTTCGGCGCTGACGATGGACAAGATCCGCACCAAGCAGGTGTGGGTTGCGGCCGGGTTGCCGACCGCGGCCTTCGTGCGCATCCCGCCCGGCGGCGACCTGGCCATGGCGGTGCGCGAACTGGGCCTGCCGGTGTTCGTCAAACCGTCGGCCGAAGGGTCCAGCGTCGGCGTGTTCCGCATCGCCACGGCCGCGGACCTGGCGCCGGCGGTGGAATTCGCCGCCGACTATCGTGGCGAACTGCTGGCCGAACAGATGCTGAGTGGCGGCGAATTCACTGTCGGCGTGCTCGGCGAGGTGGCGTTGCCGTCGATCCGCATCGTGCCGGCCGGCGACTGGTATGACTACCACGCCAAATACGTGGCCGAAGACACCCAGTATCTGTGCCCGGGCCTTGAAGGCGAAGAGGAACAGGCGATCCGCGAACTGGCGTTGCAGGGTTTTCGCGCCGCCGGCTGTGGCGGCTGGGGCCGGGTCGACATCATGCGTCATGCCGACGGCCGGCTGATGCTGATGGAGGTCAACACCGCGCCCGGCATGACCAGCCATTCGCTGGTGCCGAAGGCGGCGCGCGAGCTGGGCGTCGATTTCGAAGAGTTGTGCTGGCGCATCCTCGAGCAGACCGTGGCGGAGGTGGCGACGCGATGAACGCGATCCTGCGCATCGCCGCCTGGCTGCTGGCCCTGGCCTTGGTCGTGCTGCCGGTGGTGGCCGTGTTCAACGGCTGGATCGGCTCCGATCGCTGGCCGCTGACCCGTTTGCGCGTGCATGGCGAGTTGCAGCGCGTCGATGCGGCGCAGTTGCGCCAGGTGGTGCAGCCGTATGCGCAGCGCGGTTTCTTCGCCGTGCGCCTGCGCGATGCCCAGGATGCCGTGCAGGCCTTGCCGTGGGTCGAGCACGCGGAGGTGCGAAAGCGCTGGCCCGACGTGATGGAAATCCGGATCGTCGAGCACCGACCGTTCGCGCGCTGGGGCGAAGACCGGCTGCTGTCCGAGCAGGGGCGGCTGTTCCCGGTGCCCGAGGGGCTGGCGGTGGATGCGTTGCCGCAGCTGGACGGCCCCGACAACCAGACCCGTGAAGTGGTCGCGCTGTACAACGAGGCGCGGCAAATGTTCGGTGCGCTGGGCCTGGGCGTCGACACCCTGGGCATGGACCGCCGCGGCAGCTGGTCGCTGCAGTTGAGCAACGGCACCCGGGTGGTGGTCGGCCGTGCCGACGCGCGTCCGCGGCTCGGTCGTTTCGCGCGGATGCTGCCGCAGCTGCTGTCGCGCCACGCGGCGCCGTTGCTGCGCGCCGACCTGCGCTACACCAACGGGTTCGCGCTGCAGTGGGGCAAGGCCTCCGCGACCGCGGCCGTTTCCTTTTCTTCTATTGCTGGCATTACGACATGAATCGCAAGGGCGACAAATCGCTGATCGTCGGCCTCGACATCGGCACTTCCAAGATCACCGCGCTGGTCGGCGAGTATTCGCCGGGCAACCCGATCGAGGTGATCGGCATCGGCACCCACGAATCGCGCGGGCTCAAGCGCGGGGTGGTGGTCGACATCGAATCGACCGTGCAGTCGATCCAGCGCGCGGTCGAGGAGGCCGAGCTGATGGCCGGTTGCGAGATCCGCTCGGTCTACGCCTCGATTTCAGGCAACCACGTGCAGTGCAAGAACTCGCCCGGGATCGTGCCGATCCGCGACGGCGAAGTCACCTGGGGCGACCTGGACCGGGTGCTGGACGCCGCCAAGGCGGTGGCGATTCCGGCCGACCAGCGCATCCTGCACGCGATCCCGCGCGAATACGTGCTGGACGACTCGCAGGAAGGCATCCGCAACCCGGTCGGCATGACCGGTGTGCGCCTGGAGGTGCACGCGCACCTGGTGACCTGCGCGCAGTCGGCGGCGCAGAACGTCAGCAAGTGCGTGCAGCGTTGCGGCCTGCAGATCGACGACCTGATCCTGTCCTCGCTGGCCTCCAGCGTCGCGGTGCTGACCAGCGACGAGCGCGAGCTGGGCGTGGTGTTGGTCGATATGGGTGCGGGCACCACCGACCTGGCGGTGTTCGTGCAGGGCGCAATCTGCCACACCGCCTCGTTGCCGATCGCCGGCGATCACGTCACCAACGACATCGCGCACATGCTGCGCACGCCCACGCCGGAAGCCGAGCAGATCAAGGTGCGCTACGCCTGCGCGCTGGCGCAGCTGGCCACCGCCGAGGAAAGCATCCAGGTGCCCAGCGTCGGCGACCGCCCACCGCGGCGGCTGCCGCGGCAGTCGCTGGCGCAGGCGGTGCAGGGCCGCTACGAGGAAATCTTCGAAATGGTGCAGGCCGAACTGCGCCGCTCCGGCTTCGAGGAACTGGTCCGTGCCGGCATGGTGCTGACCGGCGGCGCTTCGAAGATGGAAGGCGTGGTCGAACTGGCTGAGGAGATGCTGCAGATGCCGGTGCGGATCGGCATTCCGCAACACGTCAGCGGTCTGGGCGAAGTGGTCGGCAACCCGGTGCATGCCACCGGCGTCGGCCTGCTGCTGATGGGCAGCCAGATCGAACATCCACGACGCCCGTCCCTGCCCACCGGCAAGGCGGGCAGCGTGTTCAAGAAGCTCAAGAACTGGTTCAGCGGAGAGTTCTGAAGGGACGGGAAGTGAGCGTAGAGGAGCGAGAAGTGAGGCAAGACATGTTCTCACTCCTCGCAGAAAGAGGCGAAGACGAAGGCAGTGCAACCCCGCATCACCGATTCACGCAACAACACATAACTAAACTAGAGGACACGGACATGGCACATTTCGAATTGGTCGAGAAGATGGCACCGAACGCGGTGATCAAGGTGGTCGGCGTCGGCGGCGGCGGCGGCAACGCGGTCGCGCACATGGTCAACAGCAGCGTCGACGGTGTGGAATTCATCACCGCCAATACCGACGCGCAGGCGATCAAGAACTGCGGCGCCAAGCTGCAGCTGCAGCTTGGCAGCAACGTCACCAAGGGACTGGGCGCCGGCGCCAATCCGGAAGTCGGCCGCCAGGCCGCGCTGGAAGACCGCGAGCGCATCATCGAGGCGCTGGACGGCGCCGACATGGTCTTCATCACCGCCGGCATGGGCGGCGGCACCGGCACCGGCGCCGCACCGGTAGTGGCGCAGGTGGCCAAGGAGATGGGCATCCTGACCGTGGCCGTGGTGACCAAGCCGTTCCCGTTCGAAGGCCGCCGCCGCATGCAGGTGGCGCTGAAGGGCATCGAGGAACTGAGCCACCACTGCGACTCGCTGATCACCATTCCCAACGAGAAGCTGATCACCGTGCTGGGCCGCAACGCGACCATGATCCAGGCCTTCCGCGCCGCCAACGACGTGCTGCTGGGCGCGGTGCAGGGCATCGCCGACCTGATCGTGCGTCCGGGCCTGATCAACGTCGACTTCGCCGACGTGCGCACCGTCATGTCCGAAATGGGTCTGGCGATGATGGGTACCGGCCATGCCAAGGGCGACGACCGGGCCCAGGCCGCCGCCGAATCGGCGATCCAGAACCCGCTGCTGGACGATGTCAACCTGTCCGGCGCCAACGGCATCCTGGTCAACATCACTGCCGGCCCGGACTTCACCATGGCCGAGTTCGACGAGGTCGGCCGCACGGTCGAGGGCTTCGCCTCCGAGGACGCCACCGTGGTGGTCGGCACCGTGCTTGATCCGGAAATGAAGGACGAGGTGCGAGTGACCGTGGTCGCCACCGGCCTGAACCGCGCCGTCGCCCGCCAGCCGGTCCGCGATCGTGGCGATCTGTCCGGCGGCTTCCGCGAGCCGATGCGTGCGCCGATCAAGCTGGTTCGTGACGCCACCACCGGCCTGCCGATCGACGACGTGGCCCCGGCCGATCCGATCGCCAATGCGGTCGGCGGCCTCGGCCTGCGCCGTGGTGGCGTCGAGACGGCGGCGGCCTCCGCCGCGGCTCCCGCCCCGGACGCGGGCCACGCCGAACTGCCGGGTGATTACCTGGACATTCCGGCGTTCCTGCGTCGCCAGGCCGACTGAGCGCGGCTCCGTTCCGGAGTCCGGGACGGGCGGGCGTCAGCGTGGGTCGGGCGGATCGCCGCCTGGCCCGCGGCGCTTCCGCCGCGGACCCGAGGAGTGTTGTACAGATTTCCATGTCCCTTGCTGCCGGGCCGTCGCTGGCCCGGCAGGTTTTTCCACCAAGCTGAACAGGCTCCTGCCAAATCCTTGTTGCAAAGGTGAGACAGAGCGATCCTTCCGTTAAGATTCAGCTAATTACGTGCTATTCTCGCCGCCCGCTCATTCCATGACCGCCTTCGTTCCCACCATGTCCAGGCAGCGCACACTCAAGAATGTGATCCGCGCCACCGGCGTGGGCCTGCACAGCGGCGAGAAGGTGTACATGACCCTGCGGCCGGCCGCGGCCGATACCGGCGTGGTGTTCCGCCGCATCGATCTGGACCCGGTGGCGGAAATTCCCGCCCAGGCCCAGCTGGTCACCGAAACCACCCTGTGTACCGGCCTGACCGGCGACGGTGCCAAGGTGCTGACCGTCGAACACCTGATGTCGGCGCTGGCCGGGCTCGGCATCGACAATGTCTACGTGGAACTGTCCTCGGCCGAGTTGCCGATCATGGACGGTTCCGCCGGTCCGTTCGTGTTCCTGCTGCAGTCGGCCGGCATCGAGGAGCAGGCGGCGCCGAAGCGCTTCATCCGCATCGTCGAACCGGTCGAGGTGCGCGACGGCGACAAGATCGCCCGTTTCGAGCCCTACGACGGCTTCCGGGTCGGCTTCACCGTGCAGTTCGACCATCCGATGATTCCAGCCTCGCAATCGCGTGCCGAGGTCGATTTCTCCTCCGACGCCTATGTCAAGGAAGTCTCCCGCGCACGCACCTTCGGCTTCATGCGCGACCTGGAGTACATGCGCGAGCGCAACCTGGGACTGGGCGGGTCGATGGACAACGCCATCGTGCTGGACGAGTTCCGCGTGCTCAACGAGGACGGCCTGCGCTATGCCGACGAATTCGTCCGCCACAAGATCCTGGATGCCATCGGCGACCTGTATCTGGCCGGCCGCCCCATCCTTGGCGCCTACGAGGGCTACAAGTCCGGGCATGCACTGAACAACAAGCTGGTGCGCGCGCTGCTGACCCAGACCTCGGCCTGGGAAGAGGTCAGCTTCGGGCTCGACGACGATACCGCCGCCGCCGCGCCTTCCATTGCCTATGGTCTGCCGTCGACGGCCAGCTGAGACGCCGTGCCGCCACAGGCCGGGTATCCGGCGGCCGTTCAAACTGTGAGGTCGGGCGGTTCTCCCGGCACTATATAACGAAAATTTAACTTCTGACTAACGACTGCGGGTCGATTGGCCGGTACCATGCGCGGAATGCGTGCACCCGCCCCGGTCAGCGTTTCGGGCGCCGTGCCGCAGAGGAAGAGTCACCGGGTTTCGCCGGCGTGCCGGCGTTGCCCGGAGCGTCCAGGGAGTCCAGCGCGGCCTGCAATGCGGCGCGCGCGGAGGCTGAAATGGAGATTCCTGCCGTCGGTTCGCCGGCGGCGGGCGCAGGATGCAGAGGTTGCAAGGTGGTCTTGACCATCACTTCGGTGACGGTCATTCCGATGGATTGGGCCTGATCGACCAGTCGGGGGGCGGCCAGCCGCAGTTTGGCCTTCCACACCGGCGAGTCGACGAGATATACCAGCCGGTTTCCGGTCACGTTGGCCAGCCTGCAATGGCCGGCCAGGACAGGGGGCAGGAGGGGGCGGAGCAGCTGTTCCAGCGCGTCCAGCCGAATGGCGCGGCGCACCGGGTCGGTTTCGGCGTCCGACATCGCGGCCTGCAGGGCCGGGAGCGGAGTCGATGCGCGGCGCGGCTTGGACATAGGACTAGACATCGGAACCCATGAAATTCCACGACATCGTAAACAATTCCCGCGCCCGACTGGCCCATGATCTGGCGCGCCGTTCGCTGCAGGCGCAGCACCGCTTCCATTCCCGCCCCTGGCTGTTCGCCGGCATCGTGCTCGCGGCCGGTCTGCTGGTCGGCGTGGGTGCGCGCAGCGCATTCGGCCTGGTTCAGGTGTCGATGCTGCAGGCCAAGGTCGACCGTCAGCAGTCCGAGCTGGAGCAGGTCCGCCGCGGCGCCCAGCAGGAGGTCAATGCCCTGGCCGCGCGGCTGGGCGAATTGCAGGCGCAGGCCAACCGGCTGAACGCGCTGGGCGAGCGCCTGACCCGGATGGGCCAGCTGCAGGACGGCGAATTCGACTTCGAAGAGCCGGTCGGCATCGGTGGCGCCGAGGCCAGCCACGACATGGCGCCGGGCGAACTGGCGGGCGGCCTGGACCAGTTGGGGCACACCTTCGAGGACTCCGGCAAGCAGCTCTCGGTGCTGGAAGCGCTGCTGTTCAACCGCGAGCTGGACCGCAACGCCACCCCGTCGCGGGCGCCGGTCAACAGCTATATCACCTCGGGCTTCGGCGGCCGCGCCGATCCGTTCGGCGGCGGTGGCCAGTTCCACAAGGGCATCGACTTCAAGGCCTCGGTCGGCGACCCGGTGCGGGCGGTGGCCGATGGCGTGGTCAGCTTCTCCGGAGTCAAGAGCGGCTACGGCAACGTGGTCGACATCGATCACGGCAACGGCTACGTGACCCGCTACGCGCACAATTCGCGGCTGTCGGTGAAGGAAGGGCAACTGGTCCGGGTTGGCCAGGAAATCGCCAAGGCCGGCTCTACCGGTCGTTCCACCGGCGCCCACGTCCATTTCGAGGTCTGGGAAAACGGCAACGTGGTCAACCCGCGCAAGTTCCTCGGCAGCGGCCCGACTCCGGTGCAGGCCGCCAAGCACGGCTGAGCCGCGGCGAGGGCGCCGATGCGGGGTTGATTCCCCGGTGGCCGCCCCCAGCTACAATAGGCACTTGTCCAGACGGGGCGCATTGCGCCCTGTCCTGTTTTCGGGCCGGCGACGCGGCCGCCCCGGGCTCCCTTCCAACCGGTTCCGTACATGATCAACAACCTGCTCACCCGTGTTTTTGGCAGCCGCAACGAGCGCCTGTTGAAGCAGCTCCAGCGCACCGTCGCCAAGATCAACGCCCTCGAGCCGGAACTGGAAAAACTGTCCGACCAGCAACTGAAGGACAAGACCCCGGAATTCAGGCAACGCATCGCCGATGGCGAGTCGCTGGACAAGGTCCTGCCGGAAGCGTTCGCGGTCTGCCGCGAAGCCGGCAAGCGCGTGCTCGGCATGCGCCACTACGACGTGCAGCTGATCGGCGGCATGGTGCTGCATCTGGGCAAGATCGCCGAGATGCGTACCGGCGAAGGCAAGACCTTGGTCGCGACCCTGCCGGTGTACCTCAACGCGCTGGAAGGCAAGGGCGTGCATGTGGTCACCGTCAACGACTACCTGGCGCGCCGCGACGCGGCGTGGATGGGCCGGCTGTACAGCTGGCTGGGCCTGAGCGTCGGCGTGGTCTACCCGGGCATGCCGCACTCGGACAAGCACGAGGCCTACGGCGCCGACATCACCTACGGCACCAACAACGAGTTCGGCTTCGACTACCTGCGCGACAACATGGCGATGTCGAAGGACGACCGTTACCAGCGCGGGCTGCATTACGCGATCGTCGACGAGGTCGATTCGATCCTGATCGACGAGGCGCGCACGCCGCTGATCATCTCCGGCCCGGCCGACGAATCGCCGGAGCTGTACATCAAGGTCGACCGCATCGTCCCCGAGCTGAGCCGGCAGGAAAGCGAGGAAGGCGAGGGCGACTACTGGGTCGACGAGAAGTCCAAGCAGGTGCACCTGTCCGAAGCCGGGCAGGAGCACGCCGAAGACCTGCTGCGCCGGGCCGGCATCCTGGCCGAGGGCGACGACCTGTACTCGCCGCAGAACCTCAGCGTGGTCCATCACCTGAATGCGGCGCTGCGCGCGCACGCCATCTACCAGCGCGACGTGGATTATCTGGTCCGCGACGGCGAGGTGGTGATCGTCGACGAATTCACCGGCCGTACCTTGGTCGGTCGCCGCTGGTCCGACGGCCTGCACCAGGCGGTCGAGGCCAAGGAAGGCGTGCCGGTCCAGCGCGAGAACCAGACCCTGGCCAGCGTCACCTTCCAGAACCTGTTCCGCATGTACGACAAGCTGTCGGGCATGACCGGCACCGCCGACACCGAAGCCTACGAGTTCCAGAGCATCTACGGACTGGAAGTGGTGGTCATTCCGCCCAACCGGCCGACCGTGCGCAAGGATTCGTCGGACCAGGTGTTCCTGAACCGCAACGGCAAGTTCAACGCGGTGCTGGCCGACATCCAGGACTGCTACCAGCGCGGGCAGCCGGCGCTGGTCGGCACCACCTCGGTGGAGACCTCCGAGTTCCTGTCCGACTTCCTGCGCAAGGCCGGAGTGCCGCATGAAGTGCTGAACGCCAAGCAGCACGAACGCGAGGCGCACATCGTCGCCAACGCCGGCCGTCCGGGCGCGATCACCATCGCCACCAACATGGCCGGCCGCGGCACCGACATCGTGCTGGGCGGCTCGCTGGAAGCCGACCTGGCCGCGCTGGGCGATGAGGCCGGCGAGGCCGAGCAGGCGCGGGTCAAATCCGAATGGCAGCAGCGCCACGACACGGTCAAGGCCGCAGGCGGCCTGCACATCGTCGGTACCGAACGCCACGAGTCGCGCCGCATCGACAACCAGCTGCGCGGCCGTTCCGGTCGCCAGGGCGACCCGGGTTCCTCGCGCTTCTACCTGTCGCTGGAAGACAACCTGATGCGGATCTTCGCCTCCGACTGGGTGCAGAAGGCGATGAAGCTGATCGGCATGAAGGAGGACGACGTCATCGAGGACCGTCTGGTCAGCCGGCAGATCGAGAAGGCGCAGCGCAAGGTCGAAGCGCACAACTTCGACATCCGCAAGAACCTGCTGGACTTCGACGACGTCAACAACGACCAGCGCAAGGTCATCTACGCCCAGCGCGATGAGCTGCTGGAAGCCGAGTCGGTCAAGGACAACATCGACGGCATCCGCGAGGACGTGGTCGCCGACCTGGTCGCGCGCTACGTGCCGCCGGATTCGATCGACGCCCAGTGGGACCTGCCGGGCTTGCAGGCCGCGCTGGAGGCCGAGTTCGGCCTGCAGCTGTCGACCGCGGAATGGTTGAAGGAAGAAACCGAACTGGACGCCGAAGGCGTCGAGCAGCGCGTGCAGGCCGCGCTGGCCGGCCACTTCGAGGCCAAGGAAGCCGCCGTCGGCGCCGAGACCATGCGCATGCTGGAAAAGCACGTCATGCTCACCGTGCTGGACAAGAGCTGGAAGGAGCACCTGGCGCGCATGGACTACCTGCGTCAGGGCATCCACCTGCGCGGCTATGCGCAGAAGCAGCCCAAGCAGGAATACAAGAAGGAAGCCTTCGAGCTGTTCTCGGAAATGCTGGAGAACGTCAAGCGCGAGGTGGTCACCATCCTGGCCCGCGTGCGCATCCGCACCGAAGAGGAAGTGGCGGCGATGGAGGCGCAGGAGCGCGCAATGGCCGAGGCCCGTGCCCGGCAACTGCAGTTCCAGCACCAGGACGCCGGCGGCTACGGTGCCGACGAGGAAGCCGCGCAGGTGCAGGCGGCCCAGGCCGCCGCGCAGGCGCAGCAGACCGTGCAGCGCGAGGGTCCCAAGGTCGGCCGCAACGATCCCTGCCCGTGTGGCAGCGGCAAGAAGTACAAGCATTGCCACGGGCAGTTGAACTGAGACAGCACGCGGCAGGAGCAGCAGTAGGAGCGGCGTAAGCCGCGATGAGGCTTTCCCATGAAAGCCCTTTCGCGGCTTACGCCGCTCCTACTGCTGCTACTGCACGAGTCAAGGTGGATATCCGTTCCGGGATGTTCCGGATTTGCCTTCCGCCCGGCGCAGCCGGCAAGCTAGCGGCATGAAGTCTTCCCTGCGCTCCATCCACGTCGTCGCCGGCCTGATCACCGATCCGAAGGGCAGGGTGCTGCTGGCGCGGCGCACCGAGGCCAGCGACCACGGCGGGCTGTGGGAATTCCCCGGCGGCAAGCGCGAGCCCGGCGAAACCTCCGAACAGGCGCTGGTGCGCGAACTGCAGGAAGAACTCGGCATCGCCGTCGAAGTCGGCGAGCGGCTGATGGAAGTGCCGCAGCGGTATCCGGACAAGCGCCTGCGGCTGGAACTGCGCCGGGTTACCAGCTGGAGCGGCAAGCCGCGCGGGATCGAAGGGCAGGCGCTGAGCTGGGTGGCGAGGGACAAGCTCACGCGCTACCACATGCCTCCGGCCGACCGGCCGGTGGTCGGCATGCTGCTGGATCCGGATCGCTATCTGGTCACCCCGGAGCCGCAGGGCGACGGCAGCGACTGGCTGTTGCGACTGGGCATGGCGGTCGACGACGGCATCGCCCGCGTGCAGCTGCGGGTCGGCGATCCCGCGCGCTGGTCGGGGTTGCTGGAACAGGCGGTCGCGCGCTGCCGCAAGGCCGGTGCTGAAGCATTGGTTGGGGGCGACATCGAACTGGCACTCCGGCTCGGCGCCGGGGTGCAGTTGCGGGCCGCGCAACTGGCCGGACTGGACCGACGCCCGTTACCGGCGGAACTGCCGGTGGCGGCGTCCTGCCATACGGCCGAGGAATTGCAGCATGCGCAGCGGCTGGATTGCGATTTCGCCGTACTCGGTTCGCTGCAGGCCACGCCCAGCCATCCGGGGATCGCGCCGCTGGGTTGGACCGGCTTCGATGCGCTGCGCGAGTCGGTGTCGCTGCCGCTGTACGCGATCGGCGGACTGGGGCCGGACGACATCCCGCAGGCCCGCAACCACGGCGCCCAGGGCATTGCCGCCATCCGCGCCCTGTGGCCGAAGGACTTGTAGGAGCTGCGTCAGCCGCGATCCGGACGTTTCCCATGTAGGAGCGGCGTCAGCCGCGACCGGGCTTTCAGGGGGAAGCTTCATCGCGGCTTGCGCCGCTCCTGCCGCGTGGCGGCCAGCCGGCGGTACAGCGCATCCAGCCCGGCGGCAGCCGTGCGCAGGTGTTCGGGATCGCCGTCGTTGACCACGATATCGTCGGCGATGGCGAGTCGCCGTTCGCGGCTGGCCTGCGAAGCGATCATCCGTTCCGCCAGCGCGGCGTCGATGCCGTCGCGCTGCATCAGTCGCGCCTGCTGCGTTCCCACCGGCACGTCCACGACCAGGATCCGGTCCAGCCACGGATAGCTGTCGCGCCCGCTGCCCTCGGCCAGCAACGGGATCATCGCCACGGCATACGGGCCGGCAGCCTGGCGGCAGCGTTGTTCCAGCCGCTGGCGGATGCGCGGGTGGGTGATGGCTTCCAGCGCCTTGCGTTCGGCCGGGTCGGCAAATACCCGCCGGCGCATCGCGGCGCGGTCGAGGCGGCCTTCGGCATCCAGCATGTTCGTACCGAAGCGGGCGGCGATTTCATCCAGCGCCGGCTGGCCGGGCTCGACGATCTCGCGGGCGATGGCGTCGGCGTCGGCCACGGTCACGCCCAGCGCGACGAATTCCCGCTCCAGCGCGCTCTTGCCGGAGGCGATGCCGCCGGTCAGTCCGATCAGGTAGTCGCTCATGTGCCGATTATGCCGTCCTGGCGAACGGCGGGTTCCGTGGGAGCGCGTAGGAGCGGCGCAAGCCGCGATGAAGCTTTCCCATGAAGGCCGGGTCGTGGCTTGCGCCGCTCCTACAGGGGGCTGCCGTGGCCTATTTCAGGCCGGCGATGCGCATGTAGGCGTCGATCAGCTGCTCGCCCCACATGAACACGATCCAGCCGGCGATCGCCAGGTACGGGCCGAACGGGATCGGCGTGGCGCGGTCGCGGCCCTTGATTGCCAGCCAGATCGAGCCGATCACCGCCCCGACCAGCGAGGACAGCAGGATGGTCGGCAGGATGCCCTTCAGCCCGGTCCAGGCGCCGATGGCGGCCAGCAGCTTGAAGTCGCCGTGGCCCATGCCTTCCTTGCCGGTCAGCTGCTTGAACAGCCACCACACCGACCACAGCGAGACGTAGCCGGCGATGGCGCCCAGCAGCGCCGGCTTGGCAGGCATGTACAGGTTGTCGGTGCTGGCGATAAGCCCCAGCCACATCAGCGGCAGGGTCAGCTGGTCGGGCAGCAGCTGGGTACGCAGGTCGATGCCGGACAGCGCGATCAGGAAGCAGCTGAACAGCGCCGCGCCGAAGCCCTGCCAGCCGAAGCCGAACTTCCACACGCAGGCCAGGGTCAGCAGGCAGGTCAGCAGTTCCACCAGCGGGTACTGCGGCGAGATCGGCGCCTTGCAATGCCGGCATTTGCCGCCCTGGATCAGCCAGCTGAACAGCGGGATGTTCTCGTACCAGGACAGCCGGTGCTTGCAGTGCGGGCAGTGCGAAGGCTCGACCACGATGCCGGGCGGCGGCGGGTCGTAGATTTCCGGTTGTTCCAGGATCTCGACGGCATCGCGCTTCCACTGCCACTCCAGCCGCCGTGGCATCCGCAGGATGACCACGTTGAGGAAGCTGCCCACCATCAGGCCAAGACCGGCCGCCAGTGGATACCCCAGGGCGGGGTTCTGGTCGAGGAATGCCATCGTGCAGGGTCAGACCGTAGCGGCCAGCTTGAAGATCGGAAGGTACATGCCGATGACCATGCAGCCAACCAGGCCGCCGATGAACACCATAATCAATGGTTCAATCAGGCTGCTCAACGCATCGACGGCATTGTTGACTTCCTGCTCGAAATATTCAGCGACCTTGAATAGCATGGTGTCCAGTGCGCCGGCTTCCTCGCCGATGGCGGTCATCTGGATCACCATGTGCGGGAACAGGGCGGTCTGCTTCATCGCCATGTTCAGCGGGTAGCCCACGGCCACATCATCACGCATACGGTGTACGGCCTTCTCATACACGGTATTACCGGTGGCACCGGCCACGGTGTCCAGCGCCTCGACCAGCGGCACGCCGGCCTTGAAGGTCACTGCCGTGGTGCGGGCAAAACGGGCGATCGCACTGTTGTGCATGATCTGGCCGATAATTGGCACTTTCAGAATCAAGCGGTCAAGGAAATGCTGGAAAGTTGGCGAGCGCTTCTTGAAGAAAAAGAAAGCAAACAAACTACCCACAGTAACAAGCAATCCCAGCCACCAATAATGTACTGCTATACGTGAAGCTGCGACTATCAATTTGGTGAAAGCAGGGAGATCGGCGCCGAAGTTTTTGAATACCGATTCAAACTGAGGCACCACGAATATCAACAATATCGCGCTAACGATCAGGGCAACCGCGATGGTCATGGTTGGGTAGAACAAGGCCTTCTTGATCTTGCCCTTCAGGGTTTCGATGTTTTCCTTGTAGCTGGCGATGGTGTCCAGCACTGTTTCCAGCACACCGGCGCCTTCGCCGGCACGCACCAGGTTGCGGTACAACTCGTCGAACTGGACCGGATGCTTGCTGATGGCTTCATGTAAAGACGAGCCGCTCTCGATGTCGGCACGGATTTCACCGACCAGCTTTTGCATGCGGACGTTCTTGTGGCCGCTGCCGATGATCTCCAGCGCCTGCACGATCGGCACGCCGGATTTCATCATCGTGGCCATCTGCCGGCTGAAGAAGGCGATCTCCTTCGGCGTGACCGGCTTGCCGGCCGAACCGAACAGCGGTTTGGGCTTGGGCTTGACCACGGTGGGGGTAATGCCCAGGCGGCGCAGCTCCGCGCGCAGCAGGTTGGCATTTTTCGCCTCCTGCTCGCCCTTCATCTTGACCCCGCGCTTGTCGGTGCCCTCCCATACGAAAGGCGCCAACTGCTTGGTCTCGCGCTGTGCGGGCGCGCTCTTCTTGATGGCGGTACGGCTCACGGACATGTCTCGATCCCCTGCCGGCATCCCCGGCCGGTCTGGCTATGCCACGGATGGTAACTGGTTACAAGGCCAAGGGAAAATCCCGGGTGTGACGGGCGGCAAGGTTCGCCCGGCAATCCGTTCATGGAACGACCTCGGCGCTCTTGCAGGAGTGGCGTAAGCCGTGATCCGGCCCCGTTCCTCCTCCTTGTAGGAGCGGCGTAAGCCGCGAATGTCTTTCATTTGGATTGTCGCGATTTGGCCGAAAGGCATTCGCGGCTTGCGCCGCTCCTACAAGGGCGATGTTCCCTCAGTCCTTGGTGACGCGGTTGATCTCGGCCAGGCTGGTCACGCCCTGTTTGACCTTCCACAGGGCCGATTGGCGCAGGTCGCGGACGCCTTCCTGCTGCGCAACCTCTGCGATCTGGATGGCGTTGCCGCCGGCCAGCACGATACTGGCGATCTGGTCGGTCATCGGCATGACCTGGTAGATGCCGGTCCGGCCCTTGTAGCCGTCGCTGCATTCGTCACAACCCACCGGCTCGTACACGGTGAAGCCTTCCCGGATCTCGGCCTCGGTAAAGCCTTCGGCCAGCAGGGCATTCTCAGGCAATTCCACCGGTCGTTTGCACTTGCTGCACAGCCGGCGCGCCAGACGCTGGGCGATGACCAGGGTGACCGAACTGGTGATGTTGTACGGGGCGATGCCCATGTTCATCAGGCGGGCGATTGTCTGTGGCGCGTCATTGGTATGTAGGGTGGACAGCACCATGTGGCCGGTTTGCGCCGCCTTGATGGCGATCTCGGCCGTTTCCAGGTCGCGGATTTCGCCGACCATGATGATATCCGGATCCTGGCGCAGGAAGCTGCGCAGCGCAGCGGCGAAGGTCATGCCGCGCTTGTTGTTCTGCTGCACCTGGTTGACGCCCGGCAGGCGGATTTCCACCGGGTCTTCGGCGGTGGAGATGTTGCGGGTTTCGTCGTTCAGGATGCCCAGCGCGGTGTACAGGCTGACCGTCTTGCCCGAGCCGGTGGGACCGGTGACCAGCACCATGCCGTAGGGCTTGTGGATGGCTTCTTCGAACAGTTTCTGCTGATCCGGCTCGTAACCCAGCTTGTCGATGCCCAGCTTGGCCGCGCTGCCGTCCAGGATGCGCAGCACCACCTTCTCGCCGAACAGGGTCGGCAGGGTGCTGACGCGGAAGTCGATCTGCTTGCTCTTGGACAGGTTCAGCTTGATGCGGCCGTCCTGCGGTACGCGCTTCTCGGCGATGTCCAGCTGGGCCATGACCTTGAGGCGGGCGGCGATGCGCTGGCTCAGCTTGATCGGCGCCTTGGCCACCTGCTTGAGGATGCCGTCGATGCGCAGGCGGACCCGATATTCGGTTTCGTAGGGCTCGAAGTGGATGTCCGAGGCGCCGCGCTTGATGGCGTCCACCAGCACCTTGTTGACGAACTTGACCACCGGGGTGTCGTCGCCCTTGGCGTCCACGCCACTGTCGCCGCCCGGCTCTTCGTCGGCGTTGCCGACTTCCAGGTTTTCCAGCCCTTCGTCGTCCTCGCCGAAGGTCGAACCCAGTGCGTCGGAGGCATTGCTCCACTGTTCCAGGCTGCGGCGCAGCTGGTCCTCGGCCACCAGGATCGGTTCCACCACCAGGTTGGTGTGGAACTTGATGTCGTCCAGCGCCCGGGCCTGGGTGGGGTCGCTGATGCCGACGAACAACCGGGTGCCGCGCTTGAACAGCGGCAGCACCTGATGCTTCTGCAGCAGTTCCTCGCTGACCAGCTTGATGGCGCTGTGCTTGGGGTCGAAGGCGGTCGCGTCCAGCAGCGGGATGCCGAATTCGATGGCGTTGGCCGCGGCCATGTCGGCCGGGGCAACCAGTTTGTTTTCCGCGATCCACTGCGCCAGCGGTTGCCTGGCCTCGGTGGCATTGGCCATGGCGGAACGGGCGGTGGCCTCGTCCATGGCGCCGTCCTGCACCAGACGGCGGGCGATGCCGGTAATGCCGACTAGGTTGGGAGCAGCGACTGCGTTCATGGGATGCCTCTGATGGGACAGACCAAAGGTTACTGCAAACTTCGTGCCATGCTCGAAAGTGCGGTGCTTGTTTCGCAAGCTGCTTCGGAGGGTGTTCGGCCAAACTCCAGGAGAGGTGGTCATTTGGCCGTGAAGGAGGGGGCTTTCTCAGGTCCGGCATTCGGCCGGAACATGTTTGTTCTCGCCGGCGGTGCGTTCGCAGGTCCAGGTGACAGGCTCGTCAGCTCCGAAGGCAGGTGTCAGCGTCAAGGTCACGGAACCTGCCGCTGCCGTGGTGGTTGCAGTCAGCACGCCATTGCCGGCGCAATCGAAGCTGGCTAGGTTGGCGGTAGCCGCTGCCAAGGAGGTAACGCCACTGCATGCGGAGGCATTCAGCGCATTTTGATTGCTGATGTTTTCGGTAACGGCGGCCTTGGCGGCGCCTGCAAAAACGAGTGCTTCAGAGACTCTGGCGCGGACGGTTAAGTCTTGATACGCCGGCAAAGCGATAGCGGCCAGAATGGCGATGATGGCGACAACGATCATCAATTCGATCAAGGTGAAGCCTTGTGTAGATCGTTGCATTTTGAATCCCCCGGCCGCCTCAGCTGAGCGGCTTAAGAGGTTCACGCACGTACCATGCCAAAAAGAAACCCCGCCGAAGCGGGGTTTCTTTGGGAACGGCTGTTCCGATTTAGCCGAAAATTAACGGCACTGCGACGGGAGGTACTTCGTCGCGATGGTGGTTCCATCGGCCGCTTTGCAGCCCCACTCGATGACATCGGCCGGGATGGTGCCGGCGGCCAGGTCGGCACCGGCAGAGGAAGGCTTGAACACCAGATTCGCGCCACCGGCGATAGCAGTGGTGGTCACGGTGATGGTGCCGTTGGTGCCATCGACGGCGACCGCGGCCACATTCTCCGTAGCGGACGGAGCCGTGAAGCCACTGGCAAGGCTGGCATTGCCGCTGGCGGCGTTCTCGGCCACCAAGGTCTTCAGCGCGTCGGCAGCGACAGCTGCTTCCGAAACGCGGGCGCGAACAGTGTAATCCTGATACGCCGGCAGAGCGATGGCGGCCAGGATGGCGATGATGGCGACAACGATCATCAGTTCGATGAGGGTGAAGCCCTGCATGTTCTTCTTCATTGCGTAAATCCTTCTGTTTGGATGGGTTGGTTCTGGGACACTCATCCCCCGTGTCCCTGGTGTGTGGACCGTGGGTGCCGTGGACACTCCACGTGCAGGAAGGTAAATGCAGAAAGCGTGCCAACTGTCACGGAATCCGCTCCGTGACGCGGTATCCCCCGGAACTGCGACGGTTTCGACAGTGCGGGACCACGGTTTCACCCTCGTGACGCCCAACGTCACAATGTGACGCTGGCAGTCATATCGTCCGGGACCGGGGCAGAAACGAGGTCAGCCGACCGCCTGTAATGTGAGGATTGGCCCGTGTAGGAGCGGCGTGAGCCGCGAAAGGGCGTTCACGGGAAAGCTTCATCGCGGCTGACGCCGCTCCTACATGGGAAACACCCGGGTCGCGGCTTACGCCGCTCCTACATGCCCCAATGTGCGCCCGCTTGTCATTCCGATGCGGAGATAATCGATTACCACTGATGTGGAGGAAACCCCTGTGAACCGTCCTGTCAATCACATGCGACCCGTGCATCCGGGCGAGGTCCTGCGCGAGGAATTCCTGATTCCGCTGGGATTGAGCGTGAATGGCCTGGCCAATGTCCTGGCCGTGCCTGCCACGCGCATACACGAAATCGTGAAGGAGCGGCGCGGTATCAGCGCCGATACCGCCGAGCGTCTGGCGCGCTATTTCGGTGGTGACGCCGCCAGCTGGATGAACTTGCAGGCGACCTACGATTTGAAGACATTGCCGACCCGCGAGGAAATCCTGCGCCGGGTGGAGCCGCGAGCGGCCTGAGCGTTTTTGCAGGAGCGGCGTGTAGGAGCGGCGTAAGCCGCGAAAGGGCGTTCACGGGAAAGCTTCATCGCGGCTTACGCCGCTCCTACCTGTCGCGATTACTCCATATCCAGCTTTTTCAGCTTGTAGCGCAGGGCGCGAAAGGTGATGCCAAGCTGGGCGGCGGCCTTGGTCTTGTTCCAGCGATTGTCTTCCAGTGCCTTCTGGATGGCGGCGCGCTCCAGCTGTTCCATGTAGCCGGGCAGGGCGGCGTTGGCGTCGGGGCCGGGCGGCAGGCCGGGATCGGCGGCGGCCGGTGCGGCTGCTCCGGGGCCGGCCTGGGTGGCTGCGGGGGCCGAGTCGCCGATGCGGCGGTTGTCGGCCTGCGGCAGGTGCAGGTCCGGGGCGGCGATGACCTCGCCGTCGGCCATGGCCATGGCGCGTTCCAGGATGTTTTCCAACTCGCGCACGTTGCCGGGGAAGGGGTAGGAAGACAACGCAGCCACCGCGTCGGCGGCCAGTTGCGGTACCGCGCGGCCTTGGCTGCCGGCCAGGCGGGCGAGGATGGCGCCGGCCAGCTGCGGCAGGTCGCCGCCGCGCTCGCGCAGCGGCGGCACGCGCAGCTCGATGACGTTGATGCGGTAGTACAGGTCGTGGCGGAAGCGGCCATCGTTGGCCAGTTCGCCCAGGTCCTTGTGGGTGGCCGACAGGATGCGCACGTCCACCGGCACTTCGGCGGAAGCACCGACCGCGCGCACCGACTTCTCCTGGATGGCGCGCAGCAGCTTGACCTGCATCGGCAATGGCAGCTCGGCGACTTCGTCCAGGAACAGGGTGCCGCCGTTGGCGGCCTGGAACAGCCCCGGCTTGTCGGCGTGGGCGCCTGTGAAGCTGCCCTTCTTGTGGCCGAAGAACTCGCTTTCCATCAGCTCGGCGGGGATGGCGCCGCAGTTGACCGGGATGAACGGACCGGCGCTGCGCGCGCCCTGCTCGTGGATGGTGCGGGCGACCAGTTCCTTGCCGACGCCGGATTCGCCCAGGATGTATACCGGCGCCTGGCTGCGGGCGACGCGGGCGATGGTGTCGCGCAGCTGGACCATGGCCGGCGATTCGCCGAGCAGCTTGTTGGCGTGCTCCGGCGGCGGCGGCGGCGGCGCGGGGCGCTCGCTGTTGTTCAGTTCCAGCGCGTGCTGCACCAGCCGCCGCAGCACGTGGATGTCGACCGGCTTGCTGACGAAGTCGAAGGCGCCCGCCTTCAGCGCTTCCACCGCCAGCTCGACGTTGCCGAAGGCGGTGATCATCGCCACCGGGGTATCGGGATGGTTCTGCGAGATTTCGCCGACCAGCTCCAGACCGTCGCCGTCGGGCAGGCGCATGTCGGTGAAGCACAGGTCGTAGCGGTTGCGGGTGAGCTGCTCGCGGGCTTCGGTCAGGTTGGCCGCGGTGTCGATGCGCAGGCCCATGCGCCCCAGGGTCAGGGTCAGCAGCTCGCGGATGTCGCGTTCATCATCGACGATCAGGGCGCTGCGGGTCTCGCTCATGGGTACCTCGGGGATCCTTCGCGGCAGTGTGCCAGTTTCACATTAGATATTACAGCGTGCAGGCGGTTTCAGCCGTCGTGCAGGGCGTGCGGGCCGGGCAGGATGATGCGGAAGCAGCTGCCGCCGCCGGGCACGGTGACGTATTCCAGGGTGGCCTGGTTGGCCCGGCACAGCTCGCGGGCGATGTACAGGCCCAGGCCGGTGCCGTGCTCGGAGGTGGTGAAGAACGGCCGGAACAGCTGTGCGGCGGTGGCCTCGGGAATGCCGGGTCCGCGGTCCAGCACGTCGATCATCGGCCGGCCTTCGGACTGGAAGGCGCGCACCCGCACCCGCGCCGGTTCGCCGGGCAGGCGGCCGTAGTTCAGCGCGTTCTGCACCAGCACGGTCAGCACCTGCTGCAGGTGGCGCGGATCGACCAGGGCGCGGATCGGCGCGGTGCCGGTGACCGCGACCAGGCTGTCGGTCTCGATCGACATCGATTGCTGGTAATCGTCGACGAAACGGCGCACGTAGGGGTTCAGCTCGACGTGTTCGGGCGAGGCGCGTTCGCGCCGGGCCAGGCCGAGCACGCTTTCGACGATGCTGTTGGTGCGCTGGCACTGCTGGTGGATGATCTGCAGCAGGCGGCGGTCGCCGTCGGCCAGCTGTCGCGATTCTTCCAGCAGCTGCACGGCGTAGTTGATCGCCGCCAGCGGGTTGCGGATCTCGTGGGCCAGGCTGGCCGAAAAGCGGCCCAGCGCGGCCAGGGTCAGCGATTCGGCGCGGCGCGAGACCACGGTGGCGTCGTCGAGGAAGATCAGCGACAGCTCGCTGCCGGCCAGCAGGCGGGCGAAGCGCGGCTGCACCTCGGCCTGGTCCGGGGCCAGTTGCATCGGGCTGTCGTCGCCCTTGCTGTCGTGGCGCCAGCGTTGCAGGCGGCGGTACAGCTCCGGCGCGGCCTTCGGCAGGTAGACGCCTTCGCCGTGGCCGTGGTCCTCGCCACTTTCGCCGAGCAGCAGGTTGGCGGCTTCGTTGGCCAGCTTGATGTGGTTCTGCGCGTCGATCACCAGCACGCCGGTGCGCATGCGGCGGATGATCAGCTCGTTGACCTCGACCAGGTTGGCGACCTCGGCGCTGCGCTGTTCGGCCAGGGCGGCATGGCTGCGCGCGCGCTGGCCGATCTGGCTGGCCAGGATGCCCACCGCCAGGTAGCTGACGGCGAACATGATCACTTCGGCGACCGGACGCTCGTCGCCCTGGCCGGCCAGCAGGATCATTACGAAAGTCGCCAGGGTGGCCGCTGCGGCCAGCGTGGCCTGGGTGATGCCCAGCCGCATCGGCAGCAGCACGCCGGCGGCGGCGACGTTGAACAGCAGCAGCATGGCGATGCCGGCGGTGGCCTTGGGCATCGCGTAGGTGGCCAGCATGGCCACCACGATGTCCACGCAGACGCCGGTGAACACGATCCGGTTCAGCCATTCGGTGCGCCGGCTGAGGAACAGCATGACCAGGGCGAAGACCAGATAGACGATGGTCAGGGCCTGGGCCAGCGCGGGCGCGCGGATGACGCCGACCACGTCGGACAACGGGCTGTACAGCAGGCCGGCCAGGATGCCGGCCTCCAGCACGCGGTACAGGGCGAAGAAATAGAACTCGCGTTGCGGGGCGAATTCCAGCTTCGCGAAGATCGAACTGGCTTGGCTCAAGCAGGACAGCCATCGGGGGACTGGCCGACAGTATAAGGAGGTGCCGCACCGTGGCGAAGTTTTGCACCGCAGCAGTCGGTGCGCGACAATATGCCCCCCTCCACGCCCCCGGGCTGCGCCTGACGCGGCCGCAAGGGGCGCGGCGCGCCCGGATCCTCCCACAGACGGTGACCCATGAACTTCCACGAATACCAGGCAAAACAGCTGTTTGCCGACTACGGCATCCCGGTTCCGGCCGGTCGCATCGCAGCCACCGCGGAGGAGGCCGTCGAGGCCGCCCAGGCGCTGGGCGCGGGTCCCTGGATGGTCAAGGCGCAGATCCACGCCGGTGGCCGCGGCAAGGCCGGCGGAGTCAAGTTCTGCAAGACCACCGATGACGTGAAGGCCGCTGCGGCCGCCATGCTGGGCACGAAGATGGCCACCTACCAGTCGGCCGGCGTCGCCCTGCCAGTCAACCTGGTGCTGGTCACCGAAGCCGGCGACATCGCCAAGGAACTGTACCTGTCGGTGCTGGTCGATCGCGGTACCCGCTCGGTCACCTACATCGCCTCGTCCGAGGGCGGGGTGGAGATCGAGAAGGTCGCCGCCGAAACCCCGGACAAGATCCAGACCCTCAACGTCGACTTCGTCGAGGGCCTGCAGGCCTACCAGGGCCGCGAGATCGGCTTCAGGCTGGGCCTGACCGCCAAGCAGTCCAACCAGCTGGCCGGGATCATGGGCGGGCTGTACAAGCTGTTCAACGACAAGGACCTGTCGCTGGTGGAACTGAACCCGCTGGCGATCCTGGCCGACGGCAACCTGTTCGCCCTGGACGGCAAGGTCAATTCCGACGACAACGCGACCTTCCGCCACAAGGACTTGGCCGCGATGCGTGACAAGAGCCAGGAAGACGAAACCGAGGTGCTGGCCTCGGAGAACGACCTGAACTACGTGACCATGGACGGCGACATCGGCTGCATGGTCAACGGCGCCGGCCTGGCGATGGCGACGATGGACGTGATCAAGCTCAACGGCGGCGAGCCGGCCAACTTCCTCGATGTCGGCGGCGGCGCGACCAAGGAGCGCGTGACCACCGCGTTCAAGCTGATCCTGTCCTCGGACAAGGTCAAGGCGATCTTCGTCAACATCTTCGGCGGCATCGTCCGCTGCGACATGATCGCCGAGGGCATCATCGCCGCGGTCAAGGAAGTGGGCGTGCAGGTGCCGGTGGTGGTGCGGCTGGAAGGCACCAATGTCGAGGCCGGCAAGAAACTGCTGGCCGAATCCGGCCTGGCCATCATCCCCGCCGACGACATCAACGATGGCGCCAAGAAGGCCGTCGCCGCGATCGCCTGATTCAGTGAACCCTTCTCCCACTTGCGGGAGAAGGTGCCCATAGGGCGGATGAGGGTTTTTGCCAAGGCGCCCTCACCCCAACCCTCTTCCGCAAGCGGGAGAGGGGCCAAAACACCTAAGGATTAAACATGAGCGTTCTGGTCAACAAAAACACCAAGGTGATCGTGCAGGGCTTCACCGGCCAGCAGGGCACCTTCCACGCCACCCAGATGGTGGAGTACGGCACCCAGGTGGTCGGCGGCGTGACCCCCGGCAAGGGCGGCACCACCCACATCGAACTGCCGGTGTTCAACACCGTGCGCGAGTCGGTGGACGCCACTGGCGCCGATGCCTCGGTGATCTACGTGCCGCCGCCGTTCGCGGCCGACGCCATCCTGGAAGCGGCCGCGGCCGGGATCAAGGTCATCGTCGCCATCACCGAGGGCATCCCGGTGCTGGACATGCTGCGGGTCGAGAACGTGCTGAAGTCTCACCCGGACACGGTGCTGATTGGGCCGAACTGCCCCGGCATCATCACTCCGGGAGAATGCAAGATCGGCATCATGCCGGGCCACATCCACCAGCCGGGCAAGATCGGCATCGTTTCCCGTTCCGGCACGCTGACCTATGAGGCGGTCAAGCAGACCACCGACGTCGGCTTGGGCCAGTCGACTTGCATCGGCATCGGCGGCGACCCGATCAACGGCCTGAACTTCGTCGACTGCCTGACCCTGTTCAACGAAGATCCGCAGACCGAGGGCATCATCATGGTCGGCGAGATCGGCGGCGACGCTGAGGAAGCCGGTGCCGAGTACATCAAGGCCCACGTGAAGAAGCCGGTAGTCGGCTTCATTGCCGGCGCTTCGGCCCCGGCCGGCAAGCGCATGGGCCATGCCGGTGCGATCGCCTCCGGCGGCAAGGGCACGGCCGAAGGCAAGTTCGCCGCGATGGACGCTGCAGGCGTCAAGACCGTGCGCTCCCCGGGCGACCTGGGCGCGGCGATCGCCTCGCTGCTGTAAGCCGGCGCTACGCACCATCGTGTTGTGGAAAGCCGCCTTCGGGCGGCTTTACTTTTGGGGTTCGCCCTCATCCGCCCCTTCGGGGCACCTTCTCCCGCAGGCGGGAGAAGGGGGCTCGTGCGGCGTGACTTCAGACTCCACACCCGGAATTGAACCCCTCTCCCGCGTGCGGGAGAGGGGCAGGGGTGAGGGCGGAGCATTGCCAATCCCACCGGACAACGCGGGATTTCCCTACAGACAGGCCCCGGAGGTCTGGCGATGCTGCTTGTGGTCCACGGAACGGATGCCACGACCATGCGCGAAGGACGCAAGACCGCATTCGCCCGCCACTTGCGGCGCACGATGACGGATGCCGAGCGTTTGCTCTGGCACCATCTGCGCAATCGTGCGTTGGTGGGCTTCAAGTTCCGGCGCCAGCACCCGCTGGGGCCGTATATCGTCGGTTTCGTCTGCCTGCAGCGCAGTCTGGTGGTCGAACTGGATGGCAGTCAGCATCTGCAACCTGGGTTCGACCGGCATCGCGATGCCTTCCTGGCGCAGTGCAGATACCGCGTTCTGCGTTTCTGGGACAATGAGGCCTTGTCCCATCCACAGGCGGTGCTTGCCGTGATCCTCGATGCCCTGAATGTTTCTTTGCCCGTCGCCGAACCGCAAGCGGGTGAACGGGCATGACCGGCACCTTGCGCATCGCCCTGGCCCAGTTCGATTTCCCGGTGGGTGATGTGAGCGGCAACGCCGAGCGCATCGCCGCCATGATCGTGCAGGCGCGCGACGAGTACGCGGCCGACGTGGTGCTGTTCCCGGAATTGGCGATCAGCGGCTATCCGCCGGAAGACCTGTTGATGCGGCCCTCGTTCCTGGCCGATTGCCATGCGGCGCTGGAGCGGGTCGCGGCGACGGCGACCGGTATCGTCGCCGTGGTCGGCTGGCCGGAGACGGCCGGCAGCGTGCTGTACAACTCGGCCAGTGTGCTGCGCGAGGGCAAGGTGGCCGCGACCTACCGCAAGCGCGAACTGCCCAACTACAACGTGTTCGACGAGCGCCGCTACTTCCACGTCGATCCGGATGGCGGTTCGTGCACGTTCGAGGTCAAGGGCGTGCCGCTGGGCGTGGTGGTTTGCGAGGACCTGTGGTTCCCCGAGCCGCTGGCCGATACTGCCAAAGCCGGTGCGCAGTTGGTGCTGGTGCCCAATGCCTCACCGTTCGAGCGCGAGAAGCATGCCCAGCGCGACGCGCTGCTGGCCCAGCGCATCGCCGAGACGGGAGTGGCGCTGGCCTATCTGAACGCCGTGGGCGGGCAGGATGCACTGGTATTCGACGGCTCGTCGGTGGTCGCCGATGGCGACGGCACCGTGCATCCGGCCGCGGCGGCCTTTACCGACCAGTGGCTGGTGGTGGATTACGACGTGCGCCAGCGGCGTTTCTCGCCAGTGCAGTGGATCGACGATGGCGACGAAAGCCGCGATGCGCTGGCCTGGCGCGCCATCGTGCGCGGCATCCGCGACTATTGTGGCAAGAACGGCATCGGCAAGGTCTGGCTTGGCCTGTCCGGCGGCATCGATTCGTCGCTGGTGCTGGCGCTGGCGGTAGACGCGCTGGGAGCCGATGCGGTGACCGCGGTGCGGATGCCGTCGCGCTATACCGCCGGGCTGTCCAACGATCTGGCGCAGGAGCAGTGCGACGCGCTGGGGGTGAAGCTGATGACCCTGCCGATCGAACAGCCGTTCCAGGGATTGCTGGACACATTGGCCGATGCGTTCGCCGATACCGAGGTCGACACCACCGAGGAGAACCTGCAATCGCGTACCCGCGGCGCGTTGCTGATGGCACTCAGCAACAAGTTCGGCGGCATCCTGCTGACCACCGGCAACAAGAGCGAATACGCAGTCGGCTATGCGACGATCTACGGTGACATGTGCGGCGGCTATGCGCCGATCAAGGACCTGTACAAGACCGAGGTGTTCGCGCTGGCGCGCTGGCGCAATACCGTGGGTGGCGCGCCGGTGATTCCGCCGGCGGTGATCAGCCGGCCGCCGACCGCCGAGCTGCGCGAAAACCAGCTGGATGCGCATTCGCTGCCGCCCTACGACGTGCTCGACGCCATCCTGTTGCGCTATGTGGATCAGGAACAGTCGCGCGACGACATCGTCGCCGCCGGCTTCGATGCGGCTGTGGTGGACAAGGTGTTGCGGCTGGTGCGGATCAGCGAATGGAAGCGGCATCAGGCCGCACCCGGCCCCAAGGTGTCGCGGCGCGCCTTCGGCCGCGAGCGGCGCTACCCGATCAGCAATCGCTATTCCGGCTGAACGCCGGCCGCTTGGCCGGCCTCAGTCTTTCGGCGGCGTGTAGTCGACAGCCGACTTTTCGCTGGCAAACGGGTTCAGTCGGCGCGCCAGCCACGGTTGTTTTGGCCAGTCGCCGCTCAGCCAGGGGTGCTGCGGGTCGTTGAGTTCCAGCACGCGGCGGGCATCGGCGGCCAGGGTCTCGTTGCCGAGGTGGGTATAGGCTTCGCCAAGTACGGCGACGGCGTCGTTCTGGAAACCGCTCTGCGGATAGGTCTCCAGCAGGTACTTGGCGCGGCCGGCGGCGGCCACCCAGGCGTCGCGGCGCAGGTAGTACACGGCCGTTTCCAGTTCGTGGCGGGCGAACTGGTCGCGCAGGCCGATCATCCGCGCGCGCGCGTCGGCGGCGTAGCGGCTGTTCGGGTAGCGTTCGGCCACGGTGCTGAAATCGTTGTAGCCCTGCATCGGCGTAGCCAGATCGCGGCGGCTGGCGTCCAGGCGCCAGACCTTCTGCAGGAACACCGCGTCGCGGCTGGAGTTGGCCAGTCCGCGCAGGTAATACATGTACGGGATATTGCGCTGGGTCGGATAGGTACGGATATAGCGATCGATGCTGGAAATGGCGTCATCCAGCTTGCCGGCCTTGTACTGGGCGTAGGCGGTTTCCATCATCGCCTGCTCGGTATACGGGCCATAGGGATACTGCGCGATCAGCGCGCGGAAGCCGATCTCGGCCTTGGCCCAGTTGCTGTGGGTCATGGCTTCGTGCGCTTCCTGGTACAGGGCTTCGACCGAGCGCCCCTCCAGCGAGTCCTTGTCCTTCTTGAAGATCTTGCCGCAACCGCTGGCGCCAACGGCGACGATCAGGGCCAGGGCAATGGTGCGCAGCAGGGCGGAACGGGAAGACGGAACGACGGAACGCTGGGTCATGGGACGGCAGGCAGGGAAAGCAGAAGGGCGATGATAGCCTAGGCGGGCCCCGGGCCATGAACGCCCGGCCAACATCCCGCCTGCCAATGACCCCGACGGACCCCATTCCTGCCGATCTTGCCGATCCCGCGGCCCCACGTAGCGCCACGATCCCCGGATCGGCTGCCGGTCGCCGCTTCGACGCCGTGCTGGCCGAGCTGTTCCCCGAGTACTCGCGCTCGCGGCTGAGCGCCTGGATCAAGTCCGGTGATGCCCGCCTGGACGGCGAAACCGCACGACCGCGCGATCCGGTGCGGCCCGGCCAGCAGGTCAGTTTGGCGGCGGTGGACGAGGTCCGCACCGAGGCCGTGGCCGAGGACATCCCGCTGCGGGTGCTGTACGAGGACGCGCAGGTCTTCGTGCTGGACAAGCCGGCCGGGCTGGTGGTGCATCCCGGCGCCGGCAATCCGGACGGCACCCTGGTCAACGCGCTGCTGCACCGCGATCCGGCGCTGGCCGCGTTGCCGCGCGCCGGCATCGTGCACCGGCTGGACAAGGACACCAGCGGGGTCATGGTGGTGGCGCGCACGCTGCAGGCGCAGGCGGCGCTGGTCGAACAGTTGTCGGCGCGGCGAGTGCACCGGCAATACCTGGCAGTGGTGGTCGGGGCGATGGTGGCCGGTGGCACCGTCGATGCGCCGATCGACCGGCATCCGCGCGACCGCCTGCGCATGGCGGTGCGCGAGGACGGGCGCGAGGCGGTCACCCACTACCGTCTGCGCGAACGTTTCCGCATGCATACCGCGCTGGAATGCCGGCTGGAAACCGGTCGTACCCACCAGATTCGCGTGCACATGGCGCACATCAAATACCCGATCGTCGGCGATCCACTGTACGGCGGCCCGGTGCGGTTGCCGAAGGGCGCCGACGACGCGTTGGTCGCGGCCCTGCGCGGCTTCGGCCGTCAGGCCCTGCATGCCGAAGTGCTGGAATTCGAGCATCCGGCTAGCGGCGAACCGCTGCGGGTGCAGGCCGAAGTGCCGGCGGACATGCTGCGGCTGATGGACCTGCTGCGCGCCGACGCGCAGGCGCATCCGGCATGAGCGCAGTCCCCGGTGCGATCCTGCCGGCCAACTGGCCCGCGCCGGCGGGCGTGCACGCCTTCACCACGTTGCGCCACGGAGCCGGGGTGTCTGCGCCACCGTTCGACAGCTTCAACCTGGGCGCGCGTTGCGGCGACGATTCGGAGGCGGTGCGGGCCAACCGCGCCGAACTGCAGCGCCGAGGGTTGCCGGCGGCCCCGCACTGGCTGCAGCAGGTGCATGGCACCGGTGTGATCCGTTTCGACGCCGCGAGCCTACCCGGGCAAGGCGACGAACCGGAAGCCGACGCGGCGGTCACGGCCAGCGCCGGCACCGTGCTGGCCATCCTGACCGCCGACTGCCTGTCGGTGGTGTTCGCGGCGAAGGACGGTCGCGAGGTGGCCGCGGCTCATGCCGGCTGGCGTGGGCTGGCCGGCGGCGTGCTGGAGCGGACGCTCGAGGCCATGCATGCGCCTGCGACACAGGTACTGGCCTGGCTGGGGCCGGCGGCCGGACCGCAGGCCTACGAGATCGGCGCCGAAGTGCGCGATGCCTTCCTCGCGGAGGATGCCTCGGCCGGGACCGCCTTCGTTCCGACCCGGCCGGGTCACTGGACCGTCGATCTGTACGCGCTGGCCCGCATACGGCTGCGGCGTGCGGGGATGGCCGACGCCGACATCCACGGTGGCGGCCTGTGCACGATTTCGGACCCGCAACGGTTCTATTCGCACCGGCGCGATGCGCGCACTGGGCGCATGGCGACTCTGGTCTGGATCGACCCGTGAGCGCGCCCGCGCCCACCCTGTACCAGCGACTGCTGGGCGCGGCCTTCTTCAAGTTGCCCGAAAGCCTGCGCCGGCTGCATGCGGTACGCGGTCGCGCCGTGTATGCCGGCATGTCGATGATCGAGCGCGGCGACGGCCTGTTGGCCCGGTTGTGCGGAAAGGTCGCCGGGCTGCCGCCGGCGATGTGCGATGCGCCGACCCGGGTCGAATTCCTGTGCGACGAGCGCGGCGAGACCTGGCGCCGCGAATTCGGCGGCCACCGGATGACGTCGCGGCTGTCGTTCCGCGATGGCTGGCTGCACGAGCGTCTGGGCCTGCTGCGGTTCCGTTTCGATCTGCATGCGCGCGACGGCATCGTCTGGTGGAGTTGCAACGGGGCACGGCTGCTGGGCGTGTTGCCGCTGCCGGCGCGGATGCTGTCGCAGTTGCAGTGCCGCGAGCGCGAACACGAAGGCCGCTACGAATTCCGGGTCGATGTGCGGATGCCGCTGGTCGGGCGATTGATCCGCTACGAAGGCTGGCTGCAACCGGCGATGCAGGCGAGCCCGGACGAAGGTCGGGAAGCGCTTTCCGTCGCCAAATCCTGAGCCTTGCACGGGCGCTGCCGGATGCCCGGTCCCAGGCCGGGGAAACCCTTGAAACAACCCCGTCAGCCCGCATTTCAGGAACATTGCCGGCACGGCCGGCCCCCGAATTCCGGAGTATCCCCATGCGGATGGACAAACTGACCTCGCGCTTCCAGCAGGCCATCGCGGACGCGCAATCGCTGGCTGTGGGCCGCGACCACAACATGATCGAACCGGCGCACCTGCTGGTGGCGCTGATCGACCAGTCCGGCGGCGGCACGCGGCCGTTGCTGACCCAGGCCGGGGTCAACGTGCCGGCACTGCGCGAGCGGTTGGGCGAAATCCTCGACAAGCTGCCGAAAGTGTCCGGACAGGAAGGCAACCTGTCGGTCGGCAACGACCTCAACCGCCTGCTCAACCTGACCGACAAACTGGCCCAGCAGCGCGGTGATGCCTACATCGCCAGCGAACTGTTCGTGCTGGCCGCGCTGGACGACAAGGGTGATGCCGGCAAGGCGCTGAAAGCCGCCGGGGCGAGCAAAGAGAAGATCGAGACGGCGATCGCCAACGTGCGCGGCGGCCAGAGCGTACAGGACGAGAACGCCGAAGAATCGCGCCAGGCACTGGAAAAATACTGCGTCGACCTGACCGCGCGTGCCGAGAGCGGCAAGCTGGACCCGGTGATCGGCCGCGACGAGGAGATTCGCCGCACCGTGCAGGTGCTGCAGCGGCGGACCAAGAACAATCCGGTGCTGATCGGCGAGCCCGGTGTCGGCAAGACCGCCATCGTCGAGGGCCTGGCCCAGCGCATCATCAACGGCGAGGTGCCGGAAGGCCTGCGCGGCAAGCGTGTGCTGGCGCTGGACATGGGCGCGCTGATTGCCGGGGCCAAGTTCCGCGGCGAATTCGAGGAGCGCCTGAAGGGCGTGCTGAACGACCTGGCCAAGAACGAGGGCCAGATCATCCTGTTCATCGACGAGTTGCATACCATGGTCGGCGCCGGCAAGGCCGACGGCGCGATGGATGCCGGCAACATGCTCAAGCCGGCGCTGGCGCGCGGCGAGCTGCACTGCATCGGCGCGACCACGCTGGACGAATACCGCAAGTACATCGAGAAGGATGCCGCGCTGGAGCGCCGCTTCCAGAAGGTGTTCGTCGGCGAGCCGTCGGTGGAAGACACCATTGCCATCCTTCGCGGATTGAAGGAGCGCTATGCGGTGCACCACGGGGTGGAAATCACCGACCCGGCGATCGTCGCCGCGGCCACGCTGTCCAACCGCTATATCGCCGACCGCCAGCTGCCGGACAAGGCCATCGACCTGATGGACGAGGCGGCTTCGCGCATCCGCATGGAAATCGATTCCAAGCCGGAAGAGCTGGATCGCATGGAGCGCCGGCTGATCCAGCTGAAGATCCAGCGCGAGATGCTGAAGAAGGAGAAGGACGACGCTTCGAAGAAGCGCCTGGCCGACTTGGAGACGGACATCGACGCGCTGGAGCGCGAGTTCTCGGACCTGGACGAAATCTGGAAATCGGAGAAGGCGTCCCTGCAGGGCGCGACCAAGATCAAGGAACAGATCGAGCAGGCGCGGATCGACCTGGAGGGTGCGCAGCGGCGGCAGGATTTCGCCCGCATGAGCGAAATCCAGTACGGCCTGCTGCCGCAGCTGGAGAAACAGCTGGAAGCGGCGAACGCGGCCGAGGACAAGGAGTTCAAGCTGGTGCAGGATCGCGTCACCGCCGAGGAAATCGCCGAGGTAGTCAGCCGCTGGACCGGCATCCCGGTCAGCAAGATGCTGGAGGGCGAGCGCGACAAGCTGCTGCGCATGGAAGACGTGCTGCACCAGCGCGTGGTCGGGCAGGAAGAGGCGATCCAGGTCGTGTCCGACGCGGTCCGTCGTTCGCGCGCCGGCCTGTCAGACCCCGACCGCCCCAGCGGCTCGTTCCTGTTCCTGGGTCCGACCGGTGTCGGCAAGACCGAACTGTGCAAGGCGCTGGCCGATTTCCTGTTCGACAGCAGCGACGCGATGGTGCGCATCGACATGAGCGAGTTCATGGAGAAGCATTCGGTCGCGCGCCTGATCGGCGCCCCTCCGGGCTATGTCGGCTACGAGGAAGGCGGCTATCTGACCGAGGCGGTGCGCCGTCGCCCGTACAGCGTGATCCTGCTGGACGAGGTCGAGAAGGCGCATCCGGACGTGTTCAACATCCTGTTGCAGGTGCTGGACGACGGTCGCCTGACCGACGGCCAGGGCCGCACGGTGGATTTCCGCAACGCGGTGATCGTGATGACCTCCAACCTGGGCTCGCACCAGATCCAGGAACTGTCGGGCGACGATTCGGCGGAGGCTTACACGCAGATGAAGGCGGCGGTGATGGGCGTGGTGCAGGCGCACTTTCGTCCGGAGTTCATCAACCGGCTGGACGACATCGTGGTGTTCCACCCGCTGGACAAGCAGCAGATCAAGCAGATCGCACGGATCCAGATGGCCGGGCTGGAGAAGCGGCTGGCCGAGCGTGGGCTGCAGATCAAAGTGTCCGACAAGGCCTTCGAACTGCTGGGCAATGTCGGCTTCGATCCGGTGTACGGCGCGCGCCCACTGAAACGTGCGATACAGCAGCAGCTGGAGAACCCATTGGCCCAGCGCATCCTGGCCGGCGACTTCGCCAGTGGTGACACCGTCAAGGTCGATGCCGAAGGCGGGCAATTGGGATTCGCCAAGGACTGATCCGGTACCTTCATTCCCGCATGGCATGAATACATGCCTTGCGGGAATCGGTTTCGGGTGCAACCACGCGCAAAATCACCTTGTCGGTCGGCTATGGTTCGGCGTTCGTCATCCGTCTTGCGAGCCCGACATGTCAGAACCGAACTGGAAACCCGAAACCCTGGCCGTGCACGCTGGCTATTCGCCGGACCCGACCACGCGCTCGGTGGCGGTGCCGATCTACCAGACCGTGGCCTACGCCTTCGACAACACCCAGCACGGTGCCGACCTGTTCGACCTGAAGGTGCCGGGCAACATCTACACCCGGATCATGAATCCGACCAATGATGTGCTGGAGCAGCGGGTGGCGGCGCTGGAAGGCGGCATCGCCGCGCTGGCGCTGGCCTCGGGCTCGGCGGCCGTCACCTACGCGATCCAGACCATCGCCGAGGCCGGCGACAACATCGTCTCGTCCAGTGCGTTGTACGGCGGCACCTACAACCTGTTCGCGCATACGCTGCCGCAGTTCGGTATCGAGGTCCGGTTCGCCGACTACCGCGAGCCGGGTGCGTTCGAGAAACTGATCGACGAAAAAACCAAGGCGGTGTTCGTCGAATCGGTCGGCAACCCGCTGGGAAACGTCACCGACATCGAGGCCATTGCCAAGGTCGCGCACGCGCATGGCGTGCCGCTGATCGTCGACAACACGGTACCGTCGCCGTACCTGTTGCGACCGATTGATTTCGGCGCCGACATCGTCGTGCATTCGCTGACCAAGTACCTGGGCGGGCACGGCAACAGCATCGGCGGCGCCATCGTGGACAGCGGCAAGTTCCCATGGGCCGAGCACAAGGCGCGCTTCCCGCGCTTGAACGAGCCGGATGTCAGCTACCACGGTGTGACCTATACCGAAGCGCTTGGGCCGGCAGCCTACATCGGTCGCGCGCGGGTGGTGCCGTTGCGCAACATGGGTGCGGCGCTGTCACCGTTCAACGCTTTCCTGATCCTGCAGGGGATCGAGACGCTGGCGCTGCGGATGGATCGCATCTGCCAGAACACGTTGGCGCTGACGCAGTACCTGCAACGGCATCCGAAGGTGGCCTGGGTCAATTACGCCGGGCTGGAAGACCACCCGGAACATGCGCTGGCGAAGAAATACCTGCCCAAGGGCGCGTCCGGGCTGTTCACTTTCGGCTTGCCGGGCGGGCGCGAAGCGGGGGCGAAGTTCCTCGACGCGCTGCAGCTGTTCACCCGTCTGGTCAACATCGGCGACGCCAAGTCGCTGGCCACCCACCCGGCCTCGACCACCCACCGCCAGCTGTCGGCCGAGGAACTGGCCAAGGCTGGCGTCAGCGCGGACACCGTGCGCCTGTGCGTGGGCATCGAGCACATCGACGACCTGAAGGGCGACCTGGAGCAGGCGCTGGCGCAGGCCTGAGGACCAGTGCGGCGGCGCGATACCGAATCGATCAGGCCTTGGCAGCCCAGGTATCGCGCAAGGTCACGCTGCGGTTGAACACCGGCGTCCCGGCGCGGTGGTCGCGGCGGTCGGCGACGAAATAGCCGGTGCGCTCGAACTGGAACGACTGCTCGGGTTCGGCCGCCGCCGCCGCGGGTTCGACGTAGCCGTGGACCACGCGGCGTGACTCGGGGTTGAGGTGATCGCGATAGCTCTTGCCATCCGATTCGTCGTCCGGCTTCTCGATCGAGAACAGGCGGTCGTACAGGCGGATTTCGGCGGGAATCGCGTGCTTGGCACTGACCCAGTGGATCGTGCCCTTGATCTTGCGGTTGGCGCCTTCCATGCCCGGGCGCGATTCCGGGTCCAGCCAGCCGTGCAGTTCGGTGACGCGACCATCGGCGTCCTTGATCACCTCGTCGACGCGGATGATGCCGGCGCCGCGCAGCCGCACTTCGCCGCCCGGGACCAGCCGCTTCCAGCCCTTCGGCGGCACTTCGGCGAAGTCCTCGCGCTCGATCCACAGCTCGCGGCCGAACGGCACTTCGCGGCTGCCCTGCGATTCGTCCTTCGGATGATTGGGGAAGACCAGCGTTTCCTCGTGATCGTCAGCCAGATTGGTCAGCACCAGTTTCAATGGATCGACCACCGCCATCCGCCGCGGCGCGTGCGCATCGAGGTCGTCGCGCAGGCAGCCTTCCAGCACGCCGAAGTCGATCACCGAGTTCTGCTTGCTGATGCCGACCCGGTCCACCAGCAGGCGCAGTGCAGCCGGCGTATAGCCGCGCCGGCGCAGGCCCTGCAGCGTGTACATGCGCGGATCGTCCCAGCCGTCCACCAGGCCATCCTGCACCAGCGCGACCAGCTTGCGTTTGCTCATCACCGTGTAATTGATGTTCAGGCGTGAGAACTCGATCTGCCGCGGCTTGGCCGCTTCCAGCGGCAGCCCCTTGTCCAGCAGCGGCTGCAGCAGTTGCGGATGGCCGGCCAGGTCGACGTTGTCCACGCACCAGTCGTACAGCGGGCGATGGTCCTCGAACTCCAGCGTGCACAGCGAATGGGTGATGCCCTCGATGGCATCACCGATGGAATGGGCGAAGTCGTACATCGGGTAGATCGGCCACTCGTTGCCGGTGTTCTGGTGCTCGACGTGCTTGATCCGGTACAGCGCCGGGTCGCGCAGGTTCATGTTGCCGCTGGCCATGTCGATCTTCGCCCGCAGCGTGCGCGTGCCATCGGCGAACTCGCCGGCGCGCATGCGCCGGAACAGGTCGAGGTTCTCTTCGACGCCACGCTCACGGTACGGGGAATCACGACCGGGCTCGGTCAGGGTGCCGCGGTATTCGCGCACCTGTTCGGCCGACAGGTCGCAGACGAAGGCCTTGCCGTCGCGGATCAGTTTCTCTGCGGCCAGGTAGTACACGCTGAAGTAGTCCGAGGCGTGCCGCAGCGAGTTCCACTCGAAGCCCAGCCAGCGCACGTCGTCCTGGATGGCCTGGACGAACTCGGGGTCCTCCCTGGCAGGATTGGTGTCGTCGAAGCGCAAGTTGCACAGACCGCCGAATTCGGCGGCGATGCCGAAATCCAGGCAGATGGCCTTGGCGTGGCCGATGTGCAGGTAACCATTGGGCTCCGGCGGAAAGCGGGTCTTGATCGCCCGGTGCTTGCCGCTGGCCAGATCCTCGCGGACGATCTGGCGGATGAAATCCTTCTTTTCCGGGGAGGCATCGGCGGCGGGGGAATCGGACATGCGGGCGGTGGGTCGCGGGACGGGAAAAGCGCAAGTTTAGCCGAGCCCGGTGCGCATGGCTGCGCGCGGCCGTCCCGCTGGCGGTATGCTGCCGGCATGCAGACCGTCTACCGCGCCGAAAACCTGTTCGACGCCCATCTGGCCCGGCACGTGCTGGAACAGGCCGGCATCCCGGCCTTCGTGTTCGGCGAACAGTTGCTGGGCGCCGGCGGCGAGTTGCCGCTGTTCGGCGTACTGCGGGTCTGCGTTCCCGACTCGGCGCGGCCGGAAGCGTTGTCGGCGTTGCAGGCCGAAGGCTTGCTGGACGTCGATGGCGACCCCATCTGCGGAGAGGGATCCGCACCGGATCCGCTGCCCGCCTGAACCGGCGGGCCACCGTCACAGGAGGCGAGCCATGCTGGAATCCCTGCGCGAGAAGCTGGGCATTGGAGCGTTCAAGCAACGGCTGCCGCGCGAAGACGAGGCGCTGCCGGGACGTGCCGAGCCCTTGCCGCTGCATAACTTGCACTTCGTCAACGCGCGGCCCTTGCGCGACGACGACGGCACTGCTTTCGCGGGACTGGAGACGATCGATCTTGGCCTGGGCTGCTTCTGGGGTGCCGAGCGTCGTTTCTGGCAGCTGCCGGGCGTGTTCGTCACCGCGGTCGGTTACCAGGGCGGCAGCACGCCCAATCCCACCTACGAGGAAGTCTGCTCCGGCCTGACCGGGCATGCCGAGGTGGTGCGGGTGGTGTTCGACCCGGCGCAGGTTTCGCGCGAGCAGGTGCTGCGCACGTTTTGGGAGAGCCATGACCCGACCCAGGGCATGCGCCAGGGTAACGATGTCGGCACCCAGTACCGTTCGGCAATCTACGCCCACACCGCCGAACAGCAGCAGGCGGCGCTGGCTAGCCGCGAGGCCTACCAGTCGCGGCTGCGGACCGCAGGCCATGCCGACATCACCACCGAGATCGTGTTTCCGCCTCCACCGTTCTACTACGCCGAGGACTACCACCAGCAATACCTGGCCAAGCATCCGGGCGGCTATTGCGGCCTCGGCGGCACCGGGGTCAGCTGCCCGCTGGGGCTGGAGGCGTGATCGTCGCGCCGGGAACGCGATGAAGACGTTGCTGTTCGTCTGGCACAGCCAGACCGGCGGTACGGCGGCGATGGTCGAAGCGGCAGTGCAGGCCGCTCGTGAGCATGCAGAGGAATCCGGTTTGCAGGTAAGGAGCCTGCGGGCGGAGGAAGCCGGGGCGGACGACGTGCTGGCTGCCGACGCGGTGGTGTTCGCCACCCCGGAGAACCTGGCGGCAATCAGCGGCCGGCTGAAGGATTTCTTCGATCGCAGCTACTACGCCCTGCTGGATCGCTGCGAAGGCAAACCATGCGGATGGATGGTGTGCGCTGGTTCCGACGGCCAGGCGGCGATCGCCCAGCTGCGCCGCATCGCCACCGGCCTGCGCCTGCGCGAGGTCGCCGAGCCGGTGCTGGTGTGCACGCATGCGCAGACGCCGCAGGCGATCCTGGCGCGCAAGCGGCTGGATGCCGTACAGCTGGCGCCGTGCCGGGAACTTGGCGCAACGCTGGCGGCAGGGCTGGCGCTGGGCCTGTATTGACGCTGGCTCAGTGCGTGGTCAGCGCGCAGACGTAGACGAGTTCGCAGGCGCCATTGCCGCTGTCGTCGCGGCTCAGTGAACTGCGCCAGCGCCAACCATCTCCCGATTGCGCTTCCACCAGCCAGCCGTCGATGCGCACACGGCTGTCCTTGCCGACGGCATTCAGCGCGCGTGCCACGCTGCGGTCGGCGGGGATCATGTGCATGTTGGCGCTGTTGCGGACCATTTCGGTCGGCGGCAGCGGCGGAGAATCCCGCCAGCGGTAGTGATACCAGCGTCCGGACTGGCTGATCTGCAGCTGCGAGAGTACGGCGTCTTCGCTCATGCGGCCCCAGCCGAGGGCGAGGTCGGTCGGCGACAGTTCGCTCTCGCGTCCACTGCGGTAGTCCTTGCGCGACAGCACGCGCGCTTCGATGCTGAAGCCTGCCAGAGGGGTCAGCCGATAACCGTCGCGGTTGAACGCAGGCATCGAAGCTGGTGGACGGGTTTGCTGCGGAGCCTGTCCTGCGAGCGCAAGCGGCGGCAACGGGCAGCCGACGCGGGTTCCATCGGATGGAGTTCCGGTAGAACCCGAGTCCCGCGACCACCACCAGGTGCCTGCCACGATCAACGCCATTGCCAGCACGGCATGGCTCCAGGTGAACTTCATCCCAGCCGTTCGGCGATGCCGGCTCGCAGTGCCTGCAGATCCTTGGCGAAGGCGTCGATGCCGGTGGCCAGTTTCTCCTTCGCCATCGTGTCGGCGTCCAGCGCGGCGGCGAAGCTGTCGGCGGTCACCGGCGCGTAGTCGCCAAGGATGGTAGCGGCGGGGGACAGCAGGCGCGGCAGTTCGCCAAAGTCGGCATCGAGCTTTTCCAGCAGATCCGGCGAGATGGTCAGGCGGTCGCAACCGGCCAATGCTTCGATCTGTGCGGTCGAGCGGAACGAGGCGCCCATCACCACGGTGGCATGGCCGCGCTGCTTGAACTCGGCATACACGCCACGCACGAACTTCACCCCGGGATCGTCGTCGATGCTGGCCGGGGTTTGCCCGTTGGCCACATACCAGTCGAGGATGCGGCCGACGAACGGCGAGATCAGGAACGCACCGGCCTCGGCGCAGGCCAGCGCCTGGGCCGGGTTGAAGATCAGGGTCAGGTTGCAGTCGATGCCTTCGGCCTGCAGCTGGCGCGCGGCCTGCACGCCTTCCCAGGTAGCGGCGACCTTGATCAGCACCTTGTCGCGATCGACGCCGCGCTCGGCATACATGGCGATGAACTTGCGCGCCTTGGCCACGGTGGCGGCGGTGTCGTGGGCCTGGTCGGCATCCACTTCGGTCGAGATGCGGCCCGGGATCAGCGCGCTGAGCATGGCGCCGACGCCGACGGTCAGGCGGTCGGCCACTTCATCGACCACGGCGTCCTTGTCATCGGTCTGCGTACGCGCCCAGGCCAGCTCGCGCTCGATCAGCTCCGCGTAGACCGGCAGGTCCAGCGCCTTCTTCACCAGGGTGGGGTTGGTGGTGCAGTCCACCGGCTTGAGCCGGGCAATGGCGTCGTAATCGCCGGTGTCGGCGACCACCACGGTCATCTCGCGCAATCGGGTCAGCTTGGAAACGGAGCTCATGGATCGGGTCCTGGGCAAAAGGTACTCGCGCATTTTCCCACGGATACCGAGCCCTGCTGAAATTTCACCAGATGGTTGACAATCATCTTGGGTGGCGTATATTCAACCTTATGGTTGAAGATAAATCCCGTCGTCTCGACACCGTGTTCCATGCACTCGCCGATCCTACCCGGCGGGCGATGCTGAACGACCTTTCCACGCGACCGCGCACCGTCGGCGAGCTCGCCGCCCCGCACGCCATCTCGCTGGCGGGCGCGTCCAAGCACATCCAGGTACTCGAGCGCGCGGGCCTGATCGCGCGCGAGGTGCAGGGTCGGGTGCATACCTGCCGGCTCGATGCGCGTCCATTGCACATGGGTGCCGAGTGGATTCGCCATTACGAGCAGTTCTGGAGCGGCCGGCTCGATGCCCTCGAAACCCTGCTGCTGGCCGAGGACGCCGCCGAGCCTGAGACGAAATCTGTCCGCAAATGCGCTCAACCCCGCAAGCCGCGCAAAACCCCGAGGACGCCATGAACATCACCTCTCCCGAAGCCGATTACGCCGCCATCGTCGCCCCCGATACGGTACGCATCCAGCGCCTGCTGCCCGGTCCGGTCGAACGTATCTGGGCGTACCTGACCGAGAGCGACTTGCGCCGGCAGTGGCTGGCGTCCGGCCAGATGCAGCCGGAGGCGGGCACGGGTTTCGAACTGGTGTGGCGCAATCATGAATTGACCGATCCGCCGGGCCAGAGGCCGGAGGGTTTTGGCGAGGAGCATCGGATGCAAAGCCGCATCGTCGAATTCGATCCGCCGCGCCGGTTGGTCTTCACCTGGGGCGAAAGCGGCCAGGTCGCTTTCGACCTGAAGCCGCAAGGGGACCGGGTCCTGCTGACGATCCTGCACGAGGGGATTTCCGATCGCGGCAACATGCTCAAGATTGGCGCCGGTTGGCACATGCACCTGGATGTCCTGGTTGCGCGTGCGAACGGTCGCAAACCCGAGCCGTACTGGGATGGCTGGATGCGGCTGCGCGACGAGTACGATCAGCGCGTGCCGTCCTGAATCGATTCGCTCATGAATGAAAGCGGCGGAAGGGCGCGATTCAGTGCGGTGTCGTTGCCGCGGATGTGTTGCCGTGTTGCGGTACGGGAGCAGATGACGGCGGCGCGAACAGCGAGGCCGGCAAGCTCTGGAATACCTGCGCCAGCTGCTTGAGGAAGTCAGCCATCGCCGAACTGCGACGCCAGACCATGGCGATCTGCCGGCTGGGGCGGGCACCATTGAAGTCGAGCAGGTGGATGTTGGCCGGCTGCGTGACCGGGGGCTGCACGGCCAGGTTCGGCAGCAGGGTGATGCCGACATTGGCCGCGACCATCTGCCGCAGCGTTTCCAGGCTGGTGGCGCGGAACTCGGATTTCTCGCTGGCGCCGGCCAGCCGACACACGTCCAGCGCCTGCTCGCGCAGGCAGTGGCCGTCTTCCAGCAGCAGCAGGTGCAGGTCGGAGAGTTCATCCAGGTCGAGCGAATCGCGCGCGGCCAGCGGATGCTGCGCCGGCACCGCCAGCAGGAAGGCTTCCTCGAACAGGAACTCGACGTGCAACTGGTCGTCGTGCAACGGCAACGCCAGCAACGCCGCATCCAGCTTGCCTTCGCGCAGCTGTTCCAGCAGCAGGTCGCTTTTTTCCTCGACCAGCAGCAGCTCCAGCTGCGGGAAGCGTTCGCGGATGCGCGGCACCACGTGCGGCAGCAGGTACGGGCCGAGAGTGGGGAAGATGCCCATCCGCACCGTGCCGGCCTCGGGATTGCGACTGCGTCGCGCCGCCTCCTTCATCTGTTCGACCTCGGCGACGATGCGGCGCGCGCGGTCGGCGGCATCGTGCCCGGCCGGGGTCAGCATGACCTTGCGCGGCGCGCGTTCCACCAGGGCCACGCCGAGTTCCTCTTCCAGCTTGCGGATCTGGGTGGACAGGGTCGGCTGGCTGACGAAGCAGGCGGCCGCGGCCTTGCCGAAATGCTTGTGCTCGGCCAGGGCCACCAGATATTTCAGATCGCGCAGGTTCATGGTGGCAAGCCTAGTCGATGGTGCCCGGCGGCCCCGTTCAGGCCGCCCTGGCTTCCGCTGCGGCCGGGACCGAACTGCGGATCAGGTGGTCGAAGGCGCTGAGCGCGGCGGTAGCGCCGGCGCCGGCGGCAATCACGATCTGCTTGTACGGCACCGTGGTGCAGTCGCCGGCGGCGAACACGCCTGGCACGTTGGTCTGGCCCTTGGCGTCGATCACGATCTCGCCGAAACGGCTCAGTTCCAGCGTGTCCTTCAGCCATTCGGTGTTCGGCACCAGTCCGATCTGCACGAATACGCCGGCCAAGGCCTCTTCGTGCTCGCCGCCGCCGACGCGGTCGCGCCAGCGCAGGCCGGTCATCTTCTGGCCGTCTCCGACCACCTCGGTGGTCTGCGCGTTCACGTGGATGGTCACGTTGGGCAGGCTGCGCAGCTTGTCCACCAGCACCTGGTCGGCCTTCAGCTGGTCGGCGAACTCCAGCAGGGTCACGTTGCGGACCACGCCGGCCAGGTCGATGGCGGCCTCGACGCCGGAATTGCCGCCGCCGATCACCGCTACATCCTTGCCCTTGAACAGCGGGCCGTCGCAGTGCGGGCAGTAGGCGACGCCCTTGGTGCGGTACTCGGCCTCGCCAGGCACGTTCATGTTGCGCCAGCGCGCGCCGGTCGACAGCACCACGCTGCGCGCCTTCAAAGCGCCGCCGTTGGCCATCTTCACCTCTATCAGGCCGCCGGGTTCGCCAGCAGGCACCAGCTGTTCGGCGAGCTGCAGGTTCATCACATCCACATCGTAGTGGCGCACCTGCGCTTCCAGTGCGGCGGCGAACGCCGGGCCGTCGGTTTCCAGCACCGAGATGTAGTTCTCGATGGCCAGGGTGTCGTTGACCTGGCCGCCCAGGCGCTCGGCGGCCACGCCGACGCGGATGCCCTTGCGCGCGGCATACACCGCCGCCGCGGCGCCGGCCGGGCCGCCGCCGACGACCAGCACGTCGTAGGGCGCGCGCGCATCGAGCTTGGCCGCTTCGCGTTGCGCCGTACCGGTATCCAGCCGGGCGACGATCTCTTCCAGCGAGGTGCGGCCGGAAGCGAACATCTCGCCGTTGAGGAACACCATCGGCACCGCCATGATCTCGCGCGCCTCGACTTCCTGCTGGAAGGCACCGCCCTCGATCACCGTGGTCTTCACCTTCGGGTTGACGATCGCCATCAGCGCCAGCGCCTGCACCACGTCCGGGCAGTTGTGGCAGCTCAGCGACATGTAGGCCTCGAAGTCGAAGTCGCCGTCCAGCGCCTGGATCGCGTCCAGGGTTTCCTGCTCGACCTTGGGCGGGTGGCCGCCGGTCCACAGCAGGGCCAGCACCAGCGAGGTGAACTCGTGGCCCAGCGGCAGGCCGGCGAAACGCACGCCGTTGGTTTCGCCTTCGCGGGCGATCACGAACGAGGGCTTGCGCGCGTCGGTGCCGGAGACATCCAGCGAAACCTTGTCGGACAGGCTGTCGATGTCCTGCAGCAGCGCGCGCATCTCCTGCGAGGCGGCGCCGTCGTCCAGCGAGGCGATCAGCCGGATCGGCTGGCGCAGCATACCCAGGTATTCCTGCAACTGGGCCTTGAGGTCTTGCTCGAGCATGGGGGATCCTTGGGGGGGAGAGTCGTTGCATCAGTGCCGCTGGTGCATGGGCCTGCGGACAAGCCCATGCGCCAGCGAAGCTGGGGTGCCGGAACGGGCGTCGCGCCCGCTCCGGCGAGCCGGATCAGATCTTGCCGACCAGCTTCAGCGACGGCGCGATGGTCTGCGCGCCTTCCTTCCACTTGGCCGGGCACACTTCGTTCGGGTGCGCGGCGACGAACTGCGCGGCCTTCAGCTTGCGCAGGGTCTCGGACACGTCGCGGGCGATGGCGTTGTCGTGCACTTCCATCGTCTTGATCACGCCTTCCGGGTTGATCACGAAGGTGCCGCGCAGGGCCAGGCCTTCTTCCTCGATATGCACGCCGAAAGCGTGGGTCAGCTGGTGGGTCGGATCGCCGACCAGCGGGAACTTGGCCTTGCCCACGGCCGGCGAGGTTTCGTGCCAGACCTTGTGCGAGAAGTGGGTGTCGGTGGTGACGATGTAGACCTCGGCGCCGGCCTTCTGGAACTCGGCGTAGTTGTCGGCGGCGTCTTCCACTTCAGTCGGGCAGTTGAAGGTGAAGGCGGCCGGCATGAAGATCAGCACGGACCACTTGCCCTTCAGGCTTTCATCGGTGACTTCGATGAACTCGCCATTGTGGAAGGCATTGACCTTGAACGGCTGCACCTGGGTATTGATCAGCGACATGGGTTTTCCTTGTGTTGTCAGGGGTGGATGGGAGGGAGGACGACAACTATGGTAGGCGCCGTCAATCGATTCATCAAATTGATTAGTGGAATCATATCAATAGATTAAAACTATTGATTGACGGAACCTGAACCTTGGGCCATCAATAACCACGATGAATGACATGGCCATGAACACCCCAGCCGCGCTGGTTCGACGGGCGGTTGGACGGATTTCCGGTGATGCACCGCGCCATCAGGCGGAACTATTGCTGATGCAGGCGCTGGGCTGCGAGCGTGCCTGGCTGTTCGCGCATGCCGACGAGGTGCTGGCCGATACGGCTGTGGACCGTTTCGAAGCCTTGTTGCAGCGCCGCGAAGCCGGCGAGCCATTGGCCTACGTGCTGGGGCGGCAGGGTTTCTGGAGCCTGGACCTAGCGGTCACGCTGGCGACCCTGATCCCGCGCCCGGAAACCGAGTTGCTGGTCGAACTGGCCCTGCAGCGGCTGTCGCAGGAGCACCCGCTGCGGGTGGCCGACCTGGGCACCGGCAGCGGCGCGGTGGCGCTGGCGATCGCTCGCGAGCGGCCGCTGGCGACGGTGGTGGCGACCGATGTCAGCGGGCCGGCGCTGGGTGTCGCGGTCGACAATGCGCGCCGCAACGGCATCGACAATGTCTGGTTCCGCCGCGGCGACTGGTGCACGGCGCTGGGCGGCGAGCGCTTCGACCTGATCGCCAGCAATCCGCCGTACATCGCCGAAGACGATCCGCATCTGCGGCAGGGCGACCTGCCGCACGAACCGGCCGCTGCGCTGGCGTCCGGCGCCGATGGCCTGCAGGCGATCCGCAGCATCGTCGCCGATGCGCCGCGGCATCTGGTACATGACGGTTGGCTGCTGCTCGAACATGGCCTGGAGCAGGGCGCGGCGGTGCGTGCGCTGCTGCACGCCACCGGTTTCGTCGAGGTGTCCACGCAACGCGATCTGGAAGACCGCGACCGGGTGACGCTGGGGCGCATCGGTTGAAGCGGTGGCAGGCTGCGGGACATGTGCGCGGAGCCTGTGTGGCGGGCCGGGGCCCGCCCTACGGTAAAATGGGCGCGTATTCCGCACCGGACCTGCCATGCGCACGCTGTATCCCGAGATCGCCCCGTACGAAACCGGCACCCTGAAAGTCGACGAACGTCACACGCTGTACTACGAGCAGTGCGGCAATCCCGAGGGCAAGCCGGTGGTCCTGCTGCACGGCGGTCCCGGTGGCGGCTGCAGTGCCAACATGCGCCGTTTCCACGACCCGGCCAAGTACCGCATCGTGCTGTTCGACCAGCGCGGCGCCGGCCGCTCCACCCCGCACGCCGACCTGGTCGACAACACCACCTGGCACCTGGTCGGGGACATCGAGAAGCTGCGGCAGAAGCTGGGCATCGAGCGCTGGCAGGTGTTCGGCGGCAGCTGGGGCTCGACCTTGGCGCTGGCCTATGCCGAAACGCATCCCGAGCGGGTCACCGAACTGGTCCTGCGCGGCATCTTCATGCTGCGCCGCTGGGAGCTGGAGTGGTTCTACCAGGAAGGCGCCAACCGGCTGTTCCCGGATGCATGGGAGCATTACATCGCCGCGATCCCGCCGGTCGAGCGCCACGACCTGATCTCGGCCTTCCATCGCCGCCTGACCGGCAACGACGAGGCGGCCCGCCTGGCCGCGGCGCGTGCCTGGAGCGTGTGGGAAGGCGCCACCTCGTTCCTGCGGGTGGACGAGGATTTCGTCAGCGGCCACCAGGACGCGCGCTTCGCGCTGGCCTTCGCTCGCATCGAGAACCACTACTTCGTCAATGGCGGCTTCTTCGAGGTCGAGGACCAGCTGCTGCGCGACGCACACCGCATAGCCGAGATCCCCGGCACCATCGTGCACGGCCGCTACGACGTGGTCTGCCCGCTGCAGAGCGCCTGGGACCTGCACAAGGCCTGGCCGAAATCGACGCTGGAGATCAACCCGACTTCGGGCCATTCGGCCTTCGAGCCCGAGCACGTCGATGCGCTGGTACGCGCCACCGACGCCTTCGCCTGAGCGTGCCGCGCCGGGCATTTCCCCACACCCACACAGCCGGCGGGCCTGGGCCCGCCCTACGGAGACGGCATGTCGGACGAAGACGAAATCGTGGTCAAGGACAGCAACGGTAACGTGCTGCAGAACGGTGATTCGGTCACCGTGATCAAGGACCTGAAGGTCAAGGGCACCTCGGTCACGCTCAAGCGCGGCACCCTGGTCAAGAACATCCGCCTGACCGACGACGAGGATCTGATCGAGTGCAACGCCGACAAGGTCAAAGGCCTGGTGTTGCGGACCGAGTTCCTGAAGAAGGCCTGATCCGGGTCGGCGCGATTCGGGTTCAGCCGCCGGCCCGTTCCGGTGCCGACACGTCGACCTGCATCCGCCGGTAGACGCGTTCCAGTTCGAAACCGCCGCGTGGCATCGGACCGCCGGAAATGTTGATGTGCACGCGCAGGGTGCCGTCGGTGTCGATCTGGTAGCGGTAGCTCACCAGCAGTCCGTTCGGCGTAGTTGCCTGCAATTCGGGCTGTCCATCGGTCTCGGTCATTTTCACCGTGACGCCATTGCCCAGCGCGGTCTGGTCTTCGAACGGGACAATGACCACGCTTGCGCTTTCACCACGGCCGAACACCATGGCTTGGCGCATGCGTTGCAGGATCAGGCTGTCCTGGCTTGGCGCGGCGAATGCCAGCTCGGCCGGCAGCAGGCCCGACAAGCTGGGTTTCGCACGCCGTCCGCCGCCCGGGGGCGGGCCACCGCCGGGAGGACCGCCTGCACCGCCGCCGGGCGCACCGCCCATGCCGCCGCCATTGGGAGGCGGGCCACCGCCGCCACCCCGGTCCCCGCCGGGTCCACCTCTAGGGGGTGGACCGCCCTGCCTGCCTTCGGGAGGCTGCATTTCCTTTGCAGCCTTCTTGAAGGCTTTCTCCGCTTCCTTGAACAACTTGTCATTCTGCTTGCTGTCGGGCTGCCATTGTCCGGAGGCGGACGCGGCGCTCTCCTGGGCCGATGAGGGGGAGGACACGGCCAGCAGGGCCAGCAAGGTCAAGCTGAGTCGGGAGAAGGTCAAGACAGGGACTCCGGCGGGCGGGGGGCACGCAGGAAACGCATCAGTGGCAGTTGCGATGACCGCCTGAGCGGAACGACTCAGCCGCGATTAAGCCTGGCGGCGACTGCCGTCCAGGTTGTGCTCGATCATCCACAGTCCGGCCCACAGCTTGGCGTCCAGCTCGTAGCCTTCGCCAAGCTTCTGCACCAGCCAGGCGGCGGCCTGCGCGCGCGGGATTTCATGCACGGTGATGTTTTCGTCACCGTCGCCGCCGCCCGGACCGACCTTGCGCAGCCCGTTGGCGCGGACGAAGGCGATCTTCTCGCTGCTGCTGCCCGAGGAGGTCGGTCCGATCAGCAGCACTTCGGCCTGTTCGGCGGTCCAGCCGGTTTCCTCCTCCAGCTCGCGGATCGCCGAGACTTCGATCGATTCGCCGGCGTGGATGTCGCCGACCAGCCCGGCCGGCATCTCGATGGTCGGCGCCTGCAGCGGCACCCGGAACTGTTCGACGAACACCACCTTGTCGTCTGGGGTGACCGCGATGATGATCGCGGCCAGCCCGCCGGCATGGGTGCGCTCGCAGTATTCCCAGTTGCCGCGCACGACCATGCGCAGGTACTTGCCCTCGAAAACGGTGTGTGGCGCGGTGGTCTTGCGGTTGTCCATGGCGTGGCGGTCCGTGAAATGCGAATCAGGTGAACGTGGTCGTGCGACTCAGCCGGCCGGTTCGAGCCCGGCGGCCTGGCGCAAGCGGCGCCGGGTCATCGGGCCGAAGCGCAGGGCCTCGGCCAGTGCGTCGAGCATGTCGGCATCGGCGTCGGCGCGGGCGAAGTCGTCTTCGACCCCGTCCAGCGGCGCGTCGAGGGCGATGGTGGTCAGCTGCCGCCACAACAGGGCCTGTTCGCGCTGCTCGCGCAGACGTACGGCCATCTGCGCGGCGCCGCGCAGGCGCAGGAAGGCGACCTCGTCGGCGCGCGCCAGCAGGCTGTCGAGGTCGCCGAAGTGCGCCAGCAGCACCGCGGCCGACTTGCTGCCGATGCCGGGAATACCGGGGATATTGTCGATGGCGTCGCCGCACAGCGCCAGGTAATCGGCGATCTGGTGCGCGTGCACGCCGTGGCGCGCCTTCACCCCGTCCGCGCCCCAGCGCTGGCCGCGGGCGAAATCCCATTGCTCGTCGTGTTCGTGCAGCAGCTGCGACAGGTCCTTGTCGGCCGAGACGATCACCCCGCGAAAACCGCGCGGCCGCGCGGCGTGCAGGGCCGAGCCGATCAGGTCGTCGGCTTCGTATTCGCCGTGCGCCAGCACGTTCAGCCCCAGTGCCGCGGACAGTGCTTTGCAGTGGGCGAACTGGCGGCGCAGTTCGTCCGGCGCCGGCTCGCGGTTGGCCTTGTAGTCCGGGTACAGGCGATTGCGGAAGCAGCTGTCCAGCGCCTCGTCGAAGGCGATCGCGATGTGCCGCGGCCGCTCGCGTTCCAGCAGTTCGAGCAGGAAGCGGGCGAAACCGTGCACCGCATTGGTCGGCCAGCCCTCGGCATCGTGGAACTGGTCGGGCATCGAGTGCCAGGCCCGGAACACGTACAGGCTGGCATCGACCAGGTGCAGGGACGGTTTCGCGGTCATGCGGGCCTGCGCATGCGCCTCACGCCGCCGCGCCCCCGTCCCACCATTGCAACAGGGTCGCCGGGTCCGGGCGGTCGCGTTCCGGGGCCTCCAGCTTCGGCGTGCCGATATGGATGAAGCCGGCGATGCCCTCGTCTTCGGCCAGCCCGAGGTGATGCAGCACGGCGGGGTCGGTGGCGGCCCAGCCGGTCAGCCATTGCGCGCCGTAACCCAGCGCCTGCGCCGCCTGCAGCAGAGCGAAGCAGACGCTGCCGGCGGTCAGCCACTGTTCCTGCTCGGGAACCTTGGGATGGGCAACCGAGCGGGCGACCACGGCCACGATCAGCGGGGCGAACGAGAACCGCTGGCGGTCCTTTTCCACCGCCGCCGTCGGCGCCTGCGGATCGCGTTGCAGGCTGCGCGCGGCCAGGAATTCGCCCAGCGCCAGGCGGTCGTCGCCGGCGATGGCCAGCAAGCGGAACGGCACCAGCTTGCCGTGGTCCGGCACCCGCACGGCGGCCTGCAGCATGCGCTGCAGGGTGGCGTGGTCGGGGCCGGGCTCGCCGAGCTGGCGGGAAGGCACGGAACGCCGGGCGAGCAGGAAGTGCAGGGGGTCGTCAGTCGTCATGCGGGGGCGGTATTGTTCTGTTTCGGTCACACTTTGCTTGTGAAGGCCGGCAAATTGCGCCACGCTCACGACGGGCTACCGGGCTGGATGCCACAGTGTAGCGTCGCCGATTTGCGCCGTCCCCAAGCCACAGGATGTCTGCTTACGTGCCGTCGAATGTATCGCCCGACAAACCGGACAGCTCGAACCAGCGTCTGCTGACCCTGCTCAGGGAGACGGTGCTGCCGCCGTTGCAGGATGCGTTCACCGATGTCATCGACGGCCTGCGCGAGAGCGTGCTGGAGCGCGCCGAGCGTCTGGAGATGGACCGTGGCCCGGTCCAGGAAGGCCTGTTCGCCGTGCGCCAGCGCCGCGACGCCATGCTGGCCGCGTACCGGACCCATCTGGTGCGCGCCTGGCAGGCGCTCGAATCCGGCGAGGCGCTGCCGACCCAACTGGCGTTCGACGACGAGGCGTCGGATCTGGGACTGGTGCAGAACGACCAGCTGGAAGTGCAACTGGCGACCGGGCACCTGGCCGAATCGCTGGCGCGCGAGTGGAAGTCCGAGCTGCTGGCGCTGAACGGCTATCTGAGCTGGGTCGATCCCGGCCTGCGCATCCATGCCGAAGGCCACCCGTTCTCGCCGCTGCAGATCGCCATGGCCGTGTACCGCGCCTTCGTCGTGATCGACGTGCCCGGCCCGGTGCGGCGGCTGATGGTCGAGTGCTGCGAACGCGATCTGGTCGAACTGCTCGGACCGATCTACGAAACGGTGTTGAGTTGCCTGGTCCGCGAATTCGGCAATCCCGACAGCCTGACCGCGCGCAGCCGGCGCGGTAGCGCCATCCCCAGTTCCGAGGAGACCCAGGAACCCGAACCGGACTGGCTGACCCGGTTCTTCGTCGAATGGGAGGGCGTGGTCGGCGCCCCCGGTTCGGCCAAGCCGGCTGCCGACGCGGACAAGGCGCCCACCCTGCCGCCGGAACTGCATGCCCTGCTGGAGGAATCGCGCGGACTGCGCGAACAGGCCGGCGAACGCACGCTGGTGACCGCGCGCGGCCCGCAGAACGTGCTGGGCCAGCGTGAACTGGTCTCCGCGTTGACCCTGATGCAGATCGCGCCGGAACCGGTGCTGGCGGCGATGATGCAGCCGCTGGAGCACCTGCTGGAACACTTCAAGCAGGAACTGTTGCAGACCGTGACCCGGCTCGGGGTGGAACCGGGCGCGGTGCGGCTGTCGGCCGAGGACGAGAACATCATTGACCTGGTCGGCATGCTGTTCCAGGTGATCTTCGAGGAAAGCCAGTTGGAACCGCGCCAGCAATTGCTGCTGGGCAAGCTGATGGCGCCACTGGCCAAGGTCGCGTTGCAGGATCGGCAACTGTTCCTGCAGTCGACCCATCCGGCGCGGCGGCTGCTGAACATCCTGGTCGACGCCTGCGACGGCAACAGCGGCCAGACCGCGCCGGAACAGGACGTGCTGAAACAGGTCGAGCAGACCATCAGCCGGCTGATCGAGCAGTTCGACGAGAGTCAGGCGGTGTTCCGCGGATTGCGCGCCGACTTCAATGCCAGTTACGCCGATTATCGTGCCGAGACGGAAGAAATCGAACGCGAAACGGCCGAACGCGAGCGTCTGGCCGAGGCGACCCTGAACGCGCAGGCCTGGGCACGCGAACTTCTGCAGCAGAAGCTGGCCGGGCGCAGCCTGCCGTTGCCGCTGATGCAGTGCCTGCTGGACGACTGGGTGCCGTACGCGGCGGGCATGCAGGCGCGCGGGCGCGCGCAGGCCGGAACGACCCTGCTGGATGGCCTGCTGCAGGCGCAGGGCTCGGTCAAGGGCGCCGAAGACGCCGGCGGTTGGCAGGCGATGCTGGACTGGTTGCAGCCGGCATGGATCGCGCAGGGCCGCAATCCGGCCGATATCCGCGACATCAAGGCCCGGCTGGTGGCCGAACTCGGCTCGGCGGCATCGGCCGACGCCGCCGCGACGGTGCAGCAACTGAGCGCGGAGGCGCCCGCACCCGCGCCGGTCGAAGGCAGCCTGGAAGCCGACGCCCGGGCCGAGGTCGAGATCGACACGGTCACCGCCGAGTACTTCAGCCAGTTGCCGCTGGGGAGCTGGCTGGACTTCGTCGACCGCAACAACCGCGTGCAGGCCGGCAAGCTGTCGTGGATCAGCCCGATCTCGTCCAAGCGGATGTTCGTCAGCCGCACCGGCGCGCGCATCTGCGTCGCCTCGCCCGAGGAGCTGGCGGCGCTGGCCAAGCTGCAGCGGGTCCGCCAGCATCGCGACGAGGACGCCTTCTACAGCGCCATGCAGGGCGTGGTCGATCGCCTGGACGCTGCCTGACCGAATCCGCGTTACAGCTCGTATCGGAATGCCGGGAGAGCGCCGAACTGCCCATCCGATCACGGATATTGCACTGCAAAACTCCATAGAATGCCCGGGTACCGGGTTGTGGTTCGGCCCGGGCGACACGAGTTCATCCGCAGGGGGGAGCCTTGCGCATGCCGGACCAGACAGCCGCCGTCACGGATCGCCGCGACCCGAGGATTCTCGAGTGGGCGCGCGAGGGCGCGATTTCGCCGTTGACCAGCCTGTTCGTCGCCTCGCTGGGGCGCTTCGACGACGCGCTGTTCGACCGCGCCGAGCGTGCCGGCCCCAACCAGATGCACTTCCTCGACGGCATGCGCGAACTGCGCCGCCGCCGCGACGAGATCGCCTCCCGTTTCGACGAGCACCTGCGCAGGGCCTGGGCCGCGCTGGAGTCCGGGCAGCCGCTGTCGATCGACAGCGTTCAGACCGCGACCGCGGACAGCCAGGACCTGAGCCTGGTGTCCGAGCAGGACTTGGAATCGCGACTGGCCGCGCACAATCTGGCCAGCGTGATCCAGCGCGAACACAAGCCGGTGCTGGCGAGGCTGGACCGGCGGCTGGCATGGATCGCCGGACTGTCCGAACTGGATGCGCAGCAGAATCCGATCGGCCCCGGCCACGTCGGCCAGGCCGTGCAGGAAGCGTTCGCCACCTGCGAGCTGATGCTCGAGGTCCGGCTGGTGGTGGTCAAGCTGTGCGAGCGCCTGCTGGTGCCCGGCATGGGCCGCTACTACGAGGAGTTCGACCGCCGGCTGGAGAAGGCCGGCGTGATCCCGGAAATGCCGGCGGCGCAGCGGCGGGTATCGCGGGCCGCGTCGATGCCGGCGCCGGCCGGCGAGCCCGAGGATGCTGATGCCGACGCCGGGGGCGGTTATGCCGAGGCCACGGCCGAGGAGATGTTCGCGCCGATGTGGGCCGAACGCTTCCACAGCCGCATCGCCGCCTTCCGCGATGCCCATGCCGAAGGCAGCTCGACTGCCGTCGGCGCGCCCCCGTCGGCCGTGGTCGGTGGCAACGAAGCGCAGGACCTGCTGCTGCAGGCCCTGCACCAGCTGCTGCAGGAGTCGCGCGGCAGCCATGCACCGGTCGTGGAGGACGTGGCGCAGCAACGGGCGATGTCGCAGACCGAGATGATGTCGGTGCTGTCGCTGTTGCAGTCCGCGCCCAGCGCCACCTTGCGCGCGGCGATCGGCGACACCAGCGAATCGCTGTCGCAGCGGCTCAAGAACGAAGTGCTGAACAGCGCGAGCAAGATTGGAATGGACACGTCGGCGACCAAGCTGGCGCCGCTGGACGAGGATGCCATCGACCTGGTCGGCATGCTGTTCGACGTGATGATGGACGAGCGCGACCTCGAGGGCCGGCCGCGCGAACTGATCGGTCGGCTGGTGGTGCCGTTCGTCAAAGTCGCGCTGCTGGACCGGCGCATGTTCGTGCAGAAGACCCATCCGGCGCGGCGCCTGCTGAACGCGCTGGCCGAGGCCTGCGAAGGCAACAGTGGCGAGAGCGCCGCCGAACGCACGCTGATGGCCAAGGTCGAAGAGGTCGTCGACCGGCTGGTGGCCGAGTTCAACGAGAACCTGGCCATCTTCATGATGCTGGAAGAGGAATTCCGCGACTTCCTGGCCCAGCACCGGCGCCGGATCGAGATCGCCGAACGGCGCGCGACCGAGATCCAGCGCGGGCAGGAGAAACTGGAGGCCGCGCGCGCCCGGATCGACAGCGAACTCGGCGCGCGCCTGGACGGGCGCAGGCTGCCGGGGGCGATCGAGGAATTCCTGCGCCAGCCCTGGGCCCACCATGCGGCGATGGCGGTGCTGCGCGAGGGCGAGGACGGCCCGACCCTGGCCGAATCGCTGGCCCTGGCCGATGGTGTCCTGCAGGAACTGGGCGAGGCGCAGATGCAGTTCGTCGGCAAGCCGTGGTTGCAGGCCTGGCGCCCGCAGCTGCAGAAGGTGTTCGCCAGCGTCGGCATGAACGCCGATGCGGCCAGCACCGCCATCGATGCGCTGCACGACACTCTGCAGGCGGTGGCGGCTTCGCGTCCGGACCTGGAGAAGCGGCTGCCGGAACTGCCGCAGGTGGCCTTGCCGCGCCCGGCGCAGAGCGAGGACAGCACGGTCATCCAGCTGGTCGGCGGCACCGATCTGCTCGACGAGTTCGACAGCACCGACGCCGACCATTTCCGCCACCTGCCGCTGGGCACCTGGCTGGACTTCATCGACAAGGACAACAAGGTCCAGGCCGGCAAGCTGTCCTGGGTCAGCCCGATTTCCTCGCGCCTGCTGTTCGTCAACAAGCGTGGCGTGCGTTTCTGCGTGGCCTCGCCGGAAGAACTGGCGGTGATGGTGCGCATGGGTCGGCTACGCAAGCACGAGGATGAAGACGCCTTCGACGCCGCCATGCAGGGCGTGATCGATCGCCTGGATACCGGCAAGGCCGTCGCCTGATTCGTCCGGAAAACGCCTGCGGCAGCGGCGGCTTTGCTAGCATCTGCCCCCTGTGCGTGGATGCGGCGAGGCGGATATGGCAGTGCGGGTAGCGGTACTGAAGGAAACAGCGTCGGGCGAGCGGCGCGTGGCGGCCACGCCGGAGACGGTGAAGAAGCTGACGGTTGCAGGCGCAACGGTTGCGGTGGAACGCGGCGCCGGGCAGGCGGCCGGTTTCGTCGATGCTGCCTATGCCGAAGCCGGAGCGCAGGTCGTGGATGCGTTGGCGCTGGATGAAGCCGACATCGTGCTGTGCGTGCAGCCGCCATCGGCGGCGGCGATCGCCGGCCTGAAGCCGGGCGCGGTGCTGGTCGGTGCCCTGCATCCGCAGGCCGACGAGGTGCGTGCGCAGGCGATCCGCGACCGCGGCATCGTCGCCTTCCCGCTGGAGCGCCTGCCGCGGACCACGCGCGCGCAGGCGATGGACATCCTGAGTTCGCAGGCGGGTATGGCCGGCTACAAGGCCACCCTGATCGCCGCCCAGCTGGCGCCGCGCTTCTTCCCGATGCTGACCACCGCCGCCGGCACCATCCGGCCGTCCAAGGTGTTGGTGGTCGGCGCCGGCGTGGCCGGGTTGCAGGCCATCGCCACCGGCAAGCGTCTCGGCGCCCAGATCGAAGGCTTCGACGTGCGCCCGGAAACCCGCGAGCAGATCGAGTCGCTCGGCGGCAGGTTCCTTGACCTCGGCGTCAGCGCCGCAGGCGAAGGCGGTTACGCGCGCCAGCTGACCGACGAGGAACGTGCGGAACAGCAGCGTCGGTTGGCCGAGCACTTGAAGGGCATCGACGTGGTGATCTGCACCGCGGCGGTGCCGGGACGACCGGCGCCGAAGATCATCAGCGCGGCGATGGTCGCGGGCATGAAGCCGGGCAGCGTGATCGTCGACCTGGCCGCCGAGACCGGCGGCAACTGCGAACTGACCCACCCCGGCGAGACGGTCGAACAGGGTGGGGTGACAATCGCCGGTCCGCTGGACCTGGCCAGCATGGGTGCGGTGCACGCCAGCGAGATGTTCGCCCGCAACGTGTTCAACTTCGTCTCGTTGTTGCTGAAGGACGGCGCGCTCGCCTTCGACTGGGACGACGAGTTGCTGGCCAAGACGGTCTGGCCCGAGCGGGTGCCGGCGGCGGCCGGCTGAGAGCGGCTCAGCGCGGCGGCGGGCCGGGTGGCGGGTCGCGCGGCGGGTTGCGTTCGACCCAGGCGCGGCGCTGCTCGGGCGTCATCGCCTTCCATTCGGTCACCAGCTGCTTGCGCTGTTCTGCGCCCATACCCTGCATCTTCTCGAACAGGGCGCGGGCTTCGCGGCGCTGTTCGGGCGACATCTTCTCGAAACGGCGCATGCCGCGATGGGCCTTCTCGCGTTGTTCGGGCGTCATCCGTTGCCAGCGTTGTGCGTGCTCCAGCATGCGGGTCCGTTGTTCCGGCTCGCTGTCCCAGCGTTCGCGGATCGGGGCGATCAGCTGTTCGCGTTGCTGTGCCGTCAGCTTGTCCCACTCGGGCAGGGCTTGCGGGTCGCCGGCGACTGCATGGCCGGTGGCCAGCAGCAGGCCCAGGGCCACGATTCGAAAATTGCGCAGGGATTGGTTCATGTCCTTACTCCACCGCCATCAAGGACGGGTCGGAAGCCAGCCACAGGTACAGGTCGGGGTTCTCGTCCAGCGGGCCGGTATAGCCGTCGGTTTCGGTGGCGACGGTCGTGCCGGTCTGGGGCGTTGGCGCCGACGGCAGGAACTGCACGCCGATGGCCACCGCCAGCAGCGCCGGAAACGCGGCTGCGGCGAACCAGCGCCATCCGTGCCGGCGGCGGGTCGGGACGCCGGCCTGCTGCCGCGCCGTACGCAGGCGGGCCAGGGTCTGCGGCGACAGGTTCGCCAGCGCATCGGCATGCAGCTGCCGGATCCGGCCGTCGAAGCGTTCGTTGTCGATGTCCGAAGTCATCGGAAATCCTCCAGTTGCTTTTGCAATGCGTCGCGCGCGCGCGACAGATGGGTCTTGACCGAGCCTTCCGAGCAGCCCATGACCCGGGCAGTGTCGGCCACGTCCAGTTCCTCCAGCACGCGCAGGGTGAAGGCCTCGCGCTGGCGGGCGGGCAGGCCGCGCAGGGCGCGGACCAGCTGCTGGTAGGCCTCGCGCTGGTCGTGCGCCTGCGACGGACCGGCGCCGGGGTCGGCCCAGTCGATCAGGCTGTCTTCGCTGCGCTCGCTGGCCGGGACCAGGAAGCGCAGGCGGAAGTTGCCGCGCCGCTGCAGGTCGACCATCTTGCGGCGCAGGATGCTCCAGAACAGCGGCGTCCACTCCTCGGCCGGGCGGTCGGCATAGGCCAGCATCTTCATCATCGCCTCCTGCACCGCGTCCAGCGCATCCTCGCGCTGGCGCAGGCCGGATTCGGCGAAGCGGAAGGCACGGGTGCCGACACCGGCCAGAAACGCCTCCAGCGTGGCCGGCTGCTGCGTCCGCACGGGGGTTTCGGCTTCGGTAACGGTCGAGGTGCTCACCAACACAGCTTAGGCCCTGTCTGCAGCGGGTTCACGACCGGTAGAACGCTTGCAGGCGAAACCGGTTGACCGCTCGCCACGAAATTCAGCCGGCGGTTATCATGCGGGCCAGGCACCGTATCCGGGAGGGTAGTCGATGAGCGATGGTTTCGTGGCCTTGTACATCTTCATGCTGGCGGCGATCGCCGGGCACGTGATCATTTCGCGGGTGCCGGTGATCCTGCATACGCCGCTGATGTCCGGCTCCAACTTCATCCACGGCATCGTGCTGATCGGGGCGATGGTGGTGCTTGGCCACGCCGACACCACGCTCGAGAAGGCCATCGGCTTCGTCGCCGTGCTGCTGGGCGCCGGCAACGCGGCCGGTGGCTACGTGGTCACCGAGCGCATGCTGGAGATGTTCAAGTCCTCGAAGAAGCCTGGAGACGCCAAGTGAGCGTCCTGACCCTGGTCAAGCTGAGCTATTTCATTGCCGCCACCCTGTTCCTGCTGGGCCTGCAGCGCATGGCCAGCCCGAAGACCGCGCGCAGCGGCATCCAGTGGGCGGGCGTTGGCATGGTGCTGGCAATCCTCGCCACGTTCTTCCTGCCCGGCCTGCACAACATCGCGCTGATGCTGGTCGCCATCGTGCTGGGCGTGGCGCTGAACTGGGTCTGGGGCAGGAAGGTGGCGATCACCGACATGCCGCAGATGGTGGCGCTGTTCAACGGCATGGGTGGCGGCTCGGCCGCGGCGATCGGTGCGGTGGAACTGGTGCGGTATTCCTCAGGCGAACCGGCGCCTTCGACCTTCACCCTGACGCTGGCCGTGATCGGTGCGTTGATCGGTGCGGTGTCGCTGACCGGCTCGATCATCGCTTGGGCCAAGCTCGACGGGCGCATGGACAAGCGCTACACCTTCCCCGGCCAGCAGTGGTTCAACGCGCTGGTCGCGCTGGCCGCCATCGGTTGCGGGGTGATGGCGCTGGCCACGCTGGCAATGCCGTGGATCGTGGCGTTCTTCGCGCTGGCGTTGGCGCTGGGCGTGTTGATGACGCTGCCGATCGGCGGCGCCGACATGCCGGTGGTGATCTCGCTGTACAACGCCTTCACCGGCCTGGCGGTGGCGTTCGAGGGTTACGTGCTGGGCAACGAGGCGCTGATCATTGCCGGCACCATGGTCGGCGCGGCCGGCATGCTGCTGACCCGGCTGATGGCCAAGGCGATGAACCGCAAGATCGGCAACGTGCTGTTCTCCAACTTCGGTGGCGGTGGCGCGGCGATGCAGGAGATCGGCGGCTCGATGAAGCCGATCGAGGCAAGCGATGTGGCCGCGATGATGGCCTACGCCGAGCGCGTGGTGATCGTGCCCGGCTACGGTCTGGCGGTGGCGCAGGCGCAGCACAAGATCTGGGAGCTGACGCAGAAGCTGATCGAGCGCGGGGTGAAAGTGAAGTTTGCCATCCACCCGGTGGCCGGACGCATGCCGGGGCACATGAACGTGCTGCTGGCCGAAGCCGGCGTGCCGTACGACCTGATCGCTGACATGGACGACATCAACCCCGAATTCGCCAACACCGACGTCTCGCTGGTGATCGGCGCCAACGACGTGGTCAACCCGGTGGCCAAGACCGATCCGGCCAGCCCGATCTACGGCATGCCGATCCTGGACGTGGTGAATTCGAAGAACACCATCGTCATCAAGCGTGGCAAGGGCACCGGGTTTGCCGGGATCGAGAACGCGCTGTTCTACGCCGACAACACCCGCATGCTGTACGGCGACGGCTCCGAGATGGCCAATGCGCTGGTCAGCGAGCTGAAGGCGCTCGACGGCGGCCACTGAGGCCGGCGCCGAGCAGAGCGGCCACGGCCAGCGCCGCCAGCGACCACAGCCGTTCTGGCACACCGTTGGCGAGCTGGGCCAGCTGCCAGGCCAGCGCTGGACCCATCTTCAGCAGTGCATCCAGCGGCCCCAGCCCCATCGGTGCGCCGATCTGCATCGCGGCGATGCCCCAGTTGGTCAGCGCAATGGTCGCTGCGGTCGCCAGCACGGCCAGCAGCGTGCGCGCCATCCCCGGTGCCATGCCGGACAGTCGCAACAGCAGCACCGCATCCACCGCGCCGACGACGGCCATCCACCCGCATTGGCGTTGAAGCTGCAGTGCCAGCATCGTCCACAGCAGCGCCAGCAGGGCCATGCCTGGCAGCAGCAGTGCCGGGATCAGCCAGCGCTGCGGGCGTGGAGTTTCGGAGGACGGCATCGGGATTCCGGCAGGGCGGGACAGGATACCGTCCCGCCCTGCATCGTCCCAGCCGGTTCAGAATCTGGCGATCACGTTGACGCCATAACTGCGCGGCTCGCCGGCGATGACGGTGGGAATGCCGAAGGTCGCGCCGGTGTTGCCGGCGTCGATCAGGTATTCCTCATCGGCCAGGTTGTTGCCCCACAGCCCGATCTCCCAGCGCGAGCCGAAGCGCATGCCGGCGCGCAGGTTGAACAGGCCGTAGGCGTCCTGTTCCAGCCCGGCCTGGTTCTCGTCGGTGAAATACACATGTGAGCGCCAGTTGTAGCTCGGGCGCAGGTACAGGCTGCGGTCATTGCCGAGCGGAATGCTCCAGTCCAGACCCAGCGCCAGCGAGTTTTCCGGTGTCAGCCGGAAGGCGTTGCCGGCCAGTTCCTGGTAGGTGCCGTCCTTGTCGAAGGCGTTGAAGCCGCCCTTGATGTAGCCATAGTTGAGGTAGCCGCCGAAGTGCTCGCTGAAGCGCGTAAACAGCGAGGCTTCAACGCCCAGCGCATGCGCGCGGCCGGCATTGGCGGTGATGAAGAACGGTGGTGGCGCGTCGTTGGTGATCGAGGCCTGGAAGTTGCTGTAGTCGTAATAGAAGGCCGACACGTCGTAGACGAAACGGCCGTCGGCGGCCGCGCCCTTCACGCCCAGCTCGTAACTCCAGACGATTTCGGCCGATACTTCCTCGCTGCCAAGATCGTTGACGTTGAGCATGTTGGGACGGCGTCCGCGCGAGACGCTGGCATAGCTGTTGATGTCGTCGGAGATCTGCCAGCCCAGTACCGCACGGCCGACCCACGAGGTCCAGCTGCCTTCGTCGCTCAGGCGTCCGGCCGTGGCCGGGTACAGCAGGTTGGTGCACGCGGCCGTGGGATCGGCGCAGGCCGGCGTGCCGCGTCCGGACAGCAGGTAACCCAGGCCGGTGTAGTTGCCGGGGTCGGCGTGGTAGCCGTATTCGACCTGCTCGTGGGTGGCGCGCAGACCCAGGGTCAGCGACCAGCGGTCGTCGAAACGCCAGGTGCCATCGGCGAACAGGTCGAAGGCGCGGATGGCCACGTCGTTGCCGAAGGTTTCCATGTGCGCCGGGTTCAGCGGAATCGGCAGGAAGCCCAGCGGGTTGGTCGCCGTAGGCGGCATCACCGGAGCGGGCAGCCAGGTCGAGGTAACCGAGGTGTTGGGGCTGGCGTCGGCGTTGAGGATCGAGGTGATCGGGTAGTACAGGTCGGCGTATTGCGCGGCGATCGCGGCGGCGGTCGCCGCATCCAGGTTGTACGGGGGCGCCTGGAAAGTGGCATCGAGGATGCCGGTCACGGTGTCGTTGAGCGTAGACGAATACAGTGCATACAGCTGACGCTCGTCGCCCTGATAGGTCAGGTCGCGACTGGCCTTTTCGTCGAAATACGAGCCGCCGACGAAACCGGTCAGTGCGCCGCCGTTGTCGTAGTCGAAGCGGAATTCCTGGCTCAGCTGGCGGCCCCAGGCATGTTCGTCGAATTCGATCAGATCGGTCTGCGAGCCGTCGGAATCGAAGATGTCCATGCCGTCGTAACGACGCCAGCCAGTGATGCTGGAGAGCGTCCAGGCGTCGTTGAGGGCGAAATCGCCGAGCAGGGTGGCGCCGTAGACCTCGCGGTCGGTGCCCAGTGCCTCGCCGCGCTGCGAGTTGGCCACATAGGGGTCCAGGCTGCCGCGGGTGTTGGGAATGACCATGCTGCGGAACGCGGTGCCGGGTGGGGTGTCCTTCTGGTAGTTCAGGATCAGGTCCATGCCGCTGGAGTTGCCGATGTCGAAATGCAGCGAACCGCGCACGGCGCGGGTGTCCTTTCCTTGCAGGGTGCCGCCGTCCAGGTTCTCCACATAGCCATCGCGGGTCTCGTAGAAGGCGGCGATGCGGCCCTGCACGTTTTCGCCCAGATCGGTGTTGTAGTAGCCGGTGAACCGGCGCTGGTCGTCGCTGCCGGCGCCGAGTTCGAAGCCGGCGGACGTACCCTTGCGGGCCTTGTTCTGGATGAAATGCAGGGCGCCGGTTTCGGCGGCGCGCCCGAACAGCGTGCCCTGCGGGCCGCGCAGCACCTCGACCCGTTCCATGTCGAACATCTCCACCGACGAACCGCGCGAGCGGCTGATCGACACCCCGTCCTGGAACAGCGAAATGCGCGGCTCCTGGGTCGGATCGTCGAGGTCGGCAGTGATGCCGCGGATCGAGATGCTGGGGTTGCTGACGCTCTGCGTGCGCACTTCCAGGCCCGGCACCAGGCTGCCCAGGTCGCCGTAGTCGCGCACGCCGTTGTCCTGCAGGAACTGTCCGGAATAGGCGTTGATCGCGATCGGCACTTCCTGGATCTGCTGTTCGCGCTTCTGTGCGGTCACCGTGATGCGGTCCAACTCGGTTGCATCATCCGCAGCGGGGAGCTGCTGCGCCCATGCGGGTGCAGTCAGGCTGGCGGCGAGGGCGAACGACAGGACGCTGCGTTGCAGACAGACCGGATGGAATGGCGACGGGCGGGGCATGCGGGGCTTCTCCGTGGGAGGATTCCGGGAAACATGCTGTCAGTCCTCCTTGGGCCGACAGCTGCCATGGCGAGCCCGTTTATACCCTTTGGCGCGCCGTATGGAAGGGTAAGACGGTAAGATGACAGCTTGTGCAAAGCAGCACCGCCCCCACCTGTCCGTCATGTATTCCCGCGCCAGCGAACCTGTCCAATTCGAACGCGATTGCCCGGCGGTGATGGTGCCGCAGGGTGATGCCGTGACCCTGCCGGCGGGCAGCTACGGCTACATCACCCAGGCGTTGGGCGGCAGCTATACCGTGTTCGTGGACGGCAACCTGTTCCGGATCGCCGGCAAGGATGGCGATGCCATCGGCAAGGAACCGCCGCCGGCGCTGGAACTGCCGGCTGACGCCAGCGACGACGAGGTTGAGAAGCTGGTCTGGCGGCAGTTGCGGACCTGCTTCGATCCGGAGATCCCGTTCAACATTGTCGATCTCGGCCTGATCTATTCGGCCGAGGTGCAGGCGCGCGAGGACGGCCAGCGCCAGGTCGAGGTGAAGATGACCCTGACCGCGCCGGGCTGCGGCATGGGCGAGATCCTGGTCGACGACGTGCGCAGCAAGCTGGAGATGATTCCGACCGTGTCCGAGGCCGACGTGGAACTGGTATTCGATCCGCCGTGGGGACGGCACATGATGTCCGAGGCCGCGCGGCTGGAAACCGGAATGTTCTGAACGGACGGACGCCGGGTCGCCCCTGCCTTCGCCCGGGCGAAGGCGTATCCTAATGGTCTTTCCGCGCAACCAGCGAAGACCACGATGCTGACGTACACGATCACCCGCAATCCGAATCCGTGCAGCGCCGCCGAGCGGGCCGCCGTTCTGGCCAACCCCGGCTTCGGCAAGCACTTCACCGATCACATGGTCGCCATCGACTGGAGCAAGGACGGCGGCTGGCACGATGCGCGGGTGATGCCTTACGGGCCGCTGTCGCTGGATCCGGCCGCCTCGGTGCTGCACTACGGGCAGGAAATCTTCGAAGGCATCAAGGCCTATCGGCATGCCGACGACAGCATCTGGACCTTCCGGCCGCAGGCCAATGGCGAGCGCCTGCAGCGTTCGGCACGGCGACTGGCGCTGCCGGAATTGCCGGTGGACGAGTTCGTCGAGTCGTTGCGGCAACTGGTCGCGGTGGACGGTGACTGGACGCCGGGCGAGCCGGAAACCAGTCTGTATTTCCGCCCATTCATGATCGCCACCGAGGCCTTCCTCGGCGTGCGCGGTGCGCATCAAGCCAGCTATCACGTGATCGCCAGCCCGGCCGGTGCCTATTTCGCCAAGGGCGTGGCGCCGGTGTCGATCTGGCTGTCGACCGACTACGCACGTGCGGCCAAGGGCGGCACCGGCGCGGCCAAGTGCGGCGGCAACTACGCTGCCTCGCTGTTGCCGCAGCAGCAGGCCTACGAGCAAGGCTGTTCGCAGGTGCTGTTCCTCGACCCGGTCGAGGGTCGGTACCTGGAGGAGCTGGGGGGGATGAACGTGTTCTTGGTCCATCGCGATGGCAGCATCGTCACCCCGGAGATCTCCGGCAGCATCCTTGAGGGCATCACTCGTTCCAGCCTGCTGCAGCTGGCACGCGATCGCGGCCATCGAGTCGTGGAGCGCAAGGTCACACTGGACGAATGGCGAGACGGCGTGGCTTCGGGCGAGGTGACCGAAGTGTTCGCCTGCGGCACGGCAGCGGTGATCACCCCGATTGGTCAGTTGAAGGGCGAGGATTTCAGCGTCGGTGACATCAATGCGCCGGCTGGCGAGACCACCTTGGCGCTGCGCCAGGCGCTGACCGACATCCAGTACGGTCGTGCCGAGGATCGGCACGGCTGGATGGTCAAGTTGCGCGATTGAGACAACCCGCCGCCTGCGGGCGCCGGTTGACTATTCCGCCGCCTCGAAGCGGTTGGCTTCGACGTTCTTACGCACCTTGGCCGGGTCCCAGACCCGGCCGTTCATGGCGATGTACACGCCGGTCGGCAGCGATTGCACGGCGCCGACCGCGCAGCCGATGTTGAACTCGGCGTCCGAGCCGCGGAAACGTGCCGGGCTCAGCGCACCGGTCAGCACGATGGTCTTGTCCGGGATCGACCTCAGCACCATGCCGGTAGCGACCATGCTGTCGGTGCCGTGGGTCACCAGCACGTGGCGGGTGGGCTGTGCGGCGATGGTGGCGCGGACCAGTTCGCGGTCGGCATCGGTGATGTGCAGCGAATCCTTGCGCAGGATCGGGATCACGCTGAAGCGGAAGCCCACGCCCAGCTCGCGCAGGATCATGCCGATCTGCGGCTCGCCGATCTGGTAATCGGACTTGTCGTCGAAGTAGATCTTGTCGATCGTGCCGCCGGTGGTGACGATCAGCAGGTCATCCATCATCAGTGCGAACCCGGATGCAGCCAAAAGCGGATTCTACTCCGCGCTATGGCGCCGGCGGTCGCCTGCGGCCGAACCGCGCTCGCAGCCCAGGCCAGCTCGAGGCCGTGATCACGGCCAGCGACAGCGCGATCTCGGCCCAGGCCTGTGCCGCTTCGGCCGGCCGCGACCACGCCACCATCACCCCGTGGCTGAACCAGAACAGCGCCAGCACTCCGGCCCAGAACGCTGCCCGCGCGCTCCCCAGCATCACGCCGGTCAGGCACAGCAGCGTCGGCAGCGCGAACACCAGCATCGCCGCCAGCCGGTACTTGTCGTCGCGGAACCAGAAGGCGTACAGCAGCGCCAGCGCCGCCAGCGCCACGATCAGCATGATCCGTGCGAACTTCACGATGCGGTTGTCAGGCGTTGGGCGATCTCGGCCACGCGCTTGCCCAGCGCGCGCGCCAGTGCGGCTTCCTCGTCGCTGGGTTCCGGTTCGTCGTCGGCGCCGGCGACGTGGCTGGCGCCATACGGCGTGCCGCCGCTGCGGGTGGTGTTGAGCTGCGGTTCGGTGAAGGGAATGCCGACGATCAGACAGCCGTGGTGCAGCAGCGGAATCTGCATGCTCAGCAGGGTCGATTCCTGTCCGCCGTGCTGGGTGGCGGTGGAGGTAAACACCGCCGCCGGCTTGCCGGCCAGGGTGCCGCTGGCCCACTCGGCGCCGAGGCCGTCGATGAAATGTTTCAGCGGTGCGGCCATGTTGCCGAAGCGGGTCGGGCTGCCCAGCAGCAGGCCGCTGCATTCGGCCAGGTCCTGCGGCTCCACGTAGGGCGCGCCATCTTCGGGTACCGGTGGCGCGGCGCGGGCGGTGACCGTGGCAACCGGTGGCACGCTGCGCAGCCGCGCCTGCATGCCCGGCACTTCCTCCACGCCGCGCGCGATCTGCCGCGCCAAGCGCGCGACCGAACCGCCGCGGCTGTAGTAAAGCACCAGGATATCGCCCAAGTCCGTTGTCCCGATCTTCGCCAGAGGGCACAAGTATGGTCGATATCGCCGACTGCGTGCATCGGTTACCCTTCGCCGGATGGAGCCGCTGGACACCCTCAACCGCTGGAGCGAACGCCTGCGCGACCGCGAACGCATCGGCACCTTCGCCCGCTTCTTGGCCCGGCGCTTCCTCGACGACCGGCTGTTCCAGGCGGCCGCCGCGCTGGCCTACACCACGGTGTTCGCGCTGGTGCCGCTGGCGATGGTGGTGCTGGGCGTGCTGTCGGCGTTTCCTGTGTTCGACCAGTGGCGCGACCAGCTGATCGAATACGTGTTCTCCCACTTCGTGCCCGGCGCGGCCAGTGCGGTGATGAACACGCTGATCGGGTTGTCCGACAACATCGGCAAACTGACCGTGGCCGGTGCGGTCGGCCTGATCGTGTCGCTGCTGATCACGCTGAACAGCGTCGAGGGCGCCTTCAACCGCATCTGGCGGGTGGTTGGCGCGCGTCCGCAGATTTCCCGCTTCCTGGTGTACTGGACGGTGCTGACGCTGGGCTCGTTGCTGGCGGCCGCTTCGTTCGCGATGTCGGTGCAGCTGTTCGCGCTGCCGCTGTTCTCGACCGAGGAAGGCAAGACCCTGCAGCGGATCATGCTGGGCATGACGCCGGTGCTGATCCAGTTCGTCGCCATCACCGCGATCTACCGGGTGGTGCCGCACCAGCACGTCAAATGGCGCTACGCCACCGCTGGCGCGCTGCTGGCGACCATTCTGCTGGAACTGATCAAGTGGGGGCTGGGTGCGTATCTGGGCAGTTTCAACGCCTACCAGAAGGTCTATGGCGCGCTTGCCATCGCGCCGATCTTCCTGCTGTGGACCTACCTGTGCTGGGTGACGATCCTGCTGGGAGCGTCGTTCGCCTCGGCGATTTCGGCGTTCCGTTACCAGCCGCTGTCGATGCGGCTTCCGGTCGGCTACGAGGTCTACGGCCTGTTGCGCATGCTGGGCAGGTTCGAGCAGGCGCGTGTGCACGGGCGCGGCCTGCACAGCGACGAGATCCTGGAACTGGAACCGATGTTGACCGATTCGCTGATCGAGCAGTTCCTCGGCCAGCTGTCGTCGATCCAGCTGGTCCGCAGTACCGAAGGAGAGGAATGGCTGCTGGCGCGCGACCTGGACGACGTGACCCTAGCCGAACTGTACGAAGCTTGCCAGCTGCGTCTGCCGATCGCCGAAGCGGTGCTGCCGCAGCGCGACGATGCCCTTGGCCAGGACGCGCTGCAGGCGCTGGACCGGCTGCGCATGCCCTTGCGCGACCTGCTGAAGCAGCGCGTCGGCGATATCTACACCCATGTACGCGAGGAATCCGCATGAGACTGCACTTGTTGGCTTGCGGGCTGTTGCTGGCCGTTTCGGCCTGCAGCGAAACGCCTTCGACGGCCACCGCCGAACCCCCCGCGGATTCGCAACCCCGGCAGGTTGCCGCCAGCGACGTCACCGCCGAGATCCCCGCGCTTGATCTGGCTACCGTCGATGGCGCGCGCTACGTGCTGGCGGACCATCGCGGTCGCTGGGTGGTGGTGAACTTCTGGGCGACCTGGTGTTCGCCGTGCCTGAAGGAAATGCCCGAGTTGTCCGAATTGCACGAGCGTCGCGACGACATCGAGGTGGTCGGGCTGGCCTACGAGGAAATCGAAGCTGCCGACATGCAGGCTTTCCTGCAGGGGCGTCCGGTTGCCTATCCAGTCGCGATCATCGACACCTTCGCGCCGCCGGCGGATTTTGCCACCCCGCGTGGCCTGCCGATGACCTATCTGATCGCTCCCGATGGCAGGGTGGCGAAGAAGTTCCTCGGCCCGGTCACGGCCAGGGAAATCGAGGACGCGGTCGCCGCCGGTGGGCAACCGTCGGCGTGAGGCTCGCCGCACGCTTCATCGTCGTCGGCCGTGTGCAGGGTGTGTACTACCGCGTTTCCACCCGCAAGCAGGCGCTGCGCCTGGGCCTGCGCGGGTACGCGAAGAACCTGGCCGACGGCAGCGTGGAAGTGCTGGCCATCGGCGATGCTGCCGCCATCGATGCGCTGGAACGCTGGCTGTGGATCGGGCCGACGGCGGCGCAGGTCGAGTCGGTCGGGCGCAGCAATGCGCAGGCGGAAACGGTCGAAGACGGGTTCGTCACCATCTGACCGGCGGGAAGCCGGACTCAGGGTTTCCCCTTGCCCTTGTCCTGCTTCTTCTGCTGCCCGGGCGGGGTCTTGCCGGAGGCGCCGGCGGAATGACCGGAGTGGCTGGAATGGTTGTCCTTGCCGTGCGCCGGCTTGGACCAGTCGATGCGGCCATGATCGTCCAGTGCCACCGGATGACCCCACTGGTCGTAGCTGCGCACGAAACCGTTCTTCAGCGCGTGGAATTCGGCCGACCCCGGCTTGATGCCCATGCGCTTGGCGAGCGCGCCCCAGCCCTGGCCGGGATTGCGTTCGTATTCGTGGACCACGTCGAGGCAGGGCAGATGCAGCAGCGAGGCGATGGCGCAAGCATAGTAGATGTCGCCAGCCGACCAGTGGCGCCCGAACAGTTCGTTGACCAGCGAGCGTGGCGCATCGTAATGGCGATACATCTCGTCGACGAACGAATCGCGATGGTGCGAACCGTAGTCGTTGATCTCGCCCAAGCGCAGGTCGACCCAGGCATCGCCGGTACGGAAGTTGTAGCCCACGGTCTGTGCGACGACGGGGGTGGCGACGCCGGCCAGCGCCAGGGTGACGGTCAGCAGGGCGGGAGCGATGAGTCGAGAGGACATGGCGCGACTTCCGTGGCGGATGACAGCCCGGATTCTGGCAGCGACGACTGAATTCGGATTGAACGTGCGGTTTACGGGACAGAGGCCTTGATCGGCTTCAGCTCCCCGTAGCGTTCCTTTCGCAGCCGGCCCTTCAATGGCGGGTATTCGGGCTTTTCTTCGTCGATGTGCACATCGGGCAGGCGGTGCAGCAGGTCGCCGATCAGGGTCAGGCGGCCGAGCTTCTGGTCGTTGAAATCCACCAGCGTCCACGGCGCATGCCGGCTGTGGGTGGCCTTCAGCATGGCCTCGCGCGCACGGGTGTAGTCGTCGTACTTCTTGCGCGCTTCCAGGTCGATCGGCGACAGCTTCCAGCCTTTCAGCGGGTCTTCCAGCCGTTCGGCGAAGCGTTCCTCCTGTTTGGCCTGGTCCACGCACAGCCAGTACTTGAACAGCAGGATGCCGTCGTCGGTCAGCAGTTTCTCGAATACCGGCGCCTGTTTCAGGAAGGCGCGGTGCTGTGCGTCGCTGCAGAAGCCCATGACCTTCTCGACGCCGGCGCGGTTGTACCAGCTGCGGTCGAACAGCACGATCTCGCCGGCGGCAGGCAGATGCGGGGTGTAACGCTGGAAATACCACTGCGAGCCTTCGCGGTCGTTGGGTTTGGGCAGGGCGACGATGCGGCACTGGCGGGGGTTGAGGTGCTCGGCGATCGCCTTGACCGTGCCGCCCTTGCCGGCGGTGTCGCGTCCTTCCACCAGCACCAGGATGCGTGCCCCGGTACGGCTGGCCCAGCGCGCCATGGAACCCAGTTCCAACTGCAGCGACTGCATCCGGGCGTTGTACTGCTTGCGCTTGAGTTTGCTCATCGGCGGTTCCGTTCGCAGGTGGCTTGCAAGCATGCCCGATTCGGCCGGGGCGGGCGAGCCGACCGCCGCTGTCGCCTCATGCCGCCTGGGTCAGCAAGGCCAGCTGGTCGGCCTGATACTCGCGGGTCAGGCGATCGACCAGTTCGTCGAGGTCGCCATCGAGGATGTTCGGCAGGTCGTACAGGGTCAGACCTTCGACACGGTGGTCGGTGACCCGGCCCTGCGGGAAGTTGTAGGTGCGGATGCGCTGGCTGCGGTCGCCGCTGCCGACCTGCAGGCGCCGGCTTTCGGCCTGCGCGGCCAGTTGCCGGCTGCGTTCGGCTTCCAGCAGTTGCGCCTTCAGCCGCTTCATCGCCTTGTCGCGGTTGGCGTGCTGGCTGCGTTCGGTCTGGTTCTCGACCACGATGCCGGTGGGCAGGTGGGTGATGCGGATCGCCGACTCGGTCTTGTTGACATGCTGGCCGCCGGCGCCGGAAGAACGGAAGGTGTCGACCTTCAGATCGGCCGGGTTGACCTGCACATCCTCGACCGCCTCGTCGTCGGCGATGATCGCCACCGTTGCCGCCGAGGTGTGGATGCGGCCCTGCGATTCGGTTTCCGGCACGCGCTGCACACGGTGGGTGCCGGATTCGAACTTGAGCCGGGCGAAGGCGCCGCGGCCGCTGATGCGGGCGATGATCTCCTTGTAGCCGCCATGCTCGCCGGGGTTGTCCGATTCGATCTCGACCTTCCAGCCCTGGCGCTCGGCGTAGCGCGCGTACATGCGGAACAGGTCGCCGGCGAAGATAGCCGCTTCGTCGCCGCCGGTGCCGGCGCGCACTTCCAGGAACAGGTCGGCGTCGTCGCGGGCGTCGCGCGGCACCAGCAGCAGGGCCATCGTCTCGTCGAGTTCGGCCAGCCGCGACTGCGCGGCGGCGATCTCCTCGGCGGCCAGTTCGGCCAGCTCGGGATCGCCGCGCATGGCTTCGGCGGCGGTCAGGTCGGCACGCGCCCGTGCTTCGCCGGCCAGGGCGACGGCGACCGGCTCGAGTTGGGCGAATTCGCGCGAATAGTCGCGGAAGCGCGCGTTGTCGGCCGCCACGTCGGGGTCGGCGAGCAGGCGTTCGAGTTCTTCGCGGCGCTCGGCCAGCGCTTCAAGCTTTCGGCGCAGGGTCGGCGTCATCGTCGGGCGTGGGGTGGGAATAGGGCGCTTGCGCGGGGAACATGCGTTCGGCGGCGCGCACCAGTTCGGCATCGCCGCTGTGCGCGGCCTCGCGCAGCGCCGCGGTCGGCGGATGCAGCAGGCGGTTGGTCAGGGTATGGGCCAGGAAGTCCATCACCTCGGCCGGGTCGCGGCCGTTGGCCAGTTGCTGGCGCGCCTTGGCCAGCACGTCTTCGCGGGCGGCGTCGCCGTGCGCGCGCAGGCGCAGCAGCGGGGCCTGGCGACCGCTGGCCTGCACGGTCTCGATGTAGCGCGCGACCTGCAGGTCGATGATCGCCTCGGCCGCCTCGGCCGCTTCGCGCCGGCGGTTGCGGTTGTCTTCGACCGCGCGTTCCAGGTCGTCCACCGTGTACAGGTAGGCGTCGCGCAGTTCGGCCACCCGCGGGTCGATATCGCGCGGCACCGCCAGGTCGAACAGCAGCATCGGCTTGTGCCGGCGCGCGGCCAGGGCGGCGGCGACCTGGTCGTGGCGGATCACCGGCTCGCGACTGGCGGTAGCCGAGAACACCACGTCGGCTTCGGCAAGGTGGCGCTCCAGTTCGTCCAGAGGCAGGGCGTAGCCGCCGTGGCGGCTGGCCAGTTCCTGCGCATGCGCCAGGGTGCGGTTGGCGACCAGCAGCCGACGCACGCGGCCTTCACTCAGATGGCGGGCGGCCAGTTCGATGGTTTCCCCGGCGCCGACCAACAGCACGGTGGAATCGGCCAGGCGGGCGAAGGCGTTCTGCGCCAGCCGCACCGCGGTGGAGGCCACCGACACCGGGTTGCTGCCGACCCGGGTGTCGGTGCGCACGCGTTTGGCTACCGCGAAGCTCTGCTGGAACAGGCGGTCGAGCCGGCTGCCCAGCGCGCCGTGTTGGCGCGCCAGGGTCCAGGCTTCCTTCACCTGGCCCAGGATCTGCGGCTCGCCCAGCACCAGCGAATCCAGTCCGGTGGCGACCCGGAACAGGTGGCGCACGGCCTGGTCGTCGCGGTGCCGGTACAGGTAGCTGTCGAGGCCCTCGGCCTGGCGGCCAAGCCAGTCGGCCAGCACCTGGTCGGTTTCGGCCACGGCGTACAGTTCGGTGCGGTTGCAGGTCGACAGCAGCGCGATCTCGTTCACCTGCGGCAAGCCGCGCAGGTCGGTCAGCGCGGCCGGCAGCGAACCGGCGTCGAACGACGCCCGTTCGCGCAGGTCGATCGGCGCGGTCTGGTGGTTGAGTCCGAGAACCCACAGGGTCATCTGTTCAGGCGCTTGCGCTAAGCTGCTGGCGACAAACCCCTATTTTACGTCCGCTTCGGCCCGATGCCCGCAATGGTTCGCATTTTCCCCACCGTGGCCCGCTTGATGGGCGTTGCGCTGCTGCTGTCCGCCTGCGCCAGCGTGCCCCCGGATCCGGCCGGGAGCGGGGCGGCGGTGGCCCCGGCCGACCCCCTGGCCGCGGTGATGGCCGGTGAATTCGCCCTGCAGTCGGGCCAGCTGGAAGACGCCTCGCGCTGGTACCTGCAGGCCGCGCAGGCCGGGACCGATGCCGGCCTGGCCGAGCGCGCCACCCGGATTTCCCTGCTTGCCAACGAAGACGCGAACGCGGCGCAGGCGCTGGCCCTGTGGCGCCAGCGTGCGCCGGCGACCGAGGCGATGCGCTCGGCCGGGGTCGTGCTGGCGCTGCGCGAAGGCCGGGAGCAGGCCGCACACGAGGGACTGCTGGAGCTGCTGAAGGCCGATGACGAAACCGGCTGGCAGTACGCGCTGACCGTGCTTGGCGATGGCGGGCGCGATCCGGCGCTGTCGGCGCGGCTGCTGCAACGGCTGCTGGACGAACAGGCCCTCCCGGATGCCTTGCCGGCCTGGCTGGCGGCCGGTGGCCTGGCGCAGAAGCTGGACCAGCCGGAGTTGACCCGGCGGATCGTCGGCGAGGCCGCCGACCGTTTCCCCGACGAACCCGGGGTGGCCCTGCTGCATGCCAGCCAGTTGAACGATGCCGGCCAGGCCGACCAGGCGCGGGCGGTACTGGCCGGACTGGCGGAGGACCCCGGCCTGACCCCGGAACAGCGGATCAGCGTCGCCTACGAATACGACAACCTGGGCGATCCGGTCGCCGCCGCCGGGGTGCTGGCGATGGGCCCCCAGGACGGGCGCAGTTTCGGCTTCCGTGCCTGGCTGCTGGGCAAGGCCAAGGATGATGCGGCATTGGCTGCGCTGTACGACGAGGCACGGGCCGCCGATTCCGACCCCGACGACGAGCGCCGCCTGCTGCTGGGCCGCATCGCCGAGGCCCTGAAGCGCCACGCGCAGGCGCTGGACTGGTACCGCAGCATCCCGCAGGGCGAGCACTTCGCCGAGGCGCAGCTGCGCGCGGCCAACAGCCTGTACGCGCTGGAACGCAAGGACCAAGCCTTCGCCGAGGTCCATCGACTGCAGGGCGACGCCGGGCTCGACGACGAAGCGCGCGTCGGCGCCTATCTGCTGGAAGCCGAGCTGCGACAGAAGGACAAGGACGATGGCGGCGAACTGGATGCGCTGGCGCGCGGCCTGTCCGCCTACCCGGACGATGCGTCGCTGCTGTACGCGCGCGGACTGGCCTGGGAGCGCCGCAACCGGATCGATCGGGCCGAAGCCGATCTGCGCAAGATCCTGGTCATCGACCCTGAAGACACCGCGGCGCTGAACGCGCTGGGCTATACCCTGGCCGACCGCACCACCCGCTACCAGGAGGCGCTGGAGCTGATCGCCCGCGCCCGCGTGGCCGAGCCGGACAACGCCGCCATCATCGACAGCTACGGCTGGGTGCTGTACCGGCTGGGTCGCAGCGAAGAGGCTCTGGTCGAATTGCGACGGGCGTGGATGCTGATGAAGGATCCCGAAGTGGCGGCGCATCTGGGCGAGGTGCTGTGGGTGCTGGGCCAGCAGGACGAGGCGCGCAGGTTCTTCGACGAGGCGCGCAAGCTGGACCCGGAAAACCGCTCGCTGCTGCGTGCGCTGGAGAAGACCGGCGCATGAGGCTTCGGGAATTCGCGGCGGCTGCGCTGATCCTGGGCCTGGCCGCCTGCGGCACTACGCCGCCGCGCGCGACGCCGGCGGCGGTGCCGGCCGCCGAGGCGCAGCGGCTGCAGGATGCGCGTCAGGCCGCGCCGTGGACGCAGGCGGACTGGTCGCTGGCCGGGCGGGTGGCCATCCGCAACGCCGGCAAGGGCGGCAGCGGCAGGATCGAATGGGCGCAGACCGGCCCGGAGACAGAGGTTTCGCTGAGCGCGCCGGTGACCCGACAGAGCTGGCAATTGAAGCTCGGGCCGGCGGGCGCACGGCTGGACGGACTGGAAGGCGGCCCGCGGACGGGAGGCGATGCTGCGCAACTGCTACATGAGGCGACGGGCTGGGTGATCCCGGTCGACTCGCTGCGTTACTGGCTGCGTGGACTGGCCGATCCGCACCAACCTGCCGACGCCGAGGCCTACGACGCCGAAGGCAGGATGGCCGGTTTCAGCCAGGGCGGCTGGACGATTGCCTACCAGTGGCCGGAAACATCCGTGGACCGACCCATGTTGCCCAAGGGTGTGGAGGCGGTTCGCGGCGAGGCGCGGGTACGGCTGCGCGTGGATGACTGGCAATTGGCGGCGGATGTCCGTGAACAGGCGGCGAATGACGATGTATCCCCCTGAAGAGGAAGGTTTTTGGACCGCCTGGCCGGCGCCGGCCAAGCTGAACCTGTTCCTGCAGATCACCGGGCGCCGTGCCGATGGCTACCACGAGCTGCAGACCGTGTTCCGGCTGCTGGACTGGGGCGATACCGTGCACCTGCGGGTGCTGGACGACGACGACGGCATCTACCGGCAGAGTCTTTCGGTCATCGATCAGCCGTTTTTCCCCGAGAATGCGATTCCGGAAGCCTCCGATCTGACCGTCCGCGCGGCCAAAATTCTGCAAAAAGTATCCAATTGCAGCAAAGGTGCGGTTATCGGCATCGAAAAGCGAATTCCGATGGGTGGCGGATTCGGCGGCGGCTCCTCCGATGCGGCGACCGTGCTGCTGGCGCTGGACCGGCTGTGGGGCACCGGGCTGGGGATCGATGCCCTGGCTGCGCTGGGCTTGCAGCTGGGCGCCGACGTGCCGGTCTTCGTTCGCGGGGTCAGTGCCTGGGCCGAGGGGGTGGGCGAAAAACTGAGCCCGATCGAGCTGCCGCCGGCCTGGTACCTGCTGGTCGACCCCGGCGTCCACGTCCCCACCGCCGAGCTGTTCGCGGCTGCGGATTTGACGCGCAATGCCGCGCCCGCGAAAATAGCCGACTTCGCTTCGGGTCATCTGTTCGGCAATGCGTTCGAGCCGGTGCTGCGCCGCCGCGAGCCCGCCATCGAGGCGGTGTTCACGGCGTTGTCGCGGTTCGGTTCGCCTCGCCTGACCGGGACCGGCAGCGGTTGTTTCGTCGAATTCGCCGATCGCGCCTCGGCCGAGGCCGCGCTGGCGGAGTTGCCGGAAGGACTGCGCAGCCGGGTCGCGGCGGGGGTGCAGCGTTCGCCTTTGCTGGCGGCGCTGGCGGAGCACTGATGTTGGGGCGTCGCCAAGTGGCCTAAGGCACCGGGTTTTGATCCCGGCATTCGCAGGTTCGAATCCTGCCGCCCCAGCCACACTCGCGGGCATCGGGTTGGTCCCGGGCTCGCGGTTTCATCCACCGCTGAAGTCAGAGTGAAGCGGAGAAAGAACATGCAGCCGGAGGATCGTCCGTTGTTGGTATTTTCCGGTAATGCGAACCGGCCGCTGGCGGCCAGCATCTGCCGCGAGCTGGGCATCCGCCAGGGCAAGGCGCTGGTGTCCACGTTCTCCGACGGCGAAGTGCAGGTCGAGATCGAGGAGAATGTTCGCAAGCAGGAAGTGTTCGTGGTGCAGCCGACCTGCGCGCCGAGCGCGGAGCACCTGATCGAGTTGCTGGTGCTGATCGACGCGCTCAAGCGCGCATCGGCGGCCAGCGTCACCGCGGTGGTGCCGTACTTCGGCTACGCCCGCCAGGACCGTCGCCCGCGTTCGTCGCGGGTGCCGATCACGGCCAAGGTGGCGGCGAAGATGTTCAGCGCCGTCAGCGCCGACCGGGTGTTGACGGTGGATCTGCATGCCGACCAGATCCAGGGCTTCTTCGACATCCCGGTCGACAATGTGTATGCGTCACCGCTGCTGCTGGCCGATATCTGGCGCGCCTACGGCACGGAAAACCTGATCGTGGTCTCGCCCGACGTGGGCGGCGTGGTCCGCGCGCGCGCGGTGGCCAAGCGGCTCGACGATGCCGACCTGGCCATCATCGACAAGCGCCGCCCGCGCGCCAACGTGGCTACGGTGATGAACATCATCGGCGACGTCGAAGGCAAGGACTGTGTCCTGGTCGACGACATCGTCGATACCGCCGGCACCCTGTGCGCGGCCGCTGCGGCACTGAAGGAGCGCGGCGCCCACAAGGTGGCGGCGTACTGTACCCACCCCGTGCTCTCGGGCCCGGCGGTGGACAATCTGAACAAGTCCGTGCTGGACGAGCTGGTGGTGACCGACACCATCCCGCTGTCCGGAACGGCCAAGGCCTGCGGTCGCATCCGCCAGCTCAGTGTTGCCGAGCTGCTGGCCGAAACGATTCGCCGGATCGCCTTCGGCGAATCGGTCAGTTCGCTGTACGTGGACTGAGAAAGACGTGGGCGGCAGGCGGTTCGTGGACGGCGGGTTTCCGCCCATCCCGGCCCGGCTGTCGTCGACCTGAAGAGGCTTCCCTGGTCGCGGGGGAGTCGCCCCAGCCGCCGCAAGGCGGTCCATCAACCGAGTAGTGAGAAATGTCCAACACACATGTCATCAACGTGCAACGCCGAGAGGACGAGGGGAAGGGTGCGAGCCGCCGCCTGCGTATCTCCGGCAATGTGCCTGCCATCGTCTATGGCGGCGAGCTGGCCCCGGTCAGCATCCAGCTGAGCCATAACGATGTCTGGCTGGCCAGCCAGAACGACTGGTTCTATTCGTCGATTCTCGACCTGAGCCTGAACGGCGACGTGCAGAAGGTCCTGTTGCGCGACATGCAGCGCCATCCGTACAAGCAGCAGATCATGCACCTGGATTTCCAGCGGGTGAGCGAGAACGAGATCCTGCGCACCGCGGTGCCGCTGCACTTCGTCAACGAAGAGAAGTCGGCGGCCGGCAAGTCCTCCGAGGTGGTGGTCACCCACGAACTCAACGAAGTCGTGGTCGAGTGCCTGCCGAAGGATCTGCCCGAGTCGATCACCATCGACCTGGCCGAGCTGGCGGTCGGCGCGGTGATCCACCTGTCCGAGCTGAAGCTGCCGGAAGGCGTGGTCATCCCCGAGCTGAAGCTGGGCAAGGAGCACGACGTCGCCGTGGTCATCGCCAAGGCCAGCCGCGGCAGTTCGTCTGCCGAGGACGAGGCGGCCACGGACGAAGAAGCGCCTGCGGAAGGCGAGGAGAAGTAAGGCGCCGCTGCCGTGTCCGCCTCGGCGGGCACGGCCGGGGCCGCGCCGGCCATGTCGGGCTTGCGTCTCATCGTCGGACTGGGCAATCCCGGTGCCGAGCATGCACGGACCCGGCACAACGCCGGGTTCCGTTTTGTCGATGCCCTGGCCGAAAAGCACGGGGCGCGCTTCGGCGCGGACGGCAAGCTGTTCGGCGAGACGACGCGGGTGGAGATCGGCGGGCAGCCGGTCTGGCTGCTCAAGCCGGCCACCTTCATGAACCTCAGCGGCAAGTCGGTGCTGGCGGCGCTGCGGTTCTGGAAGCTGGAGCCGGAACAGGCGTTGCTGGCGCACGACGAGCTGGACCTGCCACCAGGCACGGTGCGGCTGAAGTTCGACGGCGGCCATGGCGGCCAGAACGGCCTGCGCGACACGATGCGGCTGCTGGGCCACGGCCGGTTCCACCGGCTGCGGATCGGCATCGGCCATCCCGGGCACAAGGACAAGGTCACGCCGTGGGTGCTGGGCCGGCCCTCGGCCGGGGACGACATCCTGATCGGGCGGGCCGTCGACGAGGCCATCGAGGTGTTGCCGCTGGCGGTGGCCGGCGACTTCAACGAGGCCATGAAGCGGCTGCACACGGCCAAATGAGGCGCGGGCCCGCCTGGCGGCGGTCCCGGGCCACTGGTTTCACCACCGGCGACGCGGTCGCCGAGCAACGGATCCGGAAAGCATGGGTATCAAATGCGGCATCGTCGGTCTGCCCAACGTCGGCAAGTCGACCCTGTTCAACGCGTTGACCAAGGCGGGCATCGCCGCGGCCAACTTCCCGTTCTGCACCATCGAGCCGAACGTCGGCGTGGTCCCGGTGCCGGATCCGCGGCTGAACCAGCTGTCCGAGATCGTCAAGCCGGAGCGGGTGGTGCCGACCGCGGTCGAGTTCGTCGATATCGCCGGCCTGGTCGCCGGCGCGGCCAGCGGCGAGGGGCTGGGCAACAAGTTCCTGGCCCATATCCGCGAGGTCGACGCGATCGCCCACGTGGTGCGCTGCTTCGAGCACGGCGACATCGTCCATGTGTCCGGCAAGGTCGATCCGGTGGCCGACATCGAAACCATCGACACCGAACTGGCCCTGGCCGACTTGGAAAGCGTCGAAAAAGCACTGAACCGCGCCGAACGTGCCGCCAAAGGCGGCGACAAGGACGCCATCGCGCGGAAACCGGTGCTGGAGAAGCTGCGCGCAGCGCTGAACGACGGCAAGCCGGCGCGCGGCATTGGGCTGGATGAGGAGGAGCAGGCGCTGGTCCGCGACCTGTTCCTGCTGACCCTGAAGCCGGTCATGTACGTGGCCAACGTGCTGGAGGACGGCTTTGCCGACAACCCGCACCTGGAAGCGGTCCGCGCCCGCGCCGCGACCGAAGGGGCTGAGGTGGTGCCGGTGTCGGCGGCCATCGAGGAGGAACTGGCCCAGCTGGACGACGAGGATCGCGATGTGTTCCTGGCCGACCTGGGCCTGGACGAGCCGGGCCTGAACCGGGTGATCCGCGCCGCCTACACCCTGCTGGGCCTGCAGACCTACTTCACCGCCGGGGTCAAGGAGGTCCGGGCCTGGACGGTCAAGGCTGGCTCCACCGCGCCGCAGGCTGCGGCGGTCATCCACACCGATTTCGAGAAGGGTTTCATCCGCGCCGAAACCATCGCGTTCGCCGATTTCATCCAGTACCGGGGCGAGGCCGGGGCCCGCGAGGCCGGCCGCCTGCGGCTGGAAGGCAAGGAGTACCGGGTCCAGGAGGGCGACGTGCTGCATTTCCGCTTCAATGTCTGAGGCGGCGCGTTGACAGGGCCGGGAATCCGGGCGAAAATCTCCGGCTGTTTCACTCCGACCTGAACAGGGCCGGAGCCGGACGCCGGACGCGGCATTCGGAGGGATACCCAAGCGGCCAACGGGGGCAGACTGTAAATCTGCTGGCTTACGCCTTCGGTGGTTCGAATCCACCTCCCTCCACCATTCGCGACCTGTGGTCCGGACACGTGGTACTGCAAGCGGTTCGTTGCAGCAAAGTTACAGGATGGTTCCCGGTGCGGGAGTAGTTCAATGGTAGAACCTCAGCCTTCCAAGCTGATGGTGCGGGTTCGATTCCCGTCTCCCGCTCCACCATTGGACAGCCGGAACCGCCAGCAAAACCCGCTCACGTAGCTCAGTCGGTAGAGCACCTCCTTGGTAAGGAGGAGGTCGATGGTTCGATTCCATTCGTGAGCACCAGTTTCGATCACCAACCCATCCAACGTTACACCTCGAGAATAAGCAGCCATGGCAAAGGGTAAGTTTGAGCGCACCAAGCCCCACGTGAACGTGGGCACGATTGGTCACGTGGACCACGGCAAGACGACGCTGACGGCGGCGCTGACGAAGATTGGCGCGGAACGCTTT
>NZ_PDWQ01000068.1 GCF_010211745.1 Pseudoxanthomonas kalamensis DSM 18571 | reverse complement strand
CGCCAGGCATCGTCCTGCTCGGGGAAACACAGTTTGAGGTTGACCTCGGCCGCGCGCCGACGTGTGCCCGCCAAGCGCATCGCAATCCAGCCCACGCCGCGGCCTATTGCACGTTGCAGCGTCCAGGGCAGGCGCCCCGCCACCACCATCACCGCCAGGCCCAGATACATCGGCCACTGCTTGGGGTTGCGCAGGGAAGGGCGGACGGCGACGTTGGCGGACTCGGACATGCGCCAATTCTAGAGCGTGTTATGCACTTTGAGATGAGATGCGTTGGCCGCCAGCGGCGCGGCGCCCGCTCCGCGCCGCTGACGGCCAACCCTCCGGAAGCGCCCTGTGGCGCACCGATACTGCGTTGCGCGCCTTGCCCAGGCGGCCAGCCTGGGCCCGCAGCGCACGGCTTGTCTCGACGCGCCACGGAACGCTTCACACGCGCCTCAACGTCCATAACACGCTCTAGTCGCGTCCTTCATGCTGGCCGGTGCAACGTTCGCGCATGGGGCGGCGACAAGGGTCCCGCCTGACGATTCCCATTCCCGAGTCCCGCCATCGCACGCGCAGTCCGGCGTCGATTCATCAGCTCCGTTACAATCTGCAGCCCCGTTTCTGACACGGTTCCCCGGACATGATG
>NZ_PDWQ01000067.1 GCF_010211745.1 Pseudoxanthomonas kalamensis DSM 18571 | reverse complement strand
GATGTTGGCGCCGTTGAGGCTGACGCCTTGGTTGCCGGTCATGCTGGCGGCCAGGGCGATATAGCTGCTGCTGACCGTTGAGGAGCTCAGCCGCTGGTCTTCTTCTTCGTAATAGCAAACGACCTTCTGCCCGACCGGCTGCATGCAGTCGTTGGTGATCGCGGTGACGATGTGTTCCACGTCGCTTTGTCGAACCGTCTGATTCAACGCCAGCGCCTGGTTGAGCAGCTGCTCGCCGCCTACGATCATCCCGTCCGAGAGCCCGCCAAGACCACGCTGGTTGGCAGCGAACACGCCTGCTGCAGCGATGGTGGAGGCATTGTTCGTCACGCTTCCCGACAGCAGGATGTTTCCGCCCGCCGCGATGCGTCCCTCTGCGCTTGCCGAAGACAGCTGCTCCTGCTGGATCACCTGATAGTTGCGATAAATACCCGGCGCGAGCCCCTTGTAAGGATAGGGTGCCCGGGCTCCCTGGATGTTCCGGATCGCCTTGCCTTCGATCAGCTCACCACCCGCATACACACCATCGTTGCCGGGATCGGTAGAAACGCTGGTTGTGTTAACGACACGACGCCGGTTATTCAGCTGGTTGGCCGCAATCAAGATGCTCCCGTCGGCCTCGATACTGCCCGAC
>NZ_PDWQ01000066.1 GCF_010211745.1 Pseudoxanthomonas kalamensis DSM 18571 | reverse complement strand
CGCATCGACCGTGCCCACGCCGGGAATCTCCACGTACACGAAGGTGTCGCTGCCGAGGTGCTCGGCCTGGATCACGCTGCCTTGCCAGGCATCGCCGCTGCCGGGTGGGGGGCCGCCACGCTGCACTGCGATATGTTCCGGGCGCACCCCGAGCGTGACTGCGCCGTGGCGCGCGGCCACCTCCTCCTGCAGCAGATTCATGCGCGGCGAGCCGATGAATCCGGCCACGAACACGTTGGCAGGGCGCTCGTACAACTCCAGCGGCGTGCCCACCTGTTCGATACGTCCGGCCTGTAGCACCACGATCTCGTCGGCCATGGTCATCGCTTCGACCTGATCGTGGGTGACGTACACCGCGGTGGTCTTGAGCTGCTTCTGCAGGCGGGTGACTTCCAGGCGCATCTGCACGCGCAGGGCCGCATCCAGATTGGACAGCGGCTCGTCGAACAGGGACAGCTCCAGCTCACGCACCAGCACCCGCCCCAGTGCCACGCGCCGGCACTTGTCGGCCGACCATTGGCGCGGCAGGTTCTATAGCATGTGCCTGAAGGCCATGGTCTCATCCGCGGGAGCGATGCTCCCTATGACTGGTGGTCGGTTCGGGGTTCGCGGCTTCACGCCTAAGGTCTGTGCTT
>NZ_PDWQ01000065.1 GCF_010211745.1 Pseudoxanthomonas kalamensis DSM 18571 | reverse complement strand
AACCTACATGCGCGAGCGGAGGCAGTTCGGCAAGGCGCTTAGCGAATTCCAGGCGCTGCAGTTCAAGCTGGCGGACATGGCGACGCAGTTGGTCGCCGCACGCCAGATGGTGCATACCGGTGCCCGCAAGCTGGATGCAGGATGCGCGGACGCGACCGTCTGGTGTGCGATGGCCAAGCGCTTCGCCACCGATGCCGGTTTTGCCATCTGCGACGATGACTTGCAGATCCATGGCGGCTACGGCTATATCCGCGAATACCCGATCGAGCGTTTGCTGCGCGACAGCCGCGTGCACCGCATTCTGGAAGGCACCAACGAGGTGATGCGCATGATCGTGGCGCGTCACCTGCTCAATGGCGAGGAGCAATTGCGATGAGCGATTGGGAAGGACGCCTCCATACCGGTCTGCAGGTCGAGCGCGATGGGCACGTCGCCATCGTGACCTTGAGCAACCCGCCGGCCAACACCTGGACCGTGCACAGCCTGGCGGCCCTGAGCGCCCTGGTGCGCGCGCTGGATGCAGATCGCAGCATCTACGCGCTGGTGATCACCGGCGAAGGCGAGAAGTTCTTCAGCGCCGGCGCCGATCTCAAGCAGTTCGCCGATGGCGTCGTGGCGGCCATCGCCATCGGCAG
>NZ_PDWQ01000064.1 GCF_010211745.1 Pseudoxanthomonas kalamensis DSM 18571 | reverse complement strand
CCGCCAGTGCCCTGGAAACAGCAGCACCAGAGCTTTCGATTGTGAACCTGTCTCTTGAAGTCCCATATGCCCCACTCGGCAACCCCCACATGGCTCACCGCCAGCAATTCGGCGTCGTAGCGGATGCTCAGCGCATCCTTGCCGATGACGTCGATGTCGCACTGGTAGAACTCGCGGAATCGCCCACGCTGCGCACGCTCGCCGCGATACACGCGCTGCATCTGGTAGCGCCGGAACGGGAAGCTCAAGTCATGCTCGTGCTCGGCGACGTAGCGTGCCAGCGGCACGGTCAGGTCAAAGCGCAGCGCAAGCTCCGGCAAGCCGCCGTTCTCGGCGCCCTCATCGGCCGCAGCGGCGGCATTGGCCAGCGCGCCGGTGGACTGCACGAAATACACCTGGCGCTCGGTTTCGCCGCCGGATTTGGTCAGCAGTACATCGGACAGCTCGAACACCGGCGTTTCGACCGGCAGGAACCCGAACCGCTCGTAGTTGCGGCGGATGACGTCCAGCATGCGCCGGAACGCGATCTGCTCGCGCGGCAGGCATTCACTGATGCCGGGCGGGGGACGGGGCTTGGTCACGAGCCAAACTCCTGCAGGCCAAAGTGGCGAACGGCCAAATCAAAAGGGAGGACGGG
>NZ_PDWQ01000063.1 GCF_010211745.1 Pseudoxanthomonas kalamensis DSM 18571 | reverse complement strand
TGTTTTTGTCCAGCATATGGCTGCTTACGTTATTCTCAGCAGTCTCGTAGGCTCGTGGATGTGTATCAGAGACTGCCCCATCAGCGTATTTGCTGGGATTGTGACGATTTTGTGCTTTTTTTTTTCGCTACCGGCTTTCGGAAACTCCGTGACCGGCCCCGGTTTCTCGTTACGCCGTCGTCTGCTGATGGCAGGCGCGCTGGGCGTGCTGCTGGTGTCGTTCGCCGCGACCTGGATGCTCAGCAGCATGTTCGCTGATGCCGCTCGCGACTCGCTTGATCGACAGCTGGACGACGATCTTATCTCGCTGCTTGCGCTGACCGAGTCCGGCGATGATGGCCGCCTCCAGATGCGCCACGTACCTGACGACCTTCGCTATGACCGCGTGTTCTCGGGCACGTACTGGCAGATCTTCGATGGGCAGGGCGTTGCCTTACTGCAGTCGCGCTCGCTATGGGACTACACGCTGGCGTTTCCGGCGGAGAGCAAAGATGGAGCTTCGCATGCTTTCGATTTGAACGGACCCATGCAGCAACCGCTTCGCGGGCTGGTTCGCCAGGTTCAGCTCCCTCGCGCCCAGGGTCCGCTCGTATTC
>NZ_PDWQ01000062.1 GCF_010211745.1 Pseudoxanthomonas kalamensis DSM 18571 | reverse complement strand
ACATGGCCGTCGCCAGCAAGCGCAGCACGAGCAAGCGTGCGGCCAAGTCCAGCGGCGTGAAAAAGCGTGCAGGAACGAAATAGCGGCATCGGTAAAGCGTGTTGGACAGTGCATGCTGCACTCAGCGATGTGCGGAACATGCCCGTGTCTTGTAGGCATGCTGCCGGGTCTGAGGCAGTGCCGGCTAAGCTGTGGCGCGGTGGCGTTTGCTGTCGCCCCGGCATCGGTCCGAGCAGTACTTCACCTCGTCCCACACACGCTCCCACTTCTTGCGCCAACGAAACGGCCGCCCACATTGCGCGCACACCTTCTCCGGTAGATCCTGTTTTTTGCGCGCTGCCATAGGCTGGGAGGACCGGGCATGTGTCGGTGAAGCGGGTGCAAGCAAGTCATAGCGATGTCCAATGCAAAACGCCGTCTCAGACTTCATGCAGGCTACTGCTGGAGCACAGCGGTACATGGCGTTGGGAGGAAGGCGCCGCGTCTTGGTATGGTTTGCAGGGAGGGGGTTGGCGGGAGGGGGTTGGCGGCCGCCGGCGGCGCGCGGCGGGCGCCCGCCGGCTCTCCCTCCCGCTCCACCCGCCGCGAAACCCTGCTCAACGGCGACTTCATCGCACTCGGCGACCCGGCGCTGCCGTGGCA
>NZ_PDWQ01000061.1 GCF_010211745.1 Pseudoxanthomonas kalamensis DSM 18571 | reverse complement strand
GCTGCCGGGCTCGCCTTCCACCGCCGTGACCGAGTTATTGCGGCCCTTGCGGTTATTCAGGCCGATCGGATGGATCGGCGGCATGTACAGCACGTCGAAGTTCATCGCGCGGATGTGCGGCAAGCGCTTGATGACGTCATCGAACGTGCCATGCCGGCTCGCATCGCCACTTTGCGAACGCGGAAACAGATCGTACCAACTGGAAAAGTGCGCTGCGCGGCGCTCGGATTCCACCCGGAAGGCGACCGGATATTCCGAGCGGAACGGCTTGTCGTCGGCCAGCGCCATCGCCTGCGCGGTATCCGGCTCCAGCACGATGGCCAGCTGCTGCAGGAGTTCGCTCTGCGCACCGATGCGGGTGAGCACGGTCTGCAAGCGCTCGGCTAGCGCACCGTCGCTGCGCGCCTGTGCGGCCTGCACTGCCGCAACCGCCTCCTGCACATCGACCGGGAGCACGGTGTTTGCGGCACGTTTCTTTTCCAGATCCGCATGCAAGGTGGCGAAGACGTCGCGCCAGGCTTCTACGCGAAATTCGTAGCTGCCGATGCGTTCCAACGGGAACTCGGCGCGCCAACGGTCGTTGCCCAACGCACGCATTGGCGCGCTGGCCCAGGCCTTGGCGTCGGCCGGACGCCACAGCAC
>NZ_PDWQ01000060.1 GCF_010211745.1 Pseudoxanthomonas kalamensis DSM 18571 | reverse complement strand
GTAGAGCTCTGGCCGATTGATCAGTAGGTGCTGAAGATCAAAGACGTCCTGGCGACGATACCTATCGCGAAGCGGTTGCTGGAGAAGGGACCTGATCTTCTCAGCTACGAGCGTCGGGAGTGCGTAAACGCGCAAGACCCCGTCTGCGCCCAAGCTGACCTCCTCGATTTGAGGGATCGACTCTAGATAGCTGTAATCAATGCTCAACGTATTCGCGGCCTGCCCGCGTAATAAACGTTCGTGCTGCCTTGTCCCGCGTGTGGCAAAGCCAATTTTCATCTTGATCGTCACGTAGGTCTTATCTCGACCAGGCTGAACGACCCAGCCCTGCCGCCTGCACACAGTGTCGTACGAAAGCCGCTCTTCTGCCTCGATCAGACGAGCATCGATCAACGCCTTGATCTCCACTTCTGCATCAATCGAAAAAGGCTTTTCTGTGGAGAAATCGATGTCGGTCGTGTGGCGCGTACTCTCGTAGTGCAACGCCATCAAGATGCCGCCTTTAAGGCACAGCAGATCGCTGAGCCTTGTGTCAGCGGCGATAGTGTCCAGGATGATGTGGACCGCCTCGCGAAAGCTTCTCTCCTCTGATGAAGCTGCTTTTACCCATCCAGGGATGTTCGTGAGAAGGCTAGACATTGAT
>NZ_PDWQ01000059.1 GCF_010211745.1 Pseudoxanthomonas kalamensis DSM 18571 | reverse complement strand
CCCGGCTGCGGGGCGTAGCCACGTTTGCGCCAGAACGCATCGTTGGGGCGGTAATCGGCTGGCTTGCGCGGGTCGTCGGGCGCCCGTTCCACCGAACAGAACGCGGTCAATGCAAAGCGGCCCCGCGCGCGTGCATGCGCTTCGCGCCGGTCGAAGAATGCATGACCGATACCTTGCCCGCGATACGCCGGCAGCAGCACCGATTCGCCGAAATAGAACACGCTGGCCGGATCGATGCCGGCCGCGCGGAACGGTGCGTGGAACGCGTCGCTGTCATCGAGCAGCGGCAACCCGGTCGATGCGCCGATCACCGCATCGCCATCACGCGCCAGCACGAAGACGCTCTCCGGCGATGCCGCATAGGCCGCCAGATAGTCGCGCTCGTATGCGGCATCGCCTTGGTACAGATACGGCGAGGCGGCGAACACGCTGATGCGCAGCTGCGCCACCGCATCCAGATACGGCAGCCCCTGCGTGCCGCGCACCGTTTCCACCATCGGCGAGGAGCCAGTCATGCCGGCCATGGTAAGCCAGCAAGAGGTGGCTGCAACGCCATGCTTCAACGCAGCCAATGATCGTGGTTCCAAACGCGGGTCTGCGGCTGTTGCCACAGCAACCACACCGCCGCTTCGTCGGTTGCCAGCAGTACCC
>NZ_PDWQ01000005.1 GCF_010211745.1 Pseudoxanthomonas kalamensis DSM 18571 | reverse complement strand
AGCAGCCATGGCAAAGGGTAAGTTTGAGCGCACCAAGCCCCACGTGAACGTGGGCACGATTGGTCACGTGGACCACGGCAAGACGACGCTGACGGCGGCGCTGACGAAGATTGGCGCGGAACGCTTTGGCGGCGAGTTCAAGGCGTACGACGCGATTGACGCGGCGCCGGAAGAGAAGGCGCGCGGGATCACGATTTCGACCGCGCACGTGGAATACGAATCGGACACGCGCCATTACGCGCACGTGGACTGCCCGGGCCACGCCGACTACGTGAAGAACATGATTACCGGTGCGGCGCAGATGGACGGCGCGATTCTGGTGTGCTCGGCCGCGGACGGCCCGATGCCGCAGACCCGCGAGCACATCCTGCTGGCCCGCCAGGTGGGCGTGCCGTACATCGTGGTGTTCCTGAACAAGGCCGACATGGTGGACGACGCCGAGCTGCTGGAGCTGGTGGAGATGGAAGTCCGCGAACTGCTGAGCAAGTACGAGTTCCCGGGCGACGACACCCCGATCATCAAGGGGTCGGCGCTGAAGGCGCTGGAAGGCGACCAGTCGGAGATCGGCGTGCCGGCGATCATTCAGCTGGTGGACGCGCTGGACAGCTGGATCCCGACGCCGGAGCGCGACGTGGACAAGCCGTTCCTGATGCCGGTGGAAGACGTGTTCAGCATCTCGGGCCGCGGCACGGTGGTGACCGGGCGCATCGAGCGCGGGATCATCAAGGTGGGCGACGAAATCGAGATCGTGGGTATTCGTCCGACCACCAAGACCACGGTGACCGGTGTGGAGATGTTCCGCAAGCTGCTGGACCAGGGCCAGGCGGGCGACAATGCCGGCCTGCTGCTGCGCGGCACCAAGCGTGACGAAGTGGAGCGTGGTCAGGTGCTGGCCAAGCCGGGCACGATCACCCCGCACACCGAGTTCGAGGCGGAGGTGTACGTACTGTCGAAGGACGAGGGCGGCCGTCACACGCCGTTCTTCAAGGGTTACCGTCCGCAGTTCTACTTCCGCACGACGGACATCACCGGCGCGGTGACGCTGCCGGAGGGCACCGAGATGGTGATGCCGGGCGACAACGTGAAGATGGTGGTGCAGCTGATCAACCCGGTGGCGATGGACGAGGGTCTGCGCTTCGCGATTCGCGAAGGTGGCCGGACCGTCGGCGCCGGCGTGGTGGCCAAAATCATCAAGTGACGTCCTGATCGGGCAGGCATTGCCTGTCCGGCTTTGTCAGGCCGTCATCCCCGAGTGTTCCTGTCGGGGATCCATGGCTTGATGAGGCAACAAGGGCGGACCGGAACCTCGGTCCGCCTTCGCCGTCTAAGGGAACTCCCGGCGACGGCGGCGTTGGCAACACGAAATACACGCCAGTAGCTCAATTGGCAGAGCAGCGGTCTCCAAAACCGCAGGTTGGGGGTTCGAGTCCCTCCTGGCGTGCCAGGTTCCCCCGCGAGGGACGAGCCGGGCGATTACCTACAGAGCGACAGACAACTTGAACAGCAAGGCCGAACAATCCAAATCCGACGCCGTCTCGGCGGGCGACATCGCCAAGTACGTGCTGGCGATGGCGCTGGTCGTGGGCGGGCTGGTGGCCTGGTGGTGGTTCGACGGCCAGTGGGCCACGCCGCTGCGTTCGCTGGCAGTCGCCGCGGGCCTGGTGCTGGGCGCGCTGGTGTTCGCGACCAGCGCCAAGGGCCGCGATACCCGCGCGTTCCTGGCCGAGTCGCGTTTCGAACTGCGCAAGGTAGTCTGGCCGACCCGCCAGGAAGCCATGCGCATGACCTGGGTGGTGGTGCTCGTGGTGATCATCATCAGCCTGTTCCTGTCCGGCGTGGATCTGCTCATCAAGTGGCTGATCGAGATGTTCCTCAGCTTCGGCCGCGGTGCGTAAGGAGTAATTCGTAGTGAAGCGTTGGTACGTGGTACACGCCTATTCGGGATTCGAAAAGTCGGTGGCGCAGGCGCTGCGCGACCGCATCGCCCGTGACGGCATGCAGGACAAGTTCGGCGACGTGCTGGTCCCGACCGAGGAAGTGGTGGAGATGCGCTCCGGCCAGAAACGCCGTTCCGAGCGCAAGTTCTTCCCCGGCTACGTGCTGGTGCAGATCGAGACCCACGACGAGTCCGGCATTCCGCGGATGGACAACGAAAGCTGGCATCTGGTCAAGGAAACCTCCAAGGTGCTGGGCTTCATCGGCGGCACCGCCGACCGTCCGCTGCCGATCCGCGACGAGGAAGCGGCCGCCATCCTCGACCGCGTGCAGGAAGGCGTGGAGAAGCCCAAGCCGAAGGTGCTGTTCGAGCCGGGCCAGATGGTGCGCGTCACCGACGGCCCGTTCAACGACTTCAACGGCGTGGTCGAGGAAGTCAATTACGAAAAGAGCCGCCTGCGTGTGGCGGTGCTGATTTTCGGTCGTTCCACCCCGGTCGAGCTCGAGTTCGGCCAGGTGGAGAAGGCCTGAAGGCGGGCGCGGCGTTTGCCGCGTCTTAACTTAGCGAGAGGAGGAGTCCCGCAGCCGCATGGCGTGCAGACGTTCGAACTCCAGGAGTCAAAGCAATGGCAAAGAAAGTCATCGGCTACATCAAGTTGCAGATCAAGGCCGGTCAGGCCAATCCGTCGCCGCCGGTCGGCCCGGCGCTGGGCCAGCGCGGCCTGAACATCATGGAATTCTGCAAGGCGTTCAACGCCGCCACGCAGAAAATGGAGCCGGGTCTGCCGATTCCGACCGTGATCACCGCGTACTCGGACCGCACCTTCACCTTCATCACCAAGACGCCGCCGGCGAGCGTGCTGCTGAAGAAGGCGGTTGGCATCCAGTCCGGTTCCAAGCGCCCGAACACCGAAAAGGTGGGCAAGGTCACCCGCAAGCAGCTCGAGGACATCGCCAAGGCGAAGGAACCCGACCTGACCGCGGCCGACCTGGACGCGGCAGTGCGCACCATCGCGGGTTCGGCCCGTTCGATGGGTCTGACGGTGGAGGGCTGAGATCATGGCAATGAACAAGCGACAGAAGGCCATCCTGGCCGCAGTGACCCCGGGCAAGGTCTACGCCATTGACGAGGCGCTGAATATCATCAAGACCGCGACCAAGTCCAAGTTCGTCGAGTCCGTCGACGTGGCCGTGCGCCTGGGCGTGGACGCCAAGAAGTCCGACCAGCAGGTGCGCGGCTCCACCGTGCTGCCGGCCGGTACCGGCAAGAGCGTGCGCGTGGCGGTGTTCGTCCCGGCGGGCGCCAAGGCCGACGAGGCCCTGGCTGCCGGCGCCGACGTGGTCGGCATGGACGACCTGGCCGAGAAGATGCAGGGCGGCGACCTGAACTACGACGTGGTCATCGCCACCCCGGACGCGATGCGCGTGGTCGGCAAGCTGGGTACGGTGCTGGGCCCGCGCGGCCTGATGCCGAACCCGAAGGTCGGTACCGTGTCGCCGAACCCGGCCGAGGCGGTCAAGAACGCCAAGTCGGGCCAGGTGCGTTACCGCACCGACAAGGCCGGCATCATCCACTGCACCATCGGCAAGGCGGACTTCGACGACGAGTCGTTGAAGACCAACTTGCAGGCGCTGCTCGCCGATCTGGTCAAGGCCAAGCCGGCCACCTCCAAGGGTACCTACCTGCAGAAGGTGTCGATCAGCTCGACGATGGGCCCGGGCGTCACCGTGGATCAGTCCACGCTGGCCCTGAAGTAAGTAACAAGAATTGCAAAGTCGGTGTCGCGCTGAATTGCGGCACCGCGAAATTTTGAGGGCATCGCAACGGGGGCAACCCCGGCGCGGGGCCGTCAAAGACCGCAGGTGCGGTCAGCGCGTATCGGCGACGGGCAGGGAAGCTCGGAATGGCACGGAGTCGCCGCCGGTACCAGCGGGATCGCCTAATCGGATTTCCGGATCCGGCCTGCGTAGATGGTTGCCGACCCTCCAGAAGACATGCAGGACCGTCTGGAAACGGCCACCACCCGGAAAGCCTTCGGGCTTTCCCGGCACTGAGGGAACGGTGCCGCTCAAGGCCCGCACGCGGCAGGAGCCGCAAGCGGAACGAAGTAGTAAGGAGGAGTGCAATGGCGCTAAATCTGTCCCAAAAGCAGGAAGTCGTTGCCGAACTGGCCGAGGTCGCCGGCAAGGCGCACTCGCTGGTTGCCGCCGATTACGCGGGGTTGACCGTGGAGCAGTTCACGGACCTGCGCAAGAAGGCCCGCCAGGCCGGCGTGTACTTGAAAGTAGCCAAGAACACGCTGGTCTCGCGCGCAGTGGAGAACACCGATTACGCGGTCGTCAAGGACGCGCTGACCGGTCCGCTGCTGTACGCCTTTTCGCAGGAAGACCCCGGTGCCGCCGGCCGCCTGATCAAGGACTTCGCCAAGACCGCCGACAAGCTGAAGCCGCGTCTGGTTTCGTTGGGTGGGCAGATGTATCCGGGATCCCATGTGGATGTCCTGGCTTCGCTGCCGACCCGCGAGCAGGCGCTGACCATGCTGGTCAGCATGATCGCCCAGCCGGCGACCATGCTTGCGCGCGTCCTGGCCGAGCCGGCCGCCTCGACCGCCCGCGTGATCAACGCGGTCGGCCAGAGCAAGGCCGCTTGAGTCCGAGAAGGTTCGCGACAACTTCCATTTGAAGCTGTTTCCAAACTAGTCAATTTGAGGTAATCACAATGTCCCTTTCCAACGAAGAAATCCTGGAAGCCATCGGCAGCAAGACCCTCGTCGAGGTGATGGAGCTGGTCAAGGCTTTCGAAGAAAAGTTCGGCGTGTCCGCCGCCGCTCCGGTGGCCGTGGCTGCCGGTCCGGCCGCTGCCGGCGGTGGCGCTGCCGCTGCCGAAGAGCAGACCGAGTTCACCGTCGTGCTGAAGTCGGCCGGCGAGAAGAAGGTCGAAGTCATCAAGGTTGTCCGCGGCATCACCGGCCTGGGTCTGAAGGAAGCCAAGGACCTGACCGAAGCCGGCGGCACCGTGAAGGAAGGCGCGTCCAAGGAAGAAGCCGACAAGATCAAGAAGGATCTGGAAGCGGCCGGCGCCTCGGTCGAAGTCAAGTAAGCGTTGTACGTCGCCAGTTGATCGGCGGCAACCGGAGCCGGGGGCGAAAGCCCCTGGCTTTCGGCGTTGTAGCGGCGGTGCGGGCTACCCCCTGTGTCGCACGCATGAAATCCAGAGTTGGTAGTTGGAAGTAGCAACAGAAGGCGTGCTGGTGCCGGCAATACCAGCGACTTCCAACTGACAGTTCCATCGTTAGCCAGACATGTTCCCCCCGGACCGCGCCGCGCGGTTCCGCACGCCAGAGGCACAGCCACATGACGACATACTCGTTCACGGAAAAGAAGCGCATCCGCAAGGATTTCGGCAAGCAGCGCTCGATCCTGGAAGTCCCGTTCCTGCTCGCGATCCAGGTCGATTCCTATCGCGAATTCCTGCAGGAAAACGTGGAACCGGCCAAGCGCGCCGACCACGGCCTGCACGCCGCGCTGAAGTCGGTGTTCCCCATTTCCAGCTACAGCGGCAATGCGGCGCTGGAGTATGTCGGCTACAAGCTGGGCGAGCCGGTGTTCGACGAGCGCGAATGCCGCAACCGCGGCCTGTCCTACGGCGCGCCGCTGCGCGTGACCGTGCGCCTGGTGATCTACGACCGCGAGTCGTCGACCAAGGCGATCAAGTACGTGAAGGAGCAGGAGGTCTATCTGGGCGAAATCCCGCTGATGACCGACAACGGCACCTTCATCGTCAACGGCACCGAGCGGGTCATCGTCTCGCAGCTGCACCGTTCGCCGGGCGTGTTCTTCGACCACGACCGCGGCAAGACCCACAGCTCGGGCAAGCTGCTGTACAGCGCCCGCATCATCCCCTACCGCGGCTCGTGGCTGGACTTCGAGTTCGACCCGAAGGACGCGCTGTTCACCCGCATCGACCGCCGCCGCAAGCTGCCGGTCAGCATCCTGCTGCGCGGGCTGGGCTACTCCAACGAGGAGATGCTCAACGAGTTCTTCGACATCAACACCTTCCATATCCTGCCCGAAGGCGTGCAGCTGGAGCTGGTGCCCGAGCGCCTGCGCGGCGAAACCCTGAACTTCGATCTGGCCGACGGCGACAAGGTCATCGTCGAGGCCGGCAAGCGCATCACCGCCCGCCACGTGCGCCAGCTGGAGCAGTCCGGCATCGCCGCGCTGGCGGTGCCGGACGACTACCTGGTCGGTCGCATCCTGTCGCACGACGTGGTCGACGCGGCTACCGGCGAGCTGCTGGCCAATGCCAACGACGAAATCAGCGAAGAGCAGCTGGCCGCCTTCCGCAAGGCCGGCATCGAAGTGCTGGGCACGCTGTGGGTCAACGACCTGGACCGCGGCCCGTACCTGTCCAATACACTGCGCATCGATCCGACCAAGACCCAGCTGGAAGCGCTGGTCGAGATCTACCGCATGATGCGTCCGGGCGAGCCGCCGACCAAGGACGCCGCGCAGAACCTGTTCCACAACCTGTTCTTCACCTTCGACCGCTACGACCTGTCGGCGGTCGGTCGGATGAAGTTCAACCGCCGGGTGGGCCGCAAGGAGGTCACCGGCGCATCCGTGCTGTACGACGCCAAGTACTATGCCGAGCGCAAGGACGAAGAGTCGGTCAGGCTGCGCGAAGAGTTCGGCGCCACCTCCGACATCCTGGAAGTGATCAAGGTCCTGACCGAGATCCGCAACGGCCGCGGCGTGGTCGACGACATCGACCACCTCGGCAACCGCCGCGTGCGGTCGGTCGGCGAAATGGCCGAGAACGTGTTCCGCGTCGGCCTGGTCCGGGTCGAGCGCGCGGTCAAGGAGCGCCTGTCGATGGCCGAGTCCGAAGGCCTGACCCCGCAGGAGCTGATCAACGCCAAACCGGTGGCCGCCGCGATCAAGGAGTTCTTCGGCTCCTCGCAGCTGTCGCAGTTCATGGACCAGAACAACCCGCTGTCGGAAGTGACCCACAAGCGTCGCGTGTCGGCGCTGGGGCCGGGCGGCCTGACCCGCGAGCGCGCCGGCTTCGAAGTGCGCGACGTGCACCCGACCCATTATGGCCGCGTCTGCACCATCGAGACCCCGGAAGGCCCGAACATCGGCCTGATCAACTCGCTGGCCGTGTACGCGCGCACCAACCGCTACGGTTTCCTGGAGACGCCGTATCGCAAGGTGGCCGACGGCAAGATCACCGACGAGATCGAATACCTGTCGGCGATCGAGGAGAACGAGTACGTCATCGCCCAGGCCAACGCGATCCACGACGCTTCCGGCAAGCTGACCGAACAGTACGTTCCCTGCCGCTACCAGGGCGAGTCGCTGCTCAAGCCGCCGGCCGAAGTCCACTACATGGACGTCTCGCCGATGCAGACCGTGTCGATCGCGGCCGCACTGGTGCCGTTCCTGGAGCACGACGACGCCAACCGCGCGCTGATGGGTGCCAACATGCAGCGCCAGGCGGTGCCGACGCTGCGTGCGCAGAAGCCGCTGGTCGGTACCGGCATCGAGCGCGCGGTGGCGCGCGACTCGGGCGTGACCGTCAACGCGCGCCGCGGCGGCGTGATCGAGCAGATCGACGCCGGCCGCATCGTGGTCAAGGCAAACGAGGACGAGATCGTCGGCGAGCACGATGCCGGCGTGGATATCTACTCGCTGATCAAGTACACCCGTTCCAACCAGAACACCTGCATCAACCAGCGTCCGCTGGTCAACGTGGGCGATGTGGTCGCGCGCGGCGACGTGCTGGCCGACGGTCCGTCGACCGACATCGGCGAGCTGGCGCTGGGCCAGAACATGCTGGTCGCGTTCATGCCTTGGAACGGCTACAACTTCGAGGACTCGATCCTGCTGTCCGAGCGGGTGGTGGAGGAAGATCGCTACACCACCATCCACATCGAAGAACTGACCGTGCAGGCGCGCGACACCAAGCTGGGGCCGGAGGAAATTTCCGCCGACATCCCCAACGTGTCGGAAAGCGCGCTGAACCGCCTCGACGAGTCCGGCGTGGTCTACATCGGAGCCGAAGTGCGTGCCGGCGACATCCTGGTCGGCAAGGTCACGCCGAAGGGCGAGAGCCAGCTGACCCCGGAAGAGAAGCTGCTGCGCGCGATCTTCGGCGAGAAGGCCTCGGACGTGAAGGACAGTTCGCTGCGCGTGCCCCCGGGCATGGATGGCGTGGTCATCGACGTCCAGGTGTTCACCCGTGACGGCATCGAGAAGGACAAGCGCGCCCGCCAGATCGAGGACAACGAGATCAAGCGGGTCAAGAAGGACTTCGACGACCAGTTCCGCATCCTGGAAAGCGCCATCTACGCCCGCCTGCGTTCGCAGATCGTCGGCAAGGTGGCCAACGGCGGCGCCGGCCTGAAGAAGGGCGACACCGTCAGCGACGCCTTCCTTGACGGGTTGGCCAAGGCCGACTGGTTCTCGATCCGGATGAAGGACGAGGACGCTTCCGAGGCGATCGAGCGCGCACAGAAGCAGATTCAGGCGCACGAGAAGGAATTCGAGCGTCGCTTCGCCGACAAGCGCGCCAAGATCACCCAGGGCGACGACCTGGCTCCGGGCGTGTTGAAGATGGTCAAGGTGTTCCTGGCCGTGAAGCGCCGCATCCAGCCGGGCGACAAGATGGCCGGCCGCCACGGCAACAAGGGCGTGGTGTCTCGCATCGTCCCGGTCGAGGACATGCCGTACATGGACAACGGCGAGACCGTGGACATCGTGCTGAACCCGCTGGGCGTGCCTTCGCGCATGAACATCGGCCAGATCCTGGAAGTGCATCTGGGCTGGGCCGCCAAGGGCCTGGGCCAGAAGATCCAGCGCATGCTCGACGCCCAGGCCGCGGTCAAGGACCTGCGCGAGTTCCTCGGCCAGATCTACAACCACGACGGCAAGGTGGCTGGCGAGCAGCGCGTCGATCTGTCGCAGTTCAGTGACCAGGAACTGGTCACGCTGGCGAAGAACCTGACCGACGGCGTGCCGATGGCCACTCCGGTGTTCGACGGCGCCGCCGAGACCGAGATCAAGCAGATGCTGGCTCTGGCCGAACTGCCGAGCAGCGGCCAGACCATGCTGTTCGACGGTCGCACCGGCGAGGCGTTCGATCGTCCGGTGACGGTGGGCTACATGCACATGCTGAAGCTGAACCATCTGGTCGACGACAAGATGCACGCGCGCTCGACCGGCCCGTACTCGCTGGTCACCCAGCAGCCGCTGGGCGGCAAGGCGCAGTTCGGCGGCCAGCGTTTCGGCGAAATGGAAGTCTGGGCGCTGGAAGCCTACGGCGCGGCGCACACCCTGCAGGAAATGCTGACGGTCAAGTCGGACGACGTGCAGGGCCGCAACCAGATGTACAAGAACATCGTCGACGGCGAGCACGAGATGGTCGCCGGCATGCCGGAGTCCTTCAATGTGCTGGTGAAGGAAATTCGCTCGCTGGCTATCAACATGGAGCTGGAAGACAACTGAGGATGCGCGCGCGGATTTCGCATCCGCGCGCGTTCCGATGACGCCGACCCGCCCCTGACGAAGATTCCTCCTGACGGAGAAACACAATGAAAGATCTGCTCAACCTGTTCAACCAGCAGCGCCCGACGCTCGATTTCGACGCGATCAAGATCGCGCTGGCTTCGCCCGACCTGGTGCGCTCGTGGTCCTTTGGCGAAGTGAAGAAGCCGGAAACCATCAACTACCGCACTTTCAAGCCCGAGCGCGACGGCCTGTTCTGCGCCGCCATCTTCGGCCCGACCAAGGACTACGAGTGCCTGTGCGGCAAGTACAAGCGCATGAAGCACCGCGGCGTGGTCTGCGAGAAGTGCGGCACCGAGGTGACTCTGGCCAAGGTGCGCCGCGAGCGCATGGGCCACATCGACCTGGCCAGCCCGGTCGCGCACATCTGGTTCCTGAAGTCGCTGCCCTCGCGCATCGGCCTGATGCTGGACATGACCCTGCGCGACATCGAGCGCGTGCTGTACTTCGAAGCCTTCGTGGTCACCGAACCGGGCCTGACCCCGCTCGAGCGCCGCCAGCTGCTGACCGAAGAGCAGTACCTGCAGGCGCGCCAGGAGCACGGCGAGGACTTCGAAGCGGCGATGGGCGCCGAGGCGGTCTACGACCTGCTGCGCACCATCGACCTGCAATCGGAGATGGTCAACCTGCGCGAGGAGATCGCCAGCACCGGTTCCGAGACCAAGCTCAAGCGCCTGACCAAGCGGATCAAGCTGGTCGAAGCCTTCCTGGAGTCGGGCAACCGTCCGGAATGGATGATCATGACCGTGCTGCCGGTGCTGCCGCCGGATCTGCGTCCGCTGGTGCCGCTGGACGGCGGCCGCTTCGCGACCTCGGATCTGAACGACCTGTACCGCCGCGTCATCAACCGCAACAACCGTCTGCGTCGCCTGCTTGAGCTGAACGCGCCCGACATCATCGTGCGCAACGAGAAGCGCATGCTGCAGGAATCGGTCGATGCGCTGATGGACAACGGCCGTCGCGGCCGCGCCATCACCGGCACCAACAAGCGCCCGCTGAAGTCGCTGGCCGACATGATCAAGGGCAAGCAGGGCCGCTTCCGCCAGAACCTGCTAGGCAAGCGCGTCGACTACTCGGGCCGTTCGGTGATCGTGGTCGGTCCGACCCTGCGCCTGCACGAGTGCGGCCTGCCGAAGAAGATGGCGCTGGAGCTGTTCAAGCCGTTCGTGTTTGCCAAGCTGCAGCGTCGCGGCCTGGCCACCACCATCAAGGCGGCCAAGAAGCTGGTCGAGCGCGAGGAAGGCGAGGTCTGGGACATCCTGGAAGAAGTCATCCGCGAGCATCCAGTGTTGCTGAACCGCGCGCCGACCCTGCACCGCCTGGGCATCCAGGCGTTCGAGCCGGTGCTGATCGAAGGCAAGGCGATCCAGCTGCACCCGCTGGTCTGTACCGCCTTCAACGCCGACTTCGACGGTGACCAGATGGCCGTGCACGTGCCGCTGTCGCTGGAAGCGCAGCTGGAAGCGCGTGCGCTGATGATGTCCTCCAACAACATCCTGTCGCCGGCCAACGGCGAGCCGATCATCGTGCCGTCGCAGGACGTGGTGCTGGGTCTGTACTACATGACCCGCGCGCTGGAGAACAAGAAGGGCGAGGGCATGGCGTTCGCCAACATCGCCGAGGTCAAGCGTGCCTACGACAACCGTGCGGTCGAGCTGCACGCCAAGGTCAAGGTGCGCATCACCGAGACGGTGACCGACGATGACGGCAACAAGCAGAAGAAGGCCTCGATCATCGACACCACGATCGGCCGTGCGCTGCTGGCCGAGATCCTGCCGGAAGGGCTGCCGTTCGAGCTGGCCAACACCGAGCTGACCAAGAAGAACATCAGCCGCCTGATCAACTCCAGCTACCGCATGCTGGGGCTGAAGGACACCGTGGTGTTCGCCGACAAGCTGATGTACACCGGCTTCGCCTACGCGACCCGCGCCGGCGTCTCGATCGGCATCGACGACATGCTGATCCCGCCGGAGAAGAAGGACATCCTGGGCGAAGCCGAACAGGAAGTGCTGGAGATCCAGGAGCAGTACCAGAGCGGCCTGGTCACCGGCGGCGAGCGCTACAACAAGGTGGTCGACATCTGGTCGCGTACCAACGAGCGCATCGCCAAGGCGATGATGGACGCGATCGGCACCGACAAGGTGGACAACGCCAAGGGCGAGACCGTCGCCCAGAAGTCGATGAACTCGCTGTACATCATGGCCGACTCGGGCGCCCGCGGTTCGCAGGCACAGATCCGCCAGTTGGCCGGCATGCGCGGCCTGATGGCGCGCCCGGACGGTTCGATCATCGAGACCCCGATCAAGGCCAACTTCCGCGAAGGCCTGAACGTGCAGGAGTACTTCAACTCCACCCACGGCGCGCGCAAGGGCCTGGCCGATACCGCGCTGAAGACCGCCAACTCCGGTTACCTGACCCGTCGCCTGGTCGACGTGGCGCAGGACGTGGTGATCACCGAGAACGACTGCGGCACCCGCGAGGGGCTGACCATGACCCCGATCGTCGAAGGCGGCGACGTGGTCGAGCCGCTGAAGGACCGGGTGCTGGGGCGGATCGTGTCCGAGGACGTGTTCCTGCCCGGCGACGACGAGGATCCCATCGTCACCCGCAACACCCTGCTGGACGAGGCATGGGTGCAGAAGCTGGAAGATGCCGGCGTGCAGTCGGTGAAGGTGCGTTCCACCATCACCTGCGAATCGCAGTTCGGCGTCTGCGCGCACTGCTACGGCCGTGATCTGGCCCGCGGTCATCTGGTCAACATCGGCGAGGCGGTCGGCGTGATCGCCGCGCAGTCGATCGGCGAGCCGGGCACCCAGCTGACCATGCGTACCTTCCATATCGGCGGCGCGGCTTCGCGTGCGGCGGCGGTCGACAACGTCACCGTCAAGACCACCGGTACGGTCAAGTTCAACAACCTGAAGTCGGTCGAGCACGCCCAGGGCACCCTGGTCGCGGTATCGCGCTCGGGCGAGGTCTCGGTGCTGGACAGCCACGGCCGCGAGCGCGAGCGCTACAAGCTGCCGTACGGCGCCACCATTTCCGCCAACGACGGCGACGCGGTCAAGGCCGGCCAGACCGTGGCCAACTGGGATCCGCACAACCACCCGATCGTGTCGGAAGTGGCGGGCTTCATCCGCTTCGTCGATTTTGTCGACGGCGTCACCGTCATCGAGAAGACCGACGAGCTGACCGGCCTGGCTTCGCGCGAGATCACCGATCCGAAGCGTCGCGGCTCGCAGGCCAAGGACCTGCGCCCGATCGTGCGCATCGTCGACAAGGCCGGCAACGACCTCAACATCCCGGGCACCGACCTGCCGGCGCAGTACCTGCTGCCGCCGCGCTCGATCGTGAACCTGCAGGACGGCGCGCCGGTCGGCGTGGGCGACGTGGTCGCCAAGATCCCGCAGGAGGCGTCCAAGACCCGTGACATCACCGGCGGTCTGCCGCGCGTGGCCGACCTGTTCGAGGCGCGCAAGCCGAAGGACCCGGCGGTGCTGGCCGAGCGCTCCGGCGTGGTCAGCTTCGGCAAGGACACCAAGGGCAAGCAGCGCCTGATCATCAAGGATCCGGAAGGCAACGAGCACGAGGAGCTGATCCCGAAGTACCGGGCCATCACCGTGTTCGAAGGCGAGCACGTGACCAAGGGCGAAACCGTGGTCGATGGCGAGCCGAGCCCGCAGGACATCCTGCGCCTGCTGGGCGTGGAACCGCTGGCGGCCTATCTGGTCAAGGAAATCCAGGACGTGTACCGCCTGCAGGGCGTGAAGATCAACGACAAGCACATCGAGGTCATCACCCGGCAGATGCTGCGCAAGGTCGAGATCACCGACGCCGGCAACAGCAAGTTCCTGGCCGGCGAGCAGGTCGAGAAGCAGCGCCTGATCGAGGAAAACGCCAAGCTGGTCGGCCGCAACGAATTGCCGGCCGGCTACGCCCCGGTCCTGCTGGGCATCACCAAGGCTTCGCTGGCGACCGAGTCGTTCATTTCCGCGGCCTCGTTCCAGGAGACCACCCGCGTGCTGACCGAGGCGGCCGTCCGCGGTACCCGCGACAACCTGCGCGGGCTGAAGGAGAACGTGATCGTTGGCCGCCTGATCCCGGCCGGTACCGGACTGGCGTATCACAACCAGCGCCGTCGCAATGCTTCCGGCCTGACCGAGGCCGAGGTCGAGGCGCTGGCCGGACCCGCCACCAGCGAACCGGTGGCGGATGCCGAAGTCTCGGCCGAGGCTGAGACTGGCGCCGGCGAGTAAGTCGTTCCAGCCCGGCGGCCACGGCCGCCGGGATCGCAAGACGAAATGAGGCGCAGGACGCGCCTCGTGTTCGGGCCCGGGAAGGGCCGGGCTGGCGGAAACCGTTGCTTGACCGTGTTTTCGCTTGCCAGCTATACTCTCCTGTCTCGGCAGGCCGGCTTACGGCCTGCCGTCGTTTTCACGCGCAGGGCCGCTCGGCCTTGCCTTCCAAACAGAAGCACAAAGATGGCAACGATCAACCAGCTGGTTCGCAAGCCGCGCCAGGCCGCGACCTACAAGAGCGCCTCGCCGGCGCTGGACAAGTGCCCGCAGCGTCGCGGCGTGTGCACGCGCGTCTACACCACCACCCCGAAGAAGCCGAACTCGGCCCTGCGCAAGGTGGCCAAGGTGCGCCTGACCAACCAGGAAGAGGTCATCAGCTACATCGGTGGCGAAGGGCACAACCTGCAGGAGCACTCCGTGGTCCTGATCCGCGGTGGCCGCGTCAAGGACCTGCCGGGTGTGCGTTACCACACCGTGCGCGGTTCGCTCGACGCCGCCGGCGTCGCCAAGCGCAAGCAGGCCCGTTCGAAGTACGGCGCCAAGCGCCCGAAAGCCTAAGGAAACATAAGTCATGTCGCGTAAAGGTTCCGCCCCCCAGCGTACCGTCCTGCCCGATCCCAAGCACGGCAGCCAGGTCATCGCCCGCTTCATCAACATGGTGATGCTGAGCGGCAAGAAGTCGGTCGCCGAGTCCATCGTCTACGGCGCCATGGACGTGATCGGCGAAAAGAACGACAACGCCCTCGAGCTGGTCGAGAAGGCGCTGGACAACGTCTCTCCGACCGTCGAGGTCAAGTCGCGCCGCGTCGGCGGCGCCACCTACCAGGTGCCGGTCGAAGTCCGCGCCTCGCGCCGCACCGCGCTGGCGATGCGCTGGGTCATCGAGTCGGCGCGCAAGCGCGGCGAGAATTCGATGCCGCGCAAGCTGGCGGCCGAGCTGCTGGATGCTTCCGAGAATCGCGGCGGCGCGATCAAGAAGCGTGAAGAAACCCACCGCATGGCGGAGGCGAACAAGGCGTTCGCCCACTATCGCTGGTGACCTGATGGCCCCTTGATTTCCACGGGGGCCGACAGCACCTCAGGGTGCCCCGCGGCCGACAGGTCGCGGACCGGAACCGAAGGCCGCCGCGAGGCGGCTTCGGCCATGTAAACCGCGAGCATTCCTCGCAGCCGTCGGCGCTCCGGCGCCCCGGCGACAACAGCCGAGATACCCACCGTGGCCCGTACTACTCCCATCGAGCGTTACCGCAACTTCGGCATCATGGCCCACATCGACGCGGGCAAGACCACCACGTCCGAGCGCATCCTGTTCTACACCGGCGTCAGCCACAAGATCGGTGAAGTGCACGACGGCGCCGCCGTGATGGACTGGATGGAGCAGGAGCAGGAGCGCGGCATCACCATCACCTCGGCCGCCACCACGGCCTTCTGGAAGGGCATGGACCAGTCCATGCCGGAGCACCGCTTCAACATCATCGACACCCCCGGCCACGTCGACTTCACCATCGAGGTTGAGCGTTCGCTACGCGTGCTCGATGGCGCGGTGTTCGTGCTGTGCGCCGTCGGCGGCGTGCAGCCGCAGTCCGAGACCGTGTGGCGCCAGGCCAACAAGTACCGTGTGCCGCGTCTGGCCTTCGTCAACAAGATGGACCGCACCGGCGCCAACTTCGACAAGGTCGTCGAGCAGCTGAAGTCGCGCCTGGGCGCGTACCCGGTGCCGATGCAGGTGCCGGTCGGCGCCGAGGACGGCTTCGAGGGCGTGATCGACCTGGTCAAGATGAAGGCGATCCACTGGGATCCCTCCTCGCAGGGCACCAAGTTCGAGTACCGCGACATTCCCGCCGAACTGGCCGACAAGTCTGCGGAGGCGCGCAGCTTCATGGTCGAGGCCGCGGCCGAAGCCAGCGAAGAGCTGATGGACAAGTACCTGAACGAAGGCGACCTGAGCGAGGCCGACATCCTGGCCGGCCTGCGCGACCGCACCCTGAAGACCGAGGTCATCCCGGTCTACTGCGGCAGCGCGTTCAAGAACAAGGGCGTGCAGGCCATGCTCGACGGCGTGATCCAGTTGCTGCCGTCGCCGGTGGACGTGCCGCCGGTGCAGGGTGTCGACGAAAACGAGAAGGAAGCGACCCGCAAGTCGGCCGACTCCGAGCCGTTCTCCGCGCTGGCGTTCAAGATCATGACCGATCCGTTTGTCGGCTCGCTGACCTTCTTCCGCGTCTACTCCGGTGTACTCGCTTCCGGCGACCAGGTCTACAACCCGGTCAAGCTGAAGAAGGAGCGCGTGGGCCGCATCCTGCAGATGCACTCCAATAACCGCGAAGAAATCAAGGAAGTGCGTGCCGGCGACATCGCCGCGGCGGTCGGCCTGAAGGACGTCACCACCGGCGACACCCTGTGCGCGCAGGACAACGTGATCACCCTGGAGCGCATGGTGTTTCCGGATCCGGTGATCTCGATGGCGGTCGAGCCGAAGACCAAGTCCGACCAGGAAAAGATGGGCCTGGCGCTGGGTCGCCTGGCCCAGGAAGACCCGTCGTTCCGCGTGCGGACCGACGAGGAGTCCGGGCAGACCATCATTTCCGGCATGGGCGAGCTGCACCTGGAAATCCTGGTTGACCGCATGAAGCGCGAGTTCAACGTGGAGGCCAATGTCGGCAAGCCGCAGGTGGCCTACCGCGAAACCATCCGCAACAAGGTCAAGCAGGAAGGCAAGTTCGTTCGCCAGTCCGGTGGTCGCGGCCAGTACGGCCATATCGTCATCGAGATGGAACCGCAGGATCGTGGCGGCGGCTTCGTCTACGAGAGCGCGATCGTCGGCGGCGTGGTGCCGAAGGAATACGTGGCGGCGGCGGGCAAGGGTATCGAGGAAGCGATGCGCACCGGCCCGCTGGCCGGGTTCCCGGTGGTCGATCTCAAGATCACCGCCGTGGATGGTTCCTTCCACGACGTGGACTCCAACGAAATGGCGTTCAAGGTCGCCGGCTCGATGGCGTTCAAGGAAGCTTTCGGCAAGGCCGGTCCGGTGCTGCTGGAGCCGATGATGAAGGTCGAGATCGTTACCCCGGAAGACTATCTGGGCGACGTGATGGGCGACGTCAGCCGCCGTCGCGGCATCCTGCAGGGCCAGGACGACAGCCCGTCCGGCAAGGTGATCAACGCGATGGTGCCGCTGGGCGAGATGTTCGGTTACGCCACCACCCTGCGTTCGATGTCGCAAGGTCGCGCCACCTTCTCGATGGAGTTCGACCACTACGCCGAAGCGCCGGCGAACATCGCCGAAGCGGTGATGAAGAAGAACTGATCGCCCCGGGATCCGGGGGCGACCGCCTCCGGTTCCCGATTCCCCAATTCCGAATCAAAGTACAGAGGTAGCAGCCATGGCAAAGGGTAAGTTTGAGCGCACCAAGCCCCACGTGAACGTGGGCACGATTGGTCACGTGGACCACGGCAAGACGACGCTGACGGCGGCGCTGACGAAGATTGGCGCGGAACGCTTTGGCGGCGAGTTCAAGGCGTACGACGCGATTGACGCGGCGCCGGAAGAGAAGGCGCGCGGGATCACGATTTCGACCGCGCACGTGGAATACGAATCGGACACGCGCCATTACGCGCACGTGGACTGCCCGGGCCACGCCGACTACGTGAAGAACATGATCACCGGTGCGGCGCAGATGGACGGCGCGATTCTGGTGTGCTCGGCCGCGGACGGCCCGATGCCGCAGACCCGCGAGCACATCCTGCTGGCCCGCCAGGTGGGCGTGCCGTACATCGTGGTGTTCCTGAACAAGGCCGACATGGTGGACGACGCCGAGCTGCTGGAGCTGGTGGAGATGGAAGTCCGCGAACTGCTGAGCAAGTACGAGTTCCCGGGCGACGACACCCCGATCATCAAGGGCTCGGCGCTGAAGGCGCTGGAAGGCGACCAGTCGGAGATCGGCGTGCCGGCGATCATTCAGCTGGTGGACGCGCTGGACAGCTGGATCCCGACGCCGGAGCGCGCCGTGGACAAGCCGTTCCTGATGCCGGTGGAAGACGTGTTCAGCATCTCGGGCCGCGGTACGGTGGTGACCGGGCGCATCGAGCGCGGGATCATCAAGGTGGGCGACGAAATCGAGATCGTGGGTATTCGTCCGACCACCAAGACCACGGTGACCGGTGTGGAGATGTTCCGCAAGCTGCTGGACCAGGGCCAGGCGGGCGACAATGCCGGCCTGCTGCTGCGCGGCACCAAGCGTGACGAAGTGGAGCGTGGTCAGGTGCTGGCCAAGCCGGGCACGATCACCCCGCACACCGAGTTCGAGGCGGAGGTGTACGTACTGTCGAAGGACGAGGGCGGCCGTCACACGCCGTTCTTCAAGGGTTACCGTCCGCAGTTCTACTTCCGCACGACGGACATCACCGGCGCGGTGACGCTGCCGGAGGGCACCGAGATGGTGATGCCGGGCGACAACGTGAAGATGGTGGTGCAGCTGATCAACCCGGTGGCGATGGACGAGGGTCTGCGCTTCGCGATTCGCGAAGGTGGCCGGACCGTCGGCGCCGGCGTGGTGGCCAAAATCATCAAGTGACGTAACGGCGCGTCCGCGCTGCGGCGCGGGCGCAGGCCGAATGGCCGCCTCCCTTGCGAAAGCGGGGAGGCGACCGGGCCCGCAAGGGCCGGGCGGGCAGTCCTGGGAGGCTGTCGGCCATGACCGCGAAAAGAGGTGCAGGAAGCGCCTCGTGTTCGCCAGACCGGGAAGTCGCGTGAACGCCTGAGACGGCCACGGCCGTCATTTGGCTCGCCCTGTTGTTGACGGGGGCGATAACGCGTTCTATACTTTTCTGTCTGGGCGGGCCGGATTCACCGGCCTGCCTCGTTTTTCAGGAAGAATCCCCTGCCGCTCCGGAGTCGATCCGCGGACGGCCACAGGGGGCTAGGCATTGGAACCACACCGGGGCAAGGCATCCCAGAGGCCGCGCCCGTCGCTCTTTATCACGAAGGAATTCCGTCATGGCGGACCAAAAGATCCGGATCCGGCTCAAGGCTTTCGATCACCGTCTGATCGACCGCTCGGCCAGCGAGATCGTCGAAACGGCCAAGCGGACCGGCGCGCAGGTGCGCGGCCCGATCCCGCTGCCGACCAAGATCGAGCGCTACACCATTCTGGTGTCGCCGCACGCCGACAAGGACGCGCGCGACCAGTACGAAACCCGCACGCACAAGCGCGTGCTCGACATCGTCGACCCCAACGACAAGACCGTGGACGCGCTGATGAAGCTCGAACTCGCGGCGGGTGTCGACGTGCAGATCAAGCTGACCTGAGGCCTGCGACCATGACTGCGAAGAAATATTCGTTGGGCATCGTCGGCCGCAAGGCCGGCATGAGCCGGGTGTTCACCGACGACGGCCGTTCCGTGCCGGTGACCCTGATCGAAGCCACCCCGAACCGCATCACCCAGGTGAAGACTCCCGAGTCCGACGGCTACAGCGCCGTGCAGGTCGCCGTCGGCAGCCGTCGCGCCAGCCTGGTCACCAAGCCCGAGGCGGGCCACCTGGCCAAGGCCAAGGTCGAAGCCGGTCGCGGCCTGTGGGAACTGCGCGTCGAAGCCGACAAGCTGGGCGATTTTGCCGTCGGCGGCGAAATCAAGGCCGACATCTTCGAGGTTGGCCAGAAGGTCGACGTTCAGGGCGTGACCAAGGGCAAGGGCTTCCAGGGCACGATCAAGCGCTGGAACTTCAAGATGGGCGACGCCACCCACGGTAACTCGCTGTCGCATCGCGCGCCGGGTTCGCTGGGCCAACGCCAGACCCCGGGTCGCGTGTACCCCGGCAAGAAGATGGCCGGCCACATGGGTGCGGTGACGCAGAGCACGCAGAACCTGGAAGTGGTCCGGGTCGATGTCGAGCGCGGCCTGATCGCCGTGCGCGGCGCCGTGCCGGGCGCCCCCGGCGGCGACGTGATCGTCCGCCCGGCGAGCAAGGCATAAGGAGAACGAGGATGGAACTGACCATCACCGGTAGCGCCAACACCTTGTCGGTCTCCGACGCCGTGTTCGGCCGCGAATTCAGCCAGGACCTGGTTCATCAGGTCGTGGTCGCGTACCGCAACGCCAGCCGTGCCGGCACCAAGGCACAGAAGACGCGTTCGGAAGTCAACGGCACCACCAAGAAGTCGAAGAAGCAGAAGGGTGGCGGCGCCCGTCACGGCGCCCTGACCGCACCGATCTTCGTCGGCGGCGGCGTCACCTTCGCGGCCAAGCCGCGCAGCTTCGACCAGAAGGTCAACCGCAAGCAGTATCGCGCCGCGATGGCGACGATCCTGTCCGAGCTGAACCGCCAGGGCCGCCTGAAGGTGGTCGACGCGTTCGCGGTCGATGCGCCGAAGACCAGCGCCCTGGCCGACAAGCTGAAGGGTCTGGAGGTCGGTCAGCGTCCGCTGATCGTCACCGAGGACGCTTCCGACAACCTGTACCTGTCCGCCCGCAACCTTCCGTATGTGGAAGTGCGCGATGTGCAGGGTCTTGATCCGGCTTCGCTGGTGGGTGCCGACACGGTCGTCATCACCACCGAGGCGGTCAAGAAGATCGAGGAGTGGCTGGTATGAGCGCCAACGAGAAAATTTTCAGCGTGCTTCGTGCGCCGCGGGTGTCGGAAAAGACCGCCCGCCTGCAGGAAGTCACCAACCAGTACGTCTTTGAAGTGGCCAGCACCGCCACCAAGGCCGATGTAAAGGCCGCGGTGGAACAGCTGTTCGACGTCAAAGTCGAGTCGGTCAATGTGGTCAACGTGAAAGGCAAGAGCAAGGCCTTCCGCAACTCCATCGGCCGTCGCGGCAACTGGCGCAAGGCGTATGTGCGTCTGACCGATGGCCAGGCCATCGACGTATCGGCCACGGCCTGAGGTAAGTCCCATGCCATTGATGAAATTCAAACCCACGTCCCCCGGTCGCCGCTCTGCGGTCCGTGTGGTGACGCCCGAGCTGCACAAGGGTGCGCCGCACGCTCCGCTGCTTGAGAAGCAGAGCAAGTCCGGTGGTCGCAACCACCACGGCCGCATCACCACTCGTCACGTTGGCGGTGGCCACAAGCAGCACTACCGCATCGTCGACTTCAAGCGCGACAAGGAAGGCATTCCGGCGCGCGTGGAGCGGATCGAATACGATCCCAACCGCACCGCGCACATCGCGCTGCTGTGCTATGTCGATGGCGAGCGCCGCTACATCATCGCGCCGAAGGGCTTGAAGGCCGGCGACCAGGTGATCGCGGGCAGCGAGGCGCCGATCAAGGTCGGCAACACCCTGCCGCTGCGCAACATCCCGGTCGGTACCGTGATTCACGGCATCGAGCTGAAGCCCAGCAAGGGCGCCCAGATCGCCCGCGCCGCTGGCGCCTCGGTGCAGCTGGTCGCGCGCGAACAGGGTTTCGCCACCCTGCGCCTGCGTTCCGGCGAGATGCGCAAGGTGCAGGCCGAGTGCCGCGCCACCATCGGCGAAGTCGGCAACGACGAGCACAGCCTGGAGAAGCTGGGCAAGGCCGGCGCCAAGCGCTGGCGCGGCATCCGCCCGACCGTACGCGGCGTGGTCATGAACCCGGTCGACCATCCGCACGGCGGTGGCGAGGCCAAGGCCGGCCAGGGCAACCCGCACCCGGTCACCCCGTGGGGCGTGCCGACCAAGGGTTACAAGACGCGCAAGAACAAGCGCACGCAGAAATTCATCGTCCGCGATCGTAGGGGCTAATCGACCATGGCACGTTCACTCAAGAAAGGCCCGTTTGTCGATCACCACCTGGTCAAGAAGGTGGAGACTGCGGGCACCAGCAAGAAGCCGATCAAGACCTGGTCGCGCCGCTCCATGATCCTGCCGGAAATGGTGGGTTTCACTATCGCCATCCACAATGGCAAGAACCACGTCCCGGTGTTGGTCAACGAGAACATGGTCGGCCACAAGCTCGGCGAATTCGCCGTCACCCGCACCTTCAAGGGACACGGTGGCGACAAGAAAGCCGGCGGGAAGAAGTAAGGAGATGAACATGGAAGCGAAAGCCATCCTGCGCACCGCGCGCATCTCCCCGCAGAAGGCTCGCCTGGTCGCCGACCAGGTGCGTGGGCTGTCGGCCGAGCGTGCCGTCAACCTGCTGAAGTTCTCGGACAAGAAGGCCGCCCACCTGATCAAGAAAGTGGTCGAGTCGGCGATCGCCAATGCCGAGAACAACCAGGGCGCCGACGTCGACGAGCTGAAGGTCAAGACCATCATGGTCGACGAAGGTCCGGTGCTGAAGCGTTTCATGGCCCGCGCCAAGGGCCGCGGCACCCGCATTCTGAAGCGCACCAGCCACATCACCGTGGTCGTGGGCGAGGGCAAATAAGCATGGGTCACAAAGTACATCCCACCGGTATCCGTCTGGGCATCGCCAAGGACTGGAACTCCAAGTGGTACGCCAACAAGAAGCAGTACGCCGGGTTCTTGGCCGCCGACCTCAAGGTCCGCGAGATGCTGCGCAAGAAGCTGGCCCAGGCGGGCATCAGCAAGATCCTGATCGAGCGTCCCAACAACACCGCCCGCGTGACCCTGCACACCGCCCGCCCGGGCGTGGTGATCGGCAAGCGCGGCGAGGACATCGAGAAGCTGCGCAAGGAAGTCAGCGAGATGATGGGCGTGCCGGCCCACATCAACGTGACCGAAGTGCGCAAGCCCGAGCTTGACGCGCAGCTGGTGGCCGAGTCGATCGCGCAGCAGCTGGAGCGCCGCATCATGTTCCGTCGCGCGATGAAGCGCGCGGTCGGCAACGCGATCCGCCTCGGCGGTCTGGGCATCAAGGTCAATGTCGCCGGCCGCCTGAACGGCGCCGAGATCGCCCGTTCGGAGTGGTACCGCGAAGGCCGGGTGCCGCTGCATACCCTGCGTGCGGACATCGACTACGGCTTTGCCGAAGCCAAGACCACCTACGGCATCATCGGTATCAAGGTGTGGATCTACAAGGGCGAAGTATTCGACTTCAGCCAGGTGGGCCAGGAGAAGCAGGACGATGCGCGCCCCGAGCGCAGCGAGCGTCCTTCGCGTCCTGCCCGCGAGCGCGATTCGAGGTAATCAGTCATGTTGCAACCCAAGCGAACCAAATTCCGCAAGATGCACAAGGGCCGCAACGACGGCCTGAGCTGGAGCGGCAACGCCGTCAGTTTCGGCGAGTATGGTCTGAAGGCGACCGCGCACGGCCAGCTGACCGCGCGTCAGATCGAGGCCGCGCGCCGTTCGATCAGCCGCTACGTCAAGCGCAACGGCAAGATGTGGATCCGCGTGTTCCCGGACAAGCCCATCACCAAGAAGCCCATCGAAGTCCGCATGGGTTCCGGCAAGGGCAACGTCGAGTTCTGGGTCGCGCAGATCCAGCCGGGCCGGATGATCTACGAGATCGAAGGCGTCAGCGAGGAAGTGGCGCGCGAGGCATTCCGCCTGGCCGCTGCCAAGCTGTCGGTGACCACAACTTTCGTGACCCGGACGGTGCGCTAATGGCCAACATCAACGAACTCCGCGGCAAGTCGGCCGACGACCTGAAGGCCCACCTGCTCGAACTGCGCAAGGAACAGTTTTCCCTGCGCATGCAGAAGGCCACCGGCCAGCTGGCGAAGACCCACGAAACCCGCCGGGTGCGCCGCGAGATCGCGCGCGTGAAGACCCTGCTTGGCAGCCAGCAGTAAGGAACGCCGACATGAGCGATAACAAAGACAAGGTACAGCGCACGGTCGAAGGCCGTGTGGTGAGCAACAAGATGGACAAGACCGTCACCGTGTTGGTGGAGCGTCAGGTCAAGCACGCGCTGTACGGCAAGTACATCAAGCGTTCGACCAAGCTGCACGCCCACGATGCCGACAACGCCTGCAACGAGGGCGATGTGGTGCGCGTGGTGGAAACGGCGCCGATGTCCAAGACCAAGAACTGGCGGGTGGTGGAAGTCGTCACCCGCGCGGCTGAATAAGGGGCCGGAATCATGATTCAGGTGCAAAGCTACCTCGAAGCCGCCGACAACTCCGGCGCCAAGGAAATGATGTGCATCAAGGTGCTGGGCGGCTCCAAGCGCCGCTACGCCGCGATCGGCGACATCATCAAGGTGACGGTCAAGGACGCGATTCCGCGCGGCAAGGTCAAGAAGGGCGAGGTCTACGACGCCGTGGTCGTGCGTACCCGCAAGGGCGTGCGTCGCCCGGACGGCTCGCTGATCCGCTTCGACGGCAACGCCGCCGTGCTGCTGAACAACAAGCAGGAACCGATCGGCACCCGCATCTTCGGGCCGGTCACCCGTGAACTTCGCTCCGAGAAGTTCATGAAGATTGTCTCGCTCGCGCCCGAAGTGCTGTGAGCGGAGGAAACTGACATGGCAAACCGTATCAAGAAGGGCGACCAAGTGGTCGTCACCACCGGCAAGGACAAGGGCAAGAAGGGCGACGTGGTGCACGTGGACGGCGACCGGGTGGTCGTGTCCAACGTCAACGTCGTCAAGCGCCATACCAAGCCGAACCCGCAGGCGGGCATCGCCGGCGGCGTGGTCGAGCGCGAAGCTTCGATCCATATCTCCAACGTGGCCCTGTTCAACCCGGCATCCGGGAAGGCTGATCGCGTTGGTTTCAAGGTGCTGGAGGATGGACGCAAACTGCGTGTGTTCCGCTCCAGCGGTGAGGCGATCGACGCCTGAGGAACCATGCAATGACCACTCGTCTGGAAAAAATCTACAAGGAAGACGTGGTGCCGGCTCTGACCAAGAAGTTCGGCTACACCAATCCGATGCAGGTGCCCAAGATCACCAAGATCACCATCAACATGGGTGTCGGTGAAGCGGCTGCCAACAAGAAGATCCTGGAAAACGCTGTGGCCGACCTGGCCAAGATCAGCGGCCAGAAGCCGATCACGACCAAGTCCCGCGTATCGGTGGCTTCGTTCAAGATCCGCGACGGCTGGCCGATCGGCTGCAAGGTCACCTTGCGCCGCGCCCGCGCCTACGAATTCCTGGACCGTCTGGTCAGCATCGCGCTGCCGCGCGTGCGCGACTTCCGTGGCGTGTCCGGTCGTTCGTTCGACGGCCGCGGCAACTACAACATGGGCGTGAAGGAGCAGATCATCTTCCCGGAAATCGACTTCGACCAGGTCGATGCGCTCCGCGGCATGGATATCGCCATCACCACGACCGCCAAGACCGACGCCGAGGCCAAGGCGCTGCTCGAAGCGTTCAAGTTCCCGTTCCGCAACTGATTCGCAGGAGATCCCGATGGCCAAGTCCTCCATGGTGAACCGCGATGTCAAGCGGGCCAAACTCGCCAAGAAATACGCCGCCAAGCGCGACGCGCTGAAGAAGATCATCTCCAGCGAGAGCGCTTCGTACGAAGAAAAGATGGATGCCACGACCAAGCTGCAGAAGCTGCCGCGTGACTCCTCGCCCAGCCGCCAGCGTACCCGTTGCGAGCTGTCCGGGCGTCCGCGCGCCGTGTACCGCAAGTTTGGTCTGGGCCGCAACAAGCTGCGCGAAGCGACCATGCGCGGCGACGTGCCGGGCCTGCGCAAGGCCAGCTGGTAACCCGTTTACAAACCAAGATTTTCGCGAAAGCGGATATCGGTGCTACTCAAAGGTAATCGACTATGAGCATGACTGATCCCATCGCCGACATGCTGGTCCGCATCAAGAATGCGGCCGCGGTCGGCAAGCCGACGGTGAAGATGCCGTCCTCCAACACCAAGGTGGCGATCGCCGGGGTGCTGAAGGCCGAAGGCTACATCGCCGACTCGCGCGTCACCAAGACGCAGAACAACAAGGCCGAGCTCGAAATCGTGCTGAAGTATTTCGAAGGCAAGCCGGTCATCGAAACGCTGAAGCGTGTTTCCCGTTCGGGCCTGCGCCAGTACCGCGGCAAGGACGACCTGCCGAAGGTGCTCAACGGCCTGGGCATCGCCATTATTTCCACCTCCAAGGGCATCATGACCGATTCGCAGGCGCGCCATCAGGGCGTCGGCGGCGAGGTCCTGTGCTTCGTGGCCTAAGCGAAGGAGCCAACACATGTCCCGCGTCGCCAAGAAGCCGATCGCACTGCCCAAGGGCGTCGATCTGAACCTGCAAGCCGATACCATCAGCGTCAAGGGCCCGAAGGGCACGCTGAGCCTGGCCAAACCGGCCGGTGTCGAAATCAACGTCGAGAACGGCACCGCCAACCTGTCGCCCGCGGGCGAAGGCAACGTGGCCATCACCGGCACCATCCGCGCGATCCTGGCCAACATGGTCAAGGGCGTGTCGGAAGGCTTCGAGCGCAAGCTCGAGCTGGTCGGCGTCGGTTATCGCGCCGCCATGCAGGGCAAGGACCTGAACCTGTCGCTGGGTTTTTCCCACCCGGTGCTGTTCCAGGCCCCTGAAGGCATCACCATCAGCACGCCCACCCAGACCGAGATCGTGGTCCAGGGCGCCGACAAGCAGCGCGTCGGCGAAGTCGCGGCCAAGATCCGCAGCTTCCGTCCGCCGGAGCCCTACAAGGGCAAGGGCGTGAAGTACTCCGACGAGACCATCATTCGCAAGGAAGCCAAGAAGGCGTAATGCGGGCTTGCCCGTAAAAGCCGATCCGCTTTCCGAGGAAACAGATCATGAGCATCAAGAACAATGCCCGCCTGCGTCGCGCCAAGTCGACCCGCGCCCACATCCGCGACCTCGGCATGCCGCGCCTGTCGGTGCTGCGTACCGGTCAGCACCTGTATGCGCAGGTGTTCAGCGCCGACGGCACTCGTGTGCTGGCCGCCGCCAACACCCTGCAGGCCGACGTCAAGGACGGCCTGAAGAACGGCAAGAACGTCGAAGCCGCCGCCCGCGTCGGCAAGATCATCGCCGAGCGCGCCAAGGCCGCGGGCGTGGAGCAGGTCGCGTTCGACCGTTCCGGCTACCGCTACCACGGCCGCGTCAAGGCGCTGGCCGAAGCCGCCCGCGAAGGCGGCCTGCAGTTCTGATTTTTTGCAGTACCTCAAGTAGTCAAACCACAACTATAAGCGGCCAGCGAGCCGTAAATTTCAAGCAGAGGAAACCATGGCAGAAGAACGTGCACCGCGGGGCCGCGATCGTGATCGCGGCAATCGCGAAGAGAAAATCGACGACGGCATGATCGAGAAGCTGATCGCGGTCAACCGCGTCAGCAAGACCGTCAAGGGTGGTCGCCAGTTCACCTTCACCGCGCTGACGGTGGTGGGCGACGGCAATGGCCGCATCGGTTTCGGCTACGGCAAGGCGCGCGAAGTGCCGGTCGCGATCCAGAAGTCGATGGAATATGCCCGCAAGGGCATGCTCAATGTCGAGCTGAACAACGGCACCCTGTGGCACACGGTCAAGTCCGGCCACGGCGCGGCGCGGGTGTTCATGCAGCCGGCCTCCGAAGGTACCGGCGTGATCGCCGGCGGCGCCATGCGCGCCGTGCTGGAAGCGGTCGGGGTGAAGAACGTGCTGGCCAAGGCCACCGGTTCGCGCAACCCGATCAACTTGGTGCGCGCCACCATGCGCGGCCTGGCCGAAATGCACTCGCCGTCCCGCATCGCGGCCAAGCGCGGCAAGTCGGTGGAGGAACTTACCCATGGCTAACGAGTCCAACAAGACCGTCAAGGTGCGCCTGGTGCGCGGCCTGCGGGGTTCCCAGTCGCGTCACCGCCTGTCGGTGAAGGCCCTGGGCCTGAACAAGCTCAACGATGTGCGTGAACTGAAGGACAGCCCGCAGGTACGCGGCCTGATCGCCAAGGTTCACTACCTCGTGAAGGTCGAGGAGTAATCATCATGCGTCTCAACACTCTCAAGCCCGCCGAGGGCGCCCGCACCGAGCGCACCCGCGTCGGTCGCGGCATCGGTTCCGGCCTGGGCAAGACCGCAGGTCGTGGCCACAAGGGTTCGTTCGCGCGCGCGGGCAAGGGCAAGATCAAGGCCAAGTTCGAAGGCGGCCAGATGCCGCTGATCAAGCGTCTGCCGAAGGTCGGCTTCCGTTCGCGGATGAAGGACGATACCGCCCAGGTGCTGCTGTATCAGCTGGACAAGCTGGCGGCCGGCGAGATCGACTTCGCCGCCCTGCGTGCCGCCAAGCTGGTGCCCAGCACCGCCAAGCGCGCCAAGGTGGTCAAGAAGGGCGAACTGACCAAGGCCTTCGTGCTGAAGGGGCTGCTGGCCACCGCCGGCGCCAAGGCCGCCATCGAGGCGGCCGGCGGCAGCGTGCAGGAGTAATCACGGCATGGCGTTGGGCAACGCGGGCGGCATCTCTAGCGGTCTGGGCAAGTTCACCGAACTGCGCCAGCGGCTGCTGTTCGTGCTCGGTGCGCTGATCGTCTACCGCATCGGCTGTTACGTTCCGGTGCCCGGTGTCAATCCGGATGCCATGCTGGCGATGATGCAGGCGCAGGGCGGCGGCATCGTGGACATGTTCAACATGTTCTCGGGCGGCGCCTTGCACCGCTTCAGCCTGTTTGCGCTGAACGTGATGCCGTACATCTCGGCGTCGATCGTGATGCAGATGGCGGTGTACATCCTGCCCAGCCTGAAGGCGCTGCAGAAGGAAGGCGAATCCGGCCGCCGCAAGATCACCCAGTATTCGCGCATCGGCGCGGTCATCCTGGCGGTGGTGCAGGGCGGAAGCATCGCCGTGGCGCTGCAAAATCAGGTGGCCCCCGGCGGGGTGCCGGTGGTGTACGCACCGGGCCTGGGTTTCGTGCTGACCGCAGTGGTCGCGCTGACCGCCGGCACCATCTTCCTGATGTGGCTGGGCGAGCAGGTCACCGAGCGCGGCGTCGGCAACGGCGTGTCGCTGATCATCTTCGCCGGCATCGTGGCCGGCCTGCCGGCGGCGGTCATCCAGACCTTCAACGCGGTGCGCGATGGTTCGATGAGCGTGATCGCGCTGATCCTGATCGGCATCGTGGTGCTGGGCTTCACCTATTTCGTGGTGTTCATGGAGCGTGGGCAGCGCCGGATCACGGTCAACTACGCGCGCCGCCAGGGCGGTCGCAACGCGTACATGAACCAGACCTCGTTCCTGCCGCTGAAGCTGAACATGGCCGGCGTGATCCCGCCGATCTTCGCTTCCAGCATCCTGGCCTTCCCGGCCACGCTTGCGCAGTGGACCGGCCAGTCCACCTCCAGCACCTGGCTGCCGCGCATCTCCAACGCGCTGTCGCCGGGCCAGCCGTTGCACATGATCGTGCTGGCGGCGCTGATCATCGGTTTCGCGTTCTTCTACACGGCGCTGGTGTTCAATTCGCAGGAAACCGCCGACAACCTGAAGAAGTCGGGTGCGCTGATTCCGGGCATTCGTCCCGGCAAGGCTACCGCCGACTACATCGACGGTGTGCTGACCAGGTTGACCGCGGTCGGCTCGCTGTACCTGGTGGCGGTATGCTTGCTGCCGGAAGTGATGCGCAGCCAGCTCAATACCTCGTTCTACTTCGGCGGCACCTCGCTGCTGATCGTGGTGGTGGTGGTGATGGACTTCATCGCGCAGATCCAGGCGCACCTGATGTCGCACCAGTACGAAAGCCTGCTGAAGAAGGCCAACCTTAAGGGCAGCGGCCGCGGCCGCTGAGGCCGGCGCCATGGCAAGACTCCCGGCAGGAGGCCGGGGAGCAGGACGGCCGGAGGGCCGGGCCCATCGGGCCGAACACAGATGCAGTCCCTCCGCATTGCGCCGGAGGGAGCCATTGGGCGGCCCGCGCGGCGATCCTGCGCGCGGGTGCGAATCCGCCAGTCTCCGCGCCAGAGTAGCGCGGGGCGGGCAGAGCACCGGGTTCCGGTGGTCTGTTCAGGCGGGTTCCGGCGCCGGAGCATGGGCACACTCCCCATGCCGGGTCGGGAGGCTTCGGCACCCCCGGCTTCCATGTAACCCGGGATCTTGTTAGAATTTAGAGTTCACTCCGCCCGAATATCCGCTCCCCAGCCGGGGGCCGGGTCCGTTGGGCCATAACACAGTTATTTGGAGAGCCGCGTCATGGCGCGTATTGCAGGTGTCAACCTGCCTGCCCAGAAGCACGTCTGGGTGGGATTGCAGAGCATCTACGGCATTGGCCGTACCCGGTCCCGGCAGGTCTGCGTAGCCGCAGGCGTGGCCGAAACCACCAAGATCCGCGACCTGTCCGAGCCGGAAGTCGAGCGCCTGCGCGCCGAGGTCGGCAAGTACATCGTCGAAGGCGACCTGCGTCGCGAAGTCGGCATGGCGATCAAGCGCCTGATGGACCTGGGCTGCTATCGCGGCCTGCGCCATCGTCGCGGCCTGCCGCTGCGCGGCCAGCGTACCCGTACCAACGCCCGCACCCGCAAGGGACCGCGCAAGGCGATCAGGAAGTAAGGACCCAGAATCATGGCCAAGCCCGCAGCTGCCAAGACGAAGAAGAAGATCAAGCGCGTCGTCACCGACGGCGTCGCCCACGTCCACGCTTCGTTCAACAACACCATCGTCACCATCACCGACCGCCAGGGCAATGCCTTGTCCTGGGCCACGTCGGGCGGTGCCGGTTTCCGCGGATCGCGCAAGTCGACTCCGTTCGCCGCGCAGGTCGCTGCCGAAAAGGCCGGCCGCGCCGCGCTGGACTACGGCGTGAAGTCGCTGGAAGTCCGCATCAAGGGCCCGGGTCCGGGCCGCGAATCGGCCGTGCGTTCGCTGAACAACGTCGGCTACAAGATCACCAACATCATCGACGTGACGCCGATCCCGCACAACGGGTGCCGTCCGCCGAAGAAGCGTCGCGTCTAAGGGGGCGATAAGAAATGGCTCGTTATATCGGTCCTACCTGCAAGCTCGCGCGCCGCGAAGGCGCCGACCTGTCGCTCAAGAGCCCGGCGCGTGCGCTGGACTCCAAGTGCAAGCTGGAGCAGAAGCCCGGCCAGCATGGCGCCACCGCACGTCGCGGCAAGCTGTCCGACTACGCCAACCAGCTGCGCGAAAAGCAGAAGGTCAAGCGCATCTACGGTCTGCTGGAGCGCCAGTTCCGCAACTACTACAAGAAGGCCTCGACCAAGAAGGGCAACACCGGCGAGAACCTGCTGCAGCTGCTGGAAACCCGTCTGGACAACGTCGTCTACCGCATGGGTTTTGCGGTGACCCGTCCGTCGGCCCGCCAGCTGGTCTCGCACCGCGGCGTGCTGGTCAACGGCAAGCCGGTCAACCTGCCGTCCTACCAGGTCAAGGCGGGCGACTCGATCGCACTGTCCGAGAAGGCGCAAAAGCAGATGCGCGTGCAGGAGTCGCTGACCATCGCCGAGCAGCTGGATCTGTGCCCGGGCTGGGTCGAAGTGGACGCGAAGAAGTTCACCGGCATCTTCAAGGCCGCGCCTGACCGCGCCGACCTGCCGACCGACATCAACGAAGCGCTGATTGTCGAGTTGTATTCGAAGTAATCCCACCACGGGTCCCCGGCCTGTCCGGGGATTTGCAGGAGACCAAGCTACATGACGGTTACCACTCAGCAGGTGCTGCGCCCCCGCGGCCCGCAAATCGAACGCATTACCGACAACCGCGCCAAGGTCGTGATCGAGCCGCTGGAACGCGGCTACGGCCATACCCTGGGCAACGCGTTGCGCCGCGTGCTGCTGTCCTCGATCCCCGGTTTCGCCATCACCGAAGTCGAGATCGACGGCGTGCTGCACGAATACAGCACCATCGAAGGCCTGCAGGAAGACGTGCTTGAAGTCCTGCTCAACCTGAAAGACGTCGCCATCCGCATCCACAGCGGCGACAGTGCCACCCTGAGCCTGGACAAGCAGGGCACCGGCGTGGTCACCGCCGGCGACATCAAGACCGACCACAACGTCGAAATCCTCAATCCCGAGCACGTGATCGCGCACCTGACCAAGGACGCTTCGCTGAACCTGCGCCTGAAGATCGAGCGCGGCCTGGGCTACCAGCCGGCTTCCAGCCGCCGTCGTCCGGACGAGGAAACCCGCGCCATCGGCCGTCTGGTCCTGGACGCCTCGTTCTCGCCGGTTCGTCGCGTCGCCTACGCGGTCGAATCGGCCCGCGTCGAGCAGCGCACCGACCTGGACAAGCTGGTGCTGGACATCGAGACCAACGGCACCATCGACGCCGAGGAAGCCGTGCGCACCGCCGCCGACATCCTCAGCGACCAGCTGTCGGTGTTCGGCGACTTCACCCATCGTGACCGCGGCGCGCCGAAGCAGGCCAGCAACGGCGTGGATCCGGTGTTGCTGCGCCCGATCGACGACCTGGAGCTGACCGTGCGTTCGGCCAACTGCCTGAAGGCCGAGAGCATCTACTACATCGGCGACCTAATCCAGAAGACCGAAGTCGAGCTGCTGAAGACCCCGAACCTGGGCAAGAAATCGCTGACCGAGATCAAGGAAGTGCTGGCCCAGCGCGGCCTGTCCCTGGGCATGAAGCTGGAGAACTGGCCGCCGGCGGGGGTTTCCCAGCACGGCATGATGGGCTGAGCCGGAAAATCCGGGATGCCCGTTTCTGCAAGGGCCGGGCATTCCAGAAAGTGCAGTACCGCAGCGATCGCAACACCATTGTCCGACGGGCCTGAAGGCCCGCGGCGCACCGGCCACGGACAGGACCGGTTCGGACCACCCGCAGTCCACCTACACCGCCAGGATGGCGACAGCGAAGTCCAACAGCTACAACATTCATAGGAATCCAAGCCATGCGCCACCAGAAATCCGGACGCAAGTTCAACCGCACCAGCGCCCATCGCGACGCGATGTTCCGCAACATGGCCTCGTCGCTGTTCAAGCACGGGCTGATCCGTACCACCCTGCCCAAGGCCAAGGAACTGCGCCGCGTCGCCGAGCCGCTGATCACCCTGGCCAAGGTCGACGGCGTGGCCAATCGCCGCCTGGCCTTCGCGCGCCTGCGCGACAAGGAAGCGGTCGGCACCCTGTTCACCACCCTGGGTCCGCGCTACCAGTCGCGTCCGGGTGGTTACCTGCGCATCCTCAAGTGTGGTTTCCGCGCCGGCGACAATGCGCCGATGGCCTATGTGGAACTGCTCGACCGTCCGGAAGCGGCGGCCGAATAAGCCGACGCCACGACGATGTTTCCCGCGAACCCCGGCCCGGCCGGGGTTCGTGCTTTCCGTGGTCAGGAATCCTCGATTGGCCTTGTATAGCGTGGCCGGGGATAATGCAGGGATTCTCTTGAGTTGGCCTTTGCCGTGAATCCATTCCGCTGGTCGTTCCGTACCCAGTTCCTGCTCGGCTTCCTCGCTTGCGTCGGCCTGATCGGCTATGCGATCTGGACCCAGCTGCACGATGGGCTGCAGCCGTGCAATCTCTGCATCCTGCAGCGGCTGGCGTTCGCGGCGCTGGGTCTGGTGCTACTGGTCGGCGGGTTGCATGCGCCGCGTGGACCGAAGGCCAGACGTGGCTACGGCATTGCCGCGCTGCTGGTGTCGGTGGTCGGTATCTGGATTGCCGCACGCCATGTGTGGATCCAGAGCCTGCCGGCGGACGACATGGTCAGCTGCGGTGCGCCGCTGGGTTTCCTCGGCGAGAGCGTCGGTTGGCTGGAAGCGGTCCGTCAGGTCATGACCGCCACCGGAAGCTGCGGCACGATCGACTGGACCTTCCTGGGTCTGACCATGCCCGGCTGGAGTCTGGTCTGGTTCGTGCTGTTGGCGGCCTGGGCGATATATGCCGCCTGGAAGCCGCGGCCGTTGCAGCGGTAACGGCATTTGGAGCGTCGCGGCCGGGTCTGGCACCATGGCGCCCACTTCGAGGACACTCCGGATGAGCAGCAGCGATCGCAACCTCCATGCCGTGAACCTGCCCGCCGACTGGGCGCCGGATTCGTGGCGCGCGCGGCCGGCGCTGCAGATGCCGACCTATCCCGATCCCGAAGCGCTGGAATCGGCGCTGGCCGAATTGCGCCGGCTGCCGCCGCTGGTGACCTCGTGGGAGATCTTTTCGCTGAAGCAGCAACTGGCCGAGGCACAGGAGGGCAAGCGTTTCCTGCTGCAAGGCGGCGATTGCGCCGAGAGCTTCGGCGATTGCGAATCGGGCCTGATCACCAACCGATTGAAAGTACTGCTGCAGATGAGCCTGGTGCTGGTGCATGGCCTGCGCCTGCCGGTGGTGCGGGTCGGGCGTTTTGCCGGGCAGTACGCCAAGCCGCGTTCGGCCGACAACGAAACCCGCGACGGCGTGACCCTGCCCAGCTATCGCGGCGACCTGGTCAACCGTCCCGAGTTCACCGAGGAAGCGCGGTTGCCGGATCCGCGCAGGATGATCAAGGCGCACGCGCGCTCGGCAATGACGATGAACTTCGTGCGCGCGCTGATTGACGGTGGATTCGCCGACCTGCATCACCCGGAATACTGGAACCTGAGCTGGATGGACTACTCGCCCAACGCCGGCGAGTACCAGCAGATGGTCGGCTCGATCAGCGATGCCGTGCACTTCATGGAAACCCTGTCCGGTTCGGAAGTGCACAACCTGAACCGGATCGACTTCTACACTTCGCACGAAGCGCTGCTGCTGCCGTACGAGGAAGGGCTGACCCGCGAAGTGCCGCGGCAGTGGGGTTGGTTCAACCTGAGCACGCATTACCCGTGGATCGGCATGCGCACCGCGGCGGTCGACGGCGCGCACGTGGAGTACCTGCGCGGGGTGCGCAACCCGATCGCGCTGAAGGTCGGGCCTTCGGTGGCGCCGGACCAGCTGCTGCGGCTGATCGACGTGCTGAACCCGGACGACGAGCCGGGACGGTTGACCTTTATCCACCGGATGGGCGCGGCGCAGATCGCCGACAAGCTGCCGCCGCTGCTGGAAGCCGTGCGCCGTGACGGCCGTCGCGTGCTGTGGGTGTGCGACCCGATGCATGGCAACACCGAGAGCACCAGCAACGGCTACAAGACGCGGCGTTTCGACAACATACGCGGCGAAGTCGAGCAGTCGTTCGATCTGCATGCTGCCGCCGGCACGCGCCTGGGCGGCGTACACCTGGAGCTGACCGGCGAGGACGTCACCGAATGCACCGGCGGTGCGCGCGAGCTGACCGATATCGATCTGGAGCGCGCGTATCGTTCGACCGTCGATCCGCGGCTGAACTACGAACAGTCGCTGGAAATCGCGATGAGCATCGTCCGCAAGCAGGGCCAGCGCACGCCGCTGTCCGGGCGCTGAAGCGCACCGCCCCCGAAGCGCGTCATCCTTCGCCGAGGTCGACCGCCCTCGGAATCATCCAGCTGGTGCCGCGGGCCAGCAGGCGGGCGAATTCCGATGCCGGCAGCGGCGGGCTGAACAGATAGCCCTGCATTTCGTCGCAGCCGGTCCTGGCCAGCCAGGCGGCCTGCCGCTGCGTTTCCACGCCCTCGGCGATGGTCCGGCAATCCAGCTGCTCGGCCAGGCCAATGATGGCGCGGGTGATCGCTGCCTGGCTGGGGTCGGCGATGTCGCGGACGAAGGACTGGTCGATCTTCAGCACGTCGAACCCGTAGTTGCCCAGATAGCTGAGGCTGGAGAAGCCGGTGCCGAAGTCGTCAATGGCGATGCGCACGCCCAGCGCCTTCAGCGCCCGCAGGATGCGGTCGGTACGTTGCACGTCGCGCATGATCGTGGTTTCGGTGACTTCCAGTTCGAGGTATTCGGGCGCCAGGTCGCTGTCGCGCAGCGCGGCAGCGACCACGTCGACCAGGTCGTCGGAATCGAAGTTGGCGGCGGCGACATTAACCGAAACGCGGATCGGCGGCAGGCCCGACTGCTGCCAGATGCGGTTCTGCCGGCAGGCCGCGGCGATCGCCCAGCGATCGATGTCGACGATCAAGTTGGTTTCCTCGGCGATCGGCAGGAATTCCTGCGGCAGCAGGATGTGGTTGTTGCGTTGCCAGCGGCTGAGCGCTTCGGCGGCGACGATGCACCCGCTGCGACGATCCACGTGCGGCTGGTAGTGCAGCAGCAGTTCGCCGGCACGCAAGCCGCGGCGCAGGCTGTTCTCCAGCTCGATGCGCGCATCCGCGCTGGCGGCCAGCTCGCGGGTATGGAAGCGGGACGCATTGCGACCGCTGCGCTTGGCCAGGTACATCGCCGCATCGGCGCGCATCATCAGCGTAGCCGCGTCGTGGCCGTCGTCGGGATACAGGCTGATGCCGATGCTGAAGGCCTGGTGCAGTTCGTGCGAGGACACGGTGTACGGGCGCGAGCTCAACTCCAGCAGCGCATCGGCGACCGATTGCACGTCGTCACGCGAGGCCACCGAGTCGAGCACGACCACGAATTCGTCGCCGCCGGTGCGGTAGACATTGCCGGAAGCATCGATGGCCTGGCGGATCCGCCGCGCGACCTGCTGCAACAGCTGGTCGCCGATCTGGTGTCCCAGGGCATCGTTGACATGCTTGAACAGGTCCAGATCGATGAACAGCACGGCAAGCAGCTCACCGCTGCGCGATGCCGTGGCGATCGAGTGGGTGAGATTCTGGTTGAGCTGCAGGCGGTTGGGCAGCGAGGTCAGGTCGTCGTGCAGGGCTAGGTGGCTCATCCGCGCGCTGAGCGCGCGGGCTTCGCTGATGTCGCGCAGGACGATCACCGAACCGACGACCTTGTCGTCGCGGTCGAGCAGCGGCGAATGGGATATCTCGACCGGGATGCGCAAGCCGTCGCGCCGTACCAGCTCATGGTCGATCAGCGACGCGGCGCCGGGAATCTGCAGGCTGTCGTCGTGCTCGTCGCGCACGACTTCCAGCGGGATGACCAGATCGGAAGATTGCATCAGCGCTTCGTCGCGGTTCCAGCCGCTGAGCTTTTCGGCGGCAGGGTTCAGGTAGCTGACGCGTGATTCGTTGTCCATCACGATCACCGCTTCGCGGATCGAATTCAGGGTGACCTGGGCGCGCGTATTGACGTCGTAGAGTTCGTTCTCCAGACGTACCCGCTCGCTGATGTCGGTGGCGAGCATCAGCAGGCCGACGACGTCGCTGGCTTCGTCCAGATACGGCGTGTAGTACACGTGCATCCGGCGGATGCCGTCCACGGTGTCGAATTCGTCCTCGAAATCCACCCCGGTTCCGGCCAGCGCGGCACGGATGTGCTCGCGATGACGCGCGTACATGCGCTCGCCGAGCAGGTCGCGCAGCGTGCGTTCCCCGGGCGCCTGTGCGTTCCAGCTGCGCAACTCGGTGCAGGCGCGGTTGTGGAACACCAGCACTTCATCGTCGCGGCATTGCAGTACCACGGCCGGCAGTTCGTCGGTCACCCGGCGCAGGCGGTCGCGCGCGGTGGTCAGTTCGCGATAGGCGCGGCGCTGTTCGCTGATGTCGTTGGCCATCAGATACCAGCCGGTGGTGCGACCGCTGCCGTGCAGGCGACTGACCAGACAGGCTTGAACCGGGCGCGGTGGATCTCCGATCTCGGTCTCCCAAAGTACCGGCCCGTGCAGCGATTGGTCGCCGTCGATCCGTTCGGACAGTTCCGAAAGGAACGTCGGGTTGCTTGCATTGACCTGTTGCGGCGATTTCCCGATCCAGTCCTCGCCCGAGTCGAACCAGTCGTGGCTGGCGCGGTTGGTGTAGACATAGCGACCATCGCGGCCGATATAGGCGATCAGCGCCGGCAGGTTGTCGGCGACCGCATCGAGCAACGAACGGCTGCGCAGTTCGGCACGTGCCAGGTTCTGCAGCAGCACGAACAGCAGCAGGCCGAACAGGGTGCCGGCGCAGACCAGGGCCAGGATCATGCCGATGCCCGGGACATCGGCCAGGCCTGCGCGCGAGCCGATGTGCAGCGACCAGTGCCGGCCGAAGAATTCCAGCGCGCGATCCAGTCGCTCGGCATGGTCGAGGCGCCAGGCGGCAGCATGGCCTTGATTGATGTAGGCGGTGACGGGCGTCGAGTCGAGCATGACCAGTTCGACCGAGAGTCCGGCGTCGTTCTCGTCCAGGATCGACTGCATGACGCTGTCCCAGCCGAAGCCCGCGGAGGCGTAGCCGCGAAGGGCGGCGCGGCGTTCGGCCGCGGATTGCGGCAGGGACTGGCGCGAGTCGTAGACCGGCACGTAGAGCAGGAAACCCTCCATGCCTGCCGGACCACGGGCGGAATCCTGCAGACGTACCGTATGTGCGATCGCGATGTTGCCGCTGTCGCGCGCCGCATGCTGGGCCTGGCGGCGGCTCGCATCGGCGGAAACGTCGAGGCCGAGCAGGGCCGACACGCCCGGCTGCTCGGGATAGATCAAGTCGATGACGTTGTATTCGTCGCGCTCGCCCGCCGGCCGGATGCGGTAGTCGGGACCACGCACGTTCCGTTGTGCCTGCAGGTAGGCGGGCAGGTCGGCAGTGCTGACATGGCGGGCGAAGCCGAGGCCGTGCATGCCCGCATCCTGATTGGGAACGGCCAGTCCGCCGATGAAACGGGCGAATTCGTCCTGCCGCATGTCCGGCCGCGCCTCGAGCACGTTGGCCGCGGCGCGCACGCTGTCTTCGTAGGCGCGCATCCGGGTGAGCAGGGCGGTAGCGATGCGGTTGGCGGTCGACTCGAAACGCGCGTGCTCGGCGGCGATCGCCTGCTCGTAGGCGATCCGTCCGAACCAGGCCGACAATGTCGCGCACAGCAACAGCACGGCCCATGCCAGCGTCTTGAGCAACCGCAGCCGCTTGTCCGGCGCGGGTTTGCGCGCGGGCGGCAGGTGTGGTCTGGAGCTTTGCCCGGTCTCCTTCCCCACGCATCATCCCCGAATGCGTATCAGCACGGACATCCTACGCCTAATGCGAGCCGGGAGGCGCGCCGGCAGCGTCCGCAGACGTGGCAGCGGTCACGTTCCGGGCCGGCAGGGTGGGCAGGTATTCCGGCGGCTTGCGGGCCCGGGTCAGTTGTTCGTAGGCGTAACCCAGCTCGATCAGGCGCGGCTCGCTCCAGGCGGGGCCCATGAATACGACCCCGAGCGGCAGGCCGTTGCTGTAACCCATCGGCACGGTCAGGCTGGGGTAGCCGGCCACCGCGGCGGCGCCATAGCCGGCCCCGGGGAAACGGTCGCCCGCGGCCGGATCGGTCACCCAGGCCGGGCCGGTGGCCGGGGCGATCAGCGCGTCCAGCTGCTGCGCCTGCAATGCCGCGTCGATCCCTTCCGGACCGGCCAGCCGCCGCGCGCGCGCGCGCGCCGAGGTGTATTCGCGCTCGCCCAATCCGCCCTTGGTGTTGGCCAGTTCGAACAGTTCCTGGCCGAAATGCGGCATTTCCGACTCCGGGTACTGCGCGTTGTAACCGATCAACTGGCTCAGGGTCTGCAGCGGTGCATCGTGGCGCTGCAGGTAGCGCTCCAGTCCGGCCTTGAATTCGTACAGCAGCACCTGTTCTTCGTCGTCGTTCCACTGGCCGTCGGTGGCGATGCTCGCGTCGACCACGGTGGCGCCGGCGTCGCGCAGGGTCTGCACGACATGCTGCATGGCGATGCGGATGTCCGGCGTATCCGACAGGCGGTTGTGCAGCAGGCCGATGCGGGCGCCGCGCAGGCCTTCGGGCCGCAGCCGCGAGGGGTAGTCCAGGGCGATGTTCCAGGCGGCGTTGAGACTGGCCGGATCGTCGGGGTCGCGCCCGGCCAGCACGCCCAGCAGCAGGGCGGCGTCGGCCACGCTGCGGGTGATCGGGCCGGCCGTGTCCTGGCTGAAGGAGATCGGGATGATGCCGTCGCGGCTGACCAGGCCGACGCTCGGCTTCAGGCCGACCACGCCGTTCACCGCGGCCGGACAGATGATGCTGCCGTCGGTTTCGGTGCCGATGGCCGCCACCGCCAGGTTGGCCGAAACCGCGACCGCGCTGCCGGAACTGGAGCCGCAGGGGTTGCGGTCCAGCACATACGGATTGCGGGTCTGCCCGCCACGCGCGCTCCAGCCGGAAATCGAATGGGTGGAACGGAAGTTGGCCCATTCGCTGAGATTGGTCTTGCCCAGGATCACCGCGCCGGCCTCGCGCAGGCGCTTGACCAGGAAGGCATCCTGCGTCGGGCGGAAATCCTTCAGCGCCAGCGAGCCGGCCGAGTTGGCCATCGGCACCGCGCCGATGTTGTCCTTCAGCAGGATCGGAATGCCATGCAACGGTCCGCGTATCGCGCCGGTACGGCGCTCGGTGTCGCGCAGGGTGGCTTCCTTCATCGCGTCGGGATTGACCTCGATGACCGCGTGCAGTTGTGGCCCGGCCTGATCGACGGCGGCGATGCGGTCGAGATAGGCCTGGGTCAGGGTGCGGCTGTCCAGTTCGCCGCGCTGCATGCGCGCCTGCAGGTCGGCGATATCCAGTTCGGCGTAGACGAAATCGGTCGGCGATTCGGTTTCCGGCGCAGCCGGCGGCGGCGGGGCATCCTGCGCCTGTTGCGTCGGCGCCGGTGGCGTCTGCGGCTTGCAGGCGGCAAGCGCGACGCACACAACCAGCGGCAGCAGGACGAACGGTCGCATCGAAGGGTTCCGTGGATGCCAGTCGGACAGGCTACGCAGCAGGCTCGCGGCCTGCAAGCCGATCCGTGTCATGTTGAAAACGCGGCATGGCGGCGGATCAGGTCGCGCGCCAGCACCCAGACCACCAGCAGGTTGATTGCCACCACCGCGGCGGCGTGCCAGCCCGGGTGGCGATACAGGGCATAGCCGTCCAGCGGCAGGTACAGCGCCGTGCCGACGCAGCCTAGCCACGAGGCCCAGGCTTTGGCGCGCCACAGTCCCCAGGCTTCGACCAGACGCCACAGCGCATACAGCGCGACCACGGCCACGGCCAGATGCACCGCCTGCGGCGAGATCAGGTTCAGCAGCGCCGGCAGCGCGCCGTGCTCCGGGTCCAGATTGAAGTGCGCGATCAGCGCAGCGACTGCGCGCCGGATCGGTTCCGGACCCAGCACTTCCAGGCTGGCGGCGGCGATCGCGGCCAGCACGCCCTTGGCCAGTTCGAACACGGCCAGAACATGCAGCCCCGGATGCGCGTGCGGATCCGGGTCGTAGGGACGGCGCGGCATGCGTCCCGGGCGATCAGGCCGCGCGCGAGGCGCGCTTGCGGTCGCTTTCGGTCAGCAGCTTCTTGCGCAGGCGGATTTCCTTCGGCGTGATCTCGACCAGCTCGTCGTCGTCGATGAAGTCCAGCGCCTGTTCCAGCGAGAACTTGATTGCCGGCGTCAGCTGGATCGCATCGTCCTTGCCCGAGGCGCGCATGTTGGTCAGCGGCTTGGTCTTGATCGCGTTGACGGTCAGGTCGTTGTCCTTGGCATGGATGCCGACCAACTGGCCTTCGTACACGTTGTCGCCTTCGGCGGCGAACAGCTTGCCGCGTTCCTGCAGCGGGCCGAGCGAGTAGGCCGGGGTGGCGCCCGGCGCATTGGCGATCATTACGCCGTTCAGGCGCTTGGCGATAGCGCCCTGTTCCTTCGGGCCGTAGTGGTCGAACACATGGAACAGCAGGCCGGAACCCTGCGTGAGCGTCTTGAACTCGTTCTGGAAGCCGATCAGGCCGCGCGCCGGGATTTCGTAGTCCAGACGCACGCGGCCCTTGCCGTCGGGCTCCATGTTCTTCAGCTGCGCCTTGCGCGTGCCCAGTTTCTCCATCACGCCGCCCTGGTGGATTTCCTCCACGTCGACCACCAGTTGTTCGATCGGCTCCATCAGCTGGCCGTCGATCTCCTTGATGATCACTTCCGGGCGCGACACCGCCAGTTCGTAGCCTTCGCGGCGCATGTTCTCGATCAGCACCGACAGGTGCAGCTCGCCGCGGCCCGAGACCAGGAACTTGTCCGCGTCCTCCAGCTGCTCGACCTTCAGTGCCACGTTGTGCACGGTCTCGCGCTCCAGGCGCTCCTTCAGCTGGCGGCTGGTCAGGAACTTGCCGCCCGACAGGTCCTTGTTGCCGGCGAACGGCGAGTTGTTCACCTGGAAGGTCATGCTGATGGTCGGCTCGTCCACCGTCAGCGCCGGCAGCGCTTCGGGCGCGTCCAGCGCGCAGACCGTGTCGGAAATGGTCAGCTCCTGGATGCCGGAGATGGCCACGATGTCGCCGGCCTCGGCGGTTTCCTGTTCGATCCGTTCCAGGCCCAGGAAGCCCAGCACCTGCAACACCTTGCCCTGGCGCTTCTTGCCTTCGCGGTCGATCACCGTCACCGGCATGTTCTTCTTCAGCGTGCCGCGCTGGATGCGGCCGATGCCGATCACGCCGACGAAGCTGCTGTAGTCCAGCTGGCTGATGCGCATCTGGAACGGGCCTTCGGGGTCCACGTCGGGCTTCGGCGTGTGCTGCATGATCGCTTGGTACAGCGGCGTCATGTCGCCGGAACGGGCTTCCGGGTCGAGGCTGGCATAACCGTTCAGCGCCGAGGCGTAGACGATCGGGAAATCCATCTGCTCGTCGCTGGCGCCGAGACGGTCGAACAGGTCCCAGACCTGCTCGACGACCCAGTCCGGGCGCGCGCCGGGGCGGTCGATCTTGTTGACCACCACGACCGGCTTGAAGCCCATCGCGAAGGCCTTCTGGGTTACGAAGCGGGTCTGCGGCATCGGCCCGTCCATCGCATCGACCAGGATCAGCACCGTGTCCACCATCGACAGCACGCGCTCGACCTCGCCGCCGAAATCGGCGTGGCCGGGGGTGTCGACGATGTTGATGCGGTTGCCCTGCCAGGTGATGGCGGTGTTCTTGGCCAGGATGGTGATACCGCGTTCCTTTTCCTGGTCGTTGCTGTCCATCACCCGCTCGGCCAGCACGGTGCGTTCGGAAAAGGTGCCGGACTGCTTCAGCAGGCAATCGACAAGGGTGGTCTTGCCATGGTCGACGTGGGCGACGATGGCGATGTTGCGCAGGTTCTCGATGGACATGGGGAAGGCAGGGCCGCGCCGGCGGGCGGCCGAAAGGTGTTGGGGATGACTGCCAATTATACGCCGCGACCGCCGTCCGGGCGATGACTGGGGACAAGGACGAACGGGCCGACCGGCGGGCAGAATACCCGCATCCTGAACGCAACGAGGCAAGCTCCCATGATCCATGAAGTCAGCGGCGACATCCTGCTGAGCCAGGCCCACGCCATCGCCCATGGCGTGGCCCCCAACGACAACTTCCATTCCGGTCTGGCACTGGCCCTGCGCGAGCATTCGCCGGCGCTGTACAAGGATTTCCGCCACTACTGCCAGCAGACCCACCCCTCGGCGGGCGGCCTGTGGACCTGGGCCGGGGCCGACGGCCGCTACGTGGTCAGCCTGTTCACCCAGGACGAGGGCGAATCCCGCCACGGCGGAACGCCCGGCCGGGCCAGCCTGCAGAACGTCCGCCACGCCTTGAAGGCGCTGCGCGCCGAGGTCGAATCGGAAGGCTTCCGCAGCCTGGCCCTGCCGCGGCTGGCGACCGGGGTCGGCGGCCTGGAGTGGGAACAGGTGCGGCCGCTACTGGAAGAGGCCCTGGGCGACCTGCAGATTCCGGTGATCGTCTACACCACCTATCATCAGGGCATGAAGGCCGACGAGCCGGTCTGAACGGCCCGACCGTGGTTCCGCCCCTTTCCCGCAGGCCGGGGAAGGGCGCGGGTTCGTGGTAGGGTGGCGCCCGTTTTCCACTCCCCGGATGTCCGCATGTCCCTGACCGCCACCTTCAACACCTCCCGCGGCCCGATCAAGATCGAACTGCTGGCCGACAAGGCGCCGCTGACCGTGGCCAACTTCGTCAACCTGGCCAAGCGCGGTTTCTACAATGGCCTGAACTTCCATCGCGTGATCGCCGACTTCATGATCCAGGGCGGTTGTCCCAACGGCACCGGCACCGGCGGTCCCGGCTATCGCTTCGAGGACGAGACCGGCAACGGTGTGGCTCACGAGCGCGGCGTGCTGTCGATGGCCAACGCCGGTCCCAACACCAACGGCAGCCAGTTCTTCATCACCCACGTCGCCACTCCGTGGCTGGACGGTCGTCACACCGTGTTCGGCAAGGTGCTCGAAGGCCTGGACGTGGTCGACAGCGTGGCCCAGGGCGACACCATCGAGTCGGTGGTGATCGAAGGCGATGCCGATGCCGTGCTGGCTGCGAAGGCCGACCGCGTGGCCGAGTGGAACCGGGCCCTGTCGGCCTGAACCGCCGCCGTTCCGCGCCCCGGCGCCCGGCCGAGAGCCGGGCGTCATCGACTTTGGTGTAACCGGCCGGCACCGGCGCGCGTGATAAAATCGCAGACCGCATTTCCCGGACGCGGATCGTCGTCGGAGCCGTGTCCGCACCGTTCCCCTCAGGAGATCCCGTAGATGAAAGCCCCCGTTCGTGTTGCCGTGACCGGCGCCGCCGGCCAGATCGGCTATGCTCTGCTGTTCCGCATCGCTTCCGGCGAAATGCTCGGCAAGGACCAGCCGGTCATCCTGCAGCTGCTGGAGTTGCCGATGGAGAAGGCCCAGGCCGCGCTGAAGGGCGTGATGATGGAGCTGGAAGACTGCGCGTTCCCGCTGCTGGCCGGCATGGTCGGCACCGACGATCCGGAAGTGGCGTTCAAGGATGCCGACGTCGCCCTGCTGGTCGGTGCGCGTCCGCGCGGCCCCGGCATGGAGCGCAAGGACCTGCTGCTGGAAAACGCCAAGATCTTCACCGCCCAGGGCGCGGCGCTGAACAAGGTCGCCAGCCGCGACGTCAAGGTGCTGGTGGTCGGCAACCCGGCCAACACCAACGCCTACATCGCGATGAAGTCGGCGCCGGACCTGCCGGCGAAGAACTTCACCGCCATGCTGCGCCTGGACCACAACCGCGCGCTGTCGCAGCTGGCCGCCAAGGCTGGAGTGGCGGTGGGCGACATCGAGAAGATGGTGGTGTGGGGCAACCACAGCCCGACCATGTACCCCGACTACCGCTTCGCCACCGTCGATGGCGCCTCGCTGAAGGACAAGATCGGCGACGACGACTGGAACGCCAACGACTTCATCCCCAAGGTCGGCAAGCGCGGCGCGGCGATCATCGAAGCGCGTGGCCTGTCTTCGGCCGCCTCGGCCGCCAATGCCGCCATCGACCACGTCCACGACTGGGTGCTGGGTACCGACGGCAAGTGGGTGACGATGGGCGTGCCGTCCGACGGTAGCTACGGCATCCCCGAAGGCATCATCTACGGGGTGCCGGTGACCTGCGCCAACGGCGAGTACACCCGCATCGAAGGCCTGCCGGTCGACGACTTCAGCCGTGCCGCGATGGACAAGACCCTGGCCGAACTGGAAGAAGAGCGCAGCGGCGTGGCTCATCTGCTGGGCTGATCGTTCCGTCATTCCGGCGAGTCCCATGGCGGGGTGACTTTCGGGTCGCCCCGTTTTTTTCGTGCTGTGATAGCTTCCGGCTTCCTTCCGTTCCGTATGGAAATGCCGATGAAGTCGCGCCGATTCGTCTTGACGTTCGCCTTGCTCTGCCTGCCGGCCGTTGTCGCCGGCGCCACCGAAGGCGGTTACAAACAGCCGCCGGAGCCCTTGCTGGGCGTGTTGCGCGCACCGTTGAATCCTTCGCCGCGCATCGATCCCACCGGTACCACCCTGCTGCTGGTCCGGCAATCGCTGTACCCGCCGATCGAGCGCGTGGCCGAGCCCTATCTCAAACTGGCCGGGGTGCGTGTGGAACCGCGCAACCACAGCCGCCACGACCGCTCCAATGGCTACGGCATTCGCACCTGCCTTGACGGGTTCAGCCTGCTGGACGTGGCCAGCGGCAAGGAAACGCCGGTGACGCTGCCCGAAGGCGCCTGTCCTTCGCAGCCGGCCTGGTCGCCCGACGGACAGCAGTTCGCCTTCGCCAACACCACCGACAGCACGGTGGAGCTGTGGGTCGGGCAAGTGGCCGACGGCAGCGTGCGACGCATCGACGGGGTTCGGCTCAACACGATCCTGGGCGGCGAGCTGCAATGGCGCGGTGGGCGCGACGAATTGCTGGTGAAACTGCTTCCGGATGCATTGGGCGCCGCGCCGCAGCGTGCCGCGGTGCCGCCGGGGCCGGAAACCAAGGACGCGACCACGGCCGGTGGCGGCGAGAGCAGCACCTATGAAGCGCGCGACACCCTGTCCAGTCCGGAAGACGAAACGCTGTTCGAGTATTACGCGACCTCGCAACTGGCTGTGGTCGATACGGCAAGCGGGGCAGTGAAGAAGATCGGCGCGCCGGCGGTGCTGGCCGGCCTCGACATCGCGCCGGATGCGCGCCACGTGCGCGTCAATGCGCTGCAGCGCCCGTATTCCTATGTCACCACCTGGAGCCGGTTCGCGCAGGACGTGTCGGTGCTGGATCTGGACAGCGGCAAGGTGCAGACGATCGCCCGCCTGCCGGTGGCCGATCGGGTCCCGGTGCGCGGCGTGCCGACCGGCCCGCGCAGTTTTTCGTGGCGCGCCAATCAGCCGGCGACCCTGGTCTGGGCCAAGGCGCTGGATGGAGGCGACTGGAAAAGCGAAGTACCGGCGCGCGACAAGTTGATGACGTTGCCCGCGCCGTTTACCAGCAAACCCAGGGAGTTCGCCCGTCTGAAGCAGCGCTATGGCGGGCTGGGCTGGTTCGAGAGCGGGTCGCGGGTGCTGGCGACCGAGTACGACGCCAACCGCAACTGGCAGACCACGACCTTGCTGGACGCGGATCGACCGAAGCAGGCCGGGCGCGTGCTGTGGGACCTGTCGATGGACGAGCGCTACGCCGACCCCGGCAGCCCCGAGTACAAGGTGCTGCCGAACGGCGAATGGGTATTGCACGAGGAAAACGGCGCGCTGTTCCTCAGCGGTTCCGGCGCTTCGCCGCAGGGTGATCGTCCGTTTCTGGACCGCTATGACCTAGCCACCGGCAAGTCCGAGCGCCTGTTCCGCAGCGATGCCGCGGCTTACGAGGTCTTCGTCGGTTTCGCCGGCGAAGACACCGGCAAGCTGCTGACCTGGCACCAGTCGCCGGACGATCCGCCCAACCTGTTCCTGCGCACGCTGGACGCGCCGCTCGACGCCGCGGCCGATGGCGAGGCGGTCTTCGCTTCCACCCTCGCGCCAGTCACGGATTTCCCCGACCCGACGCCGCTGGTGCGGCAGATCAAGAAGCAATTGGTCAGTTACAAGCGTGCCGACGGCGTGGACCTGTCGTTCACCCTGTACACCCCGCCGGGCTACGTGCCGGGCCAGCGCGTACCGGCGATCCTGTACGCCTACCCGCTGGATTACGCCGACCCGTCCAAGGCCGGGCAGGTCAGCGGTTCGGAACAGACCTTCACCCGGCTGACCAATTACCGCACCCTGCTGCTGGCCGGATACGCGATCATCGACAATGCCGCGTTCCCGATCGTCGGCGACCCGAAGAACGCCTACGACACCTATCTGGAGCAGTTGGTCGCAAACGCGCAGGCTGCGGTGGACAAGGCGGTAGAACTGGGCGTGGTCGATCCGGACCGGATCGGTGTCACCGGCCACAGCCACGGGGCGCTGATGGCCGCCAACCTGCTGGCGCACACCGATCTGTTCCGCGCCGGCGTGGCCTCCAGCGGTGGTTACAACAAGACGCTGACGCCATTTGGTTTCCAGAACGAGCGGCGTTCGTTCTGGACAGCGCCCGAGGTATACGATGCGGCATCGGCCTTTTTCCATGCCGACACCATCAACGAGCCGTTGTTGCTGGTGCACGGCATCGACGACGCCAATCCGGGCACCGAGCCGACCCAGTCGCCGAGGTTGTTCCAGGCGATCCGCGGTAACGGCGGTACCACCCGGCTGGTCATGCTGCCGTTCGAGCCGCACTGGTACACGGCGCGCGAATCCAACGAGCATTTCGTCGCCGAGATGCTGGAGTGGTTCGATCGCTACGTGAAAAATGCGCCCGCGCGCGATGCTGCGGACGATGGAAAGGCGGCCGCGCGCTGAGCGCCAATCCTACGAAAGTACAGCGGCATGTTGCAGTGCGGGCGTAGTACGCTCGCCTGCGACTTTCGCATGATGCCGGAATCCGCAATGACCGCGTCGATCTACGACACCGACCTGGACCGCAACCCCGCCAATTACACCCCACTGTCGCCGTTGTCGTTCCTGCGCAAGGCGGCGGCCGTGCACCCGCAGCGGCTGGCGGTGGTGCATGGCGAACGCCGACTGACCTGGTCGCAGGTCTACACGCGATGCCGGCAACTGGCTTCGGCATTGCAGCGGCGGGGCATCGGCCGCGGCGACACGGTGGCTGCCATGCTGCCCAACGTGCCGGCCATGGTCGAACTGCATTTCGGTCCGGCCATGCTGGGCGCGGTGTTGAATACGCTGAACACCCGTCTGGATCCGGAGGCGCTGGCCTTCATGCTGGATCACGGCGAGGCCAAAATCCTGTTCACCGATCGCGAGCATTCGGCGGTGGTCGCCGAGGCCCTGAAGCGGGTCAGGCGTCCGTTGCTGGTGGTGGATGTAGACGATCCGATGGCCGAAGGCGGGGAGTTGATCGGCCAGATCGAATACGAGCAACTGCTGCAAGGCGGCGAGCCGGCCTTCGAATGGAAACTGCCGCCCGACGAGTGGGATGCCATCACGCTGAACTACACCTCTGGCACCACCGGCGACCCCAAGGGCGTGGTCTATCACCATCGCGGCGCTTATCTCAACGCGGTTGCCAACGTGATCGACTGGTCGATGCCGCAACACCCGGTCTACCTGTGGACGCTGCCGATGTTCCATTGCAACGGCTGGTGCTTTCCGTGGACGCTGGCGGCGGCGGCCGGCGTCAATATCTGCCTGCGCAAGTTCGATGCGCGGCAGGTGTTCGAATTGATGCGCGGGCACGGGGTTACCCATTTCTGCGGCGCGCCGATCATCCACAGCACGCTGGCCGCGGCTCCGCAGGAGTGGAAGCAGGGCCTGACCGGCATCAAGGGCCAGATTGCGGGCGCCGCACCGCCGGCAGCGGTGATCGAGGGCATGGAACGCATGGGGTTCGAGATCACCCATGTCTACGGCTTGACCGAGGTCTATGGCCCGGCATCGCTGTGCGTGCAGCGCGAGGAGTGGCAGTCGCTGCCGGTGGATGAGCGCGCCGAACTCAACAGTCGCCAAGGCGTGGCCTGCCTTCTGCAGGAAGACATGCGCGTGCTGGATCCGGCCACGATGCGCGAGGTGCGTGCCGATGGCGCCAGCATCGGCGAGATCATGTTCCGCGGCAATATCAGCATGAAGGGCTATCTGAAGAATCCTTCCACCACGGCCGAAGCCTTTCGTGGTGGCTGGTTCCACACCGGTGATCTGGCGGTGGTGTATCCGGACGGTTACGTGAAGATCCGCGACCGTTCCAAGGACGTGATCATCTCCGGTGGCGAAAACATCTCCTCAATCGAGGTCGAGGACATCCTGTGCAAGCACCCGGCGATCCTCAGTGCGGCCGTGGTAGCCAAGCCACACGAGAAATGGGGCGAAACGCCGTGCGCCTTCATCGAATTGCGCGAGGGCAGTTCGCTGGATGCCGATGCGCTGAAGGCCTACTGCCGCGAGCACATGGCTCATTTCAAGGTGCCCGGGAGCTTCGTGTTCGGGGCGCTGCCGCGTACCACCACCGGCAAGGTGCAGAAATTCCAGTTGCGGGAACGGGTCAAGACGCCGGCGAGCCCCGGCTGACCAGGGCGCAGTAGATAAGCAGATTGCCCGGGCGGGGCCTGTCCGGTGTGCCGGAAGGAGATAGCGGTGTGCGGGCACAGCATGTCGCCGGCACAGCGTACGACAAAGGTATCAATGTGGTATTTGCCGCCAGCGGCTATGCTCGCCGGGCCACGCAAGCCGGAGGGCGACACATGGGCTACGAAGCGATCTACCGCCATTCGATCGAGCAGCCGGAGGCCTTCTGGGCCGAGCAGGCGCGGGCGATCCACTGGCGCACGCCGCCGAAGCAGATCCTGGACTACTCGCGCCCGCCGTTCCGGCGCTGGTTCGTCGGTGGCGAGACCAATCTGTGCCACAACGCGGTCGACCGCCACCTGGCCGCGCGCGGCGACCAACTGGCCATCATCGGCGTCTCCACCGAAACCGGGCAGACCCGCGAACTGACGTATCGCGACCTGTACCGCGAGGTGAACACCTTCGCCGCGGTGCTGCAGTCGCTGGACGTGGGCAAGGGCGACCGGGTGGTGATCTACCTGCCGCACACGGTGGAAGCGGCGGTGGCGATGCTGGCCTGCGCGCGCATCGGCGCGATCCACTCGGTGGTGTTCGGCGGCTTCGCCTCGCACAACCTGGCACTGCGGATCGACGATGCGCAGCCGAAGCTGCTGATCTGCGCCGATGCCGGCAGCCGTGGTGGCAAGGTCATCCCGTACAAGCCGCTGGTCGACGAGGCGCTGGAACTGTCCTCGGCGCCGCCGCCGCACGTGCTGGTCATCAATCGCGGGCTGGATCCGCAGTCGCCGATGACGCCGGGCCGCGATGTCGATTACGCCACGGCCAGCACGGCGCACGCGAACGCCGACGTGCCGGTGCAGTGGCTGGAATCCAACGAGCCGGGCTACATCCTGTACACCTCGGGCACCACCGGCAAGCCGAAGGGTGTGCAGCGCGACGTTGGCGGCTATGCGGTGGCGCTGATGCTGTCGATGAAGATGATCTACGACGTCGGCCCCGGGCAGGTGATGTTCTCCACCTCGGACGTGGGCTGGGTGGTCGGGCATTCCTACAACGTCTACGGGCCGCTGCTGGCCGGGGCGACGACGATCCTGTACGAAGGCCTGCCGACCGTGCCAGATCCGGGCGTGTGGTGGGACATCTGCGCGCGCTACGGGGTACGCACGATGTTCTCCTCGCCGACCGCGGTGCGGGCGCTGAAGAAGTTCGACGCCGACTACATCCGCCGCCACGACCTGTCGGCGCTGCAATACCTGTTCCTGGCCGGCGAGCCGCTGGACGAGCCGACTGCGCAATGGATCCAGGACGCGCTGGGCAAGCCGGTCATCGACAACTACTGGCAGACCGAAACCGGCTGGCCGGTGCTGTCGTTGATGCCGGGCGTGGAGATGAAACCGACCAAGCTGGGCTCGCCCGGCCTGCCGACGCCCGGCTACCGCCTGCGGGTGATCGACGAAACCACCGGCGAGGACGCGGCCGCCCACGAGAAGGGTGTGCTGGTGATCGAGCCACCATTGCCGCCGGGTTGCCTGAGCACGATCTGGGGCAACGACGAACGCTTCCTCGCCGGCTATTTCGGCCATTTCAAGCAGCCGCTGTACAGTTCGCTGGACTGGGCGATCCGCGACGAGGACGGCTACACCTTCATCCTCGGCCGTTCCGACGATGTCATCAACGTTGCTGGCCATCGCCTGGGCACGCGCGAGATCGAGGAATCGGTGTCCAGCTACGGCGCGGTCGCCGAGGCAGCGGTGATCGGCGTCAGCGACGAACTGAAAGGGCAGGTGCCGGTGGTATTCGCCACCCTGCGCCAGACCGGTGACGATGCCGCGCGTGCCGAGGCGGCCAAGGGCATGCGCCAGACAGTCGAACACAATCTCGGCGCGGTGGCGCGGCCGGCCCGTGTCTACATCGTCAACGCATTGCCGAAGACGCGCTCGGGCAAGCTGCTGCGACGCTCGCTGCAGGCGCTGGCGCAGGGTGCCGATCCTGGTGACCTGTCGACGCTGGACGATCCGGGCGCGCTGGAGGAAGTGAAGCAGGCGCTGGCGCGCGGCCCCGACGTTGGCGGCTGAGCCGCGCGGCTCCGCTTCATTCCGGCGCCGGCACCGCTTCGCCCGGACGCACGCCGGTATAGCTGGCGCGCGGGCGGATCAGCCGTCCCAGCGCCTGCTGTTCCAGCGCATGCGCCAGCCAGCCGGCCAGCCGGCCGGCAGCGAACATCACCAGCGCCGGCGGCGCCGGAAGGGCGTAGGCATGGCAGATCGCCGCCAGCATGAAGTCGATGTTCGGCCGCTGCCCGCTGGCGTCCTCGGCGCTGGCGACCACCGCCTCGACGTCCGCCAGCCGTGCCGCATCCGGCCCGGCATCGCGCAGCATCGCAAGCAGTTCGGCCGCACGCGGGTCGCCGTCCGGATACAGCGCGTGACGGAAACCCGGCAGGTCGTCGCCGTGTCGCCAGCGCTGGGCAATGTAGTCGTGCGGGTCGCCGCTTTCGGTCGCGGCCCGGATCAGGTGATGGGCGCGCGCGGTGGTGGCGCCGTGACGCGGCCCGGACAACGCGGCCAGGCCGCTGCAGACGGTGGCATGCAGGTGGGCGCCGGTGGAGGCGACCACACGCGCGGCGAAGGCCGACACGTTCAGCTCATGGTCGGCGCACAGCACCAGCGCGGCGCGGACCAGTTCGGCGAAGCGCGCATCGCCCTCGCGCCACTGGCGGGCGAGCAAACGGTGCACGGGTTGTTTCGAGGGCTGGGTGGCGACCAGCAGGGCGGCGTTGTGGCGCAACAGGCGGGCGGCGATCTGCTGGCGCACCGGTTGCGAGGAAGTGAACGAATGCCGCACCTCCAGCCCCAGCAGCGGAATGGCCGACATGGCGCGCTCCAGCGGCGGCAGGCCGGCATCGGTGGCAATGGCGGCGACCCGTTGCGGCCAGTGCGCCGGCAGCGGTTCGGCGAAGGGGTTGCTGTCGCCGCAGTCCCACAGCAGGCGCGCGGTGTCCTCCAGCGACGAACCTTCGCGGACCAGGGCCACGGCGGCGCGGCCGCGGTAGTAGGGGCCGTCCGGCTGGATCAGCGAAATCCGCGTTTCCAGCACCGGCAATCCGCGGTCCAGGCTTTGCGCCGCACCACGCGCGGCGCCGCGTCCGATCCGCTTGCGCTGCGCCAGCCGTTCCACGTCCAGGCGCCGGTAGGCGCGGCTGCGGTGGTCCCGGCCGGGGCGCGATTCCAGCAATCCGCGGCTGACATAGGCGTACAGGGTGGCGGCGCTGATGCCGAGGATTTCGCAGGCTTCGGCTGCGGGGATGAAGTCGGGATCGTTCACGACAGGTTGACTGAATCCATCAAGATTGATCAATGCATCGGATGGTGCCAGATTGTGCACCGTCTTGTGGAGGGCAGGGCAATGCGGTCGGCCCGTCGCTCCGCTTACCTCTATCGTTGCGGTCACGCAGGCCGCATTCCCGCATCAAGGAGTCAAGGCAAATGGGCAGTCCCACCCCGGGCGCGCGATTCCGCGTCGCCCTCAGCGAAGAATCCCCGCTGCAGGTCATCGGCGCGATCAACGCCAATCACGCCCTGCTGGCCAAGCGCGCCGGCTACCGCGCCATCTACCTGTCCGGCGGCGGTGTTGCCGCCGGGTCGCTCGGCCTGCCGGATCTGGGTATCAACACCCTGGACGACGTGCTGGTCGATGTGCGCCGCATCACCGATGTCTGCGACCTGCCGCTACTGGTGGACATCGACACCGGCTTCGGCCCCAGCGCGTTCAACATCGAGCGCACGGTCAAGTCGCTGATCAAGGCCGGCGCGGCCGCCTGCCACATCGAGGATCAGGTCGGCGCCAAGCGTTGCGGCCACCGTCCCGGCAAGGAAATCGTCTCGCAGGGCGAAATGGCCGACCGGGTGAAGGCAGCCGCCGATGCGAAGACCGACCCGGACTTCTTCCTGATCGCGCGCACCGACGCGATCCAGGTCGACGGCGTGGACGCAGCAATCGAACGCGCCATCGCCTGTGTCGAGGCCGGCGCCGACGGCATCTTCGCCGAGGCTGCCTACGACCTCGACACCTACCGTCGGTTCGTCGAGGCGGTGAAGGTGCCGGTGCTGGCCAACATCACCGAGTTCGGCAAGACGCCGCTGTTCACCCGCGAGGAACTGGCCTCGGCCGGGGTGGCGATCCAGCTGTATCCGCTGTCGGCGTTCCGGGCAATGAACAAGGCCGCCGAGACCGTGTACGAAGCGATCCGCCGCGACGGTCATCAGAAGAACGTCGTCGACATGATGCAGACGCGCGACGAACTGTACGACCGCATCGGCTACCACGCCTTCGAGCAGAAGCTCGATGCGCTGTTCGCGGGCAAGCCATGACCCTGGCCGCGCCGCGTCGGCAGCCGTGGTCGGCCGGCGGACCGGACATGGCTTGCGCCATGTCCGGTAGCCTCCGGCGCGTGCAGGCGCGGCTTCCCAGCCGCTTCTTTCCTTCCAACGTGCCGCCATCGCCCTAGCGGCCATCGCGCGGCAGCGCTACGCCTGCTGTCCGCGTTCCAATTACACGCAAACCGGGAGACACCACCATGAGCGAAGCCACCCCTGCCACGGCGTTCAAGCCGAAGAAGTCGGTCGCCCTGTCCGGCACCGCCGCCGGCAACACCGCGCTGTGCACCGTCGGCCGTACCGGCAACGACCTGGCCTACCGCGGTTACGACATCCTCGACCTGGCCACCACCAGCGAGTTCGAGGAAATCGCCCACTTGCTGGTGCACGGCAAGCTGCCGACCCGCGCCGAGCTGGCCGCGTACAAGGCCAAGCTGAAGTCGCTGCGCGGGTTGCCGGCAGCGGTCAAGACCGCGCTGGAGCAGCTGCCGCCGTCGAGTCATCCGATGGACGTGATGCGCACCGGCGTCTCGGTGCTGGGCTGCGTCAAGCCGGAGAAGGACGACCACAATCATCCGGGCGCGCGCGACATCGCCGACAAGCTGATGGCGTCGCTGGGTTCGATGCTGCTGTACTGGTACCACTACGCCTACAACGGCAAGCGGATCGAAGTGGAAACCGACGACGACAGCATCGGCGGCCATTTCCTGCACCTGCTGCACGGCACCACGCCGCCGGAAAGCTGGGTGCGCGCCATGCACACCAGCCTGATCCTGTACGCGGAACATGAATTCAACGCGTCCACCTTCACCTGTCGCGTCATCGCCGGCACCGGCTCGGACATGTACAGCGCGATCGCCGGCGGCATCGGCGCGCTGCGCGGGCCCAAGCACGGCGGCGCCAACGAAGTGGCGTTCGAAGTGCAGAAGCGCTACGACAGCCCGGACGAGGCGGAGGCCGACATCAAGGCGCGCGTCGAGCGCAAGGAAGTGGTGATCGGCTTCGGCCATCCGGTGTACACCGTCGGCGATCCACGCAACAAGGTCATCAAGCAGGTGGCGAAGGAACTGTCGGAAGAAGCGGGCAGCACCCGCATGTTCGATATCGCCGAGCGTCTGGAGTCGGTGATGTGGGACATCAAGAAGATGTTCCCGAACCTGGACTGGTTCAGCGCGGTCAGCTACCACATGATGGGCGTGCCGACCGACATGTTCACCCCGCTGTTCGTCATCTCGCGCACTTCCGGCTGGAGCGCGCACGTGATCGAACAGCGCATCGACGGCAAGATCATCCGTCCGTCCGCCAACTACACCGGACCCGAGGACCAGGCGTTCGTGCCGATCGACCAGCGCGGCTGATTCATCGGTCCGGATCAAAGAAGAAGGCCGCGCTTCGAGCGCGGCCTTCGCCGTTCGGGTGAAGTGGACGTTGCGCGGATATCGACTGCCCGACGGCAAGCGCGTGCGTGGAGTCTCCGTCTACGGGGCGGGTCGCAGGTGTCCGGGCAGACTCACGGTGCCTGTATGGGTTGTCACCTGTGTATGCTGGCAGCCTACCCGCCGGAAGCAGGGCATGGATCTTTCCTGGCTTATCCCGCCCGGACAATGGGCCGAGCATCTCCTGGTCACCGGGGTGGTCAGCGTGGTCACCGCGCTGGTGGTGGTGATCCATTACGAAGGATTGAAGAAGCTGGCGCAGCGCTATTCCGGCAAGCGCACGCGGCGGCGCCGGCGAGTCATGCTGCGGATCATCTTCGCCCTGCTGGCGCTGCACATTGCCGAGATCTGGTGCTACGGCCTGTCGTACTGGGGGTTGCTGCAGGTGGCCGATACCGGCTTCGTGCTCGGCGAGCAGGGCATGCGCACGGTGTTCGATGCCATCTATTTCTCGGCTACCACCTACACCACGCTGGGACTGGGCGACATGGCGCCGGTCGGGGCGATCCGCCTGGTGGTGGGCATGGAGTCGCTGACCGGGTTCCTGCTGGTGACCTGGTCGGCCTCGTTCACCTATCTGGAGATGTCGCGCTACTGGCGCCGCGAGGACTGATCCGCACGGACCAAGGGCGAGAAGACATCAACTGGAGCGGGGCTTGAGCCTTTGTACCCGCAGGAAGGTGTGGTCGCCGATGGTCGCCACCTGATAGGCGTTGCGCCAGCTCGGCGAGGCGATGCGATGGGCCAGGAAGTGGCTGGCGCCGGGTACGATTTCCTTGCGCTGGCCCGGAGGCAGGGACCAGTTGTTCTCGGCGTCCAAGGCCACCTTGACCGAAGCCGACCATGCTTTCGGGTTTTGCAGCCGGGTATTGGGCGAGACGATGCTGGGGGCGAACTGCTTGCGGGCGGTGACCACCTCGCAGACCGAGTCCCCCCACAGGCCGCTGTCGCGGCGACGCAGGGCGACCTCGGCCACCGCCTGCTGGCCGCGCAGGCTCTGGTCGCGGGCCTCCAGATAGACCGTGGTGCTCAGGCACAGCGAATCGGCCGCCGGTTGCGGCAGCACGTTCGAGGACAGCCAAAGGATCCAGGCCAGTTTCATGTGAACTCCTTGCTCCGTCTGCACCCGGTTCCGGTCCTGTCCAGATCGCTGACAGCACCGTGTGGAACCTGGCGTGGCGTTATGGGGAGGCAGCCGTACTTGCGGGCTGCCCGGTACCGGCCGAGTCGTGGGTTGGCCGGAGCGGCCTGCCCAATCGTGATGGGGGCGGGCCGGAAAGTGCGCGCAAGGTACGGCCCGGATTCCTAACCGGGGCTGAACCCGGAAGCTTGACTTTAGGCGTAAATGATTGATCCGGAATGGAGTTTCGGATGACTTGTTTCACGCAAGTCGCTGAATTCCCGGCGGATGTTTCACAGCTGTGCCGCCAGCCGGCTGCCCTGGGCGATGGCGCGCTTGGCGTCCAGTTCGGCGGCGATGTCGGCCCCGCCGATCAGGTGGACGCTTCTGCCAGCCGCCTGCAAGGCGGTGTGCAGGTCGCGGCGTGGCTCCTGGCCGGCGCAGACGACCACGTGGTCGACCGGGAGCACCTGCTCGGCACCGTCCACGCGGATGCGCAGGCCGGCATCGTCCACGCCCAGATATTCCACCCCGCCCAGCATCCGCACCTGCTTGGCCTTCAGCGTGGCCCGATGGACCCAGCCGCTGGTCTTGCCCAGCCGGGCACCGGGCTTGCCGGGGCTGCGCTGCAGCAGCCAGACCTGCCGCGCCGGCGGTTCCGGCTGCGGCGGCAGCAGGCTGGCGCGGGCCTCGAAGCTCGGGTCCACACCCCATTCGGCCATCCAGCGCGCGGGGTCCAGCGACGGCGACGGCCCTTCCACGGTCAGGAATTCGGCCACGTCGAAGCCGATGCCGCCGGCGCCGATGATGGCCGCACGGGCGCCTACCTCGACCTTGCCGCTTAGCACGTCCAGATAACCGACCACTTTCGGATGACCGGAACCGGGGAAATCGACCTTGCGCGGCACGATGCCGGTCGCCAGCACGATTTCGTCGAAGCCGTCGAGGTCGCCGGCATCCACCGGCGTGGACAGCTTCTGCTCCACTCCGGTTTCTTCCAGTCGGTGGCGGAAGTAGCGCAGGGTCTCGTGGAATTCTTCCTTGCCGGGGATGCGCTTGGCCAGATTGAACTGGCCGCCGATCTCGGCGCCGGCATCGAACAGGGTGACGCGATGGCCGCGTTCGGCGGCGACGCTGGCGCAGGCCAGGCCCGCCGGCCCGGCGCCGACCACGGCGATGTGCTTCGGCGTGGCGGTCGGCGCGTAGTTCAGTTCGGTCTCGGCGCAGGCGCGCGGATTGACCAGGCAACTGGCGGTCTTGTTCTCGAATACGTGGTCCAGGCAGGCCTGGTTGCAGGCGATGCAGGTATTGATTGCATGCGCCCGGCCGTTGCGGGCTTTCTCCGCCCATTGCGGGTCGGCCAGCAGCGGCCGCGCCAGCGAAACCAGGTCGGCCTGGCCGGCGGCGAGGATGCCTTCGGCCACCTCGGGCATGTTGATGCGGTTGCTGGCCACCACCGGGATGCCGACCTGCGGCCGCAGCTTGGCGGTGGCGCCGGCGAAGGCTGCACGCGGCACCGAGGTGACGATGGTCGGGATGCGCGCCTCGTGCCAGCCGATGCCGGAATTGAGGATCGTCGCCCCGGCGGCCTCGACGGCCCGCGCTTGGGCGAGGATCTCGTCCCACTGGTTGCCGTCTTCGACCAGGTCCAGCAGCGACAGCCGGTAGATGATGATGAAGTCGGGGCCGCAGGCTTCGCGGACCCGGCGCACGATTTCGACCGCGAAGCGCATGCGCTTTTCCGCGCTGCCGCCCCAGGCGTCGTCACGCCGGTTGCTGCGCGCGGCGGTGAACTGGTTGATCAGATAGCCTTCCGAGCCCATGACCTCGACGCCGTCGTAACCGGCCTCGCGGGCACGGCGTGCGGCATGGGCATAGGAGGAGATCTGCCGTTCGACGCCGCGGGCCGACAGCGCGCGCGGAGTGAACGGGTTGATCGGTGCCTTGATCCGCGAGGGCGCCACCGATAGTGGATGGTAGGCGTAGCGGCCGGCATGCAGCAGTTGCAGGCAGATCTTCGCGCCGTGTTCGTGCGCGGCCCGGGTCAGTTGCCGGTGCGGCGGGACTTCCCACGGCCAGGACAGCTTGCTGCCGAACGGTTTCAGCCAGCCGACCAGGTTGGGCGCGAAGCCGCCGGTGACGATCAGGCCGACCCCGCCTTCGGCACGTTCGGCGAAATAGGCCGCCAGCCGCGGGAAGTCGCGGGCGCGGTCTTCCAGCCCGGTGTGCATCGACCCCATCAGGACCCGGTTGCGCAGGGTGGTGAAGCCCAGGTCGAGCGGCGCGAACAGGTGGGGGTAGTCGACTGGGGCGTCAGCCAGGGAGACGGTCATGTCAGAGTACGCAGGCGTATGGATCGCTCACCTTGCCGCCATCCGTGGCTGTCCGCAAGCCGGTCGCTGCCAGGCGTCGTGATCGTCCCCGGCTCCCTGCCGGACCGGGAGCCGAGGTGCAGTCGATGGGCGCCCGCATCGTTTCACCCGTCAGTCATTGCCTCGCTGGAGCTGGTCCCCGGAGCCGCGTTCGTCCAGCGACTTTCTCATGGAATTCACCCACGTATTCATAAAACCCAATATAATCCTCGCAGTTGACGGGCAGGGCCGGCTGGCACATGTTATGGTACCGTTAATGCAGTCTCCGCCCGGGCCCTCATAATTCCGCCGGTATGGCGTGCGGACATGGTCGTTCGGCGATTCGGTTGAGAAGGACTGGAACCACCCCAAGCCAGTACTGTTTGAACCACTTTTAACACCCGATTTCTTTGAAAGGAGTGCAAATGAACAAGAAGCTTCTCTGCGCCGCATTGCTGGCCGGACTGGGCGTAGCGCAGGCTGCCGCGGCCCAGGATTTCGACGACCGCTGGTACCTGACCGGATCGGTTGGCTACAACATGCAGGATTCGGACCGCCGTACCGAAGATGCTGCATTTGGCACTCTGGGTCTGGGCAAGTTCATCAGCCCGAACTGGTCGGTTGATGGCGAGGTCAACTATCAGAAGCCGACTTTCGCGCATAACAATGATTTGAACTGGAGTCAGTATGGCGTTTCGCTAGACCTGCGCCGCCATTTCATCTCGGAAGGCCGTGCGTGGAACCCGTACCTGCTGGCCGGCATCGGTTATCAGCGCTCCGAGGAAGAGTACGTAATTTCTAGCCCGAACTCTCCGGCGCAACGTGAGGAAGGCAACTTGGCCGCCAAGTTCGGTGCCGGTATTCAGGGTACCTTCGACAAGCGTGCGGCCATCCGTGCGGAAATCGCTTATCGCGCCGATTTCGACGACCAGAGCTATGCGGCTGGTGGCGGCACCGACAACTCGGGCTATCCGCATCGAATGGAAGAGAGCTATTTCGGCGACATTCTGGCGTCGGTCGGTGTGATCATCCCGCTGGGTCCGCTGGCCGCGGCTGCTCCGGCCGTGGTGGCCCCGGTGGTGGCTCCGAGCTGCGCCGATCTGGATGACGACGGCGACGGCGTCAACAACTGCGACGACAAGTGCCCGGGTTCGCAGGCCGGTCAGGCCATCGGTCCGGACGGTTGCCCGGTTCCGCTGTCGATCGACCTGAAGGGCGTCAACTTCGATTTCGACAAGTCGACGCTGCGTCCGGATGCGGTCGCCATCCTGGGCGAAGCTGTGGAAATCCTGAAGCGTTACCCCGACCTGCGGGTGGAAGTGGCCGGTCACACCGACTCGATCGGTACCGAAGCCTACAACCAGGGTCTGTCGCAGCGCCGCGCCGATGTGGTCTACAAGTACCTGACCGACAACGGCATCGACGCTTCGCGTCTGGTGGGCCCGACCGGCTTCGGCGAGAGCCGTCCGATCGACAGCAACTCCACCAAGGAAGGCCGTGCGCGCAACCGTCGCACCGAGCTGAACGTCCAGAACTGATCGGACGTCCTTCAGTGGAATCGCAAAACCCGGCTTTGTGCCGGGTTTTGCTTTTTTGGACTATGCGTGTACGAAAGTGTGAAGCGGTTCGCGCCGCTTGCCAGTGACGGTATGGCTCCATACACTCGGCTCGCCGAATGATTCCGATGGAGTTCTCACATGCGTCGCCTGCTACTGGTTGGTTTGCTCGCCTTCGGAGCGACTCCTCTGCTGCATGCCCAGCAGGTCGGGAATTGCGCGACCGGGGCTGCCGTCCCTTCCGCGGCGGACGGAGCGCGGCCGACGGTGATATCGCCGGTGTCCTCGGAACTCTTCGCGCGTACCAGCCAACTTGGCACCCCCAGTGGAGTGTTGGCGCAGGCATTCGACGAAGCACAGTCGGTGGACCGGGTGCTGTATCGGCTGCGGCTGGAAGGCTGCGAGAAGCTCGCCATGGCGACGCCTGCGTCCGCGGCAGTCGGTGCGGCGGCTGGATACCAGCCCAAGACCCAGTACGACAATACGCCGTGGCGCTTCGACATGAGCCAGAACGGCAAGCGCATGACTGCCGAAGAGTTCGATGCCTGGATGAAGGCGCGTGGCGTACGCGTCGCCAAGGGCGCGCCTGCCGCGACGCCTGTCGCCGAGACGGCGCCGGCCGAATCGGCCAAGAAGGACTGAGGAGCCCGCGGCAGGGTTTCTGTCGTCCTTTCGGCAGCGCATGACCGGCAAGCGACCGGTCCGGCCAGCGCGCCGGAACAGCGTGTGCAATGACGAGGGAATGGCGCCTCGCCACGGCCTTGCCCGCGTACTGTCCAAGCGGGGCATCTGTTCACGCAGCGAAGCCGAGCGTCGGGTACGTGCCGGTCGCGTGGCCGTCGATGGCAGGATCGTGTTCGATCCCGAGTTTCCGATCATGCGGGACACGGCGCGACTGTCGATCGATGGCGTGCCGGTGGATTCAGCGCAGTCCCTGTACCTGATGCTGAACAAGCCGCGCGGGCTGGTGACCACCTCGCGCGACGAGCGTGGCCGCGACACCGTCTATGCTTGCTTTGAAGGTGCCGGGCTGCCTTGGATCGCACCGGTCGGTCGGCTGGACAAGGCCAGCGAAGGCCTGCTGCTGTTCTCCAATGATCCGCGGTGGGCGGCACGGATCACCGATCCGGCCCACGGGCCGGACAAGACCTACCACGTGCAGATCGATCGTCTGGCGGACAGCGATTTGTTACACGCGCTGGAAGAAGGTGTGCAGATCGATGGCGAGCGACTGTCCGCGCGTCGAGCCACGTTGTTGCGTGTCGGCGAGCGTAATGCCTGGCTGGAGATTGTGCTGGACGAAGGCCGCAACCGGCAGATCCGGCGCCTGCTGGCGGCCTTCGACGTGGCCGTGTTGCGGCTGGTTCGGGTCGCGATCGGCGACCTGCCTCTGGGCACGCTTAGCAAGGGGCAGTGGCGATGGCTGTCGGCCGAGGAAGTCTCGGCGCTGGCCAAGCCATCCACATGAGGTGATCCTGTTCCGTCGCTGCGATCAGCGCTTCAGCACGCCGAGTTCGTGGCCAATGCGGGTGAACGCATCGATGGCGAAATCCAGGTGTTCGCGGGTGTGCGCGGCGCTCATCTGGGTGCGGATGCGCGCCTGCCCCTTGGGCACGACCGGGAAGAAGAAGCCGATCGCGTAGATGCCTTCTTCCAGCAGGCGCTGGGCGAAACGCTGAGCCAGCGGTGCGTCGTACAGCATCACCGGGCAGATCGGATGCGAGCCGGGCTTCAGGTCGAAACCGGCGGCGGCCATGCGTTCGCGGAAATGGCGGGTGTTGTCCGCCAGCCGTTCGCGCAGGTCGGCGGCCGCATCGAGCATGTCGAAGGCCTTGATTCCGGCGGCCACCACGTGCGGCGGCAGCGAATTGGAGAACAGGTAGGGCCGCGAGCGCTGGCGCAGCAGTTCGACGACCTCCTTGCGCGCGGTGGTGAAGCCGCCCAAGGCACCGCCCATCGCCTTGCCCAGGGTGCCGGTGAAGATGTCGATCCGCTCCAGCACGCCCTTGACCTCGGCCGAGCCGCGGCCGCCCTGGCCGAGGAAGCCGGTGGCGTGGCATTCGTCGATGTGCACCAGCGCGTTGTACTTTTCGGCCAGCGCGACGATCTGGTCCAGCGGGGCGATGAAGCCGTCCATCGAGAACACGCCGTCGGTGGAGATCAGCTTGGTCCGTGCGCCGGCGGCATCGGCCGCCTGCAACTGCGCTTCCAGATCGGCCATGTCGCAATTGGCGTAGCGGTAGCGCCTGGCCTTGCACAGACGCACGCCGTCGATGATCGAGGCATGGTTGAGCGCGTCGGAGATGATGGCGTCGTTCTCGTCGAGCAACGGTTCGTACAGGCCGCCGTTGGCGTCGAAGCAGGCGGCGTACAGGATGGTGTCCTCGGTACCGAAGAAATCGGCGATGGTCCGTTCCAGCTGCTTGTGCAGGTCCTGGGTGCCGCAGATGAAGCGCACCGAGGCCATGCCGAAGCCGTGGGTATCCAGCGCCGCCTTGGCCGCGGCGATGATGTCGGGATGATCGGCCAGGCCCAGGTAGTTGTTGGCGCAGAAGTTCAGTACCTTGCGACCGTCCGCCAGCACGATTTCGGCGGATTGGGGGCTGGCGATGATGCGCTCGGACTTGAACAGGCCCTGTTCGCGAAGTGCGACCAGTTCGTCGGTATAGCGGTCGGTCAGGGAGTTGGACATGGCGCCGGATCGTGGAAAAGTGCCATCTTAACCAGATGCACGCTCGCGGATGGACCCTGCGGTGCCGGATCGAGGCGGGAAGGGGAATGGGGATGTTGCGCAGGCAAACCGGATGGGCGGCAATGGCGCTGTGGTTGGCGGCCGGATTGGTCGCGCTGCCGCTGTGGGCCAGTCCGCAAGCGTCGGCTGTGGCGGCGCAGGATGCAGAACCGGTCCCGCAGGCATCGGCGTTCAAGGTCGATGGCGGCGGGCTGGCATGGCGATCCACCGATGGAGAGTACGAGATCCGATTGCGCGGCTTGCTGCAGGGCGATGGCCGCTTCTATTCGGGTGCCGACGATACTTTCCTCTGGCGTACTGCGCGGCCGATCATCGAAGGGACGCTGGCCGGTCGAGTGGACTTCCGTCTGACGCCGGAACTTGCGGGCAGCGGTACCAACATCGTGGACGCTTATGCGGACCTCCGGCTCGGCGGTGGGCATGCGCTGCGGATCGGCAAGTTCACCTCTCCGGTCGGGCTGGAACGGCTGCAGTCCTCGTCTTCGCTGCCGATGATGGAACGCTCGACGGCCAGCGAACTGGCGCCGAACCGTGACATCGGCCTGCAACTTCAGGGCCGCCTGCGATGGCAACAGGCGAGTTACGCATTCGGCGTGTTCTACGGCAGCGTGGATGGCCGCGACGTGGTGGCGTCGAATCCGGATGATCGTTACGAATGGGCGGGCCGCCTGTTCCTGGAGCCGTTTCGCGGGCAGGAGAATGCATGGTCCGGTCTCGGCTTCGGCATCGGCGCCAGCACCGGCGATACCGTGGGCGCAGGCAACGACTACCTGCCACGCTATCGCAGCGCGGGGCAGAAGCAGTTCTTCTCGTACCGCGCCGACGTTGCCGCCGCGGGCCGACGCACCCGCATTTCCCCGCAGGGGTATTACTACCGCGACCGGTTCGGACTGATGGCCGAATACGTGGTTTCCAGGCAGCGGGTTGGCAACAGCGATGCGCGCGCGACGCTGGACAACCGCGCCTGGGAAGCGACCGCCAGCTACGTGCTGACCGGCGAGGCCGCCAGCTACAAGGGCGTGAAGCCGGCATGGCCGGTGAAGCCGGGCACGGGCAACTGGGGTGCGTTCGAACTGGTCGGCCGCTACGGCGTGCTGGATGTCGATGACGACGCCTTCCCGCTGTACGCGGACCCGGCCGTCGCTGCGGGCGAAGCCAGCACCCGGCTGGTGGGGGTGAACTGGTACCTCACCGGCAATTTCAAGCTGGTTCTCAATTATCTGGAAACCCGTTTCGAAGGCGCCGCGGCGAATGGCGATCGCGCGGACGAGCGGGCGGTGTTTGTGCGGGCACAAATGGCCTATTGAGAGTCCGCAGCATTGGTTTCCATTGCAACCAGAAGTGTCTGGAAATATGGATTTCCTGGAAGTGCAGTGCGGTTTTGGCCATTACACGTGAAGCATTGGCAACAAGCCATGAAAAAAGTTTCCGTCAGCACTTGACGTCCCGCGATATTGCACCGCAATATCGGTTGGGTTAAAAAATCGTGAACTTGCGGTTATCGTTTTGCTACAAACAGACGAAGCCGCCGGTTGACGCAAGCCCAGTCAGACACCCCCCACCAGGAGGAAAGCCGGATGAAGCACGCCAAGCTCAGTTTCGCCCTCGCCGCCGTATTGGCCGCAATGCCGATGATCTCGTTTGCACAGGATGCCGAAGAAGAATCTTCGCCTTGGGCTTGGGATCTGGCGCTGACCAGCGATTACGTCTGGCGTGGTTACAGCCAGACCGGAGAGGATCCGGCCATCCAGGCGGGGCTGTCCTATACCACGCCGGTCGGAATCTATGTCGGCGCTTGGGCCTCCAACGTCAATTTCGGCGGCGCCGGCGACTGGGAGAACGACTACTACGTCGGCTACAACACCGACATCAATGAAAATGTCAATTTCGACATCATGTACAACTACTACAGCTATCCGGGAGACGAGATTACCGGCGACTTCGGTGAACTGATCGCCACGGGTACCTTCTACGAGAATTACAGCCTGACTCTTGCGTATACGGACAATTTCGTGAACAGCAAGACCGATGCCATATACGCAGCGGTGGGCGGCGAGTGGAGCCTGCCGGGTGACTTCGGCCTGTCTGCCAGTGCCGGTCGCAGCATGTTTGACGACGATTTCGGTGAAGACTACACCGATTGGTCGCTGGGCCTGAGCAAGGATGTCGGACCTGCTTCGTTGAGCTTGACCTACTACGACACCGATGTCGACGATGACCCGATGGCCGACAGCCGAATCGTGTTCGCCATTTCCGTTTCGGGCCCGTAAGCACTCTAGATCGGGCAAATTGAGAAGGGCGCCATGTTGGCGCCTTTCTTCATTGCAGGATTGGTTTCAGTTCCAGCTCAGCACGACCTTGCCGGCGCGGCCGCTTTCCATCAGATCGAAACCCTTCTGGAAATCGTCGATGTGCAACTGATGGGTCAGCACCTTGCCCAGCGGGAATCCGGACAGCACCAGCTGGGTCATCTTGTACCAGGTCTCGTACATCTTGCGGCCATAGATGCCTTGCACGGTCAGGCCCTTGAAGATGATCCGGTCCCAGTCCACGCCGGCGCCTTTCGGCAGCAGGCCGAGCAGGGCGATCTTGCCGCCGTGGTACATGCAGTCGAGCATGTCGTTGAAGGCGCGCGGGTTGCCGCTCATCTCCAGGCCGACGTCGAAGCCTTCCATATGCAGGTCAGCCATCACGTCCTTCAGCGAGGTGTCGGCTACGTTGACCACCCGGGTGGCACCCATGTCGGCGGCCAGCTTCAGTCGGTAGTCGTTGACGTCAGTGACCACCACGTTGCGGGCGCCGATGTGCTTGCAGATGCCCGCGGCGATCACGCCGATCGGGCCGGCGCCGGTGATCAGCACGTCCTCGCCGATCACGTCGAATTCCAGTGCGCAGTGCGCGGCGTTGCCGAACGGGTCGAAGAAGGCCGCCAGTTCGGACGGGATCTGGTCCGGGATCGGCCACAGGTTGCTGGCCGGCATCACCAGGTACTCGGCGAACGCACCGTCGCGGTTGACGCCGATGCCGATGGTGTTGGGGCACAGGTGCTGGCGGCCGGCACGGCAGTTGCGGCAATGCCCGCAGACGATGTGGCCTTCCGCCGACACGCGCTGGCCGATGCGGTAGCCGCCGACGCCGGGCCCGAGTTCGACGATGCGGCCGACGAACTCGTGGCCGATCACCAAGCCTGGGCGGATCGTGCGCTGGCTCCATTCGTCCCACAGGTAGATGTGCAGGTCGGTACCGCAGATCGCGGTCTTCTCCAGCTTGATCAGCACCTCGTTGGCGCCCGGCACCGGTACTGGCACCTCCTCCATCCAGATGCCCTTGGCGGCTTCGCGCTTGACCAGAGCTTTCATCGTTTGCGCCATCGGCGTGGCCTGCGGTATTCGGGAAGGCGCGAATTATAAGCGCCAGCGTTTCCAACCCTCCCCGTGAGAGGGGAGTAGGCCCAATGGCACGGGCACGTGCGTGTCGTGCTTGTTACAATGTAACGTAACGTATTGTCCATCAAGGGGTTTCCATGCGTTTTGTGCGATTGGTCGCGGCGATGGCCGTTCCGTTTTCCCTGTCCGTTGCGCCCTCGGTCCTGGCCGGAGAGGGCATGTGGGTTCCGCAGCAGTTGCCGGAAATCGCCGGCCCGCTGGAGCAGGCCGGCCTGAAACTGTCGCCGGAACAGCTGGCCGACCTGTCCGGCGAACCGATGGGAGCAGTGGTGTCGCTGGGCTTCTGCACGGCGAGCTTCGTTTCGCCGGACGGCCTGGTGGTCACCAACCACCACTGCGCCTACGGCGCCATCCAGCTGAACTCGACCGCGCAGCGCAACCTGATCGTCGATGGTTTCAATGCGCCCAAGCCGGGCGATGAGCTCAGCGCCGGCCCGAATGGGCGCGTGTACGTGCTCGACCGGATCACCGACGTGACCGTCGATGCCAAGGCCGCGATTGCCGCGGCTGGCGAGGATGCGCTGGCCCGCACGCAGGCGCTGGAATCGTTCCAGAAGCAGCGGATTGCCGATTGCGAAGCCGAAGCCGGTTACCGCTGCCGTCTGTACAGCTTTTCCGGCGGCAACACCTACCGGCTGTTCCGCAACCTGGAAATCAAGGACGTGCGTCTGGTTTACGCGCCGCCGGGCAGCGTCGGCAAGTTCGGCGGCGACATCGACAACTGGATGTGGCCGCGGCACACCGGCGATTTCTCGTTCCTGCGCGTCTACGTCGGCAAGGACGGCAAGCCGGCGCCGTATTCGAAGGACAACGTGCCGTACAAGCCGAAGCACTGGCTGAAATTCGCCGATCAGCCGCTGGGCGCGGGCGACTTCGTGATGGTGGCCGGCTACCCCGGCCGCACCAACCGCTATGCGCTGGTCTCCGAGTTCGAGAACACCGCGCAATGGGCCTATCCGACGGTCGCCGCACATTACGAAAACCTGATCGCGCTGGTCGAGGCCGCCGGCAAGCAGGATCCCGACATCCGGGTGAAGTACGCCAGCACCATGGCCGGCTGGAACAACACCAGCAAGAACTATCGCGGGCAGCTGGAAGGGTTCGCGCGCATTGATGCCGAAGGGCAGAAGCGCGCCGAGGAAACCGCGGTGCTGGACTGGCTGAAGCGGCAGGGCGTCGCCGGCAAGCCGGCCTTGCAGGCGCACGATGCCCTGGTCGGCCTGGTCGAACAGGGCAAGGCCACCCAGCAGCGCGACCTGGTGCTGCGCCAGCTCAATCGCACCGGAGTGCTCGGCGCGGCGGTGAGCCTGTACCGCCTGTCGATCGAGCGCGCCAAGCCCGACGCCGAGCGCGAATCCGGCTATCAGGAGCGCGACATCCCCGGTATCGAGGGCTCGATGAAACAGATGGAGCGGCGTTACGTGCCGGCGATGGACGCGCAGTTGCAGCGCTACTGGCTGGACCAGTACGTCAAGTTGCCGGCCGGCCAGCGCATCGAGGCGATCGACGCCTGGCTGGGCAAGGACGATGCGGCGGCGGTGCAGGCTGCGGTCGAGAGGCTTGCCGCCACCGGGCTCGGCGGTACCGACGAGCGCCTGAAGTGGCTGCAGGCCGACCGCGCCGCGTTCGAAGGCAGCGACGATCCGGCGATCCGCTACGCCGTGGCGGTGATGCCGGCCTTGCTGGAGATCGAGAAGCACGACAAGGCCGAGACCGGCGAACAGCTCAAGTACCGCCCGGTCTACCTGCAAGCGCTGGCCGACTACAAGAAGAGCCAGGGCGAGTACGTGTATCCGGACGCCAACGGTTCGCTGCGGATCACCTTCGGCAACGTGAAGGGCTATTCGCCGAAGGACGGCGTCGAATACACCCCGTTCACCACGCTGCAAGGCGTGGCCGCCAAGGAGACCGGCGAGGATCCGTTCGATTCGCCGAAGGCCTTGCTGGAGGCGGTCGCGGCCAAGCGCTATGGCGGGCTGGAGGACGAGCGCCTGGGCAGCGTGCCGGTGGATTTCCTGTCCGATCTGGACATCACCGGCGGCAACTCCGGTTCGCCGGTGCTGGATGCGCACGGCAGGCTGGTCGGACTGGCCTTTGACGGCAACTGGGAATCGGTCAGCAGCAACTGGGTGTTCGATTCGGCGATGACCCGCATGATCGCCGTCGACGGGCGCTACCTGCGCTGGATCATGCAGGAAGTTGCACCCGCGCCGCAGTTGCTGAAGGAAGCCGGTCTGGACGACTGAGCTGGTTCGACGCGGCAGGTTCCGGGTCGGGAACAGGCGGGAGCGGGTATCATCCGCTCCCGCTTCCGTTTCGGCGCTCCGGACGGTGGCGGTCGTACCCCTACCGGAATCCACGCATGCGCATCCTGCTTGCCCGTCACGGCGAAACGCCGTGGAACGCCGAAGGCCGCTACCAGGGCCAGATCGACATCCCGCTTTCCCCCGTGGGCGAGGCCCAGGCGCAGGCGCTGGGCACGCGCCTGGCCGAGGTCGGGATCACCCGCGCGGTGGCGTCGCCGCTGTCGCGCGCCACGCGCACCGCGCAACTGGCGCTTGGATCGGCGCGCGCGGAGATGCTGACCCAGGACATCGATCTGCAGGAAATCGCCCATGGCGAGTGGGAAGGGTTGCTGGCCAGCGAGATCAACGACAAGGATCCGGCCCGCCTGCGCGCCTGGCGCGAGGAGCCGGAGACGGTGATGATGCCCGGCGGCGAATCGCTGCGGCAGGTGCTGGACCGTTCCTGGCGCGGACTGGCGCGCGCCTGCGAGGACCTGGGCGACGACGACACCCTGCTGCTGGTCGCGCACGATGCGGTCAACCGGGTCATCCTGTGCCGCATTCTCGGTCTGCCGATCGCCCGCCTGTGGAGTTTCCGTCAGGCCCCGACCACGCTGAACCTGCTGGAAGGCCCGTCGGTCGAAGCGCTGGAAGTGGTGCGGCTGAACGATTGCGCCCACCACACGCCGTTCTTCGGCGAGGCCAAGCACCGGGCGCTCTGAGCGGAACGCACGCTGCATGAGCCGGAATCTGCAGGACTGGCTCGACCATATCGAGCGCCAGCATCCCCGCGCCATCGAGATGGGGCTGGAGCGCGTGCGCGAAGTCGCCACGCGGCTTGGCCTCGGCAAGCCCGCGAAGCATGTCGTCACCATCGGCGGCACCAACGGCAAGGGCTCTACCGTGGCCTTCGTCGAGGCCATCGCGCGCGCGGCAGGCTGGAAGGTCGGTGCCTATACCTCGCCGCACCTGCTGCGCTACAACGAGCGGGTACGCATCGACGGCAGCGACGCGGACGACGATGCGCTGGTCCGCGCCTTCGAGGCGGTGGACGCCGCGCGTGGCGATACGCCGCTGACCTATTTCGAATTCGGCACATTGGCGGCGCTGTGGCTGTTCGAACAGTCGGCGCTGGATCTGGCGGTGCTGGAAGTGGGGCTGGGCGGACGTCTGGATGCGGTCAACCTGGTCGATCCGGACGCGGCGGTGATCGTCACCGTCGATATCGACCACGTCGGCTGGCTGGGCGCGGACCGCGAGACGATCGGACGCGAGAAGTCCGGCATCGCCCGCGCCTGGAAGCCGCTGGTGCTGGGCGAAGACGACCCGCCGTCCAGCGTGTTGCGGCATGCCTATGCGATCGGCGCCAGCGCGATCCGCGCCGGCAGCGATTTCTTCCACGAGGCGGTCGATGCCGGTCACTGGCGCTGGCGCGAGATCGGTTTCGAAATGACGTTGCCGAACCTGGCGCTGGAAGCGCCGGTGCAGCGCGCTAACGCGGCCACCGCGATTGCGGCGTTGCGTGCGCTGGATGCCGATATCCCGCTTTCCGCCTTCGCCGAAGGCGTGGCTGCGGCACGGGTACCGGCGCGCCTGCAGCGCTTCCGTCGCGATGGGGTCGAGGTGGTCGTCGATGTCGGTCACAACCCGCAGGCCGCCGCCGCGCTGGCGCAATGGCTGGATTTGCAGCCGCCAGTAGCCACCAACCTGGCGGTGTTGGCCGCCTTGGCCGACAAGGACGTGGCCGGCGTGGTCGCGGCGCTTGAAGGCAGGATCGCCCGCTGGTTCCTGGCCGGACTGGAGGGGCAGGACGGACGCGGACAGGACGTGCAGGCGCTGGCGGCGCAGTTGGCCGGTACGGCGGCCGGCAACGGCGAACCCCATGCGACGGTGGCGCAGGCCGTGCAGGCGGCCTTGCGGGCGGCGTCTGCCGGCGACCGCCTCCTGGTGCTGGGATCCTTCCATACCGCGGCCGAGGCGCTGACGTTCCTGCATTCAGGCCAGTGACGGCGAGCGTGGCGAAGCGGGCCGTATAATCCGATGGCCTTTCGCCGCATCCCCCGGTTTCAATGGACTCATCCCTGAAGCAACGCCTGATCGGCGCCGTCGTCCTGATCGCGCTGGCCGTGATCTTCCTGCCGATGCTGATCAAGGGGCCGGCGCCGGACAGCGGCGTTTCCGACGTGTCGATGCGGGTGCCGGATGCGCCGGCCGACGATTTCGTGGAAATCCCGCTGGGACCGGTCGGCGAACTACCGCAGGGCGGCGCGGTGGGGCTGGACCCGAGCGCACCGGCCACGGTGACGGCGACGCCGGCCACTGACGCGGTCGCGACGCCCGGCGCGCAGGCGCCGATGCTGCCGGCGGCCACGGCCGCCGGCGACTATGCGGTCAGTTTCGGCGCCTACGCCACCACGTCCGACGCCGACGCGGTGGTGGCGCGGTTGAAGCAATCGCAACTGCCGGGCTTTCGGGTTGCCGATACGCTGAACGGCAAGACCGTGTACCGGGTCCGGATCGGACCCTATGCCGACCGTGCCGAAGCCGAGGTGGTGCGCCTGCAGGCGGTCAAGGTGCGCAGCGACGTCAACGCCCAGGTCATTGCGCTGGATGCCGAGCCCGAATCGCCGCCGGCCTCGCCGCAGGTCGCGGTCGCCGCGACCGAGGCCCCGGCCGTCAAATCCGAGCCGCCCAAGCCGGCTGCTGCGGCTCCGGCCACCGCTGCGCCGCCGAAGCCGGCACCGGAACCTGCCAGATCGACGGCCACGGTCGGTTTTGCCGTGCAACTGGGCGCCTTCGCCAGCGCCAGCGACGCCAATGCCCTGCGCGACCGCGTGCGCGGTGCCGGCTTCAGCGCCTTCGTCGAACCGGTGCGCACCGACAAGGGCACCCTGCAGCGCGTGCGCGTCGGCCCGGTCGCCAGTCGTGACGAAGCGGAGAAGCTGAAGGCGCAGATCGCGGCCAAGACCGGCATCGCCGGCATGGTGCGGTCGCACCCGTAGTCCCGCGGCCGATGGGCATCACCGACCTCAGCCTGCTGGCGATCATCGGACTCTCGGCGCTGTTCGGCCTGATGCGCGGCTTCATCGGCGTACTGGCCTCGATCGCTGCCTGGCTGCTGGCCGGCTGGGCCGCGTTCGGCTTCGGCGCCGAAGTCGCCTGGTGGCTGGCCGACGACGGCACCCCGAACGCCTCCGAACTGCTGGGCGGCTACGCGCTGAGCTTTGTCGTGGTGATGCTGTGCGTGGGTCTGGTCGGCTGGATCGTGCGCAAGCTGGTCAAGTCGATCGGCCTGTCCGGGCTGGACCGGGTGCTGGGGCTCGGCCTGGGCCTGCTGCGCGGCGGCTTCATCGCCTGCTGCCTGCTGCTGCTGCTGGGCTTCACCGGCATGCCGCAGGAGCCTTCGTGGCGGCAATCGGCGGTGGTGCGGACCTTGCTGCCGGGGGCCGAATGGCTGCGCGGCTGGCTGCCGGACTGGGCGGCGCAGCAGGTCGATTTTGGCAATGCGGCGCCGAACGGCGATAATGGCGGCCAAGACAGGTTGCCAGTGCCGCTGGACGAAGGCGTCCCGCAAGATTCCCAGCCCCGAACCGCTTCCGACGAGTGAAGCGCCATCGCATTGGAGAACGCCCATGTGCGGCATCGTCGGCATCGTCGGCAACCAGAATGTCGCAGGCCTGCTGTACGACGGCCTGACCGTGCTGCAGCATCGAGGACAGGACGCGGCCGGTATCGCCACCGCCGACGGCACCCGGCTGCGGGTGCACAAGGGCAACGGGCTGGCGCGCGACGTGTTCGACGCCAAGACGATGAGCGTGCTGGAGGGCCGGGTCGGCATCGGCCATTGCCGCTATCCGACCGCCGGCTCCGAAGGCATGGACGAGGCGCAGCCGTTCTACGTCAATTCGCCCTACGGCATTGCCCTGGCCCATAACGGCAACCTGATCAACACCGAGGCGCTGCGCCAGCAGGTGTTCGAGGCCGATCGCCGCAACATCAACACCGACTCGGACAGCGAAGTGCTACTGAACGTGTTCGCCTACGAACTGGACGCGCAGCGCATGCTGACCCCGGAGGCAGTGATGCGCGCGGTGGCCGGCGTGCACCGCCGCTGCAAGGGCGGCTATGCGGTGGTCAGCGTGGTGCTGGGGCTGGGGCTGGTGGCGTTCCGCGACCCGCACGGGATCCGTCCGCTGGTGCTGGGCAAGCGCGAACACGCCGATGGCAACACCGAATACGCGGTGGCGTCCGAATCCACCGCGCTGGACATCCTCGGCTTCCAGCGCGTGCGCGATGTGCAGCCCGGCGAGGCGCTGGTGATCACCGCGCGCGGTGACCTGTTCGCCGAGCAGTGCGCGGCGCCGCAGGAGCACACGCCGTGCATCTTCGAATACGTGTACTTCGCGCGCCCGGACTCGATGCTCGACAACGTGTCGGTGCACAAGGCGCGCATGCGCATGGGCATCAAGCTGGGCGAGAAGATCCTGCGCCTGCGCCCGGACCACGACATCGACACGGTGATCCCGATCCCCGACACTTCGCGCGACGCGGCACTGGAAATCTCCAACGTGCTGGGCGTGAAATACCGCGAGGGCTTCGTCAAGAACCGCTACGTCGGCCGCACCTTCATCATGCCGGGACAGGGCGAACGGGTGAAGTCGGTGCGCCGCAAGCTCAACCCGATCCATCTGGAATTCCGCAACCGGGTGGTGCTGCTGGTGGACGACTCCATCGTCCGCGGCACCACCAGCCAGCAGATCGTGCAGATGGCGCGTGACGCCGGTGCGCGCAAGGTCTATCTGGCCAGTGCTGCGCCGCCGGTCCGCCACCCCAACATCTATGGCATCGACATGCCGGCGGCCGACGAGTTGGTCGCCAACGGCCGCAGCATCGAGGAGATCGAGAAGCTGCTCGGTTGCGACTGGCTGATTTACCAGGACCTGGAAGACCTGGAGATGGCCGTGCGCGAAGGCAACCTGGACCTGAAGACGTTCGACTCGTCCTGCTTCGACGGCAACTACGTCACCGGCATCGACCCGGGTTATTTCGAGCGCATCCAGCAGATGCGTTCGGACGAGGCCAAGCGCAAGCGGCGGGCGATGTCCTGATCCCGCTGCGACTCCGCGGGCGTGGCGTCGATGCCGTGTTTCCCTGTTGTCGTCATCCCGGTGAAAGCCGGGATCCCGCCTTGCGTTCCGCTGTGATGACGCAGGTGGCGATCGCGGATGCACAAGCGATTCCCGCCTTCACGGGAATGACGAACGGGAACGGATCATGACTTCGCTGTTCGCCGCCGCGGCCGAGTGCCTGGCCGCCGCCGACCCGGCCGACAAGGTCGCGCTGACGCAACGCCGCGCGGCCGCGTTCGCGCGCGGCGAGTTGGAGATCCCGTCCGATGCCCCGCCGCCGCAACCGATCCGGATGCCGGGGCGGCCGGCGAAGCCACGGCTGGTGCATCCGCGCGAGCTGCCGCGCCGCGGCTTTGGCAGCGTCGAGGGCCGGGGGGCCTTCATCCATGCCATCGCCCACATCGAACTGAATGCCATCGACCTCGGCTGGGACGCGGTGTACCGCTTCCGCGGGCTGCCGGCGGAGTTCTACGCGGACTGGATCGGCGTGGCCCATGACGAGTCGCGGCATTTCGTCCTGCTGCGCGACCGCCTGCGCGAACTGGGTTACGACTACGGCGATTTCGACGCCCACAACGGCCTGTGGGAGATGTGCGAAAAGACCGCGCACGACGGCCTGGCGCGGATGGCGCTGGTGCCGCGGGTGCTGGAGGCGCGTGGGCTGGACGTGACCCCGGGCATGATCGTCAGGTTGCGCGAGTTGGGTGACGAGGCCACCGCCGGCATTCTGGAGATCATCCTGCGTGAGGAAGTCGCGCACGTGGCTGCCGGTTCGCGCTGGTTCCGCTGGTACTGCGCGCAGCGCGGCATCGAGCCGCTACAGCGATTCCGCGAATTGCTGCGCGAATACGCCAGCGGCTACCTGCGCGGGCCGTTCAACCTGCAGGCGCGGCTGCAGGCCGGTTTCGACGAGGACGAACTGGCGGCGCTGGAAGCGCCGTAGCCGCGATCAGGACCACGGTCGCGGCTGACGCCGCTGCTGCTACAGCAGGCTTTCCAGTTTCATGCTCTCGGCATCGACGCGCAGTACCGATCCCTGTTCGTACCAGTCGCCCAGCACGATGCGATGGCATTCGCGGCCGCCGACCTGCAGCCGGTGTACGGCCGGGCGATGGGTATGGCCGTGGATCATGGTGTCGATACCGTAGCGGGCGAAGGTCGCTTCCACCGTCGCCGGGGTCACGTCGGTGATGGTTTCGAAATTGCCCATGCCGCCGTCTTTCAGCTCGGATTGCCGTGCCTGGCTGGCCGCGCGTGCCTGCGCGGCGAAGGCCTGGCGCGCCGCCAGCGGTTGGGCGAGGAAGGCCGATTGCCAGGCCGGGTCGCGGGTCTGCGCACGGAACGCCTGGTAGGCGGTGTCATCGCTGCACAGCAGGTCGCCGTGCAGCAGCAGCACCGGCGTGCCGTACAGCAGGATCACCGCCGGATCGGGCAGGATGCGGAATCCCGCATGGCGGGCATAGGCGGAGCCGAGCAGGAAATCGCGGTTGCCGCGGATGAAGTGCACCGGTACGCCGCTGTCGGCCAGTTCGCGCAGGTGCGCGGCGACCCAGGCGCCGACCCGCGAATCGTCGTCGTCGCCGACCCAGGTCTCGAACAGGTCGCCCAGGATGTACAGCGCCTCGGCGCGCCGCGCCTGGTTGCGCAGGAAGGCGCCGAACAGCTCGGTGGTGTCCGGGCGTTCGGCGTCCAGGTGCAGGTCGGAGATGAACAGGGTGGTCATGTGAGAATTGTAGTCGCGGTTCCGGCATGGCGGCCGCCCGGGGCGATTGACGGCGATGGGAGGTGTGGCCCGCCCGCAGCAGGCCGAATCCGGCTTCGTTAAAATGGATGGCCTCCACTGCCGCCCAGCTCCTCATGACCTGCCGTACCCGCTTCGCCCCCAGTCCCACCGGCTACCTGCATATCGGCGGCGCGCGCACGGCGCTGTACTGCTGGCTGGAGGCGCGCCACCGCGGCGGGCAGTTCGTGTTGCGGATCGAGGACACCGACCGCGAGCGCAGTACCCAGGCGGCCATCGACGCCATCCTGGAGGCGATGGACTGGCTGGGCCTGGACTACGACGAGGGTCCGGTCTACCAGACCGATCGGGTGGCCCGCTACCGTGAAGTGGCCGAACAGCTGGTCGTGGCCGGCAAGGCCTACTACGCCTACGAGACACGGGAAGAGCTGGACGCCATGCGCGAGGCAGCGATGGCGAAGCAGGAGAAGCCGCGCTACAACGGTGCCGCGCGCGATCTGGGCCTGCCGTACCGCGACGATCCCAACCGGGTCATCCGTTTCAAGAATCCGCTCGGCGGCGTGGTGGCCTTCGATGACCTGATCAAGGGCCGCATCGAGATCGCCAACAGCGAACTGGACGACATGGTGATCTTCCGTCCGGACGGTTACCCCACCTACAACTTCGCGGTGGTGGTGGACGATTGGGACATGGGCATCACCGAAGTGATTCGCGGCGACGATCACATCAACAACACGCCGCGACAGATCAATATCTACCAAGCGCTGGGTGCGCTGGTGCCGAAGTTCGCGCACATGCCGATGATCCTGGACGAGCAGGGCGCCAAGCTGTCCAAGCGTACCGGCGCGGCCGACGTGATGCAGTACAAGGACGCCGGCTACCTGCCGCACGCGCTGATCAACTACCTGGCGCGGCTGGGCTGGTCGCATGGTGACCAGGAACTGTTCTCGCGGCAGGAGCTGATCGACCTGTTCGACGTGAAGGACGTGAATTCCAAGGCCGCGCGGCTGGACATGGCCAAGCTGGGCTGGGTCAACCAGCACTATCTGAAGAATGACGACCCGGCGACGATCGCGCCGCAACTGGAGTATCAGTTGCGACGGCTGGACATCGACCCGGCTACCGGTCCGGCATCGGTCGATGTGGTCATCGCCCTGCGCGAGCGGGTGCAGACCCTGCAGGAAATGGCCGAGAAGGCGCAGGTCTGGTACCGGCCGCTGGAGATCTACGACGAGGCCGCGGTGGCCAAGCACCTGAAGCTTGCCGCCGCCGCACCGCTGTCGAAGGCACGCGAGCTGCTGGCGGCACTGCCGGCGTGGGACGTGGAAGCGGTATCGGCCGCGCTGCACCGGGTCGCCGAGGCGCTGGAGATTGGCATGGGCAAGGTGGCGCAACCGCTGCGGGTGGCGATCACCGGCACCCAGGTCAGCCCCGACATCTCGCACACGGTCTATCTGGCCGGACAGGGCGAAGCCTTGAAGCGGATCGACGCTGCCCTCATCCTGTTGCCGAAGGAGGCATGATTCGCCCATGGTTCGGCAACGCGCCTGCACCGATCCCAAGCACCACGTCGACGACGCCGACGGCTTCGTCTCGGCGGTGGAACAGGCATGCCGCGAGCGCGGGCTGCGCCTGACCGCGATCCGTGCGCGGGTGCTGGGACTGATCGCCAAGGCCGGCAAGCCGGTCAAGGCCTACGAACTGCTGGAATGGGTGCGCGCCGAGAAAGGCGTCGGCGCCGACGCACCGCCGACGGTGTACCGCGCGCTGGATTTCCTGATGGCCAACGGCTTCGTGCACAAGCTGGAATCGGTCAACGCCTACGTCGCCTGCCATCATCCCAGCAGCGCGCAGCATTCAGTGCCGTTCCTGATCTGCGACCGCTGCCACAACGCAGTGGAGCTGGAAGACCGCGACGTGGTCGCACAACTGGACGCGCGCGCCAAGGCCCTGGGCTTCCACCCGCAGGCGCAGACGCTGGAAGTGCACGGGCTGTGCGCCCGCTGCGCCAAGTAGCGCCGATTTCCGCGTTGGGTCCGTCCGCCGATCAGGCGGTCTCCTGCAACTCCTCGTTCAGCGCCTGCAGCCGTTGCGGGGTGCCGACGTCGGTCCAGCGGCCGTCCAGGCGTTCGCCATGCACCTGTCCCTTGCGCATCGCCGTCCGCAGCAGCGGCGCCAGCTGGAATCGTGACGGCTCGACCTGCGCGCCCGGGGTGGGGCCGATGACCTCGCGCCAGCCCTCGAGCAGGGTCGGGCGGTACACGCCAATGCCGGCAAAGGTCAGCCGGGGATCGCCATCCGCATGCACGCGGCCATCCGCGTCCAGGTGAAAATCGCCTTGCGGATGGTGTTCGGGATTGTCGACCAGGACCAGGTGCGCCAGGCCAGCCGGTTCGCGCGGCAGCCGTGCGAAGTCGTAATCGGTCCAGATGTCGCCGTTGACGGCGATGAAAGGCGCGTCCGGATCGCGTTCCTCGGTCAGCCACGGCAGTGCATGCCGCATGCCGCCACCGGTTTCCAGCGGTGCGTCGCCTTCGTGCGAATAGCGGATGCGCAGGCCCCAGCGCGCGCCGTCGCCGAGAATCTGCGGGAACTTTTCTGCAAGCCACGAGGTGTTGATCACCACCTCGCGCACGCCGATATCGGCGAGCTTCCGCAAGTGCCAGGCGATCAGCGGCTGGCCGCCGGCTTCGATCAGCGGCTTGGGCAGGTGATCGGTCAGCGGACGCATGCGCTCGCCGAAGCCGGCGGCGAAAATCAGCGCCCTCATGCCGCGGCCCGGGCCCGCAGGGCCGGCTTGATGCGCGTTTCCAGCAGTTCGCCCAGCGGCTGCAATTCGCGGTGGCGCGGCACCACTTCGTCGAGGTAGGCGATGAAGCGCGGGGTGTCCGGCAGGTAGCGGCTCTTGCCGTCGCGGTAGTGCAGACGGGAGAAGATGCCGAGGATCTTCAGGTGCCGCTGCACGCCCATCCAGTCGGCGTCGCGCAGGAACCGTTCCCACGGCGGCACCGGCAGGCCGGCTTGCGCGGCGCGCGCGTGGTAGCGCGCCAGCCAGCCGTCCACTCGCGCCAGCGGCCAACTCAGGAAGGCGTCCTTGAACAGGCTGACCGCGTCGTAGGCGATCGGGCCGCGCACGCAGTCCTGGAAATCCAGCACCGCCGGGCCGTCGGACACCGGCATCAGGTTGCGCGGCATGAAATCGCGGTGGGTCAGGACCCGCGGCTGCGACAGGGCGCAGTCCATCAGTCGCTGCTGCACCAGTTCCAGCCGCGCACTGTCGTCGCAACCCAGTTCCAGGCCGAGATGGCGGCGCAGGAACCATTCCTCGAACAGGCCGGCATCGCGCTGCAGCAGGGCTTCGCCGAATTCGCCCATGTCGTCGGGTGGGGCGATCCGCTGCAGGGTCAGCAGCTGGCCGGTGGCGGCTTCGAACCAGGCATCGGCGTTGTCTGCGTCCAGCGCCTGGGCCAGGGTCGGACCGCCGAGGTCCTCCAGCAGCAGGAAGCCGGCTTCGACATCGCGGGCCAGCACGTCGGGAACGCGCACGCCGTGGCCGGCCAGCAGTTCGCGGACCTGCAGCCAGGGGCGCACGTCCTCCAGCCCCGGCGGGGCGTCCATGACGATGCGGCTGACGCCGGCGCCGTGGCTGCGCCAGTAGCTGCGCTGACCGGCATCGATCGAGGCACGCTCCAGCGTGGCATTGGCGTCATCCAATCCCGCGCGCGCCCAGGCCAGGCGCTGTGCGGTCCGTGCGGAAACATCCTGATTAGAGCGAGCCTGATTAGGGCGGGCCTGAATGGGGTGGGTCATGCGCTGCGGTCGGAATCGGGTCCATCGTCCCAGAGGGTAAACTGACACATTATCGGTCTGAGAGTAGCGCATGGACAAACTGCAACCCGTCCTGTTGTCCGGTGGGTCCGGTACGCGGCTGTGGCCGTTGTCGCGGGAGGCCTATCCCAAGCAGTTCCTTCCGTTGATCGGGGAAGAGAGCCTGTTGCAGGAGACCTGGCGCCGGGTCGCGCCGCTGGGGGACCTGCCGCCGCTGGTGGTGGCCAACGAGGAGCATCGCTTTCTGGCGGCCGAACAACTGCGCCAGCTGGGGGCGCCGACCCCGGCGATCCTGCTGGAGCCGGTCGGTCGCAACACCGCGCCGGCGATCGCGGCCGCAGCCCTGCAGGCGATGGCCGGCGGCGAAGATCCGCTGCTGCTGGTGCTGCCTTCCGACCACGTGGTCCGGGATGCAGCGGCGTTCCAGGTCGCCGTGCGCGCGGCGATGCCGGCGGCGGCCGAAGGCGCCCTGGTCACCTTCGGCATCGTCCCGGATGCACCGGAAACCGGGTTCGGCTACATCCAGGCCGAGTCCGGCAAGGGTCTGCGCAAGGTCCTGCGCTTCGTCGAGAAACCCGATGCGGCGACGGCGCAGTCGTATTTGGATGCCGGCGGCTATTACTGGAACAGCGGCATGTTCCTATTCCGTGCCGGTCGCTTCCTCGACGAATTGAAGCAATTTCGTCCGGACATCCTCGATGCCGTGCGCGTGGCCTTCGCCGCGGCGCGCCATGACGGCGATTTCGTCCGCCTGGACAAGGCCGCTTTCGCCGCCGGCCCTTCCGATTCGATCGACTACGCGGTCATGGAAAAGACCGCGCATGCGATGGTGCTGCCGGTGGACATCGGCTGGAGCGACGTCGGTTCGTGGTCGGCGCTGTGGGAGGTGGCCGAACGCGATGCCGACGGCAATGCGCACCACGGCGACGTGATCGCGGTGGACAGCCGCAACAGTTACGCCTACGCGCAGCGCATGGTCGCCCTGGTCGGCGTCGACGACGTGGTGGTGGTGGAGACCGACGATGCGGTGCTGGTGGCGCGCAAGGACCGCGTGCAGGAGGTCAAGCAGGTGGTCGCGCAGCTGAAGGCCGAGCAACGCAGCCAGGCGGTCCTGCATCGCAAGGTCTACCGGCCGTGGGGCGCCTACGACTCCATCGACATGGGCGAGCGTTTCCAGGTCAAGCGCATCACCGTCAATCCGGGCGCTGCGCTGAGCCTGCAGATGCACCATCACCGCGCCGAACACTGGATCGTGGTCAGCGGTACGGCGAAGGTGACTCGGGGCGAGGACATCCTGCTGCTGAGCGAGAACGAGAGCACTTACATCCCGCTGGGGGTCAAGCACCGGCTGGAGAATCCCGGCAAGGTGCCGCTGGAACTGATCGAGGTGCAGTCCGGCAGCTACCTGGGCGAGGACGATATCGTCCGCTTCGAGGATGTATACGGGCGCAGCGGCTGAGTCCGGCGCGACCGGGATGCGTAAACGAGAAATGCCCCAAACGGGGCGTTTCTCGTGTGGCATGCGCTCGCGGTCATTTCTTCTTCTTGCGCACCATCTCGTACAGGAACAGCAGCACGATGGCCGCGCCGATCGCCGCGACCCAGGCCAGCCAGCCGCCGCCGGGGACAAAGTAGCCGCCGATGTAGGCACCGGCAATGCCGAGCAGGATGGTCAGGATCCAGCCCAGCGGGTCCGCACCGGGCTTGATGAAGCGGGCGAGGATGCCGATCACGGCACCGCCGATGATGTAGCCGAAGACTCCGTCGAACATGGGGTTCCTCTCGCGCGAGGGTGGGATGGAAGGCCTATCCTAGCAGCCCTTTTGGTCCGGAAAAGCGTCAGCAGCAGCCGTGTTCGCCATGCTGGCTGCCCCCGGCCACGGCGGCGATTCCGGCGGTCTCGCCGCGCAGGCTGGCGGCATGATGCTCGGTGATCACCCGGGCCACGCAGGCGGTCATCCGCTTGCCCATCGGGATATGCAGGAATTCGTTCGGTCCGTGCGCATTGGAATGCGGGCCCAGCACGCCGGTGATCATGAACTGTGCGCCTGGGAACTTCTCCCCCAGCATGCCCATGAACGGGATCGTGCCGCCTTCGCCCATGTACATGGCCGGCTTGCCGAACACCGCCTGCGAGGCGTCCTCGATGGCCGAAGACAGCCACGGCGACATCGCCGGGGCATTCCAGCCGGTGGAAGCCTTCTCCAGTTTCAGTTCGACTTGTGCGCCATACGGCGGGTCGCTCAGCAGCACCTGCTTGAGCAGCTCGCCGGCGGCGGTGCCGTCCAGGGTGGGCGGCAGTCGCAGCGACAGCTTGACCGCGGTGTGCGGGCGCAGCACGTTGCCGGCCGATTCCAGCGGTGGCATGCCGTCCACGCCGGTCACCGACAGCGCCGGGCGCCAGGTGCGATTGAGCACCAGCTCGGTCAGATCGTCGGACATCGGGCGCATGCCCGGCAGCAGCGGGAACTTGCTGTAGACCTCGTCGCCCAGCACCTCGGCGACCTTGCTTGCCTGGTCGCGGCGCTCGTCCGGAATTTCGGCGAACAGGCCCTCGATGCGGATCCTGCCGCTGGCCTCGTCCTCCAGCCGCGACAGCAGCTGGCGCAGGATGCGGAAGCTGGACGGCACCACACCGGAAGCGTCGCCGGAATGCACGCCTTCGGACAGCACCTTGACGCCGAAATTGCCGCCGGCCATGCCGCGCAACGAGGTGGTGCACCACAACTGGTCGTAGTTGCCGCAGCCCGAATCCAGGCAGACCACCAGCGACGGCTTGCCGATGCGCGCGGCCAGATGGTCGACGTAGGCCGGCAGGTCGTAGCTGCCGGATTCCTCGCAGGCCTCGATCAGCACCACGCAGCGCGCGTGCGGCAGGCCCTGTTCCTGCAGCGCCAGGATCGCGGCCAGCGATCCGAAGATCGCGTAGCCATCGTCGGCGCCGCCGCGTCCGTACAGCCGGTCGCCCTTGATCACCGGGGTCCACGGCCCGAGATCGCTGTCCCAGCCGGTCATCTCCGGCTGCTTGTCCAGGTGGCCGTACAGCAGCACGCTGTCCTCGCCGCTGGTGGGGTCGCTGGCCGGGATTTCGATGTAGATCAGCGGGGTACGGCCTTCCAGCCGGACGACTTCCAGCTGCATGCCGGCGATCGGCTGGCTGCGCGCCCAGCGCTCCATCAGCGCCACCGCGTCGTCCATGTAACCGTGCGCCACCCAGTCCTTGTCGAACATCGGCGACTTGTTGGGGATGCGGATGTAGTCGACCAACTGCGGGATGATGTCGTCGTCCCATTTTTCGGCGACGTAGCGGTCGAGGCGGCTGGAGTCCATGGCGATTTCCGGTGGCGAACGTGGCTGCAATTCTACGCCCTGCCACCGGTAGGACTTTTCCTACAGGGCGCAGCGGCATTTCCCGGCAGAAACACCGGCGCAGCCCCGGTAGCCTGCCCCCATTCGATGCGGAAAACTGTCCCTGCCGGCCGCAGAGCGGAAGCGGACCGGGGACATCCCCATTCATCGCAAGGAGCATGGAAATGAAGCATTTTTCACATTTGATCAAGGCGGTCGTGCTGTCGCTGCTGCTGGCCACCAGTGCCTTCGCCGCGGACAAGGTCAACATCAACACTGCCGACGCGGCCACCCTGGACGCGGTGCTGATCAATGTCGGCCCGGCCAAGGCCCAGGCCATCATCGAGTACCGTAAGGCCAACGGCCCGTTCAAGAGCGCCGACGAACTGGCCATGGTCAAGGGTATCGGCCTGAAAACGGTGGAAAAGAACCGCGACCGGATCGAGGTCGGCCGCACGGCCCCGGCGTCGCGCAAGCCGGTGTCGGCGGTGGCGCCGAAGGCCAGGCCGGTGGCACGCCGCTGACGGAAGCGCGCCCGCCGCCGCTCTCTCCCGGCGGCGGGCGCTTCCGTGGCGATGCGGCCCTGCGTGCAGTCTACGGGCGGCGGGGTAGCCGCTGTTGCACAAAACCCGGATAATGCAAAAAAGCCGGAAGGGGCAATTGCCCTTCCGGCTTTTTCCGTGTCAGGACGGGCGTGGCCGGTGGTTCCCCGATGGAATCGCCGGCATTGACAACGCCGCAGCCGGCACGGCCCATTCCGCGGCCCCGATGGCCGCATGCAGCGGAGTCACCGGCCATGGGTCAGTCAGTCGTCGTTCTCGGCGCCCAGTGGGGCGACGAAGGCAAGGGCAAGATCGTCGATCTGCTCACCGAGGAAATCGGCGCCGTCGTGCGCTTCCAGGGCGGCCACAACGCCGGCCACACGCTGGTGATCGGCGGCAAGAAGACCGTGCTGCACCTGATTCCTTCCGGGATCCTGCGCGAAGGCGCGCTGTGCCTGATCGGCAACGGCGTGGTGCTGTCGCCGGCGGCGCTGAAGAAGGAAATTGACGAACTGGAAGGCAACGGCGTGGAAGTGCGCTCGCGGCTCAAGATCAGTCCGGCCACGCCGCTGATCATGCCGTACCACATCGCCCTGGACCAGGCGCGCGAGAAGGCTGCCGGCGGCAAGGCCATCGGCACCACTGGCCGTGGCATTGGCCCGGCCTACGAGGACAAGGTGGCGCGGCGCGGCATCCGCGTCGCCGACCTGCACTATCCCGGGCAGCTCGAAGAACTGCTGCGTACCGCGCTGGATTACCACAACTTCGTGCTGACGAAGTACCTGGGCGGCGAGGCCATCGACTTTCGGCAGACCTATGACGAGGCGCTGGCCTTCGGTGAGTACGTGCAGCCGATGAAATCCGACGTGGCCGGTATCCTCCACGAACTGCGCAAGCAGGGCAAGAAGGTGCTGTACGAAGGCGCGCAGGGTGCGTTGCTGGACATCGACCACGGCACCTACCCGTATGTCACCAGTTCCAACACCACCGTCGGCGGCGCGCTGGCCGGTACCGGCGTCGGCGCGGATGCCATCGACTACGTGCTGGGCATCGCCAAGGCCTACGCCACCCGCGTCGGCGGCGGTCCGTTCCCGACCGAACTGGACGACGATGTCGGCCAGGGCATCCGCGATCGCGGCCAGGAATACGGCGCGTCCACCGGTCGTCCGCGCCGTTGCGGCTGGATGGATATCGTGGCGTTGAAGCGCGCGGTGGCGATCAACGGCATCAGCGGCCTGTGCATCACCAAGCTGGACGTGCTGGACGGCATGAAGTCGCTGAAGGTGTGCATCGCCTACGAATACCGTGGCAAGCGCACCGAATACGCGCCGCTGGACGCCGCCGGCTGGGACGAGATCACCCCGGTGTACCTGGAGTTCCCCGGCTGGGACGAGAACACCCACGGCATCACCGAGTGGGAACAACTACCGCCGGCCGCGCGTGCCTATCTGCGCGCGCTGGAGGAGCTGGCCGGTTGTCCGCTGGCCATCGTCTCCACCGGCCCCGGCCGCGAGCACACGATGGTGCTGCAGGATCCGTTCGCGTAATCCGGGAACCCCTTGCCCACGGTGGTCATGCAAGGGGCGTGGACTGCGCACTCATCCCGGCTATCGACCTACTTTCTTGTCCGCATGAAGAGTTCGGAGGAGACCAGTAGCACCACGCCTACCAGCAACGGGATCAGGCCGACGAGGTAGACGGCCGTGCCCGGTGCAATCTGGTGCAGGAAGATCATCAGCGCTGCGCCAGTTGCCAGGGTGATCAGGCCGCTCACGCGCGCCTTGGTTCGCGTCTGCGCGGCTTCGGCCTGCTCGATCCGTCCGATGTATTCCAGCACCGGAGCCGGGTCGCTGGCCTCGGCGATCCGCCGTGCCATTTCATTGCGATAGTGCGCTTCGCGTTCCTTGCGCCGGCCGTCGAGCCAGGCCAATACCGAAATGAACGCCAGCGCTGCTGCGACGACGACGGCGATCATCAGCCAGAATGCCATCATTGTGAGAATCTCCTCGGATGCCAAGTGGGTGTATCTGCTTCGTTTGACGAGGCTGCTTCCACCACGGTTGCATTATTTCCTGGCGGCGCGTTGAAAATAACGCAACCGGCCTCCCCGAATGCCCGTCTCACGGGACAGGAGGGCAGTTGATGGCACATGAGCGGGAAAACGACCGGATCGCAGTCGAGCGTGTCTTGGAAGGGGACACGGCAGCCTTTTCCGCCATCGTCGAGCGTTGGCAGGGTCCCTTGGTGAATCTCGCCTACCGGTTCTGTCGTGACCGCGGCAAGGCGGAGGACATGGCCCAGGAGGCCTTCCTGCGGGCATTTCGTCGTCTGCGCTCGTGGCGACGCGATGCCGCATTCTCCACCTGGCTGTTCGCACTGGCGACCAATGCGTACCGCGACGAGTTGCGTCGATCCGGCCCGGAGATGGTGCCGGTCGACGAACAGATGGCGCTGGCCGGATCGGTGGAGGATGCGGTCGACGAAGCCGGTCGTCGTGCGCTGGTGCAGCGCGCGGTACAGTCGCTGCCGCCGAAGTATCGCGATCCGCTGGTCCTGTTCTATTTTCACGAACAGGACATTGCGGCAACGGCGCGCAGCCTTGGACTGCCGGAGGGCACGGTCAAGGCCAGATTGTCGCGCGGACGGAATTTCCTCGAATCGAAACTGAGGCAACGGCTATGAATCGCGAAGACATCGACAGACTGCTGGCCAGCGAGGACACGATTACCCCATCGCCGGGGTTCGTTGCCTCGGTGATGGATGCGGTGGAGCGGGAATCGGCAACCCGGCCGTCGCTGGCATTTCCCTGGGCGCGGGCATGGCCCGGCCTGCTGGCGCTGGTGGTGGCGCTGGCCGCGGTTTGCCAGCAGGGGCTTGGCCTGTTGCGCGATCCGGCCGCCGTCGACGCGCTGGATGGGCAACTGCAATACATCGCTGGTATCGCTGCCGACTACGGGTTGCCGTGGCTTGTGCTGGCGCTTGCGGTGACGGCAGCGACGTTGTTCCTGCCTTCGAGACTGGTGAGTGGCGGACGTTATGCGTGATCGAGTCGGGCGGACGGAATGCTGCGCGTCCCGACGGTTCCCTGAAATCAGCGCGCCTGGCTGCCGGTATTGGTCGCCAGGATGCGGCGGATCATCGGCTTGATCGTGGTGCCCTGGACCAGGATCGAGAACACCACCACCGCGTAGGTCATCGCCAGCAACTGGTCGCGCTGCGGGCCGGCAGGCAACGACAGCACCAGTGCCACCGAGATGCCGCCGCGCAGTCCGCCCCAAGTGAGGATCTTCCAGGCGCCGTCGGGCAGGCGGAACGCCTTCGACAGCTTCGCAATCGGCAGGCCCACGGCCAGGAATCGGGCCAGCAGGGCGATGGCGATCGCCGCGGCCGAGGCCAGCAGGATTGGCGCGTTGAACTGGACCATGACGATTTCCAGTCCCAGCAGCACGAACAGCACCGCATTGAGGATTTCGTCCAGCAACTCCCAGAACATGTCGACGTTCTGGCGGGTGGTGTCGGACATGGCATAGGCGCGACCGTGGTTGCCGACGATCAGGCCGGCCACCACCATCGCCAGCGGTCCGGAAACGTGCAGGCTGTGCGCGAGTTCGTAGCCGCCCAGCACGCCGGCCAGGGTCAGCAGCACTTCCACCTTGTAGTTGTCGATGCTGCGCAGCAGATAGAACAGCACCGCGCCCAGCGCGGCGCCGAGCAGCAGGCCGCCGCCAGCTTCGTGGGTCAGCAGGATGGCGCCTTCGGACAAGGTCGGCGCTTCGCCCTGTGCAGCCATGGTCAGCAGAAGCGAGAACAGCACCACGCCGACGCCGTCGTTGAACAGCGACTCGCCGGAAACGACCAGGCGCACGGTATCCGGGGCGCCGGCCGAACGCAGCAGGGCCAGCACCGCGATCGGGTCGGTCGGCGAGATCAGCGCGCCGAACACCAGGCAATAGCCGAGCGACAGTTCGAATCCCAGCCACGGCAGCAGCCAGTACAGGCCGAAGCCGACGATCAGGGTCGACAGCGCGGTGCCCAGCACCGCCAGCGTGCCGACCTGCCAGCGGTAGTCGCGCAGCTGGCCCAGGTTGATGTGCATGGCGCCGGCGAACAGCAGCATCGACAGCATGCCCTGCATCAGCACTTCGGCGAAGTCGATCGATTGCAGCAGGCCGGCCTCGTAGTCGTGCAAGGCGCCGAAACCCAGGTGGTCCAGCCCGATCAGGCCCAGCGACAGCAGCAGGGCCACGGCCATCACCCCGATGGTGGTGGGCAGGCCGATGAAGCGATGATTGAGATAGGCCAGCAGGGCGGTGACGACCAGGCAGACGACGGCGATATCGAACATGTGGGTTTCCTGTGCCCGTGACGGGCATCCGACACGGCAAGTCTAGCGGGAAGCGCGTTGACGGCTTACTCGGACGCCACTCCGGCCAGGTCCAGGACCCATTGCGGTACCGTGGGCTCCCCGGCATAGAACTCGCGCGGCTTGTTCTCGGCCATTGCCCAGCGGTGCAGCCAGCTGGGGCCGTAGCGGCCGTTGTAACCATCTTCGCCACGTCGATAGGCAGGGTCGCGTAGCGCGTCTTCCAGGGTCACGATGCGATAGCCGCGACGCTGCACTGCGGCGATCAGCTCGGCAAAGGTGGCGGCATTGAGTTCGTTGGCATGCATCAGCCAGACCTGTGGCAGGGCATAGCCGAGCAGGGCCTGCGACTGCTGCTCGTAGTAGTCGATCTTGTTCAGCATGTACGGGATGTAGCCGTGACGCAGGCGCTCCAGCACAGCCTCCCGATCCGGCACATCGGCCTGGCCGTCGAGCACGCGCACATAGGCAAAAGCCCAGATCCATTCGCTATTGTCGACGGTGACTGGGGCGATGCGGTAGCCGTGATCGTGCAGGAAGGCCGACAGCGTCGCGCGGTCTTCGGGCGTGCGGCCTGCGCGCAGGTAAGGGTGGCGGAACCAGCGCGGTGCGGATCCGTACTCGGCCAGCAACGGGCGCAACACGCGTTCGCCTTGCAGGATGTCCTGTTCGTAGGCCTCCAGGCCGATCTCATGCAGATCGAGGTGGCCATGGGTGTGGTTGCCCAGTTCGAAGCCGGCCTCCAGCCAGTCGCGCAGCATCACGACGCGGGATGGCTGTTGTTCGCCATCGACTTCCAGCTTGCCCTCGTTGACGAAACCGGTGATCGGTACCCCGGCCAGCTTCAGTTGCGCGATCAGTGCCGCGTGACGCGCCTGCAGCTGGTCTTCCGGAGTATTCCCGATGCCTTGCCAGGGCAGATCGTCGATGGTGACAGCGATGCGGCGGTCGGGTTCGGCCGCAGCGGCGTTCAGGGCGAACGCCAGTGCGAACCAGCAGAGGAAACGGGATACGAGGGACATGGGCGTATGTCGGTATGGGGGCGGGAGCGGTCGTCTCCCGCCATTGTGCCCAAGTCCGCGCGATCGTTCAGGCTTCGGCGTCCTCCCGGTAGGCGTCCACCGGGATGCAGGCGCAGAACACGTTCTTGTCGCCATGAACGTTGTCCACGCGCGCCACCGGCGGCCAGTACTTCTGCCGCTTCAGTGAAGGCAGCGGGAATACCGCCAGTTCGCGCGGATAGGCGTGAGCCCATTCGCTGGCGCTGGCGACATTGGCCGTGTGCGGGGCGTTTTTCAGCGGATTGTCTTCGCGGTCCAGACGGCCGTCCTCGATCGCGCGGATCTCGTCGCGGATCTGGATCATCGCGTCGATGAAGCGGTCCAGTTCGTGCAGCGATTCGCTTTCGGTCGGTTCCACCATCAGCGTGCCGGCGACCGGGAAGCTCAGGGTCGGCGCGTGAAAGCCGAAATCGATCAGGCGCTTGGCCACGTCCTCGGCACCGATGCCGGTGGTCTTTTCCAGCGGGCGCAGGTCGAGGATGCATTCGTGCGCGACCAGGCCGTTGCGGCCGGTGTACAGCGTCCTGTAGTGCGGTGCCAGCCGGTGGGCGATGTAGTTGGCGTTGAGCAGGGCGACCTGGGTCGCCTTGCGCAGGCCGGACGCGCCCATCAGCGCGATGTACATCCAGCTGATTGGCAGGATGCTGGCGCTGCCGTGGGTGGCGGCCGCCACCATGCCGCCGCCTTCGCCGCCGAAATGCCTGGGCAGGTACGGCGCCAGGTGCGCCTTGACCGCGCAGGGGCCGACGCCGGGACCGCCACCGCCGTGCGGGATGCAGAAGGTCTTGTGCAGGTTCAGGTGCGAAACGTCCGAGCCCCACTGGCCGGGTTTGGCGACGCCGACCAGCGCGTTCATGTTGGCGCCGTCGGTGTACACCTGCCCGCCGTGGGCATGCACGATGTCGCAGATTTCGACGATATCTTCTTCGAACACGCCGTGGGTGGACGGGTAGGTGATCATCAGCGCGGCCAGGTCGGACGCATGCTGTTCGGCTTTGGCGCGAATGTCGGCCACGTCGACGTTGCCGTTGGCGTCGCAGCGGGTCACTACCACCTTCATCCCGGCCATCTGCGCGCTGGCCGGGTTGGTGCCGTGCGCGGATTCGGGGATCAGGCAGATGTTGCGATGGTCTTCGCCGCGTGCGCGGTGGTAAGCACGGATCGCCAGCAGGCCGGCATATTCGCCCTGCGCACCGGAATTGGGCTGGAAGCTGACCGCGTCGTAGCCGGTGATTTCCACCAGCATCGCTTCCAGCCCGTCGATCAGTTCCTTGTAGCCTGCGGTCTGCCCGGCCGGCGCCAGCGGGTGCAGGTTGGCGAACTCCGGCCAGGTAATCGGCAGCATCTCGGCGGTGGCGTTGAGTTTCATCGTGCACGAGCCCAGCGGGATCATCGTGCGATCCATCGCCAGGTCCTTGTCGGCCAGCGCACGCAGATAGCGCAGCATCTCGTGCTCGCTGTGATGGGTGTTGAACACCGGATGGGTCAGGAATTGCGAAGTGCGGCGCAGCTCTTCCGGAATCAGCGACGGTGCGCTGGCGTCCAGTGCGTCGATGTCCGGGAGCGTCGCCTCATCACCGGCGAAAATCCGCCACAGCAATTCGATATCGGCGCGGGTGGTGGTTTCGTCCAGCGAAATGCAGATCGAACCGTTGTTGCGCACGCGCAGGTTGGCGCCCAGCATGGTGGCGCGGGCGAGCAGGGAGGCAGACTGTTCGCCTGCATCGATACACAGCGTGTCGAAGGCGCGGGCGTGCACGGTTTCGTGGCCGAGCTGGCGCAGGCCGGCGGCCAGGATCGCGGTCAGCCGCGCCACGCGGGAGGCGATCCGGGTCAGGCCCTCGGGGCCGTGGTAGACCGCGTACATCGAGGCCATCACCGCCAGCAGCACCTGCGCAGTGCAGATGTTGCTGGTGGCCTTCTCTCGGCGGATGTGCTGCTCACGGGTCTGCAGGGTCAGCCGGTAGGCGGGGTTGCCTTCGGCATCGACCGATACGCCGATCAGGCGTCCGGGCATCTGCCGCTTGTAGGCATCACGGCAAGCCATGAACGCCGCGTGCGGGCCGCCGAATCCGAACGGCACGCCGAAGCGTTGCGAGTTTCCGATCACGATGTCGGCGCCCATCTCGCCCGGCGGCTTCAACAAGGTCAGCGCCAGCAGGTCGGTGGCGAACACGTACAGCGCGCCGGCCGCATGCACGGCATCGGCGTGGGCGCCCCAGTCTGCCAACCAGCCGCTGGAGGCCGGGTATTGCACCAGCAGGCCGAAGAAGTCGCCGCCGGCCAGCGCGGCATGGAATGCCTCGGGCGAATCGACGGTCGTCACCGTCAGTCCCAGCGGTTCTGCGCGGGTCCGCAGCACTTCCAGCGTTTGCGGATGGGTGTCGCCGGAGACCACGAAGGTATTCGATTTCGACTTCGACGAGCGCCGGGCTAGGGTCATCGCCTCGGCGGCGGCGGTGGCTTCGTCCAGCAGCGAGGCATTGGCGATGTCCATCCCGGTCAGATCGGCGCACATCTGCTGGAAGTTGATCAGCGCTTCCATGCGGCCCTGCGAGATTTCCGCCTGGTACGGCGTGTAGGCGGTGTACCAGGCCGGGTTCTCCAGGATGTTGCGCAGGATGACGTTGGGCGTGCGGGTGCCGTAGTAGCCCTGGCCGATGAAGCTGCGGAAGACCTTGTTCTTCGCCGCGATGCCGCGGATCTTCGCCAGCGCGTCCTCTTCGGTCATGCCGCCGGGCAGCTCGAGCCGGCCGCTGCCGGCGATGCTGGCAGGCACGATGGCCGCGGTCATGGCGTCGAGCGAGTCGTGGCCGATCTCGCCCAGCATGGTGGCGATTTCGGCATCGTTGGGGCCGATGTGGCGTTCGGCGAAGGCGTCGCGGTGTTCGAGTTCGCGCAGCGAGGGGGTGTTGGGCATGGCGGCGGGCATCCGGAAGGGGGCGATGCCGGGCAGGAGGCGTCCCGCAACCGGGACGGTCCTGAAGACCGGCAGTGTGCCCCTCTGTCCTTTTGCCTGAGAGTTTGGAGGCGCGGACGTGGTCCGTGCTTCGTGCCCCTTCGGCGCCGGGTGCCGCCGAGGCGGTTCCGGTCTCTCCAGAGTGTCTGTAGCCGTGGTGGTATCGGGCCTGAGCGATTACGGGCGGTTGCGCCTTCGGCAGCGGCAGGCCGAGGCCCGACGCTTCTCCCACCAGATGCTGCGGATCGATTATAGCCGGCCGCGGCTGCGGTTGCGCGACTGCGGCGATGGCAGGAAAGCAGCTACCATGACCGGCCCTCCCCAGCCTCCGCCGCCGTCCACGGCGGCCATCGCGATGAAGTCCGCCCCCGCCGTATCCATCCCGCGCCTGACCGTGTTGCTGGCCGGGCTGGCGATGTTCGGCCCATTTTCCATCGACACCATCTTCCCGGCGTTTCCCGCGATCGCCGCCGATCTCGGCGCCGACAAGCTGGCGATGCAGCAGACGGTATCGATCTATCTGCTGTCGTTTGCGCTGATGAGCCTGGTGCACGGCCCGCTGTCCGATGCGCTCGGCCGCCGGCGGATCATCCTGGCCGGGCTGGTCGTGTTCGTGTTGGCCTCGGTGGGTTGCGCGCTGGCGGGCGACCTGTCGACGTTGTTGATTTTCCGCGCCTTGCAGGGGTTGTCGGCCGGGGTGGGCATGATCGTCGGCCGCGCGGTGATCCGCGACGTGCTGCAGGGCGACGCCGCGCAGCGCATGATGAGCCAGGTGACGATGATCTTCGGCGTCGCCCCGGCGCTGGCGCCGGTGGTCGGCGGCTGGCTGCTGGGCTGGGGGCGCTGGACGCTGATCTTCTGGTTCCTGGTCGTGTTCAGCGTATTCCTGCTGCTGGCCACCTGGGCGTGGCTGCCGGAAACGCATCCGAAGGCTTCGCGCATCTCGCTGCGGCCGAAGATGCTGCTGTGGGACTACAGCTCGATCTTCTTCAGTCCGCGCTTCCAGCGCCTGGCGGCCGCCGCGGCGTTCAACTTCGGCGCCTTGTTCCTGTTCATCGCTTCCGCGCCGGCCTTCGTGGTCGACATCCTCGGCCTGGGCGAGCGTCAGTTCGGCTGGTTCTTCATCCCGATGATCAGCGGGATGATGGCTGGCTCCTTCGTGTCGGCGCGCACGGCCGGGCGCATTTCACGGGTGCAGCTGGCCAATATCGGTTTCCTCTGCTGTGCGGTGGCGGTGGCCTGCAATCTCGGCTACAGCGTGTTGGCGGAGGCGCCGAAAGTGCCGTGGGCGGTACTGCCGATGACGCTGAACGCGTTCGGCATCGCCCTGGTGTTTCCGATCGTGACGCTGGAAATCCTCGACATGTACCCGCATCAGCGCGGCTCGGCCTCGTCGATGCAAGCCTTCACCGGGCTGGCGCTGAACGCGCTGATTGCCGGCGTGCTGTCGCCGCTGCTCAGCGACGACATCGTCCATCTGACGCTGGGGGCGACGGTGCTGATGCTGCTGGGCTGGACGTTCTGGCGCTGGGAGATGCGGCTGTCGAAACCGGCAGCGACGTCCGACATGACCGCTTCCGAATGACATCGCCGCCGGCATGAAGCCGGCGGCCGATGCGGGAAAATCCTGTTACTTTGCAGTCGCTTCGGCGGAGTCCGGCTCCTGCCAGCCGCAGGTCTGGCCTTCGTTCTGCTCTTTCAGCCATTGCTGCAGCGGCGAGAAGTATTCCAGCACGGCGCTGGCGTCCATCTGCTCGCTGCCGGTCATTTCCTTCAGCGTGGCCTGCCAGGGCTGGCTGCCGCCTTTTTCCAGCATGGCCCAGAACTTCTGACCGGCGGCCTTGTTGCCATAGAAAGTGCAGTCGTACAGCGGCCCCTTGTAGCCCGAGGCATCGCACAGGCTCTTGTAGAACTGGAATTGCAGCACGTGCGAGAGGAAGTAGCGCGTGTACGGCGTGTTGCCGGGCACATGGTACTTGGCGCCCGGATCGAAGAACTCCTCGCCGCGCGGGCTGGCCGGCGCCACGCCCTGGTACTTCGCCTTCAGCTCCCACCACGCCTTGTTGTAGTCCGCGGGCTTGATGCTGCCGTCGAACACGCCCCAGCGCCAGCGGTCGATCATCAGCCCGAACGGCAGGAACGAGACCTTGGCCAGAGCCATGCGCATCTGCGCGTTGATCAGCGCCTGCTGGCTTTGCTCCTGACCGTCGATCAGGCCGACCGACTTCAGGTATTCCGGCGTCATCGCCAGCACGATGGTGTCGCCGATGGCCTCGTGGAAGCCGTCGTGGGCGCCGCCCTGGAACAGCGGCGGCAGCTTGTTGTAGGCCAGGTAGTAATAGACGTGGCCGAGTTCGTGGTAGATGGTGGTGAACTCTTCCTCGTTGGGCTTGATGCACATCTTGGTGCGCACGTCGCCGGCCATGTTCATGTCCCAGGCGCTGGCGTGGCAGACCACGTCGCGATCCAGCGGCTTGATGAACTGGGTCTTGTTCCAGTAGCTGCCGGGCAGTTTGGGCATGTCCAGGCTGGTGTAGAAATCCTGCGCGCGCTCGGTCATCTGCTTGGCGGTGTCGAGTTGCGCGGCGCGCTCGGCCTGGAAGATGGCGTCGGTGGTCGGCCCCGGACCGGCCTTGGCCAGTTCGCGGCTGTAGTTCTGCTGGTACTGCTTTTCCAGTGCGCCGGTGATGTCCAGGCTGCCGGCGTTCTTGAACGGCTCCAGGATGTCCCACAGGTTGCCCCAGTCCTGCTGCCACAGGTTGCCCATCAGGTGCGCCGGCAGCAAGCCGCCTTCGACCTGGCCGCGGGCGCCGTATTGCGCGACCAGCTTGTTGCGGGTGTAGCAGTGCAGCTGTTCGTACAGCGGCTTGACCTGGCCCCAGAGGCGGTCCGTTTCGGCAGCGATCTCGGCCGGGCTCATGTCGTAGCCGCTGCGCCACATCTCGCCGGCGTCGGCGTAGCCGAGGTCCTTGGCGCCCTCGTTGACCAGTTCGACGAAGCGGGTGTAGTCGGCGCGCATCGGCACCGAAATGGTGTGCCAGCCCCGCCAGGCGTCGAGCTGCTTGTCGTAGTCGCGGCTCTTGGCCAGCACTTCGGACAGTTGACCGATGTCACGGCAGTGCTTCCCATCGCCTTCGCCGGTGCAGTAGCTGCCGGCGCCGTACATGCCTTCCATGCGGGTGGCGATCTGCGCCAGTTCGCTCAGCTTGGCCGGGTCCTTCGGCGCGGGCATTGCGGTCATCAGCTTGAGCAGGTGGATGGCGCGGGCGGTTTCTTGCGACATCGGCTGGCCTTCGAACTTGCGTGCCTGCTCGATCCAGTCGTTGAGCTGGCTCAGGTAGCGTTCGTTGGCCTTGGAGGCGAGCAGCTGGCTGTCGTCGTTGATGTAGGTATTGGACAGCCATTGCGCCGAGGTCAGCTCGGGATACATGGCGCGCAGTTCGTCGTTGACGCGGACGATGAACTCGTCGGCCGTTTCCCCCTTCGGCGGTTCGGGCGTGGCCGTGCCGGTGCCGGCGGGCTCCTTCTTGCAGGCGGACAGGGCGATCAGGGAGGCGCTGACGGCCAGCGCAAGCAGGAGGCGACGCGATTTCATGGGCGGTTCCGGGCGGTATGCGAAGCGGGAACCGCAGGCTAGTGCGTGCCGCAGCGGCACGCAAGCCGCGCCGCAGCGGCGGCGGGCGGGCGCGGCTCAGCGGTGGGCAAGGCCGCGTTGGCGGAGGAATTCGCGCGCGTCTTCGGCATCGTGCTCGAACCAGGCACGGGTCGAGCCGAGCCGGAACGAATAGCCCCAGGCGTCCATGTCGGCCATCAGCCGCTGGCGGCCGACGCCGGGGATGTCGTCGGACAGGATCACCTGCAGGCAGCAGGTGGCGTCTTCCTCGATGTCCGAATCGGTGGCGTCGGTGTGCACGCGCGCGCGCCGCTCCGGCGACAGCACGATCAGGTGGCAGGCCTCGTGCAGCAGCGAATGCACGGGGGTGTCGTCGCGCGCGTAGACGTCGCTGGCGATGACCCCGGCTTCCGGCTCGCCCCAGTAACTGCCGGGAATGGCGGCGCCGTCGTCGATGCGATGCAGGCGCAGGCCGAAGCGGGTCAGCAGGGCGTGCAGCGCCGCTAACGGCACGTCGCGCACGCACAGCACGCAGGCCTGCGCGGACGAGGCGTCGAGATCAGTCGCCGGATTCATGCCGGATGAGGTGGTTGCGCGGCGCGGTTGCGCCCGCGTCGCGACTCAGCCGTTGGCTTCGGGCAGCGCCACCGAGATGTCCAGCACGTCGTTGTCGCCGTCCTTGATGACATCGACCTTGACTGCTTCGGCATCGACGTTGACATACTTCTTGATCACTTCGAGCAGTTCGCGGCGCAGCAGCGGCAGGTAGTCCGGGGCGCCGCGCGAAGTACGCTCCTGCGCGATGATGATCTGCAGGCGGTTCTTGGCGGTTTCGGCGGTGTTCTTCTTGGCTTTCAGGAAATCGAAAAGTCCCATGCTCAACCCCCGAACAGCTTGTTGAAGAAGCCCTTCTTCTCCAGCGTGATGAAGCGCATCGGGCGGTCCTCGCCGAGCAGGCGGGCGACGGTGTCGTCGTAGGCCTGGCCGGCATTGGATTCCAGATCCAGGATGACCGGCTCGCCCTTGTTGGAAGCGTTGAGCACGTCGCCGGATTCGGGGATCACGCCCACCGTCTTCAGTCCCAGCACTTCCTCCACGTCCTTGATGCTGAGCATCTCGCCGGTTTCCACCCGCGCCGGGCTGTAGCGGGTCAGCAGCAGGTTGGCCTTCAGCGTCTTGCCTTCCTCGGCCTTGCGGGTCTTGGAGTCGAGCAGGCCGAGGATGCGGTCGGAGTCGCGCACGCTGGAGACTTCGGGGTTGACCACCACCACCGCCTGGTCGGCGAAGTACATGGCCAGGTAGGCGCCCTTCTCGATGCCGGCCGGCGAGTCGCAGACGATGTAGTCGAAGTCGTCCGCGGCGAGGTCCTTCAGCACCTTCTCGACGCCTTCCTTGGTCAGCGCGTCCTTGTCGCGGGTCTGCGAGGCGGCCAGGATGTACAGCGTGTCGAAACGCTTGTCCTTGATCAGGGCCTGTTTCAGCGTGGCCTCGCCCTGGGTGACGTTGACGAAATCGTAGACCACGCGGCGCTCGCAGCCCATGATCAGGTCGAGGTTGCGCAGGCCGACGTCGAAGTCGATGACCGCGACCTTCTTGCCGCGACGCGCGAGCCCGCAGGCGATGCTGGCGCTGGAGGTGGTCTTGCCGACGCCACCCTTGCCGGACGTTACGACGATGATTTCAGTCAATGCTGTTCTCCTTGGATGATTCGGTCGATTTTGCGGACGATCGGTTCAATCGCTGATCTCGACCCTGAGTTGTTCGCCTTCCAGCCATATCTGCACCGGCTTGCCCACCACGTCCTTCGGCAAGTCGTCCAGTACCTTGTAGTGTCCGGCAATGGCGACCAATTCGGCGTGAAACTCGCGGCAGAAGATCCGCGCCTCTTCGTTGCCGCGCGCGCCGGCCAGGGCGCGACCGCGCAGGCTGCCGTAGATGTGGATGGAGCCGTCGGCGATCACTTCGGCGCCGGCGCCGACGGCGCTGAGTACGGTCAGGTCGCGGTTTTCCGCGTACAGCTGCTGGCCGGAGCGCACCGGGGTCTTCTGCACCAGACCCGGCTGGGTGGCGGCCGGCAGGGCTGCTTTCGGCGCCGCCTTGGGTGCGGGCGGCGGCTCGGCGGGCGGCGGTGGCGGCGCGGGTTCGCTGCGCTCGTACTGGGCGCGGAACTTGGCCAGCAGCGGCAGGTTCAGCTGTTCGGCCAGACGGTCGATCTCGGGCGTGCCGTAGGCCAGCGCTACCGGGATGACGCCGGCTTCGTGCAGTCCGTCCAGCAGCTGGGTGGCGGCGTTGAAGTCGGGGACCTGGGCCAGTCCGCCGAAATCGACGATGACCGCGGCGCGACCAAACAGCTTGGGCGCGCGCTGCACGCGTTCGCGCATCTCCTGCACCAGCTGCGCCACGTCCATCGTGCGCACCCGCAGGTTGGCGATGCCGACCTGGCCGATCTTCAGCTCGCCGGCCTGCTCGTAGCGGGTCGTGACCGTCGCACTCATGCCGGGTTCGCCCTCGCGGCCTGCGCGATATCGGCCATGCGGGCACGGGTCCAGGGCAGGTCGGGCAGGGCGTCGCCGTAGGTGTCGCGAACCCAGGGATAGCTGCACAGTTCCTTGGTCAGCATGCAGGCGCGGACGTCGACTTCCGGCATGACGTGCTGGCCGACTTCGCGGAAGCCGAAGCTGCCGTGGAACAGCAGGGCGGCGTCGGCGCCATGGTCCAGGAACACTTCGCAGCACAGCTGCGGATAGCGGAGCTCGGCATAGCTCTGCACGTCGGCGTACAGGGCGCGACCGACGCCGCCGCCGCGACGGCGGCTGGCGACCACGATGCGGTCGATGTAGAAGAAATCCGGGTACTGCTGGCGGAACCAGGCAAAGTTGCTGCTGTCGTGGTCCGCGGACGCGCCGAACCCGGCCAGGAACCCGGCCAGGTTGCCGTCGCGCTCGGCGACGCGGAAATATTCGGCCTGCTCGTAGAACCGGCGCGCGCGGACCTGATCCAGCGGCAGGATGGCCGAGCCGGCGTTGTTGTTGAGGGCCAGTACGGAATCCAGCTCGTGCTCGCGCACGTCGCGGATGAGGATCGACATTCCTTGACTCCGGGGGGAAAACCAACCGCTACGCGGTGCAACGGCAGATTATCGCATGGGCGGCCGGGGCGGGGGCGGGCATGACTTCCGGTCCGGGGCCGGAGCTCGGCGGGACCCGTAAGATGCCGGCATGTGGTCCCGCCTGAGCCATACCCGCCTGTTGCGTGCCGCCGGCCTGTACACCTGGGCCCTGGTGGGGATCCCGATCATCGGCAATGCCTGGTTCCTGCCCCCGTCCAGCGGGGTCGACGAGGACGGCATCAACGTGCCGATGGCGGTGGTGTCCTATCTGGTCTTCGGCCTGAGCTACTGGCTGGCCACGCGCTCGCTGGGGGCGCCGCGTGTGGTCCGCACCGCGCCGGCGGACATCATCCTGCTGCTGCTGCTGACTGCGGCGGCGGTGGCGGTGGGGCTGTTCACCAAGACCGGCCTGGGCGCGCTGCTGATGCTGATCGTGGCCGGGGTGCTGCCGTGGCTGCTGAGCCTGCGCAATGCGGTGGTCTGGCTGGTGCTGGCGCACGTGTTCCTGGTGCCTTCGTTCATGGCACTGGGCATCTTCAACTTCTGGGAGGCGGTGTTCCAGGCCTCGTTCTACGTCGGTTTCGCCGTGTTCGTGCTGGTCACGACCTATGTGGCCCGGCAGCAGGCGGCTGCGCGCGAGGAGCAGCGGCGGTTGAACGCCGAACTGCGCGCGACCCGGGTGCTGCTGGCCGAAAGCGCCCGGGCCAACGAGCGCACGCGCATCTCCCGCGAACTGCATGACCTGCTGGGACATCATCTGACCGCCCTGAGTCTGAATCTGGAAGTGGCCAGCCACATCACCGAGGGGCGGGCCCAGGAGCATGTCCGCCAGGCCCACACTCTGGCTCGGCTGCTGCTGACCGACGTGCGCGAGGCCGTCAGCCAGCTGCGCGAGGACGGCGCCATGAGCCTGGCGGCCGCACTGCTGCCGCTGGCCGAGGGGGTACCCGGGCTGGACATCCATATGGATATCGAGGACACGCTGACCCTGAACGACCCCCAGCGTGCCCATGTCCTATTGCGCTGCACACAGGAAATCATCACCAATGCGGTTCGCCATTCCGGCGCGCGCAACCTGTGGCTGGAGTGCCGGCGCGAGGACGGGCATATTGTCGTCCGGGCCCGCGACGACGGACGCGGGGCCGAGCAGGTCACGTCCGGCAACGGCCTGCGCGGCCTGCGTGAGCGCCTGAACCAGTACGGTGGCGACATGACGATCGCCACGCGCGCCGGCGGAGGCTTCCGGCTGACCCTGCGGATCCCGGCCGAGGACGCCCTGCAGCCGGTGGCCGACACCCATGCGGAACCGATCAGTGGAGGTGTGGAATGATCCGAGTGTGCCTGGTCGACGACCAGACCCTGGTGCGCCAGGGCATCCGCTCCCTGCTGGCGCTGGACGACGGCATCGAGGTGGTGGCCGAGGCCGCTGACGGCAAGCAGGCGGTGGAACTGATCCCGCAGCTGCGTCCGGACGTGGTGCTGATGGACATGCGGATGCCGGTGATGTCCGGACTGGAGGCGTTGCAGATGCTGGCCCGCAGTCAGCAGTTGCCGCCCAGCATCATCCTGACCACCTTCGACGATGACCAGCTGGTGCTGGCCGGACTGAAGGCCGGCGCCAAGGGGTATCTGCTGAAGGATGTATCGCTGGAGCAACTGGTCGGTGCGATCCGCACGGTGGCCGAGGGCGGATCGCTGGTGCAGCCGGCGGTGACCCAGCGCCTGCTGTCGGGGCTGGAGAACATGCGCAACGACTTCACCAGCCTGGACCGGCCCGACCCGCTGACCGATCGCGAAACCGAGATTCTGCGATTGATGGCCAGCGGCTTTTCCAACAAGGAAATCGCCAATTCGCTGGGCGTGGCCGAAGGCACCATCAAGAACCACGTCTCCAACATCCTGTCCAAGCTCGGGGTGCGCGACCGTACCCGGGCGGTGCTGAAGGCATTCGAATTGCAATTGGTCTGACCGGCAGGATGTCCGGCCCGGCGCAGCGCGCCGGGCGCTCGCGGCCGCGCGAGCCGATGGCTCGCAGGCGACGGCTGCTTGCCCTGTCCAAGCTCGGCGTACGCGACCGTACCCGGGCGGTGCTGAAGGCATTCGAATTGCAATTGGTCTGACCGGCAAGATGTCCGGCCCGGCGCAGCGCGCCGGGCGCTCGCGGCCGCGCGAGCCGATGGCTCGCAGGCGACGGCCGCTTGCCCTGTCCAGGCTCGGGGTGCGCGATCGAACCCGGGCGGTGCTGATGGCCTTCGAGTTGCAGCTGGTCTGATACAGGTCCACCCAGCCGTGAAAGTTACAAATGAGAGGCTTCGGGCGCAGATGTAAGAATTCCGTTCACCGGATTCGGAGAGGCTGACCACGGCCTGCCAAGCCTGCTACGATTGGGACTTGTGCCGTCGTTCAGACGGCCAGGACCCGCCGGAGACTTGTTGAATGACTCGCTTGCTTGAGATCCTGATTGCGTTGGCACTGGTGCTCGTGTTGTTCCTGCTGGTGGGGCTGGTATTGCCCTCCAAGCGCCACCTGGTGGAAAGCGTGGAAAGCAATCGCAAGATGACGATTGTGTACGACACGGTGAACAACGTCCGTCGCCTGAAGGACTGGAACCAGATGCTGCCGCGCAATCCGGCCGAGCTGAACTACTCCGGCGGTGACGAGTCCAATTCCGGGGTCGGGGCGCGGGTCGATTTCGCTTCCAACAGCTACAAGAACTGGCACAAGGGCAGCTGGACCATCACCGAGAGCGAGGCGCCGCAGATCGCCGGCGATCCGGGCAAGGTGGTCTATGCCATCGAGGACGGCAGCAAGGGCAAGAACAAGCACACCACTTTCACCCTCGAGCCGACCGGCAAGAACAACCGCAACGTCAAGATCACCCAGGCTTACGACGTCAGCTATGGTTTCGACCTGATCGGGCGCTACATGGGCATGTACGTCAGCCGCAACATCGGCGACGTGATGAAGTCCAGCCTGTCCAGGCTGACCACGCTGCTGGCCACGGTGCCCAACTTCGATTACCGCATCGAGGGCAGCAGGCTGGTCGAGCTGAAGATCGTCAACCTGCCGGACATCGACATGCTGTTCGTCAACGCCGGCAACATCGAGCGCAACAACGAAGCGATCAAGGCCTCGATCAAATCGAACCAGGAATGGATCAAGCGCGCGATGGAGGCCAATGGTCTGGAAGCCGCCGGTCCGCTGCGCATCGTCACCACCGATTTCGGCGTCGAGCGCTATGCCTTCGACGTGGCCCAGCCGGTGCGCAAGAAGGGCGCCGCGCAGCCTGAAGGCGGCCTCGGCGTCGCCGGCAGCTCGGAGCCGCTCAAGCTGGACCTGAAGGGCACGCCGGTGGAATACGTCCACATCGCCGCGCATCCGTCCGCGCATGCCAAGTACACCGGCTACATGGCCGAACTGGACGTGGTGCGCAACTCGCTGCGCGCCTGGGCGCTGACCAACGGCTACGAGGTCACCGACCGCCCGTTCGAGTCGTGGAAGAGCGGTGTCGATGGCTCGTTCACTGCCGATGGCGAGTTCGAGGTGTTCTGGGCGGTCAAGCAGTAAGCCCGTGCAGCCTGCGCACGCCGCAACCTGAAACACGCCGACGCGCCGCATCTTGCGGCGCGTCGCGCATGCGGAACAGGAATTCCGCCGTCCTGGCCGGAGCGCCTTGTCCGAGGGAGTCCTGACCATGTTCCATGACCGTCGCCAGCGCAAGCCATCGGCATTGGTGTTCGCCGGAGGTCTGCTGGCCAGCATCGCCGTCGGCCTGTCCGCCTACGCCGCGCACGGTGCGTTCGCCGAACTGGCGCGCTCGCACCTGCAATCGGCCGCGCTGTTCGCGTTCGGTCACGGCATCGCGCTGGCGGCGCTGGCCTCGGGCACCACGCGACGGATGGGGCGCGGCGGCCTGCTGTTACTGTTGTTGGGCACCCTGCTGTTTTCCGGCAGCCTGGCGTTCAATGCGTTTTTCCAGATCGGCACCCGACTGGCCCCGGTCGGTGGCATCTGCCTGATGCTGGGCTGGCTGCTGTGGGCCGTCGATGCCTTGCGCAGGTAGTCCCTGATATGCCCCGTCATCCGCGCGGATTCGATACCGAAGCCGCCTACGACCACCTGAGTCGCCGCGACCGCAAGCTGGGCACTTGGATGTGCAAGATCGGCCATATCGAGCCGGAGCCGCGCTGGCGACGTTCGTTCGACCCGGTCGATGCGCTGGCCCGCGCGATCCTGTTCCAGCAGCTTAGCGGCAAGGCGGCCGGCACCATCGTCGGCCGGGTCGAAGCTGCCATCGGCAGCCGGCGCCTGCATGCCGACACGCTGTCGCGGATCGACGACCCAGGCCTGCGCGCCTGCGGTGTCTCCGGCAACAAGACCCTGGCCCTGCGCGATCTGGCCCTGCGCGAGGCGCGCGGCGAAGTACCCGACCTGCGGCAGATGTCGCGGATGCACGAGGACGAGATCGTGGCCGCGCTGATCCCGATCCGCGGCATCGGCCGCTGGACGGTGGAAATGATGCTGATGTTCCGGCTCGGGCGCCCGGACGTGCTGCCGGTCGACGACCTTGGCGTGCGCAAGGGCGCGCAGCTGGTGGACAAGCGCGACGCGATGCCGACGCCGAAGGAACTGCTGGCGCGCGGCGAGAAGTGGGGCCCGTACCGGACCTATGCCAGCCTGTACCTGTGGCGCATCGCCGATTTCGCCAGCGAGGCCAAGGCCGCGACCAACCGCTCGCAGGACTGATTCTTCAAGGAACACGCGGCGCGTGTTTCGTCGGAGCCTGCCGTCGTCCTGCCAGATCAGTCCGGGTGATAGCGCCAGTGCCACGGTTCGTAGACGATGCCGTGCGGATTGTCGCGCGGATAGCTCATCGCGAAACCGTGCCCGGCGGCGTGCGCGCCGAGCCAGGCGAAGGCGGGGGTGTGTTCGAACGACTCCTCGGCCGGCGGTTCGCCCGGACTGCTGATGTCCAGCGCCAGGCCGCTGTGGTGTTCGCTGAAACCGGGCGCGGCGTTGACCTGCAGGATCTGCGGCAGGGTCTGCCCGCGCGCGAGTTTGCGTTCGAAGATGCCCAGTTGGTAGTCGTGGCTACGGTAGCCGGAGATCGCCTCAAGGGAGATGCCGTCGGCACGTGCCGAGCGGCACAGACGTTCCCAGGCGCGCGCGGCGCGCGGATGCAGCCACAACGGGCGCCGGTAGCGGTCGAAGCCGGCGAAGGCCAGCCATGCCGGCTCGGCGACCAGCGCCAGGCCGGTACGTTCGGCATAGGCGTCGGCGTCGATGTCGAGGCGCCGCAACCGTTCGTGCAGGTGGTGCAGCGGCAGCGGCTCCGGATCGGCGGTGAACGCAAAGCAGGCATCGCCCATGGCCTCGGCCGCGTCGAGCGCGGCTCCGATCCCCGGTTCGTGCAGCCATCGCGGCTGCAACGGCATCGCGCCGCTCGGCAGCAGGGCCGCCAGATAGCGGCCGTCGCGCTTGCGGCGCAATACATTGGAAGCGCCGGCCAGCAGGCGCGCATCGGCGTTGCTGCAGGCGCGCAGCAGCGATGCCGGCCACAGTTCGATTTCGGGAGTGTTGATCAGGATCCGGGGGCTGCCGCGCATCGGCGCAGCTTAGCCGCGTGCGGCAGGCGATGCCAGATCGCGCAGCCGGTCGAGCAGTTCGCGCGGTTTTTCCGCGCTGAGCAGCAGGTACTTGCCGTCGCGTTGCGGCAGGACCAGCACCCGGCTGCGATCGGTGAGCAGGCAGAAGGCGCGGCTGCGGTTGCGCAGCAGGTAGTGCCCGGTCCGGTAGCCCGGCAGGCCGGCGCCGAACAGTTTCAGCATGGGCTTGAGCTCGACGTGCTCGTCCAGGTCGAGGATGCGCGCCTGTTCCAGCACCAAGTCGGCGATCGGCTGTTTGCGGGTGTTGAGGCCGGCGCCCACGACCAGTGTTTCGTTCTCGATGGAAATGTGCCGGCGCAGCAGCAGGATCACCGGGCCGATCACCACCAGCGCGCAGGCGAACGGAGGCACCAGCCACCACGGCAGCGGGTCCGCGTGCCAGGCGCTGGCGTCGGTGCGCAACAGGACCACGGCCGTCAGCGCCAGCCAGATCGCCGCGAACACCCAGTACAGCGCCGGCGATGGCGGGACGACGGCGAATTCCTGCTTCTCGCCCATGTCAGTGCGTCTTGATCCATGCGGCGGCATCGTCGATCAGTTGCGGATCGACATGGCCGGCCTGCTGGTATTCGGCCAGCGAACCGGGGCCTTGCCCGGCGATGCCCAGATGGTTCAACGCCGGGTAGTGGCGCAGGGTGACGCGGGGATCCTTGCCGAAGGCGGCCTGCCAGCGCTGCCAGTCGGCATCGACGACCTGGAAGTCGCGCCCGCCCTGCAACAGCAACAGCGGCAGTTGCAGCGCCTTGGCGTCGGCGACCGGATCGACGCGTTCGAAGGCGCGCCAATAGCCGGCCGGCAGGCCCAGTGGGGAATCGGCGGCGGCGACTTCGCCATCGTCGCGGACGGCTGCGATCTGCGCGTCGAGCCGGTCGAGGAAGGCGGTTTCCTCGGCGGAAACCTGGCCGTCCAGACCGAACAGGTAGCGATTCTGTTCCGGCAGCAGGTCGAGCAGCGAGCGTGCGGGCGCGGCCAGCAGGATCAGCCCGGCGACCTTGCCGGAGCGGACGGCAATCCGCGGCGCCAGCATGCCGCCCTGGCTGTGTCCGAGTACGAACAGCCGCGCCGGATCGACATCGGGCGCGGACGCCAGCGTGGCGATGGCCGCCACCGCGTCGTCGGTGGTTTCCTCGTCCATCGTGTAGTCGCCCTCGGCGAAATCCTGCGGCCGCACCTTGGTCCGCTTCTCGTAGCGCAGCACCGCGATCCCCTGCGCGGCCAGGCCGCGGGCGATGTCGAGGAACGGCCGGTTGGCGCCGATGGTTTCGTCGCGGTCCTGCGGCCCGGAGCCGTGCACCAGCACCACGGCGGGGAAGGGGCCGGCGCCCTTCGGCATCGCCAGCGTGCCCGGCAACTCGCCGCGATCGGTGACGACGGCGAAATCGCGTTCACCGAAACCGGCATCGGTGTCCACCGCCGCGGCAGCCGGCGGCGGCGCCGGGCGGATGAAAAAGCCGGAGATCCTGCCGTCGGCCTCGACCGCGACCTGCGCCAGCAGGACGGCATTGGCATAGTGCAACGGCACGGTCACCAGTTGGGTCTGTTCATGGGCGGCGACCGTGGCCGGGCCGCGACCGCGGGCGGCGCCGACCTGGGCTGGCAGCGATTCCCACAGCGCGCCCAGCTTGTCGGCGGGCACGGCCGCGGCCATCTCCGGGGTAAACATGGCCTCGGCGGCGGCGTACTCGCCGGCGTCGAGATGATCCAGCAACTGCATGGCCACCGATTCGGCGGTGTCGGCCCGTGCGGTGAGCGGAGCCAGCAGGACGAACATCAGCGCGGTGAGCAACAGGGCGGGTAGCCTGGACATGGCTCAGCCCGCCTGTTGCAGCAGGATGCCGGCGGCCAGCGCCAGCAGCGAGGCGGACAGCAACGCCAGCACGATGGCATTGCGGCGGGTGGGGAAACGACGGTCGATCAACTTGACGATGTGCAGCATGGCGATGCTCCTGTTCGGCAACGATGGAGGGAATGCCTCAGACCGGGCGCTTGAAGATCAGCAGGGCGGAAACTCCGTGGGTTGGAGCGATCATGTTGACCAGCTCCCAGCCTTGGTTGCCGTGCTTGACCAGCTCCGACTGGATGGCTTCGGGGTCGAAACCGCCCATCAGCCCGGGTTTGACCTTCACGGTCAGATAGTTCCAGCGTGTGCTCATGACGTCTCCTTTATTTGTGCGGCTTTTCCGGCGGCGCCAGCCGGCCGGCCTTGCGCAGTGCGTCGCGCAACACGTATTCGATCTGTGCGTTTAGGCTGCGCAATTCGTCGTCGGCCCAGCGTTGCGCCGCGGCCAGGACCTCGGCGTTGATGCGCAGCGGATAGGCTTTCTTTTCGTTGCTCATTGCGGGTTCTTCATCCTTGCGGGAGCGGCAGACGCCGCCCCCGCAGGTGCCGGATCAATACAGGGTGCCGGCGTTGACGATCGGCTGGGTGGCGCGCTCGCCGCACAGCACGACCAGCAGGTTGCTGACCATCGCGGCCTTGCGCTCCTCGTCCAGCTGGACCACGCCGTTCTTCTGCAGCTCGGCCAGGGCCATGTCGACCATGCCGACCGCGCCGGCGACGATCCGGGTGCGCGCGGCGATGATGGCGTTGGCCTGCTGGCGCTGCAGCATGGCCTGGGCGATTTCCGGCGCGTAGGCCAGGTGGCTGATGCGCGCTTCCAGCACGTCCACGCCGGCGGTGGTCAGGCGCGCGTCCAGCTGTTCCTTCAGGTGCTGGCTGATCTCGTCGGCGTGGCTGCGCAGCGCGACCTGGCCTTCCTCGTGCTGGTCGTAGGGATAGCTGGTGGCCATCGCCCGCAGCGCCGATTCGGACTGGATGTGGACGAAGCCCTCGTAGTCGTCGACGTTGAACACCGCCTCGGCCGAATCGACCACGCGCCAGACGATGACCGCGGCGATCTCGATCGGGCTGCCGTCCAGCTCGTTGACCTTCAGCTTGCCGGACTCGAAGTTGCGCACGCGCAGGCTGACCTTCTTCTTGCCGTAGAAGGGGTTGTTCCAGCGCAGGCCGTTTTCCTTGACCGTGCCGATGTACTTGCCGAACAGGCTCAGCACCGCGGCCTGGTTGGGTTGCACACTGTACAGGCCGATCAGGCTGAGGAAGGCAAGGATGGCCAGCACGACCGCGCCCAGCATCAGCAGCGGCGAATCGGGACCTGAGCCGTTTTTCGGGCCGATGCCGTGGATGAACAGCCAGACGGCCAGTATGCCGACGACGAGGACGCCGAGCAGGAACGGAATGCCGGGCAGGGAGCGGATTGAATTCTCTTTCATGGTGGTTCTCCGGGTTCGTGAAATTAAGATATCAAATTGATATCAAATTTGTCGACCGTTCGTCGGCTGGCGCCATGGGCCGCTACACTGCCGGCCTTTCCACTTCCCGACTGCCTCCATGACTTCGCTCGGTACCCCGCTGTCCGCGTCCGCCACCCGTGTCCTGCTGCTGGGATCGGGCGAACTGGGCAAGGAGGTCGCGATCGAGCTGCAGCGGTTCGGGGTCGAGGTGATTGCCGCCGACCGTTATGCCGATGCGCCGGCGATGCAGGTTGCGCATCGCAGCCATGTGCTGGACATGCTGGATCCAATCGCGCTCAAGGCATTGATAGAAAAGGAAAAACCGCACCTGGTGGTGCCCGAGATCGAGGCCATCCATACCGAAACCCTGGTCGCGCTGGAACGCGAGCACGGACAGCGCGTGGTCCCGACCGCGCGCGCCGCGCGGCTGACGATGGACCGCGAAGGCATCCGCCGGCTGGCCGCCGAGACCTTGGGCCTGCCGACCTCGCCGTACCGCTTTGTCGATACGGCCGAGGAATACCGCGCTGCGGTGGCGGCGGTCGGCCTGCCCTGCGTGGTCAAGCCGGTGATGTCGTCCTCCGGCAAGGGCCAGAGCACCGTCCGCGACGCGGCGGACGTCGATGCGGCCTGGGATTACGCGCAGACCGGCGGTCGCGCTGGCGCCGGGCGTTGCATCGTCGAGGGTTTCATCGATTTCGATTACGAGATCACCCTGCTGACCGTGCGTCACGCCGGTGGCACCGCGTTCTGCGACCCGGTCGGCCATTGGCAGAAGGACGGTGACTACCGCGAAAGCTGGCAGCCGCAGCCGATGTCGACGCTGGCGCTGCAACGCGCGAAGGCTATTGCCCGCGCGATCACCGATGACCTCGGTGGCTGGGGCCTGTTCGGCGTCGAGTTGTTCGTCAAGGGCGATGACGTCTGGTTCAGCGAAGTGTCGCCACGCCCGCACGACACCGGGCTGGTGACCCTGGTGTCGCAGGAACTGTCGGAATTCGCGTTGCACTCACGCGCGATCCTCGGCCTGCCGGTGGACGCGGATGCCGAGGGCCGGATCGGTCTGAAGGGGCCGTCGGCCTCGTGCGCGATGCTGGCGCAGGGGCACGGCGTGCCGGCGTTCGAGCATGTCGAGCTCGCGCTGGCCGCGCCGACCACCGCGCTGCGGTTGTTCGGCAAGCCGCGGGTGGACGGGCAGCGGCGGGTCGGGGTGACGCTGGCGCGCGGTGACGATGTCGAGCGGGCGCGGGCGCGGGCGCGCGAGGCGGCTGCGGCGATTGGCATCCGTCTGGAATGAGGCATCCGTCGGCAATGAACGAAGGAGCGATTCGATGAATGGACATGGCGGCTTTGCCGTGTATTTGTTTCCGCAGGCGCTGGAAATGCTGGGCGAGGCGATCAAGCCCTACCTGACCGATCAACCGAACGGTCCGCACGTGTTCTGCCGAGAGATCGATACTGGCGGCGCCTTCACCGAGATGAACCTGGTCGGCCGCAATGCGGACGGGCAGGAGGTGCAGGTCGAACTGATGGTGCCGACCAGCATGATCCGGATGATCGTGTCGGCGCAGAACGAAGGCGAATTCGGCTTCGGCCCGCGCTGACGCCGACCAGCTTCAGGGTCGTTCGATATCGACCCAGACCAGATGATGGTCGCTGGCGCCGGCGATCGCCGCTTCCGGCGTGCCGGCGGCGGGCCAGAACACGCCGCTGCCGCGCGGGATGAAGCCGACCGACGGCAGCAAGTAGTCCAGCCGCAGGGTGCCCGTCTTCGGGCCGAAGTCGCCGGTGGCCTGCGCCGGATTGCCGCGGCGGCTTATCCCCTGTTCGGCATAGCGGAGCCCGACCTCGGCCGCGCCTTCGCTGCGCGGGGGCACGTAGCGCAGCACGCGCGGATGTTCAAGCAGTTCGACGATGGCGTCGTGGCGGCCATCGCCATCGGCAGGATCGTTGTTGAGATCGCCGAGGATCACGAAGCGCTCGCTGTCGGCCAGTCCGCCGCAGCGGCCGTCGTCGTCGCACAGCCACGGCGTGTCGCCGGACGAGAGGTATTCGCGCCACAGCCGGATCTCGTCGGCATTGCGCGCGCCGTTGCGGTCTTCCGGGCCGTCGAACACCGGCGGGGTCGGGTGCGAGGCCAGCACGTGCAGTCGGCCCAGCGGCGTGTCCACCGGCACGTCCCAGTGCGACTTCGAGGACAGCCGCAACTGCGCCCACACGGCGTCGTCATGGAATGCGGTGCCGTCGGGCATGCGCGGACGCGCCGCGCCTAGCATCGCGCTCCACTTCAGGCGTTGGAAGCTGCGCACGGTCTGGGTGTCGATCGGATAGCGCGACAGCAGCAGCATGCCGTACTGGCCGGGATGCAGGCCGTAACCCCAGGCGTCGTTGCCGCGCTCGCGGCCTTCGCCGCCGACCTGGCCGTTGCCGTCCAGGTCCAGTCCGCTGGGCACGCCGGTATTGACCGGTGCCAGATAGCGGTACGGGTAATGCAGCGGCTCGCCACCGCCGTCCTGCGCCTGCTCCAGGTAGTCGCGCTGGAACAGATTGGCGGCGCGGCCTTCGGCGTCGTAGTCGAATTCGTTGAGCAGCACGATGTCCGGCCGTACCCGTTGCAGCACCGCGGCGATCCGGCGCGCATCGCGGCTGCCCAGCTTCAGCCGCGCGATCAGTCCGCCGGCATCGTTGTCGAACAGCGAAACATTGTAGGTGGCGATGCGCATCGTTTCCCCGTGCATGGCGGGCGGGTTGTCGGTCGCCGCCGGCTTCGCCGCGCAGGCCAGCAGCAGGGCTGGCAGCAACAGGCAGGCGAGCAGGAATCGCAGACGGATCATGTCCCGATGATGCCATGTGCGCATGGCGCGTGGGTGACGCGCGCCGCGGTCATGCGTCATCGTCCACGGCGGTGTCGCGACGCTTCCAGCCGCGGCCATCGAAGTATTCCAGCGGCTGGAAATGCCGCTTGTAGTCCATCTTGCGATGACCGTCGATCCAGTAGCCCAGGTACAGATAGCTGCGCAGCTCGCGCCGCGCCCATTCCAGTTGCTTGAGGATGGCCAAGGTGCCGGGACTAATGTCGGCATAGTCCGGATCGTAGAAGGTGTACACCGCCGACAATGCGCCGGGCACCACGTCGGTCACCGCCACCGCGACCAGCCGGCCATGGCCTTCGGCGCTGCGATCGCGCAGCTCCAGGAAGCGGCCTTCCGACCAGCTGCCGATCAGGAACTGGTCGAATTCGGCGGCGCCGTGATCGTCCATGCCACCCTGTAGATGACGATGGCGCAGGTAGCGCTGGTATAGCGCCAGGTGCTCGTCGTTGCGCTCGGCCGCAACTACCCGCGCTTCGATCTGCGGACTGCGCGCCAGACAGCGGCGCTGGCTGCGGTTCGGCTGGAAATCCAGCACCGGGATGCGCACCGCGGTGCAGGCGTTGCAGTGTTCGCAATGCGGGCGGTAAACCAGGTCGCCGGAACGGCGGAACCCCCACAGCAGGGCATTGGGATAGAACGACAGCAGGCGCGGGTTGCGCGGGTCCAGCACCAGGTCGCGCGCGGTGCGCTCGGGCCAGTAGCCGCAGGGATGGTCGCCAGTGTGGAACAGGCGCAGTTCGTCGGCGTTGGCGGACGGGTCGCGGGACATCATCGGCGGCATCCCGCGCCGTGCTCCCGCCACCGCTCCGTAGCGACGGCGCATGCGACGGCAGTGGTAGGGGAGAAACGGCGCTTCATGCGATCAGGATACTGCGCGGGCGACGGCGGCCGCGACTGTCCGCCAGCTGAATCCGGCGGGGACAGGGTCAACCGGGCCGATTCCCGCGCGTTGACAGGGACAGTGGCGAATTCGCGCCACATGAATCGAGGTAGTGCCATGACCCGCAAGAATCTGATCGCACTGGCCGTGCTGACGGCCCTGACCGTGGGCGGCAGCGCATTCGCCATTGCCCAGACCGCGGACGACACATCGCCGCCGCCGCGCGCCAAGGTCGACGCCAATGGCGACGGCGTCATTGAACGCAGCGAGGCGGCGAAGTTCCCGCGCCTGGCGGAGAAGTTCGACGAGATGGACAAGAACAAGGATGGCAAGCTGTCCCGCGACGAGATGCCCAGGCCGCAGCGTGGCGATCGCAAGGGCCGGATGGGTTCCGGCGGCCACGGTTCGGGCGGCGGCTTCGCTCGTCTGGATACCGACAATGATGGCCGTGTCAGCAAGGCCGAAGCGGCAGCGGCGAAAAATCCGGTGGCCGAGCACTTCGACAGGATGGACGTCAACAAGGATGGCTACATCGACAAGGCTGACCGCGAATTGCGGATGAAGCAGCATCGCGACGAATGGTTCGCCAAGGCCGATACCGACAAGGACGGCAAGCTGAGCCGTGCCGAGTTCGACGCGGCAAAGCCGGCGCATCCGATGGGCGGCAAGCGTGGTGCCGGTCCGCGGGGCGGGCAGATGCCGCCTCCGGGCGACGACATGCCACCGCCGAAGAATTGACGACATAAACGTTGCAGAAAGCGAAAAGCCCGCGCCTGGTCGCGGGCTTTTCGTTTCGGCCGGAAGCCGGGTCCGACCTCAGAAATATCCTTGCCGATACATTGCGAACACGATCATGCTCAAGGCGAAGACCGTGCTCAGCGCGACCGCCTTGCGGCCCATCACGTAGTCGTAGCCGCGGCAGCGTGACCCGAAAGAACGACGGATTTGACCGGACCTCAGCCACTGGCGGGCCGGATGCGGACCCGGTTCTCGTCGTTCGCGGCCGGCGAGGACTGCGTCGGCGGCTCCTGCGTGGGTGCGGGCGTCATGGCTGTACGGTGGCGCAACCACATCAGCATAGCCAGCCCGGCGATGGCGGCCAGCAGCAACAGCCGCAGCCGCCAGGCCCAGCGGCCGGGCTTCGGCGCATCCAGCTCGCTGCGGAACTGCAGACCCACGGCCTGGTCGCGTCGTGTGCTGTCGAGCAGGCCGGCGGCGCGCAGGATTCCACGGGCGCGCGGCTGGTCGTCGGCGTGACGGACCCACAACGAAGGCTGCTGGTGCGCCGGCAGCGGTTCGCTGTAGCTGAACTGCCCGCCGCGACCGCCGCGATAGGAGCGGCCGTTGTGGATGTAGATCTCGATGCCGGCGTCGGTCAGCAGCTTGCCGACGCCTTCCACGGTTTCCAGTCGCTGGCTGGTGAATACCTGACGCATGGCTCAGTCCGCGATTGCGCTCACGGGCCGGTGGCGGCTTCCGGCAGCACCCGTATCAGGCCTTCCTGCGCGGTGCTGGCCACCAGCCGGCCGTGGCGGTCGAAGATCTGCCCGCGCGCCAGTCCACGCGAATGCTGCGCGCTGGGGCTGTCGATGGAATACAGCAGCCAGTCGTCGGCGCGGAACGGACGATGCAGCCACAACGCATGGTCCAGCGAGGCCATCTGCACGTTCGGCTGGTAGTAGCTGATGCCGTGCGGGAAGGTCGCCGTGCCCAGCAACTGGAAATCGGAGGCATAGGCCAGCAGCGCCTGGTGCAGTTCCGGGGCGTCGCCGACCGCTTCGCTGAGGCGGAACCAGACCTGCTGGAATGGTGGGCGCTTTGACGGGTCCAGATCGTCGCGCGGGGACACGTGGCGGAACTCGAACGGGCCACTGCGCGACAGCCAGCGCTGCACTTTCGGCGGCAGTCGGGCGATCACTTCCGGCGGACGCGGTGGACGTGGAGCGATGTCTTCCGGTTGCGGTACGTCCGGCATCGTCGCCTGGTGCTCGGCGCCTGGTTCGGTGGCCTGGAACGAGGCGGCGCAGAAGAAGATCACCTTGCCGTGCTGGATGGCGCTGACCCGGCGCACCGAGAAGCTGCCGCCGTCGCGGGTGCGGTCGACGTCGTAGACGATCGGCGCATCGATGTCGCCGGCGCGCAGGAAATAGGCGTGCAGCGAATGCGCATGGCGTTCGCTGTCGCGGCCGACGGTGGCCTGCGCGGCCGACAGCGCCTGTCCCAGCACCTGGCCGCCGAACACGTACTTGGTGCCGATGTCGCGGCTCTGGCCGCGGAACAGGTTCTCTTCCAGCCGCTCCAGCGAAAGCAGCTCGATCAGTTCGGACACCGTCGATTGCGGCGGGGTCGATGCAGGTACGTTCGATTCGGGCGCGTCGGACAAGGCGGGATTCCGGCGGGGGACGCCGCGATTATAGCGGGCGGTCGCTGCAGGATGCCGGCGATTCCGGCAGCCACCGGCGCAGGGTGATGGCGTCCTGCACGCGTGGCCACGGAAAGCGCGGGCCCGGGTCCAGCTTGCGCGAGACTGTCACCTCCGGGTCGTCGCTGGCTGGGACCTGTTCGGTATCCAGATCCTCGTGCCCGGCGATCCAGCGCAGCGACGGTACTGCGTCCTGCAGATGTCGTAGCAGAGCGATCAACGCATCGATCTGCACGTCCGGGTAGGGTTCGTCCATGCGCTGGTGGCCGGCGGCCAGCCAGTCCGGCCAGCGGCCGGTGTTGACCAGTTCGATCCCGACCGCGCGCGGGTTGTGGCCGCGCACGTGGTGGGCGACGCGGTCGAGGTCCACGTATTGCAGCACGCTGCCGTCGCGGTCGATGTAATAGTGGCCGCTGTTGCCGGTGCCGGAGTCGTAGCGCACGCGCTCGCCGTATTCGCGCGCGGTCGCCAGATCGGGCAGTTCGGTGCAGTGGATCACCACCAGGTCGATCTGCGCCAGCAGGCGCTGCTGCAACCGCTGCTGGTACGGCAGCGGTTGCGCGATGACGCGGAGGGGAGCGGGGTCGACGGGCATGGCCGAATGCTAGCATTGGCGGTCGGATTACCCCACGGAGGCGGCACGGCGTGAGTCGCGGACATTGCATTCTTTCCCACGGCTTCGAAAGCGGCTCCGACGCGACCAAGGTCACTGCGCTGGCCGAGGCGGCCGAACGTTTGGGCTGGAGCCACGAACGTCCCGACTACACCGACCTCGACGCACGTCGAGAGGTCAGTCCGCTGGGCGACGTATACGCCCGGGTCGAGCGCCTGCGCGGACTGGCGCAGACTGCCGCCGCACGCGGTCCGTTGGTGCTGGCCGGTTCCAGCCTCGGCGCGTGGATTTCCGGGCAGGTGTCGATGGAAGTGCCGCTGCGTGGCCTGTTCCTGATGGCGCCGCCGGTGAACATGCATCCGGCGCCGCCGCTGCAGGCGGCCGAGGTGCCGCTTTCCATCATCCACGGCTGGGACGACGAACTGATCCCGGCTGCCGATGTCGTGGCCTGGGCGCAGCCACGTCGCGCCCGTCTGCTGCTGGTCGACGACAGCCATCGGCTGGCCGCGCACGTGGAAGCGTCGGCCGAGGCGTTCGCGCGCCTGTTGGAAACGCTGTAGCCGGCGCCGCCGACCGCACCGCGATGAAATACTTCGTTTCCTGCGCCAAGGGACTGGAATACCTGCTGGCCGACGAGCTGCAGGCGCTGGGCACGGCGCGCGCCACTGCCGCCATCGCCGGGGTCAACGCCGAAGGCGAACTGCGCGATGCGCTGAGCGCGGTGCTGTGGTCGCGGCTGGCCAGCCGGGTGCTGTGGCCAATCGCCGACTTCGACTGCCCGGACGAACAGGCGCTGTACGACGGCGTGTATGCGATCGAATGGGAAAACCATCTGCGGCCGGAGCTGACGTTCGCCATCGACGCCCACGTCTCCGGCGCCGTTATCACCCACGCCCGCTACGCCGCGCAGCGGATCAAGGACGCCATTGTCGACCGCTTTCGCGCGCGCGGCGAGGAGCGGCCATCGGTCGACGTCGAGCGTCCGGACGTGCGCATCAACCTGTCGTTGCGCAAGGGCAGGGCGACGCTGTCGATCGACCTGTCCGGTGGGCCGATGCATCGCCGCGGTTGGCGACGCGAGCAGAACGAGGCGCCGTTGAAGGAAAACCTGGCCGCGGCCGTGCTGCTGCGCGGTGGCTGGCCGCAGCTGTACCGCGACGGTGGCGCGCTGCTCGACCCGATGTGCGGCAGTGGCACCCTGCTGATCGAAGGCGCATTGATCGCCGCCGATGTCGCCCCGGGGCTGCAGCGCTACGGCAACGTGCTGCCGAGCCGCTGGTCGGGCTTCGACGCCGGGCTGTGGCGCGAACTGTATGCCGAGGCCGCGCAGCGCGAGCAGGCCGGACGCGCCGCGCTGCGTCCGGCGTTTTTCGGCAGCGACATTGATCCGCGCGCGATCCGCAGCGCGAAGGACAACGCCGTGCTGGCCGGCCTGGCCTGGCAGATCGCATTCGAGACCGGCGACGTGGCGCAATTGCGCAATCCCGGTGCCGAACGCGGTCTGGTCGTGTGCAACCCCCCTTACGACGAACGCCTGGCCGCCGACGCTGCGCTGTACCGCACGCTGGGCGAAGCGCTGAAGCGCGCGCTGCCGCAGTGGCGCGCCAGCCTGCTGTGCGGTAACGAGGAACTGGCCCGTGCCACCGGCCTGCGCGCGGCGAAGAAGTACCAGCTTTTCAACGGCGCACTGGAATGCGCGCTGATCGTCTGCGATCCGCTGGCGCCGCCGGTACGAGCGGCGGACGCGGAACGACCGTTGAGCGAAGGCGCGCAGATGGTCGCCAACCGCCTGCGCAAGAACCTGCGCAAGCTCAAGCCTTGGTTGCAGCGCGAAGGCGTCACCTGTTACCGCGCCTACGACGCCGACCTGCCGGAATACTCGGCCGCCATCGACGTGTATGCCGAAGACGGCGGTGCGCAGCGCACGCTGCTGCACGTGCAGGAATACGCCGCCCCGGCCAGCATTCCCGAAGCCGATGTGCGCCGTCGTTTCAGCGAACTGCTGGCCGCCGTGCGCGAGGCCTTCGCGGTGCCGCGCGAACAGGTCGCGATCAAGTCACGCATGCGCGGCAAGGGCGGCAGCAAGTACGGACGCATGGACCAGCGCGACGAATTCATCGTCGTGCGCGAATCCGGCGCTCGCTTGCAGGTCAATCTGCACGATTACCTCGACACCGGCCTGTTCCTCGACCACCGCCCACTGCGCGCACGGATGGCGCAGGAAGCGCGCGGCAAGCGCTTCCTCAACCTGTTCTGCTACACCGGCGTGGCCAGCGTGCAGGCGGCGGTCGCCGGCGCGGCGCGCACCACCAGCGTGGACCTGTCGGCCACCTATCTGGAATGGTGCGCGGCCAACCTGGCGTTGAACGGACTGGGTGGCAACGCGCACCAGCTGGTGCAGGCCGACGCGTTGCGTTGGCTGGAAGCCGAGCAGGACGAATACGACATCGTGTTCTGCGATCCGCCGACCTTTTCCAACTCCAAGCGCGCCGAGGATTTCGACGTGCAGGCCGAACATCTGCGTCTGTTGCGCGCGGCGGTGGCGCGACTGGCGCCGGGCGGCGTGCTGTACTTCAGCAACAACTTCCGCCGCTTCCGCCTGGACGAGGAAGGTGTGGCCGGGTTCGCCCATTGCGAGGAGATCAGCCCGCAGACCATTCCTCCGGATTTCGAACGCAACCCGCGCATCCACCGCGCTTGGCGATTGACGCGACGCTAGCTGTACTCGCCAGCTGCGTTATCGTATCGACAGGCAGACAGCGGAGATGCACGATGGCGAACAGAAGCAAGCAGGATTACCCGGTATCGGAGGTTCGTCGCTATATCGAGCCAGGGCCGATACTGCTGGTCACCTCGCAATGGCAGGGTGAGCGCGATGTCATGACCCTGGGCTGGCACACGGTGATGGAATTCGTGCCTTCGTTGGTTGGCTGCATGATTTCCGGCGGCAACCACAGCCACGAACTGATCCGTCGCAGTGGCGAATGCGTACTGAACCTGCCCACCGCCGACATCGTCGATACCGTTTCCAGAATCGGCAATTGCAGTGGCACCGAGGTCGACAAGTTCTCGGCCTTCGGTTTGCAGACCGAAGCGGCCAGCCGGGTCAAGCCACCGCTGCTCTCGCAATGCCACGCCAGTTTCGAATGCGTGTTGCACGATGATGCCTTGGTCGACGCGTACAACTTCTTCGTTTTCCGCGTGGTCAAGGCGCATGTCGCACCGTCGCCGAAGTCGCCGCAGACCCTGCACTACCTGGGCGATGGCGAATTCATGCTGTCCGGCAAGCACATATCGCGCAAGCGGTTGTTCACCAAGGTGTCCTGAGCCTTGGCTTCGTCATCCCGCGAAGGTGGGAATCCGCCGCGCGCATTGATCTGAAAAACAGGGGGGCTTGTTTGTGAGGGCATGACGACCGAAGAACCGTCATGTCCTTTGTTTCGTCATCCCGGCTTGCGCCGGGATGACGACGAGTAGGGCTCTTGCTCTCAGCCAAGCCTGGCTCTCACCCCCCAACCCTCTCCCGCATGCGGGAGAGGGGGCAATACGGAGTGGAGAGAAGCGAGAGGTGCGCGTCGATCAGGGAGTGGCCTTGCCGGTGGCCAGCGCTTCCTCGATATCGGTGAACGCCGAATGCGTGCCGTTCGGCGCACTACCGACGCCGGTGGCGAAGAAGGCCACGCCGGTGCCGCTGGCCGGATCGACCCACAACCCGGAGTGCAGGCCGTAGGCGCTGCCGGAATGGCCGATACGGGTGACGCCGTCGCCGAATGGATCGTCGCCGCAACCGGGGCGCGGGGTGGCAAGAGTCTGCACGGCCAGGCCATAGCGGCAGAAGAAGGCCAGTGCGCCGCCGGGTTCGCCGGTGTCGTCTTCCTCGTGACCGAGGCCGTTACCGTCATCCAGTTCCCACACCGGCTGCAGCATGGTGTCCAGCGATTCGGCCGACAGCAGTCGCACGCCGTCCACTTCGCCATGGCCCAGCAGCAGACGGCCGACCTTGGCCAGATCGTTGCCGGAAATGCGCAGACCGCCCTGCGGCGAGAACAGCGCCCCGTTTTCGCCGGGCTGCCAGCGCGACAGGTCGCAGTTGCCGTCCTCGCCGACCACCACCGCGCAATCCGGCTTGCGGCCGTGGTTGTCGTCGCGCACGGGAGTGCCGTCGTCGTCGTACAGCACCACGGCGCGGGCGGCGGTGGCTTCGTCGCAACTTTCCCAGTTGTAGCAGGCATGCAGGCCCAGCGGAGCAATCACCAGCCGGTTCATCAGGGTGTCGAAGCGCTCGCCGGTGACGTTTTCCATCATCATCGCCACCAGCGGGAAGTTGAGGTTGGTGTAGCGGAAGTAGCTGCCCGGCGCGTGTTCGCCATCCCAGGCGCGTGGGTCATCCACGGTGTCCTTCAACTGGCCGCCCAGCGGGGTGGCGTAGTAGCCGGCAGCGTCGGTCAGGCTGGAGCGGTGCGACAGCATCAATCGCAGGGTGATCGGGGTATCCGGAAAGGCCGGGTTGCGCAGCGGCCAGCCCAGGTAGCCGGAGACATCGGCGTCCAGGTCCAGCTTGCCCTGTTCGACCAGCCGCATCACGCCCAGGGTGACGACCAGTTTGGAGATGGAGGCAATCCGCACCGGATCATCGGGAGTGACCGCACGTCCGGCCGCCACATCGGCCAGCCCAGTGGTCCGCACATCGGTAATGCCGTCACGGTCGAACGCCACCCGTATGGTTGCGACGGGTTCGGAGGCAAGCAGTGGAACGGAAATCAGCAGGGTACAGAGCAGCAGCGGCCAGAGGCGGGCGTGAGTCACGATGGCGGTGATCCAATGAAAGGGTCCGCAGGGAGCATACTGCGATCAGGGGCGGTCATGGCAGGAAACTTGGCTTATGCACAGCCGGATCATGTCGCGGCTTTTGAGATTGCATTGGCGTAATTTGTTTCGTGTCCGGGGAACAAGCGAATCATGCCAATCCGAACAGGGGAGTGATAATGAGCAAACTCAGCGAGCGCTTTTCGGAAGCGGTCGAATATGCGCGTGTTGCGCATGGGCAACAGGTGCGAAAAGGCTCCAATATTCCGTATCTGTACCACCTGCTGGCGGTTTCCAGTCTGGTGCTGGAGTATCACGGCAATGAGGATCAGGCCATCGCAGGCTTGTTGCATGACGTGCTGGAAGATTGCGGCGAGGAGCATGATGCACTGATCCGCGAGCGTTTCGGGGAGGCGGTCATTGCAATCGTCAGGGATTGCACCGATGGCACGGCCAGTTCCAAGGCATCGGCAACAACGCCGGAACAGAAGCGCGAGGATTGGTGGTCGCGGAAACTGAAGTATCTGCGGCATCTGGGCGAAGAGCCGGCAGCTTCGTTGCTGGTATCGGGTTGCGACAAACTGCACAACGCCAGGACCATTGTGAGCGATCTTGAAGATCCCGCGGTGGGGACCCGGGTTTTCGACCGGTTCACCGGTGGGCGCGATGGCACTTTGCGCTACTACGAATCCATCAGTCGCGTGCTTGCACAACGCGGCATGCCGATGGCCCGCACCTTCAATGCGGTGGTGGTGCGGATGCATGAACTGGCAGGTGGTGCCCCGCGTTGTCCGCTTGAGTCTGCAGGGTGATGGAGTCCGAATAGGTTGGAGTTCGCAGGCTCACCCCAACCTATGGCCCCCGTGCCCTCATTTCACGTTTCGGGAAAACATCCCGCCATTCAGGCTTCATTGGCGGAATCCCGGGCGATTTTCCAGGCGGGCGGCCTGAATATGGCGAGGCGCCGCCCGTAAAGGTCGGCGCTCCGGGCTAAAAGGTCGGGCTGCCGAGTAAAAAGCTCGGCATTTCGAGAGAAAAGCTCGGCGCTCCGGGCAAAAAGGCCGGTGTTCCGGGATATTTGCTCGGCGTGCGGGGTTATTTGCTCGGTGGATGGACAAGTTTTGTCCACCCGCCGACCTATGCACGGCCTCCGAAGCGGCTGGCATGCGCGGCCAGCAGTTCCTGGGCGATGGAGGCGGCGGCCAGGGCGGTGATTTCGGCGTGGTCGTAGGCCGGGGCGACTTCCACCACGTCCATGCCGACCATGTTCAGGCCGGCCAGGCCGCGAATCAGCTGCAAAGCCTGATGGGTACCGAAGCCGCCGATCACCGGGGTGCCGGTGCCGGGGGCGCAGGACGGGTCGAGGAAGTCGATGTCGAAGCTGACGTAGCACGGATGGTCGCCGATGCGTTGGCGGATGCGTTCGATGCAGGCCGCGGTGCCGTGCTCGTGCAGCCAGCGTGCGTCCAGCACCTGGAAACCGTGGTCTTCCGGGTTCAGTGTGCGCATGCCGACCTGGATCGAGCGCGCCGGATCGACCAGCCCTTCGCGGGCGGCGTGGAAGAACATGGTGCCGTGGTCGATGCGTCCGGACTCGTCGCGCCAGGTGTCGCTGTGGGCGTCGAAGTGGATCAACGACAGTGGCCCGTGTGCCGCCGACAGTGCGCGCAGGATGGGATAGCTGATGAAGTGGTCGCCGCCCAGCGCCAGTGGCACCACGCCATGGCGGACGAATTCGGCGAAGATCGTGGCGATGGCATCGACGATCCGCTCCGGGCGGCCGTGGTCGAACAGCACATCGCCCCAGTCGATCACGTGCAGGCGTTCGCAGGGGTCGAAGTCCCAGGCATACGGCGCGCACCAGGCCAGCGACACCGACGCGGCGCGGATCGCGCGCGGCCCCAGCCGTGCGCCGGGGCGGTAGGTGGTGGCCAGGTCCAGCGGCACGCCGACCACGGCCACGTCGACGTCCTGCAAGGATTTGCTGTAGCGACGGCGCAGGAAACTGAGGGCGCCGGAATATGCCGGTTCGGCCCGGGTGCCGTAGGGCGAGGGGCGGGTGAAGGCCTGGTCGATGCTGCCGCTGTCGAAGGCGGCGTCGGGATCGTGATTCATTCGGGTCACCTGATCCGTATCCGCTCGTCGTTGGCCGGGACGAGGGTGACCGGTAGGTGCGGCTATTTCATTGTCGGCATCGCGAACTCGGCCGCGTGGGTGTCTGGCCAGCGCGCGGTGACGGTCTTGAGACGGGTGTAGAAACGCACGCCATCCGGGCCATGCACGTGCAGCGGACCGAAGATCGAACGCTTCCAGCCGCCGAAACTGTGGAAGGCCATCGGTACCGGGATCGGCACGTTGATGCCGACCATGCCCGCCTGCACGCGATGCGAGAATTCGCGCGCGGCACCGCCGTCGCGGGTGAAGATGGCGGTGCCGTTGCCGTATTCGTGCGCGTTGACCAGTTGCAGTGCGGTCTCCAGGTCGGGCACCCGCATCACGCACAGCACCGGACCGAAGATTTCCTCGCGGTAGATGCGCATGCCGGGTTGCACGCGGTCGAACAGGCAGCCGCCGAGGAAGAAGCCTTCGGCATGACCTTCGACTGCCAGCCCGCGGCCGTCGACCACCAGTTGCGCGCCTTCGGCCACGCCGGCATCGACGTAGCCGCGCACCTTGTCGCGATGCGCGGCGGTGACCAGCGGCCCCATCTCCGGGTCCTGGCAGCCGGGGCCGACCTTCAGCGCGGCGACCCGCGGCGCCAGCTTGGCGACCAAGGCATCGGCGGTGGCGTCGCCGACGCAGACCGCGACCGAGATCGCCATGCAGCGCTCGCCGGCCGAACCGTAACCGGCACCGAGCAGGGCCGATACCGCCCCGTCGAGATCGGCGTCGGGCAGCACCACCATGTGGTTCTTGGCGCCGCCCAGCGCCTGCACCCGCTTGCCGTTGGCCGAACCGCGCGCGTAGATGTATTCGGCGATGGGGGTGGAACCGACGAAGCTGATCGCCTGCACACGCGGTTCGTCCAGCAGCGCGTCCACCGCCACCTTGTCGCCGTGGACCACGTTGAACACGCCGTCGGGCAGGCCGGCCTGTTGCAGCAGTTCGGCCAGCAGCAGCGAGGCCGAGGGATCGCGTTCGGACGGCTTGAGGATGAAGCTGTTGCCGCAGGCCAGCGCCACCGGCAGCATCCACAGCGGCACCATCGCCGGGAAGTTGAACGGGGTGATGCCGGCGACCACGCCGAGCGGCGCGTATTCGGTCCACGAATCGACCTCGCGGCCGACATCCATCGAGTGTTCGCCCTTGACCAGGTGCGGAATGCCGCAGGCGAACTCGACCACCTCCAGTCCGCGCGTCACTTCGCCGCGCGCATCGGACAGCACCTTGCCGTGTTCGGCGGTGATGCAGGCGGCCAGGTCGTCGGCGTGGCGCTCCAGCAGTTCCTTGAAGCGGAACATCACCCGCGCGCGGTTCAGCGGCGTGGTCGCGGCCCAGCCCGGGAACGCGGCGGCGGCGGCGTCCACGGCGCGGGTCACATCGTCGGCCGAGGCCAGCGGCACCCGCGCAGCAACCTGGCCGGTGGCCGGATCGAAGACGTCGCCGTGACGCTGGCCGGCGTCGATGCGCTGGCCGCCGATGAAGTGGGGAAGGGTCGTGGTCATGCGATGTCTCCGGCGGATGGATCCCTGCGGGAGCGGTGCCTGCAGGAGCGGTGAAAGCCGCGACCGGCTTTACTGCTGAAACTTCATCGCGGCTTACACCGCTCCTGCAGACAAGCGGGATGAATGATTACGCCAGCGCCTGCGCCGCCGGCACGTAGTCGTAACCCAGGTCGCGGGCCACGGCTTGGTAGGTGACCTTGCCGGCGTGCACGTTGAGGCCGTTGAGCAGGTGCGGGTCGTCGAGCAGGGCCTGCTTCGCACCCTTGTTGGCCAGTTGCACGGCGAACGGCAGGGTGGCGTTGGTCAGGGCGAAGGTCGAGGTACGGGCCACGCCGCCGGGCATGTTGGCCACGCAGTAATGGATGATGCCGTCGACTTCGTAGGTGGGCTGCTGGTGGGTGGTCGCCTTGCTGGTCTCGAAGCAGCCGCCCTGGTCGATGGCCACGTCCACCAGCACCGAACCGGGACGCATCAGCCTGAGCTGCTCGCGCGACACCAGCTTGGGCGCGGCGGCGCCGGGGATCAGCACCGCGCCGATCACCAGATCGGTGTACGGCAGGCGTTCCTCGATGGCATCGCGGGTCGAATACAGGGTGGTCAGCTGGTGCCCGTACAGTTCGTCCAGGTATTTCAGCCGGTCCAGCGAACGGTCGAGCACGGTGACGTGCGCGTTCAAACCCATCGCCATGCGCGCGGCGTTGATGCCGACCACGCCGCCGCCGATCACCAGCACTTCGGCCGGCTTCACCCCCGGCACGCCGCCCAGCAGCACGCCGGAACCGCCCTGGGCCTTCTCCAGCGCATGCGCGCCGGCCTGGATCGACATGCGTCCGGCGACCTCGGACATCGGCGTCAGCAGCGGCAGGCCGCCGCGCGAATCGGTGACCGTCTCATAGGCGATGCAGGTGGCGCCGGACTTGACCAGCGCGGCGGTCTGTTCCGGGTCGGGCGCCAGGTGCAGGTAGGTGTACAGCACCTGGCCGGGACGCAGCATCGCGCACTCGCCGGGCTGCGGCTCCTTGACCTTGATGACCATGTCGGCACGGGCGAAGACCTCTTCCGCACTGTCGACGATCTGCGCGCCGGCCTTGAGGTACTGGTCGTCGTCGAGGCCGATGGCCTTGCCGCCGTCGCGCTGGACGATGACCTGGTGACCGTTGGCGACCAGTTCGCGGGCGCCGGCCGGGGTCAGGCCGATGCGGTACTCGTGGTTTTTGATTTCCTTGGGGACGCCGATGAGCATTTTTCGATTCTCGATGGATGCGAAGTGGAGCCGCGCGTGTGGGGAGCGCTTCGGCGTGGACAGGGAACGACGAGTCAGGCGGTGGCGCGCAGGGCGTCGGCCAGGCGCGAGAAGATCTGGTCGATGTGCGGCTTCTCCAGGATCAGAGGCGGCGACAACGCGATCACGTCGCCGGTCACCCGGGTCAGCATGTCGCCATGGCGAAATGCGTGGTCGAACACGTCGTAGCCGCGGCTGCCGGGCGCGCCGGCGCGCGGGGCCAGTTCGACCGCGCCGATCAGGCCGTAGTTGCGGATATCGATGACGTTGGGCAGGCCCTGCAGCGAATGGATGCCCTGCTGCCAGTAGTCGCCCAGCTCGATCGCCTTGTCGAACAGGTTTTCCTCGGCGTAGGTGTCCAGCGTGGCCAGCGCGGCGGCGCAGGCCAGCGGGTGGCCGGAATAGGTGTAGCCGTGGAACAGGTCGATGGCGTTGTCCGGGCCCTGCATGAAGGCCTGGTGGATGTCGTCGGAGACGAACACCGCACCCATCGGCACGCAGCCATTGGTGATGCCCTTGGCCGCGGTGATCATGTCCGGCTGCACGCCGAAGCGCTGCGCGGCGAACGGCTTGCCGACCCGGCCGAAGCCGGTGATGACTTCGTCGAAGATCAGCAGGATGCCGTGCTTGCTGCAGATTTCCCGCAGCCGCTGCAGATAGCCTTCCGGCGGGATGATCACGCCGGCCGAACCGGAAATCGGCTCGACGATGACCGCGGCAATGGTCGAGGCGTCGTACAGCGCGATCTGCCGCTCCAGATCCTCGGCCAGCTCGATGCCGTGCGCCGGCAGGCCCTGCGAGAAGGCGTTGCGCTGCAGGTCCAGGGTATGGCGGATGTGCGAGACCGCCGGCAGGCCGGGGCCGAACCATTTGCGGTTGTTGGGCAGTCCGCCGACCGAGATGCCGCCGAAGCCGACCCCGTGGTAGGCCTTCTCGCGGCCGATCAGGCGGGTGCGCTGGCCTTCGCCGCGGGCGCGGTGGTAGGCCAGGGCGATCTTCAGCGCGCTGTCCACCGCTTCCGAGCCGGAGTTGGCATAGAACACGTGGTTGAGGTTGCCGGGGGTGATCTCGGCCAGCCGCTTGGCCAGGATGAACGGCAGCGGTGAGCTCATCGAGAAGTTGGGGGCGAAGTCCAGCGTGCCGATCTGCTGGCGGACCGCCTCGACGATCCGCGGCCGCGCATGGCCGGCGTTGCAGCACCACAGCCCGGCGGTGGCGTCGAGGATCTCGCGGCCGTCGACCGAGCGGTAATGCATGCCCGCGGCGCTGGCCAGCAGGCGCGGGGCGTCCTTGAACTGCTTGTTGGCCGTGAACGGCATCCAGAACGCGTCCAGCGACTCCGGAGCCTGTTGCGACTGCCGGCTGTAGTAGTCCGCCAGATCGGCGGCGGAAAGGGGAGTGTTCATGGGCGCTGGCCGGAGGTTGGCTGGGGAGGTGGAGCACAGCTTAGCGCGTTGAAAAAACTTTACAACAGGGGAGGAAATCAGGGTTAAACTGGCCATGACAAGCGCGGATGTAAAGTATCTGCGCACACCCGAACGCATGACCGGAAGGTGAGATGGATATAGGCGCCCGCCTGCAACTGGTTCGCAAATCCAAGTCCCTGAGCCAGCGCGAGCTGGCCAAACGGGTCGGGGTCACCAACAGCACCATCTCCCTGATCGAACAGAACAAGGTCAGCCCCTCGGTCAGTTCGCTGAAGAAGGTGCTGGACGGGATTCCGATTTCGCTGGCCGACTTCTTCACCCTGGACCTGGGTCACGACTCGCCGGACGGGCCGTTCTACGCCGACGGGGAACTGCCGGACGTGGGCAGCAACGGCATTCATTACTACCTGGTCGGGCAGAAACACCCGCAGCGGCAGATGTGCATCCTGCGCGAAGTCATGCCGCCTGGCAGCGACACCGGCGACACCATGCTGGTCCACGACGGCGAGGAAGGCGGGGTGGTGGTGTCCGGCGAGGTCGAGGTGACGGTCGGCGAACAGGTGCGCGTGCTGCGCGCCGGCGAGGCCTATTATTTCGAAAGCCGGGTGCCGCACCGGTTCCGCAATGTCGGTCAGGGCGAAGCGGTGATCTTCAGCGCCAACACCCCGGCCACGTTCTGAGCCTGCCGATCCTTGCCGGCGGGCAACTTCACGATGGAGCAGCAAGCATGAACGCACCGCGCACCCGCGACAGCTGGCAGGCCCTGGCCGACGGCCTGGACATCCGCACCCAGGCCTTCATCGACGGCCACTACGTCGATGCCGCCTCCGGCAAGACCTTCGACTGCATCAGTCCGATCGACGGCCGTTCGCTCGGCCAGGTCGCCGAATGCGAGGCGGAGGACATCGACCGCGCGGTGGCCTCGGCGCGGCGCAGCTTCGAATCCGGCGCCTGGTCGGAGGCCAAGCCATCGCACCGCAAGAAGATCGTGGCCCGCTTCGCCCAATTGATCGAACAACACGGCGACGAACTGGCGCTGCTGGAATCGCTGGACATGGGCAAGCCGGTCGGTGATGCGCGCAACGTCGACGTGGCCGCCAGCGTCCGCTGCATGGCCTGGACCGGCGAGGCGCTGGACAAGGTCTACGGCGAGGTGGCGCCGACCGGGCCGGACGAACTGGGTCTGGTCACCCGCGAGTCGCTGGGCGTGGTCGGCGCCATCGTGCCGTGGAATTTCCCGCTGCTGATGGCGATCTGGAAGCTGGCGCCGGCGCTGGCCACCGGCAATTCGGTGGTGCTCAAGCCGTCGGAGAAATCGCCGCTGACCGCGATCCGACTGGCCGAGATCGCCATCAAGGCCGGCATGCCGCCGGGCGTGCTGAATGTGGTGCCCGGCTTCGGCAAGGGCGCCGGCGAGCCGCTGGCCCTGCACATGGACGTGGACGGGCTGGTGTTCACCGGCTCCACCGCGGTCGGCAAGCACCTGCTGCAGTGTTCCGGTCGCTCCAACATGAAGCGCGCGTACATGGAGTGCGGCGGCAAGAGCCCCAACATCGTGTTCGCCGACGCGCCCGACCTGGGCAAGGCGGCCGAGGCCGCGGCGATGGGCATCTTCTACAACCAGGGCGAAGTGTGTACGGCGGCGTCGCGGCTGCTGGTACAGCGTTCGGTCAAGGATGAATTCGTCGCCGCCGTGGTCGAGGCTGGCCGGCGCATGCACCCGCGGCACCCGCTGGAGCCGGGTGCGCCGATGGGCGCGCTGGTGGACGAAGGCCAGACCGCGCGCGTGCTTGGCTACATCGAGAAGGGCGTCAGCGAAGGCGCGAAACTGGTGCTGGGCGGCAAGCGCGCCGACGTGGTGGCCGGTGGTTGCTACGTCGAGCCGACCGTGTTCGACGAGGTCGAGCATGGGCACACGATCAGCCGCGAGGAAATCTTCGGCCCGGTGCTGTCGGTGATCGGCTTCGACGACGAGGCCGAAGCGTTGCGGCTGGCCAACGACACCGAATTCGGTCTGGCTGCCGGGGTGTGGACGCGCGACATCAGCCGCGCGCACCGGGTGGCGCGCAAGCTGCGCGCCGGCAGCGTGTGGGTCAACTACTGGGACGGCGGCGACATGACCGCCCCGTTCGGCGGCTACAAGCAATCCGGCAACGGCCGCGACAAGTCGCTGCACGCCTTCGAGAAATACACCGAGGTCAAGGCGACCTGGATCAATCTGGATGCGTGAGGAATGGATTCAGGCGTCCAGTCTTACCGACACTCTGTAGGAGCGGCGTAAGCCGCGATAGGATGCTCACTCGTATGTCCAACAGCGCATAGGTTGGGGTGAGCTTGCGAACCCCAACACACGGGGAGATGATGTCTCCGATATGGAATATCGGCGAAGCCATCAGCCAGGAGGCACGTACTTCTTCACGGTTAATTTGGCTGATCGTTCACGCACGTTGCTGACGGATCACGTCGATGTGCTGCGGGCCGTAACGCGCAGAGTGAAGCAGGCGCATCCGTTCGATATTCTTGCGTGGGTGGTATTGCCGGAACATTTGCATGCCGTGTGGACCTTGCCTGAAGGCGATGGCGATTGTGCGACCCGCTGGATGCTGATCAAGGCAGGCTTTTCAAGAAGGCTACCGAAGGACGAGTGGATTCGCGCCTCACGTCGTCGCAAGGGAGAGCGGGGGATATGGCAGAGACGGTTCTGGGAACACTTGGTCGTGGACGAGGATGATTTGCAGCGGCACGTGGATTACGTGCATATCAATCCGGTGAAGCATGGCCATGTGTCCAGAGCGTCGGATTGGCAGTACAGTTCGATACATCGATATATCCGACAGGGATTGATGTCGGAAGATTGGGCGGCCGGTATGACGGATGGTTTTGAAGCTGGCGAGCGGAAATAATGTTGCGTACAGGAGCAACCGGTGCCGGTGAGTGAGAAGTGTTGGGGTTCGTAGGCTCACCCCAACCTATGTGCTGTAAAGCTTAGGTTGGAGCAAGCTTGCGAACTCCAGTCTATGTATCCTTCGTGATGACGCCGATTCGCGACACTTGGTGATCGGGTGACTAGAGCGCAGAAGTGAAAATCATCTTCACCAAAGGCAGTGGAAAGAATGACCGCATGTCGATCTTCCGTGATGGTAAGGAAGAGGTCATCGATTGCCCAAAGCAGAAGATCATTCCGCATGACATGGTGCATTACGCTGTCGAAAGCACCTTGCACAAGCATGGCTTTCTTGGCCGCGTCCGTGATGGGGAAGCTGCCAGCTTCCAGGTGGTGTCGGAGTCGGAAAGCGATGGTGTGGAGCGCTTGGTGGAAGTGTTTCAGGGTGATGCCTGGTCAGGCGGCGACAGTTCCCCAAAAGACATGATCGATCTGTACCGGGTGACTTGCCGTGCCCGCGAATGCCCGCCCTTACCTGTCAGTCCCGAGGATATTCTTGCCGTACGCGAGCGGATTGAAGCATTGGATCAGCATTGGCGGGGATTGTCCGTAGGAGAGTCCGTGACTCTGGAGTTCTGATCATCCTTCTGCGACGTCCTGCCCCCAACCTGTACGCCTCATCGCGGCTTGCGCTGCCCCTACAGGGGGCGGGTGCGGTCGGCGCGGGGGAGCATGAAGAGGAAGGCGGCGCCGCGGCCGGGCAGGTCGAGCAGTTCCAGCCGGCTGCCGTGCAGTTGCAATATCTGCTGCACGATGCGCAGGCCGAGGCCGCCGTCGGGGCGGCTGCTGTTCGGTAGCGTTGCATCGTCGTCATCGGCGCGGCGGAACAGGCGTTCGCGAAGATCGGCCGGGATGCCCGGTCCACTGTCGCTGACCTGCACTTCCACCCCGTGTTCGCGCGCGGCCAGGGCAATGGTGATGTCGCCACCGGCCGGTACGTGCCGCAATGCATTGTCGATCAGGTTGGTCAGTACCCGTTCCACCAGGCCGAGGTCGGCATGCACGGCCGGCAGCGGCGGAACCGCATCGGCCTTCAGCGTGACCTGACGCGAGCCGGCATCCAGCTCGAATTTCTGCAACACGTCCTGCACCAGGTCGGTGACGGCGAAGTCGGCCCATTCCGGCTGCACGAAACCCTGTTCCAGCCGCGCCAGTTCGAACAGCGAACGCGCCAGCGTGCCGACCTTGCGGCTCTGGTCCAGGGCGATGCCCAGATAGCGGCGACGTTCGTCCGGCGCCAGCGTGGCGTCCTTCAGCAGCAGGGTTTCCAGATAGCCGTGCAGCGAAGACAGCGGCGTGCGCAGATCGTGCGAGATGTTGGCGAGGAATTCGCGGCGCTCGCGGTCCTGCCGGGTCAATGCGCGCCATTGTTCGCCCAGTCGCACGGTCATCTGGTGGAAGGCGCGGCGCAGCACCGAGATTTCATCGTTGCTGCCGCCAGCGACTTCGTCGGTCGGCGGCGGCACCGGCTCACCGGCGGCGTCGAAGCGGCGCACTTCGTCGGTGAGCTTGCGCAACGGGTGGGTGATCAGGGCGAACGCGGTCAGGCCGGCGAACAGGCACAGCAGGGCGACCAGGCCGATCGACCACAGCGCCAGGTCCAGCGCCGCGCTGGTCGCGCCGCGCACGGCGAAACGGTCGTGCGCCTGGCCGAGCAGGACCACGTAGACATAGCCGCGGTCGCGGCCGTCCACTTGCAGCGGCGCGGCGCTGAACACCTTGCGGCCACCGGCGCTGCGCGGGTCGTCGCCGAGGATCGGCAATGCCGCGCCGTCGATGAAGCGATGCACGGGGGCAAGATCGACGCGGTCGCGGCGCAGGCTGCCGGCCGGCGCGGCGTGGCCGGTGATGCGGCCATCGTCGTCGAGCAGATAGACCTCGACGCTGGGATTGACCGCCATCAACTGGCCGAACAGACGCTCGACCGCGTTCGGCATCAGACCGTTGGCATCCATCAGTTGGGTATGGCCGGCGATGTGCTCGGCCAGCCCGCGCGACAGTCCTTGCACGACTTCCTGCTCGTGGATGCGGGTGGCGCGCAGTTGCAGCCAGGCCGAGGTGCCGCTGCACACCAGCAGCAGGGCGGCGAATACCAGCGACAGTTTTCGGGTCAGGTCCAGCTTCATGCGCCGCTACCCTGTTGCGAGGCGAAGCGGTAGCCGCTGCCCCAGACGGTCAGGATCCGCGCCGGTTGCGCCGGATCGTCCTCGATCCGCGAACGCAGCCGGTTGATGTGGGTATTGACGGTGTGTTCGTAGCCTTCGTGGTTGTGGCCCCAGACCGCGTCCAGCAGTTGCATGCGCGAGAACACCTGGTCGGGGTGGCGGACGAAGAAGTGCAGCAGGTCGAATTCGCGCGGCGGCAGATCCAGCGGTTGCCCGCGCAGGCTGGCCTGGCGCGCGACCGGGTCGATGGCGACGTCGTGGCATTCCAGCACCCCGGCGTCGATTCGCGCCTCGCGCGCCAGCGCATCGACGCGGCGGAACAGCGCCTTGACCCGCGCGACCAGTTCCAGCACCGAGAACGGCTTGGCCAGGTAATCGTCCGCGCCCAGTTCCAGGCCGAGGATGCGGTGGGTCTCGCTGGCGCGTGCGCTGATGATGACGATCGGCAGGTAGCGGTTGCGCTCGCGCGCCTGGCGGCAGATGTCCAGCCCGGACACGCCGGGCAGCATCAGGTCCAACACCAGCGCGTCCCAGTCCTCCTGCTGCAGCCGGCGCAGCGCATCGCCGCCATGGTCGCAATGGACCACGTCGTAGTGTTCCTCGCGCAGGTGCATGGCCAGCAGCTCGGCGATGTGGGCATCGTCTTCCACCAGCAGGATGCGTCGGGACGCTTCGTTCGGCACGGTATGGAACATCCGGGAAACCTGAATGGATACATTGTGCCGGAGCCACGGCGGCCGTTTGTCACGGAATGTTTAAACCTGCGTGAGGACTTGGGGAACCGTGCCGGGCTAGTCTGCGCCCATCCGGAACGGGCCGGAGCCGAACGAGGTGGACACGATGAGCAGCCGAAGGGATTTCCTGATCGCGACGGGCGGCAGTGCAGCCGCGCTGCTGGGCGGCGCCGGCCTGCTGCGGTTGGCGGTACGCGCGCCCGAGGCGCAGGCACGCGAGGCCGAGACCTTCGAGATCAGCTACAGCGATGCCGAATGGAAGCGCCGGCTGAGCCCGATGCAGTACTACGTGCTGCGCGAGCACGGCACCGAACGGCCGTTTTCCAGCCCGCTGAACGACGAGCACCGCGGCGGCGTGTTCGCCTGTGCCGGCTGCGCGCTGCCGCTGTTTTCCTCGCGCACCAAGTTCGACAGTGGCACCGGCTGGCCCAGCTTCTGGCAGCCGCTGGAGAACGCGGTCGGCACGCGCAGCGACCGCAGCCTGGGCATGGTCCGCACCGAAGTGCATTGCCGTCGCTGCGGCGGCCATCTCGGCCACGTGTTCAATGACGGTCCGCGACCGACCGGCCTGCGCTACTGCATGAACGGCGCAGCGATGAGTTTCCATCCGCAGCCGGCGCTGGTCTGAGCGCCGCCGCGGTTCCGTTCCCGATCACGAGGAAGCGACATGCTGTTGTTCCTGCTGGCTTATCTGGGTGGCGTGCTGACCATCCTCAGCCCCTGCATCCTGCCGGTGCTGCCGTTCGTGTTTTCCGGCGCCGGGCAGCCGTTCTGGCGCAGCAGCCTGCCGCTGCTGGCCGGCATGGTCGCGACCTTCGCCCTGGTCGCCACGTTGGCCGCGGTCGGCGGCGGCTGGGTGGTGGCGGCCAACCAGTACGGACGCTGGATTGCGCTGGCGCTGGTGGCGGTGTTCGGCCTGAGCCTGCTGTTCCCGTCGCTGGCCACGCGCTTGTCGCGCCCGCTGGTCCGGGTCGGCAACCGCATCTACGGCAAGGCGCAGGCGCAGGGCGGGATCGGGCCGGGCGCCTCGTTCCTGCTCGGCATCGCCACCGGCCTGCTGTGGGCGCCGTGCGCCGGGCCGATCCTGGGCCTGGTGCTGACCGGCGCGGCGGTGAAGGGCGCCAGCGCAGATTCGACCCTGCTGCTGCTGGCTTACGGGCTGGGCGCGGCGACCTCGCTGGCGCTGGCCTTGCTGCTGGGCGGCAAGGTGTTCGAGGCGATGAAGCGCTCGCTGGGCGTGGGTGAATGGATCCGCCGTGGCCTCGGCGCGGCGATGCTGCTGGGCGCGCTGGCGATCGCCTTCGGTCTGGACACCGGCGTGCTGGCGCGCATCTCCACCGCCTCGACCGGCGGACTGGAGCAGTCGCTGGTCGAGAAGCTTGGCGGGCGTTCCGATCAGGTGGCCGGAATGGCGCGGATGAGCGACCCGGAATCGCTGGGCGACGAGGGTGCGATGCCGCCGTTGGACGGTGTGGTGCAGTGGCTCAATTCGCCACCGCTGGACGCCGCCGCGCTGCGCGGCAAGGTGGTGCTGGTCGATTTCTGGACCTATTCGTGCATCAACTGCCTGCGCAGCCTGCCGTACGTGAAGGCATGGGAGGCCAAGTACCGCGAGCAGGGGCTGGTGGTGATCGGCGTGCACACGCCGGAGTTCGCCTTCGAGCGCGACGTGGACAACGTGCACAAGGCGCTGCGCGATCTGGGCATCGACTATCCGGTGGCGATCGACAACGACTATGCGGTGTGGAAGGCGTTCGACAACCACTACTGGCCGGCGCACTACTTCATCGATGCGCAGGGTCGCATCCGCTACCACCATTTCGGCGAAGGCAAGTACGACGAATCCGAGCGGGTGATCCGCCAGCTGCTGCGCGAAGCCGGCGCGTCCGGGCTGGACGATGCGCCGATGGCGACGGTGCGCGCCGACGGCGTGCAGCAGGCGGCGGACTTCGACAAGGTGCGCTCGAGCGAAACCTACCTGGGCTACCGGCGCGCGCAGAACTTCGCCTCCGGGCCGGTCGCGCGCGACACCGCAGTCGACTACGCGCTGCCGGCGCAGTTGGCGTTGAACGACTGGGGGCTGGGCGGCCGCTGGCAGGTCGAATCCGAGCGTGCGGTGGACGCGGGCGCGGGTGGCCGGATCGCCTTCCGTTTCCAGGCCCGCGACCTGCACCTGGTGCTGGGTCCGGGCGCGGACGGCACGCCGGTGCGTTTCCGCGTGCGCATCGACGGCCAGGCGCCGGGTGCGGCGGCCGGGGTCGACGTGGACGCCGACGGCAACGGTACGGTGACCGAACAACGCCTCTATCAATTGCTGCGGCAACCGGGCGAGATCGGCGAGCGCACGTTCGAGATCGAATTCCTCGACCCCGGCGCGGCGGCCTATGCCTTCACCTTCGGTTGAAGACGGCAACGGACAAGGAGTGTGAATCATGAGCAATGTTTCCACCACGATGACGAGGGGGCGCGGCTGGCGCTATCTGATCGGCGGGCTGATCGCCCTGTCGGCGTTGCTGGTCTGGCAGTGCAGCGGCCACGGCGCCGATCGCGACGACGGCAAGATGGCGGCGACCCCGATGGCGGTGGTGCCGGCGCCGGAACTGGACGAAGCGGTCGGCAAGCCCGGCAACCAGGTGGCGATCTTCGCCGGCGGCTGCTTCTGGGGCGTGCAGGGCGTGTTCCAGCATGTGCGCGGGGTCAAGCAGGTCATGTCCGGTTACGCCGGCGGCAACGCCAGCCATGCACGCTATGAAATGGTCAGCAGCGGCCGCACCGGCCATGCCGAGTCGGTGTACATCACCTACGACCCGGCCGAGGTCAGTTACGGCACCCTGCTGCGGATCTTCTTTGGCGTGGTCCACGACCCGACCGAACTGAACCGGCAGGGGCCGGACGTGGGCACCCAGTACCGGTCGGCGATCTTCCCGACCACGCCGACCCAGAGCCGGGTCGCGCATGCCTACATCGAGCAGCTCGACGCGGCGAAGTATTTTCCGCGCCCGCTGGCGACCAACGTGGAGAAGTACACGGCCTTCTACCCGGCCGAGGACTACCACCAGGACTACATGACCCGGAATCCGCATTCGCCGTACATCATGTTCCACGACGCGCCCAAGCTGCGGCAGCTGCAGAAGGTGTTTCCGCAGTACTACCGCGATGCCCCGGTGCTGGTGAATCCGGCCGGGTGAACCGACGGGCCGAAAGGCGGCGGCGCGGCGAATCTGGCAGAATCGCCCGGTTTCGCACACCGGATGATGCATGACCGCCACGCACGCCGCCCATCCCGCGGGCAACTCGAAGGCTCGGGTGCTGTTCGCCAGCATGATCGGCACCACCATCGAGTTCTTCGATTTCTACATCTACGCCACCGCGGCGGTCATCGTCTTCCCGCACCTGTTCTTCCCCGAGGGCGACGCCGCCTCGGCGACCCTGAAATCCTTCGCCACCTTCGCCCTGGCCTTTATCGCGCGGCCGTTCGGCTCGGCGCTGTTCGGTCATTTCGGCGACCGCGTTGGCCGCAAGGCGACCTTGGTCGCGGCCTTGCTGACGATGGGCATCTCGACGGTGGCGATCGGCCTGTTGCCGACCTACGGGCAGATCGGCATCGCCGCACCGCTGCTGCTGGCGCTGTGCCGGCTGGGGCAGGGCGTGGGCCTGGGCGGCGAATGGGGCGGCGCGGTGCTGCTGGCGACCGAGAACGCGCCGCCGGGCAAGCGCGCCTGGTACGGCATGTTTCCGCAACTCGGCGCGCCGATCGGTTTCCTGTGCTCGACCGGAATCTTCCTGCTGCTGACCGAATTGCTGGACGATGCGCAGTTCATGGCCTGGGGCTGGCGCATCCCGTTCCTGGCCAGCGCGGCGCTGGTGATGGTCGGGCTGTGGGTGCGGCTGAAGATCACCGAGACCCCGGATTTCCAGAAGACCCTGGAGCGCGGCGAACGCGCCAAGCTGCCGATGCTGACGGTGCTGCGCGAACATCCCGGCCTGCTGCTGGCCGGCACCCTGGCGCTGGTCGCCACCTTCGTGCTGTTCTACCTGATGACGGTGTTCTCGCTGAGCTGGGGCACTTCGAAACTGGGCTACGGCCGCGAACACTTCCTGTTGCTGCAGATGGTCGGGGTGCTGTTCTTCGCCGCCACCATCCCGCTGTCGGCGCTGTACGCCGACCGCTACGGGCGTTGGCAGGCGATGGTCGCGGCGACGGTGCTGATCATCCTGTTCGGCTTCGCCTTCGCGCCGCTGTTCGAATCCGGCAGCGACTGGGGCGTGCTCGCCTTCCTCGCCATCGGGCTGGGCGCGATGGGCCTGACCTACGGACCCTGCGGCACCATCCTGTCCGAGCTGTTCCCGACCCGGGTGCGCTATACCGGCGCTTCGCTGGCGTTCAACATGGCCGGCATCATCGGCGCCTCGCCGGCGCCGTACATCGCCACCATGCTGGGCGAGCGGCATGGCCTGGCGTCGGTGGGTTACTACCTGGCCGGGATGGCCGGCCTGACCCTGCTGGCGCTGCTGTTCGTGCCGCGCCGCGGCATTGATTGAGCCCGATTATTTGAACAGCCGCTTCAGCGTGCGGCCCAGCCAGCCGCCTTCCTGGTGGGTGCGGGCGAAGTGGTTGAGGTGCTGCTTGACCGTTTCCGCGTAGGCCTTGTCGTCGCTGCGGATGTGGTTGAACAGCCAGCGCGACAGCATGCCCTTCAGTTCGTCGGTGACGTCCTCGCCGGACTGGAAGCGCATCCGGTATTCGCTGACCCGCTTGGTGAAAATGTCGTGCACGCGTTTGTGTGCGGCATGGAACGGGTAGCCGGCTTCTTCCATCAGCTCTTCCTCGAAGGCGAAGTGCGACAGCGTGTAGTCGATCAGTTCGTCCAGCACCTCGCCAACCAGCACGTTGCCGTGGCCGCCGACCTGCGCGTTGTGCAGCTGGTTGATCATTTCGACGATGCGCTGGTGCTGCCCGTCGATGATCTCGATGCCGGTGTTGAGATTGTCCTGCCAGATAAGCAATGCCATCGGATGTCCCCTGTGGATCGGCGCATGCGGCGCGATGTTCGGCGGGGACTCTAGGTGTCGGGTCGGATGGCGGCATTGATCCAGATCAGAGCGTGCGGTGGATCCGTTGCGTCTCAGGCCGGCAGCGATTGCCGCAGCGTCGCGATGCCATCCCAGGGGTCGCTGCGCAAACGTGACGCACGTCGCAGCGCGCGTGCCATCGGGTAGTCGCCGCCACTGCGGCTGGCGCCCAGTTCGTCCCAGCGCAACGGCATGGCGACCGGTGCGCCGGGACGGGCGCGCAGCGACCAGTTGGCGATGCTGGTTGCGCTGCGGGTATTGCGCAGCCAGTCGATGAAGATGCGACCGGTGCGCAGCCGCTTGCCGGCGCTGGCCACGTAGCGTTGCAGTTGCTCGCGTGCCAGTCCGCGCGCGATGCGTTCGCAGAACGCCTTGGCCTGCATCCAGTCTGGTCCCGGTGCGAATGGCGCGACCACATGCACGCCCTTGCCGCCGCTCAGGCGCACGAAGCTGCGCAGGCCATGTGCTTGCAGCCGGTCGCGGATCAGGCGCGCGCAGGCAACCAGTTCGGTCCACGGCACGCCGGCGCCGGGATCCAGGTCGAAGACCAGTCGGTCCGGGCGATCGGGCGTTGCAGCCGGCGAGCCCCAGGCGTGGAATTCGTACGCGCCCAGCCGGACCAGCTGCAGCAGGCCGCGGACATCGTCGATATACAGGTAGTCGGCGAGATCGCCATCCTTCTCGCGCAGTGGCACGCGATGGACGCGATCGCCCATGCCGGCGCCGGGATGGCGCTGGAAGAAGCATTCGCCGGCGATCCCGTCCGGGCAACGCAGCAGCGACAGCGGGCGCCCGGCGGCTTCCATCAGCAGGCGCGGCGCCACCGCATGGTAATAGCGGGCCACGTCGCCCAGACGAAGGCCGGCATCGGGATAGGCGAGGCGTTCGGGTTTGTCGAAACGCACACCTTCGAGCAGCAGTGGCGGAACCTTTTGCACGCATCTGGCCCGGCATCGTGTGACGCTGCCAGCATAGCGTGGCGACTATGTCGGGCTCACCATAATGCGTCGCGCAGCTTGTACCAGGCCATCGCCGCGACCAGCAGTGGCGTGCGCAGCGCGCGACCGCCGGGGAACGGTTGGTGCGGGATTCTTGCGAACAGGTCCAGCCGCTCGGACTGGCCGCGGATGGCCTCGGCGATCAGCGTGCCGGCCAGCCCGGTGGCGATCAGGCCGTGGCCGGAAAAGCCCTGGGCAAAGTACACGTTGTCGCGCAGTCGGCCCCAGTGCGGGGCGCGGTTCAGCGAAATGTCGATCATGCCGCCCCAGACGTATTCGATCTCCACGTCGTGCAGCTGCGGGAACACTGCGCGCATACGCCGGGTCATGGTGCCGCGCAGGTCCGGCGGCGGCAGGGTGGAATAACTGGCGCGACCGCCGAACAGCAGGCGGTGGTCGCGGCTGAGGCGGAAATAGTCCAGCGCCCAGTTGGTGTCGGCCACCGCCATGTCGTTGCGGATCAGCGCGCGTGCACGTTCCTCGCCCAGCGGCGCGGTGGCGCCGATGTAGGTGCCGACCGGCATGATCCGCGATTCCAGTTCCGGGGCGATGCCGTGCATCAGCGCGTTGCCGGCGATGACGGCGAACTCGCACTGCACTTCGCCGTGCGCGGTCCGCAACACTGGCCGCGCGCCGTGCTGCAGGGCGGTCACCTTCGAGCCCTCGTGGATGCGCACACTGGCGTCCAGCGCCGCGCGGGCCAGACCCAGCGCGTATCGCAGCGGATGCAGGTGGCCGCTTTGCGGGTCGTACATCGCACCCAGGTAGCGGTCGCTGGCCAATTGCTCGCGCAGGCGCTCGCGGTCCCACCACTGCACGGGGTAGTCGTAGCGAGTGTGGAAGTGCTCGATCGCCGCTTCGACTTCGGCCTGCTGGCGCGGCTTGATCGGCACGGTGGCGTGGCCGTCGCGCCAGTCGCAGTCGATGCCGTGGCGCTCGATGCGCCCGCGCAGCCAGCGCAGGCCTTCCAGCGACAGGTCGAACATCTTGCGCGCATCGTCGAAGCCGACCAGCGCCTCCAGCCTGGACTCGCCGCAACCGAAGCCGGCGATGGCCTGGCCGCCGTTGCGGCCGGAGGCGCCCCAGCCGATCCGCTCGGCTTCCAGCACCACCACCTTGTAACCGGCCTCGGCCAGTTCCAGCGCGGCGGCCAGTCCGGCATAGCCGGCGCCGAGCACGCAGACATCGGCGTCGATGCGGCCCTGCAACGCCGGCTGCAACGGCAGTGGCTCGGCGCTGGCGGCGTACCAGCTGGGTGGATAGGGCGCTGGGGTCGCGGTCATACCGAGCGCAGGTACCACGCGTATTCCAGATCGGTGACCTGGACGTAGAAGGTGCGCAGTTCCTTCAGCTTCTGCTGCCCATACACGTGACGGAAACTTTCGCCGAACTGCTCGGCGATGAAGTCGCTGGCCATGAAGTCGTCGATCGCCTCGTGCCAGAACGGGCTGCGGTTCTCCAACTGCTCGTAGGCGTTGCCGACGATCGGTGGGCCGGGGTCGAAACCGTTCTCGATGCCGTGCAGCATGCCGGCGAGCACGGCGGCGGCGACCAGGTAGGGGTTGGCGTCGGCACCGGAGATGCGGTGCTCGACGCGGACGTTGGCCGGGTCGCTGTACGGCACCCGCATCGCCACGCTGCGGTTGTTGAAGCCCCAGCTGTCGTTGAGCGGGACGAAGGCGTTCGGTACGAAGCGCCGGTAGCTGTTGGCATGCGGGGCGAACAGCAGCAGGCAATCGCGCGCGCTGCGCTGCAGGCCGCCGATCGCATGGCGCAGGGCATCGGACGGCGCTTCCGGAGTGCAGGCCAGGATGTTGTCGCCGGCCGCGTCCAGCACGCTGACGTGAATGTGCAGGCCGTTGCCGGCCTGCTCGACGAAGGGCTTGGCCATGAAGCTGGCCTGCAGGCCCTGCTGCTGCGCCACCGCCTTGATCGCGCGCTTCAGGCAGATCGCCTCGTCGCAGGCGAGCAGGGCGTCGTCGCGGTGTTTCAGGTTGATCTCGAACTGGCCGGGCGCGTATTCGGCGACCGCGGTATCGGCGGGGATGCCCTGTGCCATGCAGGCGGTGGCGACCGCGTCGGTGAAACCGCGATAGTCGTCCAGGTCGTCCATGTAGTAGACCTGCGTGCTGCGGTTGCGGCCGCCGGTGTTCGGGTTGATCGGTGGTTGCGGACGGCCGTCGGCGTCGGCCAGGCGGTCGAGCAGGTAGAACTCCAGTTCCACCGCGACGACCGGTTTCAGCCCGCGCTGCGCGTAGCGCTCCAGCACCCGCCGCAGCACTTCGCGCGGATTGGCTTCGAACGGCCGGCCCTGCGCGTCCTCCATGCCCAGCAGCAGTTGCGCCATCGGTCGCGGCGACCACGGCACCGGCCGCAGCGAACCGGGCACCGGGCGGCAGATCCGGTCTTCGTCGCCGATGTCGTAGCCCAGCCCGGTTTCCTCGACGGTATTGCCGGTGATGTCGGTGGCGATCAGCGACATCGGCAGGCAGACGCCGTTGGCGTAGACCTTTTCCAGCGCCTCGCGGGCGATGCGCTTGCCGCGCGGCAGGCCGTTCATGTCGAACAGCAGCAGATCGACCTGCTCGCAGTCGGGCATGCCTTGCAGGGTGGACAGGTCGTCGGCGGCGACGTTGCCGGGGATGGGGGAGGCGGTATCGGAGGCTGGGGTCATGATGGTTTCACGAGGGTTCCGGACGAGCTTAGCAGAGCTTCCGGCTGTCAAGAATACTCAACGTGAAAATCACGGATAACGCGTATTACGCCCGAAAATGGTGCTGCATCGCATCATTAAGGGGCGTCACAAGGCCGAATTCGTGTGACGTGTTGTAAAAATAAAACAGCCGGGTTAACTTCGCCGCAAGTCCCTCGGAGTCGTCTCCATGGCCAGCGCGCCACGGGTCGGTTTGCCCACCGATCGCAAGCTCATCGGCCAGCACCCCTTTCTCGCCACCGGCGAGAAGTACGTGCGCGCGGTGGTCGATGGCGCCGGCGCGCTGCCGCTGCTGCTGCCGGCCCTGCAACCCGGACTGCCGTTGCGCGAGTTGCTGGAACCGCTGGACGGACTGCTGCTGACCGGCGCGGTCAGCAACATCGAGCCGCATCACTATTCCGACGAGCCCAGCTACGAAGGCAACCTGCACGATCCGGCGCGCGACGCCAACACGTTGCCGCTGATTTCGCTGGCATTGGAACTGGGTTTGCCGGTGCTGGCGGTCTGTCGCGGCTTCCAGGAAGTGAACGTGGCCTTGGGCGGCAGCCTGCACCAGAAGGTGCACGAGGTGCCCGGCTTCATGGATCATCGCGAAAACCCCGACGCGCCGCTGGAACAGCAGTACGCGCCGGCACATACGGTGACGCTGAACCCGGGCGGCATCCTCGCCGGCATCGCCGGCACGCCGTCGGTGCAGGTCAACTCGCTGCACGGACAGGGCGTGGCCCGGCTGGGTCGCGGACTGAAGGTCGAGGCGGTGGCGCCGGACGGGCTGATCGAAGGCTTCCGCCATGCCGGCGACGGCTTCCTGCTCGGCGTGCAGTGGCACCCCGAGTGGCAGGTCACCGAAAACCCCTTCTATCTGGGCATCTTCCGCGCCTTCGGCGACGCTTGCCGGGCCTACGCCCGTCGGCGTGCGGCGGGCGAGGGCACGGTGTCCGGTCAATGCAACGCAACCGAGGACGCGATCGCGTGAGCCAGCGCCAATCCCATCGCAAGAGCACGCCCGAGCAGACCGAAAGCGCGCTGCGGCGCTGGCTGAAGGAACGCAACATCACCGAGGTCGAATGCCTGGTGCCGGACATCACCGGCAACGCGCGCGGCAAGATCATCCCGGCCGACAAGTTCAGCCACGACTACGGCACCCGCCTGCCCGAGGGCATCTTCGCCACCACCGTCACCGGCGAATATCCGGAGGACTACTACGAGCTGACTTCGCCGTCGGACTCGGACATGTTCCTGCGCCCGGACGCCGACACCGTGCGGATGGTGCCGTGGGCGACCGACCCGACTGCGCAGGTAATCCACGATTGCCTGACCAAGGACGGCAAGCCGCACGAACTGGCGCCGCGCAATGTGCTGCGGCGGGTGCTCAACGCCTACGAGGACCTCGACCTGCGCCCGGTGGTGGCGCCGGAGCTGGAATTCTTCCTGGTACAGAAGAACACCGATCCGGATTTCCCGCTGCTGCCGCCGGCCGGCCGCTCCGGCCGCCCGGAGACGGCGCGGCAGTCGTATTCGATCGACGCGGTCAACGAGTTCGACCCGATCCTCGACCTGATGTACGACTACTGCGATGCGATGGAACTGGACGTGGACACGTTGATCCACGAATCCGGCGCGGCGCAGCTGGAAGTCAACTTCATCCATTCCGACGCGATGTCGCGCGCCGACCAGGTGTTCCTGTTCAAGCGCACCATGCGCGAGGCGGCGCTGCGCCACGGCGTCTACGCCACCTTTCTGGCCAAGCCGATGGAGAACGAGCCGGGCAGTTCGATGCACATCCACCAGAGCGTGGTGGAGACCAGGAAGGGCCGCAACGTGTTCGCCGGCAAGAGCGACGATAAGCCCAGCCCGATGTTCTTCCACTATCTGGCCGGATTGCAGAAGTACGGGCCGATGGCGATGGCGTTCTTCGCCCCCAACGTCAACTCCTACCGCCGGCTGATGTTCGGCGAGGTCTCGCCGAAGAACGTGCACTGGGGTTACGACAACCGCACTTGCGGCCTGCGCGTGCCGATGGATACGCGCGAGAACACCCGTGTCGAAAGCCGTTTTGCCGGTTCCGACGCCAATCCCTACCTGGCGATGGCCGCGACCCTGGCCTGCGGCCTGCTCGGCATCCGCGAGAAGCTCAAGCCGACCCCGCCGCTGACCGCCAGCGCGCAGGACAGCGGTTTCGACCTGCCGCGCTCGCTGGGCGAGGCGCTGGACGCGCTGGCCGAAAGCAACCCGTTGCAGACCCTGCTGGGGCCGCGTTTCGTTCGCGCCTACGTCTCGGTCAAGCGCAAGGAATACGAAACCTTCTTCCGTGTCATCAGTTCGTGGGAACGTGAGTTCCTGCTGCTCAACGTGTGAAATCCCGCAGGGGCGGATGCGCTCCGCGACCGGTCCGTGCGGCGGGCCAGGTCGCGGACGGCGACGTCCCGGCAATGCAATCCGAGGAGAATCCATGCAACACCCCGATACGACCGCGCTGCAGCGGCTGGATGCCGCCCATCATCTGCATCCGTTCAACGACAATGCGGCGCTGGCCGAGCGTGGTACCCGCATCCTGACCCGCGGCGAAGGCTGCTACGTCTGGGACGCCGACGGCAACCAGCTGCTGGACGCCTTCGCCGGGCTGTGGTGCGTCAACATCGGCTACGGCCGCAAGGAGCTGGGCGAGGCGGCGTCGCGGCAGATGACCGAGCTGGCCTACTACAACAGCTTCTTCCAGTGCACCACCGAGCCGACCATCCGGCTGGCGGCCAAGCTGGCGGAACTGGCGCCGGGCGACATCAACCACGCCTTCTTCATGAACTCCGGTTCGGAGGCCAACGACACCATCCTGCGCCTGGTGCGGCATTTCTGGGCGGTGCAGGACCAGCCGCAGAAGAACATCTTCATCGGCCGCCACGACGGCTACCACGGCACCACCATCGGCGGTGCCAGCCTCGGCGGCATGAAGGGCATGCACAAGCAGGGCGGGTTGCCGATCCCGGACATCCACCACATCGATCCGCCGTTCTGGTTCGCCGATGGTGGCGACCTGTCGCCGGACGAGTACGGCCTGGTCGCGGCGCGGCGGCTGGAGGACAAGATCCTGCAGCTGGGGCCGGAGCGGGTGGCGGCCTTCATCGGCGAGCCGATCATGGGCGCGATCGGCGTGTACATCCCGCCGCAGACCTATTGGCCGGAGATCGAGCGCATCTGCCGCAAGTACGACGTGCTGCTGATCGCCGACGAGGTGATCTGCGGCTTCGGCCGCACCGGCGAGTGGTTCGGTTCGCAATACTTCGGCTTTCAGCCAGACATCATGCCGGTGGCCAAGGGCATCACCTCGGGTTACATCCCGCTGGGTGCGGCGATGTTCAACGACCGCGTCGCCAAGGTGCTGAAGGAACAGGGCGGCGAACTGGCCCACGGCGCCACCTATTCCGGCCACCCGGTCTGCGCGGCGGTGGCGCTGGAGAACATCCGCATCCTGCAGGAAGAGCACATCGTCGAGCGTGCCCGCGACGAAGTGGCGCCCTACCTGGCGCAGCGCTGGGCCGAGCTGGGCGAGCATCGTCTGGTCGGCGAGGCGCGCATCGCCGGCATGGTCGGCGCGCTGGAATTGGTCCCCGACAAGGGCCGGCGTGCATTCTTCGAGGATCGGGGTAAAGTGGGATCGCTGTGCCGCGACCTGGCCCTGCGGAATGGATTGATCCTGCGGGCGACCTACGATTCGATGCTGCTTTCGCCGCCCTTGATCCTGACCCGGGACCAGGTCGACGAACTGTTCGGGAAGATCTGGAAGTCGCTCGACGAAACGGCCGCAGAGCTGGGCAAGTAGTTCGGAAGGGGGCGGCAGGTGCAAGGCGGGTTCCGGCTCGGCGGGATCCGGGTTCCTATCAACAATGCCCTTCGGGCCATGTGGAGAGTGCGATGAAACTGCGAATCCTGGGAATGATGGTGGCCGCCTGTACCCTGGCGGCCTGTGGTGGCGGCGGCGGAGAAGGTGGCGCGGCGGCGGACAAGGTCGTCAATGTCTACAACTGGTCCGACTACATCGCCGACGACACCAACTCGAACTTCGAGGCGGCGACCGGCATCAAGGTCACCTACGACGTGTTCGACAGCAACGAAGTGCTGGAGACCAAGCTGCTGGCCGGTTCCAGTGGCTATGACGTGGTGGTACCGACGCTGAACTTCCTCGGCCGGCAGATCCAGGCCGGCGTGTTCCTGCCGCTGGACCGCAGCAAGATCCCCAACTACGCCAACCTCGATCCCGAGTTCATGCAGAAGCTCGAGAGCCAGGACCCGGGCAACCAGTACGCGGTGCCGTACATGTGGGGCACCACCGGCATCGGCTACAACGTCGGCAAGGTCAAGGCCGCCTTCGGCAGCACCGACATCACCGACACCCTGGACCTGGTGTTCAAGCCGGAGAACATCTCCAAGCTGAAGGACTGTGGCGTGACCCTACTGGACACCCCCAGCGAAATCATCCCGATCGCACTGAATTATCTTGGCGAAGACCCGAACAGCACCGACCCGGCGGTGATCGACAAGGCGGCCGCGCTGTTGAAGACGATCCGCCCGTACATCACCAACTTCCATTCCTCGCAGTACATCGACGCGCTGGCCAACGGTGACACCTGTCTGGTGCTGGGCTGGTCGGGCGATATCATCCAGGCCCGCGACCGCGCCGCCGAGGCCGAGAACGGCGTCGACATCGCCTACTCGATCCCGCAGGAAGGCGCGCCGCTGTGGTTCGACATGCTGGCCATTCCCAAGGACGCCAAGCACGTCGACGAGGCTTACGCCTACATCAACTACCTGCTGGACCCGCAGGTGATGGCCAACAACTCCGACTACATCAGCTATCCGAACGCGGTGACCGCGGCCAAGGAGCTGATGGATCCGGAAATCACCGGCGACCCGACCATCTATCCGCCGCCGGAAGTCGCGGCCAAGCTGTTCACCTTCGCGATCATCCCGCCGGAGGTCAACGAGCAGTACACCCGGATCTGGACCGACCTGAAGACCGGGAAGTAAGCGGACAGATAGACCGTGGCCGGCGGGCACGCCGCCGGCCATGCGGCGCTCCACCCCTTGCAAGACTTGCGGGGCAACGATGCCGGAGTGAGTGTTCCGGGATTCGCTGGGCCCCATCGCTGGATCCGATCCCGAGGGCACGACATGACGCAGGAACAGGCAGGTGCGGTAAAGGAAGCTGACAAGTACGTCAACATCGTCGACGTGCGCAAGGAGTTCGGCAATTTCGTCGCCGTCGAGGACACCAACCTGTCGATCCGCAAGGGCGAGATCTTCGCCCTGCTCGGCGGGTCCGGCTGCGGCAAATCGACCCTGCTGCGTTGCCTGGGCGGTTTCGAGACGCCGAGCTCGGGCAAGATCTTCGTCGACGGCCAGGAAATGAACGGCCTGCCGCCGTACGAGCGGCCGATCAACATGATGTTCCAGTCCTATGCGCTGTTCCCGCACATGACGGTGGAACAGAACATCGCCTTCGGCCTGAAGCAGATGAAGATGGCCAAGCCGGCGATCGCCAAGCGGGTCGAGGAGATGCTCAGCCTGACCCATCTCAACGCGCTGGCCAAGCGCAAGCCGCACCAGCTGTCCGGCGGTCAGCAGCAGCGGGTGGCCTTGGCGCGGTCGCTGGCAATGGGCCCCAAGCTGCTGCTGCTGGACGAGCCGATGGGTGCGCTGGACAAGAAGTTGCGCACGCAGATGCAGCTGGAACTGGTGGGGATCATCGAGACCTCCGGCGTGACCTGCGTGATGGTCACCCACGACCAGGAAGAGGCCATGACCATGGCCACCCGGATCGCGCTGATGGACACCGGGCGGATCCGTCAGGTCGGCACCCCCGACGAGATCTACGAATCGCCGACCAGCCGCTTCGCCGCCGAATTCATCGGCTCGGTCAACATGGTCGAAGGCAAGGTGAAGGACGACCAGGCCGAATACGTGACCATCGAATCCGAGGCGCTGTCGACCCTGGTCTACGTCGGCCACGGCATCTCCGGCTACGAAGGCCAGGAAGTCGGCTTCGGCGTGCGCCCGGAGAAGGTCTGGATCAGCAAGGAGGAGCCCGACCAGAAGTACAACAAGGCGCACGGCAAGATCGAGGACATCGCCTATTTCGGCAGCCACTCGGTGTTCCATGTGCGCCTGCCCAGCGGCTACAAGATGATGGCCAACTTCGCCAACCAGGAGCGCTGGGCCAGCGAGGGCATGACCTGGGGCGACGAGGTGTGGCTGTCCTGGGGCGACAACGAAGGGGTGGTGCTGACCTCATGAACATCGCCAAATTGAAGAAGCTGCTGCCGGGGCCGCGCTGGGGCGTGATCGCCGTCCCTTACCTGTGGATGCTGGTGTTCTTCGCGGTGCCGTTCCTGATCGTGTTGCGAATCTCGTTCTCGATGCGCGACCAGGGCCGCTCGCCGCCGTATTCGCCGGTGGTGGAATACATCGAGAACGCGGTGACGCTGAAGCTCAACCTGAGCCACTACATCACCCTGATCACCGACTCGCTGTATGTGCAGGCCTACGCCAGCTCGATCTGGATCGCCGCGGTATCGACCCTGCTGGCGTTGCTGATCGGCTATCCGATCGCCTACGTGATCTCGCGGATGTCGCCGTCGGCGCGCAACGTGGCGATGATGCTGGTGGTGCTGCCGTCGTGGACGTCGTTCCTGATTCGCGTGTACGCCTGGATCGGCATCCTCAAGAACAACGGCCTGCTCAACAACCTGCTGATCAAGCTGCACATCATCGACGAGCCGCTGAAGATCCTGTACACGCCGATCGCGGCCTATATCGGCATCGTGTACTGCTACCTGCCGTTCATGATCCTGCCGCTGTACACCAACCTGATCAAGCACGACAACCGCCTGCTGGAGGCGGCCTACGACCTCGGCGCCAAGCCGTGGCAGGCGTTCATGAAGATCACCCTGCCGCTGTCGCGCGCCGGCATCATCGCCGGCTGCATGCTGGTGATGATCCCCGCGGTCGGCGAGTACGTCATCCCGGAGATGCTCGGCGGTCCCGATACGCTGATGATCGGACGCCAGCTGGTCAACGACTTCTTCACCGCGACCGACTGGCCGCGCGCTTCGGCGGTGGCGGTGACCATGCTGCTGCTGCTGCTGGTGCCGATCCTGATCTTCAACCGCGTGCAACAGCGCGAGATCGAAGGGAGGCTGACATGAACGCGCTGCGCAAGCACGGATTCACCTGGCTGGTCTTGGCGCTCGGTTTCGGCTTCCTGTACCTGCCGATCCTGATCCTGATGGTGTATTCGTTCAACGAGAGCCGGCTGGCCACGGTATGGTCGGGGTTCTCGGTGAAATGGTATGGCGAACTGTTCCGCGATCGGTCGATGCTGCAGGCGGCCTGGCTCAGCCTGAAGGTGGCGTTCTGGACCGCGACTATGGCGGTGGTGCTGGGTACCTTGGCCTCGCTGGTGATGACACGGATGCGGCGCTTCCCCAGCAAGTCGGTGTTCGGCGCCCTGATCACCGCGCCGCTGGTGATGCCGGACGTGATCCTCGGCCTGTCGATGCTGCTGCTGTTCGTGTCGATGGGCGACGTGATCGGCGCGCTGGGCCTGGGCGAATTCCAGGCCAAGGGCGTGATGTCGATCTGGATCGCCCACGTCACCTTCACCATCGCCTTCGTCACCGTGGTGATCTCCTCGCGCATGACCGAACTGGACAAGTCGCTGGAAGAGGCGGCGATGGACTTGGGCGCGAACCGGATCAAGGTGTTCTTCCAGATCACCCTGCCGATCATCGCCCCGGCGCTGATGTCGGGCTGGCTGCTGGCGTTCACCCTGTCGCTGGACGATGTGGTGGTGGCCAGCTTCGTGTCCGGCCCCGGCTCGACCACGCTGCCGATCAAGGTGTTCTCGTCGGTGCGTCGCGGCCTGAACCCGGAAATCAACGCGCTGGCGACCATCATGGTGCTGTTGGTATCGGTGGTGGTGGTGGCTGGCTGGTGGTGGATGCAGCGGGCCGAGAAGCGTCGTCAGCTCGACATGCAGATGGCGTTGCAGGAGAACGGCTGAGCCGGAGCGATGGCAAACGCTGTCGCCCCGGTCCCGTCGGTCGCTGCGGAATAGCAATGAACCCGGAGGACGCGTGCGGCAACGCGCGCGCATGAAGCATGAGCGTGGAAACCGTCAATCCCCATACCGGTCTGAGCGAATACCGCCACGAGCTGAAGGCCGCGACCGAGGTCGAAGCGCGCCTGGCCGCTGCTGCCGCCGCCTTCCCTGCCTGGGCGGCGTTGCCGTTGCAGACGCGCGGCGAGCACGTGCGATGCGCTGGCGCCGAACTGCGCCGGCGGCGCGACGACATCCAGCGGGTGATGACCGCCGAGATGGGCAAGCTGCGCCGCGAGGCGCTGGCCGAGGTGGAGAAGTGCGCCGGCGCCTGCGACTACTACGCCGAGCATGCGGCCGATTACCTGCGCGATACCCCGATCGCGACGGAGGCCGCATCCAGCTACGTGTGTTACGAGCCGATCGGCTGCGTGATGGCGGTGATGCCGTGGAATTTCCCGATCTGGCAGGTGTTCCGTTTCCTGGCTCCGGCGCTGATGGCCGGCAACGTCTCGGTGCTCAAGCACGCCAGCAACGTGCCGCGCTGCGCCGACATCATCCAGGAAGTGCTGGATGCGGCCGGCCTGCCGCCGGGGGTGTTCTCGGTGCTGCACATCGACAATGCGCAGGCGGCCGAAGTGTTGCGCGATGCACGGGTGGCGGCGGTGACCCTGACCGGCAGCGAACGCGCGGGTCGCTCGATCGCCGCCAACGCCGGCGACCAGCTGAAGAAATGCGTGATGGAGCTGGGCGGCAGCGACGCCTTCGTGGTGCTGGACGACGCCGATCTGGACATGGTGGTACCGGCCGCGGTGAAGTCGCGCTTCGACAACGCCGGCCAGACCTGCATCGCGGCCAAGCGTTTCGTCGTCACCGCCGGCATCGCCGACGCCTTCGTCGAACGTTTCGTCCAGGCCGCCTCGCAGCTGCGGCTGGGCGACCCCGCCGACGAGGCCACCACGCTGGCGCCGATGGCCCGCCAGGATCTGCGCGACGAACTGCATCGCCAGGTCGAGGCCAGCATCGCCGCCGGCGCGGTGCCGCTGCTGGGGTGCCGGCCGGACGACTCGCACGCCGGCTATCCGGCCTCGATCCTCGATGCGGTCGCGCCGGGGATGCCGGCCTACGGCGAGGAACTGTTCGGGCCGGTGGCCAGCATCCTGCGTGTGGCCGATGAAGCCGAGGCGGTGCAGGTGGCCAACGACACGAGCTTCGGCCTCGGCGGCAGCGTGTGGACCGCCGATGCGCAGGCCGGCGAGCGGGTGGCGCGGCAGCTGCAGTGCGGCGCGGCCTTCGTCAACGGCATCGTGCGCAGCGACGTGCGGCTGCCGTTCGGCGGCAGCAAGCGTTCCGGTTTCGGCCGCGAGCTGGCCGAGCACGGCATCCACGAGTTCATGAACATCAAGACCATCTACGTAGCCTGACGACTGCGACCCGTCGGGGGCGGTTCGCGGCGGCGGTCACGAATGGAACGGACGGTTGCAGCGCCTGCGGTTTTGCGCAGGCGGGGGCGGTGCCATCTTGCGTGCAGCCTGACACGGGGGAACGCAATGAACGCAAGCATCCACGCCATCGAACCGGCGCGCATCGTCCGCACGGTGCGCGGCCGGGCGACTTCCGATGGTGCCGGGGTCCGCCTGACCCGGGTGATCGGCGGCCCCGAGCTGCCGGATCTGGACCCGTTCCTGTTGCTGGACGAGTTCGGCACCGACCGCGCGGAGGACTACATCGCCGGTTTTCCGGACCACCCGCATCGCGGTTTCGAGACCGTGACCTACATGCTGGACGGGCGCATACGCCACCGCGACAACCACGGCCACGAGGGTCTGCTGACCCCCGGCAGTGTGCAGTGGATGACCGCCGGTCGCGGCCTGGTGCATTCGGAAATGCCGGAACAGGAATCCGGGCGCATGCGCGGCTTCCAGCTGTGGATCAACCTGCCGGCGCGCGACAAGATGAGCGAGCCGAAGTACCAGGAATACGCGCCGGCGCGGCTGCCGTTGGCGCAGCCGACCGAGGGCGTGGCGATCAAGGTCATCGCCGGCCGGGTCGACGGTATTGACGGCCCGATCTCGCAGCCGGCCACCGATCCGGTCTATCTGGACATCGCGCTGGAGCCGGGCGTCGGCTGGGACTACCTGCTGCCGGAAGGCCACAACGCCTTCCTGTACGCTTACGAGGGCGCGGCCACGGTCGGCGAGGGCAAGGATGCGCGTGCGCTGGAGTCGCAGGAACTGGCGATCCTCGGCGGCGGCAACCGGCTGGCTCTGCGCGCCGGCAAGCAGCCGTTGCGCGCGATCCTGGTCGCCGGCCGACCGCTGCGCGAGCCGGTGATGCGGCACGGCCCGTTCGTCATGAATACCCGGCAGGAACTGATGCAGGCCTTTGTCGATTACCAGGAAGGCCGTTTCTGAGCCGACAGGAATTCGTCACGGCAATGAAAAAGCCACGCCCTTGGGCGTGGCTTTTCCTTTTCGTGCAAGCTTGGTGCGCTGAGCGTCAGTTGCCGACAACCTCGGGTTCGTTGCGGCAGATGCCCTTGTACAGGATGCCGCCGATCAGGCCGCCGAGGATTGGCGCCAGCCAGAACAGCCACAGCTGGCCCATCGCGCCGCTGCCGGCGAACAGCGCCACGCCGGTGGAGCGGGCCGGGTTCACCGAGGTGTTGGTGACCGGGATGCTGATCAGGTGGATCAGGGTCAGCGCCAGACCGATGGCGATCGGGGCGAAACCGGCCGGGGCGCGGCCGTGGGTCGAGCCCATGATCACGATCAGGAAGAACGCGGTCAGCACCACTTCGCACAGGAAGGCTGCGGCCACGCTGTAGCCGCCCGGCGACAGCGCGTCATAGCCGTTGCTGGCGAAAGCGCCGGCGGAGGTCGGGTCGATCGCGAAACCGGCCTGGCCACTGGCGATCTGGAACAGGATGAAGCCCGCGGCGATCGCGCCCAGCACTTGGGCCACGATGTAGGGCAGCAGGTCCCTGGTCGGGAAGCGGCCGCCGGCCCACAGGCCGAAGCTCACCGCCGGGTTGAAATGGCCGCCGGAAATGTGGCCGAAGGCATAGGCGCCGGTCAGCACGGTCAGGCCGAAGGCCAGCGACACGCCCAGCAGGCCGATGCCCAGCGGGTTGCCGTCGCCGCCGAAATTGGCCGCCAGCACGGCGCTGCCGCAGCCGCCCAGCACCAGCCAGAACGTGCCGAGAAATTCGGCTGCAAGTTTTTTCCCAAGAGTCATGTGAATTCCCCGGATGTAAGTTGTTGTCGTGGCCACCGTTTGTGAGATTAGGGTAGTGGCGGCGCGCAGAAAATAGCGGAAGCCCCGCGAGGAAATGTTGAATTTTTGTTATTGCAGGGCTCAGCGCTCGGGCAGCGGGATGAATTCGGTTTCGCCGGGGATGCGTCCGAAGCGGTCTTCCTGCCAGTCATGCTTGGCCTGCTCGATGCGCTCGCGCGAACTGGAGACGAAGTTCCACCACAGGTGGCGGGGGGCGTCCAGCGGCTCGCCGCCGACCAGCAGCGCCTTCAGTGGCGTCTTCGCGCGCAACCGCGCCGGACGGCCCGGGTCCAGCAGCAGCAGGTGGCGCGCCGGGACGTCGGCACCGTCCAGTTGGGCCTCGCCGTCCAGGATGTACAGCGCACGCTCGGGTGCATCGGGGCCGATGCCCAGTTCGGCTTCCGCCTCTAGGTCCAGGGCCACATTGAAAGTGCCGGAGAACACCTTGACCGGCGATTCCTCGCCGAAGCCGCGACCGGCGATGACGCGCAGCCGGGCGCCGCCGCGCTGCTGCTGCGGCAGGCTGTCGCCGGGGTGGTGGTGGAATTCCGGCGCGGTTTCCTCTGCTTCCAGCGGCAGCGCCACCCAGGTCTGCATGCCGTGCAGGTCGTGGGCATGGCCGCGCGCCGTTGCCGGGGTACGTTCGGAATGGGCGATGCCGCGGCCGGCGGTCATCCAGTTGACGTCGCCCGGCAGGATGACCTGATCCGAGCCCAGGGTGTCGCGGTGGTGCATGCTGCCGGACCACAGGTAGGTGACCGTGGCCAGGCCGATGTGCGGGTGCGGGCGCACGTCCACGCCGCGACCGGCGGCGAATTCGGCCGGCCCCATGTGATCGACGAACACGAACGGGCCGACGCTGCGCGCCTGCAGGGTCGGCACCGCGCGGCGGACTTCGAAGCCGTCACCAAGGTCGTGGATGCGCGGCGGGATGATCAGGGTCATGTCGATCCTCCTGTGGGCCGGCAGGATGGCACGGGACCGTCGTCCGGCCGTCGATGCCGAGGAAACGGTTTGTTGCAGGCGACGCTCAGCGCTCGTCGCGGACTTCGCCGCCGGGCAGGAACTGCCAGGTGCGGGTGACGTGCAGGATGTCGATGTTCTCGCTGGTCTCGGGCAGCGGCGGGAACGGCTGCGCCAGTTGCACGATCCGCAGCGCCGCCGAATCCAGCACCGGGATGCCGCTGGACTGGATGATCCGGGTCTGTTCGACCGAGCCGTCGCGGCGCACCGCCACGCTGATTACCAGCTGGCCGGACAGGCGCTTGCGCCGGGCCTCGTCCGGATAGTTCAGGTTGCCGACCCGCTCGGCGCGGTCGACCCAGGCGCGCAGGTAGTTGGCGTAGACGTATTCGCGGGTGCTGGCGGAGACGAACTTGCGCTTCGGCCGCTTGGCGTACATCTCCGAACGCAGGTGGATCTCGGCGGCCAGACGAGCCATTTCGGCATCGTGGCGGATCTTCTGCTCGCCCCTGGGCAGGGTGTCCGGCTCCGGCTGCGGGCGGGTTTCGGCCGGCGGCACGGTGACCGGGCTGTCCGGAGCGGTGACCACCCGGGCTTCGGGCGGCGGCGCGGCCTCGGGCGACTGCGCGCGCAACGGCTGCGGGGCCAGGCCGGCCTGCGCCTGCGGCACCCAGCCCGCCTGGTTGTCGCGCGGACGGCGCGCACGCTCGTGCTCGCCGCCGCCCTGCTGGTTGGCCGCGGCCAGGAAGTCGGCCTCCTTCGGCGTCAGCGGGGTGCGGGTCTGGCTGAGGATCACGTCCAGCGTGGGCACCACCGGCGCGGCGTCGTCGAGGGTGAAGCCGATCCCGAGCACGATGATCCCGTGCAGGATCAGCGACAGCACCAGGGTGGCGCCCAACCGGTCCCGGTCGCTGATCGGCGGCGCGGCGACGGCCGTGTCCATCTCAGCCGGCCAGGCGACGGTCGATGGCGTCGAACAGCAGTCCGGCGATGTTCAGGCCGTACTGCGCGTCCAGCTCGCGGACGCAGGTGGGGCTGGTGACGTTGACTTCGGTCAGGGAGTCGCCGATCACGTCCAGGCCGACGAACAGCATGCCGCGCCGGCGCATCTCCGGGCCGACTTGGGCGGCGATCCAGCGGTCGCGTTCGCTCAGCGGGCGGCCCTCGCCGCGACCGCCTGCGGCCAGGTTGCCGCGGAATTCGTCGCCCTGCGGGATGCGCGCCAGCGCGTAGTCGACCGGCTCGCCGTCGACCAGCAGGATGCGCTTGTCGCCGTCGCGGATCTCCGGCAGGTAGCGCTGGGCCAGGGCCAAGCCGTGGCCGCCGCCGGTCAGGGTTTCCAGAATCACGTTCAGGTTGGGCTCGCCAGCCGCAGCGCGGAAGATCGAGCGTCCGCCCATGCCATCCAGCGGCTTCAGCACCGCTTCGCCATATTCGGCCACGAAGGCCTTCAGCGCGGCCGGATCGCGGCTGACCAGGGTCGGCGGACAACACTGCGGGAACAGCAGGGCGGCCAGCTTCTCGTTGTAGTCGCGCAGGCCCTGCGGGTCGTTGACCACCAGCGCCCCGGCCTGCGCGGCCATGCCCAGGATCTGGGTATCGTGGATGAATTCGGCGTCGACCGGAGGGTCCTTGCGCATCAGCACCACCTGGCCGGGGCCGAAGGCGGTTTCGGCCCAGTCGTCCAGCTCGAACCAGCCGTCCTTGTCGTCGCGCACCCGCAGCGGGGCGGTCCGGGCCACGGCGAGGCCATCGCGCACCGACAGCCCGCCGGGGCGGACGTAGTGCAGGCGGTGGCCGCGGCGCTGGGCTTCCAGCAGCAGGGCGAAACTGGTGTCCTTGGCGATCTTGATGGACTCGATGGGGTCCATCACCACGAGGACGTCGAGAGACATGCGGAGCTTCCGGCAACAGCGCTGCGCGAATGGTAGCAGGCGGGCAATGAGACGAAGTTCGCATCATGGGGTTCAGGTTGGCGGAAAAACCGCCGAAACCGTGGTCATGGCTTGACAGTGCGTGCGCAGGTTGGGATAAAAGCCGTTCAGCAGCGGGCCCGACTGTCGAAGAAGCCCAGCGCGAACGGGGAACACAGGCAAATGAGCGACAACGAGAGCCCGGCTGGAGAACTCAGCGGCTTGCGGGTGATGGTGATCGACGACTCCAAGACCATCCGCAGGACGGCGGAGACGTTGCTCAAGCGGGAAGGTTGCGAGGTGACCACGGCCGGCGACGGCTTCGAGGCGCTGGCCAAGATCGCCGACACCCACCCGCAGATCATCTTCGTCGACATCATGATGCCGCGGCTGGACGGTTACCAGACCTGCGCGCTGATCAAGAACAACCAGGTCTTCAAGTCCACTCCGGTGATCATGCTGTCGTCCAAGGATGGCCTGTTCGACAAGGCGCGCGGGCGGATCGTGGGTTCGGAACAGTACCTGACCAAGCCATTCACCCGCGAGGAACTGCTCGCGGCCATCCGCACCTACGTCAGCCCATGAGCGCGAACCGGAGAAGGAGATGATCCGCACCCCGTTCGATATTCTGGCCGAATACGAGCGCCGCAGCCTGGCGCACGCGGTGGCGCTGCCGGCGCGTGAGGATCTGCAGGAGCAGTGGCGCGGCGTCGGCTACCGGATCGGCAGCCACCGCCTGGTGTCCGGCTTCGACGAGGTGGTCGAGATCGTGCCGCTGCCGCCGGTCACCCCGGTGCCGGGCGCGCAGCCGTGGCTGCTGGGGATCGGCAACCTGCGCGGCAACCTGTTCCCGGTGGTCGACCTGAAGCAGTTCCTGCAGGGCGAGCGCACCGTGCTGCACGAGGGCCAGCGCGTGCTGGTGATGCGCCAGGCCGGTGGCGACGTGGCGCTGACCATCGACGAGCTGTACGGCCAGCGCGGTTTCCGCGACGAGCAGGGGATCGAACCGCCGGAGGCGTTTACCCAAGGCCGCTACGGCCACTTCGTGACACGCGCCTTCCACGGGGACGAACAGGATTGGGGGGTGTTCGCGCTGTCGTTGCTGGCGCGCACGCCGGAATTCAGGCAGGCCGCGCTGTAGCCGCACGGCGACGCAGCCTGCATTTTGATAGTCGTGGCGATTTGAACAAGTTTTCAGGGGTCAATTGATGAGCACTGCACCTGCCACTTCCGGCACCGGCAAACTGGGCAGCCTGGGGACCAGCTTCTGGCTGATCCTGCTGGCGCTATCGGTGATCGTGTTCGGCGCCAACACCGGGTTGTCGGCCTGGAATGGCAGCCGCCTGTCCGGTGCCAGTACCGGCGCTTCGGACATGCGCGTGCTGTCGCAACAGCTGGCCAACCAGGGCCGCGAGGCGATCACCGGCGACGCGACGGCGTTCAAGGCGTTCAAGGCGACCAAGCAGCAGATCGACAGTACGGTCGGCGGGTTGCAGAGCCGTTACGGCAACGAGAGCGCGGTCGACCGTCCGCTTGATCAACTGGTCAGCACTTGGACCCCGCTGGGCAAGAACGCCGAGCAGATCATCGCCAGCGAGCCGGCGGTGCTGGCGCTGTCTGGCAACGCCAACCGCTTCGTCGGCCAGGTGCCGCAACTGCAGGCGCAGTTGAACGAAGTGGTGCGCGCGATGTCGGCCAGCGGCGCGCCGGCCTCGCAGATCTACAACGCCCTGCAGCAGGTGGTACTGGCCGGCAACATGGCCCGCCGGGTCACCGAGATCCGTGCCGGCGGCCCCGGTGCGTCCGCGGCCGGCGATGCGCTGGCGCGCGACTCGGTGCTGTTTGGTCAGGTGCTGGAAGGCCTCAGCAAGGGCAACGAGAGCCTCGGCATCGTCCCGGTGCGCGGCGCCGCCAGCGGCGCGCTGCAGCAATCGGTGGCGCTGTGGGAGCCGATGAAGCGCGACCTCGATGCCATCCTCGGCGGCTCCAAGAACCTGTTCGCCGCGCAGAGCGCTGCCGCCGCGCTGACCGAGGGCTCGGGCAAGCTGCTCGACGACAGCACCCGCCTGTTCGAGGCGTTCTCGTCGTTCGGTTCGGTCCGCGACACCCGCGTGTTCCCGAACTTCTGGATTTCGGTGTTCTCCGGCGGCGCCCTGCTGCTGTCGATCATCGGCCTGCTGTGGAGCCTGTACCGCAGCCGTCAGCGCGAACAGGAAATCCGCTACCAGACCCAGGTCGAATACAACAGCCGCAACCAGCAGGCGATCATGCGGTTGCTGGACGAAATCAGCTCGCTCGGCGAAGGCGACCTGACCGTGCAGGCCTCGGTGACCGAGGACATGACCGGCGCCATCGCCGACGCCATCAACTACGCGGTCGACGAGCTGCGCAACCTGGTGACCACCATCAACGACACCTCGGTGCAGGTGGCGGCCTCGACCCAGGAAACCCAGGCCACCGCGCTGCAGCTGGCCGAAGCGGCCGGACACCAGGCCGACCAGATCAACAGCGCCTCCGAGCGCATCGACGACATCGCCCGCAGCATCGGCCAGGTATCGAAGAACTCGACCGACTCGGCCGAGGTGGCGCAGCGTTCGGTGCAGATCGCCACCGAAGGCGCCGGCGTGGTCCGCGAAACCATCCGCGGCATGGACCAGATCCGCGACCAGATCCAGGAAACCTCCAAGCGCATCAAGCGACTGGGCGAGTCCTCGCAGGAAATCGGCTCGGTGGTGGAACTGATCAACGACATTTCTGAACAGACCAACATCCTGGCGCTCAACGCGGCGGTGCAGGCCGCCTCGGCGGGCGAGGCCGGCCGCGGTTTCGCGGTGGTCGCCGACGAAGTGCAGCGTCTGGCCGAACGCACCTCCAATGCGACCCGGCGCATCGAATCGCTGGTGCAGGCGATCCAGGCCGACACCAACGAAGCGGTCAACTCGATGGAGCAGACCACCGCCGAAGTGGTGTCGGGCGCGCGTCTGGCCGAGGACGCCGGCACCGCGCTGGGCGAGATCGAGCGCGTGTCCAACGACCTCAACGAGCTGATCAAGGGCATCTCCAGCGCAGCGCAACAGCAGTCTGGCGCGGCTTCGGACATCACCGACACGATGGGCGTGATCCGCCAGATCACCTCGCAGACCTCGCTGGGCGCGGGGCAGACGGCCGAATCGATCGGCCACCTGGCGCAGCTGGCCGCCGACCTGCGCCGTTCCGTCGCCGACTTCAAGTTGCCGGAATAAGGTGGGGAAGGCCGAGATGAACAGGCAATACCTGGCCCTGGCACGACGCTCCGGACACCGGTGCATTGCCGTGTCCGCAGCAAGGAGGCGTGCGTGAGCGCTCTGCAGGAAGCGATGAGCCAGGCCGTGCTGGGGTGGGTCAAGCCCGAGCTGGACGAGACCCTGCGGCTGGCGCGGCAGGAGATCGAGGCCTTCGCCGAGAATCCCGAGGACGGCAGCCGCATGCGCTTCTGCGCCGGCTACTTGCACGAGGTGCAGGGCAGCTTGCGAATGGTCGAGCTGTACGCGCCGGCGATGGTCGCCGAGGAACTCGAACTGCTGGCCGAGGTACTGGAAGCCGGCACGGCCCAGGACCGCGACGAGGCCTGCGCCACGCTGATGCGCGGCATGGTGCTGCTGCCCGATTACCTGGAACGCCTGCAGAGCGGTCATCGCGATATTCCGATCGTGCTGCTGCCGCTGCTGAACGAAATCCGCGCGGCGCGCGGCGCGCCCGGCATCAGCGAAAGCGTGCTGTTCGCGCCCGACCTCGACCGGCCGTTGCCGGAAACCCTGCCGACCCCGTTCGGGGTGCCCACGATCGAGCGCGAATCGCGCCAAGCGCAGGCGCATGCGCATCTGGAGCGGGCGCTGGCCGGCTGGCCGGAGGACGGCGCGCCGGCCGATCCCGCCGACCTGTCTTCGGCGCTGGGCGAACTGCTGGCCGCGACCGACGCGCTGCCGTTGCGGCGCATGCTGTGGGTGGCGTCGGCCGCCGCCGAGGCCATCGGCGCCGGCGCACTGCCGGCCAGCGAAGCCCTGCGCGGCCATTTCGCCGGCGTCGGTCGCGCCACCCGGCCGTCGCTGCCGGGCGGCGAAAGCGGCCCCGGCGCTTCGCCGCAGGAAATCACCCGCCAGTTCCTCTACCAGATCAGCCGCAGCCCGGCGCAGCACCCGTCGCTGGATGCGCTGCGCGAAGCGTTCCAGCTGGAAGCGGCCGCGCCGAGCGAGGCCGAGATCGACCACGCCCGCAGCAGCATCAGCGGCCGCAACCGCGCCCTGCTGGACACGGTCGGCGGCGCGATCAAGGAAGAACTGCTGCGGGTCAAGGACGCGCTGGACCTGCACCTGCGGACCGGCGCGCCGGTGACGGCGCTGCAGGCCCAGGTCGGCGAACTGGCCGGGGTGGCCGACACCCTGGGCATGATGGGCCTGGGCATGGCGCGCACCGTGGTCATGCAGCAGCGCGATGCCCTCGACGAACTGGTCCGCGGCGTGCGTCCGGCCGACGAGAACGCCCTGCTCGACATCGCCGGCGCGTTGCTCTACGTCGACGCCACCCTGGACGACCAGGTCGCCAACCTAGGCGCCGGCGACGTCGCCCAGGCCGAGGACCCGCGCGTGCTGGAATCGCGGCGCACGGTCGAGGCGCTGGCGCAGGAGGCGATCCGCAACTTCGCCGCCGCCCGCGAAGGCTTCGTGGCCTTCATCGAGACCAACTGGGACCATACCGAACTGAGCGAAGTGCCGCGCCTGCTGGACGAAGTGTCCGGTGCGCTGCGCATGCTCGACATGGAGCAGGCCGGCGATTACGTCGAAGGCGTGCGCCGTTACGTCGCGACCGAACTGATCGACAAGCGCCGGGTGCCGGGCGGGCCACAACTGGACACGCTGGCCGATGCGATGGCCAGCCTGGAATATTTCCTCGAAGCGCTGCGCGACCGCCGTCCGAACGTGGACGAAATCCTCGACATCACCCGCAGCAGCCTGGAAAGCCTGCATTACTGGCCGCTGCCGCAGGGTGGCGCAGAAATCGTGGTTGCCGACGCGCCGCCGGTCGTGGTCGAAGACGAGGTCGAGGTCGAGGTCGAGGCCGGAACCGGCGATGAAGTCGAAGCCGCGGAAGAAACTTCCACCATTTCGCTCGAGCCATTGCAGTTCGAGGACGATGCCCTGCGCATGCCGACGAGCGAACCGGCGGCCGATACGCGGCTGTCGCTCGACGATGCCGCGTCGGAAGAAGATTTCGCGACCGTTGCGGATGTCGCGGTCGAAGCGCCGGCGCCGGTGGTCGAGGAAGCATCCGCCCCCGCGGTCGGAGGCTTCGACTTCAGCAACGGCGATGTCGACGACGAGATCCGCGCGGTCTTCCTGGAGGAGTTCGACGAAGAACTCGACAACCTCGGTCAGCTGGTGCCGCTGTGGCGGGAAGCGCCCGAGGACATGGAGCGGCTGCGCACCATCCGCCGCGTGTTCCACACCCTGAAGGGAAGCGGGCGGTTGGTCGGCGCGGTCGCGCTGGGCGAGTTCAGCTGGAAAGTCGAGAACATGCTCAACCGTGTGCTGGACGGCACGCGTCCGCCCTCGGCCGCGGTGGTGGCGGTGGTCGACAAGGCGACCGAGGTGTTGCCGGAGCTGAATGCCGCATTGCGCGGGCAAGGCGCGGTCGAGAGCGATCTGCCCGCCCTGCAGGACTTGGCCGACCAGGTCGCCGCCGGCGAGGACGTGTACTACACGCCGGCGATGGCGGTGCTGGACAAGGCGGCCGAGGAAGCGATGGAGCAGGCGCAGGAGGCCGACGCGCTTTCCGCCGCCGGGTTCCCGTCCGAAACCGAAGGCACGCCGGCCGAAGTGGACGCGGTGCTGCGCGAGATCCTGGAAACCGAAGTCGGCACCCACCTGGAAACCGTGCGTGGCTGGCTGCAGCGTGCCGAACAGGCGTCGCCCACGGCCGACGATGCACTGGTGCGCGCGTTCCACACCATGAACGGCGCCTTCGCCATGGCCGACGTGCCGGAAATCACGGCGGTCACCGGCGCAGCCGAAGGCTATCTGAAGCGGTTGCTGGCCGCCGGCGAAACCGTGCCCGAGGCGGCAGTGACCGCGGTCGCCGATGGCGAGCAGGCCATTCGTCGCACGCTGGCCGCGTTGCAGGCCGAATCGCCGCGGATTCCCGCGTTTAACGAACTGGCCGAACGCCTGTCCGCATTGCGCGACAGCCTGCCGCCGCCGCCGTCTCCGGCGATGATCGTGATGGATGGCGATGCGGCGCGGGAAACCTACGCCGAGGACCTGCCGGCCATCCAGCCGCCGCAGGCGCTCGACGACGAGGGTGCGCTGGAATTCGAAGTCGAAGTCGAAACCGATGACGAAATCGTGTTGTCCGATGCGGACGAGACGTTTGCCGACGATGAAGATGCCATCATCATCGACGATGAAACCATTGTGGCTTCCGGGATGGAGGATGAATCCCCGGCGCCGGTGGCAAGCGATTACTTCAACATCGACCTGACCTACGTGCCGCTTGCCAGGACGCCGCTGGCCGAGGCAACCGCCGAAGGCATCGTCAACGGTCTGACCACGAACGACGCCGGTGGCGAAGCACCGGTCGAGGTTGAAGCGCCGGCAGAAACGGAAGCGGTCACGGACATCGATGTGCCGACCGAAGCCGTGGATGTCGAAACGCCGGCCGAGGCCACAGCAGAAATCGCGGAAGAGGTCGCAGAAGAAATCGCGGAAGAATCGGCAGTCGCGATCGACGAAATCCCCGTGGCGGAAGCGTCCGCCACCGAGCCGGAGGTGGTGGAGGATGCCGACACCGGGATCCCATTCGAGCCGGTCGTCGAAGCCATGGCCGAGTCCGATGAAACTTCGGAATCCATGATACCGGACGAAGTGGTTCTGGAGGAACAGATTCCGGAAGCGCCGGTTCCGCAAGCGCCGCCGGCAGACGAAGTGGTCGAACTGGAGGCGGGTGTCGAGGATATCGCCGTCGAAACGCCGGATGACGCCGCTGCCGAAGCGGAAGCGGTCGAAGCGCCGTTCGAGCCGGAGGTGGAAGCGGAACCGGTGCAGGAGCCTGTCGAAGCGCCTGCCGAGGAACCGGTCGTGGCGGAAGTGGAAACCGCCGCAATGGCCGGCGAACAGGAATCGCAACCGAGCGCTTCCGATTACGATCCGGAACTGGTGGAAATCTTCATCGAGGAAGGTCGCGACCTGCTCGACCATTCCGACGGCCTGCTGGCGCGGTTGCGCGAAACGCCGACCGATCTTGCCCTGATCGGCGGCCTGCAGCGCGATCTGCATACGCTGAAGGGCGGTGCGCGCATGGCCGGGCTGATGGAGGCTGGCGATCTTGGCCACGCCATCGAATCGCTGCTTGAACAGGCGGCCGGCCAGCGCATCGAACTGGGCGCCGACGATATCGGCCTGCTGGAGCGCGGCTTCGACCGTCTGCACGCGATGCTGGCCGATGCCGAAGCGCAGCGTGCGATGGAACTGCCGGAAGCGCTGATCGCCGAGGTGGTCGCGCGCGCGCAGGGCACATCCACCGGCACGGCTGCCGGGACCGCGGCGTCGGACGAGGCGGCCGCGACGGCGGTGGTCGAACTGGCGCCGCTGTCGGCGCCGGTCGAGGTCGAATTCACCCAGGTCGAGGAACTGTTCGCCGCCAATCCGCAGGAACAGGTGCGGGTGCGCGCCGAACTGCTCGACCGGCTGGTCAACCATGCCGGCGAAGTGGCGATCTACCGTTCGCGCCTGGAACAGCAGATGGGCGCGTTCCGCGGCGCGATGGCCGAACTGGACCGCACCAATACCCGTCTGCACGACCAGTTGCGGCGCCTGGATCTGGAGACCGAGGCGCAGATCGTCGCTCGCTATCAGCGCGAACAGGACCAGCGCGATCCGGCCTTCGATCCGCTGGAACTGGACCGCTTCTCCACCCTGCAACAGCTCAGCCGCGCGCTGGCCGAGTCGGCCGCCGACCTGACCGGCCTGCAGGGCGTGCTGGACGACCTGTCGCGCCAGTACGACAGTCTGCTGCAACAGCAGTCGCGGGTGAGTTCGGAACTGCAGGACGGCCTGATGCGCGCGCGCATGGTGCCGTTCGAAAGCCTGGTGCCGCGTTTGCGTCGGGTGGTGCGCCAGGCGGCGCGCGATACCGGCAAGCAGGCGCGGCTGGAACTGGAAGGCACGCACGGCGAACTCGACCGCAACGTGCTCGAGCGCATGGTCGCGCCGCTGGAACACCTGCTGCGCAACGCCATCGCCCACGGCCTGGAGCAGCCGCGCGCGCGGCGCAAGGTCGGCAAGGGCGACGAGGGCACGGTGAAGATCGCCCTGCGCCGAGAAGGTTCGGAAATGGTGCTGCAGGTGTCCGACGACGGCGCCGGCATCGATCATGCGGCGATCCGCAACCAGGCCCTGCGCCGCGGACTGATCGCCAAGGATGCGTCGCTGTCCGACGGCGAACTGGAGCGGCTGATCCTGGAACCGGGCTTCAGCACCTCCGAGAAGGTCAGCCAGCTGGCCGGCCGCGGCGTCGGCATGGATGTGGTCTACAGCGAAGTGCGCCAGCTGGGCGGTTCGCTGGACATCGATTCGGTCGCCGGCAAGGGCACCGCCTTCACCCTGCGCCTGCCGCAGACGCTGGCGGTGACCCAGGCGGTGTTCGTGCAGATTGGCGAAACCCAGTTCGCGGTGCCGGTGGCGGCGGTCGGCGGCATCGGCCGGATCGCCCGCGAGCGTTTCGAGGCCGAAGGCGGCAGCTACGTCTACGGCGGCGAGGAGTACGCGCTGCACGACCTCGGCGCGCTGGTCGGGCAAGTCCCGGCCAAGGCCGAAGGGCAGCCGCAGATTCCGCTGCTGCTGGTGCGGGCCGGCGACCTGCGCGCCGCGGTGGCGGTCGATCAGGTGCTGGGCAACCGCGAAATCGTGGTCAAGCCGGTCGGGCCGCAGATCGCGTCGATCCCGGGCATCTACGGCGCCACCATCACCGGCGACGGCCAGGTCGTGGTCATTCTCGACGCCGCGCCGCTGGTGCGCCGCTACATCAGCAATCCCTCGCTGCCGGAAGACACGACGCCGGCGCCGGAACAGCGCCGCGTGCCGCTGGTGATGGTGGTCGACGACTCGCTGACCATGCGCAAGGTCACAGGCCGCGTGCTGGAACGCCACAACCTGGAAGTGGTGGCCGCGCGCGATGGCGTCGAGGCGCTGGAGAAGCTGGAAGAACACATCCCGGACCTGATGCTGCTGGACATCGAGATGCCGCGCATGGACGGCTACGAGCTGGCCACGGCGATGCGCGCCGATCCGCGTTATCGCGACGTGCCGATCGTGATGATCACTTCGCGCAGCGGCGAAAAGCATCGCCAGCGCGCATTCGAGATCGGCGTGCAACGCTACATGGGCAAGCCGTACCAGGAGCTGGATCTGATGCGCAACGTCTACGACCTGTTGGGGATCGCCCGTGTCCGCGAATGAGGTTTCCGCCAAGCGCGTCATCCTGCTGGCGCGCGAGGGCAAGGCGCGCGACAAGCTGCAGCAGGCGTTGAGCGGTGCGGGCATCAGCCCGGTGCTGCAGGCGGCGCCGGAGGCGATCGACCTGGAAGTGTTGCGCGCCGCCGCGCCGGAAGCCGTGCTGGTGGCGCTGGAGCCGGCGGTCGAGGACGGTCTGGAGGCGCTGGACGCGGTGCTGAGCGATCCGTCGATCACGGTGATCTACGATGATGCCGAACTGGCTGCCAGCCGCGAAGGATGGGCGGTTCAGCGCTGGGCGCGGCATCTGGCGGCCAAGCTGTCCGGACATGGCGACGTGCTGCCGCCGGGCGGCGAGAGCGATGCCCAGCAGGCGCTGGAACCGGGGCGGCCGCAGACGCCTTCGCAACGCCATGAAGGTGCGGAACTGGCGCCGTACCTGCAGGAAGCGCGAGGCAATGCCGACGACCTGCCGCGCGGCGCTTTCGCCACGGAGCCGAAAGCGGCCCCGGCGGTGCAGGCGCCGAAATGGGAGTTAAGCCTGGAAGAAGTTCCGGATGAAGCCCCTGATGAACCTGCCGCTCCGCTGCCACCTCCGTTGCCGCCGGAGTTGCCCGCGGTCGAAGCCGTCGCCGAAACGCCGGCGCCCGCGCAGACCGGCAGTGGCGGTCTGGCCCTGGAGCTGGAATCGCTGGAAGGCGAAAGTTCTGCCGCCGCCACGGTTCGCGGCGCGGTGCTGTTGTCGGCCGGCATCGGTGGACCCGATGCGGTGCGCAAGTTGCTGGCCGAACTGCCTTCGGACTTCCCGTTGCCGGTGCTGCTGCAGATGCGGCTGGACGGCGGTCGCTACGACAATCTGATCAAGCAGCTTGAACGCGTATCCGACATGCCGGTCCTGCTGGCGGTAGCCGGTGAAACCGCCAAACCGGGCCATGTCTACGTGCTGCCCGAGGTCGGTGTGCAGGCTAAGGACGGCGTGATCGGCTTCCGCGAAGGCCCGTCCTCGACCGCCGAACTGATCGCCGCGCTGCCGGCCGAACACAGCGCATTGCTGCTGCTGAGCGGCAGCGAGACCGGCGGCGTCGAGGCGGCGGTCGAGTTGAAGTCGCGCGGTGCCCTGGTTGCCGGGCAGGCCACCCAGGGCTGTTACGACCCGGCCGCGTCGCGTGCGCTGGCCGCACGCGGTGGCGAACTGGGGTCGCCGGTCGAGCTGGCGACCCGGCTGATCGAATACTGCTACGGCTGAGGATGTACTGATGGCCCATTCCAACGACGAAATCCGCGGGGTACTGGTGCAGGTGGCCGACCAGCGGTTGCTGCTGCCCAACGCCACCGTGGCCGAAGTGCTGGCGCGGGTTCCGGTCGAGGTGATCGCCAATGCGCCGCACTGGCTGCCGGGACGGATCGACTGGCACGGCTGGGAGGTGCCGCTGGTGGCGTTCTCGCGGTTGTCCGGGCTGGACGAGGAAGGGGTGGCCGCCAACAGCAAGATCGTGGTGCTGAAGACTCTCGCCGGCGGCGAGGGCATGCCGTATCTGGCTTTGTTGACGCCGTCATTCCCGCGCCTGATCTCGGTGCCACGCGATGGACTGCTGGCCGACGCCAGCGAGGAAACCCTGCCCGAGTGCGTGCAGATGCGCGTACTGCTGGGCGACGACCAGGCCCTGCTGCCCGATCTGGAAAAGCTGGAGACGATGGTCGGCCAGGCGCTGGCCGAGGCGGCCTGAGCCGTCTAGAAATCGCCGAATCGCGATTGCAGGGCGGCGATCGTCGCCAGTCCCGCTGTTTCCGTGCGCAGCACGCGCGGCCCAAGCCGCAACCCCATGAAGCCGGCCTCGACCAGAGCCTGCCGGTCGCGCGGTGACCAGCCGCCTTCCGGGCCGATGGCGATCGCGACCTCGGCCGGTTCCGGGACTGGCAGGTCCGCCAGTGTGTATTCGCCCTCCGGGTCCAGGACCAGCTTCAACGTCGCCTGGATGGCGGCGGCCGTGACCAGCGGCTGCGGTTCGGCCAGCGCCGGTATCGTCGCCCGCCCGCTCTGTTCGCAGGCCGAAACCAGCACGCTGCGCCAGTGCTGCATCCGCTTGGCGGTGCGTGCGGCGTCCAGCTTCACCTCGGTGCGTTCGGCCAGTACCGGCACGATGGCCGTCACGCCGAGTTCGGTCGTCTTCTGCAGGATCAGGTCCATCTTCTCGCCGCGAGCCACGCCTTGCAGCAGGGTGATGCGCAGCGGCGATTCGCGCGGCACCGGCGTGCGCGCCAGCACTTCGACGACCACCGCGCGCTTGTCCACCGATTGCAGGCGCGCGGCATAGTCATGGCCGTCGCCGTTGAACAGCACGCAGTCGTCGCCCGCGCGCAGGCGCAGCACCCGGACCAGATGGGTGGCGGCGGTCTCGGGCAGGGTCAGTGTCTGCCCGACCGCCAGCGGCACTTCGACGTGGCAGCGGGTCAGGCGCATGCGCAGGCCTCGTCGATCGCGGCGCGGGTGACTTCGGCCAGCAACTGCAGTTGCTCGTCGTCGATGCAGTACGGCGGCATCCAGTACAGCACGTTGCCAAGCGGGCGCAGCACCACGCCGCGTTGCAGCGCGGCACGATAGGCCTTCAGGCCGACCTGCGCGGCAGCCGGGAACGGCGTGGCCTTGTCGCCGCCACGGGTCAGTTCGAAGGCCAGCACCATCCCGGTCTGGCGCAGGTCGGCCATGTGCGGGTGCGCGCGCAGCGGTTCGGCCAGTCGCGCCATCGTCGCGGCGCGCTCGCGGTTGTTGGCGATCACGTCGTCCTCGGCGAAGATCGACAGCGAGGCCAATGCCGCCGCGCAGGCCAGCGGGTTGCCGGTGTAGCTGTGCGAATGCAGGAAGGCGCGCTCGCGCGAGTCGTCGAGGAAGGCATCGTAGATGGACTGGGTGGCCAGCACCGCCGCCAGCGGCAGGAAGCCGCCGGTCAGCCCTTTCGAGACACACATCAGGTCGGGCATGACGCCAGCCTGCTCGCAGGCGAACAGGCTGCCGGTGCGACCGAAGCCGGTGGCGATCTCGTCGGCGATCAGGAACACGCCGTGCGCATCGCACAGTTCGCGTGCGCGGCGCAGGTAGACCGGATGATGCATGCGCATGCCGCCGGCACATTGCAGCAGCGGCTCCAGGATCAGTGCGCAGACTTCGCCGGCGTGGCGGTCCAGCAGGTCGGCCAGAGCATCAGCGGCGCGCAGCGCACGCTGCTCGGCGGTTTCGCCGGCAGCGGCCAGATAGGCGTCGGGCGAGGGCGCGAACAGCGCCTGACCCATCAGTGGTGCGTAGACCTGCCGATACAACGGGATGTCGCCGACCGCCAGCGCACCGAGGGTTTCGCCGTGGTAGCCGTTTTCCAGCGCAATGAAGCGGGTACGCCGCGGCTCGCCGCGGTTGTGGAACCAGTGGAAGGCCATTTTCAGCGCCACTTCGACCCCAGCCGAACCGTTGTCGGCGTAGAACACCTTGGCCAGCGGCGCGCGACCCGCCTGTCGTGGGGCGACCGCCAGCAGGCGCTCGGCCAGTTCGATCGCCGGCGGATGGCCGAAGCCGGCCAGGATCACCTGTTCCAGGGTGCCGGCCTGGCGGGCGATGGCGGCAGCGATGCGCGGCTCGGCGTGGCCAAACAGGTTGGTCCACCAGCTGCTGACCGCATCCAGATAGCGGCGACCGTCCTGGCCAACCAGCCAGGCGCCGTCGCCGCGCGCGATCGGCACCAGCGGCAGGGTTTCGGACAGGTGTTCGCGCATCTGCGTGCACGGGTGCCACAGCACGGCCAGGTCGCGCGCGCGCCATTGCCGCGCGTGGTCGGACTCGGGAATCGGGGTGGGCTCTGATAGCATGCTCGGCGCATGATCCTTGCAGACGATCTTTCCATCATATCGGCCGCGCGCCGCCGCCGCATGGACACGGGCGCATGAGCCGCAGGCTTCCGGTCATCCATGGCGTCAACGAGGTCGATGCCGGTCCGTACCGGATCGAACGCATGGATCTGGAGTTCTCCAATGGCGAACGCCGGCGTTTCGAGCGCCTGGTCAGCCGCGGTCGCGGTGCCGTGGTGGTGGTGCCGATGCTGGACGCGGACACGGTGCTGCTGGTGCGCGAATATGCGGCAGGCATGCACCGCTACGAGCTGGGCCTGGTCAAGGGCCGGATCGACGGCGACGAAAGCCCGGCGCAGGCCGCCGATCGCGAACTGAAGGAAGAAGCCGGCTACGGCGCGCGCCGGATCGACGTGCTGCGGCCAATGACTTTGGCGCCGACCTACATGAGTCATCAATCCTGGCTGGTGCTGGCGCGCGACCTGTACCCGGAGAAGCTGCCGGGAGACGAGCCCGAGGAGCTTGAAGTGGTGCCGTGGAAGCTGGATCGGCTGGACGAACTGATGCTGCGCGAGGATTTTTCCGAGGGCCGTTCGCTGGCGGCGCTGTTCATCGCCCGCGAATGGTTGAGGGGCACAGCATGAAACGCTTGTCCGCGGACCATTGCGAGGCGGTCATCGCGCTGGCCGGCGAAGCCGCCGAGGCGATCCTCGCCGTGTACGACAGCGACTTCTCGGTCGAGGAAAAGGCCGATCGCAGCCCGTTGACCGAGGCCGACATGGCCGCGCACCGGATCATCGTGCAGGGCTTGCAGAAGCTGACCCCGGACTGGCCGGTGCTGTCGGAAGAAGCCGCCGACATCCCGTGGGAAGAACGCAGCGAATGGCCGACCTACTGGCTGGTCGATCCGCTGGATGGCACCCGCGAGTTCGTCAAGCGCAACGGCGAGTTCACCGTCAACATCGCCCTGATCGAGAACCACCAGCCGGTGTTCGGCGTGGTGCTGGCACCGGTGACCGGTGCCCTGTGGCATGCGCAGCAGGGGCAGTCGGCGTTCCGTCGCGATGGCGAGACCGACACCGTGCTGCGGACCCGGCGCCCGGCGCTGCCACCGTTGCGGGTCGCGGCCAGCCGTTCGCACCGTGACGCGCGCACCGAGGCGCTGCTGGCGGGGATGGGCGAGATCGAACGGGTTGGACTGGGGTCTTCGCTGAAGTTCTGCCGCATCGCCGAGGGCGGACTGGACGCGTACCCGCGCTTCGGGCCGACCTCGGAATGGGATACCGCCGCGGCGCAGTGCATCCTCGAGGCCGCCGGCGGAGCGCTGCTGGCGCCCGACGGCCGTGCCTTCCGCTACAACCGCCGCGAAACCCTGCTCAACGGCGACTTCATCGCACTCGGCGACCCGGCGCTGCCGTGGCAGTCGTGGCTGTCGGAGGCGGAAGCGTGAGCGCGCCCGGCGATATCGCGCGATTGCTGGAGATCATGGCCCGTCTGCGCGAGCCGCAGCGGGGCTGCCCGTGGGACCTGCAGCAGGATTTCTCGACTATCGCGCCGTACACCATCGAGGAAGCCTACGAAGTCGCCGACGCGATCGACCGCAACGATCTGACCGACTTGAAGGACGAGCTGGGCGACCTGTTGTTCCAGGTGGTCTTCCATGCACAGATGGCGCAGGAGCAGGGCGCCTTCGCCTTCGCCGATGTGGTCGAGGCAATCAGCGACAAGATGCTGCGCCGCCACCCGCATGTATTCGGCGACGCCTCGCGCGAGGATGCGGCTGCGGTCGAGCGCAGCTGGAACGAGATCAAGCAGGCTGAACGCCATGCCGCCGGCGAGCAGGACGACTCGGCGCTGGCCGGCGTGGCCCGCGGCCTGCCGGAGTGGCAGCGGGCGGTGAAGCTGCAGTCACGTGCGGCACGCACCGGATTCGACTGGCCGGACACCGGGCCGGTGATCGACAAGCTGTACGAGGAAATCGAGGAAGTCCGCGCCGAACTGGCGACGGGATCGGTCGAACGGAACCACGCGCGGTTGGAAGACGAGATCGGCGACCTGCTGTTCGTCGTCGCCAACCTGGCTCGGCACACCAAGGTCGACGTTGGTGCTGCCTTGCGCCGCGCCAATCTGAAATTCGAGCGCCGCTTCCGCGCGATGGAGGCGCTGGCCGACGCGGAGGGCCAGCCGCTGCCGGAACGCAGCCTGGAGCAGCAGGAGGCGCTGTGGGAACAGGTCAAGCGGCAGGAGCCAACCGCGGAATCCTGAGCCGCGGCGCCGTTGTGCACTGCGGCCATTCGCGCCATCATGCCGCTGGCACACGCCGCATGCCTCGGGAGGGGAAATGAGCCGTTTCGCCAGTTTCCGCGACTTCTATCCGTTCTATCTCAGCGAGCACCGCAACAACGTCTCGCGGCGGCTGCATTTCATCGGCAGTTGCGGGGTGTTGCTGCTGGTCGCCTGGGCGATCCTGCAGGGCAATCCCTGGTGGCTGCTGGCTGCGCTGTTCTGCGGCTACGGTTTCGCCTGGGTCGGGCACTTCTTCTTCGAGAAGAACCGGCCGGCCACGTTCAAGCATCCGATCTATTCGTTCATCGGCGACTGGGTGATGTTCAAGGACATCCTGACCGGCAGGATCCGGTTCTAGCCGGAGACGGACAACAGGGTCGGCGGCTCTCTTCCGAATCCCGTCATGATCCCGTCATGCGACATGTCGGGTACGCACGGTTAGACTGGAGTTTCCTCGACTAGCGGGAGTTCGCCATGCGTAACGTATGCGTGCGATTGGCTGGCCTGATCGGCCTGCTGTGGCTGGGTTCGGCACAGGCCGAGCCGCAGGCCAGGCCGTTGGAGTGGGGCGTCGGCGGCGAGCGTTTCAGCGGCTATCTGGTCTACGACCCGGACAATGCTGCACCGCGTCCCGGCCTGGTCATGGTGCCGAACTGGATGGGCGTGACCGATGCGGCCGTCGAGAAGGCCAAGGCGATCGCCGGCCGCCAGTACGTGGTGCTGGTGGCGGATGTGTACGGCAAGGAGCGGCGGCCGTCCAATGCGAAGGAGGCCGGGGCCATCGCCGGCAGCCTGCGTGGCGAGGATCGCGAGCCGCTGCGGGCACGCATCCGTGGCGCGGTCGATGCACTGAAAGCCCAGGCCGGGCAAGCGCCGCTGCAGGCCGACAAGATCGGCGCGTTAGGGTTCTGCTTCGGCGGCAGCACGGTGCTGGAGCTGGCGCGCAGCGGCGCCGACGACGTGGCCGGCGTGGTCAGCCTGCATGGTGGCCTGACACCGGGCGGGCAGAGCGCCACGCTGGTGGTGAAGACGCCGATGCTGGTATTGAACGGTGCCGACGACAAGTCGGTTTCCGCCGCTGATGTCGTCGCGTTCCAGCAAGAGATGGATACGGCCGGCGCTGACTGGCAATTCGTCGATTACAGCGGTGCCGTGCACTGCTTTGCCGAGGCCGATGCGGGCAATGATCCGGCCAGCAACTGTCGTTACGACGAGCGTGCGGCCAAGCGCGCCTACCGGGCGATGGCGGATTTCTTTGCCGAAGTGTTCGACGCTGCGGACTGAGCCTGTGCTGCGGCGATCGCTGCCGTGATCGCGGCGCGGGCCTGCGGACTGTTGCGCCAGCAGGTGGTGCCCAGCATCGCCGCGATCTGGCGGGTGATGTCTTCGGGCGTTGCCCCCGCGAGTTCCTGCAGCGAGCCGTAGCCGATCTGTTCGAGGCGGTCGACCACGGTAGGGCCGACCCCCTTCACCGCAAGCAGGGTCGCGCGCTCGGCGGCCGGAAAACCCATCAGTACACGCGCTCGATGGCGTAGCGCGCCAGCCCGCGCAAGGCGGCGAGGGCGGCGGTGTCCGACAGACCGTCGAGCGCCTGTTCGGCGGCTTCGGCGTATTCGCGCGCGCGCTGGCGGCTGTAGTCGATGCTGCCGGCGGCGCGGATGGCGGCCAGCACTTCCGGCATAGCGTCGCCGTCGCCCTGGCGGACTATCTCGCGCAAGCGTTCGCGTAGCGTATCGCTGCCCGCGTGGGCGATGGCGTGGATCAGCGGCAGGGTGGCCTTGCCTTCGGCCAGGTCGTCGCCGAGGTTCTTACCGAGCTGGGACGCATCGGCGCTGTAGTCCAGCACGTCGTCGGCGATCTGGAAGGCGTAGCCCAGCTGCATGCCGTAGTCGTACAGCGCCTGCTGCACGGTGTCGCCGGCGTCGCTCGCCAGCGCGCCCAACCGGGTGCCGGCGGCGAATAGTACCGCGGTCTTGCGCTCGATCACCCGCAGGTAGGCAGCTTCGTCGGTATCCGGGTTGTGCACGTGCAGCAACTGCAGCACTTCGCCCTCGGCGATGCGGTTGGTGGTGTCGGCCAGGATCCGCATCACTTCCATGCGGTCCAGCTCGACCATCATCTGGAAGCTGCGCGAGTAGAGGAAATCGCCGACCAGCACGCTGGGCGCATTGCCCCACAGCGCATTGGCGGTGCTGCGGCCGCGGCGCAGGCTGGATTCGTCGACCACGTCGTCGTGCAGCAGGGTCGAGGTGTGGATGAATTCGATGATCGCCGCCAGCAGGTGATGCTCGGCCCGGCTGCCGCCCGCGGCCTGGCCGGCCAGCACCACCAGCATCGGTCGCAGGCGCTTGCCGCCGGCAGAGACAATGTGGTCGGCGATCTGGTTGATCAGCACCACGTCCGAGGACAGGCGCTGGCGGATCAGCCGGTCGACGGCGGCCATGTCGTCGGAGGCGAGCGCCTGGATCTGCGGCAGGGCCAGTGCTGGCCGGAGGGATTCGACGGCGGACATGCGGGAGGGTCGGGGAAAGTCCCTGAATTATAAGGGGCGCGGCGGCGGAAATCCCTACCGGAAGACGGGGCTTTTACCGATGCCCGGCCGTGCGCGGCTATACTCCACTGTCATTACCCGCGCTGGGCGGGGCAGATCACGGGAACGATATGGCACGCGGCATCAACAAGGTAATCCTGGTGGGCAACCTGGGCAACGACCCCGAGACCCGTTACACCCAGGGCGGCATGGCGGTGACCCGCATCAGCCTGGCGACCACCAGCGTGCGCAAGGACCGCGACGGCAATACCCAGGAGCGCACCGAATGGCACCGGGTGGTGTTCTTCGGCAAGCTGGGCGAGATTGTCGGCGAATACCTGCGCAAGGGCAGCCAGGTCTACGTGGAAGGCTCGATCCGCTACGACAAGTACACCGGGCAGGATGGTGTCGAGAAATACTCCACCGACATCATTGCCGACGAGATGCAGATGCTGGGCGGTCGCGGCGACAGCGCCGGCGGTGATCGCAGTTCGCGTCCGCAGCGGCAGGAGCACGGTGGTGCGCAAGGCGGGCAGCGCCGTCCCGCACCGGCAGCATCGCCCGCGCCGGCCGATGATTTCGCGGACGACGATATCCCGTTCTAGGCGGCAGCTCGAGTTCGGATGAAGATTCGTTTCGAGACGAGCATTCTGGCAATCGACAAGGAGATGACGTGCCGACTTGGCTAGTCACCGGCGGAGCCGGTTTCATTGGCGGCAATTTCGCGCTGCAGGCAATCCCGCGCAGGATCCGGGTCGTCAATCTGGACGCGCTGACCTATGCGGGCAACCTCGACACCCTGTCCTCGTTGCGTGGCAATCCCGATCATGTGTTCGTGCAGGGGGATATCGGCGATCGCGAGTTGGTGTCGCGCCTGCTGGCCGAACATCGTCCCGATGCGGTGATCAATTTCGCCGCCGAAAGCCATGTCGATCGGTCGATCGACGGCCCCGCCGCATTCGTGCAGACCAATGTCGTCGGTACGCTCGGGCTGCTCGAGTCGGTGCGCGACTACTGGAAATCGCTGGAGGGCCAGGCGAAGCAGGCGTTCCGCTTCCTGCACGTGTCCACCGACGAGGTCTATGGCACGCTGGGCGAAACCGGCAAGTTCTCCGAAGCCACGCCGTATGCGCCGAACTCGCCGTATTCGGCTTCCAAGGCCGCTTCCGATCACTTGGTCCGCGCATTCCACCATACCTATGGCCTGCCGGTACTGACCACCAATTGCTCGAACAATTACGGGCCGTATCACTTCCCGGAAAAGCTCATTCCGCTGGTGATCGCCAAGGCCCTGGCCGGCGAGCCGCTTCCGGTCTACGGCGACGGCAAGCAGGTACGCGATTGGCTGTTCGTGGCCGATCACTGCGAAGCCATTCGCACGGTGCTTGCCAAAGGACGGGTCGGCGAGACCTACAACGTCGGCGGCAATTCCGAGAAGCAGAACATCGAGGTGGTCAGGACGATCTGCCGCCTGCTGGACCAGCGCCGTCCGCGCGAGGACGGTCAGCCTCGCGAAACCCAGATCGTCCATGTTGCCGACCGGCCCGGACATGATCGCCGCTATGCCATCGATGCTGGCAAGTTACGCGATGAGCTGGGCTGGGAGCCAAGCTATACCTTCGAGCAGGGCATTGCCGAAACCGTCGACTGGTATCTGGACAACCAGGATTGGGTGCGGCGCGTGCTCGATGGCAGCTACCGTCTTGAACGTATCGGAGCGGCGGCATGACCGCACGCAAGGGCATCATCCTGGCCGGTGGTTCGGGCACGCGGCTGTATCCGATCACGATGGCCATCAGCAAGCAGCTGCTGCCGGTCTACGACAAGCCGATGATCTACTATCCGCTCAGCGTATTGATGCTGGCCGGAATCCGCGAAGTGCTGATCATCAATACCCCGCACGAGCAGGCCCTGTTCCAGTCGCTGCTGGGCGACGGTTCGCAGTGGGGCATGCGCATCGAATACGCGGTACAGCCCAGCCCGGACGGCTTGGCCCAAGCCTACCTGATAGGACGGGACTTCGTCGGCGGCAAGCCGAGTTGCCTGGTGCTGGGCGACAACATCTATCACGGCCCCGGCCTGACCGCGCTGTTGAAGCGGGCCGACTCGCGTGAAAACGGTGCAACGGTGTTCGGCTACTGGGTCAGCGACCCGGAGCGTTACGGTGTAGCCGAATTCAACGAGGATGGACGCGTCATCGGGCTGGAGGAAAAGCCGGAAAAACCGAGATCGAACTATGCCGTGACGGGTCTGTACTTCTACGATGGTCGCGCCAGTGATTTTGCGGCAGCATTGAAACCGTCGCCACGCGGAGAGCTGGAGATCACCGACCTCAACCGCTGTTATCTGGCAGAAGGTACGCTGCATCTGGAACAACTCGGTCGTGGCTATGCATGGCTGGATACTGGCACTCACCAATCCTTGCTGGAAGCCGGCAACTACATCGAGACGATCGAGGCGCGGCAGGGCCTGCGGGTGTGCTGTCCGGAAGAAATCGCATGGAACAATGGCTGGATCGATGAGAGCCAGCTCGAAGTGCTGGCCAGGCCACTGGCCAAAAACGGATATGGCCAATACCTGCTGAGTCTGGCCAAGCGAGGCTACGTGCCGTGAGCCTGATCGAGACCGGCTTGCCGGGGTGCATCGTCATCGAGCCGAAGGTATTCGGCGACGAGCGCGGCTTTTTCTACGAATCCTTCAATCTGGACAAACTGGCCGGGCACGGTTTGTCGCCGACGTTCGTGCAGGGTAACGTTTCGTCCTCGTCATGCGGTGTGTTGCGGGGGCTGCATTATCAGTGGCCCAATCCGCAAGGCAAGTACGTTTCGGTGCTGGAAGGCGAGGTCTGGGACGTGGCGGTCGATATCCGTCGCGGATCTCCGCACTTCGGGCACTGGGCCGCGGTGTTGCTGAACGCGGAGAACAAGCGGCATTTCTGGATCCCCGAGGGCTTCGCCCACGGCTTCGTCGTGCTCAGCGAACGCGCTCTGTTCACTTATCTGTGCACGGCAACCTACGATCCTGCTGCCGATGCCGGTATCCGCTGGAACGACGCCGAACTCGCGATCGACTGGCCGGTGTCGGAGCCGCAGTTGTCGGGCAAGGACAGCAAGGCGCCGTTCCTGTCCGAAGTGCCGCCGGAACGCCTGCCAGTCTATCCGGGATGAAATTTCTCCTGCTTGGTGCCAATGGTCAGGTCGGCCATGAGTTGCGGCGCAGTCTGGCGCCATTGGGCGAGGTGATCTGCACCACGCGCAGCGGACGGTTGCCGGATGGTGCGGCTTGCGAGATTGCCGACTTCGACCGTCCGGACACCTTGGCGCCGCTGGTCGGCCGTCTGTCGCCCGACGTGGTGGTCAATGCGGCCGCCTATACGGCAGTGGATCGTGCCGAAACAGAACCAGAAGCTGCTTATCACGCCAATGCCGAGGCACCAGCGTCATTGGCGCAAGCTTGCGCATCGTGCGGTGCGTTACTGGTGCATTATTCCACCGATTATGTGTTCGACGGCACGAGAACGCGCCCATATCGCGAGGACGACCCGACTTCTCCGCTTGGTGTGTATGGCGCCAGCAAGCTGGCTGGCGAGCAGGCGATCCGTAACAGCGGAGCTCGTCACCTGATTTTCCGCACCGCTTGGGTCTACGCCAGCCACGGCAGGAATTTCATGCGGACCATGCTCAGGCTGGCTGGCGAACGCGACGAGCTGCGGGTGGTGGCCGATCAGGTCGGCACGCCGACATCGGCAACACTGATTGCCGATGTCACGGCGCAGATTCTAGGTCAACCATTCCGCGAATCGGGTCTGTGGCACCTGACCGCGACCGGCCAGACCAGCTGGCACGGTTTTGCCGAAGCCATCGTCGGCCAGGCGCACGAACGGGGGCTGATTGCACGCATGCCGACTATCGTGCCGATCACCACCGCGGAATACCCCACGCTGGCCAAGCGGCCTGTGTATTCTTGCCTGGACACTTCCCGATTACGAGAAGGCTTCGCAATCGATCTCTCACCATGGGAACAGTCGTTGCGGAGGGTTCTCCGGGATATTCACTGATCAGGAGGTATGGCAGACGGATCCGCTCCGGCATGGAACTGCCCTCTATCTCCTTACCTTGACCATGTCGTGAGTAGACAGAAGGCCTTAGTGAGTTTTGGAAAGGAGCAATCGCTGGCCGGGCAGGAGCGCCGGGCGCAAGGGGCATTGCTAAAGTGCTGTTACTGTCGGAATATCGGAATACAGATAACCGGGTTTGGGAGGGGATTGATGGACATGACCATTCGGGGTATCCATTGCCGATACTTTCCAGGCGCATGGCTGGCGTTGCTGATCGTGATAGCGGTAAGTGCATCGGCGGCGTCTGCACAGGTTAAAGTTGAAGGCTTCATTCGCAAGGATTCCTTTACCGACATCAAGATTTCTCCGCTGGGCGACTACTATGCTGCCACGGTTCAACAGGAGGACCGTACGGCATTAGTAATCCTACGCAGGTCTGACAACAAGGTTACGGGTTCGATTACCCTCGGTCGGAACAATCACGTGGCGGATTTCTGGTGGGTGAATCAGGAGCGTGTGCTGTTTTCGGTGGCGCAGAAGCTCGGCATGCTCGATCAGCCGCAACTTACCGGCGAGCTTTTTGCGATGAACGTGGATGGATCCAGAAAGGAGAACCTGCTCGGCTATCGGGTCGAAAGCAGCGGTCCTGGGACGCGCATCCAGAGGAAACAGGTTGAAGCAGTTGCTGGCCAGCTTGTCGACATTCTTCCGGATGATGAGAAGAGCGTACTGGTCAGGATACGGCCATTTGGCGAATCTCAGTACACGCGTGTTGAAAGGATGGACGTCTATTCGGGACGCAGGGTCCAAGTGGCCCGTTCCCCGGTGCCGGATGCAAATTTCGCCACGGATGCTTCAGGGATTGTCCGCTTTGCTTATGGTGCCATGGCCGATAACGCCAACAAACTTTATTACCGCGATGACGGTAATCAGGAGTGGCGGCTGATCAATGACGAGGCAGTGACGGGACTCGTCGAGTGGCCAGTTGGATTCAGCGAGAGTGGACGTTTGGCTTATCTCCAGGTCGAGCGAAGCGAGGGCGCCGATTCGGTCGTCGAATGGAATCTGGGAGGTGCTGAAAAGCGCGAAGTGCTGAGAAACGACAATACTGATCCCACACGAATGATGTATTCGGATGGCAGGAGCAACGTTCTGGTGGGTGCATTGTTCCAAGATGGGAAGCCGGTTTGGAGGTATCTGGATCCGGAAGGTAGCCATGCGCGTATGCAGCGTGGGCTGGAGGAGGCTTTCCCCGGATCGGTGGTGCTGGTGACCTCCCGCACGGACGACGGGAAATTGGCATTGCTGGAAGTTTATTCCGATACAAACCCTGGCGACTTCTACTTGTTCGATACCCAAGCGAAAAAAGTCGATTATATTCTGAGCCGCAGGGACTGGCTGGAACCGGAAAGAATGTCGGTGAAAACTCCGGTGCATTTCCCGGCGAGGGACGGACTGGCATTGCATGGATACCTGACCGTGCCTAAGGGCAGTATTGGCAAGGGGTTGCCAATGGTCGTACTGGTCCATGGCGGCCCCTTCCAAGTCCGGGATGGTTGGGGATTCGATGCAGAAGTGCAGATGCTGGCTGCTGCAGGGTACGCGGTTCTACAGGTCAATTTTCGCGGCTCGCCCGGTTACGGGCGAGCCTTTGGTGAAGCTGGTGCCCGCGAGTGGGGTGGGAAAATGCAGGATGACGTCACCGATGCGACCCGCTGGGCCATCGGCAATGGTATCGCTGATGCTGGCAGGATATGCATCTACGGAGCGAGTTACGGCGCATATGCATCCATGATGGGGGCTGCCAAGGAGCCAGATCTCTATCGGTGTGCGGCTGGATATGTAGGTATCTACGACTTGCCGATGATGTATACACGGGGCGACATAGGAGAAATGAAATCCGGACGGAATTATCTTCGGGATTGGGTAGGGGATCAGGCACAGCTGGCCGCGGTTTCTCCGGTCAACATGACCGATCGCATCAAGGTTCCGGTGTTCCTTGCGGCTGGCGGCGAGGACGAGCGTGCCCCTGTTCAGCATACCGAATTGATGGAAAAACGCTTGCGGGCCGCTGGAGTTCCTGTTGAATCCCTCTACTATAAGACAGAAGGTCATGGGTTCTATAAAGAAGAAAATCTGCGCGAGTACTACACGAAGCTATTGGAGTTCTTCGGGCGCAACCTAGGAAGTACTTCCCGACGGTAACGATCTGCATTCTATTACGGCACGACGGGCCATGGCCGCATGGGTGCTTGCTCTATTCTGGAGAGTAATGCTGGCCTGAGGAGTCGAAGCTGGAAGCTGTACGGTGCTACTCCGTTCCGTGCATCATCCGTTTCAGCAATGGTGTGAATATCAGTGCGATCAGGGCGCAGCCGAGGCCGATCCACATCATCAGCCAGAACAGGTGGGCGTACCCGGCAGCGGCTTCGGCCAGGTCGATGGTCTGTCCTTCGGGGACGTCGACGGCAGCCAGTTTGCCGAACTGGGCGGCCAGCATTTCCGAGAAGGCCGTGGCCAGGAACCAGGTGCCCATCATCAGGCTGACCACGCGCGGCACGGCCAATTGGGTCACGGCCGACAGTCCGACCGGCGACAGGCACATTTCACCGATTTCCAGCAGCAAATAGGCCATCACCAGCCACCAGACGCTTGCCATCTGTCCGCTGATCCCGACCTGTTGCGCGGCCCAGGCCAGCGGGATGAAGGACAGGCCGGCGAAAGCCAGGCCGATCGCCGATTTGAACGGCTTGGACGGGTCGGCGCCATGCCGGCCCAGCCAGCCCCACAGCGCGGCGAACAGCGGCGCCAGCAGGACCAGGAACAGCGCGCCGAGGTAGGTCAGCGAACCCGCGGTCTGCGGCAGCACCAGACAGTCGCGTACCAGCAAGACCAGCATCAGTGCGACCACGCCGGCGAACAGCCAGCGCGGCGTCGACGAGCCGGGTCGGCGGTCCGACAGCTCGGCGGCGAGCACGAAGGCCAGCGGCGCCAGCAGCAGCGAGGCGATCGACCACGGCAGCGGCAGACCGTCGCGGACGACCAGGGCGGGCACCAGATCCTTTTCCAGCATACGGTCGGTGAAGGTCACCCACGAGCCGTAAGTCTGTTCGTACAAGGTGAAGAACACCAGGGCCATGAAGATCAACGCCATCAGCGCCAGCATCTGCCCGCGCTGCACCGGCGTGCATTGCGTACCGAGGAACCAGCCGAACCACAGCAGCACCGCGCCCAGCACCAGCACCATCAGCAGCGCGGCCAGCGAGAATTCTCCGCCCAGGGCGAAACTGCCGTTGGCTGCGGCCCACATCAGCCAAGCCACCGGCAGGGTGCCGAGCGCCGCGCACAGGTAGATCAGCCATTCGCGCGGCAGTCCCAGCATGCGCTGGCGGAGCAGGGCAGGTTCGCGCGGTTCGGCGTGGCCATGCAGGTATTTCTGTCCCCACAGGAACATGCCAAGCCCCAGCAGCATGCCGATGCCGGCGGCACCGAAGCCGTATTTCCATCCGTAGACCTCGCCGAGGAAACCGCAGATCAGCGAAGCGAACAGCGCGCCGAGGTTGATGCCGGCGTAGAACAGCGAGAACCCGGAGTCGCGACGTGGGTCGCCATCGGCATACAGCTTGCCGACGATGGTCGAGATGTTGGGCTTCAGGAAGCCGACGCCCATGATGATCAGCGCCAGCGACAGGTAGGTGATGCGCAGTGCGGTCTCGTCGCGGACGATGACATCGCCGCTGGCGGCGGCCGGGCTGCCTTCGAAAGCCATGCCCAGATGGCCCAGCACCAGCAGGATGCCGCCGAACACCACCGCCTTGCGCATGCCCAGCCAGCGGTCAGCCAGCAGGCCGCCGATCACCGGGATGCAATAGACCAGGCCGCCATAGGCGCCGATCAGGTCGTAACCGGCCTTGTCGCCGAACAGGTGGTACTTGGTCAGGTACAGCAGCAGCAGCGCCTTCATGCCGTAGAACGAGAAGCGCTCCCACATCTCGGTGAAGAAGCAGACGTAGACGCCCTTGGGGTGGCCGAGGAAATCGCCGTGGGTCGGAGAGATTGAAGCGGTAGTTGCGGTCACAGCCGGCTCCTGGGGGACTCGGGCGAGTATATCGCCGCACTTTCCCGCCGCTGCCGCATCGGGTAGCGTGTGGGCCTTGTCTGCCGACCGGGAACCGCGATGAAAGGAGAAGCCGTACCGCAGTTGACCTTCCGGGCCGTGGTGCTCGCGGTCGTGCTGGCCGTGGTGCTGTCGGCAGCCAACGCCTATCTGGGCCTGTTCGCCGGCCTGACCGTGGCGACGGCCATTCCCGCGGCGGTGGTGTCGATGGGCGTGCTGCGCCTGCTGGGCGGCGGCACGATCCTGGAGAACAACATCGTGCAGACCGGCGCATCGGCAGGTTCGTCGATCGCCGCCGGGGTGATCTTCACCATTCCCGCGCTGATCATCTTGGGTTACTGGCAGGACTTCCAGTATTCGTGGGTACTGGCTATCGCCGGTTTGGGCGGTTTGCTGGGCGTGCTGTTCTCGGTACCGCTACGCCGTTCGATGATTGTCGAGGACCCGCTGCCGTTCCCAGAAGGCAAGGCCGCGGCCGAAGTGCTGAAGGCTGGCGAGAACCCGGGTCCGGGTCTGAAAATCCTGGCTTTTTCCGCCGCCATCGGAGCACTGCTGAAGGTCGCTGCGCACAGCGGTATGCGTCTGATTCCCGATACTGCCGCAGGCGCGGGCTTTTTCGGCAAGTACCTGGGTTACATGGGCACCAACCTCTCGCCGGCGCTGCTGGGCGTGGGTTATATCGTCGGCCTCAATATCGGCATCGTGGTGTTGTCGGGCAGCATCCTGTCGTGGCATATCGCCATTCCGCTGTACCACATGGCCTTCCTGGGCACCGATCCGGCGCTGGCGCAGAGCATCGTGGGGGCGGGAGCTGAAGATGCGGCCGGCGCAATCTGGTCGGCCAAGATCCGCTATCTCGGAGTCGGCGCGATGCTGATCGGCGGCGTATGGACGCTGTTCTCGCTGCGCAAGTCGCTGCTGTCGGGCGTGAAGAGTGGCATCGCTGCTGCGCGCGCAGGCTCGGGTGGTCACGACGTTGCCGAAACCGAGCGCGACCTGCCAATGAAATGGATGCTGATCGCCCTAGTGGTGTTCGTGCTGCCGCTGCTGCTGCTGTACCAGGCCATTGTTGGCGTGTGGCACGTCAGTATCCCGATGGCCATCATCATGATCGTGGCGGGTTTCCTGTTCGTGTCGGTATCGGCCTATCTCGCGGGTCTGGTAGGTTCGTCGAACAACCCGGTGTCCGGCATCACCATTGCGACCATCCTGTTTGCCTCGGTTGTATTGCTGTTGCTGCTGGGCGAGAGTGGACGCATGGCAGTCGGAGCCGGCGGTGCACCGCTGGGTGCGGTAGCCGCGATCATGATCGGCGCTGTGGTGTGCTGCGCTGCGGCAGTCGGCGGCGACAACCTTCAGGACCTCAAGGCTGGCTATCTGGTCGGTGCCACGCCGTGGAAACAGCAGCTGATGCTGGGAATTGGCGCATTCTCCTGCGCGCTGATCATGGCCCCGGTGCTGAACATTCTGTCCGAGGCTTACGGTATTGGCGCACCGACGGCCGAGCATCCCAATCCGCTATCCGCCCCGCAGGCCACGCTGATGGCGTCGGTGGCCAAGGGTCTGTTCGGTGGCGAACTGCCTTGGAGCATCATTGGCATCGGCGCAGTGATCGGCGCGGTCATCATTGCCATTGACGAAGTGTTGAAGGCCAGGAGCAGCAGTTTTCGTGTGCCGGTGTTGGCGGCTGCCATCGGCATCTACCTGCCGCTGGAACTGATGGTGCCGATTTTCCTGGGCGGCCTGCTCGCCTACTTGGTCGAGAAGCGTCATGGCATGGCGGGCACGAAGGACGAGGAGACGCGGGACCGTCTGCACCGACCGGGCACTCTGTTCGCCGCCGGCTTGATCACCGGCGAAGCGCTGATGGGCATCGCGGTGGGTATCGCCATCTACGCCACCGATGACCCCGATGTCCTGGTTTTGCCCGAGATCTTCCAGCAGGGCGAGATCGTCGGCCTGGTCGTGCTGTTCATTGTCGGTTGGCTGCTGTACCGCACGGGCGTCAAGTCTAAGGCGCTTGGCGAGGTCGAGCCTGGTCCGCGTTGAGTGGACACACGGCGCAAAAGGCGTGACCAGACGCCTTTGCGCTGGGGCGCATTTAGCGCCTAACATCGGGGTTTCCCTGTTCCGGAGCCTTGCCGATGCGTTTGCACAACGCCCTGTTGCCCCTGTGCCTACTGGCCGCATGGCCGGTCCTGGCCGATGCCCGCGGACTCGAGGTGCGCGACCTGGTCAAGCTGGACCGGGTATCGTCGCCGACGCTGTCTCCCGATGGCCACATGGTGGTGTTCGCCAAGCGTAGCCTGAATCCGGAGACCGGCAAGGCGCTGACCGGGCTGTATGCCCGCAACCTGTTGACCCGCGACCTGCGGCCGCCGGTGCGAATCACTCCCGAGGGCTGGAGCGTCAATTCCCCGGCGTTCTCGCCCGATGGCAAGACCCTGTACTTCCTCAGCAGCCAGTCTGGCACGCAGCAGCTGTACGTGATTCCCAGCACGGGCGGCATGCCGCCGAACCAGCTCACCAATTTCGCCCTCGATATCGGCAGCTACAAATTGTCGCCGGATGGCAAGCGGCTGGCGTTCAGTACCGAAACCTTCGCCGAGTGCAAGGCCGACTTCGCCTGCAGCAAGCAGAAACTGGATGACACTGCCGCCGGCAAGGCCAGTGGCGTGGTCTATGAGCGCCTGTTCGTGCGCCATTGGGACGCCTGGAGTGATGGTCGGCGCAGCCGCCTGTTCGTGGCGACGTTGCCGACCGGCAAGGGCAGCCTGGTGACGAGTGCGCAATCGCTGAGCGACACGCTGGAGGGCGACGTGCCGTCCAAGCCGTTCGGTGACAGCAGTGAATACACCTGGGCGCCGGATGGCGCGTCGCTGGTGGCCAGCATCCGCGTGGCCGGCAGCAGCGAACCCTGGTCGACCAACTTCGACCTGTACCGGTTGTCGCTGGACGGCGGCGCGCCGACCAACCTGACTGCGGCCAACCTGGCCTGGGATACCGGTCCGGTGTTCAGCCACGACGGCAAGACCCTGTACTACCGTGCGATGAAGCGTCCCGGCTTCGAGGCCGATCGCATGGCGCTGATGGCGATGGATCTGGCCAGTGGGCAGACCCGCGAACTGGCGCCGCGCTGGGATGCCTCGGCCGACGGCATCGTCCTCTCGGCCGATGGCCGCACGATCTACACCACCGCGCAGGAGCTGGGCCAGCATCCGCTGTTCGCAGTCTCGCTGGACAACGGCGAAGTCAGCAACGTGGTCGGCGCGCAGGGTACGGTGTCGGCGTTCGACCTCGCTGGCGACACCCTGGCCTTCACCCGCAGCAGCCTGCAGAGTGGCGATCAGCTGTTCGTCACCGGCGCCGATGGGCAGTCACCGCAACGGGCGATTACGTCCAGTGCCGGCGAGGCTCTGCCCGACGTGCAATTCGGCGAGTACGAACAGTTCCACTTCATCGGCTGGAACGGCGAAACCGTGTATGGCTACCTGGTCAAGCCATGGAATTACCAGCCCGGCGAGAAGTATCCGGTTGCGTTCCTGATCCACGGCGGCCCGCAGGGCAGCTTCGGCAACGGCTGGAGCTATCGCTGGAACCCGCAGACCTATGCCGGACAGGGCTATGCGGTAGTGATGATCGACTTCCATGGCTCCACTGGCTATGGACAGGCCTTCACTGATTCGATCAGCCGGCACTGGGGCGACCGCCCGCTGGAAGACCTGCAGAAGGGCTGGGCCGCGGCGCTGAAAAAGTATCCGTTCCTGGACGGCGACCGCGCCTGTGCGTTGGGGGCCAGCTACGGCGGCTACATGGTCAACTGGATCGCTGGCAACTGGAACGAGCCGTGGAAATGTCTGGTGACGCATGATGGCGTATTTGACAACCGTATGATGGGGTACTCGACCGAAGAACTGTGGTTCAGCGAGTGGGAAAACGGCGGCACGCCGTACGATCCGAAGGCGGACTACGAGACGTTCAATCCGGTCAATCACGTCGCCGATTGGAAGGTGCCGATGCTGGTGGTCCACGGCCAGCAGGATTTCCGCATTCCGGTCGAGCAGGGATTGGGAGTGTTCACCGCACTGCAGCGCAAGGGCATCGAATCGAAGTTTCTGTACTTCCCGGACGAGAACCACTGGGTGCTCAAGCCCGACAACAGCGTGCTGTGGCACGACACCGTCAATGACTGGCTGAAGCAGCACATCGGTCAGTGACCGTTCCGAGGGCGCGTCGTGCGCGACGCGCCCTCTCCCTGTCCCGACTACGGAAATCTCGTCCATGGCCGCAGCCGTCGAATCCGCCAATCAAGCTTTGATCAGTAACGACGCCGTGGTCATGGGCCTGCTGGCCGTGACCTTGGGCTTCGTGTTCTGGGGCGCATCGAGGTCAAGCGGTTTCTGGAAAAAGTTCTACGCCGTGGTGCCGGCTCTGTTGATGTGCTACCTGCTGCCAGCGATCTGGAACAGCATCGGCCTGATCGACGGCCATGCATCGGGCCTGTACCCGATGGCGCGCGACTATCTGCTGCCCAGTTCGCTGGTGCTGTTCTGCGTGGCCATCGACCTGGGCGCGATCCTGCGGCTGGGGCCGAAGGCACTGATCATGTTCGCGACCGGGACGATCGGGGTAATGCTTGGTGCGGCGGTCGCCTTCCTGGCCATGGGCGTGATCCATCCGGAGACGGTGGCCGGCGAAACCTGGCGCGGCATGACCGCGGTGGCCGGCAGCTGGATCGGTGGCGGCGCCAACCAGGCGGCGATGAAGGAAGTGTTCGAAATCGACAGCAACCTGTTCGGCCAGTTCATCGCGGTCGACGTGGTGGTGGCCAACGTGTGGATGGCGGTACTGCTGTTCCTGGCGGCACGCTCGCAGGCCTTCGACCGCTGGACTGGTGCCGATACCCGCGCGATCGACGATCTCAAGCACCGCATCGAGGCCTATCACGCCGAGCATGCACGCAATCCCTCGCTGACCGACCTGATGCTGATCCTGGCCACGGGCCTGGGCGCGACCGGACTGGCGCACCTGCTGGCCGCGCCGCTGGTCGGCTGGATCAAGTCACTGCCAGCCGAATGGAAGCTGGCCGACTACAGCCTGACTTCGGGTTTCTTCTGGATGGTGCTGCTGGCGACCACCTTGGGCCTGCTGCTCAGCTTCACCCGCGCACGCACGCTGGAAGGTGCGGGCGCATCGAAGATCGGTTCGGTGATGTTGTACGTGCTGGTGGCGACCATCGGCATGCAGATGGACATCGGCGCCTTGCTGGAGCGGCCGTGGCTGTTCGTGCTGGGGTTGATCTGGATCGCCGTCCATGCCGGCCTGCTGCTGCTGGTCGCCAAGCTGATCCACGCACCGCTGTTCTTCATGGCAGTCGGTTCGCAGGCCAACATCGGCGGTGCGGCCTCGGCGCCGATCGTGGCGACGGCCTTCCATCCCGGGCTGGCTTCGGTCGGCGTACTACTGGCGGTGCTCGGCTATGCGCTGGGTACCTATGGCGCCTACATGACCGGACAGATGCTGCGGCTGCTGGCCGGCGGCTGATTGCCGGTCGCTGATCGTCGACCACTGATCGCCGACCGCAAGCGCAGGTTCAGATCCAGCGTACCTTCTTCAGATAGCGGTACAGCACACCGACCACCACGGCCACGCCGGCGATCATCAGTGGATAGCTGTACTTGCCGTGCAATTCCGGCATGTGGTCGAAGTTCATGCCGTACCAGCTGGCGATCAGCGTCGGTGCGGCCAGCAACGCGGCCCAGCCGGCCAGCTTGCGCACCACCTCGCCCTGCGACAGCGTTACTAGCGCCTGGTTGACACCCAGCGCGGTGCTCAACATGTCGCGCAGCACGTCGATGGTTTCGTTGGTGCGCAGCGAATGGTCGTGCACATCGCGCAGGTAGAAGCGGACTTCCTCGGGGATCAGCGGGCTGTTGCTGCGCACCAGTTGCGACAGCACGTCCTGCATCGGCGCCACTGCGACCCGCATGTAGGTCAGTTCCCGCTTCAGATCGTACAGGCGTTTGACCGTAGCGCGATGGTAGTTCTCGCTGACGATGGCGTGTTCCAGCCGGTTCAGGGTGGCCTTGAACTCCTCGACGATCGGCAGGTAGTTGTCGACGATGAAGTCGAGCACCGAATGCATGCCGTAGGACGGACCCAGCGCGAGCAGTTCCGGTTCGCGCTCGATCCGCAAACGGGCGGCGGCATAGGACAGCGAGGCGCCGTGACGCACGGTCACCAGGTAACGCGGGCCGAGGAAGATGTGGGTTTCACCGTAGGCGATGCGTTCATTCACCACCTGCGCGGTACTGGCGACCAGGAACAGCGAATTGCCGTAGGCCTCCACCTTGGGGCGCTGGTGGGCGACGCTGGCGTCCTCGATGGCCAGATCGTGCAAGTGGAACTCTTCCTGCAACTTCTCCAGCACCTCGTCTTCCGGTTCGTACAGGCCGATCCAGACGAAGCTGCTGTCATCGTCGGCCAGTACTTCGCTGATCCGGTCCAGGTCGATGTTCTCGCGGCTGCCATCGCGACGATAGACGGCGCAATTGACCACACAGGCAGGCATGCCGGCCGCCTGTGACGCCTGCGACAGGTGGGAATTGGAGGTCGAAGGCGGGTCCGGATTCATGCCGCGCATCCTGCGCCAGTCATGTTGCGCTGGCAAGAACGCCTACTCGGCGACGAAGCGTATCGCCTGCCCACCACCCGGCGCGAGGATCAGTTCCAGAGTGTCGCCGCTGTCGACCTTGCGCTGTTCGATGACGATCGACTCGGGACGCTTATCCCAGTCTGCATCGGGACCATCGCGGTAGATTTGCGCAACGTATTCCCGGCCGGGGGACAGGAAGGACAGCGGCACTTTCAGCGTGCGCGGCTGTTCATCGGTGATCGCCCCCAGGTACCAGTCGTTGCCGTCGCGCTCGCGGCGCGCGGTGACCACGAAGTCGCCGACCTCACCGGCAAGCACGCGGGTCTCTTCCCAGTCGGTCGGTACATCCTTGATGAACTGGAACGGCCCGGGATTGGCTTCGTAGTTTTCCAGCAGGTCGGCGGCCATCTGGATCGGACTGTAGATCACCACATACAGCGCCAGTTGCTTGGCCCATGTGGTGGCCACGCGCGAGCCCGGCTTGGTCTGCATGCCGAATACGCCGGGGGTGAAATCCATCGGTCCGGCGAGCATGCGGGTGAAGACCAGGTTCGCTTCGTGCTCGGGCGGATTGCCGGGATTGCCCCAGGCGTTGTATTCCATGCCGCGCGCGCCCTCGCGCGAGACCCAGTTCGGCCAGGTCCGGCGCAGGCCGGTGTCCTTGATCGGCTCGTGGCTGTTGATCGCAACCTGGTATTTCGCTGCCTCGGTGACCACCTTCTGGTAGTGGCGGGCCATGTCCTGGCCCTCGTGCCAGGCATAGTGCAGCTTGCCGTCGGTGCCGATCACCTTGGCCTGCCCGGCATCGGCCACGTAGCCGGTCTTGACCATGTGGATCCCCTCGCGCTGGTCCAGCGCGAAGGCCGCGTCCAGTTGCGATTCGTAGTGGGCGGCATGCCCCGAGGTCTCGTGGTGGCCGATCAGCTGCACGCCTTTCGAGCGCGCGTAGGCGGCCAGCTTGTCGATGTCGAAGTCGGGGTAGGGCTGGGTGAAGCTGAAGTCCTCGCCGTTGCCGAACCAGTCGCCGTCCCAGCCGACGTTCCAGCCTTCCACCAGCACGCCACCGAAGCCGTTCGCGGCGGCGAAGTCGATGTGCCGCATCACGTTTTCGTTGCTGGCGCCATGTTTGGGCCCGGAGGACCAGGTCTTCTTGTCCAGGTGCATCTCCCACCACACGCCGACGTATTTCATCGGCTTGAACCAGGAGACGTCATCCAACTGGTTTGGCTCGTTGAGGTTCAGGATCAGCGAGGACTCGACCAGTCCGCCGGCGGTGTCGCTGACCTGCAATGTGCGCCACGGCGTGTGGAACGGCGCGTCGCGCACCACTTTCGGCCCGCCGATGCCGTCGGTGAGCTGCGCCTTCAGTCGCCGGTTCTCCACCCGGATCAGGTTCATGCCGGAATAATCGACCAGCGCAGCCTCGTGGATGGACAGGTGGGAGCCATCGGCTAGCTTGAAGGTGATCGGCGTCTGCGCGTAGCCGACTTCGCCGATAGCGGTGCGCTGGTAGAGCTGTTCGGCACGGTTGAATTCGCCGGCGGGAATCCACCAGGCGGTCCCGTCCTCGGCCAAGTCGAATTCGGTCAGTTCCTCGCCGATCCGGATCTGCCCTAGCGTGCCCTGCTGAGAAAATTCATAGCGGAAACCGAGGCCGTCGTCGTAGACGCGAAAGACCACGTCGAAGCTCCGGAACGGCTTGGCGGTTTCCTTGTAGGTCACCCGCAACTCGTTGTAATGGTTGCGGATGAAATGCTGTTCGCCCCAGGGCTGCTCCCAGGTTTCGTCGAAGCTGCGGGTCTGCTGTCCGGCCAACGCGATGTTGCGTTCCAGCTTGGGCGCATCGTTGAAGATGAAGCCCAGCCGCGAAGGGGAAATCAGCGGCTTGCCGCGACGCGAAACCGAATAGTAAGGGCGATTCTCCGAATCGGTGCTTGCGGTGACCGACAATTCGCCATTGGGTGAAACTACCGTGGCCGCGGGCTTGGAGGGGGCGGGCGCGGCTTGATCGGCAAAAGCAGGTGCACAGACGGCGAACAGCAGGAACGGCAGGGCGACGAAACGTGAGAACATGGCAGCGACCGAGCGGGGGACGGCTCATGCTGCGATAGTCGTTCCGGCGCGGCAAGCTGCGCCGCAGTAAGCATACGTATGCAGAACGAAGCGTCGCCGTTGGTGGGCTTCAGTTGTTTGCCTGACGTCGCGACCAGATCATCGACAGGGCGATGTGAATCGGCGACAGCAGGCCGATCCAGGCTTGGTTGAGTTGCGGATAGGTCGGCAGCCAGTGCAGCAGCCAGGCCAGTACCGACAACGCCGCCACGATTGCCAGCAGCCAGCGGAACATCTTGCCGGGGCTGCGGCCGGCCAGTGCACCGATGCCGCCGGGCAACAGCAGCAGGCACAGTGGGTTCAGCAGCAGCAGGTTCTGATTGGCCCACGCCGCCTGATGGGCGCTGAACCCCCATAGCCATGCCAGCAGCGCGCCGCCGATGCCGCACAGCAGCCACAGCGCCAGCGCCAGCGCCGCGACCAGTCGCGGGCGATGGCGCAGCAGCAACAGGCCGCAGGCGATCGCCAGCCCGGCCAGCAGCCAAGGCCACCAGCGGCGCGCTTGTGCAGGCGGCTCCGGTGGCAGGCGCTGCGGAAGCAGTTGCTCGCGCGCGGCGACCAGCGGCTGGCCGTCGGCGTTCTTTGCCTCGTCCAGGCTTTCGGCCAGACGCATCGGGATGAAGGCATCGTCCCAGCGCGACAGCGGCCGGTCGGCGTAGCCGGACAGGCCCAGGTCGAAGCCGATCCACATCCATGGTGACGGCGAGGCCAGCCGCACCGATTCGCTGCGATAGGTGATGCCGCGCGAGCGCCCGGATAACTGGCGCTTCAGCGCGCCGTCCATGGCCGCGTCCAATGCATCGCGCACCTGGGTGGAGCAGTTGGAGGTGAAGTAGTCGTAGCGGTAGCGCGCGTTCTCGGGACGCGAACGTTCGGCCAGGCTGGCGGCCAACGCCTGCGCCCGCGCCGGCTCCAGGTCGAGCCATTGCACATCGACGCCGCGACCGACGCTGCGGTAATAGGACAGGTCCTGCTGCAATGGCAATGCGACCAGGTAGTACATCATCCGGCCGCGGGCGAAGTTGCCGACGAAGCCGGGTTCATCCGGGTCGAAGTAGCCGAAGTTGTAGCTGACGGTCTCGCCGCTGCCGGTGTCCTGCACGATGATGGCGTTGTGGCCGAAGCGTTCGAAGAACACCTCGCCCGGCTGCATGGTCAGCACGCCGACGCGCAGCTCGCCGGCCTGGACCGACGCCGCGTACAGCATCAGGGCGAGCAGCAGCGCCCGCCGTAGCCACTCAGGGATCGACATGCACGCTGACATGCAGGGCGTGCAGCCGGCGCGCATCGGCGCTGGTGACGCGGAACAGGAACCGGCCCAGAGTCAGCTCTTCGCCGGCCTCGGGCAGGTGGCCGATCTCGGCGGTGACCAGGCCGCCGATGGTGTCGTATTCGTCGTCGTCGAAGTCGGCACCGAAGCGCTCGTTGAAGTCGTCGATCGGGGTCAGCGCATCGACCACGAACTGGCCGTCGGCCTGTGCGGCGATCAGCGCCTGCGGGTCTTCGGCGTCGTCGTGTTCGTCGTCGATCTCGCCGACGATCTCCTCCAGCACATCCTCGATGGTGACCAGTCCCGATACCCCGCCGTATTCGTCGACGACGATGGCCATGTGGTTGCGCGATTGGCGGAATTCGCGCAGCAGCACGTTGAGGTTCTTCGATTCCGGGATCAGCACCGCCGGACGCAGCAGTTCGTGGATACTGCGCGGGCCGTTGTCCTCGACCACGCCGCGCAGCAGGTCCTTGGCCAGCAGGATGCCGAGGATCTCGTCCTTGTCCTCGCCGTGCACCGGGAAGCGCGAATGCCCGGATTCGACCACCAGCTTCATCAGCTCCAGCAGCTTGGCTTCGGCCGGCAGCACGACCATCTGCGCACGCGGCACCATCACGTCGCCGACGGTCATGCCGGCCACGGCGATGGCGCCTTCCATCATTCGCAGGGTATCGGCCTCGATGACGCCGCTGTCGTGGGTGTCGCGCAGCAGTTCGATCAGGTCGTCGCGCGTGTTCGGTTCGCCCGAAATCGCGGAGCTGATGCGGTCCAGCCAGCTGCGGCGTTTTTCCTGTGAGCGCTCGGAGGGCTTTTCGGCGTACTCCGGCGCGGAGGTACTGTCGTCGTCGGACATCTCGTGTGGTGCATGCAGGCGCCCGCAGCGAGCGGGGCTCGGCGGCAGTGTAGCAGGCTAGTGCGGCGTTTCCGCTGCCGGTGCCGTTTGCTCGTCGGTTTCCTCAGGCAGATCAAGGCTGTAGCTGCAGCCAGCGAGGGTCTGTCCGGGGTGCGAGTCGACGTTGGAAACGGTGATGACGGCGGATTCGATGACCACGGTGCCATCCGGCGCGGTGCGCTTCTCGCTGAGCACTTCCTTGCCGAACATGGCCTTCTGCGGCGTGTCGATGGCCGTTTCCAGCTCCAGCATCTGTGCCAGCGGGCGCGGATCGGGCAGGTCGAGGATGGCGACCACGCCGCTGCCGCTGAAGGCGATGTGGTCGGTGGGTTGGCCGAACACGGTGATCGGCTGCACCAGCCGGTACTCGCTCATGAACATGTTGGTCTGCGGCAACGGCTGCCAGCCGGCGGCAACGGCCTTCAGCGGATCGTCGCGCAACGCTTCGGTGGCGACGAAGCCGGCATAGTCGCTACCGCATTCGATCAGCGCCGTCAGGTCGATGGCGGGCGAGTCGTCGGCTTGCGCGACGGGCGCGAGGGCGAGCAGAGCAACGGCGGCAGGCAAGAGGTAGTTCATGCGCTGTAGTTTGCCACGAAGAGCATTGATGCAAATGCACCTTCCGGAGCGTCGTCGGATCACGTCTCGGCGAGCGTGCCTTGGTGATAGCGCATCCGCCATCCGCTGGAATCCCTAATCCACAGCGAGCTGCGCAGAGAACGGACAGCATGGCCGAGACGAACGTGTTCGCAGGCGTAGGTCACCAGAATCACATCCGCAGTCAGTGCATGGGCTTGCATGGCACTGGGCGCAAAGGTCGCCACGGGTTCGGTCGGGAGCCGGCTCAATACCTCTTCCTTGCCGAACGAACGCCCCGAAGCCCCGACCTCGAAGAAGTCGTCGGTCAGCAAGGCGTCCAGCCGGGCCAGATCGGAGCGCACCTGCGGATCGAGCAGTGCGTATTCCAGTTGCATGACGAGCATGCCGGTGTCTTCGGAAGGGCTCAACGCTCAGCCTTCCGCATACGGGTCATCGATCCCCAGCTCCGCCAGGATTTCGCGTTCCAGTTGCTCCATGCACTCGGCTTCGCGGTCGTCCTCGTGGTTCCAGCCGAGCAGGTGCAGCACGCCGTGCACGGTCAGGTGGGCGTAGTGCGCGGCCAGCGGTTTCTTCTGTTCACGGGCTTCGCGGGCGACCACCGGTGCGCAGATCACCAGGTCGCCGAGCAGCGGCATCTTCACGCCCTTGGGCAGCTTGACCCCTTCGGCCATGTCGGCCGGGAAGCTGAGCACGTTGGTGGCGTAGTCCTTGCCGCGGTAGTGGCGGTTCAGGGCGCGACCTTCCTTGGCGTCGACGATGCGGATGGCGACATCGGCTTCGCGGATGCGCCCATGCAGTGCCGCCGCCGCCCAGCGCCGGAAACTGGTCGAGGCCGGCAGGCCCTTGCGCGGCAGGGCATAGCTGACGGCGATATCGAGGCGGACCGGGCCCTGGGTCATGCCGGCAATCTTACGCCGCTCCGGTTTCCGCGTCCTTGTCGTCGCGCTGGTCGTAGGCATGCACGATCTTGGCGACCAGCGGATGCCGGACCACGTCGCGGCTGGTGAAGAAGCTGAAGCTGATGCCGTCCACGTCACGCAGCACGTCCAGCGCGTCCTTCAGGCCCGATTTCATGTTGCGCGGCAGGTCGATCTGGGTGAGGTCGCCGGTGACCACGGCGGTACTGCCGTAGCCGATGCGGGTCAGGAACATCTTCATCTGTTCGATGGTGGTGTTCTGCGCCTCGTCGAGGATGACGAAGGCGTCGTTGAGCGTGCGTCCGCGCATGTAGGCCAGCGGCGCGATCTCGATGACGTTCTTTTCCAGCAACTTGATCACCTTGTCCACGCCGAGCATCTCGTACAGCGCGTCGTACAGCGGACGCAAGTAGGGGTCGACCTTCTGGCTGAGGTCGCCGGGCAGGAAGCCGAGCTTCTCGCCGGCCTCCACCGCCGGGCGCACCAGCACCAGCCGTTGCACGCGCGATTCGTTCAGCGCCTCGACCGCGCTGGCTACGGCCAGGAAGGTCTTGCCGGTACCGGCCGGGCCGATGCCGAAATTGATGTCGTGGGTGGCGATGGCATGCAGGTACTTGGCCTGGTTGGGGCCGCGGCCACGCACGGTGCCGCGCTTGACCTTGATGTTGACGTCCTGCGGCGCGTAATCGCTCTCGGCGGCGCGCTCCAGGTTGGCCGCGTTCAGTCGCAGGTGGATGGCCTGGCTGTCGAAGGTTTCATTCGCGGTCTCGGCGTACAGCTCATGCAGCAGCCGGTCGGCCGCGGCCACCGCCCGGTCCGGACCGGTGATGCGGAACAGGTTGCCGCGGTTGGCGATTTCCACCCCCAGCTTCAGTTCGACCTGGCGCAGGTGGGCGTCGAACGGTCCGGCCAGGTTGGCCAGGCGTTCGTTGTCGGCGGGGTCAAGGGCAAATTCGCGGGTGGTGGGGGCACGCATGCGATCAGGGTAGCGCGGCACCGAGGATCGGGGGAGATGGGTGCCTTCCGACGGATGGCGCTTGCCTTTTAATTAAATATTGAATTAAATATGGCGCATGCCAGCGAAAACACCTGCCCGGGCGCGCCCGAAGACGGCCACCACCACGCCGCCGCGCCGGCGCGCTCCCGGTCGCCCGCAGCCCGATGGCCAGGACCAGCGCGAGCGCCTGCTGGATGCGGCTCTGGCCTGTTTCGTGCGCGAAGGCATCGCCGCGACCTCGTTGCGCGGCATCGCTGCCGAAGCCGGGGTGACGCCGGCGATGCTGCATTACTACTTCGGCGACAAGCCGCGGCTGTTGCAGGTGGTGGCGGATGAGCGCCTGCAGCCGGCATTGAATCGCCTGCGCGAGGGGGTGGCGCAGGCCGGCGACGACATCGCCGCGCTGGTCGCCGGTTTCGTCGGCGGCGTCGGCGCGGTGGTGACCGAGCATCCCTGGCTGCCGGCGCTGTGGGTGCGCGAAGTGCTGTCCGAAGGCGGTGCGCTGCGTTCGATGATGTTCGAGCGGATCGGGCCGGCGATTCCGCAGGTGATGGTCAAGCGCTTCGCCGCCGCCCAGCAGAAGGGCGAGCTGAACGCCGATCTCGATCCGCGCCTGCTGATGGTCTCGCTGGTCGGCCTGACCCTGTTTCCGATCGCAGGCGCGCCGATCTGGCGCAGCCTGTTCGCCACCGACGATATCGATTTCGAAACCCTGCGCCGGCACACCTTGGTGCTGCTGGATCGTGGACTGGAGCTGAAATGAGCAAGACACGCATCGTCCGCATGGCGCTGCCGCTGTTGGCAGCCCTACTGCTGCCGGCCTGCACGGAGTCCGCGCCGCAGGTGCTGGGCACGCTGGAATGGGATCGCATCACCCTGCCGTCGCCAGCGGCGGAGAAGATCGTCGCGATCGACGTGCATGAAGGCCAGCAGGTCGCCGCCGGCACCGTGTTGCTGCAGCTGGAAGCCGCACGCACGCAGTCGCAATTGCAGGCGGTGCAGGCGCAGGCCGAGCAGAGCGGACAGGCGCTGGCGGAACTGCAGGCCGGGCCGCGGCGCGAGGACATCGATCGCGCGCGCGCCGAACTGGCGGCTGCGCAGGCGCAGGCGCGCGACGCACGCGCCAACTACAACCGCCTGCGTCCGCTTGGACAGCGGCAACTGGTGTCCGCCGCCTCGGTCGACAGTGCGCGCGCCAGCGCGGACAGTGCCGAAGCCCAGGTGCGCGCGGCGCAGCAGGCCCTGCTGGAACTGGAGCGTGGCACTCGTAGCGAACAACTCGCGCAGGGCCAGGCCGCGCTGGCTGCAGCCAGCGCGCAGGCGGACGTGCAGGCGGTGACGCTGGAAAAGCTCAGCCTGACCGCGCCACGCGCAGCGCGGGTGGACAGCATCCCGTACAAGCTTGGCGACCAGGCGCCGGTCGGCGCACCGCTGATGGTGCTGCTGGCTGGCGATGCGCCGTATGCGCGGGTCTACATCCCGGAGCCGTTGCGGGCCGGTGTGCAGGTCGGTGATGCGGCGAAGGTGCACATCGATGGTGATGCGACCGTCTATGAAGGCAAGGTGCGCAGCATCCGCAGCGATCCGACCTTCACCCCGTACTACGCGCTAAGTGGCGACGATGCGGCACGGCTGAGCTATCTGGCCGAGATCCAGCTCGGCGTCGAGGCGGCGCAACTGCCGGCCGGTGTACCGGTGCGGGCGGAATTCGCGAAATGAATCCGGAACCGGCGGTCGAACCGGCGATTCGAGCGCGTGGATTGACCAAGCGCTTCGGCGATCTGGTCGCGGTCGATCACGTCGACCTGGCCGTGACCAAGGCCAGCGTGTACGGGTTCCTCGGCCCGAACGGCTCCGGCAAGTCGACCACCATCCGCATGCTGTGCGGCCTGCTGACGCCGAGCGAAGGCGAGATCGAGGTGCTGGGGTTGTCGATTCCGGCGCAGGCCGAGGCCTTGCGCTTGCGGATCGGCTACATGACGCAGAAGTTCTCGCTGTTCGAAGACCTCAGCGTGCGCGAGAACCTGGAATTCCTCGCTGCCGTGCAATCGCTGCCGCGTGCGCAGGCGAAGCTCCGCATCGACGAACTGATCGAACAATACGACTTCGCCGACCGGCAGAAGCAGCTGGCCGGGACCATGAGTGGCGGGCAGAAGCAGCGGCTGGCGCTGGCCGGGGCGGTGATCCATCGCCCGGAGCTGCTGTTCCTCGACGAGCCGACCAGTGCGGTCGATCCGGAATCGCGGCGCGATTTCTGGGAAAAACTGTTCGACCTAGCTGACGCCGGCACCACCCTGCTGGTATCCACCCACTACATGGACGAGGCCGAGCGCTGCCATCGCATCGCCATCCTCGACCGCGGCGTGCTGGTCGCCGACGGCACGCCGGGCGACCTAACCCATGCTCTGGCCGGCCGCTGCGTGGTCGTGCATGCCGAAAAACCGCGGCGCGCGCAGCAGTTGCTGGTCGGCTTGCCCGGGGTGCTGAGCGTGGCGCAGATCGGCAATTCGCTGCGCGTGCTGTGTGAGGACGGAGCCGGCGCCGCCGAACGTCTCAAGGCCGGGCTGCGCGAACAGGGCATGCCGGCCGAGGTGGAATCCGGCGAGCCGAATCTGGAAGACGTGTTCGTTTCGGCCACCCATGCGCCGCAGGTGCGGGAGCATGCGGCGTGAAGCTGGGACGGCTATGGGCGGTGATGCAGAAGGAAGTGCGGCAACTGCGCCGCGACCGCATCACTCTGGCGATGATCCTTGGCGTGCCGGTGATGCAGCTGGTGCTGTTCGGCTACGCGATCAACCAGAACCTGCGTCATCTCTCCACCGGGGTCGCCGACTTGGACAATACCAGCGCTTCGCGCGCGCTGGTGATGGACATGGTGGCATCGGGGGTGATCGAGCCGACCCTGAGCGCGACCTCGCCGCAGCAGCTGATGGACGGGCTGCGCGCGGGAAGGATCAGCCTGGGCGTGGTGATCCCGGCGGATTTCGAGGCGCGTCGCTTCGATGGCCGCGAAGCGGTGCAGGTGCTGGTCGACGGCAGCGATACCATCGTGCAGAGCGCGGCGATGCAGCTGGCGCAGTTGCCGCTGGATACCACACCCACGACCAACACGCGACCGCTCGGCCTGGGCAGGGGGCAGGTCAGCGTGGTCAGTTTCTACAACCCGGAGCGGCGTTCGGCGGTGAACATCGTGCCGGGGCTGATCGGCGTGATCCTGACCATGACCATGGTGCTGTTCACTGCGGTCGCCATCGTGCGCGAGCGCGAGCGCGGCAACATGGAGTTGCTGATCGCCACCCCGGTCAGCAGCGCCGAGCTGATGATCGGCAAGGTGGTGCCCTACATCGTGGTCGGCCTGCTGCAGACCAGCGTGGTGCTGGGACTGGGCGCGTGGCTGTTTCAGGTGCCGATTCGCGGCAGTCTGCTCGACGTGTACCTGGCGGCGTTGCTGCTGATCGCGGCCAACCTGACCCTGGGCCTGCTGATCTCCACCCGCGCCCGCACCCAGTTCCAGGCCATGCAGATGACCTTCTTCGTGTTTCTGCCGTCGATCCTGCTGTCGGGCTTCATGTTCCCGTTCGCCGGCATGCCGCGGGCGGCGCAGTGGCTGGCCGAAGTACTGCCGCTGACCCATTTCCTGCGCCTGATCCGCGGCATCATCCTGCGCGGTGCCGACCTGGCCGACCTGTGGCGCGACGTGCTGGCACTGCTGGCCTTCACCGCGGTGATGATGACCCTGGCAATCACCCGCTTCCGCAAGCGGCTGGATTGAGCGCGCGGCGAGCATCGCACCGGAGCTACAGCAGGCGGTACATCACCAGACTGTCCACAAGCCCGAGTCGAGGGTGGCGGAATGCCTTTGGCAAGGTGCCGACGACTTCGAATCCGAGGCGTCGCCATAGCCGTACCGCTGCGGTATTGGTACTGACGACGAAGTTGAACTGCATGGCCTGGAAGCCGCTGCGTCGGGCTTCCTGCAGCGAATGCACGCATAGTGCCTCGCCGACCCCGCGCCCTCGCGCTGCGGAAGCGACCATGTAGCTGCTGTTGGCGATATGATCGCCCGGACCTGGCTGGTTGGGGGCGAGTCGATAGCAACCGACAATCTCTCCGGCGATTTCAGCCATGAAACAGCGGGCAGGCGCCGAGGTCCACATGGCGCATGCCTGCTCGAGGGACAGATCGGCTGGATAGGCGTAGGTATCCCCGCTGGCGAGGATTTCACCGAAAATCGGCCACACCCGGTTGAATTCTTCCGCCTGGATCTGGCGGATCGTGATCTCAGTCATCCAGATTTCCCATTGCCACCCGCCCGCGCAGCGAGTTGGTCAGCGCTTCGGTGATTTCCACATCGACGAAGCTGCCGATCAGGCGCGGGTTGCCTGGGAAATTCACCGAGCGCATGTTCTCGGTCTTGCCGGTCAGCTCGGCAGGGTTCTTGCGCGAGGGCCCTTCGACCAGCACCGTCTGCACGCTGCCGACCATTCGCTGCGAAATGCCGGCGGCGTGGGCGTTGATGTGCTGCTGCAGGCGATCCAGCCGCGCGTGCTTGACTGCATCGGAGACGTCGTCGGGCAGGTCGGCGGCCGGGGTGCCTGGGCGGCGCGAATAGATGAACGAGAAGCTCTGGTCGAAGCCAACGTCCTCGATCAGCTTCATGGTCTTTTCGAAGTCGGCGTCGGTTTCGCCGGGGAAGCCGACGATGAAGTCCGAACTGATCGAGATGTCCGGACGCACCGCGCGCAGCTTGCGGATCTTCTGCTTGAATTCCAGCGTGGTGTAGCCGCGCTTCATTGCGCTCAGGATGCGGTCGCTGCCGGATTGCACCGGCAGATGCAGGTAATTGGCCAGCTGCGGCACGTCGCGGTAGGCCTCGATGAGCGAGTCGGAGAACTCCAGCGGATGCGAGGTGGTGAAGCGGATGCGGCCGACGCCTTCGATCTGCGCGATGGTGCGGATCAACAGGCCGAGGTCGGCGTATTGCGGCTCACCACCCGGACCGGCATCGCCCATGTCGCCACGGTAGGCGTTGACGTTCTGGCCGAGCAGGTTGATTTCGCGCACGCCCTGGCCGGCCAGTCGTGCGACTTCCACCAGCACGTCCTCGAACGGGCGGCTGATCTCGGTGCCGCGGGTGTACGGCACCACGCAGAAACTGCAGTACTTGCTGCAGCCTTCCATGATCGAGACGAAGGCACTGGGGCCCTCGGCGCGCGGCTCGGGCAGGCGGTCGAACTTCTCGATCTCGGGGAAGCTGATATCGACCTGCGGCCGGTTCTGCTCGCGGCGGGCGCGGATCAGTTCGGGCAACCGGTGCAGGGTCTGCGGGCCGAACACCAGGTCCACGAACGGGGCGCGCTTGACGATGGCTTCGCCTTCCTGCGAGGCCACGCAGCCGCCGACCCCGATGATGACGTTTCGACCGTCGGCTTTCAGTCTGTCTTCCTTGAGGATGCGCCAGCGGCCGAGCTGGCTGAACACCTTTTCCTGCGCCTTCTCGCGGATCGAGCAGGTGTTGACCAGGATGACGTCGGCCTCCTCGGCGTTGTCGGTCAACTCCAGTCCTTCGTGCTCGGCCAGCACGTCGGCCATCTTGGCCGAGTCGTACTCGTTCATCTGGCAGCCGTGGGTCTTGATGAACAGCTTGCCGCGCACGGCGCCCGCCGGGACGGCCTTGCGGCCGGGCAGGGGGTGCAGCAGGTCGGGGGCAGACGCGGGGGTGCCGGCCGTGGCCGGCAGGGCGGTATTCGGGGTCCCGGGCATGGCGCTTATTCCAGACGGGTGGATGAACAGTGCAGGCAGTGTACGGCCGGCGGCGCCGGGTTTCAGCGTTTGTCGGGCAGGAATTGGCGATCTGGCCTTCAGGAAAAGCGGGGAATCCTTTTGTCGGACAAGGACTTGGCAATGGCAGGCGAAGCTGGGACACTGGTGCGCATGAAGGGGGTTCCGCTCGCTCTGATGGTCGGCCTTGCGCTGGCGGCGGCCGTGCCGGCCAGTGCCGGTACGCTGTACCGCTGCACCGGCAGCGATGGCGTGCCGAACTACGTCAGCAAGCGGGTGCCCAACGCGCAGTGCGAGGTGGTCAGCCGCTACACGCCCGAGCGCAATCCGGCGCCGTCGCGGCCCAGCACGGTTTCCACCCCGGCCAAGCCTGCCACCACCGCCGGCATGGCGATGGGGTCGGTGGATGCCTCCCTGCCCAGCGTCACGGCCTCGCCATCCACCCCGATGCCCGCACGGTCGACCGGCACACGCCGGGTGGTCAGCGGACAGGTGTATTCCTACGTCAAGGATGGCGTGCGCCACTACACCAGCAGCCGTCCCAAGGGCTCGGCCAACGTGGCCAGCCTGCGTACCATCAAGTACAGCTTCATCGAAACCTGCTTCGCCTGCGGCAACCCGGGGCTGAATTTCGGCAAGCTGCGGCTGAACACTACGGCCTACCAGAGCGAGATCGCCTCGGCCGCGCGCGAGTTCGGGGTCGAGGAGGCGGTGATCCGCGCCATCATGCACGCCGAATCCTCGTACAACCCGATGGCGCTCTCGCACGCTGGCGCGCAGGGGCTGATGCAGCTGATGCCGGCCACGGCGACCCGGTTCGGCGTGACCAACGCCTACGACCCGGCACAGAACATCCGCGGCGGGGTGAAATACCTGTCCTGGCTGCTGAAGCGCTACCAGGGCGACCTGGGCTTGGCGGCAGCCGGCTACAACGCCGGCGAAGGCGCGGTGGACCGTCATGGTGGTGTGCCGCCGTATCGGGAAACCCGGCGCTACGTCGAGCGGGTCAAGGTGCTGGCCGACCGTTACCGCGGTACGGTGGCCTCGCGCTGACGCGGAAACGCCGTCGCCGGCCCCGTGGTGTCTGCGTAACAGGTTGATTTCATTGCCGATGTTGTCGTTTCGGCAAGCCTTCCGCTACACTGCCTCGTCTTTTGAGCGGCCCGTGCCGGGGTTTGGGCGTGGGTCGTGGCAGCCACTTTAGCTACCTGATCTTTTTGCGGAGTGCCGGATGGCAAACGATGGGGGCAATGAGCCCGTGAATACGGGCCGGCGCCGGTTCCTGACGGCGACCACGGCGGTGGTCGGTGCGGTCGGTGCCGGTTTTGCGGCGGTACCTTTCATCAAGTCCTGGAATCCCAGTGCGCGCGCCAAGCTGGCCGGCGCACCGGTGATGGCCGACATCAGCGGACTGCAGGAAGGTCAGCGCATGATCCTGGAATGGCGCGGACAGCCGATCTGGATCGTCAAGCGATCCAAGGCCATCCTGGATGCCCTGCCGACTCTGGACGGGCGCCTGCGCGACCCCGAATCCAAGGTGGTCGACCAGCAGCCGGCCTACGTGCTGCAGGGCGACCCGGAATACCGTTCGCTGAAGCCGGAAATCTCGGTCCTGGTCGGCCTGTGCACCCACCTGGGCTGCTCGCCGGAAATGGTCGCCGAGATCCGTCCCGAACCGTACGACGCGGACTGGAAGGGCGGCTATTTCTGCCCCTGCCACAAGTCGCGCTTCGACATGGCCGGACGCGTGTTCCAGGGCGTGCCCGCGCCGCTGAACCTGCTGGTACCGCCGCACCACTATCAGGACGACAACACCATCGTGATCGGTGTCGATCCGGAAGCAGGGGCCTAAGCCATGTCGAACGTGATCGTACGCACCGCCAACAACCTGATGGACTGGGTCAACCAGCGTGCGCCGGCCTTGACGCCGATGTACCGCAAGCACATGACCGAGTACTACGCGCCGAAGAACTTCAACATCTGGTACATCTTCGGCGTGTTGTCGATCGTGGTGCTGGTCAACCAGATCGTCACCGGCATCTTCCTGACGATGCACTTCAAGCCGAGCGCGGCGGAAGCCTTCGCCTCGGTCGAGTACATCATGCGCGACGTGGAGTGGGGCTGGCTGATCCGCTACATGCACAGCACCGGCGCGTCGCTGTTCTTCATCGTGGTCTACATCCACATGTTCCGCGGCATGATGTACGGCAGCTACCAGAAGCCGCGCGAGCTGGTGTGGATCCTCGGCATGCTGATCTACCTGGCGCTGATGGCCGAAGCCTTCATGGGCTACGTGCTGCCGTGGGGGCAGATGTCGTTCTGGGGCGCCAAGGTGATCATCTCGCTGTTCGGCGCGATCCCGGTGATCGGCAACGGACTGACCGAATGGATCATGGGCGACTACCTGCCCAGCGACGCCACCTTGAACCGTTTCTTCGCCCTGCACGTGATCGCGGTGCCGCTGGTGCTGCTGCTGCTGGTGGTGCTGCACCTGGGCGCGCTGCACGAAGTGGGGTCCAACAACCCCGACGGCGTCGAGATCAAGAAGGGCCCGAAGGGCAACCGCTGGTCGCCGACCGCGCCGGCCGACGGCGTGCCGTTCCACCCGTACTACACGGTCAAGGACAGCTTCTACGTGGGCTGCCTGCTGGTGGTGGCCGCGTTCATCATCTTCTTCGCCCCGGCCTTCGGCGGCTGGTTCCTGGAGCACGACAACTTCTCCGAGGCCAATCGTCTGGTCACCCCCGAGCACATCAAGCCGGTGTGGTACTACACGCCGTACTACGCGATGCTGCGGGTGGTGCCCAACAAGCTCGGCGGCGTGCTGGTGATGTTCGGGGCCATCGCGATCCTGTTCCTGGTGCCGTGGCTGGACCGCGCCAAGGTCAAGTCCTACCGCTACCGCGGCCTGCTGTCCAAGCTGCTGTTGGCGCTGTTCGCGATCAGCTTCGTCTGGCTGGGCAAGATCGGCGCCGGTCCGGGCACCGACATCGTCGAGACCTACATCGGTCGCGGTCTGACTGTCTTCTATTTCCTCTTCTTCATCACCATGCCGCTGTGGACCATGTGGGACAAGACCAAGCCGGTGCCGGAACGGGTGACGACGCATGACTAAGACATTGGTTGCCAGGCTGGCGGCGTTCGCCGGCGGAGTGGTGGTGTCGTTCGCGGCCCTGGCCAGCGGCGGCGAAGGCGTGATGCACGCGGGCAACGACCTCGGCGACCAGGCGTCGCTGCAGCGCGGCGCGGCCCTGTACATGAACTACTGCTCCGGTTGCCACTCGCTGAAGTATCTGCGCTACTCGCGCATGGCCGAGGACCTGGGCCTGACCGAAGACGAGGTGATGAACAACCTCAACTTCACCGGCGCCAAGTTCGGCGAGCAGATCCAGGTGGCGATGCCGCACGGCTCGGCCGAGAAGTGGTTCGGCAAGATGCCGCCGGACCTGAGCCTGATCGCGCGGGTGCGCGGCAGCGACTGGATCTACACCTACCTGAAGTCGTTCTACGTGGACGAATCGCGTCCGCTGGGCTGGAACAACCAGTTGTTCGCCAACGCCTCGATGCCGAACCCGCTGTGGGAACTGCAGGGGCTGCAGCACGCCGAGTTCGGCGAGCCCGACGAGATCGGCGAGCGCCACGTCAAGGCGCTCAAGGTCACCCAGCCCGGTCGCCAGAGCGCGGCCGAATTCGACCAGACCGTCCGCGACATCACCAACTTCCTGCAATACGCCGGCGAGCCGGCGGCGTTGAAGCGCGAGAAGCTGGGCGTGTGGGTGATCCTGTTCCTGGTCGCGTTGACCTTCCTGGCCTACTTGCTGAAGCAGGAATACTGGAGCGACGTGCACTGATCGACCGTGGTGACCGCCGGCAAGGGGCCGGCGGTGCCGTTGCGATCGGCGGATTCCGGTCGCCCGGAGAGCCGTGATGGCTGCGAGTCCCCGTATGCGCAATACCCTGACGCTGTTTTCTTCCGTCGACGACGTTCTGTGCCACCGCGTGCGGCTGGTGCTGGCGGCCAAGGGTGTGACCTACGATCTGGTCGCAGTGGATCCGCAGAATCCGCCCGAGGACCTGATCGACCTGAACCCCTACCACTCGGTGCCGACCCTGGTCGAACGCGACCTGGTGCTGTATGCGGCGTCGGTGGTCAGCGAATATCTCGACGAACGCTATCCGCACCCGCCGCTGATGCCGGTCGACCCGCTTTCGCGCGCGCGCCTGCGTCTGGCGATGCTGCGGATCGAGCACGACTGGGTGCCGCAGGTGCAGGCGATCCAGCTGGGCAACAAGCAGCAGGCCGATGCCGGGCGCAAGCGCCTGAAGGAACTGCTCACCGCCTCGGTACCGCTGTTCAAGGCCAGCAAGTTCTTCCTGAACCCGGAAATGAGCTTGGCCGATTGCGCGATGGCGCCGATCATCTGGCGGCTGGAGTCGCTGGAGGTGCCGCTGCCGAAGGACGGCGGCAAGGCGATCGAGGACTACGGCAACCGGATCTTCCGCAACCCCGGTTTCATGCGCAGCCTGACCGATCAGGAAAAGGCCCTGCACAGCCTGCCGGCTTGAAGGCAGCAGGCACGGATTCCGGATGAGCGATTCGTATCCCCGCATGACCAGCCACCGCCCGTACCTGCTGCGGGCGCTGGCCGAGTGGATCGCCGACAACGACATGACCCCGCACCTGCTGGTCGACGCGACCCGGCAGGGCGTGCAGGTGCCGCCGAGCGCGGTCAAGGAAGGCAAGGTTGTGCTGAACATCGCCCAGCGCGCGGTGGCCCGGCTGGTGATCGACAACGAGACGGTCAGCTTCAGCGCCCGCTTCGGTGGGGTCAGCTACCCGGTGGTGGTGCCGGTCGCGGCCGTGCTGGCGATCTACGCGCGCGAAACCGGGCAGGGCATGGCGTTGCCGGAGGACATGGTGCCGGCGCCGGAGGAAGCCGACAACGCGCCGGATGGCCTGGTGGCCATCGACGGCGACGACGAGGGCCTGCAATCCGACGATGGCGAGACGCCGCCGGACGATACCCCGCCTTCCGGCAAGCGCCCGCCGTTCCTGCGCGTGGTGAAGTGAGCGCTCGCGCCTGAGTCGCATCCGGAGCCCTGGCCATGCGCAACCTCGATTTCAGTTCGTTGCAGGGCCTGTTGTCGACGCTGCTGGGGTTGATCGTCATCACCCTGATCGGCGTCGGCATCCGGCTGATCGTGATGCAGAAAGTGCAGCAGCGGCGCGAACGGGAAAACCGCCAGATCAACGAGCGTCTGCGGACGCTGATCGCCGCCTACAAGACGCTCGGCGGCTCGTTCACCGGCGACCTCGCCGTGGACCCGACCCACAAGCGCGACCTCGGGCATGACGAGCCCCCGGCCGGGGCCGGAGGGGAGATGGCGAAGGACAACGACCGGGCCCGGCGCATGCGCGATGCGGTGGAGGCGGCGCTGTCGGACATCATCCTGCTGGGCACCGAGGATCAGGTGCGGCTGGCGACAGGAATGGCGGTCGAACTGGCTGCGGGCCGCCCCGTCCATACCGATGAACTGGTCGTTTCCCTGCGCGATTTCATCCGGCGCGCCCTGGATCTGGAGCCGGTGCCGACAGAGCTGGTCATTCCCCGGCAGGGGCCGGCACGCGTGGTGGCGGCCGCGAAAGGCAAGAACGAAGGCGGCGGCAAGGGCGGCGGCGGCGGGGGTGCCGGCGGGGGAATGGCGGCGGCTGGAATGGGCATGGGCGCCGGCATGAACATGGGTGCAGGCGAACACGACGGCCACCGCTAGCGATCCGCGAGCCGTCGCTGCAGCCGCGCGAACGGATTGCCTGCCGTCAGTGCAGGTCGATCCGGGTTACTGAAGGCGTGACCGGGCCGATGAAGGACACCAGCCGGTCGCCGTGCAGGACCAGCTTGCCGCTGTGGCGATCGGCGCCGTCGCGCGAATACTCGAAGCGGAAACTGCGTTCCAGCCCCAGCCGGCCGTCGTCGCCGCGGCGCAGACGGATGCCGGTGGCATGCACCGATTCGTCCAGCCAGATCACGCCGGCGGCGGTGCAGGCATTGCGGCCGAGCAGGCCGGCGCGTTCGGCCGCAGCGCGGGCGCTGTTCCACCAGGCATAGGCGGCCGCGGCGGCGATCATCAGCCCGATTGTGGCGGGAGGCGACATGGATGCGCGCTCTTGTCGTGGCCTCAGGGTGCCGGACCGAGCTTCATCGACAGGTCGATGGCATGCACGTGTTTGGTCAGGCCGCCGATCGAGATGCAGTCCACGCCGTCCTCGGCGATCGCGCGGATGCCTTGCAGGGTCACCCCGCCGGAGACTTCCAGCGGGATGCGGCCCGCGGCGATACGCACCGCCTCGCGACGCAGTTCTGCAGGGAAATCGTCGATCAGGATGCGGTCGCAGCCGCTGTCCAGCGCTTGCCGCAACTGTTCCAGCGTTTCCACCTCGACGATCAGCGGCAGCGTGGGCTGGGCCGTGCGCGCGGCCGTGATCGCCGCCGGCAGCGAGCCGTAGGCGCGAATATGGTTTTCCTTCAGCATCACCGCGTCGTACAGGCCGATCCGATGGTTGTGGCCGCCGCCGCAGCGCACGGCGTATTTCTGCGCCAGCCGCAGGCCGGGCAGGGTCTTGCGCGTGTCCAGGATCCGGGTCCCGGTGCCGCGCACGGCATCGACATAGGCGGCGGTGTCGGTGGCGGTGCCGCTGAGGGTCTGCATGAAGTTCAGCGCGGTGCGTTCGGCGCTGACCAGGGCGCGCGAGCGTCCGTGCAGCGTCGCCAGCACCGTGCCCGAAGACACCCGCTGGCCTTCGTCCACCCGCCAGTCGATTTCCACGGCGGGATCGAGCGCACGGTGGCAGGCATCGAACCACGGCCGCCCGCACACCACCGCGTCCTGCTTGCACAGCAGGTAGGCGATGTCCGCATCATCGGGCAACAGGGCGGCAGTGACGTCGCCGCTGCCCAGGTCCTCGGTCAGCGCGGCGGCGACATCGGCCTGCACCGTCCCGTCGGGCGGCGGGGCGAAGGCAGTGGTCATTTTTCCGGGAAGCCGTCGATCTGCGCGGTGGCGATGCCTTCTTCGGCCAGCAGTACCGGGATGCCGTCGTCCACGCGATACACCGTCTTGCGGTCGCGCGTCACCAGCGCCTCGCGCACAGGGTCGCGCTGTGGCGTGTCGTCGGTGCGCACGAGCTTGCCGGCGGCGATGGCGCGGTTCAGCGCCTCCAGCCCATCGGAGGTCAGCACGGCCAGTGGCTGGCGCGAGACGGGGCAGCAGAGGATGTCGAGCAGTTTGCGGTCCATGGAATGCGGGCAACGGGTCGAAGTGGGGCGAAAGCGTACCATCTGCGCGCCCGCGCCCCGCGGACCGAATCCCGCTAAAATGCCCCTTTAGCGACCGAGGATGGCCATGACCGCCCCGCAGACCGCCCCGCTCGTCGGCCTGGTAATGGGTTCGCGTTCGGATTGGGAGACGATGCAGCACGCCGCGCAGAAGCTCGACGCGCTGGGCGTGCCGTACGAGGCCAGGGTAGTGTCCGCCCACCGCACCCCCGATGTGCTGTTCGCTTATGCCGAGTCGGCGGCCTCGCGCGGCCTGCGCGCGATCATCGCCGGCGCCGGCGGCGCGGCCCACTTGCCGGGCATGCTGGCGGCCAAGACCGCCGTGCCGGTGCTGGGCGTGCCGGTGCAGTCGAAGGCGCTGAACGGCATGGATTCGCTGCTGTCCATCGTGCAGATGCCGGCGGGCATCCCGGTGGCCACCTTCGCCATCGGCAATGCCGGCGCGGCCAACGCGGCGCTGTTCGCCGCCGCCCTGCTGGCACCGGAACATGCCGCGATCGCCGAAGTCCTGGAGGCATTCCGCGGCAAGCAGACCGCAGACGTGATCGCCGCCGACGATCCGCGGCAATGACCACCGTCGGCATCCTCGGCGGCGGGCAGCTGGCCCGCATGCTGGCGCTTTCCGGGGCGCCGTTGGGCTTGCGCTTCCTGGTCATGGACACAGTCGCCGATGCTTGCGCGGGACAGTTCGCGCCGCTGCTGGTGGGCGATTACCGCGATGAGCAGGCGCTGGCCGAATTCGCCTCCAGGGTGGACGTGGTCACCTTCGATTTCGAGAACGTCCCGTCCGAAAGCGCCGAGTGGCTGGCCGAACGCGTTCCGGTGTTCCCCAACCCGCATGCGCTGGCGGTCGCGCAGGACCGCTGGGTCGAGAAGAACCTGTTCCGCGAACTGGAGATCCCGGTCGGCGATTTCGCCGCGGTGGCGACCCGCGACGAACTCGAGGCCGAGGTCGCCCGCATCGGCGGGGCGTGCATCCTCAAGACCCGCCGGCTGGGATACGACGGCAAGGGCCAGTTCCGGATCAAGTCGGCGGCCGAGATCGACGCGGCGTGGGCGGCGCTGGGTACGCAGGCCGAAAGCGTCGGCTTGATCGTCGAGGCCTTCGTGCCGTTCCAGCGCGAGTTGTCGGTGGTGGCCGTGCGCGCCCGCGACGGCGAATTCCGCGCCTGGCCGATGACCGAGAACTGGCATGTCGACGGCGTGCTGTCGGCCAGCCTGGCCTCGGCATCGCTGGCGCCCGAACTGGCCGAAGCGGCGCAGGCCCATGCGCGCCGGCTGGCCGCGGCGCTGGATTATGTCGGCGTGTTCGCGCTGGAGCTGTTCCTGTGTGACGGGCAATGGCTGGCCAACGAGATGGCGCCACGCGTGCACAACTCCGGACACTGGACCCTCGAAGGCGCGGAGACCTCGCAGTTCGAGAACCACCTGCGCGCGGTGCTGGGCCTGCCGCTGGGCAGCACGCGTGCGATCGGCCAGTCATGCATGTTGAACTGGATCGGCGAACTGCCCGACCGCGATGCGGTGCTGGCCTTGCCGGGCGGCCACTGGCACGACTACGGCAAGTCGCCGCGCGCGGGCCGCAAGGTCGGCCATGCCACCCTGCGTGCCGGAACGGCGGGCGAACTGGCCGTTGCGCTGGAAGACCTGGGTGCGGCGATCAATCGAGCGGCGCAGGTGGCGCCGGCGGTGACGGCGCTGCACTCGTCGTGAAGGCGACCGCCCCGTTCGCCGCGGCGGACGGATGCGCATCGGCAAGCCGGCGCATGCGCAGGATCAGTCCGACCGTATAGGCCAGCGAATAACCGATCAGCAGCGCGGCCAGTCCCAGGGTCAGCGCGCTGGCCTGCGGCGCGGACTGCGCGGTCAGCAGGTCGGCATGGAAGATCCGCCAGCCCAGGCGTCCGACCAGCAGCGCGGTCAGCGCCAGGCCGATCCATGGATTCGGGGTGTACCAGCGTTGCCCGTTGTTCCATTCCAGCCGGGTATGCATCAAGCCGAACAGACCCAGCGGCAGGCCGGTGACGAATCCGGCAATCACCGCCATGCGCAGCTGCGGAACAAAGATGGCGGCGCTGGCCAGCAGCAGGGCGACCAGTCCCAGCAGGGTCAGGCGGATACCGATCCGGACTGGTCGCCAGGGCTGCAAGCCGAAATTGCGACGGATGCGCCGGAACACCAGAAAGACCAGCAGTGCCGAGAACAGGTACGGGGCCAGATGGGCGTGGAAGGGAGCGGACATGGGCGACAGGGGCGAGGAAACCGGTCCAGTGTCCGCCTCTTTGGTCCTGCCCGCCAGTGACGACTGTCATGGGCCGGCCATGACGGCCGGCCCATGCATGATTCAGCGGCAGCGACCGTAACGGTCCGGCGAGGCGCCGGGGCCCCCGCGCCAGCCGGGCGGGTTCTCCCAGTTGCTGCCGGGGCCGCCGATGCGGCCGGGTGGGTTGTCGTCAAGGTCCAGCCAGCAACGGCGGACCTGGTTCCACAGGCCGTACTTCGGGTGCCAGTAGCCGAAGCGGGCGCTGAAGTAGTAACCGCCGCGGGTCGAGGTGAAGCGGTAGCGATGCCCCCGGTAGCGGTACAGCCGGTAGTTCGGTGAGGCACCGGGACCTCCGCGCCAGCCGGGCGGGTTCTCCCAGTTGGTACCGGGACCACCGATGCGGCCGGGCGGGTTGTGGTCGCGGTCGTGGCGCGGCGCCGCGGTCGCGGTGCCGGCCAGGCCGGCAAGCAGCAGGGTGGAAACGAGGATCCAGCGTGCGGTGTTCATGGTGCTTCTCCGGTTGCGGAACGCATCCCGGAAAAGCGCGCAGGGCGGAGAATGTTGACCGTGTGCCTGGCCGGCGTTCGACGGCGGGACAGCTAGCTGAGCGACGACTGAGTCGTGTGCGCCCACCGGTCAACCGCCGGAAACGACAAGGCCGGGTTGCCCCGGCCTTGTCGCGGATGAAGCTTGCGGCGTCGATCAGCGCAGGTTGCCGGCGACGAAATCCCAGTTCACCAGCGACCAGAACGATTCGACGTACTTCGGGCGGGCGTTGCGGTAGTCGATGTAGTAGGCGTGTTCCCAGACATCGATGGTCAGCAGCGGGGTGTCCTCGCCGGTCAGCGGGGTGGCGGCGTTGGAGGTGCTGGCCAGGGCCAGGCTGCCGTCCGGACGCTGCACCAGCCAGCCCCAGCCGGAGCCGAAGGTGCCGATGGCGGTCTTGGTGAATTCTTCCTTGAACGTGTCGAAGCCGCCGAAGGCCTGGTCAATCAGTTCGGCGAGCTTGCCGGTGGGCTGGCCGCCGCCGTTGGGCTTCAGGCAGTTCCAGTAGAAGGTGTGGTTCCAGATCTGGGCGGCGTTGTTGAACATGCCGCCCTGGGATTTGCGAATGATGTCTTCCAGCGGCAGATCGGCGAACTCGGTGCCTTCGATCAGCTTGTTGAGGTTGTCCACGTAGGTCTTGTGGTGCTTGCCGTAGTGGAAATCGATGGTTTCGCCGGAGATGTGCGGCTCCAGCGCGGTGCGGTCGTAGGGCAGGGCGGGCAGTTCAATGGCCATGGCGGGTTTCCTTTGCTTGGCGGTCGAAAGTCGGACAGGGCGTACAATGTGCGCCAGTTTAACGTAGGACCGGTCCCGGACCTGTCGATGGCAAAGAAAAACACCATGTCGGTGGTGGAACGCATCCAGGCCGAAGTCGATGCGCACCCGGTGGTGCTCTTCATGAAGGGCACCCCGCAATATCCCATGTGCGGCTTTTCCAGCCGTGCCGTGCGCGCGCTGGAAGAAGCCGGCAGCGCGAGCTTCCACGCGATCAACGTGCTGGAAGAACCCGAGATCCGCGCCAACCTGCCGCGTTTCTCCAACTGGCCGACCTTCCCGCAGCTGTTCATCCACGGCGAGCTGATCGGCGGTTGCGACATCGTGCTGGAACTGCACGAGGCCGGCGAACTGCAGCGCATCCTGTCCGAAACGTTGCCGCAATGAACCTGGCGCCCTTGCCAACCCGGGCGGCCGGTGCGCTGCAGGGCCGGGTGGTGCTGGTCAGTGGCGCCCACGGCGGGCTGGGCAGCGCGGCGGCGGCGGCGTGCGCGCAGGCTGGGGCTACGGTGGTCCTGCTGGGCCGCAAGCTGCCCAAGCTCAACCGGGTCTACGACGCCTGTGTACAGGTCGGCGCCGAGCCGCTGCTGTACCCACTGGATATGGAAGGCGCCGCGCCGGACGATTACGCCGAACTGGCGGACCGGATCGGCAGCGAATTGGGGCGGCTGGACGGCGTGCTGCATTGCGCGGCCGAATTCCGCGGGCTGACGCCGCTCGAACATACCGACCCGGCAGCGTTCGCTCGCGCCATCCACGTCAACCTGACCGCGGCCTGGTGGCTGTCGCAGGCCTGCCTGCCGCTACTGAAGCAGGCCGACGATGCCGCCCTGGTGTTCGCTCTGGCCGATCTGCAACAGGCGGGTTCGGCCTACTGGGGTGCCTACGGCGTGGCCCAGCACGGTTTGGCAGCGCTGGTCGGCATGCTGCACGCCGAACTGGCGTCCACCCCGGTACGGGTCTCGGCGCTGCAACCGGGGCCGATGCGCACGCCGTTGCGTTCGCGCGCCTGGGCTGACGATCACGATGCCGATACCCGCGAGCCGGATGCCTATGCCGGTGCCTGCGTCACCCTGCTGTCGCCGGCAGGCGCGCCGCATCGCGGCCGGATATGGCACCCGACTGCGATGGACATCGACGCATGACGGTCCTGTCGGCGGCGCTGCTGCTGTTCCTGATCCTGGATCCGCTGGGCAACATCCCGGTGTTCCTCAGCGTGCTCAAGCCATTGCCGCCGCAACGGCAACGATGGGTGCTGATGCGCGAACTGCTGATCGCGCTGGTCGTGCTGATGCTGTTCCTGTGGTGCGGCCAGTACTTCCTCAGCGTGATGCACCTGCGTCAGGAGTCGGTGCAGATCGCCGGCGCGATCGTCCTGTTCGTGATCGGCATCCGGATGATATTCCCGCGCCCGGAGGGGTTGATGGGCGACATTCCGAGCGGCGAGCCGTTCATCGTGCCGCTGGCCATCCCGCTGGTGGCCGGGCCGTCGGGCATGGCGGCGGTGATGCTGATGGGCAGCAACGAGCCCGGGCGGCTGGGCGAATGGAGCCTGGCTTTGCTGATCGCTTGGGGTGCCACCTCGGCGATCCTGTTTTCGGCCACATTGGTATACAAGTGGCTTGGCCGGCGGGCGCTGACCGCGGTCGAACGCCTGATGGGCATGTTGCTGGTGGCCATCTCGGTGCAGATGTTCCTTGACGGTATAAGTACTTACCTGAAACTTTCATCGTCCAACCTTTAATGCGTTAAGCATCAAGGAGATAGCGGGTTGCTGCGGCGCAGAAAGTTGTCACCAAGGCGTCACAATCCTGCTCTATCGTGTTAACCTGTTATTAACCTTCGGTGCCGGTTGGAAGGTTGCAGGTATTCCATAGTTTCGACAGTGGGGCGCCTCCCTGGCGGGGCGACCCGCATGCGTCGTATGGCCTGTCCGTCGACCCGTTTCCACTTCAAGTCATTCAAACCACGCAAGGGACCCCAAGCCATGAATCAACGCTGTCTCCGGATGTCCAAACTCACCCTGGGCCTCGTGGCCGCGCTGGCTGCCGCGCCGGCGTTCGCGCAGAGCACCTCCTCCGGTGTTGGCGGCCAAGTCATCGACAGCAGCGGGGCGCCGGTTGCGGGTGCCGAGGTCACCATCACCCACGTCGAGTCCGGTACGGTCAGCCGCGCCACCACCGATGCCAGCGGCCGTTACGTGGCCCGCGGCCTGCGTGTGGGCGGTCCGTACACGATCACCGTGACCAAGGCTGGGACGGGTACCGATACCGAGGAAGGCGTGTACCTGGAACTGAACAAGGTCGGCAATGTCGATGCGCAACTGGGTTCGGGCGATGCCACCACCCTGGGCACGGTGGCTGTCGTCGGCAGTCGCGGCCTGGACGTGTTCACGCCGGACAACAAGGGTGTGGGTACTTCGGTCAGCGGTCGCCAGTTGGAGCTTCTGCCGCAGGGTAACCGCTCGCTTGACGACGTGGCTCGCCTCGACCCGCGCGTCACCGTCATCGACCAGGCGGGTGGTTCGATCTCGGTTGCCGGCGTGAACAACCGCTTCAACAACATCATGGTCGACGGCCTGTCGCAGAACGACCCCTTCGGCCTGAACAGCAACGGCATGCCTTATACCGGCAGCCCGATTTCGGTGGATACCATCGAAGCCTACGACATCAAGGTGTCCGACTATGACGTGTCGCAGGACACCGTCGGCGCAACCATCAACGCGGTCACCAAGTCCGGTACCAACGAGTTCCATGGTTCGGTGTATTACGCGATGAAGGATGCCGGCAGCATGGTTGCCTCACGCGATGGCCAGGACTATGACCTGTTCGACAAGGACGAGACCTATGGTGTGACCATCGGCGGTCCGATCATCAAGGACAAGTTGTTCTTCTTCGCTTCGTACGAAGAACAGGAAATTTCCGAATTCGGCGGCGCCACTCCCGCCGACGGCGTGGCCAACGGCCTGATCTCGATGGACGAGGTGAATCAAGCGATCGCCATTGCCGACTCGTGGGGCGTCAAGGACAATGCCTATGGCGCACTGGACTCGGTTCTGAAAAACAAGCGCTATCTGGCCAAGATCGACTGGAACATCAATGACTATCATCGCGCCAGTCTGACCTACCAGCAGACGGAGGAAGCGCGCCCGATTCCGTACGACCTGTCCTCGAACACGGCAATCCTGACCAATCACTGGTATTTCAGGAACGTCGAATCCAAGAACACCAGCCTGCAACTTTTCAGTGACTGGACGGATAATTTCAGCACCGAATTCAAGGTGAGCCAGCAGAAATTCGACCAGATCGATGGTGCGTTCGTCGACAATACCGAATCGATCGTCTATGTCGAGGATGGCAGGATATTCATCGGCGAGGACGACAACCGGCACGAAAACCAGATCAACACCAAGCAGCTGGCCGCATCACTGTCGGGCACGTACTATGCCGGCAACCACACCATCAAGGGCGGCGTCGACTTCCAGCGTCACGACGTGTTCAACCTCTACGGCAAGACCCTGCACGGCGAATACCAGTTCCGTGACAAGAATGGCAACGGCACCGGTCTGGACGAGTTCGAGGCAGGCGATTACTACAGCTATGCCGTCCGTCGTCCGGTCGGCTCGTATTCCGAGGCGGATACCGCTGCCGCGCTGGTCTATTCCCAGATCAGTCCCTTCATCCAGGATATCTGGCAGGTAACCGACAAGCTGTCCATCCAGTACGGCGTGCGCGTCAACATTCCCAAGGCCGACAAGGCGCCGGAAGTCTCCCCCGGTTTCGAGGAGGCATTCGGCTTCACCAACGCCTACAAGCTGGGGACGGACAACAAGGTCATCCTGCCGCGTTTCTCCTTCAATTACACCTTCGACACCGAGCGCTATTCGCAGTTGCGCGGTGGTATCGGCGCGTTCCAGAGCATTCCGCCGTTCGTGTGGCTGGCCAATCCGTACCAGAACACCGGCGTGACGGCCCGGCGCTTCTCCTGGGATGACCCGAGCACCCTGCCGTACGATCCCACCGATCCGTACAACATGCCCATCCCGCCGGGCGCCGACATCTCCGGCAGTGTGGATTGCACGGCCTCGGCCCCATGCCAGGTGGATGTGATCGATCCTGACTTCAAGTTGCCGACCGTGTGGAAGGTTAGCCTGGGCTACGACGCCGAACTGCCGTGGTTGGGCCTGATCGGTTCGGTCGAAGTGCAGCACATCAGGAATCGTGATGGCATCTTCTATCAGGCGTTGAACATCGGCACGCCGCAGGGCGTCCTGGCCGACGGGCGCGAGAGCTACTGGTGCACGCTGGGCGGATCGACGTCCAACAGCAACAAGAACTGTGGCCTGGATCCGGCATTCGCCTACAACTCCACCTTGCTCGGCAATACCGACAAGGGCGCCAGCACAGCGGTGACGTTCGCGTTGGACAAGCCGCTGAGCGACGGCTGGTTCGGCGGCCTCAGCGTGACCTACACCCACGCGACCGAAGTCGCTTCGGACGGCAGTTCGCAGGCGTTCTCTTCCTACCAGTATGTGTCCCGCGTCAATCCGAACCAGGAAATCGCCACCACGGCCGGTCGCGTCATCCCGCTTTCGGTGAAAGCCTCGCTGGGCTGGGAACATGCGTTCTTCGGCGATTACAAGACCAGCGTTGCGGCCTACTACAACGGTCATGACGGCTTGCCCTACACCTGGACGTTCGACGGCGATGCCAACGGCGACCGCATCTACCAGGATCCGGCCTATATCCCGCTGATCAACGATCCGCTGGTGAGTTACGGTTCGGCGACGCCCGAGCAGATCGCGGCGTTCCATGCGTTCATCGACAGCAATCCGTACCTTGCCTCACGGCGTGGCTCGATTGCAGGACGCAACGAGGACCATTATTCGTGGGTCAATCAGCTCGACCTCGGCATTCAGCAGGAACTGCCCGGCTTCTTCAAGGAGCACAAGGCCGTTGTCCGCCTGGATATCTACAACTTCCTCAACCTGTTGAACAAGGATTGGGGGCAGACCGAGGGCGAGACCTTCTCGGATAACACGCGTTATCTGGCATACCTTGCCGGCGTCAATGCCGATGGCACCTACGAGTATGACCTCAGCCGCAGCAGCAGCCCGGAAAGCGTGTACGTGTACGATTCCAGCTCCTCGTACCCGTCCCGCCTTGTCTCGCGCTGGTCGGCGTTGCTGACCCTGCGTTACGAGTTCTGATCCCGGACGATCAGTGTCGAAGTGCCGAAACGGCCGGGGCAACTCGGCCGTTTCCTTTTCCGGGCCGGGGCGCTAAAGTCGCCCGACTTGAATACGACATGGGACGATCTATGAGCAATACGGCATCGAGGGCGTTGCCGGTACAGGACGCGCAGATCTATCCGCGCGGCGGGCTGGACGTGTTGTCGCGCACGGAAGTGGCACGCCTGCGGGATGCTTCCAGCGGCGGCATGCATGAACTGCTGCGCCGCTGCGCACTGGCGGTGCTGACCAGCGGCAGCGCTTCGGACGATCCGCGCGCGGCGCGCGATCTCTATCCCGATTTCGACATCCAGGTACAGCAGCACGATCGTGGCGTGCGCATCGATCTGGTCAACGCGCCATCGGTCGCTTTCGTCGACGGCACGATCATCCGCGGTATCGCCGAATTGCTGTTCTCGGTGGTGCGCGATCTGGCGTACACGGCGATCGAGCTGGGGCCGCAATTCGAGGCCGAACTGGATACCTCGGCGGGCATCACCAATGCGGTGTTCGGATTGCTGCGCAACGCACGCATCCTGCAACCGGCGCCGCCGAACCTGGTGGTGTGCTGGGGCGGGCATTCGATCTCTCGCGAGGAGTATCTGTACACCAAACAGGTCGGTTACGAGCTGGGCCTGCGCGGGCTGGACATCTGCACCGGCTGCGGGCCGGGCGCGATGAAGGGTCCGATGAAGGGCGCGACCATCGCCCATGCCAAGCAGCGCCGGCGCACCACGCGCTACATCGGCATCACCGAGCCGGGAATCATCGCCGCCGAATCGCCGAATCCGATCGTCAACCACTTGGTGATCATGCCGGACATCGAGAAGCGGCTGGAGGCTTTCGTCCGCATCGGCCACGGCATCATCGTGTTCCCGGGCGGCGTCGGCACGGCCGAGGAAATCCTGTACCTGCTGGGCATCCTGCTGCGCGAGGAAAACGCCGGATTGCCGTTCCCGCTGGTGCTGAGCGGCCCGACCATCGCCGCGCCGTATTTCGAGCAGATCGACAAGTTCATCCGCCTGACCCTCGGCGACGAGGCCGCGGCCAAGTACGACATCATCATCGGCGATCCGGCCGCGGTGGCGCGCAGGATGACCGCCGGGATCAAGCAGGTGCGCGAATACCGGATTTCGCAGAAGGACTCGTTCTTCTTCAACTGGGCGCTGGACGTGCCGCTGGAATACCAGCAGCCGTTCGTTCCCACGCACGAGGCGATGAAGGCACTTGATCTGTATCGTGGACGGCCGGCGCATGCGCTGGCGGCAGATTTGCGCCGCGCCTTTTCCGGCATCGTGGCCGGCAACGTGAAGGAAGACGGCATGCGCCGGATCGAGGAGTTCGGTCCGTTCGAGATCCGTGGCGATGCGGACATGATGCAGGCGCTGGACGCCCTGCTGCGCGCCTTCGTGCAGCAGCGCAGGATGAAGATTTCCGGCGAGTATCGTCCCTGTTATCGGGTCTCGACCTGATCGGCGGCAGGCAGGTACGGAAGCGTGATGCTGGCGATGAATTCGTCGCCATGGTCCTGCGTTTCCACCCGCCCGCGGCCCTGCGTCATCGCCTCGATCCGCGCCTGCACGGACTTCAGACCGACGTGATGGCGGCCGGTTCCCTCGGCGGGAGCGGTCGCCGATAACGAGTTGCGGACGCGGATGCGGACGGTGTCGGCATCCGTGTCGACTTCGATCCGGATATCTCCGCCCGAGGTCGAAGGCTCCACGCCGTGGTGGATGGCATTTTCCGCCAGCGGCTGCAGGCTCAGGGTCGGGACTTCGATGTGGGGCAGGGTATCCGGCAATGACCAGACGACCCGTAGTCGCGGGCCGAATCGCAATGCCTCGATTTCCAGATAACGCCGGGTCAGCGTCAGTTCGTCGGCCAGCGGTATCCGGCTGGGGCCGGACAGGGCGGCACGGAACAGGTCGGCCAGGTCCAGCAGCAGGTTTTCCGCCTCGTCCGGGCGCTGGTGCACCAGCGCGGCACCGGTGTTGAGGGTGTTGAACAGGAAGTGCGGATGGATGCGCGCCTGCAGCGCCTCCAGTTCGGCCTGCTTGGCCTGTACGGCCAGTTGCCGGGTGCGCCAGTGGTTCTGGAAGGCGACCAGACCCAATAGGCCAACGCACAGCGCGATGCCGCCGAAGCGCAGCAGGATGCCGTACCAGGCATTGCGCCCGATCGACCAGCTCTCGCCGAGCACGGCCCAGGCCGCCAGCCAGACCAGGCCGGTGGCGATCAACAACAGGCTCAGGGCCAGATAGGCGATATGCAGGGGGCGGGCGGTGGAGATCTGCTGGCGCAGCAGGTATAGCCCGCCCAAGGTCAGCAGCAGGACCCACTGGATGGCCAGCGAGGCCAGTCCGAAATAGACCCAGCGGTCGATCGTCACGCCGGGGGCCATCGACAGGATGGCGGCCAAGCCCTCTCCAGCGATCACCACCCAGGTGATGACCGGCGCCTGCCAGAGGACGTCCAGCGGGCCGGGCGATGTATCCGCAATGCGGTCGATGGCGGGGGTGTTCACGGGCAGATGATGCCCTCTAAAGAGAGATTAGGGGAACCTGGATGCCGTTGGGGCGTGCCGCCGTGCCGCCTATCGGTGATGTCTGGCGGCACGGAAAGCATTCGGACTAGCTTACCCGGGTGATAAATCCGGGGAAGGACCGCATGTCGCGTCCGTTGCAGCCATCCATGCGCTTGGGGCGCATGATCTCTCATATTCGCCAGAATGACGGCTTCACGCTGATCGAACTGATGGTGACTGTCGCCGTGCTGGCGATTCTGGTCACTCTGGCCGTGCCCAGCTTTACCTCCCTGATCAACAGCAACCGGCTGACCGGCCAGGCCAACAGCCTGGTCGCCGATCTGCAGCTCGCGCGTTCCGAGGCCATTCGCCGCAACCGCACCATCACTGTGTGCCGCAGTACTGATGGCGCCACCTGCGCCGGCGCGACGGGAGCATGGGAGACATGGCTGACGGTGATTCCCGGGACATCGCCATTGGAAGTGCTGCGCACCGGTTCGGTGAAAGCGCCGGTAGAGCTCAGCGCAGGTGTGGACAGCGTGGATTTCCGTTCCGATGGCATGGCGCGGGACGCCGTTGGAGCATTGCTTGCTGCCAATATTGTCGTTTGTATTCCGACGACACGACCTGCTGAGAACATTCGTAGCGTGAACATCGCGGCAGGCAGTCGTGTCAATGTTATACCCAGTTCCAATGCGGGAGCCTGTCCATGAGGTCAACGGACAATAGGGTGAGAATGGTATCGAGGTCTCGTGCGCACGGCGCTTCCGCGGGCAGACAGATGGGCGTCGGTCTGCTTGAAGTAATGATTTCCGTTCTGATCATGGGGATCGGGTTATTGGGCATCGCTGCGATGCAGGCCACTGCACTCAAGAATGGTCAGAGCTCACTGGAGCGCAGCCAGGCGGTAATCCAGTCCTATGCCATCCTGGATGCAATGCGGGCAAATCGAGATGCGGCGCTTGCTGGCGATTACAACCGTGCATTGACCTGCGCTCCACCTGGAACGGGGGCCTTGGCAGAAACGGATGTTGCGAATTGGATTACTTCCCTCGAAACGACTCTCGGGAATAGTCCCAACACATGCGGCAGCATCAATTGCGATGGAAATGGGGTCTGTACGGTAGTGGTTCAGTGGGACGATAGCCGTGCTCAAGGCAATACCGGCGCAGGCAGTACGACCGAAAGCGTGACAACGGTGACTCAGTTATGAGGAGTATTTTTATCCAATCCCGCAAGCAGCGATTCCTGCCGCAGCATGTCACTGGTTTCAGTCTGATCGAGCTGATGGTTGCGTTGGTGCTGGGCCTCCTGGTTGTCGCGGCTGCCATCGGCATATTTCTATCAAACCAGCAGGCATATCGTGCATCCGAAAGTCTAGGTCGCGTACAGGAGAGTGCGCGCGTCGCTTTTGAGCTGATGGCCAGAGATGTGCGTGAAGCAGGAGGGAATCCTTGCAATAGCTGGGGCAACATGGCTATCGTCAATGTGCTGAATTCCCCGGCCAGTAACTGGTGGAGCAATTGGGGTATCGGGACGACGGGAGGCTCGCTTAGAGGCTATTCCGGAGCAGAGGCGATCAATGGCATTCCATTCGGTTCCGCAGCCGCACAGCGGGTGGCTGGAACGGATGCGCTGGTGGTGTTGTCTGGCGGAGATATCGTTGCCAATGTCACAGCACATGATCCTTCGGCAGCGACATTCACGGTCAATAACGCGGCCCATGGATTCTCCACAGGAGACATTCTACTGGTATGCGGGCCTAACTCAGAGAGCGAAGGTGTGGTGCGTCTTGGCGCCATTTTCCAGATGACCAATGGAGGAGGCACCACGTCGATTGCTCATGCTGTCGGTGGCGGCTCTCCCGGGAATGCCATATCCAATCTCGGGCTTTCGGGGGGGGGTATTCACCTTTGGCGAAAATGCTTCCATAACTCGAGTCAATGCCGCAGCTTGGTATATCGGGAATAGCTCCTCGGGAAGTGGCGAATCTTTGTACCAGACGATTTTGACATCAGGCGGAACGCTGAATAGCCAGGAAATCCTCGAGGACGTGCAGAACATGTCGTTGAGATATCTGCTTCCCGGAACCAATCAGTATGCTGCTGCGGATACGATTCCGGCGGCAGGCTGGAACGACGTGACTGCTGTCAATATAGATTTAAATCTTCTTGGGCAAGGAAACACTGGGACGGATGGTAACCCGATAGAGCGTCGGGTCATTCAGGTGGCGAGCTTGCGCAACAGGAATCCGTGATGCGTACAAACACGAATTTCAAAAGACACTCTTCTGGCGCCTCGCTTATCGTGGTCTTGATCCTGCTTCTGATCATGACCTTGCTCGGCTTGGCGGCATTGCGCGGTACATTGCTTGAGGAAAGGATGACGGCCAACATGTTTGACCGCAGCATCAATTTTCAGGCGGCCGAAGCGGCATTGCGAGAAGGCGAAGCGGTGGCAGAGCAGTATTCCATCGATCACAATAGTCAGCCGCCGGCTGTCGGGTCCGGTTGTTCTACCGGCGTTTGCGAAGCGCCTAACCCTGCCGACGTTGATCGCGCTTCCGATCCGGGCTTCATCTGGAGAACGGCGACAACAGCAGCGATCAGCGACAATGCCTCGCCTCCCGAGTTCTTTGTCGAATATATAGGCACAGTGGAAAGTTGGCTCGAATGTAACGTGGATCCGAAATACACGGGGGACCCGCTTTGCGTGCGACCGCTATACCGAGTGACGGCAAGAAGTCAGGGCGCTGACCGTGCAAGTGTTGTCCTGCAATCCAATTACATTGCGCCATGATCGGGGTAATGAGGAATTCACGTATGAAATTCACTTCTCAAGAATCCATGTCCGGACGCGTGCGAGCTTATCTGCAGTCAGTATCGGTGACTTTTCTGGTGACCATGCTGGCCTTGCCGGCCAATGCTTACGTGGCATTTCCAGCCGAGCCGTTGCAATCCAGTGGCCGCATTCCTCCTAATATTCTTTTCGTGCTCGACGATTCAGGGTCGATGGAATATACGCGGATGCCGGACAACGTGCCGAGTACGAGCACGCTGAATATCGCCATGTCTGCGTATACGCGCAACACGATTTACTACAACCCGTACACAGACTACAAGCCGTGGTTGCAGGCGAATGGGTCGCCTATGACGGGCGGCTTGAATTATGGCGCAGTATATTCCAGCGTTGAATTGGCCAGTGGCGCGACTACCAATTTGTATGCGGGCACACAGACTTTTTATGTCCCCAAGGATCCTGGTGATCCGAGTTCATTCGGAGATGCCAAGAATTACTGGCGCTATCAGATACATACTGATGGAAGAGTCGTACAGTCGGAGTACCTGCAGGGAGGAAGCTACCCCGAGGGCGAGACTGGACGAGGGTGTTCCAGTGGCATGGGCGGCACCACTTGGAGGTGGAAGAACTGTACGTTTACTACACCAATCGGCCGCAATGAAGCGGACGAGCGCGCAAATTTTGCCGTCTGGTATTCCTACCATCGCACCCGTATGAAAGTGGCCAAAGCGGGCACTGGGCGAGCTTTCAGCGAGTTGGGTGAGAATATGCGCGTAGGCTTCCGGACCATTCATGCGAGAACGATGACTGGAAACCCGATTACGTTCGGCAATCCGTTCCGGATCGTGGATACCGGTAATCCGGGTCTTTTTCTGGACGACGGAAGCATCACTAACAAGTCCACTTGGTATGCCCGGTTGTATGGGGCAACGGCCAGTGGCAATACGCCGTTGCGCGATGCTCTGAATAAGGCCGGAATACTGTATCGCGATAACGATACTAGCACCGGTCCGTATGGCCCTGAGATTGGAGTCGATCAATTCAGCTGTCGACAGAACTTCACGCTGCTGACGACTGATGGTTATCGGAATGACAGCGGCTACTCAAACTCGGTAGGCGAAGTTGATAGCGTGAATGGTCCGTCCATTACCAATGGCGGAAGCTACCAGTACACGCCTTCACCTCCATACACGAGCACGTATTCCGACTCGTTGGCCGACATCGCCATGTACTACTGGAACCGGGATCTGCGTCCGGATCTCGGCAATAACGTGCCCACGTCTTCTGCTGATCCTGCTTTCTGGCAGCACATGACGACATTCGCAATCTCGATTGGTGCCGCCGGCACACTGGATCCAAGTACGGATCTCCCCGGATTGACCTCGGGGGCAATCAGTTGGCCATCTCCTGACAACAACACCTCGCGAAGCATTGATGATTTGTGGCATGCCTCGATCAACGGGCATGGTAGCTTTGTGTTGGCGAACGATGCTGACGAATTTACTAATGCACTCCGCGCCGCCTTGGCAGCAATCACTGAGCGAACAGGCTCTTTTGCCAATGTTTCGACGAATTCAACGCAGGTCAATGCAGGAGCCGAAATATTCCAAGCCCGATTCATTTCGGGGAAATGGACGGGAGAATTGAATTCCTATCCAATCACCGGATTGACGGTTAGTAGCACTCCTTCATGGAATGCATCGGCGGGAATACCCGCGACGGGACGCAACATCATTACCTACAATGGTGTTACGGGCGCAACTTTCCCGACATCATCTCAGATTGCAGCTCTTGTGCGCACGGACTCTCCTTCGGTCTCCGGTGCAGATAACGCGGCTTACATAGCTGGCGATCGATCACTGGAGATTGGTAATGGCGGCACCTTGAGAGATCGAAACCACCTGCTAGGGGATATCGTTCATTCGTCCCCTGCATATGACAGGGGAACCGACGTCGTCTATGTTGGTGCCAACGATGGCATGTTGCATGCTTTCGATGCGGATGACGGATCTGAAGTATTTGCATATGTGCCGGGAGGCATCAGCATTCCAGATCTGGCGACTTTGAGTGATCCGGACTACGAGCATCGCTATTTTGTTGATGGACCAATTTCCATTTCCCGTCGCAGCCAGACTCCGGCTCAAAGCGTTCTCGTGGGCGCGTTGGGGCGTGGAGGGAAGGGGATTTATTCACTGGATGTAACGCATCCGAATACTTTCGACGATTCCGATGTCAGGTGGGAGCGTACCGAGACGCCGGGGTTGAACATGGGGCAAGTTCTGGGGCAGCCTATCATTGCCAAGCTCAATAATGGGCAGGTAGGAGTCATCGTTCCGAATGGTGTGAATAGCCAGAATGAACGGGCGGTGCTGCTTGTGTATGCGTTGAATGGTACGCTGCTGGCGGAGATCGATACGGGTGAAGGGTCGTCCGCACAGCCGAATGGCTTGATGGCTGCTACAACTCGCGATATCGATGGAAACGGTACGGTAGATTATGTCTTTGCGGGAGATCTGAGCGGTAATCTCTGGAAGTTCAATTTGTCTTCCGCCAGCACGACGGCATGGGCCTCGGCAAGTAACAGGCTGCTGATGTTCACTGCTGTGAATGCCGATGGTGAGCGGCAGCCGATCACTTCGGCGCCGGCACTCGCACGCGATCCGAATACCTATGAGCTATGGGTTTTCTTTGGTACTGGGCGATTCATGTCTCTTGACGATGTATCTAATCATGAGGTGCAAAGTCTGTACGGAATCAAGGATGGCATGACAGCAGTCACTTCCCGCAGTTTGCAGCTTCAGCAGCGCAACATCATCGTTGCCGGCACTGCCGCTAATGGATCGGCAATCAGAGGGTTTGAGCCGCATGGTTATCTGGACGAATCTAAGCGAGGCTGGTACATCGATTTGCTCACTCCGCCGAACCCTCCGGGAACACCCGAGGGGGAAAGGGTGGTCAGTGATATTCAGGTCATAGCCAGTACGTTTATTGCTTCCACCATCATTCCGGACATGGATCCTTGCTTGCCAGGCGGTACCGGATTCATCAATGCATTGGATGCATTCAGTGGCACCAGCCTCACTACATCGTTCTTCGATATTGATGGCGATGGGTTTTATTCCGACGAGACCATTGATCCCGGAACGGGGCTTCCTGTGTCGGTCGGCTCCATTGATCCAAGTGTCGGCATGCCTTCTCTGCCTGCAATCCTCAACAATCTTGCTGTGGTGGGTGGATCCAGCGGAGGTGTCAGTGATTTCCCCGTTGACCTGAATACGACAACAGGGCGGGTTTCGTGGCGCGAAATAATCGGTGATTAGGCAGGCATATGAAAATTTCTAGGGTGATGACAAATGGTTGTCGTTTTTCTGGCAGGAACATTCAATTCGGATTCACGCTGATCGAACTGATGATCGTGGTGGCAATTGTGGCGATTCTGGCCACGATTGCCAATGCGAGTTACCAGCACTTCGTGATCAAGTCGCGACGTGCGGCGGCTACGACCTGCTTGCAGGAGCGAGCGCAGTTCATGGAGCGCTATTACACGACGCATCTGACCTATAACGATCCCAACGCCCCGCCGACCTTGGCCCAGTGTGGTCAGGATCTGAATAGTTTCTACACGATAGCGTTCAATGGGGCTCCTGGAGCAAAGACGTACAGCATCACGGCTACACCCACCAGCAGCCAGCCGGATAGCAAATGCGGCACGCTCTCGATCAATGCGCAGGGGGCCAGGGGGCAGACGGGTACCGGCACGCAGGCGGACTGCTGGTGATCCGGCGGCTGGTTCTTGCCCGGAAGGGCAGGGACGGGGCCGGTCGATAGGCTTTACCAACAGTCCGGGTTGATCCTGATCAAGGAGCCTTTCCCGATGGATCGGGATACTGGAGGCATGGCTGAAATCGTGCCCATTGCCAATGCGATGCGTCGCTGGACGTTCGATGCGGACCTGCTGCGCCGGTATGACCGACCGGGTCCGCGATATACCTCGTATCCGACGGCTCCGCATTTCCACAGCGACTTCGGCAGCAGCGATTACGCCGAAATGGTGCGGCGGAGCAACGATTCGGAGCCGGTACGCAATCTGTCGCTGTACGTGCATGTTCCATACTGCCAGAGCCCGTGTTTCTATTGCGGCTGCAACCGCGTCATCACTCGCGACAAGACGCGCGGACGTGCCTATCTGGAGCGTCTGCAGCACGAGATCCGGATGGTGGCGCCGCTGTTCTCGCGCGACCGTGAGGTCGTGCAACTCCATCTCGGCGGCGGCACGCCGAACTTCCTGAGCCCGCAGCTGATCGGCGAGCTGGTCGATGCCTTGGGTCGGAATCTCGAGTTCAGCCGGGAGTCCGGTCGCGATTTCTCCATCGAACTGGACCCGCGTTTCGTCGGCGCAGAAGAGATCGCCGCTTTGTCGGCGATCGGCTTCAACCGAGCTAGCCTCGGGGTGCAGGATTTCGATCCGGCGGTGCAACATGCGATCAACCGGGTACAGGGGATCGACGATACCCTGGAGGTGATCGATGCCTGCCGGCAGTACGGCATGCGATCGGTCAACGTCGATCTGATCTATGGCCTGCCGAAGCAGACCCTCAAGGGTTTCGGCGCCACCTTGGATACGACCATCGCGGCGCGACCGGACCGGCTGGCGATCTACGGCTACGCGCACCTGCCGACGATGTTCCGCGCCCAGCGGCAGATTCGCGACGAGGAGCTGCCACCGCCCGAGGCACGACTGGACTTGCTGGGACTGGCGGTCGAAAAGCTGTCGGCGGCGGGCTATCTGTACATCGGCATGGATCATTTCGCCTTGCCTGGCGACGATCTGGCGCGGGCGCAGGCCGAAGGCGGGTTGCATCGTAATTTCATGGGATATACCACCCATGCTGATACCGATCTGGTGGGCTTGGGCGTGAGTGCGATCAGCCATGTTGGTGACTGTTTTTCGCAGAATTGCCGCGACCTGCCCGAGTGGGAATCGCGAATCGACGAAGACCGGCTTCCAGTCTGGCGCGGGATGCGGATGGATGCCGACGACGTGCTGCGCGCGGATGTGATCCAGCAACTGATGTGCCAGGGCGTGATCGATGTACAGGAGGTCGAGCGCAGGCATGGCGTGGACTTCCAGATGTATTTCGCCAAGGCATTGCAGAGGATCGATGCGCTGCAGGACGATGGACTGGTTCTGCGCACGCCGGATCGCATCCGCGCGACCCAGCGCGGCCGCGCCCTGCTGCGGACCTTGGCGATGTGTTTCGACCGTTATCTGGACGAGTCCGGCAAGGGACAGTATTCGCGCGCGATCTGAATCCGGATAGCGCGCAGGAAGGGATGCCATGACCGAAAGTTCGACCGAGAAGCCGCGCCGGCCGGGTCCGGATTTGTGCAGTGAAGACGAGATCGCCGCGTTGGTGCAGCGGTTCTACGACCGCGCGCGCCGGGACGCCTTGCTGGGGCCGGTATTCGATGCGCATGTCGCGGACTGGCCGGCGCATCTGGCTCTGCTCACGGATTTCTGGTCGGCGATGCTGCGTGGCACCCGGCGCTTCCAGGGCATGCCGATGCGCAAGCACCTGCAATTGAAGGAATTGAGCGCGGAGATGTTCCTGCGCTGGCTGCAGCTGTTCCGGCAGGCAACGGCCGAATCCGGCAACGAGGCGATGCGCTCGCAGGCGGACGACATGGCCAGACAGATCGCCGATACCTTCTGGCAGCGCTACCAGCTGGCCATGAATCCCGCCGCGCCGCCGCGGCCGCTGCTGGCGGGTTGACTCAGCCCGGCAATGGCGCGCAACCCAGCGCCTTCAGCGTGGCATGCAGTGCGGGGACCCGCATCAGCCACGGTGCGGTGATCGTCAGCAGCCCGGTCAGCAGCAGGAAGCCGGCCGCGAGTCCGCGCAGGCCGGGGCGTTGCAGCCAGCGGCCGACGCGTTGGCCCGACCAGGTCAGCGGCAGCATGACCGGCAAGGTACCCAGGCCGAAGGCCAGCATGGTCAGGGCGCCGTTGAAGGCACTGGCCTGCATCCACGCCACCGACAGCAGGCTGTAGCTCAAGCCGCAGGGCAGCCAGCCCCACAGCAGGCCCAGCCCGATCCGCCGCGCCGCCGTATCGGCCGGCAGCAGGCGCCGCTGCAATGGTTGCAGCCAGGCCCACACGCGGTTCCCGGGGCGCGGCAGGAACGCCAGCCAGCCGTTGCGGCCGAGCAGGCGCAAGGCGACGACGATCAGCGCTAGGCCGACCAGCAGGCGCAGGCCGACGCCGACCCACGGATTGCGCAGCAGCCCCAGCAGGCCGTGACCGAAGCCGCCGACGATGGCGCCAGCCAGCACATAGCCACCGACGCGTCCCAGGTTGGCCTGCAGCGCCATGCTCCAGCCGCCGCCGGGCGAAGCCGCGGAAAAGCCGGTGGCGATGCCGCCGCACATGGCCGTGCAGTGCAGTCCGCCGAGCAGGCCGCTGGTCAACGCGGCCAGCAGCACCAGCCAGTCAACCGGCATCGCCGGAATCCGTGTTCGAACGCGGCGGCGGTTTCGGCTCGCGTTCCTCGTCGTCGACCAGCACGTCCAGCGCCGGCGTATCCAGATCGTCGAACTGGCCACGGCGCACCGCCCAGACGAAGGCCCACACGGCGATGCCCAGCAGCACCAGACTGATCGGTACCAGCAACAGCAGAATTCTCATGCGGGACTCCGCGCCAGGCGCAGCGCATTCAGGGTGACGATCAGCGAGGATAGCGCCATGCCCAGCGCGGCGACCCAGGGAGTGACCCGGCCGCTGGCGGCCAGCGGGATGGCGATCAGGTTGTAGCCCAACGCCCAGATGAGGTTTTCGGCGATGATCCGGCGGGTGCGGCGGGCCACGGCGATGGTGGCCGGAATGCGGGCCAGTTGGGTTCCGGCCAGTACCAGATCGGCCGCGCGCTGGGCCAGCGCGGCACCTTCGCCCATGGCGATGGAGACATCGGCGCCGGCCAGCACCGGCGCATCGTTGAGACCGTCGCCGACCATCGCCACCACGCGTCCTTCCGATTGCAGTCTGCGAACCAGGGCCAGCTTGCCCTCCGGCGATTGCCGTGCCAGCGCACGGTCGATGCCGAGTTCCTGCGCGAAGCGCGCGACGGCGTCGTGGCCGTCGCCGCTGGCCAGATGCAGGCGCAGGCCGAGTTCGCGCAGCCGTTGCAGCGCGGCGGCGGCATCGGTGCGCGGCGATTCCTGCAGGCTGAAGCGGGCAACGGGACGTTCGCCGTCGCCCAGCCACAGGGCGCCATCGTCGTCGCGGCCGGTGGTGAACCCGGCCTGGCCCAGCCGCCAGCGACGGCCTTCGACTTCGCCTTCGATGCCCTGGCCGGGAACGGCCTGAAGAGCATCGACCCGCATGCCGGCGTCGTCGTCGGCGAAGGCGGCGGCGATGGGGTGGTTGGCGTCGCGTTCCAGCGCGGCGGCGATGCGGCGCGCGGCCGCCGGGTCGAATCCGTCGAAGATTTGCACATCGGCCAATGCGGGCTGGGTCTGGCCCAGCGTGCCGGTCTTGTCGAATACGACATCGGTAGCCCTGGCCAGCGTTTCCAGCGCATCGGCGCGGGTGGCCAGCACGCCCAGCCGCGCCAGCGTGCCGTGCGCGGTGGCCAGCGCGGCGGGTACCGACAGCGACAGCGCGCAGGGACAGCTGATGACCAACAGCGACAGGGTGACCTCGAAGGCGCGGTCGGGGTCGTACAGGCGCCAGCCCAGGCCGACGATCACGGCCACCAGCAGCAGCGCGGAAACGAAGCGGGTGCCGACCCGGTCGGCGACGTGCGCGATGCGCGGTCGATGCGCCTGTGCCTGTTCCACCAGTCGGGTCAGTTGCGACAGCCGGGTATCGGGGCCGGTCCGGGTGACCCGCAGCCGCACCGGGGCTTCGCGGCAGCTGGTACCTGCAAAGATTTCCTCGCCGATGCGCTTGTGCACCGGGCCGGATTCGCCGGTCAGCAGCGACTCCTCGAACCAGGCGTCGCGTTCGAGCAGGGCGCCATCGGCCGGCGCGTTGTCGCCGACGCCGATGCAGACCGTGTCGCCGGCGCGGAGTTCGGACAGCGGCACCGACTCGCGGCTGCCGTCGTTGCGCTCGCGCACGGCGAACACCGGGCGTGCCCGCGCCAGTGCGTCGACCTGCGCATTGGCGATGTTGCGCGCGCGCTGTTCCAGCATGCGCGCGGCCAGCAGCAGGAACACGAACATCACCGCCGCGTCGTACCAGACGTGGCGGCCGCCGCGCACGGTTTCGACCAGGCTGGCGAAGTAGGCCAGCAGGGTCGAGGTGGCGATCAGCGTGTCCATGCCGATGTGGCGCTGGCGCAGTTCGCGCCAGCAACCGGCCAAGAACGGCCAGCCGGAGTAGAACACGACCGGGGTGGCGACCAGGAAGGTGATCCAGCGGAAGAAGTCGCGGGTGGCCGGCGCCATTTGCTGGTCGAAATCCAGGTACAGCGCTTCGGCGAACATCATCGCCTGCAGCGCGCCCAGGCCGGCCACGCCCAGCCGCAGCAGCCAGCGCCGGCGTTCGCTGGCACGGGCCTGTTCGCTGGCGTCGCCGGCGGCCAGATAGGGGCGATAGCCCAGTTGCGACAACCGCTGCAGGATCGGCGACAGCGGCGTGCGTTGCGGGTCCCAGCCGATCCGGATACGCCCGGTGACCGCGTTGGCGGTGACGTCCAGCACGCCATCCTCGCGGCTCAGGGCGCGGTCGATCAGCCACGCGCAGGCGGCGCAGCGCATGCCGTCGGTGAGCAGGGTGATGCTGCGGCCGCCTTCGATGTCGTGCGCGTGCTCGCGCAGCAATTCCTCGCGATCCCACTGAGACAGATCGATGGTGTCGGTGCCGACCCGCGCCGACGGCGCGGTGCGCAGGCGATAGTAATCGTCCAGGTGCGATTCGGCGATCCAGTCGGCGGCGGCGGCGCAGCCCTGGCAGCAGAAGCGGCGGGTCTGCCCGCCGGACGGGCTCAGGACCGGTTGCGCCGGCAGCGGTTCGCCGCAGTGGTAGCAGCCCGCGCTTGCGGGATCGTCCGCCATGCCGTCACGGCTTCAACGACGGTGCCAGGCGGGCGGCATGCAGCTGCTTGGGAACGCGTCCGCGCAGGCGCCAGTGGCCATCAGCGGGGGACAGTTGCAGGATCCAGTCGTGACGGTCGCTGACTTCGGCGTCGGCGCGCCAGCCGGTGTCCGACGGCGTCAGTTCCAGCCGCAGATCCTGGTCCGCTTCGGTCGGATGCTGCAAGACCAGCACTAGGCTGTCCTGGCGCGGGAAATCGCCGGACACCGGAATCACTTCCACGCCGCCGCCGTCTTCCAGCAAGCGCAGCACGGCGCTGAGCTTGAGCTGGCTTGCCAGTTCGTCCGGGCCCAGATCGGTGGTCTGGATCTGCGAGACGCGCTGGACATCGTCGATCACCGCATCGCTGCTGCCACTACGGATCGAGGTCACGACCAGGGCGATGCCGGCCACCACCGCGGCCAGCGGCAGTCCCAGCACCAGCCACATTGCGGGGGTGCGCCAGAAGGGGCGGTTGTCGTTGTCCATCACATCGGTCCGAAGAAGCTGCTGTCGATTTCCTCGCGCGCGCCGCCGCCTTCGACGACGAAACGCACTTCGTGGCGTCCGTCGGTGCCGGCCGGGGCGACCAGCACCACCGGCGCGGACAGGACCTGGCCGGCGGCCACGCTCACATTCGCCTCATTGTCGCGCAAAGCGATGCCCGGTGCCGAAGTTTCCAGCGCGATGTGGTAATCCTGCGCGTGATCGGACTTGTTGACGATCTTCAGCGTGTAGCTGTTCTCGACGCCACCATCGGCCAGTTCGCGGTACAGCGCATTGCGGTCGCGCAGCACCTCGACGATCAATTCGCTGCGCGCGCTCACGCCCCACACCCACAGCGCGCACAGGGCCAGCAGCAGCGCGCCGTAGACGAAGATGCGCGGCCGCAGCACCCGACTGGGCTTGCCGTCGATCGCGTTCTGGGTGGAATAGCGGATCAGTCCCTTCGGATAGCCGACCTTCTGCATGACCTCGTCGCAAGCGTCGATGCAGGCGCCGCAGGCGATGCATTCGTATTGCAGGCCGTTGCGGATGTCGATGCCGGTGGGGCAGACCTGCACGCAGATCGTGCAGTCCACGCAGTCGCCCAGTTCCTCGGTGGAAAACTTCGGCAGCGGCTCGATCGCCGCCCCGGCGCCAGCGTCGAAGGTGATGGTGCCGTGCGCCTGCAAGCGGTTGTCGGCGGCGGTGGGATGCCGGTTGGCGCGGAACACGTAGTCGTAGGCGGTCTGCTTGTCCAGCAGGCCGCGTGCGCGGTCCAACACGCTGCCGAGGCCGCGCTTGCGCGGACCGCGCGGCTCGCCGCGCATCGGGTCGTAGGCGATGATCAGGGTGTTGCGGTCGAACATCGCGCTCTGGAAGCGCGCATACGGACACATGTACTTGCACACCTGCTCGCGCAGGAAACCGGCGTTGCCCCAGGTGGCCAGGGCGTAGAACAGCACCCAGAAGGTTTCCCAGCCGCCCCAGGACAGGTCGAACAGGCGCGCGGCCAGGTCGGTGATCGGAGTGAAGAAACCGACGAAGGTGAAGCCGGTCCATAGCGCGAACAGCGCCCAGACCAGATGCTTGCTCCCCTTGCGCAGCAGCTTGTGCGCACTCCACGGCGCTGCATCCAGCTTCATCCGCGCGTTGCGGTCGCCTTCGGTCCAGCGCTCCATCCACAGGAACACCTCGGTCCACACCGTCTGCGGGCAGGCGTAGCCGCACCACAGGCGTCCGGCCAGAGTGGTGAAGAAGAACAGCGCCATCGCCGCGATGATCAGCAGCAGGGCCAGGAACAGGAAGTCCTGCGGCCAGAAGGTCAGCCCGAACACGTAGAACTTGCGCGCCGGCAGGTCGAACAGCACCGCCTGGCGTCCGTCCCAGCGCAGCCACGGAAACAGGTAGAACATGCCCAGCAGCCAGAACACCGCCGCCACCCGCAGCCGGTTCAGGGTGCCGGAGACGTCGCGCGGGTAGATCTTGCGTTCGCTGACGTAGAGCGAATTGCCCTGGTCGTCGACCACGTCGGCGGGAATGCGGCGGCTCATTCGACTTCTCCGGTATCCGCGTTCCGCCAAAGACCGGCGGACGGAGTGCAGAACATCTGATGTCGAAATGGCGGCATGCCGATGAAAGGGGTGCCGATGGTGGGGAACATCGTCAATTTTCCGGCGGCAGCGCGCGATTGAAGCGGCTGGAGGGCCGCAGCAGGATCCAGGTGAACAGGCTGGAGGACGCGGTGGCCAGCCAGAACATGAAGAAGCCGATGGTGTAGCCCAGCTCGCGCGTCAGCGGCAGATCGGGGAAGGTCATGTCGCGCAACGCGAGCGGATCGACGAAGGCGAAGAACACCATGGTCGCGACACCGGCGGCGAAGAAGCTCGGCCACACGATCGCCCCGACCCGCTGCGCCAGCGGGCGGGGTGGGTGGTCGAAACGCGGCTCGCTGAAGTCCTGGCTCATGGCGTCACTGCGATTCGGCGGCTCCGCCGGCCGGGTGCGACAGCGACCACACGTAGGAGGCGGCTAGGCGGGCGCGAGTCTCGCCAAGCAGCTCGCGATGCGCCGGCATGCTGCCGTGGTGGCCGTGGGTCAGGGCTTCGACCAGGCTTTCCTTGCTGCTGCCGTACATCCAGTAGTCGTCGGTCAGGTCGGGTGCGCCCAAGTCCTGGTTGCCCTTGCCGTCGACCCCGTGGCAGGCGACGCAGACGCCTTCGTACAGCTTCTTGCCCTGCGCGGCCATGTAGTCGTTGCGCAGCAGTTCCGGATTGCCGAGGGTGCGCACGTAGGCGACGGTGTAGTCGACCGCGTTCTCGCCGCCGGTGCTGGTCAGCACGCTGGCCCACGGCGGCATGATGCCTTCGCGGCCGTCGAGCACCGTCTGCAGGATGCGGTCCGGGCTGCCGCCCCAATGCCAGATGTCGTCGGTCAGGTTGGGATAGCCGATAGCGCCCTGGCCGGACGAGCCGTGGCACAGCGCGCAGTTGTTGTTGAAGATCGAGCGACCCAGCGACAGCGCGGTAGGATCCCTGGCCAGCTGGTCGATCGGCTGGTTGGCGTAGGGGCGGAAGGTTTCCTCCAGCCTGGCATCCTGCGCGGCTTTCTCGACATCGTGCTCGCGCGCCGAGGACCACTGGCTGTAGCCGGCGATGCCGCCCAGGCCGCCGTACCAGAACAGGTAGCCGAACGCGAACAGGATGGTCAGGTAGAACAGGTTGATCCACCACTTCGGCAGCGGCTTGTTGTACTCGGTGAGGTCCGCATCCCAGACATGGCTGGTTTCCTCGGGTGCGGGATCGCCGGGGCGACGGCGCGCGGTCCACCACAGCAGCCACAGGCAGCCGAAGATGTTGATCGCAACGATGACGATCACGAACAGGGTCCATCCCAGGCTCATGCTCGGCTCTCCTCGTCGTTTTCAAGCGGCAGGCGCGCGGCCTCGTCGAAGGCGGCCTTGCGGCGCGGGCTCCAGGCCCAGGCCCAGCCGGCCAGGAACAGGATCATCAGCACTGCGGTCACGATTCCGGAAATCATTTCAGCCTCCGCGCGGGGCATGCTTGCCCAGCCCTTGCAGGTATGCGACCACGGCGTCCAGTTCGGTCTTGTCGGCCAGTTCCGCCGGCGCCTGCTGGATCTGTTCGTCGCTGTAGGGATCGCCCAGGCGCTGCAGCGCGCGCATGTGCCGGACCGTGGTGTCCGGGTCCAGCGGCGTCTTGCCCAGCCAGGAGAAGCTGGGCATGTTGGATTCGGGCACCACCGCGCGCGGATCGGTCAGGTGCACCCGATGCCAGGCGTCGGAATAGCGACCGCCGACGCGGGCCAGGTCCGGACCGGTGCGCTTGCTGCCCCACTGGAACGGGCGGTCGTAGACCGATTCGCCGGCCAGCGAATAGTGGCCGTAGCGCTCGCTCTCGAAGCGCAGGGTGCGGACCATCTGCGAGTGGCAGTTGTAGCAGCCTTCGCGCACGTACACGTCGCGCCCGGCCAGCTGCAGCGCCGGGTAGGGCTCGACGCCCTCCAGCGGTTCGATCGCTTCGGCCTGGTACATCAGCGGCACGATCTCGGCCAAGCCGCCGAACGACACCACCAGCGCGATCAGCGCGGCCATCAGGCCGACGTTCTTCTCGATTTTCTCGTGCGAATTCGGGTTGCTCATCGTCCGGTCCTCAGGCGTGCGCTTCGCTGGTGTCGGGCGGGATCACCTGCTGTTCGGGGATGGAATCGGCAGCGCGGTAGGTTTTCCATGCGTTCCAGGCCATCACGAACATGCCCGACAGCACCAGCGCACCGCCCATGAAACGGATCAGGTAGTACGGGTAGGTGGCGTTGAGCGATTCGACGAAGCTGTAGGTCAGGGTGCCGTCGGCGTTGGTCGCGCGCCACATCAGGCCCTGCATGACCCCGGCGATCCACATCGAGGCGATGTAGAACACCACGCCGATGGTATGCATCCAGAAATGCGCATCGACCAGCTTGATCGAATGCATCTGGCTGCGGCCGAACAGCTTGGGCAGGATCACGTACAGCGAGCCGATCGAGATCATCGCCACCCAGCCGAGCGCGCCGGAATGCACATGGCCGATGGTCCAGTCGGTGTAGTGGCTCAGCGAGTTGACCGTCTTGATCGACATCATCGGCCCCTCGAAGGTGCTCATCATGTAGAACGACAGCGAGACGATCAGGAACTTCAGGATCGGATCGGTACGCAGTTTGTGCCACACCCCCGACAGGGTCATGATGCCGTTGATCGCACCGCCCCAGGACGGCGCCAGCAGGATCAGCGAGAACACCATGCCCAGCGACTGCACCCAGTCGGGCAGGGCGGTGTAGTGCAGGTGGTGCGGGCCGGCCCACATGTACACGGCGATCAGCGCCCAGAAGTGCACGATGGACAGGCGGTAGGAGTAGATCGGCCGCTGCGCCTGCTTGGGCACGAAGTAGTACATCATGCCGAGGAAGCCGGCGGTCAGGAAGAAACCGACCGCGTTGTGGCCGTACCACCACTGCGCCATCGCATCGACCGCACCGCTGTAGACCGGGTAGGACTTGGTCAGGCCGGCCGGCATCGACAGGTTGTTGACGATGTGTAGCAGGGCCACGGCGATGATGAACGAGGCGTAGAACCAGTTCGCCACGTAGATGTGCTTGACCTTGCGGATGGCGATGGTGCCGATGAACAGCACCGCGTAGGCGACCCACACCACCGCGATCAGGATGTCGATCGGCCACTCCAGCTCGGCGTACTCCTTGCTCTGGGTGATGCCCATCGGCAGGGTCACGGCCGCGGCCACGATCACCGCCTGCCAGCCCCAGAACACGAAGGCGGCCAGCTTGTCCGAGATCAGTCGGGTATGGCAGGTGCGCTGGACCACGTGCAGGCTGGTGGCGAACAGGGCGCTGCCGCCGAAGGCGAAGATGACCGCGTTGGTGTGCAGCGGACGCAGGCGGCCGTAGCTCAGCCACGGAATGCCTTCGCCGAGGGTCGGCCAGTAGAGCTGGGCGGCGATGAACACGCCCACGCTCATGCCGACGATGCCCCAGACAATGGTCATGATGGCGAACTGACGGACGACCTTGTCGTTGTAAGTCGCGGTCTTGGTCTGAACTGCGGTCTGCATCGTCGAGTTCCTGAGCACACTGAATCGAATAAGTTTAAGTGTATGTCCGGTTCAGGTGTATTGATCCGGATCAAGGCAAAGCCCGACGCGGACGTGCTACATCGCTCGGAAACAGCGGTTTATCGACATTTTTGCGGTGATTCCGCAGCTAGGTGCCGGAGTGTTCATACTTTGGTCGTGATCGGACCATGGGCGAGGCTTTCAGCGAGAACGATTCGCGTTTCCGCCCTGACTGGCTCCGGTCGATATCGCGGAAACCGGAACGGACCCACCCCGGGGATCGCCGGACAAGGAAAAGGCCCGCGCATCGCTGCGCAGGCCTTCGGAATGTCATGGCGCCCGAAGTTGGACTCGAACCAACGACCCCCTGATTAACAGTCAAGTGCTCTAACCGGCTGAGCTATTCGGGCGGGGCCGCATATTGTAGGGGCCGGCCGGGGCAGGGGCAAGCCGCGGCGGGGCCGGTTCAGCCGGTGCAGTAACTGTCCACGCCGGGGCGCTGGCTGCGGATGCGGCCGGCGTTGTTGACCACGACCTGACCCAGCGCCTTGCCTTCGCGGCACAGGCTGAAGGTGATGTTGCTGCCCGAGCTGCGGCCATCCGGCAGGAAACGCACCTGCGGGCGGCCACGGGTGGAGACGAAGCGCAGGTCGCTGGCCAGCGAGGCTTCGCCCCGGCGCAGGATCGCGTCCGCGTCGGCCGGCTGGCGCGCGCCGTCGGGGTTGCGGTACAGCAGCCAGCCGCCGCTCCAATCGCTGTCGCTGCGGCAGCCGCCGAGACCGTCGGCAGGGCACAGGCTGACCGGGGTTCGGTAGTCCACCGCCGCCAGCCGGGCCATCGCCAGGTGGCTGGTGAGTCCGTGCATGGCGGCATCGACCCGTTGCCGTTCGAGCAGGCCCTGCATGGCCGGAACGCCGAGGCCCAGCAGGATGGCGCTGATGGAGACGGCGGCGAGCAATTCGATCAGGGTGAACCCGCGCGGACGCGGATGGACGACGGAACGACGGCACTTCCTGTGCATGGCACGACTCCCGGTTGTGGTTGGTGGACGCGGACAGCATCGCCAGTCCGCCCGTGGTCTTGCATTGCCGCCGGGATGACGCCGGGGTAGGAAATTGCCGTGTCGGGCTGTCGTCCGCTGAGGCGGCGACCGTCGCGGCATCGCTGCTATGCTTGCTGATCGCCTTGGCGAGTCCCCCATGTCCGAACGTTTCGAACTCGTTTCCCCCTATTCCCCGGCCGGCGAGCAGCCGCAGGCGATCGCGCGCCTGGTCGATGGCTTCGAGGCTGGCGTGGCCAAGCAGACCCTGCTCGGTGTGACCGGTTCGGGCAAGACTTACACCATCGCCAACGTGGTGCAGCAGGTGCAGAAGCCGACCCTGGTGATGGCGCCGAACAAGACCCTGGCCGCGCAGTTGTACGGCGAGTTCAAGGCGTTCTTCCCGCACAACGCGGTGGAGTACTTCGTCAGCTATTACGATTATTACCAGCCCGAGGCCTACGTACCGGCCTCGGACACCTTCATCGAGAAGGACAGCTCGATCAACGAGCACATCGAGCAGATGCGGCTGGCGGCGACCAAGGCGCTGCTGTCGCGGCGCGATGCGCTGGTGGTGGGCACGGTGTCGGCGATCTACGGCCTTGGCGCACCGGAGGACTACCTGTCGCTGCGGTTGATCCTGTCGCTGGGCGAACATATTGATCAGCGACAACTGATCCATCACCTGACCCAGTTGCAGTACACCCGCAACGAATACGAGCTGCAGCGCGGCACCTTCCGCGTGCGTGGCGAGACCATCGACGTGCACCCGGCCGAGAGCGACGTCGAGGCGCTGCGGATCGAACTGTTCGATGGCGAGGTCGAATCGCTGACACTGTTCGACCCGCTGACCGGCGAGACCCTGCGCAAGCTGCAGCGTTACACGGTGTATCCCAAGACCCACTACGCCACCACCCGCGATCGCGTGCTGGCGGCCATCGACACCATCAAGGTCGAGTTGAAGGAGCGGTTGGAGCAGCTGTACGCGCAGAACAAGCTGGTCGAGGCGCAGCGGCTGGCCCAGCGCACCCAGTTCGATCTGGAGATGATGGCCGAGGTCGGGTTCTGCTCGGGCATCGAAAACTATTCGCGGCATCTGACCGGCAAGGCGCCCGGCGAGCCGCCGCCGACCCTGTTCGACTACCTGCCGGCTGACGCGCTGCTGGTGATCGACGAATCGCACGTGACCATCCCGCAGATCGGCGCCATGTACAAGGGCGACCGCTCGCGCAAGGAAACCCTGGTCGAATTCGGCTTCCGGCTGCCGTCGGCGCTGGACAACCGGCCGCTGCGTTTCGAGGAATGGGAGGAGCGTTCGCCGCGCAGCATCTACGTCTCGGCCACGCCCGGTCCGTATGAACGGCGCGAATCCGGCGACGAGGTGGTCGAACTGGTAGTGCGGCCGACCGGTTTGGTCGACCCGCAGGTCGAGATCCGCCCGGTGGCGACCCAGGTCGACGATCTGCTGTCGGAAATCAACGAACGTGTGGCCCTGGGCGACCGCGTGCTGGTCACCACCCTGACCAAGCGCATGGCCGAGAACCTGACCGAATACCTGGGCGAGCACGGCGTGCGTGTGCGCTACCTGCATTCGGACGTGGACACGGTGGAGCGGGTGGAAATCATCCGCGACCTGCGGCTGGGCAAGTTCGACGTGCTGGTCGGCATCAACCTGCTGCGCGAAGGCCTGGACATGCCGGAGGTGTCGTTGGTAGCGATCCTGGACGCCGACAAGGAGGGCTTCCTGCGGTCGACCGGCTCGCTGATCCAGACCATCGGCCGCGCCGCACGCAACCTGCGCGGCAAGGCCATCCTGTACGCCGACCGGATCACCCGCTCGATGCAGGCGGCGATCGACGAAACCAACCGTCGCCGCGACAAGCAGCTGGAATACAACGCCGAACACGGCATCGTGCCCCGGTCGGTGGCCAAGCCGGTGACCGACATTCTGGAAGGCGCGCGCAGCGAGGCGGTCGATTCGCGCGGGCGCGGCAAGCGCAGGGTGGCCGAACCGGAAACCGACTACGGCGCGCTGGACCCGGCCAAGCTGGCCGCGCGCCTGAAGACGCTGGAGCAGCAGATGTACCAGCATGCGCGCGATCTGGAATTCGAGCAGGCGGCGCAGGTCCGCGACCAGATCCAGCGGCTGAAGGCGGCCAGCCTGTCGACCTGAGCGCGGGGCGGATTCCGCCGCGACCGAAGCGGTGCTATCATGCGCGGCCCTCGGCCCCGCTGCCGGGGCATCGCAGTCCCTTCGGGCGGTTAGCTCAGCGGTAGAGCACTACCTTGACATGGTAGGGGTCACAGGTTCGAACCCTGTACCGCCCACCAATGCGTCGTCTTCTGCACGCATTGGCATCTGCGCCCATTTCCTGCGCTCCTGATGCCGGTAACAGGACGGCACTGCTCCTAGGATGAATCCCGGGCAGTCGATGCGGCTTCCATATCACGGGCATCCGATTTTTCCGCGGCCATTCGCCGACGCGTCGGGTCCTTGCGGTAATGCCTTTCGCCCATGCGCTGGGTCAATCGCCAGATGAACGCCCACCAGGGCATCCGTGCGGTCCAGCGGCCGTGGCGGCGAGGCTCCCGTTCTGCGCGCTTTCGGCGCGGATCCAGCCGGACCGTGCCGATCACGACGCCTTCCTGTCCCGGCATGAGTTGCCCCAGCAAGGCGCCGTCGCTGTCGGCAATGGCGCTGTAACCGGGGAACTCGATGTCCTGAGACGGAAAGCCGGCCGGAAGAGGGGTCTGCAGGCGTCCGACCTTGTTGGCCATCAGTACCGGAATACCCATCAGCCGGGCAGTTTCGGCAGTGCCGTCGCGCAAGGCGGCGTTGAGCACGTCGGCGTCGCGCTGTCGGATCGGGAATCTGGCTTCGAAGGAGGCTCCGGAGAATGGTCTCAGGTAGAGGTCGATGCCGGCATCGTGGAGTTCGGCATAGCGGTCGTACAGCGCGTTCTCGTAGCAGATGCCGACGCCGATCCGGCCGATCGGGGTGTCGAACCAGTGCGGGTCGTTGCCGGCGGCGAAGAAATAGGCTTCGAACGAGGCCGGAGGATTCTTGCGGACCCGCGCCACGATGTCGCCGTCCGGGCCGGTCAGTACGAAGGCGTTGTAGAAATCCTCGTTCTCTACCTCGAGGAAGCTGGTGCCGATATACAGGCCCAAGCGCTTCGACAGGGCGCGCATCCAGCGTGTGGTCGGTCCATCGAGCGGTTCGGCGGTGTCCCAGATTGCTTCGCTCAAGGCATAACCGCCGGGCATCATCTCCGGCAGCAGGACCAGACGGGCGCCCCGGCGCGCGGCATCTTCGAGGTGCGCGGCTGCCTTGGCGAGATTGCCGTCCCGATCGCCCAGCCGACAGTCGAGCTGTATTGCAGCGACGGTCAGCGTTTCGGGTGGCGGGCCTGAGGGGGTTCCGGCGGCGCCCTTCACCTGCATGATCGTGGCTCCTGGCGCAGGCTCAGGCCCGGCGAGGCCAGCAAAGTCAGGCGGTCGCAGTCGAGGATGACGATCCGGCCGCGCGCGGTTTCCACCAGGCCGGCATCCGCCAGTTCCCCGATCAGCCGGGTGACGACTTCGCGCGTCGTGCCGAGATGCTGCGCGATCCGTTGCTGGGTCATCCGGATCGTTCCGTCGTTCGTGGCGTGGTGCAGGAGAAAGTGCGCCAGTCGGTCCTTGTTGCGACCGGAATGCATCACTTCCAGCTCCTGTATCAAGCGGAAGGTCAGGGTGGACAAGGCGCGCACCGTCAGGTCGCGGACCGATGCTTCGGTTGCGAACAGCGAGCGATAGACGTTGCCGGGAATGAAGGCGATGCTGGAATCTTCCTGCGCCTCCACCCAGGCCGGGTATCGCAGGTCGTTGAACAGGCTGTTGAGGGCCAGCACGCAGGTTTCTCCGGGGGCGAGGGTATACAGCGTGGCTTCGGTGCCCGAGGGCGAGATCGTGTAGACCCGCAGGCAACCGTCGATGACGACATAGGCTCCCGAGATCGACTGACCCTTGTAGAGCAGCGACTGTTGCCGTTGCGCGGTAATGCGGACCGTACCCCGGTCCAGCAGGGCTTTTCCTGCCGGACCGAGGCGTTCGAATACCTGTACGTGGTCGAGAGTGCCCACTGGCGGGAGATGCGGTCAGTCAGTCGATCCGGAAAAGAAGATATCACCGGGGCTTGCGGTCTTCACTTCGGTGATCGAATCGAATGGCAGTCCGACACGCTCGTGCGCCTTGCGGACCGCTTCGGCATCCGGGGCGAGATTCAGGCAGAAGGCGCGACCGGCTTCCAGCCCGACATGGATGCGGATAGGTATGACGCCCTCCTGCGTGCAGGCGGCTTCGTACTGGGCAAAGAAGGCTTCGAAATCGGCGGTGGAGATGCCTTCCGGGAACGTCTGGCTGGCCTTGTCGTGGGTATCGAGGAACAAGTACATGGGTTTCATGGCGTGAGGCTCGTGGCATGACTGCGTTCGTGCAGACGCGGCGGAGCGTAGGGTCATGCCGGCGGCGGGTTCTGTGCCTGTTGGCACATTGGCCGGCCTTTGCGCTGTCCGGATCGGGTATGGACGAGCGTGAAGGGCTATTGCGGGAAGCGCAGCGTGCTGATCGTGCCGTGCCCAGGGGCGGATTCGATGTTCAATCGCCAGCCCAGGTGTTCGCACAGGCGGCTGATCAGATCCAGGCCGATGCCGCCGCCATCGCGACCGCCACCGCGGGCGACCTGGGCGTAGATGCGGCTGATCTGTTCGGGCGTCATGCCGTGGCCGGGGTCCTCGATGGTGACGGTGGCGTCGGTGCTGAGGCGGACGTGGATGGTGCCCTGGTCGCTCTTCTCGATGGCATTGCGCAGCAGGTTGCCGATTGCGGCCTGCACCACCGCGAGCGGGGCGACGATCTCGCAGTGCGGCAGCGGTTCGGCGACGATGTCGAGGTCCTTGTCGCGGGCCAGGTAGCGGTGGTCGTCGACGATATCCGGGATCAGCTCGTCGAGGGCGAGGCGGTCGTTGTTGCGCGACAGTTTTTCCGGCTCCTTCGCCAGCACCAGCAGCAGGGAAATCAGTTGCTCGACGTCGCGCGCGGTGCGGTCGGCGCGCTGGATGCGGGCGCGGGTGGCGGCCGACAGGTCGGGTTGCTCCAGCGCCAGTTCGGTGGCGCCGGCGATCACCGCGATCGGCGTGCGCAGTTCGTGGCTGGCGGTATCGATGAAGACGCGCTCGCGTTCGACGAACAATTCGTGCCGGCGCAGGTAGTCGTTCAGCGCGCCGGCGATGACGTGCAGTTCGGAACCTGCCGTGGGGGCGACCTCGATCCGCTGGCCGTGGCGGTCGGGTTTCAGGGTGGCGATATCGCTGGCCAGGTCCGACAGCGGGCGCAGCATCCGCCGCAGTCCCCAGGCGACCAGCGCCGCCAGCACCAGCACCAGCAGCAGGGTGGTGATGACGATCAGCCCGGTCAACCGGCGCTCCTGCTGCTCGAATTCGTCGATGCCCAGGGTCAGCGCATAGCGCGTGCCGTCGACGTCGCGGATCAGGGAGGCCACCAGCCTGCCGTCGACGTCGATTTCATCGTGCAGGCCGGCCGGCAGTTGCAGCAACGGTTCGGGCGTCGGCGCATCGCTGTCGGGGGCGTACAGGTGGATGTGGCCGGTATCGCGCCAGCGGTAGGCCGGGTCTTCGGCGCGCCGTTGCAGGTAGTTGTCCATCTCGGCGTCCAGCAGCGATTGCCAGACCAGGCGTTCGGCGCTTTCGTTGAGGGCGAATCCCTGCACGAACACCGCCAGCATCAGCAGCACGGCGTAGATGCCGAGCCAGTGCAGGATGCGTCGGCGCAGGCTGTGCCTATCGTCCATCGGCGGCCGAGGCGTAGGGCAGGCCGATCCGGTATCCGGTGCGCGGCAGGGTGTGGATCAGCTTGGTCTCGAACGGTCCATCGACGCTGCGCCGGAGTTCGTAGATATGCGAGCGCAGCATGTCGCCATCGGGCGGGCTGTCGCCCCACAGCGCGTATTCCAGCCGTTCGCGGGTGACCGCGGCCGGGCTGGCCAGCATCAGCACTTCCAGCAGTTTGCGGCAGGCCGGGTACAGGTGCAGCGACTGCCCGCCGCGGGTGGCTTCCAGCGTGCCCAGGTCCAGACGCAGGTCGGCGACTTCCAGCACCCGCCTGGCGCGCTGCCCGCTGGCGCGGGCCAACAGGGCTTCCAGCCGTACTTCCAGTTCCGGCAGGGCGAAGGGTTTGGTCAGGTAGTCGTCGGCCCCGGAGCGGAAGCCGACGATCTTGTCCGGCAGTTCGTCGCGTGCGGTCAGCATGATCACCGGCACGTCCGAGCCGTGTTCGTTGCGCAGTTTGTACAGCACTTCGGGGCCGTTCATCCGCGGCAGCATCCAGTCCAGCACGATGGCGTCGTAGTGGTGGCAGCTGGCCAGGTGCAGGCCAGTGACGCCGTCCGGCGCCGCGTCCAGGGTATGGCCGCGGGCTTCGAAGTAGTCGAACAGGTTCGCGACCAGACTGCGGTTGTCCTCGATCACCAGCAGACGCATGACTGCACATCCTCGGCAGGTTGCCGCTATCATCCCGGCGGCTTCGACGGGCTCCGCAGCATGTGCGGGGAAATGTCGCAAGCCTGTCGGAGCCGTTCCGACAAACCTTACACGTTTCATCGGCCAGGGTATGCACGAGCGGATCGGGAGACAGCGGATTTGAGCGGTTTGCGACCCCCGGCGCGGCAGGCCTGGTCGGAGCGCTACGGCTTTGCCGTACTGGTGCTGCTGGCGGCGCTGTCGCTGGCGGCCGGGATCGGCCTGCGCGAGCCGACGCCGCCGGACGAGCCGCGGTTCGCACTGGCCGCCAAGCAGATGGTGGAGTCGGGGCAGTGGCTGTTCCCGCATCGCGGCAGCGAGATCTACGCCGAAAAGCCACCGATGTTCATGTGGCTGCAGGCGGCGGCCTACCAGCTGACCGGCAACCTGCGGATCGCCTTCTTGCTGCCCTCGCTGCTGGCCGCGTTGCTAACCCTGGGGCTGGTGTACGACCTGGGGCGGCGGCTGTGGAACCGGCAGGCGGCGCGCTACGCCACCCTGGGGCTGTTCGCGACCCTGCAATTCGGCCTGCAGGCCGGGCGCGCGCAGATCGACATGGTTCTGGTCGGCATGACCACGCTGTCGCTGTGGGCGCTATTGCGTTACCTGCTGTTGCGGCGGGACTGGCGAACGCTGGCGCTGGGGACCTTCGCCGCCGGCCTGGGCACGGTGACCAAGGGGGTGGGGTTCCTGCCGCTGCTGGTATTCCTGCCGTGGCTGCTGGTCCGCCGTCGCGATCCGCTGCGCGGCAGCGGCTCGGGCTGGCATGGGTTGGTCGGTGTGCTGGGCTTCCTTGCCGGCACCGGCGTATGGCTGGTGCCGCTGCTGGCGACCGTGCTGTCCAGCCATGATCCCGCCCTGCAGGCCTATGCGCGGGAAATGCTGTTCAAGCAGACCGGCACCCGCTACGCCAATGCCTGGCACCACGTGAAGCCGTTTTGGTACTACCTGCAGGTGATGCTGAGCCTGTGGTTGCCCGGCGTGCTGCTGGCGCCGTGGTTGTTGCCGGCTTGGTGGCGGCGGCTGCGGCAAGCCGATCCGCGGCATTGGCTGCTGTTGGGCTGGGCGCTACTGGTGCTGCTGTTCTTCAGCCTGAGCCCGGGCAAGCGCGGGGTGTACGTGCTGCCGATGCTGCCGGCCTTGTGCCTGGCGGCGGGACCGCTGTTGCCGGAGTTGTTACAGCGGGCCGGGGTGCGCCGCCTGCTGTCGGCATGGCTGTGGCTGCTCGGCCTGCTGACGCTGGCGCTGGGCGCAGTGCTGTTGCATGGCGAACTGGCCTGGGTGCAGGAACAGATGACCCGCCGCGAGATGCAGGTTGGCGATGCCGCGCGGCTGGGTCATGCGCTGCTGGCGCTGGGCGGGCTGGTCCTGGTCGCGGCCATCTGGGGGCGGGGGAAACGCCTTGGACCGGCGCTGGTGCTGGCGACGGCGGCGCTGTGGACCTGCCACGGATTGGGCATCCAGCCAGTACTCAGTGAATACGGCTCGGCGCAGAAACTGATGCGAGATGTCGGCGCCCGGATCGGGCCGGACGCGCAACTGGGCATGCTGGCCTGGCGCGAACACAACCTGTTGCAGGCCGACCGGCCGGCGACCGATTTCGGATTCAAACGACCCTGGCACCTGCAATGGGCCGAGGCCGGCCCCTGGCTGGCGGCCGATCCGGACCGGCGCTGGCTGTTCGTGCTGGAGGAAGCGATCGGCCCTTGCGTCGATCACGAGCGCAGCGTCTATGCGGGCACGTCCAATCGTCGGCGCTGGTGGCTGGTACCCGGCACGGCATGGAGACCCGGATGCGTCACGCCGCCCTTCGAAACCGGTGCCGATGCCGATGCGGCAGGTGGCGACGAAAGCGAATGAATCCGCGCTGACCGTTGCCTGCGGTTAACGATCTTCCGACAGCGTTCCGACCCGACTCCGACAGGGCCGCCATCAGCATGAAGGCATCGGTCGCAACGACCTTCATCCGCAGCCCGGCAACATGCAGTCCGTCATTCCCGCGTCGCCAGTACAGGCGATGCACGCGTGAGCACATCCCTGTCAGCGAAGGCGGTTCCCGAATGGCGGGAACGCGCCCTGGCGCTGTTGCGCCAGCGTCCGCAGTTGCGGACCGAAATCCTGATCCTGCTGGCCAGCGCGTATTTCGCCGTGTTCGGCAACCAGGCGTTCTGGCGGGTGGCGATGGAAGACGCAACCCGCTCGCCGGGCTGGGCGCTGTGCGTGTTCGGCCTGCTGCTGGCGGTCAATGCCTTGGTATTGAGCCTGCTGGTCTGGCGACCCTGGGCGCGCGTGTTGCTGGGGTTGCTACTGGTCGTGTCGGCCTTGGCCGGGCATTACATCGATGCCTATGGCATCTACCTGGATGCGGACATGGTGCGCAACGTGCTGCACACCGATGCCAGGGAATCGCGCGACCTGCTGTCCTGGGACACGCTGCTCGCGGCAGCGGCCGCAATTCCCGCCCTGCTGGCGCTGGCCTGGGTGCGGGTGCGCCGCAGTGGCTGGAAAAGCGCCGTGCTGGCACGCGTCGCGTTGTGGCTGGGCGTGGCGGCGCTGGGCGTCACCGCGGCACTGGCGTCGTCGCAGCATCTGTCGGCCCTGATGCGCAACCAGCACCAGGCCCGCTACCTGGTCACCCCGGCCAACTACTTGGTGTCGCTGTTCACCGTGCTGCAGGAAGACCCGCCGGGACCGAAGCCGGCCTTGCTGACGGTGGCCGGCGATGCCCGCCAGTTGCCGAGCCCCGCCGGCCGCAAGCCGCGCCTCCTGGTCATGGTGGTGGGCGAGACCGTGCGCGCAGGCAACTGGGGCCTGAACGGTTATGCCCGACAGACGACTCCGGAGCTGCTGGCAATCCCGGACGTGCTGAATTTCACCGACGTCAGTGCCTGCGGCACCAGCACCGAGGTCTCGCTGCCGTGCATGTTTTCGCCGTACGGGCGCACGGGCTACGACAAGAAGAAGATCCGCAGCCACGAATCCCTGCTGCACGTGCTGGCACGCGCGGGGGTGTCGGTCGAGTGGCGCGACAACCAGTCCGGCTGCAAGGGCGTGTGTCAGGGGCTGCCGTACGAATCCACCAGCAATGCGAGCGATCCCGCCTACTGCGGCGACGACCGTTGCCTGGACGGCATCCTGCTGGAGCGCGCGGCGACCTGGATGGGCGATGGCCGCGGCGACCGGGTGGTGGTGCTGCACATGGTCGGCAACCACGGCCCCAACTATTTCCAGCGCTATCCGCCGGAGTTCCGCCGCTACACCCCGGTCTGCGAAACGGCCGACCTCGGCGACTGCAGCCCGGCGCAGATCGTCAACGCCTACGACAACGCCATTGGGTACACCGACCACGTTTTGGCCCGTTTGATTAATCTGATCGGCCAACAGTCCCGATATCATGGCGGGATGATCTACGTTTCCGACCATGGCGAATCGCTGGGCGAGAAGGGCCTGTTCCTGCACGGAGTGCCGTATGCCATCGCCCCGGACGAACAGACCCGGGTGCCGATGACGATGTGGTTCTCGCCGGGCTTCCTGGCCGACAGCGACACCGACCGCGATTGCCTGGCCGGCGAAACGCGCCGCGCCTGGAGCCACGACAACCTGTTCGATTCGGTGTTGGGCATCATGGACGTACAAACCGGCGACTACCGCCGCGAACGCGACCTGTTCGCCGCCTGTCGTCAGCCGGCCGGCGCTGCCGGAGCGGGCGCGCCATGACGCCGCAGGTCTCGGTGGTGATCCCGGTGTTCAACGAACAGGACAACATCGACCCGCTGATCGCCGAGACGGTGGCCGCGCTCGACGCGATGGCGTTCGAGATCGTCTGCGTGGACGATGACTCCGACGACCGTTCGCTGCAGGTACTGCAGGAACTGCAGTCGCGGCATCCGCAGTTGCGCGTACTGCATCACCGGACCCGCAGCGGGCAGAGTACGGCGGTGCGCAACGGCATTAAGGCCGCGCGCGGGGCGTGGATCGCCACCTTGGACGGCGACGGCCAGAATGACCCGGCCGACATCCCCAAGCTGCTGGCCGCGCGCGCTGCCGCCGCGCCGCAGGTCAAGCTGTTCGCCGGCTGGCGGGTCGATCGCCAAGACAGCGGCAGCAAGCGCTGGGCTTCGAAATGGGCCAACGCGATCCGCAGCCGCATGCTGCGCGACGAGACGCCGGACACCGGCTGCGGGATCAAGCTGTTCGAGCGCGCGGCTTTCCTCGACTTGCCGTACTTCGACCACATGCACCGCTATCTGCCGGCGTTGATGCAGCGCGCCGGCTGGCAGACGGTCAGCGTGCCGGTTTCGCACCGGCCGCGCACCAGCGGCGTGTCCAAGTACAACAACCTGCAACGCGCGCTGGCCGGTATCAGCGACCTACGCGGGGTGGCCTGGCTGATCCGCCGCAGCAAGCTGACCGCGATCGACGAACTGGGGCAGGGCGGCTGAGTTTCCGCGATGGGCATGATGAACGAACAGATAGTCTCGCTGGCCTGGACCGGCCTGCACCTGACACCGTGGAAGCTGATCGGCCTGACCGGCGCCTTCATGTTCGGTTCGCGCTGGCTGGTGCAGTTCCTGGCTTCGCGCAAGGCCGGGCGCCCGGTCATCCCGCGGCTGTTCTGGTACATGAGCCTGCTGGGCAGCGCGATGACGCTGAGCTACTTCCTGTTCTCCAGCAAGCAGGACGCCGTGGGTGTGTTGCAGAACCTGTTCCCGGCCTTCACCGCGGCCTACAGCCTGTACCTGGACATCCGCCACGGCCGCCGGACCCGTGCCGAAGGCGAACGAGTGTAGGGACGGTCCTGATAATTGCCGTCATTCCCGCGCAGGCGGGAATCCACGGACGAATGAGGCCTGAGTCAATCCGACCTGCGAAGCAGCGTCGGCTTGAATGAATTGTTGGGCGCGGCCTTCAAGGCACCAGCCTAGTCCCGCTTGCCGAGGTAGTACAAGCCAGCCACAACAAGGCCGATTCCCATGCCGAGCCAGTACAGCCAGCCTGACGCCACTGCCTCGGACGAGAGCATTGGAATGCCCTCACGACTAGAAACGCGATAAAGCCGATTGAGGGCGCTCAATGCCATGAGAACGACAAATACGGCAACAGCGACCCTGAACTCTCCGCGCTTCTTCATGGCACTTACGAACCCCCGATGAGCGCCTAACTAGTGAATGACAAGCCCCATGGATTCCCGCTTTCGCGGGAATGACGAGCGGTAGCAGGCGGCCCGGACCTTGCATGACCGGATTCCGCCCATCGTGCTTCACATCCCCGCGTAATTCGGTCCGCCGCCGCCTTGTGGCGCCACCCAGACGATGTTCTGGGTCGGGTCCTTGATGTCGCAGGTTTTGCAGTGCACGCAATTTTGCGCGTTGATCTGCAGGCGCGGCTGGCCGTCTTCGACGCCGACGAATTCGTACACCCCGGCCGGGCAATAGCGGGCCTCGGGACCAGCGTACTCCTTCCAGTTCACCTCGACCGGGATCGTGGCGTCCTTCAGGGTCAGGTGGCTGGGCTGGTCCTCGTCGTGGTTGGTGCTGGACAGGAACACCGAGCTGAGCCGGTCGAAGCTGAGCACGCCGTCGGGCTTGGGGTAGTCGATCTTCGGGCACTGCGCCGCCGGCTGCAGGTTGGCGTAGTCCGGGGTGTCGTGGTGCAGCGTCCACGGCGGGTTGCGGATGCCCAGCTTGGGCAGCAGCCACTGTTCGATGCCAGTCATCAGCGTGGCCAGCGAACGGCCTTTCTTGAACCACTGTTTGAAGTTCTTCGACTGCTTCAGCTCGGCGTGCAGCCAGCTGTTCTCGAACGCGACCGGGTAGGCGCTCAGTTCATCGTGCTGGCGGTCTTCGCCCAGGGCCGCGAACGCGGCCTCGGCGGCCAGCATGCTGGTCTTGATGGCGGCATGGCTGCCCTTGATCCGGCTGGCGTTGAGGGTGCCGGCTTCGCAGCCGACCAAGGCGCCGCCGGGGAACACCAGCTTCGGCAGCGACAACAGGCCGCCGGCGGTGATCGCACGGGCGCCGTAACCGATCCGCTTGCCGCCTTCCAAGTGCGCGCGGATGGCCGGGTGGGTCTTGAAGCGCTGGAATTCCTCGAACGGGCTCAGCCACGGGTTCTTGTAGTCCAGCCCGACCACGAAGCCGACCGCGATCTTGCCGTCCTCGGCGTGGTACAGGAACGAGCCGCCATAGGTGTCGCTGTCCAGCGGCCAGCCGGCGGTATGCACCACCAGGCCCGGCTGGTGTTTGGCCGGATCGGCCTGCCACAGTTCCTTGATGCCGATCCCGTAGCTCTGCGGGTCCTTGCCGGCGTCCAGTCGATACTTCGCGATCAGCTCGCGGCCCAGTTGCCCGCGCGCGCCTTCGGCGAAGATCGTGTACTTGGCGTGCAGCTCCATGCCCAGCTGGAACTGGTCGGTCGGCTCGCCGTCCTTGCCGATGCCCATGTTGCCGGTGGCCACGCCCTTGACCGCGCCGTCGTCGGTGTACAGGACTTCGGCGGCGGCGAAGCCGGGGAAGATTTCCACCCCCAGCGCTTCGGCCTGCTGCGCCAGCCAGCGCACCACCGAGCCGAGGCTGACGATGTAGTTGCCGCTGTTGTGGAAGCAGCCCGGCAGCAGCCAGTTCGGGGTGGCCTTGGCGCCGGTTTCGTCGAGGAACAGGAACTGGTCGCGGGTCACCGCCTGCTTCAGCGGCGCGCCCTGGTCCTTCCAGTCCGGGAACAGCTCGTTCAGCGCCTTCGGATCCATGATCGCGCCGGACAGGATGTGCGCGCCGGGCTCGGAGCCCTTCTCCAGCACGCAGACCGAGACCTCGCGGCCGGCTTCGGCGGCCAGTTGCTTGAGCCGGATCGCCGTCGCCAGTCCGCCCGGTCCGGCGCCGACCACCACCACGTCGTACTCCATCGACTCGCGCGGGCCATAGGTCGATAGCAGATCTTGCGGGGTCATCGGGCGGGCTCCAGATGGGGGCTGGCAGGGAGGTTGGCTGGCCATGATACCAATCGCGGACAACCGCCCGCCGGCCTCGGGCCGGTGCGGCCGAATTGCGCTACCATGCGCGTCAATATCGGAACGGATGGCAAAGGTGGCCCGCGGAAACGCCGGCCGAGCGTGCGACATGAGCACTACGACCGCCCACTGCTGACACCCCCGCGAGGCCAGCCGAAAAGGCGCCCGCGTGGCGCCTTTCGTCTTTTTTGCCGCGGTTGCAGGCCATCGGCCTCCCGCATCCAGAGTCCCCGGATACCACCATGGTCAACATCACCCTTCCCGACGGCAGCTGCCGCGAATACGAACATCCCGTCAGCGTCATGGACGTTGCGCAATCGATCGGCGCCGGCCTGGCCAAGGCGACCGTCGCCGGCGCGGTCGACGGTGTGCTGGTCGACGCCTGCGACGTGATCGACCACGACGCCAGCCTGCGCATCATCACGCCCAAGGACGAGGAGGGGCTGGAGATCATCCGCCACTCCTGTGCGCACCTGGTCGGGCATGCGGTCAAGCAGTTGTACCCGGACGCCAAGATGGTGATCGGTCCGGTCATCGACGAAGGCTTTTATTACGACATCTACAGCGAGCGTCCGTTCACCCCGGACGACCTGGCGGCGATCGAGCAGCGCATGCGCGAGCTGATCGACCAGGATTACGACGTGGTCAAGAAGATGACGCCGCGTGCCGAGGCGGTGGAAATCTTCAAGTCGCGCGGCGAGGACTACAAGCTGCGGCTGATCGAGGACATGGGCCCGGAAGTGACGGCGATGGGCATGTACCACCATCAGGAGTACGTGGACATGTGCCGCGGTCCGCACGTGCCGAACACGCGCTTCCTGAAGGCATTCAAGCTGACCCGGATTTCCGGCGCTTACTGGCGCGGCGATTCGAAAAACGAACAGCTGCAGCGCATCTACGGCACCGCTTGGGCCGACAAGAAGCAGCTGGCGGCCTACATCCAGCGGATCGAGGAAGCCGAGAAGCGCGACCATCGCCGGATCGGCAAGGCGCAGGACCTGTTCCACCTGCAGGAAGAGGCGCCCGGCCTGGTGTTCTGGCACCCGAAGGGCTGGGCGGTGTGGCAGGTGGTCGAGCAGTACATGCGCAAGGTCTACCGCGACACCGGCTACGGCGAGGTGCGTTGCCCACAGATCCTCGACGTGACCCTGTGGAAGCAGTCCGGGCACTGGGACAACTACCAGGACAACATGTTCTTCAGCGAGTCGGAGAACCGCACCTACGCGGTCAAGCCGATGAACTGCCCGGGTCACGTGCAGGTATTCAAGCAGGGCCTGCACAGCTATCGCGACCTGCCGATCCGCTACGGCGAGTTCGGCGCCTGCCACCGCAACGAGCCGTCCGGCGCGCTGCACGGCATCCTGCGCGTGCGCGGTTTCACCCAGGACGACGGCCACATTTTCTGTACCGAGGACCAGATCGAGGCCGAGGTGACCGCCTTCCACCAGCAGGCGCTGCAGGTGTACGCCGACTTCGGCTTCGACGACATTCAGATCAAGATCGCGCTGCGCCCGGAATCGCGGCTCGGCGACGACGCCACCTGGGACAAGGCCGAGGCCGCATTGCGCGCCGCGCTGTCGGCCTGCGGGGTGGAATGGCAGGAGCTGCCGGGCGAGGGCGCCTTCTACGGGCCGAAGATCGAGTACCACCTGAAGGACGCCATCGGCCGCACCTGGCAGCTGGGCACCATGCAGGTGGATTTCATGATGCCGGGCCGGCTGGGCGCCGAATACGTGGACGAGAACAGCCAGCGCCGGCATCCGGTGATGCTGCACCGGGCCATCGTCGGCTCGATGGAGCGTTTCATCGGCATCCTGATCGAGCACCATGCCGGCGCCTTCCCGGTCTGGCTGGCGCCGGTGCAGGCGGTGGTGGCCAATATCACCGACGCCCAGGCCGACCATGTCGAAGAGGTCCGGAAAACCCTTTCAAATCAAGGCTTCCGGGTCGTCACCGATTTGCGGAACGAGAAAATCGGCTATAAGATTCGCGAGCATACGCTGCAACGCGTGCCGTACCTGCTGGTGGTGGGAGACCGCGAGAAGGAAAATGGCGCCGTGGCGGTGCGTACGCGTTCGGGGGAGGACCTGGGCACGATGTCCGTGGCCGCTTTCGCCGAACGTCTGCGCGCCGACTCTGCCGCGTAGGCCAGTCCCGGCCCGGGCAGCCCCCGGACCGGTTTCCGCCCAGTCGTACCGGCCGGGCGAACCCTTGGAGACCGACACATCAGTACCCCCGATAGCAAGCAGAACCGCAAGAACCAGGATATCCGCGTCCCCCGGGTACGCGTGATCGGCGCCGACGGCGAAATGGTGGGCATCCTGTCCCGCGACGAAGCGTTGGCCATGGCCGAAGAAGATGGCCTGGACCTGGTCGAGATCCAGCCGCAGGCCGATCCGCCGGTATGCAAGATCATGGATTTCGGCAAGTTCAAGTTCGAGCAGCAGAAAAAGGCGAACGAAGCCAAGAAGAAGACCAAGCAGGTCGAGATCAAGGAGCTGAAGTTCCGCCCGGTCACCGACGAAGGCGACTACCAGATCAAGATGCGCAACATTCGCCGCTTCCTGGAAGAGGGCGACAAGGTCAAGATCAACATCCGCTTCCGTGGTCGCGAGATGAGCCACCAGGAACTGGGTCGGCAGATGGCGGCGCGGATCGAGGCCGAACTGGGCGACGAGATCGTCATCGAGTCGCGCCCGCGGCTGGAAGGCCGGCAGATGGTGATGATGATCGCGCCGAAGAAGAAGTGATCCGAGAACCAGCCTCCCGTTCGCGGAGGTGGGCAGGAAGGGCGCCGCAGGGCGCCCTTCGGCTTTGCGCAGGCGCGCGTTTTCAGGGTGCGGCCGCCATGCCCGGACGCTCCGCGGACAATTCCGCAGGTTCGGACAGTGCCCTGGAAGGGCGCTTCTGCAAGAACCCGCTGATTTGCAAGGAAAACCGCTGCCGGGCATAATACGCGGCCCGGTTCGCCGGGAGTCGTGGCCGGAAACGGTCGCGAAAACAAGGAACCCGTCTTGATTTCTTTTTGGATCAATGACTTACCAGCCGGTTGGAGCAGGACGGAAAGCGTGGCGCAAGCCACCGCCCAGACCAGTTACGAAACAATCCAAGCAAGGATTCCACAATGCCCAAGATCAAGACCCACCGGGCCGCGGCCAAGCGTTTCCGCAAGACCGCTTCCGGCAAGTACAAGGCTGGCTCGGCCAACCGCAGCCACATCCTCACCAAGAAAGCGACCAAGACCAAGCGCGAAGCCCGCGCCGGCCAGATCGTCCGCAAGGAAGATTCGGGCCGTCTTGACCGCATGCTGCCCTATCTCTGAGGACTGAACCATGGCACGAGTCAAGCGTGGCGTGACGGCGCGTCGTCGTCACAAGAAGATCATCAGCCGTGCGAAGGGCTACTACAACGCCCGCCGCAAGGTTTTCCGCGTCGCCAAGCAGGCGGTTATCAAGGCCCAGCAGTACGCCTACATCGGTCGCAAGCAGAAGAAGCGCAACTTCCGTTCGCTGTGGATCACCCGCATCAACGCGGCGGCCCGCATCAACGGCATGAGCTACAGCCGCTTCATGAACGGTCTGCAGAAGGCCGGCATCACCTTGGACCGCAAGGTGCTGGCGGACATCGCCGTGCACGATGCGACCGGTTTTGCCGCTCTGGCCGAAAAAGCGAAGGGCGCACTCGCGGCCTGATAGCCGCGTCTCCACTGCAGTGAACATCGCCGGCAGGACATCGCCGGACGGAACGTGGGGAAGGGCGCGAGTCCTTCCCCATCGTTTTTTGCGATCCTTGTTGCAGGAGCGGTGTGAGCCGCGACCCGCTGATCGACGAAAAACGTTCGCGGCTGACGCCGCTCCTGCGGGATGGACCGCCGTAACCTGGAACCGATTGCAGATGAGCGAAATCGAAACCCTGTCCGCGCAAGCCATGGCCGACATCGCCGCGGCAGCCAGCCCGGACGCGCTGGAAACCCTGCGGGTGGGCCTGCTGGGCAAGCAGGGCAGCATCACCGCGCAGCTGAAGCGGTTGGGCACGCTGCCGGCCGAACAGCGCAAGGTGGAAGGTGAGGCAATCAACCGTGCCCGCGACGCCATCGGCCAGGCGCTGGCCGAACGCAAGCAGGTGCTGGAAGATGCGGCACTGGACGCGCGCCTGGCCGGCGAAGCGGTCGATGTGACCCTGGCCGGCCGCAACGACGGCCGTGGCGGACTGCATCCGATCACCCGCACCCTGGAGCGGATGACGGAGATCTTCGCCCGACTCGGGTACGAACTGGCCGACGGTCCGGAAATCGAGGACGACTGGCACAACTTCGAGGCGCTGAATTTCCCGCCGCACCATCCGGCGCGCGCCATGCACGACACCTTTTACTTCGGCGACGGTCGCCTGCTGCGTACGCACACCTCCGGGGTGCAGGTGCGCTACATGGCCGAGCACGCGCCGCCGCTGCGGATGATCGCGGCCGGCAAGGTCTACCGCAGCGACAGCGATCAGACCCATTCGCCGATGTTCCACCAGGTCGAAGGCCTGCTGGTCGACGAGCATTCCACCTTCGCCGACCTCAAGGGCACCCTGGTCGAATTCGTGCGCGCCTTCTTCGAGCGCGATTTTGAGATGCGCTTCCGCCCCAGCTACTTCCCCTTCGTCGAACCCGGCGCCGAGGTCGACATCGCCTGGCAGCAGCCGGACGGCAGCACGCGCTGGCTGGAAGTGCTGGGCTGCGGCATGGTGCATCCGAACGTGCTGAAGGCCTCGGGCATCGACCCGGAGCGCTACACCGGGTTCGCCTTCGGCATGGGCGTGGAGCGTCTGGCCATGCTGCGTTACGGCGTCGGCGACCTGCGTGCGTTCTTCGACAACGACGTGCGCTTCCTGCGCCAGTTCGCGTAGGCGGGCCCTGGCCCGCCGCGTGTTCCGGCATTGCGGCACCTGATTCATTAAATGGCGGGCCTGGGCCCGCCCTACGGATTCCGAAACGATGAAGTTCTCCGAAAACTGGTTGCGCAGCCACGTCCCCGTTTCCGCCAGTCGCGACGAGCTGGCCGCCACCCTGACCGCGATCGGACTGGAAGTGGAAGAGGTCAGCGCGCTGGGCGAATCGCTGGACGGCGTAGTGGTGGCCCGCATCCTGTCGGCGGAAAAGCATCCACAGGCCGACCGTTTGCAGGTTTGCCAGGTCGATGCCGGCCGCGGCGAGCCGCTGCAGATCGTCTGCGGCGCGCCGAATGCCCGCGCCGGGCTGGTCGCGCCGCTGGCGCTGGTCGGGGCGAAGTTCGGCGACTTCCAAATCAAGGCCGCCAAGCTGCGCGGCGTCGAATCGAACGGCATGCTGTGCTCGGCGAAGGAACTGGGCACCGATGTTGACGCTTCCGGGCTGCTGGAACTGCCCGACGACGCTCCGGTCGGGATGCCGGTCGCCGACTACTTGGGCCTGCCTGACGCCAGCATCGAGATCAAGCTGACCCCGAACCGCGCCGACTGCTTCAGCGTGCGCGGGATCGCCTACGACGTCGCCGCAGCGTGCGGCAGCGAAGTGACGGCCTTCGAGACCGAACCGGTGCCGGCAGCCAGCGATGCCCGCCTGGCCATCGAATTGCACGCCGGTGCCGCCGCGCCGCGCTACTGCGGGCGCGTGATCGAAGGCGTGGACGCTGCCGCGTCGACCCCGGTATGGATGGCCGAGCGCCTGCGCCGCAGCGGCGTGCGGCCGCTGTCGCTGCTGGTCGACATCACCCAGTACGTGATGCTGGAGCTGGGCCAGCCAATGCACGCCTTCGACCGCGACACCCTGCACGGCTCGGTCGGCGTACGTCGCTCGCGCGCCGGCGAAGCGGTCAAACTGCTGGACGGACGCGATGCGGAACTCGACGACGACTTCCTGGTCGTCACCGACACCGACCGGGTGGTCGCGCTGGCCGGCATGATGGGCGGCTTCGACACCCGCGTTACCGCGGAGACGAAGAGCGTGTTCCTGGAGGCGGCGTACTTCGCCCCCGATGCGATCATCGGCCGCGGCCGCAAACTGGGCCTGCATACCGATGCCTCGCACCGGTTCGAGCGTGGCGTGGATCCGGAGCTGCCGCGACAGGCGATCGAATACGCGACCCGGCTGCTGCTGGACCTGGCCGGCGGCACCCCAGGGCCGGTGCTGGAGGCGGAGTTGCCGGAACAGCTGCCCCGGCGCAGTGCGATCCTGCTGCGCCGCGCACGGATCGCCCGTGTGCTCGGGGTGGAGATCGCCGATGCCGAAATCGAACGCATCCTGCGCGCGCTGGGCCTGCAGGCCGCGGTGGTGGCCGATGGCTGGAGCGTGGTGGCGCCGAGCCGCCGCTTCGACATTGCCATCGAGGAAGACCTGATCGAGGAGCTGGCGCGCATCCACGGTTACGAACGCATTCCGACGACGCTGCCCGGCGGACCGACGCGGGTGGCGATGCAGAGCGAAACCCGGGTCGACGAAGCCACGCTGCGTCGGCAATTGCTGGCGCGCGAATATCGGGAAGCGATCGATTACGCCTTCCTCGACGCGCAGCGCCTGCGCGACTGGGGCGTGGAGGCCGATGCGGTGCCGCTGGCCAATCCGCTTAGCGCCGAACTCGGAGTCATGCGTACCTGGCTGTTGCCGGGGCTGGTCGATGCGCTGCATCGCAACCTGGCCCGCCAGGCCGGACGCGTACGCCTGTTCGAATTCGGCCGCGTGTTCCACCAGGCCGGCCCCGGCGAAGCACCGCGCGAAACCCTGCGCATTGCCGCGGTCGCCTGCGGTGATGCACGGGCCGAGCAATGGGGCGAGCCGGCGCGACCGGTCGACTTCCACGACCTGAAGGGCGATCTGGAATCGCTTGCCGCAGTCGCCGGCGCGGTGTTGGAGTTCCGTCCGGCGCAGCAAGGTTTTGGTCATCCGGGCCGTTCGGCCGAGGTCTGGCGCGACGGCGAGCGCATCGGCTGGATCGGCCAGCTGCATCCGCGCCTGCAGCGCACGCTGGACCTGGACGCGGACGTGCTGGGTTTCGAGATCGACCTGCAACCGTTGGCGCGGCGCGCGTTGCCGCGTGCAGCCGAGCTGTCTCGCTATCCCTCGGTGCGCCGCGACTTGGCGCTGGTGGTGGCCGAATCGGTCGGCTGGGCCGAACTGGCGGCCACGGTCAAGGCCGCTGCCGGTGGCAATCTGCGTGATCTGTGGTTGTTCGACCGTTACGTCGGTCAGGGTGTGGAGCCGGGTTGCAAGAGTCTGGCTATGGGCTTGATTTTGCAGGACAACTCGCGCACTCTGACTGACCCGGATGTGGACGCGGTCATGCGCGATATCATGGCTGCCGTCGGTCGCGAACACGGGGCGAAGGTTCGCGGCCAGGGACAGTAGTCGCAGGCAGGAGCAGGGGAAACCGAATGGCACTGACGAAAGCGGAAATGGCCGAGCGCCTCTATGACGAGGTGGGCCTGAACAAGCGCGAGGCGAAGGAATTCGTCGACGAATACTTCAACGTATTGCGCGAAGCGCTGGAACAGGGACGTCAGGTCAAGCTTTCCGGTTTCGGCAACTTCGACCTGCGGCGCAAGAACCAGCGCCCCGGCCGCAATCCCAAGACCGGCGAGGAGATTCCGATTTCCGCGCGTACCGTGGTCACCTTCCGCCCCGGGCAGAAGCTGAAGGAGCGCGTCGAGGTCTACGCCGGAGGCGAGCCGAATGCTTGACCCCGGCAGTAACCGCGAGCTGCCGCCGATCCCGGCCAAGCGCTATTTCACCATCGGCGAGGTCAGCGAGCTGTGCGACGTCAAGCCGCACGTGCTGCGCTACTGGGAGACCGAGTTTCCCAGCCTGGAGCCGGTCAAGCGCCGCGGCAACCGCCGCTACTACCAGCGCCACGACGTGCTGATGGTGCGGCAGATCCGCAGCCTGCTGTACGAACAGGGTTACACCATCGGCGGCGCCCGCCTGCGGCTGGACGGCGAGGGCGCCAGGCAGGAGTCGGCGCTGAGCAACCAGATCGTGCGCCAGGTGCGCATGGAGCTGGAGGAAATCCTGCATCTGCTGCGCCGTTGAGGCTCGGCGGGAATCCGCCGGCATCCTGTATAATCGCCCCCCTCCGGGGTATAGCGCAGCCTGGTAGCGCACTTGTCTGGGGGACAAGTGGTCGTCGGTTCGAATCCGGCTACCCCGACCAAATTCCGTCCGCTCCGGCAGGACAGACGAAAAAGCCCGCACGATGCGGGCTTTTTCGTCATTGCCGGGACAGCTGGTGGTTCACTCCAGCAGCGAGCGCAGCATCCAGGCGTTCTTCTCGTGCACCTGCAGGCGCTGGGTCATCAGGTCGGCGGTGGGGTCGTCGCCGGCGTTGCCGGCGGCCTTGAGTACCTTGCGGGCGGTGCGGCAGACCGCTTCGTTGCCGGCGACCAGCTGCCGGATCATCTCGGTGGCTTCCGGCACCGCGGTCGCGCCGGGCGCTTCCTTGATGCTGGACAGGGCGACGAACTCGGCATACGAGCCGGGTGCGTTGAAGCCCAGGGCGCGGATGCGTTCGGCGATTTCGTCCAGCGCCGTCCATTGTTCGGTGTACTGGCCTTCGAACATGACATGCAGGGAGTTGAACATCGGCCCGGTGACATTCCAGTGGTAGTTGTGGGTCTTCAGGTAGAGGGTGTAGGCGTCGGCGAGGAAGTGCGAGAGGCCTTCGCTGATCTTCCTGCGGTCGCCGGTACCGATGCCGATGTCGATCCTGGGCGAGGCGTCGGCGACGACGCGGGCTTTCTTGCTGGCGGATTTCTTGGCCATGACGCGACTCCTATGAGTGATGACGCCACAATATCGCCATCGGCACCTTATGTGAAAGTGAAATCGTGATTCGGTCCTATTGATGGGTTCTATTGACAAGGACATCGACGAGGCATTGAGGGCGGCGCGGCGCGGCATCGGCCGCGCGCTCAGCCGCGATCGCGGCCGCCTGCACGGGCTGTGGTCGCGCTGGCGGGGCAAGCCGCGCGACGCGACGGCGAGAGCGGCGTTCGAGCGGGCGCTGGCGGCTTCGGTCGCCACCTGCGAGGCGCGCGCGGCTTCGACGCCATCGGTCACGGTGGACGAATCGCTGCCGGTGGCGCGCGAGGCCGAGCGCATTGTCGCCGCGATCCGAAAGCATCCGGTGGTGGTGATTGCGGGCGAAACCGGTTCCGGCAAGACCACCCAGTTGCCCAAGCTGTGCCTGGCCGCCGGCCGTGGCGTGGCCGGGACCATCGGCTGCACCCAGCCGCGGCGGATCGCCGCGCGTGCGGTGGCACGGCGCGTGGCCGAGGAACTGCAGGTGCCGCTGGGTGGCGCGGTCGGCTACCAGGTGCGCTTCAGCGACCAGGCCGGCGACGACACCCGGATCAAGTTCATGACCGACGGCATCCTGCTGGCCGAAATCGCTTCGGACCGCTGGCTGTCGGCTTACGACACGATCATCGTCGACGAGGCGCATGAGCGCAGCCTCAACATCGATTTCCTGCTCGGCTACCTGAAGCAGCTGTTGCGCAAGCGCCGCGACCTGAAGCTGATCGTCACTTCGGCGACCATCGACACGGAACGCTTTTCCCGCCATTTCGACGATGCGCCGGTGATTTCAGTCGAGGGCCGTACCTGGCCGGTGGAGATACGCTACCGGCCGCTGGAGGGCGAGACCGGGGAAGAGGGCGAGTCGCGCGAAGGCGAGCGCAGCGTCAACGACGCCATCGTCGCCGCGGTCGACGACATCACCCGCCACGCCCCGCGCGGCGACGTGCTGCTGTTCCTGCCCGGCGAGCGCGAAATCCGCGACGCGCATCAGGCGCTGGAGCGGCGCAAGTACCGGCAGACCGAGGTACTGCCGCTGTACGCGCGATTGTCGGCGCGCGACCAGGATCGGGTATTCAACCCGGGGCCGCAGCGACGACTGGTGCTGGCTACCAACGTGGCCGAGACGTCGCTGACGGTGCCGCGGATCCGCTACGTGATCGATCCGGGGTTCGCCCGGGTCAAACGCTACAGCCCGCGGCAGAAGCTGGACCGGCTGCACATCGAGCCGGTCAGTCAGGCCAGCGCCAACCAGCGCAGCGGCCGCTGCGGGCGCATCGCCGAAGGTGTGTGCTACCGGCTGTATTCGCAGGCCGATTTCGAGGCGCGGCCGCAGTTCACCGACCCGGAGATCCGGCGCGCGTCGTTGGCCGGGGTGATCCTGCGCATGCTGCAGCTGGGGCTGGGACGGGTCGAGGATTTTCCGTTTCTGGAGCCGCCGGACGAGCGCGCCGTCGCCGACGGCTGGCAGCAGCTGGCCGAACTGGGTGCGGTTGATCGCGAGCGCCGGCTGACTGCGATCGGCCGGCAGATGGCGCGCTTGCCGGTCGACGTCAAGCTGGCGCGGATGCTGGTGGCCGCGCAACGGCATGGCTGCCTGCGCGAGATGCTGGTCATCGCCGCCTTTCTCGGCATCCAGGACCCGCGCGAGCGGCCGCCGGAGGCGCGCGAAGCGGCCGACAACGCGCATGCGAAGTTTGCCGACCCGCGCTCGGAATTCGTCGGCATCCTCAAGTTGTGGGAAGGCTACCGGCAGGCGCACGAGGACCTGACCCAGTCGAAGCTGCGTGACTGGTGCGGACGGCACTTCCTCGGGTTCCTGCGCATGCGCGAATGGCGCGAACTGCATCGCCAGTTGCTGCTGCTGTGCGCCGAACTCGGCTGGCAGCCAGGCGAGCCCTCGGCCTTGCTGCGCGAGGGCTCCAACGAACGCGAACGCCAGGGCGCCTACCTGTTCCTGCATCGCGCACTGATCGCCGGGCTTCCGACCCAGATCGGCCATCGCACCGACAAGGGTGACTATCAGGCGCCGCGACAGCGCCGCTTCCAGCTGTTTCCCGGCTCGGCGCTGGCGAAGTCATCCGCGGGGCGTTCCACGCCGCCGTGGGTACTCAGCGCCACCCTACTGGACACGCAGAAGGTCTGGGGTCTGAGCAATGCGGCAATCGAGCCGGACTGGGTCATCGCCGAGCTGCCGCATCTGCTGGCGCGCAAGCATTTCGACCCGCACTGGTCGCGCGCACAGGGGCACGTGCTGGCTTCGGAGCAGATCAGCCTGTTCGGGCTGGTGCTGGCGCCGAAGAAGCCGGTGCACTACGGCCGCATCGCCCCGGCCGAGGCGCACGAAATCTTCGTCCGTCAGAGCCTGGTCAGCGGCGAGATCAACAGCCGCGCCGGATTCGTCGCCGACAACCTGAAGACGCTGGCGCAGGCGCATGAAGAAGAGGCCAAGTTGCGCCGCGCCGGCATCGTTGCCGACGAGGACTGGCAGGCGCGCTGGTATCTGGACCGGATTCCGTCCGAAATCCATTCCGCCGCCGGGCTCGACGCGTGGTGGAAGACGCTGGATGAAGCGTCGCGCCGCAGCCTGCGCTGGTCGCTGACCGATCTGCTGCCGGGCGAGGGCAGCGAAGAAGATCGTTATCCGAAGTACTTCGCGCTGGGCGATGCGCGGCTGCCGTTGCAGTATCGCTTCGAGCCGGGCGCGGCCGATGATGGCGTCAGCCTGGATGTGCCGCTGCACCTGCTGGGTGCGCTGGATGCGGCGCGGCTGTCGTGGCTGGCGCCGGGCTTCGTCGCCGAGAAGTCGGCTGCGCTGATCCGCAGCCTGCCCAAGGCGCAGCGGCGCAACTACGTGCCGGCACCGGATTTCGGCCGCGCCTTCTTCGAGGCCTTTCCGCAGCCCAGTGCCGACGACATCCGTGGCGAACTGGCGCGCTTTCTCGGCAAGGCCACCGGCGCGCCAGTGGCGGCCACGGACTTCGACGAGGCTGCGCTGGAACCGCATCTGCGCATGCACCTGCGCCTGCGCGACGACAAAGGCCGGGTGCTGGCCGAATCCCGTGATTTGGACGTCTTGCTCGCGTGTTTCGGCGAGCGCGCGGGACAGGCGTTCGCCGCCCGCGCCGGACGTGCGTTGGCCACGCAAGGTCTGCAGGAGTTCCCGGCCGAGCCGATTCCGTTGCAGGTTCCGGGCGAAGCCGGTGTGCCGGCATGGCCGGCGCTGCAGGAGGTGGATGGCCGGGTTGACCTGCAGGTATTCGCCGATCGCGACGATGCCGTTCGCGCGCATCCGCGCGGCGTGCGCCGGCTGCTGGAAATGGCGCTGGCCGACACGCTGCGGCAGGCGCGCCGGCAGTTGCCGGTGTCGCCGAAGATCGGCCTGCTGTACGCAGCCATCGAGCGTTTCGCCGAGACTGGGGGTCAGGCCGCGACCGACAAGGATCGGCTGCGTGCGGACATCGTCGATGCGGCGCTGAACGCGGTGCTGGCCGACGGCCTGCAGGACATCCGCACCCGCGAGGCCTTCGTCCAGCGCCGTGAACAGGCCGGTCGCGCGCTGTTCGCCGAGGCAATGGAACGGTTGACGCTGGCAGAAACGATCCTGGCGGCGGTCGCTGAGCTGCGCCCCGCGCTGGAAGCGCCGCTGGTCGGCTGGGCGCGCGGCAATCTGGACGACCTGCGCGAGCAGCTCGATGGTTTGGTGCATCCTGGCTTCCTGCGCCGGACCCCGGCCGTGGCGCTGGCGCAGTTCCCGCGCTACCTGAAGGCGATGGCGCTGCGGGTCGAGCGTGCCTTGCGCGACCCCTCGCGCGACCAGGCGCGAATGCTGGAAATCAAGCCGTTCGCCGATGCGCTGGCGACGGCACGCGCAGCAGGCACCGACGCGCAACCGGAATGGCAGGCGCTGCGCTGGGAGCTGGAAGAACTGCGGGTATCGCTGTTCGCGCAGGAGCTGGCTGCGCGTGGGGGCGTTTCGGCGAAGAAGCTGGCACAGCGGCTGGCCGGACTGCAGGCGTCGTCGCGACGCTGATCAGTCGATGCGGAACACGCGGGCCTTCGGTAGGTCTTCGTCCACCTGCAGGAACCAGCGTCCGGCGATGCCCGGCACCAGCAGGATCTCCGGCGATTCGACCGGCTCGCGCAGGCGCAGCTTGCCCTTCAGCACCTGCCAGCGCTGGCCGTTGTCCAGCTCGAACACGCTGCCCGGCTCCCAGCCTTCGACGCGGCCACGGGCACGCGCATGGATGGACGCTTGGCCCAGGCCGATAAAGGCCAGCGAACCGTCGTCGGAAGCGGTCGCAACGTCACCCGCAGTCGTCGCACTTGCCGTTGCGGGCATCTGCAGCAACTGGTTCAGCAGTTCCAGCTGTTCCACACTGAGCCGATCCAGTCCGGTCTGCCGCATCTGCTCCGGAGACAGGCGTTGCTCGATGCGGACGTATTCGGCGGCTGGCGCGGGCGCGGATAGCGCCAACAACAAGGCGCAGATGACGACGAGGCGAAGGATTACCGACATGATCCTAGTCTCCGCAAATTCAAGTCGGCCAGTATTGGCCTGCCGGATGACGAAGGCATGTCGGCCGGCCAGCTACTTGATCCTGCGCACCTTGGCTGAGGTGTTGTAGCCCTTGACCTTCATGTACCAGACGCCGAGGACGCCGGGTTTGATGCTGACCTCCGGATTGTCGCGGCGCACGCCGGCGAGGGTGGCAGAGTCGGTCTGCTCCCAGACCTGGCCATTGGCCAGACGGTATTGGCGACCCTTGCCGAAGCCCTTGAACTCGCCGTCGATGGTCGAGATGATCGGCTCGTCGGAGCCGAAGTCGAAGAAGCCGCGGTTCTTCTGCACGACCTCCTGGCGTCCTTCCTCGCGGGCCTTTTCGGCGACTTCCGCGGCAAGCGTGGCGGTGACCGCGGTGGTGACGGCATCGACCTTGCGGTTCAGCCAGGCGTTGAGGTTGGCAAGTTCTTCCTGCGACAGCTTGTCCAGTCCGGCGGCGCGGAATTCCTCCGCCGACATCTGCTTCTTCAGGTCGGCGTCCGTCTGTTCCTGTGCCATCCCCGGTATTGGCGCAAGCGCCAGCAGCAGGGCGACGAAAACGACATGCAGCATCACGGCCGGTCTTGGCATGGTCTGTTCCTCGGATCGGGTGCCGGGTAGTGTAGTGATATCCGGAATGAATGTTGGCTGTGCCGCAAATCCCCAGCGAAAACCTGCGCGAACTGTTCGATCGGCCTGTATTGGGCGGATTGCCACCGGCGCTGCGCGACGGTGCGCGCGCGTGGCTGGCATCGGCGCCGGCCATGGTCGAGTGCCGCCTGCCGTGGGACGTGCTGGCCGATACCTTGGACATTCTCGGCGGGCTGTCGGCCGATGCCGAGGTACTGGTGGCGACGCTGTGGTACGACGTGCCGGCCCTGCGCGAGCAAGTCGTGCCGGACTTGGCCGCGCGAGATCCGGCCATCGCCAGCCTGGTCGAGGGACAGAAGGCCGCCGCCCAGGTCTGGGCCCTGCATGCCGAGCATCCGGCAGGCAGCAATACCGAAGGGCTGCGCCGGCTGCTGCTGGCGATCGTGCAGGACCTGCGGGTGGTGCCGATCCTGCTGGCGCGGCAGCTGGCGCGGATGCGAGCGGCCGGCGACTTGCCCGATGAGGAGCGCCGCGCGCTGGCCCTGCTGACGCGCGACATCCACGCACCGCTGGCCAACCGGCTGGGTATCTGGCAGCTGAAGTGGGAACTGGAAGACCTGACCTTCCGCTTCCTGCAGCCGGATACCTACCGGCAGCTGGCCAGCGAACTGGACGGCAAGCGGATCGAGCGCGAACGCTTCATCGAACGGGTCAAGGCGCAGCTGCGCGAGGCGATGGTCGCACACGGCATCGCCGCCGAAATCAGCGGCCGGCCCAAGCACATCTACAGCATCTGGCGGAAGATGCAGCGCAAGCAGGTGCCGATGGACGAACTGTACGATCTGCGCGCGGTACGGGTGACGGTGGACGACGTGGCCGCCTGCTATGCCGCACTGGGCGTGGTGCATGCCTTGTGGGCGCCGATCCCCAGCGAGTTCGACGACTACATCGCCCGCCCCAAGGCCAACGACTATCGTTCGTTGCATACCGCCGTGGTCGGTCCCGAGGGGCGCACGCTGGAAGTGCAGATACGCACCCACGAAATGCATGCGCAGGCCGAACTGGGCGTGGCCGCGCACTGGCGCTACAAGGAAGGCGGCAGCAAGGGTGCCGACCGCAGTTTCGAACGCAAGATCGCCTGGATGCGCCGGTTGCTGGAGCAATCCGGCGAAGGCGACACGCTCGGCGGCGGGTTGGAGGACGAGCTGGCCGAGGACCGAGTCTACGCGCTGACCCCGAAGGGTGAGGTGATCGACCTGCCGCAGGGCGCCACCGTGCTGGATTTCGCCTACCACGTGCATACCATGGTCGGGCATCGCACGCGCGGAGCCAAGGTCAATGGCCGCATCGTTCAGCTCGGCCACACTTTGCGCAGTGGCGACCGGGTCGAGATCCTGACCGCCAAGATCGCCGAGCCTCGGCGCGACTGGCTGCTGCCGGCCAACGGCTTCCTTGCCAGCGGACGCGCGCGCGACAAGGTCCGGGCCTGGTTTCACAAGCTCGACCGCGCCAACAACGTGCAGGCCGGTCGCGAGATACTCGAACGCGAACTGCGGCGGATGGGTCAGCTGAGTGCCGATCTGGCGCCGCTGCTGAAGCGCTTCCATGCCGATAGCGTGGACGACTTGTACGTGCAGATCGCACTCGGAGATGTCGGTCCGACCCAAGTCGGGCGCGCCCTGTTCGAGGAGCAGCGTCCGCCGGCTCCGGCAGCGCCTTCGCCGCGACCACCACCTGCACGGAGGTCTGCGGACGCGGGTTCGAGCTTCACCGTGCAGGGCGTGGGCAACCTGCTGGTGCAGCTGGGCAAGTGCTGCCAGCCGGTGGCCGGCGAACCGATCGCCGGCTACCTGACCCGCAGCCGCGGCGTCACTGTGCATCGCACCGGTTGCGCGGCGTTTCAGCGGCTGGCCGCGGCGAATCCGCAACGGGTGCTGCCGGTGGAATGGGGCAGCGGTGCAGGTGGCTATGAGGCCGACGTGCAGCTCACCGCGGTGGACCGCAAGTGGTTGCTGAAGGACGTGACCAACCTGATCGCGCAGCAGGATGTGCACGTGCTGGGCATCCACAGCGAGCCGCTGCGCAACAGCGGTCGGGTGCGTTTTCGCCTGCGCCTGAGGGTCGCCGACTATGCGCAGCTGTCGACCCTGCTGGGCAAGCTGGATGCGTTACCCGGGGTCGAAGAGGCGCGCCGTTCAGCCTGAGTGGTCGGGAGGCGAGGGTATGCTGTCGCGGTGACCGGCCCATCGGACAAGCTGCGCAATCGCATCGAGCCGTCGCCTGGCTGGCCTGCGGATATCCCGTCCCGACCGCGCGCGCACCGGCAGGTACCGGCCTGGCGCCGTCGTCGCCACTGGCAGTGGGCGGTGGCCGTGCTGTTGCTGCTGGTGGTGATCGCATTGCTGTTCCGGCAACCGCTGGCCGATGCGCTGTGGCCAGCATCGAAGGTGCAGGCTCTGCTCGATGCCGGTGATGCCGCCCTGCACGAAGGACGGCTGGACGCGGCCGACGGCAGCGGCGCGCGCCAGTCCTACGAGGCGGCATTGGCGCTGGATTCGGATCGCAGCGAGGCTCGTGCCGGCCTGACCCGGGTCGCCAACGCCGCCATCGGCCAGGCACGGACGGCCTTGCGTGACGGCCGATTGGCGGATGCGAACGAGTCCCTGAAACTGGCGCGCGAGCTGCAGGCGCCACGTGAACTCACCGACGCGGTAGCCGCGGAACTGCGCGAACGGCAGGCAGCCAGCGCCGGCGTGGAGCAATGGCTTGCGCAGGCGGCCGAGGCCTTGGCCGAGCATCGTCTCGATGGCGCCGAGGACGCGGCATTGCCGCTGTATCAGCGTGTGCTGGCAGTACAACCGCAACGCGTCGAGGCGCTGGAAGGGCGCGAGGACGCGCTGACCGATCTGCTGCAACAGGCTTGGCATGCTCTGGGGCAGGACGATCTGGCTGCCGCCGCCGCGATGATCGCTGCGGCCGACCGCTACGACGCCGGCCATGCCGAACTGCCGCAGGCGCGCGCGGAATTGTCGCGGGTGCGCGAACAGCGGCGTCGGCAGGCCGATCGCGCCCTGCAGCACGGACAGCTGGATCGCGCGCAGGCGTTGTACCGTCAGGTGCTGGCCGCCGGAGCGGACGATGCCGCACAGCGCGGCCTGGAACAGGTGGTGCAGGCGCATGCGCGCGCCGCTGCCGCGCTGGCGGCGGACTTCCGTTTCGACGAAGCCGAAAGGCAGCTGGCCGCGGCGAAGGCGTTGCAGCCCGACGCGGTGGCCGTCCGCGATGCCGAACGTGCCCTGCAGCGCGCGCGCCAGGCGCATGCGCAGTCCGCGTCGTTGTCACTGCCGGGGGCGGAAAGGCAGCGTCGCGTGCAGACCCTGCTGGACGAAATCGCCCGTGCCGAAACGCGTGGCGAATGGATCGCGCCGCCGGGTGACAGCGCGTACGACAAGCTGCGCAGCGCACAATCGCTGGCGCCGGATTCGGCCGAAGTGAAGGCGGTCGCGCGCCGCGTCACCGTGGCGGTACAGGCCTGCTTCGAGGACGAATTGCGACGCAATCGCGTGCGCCGCGCGCAGGCCTGTTTCGATGCCTGGCAAACGCTGGATGCGCGCTCGGATGCGCTGGCCGATGCACGCCGCCGACTGGCGGGCAAGTGGATCGCTACCGGCGAAGAGCGCCTGCGCGCCGGCGACGTAGCCTTCGCCACGCAAGCGGTGAAACAGGCGCGGGCGACCGATGCCGCAGCGCCTGGGCTGGCCGAATTCGCTGCCCGCGTGCGCGATGCCGGTGGTTAGCCGGCCGCTGTCTGGTCGGCTGCTGCCGTGAAAAACACTCGCCGCACCGCCGCCCGCGCGGCATCGATCGAGAAATGGGTGGCAACGTTCTGCAGCCCGTTGCGTGCCAGCGAATTCCATGACTCCTCGTCGCCGTACAGGCGGACGATGGTATCGGCGAAGGCGTCAGGCGAATCGGCGATCCGCGCATCGATGCCGTCGCGCAGATGCATGCCTTCGGCCGCGCACGTGGTAGCCACCACCGGTTGCCCGTGCGCCATGCTCAGATTGATCTTGCCCTTGACCCCGGCGCCGTAGCGCAACGGGGCGACGGCGATCCGCGCGCCTTCCATCCACGGTGTCAGTTCCGGTACGTGACCGTGCACGATCACGCCGGGGATGTCCTGCAAGGCGCGGACTGCTGCCGGCGGATTGCTGCCGATGCAGTGGAACCGCACGTCGGGGAGCCGTTCGCGCACGCGTGGAAAGACTTCGCGCGCGAACCACAGCACGGCGTCGGCATTGGGCGGATGGCCGAAGCCGCCGACGAACACCAGGTCGCGGCGCTGCGCGAACGGCAGCCCGGGACCGGCGGGGCGATGCAGGTTGGAGACGATCTCGACCCGTGCCTGCGGCGCGTCCCGCCGCAACAGTTCGCATTCGTTCGCGCTGACCACCAGGGTGACATCGCTGCCGGCGATCACCGCCAGTTCGCGTTCGCGGGTGGCAGCGGCCGCGCGCTTCGATGCGGCATCGCCGGCCAGTTCGGCGCCCCGTGTCTCGCGCAGGTAATGCAGGTCGACGCTGTCGAACACGACCCGCGCCTGCGGCGCATGCTGGCGCAACAGCGGCAGCAGGCCTTCGGCCAGGTGGTAACGGCACACCATCACCGTGTCGAAGCTGCCGCCGTGTTCGCGCAGCCAGTTTGGCAGTTCGTCCAGCCACGGCGCATACCAGACCTGTACGCCGACGCCCTGCAAGGCGCGGGTGTAGTCGCCGTCATGGCGGCGGTCGGCGGGCAAGAACACCACCTGCGCACCTTCTTCGTCCAGCAAGCGCATCAGGTTGAACAGGCGCAGCGAACCGGAATCGCGGTCCGGACGCGGCCCCGCGTCGGCAATCACCAGGATCCGGCATCGACCGGGAACGGCATCGGACAGCCGGCTGCCGGGCGCGGGCTGGTCGTGCAGTGCACCGCGCCACTTGTCGCGGAAGCGGTCCCGGTTGCGCAGTTGGTAGGCCTTGATGCCCTGGCCGGTATCGGTGCCGGCGGTCGCGCCTTCGGCATGCACCACCCGCGCCAGCGGCTGGTACAGCACGCGCCGCCCGGCTGCGCGCACGGCGAAGGCCAGGTCGGTGTCTTCGTAATAGGCCGGGGCGTAGCGGGTGTCGAACCCGCCCAGCCGCGAGAACAGCGCGCGCGGCACGGCGATGGCCGCGCCGGAGCAGTAATCGACCTCGCGCAGGCAGGCATAGCGCGGATCGTCCGGCGATTCGAAGCGGCCGCGGTTCCAGCCGCTGCCGTCGGCGAATACCTGTCCGCCGGCTTCCTGCAGGCGGCCATCCGGATACAGCAGTTGCGCGCCGACCAGGCCCGCATCCGGATGCGTTTCGAAGGTGGCCAGCAGGGCGTCCAGCCAGCCCGGTTGCGGTACGGTGTCGTTGTTGAGGAACACCACGTATTCGCCGCGTGCCACAGCTGCGCCGTCGTTGCAGGCAGCGACAAAGCCGCCATTCTCGGCGCGACGGTGGTAGCGAAGGCCTTCGATGCGCGGCAGCCATTCGCCGCTGCGGTCGCTGGAACCGTCGTCGATGATGATGATCTCGCACGCGGCCTGCGGCGGATGATCGGCCAGCGCATGCAGGCAGGCCAGGGTATGCGCCAGCTGGTTGTAGACCGGGATGACGACGCTGGCGCGTGGGGTGACGCTGGCCGGTACCACGAATGGCATGAAGTCGTCGCCATCGACGGCCAGCGGGTAGCCGGTCGGGAAATACAGCGCAGCCGACAACGGCGCCTGCTCGCGCCGGAACAGCAGCTGCGCGCGTTCCCAGCTGGCCTGCCAGCCGCGCGTGCGCAGGCTGGTCAGACCCCGGCGGATCAGGCCCAGCGTGCGCTGGATGCGATAACGCAGGCCGGCCAGGGAAATCGACATTCCGTTTGCAACTCCAGCTGAGCGGGGGTCTTGTGGCGGGGCCGCAGCACCACCGGGCTGCGCTAGACTCGCCGTTCATCCCATTGTCGCATTCCCGTGGCCCGCAACGACGAAGCAGACCCCGACACGGACTACGAAGACGGCGCGCCGGCCTGGCGCGGCTGGCTGGTCAAGGCGGTATTGGCGCTGCTGGGGCTGGGGCTTGGCTTCCTGATCCCGTACATGCTGTACCTGAACCATCAGGTCAGCCAGCGCTTCGGTGCGCTGCAATGGCAGGTGCCGACCCGGGTGTACGCCCGTCCGCTGCTGCTCTCGCCCGGGCTGGCGATGGATGCGGCCACGCTGAAGACCGAACTGGCCGCGTCCGCCTACCGCGACGACGGTGCCGGCACGCTGCCGGGAACCTATGCCGTGGAGGGAAGCGGTTTCACCATTTCCAGCCGCGGCTACATCGACGTGGACGGCCGGGTGCCTGCCAAGCGCATCCGGGTGAGCCTGACCGGCGGCCGGGTCGGCAGCGTGCGCGACCTGGACAAGGATCAGGCGCTGAAGGCGGTGCGACTGGATCCGGCGCGGATCGCCACCCTGTACGGGCAGAAGCAGGAAGAGCGCCGCCTGGTCCGGCTGGAAGACGTGCCGGAACTGCTGGTCACCGGCCTGCAGTCGGTGGAGGACCGCGACTTCGCCCGCCACCACGGTATCGATTTCAGCGGTATCGCGCGTGCGCTGTGGGTGACGCTCAAGTCGGGCGGCAAGGTGCGCCAGGGCGCCAGCACCATCACCCAGCAGCTGGCGCGCAGCGGCCTGCTCGGGATCGGCAAGGAAGTGACCCCGGCGCGCAAGTTCAACGAGATCCTGTACGCGATCATCCTCGATGCGCGCTACGACAAGCGCACCATCCTGGAGGCCTATTTCAACCAGGTGTACTGGGGCCAGCGTGGCAACCAGGCCATCCATGGCGTTTCCGCGGCCGCCGAGTACTGGTTCGGCAGCGACCTGGAGGCCTTGAGCACCGAGCAGATCGCCCTGCTGATCGGCATCGTCAAGGGTCCGTCCTACTACGACCCGCGTCGCCATCCGGAGCGCGCGCTGGACCGGCGCAACTTGGCGCTGCGGATGATGCACGAGTCGAAGCTGATCGATGACGCCGAATACCAGCGCGCATTGCAGGCGCCGCTGGGGGTCACCGCCACCCCGGGACTGACCGCGGCCAATCGCTTCCCGGCCTATGTCGACCTGGTCCGCCGCCAGCTGGCGCGCGACTATCCGGAAGGCGCGCTGCAGGGCGCCGGCCTGACCGTGCATACCGGCATGTCGCCTTCCGCGCAGGCCTATGCCGAAGGCGCGGCGACGCGTGCGCTGAAATCGCTGGAGCGCAAGGACCGGCCACCGTTGCAGGTGGGCATGGTGGTCACCGACGTGCACGACGGCGACGTGCTGGCCGTGGTCGGCAGCCGCGACGTGTCGCAGCCGGGCTTCAACCGCGCGGTCGAGGCCAAGCGGCCGGTCGGTTCGCTGCTGAAGCCCTTCGTCTACCTGCTGGCGCTGGCGCAGCCGGACCGCTGGTCGCTGGCGACCTGGGTCGACGATTCGCCGGTGGCGGTGCGGCTGGGCAAGAACCGTGAATGGCGGCCGGACAATTCCGACAACCGCAGCCATGGCACGGTGCGGATGATCGATGCGCTGGCGCATTCCTACAACCAGGCGACGGTGCGGGTCGGCATGCAGGTCGATCCGCAGCGGTTGGCGCAGTTGCTGAAGGTGCTGGCCGGGATCGAGGCCCAGCCCAATCCGGCGCTGATCCTGGGCTCCACCGACCAGAGCCCCTACGCGATGGCCCAGCTGTACCAGTTCCTGGCCTCGGGCGGCGAGATCCAGCCCTTGCACGCGGTGCGCGGCGTGCTCGATCCGGACGGCAAGTTGCTGAAGCGTTACGACAAGACCCCGGCGCCGGCGCAGCCGGGCGATTCGCTGGCCGCAAATCTGGTCGGTGTGGCCCTGCAGGACGTGGTCAGCAACGGTACCGGCCGTGGACTGCTGGCCGATGGCCTGGGCAGGCTGAAGCCGGCCGGCAAGACCGGTACCACCAATGACGGCCGCGACAGCTGGTATGCCGGCTACACCGGCGATCACCTGGCCGTGGTCTGGGTCGGCAACGACCAGAACCAGCAGGCCGGACTGTATGGCGCCACCCATGCCATGCGGGTGTGGTCGGGGCTGTTCTCGCGCCTGCCCAGTGCGCCGCTGCGGGTGTCGAACAAGGGCATGGACTGGCAATGGGTGGTCGGCGACGCCAGTACCGATGCCGGCTGCCCCGGCGCGCGCCGCCTGCCGTTCGTGGTCGGCTTCGTGCCAGCGTACCGTTCCTGCGTGATCGAACCGCCGTCGGCGCTGCCGGACGAGGTCGCCGGACCGTCGCCGACCGACCCGGCCACGCAGGAAGCACCGAAGGCCAGCGGCTGGCGGCGCTTCTTTGGCCTGCCGCCGAAGCGGGAAGATCCGCCGGCGGACACCCCGGCGCCGTCCACGCCATGACGCTGCGAGAGTACGTTTGCGGGTTTGTAGTGGCGTGGGCACTGTGCGCCTGCGCTGGTTCGTCTTTGGTAACTGTGCCGGTCGAGCCGTCGGTATCGCCACAACAACGGCTGGTCGCGGTGCGCGAAGCCGGTGGCGGCGAGGACACCGAATTGCAGGTGCAGCCGCTGCGCGACCCGCAGGTGGAAGACCTGCGGCTGGCCGCGGAGCGGGCGCTGGCCGCAGGCGATATCGAAACTGCCGTGAATGCCCTGAACCAGGCCCTGCTGATCGTCGGCGACGACCCGGCGGTGCTGCAGGAGCGTGCCGAAGTGGCGCTGCTGCAGGCCGACTACGAGCGGGTGGAACGGCTGGCCCGGCGCGCCTTCGACCTTGGCTCGCGGGTCGGCCCGCTGTGCCGGCGGCACTGGGCGGCGATCGAGCAGGCGCGGCTGGCCCGTGGCGAAGACCTCAACGCGGCGTCCGCGCATGCGCAGATCCAAGCCTGCACGGTGGCCGGCGTGACTAGAATGTAGCAATGTCACGACTCGCCGCCGCCAGTCGCGAGGCCCTCGACCAGGGCGGCGCGCTGGCCAGCCAACTGGACAACTTCTCCCCGCGCCAGGCCCAGCAACGGCTTGCGGCGAGCATTGCCGAGGCCTTCGAGCAGCGCGAAACCCTGCTGGCCGAAGCCGGCACCGGCACCGGCAAGACCTTCGCCTACCTGGTGCCGGCGCTGCTGTCGGGCATGAAGACCATCATCTCCACCGGCACCCGCGCCCTGCAGGACCAGCTCTACCACCGTGACCTGCCGCGCGTGCGCGACGCACTGGGCACCGGGCTGAAATCGGCGTTGCTGAAAGGGCGGGCCAACTACCTGTGCCGCTACCGGTTGGAACAGGCGCGCGGCGAACCGCGGCTGACCTCGCGCGAACAGGTCGGCCAGTTCCAGCGCATCGTCGCCTGGAGCGGGCGGACCAAATTCGGCGACATGGCCGAACTGGAAGGGCTGCCGGAAGATTCGCCGCTGCTGCCGCTGGTCACCTCCACTGTCGACAACTGCCTCGGCAGCGAATGCCCGTTCTGGGAGGATTGCTTCGTCGTGCAGGCGCGTCAGCGCGCGCAGGCCGCCGATCTGGTGGTGGTCAATCACCACTTGCTGCTGGCCGACCTGGCGTTGAAGCAGGAAGGCTTTGGCGAAATCCTCCCCGGCGCGCAGGCCTTCGTCATCGACGAGGCGCACCAGCTGCCGGAACTGGCCGCCAACTTCTTCGGCGAAGGCTTCGGCATGCGGCCGCTGCAGGAACTGGCGCGCGACTGCCTGAGCGAATGCCACAACGTACCCGGCGCACTGGCGGCGCTGCAGCCGCCGGTCCGCACGCTGGAACAGGCGTTGCGCGAACTGCGCGCCAATCTGGAAGGCTTGCCGGCGCGCGGCACCCGCGAACGCGCACTGGCCAAGCCGGAGGTGCGCGAAGGCTTCGATGCGCTGCTGGAGGCATTGGCGCAGCTGCGCGAGGCGCTGGCGCCGCTGACCGAGGCCTCGCCCGGCCTCGATGCCTGCGCGGCGCGCAACGTCGACATCGTCGGCCGCCTGCGTCGATGGCTGGGCCAGGCGCCGGAAGATGCGGATGCCGTGGAAGATGCAAACGACGCGGAGCCGGACGAAACGCAGGCAGTCGCCGAAGCCGCCACTGACCCCGACCAGGACGTGTACTGGTACGAACTGACCACGCGCGGCTTCCGCTGCCAACGCACGCCGCTCGACGTGTCCGGACCGCTGCGCACACACCGCGAACAGTCGCGCGCGGCCTGGGTATTCACTTCGGCCACGCTGGCCGTGGGCGAGCGCTTCGACCATCTTGCGCTGCGGCTGGGCCTGGACGATCCGCAGACCCTGCTGCAGCCCAGCCCGTTCGAATGGTCGCGGCAGGCGCTGTGCTACCAGCCTGCCGGATTGCCGGAGCCGAATTCGCGCGACTACACCCGCGCCCTGGTCGCCGCGCTGAAGCCGGTGCTGCAGGCGTCCGGCGGTCGCGCCTTCCTGCTGTTCGCCTCGCATCGCGCCCTGCGCGAAGCCGCCGAAGCGCTGCGCGACGAAGCCTGGCCCTTGTTCGTGCAGGGCGAGATGCCGCGCGCGGCCCTGCTGCAGCATTTCCGCGAGTCCGGCAACGGCGTGCTGCTGGGCACGGCCAGCTTCCGTGAAGGCGTGGACGTGGTCGGCGAGGCGCTCAGCGTGGTCGCCATCGACAAGCTGCCGTTCGCCGCACCGGATGACCCGGTGTTCGAGGCGCGGCTGGACGCGATTCGTCGTTCCGGCGGCAACCCGTTCCGCGACGAACAACTGCCGCAGGCGGTGATCGCGCTGAAGCAGGGCGTGGGCCGGCTGATCCGCAGCGAAACCGACCGCGGCGTGCTGGTGCTGGCCGACCCGCGGCTGGACCAGAAATCCTATGGCCGGGTGTTCATGGACTCGCTGCCGCCATTCGCCCGCACCCGCGACCTGGGCGAGGTGGCCGCGTTCTTCGGCGCCGATGCGCAAACGCTGGATGCCCCGATCACCACGACCGAACCCGAGGAAGACGACTGGTATGCGGCTGCTCGCTTTTGAAACCTCCACCGAAGGCTGTTCGGTAGCGCTGTGGCTGGACGGTGAGGTGCGCGAGCGCTTCGAGGTCGCGCCACGCCGCCATGCCGAACTGGCGCTGCCGTGGGCCGAGGCCTTGCTGGCCGACGCCGGTATCGCCCGCGCGCAACTGGACGCGGTCGCCGTTGGCCGCGGCCCCGGCGCCTTCACTGGCGTTCGTCTCGGCGTGGCGCTGGCGCAGGGCATCGCGCTGGCGCTGGACCTGCCGGTGTTGCCGGTATCCACGTTGCGCGCGCTGGCCATGCGGGGCATGGCCGAAATGTTCGAGGGTAGTCGCATCCTGGCCGCCATCGACGCGCGGATGGGCGAAATCTACGCGGCGACCTTCCATGTCGAAGGCGGCGAACCGCAGGGGCAGGGGAACGAGGTCGTGATCGCCCCGACCGACCATGTCCTGCCCGGTGAGGACGATGGCTGGATCGGCGTCGGCACCGGCTTCGCGGCCGGCGAAGGCATCCTGCAAACGAAACTGGCCCCGCGCTTCAGCCGCATCGACAGCACGGCCCTGCCGCACGCCGCTGATGTCGCCCGGCTGGCCGCCACCGCCTTCGCCCGCGGCGAAGCTCTCCCGGCCGACAAACTGGAACCCGCTTACCTGCGCAACAACGTCGCTCTGACCCTGGCTGAACAGCAGGCGCAGCGGGCGAACAAACTTTAGGCCACATGACTGCATAGGTTGGGGTGAGCCTGCGAACCCCAACACCACATCGCCCTGTCGACAGTTGGGCCATCTGCTATGCCTGCTGTCTGCATGTTGGGGTTCGCAGGCTCACCCCAACCTATGGGCCTCTCAAGTTTCTACTAGTCCGAATATCCCAGGTCCAGGGCAGGTCGCATCGCTGCGTACGGGTATCTGCTAATCCTGGTCAGGGTCACCATATTTGAGGGAGTCCGACTGCTTTTGCTGCTGAACGTCAGATGCAAATTCAAAGTTGACCAATGTGGCTTTTGGGTACTTCTTTTTTGTTTCTGTTTTGAATCTTTCATTCATTTCATAGATCGAGTCTATTGTTCTATCTACATGGTAATAGACTTGATTAGTCAGTCTCTTTAGCTGCATGTAAAGGGATTCGCCAAGTGCGTTCAAGTAGTCATCTTTTGAGTAGAGCGATTTTTCATCAAAGCCGGCAGCAATTAGCATAGGGTGTATTGAGTCGCGCATCATTAGGGATCGTTCGTTGATCGCCTTCAGAGCTTCAATGTAGCGTCTTTCTTCTACGCTCAATTCAAATAAGATTTGAAATCCGCCTTTAGTGTTGAAAAACGAAAGGGACTGAAAGTCAAACTTTAGAGATTCCGTACTGTAGGGAAGCGTAGGCAGAATTTGAATGTGCCTTGCCGGACTTTCCCGGTAGGGGTCAAGTTGGTCAATCTGGAATAGCTTGAGTTCATTGACCTGCTGCATGAGCGTCAATAGAGTGCGATTGGCGGCTGTAATGTTCTTCTGAACTTCTTCATTCTTCTGCTGTGTGGATTGCAGCTTGAACGCTGCCCATGCGCCGGCAAACGATGCGGCCACGGTTGCTAGTGGATTGATCCAGTCCATGCAGTTCCCCATCTGCCAAGATTTATTTGAGTCTACCGCTGAACGGCAGTCGCGCCTCCCTGACGAGCCCCGGACGGTGGATTGCCAGCGGTGTACGTCCATTGCCGTGGTGGTTAACTCGCAAGGCGGGCTTGAGCCCGCCCTACACTTTCCCGGCTGGCGTAGGGTGGGCCCTGGCTCGCCGCCATATGCTGCGGCCCGGGTAGGCTCAGCCACCCTTGGCCAACGCCGCCAGCAAGCCGCGGGCGGCGTTGAGGCGGTCGACAGGTTCGGGCAGGGGGAGGCGGATCTTCAGTTTGTCGGGGCCGTCCATCGCGTAGATGCGCGGTTGCTTCTGGATCATCTGGATTAGGGTCATCGGGTCGATGTCCGGCTTGGATTCGAACACGATGCGGCCGCCGTTCTCGCCCAGTTCCAGCTTGCGCATGCCCAGCGCAGTGGCTGACTGCTTCAGTTCGGCCACCGTGAACAGGTTTTTCGCCGGTTCCGGCAGCAGGCCGAAGCGGTCGATCATTTCCACCTGCAACTCGCGCAGTTCCTCGACATCGCGGGCGCCGCTGATGCGCTTGTACAGCGTCAGTCGGGTGTGCACGTCGGGCAGGTAGTCTTCCGGGATCAGTGCCGGCAGGTGCAGTTCGACTTCGGCGCCACGGCTATCCTCGCCGGCGTCGGCGTCCGGCAGCTTGCCCTGCTTGATGCTGCGCACCGCGCGTTCCAGCAGTTCGGTGTACAGGCTGAAGCCGATCTCGGCCATCTGCCCGCTCTGGTCTTCGCCGAGCAGTTCGCCAGCGCCGCGGATTTCCAGATCGTGGGTGGCCAGGGTGAAGCCCGCGCCCAGCTCGTCCATCGAGGCGATGGCTTCCAGCCGGCGCTGCGCGTCGGCGGTGATGCTGCGCTGGTCGGGCACCAGCAGGTAGGCATAGGCGCGGTGATGCGAACGGCCGACCCGACCGCGCAATTGGTGCAACTGGGCCAGGCCGAACTTGTCGGCGCGGTTCATGATGATGGTGTTGGCGTTGGGAATGTCGATGCCCGACTCGATGATCGTCGTGCACAGCAGCACATTGAAGCGCTGCTTCTGGAAGCCCAGCATGACCTGCTCCAGCTCGCGCTCGGGCATCTGCCCGTGGGCCACGCCGATTCGCGCCTCGGGCACCAGCTCCTGCAGATCGCGCTGCATGCGGCCGATGCTTTCGACGTCGTTGTGCAGGAAATACACCTGGCCGCCGCGCGCCAGCTCGCGCTGGAAGGCTTCCTTCAGCAGGGCGGTGTCCCAGGCGCTGACGAAGGTCTGCACCGCCAGCCGGTTGGCCGGCGGGGTGGCGATGATCGACAGGTCGCGCAGCCCGGCCATCGCCATGTTCAGCGTGCGCGGGATCGGGGTGGCGGTCAGGGTCAGCAGGTGCACTTCGGCGCGCAATGCCTTCAGCGCCTCCTTCTGGCGCACGCCGAAGCGTTGTTCCTCGTCGACGATGACCAGCCCCAGGTCGGCGAACTTCACGTCCGCCTGCAGCAGCCGGTGGGTGCCGACGATCACGTCCAGCTTGCCCTCGGCCAATCGCGCCAGTTCGGCCTTGATCTCCTTGGGCGTCTTGAAGCGCGACAGCACTTCCACCTTGAGCGGCCAGTCGGCGAAGCGGTCGCGGAAATTGCGGTAGTGCTGCTCGGCCAGCAGGGTGGTCGGCACCAGCACCGCGACCTGCTTGCCGGCGCTGGCGGCGGCGAACGCGGCGCGGACGGCGACTTCGGTCTTGCCAAAACCGACATCGCCGCAGACCACCCGGTCCATCGGCTGGCTGGATTGCAGGTCGCGCAGTACCGACTCGATGGCGGCGTGCTGGTCGGGCGTTTCCTCGAACGGGAAGGCGGCGGCGAACGGTTCGTACATCGCCCGGTCCAGCGGCAGCGCCAGACCGGCGCGGGCCTGGCGGCGTGCCTGGATTTCCAGCAGTTCGGCGGCCACGTCGCGGACCTTCTGCTGCGCCTTCTTCCTGGCCTTGCTCCAGGCCTCGCCGCCGAGCGAATGCAGCGGCGCGGTGTCTTCGCTGGCGCCGGAATAGCGGCTGATCAGGTGCAACTGCGCGACCGGCACGTACAGGCGGTCGCCCTTGGCGTATTCGATTTCGAGGAACTCGCCGGGCAGGCCGCCGACATCCATCGTCATCAGCCCGCGGTAGCGGCCGACGCCGTGGTCCTCGTGCACGATCGGCGCCCCTTCGGCCAGTTCGCCGAGGTCGCGGATGATCGCTTCCGGTTCACGTCCGCTGCGTCGGCGCCGATTGGGCTGGGTGGCGCGTTCCGGGAACAGCTGACGCTCGGTCAGCACTGCGATCTGCGGGTCGTCGACGGCGAAGCCGTCTTCCAGCGGTGACACGGCGATGGCGAAGCGGACATCGTCGGCCGTCGTGCCGTCATCCCGGCTTGCGCCGGGATGACGAACAAAAGCGGAGAAGCTTTCGACAAGCTGAGGTTTCAGTTCCGCCGCCTGCAGTACTTCCAGCAGCGCCTCGCGGCGGCCGGGCGAATCGGCGGCGATCAGCACGCGGCCGCGATAACTGTCCAGGAAGGATTTCAGCGCCGCGCCGGGAGCTGCGTCCTTGACCGCGAGCGGAAGCGAAGCGGCGGGTTGGTCGCCCAGCGCCTGCGCTTCGTCGTGACGCGGGTGGCCGGTGGCACAGACTTCGATTCGCAGGCCGCGGTTGAGCCGCTGGCGCAGCGCGTCCGGCGGCAGGTACAGCGCATCCGGCGGCAGCAGCGGGTGTTCGATGTCGTGTCGGCGCTGCTCGTGGCGATTGCGGGTCTGCGCCCAGAACGCTTCGGCGGCTTCGTCGACGCCATCGGACAGCAGCGGTAGCGCGCCTTCGCCGAGGTAATCGAACAGGCTGGCGGTGGTGTCGAAGAACAGCGGCAGGTAGTACTCGATACCGGCCGGGGCCAGACCCGACTTCAGGTCCTGGTACAGCGCGCTGCGGCGGGTATCCAGGTCGAAGCGCTCGCGCAGCTGCTCCATCGCGCGTTCCAGCGAAGCCTCGTCCAGTGGCACCTCGCGTCCCGGCAGCAGCTGCACGGTGTCCAGCGCATGCAACGAACGCTGGCTTTCCGGGTCGAAGGCGCGAATCGAATCGATGCTGTCGTCCAGCAGTTCCAGCCGCAGGGGGGTGTCGCTGCCCATCGGATAGACGTCCAGCAGGCCGCCGCGCACGGCGAAGTCGCCCGGGTCCAGCACCTGCGGCACATGGCGGTAGCCGGCCGATTCCAGCCGCCGCTTCTCGGCGTCGAAATCCAGGGTCTGACCGAGGCGGTAGTCGAAGCTGCCGCCGACCACGTAGGACAGCGGCGGCAGGCGCTGCATCAGGGTCTGCACCGGTACGATGACGATGCCGCGCGCCAGCGTCGGCAATCGGTGCAGGGTCGCAAGGCGCTGCGAAATGATGTCCGGGTGCGGGCTGAAGCGGTCGTAGGGCAGGGTTTCCCAGTCCGGGAAGGCCAGTACCGGCAGCGCGGGGTCGCCACCGAGCAGGGTGTGCAGGTCCGATTCCAACTGGTGCGCGCCGTGGTTGTCGCGCGCCACCAGCAGCAGCGGCGCGGCATGCGCGCGGGCAGCGCGGATCGCGTGCCATGCCAGCGCCGTCGGCGAGGCTGGCGCCTTCCACCAGGCGCGGGTCTGGCTGCCGCGCGGCAGCGGCGGGGGGGACAGGGCGTCGAAGGGAAAGGCGGATCGGTTCATTCGGCTCATGCGCAAAACAACGGCAGCGCCGGACACGGGCGTGCCCAGCGCGAAGTCGGACATTTTAACGGCCGCCCGCGGCGACGGCCTATTCGTTCAGGTCCAGCACCACCCGCACCAGACCTGGCGCGCCGTCCTGCGGCTGGCGGCGGAAGCCCAGCGAGTCGGCCAGTTGCAGCATCGGCTGGTTGCTGTCCAGCACGCTGCCCTGCAGGTAGTCCAGCTTCATGCCCTTGGCCCACTTGACCAGTTTCTGCATCAGCTTGCGGCCCAGGCCCTGGCCGGCGATGAAGCGGCTGACCAGGATGGCGAATTCGGCATCGCGGGTGCGCGGCACCAGCGAGGCCCGCGCCACCGCGCCGATCAGTGCTTCGCCCGGCGGCAAGGGTTCGGCCGCGACCAGGGCGAATTCGCTTTTCGGGTTCGGCTGGCACAGGCGCTGCGCCATCTCCGGGGTCAGTTCCTGCAGCGTCTGCAGGAAACGGTGGCGGACTTCTTCCGGCCCGAGCAGCGAAAAACTGCCCTGGATCGGGCCGGCGTCCTCGGGCCGGATCGGCCGGATGAGCAGTTCGCGACCGCTCGGCAGGCGGATGTGCTCGTGCCAGGGAGGGAGACGTTTGGACATGCTCGACTGCACGCTCATGACTGAATGCTCGCACGAAAGCCGGCCCGCCCGCGAGGACGGGCGCCGGCACGGTTCATCCGCCGGCGTCGGCCGGGGCCTTGCGGCGCAAGCGCGAGACCAGAGTGACCACGGCGACCGCCACCACGCCGGCGGCGATGCCGACAGCGGCGTTGAACAGCATCGACAGCAGGCCGCCGAAACCGCCCGCGGCGTAGGGTTCGATCAGGTGGTGCAGGGCGGGGATGCTGTGCGCGAGGATGCCGCCGCCGACCAGGAACATCGCGGCGGTGCCGGCCACCGACAGGCCCTTCATCAGCCACGGTGCGCTGCGCAGGATGCCGCGCCCCAGCGCGCGCTTGAAGCCGGCCCAGCCGCCGGCGCGGGTATCGGCGTTCAGCGCCAGGCCGGCATCGTCCAGCTTGACGATGCCGCCGACCAGCCCGTACACGCCGACGGTCATGATCAGGGCGATCGCGATCAGGGTCAGCAGCTGTTCGGTCAGGTTGCGTCCGGCCAGCGTGCCCAGCGAGATGACGATGATCTCCGCCGACAGGATGAAGTCGGTGCGCACGGCGCCGCGGATCTTGTCCTTCTCGTAGGCGACCATGTCGACCTGTTCGTCCTGCACCGCCTGCACCAGTTCGGCGTGGTGCTGCGCGTCTTCCTGTTTGCCGTGCAGGAACTTGTGCAGCAGTTTCTCCACGCCTTCGAAGCACAGGAAGGTGCCGCCGGCCATCATCAGCGGGGTGATCAGCGGGATGTTGTAACCCTTGCCGTGCAGCCAGGTTTCCAGCGCGCTGATCGCCAGCGCGGCCGGGACCAGGATCGCCTTGTTGACCAGCGAGCCCTTGGCCACCGCCCACACCACCGGCAGTTCGCGGTCGGCGTTCACCCCGGTGACCTGTTGCGCGTTCAGCGCCAGGTCGTCGCCGAGCACGCCGGCGGTCTTCTTGGCCGCGACCTTGGTCATCACCGAGACGTCGTCCAGCAGGGTGGCGATGTCGTCGATCAGGGCGAACAGGCTGGAACCGGCCATCGAAGCCTCGGGCGTGTCGGCGGAGGGAAGGAATTGCGGGCGGCTCGGCGCGCTATTCGGCGTCGCCCAGCCCGGTCATGCCGAGGATGTTGTAGCCGGCATCGACGTAAGTCACCTCGCCGGTGATGCCGGCGGCCAGGTCCGAGCACAGGAAGGCGGCGGCGTTGCCGACGTCCTCGATGGTCACCGTGCGCCGCAGCGGGGCCTCGTGTTCGACATGGCCGAGGATCTTGCGGAAGCCGGAGATGCCGGCGGCGGCCAGGGTCTTGATCGGGCCGGCGGAGACGGCGTTGACGCGGATGCCTTCCGGGCCCAGGTTCAGCGCCAGGTAGCGCACGGTGGCTTCCAGGCTGGCCTTGGCCACGCCCATCAGGTTGTAGTTCTGCAGCGCGCGCTCGGCGCCAAGATAGCTCAGGGTCAGCAGGGCGCCCTGGCGGCCCTGCATCAGCGGCCGCGCGGCCTTGGCCAGCGCAGCCAGCGAATAGGCCGAGATGTCGTGGGCCAGGGCGAAGTTCTCGCGGGTCAGGCCGTCGAGAAACTGGCCGCTGATCGCTTCGCGCGGGGCGAAGGCGATGGCGTGGACGACGATGTCGAAGCCGTTGCTCCAGCGCTGGCCAAGTTGCTCGAAGCAGGCGGCGATCTGGGCGTCGTCGGCCACGTCCAGCGGCAGCACGATGTCGCTCCCGTACTCGGCGGCGGCCTTTTCGACCCGCGTCTTCAGCTTGTCGTTCTGGTAGGTGAAGGCCAGTTCCGCGCCTTCGCGGTGCATGGCTTCGGCGATGCCGGAGGCGATCGAACGCTCGCTGGCGATGCCGGTGATCAGGGCGCGTTTGCCTTGCAGGAAACCCATGGTGTGCTCGCGGTTGGAATGCGGCGCTATTCTGCCACGCCGCGCCGGCCTGTTCAGGGAACCGGGGCGGCGTCCAGTTTCAGCACCTGGCCGGGGCGCAGCACGGCATTGGCCGGAAGGCCGTTCAGCGCCAGCAACTGCTTGACGCTCAGGCCGTGGCGACGGGCGATGGTCCACGGCGAATCGCCGCGCCTGACCACATAGCTCGACGGACGCGGTGTGCTGTCGTCCGTGGCGGTGCTGGCCGTGGCGGGCTGTGCTTCCCCAAGCTCTGGCGCCGCCGCCACGACCGTGCCGCCCGGTCCGGCCGGGGCCAGCACCAGCAGCGGCTTGCCGTTGCGGCGGACCGGCTTGGTCAGCGCCGGGTTCAGGCGCTTCAGCCAGGCCGGGTCGTGGCCCTGCCGGCGCGCCCAGTCGTCCAGGCTGGCGCCGGCCGGCAGCGGCTGCGCGGCCAGCCGCGGCACGGATCGATCCAGTTGCCGCAGCCAGTCGTCGCGGTCCTCGGCCTGTTCCAGGATGCAGGCCAGCGCGTGCAGCTTTTCCACGTAGGCATAGGTGATCGGCGACAGGCCCGGCAGTTTGGCCGGGTCGGCATTGGCGGAATTGACCCCGGCACGACGCATCGACTGCAGGATGCGGTATTCGCCGGCGTTGTAGCCCATGATCGCCAGCCGCCAGTCGCGACCGAACATCTTGTGCAGGGTCTTCAGGTAGCTGGTCGCGGCGCGGGTGGATTCCACCGGCGACAGCCGCCCGTCGTAGCCCGGCCGGATCTGCACGCCGTGGTTGCGCGCGGTGCTGACGATGAATTGCCACATGCCCAGCGGCCCGCTGTTGCTGCGCGCCGAGGGCTTGTAGCCGCTCTCGATGAACGGGATCAGCGCGTATTCGGTCGGCAGGCCGGCCTCGCGGAACTGCTCGACCACGTAGCCGAACAGCGGCAGCAGATCGTCGCCGTCCTCGGCCAGCCGGCCGGGGGCATGGCCGAAGTGGCGCTTCCAGCGGTCGCGGGTGGCGGCCTCGTCGCAGACCGGGTCGGCCAGGCCTTCGCGGAACTGGCGGTAGATGTCCACGCCGTTGCGGACCGTCGGTGGCGGCAGGCTGTCGAGCCGGATCGGCGGCAGCGCCGGCAACGGCAGGCTGGCCAGGTCGATCGGCGGAACCGCTGGTAGCGGCGTCTCCGGTGCGGCGGGGGCGTTCGCGGCCGTCCCGGTGTCGGTCGTTGCGGCTGCGGCCGGGGTGTCGTCGTTGGGGGCCGGGTCGCTTGCGGCAACGGAACCGGAACCGTCAGTCGCGGTCACCGGGTCGGCCGGAGCGGCGGCTTCGATTGCCGGATCGGCAGCCTTGGGCGGTGCCGCCGCCGCCGCCGGCCACGCCATCAGCAGCAGGAGCAGGGCGCCCAGCCCGGTCACTGCCCTCATGCGCGGAATCCGTCCTTCCAGCGCCGCAGTTCGGCGAAGGTTTCCACCCGATCGGCCGGCTCGCGCCCCAACCGGCGGGCGATGGCGGCCCGCACGGCTGGCTGGTCCACGCGCAGGAACGGGTTGGCCGCGCATTCCCGGGCCAGGGTCGAGGGCAGACTGGGGCGGCCGGCCTGGCGCATGTGCTCGGCTTCGGCGGCGACCTTCTTTAGCTCGGCGTTGCCGGGTTCGACGGCCAGGGCGAAGGCGGCGTTGGCCAGGGTGTATTCGTGGCCGCAGCAGACCTCGGTCATGGCGGGCAGGGCGGCCAGCCGGTCCAGCGACGCGAGCATCTGCGCCGGGGTGCCTTCGAACAGCCGCCCGCAGCCCAGGCTGAACAGGGTATCGCCGCAGAACAGGTGACCGGGGCTGTCGCTGCCACCGCGGCGATGGAAGGCGATATGGCTCAGGGTATGCCCGGGCACGGCGATCACCTCGAAATCCCAGCCATTGGCCCGGATCCGGCTGCCGTCGCCGACCCGCTCGCTGGCCACCGGGATACGCGAGTCCTCCGGCGCGAACACCGGCAGGGTCGGCCAGCGCGCGCGCAGGGCGGCCACGCCGCCAATGTGGTCGGGATGGTGGTGGGTCAGCAATACCGCCGCCGGCCACAGCCCGGCTTCGGTCGCCGCCAGCACCGGGGCCGCATCGCCGGGGTCGACGATGACCGCATCGCCCTCGTCATCGACCAGGGCCCAGATGTAGTTGTCCTCGAAGGCCGGCAGGGCAGTCAGACGCATAGGCAGGGGCAGGACCGGAAGGCCGGACAGCTTAACCCGAGGCGGGCCCCGCCCGTGTCGCCCTGCTGAACCTACAATTGGGCAATGCCGACCCTGTCCGTCAAGCCGCCCGCCGACCCGCTGGTCTGGTTCGCCTCCCGGCCGGGGCAGGCGCTGCTGGCGGCCGAGCAGCCGCGGCTGGAGGCCTTCCTGCGCCACGGCCTGCCGGCGCAGCCGTGGCTGTGGCTCGGCCCGTTGCCAGCCGAGGGCGACGGGACGGCATTGCCGCCGCGCGGCCTGCGCCTGCAGCGGGTCGGCCATGGCCTGCGCGGGGCGCTGGACTGCCGGCTGCCGTTGCCGCTGGCGATCGAATCGGTCGGCACCGTGGTGATCCAGCACATCCTCGACATGGAAGGCATGGAGGCGCTGCTGGCCGAATGCGCCCGCGTGCTGCAACCCGGCGGACGGCTGCTGATGTTCGCCCTGAATCCGTGGAGCGGCTACCGGTTGCGCTGGCGCGAGAGCGGGCTGTCGGCCTTGCGCGGCGATGCCTGGCGGCACCGGCTGCAGGGTGCAGGCCTGACCCTGGCGGATACCGGACGCGGTTCGACCCTGGGACCGGCCTGGTCGGTACGGCAGGACGATGCTGCCGACGCGCTGCGGCCGTGGCGCGCGGTGAATGTCTTCCAGGCCGAAAAGCGGACCCTGGCCGCGATTCCTCCCGAGGCGCGCCCGTATTGGCAAGCCGGCGCCGCTGTTGCCTGAACCGATGCGCACAGCAGGCGGTCGCGGGAATGTCCTCACCTGTCGCGGGATTGCGTATTAACCCATGCAGGGGTGCTGTCCGAACATTCGGGATCCATCAGAAATGAGTGAATCCGGACATTTGTCCGTCGCCAGCTTGCATACATTGGACAGCGCGGACAGGGCAGTCCACCCATCCTCCGGCAGTTGCAGCATGATCGAATTCGGACACCTGACCCACGTGGGTCTGCGCCGCGAACTCAACGAAGACACCTACTACGGCGACAGCGACCTGGGCTTGTGGCTGGTGGCGGACGGCATGGGCGGGCATGCCTGCGGCGAAGTGGCCAGCGCGCTGGCGCGCGAAACCATCGTGCGCGAAGTCCGCGGCGGCGCGCCATTGCCGCAGGCGATCCGCACCGCCGACGAGGAAATCATCCGCATCTCCCGCCGCCGCAACGACAGCCTGCCGATGGGCACCACCGTGGTCGCGATGCGCGTCCAGGGCAACCGTTTCGAAGTGGCGTGGGTCGGCGACAGCCGCGCCTACCTGTGGCGCGAAGGCCATCTGGCCCAGCTCAGCCAGGATCACAGCTACGTGCAGGAACTGATCGCCCAGGGCGCGCTGACCAGCGAACAGGCGCGCAGCCATCCGCACCGCAACGTGGTCACCCAGGCGCTGGGGGTGACCGATCCGATGCAGCTGAACGTGGAAACGCTGACCGGCGAACTGCGGCCGGGCATGCAGCTGCTGCTGTGCAGCGACGGCCTGACCGAGGAAGTGGACGACGACGGCATCGCCAATTTGCTGCGGCAGTACGACTGCAGCGCGCAGGAATGCGTCGATACCCTGGTCGCCGCCGCACTGGATGGCGGCGGTTCGGACAACGTCACCGCGATCCTGGTGCGCTGCCAGTAATCATCCGCGTCAGGCGCCGGACACCAGGTCCCACAACGCCGCGCCGCCAGCCGTCTTGCGCAACTTCTCCAGCCGCGCCTCGTGCGCGGCCCGTTCCTCGTCGTCGACGCGCACGCGCGGACGATCGTCGGATGTTGCGACGACCGCGCCGCCACCGAACACGGCGGTCGCGCGCTGCGCCTGCGGTTCCTCGACGCTGTCGAAGCCGATCTCGCCCTGGCCGGCGGTCAGGTGCAGGTAGACCTCGCACAGCAACTGGGCGTCGAGCAGGGCGCCGTGCAGCTGGCGATGGGCGTTGTCCACGCCGAGCCGCCGGCATAGCGCGTCCAGCGAATTGCGCTGGCCGGGGAAACGTTGCCGCGCCAGTTGCAGCGAGTCTTCCACCTGCACCCGCTGCTCCATCCGCCCGTAATGCGGGCCGAGCAGCGAGAGCTCGTAGTCGAGGAAGCCGATGTCGAACGCGGCGTTGTGGATCACCAGTTCGGCGCCGTCGACGAAGGCGAGGAACTCGTCGGCGATTTCGGCGAACTTCGGCTTGCCGTTCAGGAAATCCAGGCTGAGGCCGGTGACCTCGGCGGCGCCGGGTTCGAATTCGCGCTCGGGATGGATGTACTGGTGGTAGGTCCGTCCGCTCGGCCGCCGTTCCACCAGTTCGACGCAACCGATCTCGACGATGCGGTTGTTCTTCTTCCATTCCAGGCCGGTGGTTTCGGTGTCGAGGATGATCTGGCGCATTCGGTTTCCGCAGGTTTCAGGCAGTGCGGCCGGGGGCAGGGAAGCGGAACAGGCGCAGTTCGCGCGTGTCGCCCGGCAGCCGCACCATTGTCGCAAAGCCGAATCCCAGTTTCTGCAACACCGCCGCCGAGGCGGTGTTGTCGGGGTTGACGATGGCCAGCAGCCGGCCCAGGCGCAGTTGTCCGCGCGCATGTTCCAGTACGGCGGCGGCGGCTTCGACGGCATAGCCGCGGCCGCGGCACTCCGGCAGCAGGGCATAGCCCAGGTCGGGGCCGTCCAGGCCCGGGCGGCTCACCAGCCCGCACACGCCGGCCGCGCGGTCGCCGGCCTTCTCGTCCACCCGGTACATGCCGTAGCCGTGCTCGCGGTAGCTGCGGACCGGGCCGTCGCGCAGCCAGATCCTGGCCTGCTCCTGGGTGCGCACGCCGCGGTCGCCGATGTTGGCGATGAAGTCGGCGTCGTTGAGCAGTCGCAGCGCGAAATCGGCGTCGGCCGGCGAGTCGTCCGACAGCAGGCTCAGGCGCAGGCGCGGGGTTTCCAGCAGCAGGGCGTGCTTCATGCGGCTGCGGCGTCGCGCAGCTTCTCGGCCTGTTCGCGCGCCAGTTCGTCCACGCGTTCGTTGTCGGGGTCGCCGTTGTGGCCCTTGACCCAGTGCCACTCGATCGCGTGCGGCCCGGTAGCCGCGTGCAGCCGTTCCCACAGGTCGCGGTTCTTCACCGGGTCGCCGCCGGCGGTTTTCCAGTTGCGGCGCAGCCAGTTCGGCATCCATTCGGTGATGCCCTGGCGAACGTACTGCGAATCGATGTACAGGGACACCGTGCACGGATGCTTCAGGCTCTCCAGCGCCATGATCGCGGCCATCAGTTCCATGCGGTTGTTGGTGGTGTGCGCTTCGCCGCCTGCCAGTTCTCGCTCGTGCTTGCCGTAGCGCAGCAGGGCGGCCCAGCCGCCGGGACCGGGATTGCCGAGGCAGGAACCGTCGGTATGGATGCTGATTTGCTTCATCGCGACATGGTACCCGCAGCCGCGCGGCGAAGGGCGCGGCTTCAGTCGATGAACTGCAGTCGCGCCAGGTCGGCGTACAGGCCGCCTTCGGCCAGCAGTTGTTCGTGCGTGCCCTGGGCGACGATGCGGCCGTGGTCCATCACCACGATGCGGTCGGCCTTCAGCACGGTGGCCAGGCGGTGGGCGATGACCAAGGTGGTGCGGCCGTGCATCAGCGTTTCCAGTGCTTGCTGCACCGCGCGTTCGCTCTGCGCGTCCAGTGCGCTGGTCGCCTCGTCCAGCAGCAGGATCGGCGCGTCCTTGAGCAGGGCGCGGGCGATGGCGATGCGTTGCTGCTGGCCACCGGACAGGCGCGCACCGCGTTCGCCCAACTGGCTGTCGTAGCCTTCCGGCAGTTCGTCGATGAATTCGTCGGCCTTGGCCGCACGCGCGGCCGCGCGCAGGGCCTGGTCGTCGGCGTCCAGGCGGCCGTAGCGGATGTTGTCGGCGGCGCTGGCGGCGAAGATGGTCGGCTGCTGCGGTACCAGGGCGATGCTTTCGCGCAAGCGGGCGGGGTCGAGTTCGCGCAGGTCGGTGCCATCGACGCGGATCGCGCCGGCTTCGACGTCGTGGAAGCGCAGCAGCAGCGAGAACACGGTGCTCTTGCCGGCGCCCGAGGGGCCGACCAAGGCGACCGTCTCGCCGGGACGGACCTGCAGGTCGAAATCGTCCAGCGCCGGCAGGTCCGGGCGCGAGGGATAGCGGAAGCGCACGTGTTCGAAGCGGATCTCGCCGCGCACTGGTTGCGGCAGCGGTTGCGGCCTTGCCGGGGCGACGATGGCCGGAGTTTCCTGCAGCAGTTCGTTGATCCGGCCCATGCCGCCGGCGGCGCGTTGCAGCTCGTTCCAGACATCGGCCAGCGCGCCGACCGAGCCGCCGCCGATCATCGCGTACAGCACGAACTGGGCCAGGGTGCCGGCGCTCATCGTGTTGTCGGCGACCTGGTGCGCGGCCGACCACAGCACCAGGATCAGTGCGCCGAAGATGGTGGTGATGGCCACCGCGGTCAGTAGCGCCTGGGTCAGGATGCGCTTGCGCGCGGTCTTCACCGTGGCGTTGACGGCATCGCCGAAGCGCGCCTGCTCGTAAGGCTCGCGCGCGTGCGCCTGCACGGTGCGGATCGCGCCCAGGGTTTCGCTGGCCAGGGTGTTGGCGTCGGCCGCCCGGTCCTGGCTGGCGCGCGAGGTCTTCGACACCCGGCGCGCGCCGAGTACGATCGGCAGCACCGCCAGCGGAATGCCGACCAGAGCGTACGCGGCCAGTTTCGGGTTGGTCACGAACAACATCACCGCGCTGCCGGTCACGGTGACGATGCTGCGCAGGGCGACCGACATGCTGCTGCCGACCACGCTGCGCAGCAGTTCGCTGTCGGCGGTCAGCCGCGACACCAGTTCGCCGCTGCGGGTGCGGTCGTGGAAGCCGGCGTCCAGCCCGATCAGGTGCGCGTACAACTGCCGGCGCAGATCGGCGACGACCTTTTCGCCCAGCAGGGAGACGAAGAAGAATCGCGAGGCGCTGGCCAGCGCCAGTACGATCACCACGCACAGCATCAGCACGAAGGCGCGGTTGATGTTGGCGCCACCGCTCTGGAAGCCGTCGTCGACCAGCTGGCGGAAGGCGGTCGGCAGGTACAGGGTGGCGGCCGAGGCGACGCCGAGCGCGATCATCCATGCAGCAAACAGGCCGGCGTGGCGACGGACGAAGGGCCACAACGCACGCAGGCTGCCCAGGCGCGGTTTCGGTTTGCCCGCGGCTGCGGCGTCCATGCTGCCGGCGGCGCCGGCGTCGGGGGAACTCATTCGTCGGTATCCAGAAACCTTACCCGGTCACGGGTGGCGTCGCGCAGGCGGATTTTCAAGGCTTCGACGCCATCGATGGGCAGTTCGACCGACAGCCGGGCGCCTTCGGCATCGAAGTTTTCGGCGTGCTTGTGCGCGTTGGCGGCCGCCAGCGCTTGGTGCGCGGCGCCCAGGTCGGGAAAGCCGACATGCAGGGTCACGCTGGTGGTGGCCACGAGTTCGACCCGCGGGGCGGTGCGCAGGCATTCGGCAGCCGCGCCGCCGTAGGCGCGGACCAGGCCGCCGGCGCCGAGCTTGATGCCGCCGAACCAGCGGGTCACCACCACGACCACGTGGTCGTAGCCCTGGCCGTCGATTGCGGCCAGGATCGGCCGCCCGGCAGTGCCGGCCGGTTCGCCGTCGTCGCTGGAGCGGTATTCGTCGCCGATCCGGTAGGCCCAGCAATTGTGGGTGGCGCCGGGGTCGGACACCCGCGCGACGTGTTGCAGCGCGGCCTGCGCATCGTCCGCCGACGCGGCCAGGGCCAGGAAGCGGCTGTGCTTGACTTCGGTTTCCAGCCGGACCGGGTGGGCGAGGGTGTGGCTCATTCCTCAAGCAGGAAGCGCAGGTCCTGCGGCACCTTGTCCTCGGTGTACTTGTCGACGAACAGGCGCAGGCTGGCGCGGGCGCCGTCGGTGTCGCCATCGTCCAGGCGCTGCTGGATGCGCTTGATCCACTTCCGTCGCGACAGCTGCGCATCGTCCTCGACCGCGCCGTCGCCCCTTGCCATGCGGCTGCCGGTGACGACGACGCTGTCCAGGGAGGCATTGCGGTCCGCGTTGGTCTCGGCCTTGGCGGCCATGTCGGCCTGCAGTTCGGGATCGGCCTGCTGGCGCTGGACGGCAGTCGTGCCGCCGACAGTTGCGGCCCGTTCGCGTGCGGACAGCGGCAGGCTGGCTTCGGGAGCAGGGGCTTCGGGAGCCGCCTCCACGACCGGGGGCGGTGGAGCGGGGGGCGCG
>NZ_PDWQ01000058.1 GCF_010211745.1 Pseudoxanthomonas kalamensis DSM 18571 | reverse complement strand
GTTCTGGCGCGCGCTGGTGTGGGTGTAGGACAAGGTCAGGCCCCAACCGGACTCCTTGGTGTACGGCTTGTCGGCCGACAACAGCACCTGGCTGTTGCGCTGCTCCAGGCCGTTGCTGCCCAGGATGGTGTTCTGGTAGCCCGGCACCGGCTCGCCCCACGGCACGTTGCCATTCTGGAAGTAGGAGCCGTCCGGATAGCGGTTGATCCGACCCATCGCGAACCCGTCGTAGCTCAGGATGCGCTGGAAGGTCACATCGGTCAGCCAGTCGCCCACCTGGTTGGTGATGCCGATGCTGTACTGGTCGCTGTACGGCGTCTTGAGCTTGTTGTTGAACATGAAGAGCTCGGCGCTGCCGGCGACACCGGGAATGGTGTTGAGCTGATCGATGCCGTTGAGATAGCGCGGGTCGAACGCCACGCAGGTACGATCGGCGCGATAGCAGGTGCCGGTGGCCGGATTTTCGAAATACACCGCCACCGGCGACAGAGCCGCCTTGCTGGTTTCCAGCGCCAACTGATCGACCAGGTTGCGATCGTAGGAGCGCGCGGCACCGCCATGCACGATGGCGGCTTCGTCGCCAAAGATGTCATACGAGAAACCGAAGCGCGGCGCCCAGGCATCCTTGAAGTTCTTGCGGTTGTTGTCGGTGCTGATG
>NZ_PDWQ01000057.1 GCF_010211745.1 Pseudoxanthomonas kalamensis DSM 18571 | reverse complement strand
GGGGCCATTATGTCAACGAAAGCCGTTTTCACGATGAAGCTGGAACCGGAGCTGCGCGACACGTTCATGGCCGAAGCAGCCGCAGATGACCGCCCGGCGGCGCAGGTCATGCGCGAGCTGATGCGCGACTACATCACCCGCCGTCGTGAGGCACGGGACTACGACGAGTTCGTGCGCCGCAAAGTGGAGGTCGCCCGCAAGCAGCGTGACGCCGGCCTGCACTTCTCCAATGAGGAAGTGGAAGCCGATGCGGCCTCGCGCCGCGTGGACCTGCTACGCCGCGCCGGAGATGCTGGATTGTGAAAGTCCGCTGGATCGCGGCCGCAAGGCAGGACCGCGCCGATATCATCGATTACATCGCGGTAGAGAACCCGCGCGCAGCGCTCAAGATAGATGATCTTTTCAGCGAGGCGGCCAAGCGGCTGGGAGAGTTCCCCAAGCTCGGCTGCACCGGGAAAATTCCTGGTACTCGCGAGCTTATCCCGCATGAAAGCTACCGGCTCGGCTACGAAGTGGACGAAGCTGCCGACACGGTATGGGTGATGACCCTTATCCACACAGCGCGCCAGTGGCCCCCGGCACGGGACGACTAACGATGGGGACAAAAACAAGCCGGCCAGGCACAGCCAACTTGCGGCGCCCCGGGGTTGCCATCCAACCTTT
>NZ_PDWQ01000056.1 GCF_010211745.1 Pseudoxanthomonas kalamensis DSM 18571 | reverse complement strand
CTACCGGGGTCCGGCCACTGGACGGAACCGTGCTCGCGGCTGCTGGCTGCTGGGCTGGCCGCACCTGGCTCGCTAAGAGCGGACCGACGATTGCTGGCCTGCTGGGCGCAACCTACCTGGCAGCTTTCGGAGCTTCTCACGGATTGGCAAAGAAGATCGGTGCTTGGCCAGCGGTCATCACCGTGACCGCCGCTCCCTGCACTGCGTGCCACCTCCTGTGCGACACCAAGGCATGATCGACCTCTCGGCTCCCGCTATCGAGGTCGCCCCGCTCCTACTCGGGGCAACGATCTGGCGCGGCCCGGTGGGGATCCGTCTCACCGAAGTCGAGGCGTACATGGGACGCGACGACCCAGCATCCCATGCCTTTCGTGGGCCAACCCCGCGCGCCCGCGTGATGTTCGGGCCGCCTTCTCACATATACGTGTACTTGTCTTACGGCCGGCTTCGCGTGGTGACCCTGGTGTTTTCTCCAGACGGGGAGGCATCTGCCGTGCTACGGCGTGGCGGGCAAGTCATAGCAGGCCACGATGAGGCTCGTCGGAGTCGCGGGAACGTCGCCGAGAGCCGCCTTGCCTGCGGACCAGGAAATATGGGGTCAGCTTTGGGTGCCAGTCTCGAAGAGTCTGGAAACCCGGTGAGCATCATCGGCAATGGTGCGATATCTGC
>NZ_PDWQ01000055.1 GCF_010211745.1 Pseudoxanthomonas kalamensis DSM 18571 | reverse complement strand
CGCCTGCGCGATCGCCTGCGCCGCCTCGCGTAGTTGCGATGGCGACGGTGCGACCAGATCGAGCATCGGCACCACACGGTCCTGCGCCTGCGCGGCGTACAACGAGAGCTCTGCAGACACGTCCACCACCGCAGCACGCTCGTCGCGCTGGCCGGGCAGCGGAATCCGCCCCAGCCACACGCCATCGCATACCGCGCGCGGCGACGGGGCGCGCCGCGTCCAGAGGCGCGAGTTGCACCATGCTGCCATCAGATACGGCGCATACAACCAGCGCGCGGCAAGACTCAGGCGCCCATCGCTGCGCTTCTGGAATCCGCCCGGCCCGAGCAGCGCGTAATTCAACGCAACCAGCAGCAAAGCCAGGGCGATCCACAGCAACCACAGTCCTGCACCTCCGCTCCATAGCGCCAGCGCAGCGCTGACCAGCGCGCCGGCCAGATACATCACGGCCAAGCGCCAACGACGCAGGTCGTGTGCAAACCGTGCCCGCGCGAACGGTGCAGCGATACGCTCCGGCCACATCCACACGCATAGCCAGCCCACCGCGAGCCCGGTGGGAATATCCAGAAAGTGATGCTGATACGTGGTGAGCACCGACACACCGATCAATGCGAACCAGGCATGCAGCAGCCAGCGCCACACCCCGCAAAGATGCTGCGCATAGCGCACCCACAGCA
>NZ_PDWQ01000054.1 GCF_010211745.1 Pseudoxanthomonas kalamensis DSM 18571 | reverse complement strand
GAAAACAAGATCCAGCAGCAGCGCAACGAGATGTCGGTGTGGTTCAACTACGGACCCTCCGCCAGCGCCTGGACCAAGGGACCGGTCGCAGGTCCGATTACCTATTAGGAAATCGTCAATCCGCCCACCAGCGATCTGGCTACCGCCGGCTCCCAGGCGGCCACGCGCAACCAGAACAAGTCGCTGGGTTTCAATGTGGATTGGGCGGTGAACGATCAGTTCAAGCTCAACTGCGACATCCACCGCTCCACCGCCGAAGCCGGCGCGGACAGCCCGTACGGGTCGAGCAACTCGCTGGGCGTATCCGGCTTCTACCGCGGCACCTCGGTGGTGGATTTCAGCAAGGATTTCCCGGTGTTGCAGCAGCAGCTGGGCTTCGGGCTGAATGGCCTGGACCCGTCGCGCACGCTGGTCACCGGCTCGGCGTTTCGCAATAGCTACATGAAGTCGGAAATCGATCAGGCGCAGGTCAACGGCGACTTCACCTTCGAAAACTATTCGCAGTTGAAGTTCGGCATCGGCAGCACCGAGGTCAAGAACCGCTCGGCGTTTTCCAACGTGCAGCGCGACACCTGGGGCGGCAACGGCACCGCGGCCGATGATGCGGACGACCTGTGGATTCCCAGTTCGTTCGCGCAGTACTTCGATGCGCTCGACGGCAGCGGCAATCCGGCGCAGTTCAAC
>NZ_PDWQ01000053.1 GCF_010211745.1 Pseudoxanthomonas kalamensis DSM 18571 | reverse complement strand
CCAAATTTAAGATACTGCTCCTCCCCGCAATGCGGGCAGGCAACATGAAAACGCATAAAATGCGGGGATTCACTGGCTGCACGCTCAATCTGACAGGTGCCTCTCACTTTTGGCGAGGAGCCACGGATGGACTTTGGCCAGACCGAGCCTTCAATACGCTTGTCACCCAGGAACGTCGGAGAGCCTTCCTGTTCAATATCATCATCAAAAGCAGCAAGTTCATCATAACCCGCCACATCCACCGACTTTTCACGGTAGTTTTTTGCCGCTTTACCGCCCAGGCACCAGAAGCCACGCCCATTAGTGAAACGCTTCATGGTGAGCGTGTTATCCCGGTGCTTTTTGCCATACCACGGGGCCAGCGCCAGCAGCGACGGAATATCACGAATAGTCGGCTCAACGTGGGTTTTCATAAAGTTCTCGGCATCACCATCCGTCGGCAACCAGATAAGGGTGTTGCGCTGCTTATGCTCTATAAAGTAGGCATAAACACCCAGCAGCATTTTGGAATAACCGACACGGGCAGACTTCACCACATTCACCTCACGGATGTAGTCGCTGCCCATCGCATTCATGATGGCCCGCTGAAAGGGCAGTGTTTCCCAGCGCCCTTCCTGGTATGCGGATTCTTTCGGGAGATAGTAATTAGCATCCGCTCATTCAACGGCGGTCTGTGGCTCCGGCC
>NZ_PDWQ01000052.1 GCF_010211745.1 Pseudoxanthomonas kalamensis DSM 18571 | reverse complement strand
GTGCAGCGCCTCGCGATTGAAGTCATCCACCACGTTGAAGGTGCGAAAGCGTCGTCCGCATGCCAGCGCATCGCTCATGAAGTCGACCGACCAGACCGTGTCTGGCAGCCTCGGCACGTAGAGCGGCACCCGCTCACGCTTGGGAAGGCGACGCTTTGCAGCGCGGCGTAAGTTGAGCTTCATGGCCTTGTAAACGCGATAGATGCGTTTGGGATTCCAGCCTGGTTGCTGCTTGCGAAGGTAGTCGCTGCACTTCCAGAAGCCACGACTGGGGTGCGCTTCAACGTAACGCGCGATCTCGGCAATCAGCTCGGCATCGCGCACCGTCCAGTCCAGAGGCGGTGCGTACCAAGCGGCACGCGGCAGCCCGACGCATGCACAGGACCGGCGCAACGGCCGCGCGTGGACCTCGATAAGGAACCGCACCGCCTCGCGTTTACGCGCCGGCCCTAGAGTTTTTTTGCGATCAGGTCCTTCATCGCCGCGTTGTCGAGCGCCAACTCGGCGTACATCCGTTTGAGCTTGGCGTTCTCGGACTCGAGCTCCTTGACCCGCCGCAGCTCGGACGCCTCCAAGCCGCCGTACTTGCTCTTCCACTGGTAATAGGTCGCCGTGCTGATGCCGACTTGGCGACAGATGTCTTTGACTGGAACGCCTGCGTCGGCCTGCTTGAGCGTGGCGATGATC
>NZ_PDWQ01000051.1 GCF_010211745.1 Pseudoxanthomonas kalamensis DSM 18571 | reverse complement strand
CCGAGAGGCCGACCAGCGCATAGACCACACGCGCCAACGGTGCGTCCTGGCCGCCGAACAACGCCGCGACCAAGTCGAACTGGAACAGGCCGACCAGGCCCCAGTTGAGTCCACCGACGATCAGCAGGACAAGTGTGACGATGTTGAGCACTTTCATGGCGGCATCTCGACGTGGGGAAGAGATTGCAGCCTGCGCTGCGCGGCATTCCCGTGATGCGAGTGCGATGTATGCGGGGCATGAACGTGTGCGATGTGCAGATATTTGTGTTGTCAGGACTCTCTTGCGAAACCCGTTGTCGCCGCCGGCCACACTGCTTTGTCTCGTCTTGAGCTGACATTGAGCAGAGTTGATACACCTGGATGCGGCTCTTGTCCTCCTACGTGCAAAGTTTTGCCTAAGGCAAAATCACCGCCTCCTGACGCAACCTCGCGTCGGGACTGAAGTCCCTCCCACAACGATCCTGATTGGCAGGAAGGCAGTGCCAGCACGGGTCGCATCACTCGCGGACTGCGGATGCCGAGTTTGCGGAGGACCAGCAGGGCAGGCAAGACGGAAGCCGCACTGTAGGCGCGGCTTCAGCCGCGATGGAGCTTTCCCGTGAACGCCCTTTCGCGGCTCACGCCGCTCCTACTCGGGCCAATCCTCACATTACAGGCGGTCGGCTGACCTCTTTTCTGCCCCGGTCCCGGAC
>NZ_PDWQ01000050.1 GCF_010211745.1 Pseudoxanthomonas kalamensis DSM 18571 | reverse complement strand
CTGTGTCTTGTGACTTGTGATTTTTGTTTAGTGTGGTGATGTGAAGTGGTCTACATCTGTCTGTCTATTTTTTTTTTTTTCGCGGGGATGGCGGTGAGCCTGGCGCTGGTGGTGTGGGCGTTCGCCAGCGGTTCCTTGGTGGACGGTCACCTGCAGCTGCCGGGGCACATGGGCACGCTGGCGCTGGTGGCGGCCAACGTCTACGTGGTGTTCTTCAACGTGTCCTGGGGCCCGGTGATGTGGGTGATGCTGGGGGAGATGTTCCCCAACCAGATCCGAGGCTCGGGGCTGGCGGTGGCCGGTGCGGCGCAGTGGACGTCCAACTTCGCGGTGACGATGAGCTTCCCGATCCTGCTGGCGGGGATCGGTCTGGCCTCGACCTATGCGATCTACATGGTCGCGGCCTTCGTCTCGGTGGCCTTCGTGCTCAAGTACGTGCACGAGACCAAGGGCATCAAGCTCGAGCAGATGGAGGGCTGAGACTCGCGGCGGGGCAGGCGTCCTGCCCCGCGGTCCTTGCCGATGGCCGGCCGGCCGCCCTGGCGGCCGCCGGCAGGACCGGCGCCTGCAAAGGGCAGGGCCGGGCGCCGTACAACAAAAAAGCCCCGGAAACGGGGCTTTTTGTCGCTTCGCTGCACCGGGATGGCGCTCCCTAGGGGAC
>NZ_PDWQ01000049.1 GCF_010211745.1 Pseudoxanthomonas kalamensis DSM 18571 | reverse complement strand
TATCAATATATTAAATTAGATTTTGCATAAAAAACAGACTACATAATACTGTAAAACACAACATATGCAGTCACTATGAATCAACTACTTAGATGGTATTAGTGACCTGTAACAGAGCATTAGCGCAAGGTGATTTTTGTCTTCTTGCGCTAATTTTTTGTCATCAAACCTGTCGCACTCCAGAGAAGCACAAAGCCTCGCAATCCAGTGCAAAGCTTTGTGTGCCACCCACTACGACCTGCATAACCAGTAAGAAGATAGCAGTGATGTCAAACGACGCAGCTGACTTCTTTTCTTTCACGACTTCCCCACACCCAGCATGCATACCTTTCCGCCATAACTGTAGTGAATGTCTGTTATGAGCGAGGAGCGGAAGTTAACACTTATGAAAAATGGCTACGAAGTCCGTGGCTATCTATCGGCTTATTAGTACTTGAAACGCTTCTTCAGAAGCCTGAAGAGCTAATCGTTCGGCGATACTATATATGCATTAATAGACTATATCGTTGGTATAAACAGTGCACCATGCAACATGAATAACAGTGGGTTATCCAAAAGGAAGCAGAAAGCTAAATATGGAAAACTACAATACGATGCCCCGTTAAGTTCAATACTACTAATTTTTAGATGGAAAACGTATGTAATAGAGAGTAACTTAAAAGAGAGATCCTGTGTTGCCGCCAAATAAATTGCGGTTATTTTAATAAAATTAAGGGTTACTA
>NZ_PDWQ01000004.1 GCF_010211745.1 Pseudoxanthomonas kalamensis DSM 18571 | reverse complement strand
GGGCGGGTGGGCTGGTCGCGGGCGCGGACTGGGCGCGGCGTTGCGCGGCGGCTTCGTCCTCGGGGCTGGGCGCCGCCGGCTCGGGGGTGTCGGCGGCCTCCGGCGGCGGCAATGGATTCTCGGTGTGTTCGACCAGGGTCGATTGCACCGGCGAGGCGGCCGGGCGCGGCCGGGTGGGGCGCGGACGGTCGCGCTTGTCGGCGGGCTTGTTCGCCGCCGGCGGCGTGACCGGGCCGGGATCGGCCTCGCGCGGCTGGCCGATGAAGTCCACCTTGACCCGGCCACCGCTGCTGGCGCCCTGCGGCGGGGTCAGCAGCGGCTTGGCGGACAACAGCAGCAGGATGAAGAACAGCACGTGCAGCAACGCGCTCGCCAGTGCGGCGATGGGCGACTGCAAGCGTTCCATCCTGGATGCGGCCCTGGCGTCTGCGCGGTCCGGCGCGCGACTCATGCCGGCTTGGGGGCGTCGTGGGTACGGGCCTTCATCGCGGAGGTAAGAGGGAAGGGAAGATGTGTTGCCTGATGCGCCGCATCATGATGAGGCCTGTTCCCGGCGCCTGCCAACAATGGCGGTCGTGGCGCAGGGGGCGGGGTTCAGCAAAACCCTCGCCGGAATCGCTTCGCACGCCGACGCATGCAGTGGTTCCCCACGGTGCGATACTGCCCGCTCCTTACCGGAGGATACGCAGATGAAAGCGAACGTGGGCGGCATCGACAAGTGGGTCCGCATCCTGGTGGGCGTGGCATTGATCGCGTGGGCCGCAACCGGCGGACCGGTATGGGCCTGGATCGGCGTGCTGCCGCTGGCCACCGGCCTGTTCAACTTCTGCCCGCTGTACCGGCTGATCGGCGTCAATACCTGCAAGCGCTGAAACCATCAGTGCATGCAGGGCGGATGCAAGTCCGCCCGGATCGGGTGCGGCGTTTCAGCCGCGTCGCGCGGCCTCGATGGTCGCGATGTCGATCTTGCCCATCGTCATCATCGCCTCGAAGGCGCGTTTGGCCGCCGCGGGGTCGGGATCGGCGATGGCCTCGGTCAGTGCGCGCGGGGTGATCTGCCACGACAGGCCCCACTTGTCCTTGCACCAGCCGCAGGCGCTTTCCTGGCCGCCGTTGCCGACGATGGCGTTCCAGTAGCGGTCGGTTTCGGCCTGATCGTCGGTGGTCACCTGGAACGAGAACGCTTCGCTGTGGCGGAAGACCGGTCCGCCGTTGAGGCCCAGGCAGGGGATGCCGAGCACGGTGAACTCGACGGTCAGCACATCGCCCGTTTTGCCGGAGGGGTAGTCGCCCGGTGCATGGTGGACAGCGGTGACTGCGCTGTCGGGAAAAGTCTCGGCATAGAAGGTCGCCGCTTCGAGCGCGGTGCCGTCGAACCACAGGCAGATGGTGTTCTTGTGGGTCATGGTCATGCTCCGGTGAGCGGGTTTCGCGAGGCGCGTCCGGTGGAGACTACAAGTTCCGGGACGCATCGGGATATGTTCGGGGCGAATCCGAGTGCCTGCTTCGGATTGTTGGGGGTCATGTCGGTTGTTATCCTGCATCGCCCTTCGAACAGGCAGGCGGTGGAATGGACAGGCGAGGATTCATCGGCAGCGCGGCGTTGACGGCATTGATGCTGCCCTTGGTGCGTGGCGGCACGGCACTGGCGGCTGAACACGGCCGTTTGCTGCCGCCGCCGATCAAGCGCGGCGATACCGTGGCCCTGGTCAGTCCGTCGGCGGCGGTCGACGACCCGTTCAGCCTGCAACTGGCGCGCGAGACGGTCGAGGCGCTGGGGTTCAAGGTTCGGCCCGGTGCGCATCTGGGCGCGCGTTACGGCCACCTGGCCGGTTCCGACGCCGAGCGCGCCGCCGATCTCAACGCCGCCTTCGCCGACGACGAAGTCAAGGCCGTGATCTGCCTGCGCGGCGGTTCCGGCGCGGCCCGGCTGCTGCCGATGCTCGATTACGGCATGATTCGCCGCAATCCGAAGGTGCTGCTGGGCTATTCCGACATCACCGCCCTGCATTGCGCGCTGCAGGCGCAGACCGGTCTGGTCACTTTCCACGGGCCGATGGGCACCGGCAGCTGGAATCGCTTCAATGCCGAGCAGTTCCGCGAACTGTTCTTCGAACGCAAGCTGATGCAGTACCGCAACCCGGTCGAGGACAAGGACGAGCTGGTGCCGCGCCGCAACCGGACCGTGACCGTCACCGGCGGCAAGGCGCGCGGCGAACTGTTCGGCGGCAACCTGACCGTGCTGACCGCGCTGGCCGGTTCGCCGTACCTGCCGGACTTCGACGGCAAGATCCTGTTCCTGGAAGACGTGTCGGAAGCGCCGTACCGGATCGACCGCATGTTCAGCACGCTCAAGCTGATGGGCGCGCTGGACCGGATCGCCGGGCTGATCTTCGGCGAATGCTCCGACTGCACGCCCGGCGACGGCTACGGTTCGCTGAACCTGGCGCAGATTCTCGACGACCACGTCAAGCCGCTCGGCATTCCAGCCTACCGCGGCGCGCTGATCGGCCACATCCGCGAGCAGTTCATCGTGCCGGTGGGCGGCATGGTGGAGATGGACGCCGACGCCGGCACGTTCCGCATGCTGGAGCCGGTGTTCCGCGGCTGATCGGTCCCGAATGACGCCGTTTGCGAAACCGGTCCGGTTTTCCGGCATCGCGGGCGGCGGCGTGGCCGTTTTCCTGTGCTAATGTCGCAGGTCTCGAAGGCGCGGTGGGAGGCTCCCGCACCCTCGGCTGATCGTGGCGCATGGACCGCGTTGCCTAGTCCGCTGGCGATGGCGGTGGATGCGTGTCGATTAGGGGCGAACCACATGTCGAAACTGCTTGATCTGATGAAGCGGCTCGGCCGCGACGCGGCGCTGGCCGCAGAGTACGAGAAGGATCCGGATGGCGTGATGCGGCATGCCGGATTGTCGGATGAGGAGCGCAAGGCCATGCTCGAAAAGGATTACGAGACAATCAAGCGGTTGACCGGCCTGGAGGACGGGATGTTCGCCATCAACCACATCATCAAGGCCTACGACTGACCTGCGTCGCGGCATGGACGGTCAGCGCATGCGCAGGCAGGCATTCACCGCGGTTTCCCTTTTCCTGCTGACGTTCGCCGGCAAGCCGGCGTTCGCCAACGAAGCGCTGGAACCGCAGGTCAGGGAAATCGAGCGGCTGGGGATCGCCGCGCACTGGCGCGAATCCAACGAGAAGATTGCGGCGCTGAATGAGGGACAAGCGCAGCTTTCGCCCGAACAGCACCGGCGCATCGAATACGTCCGCCTGCGCAACCTCGGCATCGCCGGCGAAAATGCGGCGGCCCTGGACGGCTTCGGCGATTTGTTGCAGCAGCAGGACCTGCCGGCGGACCTGCGCTTGCGCGCCTATACCACCGCCATCAGCATCGCCGCCAACAGCGAGAGATGGCCACAGGCCTTTGCCTGGCTGAATGAGGGTCTGTCTTCCGTGTCCGCGGCTCCGGAGGCGTCGGCAGGGCTGATGGGGGTGGCTAGCTATCTGCACGTTCTGGTCGGCGAGTACGTCAAGGCGCGGGAGCTGGCGCGTCGCGGGCTGGAGGCGGCCGAAGCCGAGGGTGAGCCCCGGGCGCTGTGTCTGGCTGCGGGGGATGTGGCGCTGGCTGAAGAATATTCCGGCAACTTTCGTGAATCGGAACGCTGGCGGCGACGCCAGGTCGAGTTGTGTGCAAAGGTCGACGATCGCATTTTTGTCGCCAACGGCAAATACGGCATCGGCAAGATGGCGCTGCGGCAGGGCCGCCAAGCCGAGGCACTGCACTGGGCGCGGCAGGCGCTGGCTGATTTTGAAGCGATTGGCTATCAGGACGGCGCCTGGAGCGACAAGTTGGTCATGGCCGAAAGCATGATCGAGCTGGGTCGGGATTTCGACCAGGCGCAGGCGTACTTGACCGGCGCGTTGGATCATTATTCGTCCAGGGAGTCGCATACTGCGCTCGCCGAGATCCAGAGCCTGCTCGCCAAGTTGGCCGAGCGACGTGACGATCTGACGGGAGCGTTGTCCTGGACCAAGCGTGCGATGGCTGCGGCCGAGGTGGCCGAGGCGGAGGCGCGCGAGCGGCGGCTGGCGTATCTGCAGGTCGAGTTCGACACCGAGCTGAAGGAACAGCAGATCGCCCGGCTGGAAGCGGAAAAGGAGCTGTCCGAACTGCAGATCGCCACGACCAAGCGCCGGCAGTGGCTGCTGGTCGCCGGCATCGGCAGCTTGCTGCTACTCGCCGCCCTGCTGATCAGCATCCTGCGGCGTTCGTTCCGCGATCGCCGCCGCTACCGTTGGCAGTCCGAGCACGACAGCCTGACCGGCCTGTACAACTACCAGCAGGCGCGCAAGCTGGGCGAGGAGGCCTTCGCCCGCACCCGCAAGACCGGGCAGCCGTTCACCGCGATCGTGGCCGACATCGACCGTTTCAAGGGCGTCAACGACCATCATGGCCATGCCGCCGGCGACGAGGCCTTGCGTTCGCTCGGTGCCTGGATCGGCGAAATCGTCGGCGACCGGGGCATTGCCGGTCGCAGCGGCGGCGACGAATTCACCATCCTGCTGGAAGCCGATGCCGCGCAGGCCGAGGCCCTGCTGCAACGCCTGCGCGAGCGCATCGAACCGATCAGCGTGTTCGGGCAGACCGTGCACTTCAGCATCAGCTACGGGGTCTGCCAGGCGAACGGCAATGCCGCCACGCTGGAACAGCTGATCCACCAGGCCGACCAGGCGTTGTACCGGGCCAAGCAGGAAGGCCGCGACCGCACGGTCCGCGCTGGCGAGTCCGAAGCCGTGGAGTCGGGGGCGGGCCTGGTGGTGGTGGGGTGCGGCATCGATTTCGGTCGCCATGCCAGCGAGCGCTGCCTGTCGGAAATCCGCGAGGCCGAGGTGGTGTTCTGCCTGGTCGATCCGTTCGCGTTGGCGATGATCCGCGATTTCCGCCCCGATGCGATCAACCTCGGCGCCCATTACGCCCCCGGCAAGGACCGCAGGCAGACCTATCGCGAGATGGAGGCGGCGATCATGGCCGAAGTGCGCGCCGGCAAGCGGGTGTGCGCGGCGTTCTACGGACATCCGGGCGTGTTCGCCGACGTGCCGCATGCGGTGGTGCGCAAGGCGCGCGCCGAAGGCATCCCGGCGCGGATGGAGCCGGGCGTTTCCGCCGAGGCCTGTCTGTATGCCGATCTCGGCATCGATCCCGGCCAGCGTGGCGTGCAGTCGATGGAGGCGACCCAGTTCATGGTCGACGACCGTTGCCCCGATACCGGCGGACTGGTCCTGTTGTGGCAGGTGACCCTGTCGGGCGATCTGTCGTGCAGTCGGTTCCACGCCGACAGCGAAGCCTTGCAGGCCTTGGTCGATCGGTTGCTGCGCTGGTATCCGCCCGGGCACGAAGTGATCCTGTACGAAGCGGCACGTCTGCCGATCGAAAGCTTCCGCGCCGATCGCCTGCCGTTGCGCGATCTGCCATCGGCGCGCTACGAGGAATGCACCACCCTGGTCATTCCACCGTTGCCTCGCGGGCGCGAAACCGTTGACGATGGCGATGATGCCGAAGCCGTCGCCGGTTCCATTCCGGCCTAGAACCGGCGATCCGCGGACGAATCCGCCTGCATCGATTGCGCGGTTTGCGTATCGGCAGTGCAGCCATTAAGGTGTCCGTGCGGCGTTTCCATTGCTGCATCGTGAGTCTGCCGGTGCAGGTCGGATACCGCATTTCCCTTTTCTCGAATACCAAGGAGATCATCCATGGAGATCACCGCTGCCCGTGTTGCCAGCATTCATTACACCCTGACCGACGATGCCGGCCAGGTGCTCGACAAATCGCCGGAATCGCAGCCGCTGCGCTATTTCCACGGCGCCGGCAACATCATTCCGGGCCTGGAGAAGGCGCTGGAAGGCAAGCAGGCCGGCGATGCGCTGAAGGTCGAGGTCAAGCCGGAAGAAGCTTATGGCGTGCGCAACGATGCGCTGGTGCAGACCCTGCCGCGGGATGCCTTCAAGGGGGTGGACAAGGTCGAGCCGGGCATGCAGTTCCAGGCCCAGAGCCAGCGCGGCCCGGTGCTGGTGACGGTGATGGACGTCGGCGAGAACGAAGTCAGGATCGACGGCAATCATCCGCTGGCCGGCAAGACCCTGCACTTCGATGTGCAAGTGGCCGAGGTGCGCGATGCCACCGAACAGGAAAAGCAGACGGGACAGGTCGAAGCCTGAGGCAGGGACGGCAGGCCGGTCCTCGGGTGTAAAGTCGGGTTTCCATTCGACAAGCGGAATCTTCCCGACGTGAGTACCGGTTTCTATCCGATCGGCAGCCCCGGCGTGGCCTGGGGCGAGGCCGAGGTTTCGGCATGGCGGGCGCGCCAGCAACCACAGCGCAGTTACGCCGACGAGGTGCTGTTGCGCATCGATGCTTTGCGCGGCCGCTTCGACGTGGCGCAATACGGCGAACTCGACTATCCGCCGCAGCGCCTGCCGTTGTTCGCGGTGCGCAGCAAGGATTGGGACGAGGCCTTGCCCTGCGCGCTGGTGACAGGCGGCGTGCACGGTTACGAAACCAGCGGCGTGCATGGCGCGTTGCAGTTTCTGGAAACCCGTGGCGAAGACCATGCCGGGCGGATCAACCTGCTGGTCGCGCCCTGCGTCAGTCCCTGGGGCTACGAGCGCATCCAGCGCTGGAATGCCGATGCGGTGGACCCGAACCGCTCGTTCCGCGTCGGCAGCACGGTGCAGGAATCCGCTGCGCTGATGGCCCTGGTGGCACCGCTGCGGGGCCGCTTTCTGCTGCACATTGACCTGCACGAGACCACCGACAGCGACGAAAGCGAATTCCGGCCGGCGCTGGCCGCGCGCGATGGCAAGCCGTTCGTGCCGGGAACCATTCCGGACGGGTTCTACCTGTGCGCCGACAGCGCGGCGCCGGAGCCGGCCTTCCAGCAAGCGGTCAATGCAGCGGTGGCCGAAGTGACCCACATCGCCCCGGCCGACGACAACGGCGAGATCATCGGTTCGCCGGTGGTGGCGCCGGGCGTGATCGAATACGACTGCAACGTGCTGGGCCTGTGCGCCAGCGTCACCGACGCCCGCTACCGCACCACTACCGAGGTCTACCCGGACAGCCCGCGCGCGACCCCGGCCCAGTGCAACGACGCCCAGGTGGCCGCGGTCCGTGCCGCACTGGATTACGCGCTGGGCCACCGCTGACACGGCGCGCTTGTCTTGCGAAGGCGCGCCGGCTACCGTGCCGGTCCCTTTCCTGCAACGAGTATCCAGAATGATCCAGCGCATCGACGCCGGCCCGCGCATGTCCGAGGCCAGCATCCACAACGGTGTGGTCTATCTGGCCGGGCAGATTCCCGAGAGTCCCGACGCGGGCATCGAGGTGCAGACGGCCGAAGTGCTGGCGGCCATCGATGACTTGCTGGCACAGGTCGGCAGTGACAAGACGAAGATCCTGCGCGCGCAGATCTACCTGGCCGACATCGCCGATTTCGACGGCATGAACCGGGCCTGGGATGCCTGGGTGGTCGCAGGCAGCGCGCCATCGCGCGCAACGGTGGAAGCGAAGCTGGCCAATCCGGCGTGGAAGGTCGAGATCGTGGTGACCGCGGTGGTTTGAGGCTGCGCGGCCCGACTCGGATCAGGCCACCATGCCGTAGTGGGTCTTCGTGCCACCTCCCGAGGAAGGGCCTGTTCTTGATTTGCAGCGTTCGTTCCCGTTTCATGGAGTGCAGGGGAGATGGCAGATGGAAACATGAAGCGACAGGGGCTCAAGCAGGTCAAAATTCGCCGGGACGATGGCGTGTCCAGATTGCGCTGGGACCGCCTGGAGGTTCTGCTGGCCGAGCATTACCGCCAGCAGGGATATCGGGTCGAACACGTGGGTACGGGTGCCAGCGGCCAACGATTCGATGGTGGAATCGATCTCAAGCTGCGACAGGACGACCAATACATACTGGTCCAGTGCAAGGGCTGGAATGCTTATCAGGTACCACACAATGAGGTACATCAACTCATCGGGCTGATGGTCAACGAAGGAGCCACGGGAGCCATCCTGGTCACGACCGGTGAATTTACCCGCAAGGCCATTGAGTCGGCGACCAAGCTGGGCCACGTCCAATTGGTTGACGGCAATGACTTGCGGGAGATGTTGGGGCCGTTGCCCACTGACGAAATCATGCGGTTTGCACCGGGGCGAGAGACTCGCAATGGCGAGTTTGGACAGGACAGGGTGCAGCAGGCAGGAAAGCTGGCCGCTGGAATAAGCGAGCGCATGCTCGGAGCACTGGAAGACCGGATCCGATATGGGGGGCGAAGCCGTGGTCGTGGTCGTGGTCATGGTGCGCAAGCGTTGCTGTATCTGGCCGGGGGAAAGTTGCTGGGGTTGGTCGTGTCGTTTGGCTTGTTCCTGTTGGTAGTCTGGGTTGCAGTTTCCGTGTTGACACATGGGTTGACTTCGATCACGGCCCGGGCGGGGAAGACGGAGGTTCCGGTTGTCCATGAGATGCCGGTTCAGGCGCGATCTTCCTCAACACAGGCAAGGGCAGTGCCCATGTCGGCAGGGAGCCGGCCGGCCGAGCCATCTGCCGCTCCGTCGACATCGAAGCAATGGACGCCGGAAGAAATCCGCCGACAGGAGCAGCGTGCCAAGGAGGCGATGGAGATCATTGCCGATTCCACGCCGGAGTTATGATTGCCGGGGCGGTTTGTGTCGAGTGTTGTGACTCGGGGGGGGGCAGCCATGCCGGCTGCCTGTGATCAGTTGAGGCGCTTGCGCAGCGTATCCAGCTTGGCCTGGTAATGCTGTCGAGCCTCGCCCTGGCTGAGTTCGCTGGCGCGAACCAGGGCATGGCTGGCGCGACGAGTATCGCCCATCAGCAGGTAGGCACGAGCGAGCCCGAAGTGGAAGCGGTGTTCGCCGGCGTACAGGTCGATTGCGCGCTTGTAGTACTTCACGGCGTCGGCATAGTTGCCTTGGCGCTCGTATTCGGAAGCACGGACGTACTGGAAGAAGGGATCGCGCGCCTGCACCGCATTCAAGCGCCGGTTGATCGAGGCAGCCTTGCGTGTCTGTTCGCTGCGCTGGTAATAGGCCGCCAGATTGAACAGCGTTCCCTCGTGCGAAGGTTGCAACGACAGCGCGTGTAGGTAATAACGCTCGGCCTCGTCGCCATGCCCCATGCGCAGTTGCACGACCCCGGCATTGCTCCAGCTGGTGGCGTAGTCGGGGTCCAGCTCCAGCGAACGCACGGAGTACGCCCAGGCGGCGTCCATCCGGCCTTCGGCGAGCAGCTCGGCAGCGCGATTGTTGTAGTAGTGCGCCAGCAGGCGGTTGTCGGCGATGCGTTCGGGCGGGTTGCGTGCGATCACCGAATCCTGCGCCACATCGACGCTGAGCTTGCGCTGGTAGATGCGCACGCCGGCATTGACGTGGTTGGTGCGATAGACGGTATTGGCTTCCTGGCGCCAGGACAGGGTTTCCTCGATCTGCTGGCCGTAGGCCTCCAGGCCGGCCTCGCGCGCCAATGCGACCGTCAGCAGGGTGAAGGTCAGGCAATTCGCGCGACGGGTCTGGAAGGCTTCGGCCACCGTGTAGCTGGCGTCGTATTCGTAGGTCATGCCGAGACCGTCCTCGTGGAACAGGAAGTCGGCCAGCCTTTCCAGGCGCTGTTCCCTGGATTGGGTGGGGTCGATGACCCGTTGCTGCAGTTGCTCGCGCAGGGCGTCGGGAATGGCCAGTATCTGGTCCGGTGTCGGCGGGACGGACTCTGCCATCGCCCGTGGTGCTTCCACGGGAGCCATGTTGGCGACTGTCAACGCCGCGAGCAATGCCAGACCGAACATGCCGGGGTTCCTCCCTGCCGCATGCGCAGCATACTGCGAATCCGGCGTCGGGGAGTATGGCGGCGCAACATGCGATGAACGGCTGGCGGAGACCTCCGCGTTCATCTTGCCGGGATGCTGCGCGCATGGGCGGGAGGTATGCTGATGCACTTCCACAAGGCCGGGGGAACATCATGGCGACCGGATGGGCCGGCGACGGCGCGGTGCAGGACCAGATCGATGCGACGGTGAAGGACGCCATCCAGCGCGCTCGCAGCCGGATGGCGCGTGGACCGGGCCTGAGCCGCTGCGAAGAATGTGATGCGCCGATTCCGGAAGCGCGACGCAAGGCGGTACCCGGCGTGCGTCTGTGCGTGGCGTGCCAGGAAGCTGAGGATGCGGAGGAGGGTTCGCATGGCGGCTACAACCGTCGCGGCAGCAAGGACAGCCAGCTGCGCTGAACGTCCCGATGGTATTGAACGCCATGTTGCGTTGCGAAAAACGCGCAGGTGCATGAATCACATGTTCAGCTTGTCATCGAATTGACCGCGTTCGCTAACCCAAATTCAACGGCGCGGCCGTTACCTTGTTCGCACGCCCGCATCCGCCGCGCGATGGCCGTCCAACGACGCCATTCGCGGCCAATGCGGGCGACCACTTTCCGGGCGATGCCGTTGCTTCGACCGGCTATCGCGACTGCAACCAGTGCAGCACGCCATGCCCGGCGCGATGTCCGCTGGCGAAGCAGGCGGTAAGCAGGTAGCCGCCGGTCGGCGCTTCCCAGTCGAGCATTTCGCCGGCGCAGAATATGCCGGGCAATGCGTGCAGCATCAGCGTCGCGTCCATCGCCTCCAGCCGCACGCCGCCGGCGCTGCTGATCGCTTCGGCCAGCGGTCGCGGTTGGCGCAGACGCAACGGCAGCCGCTTGATCAGTTGCGCCAGCGTGGCGGGATCTTCGCGCTGCGCTTGATCCGTGCATTCGCGCAGCAGGGCGGCACGGGCGCCGCCCAGGCCGGCCTGACGGCGCAGGCGTTCGCTGAAGCTGCGACCGTTGGCCGGGCGTTGCAAGTCGGCGTGCAGTCGTTGCTGCGTTCGTCCCGGTGCCAGGTCCAGTTCCAGCCGCGCATGGCCATCGCGTTCTATCTGCTCGCGCAACGGCGCCGACAGCGCGTAGATCAGGCTGCCTTCGATGCCGGTCGCGGTCAGCACGCATTCGCCTTGCAGGGTGTGCGGTTGGCCGTGCTCGTCCTGCCAGTGCGCCACCACCGGTTTCAGCGGTGCGCCGGCATGGCGCTGGGCGAAGTGTTCGCTCCAGCCGATGTCGAAACCGCAGTTGGACGGCCGCAGTGGCGCCACCTCCACCCCATGTGCCTGCAGCAGCGATGGCCAGGTGCCGTCCGAGCCGAGTTGCGGCCAACTGCCGCCGCCCAGCGCCAGCACCGTGGCGTCGGCATCGACGCGGAGGTCGCCCTCCGGGGTGTCGAAATGCAGGCGGCCGGCGTCGTCCCAGCCCTGCCAGCGATGATGAACGTGGAAGCGCACGCCCTGTTCGCGCAAGCGGCGGATCCAGCCGCGCAACAGCGGCGCGGCTTTCAGGTCGGCGGGGAACACGCGTCCGGAACTGCCGACGAAGGTTTCCACGCCCAGACTGCGCGCCCAGTCGCGCAGGGCGTCGGGGCCGAACTCGCGCAACCAGTCGCCGACGGCGTCGGCGCGTTCGCGGTAGCGGGAGACGAAGGCGTCCAGCGGTTCCGAATGGGTCAGGTTCAACCCGCCCTTGCCGGCGATCAGGAACTTGCGTCCGCCCGAACCCTTGGCCTCGTACAGGTCGACCGCATGGCCGGCGGCACGGATCGTTTCGGCGGCCATCAGCCCGGCCGGGCCGGCGCCGACCACGGCGACGCGGGCGGGTTTCATCGAATGCGGCAGGCGGTATGCATCCATGCATTATGGCCGGCGGCTGGTGCGGACGGTCGATCGGCTATGCTGCCGACGATGTCCCGATTGCTGCTCAACCTGCGCAACGTTCCCGACGACGAGGCCGACGAGGTGCGCGCCTGGCTCGACGAACACGGCATCGCCTTCTACGAAACCCGGCCCGGCATGTGGGGGATCACGGCCGGCGGCATCTGGATTTCCGACGAAGCGAAACTGCCGCAGGCGCGTGAGCTGATGCGCGACTACCAGGCCGCGCGCAGCCGAACGGCGAAAGCCGAGCGCGAACAGGCGTTGAGGGAAGGGCGTGCGGAAACCTTCCTCGGCCTGCTGCGGGCGCGTCCAGGCTACGTGCTGGGCATGCTGGCGGCGATGCTGGCGATACTGGGCCTGACCCTGGCCCTGCCGTACCTGCTGCTGCGCTGAAGCGGCCGCCGGGCGTCGGCGCCGGTAGAATGCGCGGATGATATTGAACATCGCCGCCTACCATTTCGTCCGCATCGACGACCCGTCGGCGCTGGCCGCGCAGTTGCGCGAAGCGGCCGAGGCGCTGGAATTGCGCGGCACGGTGCTGGTGGCGGGCGAGGGGATCAACCTGTTCCTGGCCGGTGACGAGGCGGCGGTGGACGGACTCCTGCAGCGGCTGACCACCGATCCGCGCTTCGCCGCCCTGCAGGTCAAGCGCAGCTGGAGCCAGGCGTGCCCGTTCGCCCGGCTCAAGGTCAAGCTCAAGCCGGAGATCATCCGCTTCGACCGCCCGCAGGCCGACCCGCTGCGGCAGCGGGCGCCGGCGGTGGCGCCGGAAACCCTGGCAGGCTGGCTGCGGCAGGGGCATGACGACGATGGCCGGCCGCTGGTGATGCTGGATACCCGCAATGCGCAGGAGGTGGCCTACGGCACCTTCGAAGGCGCGCTGACCCTGCCGATCGCCAAGTTCACCGACCTGCCGCAGGCGCTGGAGCCGCACCGCGAGGCGCTGGCCGTGGCCACCGTGGTCAGTTTCTGCACCGGCGGCATCCGCTGCGAGAAGGCGGCGCTGTGGATGCGCCAGTCCGGCATGGACAATGTGCTGCAGCTGGACGGGGGCATCCTGGGGTATTTCGAGCGGGTCGGCGGGCAGGGCTACGACGGCCGCTGTTTCGTGTTCGACCAGCGGGTGGCGCTGGACCCGGCCCTGCGGCCGCTGGCCGAGCCGGCGGCCGTTTCCTGAACGGGCTCGCTTTTTTGCCCGAACCTGCGTATCGTGCGCGGCACTGTGCTTGCCTGGGCCACAGTGAATCGTGACCCGATGCAGTAGATCCGACGATCGGCTACATCTCACCGCGTTACCTGCGCCTGCAAACCCAGTCTCGGTCCGGAAGGTCCAGGCCGTGATTTTTTTCATCCGTTTCAGGAGTTACATCAGATGTCCGACCGTCAGACCGGCACCGTCAAGTGGTTCAACGACGCCAAGGGTTTTGGTTTCATCACCCAGAGCGAAGGCCCCGACCTGTTCGTCCACTACCGTTCCATCGTGGGCAACGGCTTCAAGTCGTTGCAGGAAGGCCAGCAGGTCACCTTCGTCGCCGTGCAGGGCCAGAAAGGCATGCAAGCCGACCAGGTGCAGCCGCTGTAAGGTTTCGCGGCAACGCGAACGAAAAAGCGCCGGGCAATGCCCGGCGCTTTTTTTGTGCCTGAACCGGCGGCGCTCAGCGCTTGCCGAACAGGCCGCCCAGCTTGAGCAGATCGCCGAGGCCAAGCTGGCCGTCACCGTCCTGATCCAGCACCGCGCCCAGCAGGCCGCCGCCCAGGCCGCCCTGCTGCTGCGCGACCTGGCGCTCCTGGCCGAGCAGGCTGCCGAGGTCGCCGGCGCTGGCGTTGCCGCTGTTGCCGGACAGGAAGCGCTGGGCCAGGAACGACATCACGATCGGCGCCAGCAGCTTCATCAGCTGGCCGGCCTTGTCGCTGCCCAGGCCGGTGGCTTCGCCGAGGCTGGCTGCGGCCGTGCCTTGGCGACCGCCCAGCACGTGGCCGAGGATGGCTTCGCCATTGGTCTGTCGGGACGGCGCGCCGCTGCCGAGCACGGCGCCGAGCAGGCCGCCCAGATCCATGCCGGTGTTGTGGTCCTTCTGCAGCGCACCGAGCAGGGCCTCGGCTCCGGAGGGCTGCGCGGCGTTCTTGCCCAGCGCACCGAGCAGCAGCGGCAGGGCCGCGCCAATGGCGCTCGAGGTCTGCATCTGGCCGGCGCCGAGTTGCTGCGACAGCTGCTGCAGCGGGGCACCCTGCAACTGGGTGAAAAGCTCTTCGGCGAGCGAGGATTGACTCATGTCGGGTTGCCCTCCTGGGCGATGGAATGGGATGTCCAGGCCGGGTGCCGGCCTGGCGCCATCCTACCGCGGGAAGGTTCGGATTTTGGAAAACCGCGACTAACGTGAGACGGCGGCGGGCGGACCGGTGATCGGTCCGCCCGCCGGCCAACCCATCGACGGGTCTCAGGCCAGATCGAAGCGGTCGGCGTTCATCACCTTGGTCCAGGCAGCGACGAAGTCGCGGACGAACTTCTCCTTGTTGTCGTCCTGGGCGTAGACCTCGGCATAGGCACGCAGCACCGAGTTCGATCCGAACACCAGGTCGACGCGGCTGGCGGTCCACTTCACCGCACCAGTCTTGCGGTCGCGGATCTCGTAGTGGTCGCCGGCCTTGACCCAGGTATTGCCCATGTCGGTCAGGTTGACGAAGAAGTCGGTGGTCAGCGCGCCTGCGCGGTCGGTGAACACGCCGTGCTTCGTGCCACCATGGTTGGTGCCGAGCATGCGCAGACCGCCGACCAGTACGGTCATTTCCGGCGCGGTCAGGCCCAGCAACTGGGTGCGGTCGAGCATCAGCTCCTCGGGGGTGACCACGTAGTCCTTCTTCAGCCAGTTGCGATAGCCGTCGGCCAGCGGTTCCAGCGGTTCGAAGGATTCGGCGTCGGTTTGCGCCTGGCTGGCGTCGCCGCGGCCGGGCGCGAACGGCACCGCCACATCGAAGCCGGCGGCCTTGATCGCCTGTTCGACGCCGACAGTGCCGGCCAGCACGATGGTGTCGGCCAGCGAGGCGCCGGCGGCCTGCGCCAGCGGTTCCAGCACCGCCAGCACTTTCGCCAGCCGGGCCGGTTCGTTGCCTTCCCAGTCCTTCTGCGGGGCCAGGCGGATGCGCGCGCCGTTGGCGCCGCCGCGCATGTCCGAGCCGCGGTAGGTGCGTGCGCTGTCCCAGGCGGTGGCGACCATCTCGCCGATGCCGAGGCCGCTGGCGGCGATCTTCGCCTTCAGCGCGGCGACGTCGTAGCCGGTGCTGCCGGCCGGCACCGGGTCCTGCCAGACCAGGTCTTCGGCAGGTACGTCCGGGCCGATGTAGCGGGCCTTCGGACCCATGTCGCGATGGGTCAGCTTGAACCAGGCGCGGGCGAAGCTGTCCTTGAAGTAGTCCGGGTCGGCGATGAACTTCTCGCAGATCGCGCGGTAGGTCGGGTCCATCTTCATCGCCATGTCGGCGTCGGTCATCATCGGGTTGTGGCGAACCGAGGGGTCGCTGGCGTCGAGCGGCTTGTCGGCGTCCTTGATGTCCACCGGCTCCCACTGCTGGGCACCGGCCGGCGACTTGCGCAGTTCCCACTCGTGGCCGAACAGCATGTCGAAGAAGCCCATGTCGAACGTGGTCGGATGGGTGGTCCAGGCACCTTCCAGGCCGGAGGTGACGGCATTGGCCGCCTTGCCGTGCTGGTTGGGGTTGGCCCAGCCCAGGCCCTGCATTTCCACGTCGGCCGCTTCCGGGTCGGGGCCGAGCGCGGCGGCGTCGCCGTTGCCGTGGGTCTTGCCGACGGTGTGGCCGCCGGCGGTCAGGGCCACGGTCTCCTCGTCGTTCATCGCCATGCGTCGGAAGGTCTCGCGCACCTGGGCGGCGGTCTTCAGCGGGTCGGGATGGCCGTTGACGCCTTCGGGATTGACGTAGATCAGGCCCATCTGCACCGCGGCCAGCGGGTTCTCCATGGTTTCCGGCTGATCGACGTCGCTGTAGCGTTCGTCGCTGGGCGCCAGCCATTCCTTCTCGGCGCCCCAGTAGGTGTCTTTCTCCGGATGCCAGATGTCCTCGCGGCCGAAGGCGAAGCCGAAGGTCTTCAAGCCCATCGACTCGTAGGCGATGGTGCCGGCCAGGATGATCAGGTCGGCCCAGCTGACCGCGTTGCCGTACTTCTTCTTGATCGGCCACAGCAGCCGACGCGCCTTGTCCAGGCTGACGTTGTCCGGCCACGAGTTCAGCGGCGCGAAGCGCTGGTTACCGGTGCCGGCGCCACCACGGCCATCGGCGATCCGGTACGAACCGGCCGCGTGCCAGGCCATGCGGATGAACAGACCGCCATAGTGGCCCCAGTCGGCCGGCCACCAGTCCTGGCTGTCGTTCATCAGCGCATGCAGGTCCTTTTTCAGCGCATCGACGTCGAGTGCTTTCAATGCTTCGCGATAGTCGAAGCCCTCGCCCAGCGGATCGGTCTTGCGGTCGTGCTGATGCAGGATGTCCAGGTTCAGGGCGTTCGGCCACCACTCCATCACCGAAGCGCCGGCATGGGTGTTGCCGCCGTGCATGACCGGGCATTTTCCGGATGTGTTCTGGCTGTTGTTCATCGCTGTCTCCCTCCGTTCGTCGATTGGATGTGCGGGCAGGCACTTCCGCATCGCCGAAGCGTGGGATTCCGCGAGGAATGCGCTGTCTGCATGCCGGCACCGTGGCGACGACTATAGGCGCGGGTCGACGGCAGGGATATTCGATATTTCGAATGCCACGGATACGCATCGCCTATCGAATGCACGCAAAAGCATGCCGCAGCCAATCTCTCGCACTGCAGCATTCCGTGAAATGATGATCGAAAGCCGGCGTCAGGCCACACTGCCGGCGGCATGGCCGGACGCCCAGGCCCACTGGAAGTTGTATCCGCCCAGCCAGCCGGTGACGTCGAGCACTTCGCCGACGAAGAACAGCCCCGGCACTTTGCGCGACATCATCGTGCTGGAAGAAATCTCGCGCGTATCCACCCCGCCCAAGGTGACTTCCGCGGTGCGGTAGCCTTCGGTGCCGCTGGCGACCAGCGGCCATGCGGACAGCACGGCGGCCACTTCGCGCAGTTGCGCCGGGGTGTACTGCTTCAGCGGCCGGTTCGGCAGCCAGACCTCGCACAAGCGCTGGGCGAAACGTTTCGGCAGTACCTCGGCCAGCGCGGTCTTCAGTTCCGCGTCCGGCCGGCGTTGTTGTTGCGCCTGCAGCCAGCCGAACGCATCTTCGTCGGGCAGCAGATCCAGGAGCAGGTCGTCGCCGGGTTGCCAGTACGAGGAAATCTGCAGGATCGCCGGCCCGCTGATGCCGCGATGGGTAATCAGCAACTGGTTGCGGAAGGCGGCGCCGTTGCAGCGCGCTTCGACCTCGAACGACACCCCGGACAGGTCCTGCAGGCGTTCCTGATGCTTGCCGCTCAGGGTCAGCGGCACCAGGCCGGCACGGGTTGGCAGCACCGTGTGGCCGAAGCGGCGCGCGATGTCGTAGCCGAAACCGCTGGCGCCCAGGCTGGGAATCGACAATCCGCCGCTGGCAATCACCAGCGATTCGCACTCGACAACGCCCAGCGTGGTGTCCAGGCGGAAATGATGGTCGCCGATGCGCTCGATGCCGTTCACCGTGCACTGCGTATGTACGTCGGCGCCGACGACCGCGCATTCGTCCAGCAGCATGCGCACGATCTGCTTCGAGGATTCATCGCAGAACAGCTGGCCGAGTTCCTTCTCGTGGTAGTTGATGTGGTGACGCTCGACCAGGGCGATGAAGTCCGCCGGGGTGTAGCGGGCCAGCGCCGACTTGCAGAAATGCGGGTTGGCGGACAGGAAATTCGCCGGCCCGGTGCCGGTATTGGTGAAATTGCAGCGGCCGCCGCCGGACATCAGGATCTTCTTGCCGACCTTGTTGGCGTGGTCGAGCACGCGCACGCGGCGCCCGCGCGCGCCGGCGGTGATCGCGCACATCAGCCCGGCCGCGCCGGCGCCGATGACGGCGACGTCCTGCTCGCCGTCGATGCGATCGCTGCCCGGTGCGGTATGGGAAGGCATTTCCCGCCGTCGCCTACAGCAGCGCTTTCAGCCGGTACAGCGCTTCCAGTGCCTGCTTCGGGGTCAGTTCGTCCGGCTCCAGCGCGGCCAGTGCTTCCTGCGCGGCCGAGGGTGCTGCGGCGAACAGGCCGAACTGCTGTGGCACGTCCAGCGCCTGCGGCGCCATCTGCGCAGCGTGGCTCTCGCGGCCACGCTGTTCCAGTTCGGCCAGCCGCCGTCGCGCCTGTTGCAGGGTGGTTTTCGGCAGGCCGGCCAGCGCCGCCACCTGCAAACCGAAACTGCGGTCGGCGGCGCCTTCCTTGACCGCATGCATGAACACCAGGGCGTCGTTGCCCTGGCTGTCGACGTGCTCGACGGCGTCGAGGTGCACGTTGGCGATGCCGCTGTCCTCGCCGTCGCCGGCCAGCGCGGTCAGTTCGAAGTAGTGGGTGGCGAACAGCGTGTAGCAGCGATTGACCCGGGCCAGGTGGCGGGCGACCGCATCGGCCAGTGCCAGGCCGTCGTAGGTGGAGGTGCCGCGACCGATCTCGTCCATCAGCACCAGCGAGTGTTCGCTGGCGTGGTGCAGGATGTAGCTGGTCTCGGCCATTTCGACCATGAAGGTGGACTGGCCGCGGGCGAGGTCGTCGCCGGCGCCGATCCGGGTTAGGATGCGGTCGATCGGACCGATCACCGCGCGGCTGGCCGGGACGAAGCTGCCGATGTGGGCCAGCAGCACGATCAGCGCGTTCTGCCGCATGTAGGTGCTCTTGCCGCCCATGTTGGGACCGGTGACGACCAGCATGCGGCGATCCGGATGCAGGTCCAGGTCGTTGGGCTCGAACGGCTCCTCGCGGACCGCCTCGACCACCGGATGGCGACCGCGTTCGATCCGCAATCCCGGTTCGTCCGAAAGCTGCGGTCGGTTCCAGTCCAGCGCCTGCGCGCGTTCGGCGAAGGCGGCCAGCACGTCCAGTTCGCTCAGCGCGCCGGCGCAGCGCTTCAGCGGCTCCAGTTGCCGGTTCAGCGCGTCCAGCAGTTGTTCGTACAGCAGCTTCTCGCGGGCCAGCGCGCGTTCGCGCGCCGACAGCACCTTGTCCTCGAAGGATTTCAGTTCCTCGGTGATGTAGCGCTCGGCATTGGTCAGGGTCTGGCGTCGGGTGTAATGCACCGGCGCCTTGTCGGCCTGGCCCTTGCTGATCTCGATGTAGTAGCCGTGCACGCGGTTGTAGCCGACCTTCAGCGTGGCGATGCCGCTGGCCTCGCGCTCGCGGGCTTCCAGGTCGATCAGGAACTGGTCGGCATTGCTGCTGAGCAGGCGCAGTTCGTCCAGTTCGGCGTCGAAGCCGGCGGCGATGACGCCGCCATCGGCCAGTTTCAGCGGTGGCTGCGCTTCCACCACAGCGGCCAGCAGGGCGGCGGTATCGCCGTGCGAACCCAGTTCCGCCGCCAGTGCGCGCAGGCGCGGCGAATCCAGCGGTTCGAGGATTGCGGCCACGTCCGGCAGCAGGGCCAGACCATCGCGCAGGGTGGACAGGTCGCGCGGGCGCGCCGAACGCAGGGCGACCCGGGTCAGGATGCGCTCCATGTCGCCCAGCGCGCGGAAGCGGTCGCGCAGAGCGTGCTCGGCGCCGCTGTCGATCAGCGTGGCCACTGCCTGCTGGCGCTGGCCGAGTACCTCGCGGTCGCGCAACGGGCGGTGCAGCCAGCGCCGCAGCAGGCGGCCGCCCATCGGGGTGATGGTGGCGTCCAGCACGCCGAGCAGGGTATGCCGGCTGTCGCCGTCGATGCGGGTGTCCAGTTCCAGATGGCGGCGGGTGGCCGCGTTCATCGCGATGGCATCGGCGGCCGATTCCACCGCGATCGCGGTCAGGTGCGGCAGCCGCTGCTTCTGGGTTTCCTCGACGTAGCCGAGCAGGGCGCCGGCGGCCGCGGTGGCCAGCGGCTTGTCCTCGATGCCGAAGCCGGTCAGATCATGCAGGCCGAAGAATTGCAGCAGCTGGCGGCGACCGCTGTCGGCATCGAACAGCCACGGCGCGCGCCGGCGGATGCCGCTGCGCTGCGTCAGGAACGCCGGCCAGCCTTCTTCATCCGGCAGCAGCAACTCGGCCGGTTCCAGCCGCGCCAGTTCGGCCTCCAGCGCATCGTCGCCTTCGACCTCGTTGACCAGGAAACGGCCGCCGGCCAGGTCGGCCCAGGCCAGGCCGTAACCGGACTTGCTGCGGGCGACGGCCAGTAGCAGGGTGTCGCGGCGCTCGTTCAGCAGCGCTTCGTCGGTGACGGTGCCGGGAGTGACGATGCGCACCACCTTGCGTTCGACCAGGCCCTTGGCCAGCGCCGGGTCGCCGATCTGCTCGCAGATCGCCACCGATTCGCCCAGCGCCACCAGTCGCGCCAGATAGCCCTCGTAGGCATGCACCGGCACCCCGGCCATCGGGATCGGCTGTCCGGCCGAACTGCCGCGCTGGGTCAGGGTGATGTCCAGCAGCCGCGCCGCCTTGCGCGCGTCGTCATAGAACAGCTCGTAGAAGTCGCCCATCCGGAAGAACAGCAGCAGGTCCGGGTAGTCCGCCTTGGCGGCGAAGTACTGCTTCATCAGTGGCGTATGTTCCTGAGGGCCACTCTTGGCTTTGGACATGGGCGGTGGGTCTGCAAGGCGCCGGTGCCGGCTGGAACAACGCCGCGCAGATGGCAGGTGCTTGATTCGTTGAATAGCGAAGGAAAAACCTTCCCCCGTCGGTGCGATTCGATTGTATGAAATCGCGACATTGACTGTCGAACCGGCATTGGCCGGCGCAGGCCATGACGACGACATGACCGATGCCGGACTCGCCGCGGACGCCGGATTGTCTTCGGCGGGAAGGGGCAGTGGCGGCACTGGTCAGCGTGAATCTCCGTTCCCGGCAGCGGGATGGCGTATGGATGCGCTGCAAAATGAAGCGGATTCAAGAAGATGCTAGCTTCGCTTGAAGTTTTAGGCATCACGTTCAAGTTATTCGGGAGCAGGACAGGCAGGACGCGACAACGCACACAAGCAAGACAGACAACACGAACGAACGACTACGACATTCCCGGGGAGGGGAGAACCATGGTCCATTCCAAGCCGCAGCCCAGGCTGCTTTCGCTGGCCGTCATCGCGGCCCTTTGCGCGACGCCGCAGGCCTGGGCGCAGGATGATGCGGCCGCACAGTCCGACGGCGACAAGGAGGCCACGACGCTGGCGACCATGACCGTCACCGCGCAGAAGCGCGAGGAAGCCATCCAGGACGTGCCGATTTCGGTCACCACGCTGCCCGAGCAATTGCTGCAGGACACCGGCGTGCGCGACATCAAGGACATGCAGATCCTGGTGCCGGGCCTGACCGTCACCAGTACCCAGAACGAAGCCATCACCACCGCGCGCATCCGCGGCATCGGCACGGTCGGCGACAACGTCGGTCTGGAATCGTCGGTCGGCGTGGTCATCGATGGCGTATACCGTCCGCGCAACAGCGTCGGCTTCGGCGACCTCGGCCAGCTCGAGCGGGTCGAGGTGCTGAAGGGGCCGCAGGGCACCGTGTTCGGCAAGAACACTTCCGCCGGCGTCATCAACGTGGTCACCCGGCGGCCCAGTTTCACCCAGAGCGCCGAAGGCGAGGTGACGGTCGGCAACTACGGTGCGGTGGGCTTGGCCGGCAGCTACAACGATGCGTTCAACGACAGCGCCGCTTTCAGCGTGTACGCAGCCAAGCGCAAGCGCGACGGCTGGATGGACGTCGAGACCGGCAGCGGTCCGCGCAGCGAGACCGACGACTACGATCAGAACTACCATACCCTGCGCGGCAAGCTGCTGATCGAACCGAACGAGGACCTCGAGATCCTGCTCTCCGGCGATTTCACCAGCCGCGACGAGAACTGCTGTACCGCGGTGCAGACCACGGTCGGTGGCACGGCCGCCATTCTCAATGCGCTGGTCGGCGGACAGGCGGTGGCGGCGCCGGGCGACGATCCGTTCGACCACGTGGCCTACAGCAACCGCCCCACGAGCCAGTCGATCGAGGACAAGGGCGTATCGGCCGAGGTCAACTGGACCTTGCCGTGGATGGGCGGGGCGACGCTGACCTCGATCACTGCGCAACGCGAATGGCAGTCGGTCAACGGCCTGGATTACGACTTCAGCACGGCCGACATCCTGTACCGCAGCCCGGAGGAGGACGAGTCCTTCACCGGCTTTGACACTTTCAGCCAGGAGTTCCGCCTGACCGGTTCCACCGACCGCATCGACTGGATGGTCGGCCTGTTCTATTCGGACGAGGATCTGGATCGGACCGAGACCTACCGGATCGGCGCGCATTACGAGCCTTACCTGTCGGTCGCCTTGCTGTCGCTGGTCAATCCGGCATTGGCGGCTTCGCCGACCGCGCCGTTGTTCCTGTCGGAAGCCACCGGCCTGCCGTTCGGCACGGTATTCGCCGGCCTGGGCGCGGACGATCAATACAAGCAGAATGCCAAGAGCACGGCGCTGTTCACCAACAACACCTGGCATGCCACCGATGCGCTGGACCTGACCCTGGGCCTGCGTTACACCCGCGACGAGAAGACGCTGGACTCGGCGTACAGCAACCCGAACGGCAGTCCGGGCTGCTCGGCGATGCTCGGGCCGAACGGACAGGCCGGCATCTCCGCCGCGCTGCTGGCACGGGGCGTGCCGGCAGCGGCGCTGCCGCAGGTCATTCCGCAGGTCATCGGTTACGGTTGCCTGCCGTGGGCGAATCCGCTGCACAACGGTCGCGTCACCCATCAGGAGAGCGAGGACAAGGAGTGGTCCGGCACGCTGAAGGCGGCCTACCGCTGGAACGAGAAGGTGATGACCTACGTCTCGGCGGCGCGCGGCTACAAGGGCGGCGGCTTCAACCTGGATCGGGTGCAGTCGTCCGACGGCCTGTCCAGCGGCGGCACCGGCATCGTGCCGGTCAACGACACCTCGTTCCCCGGCGAGTTCGTCGACAGCTACGAGCTGGGCGCCAAGACCACCTGGGCCGACGGCACCTTGCTGCTGAACGCCACGCTGTTCTACCAGAAGTACGAGGACTTCCAGCTCAACAGCTTCCTGGGCACCAGCTTCGTCGTGCGCTCGATTCCGGAAGTGGTGTCGCAGGGCCTGGACAGCGAGATCCTGTGGCAGCCGCGCGCGGTGCCCGGGCTGATGCTGCAGGGCGGCCTGATGTACACCGACAGCACGTTCGGCGACAGCATCCCGGGCGGCGACTTCGTCGAGCCGACCGGCGCGCTGTACAAGCTGCCGGGGGCAACCATGCCGTTCGCGCCGGAATGGTCCGGTTCGCTGGCGGTCACCTACGAATGGGATTTCTCCGACACCCTGATCGGCCGCTTCAACATCGGCGCCAAGTACATGGGCGACTACAACACCGGCTCCGACCTGGACGTGGAGAAGGATCAGGATGCCTACACCATCGTCAATGCGAGGGTCGGTTTCGGTTCCAGCAGCGGGCGCTGGATGGTCGAGCTGTGGGCGCAGAACCTGACCGATACCGAGTACGTGCAGGTCGGCTTCGACGGTCCGCTGCAGAACGTCTCGCCGGTGCCGGGTAATCCGTTCAATACCTACGACGCCTTCCTTGGCGCGCCGCGCATGTACGGCATGACCTTGCGTTTGCGTTACTGAGTCCGGCAATTCCGGAAGCCCGCGTATCCGCAAGGGTGCGCGGGCTTCGCTTTGGGGCGGGACGACAACCGCGGCGAATTGGGTTACAACTGCGGACGTATCCCCGGCCGCAATGCATTTTCGACATGTCCCCCACGATTCCCGGCGACGAAGCCCTGCGCGAACTGGCGCGATCCCTCGGCGAACGCTTGCGGGCCGAACGCCTGATGCTGGTCACCGCCGAAAGCTGCACCGGCGGCTGGATCGCCAAGTGCGTGACCGACGTGGCTGGCTCGTCGGAGTGGTTCGACTGCGGCATGGCCGCGTACAGCTACGAGGCCAAGCAGGCGCTGCTGGGCGTGCGTCCGCAGACGCTGGAAGCGCATGGTGCGGTCAGCCGCGAAACGGCGATCGAAATGGTCGCCGGTGCGCTGGCCAATTCGGGCGGCAGCATCGCGGTGGCGGTGACCGGCATCGCCGGTCCCGGCGGCGGCGCGCCGGACAAGCCGGTCGGCACGGTCTGGGTGGCGTGGAAACGTCGTGGCGGCTATGCCAGGGCCGAGGTGTTCCATTTCGAAGGCGACCGTGACGCGGTGCGCCGACAGACCGTGGTCGCCGCGCTCGAGGGGCTGGGAGAACTGTTGTCGTGAGCACGGCCATGCGCGTGCGCCATGATGGAGTCGGTACCTGATGTGGGAGAAGCTGGGTACGGTTCGCGACCTTGGCCGCCTGCAGGAAATTGCCGGCGTGCTGATCCGCTACGGTTTCGGCGACATGGTCCGCCGGCTGGGCATGGCCGGTGCGCTGGAACGCGCCGGCAAGCTGCTGCACTGGCAGACCAACGGCGAGCTGCTGGCGATGGACGTGCCGTCGCGGGTGCGCTGCGCGCTGCAGGACCTTGGCCCGTCCTTCGTCAAGCTCGGCCAGGTGCTGGCCACCCGCGTCGACCTGTTGCCGCCGCGCTGGATCGAGGAACTGAGCCGGCTGCAGAGCGCGGTACCGGCGCTGCCGTACGAGGAGATCCTGCCGCAACTGAGCGAAGACCTCGGCGCCGAGCCGGACGAGATCTTCGTCAGCGTCGAGCAGCGACCGGTCGCCGCGGCCTCGCTGGCGCAGGCGCATCGCGCCTGGCTGGCCGACGGCAGCGCGGTGATACTGAAGGTGCGCCGGCCCGGCATCCGCGAGGTGGTCGAAGCCGACCTGCGCCTGCTCGGTCACCTGGCCGCGATCGCCGAGGAACAGGTGCAGGAGCTGCGCCGCTACCAGCCGCGGATGATGGTGCGCCAGTTCGCGCAGTCGCTGCGCCGGGAACTGGACTTCGCCGCCGAATGCCGCAATGCCGAACGCATCGCCGCCAACTTCGCCGGCCACGACGAAATCGTCATCCCGCGCGTCTACTGGGAATGGACCAGCGAGCGGCTGAACGTGCAGGAGTGCCTGGACGGCATTCCCGGTCGCGACCTGGCGGCGGTTGATGCGGCCGGGCTGGACCGTTGCCAGCTGGCGCGCACCGGCGCAGCGATAGTGATGAAGATGGTGCTGGAAGACGGCTATTTCCATGCCGATCCGCACCCCGGCAACATCTTCTACATGCTCGACGGCCGCATCGGCGTGATCGACTTCGGCATGGTCGGGCGTGTGTCCGAGCCGCGCCGCTTCCAGATCGTGCGCCTGCTGCACGGACTGGTCGACCACGATGCCGAATCGGTGGCCGATGTGCTGCTGGGCTGGACCGAGGGACAGGGCGATGTCGACGAGGCGCGCCTGCAGGAAGACGTCGACGCCTTCGTCGACCAGTATCGCGGGGTGCCGCTGAAGCAACTGCGGATGGGTAACATGCTCACCGACGTGACCGTGATCCTGCGTGACAACGGACTGGTGCTGCCGGCCGACCTGGCGCTGATGATCAAGGCCTTCCTGACCCTGGAGGGCATGGGACGCCAGCTCGACCCGGACTTCGACATGGCCGCCGAGGCGCGGCCGTTCCTGCGGCGGGCGATGCTGCAGCGCTATTCGCCGCAGGTGCTGGTGCGGCGTGGCAAGCGCACCTTGAGCGGGCTGGTCGACCTGCTGCACGACCTGCCGCGCGACGTGCACCAGCTGCTGCGCTCGGCCCGGCGCGGCAAGCTGCAGATGCAGATACAGGTCAGCAGCCTGAAGGCGTTCGGCGACCAGATCGACCGCGCCAGCAACCGCCTGACCATGGGTATCGTCACTGCGGCGCTGATCATCGGCTCGTCCATCGTCATCAACAGCGCCGGCGGCTTTTCCAGCCGCTGGGTCACCGCGATGGCAGTACTGGGCTTCTCCGGCGCGGTCCTCGGCGGATTCTGGATCCTGTGGTCGATCTGGCGCAGCGGCCGGAAGTAGCTTTGAAGAGAGAAGGGGTTGCGCCTGTTCGCCGTTAGTAGTATTACTACTAATCATGAACCTGACCGACACTCAGCAGGCCATCCTGGCCATGATCGCCGAGCGGATCGAGGCCGAGGGCATGCCGCCGTCGCAGACCGAGATCGCCAAGGCCTTCGGCTTCAAGGGCGTGCGCGCCGCGCAGTACCACCTGGACGCATTGGAAGCGGCCGGGGCCATCGAGAAGATTCCCGGCCGCGCGCGCGGCATCCGCCTGCTGCACGCCCCGCAGGCGCCGCAGCGGGAGCTGGAACTGGCCGCCGCCAACGACGACGCCCTGCGCCTGCCGGTGCTGGGGCGTGTGGCTGCCGGTGCGCCGATCGGGGCCGATGCCGATCACCACGACTACGTGGTGCTGGACCGGGTGTTCTTCTCGCCCTCGCCGGATTACCTGCTCAAGGTCAGCGGCGACTCGATGCGCGACGAAGGTATCTTCGACGGTGACCTGATCGGCGTGCACCGTACCCGCGACGCCCGCAACGGCCAGATCGTGGTGGCGCGGATCGACGACGAGATCACTGTCAAGTTGCTGAAGATCGGCAAGGACCGCATTCGTCTGCTGCCGCGCAACCCGGACTATTCCCCCATCGAGGTGCTGCCCGACCAGAACTTCGCCATCGAAGGCCTGTATTGCGGCCTGGTGAGGCCCAACCGGTGATCGGACAAGAGACAGGCGGCTGCGGCTTTCTCCGACACGCCGCCCCGGCATCGGCCGATGTCCGTGGCGCTTCTCCGCACCTATTTTTGCCGACAGGCCGGCATGTCTCAGCCCCTGCGATGGGCGGCCGCTAGCCTGAATCCATTCCAGACTTTCCCATTCAGACAGAGGACACCACGATGGACGAGAACAAGAAGCGCGCCCTGGCCGCAGCCCTGACCCAGATCGAGCGCCAGTTCGGCAAGGGCTCGGTGATGCGCATGGGTGACCGGGTGGTGGAGCCGGTTGAGATCATTCCGACCGGCTCACTGATGCTGGACATCGCCTTGGGTATTGGCGGCCTGCCACGCGGCCGGGTGGTGGAAATCTACGGACCGGAGTCTTCCGGCAAGACCACGTTGACGCTGCAGGCTATCGCCCAATGCCAGAAGCAGGGCGGCACCGCGGCCTTCATAGACGCCGAGCATGCGCTGGACCCGATCTACGCGGCCAAGCTGGGCGTCAACGTGGACGACCTGCTGCTCAGCCAGCCGGATACCGGCGAGCAGGCGCTGGAAATCGCCGACATGCTGGTGCGTTCGGGCTCGGTGGACATAGTGGTCATCGACTCGGTGGCGGCGCTGACGCCCAAGGCCGAAATCGAGGGCGAGATGGGCGACCAGCTGCCGGGCCTGCAGGCGCGGTTGATGAGCCAGGCGCTGCGCAAGCTGACCGGCAACATCAAGCGTTCCAACACCACCGTGGTGTTCATCAACCAGCTGCGCATGAAGATCGGGGTGATGATGCCGGGCCAGAGCCCGGAGACCACCACCGGCGGCAACGCGCTGAAGTTCTATGCCTCGGTGCGGCTGGACATTCGCCGCATCGGTGCGATCAAGAAGGGCGACGAGATCATCGGCAACCAGACCAAGATCAAGGTGGTCAAGAACAAGATGGCGCCGCCGTTCAAGCAGATCATCACCGAAATCCTGTACGGCGAGGGCATCAGCCGCGAGGGCGAACTGATCGACATGGGCGTGGACGCCAAGCTGGTCGACAAGGCGGGCGCCTGGTACAGCTACGGCGACGAGCGCATTGGCCAGGGCAAGGACAACGCACGCAACTACCTGCGCGAGAATCCGGAAGTGGCGAAGAAGCTGGAAGCCGAACTGCGCGCTCGCTTCCAGCCAGCCGAAGCCAGTCGGGACGAAGGTGACGACGAAGCGTCGGATGACTGATCGCGGCATCCAGCTCGAAGTTGACGGCAAGCCCTTCCCCGGAACGGGGAGGGTTTGTCATTCAATAGATAGTTGGGTGTCACGGTGAGTTTTACGAAAATCTCGGCAGAGCAAATTGCTGAGCATCAGCTGATCGCCGCCATCAAGCTTTTGCGCGAGAAAGACTATCTATCCTCGCTTACCCTGGCGGGTGCTGCGGAGGAAATTTTGGGTAAGCGCCTTTGCAAGCTTGGGCAACAACCGTCCTTCGATCAGTTGAGCAACCTCATAGTGGCTGTTTCAAGAGAAGAGGGTGAGACCGACGCCAATCTTGAAAAGACCATCGGCGACCTGCTTAACAGTACGAGAAACGAGCTAAAGCACTACGCCGGTGATGAGCCGCTTGAATTTGATCTTCGCTCCGATTGCCTTGAGATGCTGGAGCGCGCAATTGCCAACCATGAGGCACTGACTGGCATTTTATTGTCGGAGGCTATGTACGTATGGAAGGATCGGTGTGACGTTTAATGATGCATTCAAGCAGAGCATAGGTTGGGGTGAACGGAGTGAACCCCAACAACCATGAGTCATGCAGGTGGGTGTTCATGAGTCATGCAGGTGGACGTTGGGGTTCGCAAGCTCACCCCAACCTATGCAGGCTGCGGTATCCGGATGTAGTAGGGCGTGCTCAGGCACGCGGTGTAGGCTCCTGACTGAAATCATGACGGGCTTGAGCCCGCCCTACGGTTACTCGATCTGTAACCCGCTGTAATGCTCACGGAGGCGCCAATGTCCAAGCTCGCCAAAGGCGAATTCACCGTATCGTTGCAGCCGCTGGAATTCGAAGGCGTGGACGAGGCGGCGCGTCTGGGTCGCATGAGCATCGACAAGCGAATCATCGGCGATCTGGTGGCTACCACCCAGGGACAGATGCTGACCGCGATGGGCGGGGAGAAGGGCTCGGCCGTGTACGTTGCCGTCGAGCGTGTCACCGGTACCCTGGAAGGTCGCTCCGGTTCGTTTGCCCTGTACCACACCGGGGTCATGGATCGCGGTGCGCAAAGCCTGTCGGTGAAAGTCGTCCCCGACTCCGGCGACGGCGGACTGACCGGCATCGCCGGCGACTTCAGGATCATCATCGAAAGCGGCAAGCACTTCTACGAGTTCTCCTACACCCTGCCACAGGGCGAGTAGGGCGCATGGCGACCGACCGCGATTTCGTCGATTACGTGCATGAGCAGACCGGGCTGGGCGAACGGCTGACATACAAGCGCATGTTCGGCGAGTACGCCCTGTACCTGGACGGCAAGGTCGTCGCCTTCGCCTGCGACAACAGCCTGTTCCTCAAACCGACCACGGCCGGTCGTTCGTTGCTGCCGCGGGTGACCGAAGGGCCGCCGTATCCCGGCGCCAAGATGTACCTGCTGCTGGACGAGTTCCTTGACGATGGCGAGCTGCTGCAACGACTGGTCGAGGCCACGGCTGCCGAACTGCCGGCGCCGAAGCCGAAGAAACCCAAGGCTGGCAAGGCCACGGCAAAGAAGACGCCTTCCGAGGCCAAGCCGCTACGGGGCAAGCGATGAGCCGCAATCCCGCCCGCAAGTCACGGCCGCAACCGACGCCGACCCAGCGTGCGCTGGGTCTGCTGGTACGCCGCGAGCATTCGCGCAAGGAGTTGGCGCGCAAGCTGGCCGCACGCGGGGTGGAGGCCGACGAGGCCAAGGCCGCGATCGAGCGGTTGGCCGGGGAGGGCTGGCAGGACGATGCGCGTTTCGCCGAATCGCTGGTGCGCAGCCGTGCCGCCAGCGGCTATGGGCCGATGTACATCCGAGCCGAGTTGGGTACGCATGGGCTGTCGGGCGAGGCGATTGCCGTGGCGATGGACGGGTTCGACGGCGACTGGAAACAGGTCGCGCGCGACCTGATCCGTCGTCGCTTCGGCGAAGGCGGGCCGGACGATCCCGCCCGCCGACGCAAGGCATTGGACCTGCTGTATCGCCGCGGTTTCGACAGCGGCCAAGCGCGAGCTGCACTCGACGGCGACGATTGACGCCCCGACTCGTCATTCCCGCGCAGGCGGGAATCCAATCCCATTGCATTCAATGAATTGACGCCACTGGGTTTCCGTCTGCGCGGAAATGGCTGCGTTGCTCGATCTGCTTCGGCCATTACAGGTATGCCGGAGGGCAGAAGGACGGCGAGTTTGCTAATCTGAACAGCCGTTTCCGGGTTGCAAGCCCGCCGCGGCGGCCGCGTCCCCGGGACGGCGGCCGGCCGCTTCGACCGTCCGCCCCAGCCAGCCAGATGAACAGCCACCAGCCCTCCAAGTTCACCACCACCCAGGTCCGCAGCGACTTCCTCGAGTTCTTCCGCGGCAAGGCGCACACCATCGTGCCGTCGGCACCGCTGGTGCCGGGCAACGACCCGACCCTGCTGTTCACCAATTCGGGCATGGTCCAGTTCAAGGACGTGTTCCTCGGCGCCGAGAAGCGCAGCTACGTGCGCTGCGCCGACGTGCAGCGCTGCCTGCGCGCCGGCGGCAAGCACAACGATCTGGATTCGGTCGGCTACACCGCCCGCCACCACACTTTCTTCGAGATGCTGGGCAACTGGTCGTTTGGCGACTACTTCAAGAAGGAAGCCATCGCCTGGGCCTGGGAGCTGCTGACCGGGGTCTGGAAGCTGCCGGCCGAGCGCCTGCTGGTGACGGTCTACCACACCGACGACGAGGCGTATTCTTTGTGGCACGACATGATCGGGGTGCCGGCCGAGCGCATCGTCCGCATCGGCGACAACAAAGGCGCACCGTACGCCTCGGACAATTTCTGGCAGATGGCCGACACCGGGCCCTGCGGCCCATGCACCGAAATCTTCTACGACCACGGCCCGGACATTCCCGGCGGCCCGCCCGGTTCGCCGGACGAGGACGGCGATCGCTTCATCGAGATCTGGAACCTGGTGTTCATGCAGTTCGACCGTCAGACCGACGGCAACCTGCTGCCGTTGCCGGCGCCGTGCGTGGACACCGGCATGGGTCTGGAGCGCCTGGTCGCGGTGCTGCAGCACGTGCACAGCAATTACGAGATCGACCTGTTTCAGCACCTGATCGGCAAGGTGGCCGAACTGACGGCGACCGCCGATCTTGAGAACAAGTCGCTGCGGGTGATCGCCGACCACATCCGTGCCTGCTCGTTCCTGATCGTCGATGGCGTGCTGCCGTCCAACGAGGGTCGCGGCTACGTGCTGCGTCGGATCATCCGCCGCGCCCTGCGCCACGGCTGGATGCTGGGCGTGCGCGAGCCGTTCTTCCACAAACTGGTCGGCACCCTGTGCAAGCTGATGGGCGAGGCCTACCCGGAGTTGCCGGCCGCGCGCGAGCTGGTCGAGCGTGCGTTGAAGGCAGAGGAGGAGCGTTTCGCCGAGACGCTGGACTCGGGCATGAAGATATTCGACGAGGTCGCCGCCCGCGCCGAGGGCACGATTCCGGGGCAGGACATTTTCCGCCTGTACGACACCTACGGCTTCCCGGCCGACCTGACCGCCGACATTGCCCGCGAGCGCGGGCTGGCAGTGGATATGGATGGCTTCGAGGCGGCGATGGAGCGCCAGCGCGAAACCGCACGCGCGGCCGGCAAGTTCGGTTCCGGCGCTGGCCTGCCGGCCGAGCTAGTCGCCCAGCTGCAGCCGACCCAGTTCCTCGGCTACGAGCAGGCCGAAGCCGCCGACCTGAAGGTGGTGGCTCTGCTGAAGGACGGTCGCCCGGTCGATTCGATCGGCGCCGGCGACGAGGCGGTGGCGCTGCTGGACTGCACCCCGTTCTACGCCGAATCCGGCGGCCAGGTCGGCGATACCGGCCGCCTGCAGGCACCGGGCGCCGAGTTCGAGGTCGCCGACACCCACAAGCTGGCCGGCCAGTTTCACGGTCATGTCGGCCGGCTGCTGCAGGGCAGCTTGGCGGTCGGTGACCTGATCGGTGGTCGTATCGACAGTACCCGCCGCAGCGCGGTCATCCTCAACCATTCGGCGACCCATCTGCTGCACGCGGTCCTGCGCGAGGTGCTGGGTACCCACGTGCAGCAGAAGGGCTCGTTGGTGGCGCCGGACCGGCTGCGCTTCGACTTCTCCCACTTCCAGCCGCTCAGCCACGACGAACTGGCGCGGATCGAGCGCCGGGTCAACGAGGAAGTCCGCGCCAACCACGAGGGAGAAATCCGCCACATGGGCATGCAGGAGGCGCTGGATTTCGGCGCCATGGCGCTGTTCGGCGAGAAATACGGCGAACGGGTGCGAGTCCTGCGTTTTGGCCCGGTCTCGACCGAGCTGTGCGGCGGTACCCATGTGTCGCGCACCGGCGATATCGGCCTGTTCAAGATCGTCAGCGAAGGCGGCGTCTCCGCCGGCGTGCGCCGGATCGAGGCGGTGACCGGGCAGGGCGCGCTGGACCTGGTGACTGCCGAAGAGGCCCGGCTGGCCGAAGCGGCCGCCCTGCTGGGCGGCAATGCCGCCGACGTGGTCGACAAGGCGCGGCAGTGGGTCGAGCGGCAGAAGAAGCTGGAACGCGAGCTGGAAGGCCTGCGCGCCAAGGCGGCTTCGGCCGCGACTGGCGATCTGGCGGCCTCGGCCGAGGAGGTTGGCGGGGTCAAGATCCTGGCCGCCCGGCTGGAAGGCATGGAGGCCAAGGCCCTGCGCGAAGCGGTGGACCGGCTCAAGCAGCAGCTCGGCGACGCGGTGATCGTGCTGGCCGGGGCCGGCGAAGGCAAGGTAGCCCTGGTCGCCGGCGTGAACGGCAGCCCAACCGGCAAGGTCAAGGCCGGGGAACTGTTGTCCCATGTCGCCGGTCAGATCGGGGGCAAGGGCGGCGGTCGCCCGGACTTGGCCCAGGGTGGTGGCGAGGACGGGCCCGCCCTTGCGTTTGCCCTCCGCGGGGTCCGTGGCTGGGTCGAGGAACGTCTGGGCTGATCGCGCCACGGCTGCGGTCACTTTTTGCTGCGCCTACCGGCTTGCGGGGGCGCGGAAGCGCCGTTACCATTCCGGAAAGCATTAATACTTAAGATTGAGAAGCGTTACCCGGTCCGGCCGAGGTAGGCGCCCCGGCCATTGTCGCCGGTCCATGGAGATAGCGAGCGATGCTCATTTTGACCCGCCGTGTCGGCGAAACCCTGATGATCGGCGATTCGGTCACGGTCACCGTGCTGGGGGTGAAAGGCAATCAGGTGCGGATCGGCATTACCGCGCCCAAGGATGTGGCCGTGCATCGCGAGGAAATCTACCAGCGCATCCAGCGCGGCGAGACCAGTCCGGCCGTCGATCAGGCGGAAACCGAATCCTCCAGCTGAAGCCGCTCCATCCTTCATTTGCCGGAAACGGGCCCAACCGGTATCCTTTCCGGCCTGTCGCCTGCGCGCGGCACCGAGTTCATCCGGAGTGATGCCCGAGAGGCCGAAGGGGCTCCCCTGCTAAGGGAGTATAGGGTCAAAAGCTCTATCGAGGGTTCGAATCCCTCTCACTCCGCCATCCCCGTTCCTGTTCCCTTGTCCGTCGCGATGGATTGACGGAAGGGGCGCGAATCGGGCAAAATTCCGCTTCTTTTTTACGCGCCCGTAGCTCAGCTGGATAGAGTACCTGGCTACGAACCAGGCGGTCGGGAGTTCGAATCTCTCCGGGCGCGCCAGTTGTGAATCACGAAGCCGGTGGCCTCAGGTCGCCGGCTTCGTCGTTTTCCGGCGTATGCGCACAGACGACGCTTCACGGATGCAAGAGACGAAGCCTTGGGCATGAGCTTGCAACGACGGTTCGATCTTGCGCTGGGGGATGTCGACGCGGTGGCCGCGGTGCACGATGGCGTTCTGCTGACGTATGCGGATCTTGCTGATTGGCAGTCCGTGCTGGAGCAGGCATGGGCGTGGCTGGACGATTCCGAAGCCGAGCGCATCCGTCGCAAGCGTATCGCCAGCGATGCCGGCACCACATTGCTGGCGTATGCACTGCTCAGGTGGAGTGCCGGACGAGTGCTTGGCATGCGGCCGGAGGAGGTGCCGGTCTGGCGCGACGAGAATCGTTGCCCGCGTGTCGGCTCGGGTGAGGTTCATGTCAGTCTCAGTCATGCGGACGGACGTGCTCTGGCGTGCGTGTCCACCATGGGCCCCGTTGGCGGCGACATCGAGCCGCTCAGCCGCTGCGCGGCAATTGCCGATATCGGCGAGCGGGTTTGCCATCCGGACGAGTGGAAGACCATGACAGGTCTGGATGCTGCTGTGCGGAATCGCGCCCTGCTCGAGTTGTGGGTGCGCAAGGAAGCCTTGCTGAAGGCTGCCGGAATCGGCTTGGCCCGCGAGATGGACAGTTTCCCGGCTCCGGCTGGGATGCCTTTGTCGCTAATGCCTGATGCAGCCGGCTGTGCCTGCATCGAAATGCTCGATCTTGGCGAAGGATGGCTGGGAGCAGTGGCGGCACCTGTTGCGGCGACAGTTCGCATGGTTCCCATGCTCCCGGGCTAACGGTGAAGCCGGGCTCTGCAGGGTATTAATGTGAACATTTATCACCAATCAATCGGCAACTCACTCCCACCGTCGGTCTTCGTTCTGTCCGGCCGATATCGGATTCCGCGTTCATTGGGGCGATACCGGATGTCCAGGATGTTCGCATGGTTCCGCGGCGCATGATGGAGCAGGGGGAAATGGCAAGATTTCATTCGCATATGCCGGGATGCATCGAGGCATGCGGTTGCGTGCAGCGCGGATCGATTCGACAAGCGCATACTGGCGTGCTGCCGATGACGGTTTCAGGGTGGCCGGCATGAGATTTGCCATGCAAAGCCGCAAATCGCGAGCCACGCGACTGCTGTGGTTGCTGGAGATGGTGATCATCGTCACCTCGGTGCTGGCGGCCTCGTGGCTGCGCTTCATGCGCGATGAGGATTCCTACCAGGTCTTCATGGAATATGCCCTGCTTCGAGGCATGCTGGTAGCGGTATTCATCACCGGCGCGATGGCGGCCTTCGGCCTGTACCAGGTCCATGTCCGCCACAACACGATGGATTTCCTGCTCCGGTTGGTGCTGTCCTTCGCGATGGGCGCCATCGCCGTGCTGGTGCTGTATTACCTGGTGCCGCAGACCTATATCGGTCGCGGGGTGCTGGCCATTTCCCTAGCGTTGGCCTTGTTGGGCGTGATCGTGCTGCGTCTGTTGCTGCAGCAGGTATTCCATGTCGAGGTATTCAAGCAACGGGTTCTGGTAATTGGTGCAGGTCGCAGTGCCGACAACATCAACAGTCGCCTGCGCCGCCGCTCCGACCGGCATTCGTTCACGATTCTGGGTTTCCTGCCGCTGGAAGGGCAGCCGGTACTTGTGCGCGAAGATCTGCTGGTAAGCGCGGGCAAGAATGGTGACCTGGTCAATCTGGTCGATCGTCTGGAGGTGGACGAGATCGTGGTGGCTCCCGACGAGCGCCGTGGCGCGTTGCCGATGGAGCAGATTCTGGCTTGCGTGCAGCAGGGCGTCTCGGTTGTCGATCTGTCCACCTTCTTCGAACGCGAAGCCGGAATGGTGCAGCTGAACGTCGTCGACCCCTCCTGGTTGGTATTTTCCGGCGGTTTCGACTACTCGACACCACGCCGCCTGAGCAAGCGGTTCTTCGACCTGCTTGCCGCCAGCGTGCTGCTGCTGCTGGCCTGGCCGCTGATGCTGCTGACCGCGCTGGGCGTTCTGCTCGATTCCGGCTTCCCGATTTTGTACCGGCAGACACGGGTCGGCGAGCGCGGTCGCGAATTCACCCTGACCAAGTTCCGCAGCATGCGCGTGGACGCGGAAAAGAACGGCGTAGCCCAATGGGCCAGCAAGAACGACGATCGCAGCACCCGTTTCGGCCGCTTCATGCGCAAGACGCGGCTGGACGAATTGCCGCAGCTGTTCGCCGTGCTGCGTGGCGACATGAGCTTCGTCGGCCCGCGACCCGAGCGCCCGCATTTCGTCGACCTGCTCAATAACGAGATCCGCTACTACAGCGTCCGCCACAGCGTGAAGCCGGGACTGACCGGCTGGGCGCAATTGCGCTATCCGTATGGCGCCTCGGTACGCGATGCCGAAGAAAAGCTGAAATTCGACCTGTTCTATGTCAAGAACCACGGTCTGGTATTCGATCTGATGATCCTGCTGCAGACCGTCGAGATCGTGCTGTTCGGCCGCGGCGCGCGCTAGGAAGTATCAGTCGGTGCGGGGAGAGTGTTCGCGTATCTTCAGGCGATACAGCGGCGAGCTGTACCAGTCCACAAGTTTGCCTTCCTCGAAGCGTAGCCAGGAAGGGCCGTATTCCCACAGTGTCTCGTTGCGCATGGTCGGCGGCCCTTGTATGGCGAGTACGCTGTCCATGTCCATGCCTGCATGCAGGTAACCCGGCGTGGCGCTTTCGCCGGAGTGCGTCGGGGGAGTTTGTCGCGCATCCGGAGTATCGCCAACGGGGGTCCAGTACGAACGGAGCATCAGCCAGCAAACCAGGCCCAGCGACAGGATCAGCAGCCAGTGCTCGCCCTTGCGAGAGGATTTCCGATCATCGGCCTTGGGCGGCGGAGATGTCCCTTGATCCGGGTCGGGGGAATGCGTTCCGTCCAAGGGGACGGTGTGTGCCAGGCGGACCGGTATCGGGGTGGATCGGCTGCCCGGCAGACGGCCGTGGGCGGCGTGGAACTGAATGGCCTGCTTGTACAGCGAGATAAGGGTCGCCAGTTGCTCGGACGTCTCCTGCTCCTGTTCCCATTGCCGGTCGGGATGCAGTTCTGCCACGCGCTTGCGGTAGGCGCGGCTCAATTCGCCAAGACTGCAGCCCGGCTCCAGATCAAGCTGGGAATACAGAAGGGAAAAGTCGCTATTCATCCACGGACCAGGTTCGAATGCACCGATAACGCAAGCCGGAGTGCGGACGGGACATTGCGGCATCGCGCCATTCCGTGCCGGCGGGCGGTTTCAGCAAGTGCCATGGCACCAGCCCGGGTGGGGCAGGCGCCGGGCAGCCGTCCGTGAAGCTGATGGAATCGCAGGGCTTCCCGATACAGCGTATTCAACTTGGGAATTGGCATGATCGAGCCCTTACTTACGGTTGTGCCGATGCGATTCGGGTGCAACTCTGCGATCCGCATGCGCCAGACTGAATTTCTCCGGGCTGCTGTCGGGGTGGATGCCAGGCTGGGCATAGAGATGCTGGAAATCGTAGGGGGCTCAGCCCACGGGGGCCATCCTAGCCGCCCACACGAGGTTTTGCAGCCCGTGCCCGGATTGTCCTCGGGGAGTTCGCAAATGCGTTAGATCAAATGTGAGAGACGATGGATCAGGATTGGTCCGCTTTGGGGGATAGCGTGAACTCGGGACTGTCGAATCCGGAAGACTACAGGGCGGCCATCGCTCAGGCCGCGGCCGGCGTACTTGAAGTGCCGGCTGATCGTCCGCGTGGCGTTGCGACCGCGCGAATGGAAAGCCTCGAATTCCGGCTGGATGATCCGGTTGCCGCAGCCGTTTTCGAGATGGCCGGCAATGCCGGTTGCGCGCCGCAAACGGTCCTGCTGACGGCGTGGGCGTTGCTGTTGTCCCGCTTGTCCGGTCGCGACGAGCTGCTGCTGGGCACCGACGCGACGATCGGGTCTGCAGGCGTCGACGATGCCGGCGCGCGGAATGCATTGCCGTTGCGGTTGGAACTGTCTGCGACAACGGAAGTGCCGGCGGTGATCGCCGGGGTGCAGGCGCAGGTCGAGGCGATGCTCGCCAACGCCCCCCAGTCGCTTGACGAACTGGAGTCGCTGCTGCGTCACCCGTCGGTATCGTCGTCGCAGCCGCTGTTCCGGCAAGCCTTTGTCTGCGGTGACGACGTGGTCTTGGGCGCGGATGCATTGCGCCAGGCGGAGATGTTGCTGCATGTGCGGCAGGAAGGGCAGGGACTCGCAGCCACGTTGCAATACGATGCCGCACTGTTCGATGTGGATACCGTCCGACGCTATCTGCGTTGCTGGCAGCATCTGTTCGAAGGTATGGCCGCAGCACAGGCCGGCACCCGGTTGGATGCGATTCCGATGCTCGACGCCGCCGCCGGCCGTGAAGCGATCGAATTCGGAAACGCGACCGAGCAGGCTTTCGAATCCGTTGCTGGCGTGCACCGGTTGTTCGAAGCGCAGGCGGCGCGCACGCCCGATGCGATTGCCGTGGTGCACGGCGAGCGCCGGCTGAGCTACGCCGAACTGAACGAGCGCGCCAATCGCCTGGCACGCGGCTTGCACCAGCATGGCGTCGGCTCCGACCAGCGGGTGGCTATCTACGTCGAGCGCGGCATCGAGGTGGTGTTGGGCATGCTGGCGGTGCTCAAGGCCGGCGGCGCCTACGTGCCGCTGGATCCGACCTATCCGGCCGATCGGCTGGCCTACACGCTGGCCGACAGCGAGCCCCGCGTGCTGCTGACGATGTCCGGGATGGAACGTCCGGCTGCCGAGGCGCTGGGCGAACTGCCGGCGCAACTGGTGGTGATCGACCTGTGCGCGCTGCCGCCGGAATGGGCGGGGCTGCCTTCGCACGACCTTGGGTCGGAAGAGTGTGCGCCCGATGCGGAGCATCTGGCCTACGTGCTGTACACCTCCGGTTCCACCGGCCAGCCCAAGGGCGTGGCGATGCCGCACGGGCCGCTGGTCAACCTGATCCAGTGGCAGTTGCGCGAACCGGGCGCGGATGCGCCGTTGCGCACGCTGCAGTTCGCCGCGTTGGGCTTCGACGTGGCTTTCCAGGAGACCTTCGCCACCCTGGCTGCCGGCGGCGAGCTGCACATGGTCGACCAGGACACCCGGCTCAGTGGCAGCGACCTGTTCCAGTTCGTGCGGGCTCATCGCATCGAGCGCCTGTTCCTGCCATACTTCGCCCTGCAGATGCTGGCCGAAGGCATGGAGAGCCATCTGGCGGCAAGCGCGGGGGGCGAAAGCCTGCAGTGTGAGCTGCGGGAAATCATCACCGCTGGCGAACAGCTGCGGATCGAGCCGAAGATCGTCCGCTTCTTCGAGCAGCTGCCGGGCTGCCGTCTGCACAATCATTACGGACCGACCGAAACCCATGTGGTCACCGCGCTGACCCTGACAGAAAATCCGCAGGACTGGCCGCGGCTGCCGACGATCGGCAAGCCGATCGCCAATGCCCGCGTCTACGTGCTGGATGGGCAGGGCAATCCCGTGCCGCGTGGCGTGGTCGGTGAGTTGTACCTGGCGGGCCCGGTGTTGGCACGCGGTTACCTGAAGCGCCCCGAGCAAAGCGCCGAGCGCTTCCTGCCCGATCCGTTCGTGGGCGGTCGTGCGCGCATGTACCGCACCGGCGACCTCGGGCGCTGGCTGCCGGACGGAACGCTGGAGTATCTGGGTCGCCAGGATTTCCAGGTCAAGATCCGCGGCTACCGCATCGAGCTGGGCGAAATCGAAGCGCAATTGATGGCCGTTCCCGGCGTGCGTGAGGCCGGCGTGCTGGCGCGCGAGGATAGTCCGGGGCTGAAGCGGCTGGTGGCCTACTATTCGCCACGTGACCCCGCCGAGTCGATATCGGTGGATGCCTTGCGCAGTCATCTGTCCGCGCAGCTGCCCGAGTACATGCTACCAGTGGCTTATGTGGAAATGGCATCGTTGCCGCTGTCGCCCAATGGCAAGCTGGACCGACGCGCCTTGCCGGCACCGGGACGCCAACGCCCCGACTGGCTGGGCGCCTACGAGCCGCCGCAGAGCGACACCGAGGCGGCGCTGTGTCGAATCCTGGCCGAGACGCTGGACCTGGAGAAGATCGGTCGCCACGACAATTTCTTCGACCTCGGCGGCACCTCGCTGCTGGCGGCGCGCGCGCTAGAGCAGATCCGCCGCGAAGGCATTGGCCGGCTGTCCACCCTGACCCTGTTCCGCGATCCGGCGCCAGCGGCGTTGGCGCGCGCCTTGAGCGAGGATACCGACGCTGCACCAGATGCGCGCCGTCTGGCGCGCGGGCGCGCAGGCGACGGCCACGACGACCCGATCGCGATCGTGGCGATGGCCGGCCGCTTCCCCGGCGCGGACGACGTGGAGGCGTTCTGGCGCAACCTGTGCGAAGGGCGCGACTCGATCACCCGTTTCGGCCCCGGCGAACTCGACGCCAGCGTGCCGGCCGGTCTGCGCGATGACCCGGACTACGTGCCGGCGCGTGGGGTGTTCGACGGCTACGACCTGTTCGATGCCGGTTTTTTCGGTATTTCCCCGCGCGAGGCCGAACTGATGGACCCGCAACAGCGGGTGTTCCTGGAGCTGTGCTGGGAATGCATCGAACGCGCTGGCCACGTGCCCGATGCCGCCGATAACGGGCCGGTGGGCGTGTTCGCCGGCATGTACAACGCCAGCTATTTCCAGCGCAACGTGTCTGCGCACCCGGATCTGGTCGAACGTGTCGGCGAGTTCCAGGTCATGTTGGGCAACGAGAAGGACTACATTGCCACCCGGGTGGCGCACAAGCTCAACCTGACCGGCCCGGCGGTCAGCGTGCATACCGCCTGCTCGACCTCGCTGGTGGCGATTTGCCAGGCGGTCGACAGCCTGCGCTCGGGCCAGTGCGATATGGCCCTGGCCGGCGGCATTGCGATCACCCACCCGGTGCGCAGCGGTTACCTGTACCAGGAAGGCGCCATGCTGTCGCCGGACGGGCACACCCGCAGCTTCGACGCCGACGCCAAGGGCACGGTGTTCAGCGACGGTGCGGCCGTCGTGCTGCTGAAACGACTGTCCGACGCGCTGGCCGACGGCAACCCGGTGTTCGCACTGATCCGCGGCCGCGCGCTGAACAACGACGGCGGCAACAAGGCCAGTTTCACCGCGCCCAGCAGCGATGGCCAGGCCGCGGTGATCGCGATGGCGCATGCCGATGCCGGCATCGATCCGCGCGACGTCGGCTACGTGGAAACCCACGGTACCGCCACCCCGGTCGGCGATCCGATCGAAGTGGAAGGCTTGACCCGCGCCTTCCGCATGCAGACTACCGACCGCGGGTTCTGTCGGCTGGGTTCGGTCAAGAGCAATGTCGGCCACATGCTGATGGCCGCCGGTGCGGCCAGTACCATCAAGACTGCACTCGCCCTGGCCGAAGGACGCATCCCGGCCACGGTGCATTACCGGCAGCCGAATCCGCACATCGACTTCGAACATTCGCCGTTCGTGGTCAACGCCGAGTTGCACGACTGGCCCGCCGAACCGAGACAACCGCGCCGGGCCGGGGTCAGTTCGTTCGGGGTTGGCGGCACCAATGCTCATGTGGTGATGGAGCAGGCGCCGGAGTTGCCGGCGTCCGATCCCGCTTCCGGCCCGCAGTTGCTGGTGCTGTCGGCGCGCACGCCGGCGGCGCTGGAACAGGCCGCCGAGCGGCTGGCTGCACATCTGCAGCAGGATGCGGAGGTCAACCTGGCTGATGTGGCCTGGACGCTGGCCGCGGGCCGCAAAGCGTTCGGGCACCGTCTCGCCGTGACGGCAAGTACGGCGGAGGAGGCCGTCGCCAGCCTGCGCAGCGCCGAGACCACGTCGATGGCGGCGCGCAGCCGCCCGGCGCATGCCGGCGAGGTGGTGTTCCTGTTCCCCGGCCAGGGCTCGCAGTACGCCGGCATGGGGCGCGAGCTGTATGCGCGCGAACCGGCGTTCCGCGAGGCCTTCGATGCCTGCGCCGACGCCTTGCAGGACCGCATGGACCTGCGGGCGCTGGCATTCGGCGACGATGCCGAAGCGTTGCTGCCGACCGAAGTGATGCAGCCGACGATCTTCGCTATCGAATACTCGCTGGCGCGCTGGTGGATGGCGCAAGGCGTCGAGCCGGTGGCGATGATCGGCCACAGCGTCGGCGAATTCGTCGCCGCGACGCTGGCCGGGGTGTTCGAACTGGCCGACGCGATGCGGCTGGTCGCCACCCGCGGGCGCATGATGCAGGCGCAGCCGGCCGGCGCGATGCTGTCGGTGCGGCTGCCGCTGGATGCGCTGTTGCCACGGTTGCCTTCCACGCTGTCGTTGGCGGCCGAAAACGCGCCCGGCGCCTGTGTGGTGGCCGGCCCGCGCGAGGACGTCGCCGCATTCCAGAAACGCCTGGAAGCCGAGGATATCGCCTGCCGCGCGCTGAAGACTTCGCACGCCTTCCATTCTTCGATGATGGATGCGGTGGTCGAACCGTTCCGCGCCGAGGTGGAAGCCATCGTCCGGCATGCGCCACGGTTGCCGATCATCTCGACTGCCAGCGGCGACTGGCTGGATCCGGAGCAGGCCGTCTCGCCGGAGTACTGGGCGCGCCACCTGCGCGAGCCGGTTCGCTTCGCCGCCGCGCTGTCGCAGCTGCTTCAGGACGAGTTGCCATCGCGCTGCCTGCTGGAAGTGGGTCCGCGTACCACGCTGTCGACGTTGTCGCGCCAGCATCCGGCAGTGCAGAAGAGCCGTACCGTCGTGGTGGCGTCGTTGACCGATAACAGCGACGACGAGCCCGGCAGTCTGCTGGTAGCTGCCGGCAGGCTCTGGTGCCATGGCACCGGTCCCGATCCGGCCGGTTTTGACCGCCGAAGCCGTCGCCGGCGTTTGCGCCTGCCGACCTATCCTTTCGACAGAAAGCGTTACTGGGTAGAGCCAGCCGCTGCGGTCGGCAAGATCATTCCTTTTCCCGTTGCCGTTTCCACCCCTGTTCCGGAGTCGTCGATGTCCGTACCCCCTGCCACTGCTGCCGCCGACCGCATGCCGGGCCTGATCGCACAGCTGAAGGACGTGTTCGAGGATGTGGCCGGTTTCGACCTGGCCGAGGCCGACGAAGGCGCGAACTTCATCGAACTGGGTCTGGACAGCCTGATGCTGACCCAAGTCGCGCTGCAGCTGCAGAAGACCTTCCCGGTCAAGATCACGTTCCGCCAGCTGATGGGCGAATGCTCCAGCCTGCAGTCGCTGGCCGCCAGCCTGGATGCGCAACTGCCTGCCGAAGCGGCAGCGGCCGTCCTGTCCCCGGTGCCTGCAGTCGCATCGTCATTGGCCGCTCCGGTCTCGCCGTCGCCGGCCGTGGCCGTGGCCGTGGCCATGCCTGGATTGCAGTCGGGAGGCGCGGCGGCTTCCGGTGATCTTGTCCGCGACGTGATCCAGCAGCAGATGCAGTTGATGGCGCATCAGCTCGCTCTACTCGGGGGGCAGGCTGCGACTGCCGTGCCCGCCACGACCGCGACTGCGGCCGTGCCGATGCAACCGGAGGCCACCACCATCCCGCCGCCGGCGACGAACGCTGCGGCGCCCGCCTCAGGCGACGAGGAAGCTGCGCTGGCGCATACCCGTTACGACGTGAAGAAGGCGTTTGGCGCCATCGCCCGTATCGACAGTGCCGGCGGGATCGAGCTGGATGCGCATCAGCGCGAACGCCTGGATGCCTTCATCCAGCGCTATCTGGCGCGGACGCCGAAGTCCAAGGCCTATACCCGCCAGCATCGCGGCCACATGGCCGATCCACGGGTGGTGACCGGGTTCCGCCCGCTGACCAAGGAGATCGTCTACCAGATCGTGGTCGAACGCTCGAAGGGTTCGCACGTGTGGGACATCGACGGCCACGAGTACGTCGATGCGCTGAACGGCTTCGGTACCAGCCTGTTCGGCTGGCAGCCGGATTTCGTCATCGATGCGGTCAAGCAGCAAGTCGACGCCGGCTACGAGATCGGCCCGATGCATCCGCTGGCGGGCGAGGTGTCCGAACTGATCTGCGAGCTGACCGGGCACGAGCGTGCGGCGCTGTGCAATACCGGTTCGGAAGCGGTGCTGGGCGCGATGCGCATCGCGCGTACGGTGACCGGACGTGAAACCATCGCAGTGTTCTCAGGTTCCTATCACGGTATCAACGACGAAGTGATCGTGCGCGGCACCAAGAAGTTGCGCGCGGTGCCGGCGGCGCCGGGGATCCTGCGCAATACCGCGGAGAAGGTGCTGGTGCTGGATTATGGTACGCCGGAAGCGTTGCAGGTGATCCGCGAGCGTGCGCACGAACTGGCCGCGGTGCTGGTGGAGCCGGTGCAGAGCCGGCGCCCGGACTTCCAGCCGGTCGAGTTCCTGAAGGAGGTGCGCAAGATCACCGCCGAATCCGGCGCCGCGCTGATCTTCGACGAGGTCATCACCGGTTTCCGTTCGCATCCCGGCGGAGCGCAGGCACTGTTTGGCATCCGCGCCGATATCGCCACCTACGGCAAGGTGATCGGCGGCGGTTTCCCGATCGGCGCGATGGCCGGCAAGCGCGAATTCATGGATGCGCTGGACGGCGGCGCCTGGGATTACGGCGACGATTCCATTCCGACCGTGGGCGTGACCTATTTCGCCGGCACCTTCGTCCGCCATCCGTTGACGCTGGCGGCGGCCCGGGCCTCGTTGCTGCACATGAAGCAGAGCGGCGCAGCCATGCAGCAGCGGCTCAACGAGCGTACCGCGGCGATGGCAGGCGAAATCAATGCCTTCTGCGCCGAGGTCGGCGCACCGGTCCGGATCAAGCACTTCGCTTCGCTGTGGCGCACCCACTTCGAAGAGGACCATCCGTTGCAGGATCTGCTGTTCGCGATGATGCGCAGCCGCGGCGTTCACATCCTGGACAACTTCCCCTGCTTCTTCACCACCGCGCACAGCGAGGCTGATTTCCGCGCCATCATCGATGCATTCAAGCAGTCGGTCATGGAGTTGCAGGAAGCCGGCTTCCTGCCGCGGCACGCGGCCAACGCCAGGACGGTGATGGATGCTTCCCGTCCGGTGGTGCCAGGCGCGCGCCTGGGTCGCGATCCGCAAGGCCATCCGGGCTGGTATGTTCCCGATCCGGAACAGCCGGGGCAGTACCTGAAGGCCGAAGGTGGGGCATGAATAGTGCGGTGACAGAGCGGCAGCGCCGCTCCGTCGATTACGATCCTTTCGCCGACGGACTGCTGGCCCGAGTGGTTCCGACCACCGAGCCGCAGCGCGAGGTCTGGCTGGCGACGCAGCTCGGACAGGAGGCGTCGCTGGCCTACAACGAGTCCGTCTCGCTGCATTTGCGGGGCGAGCTGGATGCGCAGCGCCTGCAGGACGCGTTGCAGGCGGTCGTGCAGCGCCATGATGCCTTGCGCTCCTGTTTCGGTCCCGATGGCGAGACGATCTGTATCTTGCAGCCGGCGCCGCTGCCGCTGCCGTTCGCCGACCTGTCCGTGCTCGACGACGAGGCCCGCGCCGCGGAATGGGCGGAGCGCCGCCGCACCGGGGTGGAAACGCCGTTCGATCTGCTGCATGGACGGTTATTCCGCACCGAATTGCTGCGGCTGGGGACACAGGAACACGTGCTGCTGATGCATGCGCACCACATCGTCTGCGACGGTTGGTCGTGGTGGGTGATCGTGCGCGAGCTCGGCGCGGCCTATGCGGCAGCCGCCGGGGAGGTGGCGATGCTGCCGCCGGCGGACAGTTTCTCGGACTATGCGCTGGCCGAGGCCCTGCATCCGGCGGGACCGCAGTATCGTGACGACGAGCGTTACTGGCTGTCGCGTTTCGCCGGCGAAACGCCGGTGCTGGAGTTGCCGACTGATCGGCCGCGGCCGGCGCGCCGCACGTTTGCATCGCGTCGCGAAGACTACCTGCTGGATGCGGACCTGGTCGCGGCGGTGCGTCGACTGGGCGCGCGCCGCGGCGCCAGTCTGTTCGCGACCCTGCTGGGCGGATTCGCAACCCTGCTGTCGCGGATCGCGGGGCAGGACGAAGTGGTGGTGGGCATCCCCGCCGCCGGGCAGTCGGTGGACGGGCACGATCATCTGGTCGGCCATTGCGTCAACCTGCTGCCGCTGAAGTTCGGGTTCCAGTCCGGCGACAGTTTCGCCAGCGTGCTCGATGGCGCGCAATCGACCCTGCTGGACGCCATCGAACACCAGCGCTACACCTTCGGCACCCTGCTGAAGAAACTGCGCGTCGAACGCGATCCGGCGCGGCTGCCGCTGGTCAGCGTGATGTTCAACATCGACCAGGCGCTCGAGTTGGAGAAGAGCGGTTTTCCCGGGCTGAAGCTGGATTTCTCCACCAACGCCCGCAGCTGCGAGAACTTCGAACTGTCGATCAATGCGGTGCAGGTGGATGGCAAGCTGCGACTGGAAACCCAGTACAACACGGCGCTGTTTGACGCGGAAACCGTGCGCTGCTGGCTCTCGGCATTCGAGGCGTTGCTGCGCTCGGCATGCGAAGCGCCGGAAACGCGGGTGTCGGAACTGAACCTGATCGGCCGGGAGTCGTTCGCCGAGCTGGCGGCGTTGCAGCCGACGGCGGTTGCCTTCGACCGTCAGTGCCGGATGCACGAACTTTTCGAACGGCAATGCGACCGCACCCCGGACCGCCCGGCGGTATGTGCAGACGATGCGTCGCTGAGCTATCGCGACTTGGAGCTCCACGCCAACCGCATCGCCCACCTGCTGCGTGCGAACGGCGTGCGCAAGGGAACGCTGGTCGGGCTGGCGGTCGATCGCGGTGCGGACATGCTGGCCGCCCTGCTGGGGATCCTGAAGGCGGGCGCGGGCTACGTGCCGCTGGACCCGCAGTTCCCGGCCGAACGCTTGGCCTACATGGCCGGCGATGCCGGGCTGGCCGCCCTGGTGACCCAGCGCAAGCATGCGGCGCAGTTCGACCTGCGCGGTCGGCCGATACTGGCGCTGGACGCGCTGGTCGATGAGCTGGCGGCTGCGGCGGATGCCCGGCCCGGGCGCGACACCGATGCGGCCGATCCCGAGTCGCCGGCCTACGTGATCTATACCTCCGGTTCGACCGGGCGCCCGAAGGGTGTGCAGGTACCGCATCGTGCGGTTTCCAATTTCATCACCGCCATGCAGGCCGAACCGGGCCTGGGGCAGGAAGACCGACTGGTCGCGGTGACCACGCTGTCGTTCGACATTGCCGTGCTGGAACTGATGCTGCCATTGAGCGTGGGCGCCGAGGTGATCCTGGCCGGCAAGGACACCGTGATCGACGGCGTCGCGCTGGCCGAGCTGCTGCGCGCGACCGACGCCACTGCGATGCAGGCGACCCCCGCCAGCTGGCGCCTGCTGCTGGAAGCGGGCTGGGAAGGCCGGTCGGGCTTTAAGGCGATGTGCGGAGGCGAGCCGCTGCCGCCGGATCTCGCGCAAGCGTTGCTGCCCCTGTGCGCGGAGCTGTGGAATCTGTACGGACCGACCGAGACTACGGTGTGGTCGACGGCAATGCGGGTGCGGGCGGGGCAGGGCGCTGCTCCGGACATCCACATCGGACGGCCGATCGCCAATACCCAAGTGTGGATACTGGACGAGAACGCCCAGCCTTGTCTGCGCGGGGTGCCGGGCGAAATCTGCATCGGCGGCGAGGGCGTGACCCTGGGATATCTGGATCGACCGGAACTGACGGCCGACCGTTTCCTGCCGGATCGTTTCGCCGATCCGCAGCGCGGCTTCGGTACCGGGATCGCTGCGCCCACGCTGTACCGGACCGGCGATCGCGGTCGCTGGCGCAGCGATGGCAATCTCGAACATCTCGGCCGCCTGGATTTCCAGGTCAAGGTGCGAGGCTACCGCATCGAACTGGGCGAGATCGAAAGCCAGCTGCTGGCCCATCCGGCCATCCAGCGCGCCGTGGCAATGGCGCGCGAGGACCGGCCGGGCGATGTGCGGCTGGTGGCTTATCTGGTGCAGGTGCCGGGTCAGGAGCCCGACGATGCCGCGCTGGCCGCGCACCTGAAGCTCAACCTGCCGGACTACATGGTGCCGCAGCACTTTGTCCGCCTGCCGGCGATCACGCTGCTGCCGAATGGCAAGGTCGACCGCAAGGCGCTGCCGGCGCCTGAACCGGTGCTCGAGGCGGCCTTGACCGAAACCGTCCGCGTTGCCGAGTCGCCGCACGATGAACTCGAAGCGCGCGTACTGAAGGCGATGGAAGAGATCCTGGGACGTCCCGGCCTGGGCTTGGACGACGGCTTTTTCGAGGCCGGCGGCCATTCGCTGCTGGCGGCGCAGTTGTGCGCGCGCCTGGGCCGCGATCTGGACGTGCCGGTGCCGCTGCGGCAACTGTTCGACGCACCCACCGCGCGCCGCCTGTCCGGTGCGCTGCGCGCGCTCGTGGCCAGGCCGGAGGAGCGCGCGTCCACCGCGCTGGCGGTGCCGCGCCGCGCCGACCAGTCCACCGCGCCGATGACGCTGATGCAGCAGCGTCTGTGGGTGTTCGAGCAGATGGAGCCCGGCACTGTCACCTACAACACGCCGTCGGCGCACCGCCTGCACGGCCCGATGAACGAGCAAGCCTTCGAGCGCGCCTTCCAGGAAATGGTGCGGCGGCAGGCTTCGCTGCGCACGATCCTGGTGGCGGACGGTGATTCCGCGGTGCAGAAGGTACTCGACCACGTCGACGCACCATTGCTGCCGGCGACCGACCTGTCGCACCTGCCGGAACCAGAGCGCATGGCCGCGCTGATGGAGGACCTGGAAGCGCAGACTGCGCGGCCGTTCGCGCTGGACCAGGCGCCACTGTTCCGCGCGAAGTTCTACAAGCTCGCCGAGGACGACCATGTCCTCTACTTCATGACCCACCACGTCATCTGGGACGGGTGGTCCTTCGACGTGTTGTATGTCGAGATGTCGGCGCTGTACGAAGCGTTCGCCGCCGGCCGGCCTTCGCCGCTGCCGGAACTGGAAACCAGCTACGCGGACTTCGCGGCCTGGCATCTGCAGCGCCTGGAAGGCGATGCGCTGCAACAGCAGATCCGCCACTGGACCGGGCACCTGGCCGGCGACCTGGAACCGCTGCACCTGCCCGAGGACAAGCCACGTCCGGCCAGGTCCACCGGCAACGGCGGCCTCGACTGGGTGCACGTGGACACCACGACCACCGAGGCGTTGCGCCAGGTGGGCACACGCGCCGGCGCCACCTTGTTCATGACTCTGCTGGCCGCCTACTACGTGCTGCTGCACCGCTTGAGCGGGCAGGACGATCTGGTGGTCGGCCTGCCGTACCGCAACCGCCATACCGAAGCCCTCGAGAAGGTGATGGGCTTCTTCGTGAACGTCCTGCCGCTGCGCTGCAGGCTGGATCCGTCGATGCCGTTCCTGGAACTGCTGAAGGAAATCAAGGGCGGCGTGGTGGAGGCGTTCGAGTATCCCGACGTCCCGTTTGAGCACCTCGTGCGCGAACTGAAGGTGCAGCGCGATCCCGGCCGTTCGCCGATCTACCAGGCGCTGTTCTCGTTTCAGGACGTGCGCGCGCGCAACCTGCGCTGGGGCGAACTGCAGCACGAGCATCTGTTGATGTTCCAGAAGGGCATGAGCCACGACCTGGGCATCTGGTTCCTGGAGCACCCGGCCGGCCTGTCCGGCGCGATGGGCTTCAACGCCGACATCCTCACCGACGAAGGCGCGCGCTCCATCGCCGACCGTTTCACGACACTGCTCGCGTCGCTCGCCGATCAACCGGAGCAGGCCATCGGCGATGCCGAAATCTTGTCCGCGCAAGACCGCGCGAAGCTGGACGAATGGAACGCCACCGCGATGGCGCTGCCGGCCGAGCGCACTACCCACGCGCTGCTGCATGCGCAGGCGCTGCGCACGCCCGGCCGCACCGCCCTGCGCAGCGGTGGACAGGTCCTGGACTACGCGCAGTTGCAGGCGCGCAGTTGCCGCATCGCCGATGCGCTGGCCGCGCACGGCGTCGTGCCGGGCGATTTGGTGGGAATCTGCCTGGACCGCCACGTCGACCTGGTCGCGACGATGCTCGCGGTCTGGCGCGCCGGCGCGGCCTACGTGCCGCTGGATCCGGCCTATCCGCCGGACCGCCTGCGCTTCATGGCCGAGGACGCGAACCTGCGTCTGGTTGTCAGCGAAGGCAGCTTGGCCGAGCCGCTGCAATGGTCGCGCGAGCGCGTACTGTTGCTGGATGCCGACGCCGCGTCGATCGAATCGGCGCCCGCGATACCGGCCATCCACGACGCCACGCTCGGGGCTGCCGACGGCACTGCCTACGTCATCTACACCTCCGGTTCCACCGGCAAGCCCAAGGGCGTCTGCGTGCCGCACGGCGCGGTGGTCAATTTCCTTGCCAGCATGGCGCGCGAGCCCGGCCTGCAAGCCGATGACCGCCTGCTGGCGGTGACCACCACGTCGTTCGACATCGCCGTGCTGGAGCTGTTCCTGCCGCTTTCGGTGGGGGCCGAAGTCGTGCTAGCTTCGCGCGAGGACGCGCTCGACGGGCAGGCGCTGGCCGGCCTGATCCGGAAGCGCGGCATCACCGTCATGCAGGCCACGCCCTCGAGCTGGCGGCTGCTGCTCGAAGCCGACTGGCGTGGCGCCAAGTCGTTCAAGGCGCTGTGCGGCGGCGAGTCGTTGCCGCAGGACCTGGCGGCGGAGCTGCTGTCGCGTTGCCCGCAACTGTGGAACATGTACGGCCCGACCGAGACCACGGTGTGGTCGACCTGTTCGCGCGTCGTGGCGCAGGATGGTGGCGCGCCGGACATCCACATCGGTAAGCCTATCGCCAACACCACTGTCTGGGTGGTGGATCCGCGCGGGCAGCTTTGCGCGCCGGGCGTAGTGGGCGAACTCTACATCGGTGGTGAGGGCGTCACCCAAGGTTATCTGGGGCGCCCGGAACTGACTGCCGAGAAATTCGTGCCGGATCGCTTCTCGTCCACGGCCTCCGACGACGCCCGCCTGTATCGCACCGGCGATCGCGCACGCTGGCGTGGCGACGGTGTGCTGGAACACCTCGGCCGGCTCGACCATCAAGTGAAGATACGCGGTTATCGAATCGAACTGGGCGAGATCGAATCGAGGCTGACGGCCGATCCGTCGGTATCGCGTGCGTTGGCCATTGTGCGCGAGGATCGCCCCGGCGACGTGCGCCTGGTGGCCTACATCGTGGCTGCGCCCGGCCAGCGGATTGACGAAGTCGGATTGTCAGCTTCGTTACGGCAGGCGTTGCCGGGCTATATGGTTCCACAGCATCTGGTGCAGTTGCCGGCGATTCCGCTGCTGCCAAACGGAAAGATTGATCGCAAATCGTTTCCCCTGCCTGGTGGGATGGTTGAATCAGGTCCGGTATCGACTGCAAGCCACGCGGATGCACGAGTAGCTTATCTGGTTAAAGTCTGGAGTGAGATACTGGGAACCGAAGCCGGTTCCGAGGACAATTTCTTCGAGCTTGGTGGTCACTCCATGCTGGCGGTGCAGATGTCCAATCGTGTGTTGCGCGAGACTGGCGTACGCTTGCGTCTGCTGTCGTTGGCGACGCAAACTCTTGCGCAAGCAGCCAGCGATCTGCCAGAGTCGGCATCTGTGGTTGATACCCCCATGCAGCAATTTCCGACGGTCGATTTGTGGAGTCGGATGAAGCGATGGCTGGGTTGGCGGTAGGTGAGGTGGTTGAGCGCGCGTGAAGCCTGTGGTCGTAATGTGTGGGGTAGCGTCAGGCTCGGGATGATGGGAACGACTTCTGCATGGGGATGCTGGACATGGTCGAGATAAAGACGGGCGATTTGAATGGGTAATGTTTCGGTTATGCAGTGGTTGAAGCCATGCAAGCGAAACGAATTCCACGCATTGCTGAAAATGTTCTCTGCGACTGGGAATTGCCTTCAATGAGTGAGTCGACGCTGAAGCCTGGATACTTCGGCCCCGAGTCTCGGCGATTGTTCGGGGTACGTCATATCCCCCGTGTCGCTCCTCGCGCGGCTGTACTGATATGTCCGCCACTTCTGCACGAGCATGTAAGAAGCTATCGTTTTTTTTCTCAAGTCGCCTCTAGATTTGCAGATGACGGTTTGGCTTGCTTGCGCTTCGACTACTACGGAACCGGCGACTCGGAGGGCGATGATTCGCAGTTCCATCCTGATCAAGTGACGCGGGACTTGCAGCTTGCTGCCCTCGAATTGAGGGAAGTTTCCGGCGATGTGCCCATGATCGTGATGGGCGTGCGTGCGTCGGCATTGCTCGTTTGTCGGGAAGTGCCTGCGTTGGGGGCATCCGCCATTTGGTTATGGCAGCCGGTGGATGACGCGGCTGCCTACGTCCAGTCGCTGGATGCGCGCGACCGCTCCGAGCGGGCTTCAGACAACCGTTACCCACTGCTGAGGGGCTCCGCGCCGGCACAACCCGAGGACTTGATGGGCTTTCGCCTGAATCCTGATTTCCGCAAGGCATTGGCAGCCTGCACGCTGTCGAGTGATATCTCCGTTCCGTCCGTTGTGGTGGATAGTGCGAGTGGGGAAGGGAGGGGCATCCATGCCGACGCACATTACCAGTTGCCAGAGGCCTTGGCGGCTTGGACAACGGAAATCGATCTTGATGGATTGATCCCTTTTCGTGCAGCCGAGCCAACAATCCGTAGCCTATTGTCCGAGCAGGTTCAGCGGGTGTGCCATGGATGAGGTGATCTCGCTTGATGGTGGACGAGGGTATGGCTTGTTGACGAGGGCGACTGGATCACCGAAGGGCAAGGCCGTGGTTCTGTTGAATGCGGGCCTGATCCATCGAGTCGGACCATTCCGCATGCACGTGAATCTCGCACGACGCCTCGCGGAGAACGGTTTCGACGTATTCCGCTTTGACATGCCGAACATTGGGGATGCGCAGGCAGGAGGAGCGAAGGTTAGCGGGGAATCGACCGTCCGTGCGGCATTCGATGCCATACATGATGCGACAGGGGCTCAGCGCTTCGTGGTCGGCGGAATTTGCAGTGCTGCGGATAAGGGTTGGCGTGTTGCCATCGCCGACAATCGCGTGGAAGGCGTACTGCTGCTGGATGGGATGGCCGTGCAGGGCCGTTGGTTCCGAATGGGTCAAATGCGCCTGATGCTGTCGCGGTCTCCATTGCGATGGCCAGGCATGGTGCTGAGATTTTTCCGCGCCAAGGATGAAAATGCTCCGGGTCTGGAGGATTTTCGTGACTGGCCCGAACACCCTGAATTCCTTGCTCAATTGGAGGAGTTGCTGAGCAGGGGGGTGAGGATACTTGCCCTGTACACCGGGGGCATTTCGTATTACCTGCTTCATGCGAAGCAACTGGATGATACCTTTGGAAGGTTTCGGTGGAATGATGGACTGGAAGCGGACTTCTGGCCACATGTCGACCACATGTTTTTCTCCGCTACACATCGCGAGCAGTTGATGACTCGGATCTGTCGCTGGGTAGCGGAAGGATGAGTTCGTCGACCTCCAGCCGGAAATGCGAGGCCGGCCAGTGATGAGCGTAGCCACGCCGGCGAAGTCGACTGTGCAGCGTACGCCGCTATATCGGAAACGCCGCGCCAATCCGCTGCGTGTCGTGTTAGTCGGGCCATCGCAGGTTCCAAGCTGGATTGCCACGCTATTCGAGCTTGCCCGCGATCATGGTGATGTGGATTTGCAGGCGCTGGTGGCGGATATTCCGGCGGATCCTTCACCGAGACGCTTGCCGCTGGATTTGCGCTTGTTTCTGTGGGTAGAGCGGGCCCTGTTACGAACATATTTGCGTCTGTGTCGTCGATCTCTGGAAGGGCCGCTCTCGCCGGTGTCACTGCCGATGCAGTGTCGAGTCGATTCGACATTTCCGGAACCGACAGCGGATCCCCATGCGATCCGATCGCAACTGGAAGCCATGCAGGTCGATCTTGTCCTCTTGTACGGTCCACGGGCCTGGGCCGGGATTCTGGCGGACTCGACTGAATACGGTTGCTGGGTTCTGGATGGTGATTTGACGGACCCTGTCCATGCCGGCGCCGCATTGGTGGCGCCGATACTGGCACGTGAAATCGCCACACCACTGGTGTTGGAGCTGAATTCGCCAGAATCCGAAGGCAATGCGGTACCGGAGGTTCTCGCGACAAGCTGGGGCGCCACTCGCGCGGTGTCCTTCAACCAGCACCGCGATTTGGCTATGGTCAAGCTTCCTTCTCTTCTTTTGCGTGCCTTTCGCCAGTTGCCGGAGACACCGGCTCGAAGGGTGGCAAACCTTCAAGTGGGGCCTTCGGCATCGAACTGCGGTTTCGGTGCAGGCATGCGTGCAGTTCTGATTGCCGCAAAGCTTGCACTGCAGTCGCGATCGAGACGAATTGCCGTGAATCAGCCTTGGTTTGTATTGTTGCCAGAACCCGGCGAGGCCATGGACCTGAAGGCGCCAAGTCTTGGGGCGTGCCGTTATCTGCTTGCGCCCCAGCCGGACTACTGGGCCGATCCATTTTTGATGGAGCATTCCGGGCAACTATTGCTGTTTGTCGAGCAGTATGTGGATGCGTGCAAGCGGGGTGTGATCGTCTGTATCCGACTGGACGCTGACGGCACCGCAACCAAGCTTGGGGTCGCGCTGGATGAGCCTTTTCATCTGTCATATCCACAGATATTCCGTTGGCAGGACGCCTGGTACATGACGGTGGAGTCCTGCGACGCCAACCGGGTGAGCCTGTACCGCGCCGAAGATTTTCCACTCCGATGGGTGCACGAGAGTGATCTGATTCATGGCCGTGTTTGCGTGGATCCAACGCTTGAGTATCACGATGGGCGCTGGTACCTCTTTGCCAACGTATCGGAGAGTGGCGGTAACCCTTCGGACGAGCTTTTTCTGTTCGTCGCCGATGCATTGCATGGTCCGTACCTGCCGCATCCAGCCAATCCCGTCTCGGTAGACGTACGCAACGCGCGGCCGGCGGGTCGGCTGTTTCGCCGGGATGGTTGCCTGTTCCGGCCAGCACAATGCTGCGCGCCCGAGTATGGTTCTGCAGTAGTGTTCAACGAAGTGCTGGAGCTGTCTCCGGACCATTATGTGGAACGGGCAGTTTCTCGCTTGGCCCCGTATTGGTCGGAACAGTTGGATGGGTGTCACACATACAATGCAACAGGCAATCAGGAGGTGCTGGATGCACATGGCCAGCCGCCTTCAATGGCCATGAGAATACGCGTGACAGAATCCGATCAAGTTTAGATCAGACTCTGGCAGGCCTATTGTGTGTCTCGTAGGCGGGTTGCGTTTCTTGTGCTTGTATGAGTTATCGGTAAGTTGGCTCGTCCAGTTCGTCCTCTTCCCGGTACAGCCAACGATTCAGCCATGAGGAATTGCGTAACGACAGGAGGGTAGAGAAAAGACGACGGGCTTCGGCTGCAGCGACACGGGCCAGACGCTGGGCATGTGGGTTCCCGACTCGGATGGCGGCAGGAGCAGGCAGTGCTTCGGTATCAGCGACGATTTCCGTATCGGTTGTTGTCGCGCTCTCTTCTGTCGTAGTGACTGCGGTGCTGGCGTTGCGCTGCAAAACGGAGGACGCGCCCGTCGTGTAACCACTGGACGACGACTGGCGGGTAGGCATGTTTCCGCCTGTCACGACTCGGCTGGCCGTGGTGGTTCCGCTGGGCAGAGCTGATTTCGGGATATGAATGATATAGGTGTCGATATCGTCGCCGCTGACACCCCAGTTGCTGTTGAAGGCGATGCGGGTGAAGTCACGGCTCACCGTCGCATGTGGCTCGCTCCAATAAGTTCCGCCACCAACGCGACGGGTATACGCCAGCGTGTATATAAGCGGATTTTTCTTCAATTCGATCGCATAAACCTTGTCCGTGTACCAAGGTCGACTGCCATCGCGCGAATTGGAGGCGGCATAAGTGCTTAACACCAACCAGCCGGGCTTGTTGAAGCCCTTACCGGAAAAATGCATGGCGGTAGCTGCACCGTTGATGTAGGTGGGAAATAACACGGTTCGCGGGCACACATCGGCATTGGTGGCGCTGGCTGGTACCGATGGACAGGCGTCGATATCGACGAAGAACACATCTCCGGACGAGCTCTGGTAGTCGATGGAGACATAGTAGTCCTCACCATTGGGTCCCAGCGCCAAGTCGGAGTGCTCACTCTTGTGCAAAAGTTTTTTCTTCACGGAGAAATTTGGCGACCATGCCCACGTGCCTTCACTGTCTGAAGACGTGACGAACCAACGCCCTGCTGCGGACATGCTCGAATGGTCCGGTCGGCTGGTGTGTTGACGCGAACCTATCAGCTTGTTCTCCTGGAGATCCCAGACCATGAATCCCAGTAGTTTGAAATTGCTGTCTTCGACCTGAAAGCCCCAATAGCGACCATCGGCCGATGGCGAGCCTTCCGATTTGGTCCAGATGTGCGCTGCGCTCGCTCCCCATGATGGCAACTTGCCGGCGAAGTCGGCCGCCAGGCTTGGCGTATTGGTTTGCACATTCAGTTGGTACAGCTTGGTGCCGCCATTGGTGGGAAGGTAGTAGAGGATATTGGGGTTTGTCGGATGCCAGTGCGGCTCGGCATCGCCGGCCAGGCGCTGTCCCGAAGACGGTCCCAGCTGGCGGATATGAGCCAGAGTGTCCGCGTTGTAGAGATGCCACGAGCCGTTGAGGGTGTAGCTGATGAAGTAGGTGTTGTTCGCATTGAACGCTTGGCGGCGGGAATAATCGTTACGAGCGAAACTTCCCAGCCCCTCCGACGAATGATCGGTGGCCCGGACCAGGCAGGTGTTGAAATTCGGCTCTTTGAGCACAGTGCCCTTGGCGGGCTTTGCCAGTGAAGTCATGGTCGGATTGACCTTGCCTTCGGTCAGGGTGAAGCTGGAGTTATAGAAAGAGCTGCACACGCCCAAGGATTCGGCGTTCGCAACGGGTGCCAGCAGGCACAACGCGGCCAGCAGGAGGCTCAGGCGATGAAGGGTTCGGGGGAGCACTGAAATCATAAGAACGGCTCCTGTCGGCCGTATGGTGAACGAAACAAGCTACTCAAACTAGGGAAGGTGTCCGCTGCGGAGTCTATACGACGTTATGCGCGGTGCTGTCTATTGGCTCACGGATTTGCTAGCTGGGTCCGGTCCGATTTAGTTCGAGTTCACGGTTTTCAGTCGCGCGTGAATGTGGCCCATGGTCGCGGGAACGGTATGTGAAGAGAATTTCACGTGGTCTGGGTCTGGGAGGCGGCAGGCAGGGGTGGATTGAATGCCATTCGGGACTGTTCGGAGGACGGATGAGGGGTGATCCACCTATACTCGACACGGGTCGGCGTAGACCATCTAAAGCAGGGGGAAGGACCGTTGGGGAATGGCACTGGTAGGGACGTGCCGGGGCGCGAAGGGAAAGAGGCAGGAGAAGGCTTTCCGCTGACGGATGCTCAGGCGGAAAAATGGCTGGGGAGCCGGTATAGCGCACAGGCAGCATTGGCGTTTGGTGAGGCTTTCGAACTCAGGTTCGAGGGATGTCTGGATGTTGCACGGTTGCAGGCGGCTTTCGATGCCGTGGTTGCCAGGCATCAGGCCCTGGCCGTGAGATTCACCGCAGACGGGCAAGCGCAAGTCCATGAGCCTGCGCGTCGTGTTCGCCTTCGGCACATGGATCTGTCCACCTCCGGCGATCCGATGGCGGAATATCTTGGGTTTTGCCGCGAACAGATGGGGCAGCCATTCGATCTCGGACAAGCCCCATTGGTGCGTACCTGCTTGTGCCGACTGTCGGCCACACGGCACTACTTGTTCATGGCAGCACACCACTTGGTGATGGATGGATGGTCTCTGCGCATCGTCTTGAAGGAAATGGCTGCGTACTACAACGCAAAAACGCCACAGGCGCAGGCGAAGATTCCTGCAGCCGATTCCTGGGAAGAATACGCACGGAACGAACGCTTGCGTCGTGGTGGGGAGGAAGGCGTGCGCTGCCTGCGCTATTGGCGGGAACAGTTCCAGACGCTGCCAGAGCCATTGCGATTACCGACCGATCGACCGCGTACTGCCCATATCGACTTTGCTGCTTCCAGTTTTTCCATCGACGCCGATGTGAACTTGTGGCAGGGGCTGCGCGATATGGCTCGGCGTCTGACGGTGACGCGTTTTTCGGTGTTGCTAGGCGCATATTTCGCACTCCTGCATCGCTTGACCGGGCAAGTGGATCTGGTCTGTGGAATCCCATTCGCGGGAGCAGCGCAAGGTGCTGGTGCGCGCGTGGTGGGCGACACCGACAACACCTTGCCGTTGCGCGTGCAGGTTGACCCAGGCATGCCCTTGTCGACACTAATCGACCGCGTGCATGAAAAACTCAAGGAAGCCTCTGAACACCAGGATATCTCGCTCGGACGCATCGTCGATGCGCTCAAGTTGCCGCGCGAAGCCGGCCGCATGCTTTTGCTGGAATCGATCGTCACCCTTGCTCCGGCAATGGACAGGCTGCACTTCGATGGGGTGGAGTGCGGACTGAATGTTATGCCGCGGATTGCTGCTGCTTGGGAGCTCGGTTTTTATTGGCGACAGACGCCTGGAGCACTCTTGCTGGAAGTGCAGTATCAGCGTGAACTGTACGATGAGTCTACCGTGCGTGACTGGGCAAGTATGTACATGGAGTTGTTGCGCATTATTGTCGATGGCTGCAACGAGTCCCTGGAAAAGCTGGACATCACTTCACGACTGCCTGCTAATGATTATGCATTGATAAATGACTCGATTCCGGAGTTTGGCGATACAGCATCGGTTCCGGCATTGTTGAAATCGGCGTTTGATCGACATGCAGGCCGTCGTGCCGTCGAATGTGGTAGAGGTTCGATCGATTATGCGACATTGGAACGGCGCAGCAGACGGCTTGCTGCTGGTTTGCTGGCGAGTGGCGTCAAGCATGGGGAACTGATAGGTATCGCATTGCCGCGCTCGATCGACATGCTGGTCGCGGTGGTTGCTGCTATGCGTGCGGGTGCTGCTTATGTGCCACTGGATCCCGCATTCCCCGAGCAGCGCCTGCAGCGCATGGCGGAGCATTCAGGTCTTGCGCGCATTATCGTCGCAGAAGGCACTGAATTGCCGGAATCACTCTGCAAGGGGCGAAAGCTGTGGCGTGTAGACATGCTTGAGGCTTCCGGCTCGGGGAGTGTCGAGCTTCCGGAAGTGCGGCCGGACGACCTCGCCTATGTGCTGTATACCTCGGGATCCACCGGCGAACCCAAGGGGGTTCGAATACTTCATCGAAATCTGGTGAATTTTTTGTGTGCAATGCGGGAGGCTCCGGGGTTCTCCAGTGACGACGCAATCTGTGCTGCCACAACGTTGTCGTTCGACATCGCCGCATTGGAGCTTTACCTGCCGTTGCTGTGCGGGGGGCGCGTGGTCATTGCCGATGACAACGAGCATCGTGATCCCGAAGCTTTGTGCAGATTGATCGAACGCAGTGGCTGCAGCGTGTTCCAGACGACGCCATCGCTGATCGCGCTTCTGCAGGAAACTGGACGCACCCAGGTCCTTGCGCCATTGCGTTTGCTGGTCGGCGGAGAGGCCCTGCCACTGCCGCTAGCCAAGCTGTTGCTGACGCAATGTCGGGAACTTTGGAACATGTATGGACCCACGGAAACCACCGTCTGGTCGAGCATTCAACGCATGCAGCTAGAAGCTACGTCAGTGCCATTGGGGCAGCCTATTGCGCGTACACGAATGTATGTGCTCGATACGATGCACCGGCCAACGCCACCACACGCATTGGGTGAGATATGGATAGGTGGCGCCGGTGTGGCGGATGGCTATCTGCATAGTAGAGAGTTGAGTGAAGAGCGTTTCATTCCGGATCCGTTTATTGCTGATGGCAGCCGGATGTATCGCACCGGAGACCTTGGCCGCCTGCATGAGGGGCAGCTTTCTTTTCACGGGCGAGTCGATGAGCAGATCAAGTTGCGTGGTTACCGGATCGAGCCGGGGGACATAGAAGCTGCAGCAACAGCTGAAGAGGGCGTACTCGAATGCGTTGCGGTAGCCAGGCGGCTGCAGGGCGGAGATCAGGTGCTGGTGTTGTATGTGGGCAGTGATGCGCCACAGGAAGGGCTGTCTAAAGCCCTGCATGCGCGCTTGCGGCGAGAATTGCCGGCGTACATGCGCCCTCAGTACGTGGAAGTGATGAGCCACCTTCCGAAGACGCCCAATGGCAAGATCGACCGAAAGTCGCTTCCTGCTCCCTCCACTAATGTTGCGGTAGCGCAACGAACTTGCATTGCGCCACGGGATGCTCTGGAACGAGAGTTGTGCGAACTGTGGCAGCGACTATTGCAATCGGGTCCAGTCGGGGTAGAGGACGATTTTTTCGAGCTGGGAGGGTATTCACTTCTCGCCGTACGCATGTTCACTGAACTGCACCAGCGTTACGGCGTCGATTTGCCGTTGGCAACACTGATCGGGAACCCCAGCGTGGCGGCATTGGCCGAAGCAGTGTCCGCTGCAATGCGATCTGCGAGCAATGAAGACGGAGAGATTCTGGTCCCACTCCAGTCCGGTGGTGCGAAACCGCCACTGTTCCTGTTTCATGCCGTGGGCGGCAACGTCATGAACTACTGCTCGTTACTGCACGAACTGGATGCCGATCAGCCAGTCTACGGACTGCAGTCAGCCGGACTGGATGGTGCGAAGCAGCCACTGCAAAGCATTTCCGAGATGGCTGACCTGTACGTGGGATACCTTTTGCGCGCCCATCCTGCTGGCCCGTTCCTGCTTGGCGGTGGTTCCATGGGCGGCATTCTTGCGCTGGAAGCGGCGAGGCGGCTGCATGCACAAGGACGTGAAGTCGTGCTGTTGGCCATGTTCGATACGTTCGGGCCGGACTACATGGCGTATCGTTCGCCGGGTGACTTCTGGCGGTCACTTTGGCGAATGGATGCAGCGCAGTATATGGGGCTCTGGCATAGGCTTGGCTTGCGGGTATTGCAGTTGTTGCAGCTGCCTCTATTCTGGTACCGACGGAACAGGCGTCCATCCGCGGCGCTGCCGCTCGCCGTACGCCTCTATCGTGTCGAAAAAGCCAACTATCACGCTTTGAGCACCTATGTTCCGGAGAAATACGCAGGGGACATGCAGTTGTTCCGTACGCGAGTTGAGAATGAGGAGGAAGATGTGTCGCTGGGATGGCGGAATTGGGTCGGCGGAAACATCGAGATAAGTCAGTTGCCCGGCCGTCATCACAACTTCGTTGACCAGCCCGAACTCGCGGCCTGCCTGAAACAGCGCATTGCCAAAGCACTTGACAGGCCCTGATGTCCGGTTTCACCCGCGACCGGCGTTCTTCCTGGATGCTTAACTACAATGGATGCCTGGACGGAATTCAGCAGGTCCGAACGGGCGAGCCGGCACTCTTGTCATGACCGCGCCTTCCGACGAACCGGCGGCTGCGGGCGTTACGCCGCTGCCCGCAAAAAAGACCAGCGTCGGCACCCATTACCTGCGTTACTCCACTGCAAGCGTATTGGTGATGCTTGCGGGCCTGATTTCGTTTCCTCTGCTCACTCGCCTGCTGGACAATACCCAGTACGGAATCCTCGGTTACTACGAAACCTGGTTGATGCTGGCGGTCGGCGTGGCCAAGCTGGGCGCACAACACGCCATCCTGAGGTTTTATCCCTATAACGACGAAGCCAGCGGGTTGTCCGGCTTCGCGACCAATCTCTTTCTATTGCCGTTGCTGGTGTCCTGTGGAATATGGGCTGCCGGGCTAACGGTATTCGCCTGCCTTGACTGGTTCGGAGGCGCCTCGTTCTCCCCGGTGCTGTGGATGGCGGTGTTGATGGTGCCTCTGCAGGTATTCGTCAGCCTGGTGCAGATGGTGTTACGAGCAGGCGAGCATTCGGCGTTATTGATGGTTACCCGGGTAGTCTGGCGCTGGCTGGAACTGGTGACGATGGTTGGCGCGGTGTTGCTGCTGGAGCGTACGGCAGTGGCGGCTTATGGCGGGAAAATGCTGTCTGCAGCATTGGTTGTCGCGTATTACGTGTATTGGGTGCGTCGAAATCTGGAGTTCTCGCGTACTTTCGACTGGTCGCAGATGCGGCTTACCCTGCGTTATGGAATGCCGCTCGTGGTCAACGAGGTTGCCACCGTGCTTCTGATATCCATCGGACGCCTGATGCTGAAGGGTATGACAGGAGAATTCGCTGCAGTAGGCATATTCACTATCGGTTATTCGCTTGCGCTCCAGGTCAGTCTGTTGATGAGTACAGCCCTGTCCGAATCATTTATCCCGGTCGCCAATCGAAGTTGGGAGAACGGTGGCGCAGCCGCGGTACGCGAGCTCAAACGACGCGTACTGTTTCCAATGACCTATGCGGCAATCGGGATTGCGGTAGCCATCGCATGCATCGGCAGTGAGGCGGTGCGTGCGATCAGCGGCGCAGACAAGGCTGGTTCTGGTCCGGTATTCGCCTGGATCGGGTCGATGTATGCGCTGTATCCGCTGCTGGAGATCGGCGGATACGGCCTGCTCCTTCACAAGCGATCAACAACGGTCTTGTACCTGACCCTGGCTGCAACAACGTTGAACGTGATTCTCAATCTGTGGCTGATTCCCCAGCACTCGTACATGGGCGCCACCTGGGCTGCCGTGATCAGCTTTGCCGTATTGGGCCTTTCCCTCTATGCGTTTTGTCCGGCGGATCTGCGCTATCGCCCCGACAAGCGTGCGTTCGCGTTGTCATTCTCGGCAGCAGCGCTGTTTGCATTGGTGGCGGAGAGCAGTGACTTGTTTGGCCTGGTTTCGCCATGGGCGCGTTTGTTCGCGGCAGGCGGGCTATGGCTGGTACTCTACGTGATGCCTGTACTGGCTTTTGATGCGCGACTTCGCCGGATGCTGCTTGAAAGATTGGGGCGTGGTTGAGATGAGTTCGTGCCGATTGAACAGACCCCATTCGGCTCGGCACGTTAATGCTCTCTCCAGAGGATTGATGATCATCATGTGTGCGCTCTATGGGGTAGTGACACGCGTGATTGAGAGGGTTCGGAATTGATCCTGTTGTCTCCGCTCAGTTGGCTCCTTGTCGCGGCTCTTGCCGGCTTGGCCAGTGTCTGGTTTGCGCAAGCTGCGTGGTGTCGCTGGGTACGAATCGTGGCGGTGGGTTTGGCGACATTCTCGTTTTTGGCAATGACCCCAATGTTCGCGAACCTGCTGGTCGGCTGGCTGGAAGAGTATCCTCCGAAACCGGACTTCTGCGTGCGAGAAACCCCGAGTGTTGCGGTGGTTCTTTCCGGAGGTGTCGACCATTATCCGGACGATTCCGATCAGATATCGGTATTGAGTCTTGCCAGTCGCAGGCGCGCGGATAAGGCAATCGCTTGGTGGCAAGAGCGGCCAGGACGCAAGCTTGTTTTCGTTGGGGGCAGTCGTTGGGGGGGCGAGGCATCGGAGGGACGGTTGCTGGCCAACTACGCACTTCGGTTCGGCGTCGATCCGGATGCGGTCTCAACAGAAGGTGAGTCCAGCGACACTTGGGAGAACGCATTCAATGTCGCAGCGCTGCGCCCTGTGTTGCCGCGTCGCGTGGTACTAGTGACCTCGGCGATGCACATGCCTCGTGCCGAGTTTTCGATGCGCAAGGCCGGGTTTGAAGTTTGTGCCCTTAGAGCCGACTGGCACTACGTTCCCTTCCGGCGACTGAGCTATCTGATTCCGAGCAGTGGGGGACTCAGGAAGACAGAATCGGCGTTGCACGAGATTGTCGGGTTGCTCTATTACCGGGTGAGGTTTGCAGGCGGAAAAGCGGGAAATGAGGAGGAATGAATCTTCCACATTGATTCCACCCGTCATTCGGTGTGAGGGGGCTCAGGTTTCTCTGGGACCATATCTGCCGGGAGCGATTTTCGCGGCAAGTGGAAAGCGCTGGCCGATTGCTTCCGCCGTGGACAGGTGCTTGGTGGTGCCAGTCTGATTCGTAGCCGTGGCACCAAGTCGCTTGAGACCTGTGTAGTGCTCCATCAGTCCGCACAGGGCCCAGAAGTTCGCCATGACCGAGCCTTCGAAGAACGGGCTGCCGTACACATTACCCAAGGCGGTGGATATGACCACCAGTACGAAGCCAAGTGACAGCGCTTTGGCTTCGGTATCGCTGGCAGGCACTGACCTGACGAATCCCATGCCCATCCGCAATAGTCGCCAAAGCAGATAGAACAATGCGAATACTCCCAATGGCCCGCATTCGCCAAGCATGAGGAAGTAGATGCTGTGGGCATCGTAGCCGGCATAGCGCGGGACATAATTTCCAATGTACTGCTTGAATCGATTGAGACCGACGCCTGCAGGATGCTCTTTCCACATCTGGATTGCGCCACCCCAGATTTCAAATCGGCTGGCGGTGCTGACATCCAGCTGCTCTTCACCGACTGCATCCTGTTGTTCAGTCTCGGCCACGCGTTGAGTGACGCTTTCCGGCAACAGGCTGATCGCGGGCACCATCAGCAGGCCGATGAGCGCGGCGAGCACGAGATTTCGACGCAACAACAGCAAGGCCAGTCCAACCAGAGCGATCAGGTACGACTGACGGGAATAAGTGGCCATGATCGCCACGGCCATGATGGCGCAGCCGCCGATTGCCGCCATGCGCCAGAACTTCTGCTTACGGAAAAACAACGCCATGGCGATGAACATCGGAAGAAACATCGCGTAGAACACGCCTGCACGATTGGCCGTGCTGTAATCCACGCCGAACGGGCCGGATGCTCGTCTTGATTCGTTGTAATTTCCGAAGCCGTAATCCAGGCCTTCCCGAACCGCTTCCAGACCTGCCACCGCTGCGACCACCATCAGGAAGATGATGAGTTGGCGAGTACCCTTCACGTCCTGACCGCAGCGTCGGTACACGAAGTACAGCAGGGGATAGAAGATGAGATTCTTCAGATAGGTGAAATCTTCCATGAAGCCGAGAGGCATGGTTGCCTGTGCAATGACGAATCCCACGATCAGCGTCACGAACAGCAATACCAGCGCGTAGGTGATCGGCCCGGTAGGTTGCAGTGGCTGGCAGCGTTTTCCGCCTGCCAGCAGGGCTATCACCACGACAAGGAAGATGATGTTGGCCAGATTCAGGCCGGGGATGCCCGTTTCCACCGAAAGATGAAGCATGTTGGGCATATACAGCAGCGGCATTGCCAGTAGCAGGCGCATCCACATGGTCAGTCGCCCCCCACGCCATCCAGAAAGCGTTGCGCCCATAATTCCAGGCACAACGATTGCCACAGGGCTTCTCCGCGATCGATGTCGTGGTACAGGTGGTCATGCAGCAGCGTCTGTGCTTCCTGCGGGTGAAGCAGTCCGCGCTCGCGGAACGCTCTACTGGCGAAGGTGTCGGCGGCCAATGTGCGCAAAGGTCCGCGGAACCAGTCTGCCAGCGGTATGGCGAAGCCCTGCTTCGGCTTGCTGAGAGTACGAGGCGGCAGCCACTTGCCGGCGACTTCGCGCAGCAGGTGTTTGCCGCGGCCGTCGCGGATACGGTACTGCACGGGCAAGCTGAGTGCGAATTGCGCCAGGTCCGGCTGCAGAAATGGCGAGCGACCCTCAAGCGAAGCGGCCATCGACATGCGGTCCATCTTCACCAGGATGTCGTCCGGCAGATAGCTCTGCAGGTCGATGGCGACCATGCGGTCGAGCGGCTCGTCGGATGCGCCAAGCATGCTGTCAGGGTCGTCCAGCACCGGCAGGTAGAAATGGCTGCCCCCGCCGGCCTGTGGCCGCAGCCGCCCGGCGATATCGGAGCGCATGACCGCCACGCCGCTGAGGTAGCGCTCTTCGAATGGCAACTGCAGCCGTTCTCCGACGCGACGGAGGCGTTCGCCATGCGGATTGGGAGCTACGCGGCCGGCCAGTTCGAGCAGTGTGGCGACGGGTCTGCGCAGACCGCCAAGGCGTTCCAGCTTCAACAACCGCAGGTAGCGGTCGTAGCCGCCGAACATTTCGTCGCCGCCATCGCCGGTGAGCACCATTTTCACGTGCTGGCGCGCCAACTGCGAAACCAGGAATGTCGGTACTGCCGACGAGTCCGCGAACGGCTCGTCGAAATGCCACACCAGTTTATACAGCAGCTCCACTGCATCCGGTTCTACGACGAGTTCGTGATGTTCGGTTCCGAGATGGTTCGCTACACGTCGGGCATCGTCAAGTTCGTTGTAGGCGGCTTCGCGAAAACCGATGGTGAAGGTCTTGACCGGGCGATCCAGGTGTCGCGCCATCAGCGCGACTACGGCGCTGGAATCCAGTCCGCCGCTTAGAAAGGCGCCGAATGGAACATCGGATACGAGGCGGCTGGCGACGGCCCGATCCAGCAATCGTTCGAGCTCCATCGCGGCTTCGGTTTCGTCGAGCACGGTCTTCGGCGACAACGATGGTTGCCAATAGCGGTGCAGGTCGATCCGGCCGTCGCGGTAGCGCAGCCAGTGCGCAGGTGGAAGCTTGCGGACGCCCGAGAACACGCTGTACGGGCAGGGAACGTAGCCGTAGGTCAGGTATGCACGGAGAGCATCGTTGTCCAGATCGCGAGGACAGTCTGGCGATTGCAGTAACGATTTCAGTTCGGATCCGAACAGCAGGCGACGTTCGTCATGGGCGTAATACAACGGTTTCTCGCCGAAGCGGTCCCGGGTCAGGATAAGTTCCCGGCTACGCTTGTCCCAGATCGCAACGCCGAACATGCCATCAAGTTGTTCGAAGATGCCGACGCCGTCCCGAAGAAACCCCTGCAGAACCACTTCGGTATCGCTGTGGGTGCTGAACTGATGGCCGTCGCGTTCAAGGCCTTCCCGGAGTTCTCGGTAATTGTAGATTTCGCCATTGAAGACGATGCAGACTTGACCGTTTGCGGCGTATATCGGCTGATGCCCACCACCAACGTCGATGATCGAAAGCCGGCGCATGCCAAGCAATGCGCGATCGTCGTGGTGCAGGCCTCCGTCGTCGGGGCCGCGATGATGAATCACGGAGTTCATGCGCAAGCCCAGAGCCGGGTCAGGCGCAGGTTGTCCAGGAGCGACAACCAGACCGGCGATGCCGCACATGTCAGGCGCTCCGCTGGCTGACGGAAGCAGGCATCGCACGCGGCTGCTTGCCGCGATACAGCTGCACCAATCGGTTGAGTACCTGCTCCAGGCCGGCTTGGCGTTGCACGGAGGCACGCGCAGCTTCGCCCATCGCGGCGCGAGTGGCTGGATCGGTGGCTGCGGCATCGGCCAGACACTTGGCCAACCCGGTGCGGTCGCCGGAGTCGAATAGCCAGCCGTTCTCGCCCGGCAGCACGAAATCCTCATTGCCGCTGATACGGCTGGCTATCATCGGCAAGCCGGATGCCATGGATTCCAGCAGAGTGTTGGAGAGTCCCTCGATACGAGAGCACAGCACGCCGATGTTGCCATCAGCCAGCACATTCTCGATATCGTCGCGGTGTCCGGCAAACTCCACCTGATTCGAGATGCCGAGGTGTTGTGCTTCCTGTTTGAGGTGGTTCTCCAGCGTTCCGCTGCCGACCACGAGCAGGCTGGCCTGCGGGTGCGTCGGAGCGATATCGGCGAATGCGCTCAATAGCATCTGCAGCCCTTTTTCAGGCACAAGCCGGCCAATGAACACGAATCTCGGGGGGGCATCCGACGCACGGGTGATGGAGGAAAAGCGCGAGGTATCTACTGCATTTGGCAAGGCCACGATATGCTCGGCCGGGATTCCACGTTCTATCAGGGTCAGTGCGATGCGTCGGCTGATGGCCTGCCAGGTTTCCGTTCTGCGCAATGCGGTTCTGGCGAGCGCATTGACGGGTCCAGGACGCTTCGCCAGCGTGCCTTTTTCAAGCTCCCACCACCCCGAGACCTTGGTCAGTACACGCTTGTCGAGCCAACGTCCCATCAGCGCGCAGATCGCGGCCATGCGATGGGCGATATGCACGTGCCAAGCGTCGTAGCGCTTCCGCCGCGAATACAGGAAGGCGGTGGTACGAAGCCACAGTACCGGTCCGCCAAGCAGCGGCAGGCCTGGCAAGCGTAGGCGACACACCGCAGCACCTTCGTAGCGGGATACCTTCTCCTGCGCTCCCCAGCGAACGCAGGGGGCAAGGATCGTCACCCGGTGCCCTCGCGCGCGCAAGCCACGCGTCAGCGTCCGAACCTGCGCCTCGGCGCCGCCACCGCGATCCGCGGGGTAGGCCGCCTCCATGACCATCAGTATTCGCAGTGGCGGAGCATCAGGCGGCATCCATGTATCTCCGTAGCCACAGTTCAAGCACCAGCAACTGCCAGAGGGCGTTGGAGTAATCCCAGCCGCCGGCCATGTGCAGGTTGATCAACCGGGTGACGAATTCCTGGTTGATCCAGCCGCGCTCCAGAGTGCGAGCATCCAGCAATACTTCGCGCACGCGAGCCTGCAAAGCGGGGTCTTCCTTCATCCATACCGCAATCGGCAGGCCAAAGCCCTGTTTTCGCTTGCGTAGTATTTCGACAGGAAGTATTCCGTCCATCGCCTGCTTGAACAGGTAACGCTTCTTCAGGCCGCGAACCTTGTAATGGGATGCCAGGCGTCCGCAATAATCCACCAGATCCTGGTCGAGGTAAGGGAACCGCACCGATACACCATGCCACTTGCAGGCGCGATGCACTTTCACCAGATCGTTCTGGGCGATGGCCATCAGAAGGTCCAGGCGCATGATCTGGTGGAGCGGTTCGGTGCGAGGGCCCGTGGAGAATACGCCACGCATGAATTCCAGAGACGCATCCTGTGGCACCTGCGCACGGAATTCGGGCGTGAGGAGTTCTTCGTAGAAATCGGAAGCGAAGGAATCGTCGGTATAAAAGCGATCCGGGTTCGGAAGCGAGGCGCGGCGAGTGAAGTTTCGCACGCGATTCAGTACGTGCACATGACCCCCGCCCAGCACGTTTCCCACCGCGCGAGCGGCCTGTTTCAGCGGGCCGGGGAGACGGTAGAAGCTCTCCATGACCTTGTCCTTGGCGTAGCGCTCATTGCCGCCGAAGATTTCGTCGCCGCCATCGCCCCCCAGCATCAGCCCGAATCCATGCGTTTGCCCGAGTTCGGCGCAGCCGAGGGTCGGTATTGCCGAGGCGTTGGCGAAAGGTTGGTCGTAGGCATCTATCACCGAGTCCAGGAGGTCCAGAGCCTGTTTTCTGTCTATCCTGGCCAGGTGCGGTTTCGCCCCGCAGGCTTCGCCGGCGATACGAGCAAAATCCAGCTCATCGTATCCGGCCTCATGGAAGCCGATCGAGCATGTATGCACCTGGGATCCGCCCTGGCGCGACAGAATGCTGACGATGCTGCTGCTGTCGGTGCCGCCACTGAGGAAACAGCCCCAGTCGGAGTCCGTCTGCGGGCGGAAATCATGCACCGTGGCCTGGATGCGGTCGCGGAGTTCCGTAGCCAGTTCCGTGTCGCTGCCATGCAGATCGGCCGGATACTCCGGCACGTAGTAGCGCGTACTGTGTTGGCTGCTGAGGCCGAGAGTGAGTACGGTACCTGGTTCGACCCTGCGGATGTCGCGGCAGATGGTCAATGGTGCGGGAATGCAGGTGAAATTTAGGAAGTGATAGACCGCGGACGGATCTGCAGCCCGGCGGACGCCTGGGGCATCCAGCAGAAGGCGCAAGTCGGTGGCCACGGCGAAATGGCCGTCACGCTGGTACCAGTACAACGGCAGCGATGCAAAGTGATCGGTAAATATCCGGATTTCATCCGCGCCTGGTTGCCACGCCGCAAATGCGAAGCGTCCACGCCAGTGACGTTGCGGCACGGACTGATCGGCGGAGGCTGCATCTTCGAGTCGACCGGAGATCAGGTCGGCAATCGCCGCCCATCTCCTGCCGCTCGGGTGCTGCCCGGATGGCACCTCGCCACTTGCGTACAGATGCAGATCATCGTCTCCGGTATCCAGGCGGCGCAAGTCGGGATGGCGAGCCAGCCACTCGGCAGCGCGTGGGCCGCAGGCCAGTACGAAGTCTGCGCGCGTGGAGGCGATGGTCATGCTTTGTCCCCACGGCTGTCTGCAAGCGCGGAAGCATTGATGTCGGAGGCGTGCTTCGCGTCCAGGCAGCGCGCATAGACCGCGGTGGTCGATTTGACCATTTGCGCCACGGAGTAGCGTCGCCGTGCCTCATGCAGTGCTTTCTGCGCCAGCCGCTCGCGCAATCCGGCATCGTTGGAGATTTCCTGCAGCCTGTCCGACAAGACGCTCGAATCGTCATCGGGAAACAGAAGGCCAGTGGCGCCATCGTCGATCAGTTCGGGGTTCCCGCCCACATCCGAGGCCACTACCGGACAACCGGCGGCCATTGCTTCCATCACCACGTTCGACATGCCTTCATAAGAGGAGGGTAGAGTCAGAAAGTCCGCTGCCTGCATCAACCGGGTGGCATCGTTGCGTTCCCCGAGGAAGCTGACATCGGCATCCAACCCGGCTTCTCGGCAGATGCTCTCGAGCTCCCCGCGGAGCGGACCATCGCCGGCCAAGGCAATCCAGGGGCGGTGCCCGGTCGGTATTTCCCCCAGCGCCCGTAGTAGGCAGGGAAGGTTTTTTTCCTTCACCAATCGACCGACAAACAGACCGAACGGCCGGTTCTCAGGCGCTCCGAGTTCAGTGCGTAGGTGCTCGCGCTGGCCTGGCAGCAGCGATTCCGGGAATCGCATGCCATTGGGCACCACGTCAATCGAGGACAGGGGGATATTGCCGCGTTCTACAGCCGCGGCGGCGCCTGCACGCGCGTTCGCGATTACTGCGGTGCTGCGAGCCAGGACGAAACGTTTCAATTGCCAGAAGCGCTCGGATTCCGCCAGATACAGGCCGCGGATTGATGCGACAAGTGGCAGCTGCTTGCCCGCCAGCCGGCTGGCCAGCAGTGTCCAGAGTTCGGCGGTCAGCGAGAATGCGTGTACCAGGTCGTAGCGTCCGCGTCTCAGCAGCGTGGCGTAGGCCAGCAGAAAGCGCAGGTCGAGTCGCCCGCGCTTCGGAACATGGTGAACCGTCACGCCATGGGCATGAAGATCGTCGACCAGGAATGAGGCATTGCGGAAGAACACCAGTTCAGGTTGCCATTGCGAGCGATCGATGTCGCGCAGCAGATGGACGACCTGGCGCTGGCTGCCGCCGACCTCCATTTCGTCGCTGACCACGAGAAGCTTCCTAGGCGCCATATGCTATGGCCTCCATGTGCTTCTGCAGGCGGCGCGCTTCCTTGCGAGCATCGAATTCGCTTTCGATCTTGACCCGCGCCGCATCGACAATGCGCGTGCTAAGCGCCGCGTCGGCCAACAGGCGTTGCATGGCGTCCGCCAGCGCACGGGGTTGCCTTTCTTCCACCAGCAGGCCCTGGGCCCCATCCTCGATCAGCTCGGGAATGCCGGACACGCGCGTGCTGATGACCGGGCAGCCAGTAGCCATCGCTTCCATGAGAGCCACTGGAATACCGTCACGATTTCCGTCTTCAGCGACCTCCGATGGCAGTACGAACATGGATGCCTGAGTCATCCAGCTTCGTACCACGTCTTGCGGTTGAGCGCCGGCGAATTCCACGTGTTCGCCCACACCGCGTTGCCGGGCGAGTTGGCGAAGTTCGCCTTCCAGCGGGCCAGATCCCAGCAGATGGCAATGGAAGTCGATCCCACGTTCGCGCAACAGCGCCAGTGCCTCGATCAGGGTGGCGAAACCCTTGATCGGATCGAGTCTGCCCACGGCAAGGATCTGGCCTGGCTCGCGTCCATCCGGATTCCAGGGATTGCGCTCCAGGTCCACACCGCAATGGATGATCTTCAATTTTTTGTCGGCCAGCGGCGTCTCGCGTTCACTGAGCCAACCGACATTGAATCTTGAAATGGTCACTGCCAATGCCGCGTCTTCTATCTTGCGCGCGATCAATTGCCGCTCGATGAAGATGTCGTGTGCATGGCTGGTGAAACTGAATGGGCGACACAGTACGCGAGAGAGTGTCCATGCCGCAGTGGAGGGGTAGGTGGCCCAATGCGCATGGATAACTTGGGGGTCGAAATCGCGAAGCCAGTCGACATGTTCCAGACCGCGAGCCCAGGCGGCCAGAGACTTGCCCAACACAACCGGCTTGCGCCAGTTGCCAGCGATGATGGTCGCGAAGGTCGACAGGGTTTGGCCAGGGCTCCGAAGAAATGCGCTGACCAGACCGGCAAAGACGCTCCAAAGCGTCTTCGGGTGGCGCACCCGATCCATCAATGCCGTCGCATCAGCCTGCACAAGACTTTCGGATGGTGATTTCAGAGAAATGATCCGAACGTCCACGCCGTTTTCGACGAGCGCGTTTATCTCGCGCACGATGAAAGTCTCCGACCAGCACGGGAACAGCGAAACGATGTAGACCACACGCTGCAATGGAGGCTGCGAGTTCATCGTGGCGCATCTCCCAGCCGTGTGGTCTGCCACAAGTGTGCGGACGGGTTTTTCACGTAATCGGACAAGGCCAGCATGGCGCTGGCGTTCAGGCTGAGGAAGGCGGTAGCCAGGCGAATGGGTACGAAAGCCGTCAGTTTCGGCCATCCCCTGCCCAGTGCCGCCAAGGTGTAGGCGATCAGTTGCAGGGCCAGCAGGGTCGGATACAGCGCGCCACCTCGAAGAGCCAGTATTGCATTGCACAGCAACGCCAACGCGAGCAGCCAGGGCGCCAGCAGGCGCAGCCACTTGTGCCCCCACAAGCGCAATGCCAGCGGGTGACGGCCGGGCACCGCAAGCGATGGCTGCAGGTGCAGAAGCTGATAATTGCCTGCGAGAGTACGGCGCTTCCGCCGTTCCTCGTCAGCGGGGTTGGACGGGGTGCGGTCGAAAGCCAAGGCGGTCTGAACGAAGACCACGCGATGACCCGATGCGGCAATGCCGAGTGGGATCCACATGTCGTCAAGGACTACGCCGGCTGGTACATGCGGGATAAGTTTCCGCTGGGCTGCGTACAGCGCGCCGGTCACGCCGACCAGCGAACCGCTGCGGCTTTCCAGACGACGGAGAGCTTTTTCATAGCGCCAGTATGCATCCACACCGCGCCCATATCCGTCATCCGCATCCAGCACCAGCTCGCCACTGGCCGCGCCTACCGACGGATCGGCCAGTGCAGCCGCCAGTTCGCGTGCGGCCAGGGCATCGATTCGCTGGCGAACGTCGGTGAACAGCACGACGTCGGAATCGAGCATGCGGATCGTCTCGCCAAGGCATGCCGATTTCCCGCGTCGCTCCGGATGGGCGAACACCCGCACGCGCGCAGGGTTGGCGCTGCGCGCGATGGATTCACTGTCATCGCTGCAGCCGTCGCAAACCACGTTGATGCGCAGGCGATCGCCGGGGTAGTCCAGCGCTAGCAGGTTATCCAGCTTCGCCTGCAGATCTTCGGCGCCATTGTGGACGGCAAGCAGTACGTCGATACGCGGAAAATCCGGTTGGACGAGCACCGGGCGAGGGCGCAGGCGTGCCAGCAAGGCCATCGTCAACGGATAGCCGACGTAGGTGAATGCGATCAGAAAAAGCGAGAGCCAGAACAGTGCGATCACGACGCTCCTCGCAATGCGGCTAGAGTTCGTGCGCGTACACGTTCATAACCGGCATCCCCAAGCATCCGTTTAGCCAGGGAGAGTCCTTGGTAGCGGAGGCGTTCGCGCAGTATCGAACTGCGGTTTCCTTCTATCCAGCGAGCGAAGACGGTTTCGTCGATGGCCCGGGTTACGGCCATGCGCGGAATGGATGAGTCTCCCGGAAGTACTCGGGGCAGCCTGCCTGGTATGGACGACAGGATGCGGGCATATCCACATTCGCGCGCGATTGCCGTCAGGTTCGCCGGCATCCGCCCGCCCGGGGGCGCCAGCAGAGTAACCGGTTGACCGATGCGCTGCTCGATCTCGTGTCGTGCTGCAGACAGTGTTTCTCGCAGCTTGCGCGCGGAGAGGTGGGTCAGGTAGACATGGTCATAGCCGTGCGACTGGATCGACATGCCGGCTTCGGCCATCTCCCGCAGTTCGCTCCAGCGAGCGAACCCGGGTGTCCCCACGGTGGCCGGGTTTATGAAGAAATCCGCGCGCATGCCATGCTTGAGCAGCATTGGAAATGCAAGCGTGAAATTGCTCATGTGGCCATCGTCGAAAGTCAATATTGCTTGCGCTTGCGGGAATCCGTTCAGTACGGCGGCAGTGCTGGTGCCGCCCTGAGTTGCAGCCAGTTGCTGCAGGTGGCGATCGAAATCATCTGCATGCAGCGTGTAATGCGGGTCCTGTCCGCTGGGCATTTCCTCCCGAAACAGGGCGTGATACATCAACGCCACGGTGGGCGACCGGGTTCCGTTCGCGGGATGGGTGATAGGCATTGCCGAATGTCTCAGCGGAAGTAGCTGATCGACAGCACCACCAGATTTTCGACGTAATCCTGTCCGCCGACTGAGCTGTTGCGCTTCCGGTAACGATAGTCGAATTGTGCTCCCCAGTGCCGGGTGAACCGATATGCAAGGCCGGCGCCGGTGATGAGGTCGGAGTCGCTTCGATCCGAGGTGACGAACTCACGGTCGTTGTGCTGGGCAACGAAGGTAAGGTCGAGGCGAGGGCGAAGGTTGTACAGGCCACTGATCCCGAAGCCTTGGCTGTCGACATCGAAGGTATCGTCGCGCAAATACCTCAACTGCTCGTAATAGGGCTCTGCCAGCAACCTCAGGCGCTCGCCAGTGTATTCGTATGTCAGCGAGACACGCTCTTGCCTGAAGGTGTCCGGGATGATCTGCAGGTTGGGATTGTCGGGCTCGCCGATGATCGGACTATTGGGATCGACAGGCCCCGGCAACGTTCCGGGCGCGCCGACGCGCCGGATCAGATCCTGTGAGGAATCACCGAACTGGTAGTCGAAATTCCCGCCAAGCGAGCTCCGTGCCGTAGCCTTCCATCGCAGATAGCCGCGAAACAGGGCACTAGAGAAGCTCTCGGAATCTTCTGGCTCCAATCGCGAGTAGCCAGCATCGACGCTCAGTTCCAACTTGGCCAGCTCACTTTGATAGGTGGCGTACAGGTCGTAACGCTTGTAGTTGTACAGCTCCGAAATGTTGTCGTATTCGGTGTTTCCGGCCTCAGCATTCAGCGCCAGTGAGCTGGTTTCGCTCAAGAGGTGTGTCATGCGGGCGGCAATATTGTAGCGATCGCTGTTCAGGGACTCGGTCTCTTCGGCCCAGCTATTGATGTAACGCAAGTCCAGTTGGCCCTGGGTGGTCTCGTTGAAGCGCGCCAGGAAGGTTGGGCCACCCTCGAAAACGTTGATCTGCTGCTGATTTCCCGGCGTGAAAGCGGCTAGGGAATCGACGGATTGCTCGCTCAGGGTGTCGCGTGCATAGAGAGTGATGCGCTCCGGAACGATTTTCCACTCCAGGTCGCCAGAGAATTCGCCGCGGGCATCGTCATCGAATGTGTCATCCAGGTAGTCCAGATACTGGACGGCACCGCTGAAATCTGCAGTCACGGCCGAACTTTCCTCGGTGAAACGGAACCTCACCTGCGGAGAGAGGATATTTTCGCTGACGTTGTCCTGAACCAGCGCGATATTGTCGCTGTGCATGTAGCGCATGCTCAGTTCGTAATCCAGTCGTGCGGCACTGGAGACGGCCGGAAATGTCGCGACCAGGGCGCCGAAGATCGCCGTGTGCGGCATATGCCGGAGCGCGCGCTTGCGGTTATCGCTGGTCATGTGACCTCTCCTTCATGCGCCTTCGTTGAACACCACGCCGGCGAATTTTTTCGGGTCGAAATTGACGGCGGCCTGCGAGATGGTGGCCGGGGTGTCGCGCCCATAGCCGGCGACCAGTACAACCACATCGGCGAGATCGGACAGGATGCGTGCGTCGGGTGCGCCGCGTACCGGAGGACCATCGAGGAAAAGATGGCAGTCGGGATAGCTGCTTCGCAGCGAGTCCAGCAGCAGGCGCATGCGCGAGGAGGAGAAGTATTCTGCGCCGGTTTCGCGCGAACGTCCCGCTGGCAGCAGCCGCAAACGCGGAACGCCGGTATCGTACAGCACGCTGTCGGCGTCGACGCCCTGATCTTCCAGATAGTCGACCAGTCCGCCCTGTTGAGCGTTCAGCTTCATGGTGCGGTCCTGCGAAGGATGGCGCAGGTCGCAATCCATCAACAGGGCACTTTTGGTTTCGTCGAAGGCCACCGCAGCAGCCAGGTTGCGCGCGACGAAGCTGCCGCCGCTGCCGCGACTGACTGGAACCACCAGCGTGATGAAGCTACCCTCGGCCATCGCCAGCAATTGCGTCCTGAGCTCGCGAAAGGCATCGACTTCGCGACGCGCAGTGTCGCTACGGTAGATGGTCGCGCGATCCTCCATCTGCACCGGGCTGAGCGCGGTGGACGGTACGTGCGGGGCAATGGAACGGCCGGATACGCGAAACTCGTCGTTGTCGTATCCATCCCGGCGTGTAGGGAGTGCATTGCTCATAGTGCGCCCGTCGATTTCAGCAGGTAGACAAGTCCGTATGCCACCGGCACGGTCAGGAATACCGTGGCGGCTATTGCATATCGGCGGAAATGCCGACGCCGGTCCCGTCCGGTGACATAGGACGGAATGGTGCTCAGTACCGGGAGCCTGGCTTCACTCTCGATCTGGGAGGCTGAGCGCACGCGAGGATCGAACTTGATCATGGAGAACAGCAGCCCCAGCGAAGCCAGCAGGCCGAGCAGCAGCCCGGCGACGGCCACATGCATGGTGCGCAGGCCGCTTGGGCGCAACGGCATGGCCGCAGGCTCCTGGATACGGAAGGTCAAGCCGCGGCGTTCGGCATCCAGGTTCATCGATACGCGCGCGTTTTCGCGGCGTTTCAGGAGATCCTGGTAGAGGTCCCGATTGACTTCGTAGTCGCGCGTCAGTTCTGCCAGTTTGCTTTCCGACGAGGCAATGCGATTGCTGCGGGCAAGCTCGTTCGACAGCATCGCCTCGGCGCTGGAAATACGTGCGGAAGTGGCGGCAGATTGCCGGCGCGCATCCGCCAGCTTGCTCTTGAGTTCGCCGTACAGCGGATTGAATGCAGCCGGGCCGTCGAGCGACTGGCCGGCGCTGGACACCCGCGGCCGCGATTCCTCGCGACGAAGTTCTTCCTGCAGGTCGGCGATCTGATGCTGGACGCGCATGACATCAGGATGGCGGTCGGTGTATTGCAGCAGAAGGCGGTCGCGTTCGGCCTGGAGTTCGGCCAGGCGTGCGCGGAACTGGCCGGCACGGGTCTGCACCAGAGTGATTTCGCTTTCGCCGGACAATTGGGATTGCAGGGCGGATTCGCGCGAATGCGCGTCAATGAGGTCCATCCGCGAGGACTCGATGATCCGGCGCAACTCGCCGATGCGAGCGTTGACGTCGGCATCGGTGCCGGGGCGGGCATCCGGATTGGTTTGGCGGAAATCTTCGAGGTCGGCCTCGGCCTGGGTCAGCTTGTCGTGATATTGCTTGACTTGGGAATCGATGAAGGCATAGGCCTCGCTGCTCTCGCGTTCCTTGGTCGCCAGGCTCTCGCTGATCACGAGGTCGGCGAGACGCTTGGTGACGTGGAATGCGCGCTCAGGGTCGGAGTCGGTATACGCGATGTCGATCAGGTTGGGGCTGCTGTTCGAAATCGTGGTGCGGTCGACGATCTTCTCGATCAGTTTTTCCTGTTCGAGCGGTGAGGGATCGTCTTCCATCCAGCCGCCGGTTTCCAGTATCTCGTCCATGACGCGGCGACTGAAGGCCACTTCGCGCAGGATGCTGGCGCGGTCGTTGACGCTGGTGGCCACCGCGCGACCTTCCATCAGCGGCGCGATGATGTTGCGGTCTTCTACGAAGATGCTGGTCGTCGATGAATATTTCTTGGGCAACAGCAAGCCGACAAGCAGCGCCATCAGCGCGATTGCCGTGAAAATTCCGGCAAGTATGACCGGCCGGCGCTGAATCTCCTTCAGGCCGATCGGCAATATGGACAACAGTTGTTGCGAGCCTGGTTTTTCGGCATCCGACCAGGTGGCGAGTGGAGTGTTCACAGACTGCGTTCCGGCACCGTGATGACGTCGCCGGGGGCGACCGTGAAGTTGGTGGACAGGTCACCGCGGTTGAGGATGCGGTCCAGTCGGACGTCGTAGCTCTGGGTGGCTTCACCGCTCTTCCGGTACAGGCTGGAACGGTCAGGAGCGGCGAATTCGGTCAGTCCGCCGGCGGCCAGAACGGCATCGAGCACGGTCATCCCCGGACGATAGGGAATCGAGACGGGCTGCCGTACCGCGCCGGTCACGCGGATGCGGGACAGGTATTCATGGCTGCGCAGTTCGGTCAGGATGACCGCCACCTGCGGGTCGCGTACGTAGGCCGCCAGCTTTTCCTGGATGCTCTGGCCGACTTCCGAAGGCGTATGACCGGCAGCGGCGACATCGCCGATGAGCGGAACCGAAATCATGCCGTCGGGACGGACCGGGACCGTAATGCCCAGTTCGGGATTGCGCCAGACCGAAACCTGGACGATGTCGTCGACGCCGATCTGATAGGCATCGACCGCAATGGCGCTTTCCGGAGCGGGCGGGGGCGATGCGTTACCGCCGGAACTGGCGCAGGAGCTCAGCAGCAGGCCGATGCAGATGGCGAAGGCAATGGCGAAAATACGGGTCATGGCGATATCCCCTGAATAATGTCCTGAACAACGCAGGAAGAGGGCTCCTCCGGCCAGTCGGCTGGAGGTCGGTTGTGTTCAGATTCGGTAATACGTGCGATACCAGTCCACGAACCTGCGGATGCCGGTTTCGACCGGTGTATCCGGCCGGTAGTCGACATCGCGCTGCAGGGCGACGACGTCGGCGCAGGTGTCGGGGACGTCGCCGGGTTGTAATGGCAGCAGGTTCATTTCCGCCTTGCGGCCGAGGCATTCTTCCAGCACCCGGATGTAATGCAGCAGCTCCACCGGGTTGTGGTTGCCGATGTTGTAGACCCGGTACGGGGCCGAGGAGGTGGCCGGGGAAGGAGCCAGCGGATCGTAGGACGGGTCGGGGCCCGGGACATGGTCCAAGGTGCGGATCACGCCTTCGACGATGTCGTCGATGTAGGTGAAGTCGCGGGTGTGGCGGCCGTGGTTGAACACGTCGATCGGCTTGCCGGCCAGGATGTTCTTGGTGAACAGGAACAACGCCATGTCCGGCCGGCCCCAGGGGCCGTACACGGTGAAGAAGCGCAGGCCGGTGGTCGGCAGGCCGAATAGATGGCTGTAGGTGTGGGCCATCAGCTCGTTCGCCTTCTTGGTCGCCGCGTACAGGCTGACTGGATGGTCGACGCTGTCCTCGACCGCGAACGGCAGCTTGCGGTTGGCGCCGTAGACCGAGCTGGACGAGGCGTAGACCAGGTGCTCGACGTCGCGATGGCGGCAGGCTTCCAGAATGTTGATGAAGCCGGTGATGTTGCTGTCGATGTAGGCCTGCGGGTTTTCCAGCGAGTAGCGCACGCCGGCCTGCGCGGCCAGATTGACCACGCGCTGCGGGCGGAAGCGATCGAAGGCGGCTTCCAATGCGGCCCGGTCCTCGAGCGAGGCCTGGACGAAATCGAAACCTGGCAGCGGCGTCAGCCGATCCAGCCGCGCCTGTTTCAGGGTGGGATCGTAATAGGCGTTCAGGTTGTCGTAGCCCAGCACCTCGTCGCCACGTTCGAGCAGACGGTGGCTGAGATGGGAGCCGATGAAGCCGGCGGCGCCGGTGACCAGTACGCGCATGGAATCGGTTCTCTATTGGTATTACAGGCAGTCGTCCACGCACTCACGGGGCAGGGCGCGCTTGACGTCGAACAGCACCGCTTCGGGCTTGCCGAAGGCGCGGACGCCATCGCTGCCCAGCCCGATGAACTGGTCGTGGGACACCGCCAGGATCATCGCATCGTAGGCGCCGGCCTCGGGTTCGGCGATCAGGTCGATGCCGTATTCGTGGCGCGCTTCCTCGCGGCTGACCCATGGGTCGTACACGTCGACATTGGCGTTGTAGCTGCGCAGTTCGGCGATGATGTCGACCACGCGGGTATTGCGCAGATCCGGACAGTTCTCCTTGAACGCCAGGCCCAGGATCAGCACCTTCGCGCCCGGGGTGGGCAGACCGCGACTGGCCATCAGCTTGGCCACCCGCTGGGCGACATGGCTGCCCATGTCGTCGTTGATCCGGCGTCCGGCCAGGATCACCTCGGGGTGGTAGCCGATCTGCTGGGCCTTGTGGGTCAGGTAGTACGGGTCCACGCCGATGCAGTGGCCGCCGACCAGGCCGGGACGGAACGGCAGGAAGTTCCACTTGGTTCCAGCAGCTTCGAGTACTTCGTGGGTATCGATGCCGAGGCGGTGGAAGATCAGCGCCAGTTCGTTGATCAGGGCGATGTTGACGTCGCGCTGGGTGTTCTCGATGACCTTGGCCGCTTCGGCCACGCGGATGCTGGAGGCCTTGTGGGTGCCGGCGGTGATGATGCTGGCGTACAGCCGGTCGACGAAATCGGCCGCATCCGCGGTCGAACCGGAAGTCACTTTCAGGATGGTTTCCAGCCGGTGCTGCTTGTCGCCGGGATTGATCCGTTCCGGGCTGTAGCCGGCGAAGAAATCCTGGTTGAAGCGCAGGCCGGATTCGCGCTCGATGATCGGCACGCAGGCCTCTTCGGTGGCGCCCGGGTACACGGTCGATTCGAAGATGGCCACGCCACCGGGCCGGATCGCACGACCGACGGTGCGGCTGGCCGATTCCAGCGGGCGCAGGTCGGGGCGCTTGTAGTCGTCGATCGGGGTCGGCACGGTGACGATGAACACGTTGCAGCCGGCCAGCGCGGCCGGGTCGTCGCTGAACTCCAGCTTGTCCGCTGCCGCCAGTTCTTCGGCCGACACTTCCAGGGTGTGGTCGCGTTGCTGGCGCAGTTCGGCCACGCGGCTGCCGTTGATGTCGAAACCGAGAGTCGGGTAGCGCTTGCCGAAGGCCACGGCCAGCGGCAGGCCCACGTAACCCAGACCGATCACGGCAATCCGCACTTGGTCGAGGGCGGGCAAGGATGTGCTCATTGGTAAGAGGATTCCCCTGTGTTTCTGTTCGCCCGTGCTTGCCGGGGCGGCTGTTTGCCGACGGGAGGTATTCCGTCGCTGCCAGTCAGATACGATATGCAGAGACATTGTAGGACAGCCTTGGTTTGCTGCCGTTCACTTGCTGTGCGGTGAAGCGTTGCAGTGGCCGCTGAAATGCGGGAGGCGCGTTCATTAGGTCATGTGAGTGGGTGCGCGGCTTGCCGTTGGTGCGGCCCGACCGGGTTGGGGCATCAGGACGGAAGCGGAGAGATCCATGAGGATCGTGTTGTGCGGGGGTGCGGGTTACATTGGCGGACATGCCGCCGTGGTGCTGGCACAGCGCGGCCACGAAGTGGCTATTGTCGACAATCTGTCGAACAGTTCGGCGCGCGCGGTGGAGCGGCTGGGCGAAGTGGCTGGCATGCCGTTCGAATTCCATCATCTGGATATCCGCGACGCTGCGGCGATGGACCGGATGTTCGCGCTGCGCCCGGTCGATGCGGTGATGCATTTCGCGGCGCTGAAGGCGGTCGGCGAATCCTGCGAGAAGCCGCTGGACTACTTCGACAACAACATCGGTGGCAGCATCGCCCTGTTGCAGGCGATGCGCCGGGCCGGAGTGCGGCGGCTGGTGTTCAGCTCGTCGGCGACCGTCTACGGCGACCCGGAGCGGGTGCCGGTCACCGAGGACGCGCGCCTGCAGGTCAGCAACCCCTATGGCCGCACCAAGCTGGTCGTGGAGGAACTGATCGGCGACCTGTGCCGAGCGCAGGCGGATTTCCGTGCGGCTAACCTGCGCTACTTCAATCCGGTCGGCGCGCACGAGTCGGGACTGATCGGCGAAGCCCCCGGCGGCATCCCCAACAACCTGATGCCGTACATCTGCCAGGTGGCGGTGGGCCGGCGACCGGAACTGAGCGTGTTCGGCGGCGACTGGCCGACCGTGGACGGTACCGGCGTGCGCGACTACATCCACGTGATGGATCTGGCGCGGGCACATGCCGATGCGCTCGACTACCTGGTCCGCGAGGACCGCAACCTGACCGTGAACCTGGGCACCGGCCGCGGCGTCAGCGTGCTGGAACTGGTGCAGGCTTTCGCCGAAGCGTCCGGGCGCGAGATCCCGTACCGGATCGTCGGACGCCGCGACGGCGACGTGGCCGAGGTCTTCGCCGACCCCTCGCTGGCGCAGCGCCTGCTGGGCTGGCGGGCGGAGCTGGACGTGCGGGCGATGTGCCGCGATGCCTGGCGCTGGCAGTCGGCCAACCCGGACGACTACGCGGACTGAGCCGGTCCGGTCACTCTAGCAGGCAGTCGACCACCTTGCCGGGCTGCTTCATCCAGGCGAAGTGATCGGCGCGCGCGCCGAGCTGGGCGGCATCCAGGCCGATGACCTTGGATTGCGCTGGCGCCAGCTTGCCGGTCAGCGCCTTCAGCGAGCCGACCGGCGCCAGCCAGTCGTCGGCCAGCAGCACGCCGTGGACCGGGATCGCCAGCGCCGACAGCGCGGCTTCGAAATCGACGTCCATCCCGGCCGCCGCATAGCGGCCGGTCAGGCCGACCCGCGCCCAGTCGCGGATCAGGCCGCGCGATTCCACCCCGCCGAACCCCAGCCGGCGTCCGTTCAGGCGCCCGCGTCGCTGCGCCAGCCACGGCAGGAAGCGGTACAGCGGCGGCAGCAGGTAGCGTCGCGGGGACGGGAAGCTGCGCCAGTACGGGCTGCCGCTGGCGACCAGCCACAGTTGGGCGTAGTCCTGCGGATTCAGCGCCGCGTGGCAGCAGGCCAGTTGCCCGCCCAGGCTGTGGCCGCCGATGTAGCACGGCTGGCCCGGTAGCCGTTCCGCTAGCGCCTGCCGGCTCAGTGGCAGGTCGATGGTCAGGATCTCGCGATAACCCCAGTCGTGTTCGCGGTCCGGGCGCAGGCTGCTGCTGCCATTGCCGCGCCATTCGTGGACGAATACCGCCACCCCGCGTTCGGCCAGCACTTCGGCGAAAGGCAGGTAGTGCCTGGCCGCCACCCCCAGCGCCGGCAGCCATAGCAGGGCGGCTTGCGGCGCGTCCGGCAGGCGGGCCAGCAGGGTCCAGGCATGGTCGTCGTCGGCCGACAGCGCAATGTCGGAAGCGTGGATCGTGCTCATGCGGGCAGGGCGGCGCCGAAGTGGTCGAGTACCTGCACGTCGCCGCGGCCGGGGCGATAGCCCAGGCGCAGGGCGCGATGCACATAGTCGGACGCGGCACGGCAGGCCTTCGGCAGCGTTTGGCCGAGGCACAGCTGGGCGGCGATCGCCGAAGCCAGGGTGCAGCCGGTGCCGTGGCCGTTGGCGGACAGCCGCGGATGTGCCGTTTCGACGATGCCGTCGGCATCGGCATACAGGTCGATCACGTCGCCATCGCCGGGCAGATGCCCGCCTTTCAGGAATACCGCGCGCGCGCCCTGCGCTAGCAGTTCGTCAGCGGCACGGCGCATGGCGTCGGCATTGTCGATGGCATGACCCAGCAGCAGCTCGGCTTCGGGCAGGTTGGGGGTGATCACCGAAGCCAGTGGCAGCAGCCGCGTGCGCAGCGCGTCCAGCGCGTCCTCTCGCAGCAGCCGGGCGCCGGAAGTGGCGACCATGACCGGGTCGAGCACGACAAAGCGGGGGCGGTGCGCTTCCAGTATGTCTGCGACGGCATCGATGACCTCCGCGGTGGCCAGCATGCCCAGCTTGACCGCGCCGATTCCGAAATCATCGAAACAGGCTTCCAGCTGCGCGCGCAGGAAAGCCGTCGACGGCACGTCGACCGCGCTGACGCCACGGGTGTTCTGCGCGGTCAGCGCGGCGATCGCCGACAGGCCATGCACGCGATGGGCGGCGAAGGTCTTCAGATCGGCCTGGATACCGGCGCCGCCGCCGGAATCGGAGCCGGCGATGGTCAGGGCCGAAACGACGGAAGGGGTCTGCATGCCGCGTATTGTGCCGGATGCGGCGCATGGCGCGCCGTGGCGCCGTAGTCAGGCTGCCGGCGTCGGGTGTTCGATCATCGAGTGCGCCAGTTTCACCGCGCGTTCGAAGTTGGAAACGAAGTGCAACTCGCCGGGATGTTCATCCAGCCGCATGCCGGAGATCACCCGGTTGGGCTGTTCCTGCAGGCCGGAGATGATCAGGGCGATGCCCTGGCGATGGCAGCGTTCGGCCAGCTTCTTCAGCGCGTGCACGCCGCTGGCGTCGATCACCGGCACCAGCCGCATGCGCAGGATGAATACCTTGGGCGGTTCGAAGAACTGGTCCAGCAGGTTGTCCAGCCGGTTGGCCGCGCCGAAGAACAAGGGGCCGCTGATCTGGTAGGCCTCGACGCCCTTGGGCAGCATCGCGCGCTGGCCGAGGTCGGCGGCGCGGGCCGGATCGTCGCCGTGCAGGTCGTCCTCGATCATGCGCACGCCGGAGCTGACTTCCACCGCTTCGGCCATGCGGTACATGAACACGAACGCAGCCAGCACGATGCCGGCCTGGATGGCGACGGTCAGATCCAGGAACACGGTCAGGAAGAAGGTCAGCAGCAGCACCAGGCGGTCGCCGATCGGCGCCGACAGCGTGTTGCGGAAGTTCTCCACCTCGCTCATGTTCCAGGCCACCACCAGCAGCACCGCCGACAGCGCGGCCAGCGGCACGTAGCCCATCAGCGGCGCCAGCAGCAGCATGAACAGCAGCAGGAACAGCGCATGCAGGATGCCGGCCACCGGGGTGCTACCGCCGGAACGGATGTTGGTCGCGGTGCGGGCGATGGCGCCGGTGGCCGGCAACCCGCCGAACAGCGCCGAACCGACGTTGGCCACGCCCTGCGCGACCAGTTCGCCGTTGGAACGGTGGCGACCGCCGGTCATGCCGTCGGCGACCACCGCCGACAGCAGCGACTCCACCCCGGCCAGGAAGGCGATGGTGAAGGCGCTGGGCAGCAGTTCGAAGGTGCGCTCGAACGGGATGTGCGGGAAGTCGAAGCTGGGCAGGGCCGAAGGCAGTTCGCCGAAGCGGGTGCCGATGGTTTCGGCCGGCATGGCGAAGGCCAGGCAGGCCAGGGTGCAGGCCAGCAGCGCGATCAGGAAGCCGGGCCATTTCGGTTTCCAGCGGCGCAGGCCGACGATGACCGCCAGCCCCAGCACGGTCAGCGCCACCGCCGCCGGTTGGGTGCTGGCGATGTGCTCGGCATAGGCGCGCCAGCGTTCGAAGAATTCGGCCGGCACCTGTTCCATCTGCAGGCCCAGCATGTCCTTGACCTGGCTGGAGAAGATGCTGACCGCGATGCCGGCGGTGAAGCCGGTGACCACCGGCTGCGGCATGTATTTCATCAGCGTGCCCAGCCGCAGCAGGCCGGCGGCGATCAGCATCAGCCCGGCCAGCAGCGTGCACAGGATCAGCCCGCCGTAGCCGAACTGCTGGATCACCGAGAACACCACCGGGATGAAGGCCGCGGTCGGACCGCCGATCTGCACCCGCGAGCCGCTGAAGGCCGAGATCAGGAAGCCGGCGATGATCGCCGTGTGCAGGCCCTTGTCCGGCGTGGCGCCGCTGGCGATCGCCAGCGCCATCGACAACGGCAGCGCCACCACCGCCACGGTCAGGCCGGCCACCGCGTCGGTGCGCAGCGTGCGCAGCGAATAGCCTTCGCGCAGCACGGTCAGCAGCTTGGGTTCGAACATCTTCAGGTATTGCTGGCGGTCGAAGCCCGGACTGGCCATCACGTCGGCTCCTTCATCCGCACGCCACGGCCGCGGCCCTGGCTGGGTTGCTCGTTGCCGATCAGTTCCACCCCGGCCGCGTCCAGCGCTTCGACGATCTTGGTCAGCGTGCTGACCGAGCCGCGCACGTGCCCCTGGCTGGTTTCCATGCGCTGGATGGTGGGCAGGGACACCCCGGCCATCGCGGCCAGCTTGCGCTGGTCGATGCCGAGCAGAGCGCGCGCGGCGCGCAATTGGGAGGCGGAGATCATGCGGGAATCAGGCTGTGAAACGCAGCCTGATTTTGGCGCTTCAGATTGGCTTATGCAATCTGCAGATATTCATATTGATGTTTTTTACATCATTATGAGGGGTTGGGTTGTGCTTCTGCTCGTGCGGTTCCTTGGCCCCGCAAAAACCATTTGCGCGAGTCAGAGCACTTCCGACGCGTAATCCGCCAGCCGGGAACGTTCGCCGCGGCGCAGGGTGATGTGCGCGCTGTGGCCCCAGTTCTTGAAGCGGTCCACGGCGTAGGTCAGGCCGGAAGTGGTTTCGGTCAGGTACGGGGTGTCGATCTGTTCCACGTTGCCCAGGCAGACGATCTTGGTGCCGGGGCCGGCGCGGGTGATCAGGGTCTTCATCTGCTTGGGGGTCAGGTTCTGCGCCTCGTCCAGGATCAAGTAGCGGGACAGGAAGGTGCGGCCGCGCATGAAGTTCATCGAGCGGATCTTGATCCGGCTGGCCAGCAGGTCGTTGGTCGCCGCGCGGCCCCAGGCGCCGCCTTCCTGGTTGTGGGTCAGCACTTCCAGGTTGTCGGTCAGCGCGCCCATCCACGGGGTCATCTTTTCCTCCTCGGTGCCGGGCAGGAAACCGATGTCCTCGCCGACGCTGACGGTGGCGCGGGTCATGATGATCTCGCGGTAACGCTGCTGATCCATGGTCTGCGCCAGGCCGGCGGCCAGCGCCAGCAGGGTCTTGCCGGTGCCGGCGGTGCCGAGCAGGGTGACGAAGTCGATTTCCGGGTCCATCAGTGCGTTCAGCGCGAAGTTCTGCTCGCGGTTGCGCGCGGTGATGCCCCAGACCGCGTGCTGGCCGTTGCGGAAGTCGTCCACCAGCGCCAGCGTGGCGCGGTCGTCGCCGACCTTGGTCACCCGCAGTTCGACTTCCTCCTCGCCGGGCAGGTACAGGTACTGGCTGGGATGCCAGTCTTCGTCCGCCGACATCGCGACCTCGTAGCTGGTGCGACCGCTCTTGTCGGTCCACGACTTCAGGTCGGACTGGTGGCGCTCCCAGAAGTCGTCCGGCAACTCGGTGGCGCCGGTGTAGAGCAGGCTGAAATCGTCCAGCGCACGGTCGTTTTCGTAATCCTCGGCGTCCAGGCTGCTGATCGCGGCCTTGATCCGCAGGTTGATGTCCTTGGACACCAGGATGACCGGGGCTTCCGGATGCTCCTCGCGCAGCGCCAGCACCGCGGCCAGGATCTTGTTGTCCGGGATCACGCTGCCGAAGCTGCGGCCCGGATCGATCGGCTGGGTCTGGAAGTGCAGCTTGCCGATCCCGCCTTGGCGCTTGAGCTGCAGCCCCTGCGGATGGGTCAGGGTGATGCCGGCCTGGATGTGCTCGGCGCCGGCGCCTTCGATCAGTTCGTTGAGGAAGCGGCTGACCTGGCGGGCGTTGCGGCTGACTTCGGACGTGCCCTTCTTGGCGTTGTCCAGTTCCTCGATGACCTGCATCGGCAGGTAGACGTCGTGTTCCTCGAACTTGAACAGCGCGGTCGGGTCGTGCATCAGCACATTGGTATCCAGAACGTAGAGACGCTTGCCCTTGGTCATCATCGGCGTGTCGTGCTCGCTATGGGGATGCGGATTGGGAAGGAGGGGATGGCAGACGGCAAAGCGCGGCCGCGGCCCGCGGGGCGGGGCGGCGCGCTGGGGGTGTCGGAAAGGAAGATCACCGGGATTGCAGGGCCTTCAGCGTGTCCAGCACGTCCTGGGCATGGCCCGGCACCTTGACCCCGCGCCATTCGTGGGCAATGCGGCCATCGGGGGAAATCAGGAAGGTGCTGCGGACCACGCCGAGTACCTTGCGACCGTACATGTTCTTCTCGTGGATGACATCGAAGGCCTTGCACAGCCTTTCGTTGGCATCGCTGACCAGCGGGAAGCGGAAACCCTGCTTGGCGCAGAAGTTGTCGTGCGACTTGACCGAATCGCGCGACACCCCCAGCAGCGCGGCGCCCAGCTTGCCGAATTTCGGCAGCAGGGCGTTGAAGTCCAGGCCTTCGGTGGTGCAGCCCGGGGTGCTGTCCTTGGGGTAGAAATACAGCACCAGCCAGCGGCCGGCGTAATTGGCCAGGGTGGCGGTTTCGCCGCCGGACAGTGTCAGCGGCAGTTTCAGCGTGGTCTTGGTCAGCGCTTTGCCGGTTGCGGTCATTGGCCTGGGTTGTCCTTCGAAGCCTTGCCTTCCAGGGCGTCCATGCGAGCTTTCAGCTTGTCGATTGCGCTTTTCTGCCCGAAAAACACGGCCAGCACGAGGATGAGCAGAAAATATTCCAAGGCGTTCTCCCGGAACTCAGAACTTCATCGGGTCCATGATCGCGTCCAGGTTGAGATGGTCGCAGAATTCGAGGAAATCGTCGCGCAGGGCGGCGATGTGCATGTTGGCCGGCACGCCGATGGTCACCTGCGCCGAGAACATCTCCGCGCTGGTCTGCATGGCGCGGTAGCGGGTGCTCTGCAGGTTTTCGATGGTGATGCCCTGGCGGTCGAAGAAATCGGCGAGCTGGAACAGGATGCCCGGCTTGTCGGCGGCGATGACCTCGACGATGTACGGCAGCAAGTTGCTCTGGACTTCCTTGGCGCCGGTGCGGTACCAGACCAGTTTCAGGCCGTCCTCGCGCTCCAGCCGGGTCATCATGGCCTCCAGCTTGGCCACCGAGTCCCACGAGCCGGTCGCCAGCGCGGTGACCGAGACGTCGCGGCCGACCGTGGACAGGCGTGCATCGACCAGATTGCAGCCGCTGTCGGCGATCCGGCGGGTCACCGCCAGCAGCGGCGACTCCGGATGCGTCGTGTAGGCGTTGATCAGCAGGTGGTTCTCGTTCGGCGAAGGCCGGGGCGTGGAATCGGTCAAAGGGGCTTCCGGCATTGCGAGTGAGTCTGAATGGCAGCCGGTCAGGCGTCCGGCGCAGGGGTCAGCATACTTGCCCGTGCTTTCGCGTCGCAAGTAACATCGCAGCCCATTGCAGCGGCCCCAGGCTGCCGGCCCGGACGATTCCGGTGCAGGCGTCGGCGGGCCCGCCCCTTTGTCACAGCAGGAGTCATCGCCCATGCGCCTTACCGCCACCGTCTCGCGTCCGTTCGCCGTGCTTCTGCTGGCGAGCGTGGTTTTCGGCGTGACCGGCTGCAAATGGTTCAAGAAGGGCAATCCGGACTACGCGATGCCGGCCGAGGCGCGCCCGCTGGAAGTGCCGCCGGACCTGACCGCGCCCAGCACCGCCGGGGCCATGCAGCTGCCGCCCGTGGCCAGCAGCGCGTCCGCGGGGGCTCCGGCCGCGGTGGCCGCTTCGGCGACCGGTTTCAACGTCAGCGGCAACCGCGACGAGATTTTCACCAAGGTTGGCGAGATCCTCGGCGCTACCGAAGGCGTGACCATCGCCAGCGGAGCCCAGCTGCTGGGCACCTACGACGTCAGCTACGACGGCAGCAACTTCCTGGTGCGGGTGGTCGGCGTCGAGGGTGGCGCCTATGTCTCGGCGGTCGATCCGCGTGGCCTGCCGGCCAGCGGCGAAGCTGCGACCCGGTTGATGGCGACCCTGAAGGACAAGCTGGGCAGCTGATTCGCCGGTCCCAGGGTTGAACGAGAAAAGGGCGCCATTGGCGCCCTTTTCGATGATGCCGGCTGCTGCCGTAGCTGCCGCAGGGACGCGCTTCGTTCAGCGCTCCAGCAGTTTCAGCTTGTCCGGCTTGCCTTCCCACTCGTCGGCATCCGGCAGCGGGTCCTTGCGGGTGGTGATCACCGGCCACTGCCGCGAAAGCTCGGCGTTCAGGGCGACGTAGGACTCCTGTCCGGCCGGCACGTCGTCCTCGGGGTAGATCGCGTTGATCGGGCATTCCGGCTCGCACAGGGTGCAGTCGATGCATTCGTCGGGATCGATCACCAGGAAGTTGGGGCCTTCGTGGAAGCAGTCCACGGGGCAGACCTCGACACAGTCGGTGTACTTGCACTTGATGCAGTTTTCGGTGACGACGAAAGGCATGGGGATGTTGCCGGAACGGAGACGAACGGGAATGCGCAAGTTTAATCCAGCCGGCCGCCGCGGATGAGAAGGGTTCTCGTGGCAGGGCGTCGGCACGGCTGGCGGGGCGTTAAGCGGCGAACCCCGCCGAGGCGGGGCCCGGATGGCAGGGCGGTCGCCCTGCCGGGTGCGTCACGCCGGGCCGAAGTGGCGCTCCCTAGGGGACTCGAACCCCTGTTTTAGCCTTGAGAGGGCCACGTCCTAACCTCTAGACGAAGGGAGCGTTTGGGCTGCGCCGGCGTAGCAGATTAGTATATTCGGCTTGGGTCGCTCCGGGCAATCACCCGATACCCCGCGACCGCCTACCGGAACCGCAGTCATCACTTTCCAGGCCGAACTCACCGTCATCCCGCGCGAGCAGCATCCGATTTCGCGCCGCGACATCAGTCCCAATGCCTTGCGCGTGCTGTACCGGCTGCGCGACGGCGGCTATTCCGCTCATCTGGTCGGCGGCGCGGTGCGCGACCTGCTGGTCGGGCAGATCCCGAAGGACTTCGACGTGGCTACCGACGCCACCCCGGAGCAGGTCAAGCAGCTGTTTCGCAACTGCCGGTTGATCGGCCGCCGCTTCCGATTGGCGCATGTGGTGTTCGGCCGCGAGATCATCGAGGTCGCCACCTTCCGCGCCAACAGCGACGACGGCAGCGGGGACCGCGAGATGGACAACGGCCGCCTGGTCCGCGACAACGTCTACGGCAGCATCGAGGAGGATGCGGTGCGCCGCGACTTCACCGCCAACGCGCTGTATTACGCGATCGAGGACTTCTCGGTGCGCGACTACGTTGGCGGCTATGCCGACGTGCTGGCGCGGCGGCTGAAGCTGATCGGCGACCCGGAGCAGCGTTACCGCGAGGACCCGGTGCGGATGCTGCGCGCGGTGCGGCTGGCGGCCAAGCTGCAGTTCGAGATCGAGGCGGCGACCGCCGAACCGATCGCGCGGCTGGCGCCGTTGCTGGCCGAGGCCGCGCCGGCGCGGTTGTTCGAGGAAATGCTGAAGCTGTTCCTGTCCGGGCACGCGGTCGCCAGTTTCGAGGGGCTCGAACGCTACGGCCTGCTGCCGGTCCTGCTGCCGGAGACCGCCGCGGCGCTGGCAGCCAACCGCAGCGGCGCGCTGCGGCGGATGCTGGTCGAAGGCCTGCGCGGCACCGACGTGCGGGTTGCCGGCGACGAGCCGGTCTCGCCGGCCTTCCTGTTCGCCCTGCTGATGTGGCCGGCCTATTGCCGCAGCCTGATGGGCCTGCAGGCGCAGGGCGTGGCGCTGGAGGACGCGCAGCGCCGTGCCGCCGACCGGGTCACCCTGCACCTGCTGGACACGGTGGCGCTGCCGCGGCGGTTCTCGCTGCCGATGCAGGAAATCTGGCTGCTGCAATCGCGTTTCTCCACCCGCCAGCGCAAGCGGGTGATGCGCCTGCTGGCGCACCCGCGTTTCCGCGCCGGCTACGACTTCCTGGCGCTGCGGCTGTTCGCCTCGGACGAGCATGCCGACGATGTGGCCTTCTGGAAGCAGGCGCAAAGCCAGTCCGGCGACGAGCTGTCGGCCAGCCTCGGCGTGGCGCCGCCAGCGGAGGCTTCCACTGACGACGATGCGCCGTCCAAGCGCAGCCGGCGCCGACGCCGGCGCAGCAGTCGCAGCGCCTCGCGCGAATGAATGTGCCGGTGGCGGCCTACATCGGCCTGGGAGGCAATCTCGGCGATGTCGCCGTCACCTTGCGTCAGGCCCTGATCGCGCTGGATGCGCTGCCCGACACGCGCCTGCGGCAGGCTTCCGGCCTGTACGCAACCCCGGCCTGGGGTGTGCGCGAGCAGCCGGATTTCGTCAATGCGGTGGCCGAGCTGGAGACCGGGCTGTCGCCGCGCGGGCTGTTGCAGTCCCTGCTGCGGATCGAGCGCGATTTCGGCCGCGACCGCCGTCACGAGCAGCGCTGGGGACCGCGCCGCCTGGATCTGGACCTGTTGCTGTACGGCGACACGTGCATCGAGGAAGCCGGCCTGAGCGTGCCGCATCCGCAGATGCTGCGCCGAGCCTTCGTGCTGGTGCCACTGCTGGAGATCGCCCCGGACGTGCAGGTGCCGGGCCATGGCCCGGCGCGGAACGCTGTATCCGCGCTGGAATCGGACGAGATGGCGCATATCCGCGCGCTGGACGTGGATAATAGCCCGTCATGAGTACCCACGCCGACAGCAAGCCCTGGACCGTTCCCGCCCTGGCCGAAGCCAAGCGCGACGGCCGCAAGTTGGTGATGCTGACCGCCTACGACAACAGCTTTGCCCGGGTCTTCGACGCTTGTGGTGTCGATCTGGTGCTGGTCGGCGATTCGCTGGGCATGGTGGTGCAGGGGCACGACTCGACCCTGCCGGTGACGGTGGATGCGATCGTCTACCACACCCGCGTGGTTGCGCGCGGCCTGCAGCGTGCCTTGCTGGTTTCGGATCTGCCGTTCCAGTCCGACGCCACCGCCGAGCGCGCGCTGGATGCGTCGGTGCGCTTGCTGCAGGCGGGCGCCGAGATGGTCAAGCTGGAAGGCGCCGGGCACAAGCTGGACGTGATCGGCTTCCTGGTCGAGCGCGACATCCCGGTCTGCGCGCACCTGGGCCTGACCCCGCAGTCGGTGCTGAAATTCGGTGGCTACCGGGTGCAGGGGCGCGAGGCGGCTGCGGCCGAGCAATTGCGCCGCGATGCGCAGGCGGTCGCCGAGGCCGGCGCGCAACTGCTGGTACTGGAGTGCGTGCCTTCGGAGCTGGCCGCGCAGATCACCGCCGAGGTCGCCATTCCCACCATCGGCATCGGCGCCGGCCCCGGCTGCGATGGCCAGGTACTGGTGTTGCACGACATGCTGGGGCTGGATACCGGCCATCGCAAGCCGAAATTCGTCAAGGACTTCCTGGCCGAAGGCGGCTCGGTCGCCGGTGCGGTGCGTGCCTACGCCGAGGCTGTGCGCAGCGGCGTCTTCCCCGACACCGAACACTCCTACTGATCCATGCTTGATTGCCCCACGCCTGATTGAGCCACGGCGGCGCGCCGCCGCGTACCGGAACCGGGAACCATGATCGAAACCATCACCGAGCTGGATCAGCTGCGCGCCCGCGTCTGCGAATGGAAGCGGCAGGGGTTGCGGGTGGGCTTCGTGCCGACCATGGGCAACCTGCATGCCGGGCACTATTCGCTGGTGATGCTGGCGCGACAGTACGCCGACCGGGTGGTGTCCAGCGTGTTCGTCAACCCGACCCAGTTCGGTCCCAACGAGGACTACACCCGCTACCCGCGCACGCCGGAGGCCGACATGAGCGGGCTGGAAGGCGCTGGTTGCGACGTGCTGTGGCTGCCGACGGTGGAATCGATGTATCCGTTCGGCATCGAGCTGGCGGCCAACGTGCACGTGCCGGGTGTCAGTGGCGTGCTCGAAGGCGAGCATCGCCCCGGCCATTTCGATGGCGTCTGTACCGTGGTCAGCCGGCTGTTCAACCAGGTGCAGCCGGACGTGGCTGCCTTCGGCAAGAAGGACTACCAGCAGTTGGCGGTGATCCGGCAGATGGTGACCGACCTGGCGTTTCCGATCGAGATTCTGGCCGGCAGCATCGTGCGCGAGGCCGATGGTCTGGCGATGAGTTCGCGCAACCAGTATCTGGATGCGGATCAGCGTCCGCGTGCGGCCGAGATCCGCCGCACCTTGCAGGACATGATCGATGGCATGCGGGCGGGCAAGTCGCGTACCGAGGTCGAAGCCGCAGCCGCGCAGCGGCTGGCCGCAGCCGGATTCGTTGTCGATTACGCGGCGGTGCGACGGCACGACCTCGGTGAACCGGGCGCGGACGATGCCGGTGCGAAGGTCGCGCTGATCGCCGCCCGACTGGGGCGGACCCGGCTGATCGACAACCTGGAGTTCTGAACCTGCCCGTGCGCGAGAAGAAAGCTTGCGTCGTTGGCTTGCTAGAATCCGGGTTCCCCCGAGCGAATCCGCCGCCATGCATCTGAATCTGCTCAAAGCCAAGATCCACCGCGCCACGGTGACCCATTCGGAACTGAACTACGAAGGTTCGGTCGCCATCGATGGTCTGCTGCTGGATGCCACCGGCATCCGCGAGTTCGAGCAGGTGCATGTCTGGGATATCAGCAACGGCAGCCGCTTCACCACCTACGCGATCCGCGCCGACGAGGGTAGCGGCATCATTTCGCTGAACGGTGGCGCTGCCCGCCACGTGCAGGTCGGCGACCTGGTCATCATCGCCGCCTTCGCCAGCATGGACGAAGCCGAGGTCGCGCAGTTCAAGCCGAAACTGGTCTACGTCGACGGCGACAACCGCATCACCCATACCAACGACAGCATTCCGAAACAGGCCGCATGAGCGCATTCGATATGCTGCAAACGCATGCCGCCCGGTTGCGGGGCAGCCGTACCGCCGAGCTGGTCGCCACCGATCCGGCGCGGGTCGCCGATTTCTCGCTGCGGGTGGGGCCGCTGTACGCCAACTTCGCGCGCCAAGGCTATGATCGCGCCGCCTTTGCCACACTGGTCGCACTGGGCGAGGACAGGGGGCTATCGGCCGCGTTCCGGCGCTTGTTCGATGGCGAGACGGTCAACGTCACCGAAGGCCGCGCCGCACTGCACACCGCATTGCGCGGCAACCTGTCGCAGGCCACGGCGGCGCGCGAAGCCTTCGCCACCGCCTGCGAAGTACGTCGGCGCATGGGTGCATTGGTTGCGGAACTGGAAGCCGGCCCGATCACCGACATCGTCAGCGTCGGCATCGGCGGTTCCGACCTGGGGCCGCGGCTGGTCGCCGACGCCTTGCGCGACGCAGTGCCTGGGCAGTTGCGCGTGCACTTCGTTTCCAACGTCGACGGTGCGGCCATGCAGCGCGCGCTGGCGGAGCTCGACCCGGCGCGGACCGCAGGCATCCTGATCTCCAAGACCTTCGGCACTCAGGAAACCCTGCTTAACGGCGCGATCCTGCGCGACTGGCTGGGCGGAAGCGAGCAGTTGTACGCGGTCAGCGCCAATCCGCAGCGCGCCGAGACGGCTTTCGCGATCGCCGCCGAACGCGTGCTGCCGATGTGGGACTGGGTTGGCGGCCGCTATTCGCTGTGGTCGGCGGTCGGTTTCCCGATCGCGCTGGCGATCGGCTTCGAACGCTTCGAGGCGCTGCTGGCCGGTGCGGCCGAGTTCGACGCGCATGTGTTGCAGGCACCGTTGGCGACCAACCTGGCCGTGCGCCACGCGCTGACCGCAGTGTGGAACCGCAACCTGCTCGGCCATGCCGCGCACGGGGTGATGACCTACGACCAGCGCCTGGCGCTGCTGCCGGCCTACCTGCAGCAGTTGGTGATGGAAAGCCTGGGCAAGTCGGTGAAGCTCGACGGCTCGCCGGTCGATGGCGACACCGTGCCGGTGTGGTGGGGTGGCGCCGGCACCGACGTGCAGCACAGTTTCTTCCAGGCCTTGCACCAGGGCACCCAAGTGGTGCCGCTGGATTTCGTCGGCACCTTGCGCAACGACGATCCGTATGCGGAAAACCATCTGGCCCTGCTGTCCAACCTGCTGGCGCAGAGCGAGGCGCTGGCCAACGGGCAGGGCAGCGACGACCCGCATCGCCGCTATCCCGGCGGCCGTCCCGGCACCATGATCCTGCTCGACGCGCTGACCCCGCAGTCGCTCGGCGCGCTGATCGCCATGTACGAGCACAGCGTCTACGCGCAGTCGGTGATCTGGGGCATCAACGCCTTCGACCAGTTCGGCGTCGAACTCGGCAAGCAACTGGCCAACGGCCTGCTGCCGGCCCTGCGCGGCGAATCGGAAGCCTCCGATCCGGTGACGCAGGCGCTGCTGGCGGAGATCAGGTCACGCGGCTGACGCGCTCAGCCGCTGGCGTGGCGTGTCAGCGCCCAAGCGACATGTTCGCGGACCAGCGCTGAAGGGTCGTCGCGACGTGAGGCCAATGCGGTCAGTACTTCCGGCGTGGTCGGTGCATTGCCCAGGGCGACGGCGATATTGCGCAGCCAGCGCTCATGACCGCTGCGGCGGATCGCCGAACCTTCGGTGCAGCTGAGGAAGTCGTCTTCGCTCCAGGCGAACAGTTCGGCCAGGGTGGCGGTGTCCAGCCGGTTGCGTGTGCGGAAATCGGTTTCGTCGGTGCGCTTGGCGAACTTGTTCCAGGGGCAGACCAGCTGGCAGTCGTCGCAGCCGAAGATGCGGTTGCCGACGGCCGGGCGCAGCTCCTCGGGAATGGCGCCTTCGTGCTCGATGGTCAGGTAGGCAATGCAGCGGCGCGCATCCAGCCGGTACGGGGCGACGATGGCTTGGGTGGGGCAGATGTCGATGCAGCGCGTACAACTGCCGCAGTGCGTGCTGGCCGGTGGATCGACCGGCAGCGGCAGGTCCAGGTAGATTTCGCCGAGGAAGAACCACGAACCGCCATCCTTGTCGATCAGGCAGGTGTGCTTGCCGATCCAGCCCAGCCCGGCATTGCGCGCCAGCGCGCGTTCCAGCACCGGCGCCGAATCGACGAATACGCGAAAGCCGAACGGCCCGATCTCGGTGGCGATGCGTTCGGCCAGTTTCTGCAGGCGGTTGCGCATCAGCTTGTGGTAGTCGCGGCCCAGCGCATACCGCGCCACGTAGGCACGCTCGCCGTCGGCCAGCGTACGCCAGGCCTCCGCGTCGTCGTCCTGACCGTAGTCCAGTCCGACCGAAACCACCCGCAAAGTGCCTGGGACCAGTTCCCGCGGCCGTGAGCGCTTGTCGCCATGCGCCCGCATCCACTGCATGTCGCCGTACAGGCCCTGCGCCAGCCAGTTATGCAGATGGGTTTCGTCCTCGCCGAGTTCGACGCCGGAAATGCCGCAGCGCTGGAAGCCGGAGGCATGGGCCAGCTCACGGATGCGTGCGGCAACGCCGGCCGGATCCGGCAGCTCGGGACGGGGCGGGGCGAGGGGCGAAGGCATGGATGAAGTATAGAATCCGCTGCATGCACGGCATCGTTCCCCTGTACGACACCGCCGCCGCGCGCCGGCTGGATGCGCAAGCTACGGCCTTGCTTGGCGGCGATGGTTACGCGCTGATGCAGCGCGCCGGGCAGGCGGGCTGGCAGCAGTTGCTGCAGCGATGGCCGCAGGCGCAACGGATCGTGGTGGTGTGCGGGCCGGGCAACAACGGCGGCGACGGTTACGTACTGGCGAAACTGGCCTTGCAATCGCGGCGGCAGGTGCGCGTGCTGCACCTGGCCGCGCATGCGCCACGCACGCCATTGGCCCAGCGCGCCTGCACCGAGTATCTGGCGGCAGGCGGTCGCGTCGATCTGTTTCCCGAGGCGGGCCTGGAAGCGGATGTCATCGTCGATGCGCTGTTCGGCATCGGCCTGTCGCGTGCGCCGGAGGTTGATGCGGCGTCGCTGATCGAGGTCATCAACACGCAAGCAGCGCCGGTATTCGCGCTCGATGTGCCGACCGGGGTGGATGCCGACGCCGGCATCGCGCCGGGCGCGGCGGTGACGGCGGCGGTGACGCTGCAGTTCATCGTCCGCCATCGCGGCCTGCATACCGGCGATGCACTGGAGCGGACCGGCGAACTGCTGCTGGACGATCTGCAGGTGCCGGATGCTGCCCATGCCGGCATCGAGGCGACGGCCGGGTTGCTGCAGGCGGGCGCGCTGTCGGCCTGGCTGCCGCCGCGTCGTCGCAACACGCACAAGGGCGAATCCGGGCGCGTGCTGTGCATCGGTGGCGACCACGGTCATGGCGGCGCGATCCTGCTGTGCGCCGAGGCGGCCCTGCGCTGCGGCACCGGCTTGTTGACCGTGGCGACCCGCGAGCGCCACGTGCCGGCGTTGCTGGCGCGGCGGCCGGAAGCGATGGCGGTGGCGGTGGAATCGGGCGCGGAGGCGATCCCGTTGCTGGCCGCGGCGGATGTCGTCGCCGTCGGCCCCGGGCTGGGCATGGGCGAGTGGGGGCGGGCGATGCTGGGTCTCGCGCTGGAAGCGGGCAAGCCGCTGGTGCTCGATGCCGATGCGCTGAACCTGCTGGCCGAAGCGCCGCAGCCGCTGGACGGCGCGATCCTGACCCCGCATCCGGGCGAAGCCGCGCGCCTGCTCGGCACGGCCGTACATGACGTACAGTGCGACCGCTTCGCCGCTGCGCAGGCGATTGCCGAACGCCATCGCGCGGTGACGGTACTGAAAGGCGCCGGAACGATCGTCGCCGCGCCCGCGGAAATTCCCCGCGTGGTCGGCGCCGGCAACCCGGGCATGGCGGTCGGCGGCATGGGCGATCTGCTGACCGGCGCGATTGCCGCCCTGCGCGGGCAGGGCCTGTCGGCGTTCGATGCGGCATCCGCCGGTGCGCTGCTGCACTCGCTGGCCGGCGATGCTGCCGCGGTCGATGGCCAGCGCGGTCTGCTGCCTTCGGACCTGCTGCCGCAGCTGCGACGCCTGGCCAATCCCTGAGGTATCGCGCGAACCGGCAGTGGGCGCGGACATGCCTGCGCTTGCCTAGAATGTGCAGATGCGATGCTTCCTTCCCGATACGGCGGCGACCGAAACACTTGGCAGTGCGCTGGGCTTGACCAGGCCGGAAACGGCCGTGATCCATCTGCAGGGCGATCTCGGCGCCGGGAAATCGACGCTGGCGCGCGCGCTGTTGCGCAGGCTGGGCGTGCAGGGCGCGATCCGCAGCCCGACCTACACCCTGGTCGAGCGCTATCCGCTGGAAGACGGCGAGGCTTGGCATCTGGACCTGTACCGCATCGCCGAGGCCGCCGAGCTGGATTTCCTTGGCCTAGACGAGGGCGAAGCCCGCCTGTGGCTGGTCGAATGGCCCGAGCGTGGCGGCAATGCCCTGCCGGCAGCCGACCTGCGGCTGGAACTGGCGGTGGAGGGGCAGGGGCGCTCAGCCCGGCTGCTGGCGACCTCGCCGACCGGCGAGGCCTGGCTGCAACGGCTGCCCGGGCGCAGCGAGTTGCGGGAAATCCTTTCCGGTCAAGACTAGGAAGTTATCCCAGGTCACGGATTATTAAGGGAAAAGCCCTTGCATTCCGGCCCCGTTTGATGCTTGAATTCGCGCATGCGCATGGGGAATGTCCGAATTCGAGCCTGGTTGGCCGGCAGTTTGCTGGCCTTGGGCGCTGCTGCCCCGGCGTTTTCCGGTGAAATCCGCGATGTCCGCCTGAGCCAGGGCGCAACCGGGACCCGGGTCGAAATCGAGCTGGTCGGCCGCGGCGAGTTCAAGACCCTGTCGCTGTCCGGTCCGGACCGTCTGGTCGTCGATCTGGGCGAATCCAGCATGCAGCGCGGGCTGCAGTTGCCGGCGGGTACCGGTGTGGTCAAGGCGGTCCGCAGCGGCCAGCCGGTGCCGGGCACGCTGCGGCTGGTGTTCGACCTGGCGGCGCCGGTGGCGGCGTTGCAGCCACGTGTCGAGGCGTCTTCCGGCGGTTCGCGGCTGGTGATCGAATGGCCGGGCGACGGTCCGGTACCGGCGGTCGCGACGACATCCGCGCCCGTTCAGGCATCTACGCCGTCCCCGCAGCAGATCCTGACCCAGAGCGCGCCATCGTCCGTCCAGGTCGCGGCGACGCAGAACCCGGGCATCTCGCCGCAGTCCATCCTCGACGGCCAGGCGACTGCCTACCAGGTGCCTGCAACGACCTCGGCCGCTGTCGGGGCCTCTCTCGCACCGGCCACGGCGGGGGCTTCCGCTATTCTGGCGACCGTTCCGCCATCGCCGCCGGGGGCTACCGCTCCCGCTCCGGCGACGACCGCACCTGCGGCGGCGGCACCGAAGCCGGCCGCGCCGCTCAAGAGCAGGCCGTTGATCATCGCGATCGACGCTGGCCACGGCGGCCAGGATTCCGGTGCGGTCGGACCCAGCGGCAAGTACGAGAAGCACGTGGTACTGGCGATCGCGCGCGAACTGGCGCGTCAGGTCGACGCCACCCCCGGCATGAAGGCCTATCTGGTCCGCGATGGCGACTACTTCATCCCGCTGCCGAACCGGGCCAAGAAGGCGCGCGCCGCCAATGCCGACCTGTTCGTGTCGATCCATGCCGATGCCGCCGAGAACCGCAGCGCCAAGGGTTCGTCGGTGTACGTGCTGTCCTTGCGCGGAGCGTCCTCGCAGCGCGCGCGCTGGCTGGCCGACAAGGAAAACGCCTCCGATCTGGTCGGCGGGGTGAAGTTGCAGCAGGTCGGCAATACCCTGTCCTCGGTGCTGATCGATCTGGCCCAGAGCGGGCACATGCGCGCGTCGGAAGATGCCGCCAATCAGGTGCTGTCGGGCCTGAAGCGGGTCGGCAACAACCACAAGCCGCAGATCGAACGCGCCAACTTCGCCGTGCTGCGGACCTCGGACATGCCGGCGATGCTGGTGGAGACCGCCTTCATCTCCAATCCGGACGAAGAGAAGCGGCTGACCGATCCGGCGTTCCAGCGTAAGCTGGCCGGCGCGGTGCTGGACGGCGTACAGACCTATTTCACCCGCCAGCCGCCGCCGGGCACGCTGTTCGCCGCGCGCGCACAGGCGGCCGAGGCGGTGCGGGAATCGACGGCGGTCGCCGCGGGCGCGGGTTCTCCCTGAGGCGAACGGGGCTCGGGTATCATCCGGACTGGTGTTTTCCGTGTCCGCCGTGCCGATCCGACCGCTTCCCGAACTGCTGATCAACCAGATCGCCGCCGGCGAAGTGGTCGAGCGCCCGGCCTCCGTGGTCAAGGAACTGGTCGAGAACGCGCTTGATGCCGGCGCCACCCGGATCGACATCGATCTGGAAGAGGGCGGCGTGCGCCTGATCCGCATCCGCGACGATGGCGGCGGCATCGCGGCCGACGAACTGCCGCTGGCGGTATCGCGCCATGCCACCAGCAAGATCGCCTCGCTGGACGACCTGGAAGCGGTGGCCACCCTGGGCTTCCGTGGCGAAGCCCTGCCGTCGATCGCCTCGGTCAGCCGCTTCTCGCTGGCTTCGCGCCGTGCCGACGACGCGCACGGCGCGGTACTGAACATCGATGGCGGCAAGCTCGGCGAGGTGATGCCGAAGGCGCAATCGCCCGGTACCACGGTGGAAGTGCGCGAGCTGTTCTACAACGTCCCGGCGCGGCGCAAGTTCCTGCGCGCCGAACGCACCGAGCTGGGCCACATCGAGGAATGGCTGCGTTCGCTGGCGCTGGCGCGGCCCGACATCGAACTGCGCGTCACCCACAACGGCAAGCCGACCCGCCGCTACCGCGCGGACGCTGCCGAATCGCCGGCGCGGCTGCTGGAGACCCTGGGTGAGGACTTCGCCCGCCAGAGCCTGCGGGTCGAACATGCCGGCGCGGGGCTGCGCCTGCACGGCTGGATCGGCCTGCCCAGCTACTCGCGCGCCAGCGCCGACCAGCAGTACCTCTACGTCAATGGCCGCAGCGTGCGCGACCGCAGCATCGCCCATGCGGTGAAGATGGCCTACCAGGACGTGCTGTTCCATGGCCGCCAGCCGGCCTATGTGCTGTTCCTGGAGATCGATCCGACCCGGGTCGACGTCAATGTCCATCCAGCCAAGCACGAAGTGCGTTTCCGCGACGCGCGGCTGGTGCATGATTTCGTCTATCGCAGCCTGCACGAGGCCCTGGCCGAAACCCGCGCGGGCGCGGCGGCTTCGATGCCGCCGCCGGGTTCGGATCCCTCTTACTCCGCCATGCCTGCCGCAGCTGGCCATGCCGCGCCGCCATCCGGCTGGATGCCCACCCGGCAGTCGCCATTGGGTCTTGCCGTGGCCGAAGCGCCTGCCGCCTATGCCACGCTGTACGCCGCGCCGCCGGCGCAGGATTCCGGCTATCCGCAGGCGATGCCGGATGCCGATGCGGGCGGAGTTCCGCCGCTCGGCTACGCCATCGCCCAGCTGCACGGCATCTACATCCTGGCCGAGAACGCCGAAGGCCTGGTCGTGGTCGACATGCATGCCGCGCACGAGCGGATCGGTTACGAAAAGCTCAAGGGCGCGCATGACGCGGCTGGCCTGACGTCGCAGCCGCTGCTGGTGCCGATCAGCCTGGCCGTGGCCGAGCGCGAAGCCGACGTCGCCGAGCGCGAACAGGCCACGCTGCAGGCGCTGGGTTTCGAAGTGATCCGCAGCGGTCCGCAGTCGCTCAGCGTGCGCAGCGTGCCCGCATTGCTGGCGCATGCCGAGCCGGCGGCGCTGCTGCGCGACGTGCTGGCCGATTTGCGTGAGCACGGTGAAAGCCGCCGCGTGGCTGCCGCGCGCGACGAATTGCTGGCCACCATGGCCTGCCACGGGGCGGTGCGCGCCAACCGGCGCCTGACCGTTCCGGAGATGAATGCGCTGTTGCGCGACATGGAAGCCACCGAACGTTCCGGCCAGTGCAATCATGGCCGGCCGACGTGGGCGCGCTTCTCACTGGCCGAAATCGATCGCTGGTTCCTGCGGGGGCGTTGAATGATGGGAAACGACAAGTGGAAGATGGGGATACTTGCCGCGCTGCTGCTTCTGGCTGCATGCGGGCGCGGCGGCGACAAGGCGCCGGCGGCGGATACGCCGGTTGCCGATCCCGAATTTCTCGCCGACAACGCCATCTGGCGTGCGGAGCGCAAGGAAAGGCTGCTGCAGCCGGATGGCTGGACCAGCCTGGTCGGCCTGCACTGGCTGGAACTGAAGGCGCACTACATTGGCAGCGGCCCCGGCAGCGGCATTCGTCTGGCCGTGGGCCCGGACAAGCTGGGCATGGTGCAGCAACAGAACGGGAAGGTGTACTTCACTCCCGAGCGTGGCCTGCCGTTGTCGCTCAACGGCGAGCCGCTGAAGGGCAAGGTGGAGTTGAAGAGCGACATGGATGCCGCGCCGGATACGGTCGGGTTCGACGACGGCAAGGGTCAGCTGACCGTCATTCGTCGTGGCGACCGCTTCGCGCTGCGGGTCAAGCATGCCGACGCGGACAGCCGCCTGCATTTCACCGGGCTCGAGTACTGGCCGGCCGATGCGTCCTGGAAAATCCTGGCCAAATACATTCCCAACCCGGCAGGCAAGACCATTCCGATCGTCGACATCATCGGCATCACCACCGACACCCCGAATCCGGGCGCGGTCGAGTTCGAGCGCGACGGTCACAGCTACCGGCTGGAGGCGCTGGGCGATCCGGATGACGAACTGTTCTTCATCGTCGCCGACCGCACCAGCGGCCACGGCAGTTATCCGGCCGGGCGCTACCTGTACACGCCGGGGCCGGATGCCGCCGGGTACGTCAGTCTCGATTTCAATCGCGCCTACAGTCCGCCCTGTGCGTTCACCCCGTTCGCGACCTGCCCGCTGCCGCCACCGGAAAACCGGCTGGACCTGGCCATCACCGCCGGCGAGAAGGCCTACGTTCCGCCCAAGCCGGTGCATTGACCTTCAACCCCGATAAGGAGTGTCACCATGTCGAAACGGAATCATTATCGGTCGCTGCTCGCGGCCTGCCTGCTGTTCGGCTGCGCTTTCGGCAGCCAGGCCGAAAACGCACCGGCGTCGGCTGCCGCCGATGCCAAACCCCTGCTGTGGAAGGTCTCCGATGCGGACAATGCGGTCTATCTGCTCGGATCGTTCCACCTGCTCAAACCGAGCGACTATCCGTTGCCCGCCGAAGTCGACGCGGCGTTCGACGATGCCGAATCACTGGTGTTCGAACTGGGGCCGGAGGCGCTGGCCGCGCCGGACATCGGGCAGAAGTTCCTGGCGGCCGGCATGTTCGACGATGGCTCGACCCTGAAGCAGGTGCTGTCGGAGGAGACCTACGCCAAGCTCGACCAGATGATGAAAATGGGCGGTGGCGCGGCGGCGGTGGACACGCAGGAGCCCTGGTTCCTGACCTTGGGCATGGTGATGGGTTTCGCCCAGGCCAACGGCTTTCGTCCGGAACTGGGGCTGGACCAGCACCTGATGCAGCGTGCCGCCGAAGCGGACAAGCCGGCGGCCGGGCTGGAGACCTTCGACGAGCAGCTGCAGATACTGGCTCGACACCGATATCCGAGCAGGTCAGCGGCCTGAAGGAGCTTCTCGATGATCCGCAGAAATCCCTGGGCCAGCTGTTCGAACTTCATGAGCAGTGGCGGCAGGGCGATGTCGAGGGGCTTAATGGCAACATGCTGCAGGAGACCATCGACAAGACGCCGGAGACCTACCGCCTGATCAACGTCCAGCGCAATCAGGCCTGGCTGCCCAAATTGCAGCAGCGACTGGACGAAGGTGGTCATGACGCGGACGTGCTGGTCGTGGTCGGCGCCCTGCACCTGCTGGGGCCGGACGGGCTGGTCGAGCAGTTGCGCGACCAGGGTTACCAGGTCGAACGGGTCTGCGCGGCTTGCGCGGCGGATTGAATCGGATCGGCTGAATCAGTCCGCGGTTGCAGGTTCCATCACGATGCAGTCCACCGGGCATGCGGGCAGGCACAGCTCGCAGCCGGTGCATAGCGGCTCCAGCACCACATGCATCAGCTTGGCGGCGCCGACGATGGCATCGACCGGACAGGCCTGGATGCACTTGGTGCAGCCGATGCAGTCGGCTTCGATGACGAGCGCGACCCGCGGCGGCAGGTGTTCGCCGCGGCTGTGATCGTAGGGCAGCGCCGGCACGTCCAGCAGGCGCGCCAGCGCGCGCGCGCCGGCATCGCCGCCGGGCGGGCAATGATCGACGCCGGCCTCGCCGTTCGCCATCGCCTCGGCGTAGGGCCGGCAGCCGGCATAGCCGCACTGGCCGCATTGGGTCTGCGGCAGCAGGCGGTCGAGGCGTTCGATCAGATCGGATTCGGCAGGCGTGGTCATGGACGGTGTGTTCATGCGATGCGCTTGCCCGCATACCAGCGCTCGTGGGCCAGTTCCAGCATCGCCAAGTCTTCGTGGCTGTCGCCGTAGGCGTGGATGCGATCGTAGCGACTCAGATCGTAGCGCGCACGGATTTCGTCGGCCTTGTGGCGGCCGATGTCGCGTCCGGCGTAGCGCCCGGTCAGCTTGCCGGAACGTGCTTCGAGCCGGTTGCATATCAGATTCAGACTGTGCTGTTCGCACCAGGGGTGCAGATACAGGTCGAGCGAAGCGGAAACCACTGCCACTTCATGACCTTGCGTCTGGTGCCAGGCGAGTCGTTGCATCGGCTCGGGGCGCAACATGCCGGGAATTGCGTCGTTCGCGTAGGCCAGGCCATGCGCGCAGACCTCGTCCGCGTCGTGATCCGAGAAAACGATACGGGTGACGCGTGCCCGCAATCGTTGCGCCGATATCAATCCCGCCCGGTAGCCCAGCAACCACGGGCCGATGCTCCACCGCGCCCGTGCCAGTTGCGTCGGCGACGCCACCCGGCGCAGGAATCGCGCATAGCTGTCGCGGTCGGTCAAGGTATGGTCGAAGTCGAACAACGCGAGTTGCATGCAGTGTGTTCTCGCGGCGGCCGCCGAAACCGCCGCTTGCGGGCGATGACGTCCCGTTCGCCTAGCGGACCGGCATGCCTGGCTGCGCACTGTCGTCGGCATCGAGCAGGGCCAGCGTGCCGCCGTCGAAGCCGGCCGACAGGATCATCCCCTCGCTGAGGCCGAAGCGCATCTTGCGCGGGGCCAGGTTGGCGATGAACACCACCTTGCGGCCGACCAGCCTGTCCGGCTCGGCATAGCTGGCGCGGATCCCGGAAAAGATCTGCCGCGTGCCCAGTTCGCCAACGTCCAGTTCGAAACGCAGCAGCTTGTCCGAGCCTTCGACGAACTCGCAGGCCATCACCTTGCCGATGCGCAGGTCGAGCTTGGCGAAATCGTCGATGCCGACATGGGTCGGCGAGGTATCTGCGGGAGCTTCCACCGGGGTGTCCTTCTGCGTTTTCGCTGCAGGAACGGTTGCCGTTGCAGCGGGAGCCAAGGTGTCGCGTGATTGCTCGGTCATCGCATCGATCCGCTTCGGGTCCAGGCGGGTGAACAGCGGCAGGTACGGCTGGACGGCATGGTCGAGCAGCGGTGCATCGACATCGCTCCAGCGTGCCAGCGGCGCGGCCAGGAAGGTTTCCACGCCTTCGGCCAACCGCGGCAGGATCGGGCGCAGCGCGCAGGCCAGCACCCGGAACAGATTCAGCCCCTGGCTGCACACCGCCTGCAGTTCGGCATCGCTGCCGTCCTGCTTGGCGATCACCCAGGGCTTGCGCTCGTCGATGTACTTGTTGGCTTCGTCAGCCAGGGCCATGGTCTGGCGGATCGCGCTGGCTGGCTCGTTGTGCAGGTAGGCGTCGCGGATCGGCGCCAGCGCGGCAGCGAAGCGCGCGTACTGCTGCGGGTCGGGCAAAGTCGCCGCCAGCTTGCCGTCGAAGCGCTTGCCGATGAAGCCGGCGCAGCGGCTGGCCAGGTTGACCAGCTTGCCGACCAGATCGCTGTTGACCCGGGCAACGAAGTCGGACAGGTTCAGGTCCAGGTCGTCGACGCCACCGGAAGACTTGGCCGCGTAGTAGTAGCGCAGCGCTTCCGGCTCCAGGCCCACGTCCAGGTAAGTGCGGGCCATGATGAAGGTGCCGCGCGACTTCGACATCCTGGCGCCGCCCACGGTCAGGTAGCCGTTGACGTGCAGGCGGTCCGGCACGTGGATGCCGGCGCCGTGCAGCACCGCCGGCCAGAACAGGCCGTGGAAGTTGACGATGTCCTTGCCGATGAAGTGGTGCAGTTCGGTATCCGCATCGGCGGCCAGCCAGGCGTCGAAATCGTCGCCAGTCTGCGCGCACAGGTTGCGGAAGCTGGACAGGTAGCCGATCGGCGCATCCAGCCAGACGTAGAAGTACTTGCCGGGCTGGCCGGGAATCTGGAAGCCGAAATACGGCGCGTCGCGGGAAATGTCCCAGGCGCGCAGGCCGCCTTCGGCATCCAGCCACTCCATCAGCTTGGCCTTCACACCCGGCACGGCCACGTCGCCGGCCAGCCACTCGCGCAGGAAGGCATCGAAGCGGCCGACCTCGAAAAAGAAATGTTCCGACTCGCGCAGTTCTGGGGTGGCGCCGGACACGACCGACTTCGGCTCCTTCAGCTCGGTTGGTGCATAGGTGGCGCCGCAGACCTCGCAGTTGTCGCCGTACTGGTCCGGGCTGCCGCAGTTCGGGCAGATGCCCTTGATGTAGCGATCGGGCAGGAACATGCTCTTGGCCGGGTCGTAGAACTGGGCCACGCTGCGGCGCGCGATGTGGCCGCCGGCGTCCAGCCGTGCATAGATCGATTCGGTCAGTTCGCGGTTGGCAGCGGAATGGGTCGAGTCGTAGTGATCGAAGGCCACGCCGAAGGCGGCAAAGTCGCGCTCGTGCCCAGCCTGGATGCCGGCGATGAAGGCCTCCGGGGTGACCCCGGCCTTCTCGGCCGCCAGCATGATCGGGGTGCCGTGGGTGTCGTCGGCGCAGACGAACCGCACGGTGTCACCGCCCATGCGCCGTGCCCGCACCCAGATGTCGGCCTGGATGTAGCCGACCAGATGGCCCAGGTGCAGCGGGCCGTTGGCGTAGGGCAGGGCGCTGGAAACGAGAATCTTGCGGGCGGACATGGTCGGCGGCGGTTCGGGGATCGGCAATTATCGCATGCCGGAAAAGCCGCGACCCGGCAGAGGCCGGGTCGCGGGATGCATCGGGTCGTGTCGGACCGGACCTATTGGCGCAGCCAGGTCTGCGATTTGCAGATGAAGGCGATGCAGCCGGAAACCTTCAGTTTCTGGCCGCCGTCGATCAGCTCCATCTTCGACTTGTAGACCTTGCCTTCGTCGGGTTTCAGGATGGTGCCGCCGCTGAAACGTGTGGCGTTGTCCTTCTTCATCCCGCGGATGATTTCCATCCCGGTGATCGGCTTGTCCTTGCGGTCGTCCTTGCACTTGTCGCAGGTCGGGTTGGGTTTGCTGGGCCTCAGCAACTCGACGATGCGGCCGCTATAGCTGCCATTGGCGGCACGCGTGATCTCGACGATCGACTTGGCCTGCCCGGTCTCGTCGTCGATGGTCTTCCAGCGGCCTTCGGCATCGGCCGCCAGGGCCGGCAGCGCGGCGGCGAAAAGCGGCAAGGCCAAGGCCGCAGCCAGAAATGTGTTGCGCATGTTCCCCTCCGAGGGATTGGACAGTCACCGGCTGCCGTCAGTGCGGCAACCGGCGGCTATCTCACCATTCCCCTGCGTATGTCGCAAGCGGCGGTGCAGCAGGACAGCGGCTTCAGTTGGCGGAGGCCGGCACGCCGACATCCACCTTGCCGCCGATGTGCTTATCGAAGAACGACAGCATCTTGGTGTAGAGGTTGAGGTTGTTCTCTTCCTTGTAGAAGCCGTGTTCCTCGCCCGACTGGATGATGACCCCCTCTGGCGGATTGCCGGCCGAGGTCAGTGCCTTGGCCATGGCCTCGGTGTTTTCCGGTGGGCAGCGTTGATCGCGAGCGCCTGCGGCCAGGTAGACCGGAAGCTTGATCTGGCTTGCATGGTTGACCGGGGACATGGCATCTCGCTCTGCACGGGTACTGCCAAGCGCGCGCAGCAGATAACGCATTCCGCTTTCGCTCTTGCTGGTGTCGCTCTTGGTCATCTGCACCTGCGCGTCATACGCGCCGACATAGCCAAACGCACAGGCGAACAGGTCCGGATTGCGTGCCGGGGCCATCATCGAGGCATAACCGCCGAAGCTGCCGCCGTAGATGCAGACCCGTTTGCCGTCGGCATAGCCCTGATCGATGACGAAGCGTGTGCCGTCGATGATGTCGTTCATGATGCCCTCGGCCCATTGCCCGTAGGCCATGTCCCGAAACGCCTTGCCGAAGCCGCCAGAGCCGCGGTAGTTGATCTGCAGGGTCGCGTAGCCGCGGCTGGCGAACATCTGCGCTTCATTGTCGAAGCCCCAGTTGTCGCGTGGGCCCATCGGGCCGCCGTGAACGTTGACGATCATCGGAAGGTTTTTGCCATCGCTGCCCTTGGGCAGAGTCAAGTAGGCGTGCAGGGTCATTCCGTCGCGCGTCCTGAACGAGAGGGGCTTCATGTCGCTCATCTGTTTGGGGTCGATCCAGGGCCGGCTCTTCATCAGGAAGCGCGCGCGGTTGGTTCCGCGGTCGAACATGTACAACTCGCCGGGATTGGTGTCGCTGCGAACGCTGACGATGATCTTCTGCCCGTCGAGGGTGGCGCTGGAGAAATCGACGAACTGGCCCGGGAAAGACATCGCCAATGATTGATACAGCACCGCGTCCGGATGCGCTTCGTCGATCATCGTGACCTTGGGCGCGCCGGCTTCGGTAACCACGCCGATGATGGCCTCGGAATTGTCCGCCGCCTCGATCATGTCCGAGATCTCTGATACATCATCATGGAACAGCTCGGTGAAGCTGCCATCGGTTGGGTTAAGCAGGCCGAATGCTGCTGGGCCCTTGCCATCGCTTTGGGTGGCGTAGATCTTGCCGTTGGCAGCACTGCGCTCGATGTCGAGGAACTTTCCGTCGGCCTTCGATGCGCTGATCAGGCTCCACTTGCCATCCGCGCCGCGTTGGTAAACCTCGTTACTGGCGTCATAGCCATTGGTCTCGTCTTTGTCATCGTAACAGGCGGCGTACAACGGCTGCTTGTCAGGGCCAAGGGCAAGCGAGCAGTTTTCCCTCGGCGCACGACCCAATGACTTGCGGCGTCCACTCAGGGTGTCGACCATGACCACTTCGGTGCCCGCGCCCGTGCTGGAGCGCGGATAACGCACCAGCATGACGACGTTGGTATCGTCGTCGCGCAAAGTATCCAGCATGGAAAATGCCTCGTTACCTACGGACTTGCTGCGTTGAGTCGCGTTCTGGGTGCCGTATTCGATCAGCGTGCGCGGCTGCGAGCCGTCGGCATTGACCGCGAACCATTCGCCGGTTGCGCGCGGACGCTCGTATGAACCTATCTTGATGACGGCGTTGAACATCAGCCTGTCCGGGCTGGTCCAGTAGAACGCACCGACGCTTTTCTTGTCGGGCAGGACGTTGATCTTGACCGGGCTGAGGTCCTTGGTGCGCAGGATGGTCAGAACATCCTGATCGCCCTGGTCCACGCTGATGGCCAGATATTCGCCGTTGGGGGAAATCCTGGCCGTGCTGTAGACGGGGTGCTTGACGAAATCGGAGATGGATGTCGTCGCGTTCGCCGAATCGACAATGCCGGCCATCATTGAGGTGGCGGCCAAGGACAGTGTGGCCAATTTATGGAGAGCATTCATTCCGTTTGCCTCGCTGAAAACAATGGAGTCCAGTGTCTGCATGGCTGCCGTCTATGCAAGGCAAGCATGCGGCAAAAAAGAGCCCGGACAGAGTCCGGGCTCCAAGGCTAGCAAAATCGTTGATGCAAGTGTCTTGAATCAGAAGCTGTATCGGAAATCCGCATAGATCTGTCGGCCGACAGGGCTGTAGGCGCGCCAGAAGTACGGGTACGAGTTGTAGGTATCGTCTGCCGGATGCAACTTGTCGAAGATGTTGGTCACCGCAAAGCCCAACGTGGCATTGTTGGTGATCTTCTTCTGCAGTTCCAGATTCCATAAGAAATATGGAGCAATGCGGCCGGTCTCGGCCCAGTTGGGCAGTGAGCCAAAGCGGGTGCCATAGACCGTAGTACTCCAATCGTCGATTTCCCAGTTCACGCGCATGTTGGCGCGACTGCGGAAGTTGAAGTACTGCAGGTGATCGCGGGTATTGACGATGTCGCTGCCCGGAAATTCCTGCTCTTCCAGCTTCAACACGTGGGTATAGCCGATCTCGAAGCGGAACGCGCCGATGCGATCGGTATCCATCCGGTATTTCCAATTGGCGTCGATGCCTTCGGTGCGCTGCATGGACTGGTTGTATGGCACGGACAGATACTCGTCGACCTTGCCATCGCCCAGATCGGAATAGTCACGCGAAACCAGACTGGTGTAATACTCGCAGGCGGCCGAGTTGGAATCCACCGGGTTGCCGGCGGTATCGGTGCCCAGCAGACAGTTCGCCTCGTTGCGGAACAGGAAGTCGGTACTGATATCCGAGACGGCGCCTTCCAGTTTGATCTTGTAGTAGTCGACAGTCACCGACATGTTGTCGGTGACGTCGAAGACGAGGCCGGCGGTAAACGATGTGCCTTCCTCTTCCTCGAGTTCGGTGCTGCCCTTGCGGGTGCCGAAGACCTGATAGACATAGTCTGAACCCGAGCAGTCGGAAGACTGCGGGTCGATGCCATCCACGCGGCACAGATACTGGTCGCGGATACTGGTATAGAAGCCGGAGTTGCCGGCGTACACGTAGTGCATGTCCGGCGCACGGAAGCTGGTTGCGTAGCTGCCGCGCAGCAGCAGCTTGTCGAACGGGCGCCATTCCAAGCCAGCCGACCAGGTAAAGGCTCCATCAACGTTGGTGACATCGTCATACTGATCGAAGCGACCAGCCAAGCTTGCTTTCAGCGAGTTGAAGATCGGGATGCTGAACTCGAGGCCCAAGGCATAGCGGTCGCGCTCGCCGCCGCCGTTGGTGCTGGTGAGATTGTAGATGGAGTCCTCGCCTTCGTAATCGACCATGGTACGAGGATCGGGATCCAGAGTGTATTCCTGGTGCGCGGCTTCCAGGACCAGGGCCGCGCCTAGCGGGCCAGCCGGAAGGTCGAACAGGTCGCCACTGAGGGTGAATGCACCGCTCATGTTCTCCGATTCGCCGGTGCTCTTCACCGTGGTGATCAGCGATTGGTAAGTCTCGGGCGTCAGCGGGCTGAACAGGCGGTCGACATCGACATTGTAGGCCGGATAACTGCCCGCATAGCCCAGCAGGTCGCCCATGAAGTAGTCGTTGATCTTGTTGGCCAGGAAGCGCGGGCGCTGGGATTCGAAATCAAACTTCGAATAGGACACGCTGGCGTCCCAGTCGAAGCGATCGCTGAACATGGTGCCTCGCAGGCCGCCGACCAGGTTGTAGGCAGTTTCATCGTAGGTGGTAGCTTGCGGGCCGCCGACCTCTTCCGGGGTGAAGATACGCTGCGCCTGGACATAGCCGAGGGTCGGATCGTACACCCAGCCCGGGGTCTGCCAGAACTGGGTGGAACTGTAGCCCTTGTTGCTGGAGTTGGTGACCAGGAACTGTCCATAGGCTTGCATGCCGTTGTCGAAGTCGTAGGCGCCGCTCAGGTAGCCGGACTTCTTGTTGAAGGCATTCTGGATGGACTGGGTGGCTGGGTAGCCGAAGTAGCCACAGCGGTTGGGGGTATCGTTGGACACGGAAGCCGATGAATTGTAGGGCTCGAAGTCCGGAGAAGTTGCCGCGCAGGAGTAGAGCAGATTATCGACGGAAGTCGAGATGCTGCCGTCCTGACCCTGCCAGACGTAGCCCGGACCATTTTGGTACAGGTATACGCCACTGACTGCAGTGGCGTAATTCGGATCATCTTTGAAATCCGGGTTGTCGTAATAGGAGTCCATGAAATCGCGCTGCGACGCCAGGATTTCCTCGCGGTCGAGGTACTCGAAGCCGTAGGTCAGGCTCCAGTTGTCGGAAGTCCTGCCGCCGGTCCACTGGAACAGCAGGGTATCGCCGCCGCCACGGGAGGTGATGCCGCCGCGCAGACGGATAGTGTCGCCTTCGTAATTGCTCTTGGTGATGATGTTGATCACGCCGGCCACGGCGTCAGAACCGTAAATGGCCGAGGCGCCGCCAGTCAGCACTTCGATGCGCTCCACTGCAGCGGCGGGGATGCTGCTCAGGCTGACCGCATTGGACTGGCTGTTGTAGGGGACCGGGTAGTCCGCCATGCGCTTGCCGTTGATCAGGATCAGCGTATAGCCTGGGCCCAAGCTGCGCAGGTTGATGAATTGCGCATTCGGGGTGAAGCCGCTCTGGGTCAACTCGTTCTGCACGCTGCCGGTGAACTGGCTGAGGGTGTTCAGCGCTTCGTATACGGTGGAGAAGCCTTCCTTCTCGATATCGTCCGCGGTCAGGACGACAACCGGGGCCGGGCCTTCGATTTCGGTACGCTTGATACGCGAGCCGGTCACTTCGACCTTGTCGAGGGTTTGGGTCGTCTGCGAGGTCGTGGTGGTTTCGGTTTCAGCCTGTTCGGTCTCCTGCGCGAAGGCTGGAGTACCTGCGGAAACCACCATGGCCGCCAGCATGGCGGAGCAGAGTCGGTTGCGCTTCATGGTGGTACGGAGCGGATTGCGTGCTTGCATGGCTTCAGGGTCCTGAGCTTGTGTGATGGGTGGTTGTCAGGGGTGTTCGACCTTTCCCTTGGTCGGTACTTGGCAAGTCCGATGCCGCCGTACACGTTAATGAATGATTCCTATACGAGTAGTCGAAGGGTAGCATAGCGTTAACGATAAATACACAATCGGGTTCGTGTATGAATCATGCATGTTTCATGTCGAAATTTTCTTTTTTGATCAACTGTTTGAATCCTTCTGAATGAGTCCTTCCCAAGTTTCGTACGTCGTCCAATCTGGCCTGTCTCCGGCTCCCCGCGTCCGCAACGTCATCGCCGTGGGTTCGGGCAAGGGCGGGGTGGGGAAGTCGACCACGGCGGTCAACCTGGCGCTGGCGCTGGCCGCCGACGGGGCGCGGGTCGGGGTGCTGGATGCCGACATCCACGGTCCGAGCATTCCGGCCATGCTGGGCCTGAGCGGGCGACCGGACAGCCCGGACAACCGTTCGATCGAGCCGATGCGGGCATTCGGGGTCGAGGCGATGTCGATCGGCCTGCTGGTCGATGCGGACGTGCCGTTGGTGATGCGCGGTCCGCGGGTGACCGCGGCTCTGGTCCAGCTGTTCACCGACACCCTGTGGGGCGACTTGGACTACCTGCTGGTCGATCTGCCGCCGGGGACCGGTGACATCCACCTGACCCTGGCGCAGAAGATTCCGGTGGCCGGGGCGGTGGTGGTGACCACGCCGCAGGACATTGCCACGCTGGATGCGCGCAAGGCCTTGAAGATGTTCGAGAAGGTCGAGATCGCGGTGTTGGGGATCGTCGAGAACATGGCCATGCACGTCTGCAGCCACTGCGGCCATGTCGAGCATCTGTTCGGCGAGGGCGGCGGGCGCAGGATGGCCGAGCAGTACGGCGTGCCGCTGCTGGGCTCGCTGCCGCTGGACATCCGCGTGCGCGAACAGGGCGATGCCGGCGAGCCGGTGGTGGTGGCGCAGCCGGACTCGGTGGTGGCCCAGGCCTATCGGCAAGCGGCGCGGGCGCTGGTGGCTGAACTGGAAAAACGGCCGCGGGCGCCGCGCTCGATCGCCGCTTCGCTGGTCTAGGCGGACGGCGGGCCCGGTCCGGAGCGACAGCGCCTACAATGCCCGACCGAACTTCACCATCACACCGGCGGACGAGTCCGCCGTTACGGGAACAGCGAATGAGCATCAAGAGCGACCTCTGGATCCGCCGCATGGCCGAGCAGCACGGCATGATCGAACCGTTCGAGCCGGGCCAGGTCAAGCATGCGGCCGACGGCCAGCGGATCGTCAGCTACGGCACATCCAGCTATGGCTACGACGTGCGCTGCTCGCGCGAGTTCAAGGTGTTCACCAACATCAACTCCACCATCGTCGACCCCAAGCATTTCGACAGTGGCAGCTTCGTCGATATCGAGAGCGACGTCTGCATCATCCCGCCCAACAGCTTCGCGCTGGCGCGTACGGTGGAATACTTCCGCATCCCGCGCAGCACCCTGGTGGTGTGCCTGGGCAAGAGCACCTACGCGCGCTGCGGGATCATCGTCAACGTCACCCCGCTGGAGCCGGAATGGGAAGGCCACGTGACGCTGGAATTCAGCAACACCACACCGCTGCCGGCGCGCATCTACGCCAACGAGGGTGTCGCGCAGATGCTGTTCTTCGAATCCGACGAGGTCTGCGAAACCAGCTACAGGGACCGCGGCGGCAAGTACCAGGGCCAGACCGGAGTGACCCTGCCGCGGACCTGAGCGGTTCGCGGCCGGATCAGTGTTCGGCGCCGCCGGGCTGGCGGATGTCCTGCGACGTCGCCAGCGCGGTCTTCACGACCAGTTTCAACGCCGCGGCGACCGTGTCCACGGACAGGCTGGGCGCGCCCGGATGGGCGGCCGCCTGCGCGGGTGAATAGGGAATATGGATGAATCCGCCGCGCACGCGCCGCTGCCGGCGCAGGGCATGCATCAGCCCGTAGAAGACGTGGTTGCAGACATAGGTGCCTGCAGTTTGCGAAATTTCGGCAGGGAAACCGGCCGTGCACAGCGCATGGTGCATGGCCTTGATCGGCAGGCTGGAGAAGTAGGCGGCCGGGCCATCGGCAATCACCGGCAGATCGACCGGCTGCCGGCCAGCGTTGTCGGGAATACGTGCGTCGTCGATGTTGATAGCGATCCGTTCCAGCGAGATTCGGGCGCGGCCGCCGGCCTGGCCGACGCAGATGACCAATGCCGGCCGGGTTTCGCGCAGTGCCTTGCGCAACGCTTTCAGCGAAGCGCCGAACTCGACCGGCAGTTCACGGGCGACGATGCGATGGCCGCCGACCCGGCGACCATGCAGTGCGGCGACCGCCTGCCAACTCGGGTTCACGGGCTCGCCGCCGAACGGGGCGAAACCGGTCAGCAGTACGATGGGAGGGCGGCGGGCGGTCATGTCGGCGGGTATCAGCGAAACACGATGAAATACATCAGCAGCACGTTGCAGGCCAGCAGCGGCAGCGCGGTGGCGACCTGTTGGCGTATCACCGCATTGGAATCCTTCAGTTCCAGCAGCGCAGCCGGCACCAGGTTGAAGTTGGCCGCCATCGGCGTCAGCAGGGTGCCGCAGTAGCCGGACAGCATACCGATGGCTGCCAGTGAGGCGGCGTCGGCGCCGTGCAGTTGCACCAGCAGCGGCAGGCCGATGCCGGCGGTCATCACCGGGAAGGCGGCGAAGGCGTTGCCCATGATCATGGTGAACAGCGCCATGCCCAGCGCATAGGCCAGCACGACGACGAAACGGTTCTGCACCGGAATCACCTGCTGCACCAGCGCGGCGACCGCATCGCCGACGCCGGCGGCCGCGAACACGCTGCCCAGCGTGGCCAGCAGCAACGGCAGGATGGCCGCCCAGCCGATGGCGTCGATCAGCCGGCGTGACTGTTCCACCGCCGTGGCCGGCGATTGCCGGGTCAGCCGGCAGGCCGCCAAGGTGGCCAGCAGGCAGGCCAGGCCCAGCCCGACCAGGGTGGTGTGGTCCTTGCCGAACAGCCGGTGGCCGCCGATCTGCAGGTCGGCCAGCGGCACCGCCACCAGCACCGCGACCAGCGGGATCAGCAATGCCGGCCAGAACAGCCGGTTGCCCAACCGCGCCGCCTCGGCGGCTTTTTCCTCGGCGCTGCTTTCGCGGTAGTGGCCGCGACCCAGCCCGCCGAAACCGGCCAGGCAGGCCAGCGCGACGACGACCGCGCCGACCACGGCTGCCGGCAAGCGGTCGGCGGTCAGCAGCATCGCCGCCAGCAGCCCCCAGAACAGCGCATTGGCCAGTCGTCGCGGATTGGCCTTGTCGCGCCAGCCCTGCCAGGCGACCCAGCCCAGATACAGGCCGCCCAGCCAGTAGATCCATTGCAGCGAGATCATCCGGCGTCCTCCGTGGCGGCGGGCGAACTGGCACGCAGCGCGGCCGCTTCGCGCGCCAGTCGTGCATCCAGCCGCAGCAGCCGCGAGGCGTGGATCAGGAAGGCGCAGATGGCGGTGGGAATGCCCCACAGGGCGATCTGCAGCGGCTCCAGCATGATGCCGTGCTCGGCGTAGAAACCCTGCATCAGCAGCACCGCGCCGAAGGCGATGAAGATGTCCTCGCCGAAGAACAGGCCGACGTTGTCGGTGGCGGCCGACAGTGCGCGCAATCTTTCCTTTCCGGCTTCCGGCAGCGGGCCGTGGCTGGCTTCAGCGGCGCCTTCGGCCATCGGCGCCAGCAGCGGACGCACCGTCTGCGGATGGCCACCCAGGCTGTTCAGGCCCAGCATCGAGGTCAGCTGGCGTGCGGCCAGGTACGCGATCAGCAGGCGGCCTGCGGTGGCGCTACGCAGGCGGGCAATCCAGGCCTGCGCGTGCTCCTTCAGCCCGTGCCGCTCCAGCAGGCCGATCACCGGCAGGGTCAACAGGAAGATCGCCAGATAGCGCTGCTTGGTAAAGGCTTCGCCGAGCAGTTCCAGCACCTCGACCGGGGTCTTGCCGGCGACCAGGCCGGTGACGATGCCGGCACCGACCACGACCAGGGCAGGATTGAAGCGCAGGACGAATCCGACGACGACCAGGGCAATGCCGATCAGCGGCCAGTAGCTCATGCGGCGAGTTCCGGTGAGGCGATGACGAAGCCTTCGGCGCGCAGCGCATCGCGCAGGGCGGTTGCGAACGCGGCGGCATCGGCACGGTCGCCGTGCAGGCACAAGGTGTCGGCGCGGATCGGCACACGCTTGCCGTTGTCGGCGACGACCACGCCTTCGCGCAGCATGCCGCGGACCTGGGCCAGCGCAGCGTCGAGGGTGTCGATCACGGCACCGGGACGGCCGCGCGCAAGCAACCGGCCGTCGGCGTCGTAGCCGCGTTCGGCGAACACTTCCTCGGCCACGCGCAGGCCGGCATCGCGGCCAGCCACGGCCAGCGCCGAACCGGCCAGTGCGTACAGCCACAACCGCGGGTCGAATTGGCGGATGGCGTCGGCGATGGCGTGGGCGGTATCGGCATCGCGCGCGGCGAGGTTGTACAGCGCGCCATGCGGTTTGACGTGGTGCAGGGCGATGCCGGCTTCGTCGCAGGCGGCGGCCAGCGCGGCGGTCTGCCGCTGCACCAGCGCATGGATGTCGGCGGGCGGCAGGGTTTGTTCGCGACGGCCGAAGTGCTCGCGGTCCTCGAACGCAGGGTGCGCGCCGATCGCCACGCCGTGGCGCTTGCACAGGGCGATCGTTTCGCGGATCGAGGCCGCGTCGCCGGCATGGCCGCCGCAGGCGATGCTGGCCGAGCTGATGCACGTCACGATGGCTGCGTCGTCGCCGCAGCCTTCGCCCAGATCGCAGTTGAAGTCGATATGGCGCATGTGTCGATTATGCGGGCAGTTTCTGCGCGATGGCTTGCAGCAGGCGCGCGTGCCGGTGCGAGGCATCGCGTTGCGCCTGTTGCGCCTGTTCCGGCGTGACGGCTTCGAAGCGCACCGCATCGCCCGGTCGCAGCTGGGCGGCGCGGGCCAGGTCGCAGGCGATCACATGGCCCAGGCGCGGGTAGCCGCCGACGGTCTGCGCATCGGCCAGCAGCAGGATCGGCTGGCCATCCGGCGGCAATTGCAGGGTGCCGACGGCGACCGGTTCGGACACGCCGCTGTTGGCCATGCTTGCTAGGGCAGTTCCTTGCAGGCGCAGGCCCTGGCGGTTGCTGTTGGCGTGCACGCGCCAGCTGTCGGTGAGCGTTGGCAGGGCAGGGTCGACAGGCAGATAGCGCAGCAGACCGGCCTGACGCGTCCACGGGTCGTCGGGGTCGATCCACCAGTCGGGGAATTGCGGCTGGCGTGTCGTCGGCAGCTTCACGGCGGCCAGCGGCAACCGGTCGCCAGCGAGCAATGCACGCCCCTGCAGGCCGCCGAAGCCACCGCGCAGGTCGGTGCTGCGGCTGCCCAGTTGCAAGGGCAGATCGATGCCGCCGGCCACGGCCAGCCAGCAGCGCGCGCCGTCGCGTACCGATCCCAGTCGCAGTTCGCCGGGTGGCAGCAGCAACGGCCGTCCCATCGGCAATGGCTCGTCGTTCCAGCGCGCCTGCACCGTCGCGCCGACCAGGGCGATGCGGCAGGCGCGCGCCAGTCGCAGGCGCGGGCCGCGCAGGGTGATTTCCAGTCCGGCGGCATCGGCGTCGTTGCCGACCAGGCGATTGGCCAGCGCCAGTGCCCGAGGATCCATGGCGCCGGCGCGGCAGACGCCCAGATGGCGCCAGCCGTGGCGACCGCAGTCCTGCACCGTGGTCTGCAGGCCGGGCGAGAGCACTTCCCAATATGTCGTGGAAGCGCGGCTCATGGCGCGGCTTCCGCCAGCGTGGCGGAAATTCTCGGCGTCGATCGGCACGAAGCGCACGCGGTCGCCGGGTTGCAGCAGCGAGGGTTCGGTGCGTTGCGCATCGAACAGCGGCAGCGGCGTGCGTCCGAGCAAGCGCCAGCCGCCCGGACTGCTGCGCGGGTAGATGCCGGTTTGCGCGCCACCGATCGCCACCGAGCCGGCCGGCACGTCCGCGCGCGGCGTGGTCAGTCGCGGCAATGTCAGCGCCGGATCCAGGCCCAGCAGATAGGGAAAGCCGGGCGCGAAACCGATCATCGCCACCGTGTAGACCGCCGCGCTGTGGCGCGCGACCAGCGCATCCGCGGTCAGGCCCAGTGCCACGGCCGCTGTCAGCAAGTCCTGGCCGTATTCGCCACCGTAGCAGACCGGGATTTCGTGCAGGGTGCCGGCGGAAAGATCTTCGGCATCGGCGTCGTCGATCTGCCGCAGCCAGTCGATTGCTGTGGCATGCGGATCGTCGGCGCTCATGCGCGTCGGATCGAAATACACGCCGAGGCTGGCATAGGCCGGGACCAGGTCGAGCAGCCAGTCCGGCCGCTGCGCACGCAGGCGGGCGGCGAAGGCATGCACGCGGCGGTTGAGCGCGGCATCGATGCGGTCGCCGAAACGCACCAGCACGGCGTCGCTGCCCAGTAGCTCGAACCGCGGTGCGCTCATGACAGGCGCTGGCGCCAGCTTTCGATCCGCGCGGCCAGTGCATCGGCCGGGTAGGGCACGGCGGTGCCGCTGCCCCAGACCGGGCCGGGCCAGGCGGGGTCGCCTTCCTGGCGGCCGACCAGATGCACGTGCAGTTGGCGGACGATGTTGCCGAGTGCGCCGATGTTGAGCTTGTGCACATCGGGTTCGGCCTGCAACAGGCGCGAAACCAGGTTGATCTCGCCCAGTAGCAGGCGTTGCTGGCTGCCGTCGAGGTCGATCCATTCGGCGGCATCAGCCACCCGCGGCACCAGCAGCAGCCACGGGAAGCGGCTGTCGTTCATCAGCCGCAACTGCGATAACGGCGCATCGGCGATGAATACGCTGTCGGCAGCCAGCCGAGGATCGAGGACGAAGTCGCTCATCCGACATGCTCGTGCAGGAAGTCCAGGCTGCGCCGCCAGGCCAGCGCGGCGCTGTCTGCCTGCCAGGCGTTCGGATCGACGTCGCGGTTGAAGGCGTGGCCGGCTGGGTAGACGTGCACCGGCATGTCCGGGTAGGCCTCACGATGCGCCTGTACGGCTTCCGGTGGAATGCTGGTGTCGGCCTCGCCGAAATGGAACATCACCGGTGCCTGCAACGGCTGGTCGAGGAAACCGGCGTTGCGCGCGCCGTAGTAGCTGACGCCGGGCAAGGCCAGTGTCTGTGCGGCGCGCAGCACCACCGAACCACCCCAGCAGTAACCGACCGTGCCGACCTTGCCGGCGCCGGCAAGCTGCCGCGCCGCGGCTTCGACCACTGCCAGCGCGCCGTCCATGCCGACTTCGGTGACCAGCTCGCGTCCGCGACGGAATTCGTCCGGGCCGTAGTCCAGTTCCACCCCGGCTTCGACCAGGTCGAAGAACGCCGGTGCCAGGCTCAGGTAGCCGGCATCGGCATAGCGGTCGGTGACGTTGCGGATGTGCGCGTTGACGCCGAAGATTTCCTGCACCACGACCAGTCCGCCGCGCACCGTGCCGGTCGGTGTCGCATGCCAGGCCTTGACCGGGCCGCGTGCGGTCTGAAGGTCGATCCATTCGCCCATTGTCGTCGCCTCGTCCGGTAGAAACGGAAGGGCAGAAGTGTAACCCCGTATAATCGCGCGCCTTCCCGTTGCCTTGGTCGCCACGTCCGCGCATGTCCGCCATCAGCCCCAAAGTCGGTTTCGTCAGCCTGGGCTGTCCCAAGGCGCTGGTCGATTCCGAGCGCATCCTGACCCAGCTGCGGGTCGAGGGCTATGCAATTTCGCCCAGTTACGACGATGCCGACGTGGTGGTGGTCAATACCTGCGGCTTCATCGATTCGGCGGTGGCCGAGTCGCTGGACGCGATCGGTGAGGCGATGGCCGAGAACGGCAAGGTGATCGTCACCGGCTGTCTGGGCAAGAAATCGGAACTGATCCGCAAGCAGTATCCGGATGTGTTGTCGGTGTCCGGCCCGCAGGACTACGACAGCGTGATGGAAGCCGTGCACGCGGCGTTGCCGCCGAAGCACGACCCGTTCGTGGATTTGGTGCCGCGCCGACGCCTTGGCTTCGGCGAATACGAAGATGTCGGCATCAAGCTTACCCCGCGCCATTACGCCTACCTGAAGATTTCCGAGGGCTGCAACCACCATTGCAGCTTCTGCATCATCCCGTCGATGCGTGGACGGCTGGTCTCGCGCCCGGTCGACGAGGTGCTGCGCGAGGCCGAGCGACTGGTCCGTGGCGGGGTGAAGGAGCTGCTGGTCGTCTCGCAGGACACCTCGGCCTATGGCGTCGACCGCAAGTACGCGCCGGGCAGCTGGCGCGGGCGCGAATACGCCACCCGGATGAAGTCGCTGTGCGAAGGGCTGTCCGAGTTGGACGCCTGGGTGCGGCTGCACTACGTCTATCCATACCCGCATGTGGACGAGATCGTGCCGCTGATGGCCGAGGGCAGGCTGCTGCCGTATCTGGACATTCCCTTCCAGCACGCCAGTCCGCGCATCCTCAAGTTGATGAAGCGTCCGGGCGCGGTGGACAGGACGCTGGAGCGGGTGCTGCGCTGGCGCGAACTGTGCCCGGAGATCACCGTGCGTTCGACCTTCATCGTCGGCTTTCCCGGCGAGACCGAGGCCGAATTCGAGGCGTTGCTGGAATTCCTGCAACAGGCGCGGCTGGACCGCGTCGGCGCCTTCGTCTATTCGCCGGTCGAGGGCGCGGCCGCCAATGCGCTGCCCGATCCGGTGCCGGAAGCGGTCAAGCAGGAACGGCTGGCCCGCTTCATGGAAACCCAGGCCGCGATCAGTGCCGAGAAGCTGGCGGCCAAGGTCGGCAGCGTGCGGCAATGCCTGGTGGACGGGGTCGAGGACGGCATCGCGGTGGCGCGTTCGATGGCCGACGCGCCGGAGATCGACGGCCTGGTGCATGTCCAGAACGGCGCCGAAGCCGGCCTGCATGCCGGGCAGTTCGTCGAGGTCGAGATCACCGACAGCGACGAGCACGACCTGTTCGGCGAGGCGCTGACGAAGAAGCCGTCGCTGTCGCTGGATATCGTTTCGGCATAGCGCCGCCCTATGGATATTCCACGTCGACGATGACGAAGGTGACGATGCCGCCGGGCAGGACGGCACTGAATTCGTCGTCGACGCGTTTCTTCAGCATGGCCCGAGCCAGCGGCGAATCGATGCTGATCCAGCCCTGTGCGGCGTCGGTTTCGTCGGGACCGACCACTCGGTAACGATGGATCTGGCCGGTGTCGGCGTTTTCCAGTTCGACCTGGGCGCCGAAGAACACCGCCTGCGGATTGGCCGGCGCCGCATCGACCACCCGCAGCGCTTCCAGCCGTTTGCTCAGGTAGCGCACGCGGCGGTCGATTTCGCCGAGCTGCTTCTTGCGATAGTGGTATTCGGCGTTTTCCGAACGGTCGCCCTCGGCCGCCGCCGCCGTCAGCGCCTTGACCACCTCGGGTCGGCGCACGCGCCACAGATCGTCCAGCTCGGCCTTCAGCCGCGCATGGCCTTCGGCGGTGATCAGGGCGGTGCTTTTCTCGGCGGGCGGACGCCAGCGGCTCATCGGCGACAGCGGCGGGGCACGGAACCGATCAGCGCTTGCCGCCGAAGATGCCGCCCAGGATGCCGCGCACGATCTGGTTGCCGAGCTTGCTGCCGACGGTGCGCGAGGTCTGCTTGGCCATCGTCTCCAGCATGCCCTGACGGCGCTTGGTGCCGAACACCGCGTCCTTGATCGCCTGGCTGAAGCCGCCTTCGTCGGCATCGTCCTGCTCGCGGCTGCGTGCCGGCGGTGCCCTGGCGTTGACGGCCGCGGTTTCGGCTTTCTTTGTCAGCATCTCGGCGGCCGATTCGCGGTCCACGGCGGTGTCGTACTTGCCGCCGACCGGGCTGCCGGCGCGGACCTGGTCGCGTTCGGCGGTAGTCGCCGCGCCCATCCGGCAGCGCGGCGGCGAGATCATCGTCTGCTGCACCGGCGAGGGCACGCCCTTGTCCTGCAATGTGGACACCAGCGCTTCGCCGGTGCCGAGTTTGGAGATGGCGGCGGCGACATCGAGCTTGGGGTTGGGAACGAAGGTTTCGGCTGCGGTCTTGACCGCCTTCTGGTCGCGCGGAGTGTAGGCACGCAACGCGTGCTGCACGCGGTTGCCGAGCTGGCCGAGCACGTTGTCCGGCACGTCGTCGGGGAACTGCGAGCAGAAATACACGCCCACGCCCTTGGAACGGACCAATCGCACCACCTGTTCGATCCGCTGTTGCAGCGCGGCCGGGGCGTCGTCGAACAGCAGGTGCGCCTCGTCGAACACGAACACCAGCTTGGGCTTGTCGAGGTCGCCGACTTCCGGCAGGTTCTCGAACAGTTCCGACAGCAGCCACAGCAGGAAGCTGGAATACAACCGCGGCTTCAGGATCAGCTGGTCGGCCGCGAGCAGGCCGATCACGCCGCGACCGTCGGGGGTGGTGCGCATCAGGTCGTTCAGTTCCAGCGCCGGCTCGCCGAAGAAATTCTCGCCGCCTTCCTGCTCCAGCCGCAGCAGGGCGCGCTGGATGGCGCCGACCGATTGCGTGCTGACCAGGCCGTATTCGGTGGAAATGTCCTTGCGCTCGGCCGCGACCAGGTTCAGCAGGGCGCGCAGGTCGGCCAGGTCCAGTAGCAGCAGGCCGCGGTCGTCGGCCAGCTTGAACACGATGTCCAGCACGCCGCTCTGGGTGTCGTTCAGCTCCAGGATGCGGCCCAGCAGGGTCGGCCCCATCTCGCTGACCGTGGTCCGCACCGGATGCCCGAGCTTGCCGTACATATCCCAGAAGATCACCGGGTTGGCGCCGGGCGCGTAGCCGTCGATGCCGATGTCGCGGGCCCGCTGCAGCACCTTCTCGTTGCCATCGCCGGCCACCGCGACGCCGGAGACATCGCCCTTCACGTCGGCCATGAACACCGGCACACCGAGCCGCGAGAAGCCTTCGGCCAAGGTCATCAGGGTCACCGTCTTGCCGGTACCGGTGGCGCCGGCGACCAGGCCGTGGCGGTTGCCGAACTTGGGCAGCAGGTGGACGGGAATGTCGTCGGTGACGCCTTTGCCAAGCAGGATGGGGTCCATGGGTTTCCTGGGAAGTGGGTACACGGTCACGCTTCCGAGGAATTCTAGCGGTTGCGGCCGGCATGTCGCGAGCGGAGACAGTGAACGGCAGCGTCGGAGTCGGCTTGCCTGCCCGGCGCGGGCGGGGCTACCCTGATCCGCTGTGATCGCCCATTCCTGATCGAAACGACCGCACCAATGCCCCACGGATCGATGTGCCGCTGGCTGCTGCCGGCTTTCCTGGCCCTGTTCGCGGCCGTTCCCTCCGCCCATGCCCAGCGCGTTTCGGCACGCGACAAGGCCGCCATCGAGGTGATCGATCAGCGCATGGCTGCGGCCGAGCAGCGCTATCGCGATGCGCTGGTGCTGGTCGCCAACAACGATCCGCGCGGCGCGGGCGAAAGCAACGCCGCGCTGGAGGACATGGAAGACGTCATCGACGCCTGCATCAAGCAGCGCGGCTGTTCGGTCAACACCCAGCTGGCTGCGTTCAAGCGCCTGCTGAAGGAGGAAACCGACGCCCTGGCCGGCGACGACGAGGAAACCGACGATCCGCTCGACGACGGCAGCGACCATGCGCTGGCCGAGGGCGCGGCGGCCGCGACCGCTTCGGCGTCCTCTGCCGCCCAGTACCACGATGGCCGGCATGCGTTCGACCGCATGGTGGAATTCAACCCGGCCGTGCAGGCCGGCATCCGCCGCTGGCTGACCGACATGCGCAGTTCGCTGATCACCAGCTACGAGAACTACATGAACCTGCGGCCGGTGATGTGGCCGGAATGGGAGCGCAATGGTCTGCCGGAGGCGCTGCTGTTCGGGATCATGGCCAAGGAATCCAACGGCCGCGCGCATTCGCGTTCGCGCGCCGGCGCGGCCGGGCTGATGCAGTTCATGCCGGCGACCGGCAGCCGTTTCGGCCTCGGCCCCGACGGTACCGGCTTCGACACCCGCTACGACGCGCGCGCCACTGCCGCGGCCAGCGCCGACTACATCCTCGAGCGCCTGCACGAGCTGAACGACAACGTCGAGCTGTCGCTGGCCGCCTACAACGGCGGCGAAGGGCGCGCGCTGCGGGTCTACAGCCAGTATCCGGGGCGCAGTTTCTGGGACGAAACCGTGTACAACCAGTTCCCGGCCGAGACCCGCGACTACGTGCCGATGGTGATCGCCGCCGCCTGGCTGTTCCTGCATCCCAAGCAGTACGGGTTGGAGTTCCCCAAGGTCAACGCGCAGCTGGCACAGTTCAAGCTGTCGCGCGACGCGTCCATCTACGAAATGACCATCTGCATGGGCAATGGCGGCACCCGCGAGGGCTACATGCGCGCGCTGCGCAACCTCAACCCGCGCTACCAGGCCGACCAGCTGATCCCGGCCGGGACCACGATGCTGGCCACGACCCGCATGTCCAACCAGTACAAGCGTCATTGCATCGACGGCGAACGCGCGCAGCTGGCGCGGACCCTGGTCGGCGCCAACGTGTACGCGGCCTTGCAGCGCCCACCGCAGCCGGAGGGCAGCGTGGCCGTCGGCGACGTGACCCCGGTGACTGCGCCGCCGCCGAAACCGAAGCCGAAACCGGCCAGGACCTACCGGGTCAAGGCAGGCGACAGCCTGGGGCGGATCGCCCAGCGCAACGGCTGCAGCCTGAAGACGCTGGCGCGCGCGAATGGCGTCCACGCCCCGCGCTACAGCGTGCGGCAGGGACAGGTGCTGAAGCTGGAAGGGTGCTCGAAGTAGGCGCGCGGCATGCCGAAGCCCGCTGCACCGAACCCTCGCGGACCTGAAGACTGATGTCGGCGACGGCGCTGGCCAACGCAACGGTGATCGCGGCGAGCGCGGTCGTGTTGTGGATCCTGGCGCTGCCGCGCCTGCGCAATGCCGCGATCTGGCAGGCCACGGTGACGCCGCTGGCCTCGATCATCGGCAGCGGCTTCCTGGTGCTGGCGCCGCTGCTGCTGCACGAATACGGCAATCGCGCGCCGTGGGTGATGCTGGGTTTGTGCCTGCTGGCCTATGCCGTCGGTTCGGCGATCCGCTGGAACCTGCAAGGAATGGAGGCCGCCGCGCCGCCGCCGCTGGCAAGGCGGCTGGATGCGGTCGCTTCGTGGGCGCTGGCCTTCGCCTATGTGATTTCGGTCTGCTATTACCTGAACCTGTTCGGTGCCTTCGCGGTCAGCCTGGCGCCCTGGCACGGCGAAACGGTCGGCCGCGGGGTGACCACGGCGGCGTTGCTGCTGATCGCGGCGATCGGCTTGAGCCGTGGCCTGCGCGGCCTGGAACGGGCCGAGACCTTGACCGTTTCGCTGAAGCTGGCGGTGATCGCCGGCCTGCTGGCCGGGCTGGTGCTGTTCGCAGCAAGGTCGGCGACGCAGCAGCAACTGCCGGAGACGGTGGCGCCGGTCCTGGATATGCATTCGCTGACACTGGCCTTCGGCCTGGTGATTACCGTGCAGGGCTTCGAGACCTCGCGCTACCTGGGCAGCGCCTACGACGCGGATACGCGCGTGCGCAGCATGCGTTACGCGCAATGGCTGTCCGGTGCGATCTACGTGCTGTACATCGGCCTGTGCGGGCTGGTGTTCACCGCCGCCGAGGTGCCGCACGAGGAAACCGCGGTGATCGACATGATGGCACCGGTGGCGGGGGTGCTGCCGGGACTGCTGGTGCTGGCCGCGCTGGCCGCCCAGTTCAGCGCAGCGGTGGCCGATACCAACGGTTGCGGTGGCTTGGTCGAACAGATGAGCCGCGACAGGCTGAGTTCGCGCCAGGCGTATGCCTTGCTGATCGGCGCCGGGCTGGTGTTGACCTGGACCGCCGATATCTACCAGATCATCAGCTATGCCTCGCGCGCATTCGCCTTCTACTACGCGCTGCAATGCGCACTGGCGGCGCGATTGGCGCATCGGGCCGGCGCGGCGCGCTGGCGCAGCCCGGCCTATGCCGCGCTGGCGCTGCTGATGCTGGCGGCGGCCGTGTTCGGTACTCCGGCCGAAGGGGAATAGGGCGCGCGTCGCCGCGTCAGGCGGAGGTTCTGGTGGCGAGTTTCTGTCCCAGCCTGACCGGCGCTTCGGCCGTCAGTGTCGGGTCGAGTTCGGCCACGCCCGGCGGCAGCAGGACGATCACGGTGCTGCCGTAGTTGAAGCGGGCCATCTCCGCGAACCGTTCCAGCACCACGCCCTTCCCGCGCCAGTCCTTGCGCACGATGGCGTCGGCATAGCGGGGAATCTCCACGCCGCTCCACACGGTTTCCACGCCGGAAACGAGCAGGGCGCCGACCATCACGCAGGCCATCGGACCGAAGTCGGTGTCGAAGTGGCAGACCAGGCGCTCGTTGCGGGCGAACAGCCCAGGCACGCTGGCCACCGCGTCGGTGCCGACGCTGAACAGTCGCCCCGGCACGTGCATGGTTTCGCGCAGGGTGCCGGTCCAAGGCATGTGCACGCGGTGATAGTCGCGCGGCGACAGGTAGACGGTGGCGAAGCGACCGTGGCGGAACGGTTCGGCTGCGGCGTCGTCGCCGAGCAGGGCGGCGGCGGTGAAGCCGCGCCCCTTGGCCTGGAAGATGCGGCCGTCGTCGATCGCGCCGCACTGGCTGATGTGGCCGTCGGCCGGGATCAGCAGGGCGCGCGGGTCGGGGTCGGCCGTGCGTGCGCCGGGGCGCAGGGCGCGGGTGAAAAACGCGTTGAAGCTGAGGTAGGCGGCCGGGTCCGGTTCGGCGGCTTCGCTCAGGTCCACGCCGAAACGGCGCACCACGGTGTCGATCAGCCGCTGCTTGAGCCACGGCGTGCGCGAGTAGGCCAGCCGCCGCGCCAGCGACGACAGCAGCCGGTGCGGCAGCGCCCAGGTCAGCGCGGTCATCGGACTCACGGCGCGCTGGCTCGGCTCAGTGCGGTCAGATCGTCGGCAATGGCCTGGGTCTGCAACGGCTGGCGGATCAGCCCGGCCATCCGGCCCTGCGGGTCGAGCAGGACAATGGCGGCCGAATGATCCATCGTGTAGTTGTCCGGGTGCTGCTCGAAATCCGGCCCCGGCACCTTGACGAACACCAGGCTCAGCGACTTGGCGAAGTTCTCCAGGGTGGGGATGTCGGCGGTGGCGGCCAGGGTGTCCGGATGGAAGCCGTGGGCGTATTCGCCGATCCGGGCCGGGGTGTCGCGCTCTGGGTCGATCGAGACGAACAGTACGCGCGGGCGGATGCTGTCCGGCAGCGACTGCCACTGCTTCTGCGCCGGTGCCAGTTCGGTCAGCGTGGTCGGGCAGACATCGGGGCAGAAGGTGAAGCCGATGAAGACCAAGGTCCAGTGGCCGTTCAGTTCGCCCGAAGTCAGGCGGGTGCCGTCGGACTGCTCCAGCGAGAACGCCGGCACCTCGCGCGGCTGCGGCAGCAGGGTCACGGTCTGCATCGGCGGCCATTGCGTGCCGGAAGCCGGCGGCGCGGCGACGAAGAACTTCTGCGCCGCCAGCAGGCCGAGGCCGGCGGCCACAGCGATGGCGAGCACCAGGGCGATCTTGCGGTTGAACATGTGCGGTTCCGGTAGCGGGATGCGTCCATGATACCGGCGCGCCCGCACCGGCACCTCTATAATCCGGGGCCGATTCCTGCGCGTCCGTCGCCAAGGCCCGTCATGACCGTCGATCCGGCCCACGAACTGCATACCCTCATCGACCTGATCCGCTATGGCGCCAGCCGCTTCAACGCGGCCGGGCTGAGCTTCGGCCACAGCTACGACAACGCGCTGGACGAGGCCACCCATCTGGTCCTGCACACCCTGCAACTGCCGCCGGACCTGGGCCCGGCCTACGGCCAGGCGCGGCTGCTGGCCAGCGAGAAGGCAGCGATCCTGCAGCTGTTCGAGCGCCGCATCGCCGAACGCCTGCCGGTCGCCTACCTGACCGGCGAGGCCTGGTTTGCCGGACTCAGCTTCAAGAGTGATGCGCGTGCGCTGGTGCCGCGTTCGCCGATCGCCGAACTGATCCTGTCCGGCTTCGAACCGTGGCTGGGCGGGCGACCGGTCCACCGCGCGCTGGATCTGTGTGCCGGCTCGGGCTGCATCGCCATCGCCATGGGCCACTACAACCCGGGCTGGCAGGTGCACGGCACCGACATCAGCGACGACGCGCTGGCGCTGGCCGCCGAAAACAAGGCGCACCTGCACGCCGACAACGTGGAATTCATCAAGTCCGACCTGTTCGCCGGCCTGTCCGGCGCGCACTACGACCTGATCGTCAGTAATCCGCCGTACGTGACCAATGCCGAAACCGACGCCTTGCCGCAGGAATACTCGTACGAGCCCGAACTGGGCCTGCGCGCCGGCGACGACGGCCTGGATCTGGTGCTGAAGATCCTGCGCGACGCGCCGCTGCACCTGAGCCAGGAAGGCCTGCTGATCTGCGAGGTCGGCGAGTCCGAGCATGCCTTGGCACAACTGTTGCCCGACGTCGAGTTCGCCTGGATCGAGTTCAAGGTCGGGCAGATGGGCGTGTTCGCGCTGGAGTGCTCGGAACTGATCGTGCACCACCCGCGCATCCGCGAACTGGCGGACGCGCGATCCTGACAGAGTGAACAAATCGGGGTCGTCGTCCCCGCGAAAGCGGGGACCCATGGATGGGTACGGGCATGAAGCAGCCTGCGGTTTACATGTTGGCAAGCAAGCGCAACGGCACACTCTACATCGGGGTGACCAGCAACCTGGTTGCTCGGGTATGGCAACATCGTGAGCATCTGGTAGAAGGGTTCACTCGTCGTTACGGGGTGACCATGCTGGTGTGGTACGAGCAGCATGCCGTGATGGAGGAGGCCATTCGGCGCGAGAAACAGCTGAAGAAGTGGAATCGTGCCTGGAAGTTGGAATTGATCCGGACATTCAATCCGCATTGGCGGGATCTTTGGGATGACATCAATGGATAGGCGGCAGAGGTGGATTCCCGCTTGAGCGGGAATGACGGGCAAAAGCAAGGGCAAGGCAATGGTTGAGGGCGTATCGTGAATACATTCGGGCATCTTTTCCGGGTCACCACCTTCGGCGAGTCGCACGGGCCGGCGATCGGCTGCGTGATCGATGGCTGTCCTCCGGGGCTGGAGATCGCCCCGGAAGAGTTCGCCCATGACCTGCAGCGCCGCGCCACCGGCAAGAGCCGCCATACCTCGGCGCGGCGCGAGGCCGACGAGGTGGAAATCCTCAGCGGCGTGTACGAAGGCCGCACCACCGGCACCCCGATCGCGCTGCTGATCCGCAATACCGACCAGCGCAGCAAGGACTACGCCGCCATCGCCGCGCAGTTCCGTCCCGGCCACGCCGATTACAGCTACTGGCAGAAATACGGCATCCGCGATCCGCGCGGCGGCGGGCGCTCGTCCGCGCGCGAAACGACGATGCGGGTGGCCGCGGCGGTGATCGCCAAGAAATGGTTGAAGCAGCGCCACGGTGTCAGCGTGCGCGGCTACCTGTCGCAACTGGGCGAGATTCGTCCTCAGGGTTTCGACTGGAACGCAGTCGAGGACAATCCGTTCTTCTGGCCGCATGCCGACCAGGTGCCGGAACTGGAGGCCTACATGGATGCGTTGCGCAAGTCCGGCGATTCGGTCGGCGCACGGGTGGACGTGGTCGCCGCCGGCGTGCCGCCGGGCTGGGGCGAGCCGATCTACGGCAAGCTGGACGGCGAACTGGCGTCGGCGCTGATGAGCATCAACGCGGTCAAGGGCGTGGAAATCGGCGACGGCTTCGCCAGCGTGGTGCAGAAGGGCACCCAACACCGCGACCCGATCACCCCGCAGGGCTTCGTCTCCAACCATGCCGGCGGCATCCTCGGCGGCATCTCCACCGGCCAGCCGGTGATCGCCTCGATCGCGCTGAAACCGACGTCCAGCCTGCGCCTGCCCGAGCGCACGGTGGACGTCGAAGGCCAGCCGGCCGAGGTCATCACCACCGGCCGCCACGATCCCTGCGTGGGCATCCGCGCCACCCCGATCGCCGAGGCGATGGTGGCGCTGGTGCTGATCGACCAGGCCTTGCGCCACCGCGCGCAGTGTGGCGACGTGGGTGAGGTGACGCCGCGCATCCCCGCGCAAGCGCCCGTCGATGACTGAATCGCGGTCGCGGGTGTGGCTGGCGCGACCGCTGTTCGCCGACATCAGCGGCCGGCTGGACGAACATTTCGACGTCATCCGCAGCGAACCGGCCGGCGAACGTTACACCTCGCAGGAAATCGCCGCGCATCTGACCAACGCGCACGGCGCGCTGGTCACCCTGGTCGAGCGCATCGGCGCGGCCGAAATCGCCACCGCATCGAAACTCCGCGCGGTCGCCAATGTTGCGGTCGGCTACGACAACCTCGACATCCCGGCGCTGGGCGAACGCGGCATCGTCGTCACCAATACCCCGGACGTGCTGACCGAAACCACCGCCGACCTCGGCTTCGCCTTGCTGCTGGCCGCGGCCCGGCGCATCACCGAGGCCGAGCGCTGGCTGCGCGAGGGGCAGTGGCGCAGCTGGTCGTTCGACACCCTGCTGGGCCATGACCTGCACGGCAGCACCTTGGGCATTCTCGGCATGGGTCGGATCGGCCAGGGCATCGCCCGCCGCGCCACCGGCTTCGGTATGCGCACGCTTTACCACAACCGCACGCGGCTGCCCGAAGCGGTCGAACGCGACTGCCGCGCCCGCCATGTCGGTTTCGCGGAGCTGCTGGTACAGGCCGACCATCTGCTGCTGGCGCTGCCGTATTCGCCGCAGACCCGGCACATCATCGATGCGGCTGCGCTGGCACGGATGAAGCCGACCGCGACGTTGGTGAACATCGCCCGTGGCGGCATCGTCGATGAGCTCGCGTTGGCCGACGCGCTGGCCCATGGCCGGCTGGCCGCCGCCGGGCTGGACGTGTACGAGGGCGAGCCTGCCGTGCGGCCGGAACTGCTGGCGCTGCGCAACGTGGTCCTGACCCCGCACATCGCCAGCGCCAGCCTGGGTACCCGGCGGGCGATGGTGTCATTGGCGGTGGACAACCTGATCGCTGCACTGGGCTGCGGACCGCGGGCCGGACGCCCGCCGAACGTTGTGAATCCCGGTTTCATCGGCAACCGTCCGGGCGCATGATCCGGGCTTCCGCTATCCTCCGCATCCCCGCAGGAGCGGCGTAAGCCGCGAAAGGGCTTTCATGGGAAAGCTTGATCGCGGCTTACGCCGCTCCTGCGGAACACCCCCACCATTCATCTGACGCAATGAACGAACAACGCCGCTTCAAAGTCGCGGTCGTCGGCGCCACCGGCGCCGTCGGCGAAACCATGCTGGCCATCTTGGCCGAACGCAAATTCCCGGTGTCCGAAGTCGTCGCGCTGGCCAGCGCGCGTTCGGCCGGCGGCGAGGTCGAGTTCGACGGCAAAAAGATCGTGGTCCAGGATCTGGCCACGTTCGATCCGACCGGGGTGGACATCGCGCTGTTCTCCGCCGGTGGCGGGGTGTCGAAGGAGTACGCGCCGAAATTCGCCGCCGCCGGCGTGGTGGTGATCGACAACTCCTCGGCCTTCCGCTACGACGACGACGTGCCGCTGGTGGTCAGCGAAGTGAATCCGGACGCCGCCAGGCAGCGTCCGCGCAGCATCATCGCCAATCCGAACTGCTCGACCATGCAGCTGATGCCGGTGCTGGCGCCGATCCATCGCGAGTACGGCATCGAGCGCATCAACGTGGCGACCTACCAGTCGGTTTCCGGCGGCGGACGCACGGCGATGGAGGAGCTGGGCAAGCAGACCGCACAGTTGCTGAACTTCCAGGATATCGATCCGCAGAAGTTCCCGGTGCAGATCGCCTTCAATCTGATCCCGCACATCGACGATTTCCAGGACAACGGCTACACCAAGGAAGAGATGAAGCTGGTGTGGGAGACCCGCAAGATCCTTGGCGACGACAGCATCCAGGTGAACCCGACCGCAGTGCGGGTGCCGGTGTTCTTCGGCCATTCCGAGGCGGTCAACATCGAGACGAAAAAGAAGATCACCCCGGAGCAGGCGCGCGCGCTGCTGGCCGCCGCGCCGGGTGTGCAGGTCGTCGACGAGCACAAGCCGGGCGGCTACCCGACCCCGGTGACCCATGCCTCGGGCACCGACCCGGTGTACGTGGGCCGGATCCGTGAAGACCTCTCGCATCCGCGCGGGCTCAACCTGTGGGTAGTGGCCGACAACATCCGCAAGGGCGCGGCGCTGAATGCGGTGCAACTGGCCGAATTGGTAGCCGCCGAGGCTTGACGTTATAGTCGTCGCGGGGAAAACCGACAGGGCGCCTGCTTGAGCAACAACGCGATGCGACAACTCGTCCGATGGCTGGCCGGCGGCCTGCTGGCGCTGGCCAGCGGCGCGGCCATGGCGTTGGGCCTGGGCGAGATCCGGGTACTGTCGCAGCCGGGGCAGCCCTTGCTGGCCGAAATCCCGATCGTTTCCAGCGACCCTGCCGAGATGGAGCAGTTGCAGGCGCGATTGGCATCGCCGGCGACCTTCGAGCGGGTCGGGTTGGAACGCCCGCGCGGCCTGGTCAGCGAACTGAATTTCGCGGTGGCGCTGTCCGACCAGGGACAGCCGGTGATCCGGGTGACCAGCGCCGCCCCGGTGGAACAGGCGGCGGTGAACTTTCTGATCGAGGTCGACTGGGGCCAGGGGCGCCTGGTTCGCGAGTACTCGGCCCTGGTCAGTACACCGGAAGCGATGGCGGCGGTGGCGGCACCGGCCGTCGAAGCGCCGTTGCCGGCGCCTTCCAATGCCATCGTGCGCGAACCGCAGGTGGCGGCTCCGGTCGAAACCGAAACGCCTGCGCCTGCCGAACCGCAGCCGACGGCGGCCGCACCACCCTCGGCGCCGGTACCAATACCCGCACCGATCCCCGTGCCCGCCGCCCCGCCGCCGGAGGCTTCGCCCCCAGCGCCAGTCGCGACTGCTGCCGGGCCCGGCGATGCGCTGGCGCCGGTTCGCCGCGGGCAGACGCTGTCCGGCATCGCCAGCCGCCTGAATACCGGCTACAGCCTGGACCAGACCATGCTGGCCTTGCTGCGTGCCAATCCCGAGGCCTTCATCGGTGGCAACATCAACCGCCTGAAACAGGGCGCGGTGCTGCGGGTGCCGCAAACCTCGGAACTGGCGCAACTCGACCGCGCCGAGGCTTCGGCCCTGGTCCGGCAGCAGGTGGCCGAATGGCGGCAGGCGCGCCGTCCGGTGGTGCAGCCGGCGGCGGTGGCGGCCACGACCGCATCCGCTTCGCCGGCCGGGACGGGCGGTCCGATCGATCAGGCGCGGCTGGAAATCGCGCCGCCGGCGGCCGCGGTCACCGACCGTGCAGGTACGACATCCGGCATTCAGGCCGGGGGCGAGGGTGACATGTTGGCGGAACAGCAGTTGCAGCAGGCACGCGAAGACGTCGCGGCACGCGAATCCGAAGTGCAGGAATTGCGTGCCCAGGTGGCCGAGCTGGAGAAGATCAAGCAGCAGCAGGAACAGCTGATCGCGATGAAGGACAGCGATCTGGCCGCGGCCCAGCAACGGCTGTCGCAGACGCAAGGCGGCGAAGGCGTGCCGACCTGGCTGGTCGCCGGACTGGGGCTGATCATCATCGGACTGCTGGCCGGGCTGCTGACCAGCCGCCGTCGCGCACAGGCGGCCGCCGCGCGACCGGCTCCCCGACCGGCTGGAACCTTCGCCGTAAACGCTCCGGTGCGCGGCGAAGACACCGATGCGCCGACCCCGACCGGGCATGACCCCTTCTTCGGTGGCGGCGGGGCGGCGGAAGAAGTCCCGGCCGTCGCCAGCGATGCCGAATGGGAGCAGGCGCATCTGGCCAAGCCGACCTGGCACACCGGCGACGATGCGCTTGACGTGTCGCCGCTGGGGATCGGCGACGCGCCGGAGGGGCATGATCGGCTGGAACTGGCCATCGCCTATCTGGACCTGGGCGACACGGAAACCGCGCGCGACCTGCTCAACGAAGTGCTGGCCGGCGACGACGAACCGGCCCGCCAGGAGGCCGCGCGCCTGCTGCGCGAGCTGGAGTGATGCGCTACGCGCTGGGCGTCGAATACGACGGCAGCAATTTCCGCGGCTGGCAGCAACTGGGGGCGTCCCCGCGGGCGACCGTGCAGAAGGCGGTGCAGGAAGCCTTGTCGAAAGTCGCCGATCACCCGGTCGCCGTGGTCTGCGCCGGGCGCACCGACGCCGGCGTGCACGCGCAATGTCAGGTGGTGCATTTCGACAGCGACGCCCAGCGCGATCCGCGCGCCTGGACGCTGGGAGCGACCGGCAACCTGCCGGCCTCGGTGTGCGTGCGCTGGTGCGTGCCGGTGGCCGACGACTTCAACGCCCGTTTCGCCGCGCGCGCGCGGCGCTACCGCTACCGGCTGATCAATCGCCCGGTGCGGCCGGCGCTGTACCGCAACACTCTGGCCTGGGAACGCCGGCCGCTGGACGCCGGGGCCATGCACCGTGCGGCGCAGGCGCTGCTGGGCGAACAGGACTTCAGCGCCTTCCGCACCGTGCACTGTCAGGCCCGGCATGCGCGCCGGGAGATGCAGCGGATCGAGGTGCGCCGCGATGGCGAGATCATCGAATTCGAACTGCAGGCCAATGCCTTCCTGCATCACATGGTGCGCAACATCGTCGGTTCGCTGGCCGAGATCGGCGCCGGTCGCCAGGCGGAAGACTGGATGGCCAAGCTGCTGGCCGGGCGCGACCGCACCCTGGCCGGACCGACCGCGCCGCCGGAAGGGCTGGTGTTCCTCGGTCCGCTGTATCCTGAGCGGTGGAACCTGCCCGCCGAGGTGACGCTGCCCGCATGAGTCGGACCCGGATCAAGTTTTGCGGTTTCACCCGCGCCGGCGATATCGCCCAGGCGGTCGAGTTGGGCGTGGATTTCGTCGGCCTGATCTTCGCCCCTCGCAGTCCGCGCCGGCTGGACGTACAGCAAGCGCGCCGCTTGCGCGAGGCGGTGCCGGAGGAAATCGGCGTGGTCGCGCTGGTGATGGACCAGGACGTCGACGCGGTACGCGCCATCGTCGATCAGGTGCGCCCGGACCTGCTGCAGTTTCACGGCAGCGAAGACGAGGCGTTCTGCACCGGCTTCGGCCTGCCGTACTGGAAGGCGATCCCGATGGGCGGCGATCCGCAGACGGCACTGGCGCGTCTGCGCGACTATCCCGCGGCGCAGGGTTTCGTGTTCGACGGCCATGCGGCCGGCGAGTCCGGCGGCAGCGGACAACGTTTCGACTGGACCTTGTTGCCGTCGGCGCTGGAACGGCCCGTCGAACAACATGTGTTGCTGGCCGGCGGGCTGGATGCCGGCAACGTGGCGCGGGCAGTACGCGCGGCGCGGCCGTGGGCAGTGGACGTGTCCAGCGGCATCGAATCGGCGCCGGGCATCAAGTCGGCCGAAAGAATGCGCGCCTTCATCGACGGCGTTGCCGCGGCGGATGTGATCCCGTAAAGACCGTCGGACGCAAGCCGTGGGGCGGTACCTGCGAAGCAGGTGCTGCCGCATGGATGAACGCAATGTTTGGAGCGATGTTCGGAAAGGCGGATTTCGGCCCAAAGAGGGTCGCTTGGAAACTATTCTCCTCGCCGCCTCTACTTGATCCGGGATTCTTTAGGTACGCCGACAATCTCTTCCAATCGCCTCGACACTCTGTCGAAGGGATCGATGCTGCGTTGCGCACGGCACAACACAATGGCGCCTTCCACGCTTGCGACGATGAGCGTTGCGAAGTCGCATGAGATCTTGCGGCTGTGACCCTCGGCGACTAGAACCCTGACCAGCATTTGCTCCCATTCACCGAACACCTGTGCCACCGCCATCAGCACGTCGGGCGCCGCCTCGTCGATCGGTTCCTCCACGGCGGCAGCCATCACCGGGCAGCCGATCCTGAAGTCGGAACGAAGCAGGATGTCCCGCCACGCGGCGAGGAAGCCGCGCAACCCCGGTGCGAACCCGGTCTGCAAATGGTGCTCGAGCCCGGCGCCGACACGTGTGCCGGCCAACTGCACCGCTTCGATCACCATCTGATGCTTGCCACCGGGGAAGTGGTGGTAGGTCGAGCCGACGGGTGCGTCGGCGCGCTTGGCCATCTCGCGGATGCTGGTGGCGTTGAAGCCGTGTTGCGCCAGCATGTCGGCAGCGGCGGTGACCAATCGTTGGCGGGAGTCGGATTGGCGCGGGCTCATGGACGACATCCTTGCTAAGACAGTCGTCATAGTCTAGCCTGCCGTTCTATGACAGTCGACATAGAACGATCCCCGCCCCCGTCGCAGCCATTGGCCATCACTTTGACAGCTGTGGACGGTTACGTCTTTGCCGCCACTCGCTATCCGGCGACCGGGCCGCTGCGGGGCCGGATCGTGATGGCCGGCGCCACCGCCGTCCCGCAGGGGTTCTACAAGCGTTTTGCCGAATACGCGCGCGAGCGGGGATATGAAGTCCTCACTTTCGACTACCGCGGCATCGGACGCTCGCGGCCGCCATTGCTGGCGGGTTTCCGTATGGATCTGCTGGACTGGGCTCGGCTGGATCTCGCAGCGGCGGTGGAACTCATGTCCGGCAGCGACGTGCCGCTGTATGTTGTGGGCCATTCCTACGGTGGGCATGCATTCGGGCTGTTGCCTAACCACTCGAAGGTCGACGGCTTCTATGTCTGCGGAACCGGCGCCGGCTGGCACGGGTGGATGCCGCTGGGCGAACGGCTGAAGGTATTGACGTTGTGGTGGATCGTGCTGCCGCCGCTGACGTGGTGGAAGGGCTATTGTCCGTGGAAGCTGCTGGGCATGGGCGAGGATCTGCCGGTCGACGCCTACAGGCAGTGGCGGCACTGGTGCGGGTTCCCGCATTATTTCTTCGACGACCCGGACATGCGCGGCATCGAACGCGAGTATGCGGCCGTGACCACGCCGATCGTCGCCGCCAACGCGCTCGACGACCTGTGGGCACTTCCCGCGTCCCGCGAGGCATTCATGCAGGGCTATCGCAACGCGCCCGTCGCATGCCGGGACATCATACCCGGCGAGCTGGGTGGCAAGATCGGACACATGGGCTATTTCCGCCAGGGTGCGGAACTGCTGTGGGGCGAGATGCTGGCATGGTTTGAATCGCTGCCCGTGCGGATGGCCGCGTGAGGCCATCGCCATCCACCCTGCGCCGACTCAACCGCGTACGGCGGGCTTGAGCCCGCCCTACGATTGCGGCTTGTCGTGGTTTGCGCAGGGTGGGCCTTGGCCCACCTTCTGCATTCGTTGGCTTGATCAGATCACTAGCAGGCCAGCTGCCCGCGTAGCCAGTCGGCCAGTTCCTCGATGCGTTGGTCCGGGTTGTCGCGGCGTACCAGCAGGCGCCAGTGTTCGCCGGTTTCGACGAATCCCCAAGGCGCGGCCAGGCGCCCGTTGGCGATGTCGTCGGCGACCAGCGGTTGCGGGGCGATGGCGATGCCGAGGCCGGCGACGGCGGCTTCCAGCAGGTAGTAGAGGTGCTCGAAGCCGGTACCCGGCTGGATCGCGGCCGGGTCCAGCCCCATGCGCGCCGCCCATAACGGCCAGGCCTGAGGTCGCGACTCGGTATGCAGCAGCGGTTCGCCCAGCACGGCCGCCACGGGCTGTCCGGACAGGGTGGCGCAGGCGGGGAGGCGGGGGCTGAGGACCGGGCCGATCCGTTCCTCGGCCAGTGCGTATGCCTGCCAGCCGGCCGGGCAGGGGCCGTCGCCGATCAGCAGCGCCGCATCCACGCCCTCCAGATCGGTGGTGGCATCGCCGGCATACGGAGACAGGTGCAGTTTCAGGTGCGGCAGGTCGATCGACAGGCGCTCCAGTCGGGGAATCATCCAGCGCGCCAGCAGGCTGCCGGAGCAGCCCAGGGTCAGGTTTTCCCCGCCCTGGCCGTTGCGCAGGTCGCGCACTCCCGCCTGCAGCTGGGAGAACGCACTGCCGGCGATGTCGCGCAGTTTCTCCCCGGCGGCGGTCAGACGCAGCCCACGGCCATCGCGCCGGAACAGCGGCAGGCCCAGGTAGTCTTCCAGCAGCTTCACCTGGCGGCTGACCGCGCCGTGGGTGACATGCAATTCCACGGCGGCGCGGCTGACGCTGGAGTACCGGGCAGCGGCCTCGAAGGCGCGCAAGGCGTTGAGCGGGGGCAGGATGGCCGATTTCATGTGTGATATTTATTCACTAATTTGTCTGAAATTGTCGATTTCCCCTGCATGACCTGTGCGATAAAGTGTGCACTGTCATGAGGCGGTCCAGTGTGTATCGATGGGTACGGTTGATTCAGTGAACTATTACGCATTTCCCGATCAATTGGGACATTTCGGACAATTTGGGGGGCGATTCGTCGGCGAAACCCTGATCGGGCCGCTGCAGGAGCTGGCCGAGGCCTATGACGCGGCGCGGGTCGATCCGGCCTTCATCGCCGCCTTCGACAAGGACCTGAAGCACTACGTCGGCCGGCCCAGCCCGATCTATCACGCCGAGCGGTTGAGCCGCGAAGTCGGCGGCGCGCAGATCCTGCTCAAGCGCGAGGACCTCAACCACACCGGCGCGCACAAGATCAACAACACCATCGGCCAGGCGCTGCTGGCGGCGCGGATGGGCAAGACCCGGATCATCGCCGAGACCGGCGCCGGCCAGCACGGCGTGGCCAGCGCCACCGTGGCCACCCGGCTCGGGCTGGAGTGCGTGGTGTACATGGGCGCCACCGACATCGAGCGGCAGAAGATCAACGTCTACCGGATGAAGCTGCTCGGTGCGACCGTGGTGCCGGTGACCAGCGGTTCGGCAACCCTGAAGGACGCGCTGAACGAGGCGATGCGCGACTGGGTCACCCACGTCGCCGACACCTTCTACATCATCGGCACGGTCGCCGGTCCCGACCCGTATCCGCGCATGGTCCGCGACTTCAACGCTGTGGTCGGGCGTGAGGCGCGCGCACAGATGCTGCAGGACTATGGTCGTCTGCCCGATGCGATCACCGCCTGCGTCGGCGGCGGCAGCAACGCGATCGGCCTGTTCCATGCCTTCCTCAACGATGCCGGCGTGCGCATCGTCGGCGCCGAAGCGGCCGGCGACGGCATCGAGACCGGCCGCCACGCGTCTTCGCTGGCCGCTGGCCGGGTCGGCGTGCTGCATGGCAACCGCACCTACGTGATCTGCGACGACGATGGCCAGATCATCGAGACGCATTCAATTTCGGCCGGACTGGACTATCCGGGTGTCGGTCCCGAGCACGCCTTCCTGAAGGACAGCGGGCGCGCCGAATATGTCGGCGTGACCGATGCCGAGGCGCTGGAGGCATTCCATCGTTTGACCCGCACCGAGGGCATTCTGCCGGCGCTGGAATCCAGCCATGCGGTGGCGCAGGCGATCAAACTCGCCCGCGAATTGCCGAAGGACGCGCTGGTGCTATGCAACCTGTCCGGGCGTGGCGACAAGGACGTGCATACCATCGCCGCACGCGAGGGGATCGTGCTGTGAGCCGCATCGATACCCGATTCGCCGAACTGAAAGCTGCCGGTCGCAAGGCCTTGATCCCGTTCGTCACCGCCGGCGACCCTTCGCTGCAGGCAACCGTGCCGGTGATGCACGCGCTGGTCGAGGCCGGCGCCGACGTGATCGAACTGGGCGTGCCGTTCTCCGATCCGATGTCCGACGGACCCGCCATCCAGCGCAGTTCCGAGCGCGCGCTGCAACGCGGGGCCGGGCTCGGCTTCGTGCTGCGCGTGGTGGCCGAATTCCGCCAGCGCGACGCTGCCACCCCGGTGGTGTTGATGGGCTACCTGAACCCGGTCGAGATCCATGGCGCCGCCCGCTTCGCTGTCGAGGCCGCCGAAGCGGGCGTGGACGGCATGCTGCTGGTCGACCTGCCGCCGGAAGAAGCGGACGACTACCGTACGGCGTTCACCGCGCAAGGCATCGATCTGATCCTGCTGGCGGCACCGACGACCACGCCGACGCGGCTGGAGATGCTATGCCGGCAGGCGCAGGGCTACCTGTACTACGTCAGTTTCGCCGGCGTGACCGGCGCTTCCGACCGGCTCGATACCCAGGCCGCGTCGGCGCGCCTGCGCGACATCCGCCGCGCCAGCGCGGCGCCGGTGGTGGCCGGGTTCGGTATCCGCGATGCCGCTAGCGCGAAGGCAATGGCGGCCGATGCCGACGGCGTGGTGGTCGGCAGCGCCCTGGTCAGCGTGCTGGCCGAGGCGACCGCCCCGGACCAAGCGGCAGCGCACGCGCTCGCCTTCCTGGCGCCGCTGCGTGCCGCGCTGGACGGCTAGCGCCATCAGACAGGTAGGCTAAACTGACACGTTGCCGTTGTCGGCCTACCTGAACGAGAGTTGGCGCGTACATGAGCTGGCTGAACAAACTCAAGCCTTCGGGCATCCGCACCCAGCGCACCGCCAATGGCGGCAAGCGCAACGTGCCCGAGGGCCTGTGGGAGAAGTGCGAAGGCTGCGGCGCGGTGCTGTACGGCCCGGAGCTGGAGGAAAACCTGGAGGTCTGCCCGAAGTGCGGCTTCCACCGGCCGATCCGCGCCCGTGCCCGCCTCGCCGCGCTGCTTGACCCCGGCCACACCGAGGAAATCGGCGCCGAGCTTGGTCCGACCGATGTGCTGAAGTTCAGGGACCAGAAGAAGTACGTCGACCGGATCAAGGCAGCACAGAAGAGTACCGGCGAGCGCGACGCCCTGGTCACCCTGCAGGGCAAGCTGAAGGGCCGCGACCTGGTCGCCAGCGCGTTCGACTTCGCCTACATGGGCGGCTCGATGGGGTCGGTGGTCGGCGAGCGTTTCACGCTGGGCGCCGAGCGCGCGCTGCAGATCGGTTCGCCGTTCGTGTGCTTCTCGGCCAGCGGCGGCGCGCGCATGCAGGAAAGCCTGTATTCGCTGATGCAGATGGCCAAGACCTCGGCCGCGCTGGCGCGGCTGCGCGAGGCCGGGCTGCCGTACATCTCGATCATGACCCATCCGACCACCGGCGGCGTCTCGGCCAGTTTCGCCATGCTCGGCGACATCAACATCGCCGAACCGGGCGCGCTGATCGGTTTCGCCGGCCCGCGGGTGATCGAGCAGACCGTGCGCGAAACCCTGCCCGAAGGCTTTCAGCGTTCGGAGTTCCTGCTCGATCACGGTGCGATCGACCAGATCTGCGACCGCCGCGAACTGCGTGACCGGCTCGCCGGGCTGCTGGCGTTGTTGACGCGGCAGCCGGCGCCGGCGGACGAGGCGCAGACGGCCTGATCGCGCGGCGAGCGCGGCACCAGGTCAAGCACAGGAACAGGATCGATGAGCAGGAAATACTTCGGCACCGACGGCATCCGCGGACGCGTGGGCGAAGGCCCGATTTCGGCCGACTTCATGCTGCGGCTGGGCAATGCCTACGGCCATGCGCTGACCGCGGCGGCACCACGCGCCGGCGGGCGCAAGCCGCTGGTGATCATCGGCAAGGACACCCGTATCTCCAACTACATGTTCGAGGCGGCGCTGGAAGCCGGGCTGGTCGCCGCCGGGGTGGACGTGCAGCTGATGGGGCCGATGCCGACCCCGGCGGTCTCGCACCTGACCCGCGCGCTGCGTGCCGACGGCGGTATCGTCATTTCCGCCTCGCACAACCCGCATCACGACAACGGCATCAAGTTCTTCTCGGCCGAGGGCGAGAAGCTCGACGACGCCACCGAGCTGTCGATCGAGGCCGCGCTGGAGCAGCCGTTCCGCACCGTGGCCTCGGAGCAGCTGGGCAAGGCGGTGCGCACCCGCGACGCGATCGGCCGCTACGTCGAGGCCTGCAAGAATTCGGTGTCGCGCAGCTTCGACCTGGACGGCATGCGGATCGTGGTCGACTGCGCCAACGGCGCCACCTACCAGGTCGGTCCGATCGTGCTGGCCGAGCTGGGGGCCACGGTCGAAGCCGTCGGGGTGGCGCCGAACGGACTGAACATCAACGACGGCGTCGGCTCGACCCATCCCGAAGCGCTGGCCGCGCGGGTGCGCGAGAGCGGCGCCGAGCTCGGGATCGCCTTCGACGGCGATGGCGACCGCGTGCTGCTGGTCGACGACCAGGGCACGGTGGTCGATGGCGACGGTCTGATCTATGTACTGGCGCTGGACTGGCAGCGCAGCGGCCGCCTGCGCGGTCCGGTGGTCGGCACGCTGATGACCAATTACGGGCTGGAAAAGGCGCTGGCCGAGCGCGGCATCGCCTTCCAGCGCGCCAAGGTCGGCGACCGCTACGTGCACCAGGCGCTGGTGGACGGCGACGGCATCCTCGGCGGCGAGGCGTCCGGGCACATCCTGTGCCTGGACCGGGTCAGTTCCGGTGACGGCATCGTCAGTGCGCTGCAGGTGCTGGAGGTGTTGAAGCGCAACGGACAGAGCCTGCGCGAGGCGGTGGCCGGGCTGCAGATGCTGCCGCAGCGCACGGTCAACGTGCGGCTGGACGGCGCGTCCGCCAAGGCCACGGTCGAGGATGCCGATGTCGCCGCCGCGCTGGCGCAGGCGCAGGCGGCGGTGCAGGGCAGGGGGCGCGCCTTCCTGCGTCCGTCCGGTACCGAACCGGTGGTGCGGGTCACGGTGGAAGCCGACGACGATGCGCTGATGCAATCCACCCTGGACGCGCTGGCCGGCGCGGTCCGCGCCGCGGCGGCCGCTTGATGCGGATCAATGCCGGCCGCGGGCCGGCCATGGCCGAATGAATCTTTCGAACCCTTTCCGGAGCAGAGCCGCATGAGCGCCCGCATTCCCACCCTGGACATCACCCGATTCGACAGCGACCGCGAGGCTTTCGTGGCCGAACTGGGCGCGGCGTACCGGGAGTGGGGTTTCGCCGGCATCCGCAATCACGGTATCCCGCAGGCGGAAATCGACGCGGCCTACGACGTGTTCAAGGCGTTCTTCGCCCTGCCCGAAGCGGTGAAGATGAAGTACCACGTGCACGGCAGCGGCGGCGCGCGTGGCTATACCCCGTTCGGGGTGGAAACGGCCAAGGACTCCAAGCACTTCGACCTCAAGGAGTTCTGGCACATCGGCCGCGAGATCGCCGACGATTCGAAGTACCGCGAATTCATGCCGGCCAACCTGTGGCCGGAAGAAGTGCCGGGGTTCCGCGAACACGGCTACGGCCTGTACCAGGCGCTGGACGCATTGGGGTCGCGGGTGCTGTCGGCGCTGGCGTTGCACATCGGCCTGCCCGAGAACTGGTTTGCCGACAAGACCGACCACGGTAACTCGATCCTGCGCCCGATCCACTATCCGCCGATCACCGCCGACGACATCCCCAACGTGCGCGCCGGCGCGCATGGCGACATCAACCTGATCACCCTGCTGGTCGGCGCCAGCGCGGCCGGCTTGGAAGTGCGTTCGCACGAGGGCGAGTGGGTGCCGTTCACCTCCGACGCCGACACCATCGTGGTCAACATCGGCGACATGCTGCAGCGGCTGACCAACCACGTGTATCCGTCGACCATCCATCGCGTGGTCAACCCGCCGGGCGAACAGGCGCGCAAGCCGCGCTATTCGGTGCCGTTCTTTCTGCACCCCAACCCGGACTTCCTGATCGACGTGCTGCCGTCCTGCATCAGCGCCGACAACCCCAGCCGCTACCCGCAGCCGATCACCGCGCAGGGCTATCTGGAAGAGCGCCTTCGCGAAATCAAGCTGAAGTAGGAGCGGCGTAAGCCGCGATACCTTCGCACGCCGCTCCGCTGCGCGTGCCTCAGTCCAGCGGCCGTACCTTGCGCGAGTTCCTCGCCATCAGCGCCAGGGTCGCTCGATGCGGCAGCAGCTTGACCAATGCGTGCAGCCAGCGGTAGCGCCAGCCAGGCACGGCCAGCACCCTGCCTTTCTCGCAGGCCTCGATGCCGTAGCGGGCGACCTCGGCGGCGTCCAGCCACATCGACTTCGATACCCGCATCTTCGAACGGGTGCCGGTGACGTCGTGGAATTCCGACCGGGTGAAACCCGGACACAGCGCGGTGACGTGCACGCCGCGGTCCGCGTTCTCCAGCGCCAGCCCCTCGCTGAATTTCAGCAGCCAGACTTTCGCCGGCGCGTACAGGGTCTGGCCGTCGGCGGCCGGTACCAGCGCAGCGAACGAAGCCACGTTGAGGATGCGGCCGTCGCCGGCGTTGCGGATCGACGGCAGCAGGCGCCAGCTCAACTCGGCCACCGAAGCGATCATCACCTGCTGGAAATCGGCATGGGTCTTCCAGTCGTTGCGCAGGTAACGGCCCGGTACCCCGTAGCCGGCGTTGTTGACCAGGATGCGTACCACCAGTCCGCGATGCCCGATCTCGGCCGCCAGCGCGGCCGGTGCCGCCGGGTCGGAGAGGTCGGCGACGATGACTTCCACCGGCACAGCAGGCCTCAATTCGTCCGCCAACCGTTGCAGGCGGTCCAGGCGGCGCGCGGTCAGGATCAGCGGTACGCCGCGGGAAGCGTATTCGCGGGCGATTTCCATGCCGATGCCGCTGGAGGCGCCGGTGATCAGGGCATAGCCGGGTTGGGACATGCGGGTTCCTTCGGGTCGGTCCTGCAGGCCGGCAGGGAGCATCGGCTATCCTTGCGGGCCTTACTGGACGGGAATTGGTCTGATGCGCAGAAAGATCGTAGCCGGAAACTGGAAGCTGCACGGTAGCCGGGATTTCGCCACCGCCCTGGTCGGCGAAGTGGCCAAAGGCCTGCCGCTGCCCGGGGTGGAGGTGGCGATCCTGCCGCCGATGCCGTATCTGGGCGATCTGATCGAGGATTTCGAAGGTCGGGCGCTGGCGTTCGGTGCGCAGGACGTCAGCGCCAACGAGCGCGGCGCCTATACCGGCGAGGTGTCGGCGGCAATGCTGGTCGACGTCGGCGCCCGCTACGGGCTGGTCGGCCATTCCGAACGCCGGCAATACCACCACGAAAGCAGCGAACTGGTCGCCCGCAAGTTCCAGGCGGCGCGCAATGCCGGTCTGGTGCCGATCCTGTGCGTGGGCGAAACCCTGGAGCAGCGCGAGGGAGGACGGGCCGAGGCGGTGATCGCCGAGCAGATCGAGCCGGTGCTGGCGTTGTCGGGGGTTCAGGGCTTCGAAGGCGCGGTGGTGGCCTACGAGCCGGTCTGGGCGATCGGCACCGGACGCACCGCCAGCCCGGAGCAGGCGCAGCAGATGCACGCGGCGATCCGTGGCCAGCTTGCCGCCCATGATGCTAGAATTGCCAGTTTGCTGCCGGTCCTGTACGGCGGCAGCGTCAAGCCCGACAACGCTGCGGAACTGTTCGCGCAGGCCGATGTCGATGGCGGCCTGATCGGCGGTGCCTCGCTGGTGGCGGCGGATTTCCTCGCCATCGCCCGGGCGATGGCCGGGCAGGCGGGCAGCTGAACGGACTTATTTGGAAACCGAACCCATGATGTTGATCCTCAATGTGGTGTACGTGCTGGTCGCAATTGGCATCATCGCCATGGTGCTGATGCAGCGCGGCTCCGGCGCGCAGGCCGGTTCCGGCTTTGGTGCCGGCGCTTCTGGCACCGTATTCGGCGCGCGCGGCGCGTCCAACTTCCTGTCCAAGAGCACCAAGTGGCTGGCGGTGGTCTTCTTCGGCATCAGCCTGTTCATGGCCTGGCAGGCCTCGCACGGCTCGCGTCCGGGGCAGCAGGCTGCCGATCTCGGCATCATGGCCGGGCAGCAGCAGGAGGCGCCGGCGCCCGCGGCCGGCGAATTGCAGGGCGCGCCCGCCAGCGTACCGGCGGCCCCGGCCGCGACACCGGCGCCCGATTCCACGGTTCCCGCCGCGCCCGAAGCCGGCGATGACGTGCCGCCGGCCGGGTAGTAACCGCAGTATTCCGCCGCGCAGGTACAATGCGCAGCGGCCCGAATTGCCCAGGTGGCGGAATTGGTAGACGCACTACCTTGAGGTGGTAGCGGAGAGATCCGTAGGGGTTCGAGTCCCCTCTTGGGCACCACACAGTTGCGAACATGTCGCAACAACGGTTTCCTTTCACGACGTTCGGGAACGGAAAACCACGCATCAGCCCGCTTCGGCGGGCTTTTTCGTGGCTGTGCGGTTCGCATCGATGCGGCAATGATGTGCCGCAAACGTTTACTGCGGAGTTCGGCAACCGCTACAATTGCGTGTCCCTCGGGAGGCCCTGCCGCGATGCATGGGCGGAGCGACAGGGAAGCGTCACCGAGCATCGATCGTCATGCGTGCGGCGTGCGGCTGGGAGGTCCGCCCGCGGCGCGAATCGGCCGGGCTCACAGGTCATCCATCTCCAGAGAACCAAGCGTGCTGGCCAATTACCTGCCCACCCTGTTGTTCCTGATCGTCGCCACCGGGATCGGCATCGCCCTGATGGTGATCGGCCGCCTGATCGGCCCGCGCCGTCCCGGCATGGAAAAGCTGTCGCCGTACGAATGCGGCTTCGACGCCTTCGAAGACGCGCGCATGAAGTTCGACGTGCGCTATTACCTGATCGCCATCCAGTTCATCGTCTTCGACCTGGAAATCATCTTCATCGTGCCCTGGACCCTGGTGTTCCAGGAACTCGGCGCGCGCGCCCTGGTCACCATGGCCCTGTTCGTGGGCATGCTGTTCCTCGGCTTCATCTACGTATGGAAGAAAGGGGCGCTCGAATGGGAGTGATCCAGACCGTCAGCCGCCTGGCCAACAATCCGTACCCGGAGGGCAGGGTCGACGACATCCTGCGTCCGGCCGGCGACAACCCGCTGCTGGAAAAGGGCTACGTGACCACCAGCGTCGATGCGCTGATGAACTGGGCGCGTACCGGTTCGATGTGGCCGATGACCTTCGGTCTGGCCTGTTGCGCGGTCGAGATGATGCATGCCGGCGCTTCGCGCCTGGATCTGGACCGCTACGGCGTGGTGTTCCGTCCGTCGCCGCGCCAGTCCGACGTGATGATCGTGGCCGGCACCCTGGTCAACAAGATGGCTCCGGCGCTGCGCAAGGTCTACGACCAGATGCCGGACCCGAAGTGGGTCATTTCGATGGGCAGCTGCGCCAACGGTGGCGGCTACTACCACTATTCGTATTCGGTGGTGCGCGGCTGCGACCGCGTGGTACCGGTCGACGTGTACATCCCGGGCTGCCCGCCGACGGCCGAGGCGCTAGTGTACGGCATCCTGCAGTTGCAGAAGAAGATCTGGCGAACCCAGACCATCGCCCGCTGATCCTTCCCCATTCACTGACGACAGAGCACGCCACGCCCCCATGGCAGAGCAAGCCCCAGACTTCATCGAGCAGTTGCGCGTCCGCTTTCCGGAAGCGGTGCCAGGCGTGGTCCTGCCGCGCGGCGAGGTCACCCTGGAAGTGCCGCCGGCGCAATGGCACGCCACCTGCCTGGCGCTGCGCGACGAATTCGGCTTCGAGCAACTGGTCGATGTCTGCGGCGTCGATTACCTGGGTTACGGCAGCGCCGAGTGGGATACCTCGGACGTGTCCTCGGAAGGCTTCAGCCGCGGCGTGGAAGGGCAGGGGCCGGGTCGCTTCGACTGGACGCATCGCCCGCAGGGCGCCGATGGCGACCATCGCTTCGCCGTGGTCGCGCACCTGCTGTCCTACCAGCACAATCGCCGCCTGCGCGTGCGCTGCTATGCGCCGGACGACGAGGTGCCGGTGGTGGCCTCGGTCACCGACATCTGGCCGGGCGCCAACTGGTTCGAGCGCGAGACCTTCGACCTGTACGGCATCGTCTTCGAGGGCCACCCGGACCTGCGCCGCATCCTCACCGACTACGGTTTCGTCGGTCATCCGTTCCGCAAGGACTTCCCGCTGATCGGCAACGTCGAAGTGCGTTACGACGAGCAGAAGGGCCGGGTGGTGTACGAGCCGGTGACCTCGGTCGAGCCTCGCGTGGGCGTGCCGCGGGTGATCCGCGACGACGCTCGCTACGAAACCTCGGCCGGCGAAGCCGCCCAGCGCAGGAGCGCAGAATGAACGCGCACGTCCAGCCTTCCGGCGCCGCCTTCGCCAGCAACCCGGCCGAGGCGCGGCAGGAGATCCGCAACTACACGATGAACTTCGGTCCACAGCATCCGGCCGCGCACGGCGTGCTGCGCCTGATCCTGGAGATGGACGGCGAGACCGTGGTTCGCGCCGACCCGCATGTCGGACTGCTGCATCGCGGGACCGAAAAACTGGCCGAATCCAAGCCGTTCAACCAGTCGATCGGCTACATGGATCGCCTCGACTATGTGTCGATGATGTGCAACGAACACGCCTACGTGCGCGCCATCGAGACCCTGATGGGGATCGAGGTGCCCGAGCGCGCGCAGTGGATCCGCACGTTGTTCGACGAGATCACCCGCATCCGCAACCACCTGATGTGGATCGGCTCCAACGCGCTCGACCTCGGCGCGATGGCGGTGATGCTGTACAGCTTCCGCGAGCGCGAGGAGCTGATGGATTGCTACGAAGCGGTCAGCGGCGCGCGCATGCACGCGACCTATTACCGTCCGGGCGGCGTCTATCGCGACCTGCCGGACCGCATGCCCAAGTACAAGGAATCACGCTGGCACAAGGGCAAGGCGCTGCAGAAGATGAACGCTGCCCGCGAAGGCAGCATGCTCGACTTCCTTGAAGATATGGTCGAGCAGTTCCCGAAGCGCTTCGACGAATACGAAACCCTGCTGACCGACAACCGGATATGGAAGCAGCGTACCGTCGGCATCGGCGTGATCAGCCCGGAGCAGGCCAGGGCCTGGGGCATGACCGGGGTGATGCTGCGCGGCTCGGGCATCGAGTGGGACCTGCGCAAGAAGCAGCCGTACGCCAAGTATGCCGAGGTCGACTTCGACATTCCGGTCGGCGTCGAAGGCGACTGTTACGACCGCTATCTGGTGCGGGTGGCCGAGATGCGCCAGTCGATCCGCATCATCGGCCAGTGCGTGAAGTGGCTGAAGGCCAATCCCGGTCCGGTGATCGTCGATAACTTCAAGGTTGCGCCGCCCAAGCGCGCGGACATGAAGGACGACATGGAAGCGCTGATCCACCACTTCAAGCTGTTCAGCGAAGGCTATTGCGTGCCGGCCGGCGAGACCTATGCCGCGGTCGAGGCGCCGAAGGGCGAGTTCGGCTGCTATCTGGTTTCCGATGGCGCCAACAAGCCGTTCCGCGTGCACCTGCGCGCGCCGGGCTTCGCCCATCTGTCGTCGATGGACGCCATTGTCCGCGGGCACATGCTGCCTGACGTGGTGGCGATGATCGGCACTTACGATCTGGTATTCGGTGAGGTGGACCGATGAGGGCCACAGGCAATTTCGAGAACGCCCGCAACGTCGACCCGATGGTCGTGCTGAGCGACGACACGCGCGCGCACATTGACCACTGGCTGACCAAGTTCCCGCCCGAGCGCAAGCGTTCGGCGGTGCTGCAGGGTCTGCATGCGGCGCAGGAACAGAATGGCGGCTGGCTCAGCGACGAACTGATCGCCGGCGTGGCCCGCTACCTGGATATTCCGCCGGTGTGGGCCTACGAAGTGGCCAGCTTCTATTCGATGTTCGAGACCGACAAGGTTGGCCGCAACAACGTCGCCTTCTGCACCAACATCAGCTGCTGGCTCAATGGCGCGCAGGAACTGGTCGAGCACGCGGAGAAGAAGCTCGGTTGCAAGCTGGGCGAATCCACCGCCGACGGTCGCGTGTACCTGAAACGCGAAGAAGAGTGCGTCGCGGCCTGCTGTGGCGCACCGGTGGTGGTGATCAACGGCCATTACCACGAGAAGCTCACGCCCGAGAAGGTCGACGAGCTGCTGGACGGACTGGAGTAAGGCGCGGACATGGCACACGCACCAGACAAGCACGCTCCGCATGCATCCGAGGGCTACGGCCCCGTCGGCCCGGCGCCGAAGGAGCACCAGGCCGTCTACACCACGCTGCATTTCGACAAGCCGTGGTCGTACGAGAATTACCTGAAGACGGGCGGCTATGCCGCGCTGCGCAGGATTCTGGAAGAAAAGATCGCGCCGTCCGACGTGGTCGAGATGGTCAAGCAGTCGGGCCTGCGCGGCCGCGGCGGCGCAGGCTTCCCGACCGGGCTGAAGTGGAGCTTCATGCCCAAGGGTGACATGCAGAAGTACATCCTGTGCAACTCGGACGAGTCCGAGCCGGGCACGGCCAAGGATCGCGACATCCTGCGTTTCAATCCGCATGCGGTCATCGAGGGCATGGCAATTGCCTGCTACGCCACCGGCAGCACGATCGGCTACAACTACCTGCGCGGCGAATTCCACCACGAGCCGTTCGAGCACCTGGAAGAAGCTACCGCCGAAGCCTACAAGCACGGCTGGCTGGGCAAGGACATCCTCGGCTCGGGCGTCGACATCGATCTGTACAACGCGCTTGGCGCCGGCGCCTACATCTGCGGCGAGGAAACCGCGCTGATGGAGTCGCTGGAAGGCAAGAAGGGCCAACCGCGGTTCAAGCCTCCGTTCCCGGCCAACTTCGGCCTGTACGGCAAGCCGACCACCATCAACAACACCGAGACCTACGCTTCGGTGCCGGCCATCGTGCGCAACGGGCCGGAGTGGTTCATGAATCTGGGCAAGCCGAACAACGGCGGCTGCAAGATTTTCTCGGTGTCCGGCCACGTCGCCCGCCCCGGCAACCACGAGATCCGCCTGGGCACGTCGTTCGCCGAACTGCTGGAGCTGTGCGGCGGCATCCGCAACGGCAACCGCATCAAGGCGGTGATCCCCGGCGGTTCGTCGATGCCGGTGCTGCCGGGCGAGACGATGATGCAGCTGACGATGGATTACGACGCGATCCAGAAGGCCGGTTCCGGCTTGGGTTCGGGTGCGGTCGTGGTCATGGACCACACTACCTGCATGGTGCGCGCCTGCCAGCGCATCTCGCGCTTCTATTTCAAGGAGAGCTGCGGCCAGTGCACGCCGTGTCGCGAAGGCACTGGCTGGATGTACCGCATGCTGACCCGGATCGCCAACATGGAGGCCAGCCTCGACGACCTGCAGATGCTGCGCAATGCAGCCGGACAGATCGAAGGCCACACCATTTGCGCGTTCGGCGAGGCCGCGGCATGGCCGGTGCAAGGGTTCCTGCGCCACTTCTGGCACGAATTCGAGTACGCCATCGTCAACAAACACTTTTACGTCGACGACGAGCTGGCGGGTACGCTGGTCATTCCGTCGGTGGAGGCCGCCGCATGAGCGCGCAGCCTGTGAATCCGAATCTGCCGCCCGACCACGTCACCGTCTTCATCGATGGTGTCGAGCTGGCCGCGCCGAAGAACTCGATGATCATCCAGGCCGCGGACAAGGCCGGCATTCCGATCCCGCGCTTCTGCTACCACGACAAGCTGGCAGTGGCGGCCAACTGCCGCATGTGCCTGGTCGAGGCCGAGATGGGCGGGCGCATGTCGCCGAAGCCGCTGCCGGCCTGCGCCACCCCGGTGGCCGACGGCATGAAGGTGTTCACGCGCAGCGAGAAGGCGCTGAAGTCGCAGCGCAACGTGATGGAATTCCTGCTGATCAACCATCCGCTGGATTGCCCGATCTGCGACCAGGGCGGCGAATGCGAACTGCAGGACCTGTCGCTGGGCTATGGCCGTTCGGTCAGCCGCTTCAACGAGCGCAAGCGCACCGTGCCCGACGAGGACATCGGCCCGCTGGTCGCCACCGAGATGACCCGCTGCATCCAGTGCACGCGCTGCGTCCGCTTCACCGGCGAGATCGCCGGCACCTACGAACTGGGCGGCATGTACCGCGGCGAGAACCTGCAGATCGGCACCTTCGACGGCAAGCCGCTGACCACCGAACTGTCCGGCAACGTGGTCGACGTGTGCCCGGTGGGTGCGCTGACCAACAAGGTGTTCCAGTTCCGCGCCCGTCCGTGGGAACTGATCGCGCGCGAGTCGCTCGGTTATCACGACGCGATGGGCTCCAACCTGTTCCTGCACCTGCGTCGCGGCGAAGTGCTGCGTACCGTGCCGCGCGACAACGAAGCGGTCAACGAGTGCTGGCTGTCCGACCGCGACCGCTATTCGCACCAGGGCCTGTACGCGGCCGACCGCGCGCTGAAGCCGTTGCAGAAGGTCGATGGCGAGTGGCGCGAAGTATCCTGGGCCGAAGGCCTGGCCGCGGCCGCCGAGATTCTCGACGCTCACCGCGGCGATGCACTGGGCGTACTGGCGCATCCTTCGACCTCGAGCGAGGAAGGCGTGCTGCTGGCCAGGTTGGCCGGGGAACTGGGCAGCGGAAATCTGGATCATCGCATCCACACCCGCGACTTCTCCGATGCGCCGGTGGCCGAGCCGTTCGCGCTGCCGCTGGCCGACATCGAGAAGGCCGACCTGGTGGTGGTGTTCGGCAGCAACATCCGCCACGAGTTGCCGTTGTTGCACCAGCGCCTGCGCAAGGCGCAGACCAAGAACGGGGCGAAGATCCACGCGATCAATCCGGTCGATTTCGACTTCGCCTTCTCGCTGGCTGGCAAGCAGATCGTGCCGCCGTCGAAGCTGGCCGGTGCGCTGTCCGATCCGGCGCTGCTGGAGGCTGCCAAGGCCGCCAACCATGCCGTGTTGCTGGTCGGTGCGATCGCCGAGAACCATCCGCAAGCCGCCGCGCTGCGCCAGGCGGCGCGCGATTTCGCTGCGGCTACCGGCGCGTCGCTGTGCCGCATTCCGCAGGGCGCCAACGCGCTGGGCCTGGCTCGCAACGGTGTACTGCCGTCTACGCGCGACGTGGCCAGCATGTTCGCCGAGCCGCGTGCCGCCTACGTGCTGTACGGGATCGAACCGGGCGTGGATTTCGCCGATACCGCCGCCGCGCTGAAGGCGCTGAACGCGGCCAAGGTCGTGGCTTTCAGCCAGTTCGCCTGCGCGTCGACCCGTGCAGTCGCCGACGTGATCCTCCCGATCGGCGCCTTGCCGGAAATTGACGCCACCCTGGCCAACCTCGATGGTGTCGATCAGGTGGCGCAAGCCGGCGGCAAGCTGCCCGGCGAGGCCCGCGAGGGCTGGCGCGTACTGCGCGCGCTGGGCGGCCAATTGGGTCTGCCGGCGTTCGAGTTTGCCGATCTCGAAGGTGTTCGCGCCTTGACCGCTGCCGCACCGGCCAAACTGGCCGCTTCGGCGACGCCGGCAGTGGCGGGCGAGGGACTGGAACTGGCCGTGGTTCCGGCGATCTACCGCAGCGATGCGGTGGTGCGTCGCGCCGCCGCGCTGCAGGCGCATCCGCTCAATGCCGGTGCGCGCGTGCTGCTCAACGCCGCCGATGCGCAGGCTGCCGGCATCGAGTCGGGCAAGACCGCCAAGCTGCACGCCGCCGACGGCACCGCGACGTTGCCGGTGACGGTCAGCGACCGGGTGCCGGCAGGCGTGGCCTGGATCGAGTCCGGTTACGGCGCGACCGCGCCGCTGGGTGCGGGGCGGGTCAAGGTGGTGGCCGCATGAACGAACTGCTGATCAACGCGGTCGGGCCGCTGCGCGACTGGATGCTGGGCCTGGGCGACTGGGGCATGGTGCTGTGGATCGTGCTGAAGATCCTCGCCGTCGCCGTGCCGGTGATCATGGCGGTGGCCTTCTACGTGGTGTGGGAGCGCAAGCTGATCGGCTGGATGCACGTGCGCCACGGGCCGATGTATGTCGGCATGGGCATCTTCCAGGCCTTCGCCGACGTGTTCAAGCTGCTGTTCAAGGAAATCATCCAGCCCAGCAGCGCGCAGAAGGCGATCTATATTCTTGCGCCGCTGATCACCTTGGCGCCGGCCTTCGCCGCCTGGGCGGTGGTGCCGTTCGACGCCAAGCTGGTGCTGTCCAACGCCAACGCCGGCCTGCTGTACCTGCTGGCGATGACCTCGCTGGGCGTGTACGGGATCATCCTGGCCGGTTGGGCGTCCAACTCCAAGTACGCCTTCCTCGGTGCGCTGCGTTCGGCCGCGCAGGTGGTCAGCTACGAAATCGCCATGGGCTTCGCCCTGGTCGGGGTGATGATCGCCGCCGGCAGCCTGAATCTCAGCGACATCGTCATGGCGCAGGCCGGCAATGCCGGTTTCTTCGAGTGGTTCTGGTTGCCGCTGCTGCCGTTGTTCATGGTGTACTGGGTGTCCGGCGTGGCCGAAACCAACCGCGCCCCGTTCGACGTGGTCGAAGGCGAGTCGGAAATCGTCGCCGGGCACATGGTCGAGTATTCGGGCGCATCGTTCGCGCTGTTCTTCCTGGCCGAATACGCCAACATGATCCTGGTCAGCTTCCTGATCGCGATCTTCTTCGTCGGCGGCTGGCTCAGCCCGCTGCAGGGCTGGATCGACGCCGACGTGTCGCCGTGGGTGGACTGGATATGGAAGGGTGGCTGGCCGTGGCTGCTGGCCAAGGTGGTGTTCTTCATGAGCGCCTATATCTGGTTCCGCGCCAGTTTCCCGCGCTATCGCTACGACCAGATCATGCGTCTGGGCTGGAAGGTATTCATTCCGCTGACCATCGCCTGGATCGCGGTCACGGCGCTGATGGTGTTCTTTGGCGTGATCCAGAAGGGCGTTTGAAGACATGAACAGAATCGTCCATTACTTCAAGAGCCTGCTGCTGCTGGAACTGCTCGGCGGCCTGTGGCTGACGCTGAAGTACGCCTTCAGGCCGAAGTACACCATGATGTATCCGATGGAACACTTCCCGCAGTCGCCGCGCTTCCGCGGGCTGCACGCGCTGCGCCGCTATCCCAACGGCGAGGAGCGCTGCATCGCCTGCAAGCTGTGCGAGGCGGTATGCCCGGCGCTGGCGATCACCATCGATTCGACCAAGCGCGACGACGGCACCCGCCGCACCACGCGCTACGACATCGACCTGTTCAAGTGCATCTATTGCGGCTTCTGCGAGGAAAGCTGCCCGGTCGATTCCATCGTGGAGACGCACATCCTGGAATACCACTTCGAAAACCGTGGCGAGAATATCGTCACCAAGCCGCAGCTGCTGGCGATCGGCGACCGCCTGGAGGCGGAGATCGCCGAGCGCCGCGCCGCCGATGCGGCCTACCGTTGAGGACGTCATGGACTGGGTATTGATCAGCTTCTACGCCTTCGCCGCCATCGCGGTCGCCGCCGCCGGCGCGGTGATCAGCGTGCGCAACCCGGTGCACGCGGTCCTGTTCCTGATCCTGACCTTCTTCTCGGTAGCCTGCACCTGGTTGCTGGTCGGGGCCGAATTCCTCGGTGTGGCCCTGATCCTGGTCTACGTCGGCGCGGTGATGGTGCTGTTCCTGTTCGTGGTGATGATGCTGGACATCGACGTCGCGCGGATGCGCGAGGGCTGGGTGAAGTTCCTCCCGGTCGGGCTGGTGGTGGCGGCGGTGATGCTGGCGCAGATGCTGGTGCTGATCGGGATCAAGGCCAAGCTGGCGCAGCCGCTGGCCGACAACGCCGCCGCGCAGGCCGCGGAAACCTCCAACACCACCTGGCTGGCGCGCGAGCTGTTCACCGGCTTCCTGCTGCCGTTCGAGTACGCCGCGGTGATCCTGACCGTGGCGGTGATCGCCGCGGTGATGCTGACCCTGCGCAAGCGCACCGGGATCAAGACCCAGAATCCGGGCGAGCAGTCGCGGGTCAAGGCGTCCGAACGCCTGCGCATGGTCAAAATGCAGGCCGAGAAGCCGGTCGCGCCGGTAGTGCCGGATTCGACCGGCAACCCCACGGAGGCCGCGCCATGATCACCCAGGGACACCTGCTGGCGCTGGGCGCGGTGCTGTTCTGCATCAGCCTGGCCGGCATCTTCCTGAACCGGAAGAACGTCATCGTCCTGCTGATGTCGATCGAACTGATGCTGCTGTCGGTCAACATCAACTTCGTCGCGTTCTCGCGCGTGCATGGTGATCCGGCCGGGCAGATCTTCGTGTTCTTCATTCTGACCGTGGCCGCCGCGGAAGCCGCGATCGGCCTGGCCATCCTGGTGGCCCTATTCCGCAGCCGGCGCACGATCAATGTCGCCGAAGTCGATTCGCTGAAGGGTTGATGCGCAGATGACCGGAGTCGAAATCACCCTTTCCAAGAACCTGCTGCTGGCGGTGGTGCTGGCGCCGCTGCTGGGCAGCATCGTGGCAGGCCTGTTCGGCCGCCAGGTCGGCCGCGCCGGCGCACACTGGATCACCATCCTCGGCGTGGCGGTCAGCTGCGCGATCTCCAGCTACGTGCTGTACCAGCTGGTCGGGCAGGGTGCGGCGCCGTTCAACCAGAACGTCTACACCTTCTTTCAGGTCGGTGATTTTTCCGCCCATGTCGGCTTCATGGTCGACAAGCTGACCGCGATGATGATGGTGGTAGTCACCTTTGTCTCGCTGCTGGTGCACATCTACACCATCGGCTACATGGCCGACGACCCGGGCTACCAGCGCTTCTTCAGTTACATCTCGCTGTTCACCTTCAGCATGCTGATGCTGGTGATGAGCAACAACTTCATGCAGCTGTTCTTTGGCTGGGAAGCGGTGGGCCTGGTCTCCTACCTGCTGATCGGTTTCTGGTTCAAGCGTCCGACCGCGATCTTCGCCAACCTGAAGGCGTTCCTGGTCAACCGGGTCGGCGACTTCGGCTTCCTGCTCGGCATCGCCGGCGTGCTGCTGACCTTCCGCAGCCTGGACTACGCCACCGTGTTCGCCTCGGCGCCGCTGATCGCCGACCTGTCGTGGCAGCCGTGGTCGGGGCAGCTGAACCTGTTCGGGCACAGCTGGCAGCTGCTGAGCGAGCCGCTGCTGTGGTCGATCCCGACCACCATCTGCATCTGCTTGTTCATCGGCGCGATGGGCAAGTCGGCGCAGGTGCCGCTGCACGTGTGGCTTCCGGATTCGATGGAAGGCCCGACCCCGATCTCGGCGCTGATCCACGCCGCGACCATGGTCACCGCCGGCATCTTCATGGTGGCGCGGATGTCGCCGCTGTTCGAACTGTCGGAAACGGCGCTGAACTTCGTGCTGTTCATCGGCGCCACCACCGCCTTCTTCACCGGCTTGATCGGCATGGTCCAGTACGACATCAAGCGGGTGGTGGCGTATTCGACGCTGTCGCAGCTGGGCTACATGACCGTCGCGCTGGGCGTGTCGGCGTACTCGGCCGGCGTGTTCCACCTGATGACCCACGCCTTCTTCAAGGCGCTGCTGTTCCTCGGCGCCGGCTCGGTGATCATCGGCATGCACCACGAGCAGGACATGCGCAAGATGGGCGGCTTGCGCAAATACATGCCGATCACCTACCTGACCATGGTCATCGGCACCCTGGCACTGGTAGGGACCCCGTTCTTCAGCGGTTTCTATTCCAAGGACACCATCATCGAGGCGGCCGCGCACCATGCGCACGAGGCGCATCACTGGATCGCGACCTACGGTTACTGGGCAGTGCTTGGCGGCGTGTTCGTCACCAGTTTCTACAGCTTCCGCCTGCTGTACCTGACCTTCCACGGCCGCGAACGCTTCCGCGATGCACACGACGACCATGGCCACGGCGGACATGACGACCACGGCCATGGCGCGCACGAGCCGCACGAGTCGCCGCTGGTGGTGACCGTGCCGCTGGTGCTGCTGGCGATTCCGTCGGTACTGATCGGCTTCTTCACCGCCGGCCCGATGCTGTTCGGTACCGACTGGAGCGGCCACCACGAGGCGGTACCGTTCTTCCAGGGTGCGATCGACTTCATCAACCGCGATTTCACCGCGTCGTTCTCCGCGCACGATACCGTGACCGCGCTGAAGGAAGAGTTCTGGCACGGCCCGGTCGCCTATGCGCTGCACGGCATGACGGCATGGCCGTTCTGGCTGACCCTGGCCGGTTTCCTGGCGGCGACGCTGTTGTACCTGCTGAAGCCGGACCTGGCCGGCAAGCTGCGCCATGCGCTGAAGTGGCCGGTGCGCGTGCTGGAGAACAAATACTGGGCCGACGACCTGTGGATCGGCGGCCTGGCCGGCGGCAGCGTCGGTCTGGGCAAGCTCTCGCGGCAGATCGACAGCAAGTTGATCGACGGCGTGTTCGTCAACGGCAGCGCGCGTGTGGTCGGCCTGGCGGCCGCCCTGCTGCGTCGCAGTCAATCCGGTTACCTCTATCACTATGCCTTCGCGATGATTCTCGGCCTGATCGTGCTGCTGGCCGCGCTCATCAAGTTCTGGCGCTGAATCGGGCGGAAAAGTACTCGTGTCGAACTGGCCACTGCTCAGCATCCTTATCTGGCTGCCCATCCTGGGTGGCGTCATCGTGCTCGCCCTGGGGCAGCGTGCCTCGGTGGCGCGCTGGACCGCGCTGGGGGTGGCGCTGCTGACCTTCGTGGTCAGCCTGGGCCTGTTCGGCATGGACATGGCCGATCCGTCGATGCAGTTCGTCGAGAAGCGGGCTTGGATTCCGGCCTTCGACATCTGGTACGCGCTCGGCGCCGACGGCATCTCGGTGGCGCTGATAGTGCTGACCACGCTGACCACGGTGCTGGCCTTGATCGGTGCCTGGGAGGTGATCCAGAAGCGGGTCAATCAGTACGTGGCCGCGTTCCTGATCCTCGAGGGCATGATGGTGGGCGTGTTCAGCGCCACCGACGCCATGCTGTTCTACGTGTTCTTCGAGGCGATGCTAATCCCGATGTTCCTGATCATCGGCGTCTGGGGTGGTCCGCGGCGCATCTACGCCTCGGTCAAGTTCTTCCTGTACACCTTCCTCGGCTCGGTGCTGATGCTGGTCGGGCTGATCTACCTGTACGTCAAGGGCGGCAGCTTCCAGTTCGCCGACCTGTACGCGATGCCGCTGAACGCCAAGGAGCAGACCTGGCTGTTCTTCGCCTTCCTGGTCGCGTTCGCGGTCAAGGTGCCGATGTTCCCGGTGCATACCTGGTTGCCCGACGCGCACGTTGAGGCGCCGACCGCCGGTTCGGTGATCCTGGCAGCGATCATGCTGAAGATCGGCGGCTACGGCTTCCTGCGCTTCAGCCTGCCGATCGTCCCCGACGCCGGGCACGAGTGGGCGATGCTGGTGATCGTGCTGTCGCTGATCGCGGTGGTCTATGTCGGCCTGGTCGCGCTGGTGCAGGACGACATGAAGAAGCTGATCGCGTACTCGTCGGTTTCGCACATGGGCTTCGTGACCCTGGGCGTGTTCATCGCCTTCGGCCTGCTGCGCGACGGCAACAACCTGGACGGCGCGCGCCTGGCCCTGCAGGGCAGCATGGTGCAGATGATCTCGCACGGCTTCGTGTCCGGCGCGATGTTCTCCTGCGTCGGCGTGCTGTACGACCGCATGCATACCCGCATGATCCGCGACTACGGCGGCGTGGCCAACGTGATGCCCTGGTTCGCGGTGCTGTTCGTGTTCTTCGGCATGGCCAATTCCGGCCTGCCGGGCACCAGCGGCTTCGTCGGCGAATTCATGGTGATCCTGGCCGCCTTCCAGGCGCACCCGTTCATCGCGCTGGTCGCGGCGCTGACCCTGATCATCGGCGCCGGCTACACCCTGTGGCTGGTCAAGCGCGTGCTGTACGGCGAGGTCGCCAACAGCCACGTCGCCGAACTCAAGGACATCAACGGGCGCGAAGCGCTGGTGCTGGGCGTGTTCGCGCTGGGCGTGCTGGCGCTGGGTATTTATCCCAAGCCGCTGACCGACCTGATGGAGCCGTCGATCGCGCAACTGGCAATGCAGATTGCCGGCAGCAAGCTGTAAGGAATCCAGATGACTACACCAGCCCTGCCCACCACGGTTGACCTGATGCCCCTGCTACCGGAGCTGGTCCTGACTGCGGGCGCGTTCGCTCTGCTGATCGTCGATGTGTTCCTCGATGCTTCGCGCCGGGTCGTGACCCATGCACTGTCGCTGCTGCTGCTGGCCGTGGTCCTGGTCATGCTGGCCTGCGGCGCGGGCGGGCAGGGCACGGTATTCCACGGCATGTTCGTGCGCGACGGCATGGCCGAAGTGGCCAAGATGGCCACCGTGTTCTTCAGCGGGCTGTCGCTGGTGTATGCGTGGACCTGGCTACGCGAGCGCAAGCTGTATGTTGGCGAGGTGCCGGTGCTGGTGCTGTTCGCCACCCTGGGCATGATGATGCTGGTTTCGGCCGGCAGTCTGGTGATGGTCTATCTGGGCCTGGAACTGCTGGCGCTGTGCTCTTACGCGCTGGTGGCGCTGAACCGCGACGACCCGCTGTCCACCGAGGCAGCGATGAAGTACATCGTGCTAGGTTCGATCGCCTCCGGCTTGCTGCTGTATGGCATGTCGCTGGTCTATGGCGCGACCGGAACACTGGAATTGTCGGCGATCCACACGGCGGTGGATGCGGCGCCGGACCGCACGATGCTGCTGACCGGGGTGGTGTTCATGGTGGCCGGTACCGCCTTCAAGCTGGGCGCGGCGCCGTTCCACATGTGGCTGCCGGACGTTTACCAAGGCGCGCCGACGCCGGTGACGTTGTTCATCAGCGCGGCACCGAAGATCGCCGCCTTCGGCATGGCCTATCGTCTGCTGGAAAGCGGGGTGGGGCCGTTGGCTGAACAGTGGCATCTGCTGCTGGCCGGCCTGGCCGCCGCTTCGCTGGTGATCGGCAACCTGGTCGCGCTGATGCAAAGCAACCTGAAGCGCATGCTGGCGTATTCGACCGTGTCGCACATCGGCTTCCTGCTGCTTGGTTTGGCCGGCGGCACCCCGACCGGATACGCGGCGGCGCTGTTCTACGCGCTGTCCTATGCACTGATGTCGGCGGCCGCGTTCGGCGCCATCATCGTGCTGTCGCGGCAGGGGTTCGAAGCCGATCAGATCGACGACTTCAAGGGCCTGAACGCGCGCAATCCGTGGCAGGCCGGGCTGGTGCTGTGCGTGATGGCATCGCTGGCCGGCGTGCCGCCGTTCCTCGGCTTCTGGGCCAAGCTGGTGGTGCTGCGCGCCGCGCTGGGCGGCGACCTGCTGTGGCTGGTGATCCTGGCGGTGATCTGCGCAGTGATCGGCGCCTTCTACTACCTGCGCGTGGTCAAGGTGATGTATTTCGACGAGCCGGAAGGCGAGGTCCATCCGCCGCGCAGCGGGCGCGTGTTGCCGGTGGTGTTCGGGGTCAATGCGCTGGCCCTGCTGGCCCTGGGCGTGGCCTGGAGCCCGATCCTGGCCTGGTGCCAGCGCGCCTTCGCATGACCGCCGGCTGCACCGCCCGGGTGCAGCGCACTTGCAACAATCCGGCCGGTTCCGCATAATTCCGCTTCTGCTGCGGGGTGGAGCAGTCTGGCAGCTCGTCGGGCTCATAACCCGAAGGTCGCAGGTTCAAATCCTGCCCCCGCTACCAAGTTTCCGGTCCCGGTCGTGCCCTGGCACTACCGATCGGGACTCGGGCTCGCGAAAGGCGCATGCTGCTGGCGCCGTTCGCATCCAGCGTCATCGGACAAGGGGCCCATTGGGCCCCTTGCCTTTTCCGGAAGGCGTTTTTCTTCAGGTGTTTCGGTTGCATGAGCGAGAAGGCAAGCCACATCGCGAATCTGCTGGCCCCGACGGTGCAGGCCCTCGGGCTGGAGCTGCTGGGGGCGGAATACCTGCCCGCGCCGGGCGGCGCCACCTTGCGCCTGTACATCGACGTGGCCGAAGCCGAGCGCGACGCCCGCACCGTCAACATCGACGATTGCGAGGCGGTCAGCCGCGAAGTGTCGGCGCAGCTGGACGTGGAAGACCCGATCAGCGGTAACTACACGCTGGAAGTGTCTTCGCCCGGCGTGGACCGGCCGCTGTTCGCGCCGGCGCAGTTCGCCCGTTTCCGCGGCGAAACCGTCAAGGCGATGCTGAAGCTGCCGCAGGATGGTCGCCGGCGCCTGCAGGGAACGGTCGTCCGCATCGATGGCGATCGGATCGTGTTCGCGCTGGAATCGGGCGATGAAGTGGCGGTCGCGCACGACAACATCGACAAGGCCCGGCTGGTGCCGGACTGGGTGGCGCTGGGCATGGCGCCGCAGCCGAAGAAGAAGGCGGGGACCGGCAAGCCGTCGCGGAAAGCGGCAGCGGCCGGTCCGACCAAGGTGGCGCGGTAACGGGGTATCGGAGTCAGAGACAAGAAGGCCTCTTCGGTCCGGAGGGGCGACGTGGCGCGGTTTCCGCGCCGTGGCGGGGGATGCGCGGTGGTCCGGCGCATCCGGTGCGAGATTCGCGAGTTTCCAGAGAGCTTAAGAGATGAGTAAGGAACTGTTGCTGGTAGTCGATGCGGTGGCCAACGAGAAGGGCGTGCCGCGCGAAGTGATTTTCGACGCGATCGAGGCTGCGCTGGCTTCGGCGGCGAAGAAGCGCTACCCCGACGAGGACGTGCTGACTCGGGTCAGCATCGACCAGAAGGACGGCACCTACGAAACCTTCCGTCGCTGGGAGGTGGTGGCCGACGACGTGGTGATGGAGTCGCCGGACCGCCAGCTGCGGCTGATGGATGCGGTGGACGAAGCCGAAGGCGTCGAGGTCGGTGACTACATCGAGGAGCAGATCGAGAACGCCGAATTCGGCCGCATCGCCGCCCAGGCCGCCAAGCAGGTCATCGTCCAGCGCGTGCGCGAGGCCGAGCGCCAGCAGGTCGTCGATGCGTGGAAGGATCGCGTCGGCGAACTGGTCACCGGCGTGGTCAAGCGCGCCGAGCGCGGCAACATCTACGTCGACCTGGGCGGCAACGCCGAGGCCTTCATTCCCAAGGACAAGGGCATTCCGCGCGACATGCTGCGCACCGGCGACCGCGTTCGCGGCTACCTGTTCGACGTGCGTTCCGAGCCGCGCGGCCCGCAGTTGTTCATCAGCCGCGCCGCGCCGGAATTCATGATCGAGCTGTTCAAGCTGGAAGTGCCGGAAGTCGGCCAAGGGCTGGTCGAAATCAAGGCCTGCGCGCGTGACCCCGGCGACCGCGCCAAGATCGCCGTGCTCGCCCACGACACCCGCACCGACCCGATCGGCGCCTGCATCGGCATGCGCGGTTCGCGCGTGCAGGCGGTGTCGAACGAGCTCAACGGCGAGCGCGTGGATATCGTGCTGTGGAACGACAACCCGGCCAACTTCGTCATCAACGCGATGGCGCCGGCCGAGGTGCAGTCGATCATCGTCGACGAGGAAAAGCATTCGATGGACCTGGCCGTCGCCGAAGACCGCCTGGCCCAGGCGATCGGCAAGGGCGGGCAGAACGTGCGCCTGGCCAGCCGCCTGACCGGCTGGCAACTCAACGTGATGACCGCCGACCAAGTGCAGGCCAAGAGCGAGGCCGAGCAGGCCGCCGCGCGCGAACTGTTCATGGCCAAGCTGGAAGTCGACGAGGAAATCGCCGCCATCCTGGTCAGCGAGGGCTTCAGCACGGTCGAGGAAATCGCCTACGTGCCGGTCGGCGAGCTGCTGGCGGTGGAGGGCTTCGACGAGGACATCGTCGAGGAACTGCGCGCCCGCGCCCGCGACGCCCTGCTCAACGAAGCGCTGGCCGAGGAGGAAGAGCTGGACGAGAACCAGCCGACCGAGGACCTGCTGGCGCTGGAAGGCATGGACGAGGACACCGCCTTCGCCCTGGCCGCGCACGGCGTGCGCACCAGCGAGGACCTGTCCGACCTGGCCGCTGACGAGGTGGTCGAGTTCGGCATCGAGGGCCTGGACGACGAGCGCGCCGCGGCACTGATCCTGGCGGCCCGCGCCGAGGAGATCGCCCGTCTGGAGCGCGGCGAATGAGCCGGACATGAACGCGGCCCGTTTGCCAACAGGGCTAAAATCGACACCCCCTCCGGGTTGATGCGGAGGGCAGAACGCAAAACGCAGGATTCGAATGACGCAGCAAACCACCATCCGCAAGCTTGCCGAACTGGTCAATACGCCGGTCGAGAAACTGCTCGAGCAGTTGTCCGAGGCGGGCATGAAGTTCGCCGATCCCGATCAGGTCGTGACCAGCGCCGAGAAGCTCAAGTTGCTGGGCTTCCTGAAGCGTGCCCATGGGAAGGGCAGCAAGCCGGCCGAAGAGGTCGCCGCGCCGAAGAAGATCACCCTGAGCCGGCGCAAGGTCCAGGAAGTGACGGTGGCCGCCGGTCGCAGCAAGACCACGGTCAACGTGGAGGTGCGGCAGAAGCGTACCTACGTCAAGCCCAGTGAGAGCGGCGAAGCGGCTGCGGACAAGACCGTCAGCGCCGAACGCGAGGAAATCCTGCGCAAGCTGGAAGAATCCAAGCAGCGCAACCTGGAAGAACAGCGCGAGTTGGCGGAGAAGGATCGCCAGCGCGCCGAGCAGCGCGAGCGTGAGGAGGCCGAGCAGGCTGAAGCCGAGCGCCAGCGTGCCGCCGCCGAGGCGGAAGCCGCCGCTGCCGCGCTGGAGGACGCCACCGATAGTCCGCGTGCCCCGCGCGGCGCGGCGCATGCGCCCAAGAGCGCTCCGCGCAAGGACCCGCCGCGCGCCGACGACCGTTCCGCCGGACACCGGCACAAGACTCGCGGCTCGCACGCCATGGTCTCGGGTATCGAGGACGACGAAAACGCCAGCCGCTTCGCCGGTCAGCTGCACCTGAGCGCGGCCGACCGCGCCCGCCGCGGTGCGGCCCGCGGCAAGCCGAAGCCCAGGCGCGGAATGGAGCCGTCGCGTGGCGGCGGTGGCGGCGCGCACGGATTCGAGCGTCCGACCGCGCCGGTGGTGCGCGAGATCGCCATCGGCGAAACCATCACCGTGGCCGATCTGGCGCAGAAGCTGGCGCTGAAGGGCGGCGACGTGGTCAAGGCGCTGTTCAAGATGGGGGTGATGGCCACCATTACCCAGAGCATCGATCACGACACCGCGGTACTGGTCACCGAGGAACTGGGCCACAGGGCCGTTCGCGCCGAAAGCGAGGACGCCGAGGACGCGCTGCTGGCGCATGCCGAGGAAGTGCAGGGCGACAAGCTCCCGCGCCCGCCGGTGGTCACCATCATGGGCCACGTCGACCACGGCAAGACGTCGCTGCTGGATTACATCCGCCGCACCAAGGTCGCCACCGGCGAAGCCGGCGGCATCACCCAGCACATCGGCGCCTATCACGTGGAAACGCCGAAGGGCGTGATCAGCTTCCTCGACACCCCCGGACATGCCGCGTTCACCGCCATGCGCGCCCGCGGCGCCAAGCTGACCGACATCGTGGTGCTGGTGGTGGCCGCCGACGACAGCGTGATGCCGCAGACGATCGAGGCGATCCAGCACAGCCGCGCCGCCGGCGTGCCGCTGATCGTGGCGATCAACAAGGTCGACAAGTCCGAAGCCGATCCGCAGCGGGTCAAGAACGAACTGCTGGCGCAGGAAGTCGTGGCCGAGGAATTCGGCGGCGACATCCAGATGGTCGAACTGTCGGCCAAGACCGGGCAGGGCGTGGACGAACTGCTCGACGCGATCTCGCTGCAGGCCGAAGTGCTGGAGCTGAAGGCGGTGGCCGACGGCCGCGCCAGCGGCGTGGTGATCGAATCCTCGCTGGACAAGGGCCGCGGCCCGGTGGCGACGGTGCTGGTGCAGCAGGGCAAGCTGGAAAAGGGCGACTACCTGGTCTGCGGCGTGCAGTACGGCCGCGTGCGCGCACTGTTCGACGAATCCGGCAATCAGCCGGATTCGGCCGGTCCGTCGATCCCGGTGCAGATCCTCGGCCTGTCCGGCGTGCCGGATGCCGGCGACGACTTCGTCGTGGTCGAGGACGAGCGCCTGGCCAAGGACGTGGCCCAGCAGCGCGACGCCAAGCGCCGCGAGTCGCGTCTGGTGCAGGCGGCGGGCAACCGCATGGAAGACATCATGGCCCAGATGGGCAAGGGCGAGGGCCAGCAGGTCCTCAACCTGATCGTCAAGGCCGACGTGCAGGGTTCGGTGGAGGCGCTGCGGCATTCGCTGACCGCGCTGTCCAACGAGCAGATCCGCATCAACATCCTCAGCTCCGGCGTCGGCGGGATCACCGAATCCGATGCCAACGCGGCGGTGACCTCCAAGGCCACGATGATCGGCTTCAACGTGCGTGCGGACGCCTCCGCGCGCCGGATCGTCGAGACCAACGGCGTGGACCTGCGCTACTTCTCGATCATCTACGACGTGATCGACCAGGTGAAGCAGGTGGCGTCCGGCCTGCTGGGCGTGGAGATCCGCGAAGAGATCATCGGTATCGCCGAGGTCCGCGACGTGTTCCGCAGCTCCAAGTTCGGCGCGGTCGCCGGCTGCATGGTGGTCGAAGGCGTGGTCAAGAAGTCGCGCCCGATCCGCGTGTTGCGCGACAACACCGTAATTTTCGAAGGCGAACTGGAATCGCTACGTCGCTTCAAGGAGAACGTCGAGGAAGTGCGCAACGGCACCGAATGCGGTATCGGCGTGAAGGCCTACGACGATGTCAAGGCCGGCGACCAGATCGAATGCTTCGAGCGCATCGAGGTGCAGCGCACGCTGTAATGAAGCGGGGAACGAGTGGAGAAGAATGAGGAACGAGTTTCGTCGATCCTATCCCGCTTCCACTCGTTTCTCTTCCCTCTTCACTCGCTCCTGAATCATGCCTTCCAAGTCCTTCCACCGCACCGATCGCGTTTCCGCCCAGCTCCGCCGCGAGCTGGGCACGCTGGTGCACGAGGCCGTGCGCGAGTACGGGTTGCCTTCGGTCAGCGTGTCCGACGTCGAGGTCACCCGCGACCTGGCCCATGCCAAGGTGTACGTGACCGCGCTGCAACCGGAGCGTTCCGCCGAGGCGGTGAAGGGGTTGAAGGAGCTTGCGCGCGAGCTGCGGATGGCGCTGGCGCGGGCGATCAAGCTGCGCCATGTGCCGGAGCTGCACTTCCACTACGACGACTCGGTCGACCGCGGCGAGCGCATCGACCGCCTGCTGAGCGAATTGCCGCACCACGACGGGTCCGACGAATCGCAATGACGGCCGCGCCGCGGCGCGTGGCTACCCGCAGCGGCGCTTCCGCCTTCCCGCGCCTACAATCGCGCCGATGACGCAGAAGCCGAAAAAGACCCGCTTCCGCCCGCTGGACGGCATCCTGCTGCTGGACAAGCCGTCCGGGCTCAGCTCCAACCAGGCCCTGCAGCAGGCGCGGCACCTGTTCCGCGCGGCCAAGGGCGGGCATACCGGCAGCCTGGACCCGCTGGCGACCGGGTTGCTGCCTTTGTGCTTCGGCGAGGCCACCAAGATCGCCGGCAGCCTGCTCGGCGCGCGCAAGGCCTACGACACCGTCGCCCGGCTGGGCGTCACCACCGATACCGACGACGCCGAAGGCCAGGTGTTGCGCGAACGCCCAGTGCCGCCGATCCCGCTGGGCCGGCTGGATGCGGTCCTGCGCTCGCTGACCGGCTCGCTGCAACAGCGCCCGCCGATCTATTCGGCGCTCAAGCGCGGCGGCGAACCCTTGTACGCCAAGGCGCGCCGCGGCGAAGCGGTGGATGTGGAAACCCGTCCGGTGACCGTGCACCGCTTCGAACTGCAATCGGCTGCCGACCTGCTGGACGACGGCGAGCCGCTGCTACGGCTGCAGGTGGAATGCGGTTCCGGAACCTATGTGCGCAGCCTGGTCCGCGACCTGGGCGAGGCGCTGGGCTGCGGCGCCCATGTGCAGGAACTGCGGCGGCTGTGGGTGGACCCGTTTCGCGAACCGCGGATGTGGACGCTGGAGGCGTTGCGCGAACTGGCCGCTCGCGACGAACGGTCGCTGGACGCCTGTCTGCTGCCGCTGGAGGCGGGGCTGGTCGGGCTGCCGCCGGTCGAGCTGACCGAGGCGGCCGCGCTGCGTTTCCGTCAGGGGCAGCGGTTGGCCGGGGTACCCGGGCGCCCCGGGCCGGTGGCGGTGTTCGGCCCCGAGGGCTTGGCACTGGGCCTGGGTAGCCTGGACGGGGAGGACCGACTGGCGCCGCAGCGGCTGTTCAACCGGCCCGACATCTCCCCGGACGGGGATTGTTAACGCCTTGTTTCAAAAGGCGGCTGCGACTACAATACGCGCGCCGATTTTCGGCACATCGGCCTTCACGGCCACTCCCAATCGACAGTAAACGGCGAGCCAGGTGGTGCGCGCGGAGGACAGCCCGCGTTCCTGCCGGTCACGCATCCAGAAAAGAGAAACGACCATGTCCATCGATACCCAGAAAGTCATCGCCGAGCACGCGCGCGGCACCAACGATACCGGTTCGCCGGAAGTCCAGGTGGCCCTGATCACCGCCCGCATCGAACAGCTCAGCGAGCACTTCAAGACCCACAAGAAGGACCATCACAGCCGGCGCGGCCTGCTGCAGCTGGTCAACCGCCGCCGCAGCCTGCTCGACTACCTCAAGCGCAAGGACGGCGACCGCTACAAGACCCTGATCGAGAAACTCGGTCTGCGCCGTTGATCCAGATACCCGCCGCGGCGCAGTGATGCGCCGCGGTTCGTTTTTCCGCAACACGCAATCGCATCACCGGCCGGCTGCACGGCCACCCGCCCGGGGCAGGGGTTCCGGACGGTCCAGTCAAGAAAGCTTCCTTAAGGAACCAACGTGGCAAAAATCACCAAGACCTTCCAGTACGGCAAACACACTGTGACCCTGGAGACCGGCGAGATCGCTCGCCAGGCCAGCGGCGCCGTCATCGTCCGGATGGACGACACCGTCGTGCTGGTCTCCGCCGTCGCCGCCAAGAGCGCGCGCGAAGGCCAGGACTTCTTCCCGCTGACCGTCGACTACCAGGAGAAGTTCTACGCCGGCGGCCGCATTCCCGGCGGCTTCTTCAAGCGCGAAGGTCGCGCGACCGAGAAGGAAACGCTGATTTCGCGGTTGATCGATCGTCCGATCCGCCCGCTGTTCCCGGAAGAGTACAAGAACGAAGTGCAGATCATCGCCACGGTGATGTCGCTGAACCCGGAAGTGGACGGCGACATTCCGGCCATGATCGGCGCCTCCGCCGCCCTGGCCCTGGCCGGCACCCCGTTCCAGGGCCCGATCGCTGCCGCCAAGGTCGGCTACAAGGATGGCGAATACATCCTCAACCCGACCGCCAGCGAACTGGCCGAGTCGCAGCTGGAGCTGGTCGTGGCCGGCACCGCCAACGCCGTGCTGATGGTCGAGTCGGAAGCGCAGCTGCTGTCCGAAGAGGTGATGCTGGGCGCGGTGACCTTCGGCCATCGCGAGATGCAGAAGGTCATCAACGCGATCAACGAGCTGACCGTCGAAGCCGGCACCAAGCCGAGCGACTGGGTCGCCCCGGCCAAGAACGACGCGCTGATTTCCGCGCTGAAGGAAGCCGTCGGCGGCAAGCTGGCCGAAGCCTTCCAGGTGCGCGACAAGCTGCAGCGCCGCGACGCCATCGCCGCGATCAAGAAGGACGTGGTCGAACAGCTGGCTGGTCGCGTCGAGGCCGAGGGCTGGAATCCGGCCGAGCTGTCCAAGGAGTTCGGCGAACTGGAGTACCGCACCATGCGTGACTCGGTGCTGGACACCAAGGTCCGCATCGATGGCCGTGCGCTGGATACCGTGCGCCCGATCACCGTGAAGGCCAGCGTGCTGCCGCGTACCCACGGTTCGGCGCTGTTCACCCGCGGCGAGACCCAGGCCATGGTGATCACCACCTTGGGCACCGCCCGCGACGGTCAGGTGATCGATGCGGTCAGCGGCGAGTACAAGGAAAACTTCCTGTTCCATTACAACTTCCCGCCGTACTCGGTGGGTGAGTGCGGCCGCATGATGGGGCCGAAGCGCCGCGAGATCGGCCACGGACGTCTGGCCAAGCGTGGCGTGCTGGCGGTGATGCCGTCGCTGGAAGAATTCCCGTACACCATCCGCGTGGTGTCCGAGATCACCGAATCGAACGGTTCCTCGTCGATGGCTTCGGTCTGCGGCAGCTCGCTGGCGCTGATGGATGCCGGCGTGCCGGTCAAGGCGCCGGTGGCGGGCATCGCCATGGGCCTGGTGAAGGAAGGCGACCGTTACGTCGTGCTGAGCGACATCCTGGGTGATGAAGACCACCTGGGCGACATGGACTTCAAGGTGGCCGGTACCTCCGAAGGCGTGTCCGCGCTGCAGATGGACATCAAGATCGACGGCATCACCGAGGAGATCATGAAGACCGCGCTGGCGCAGGCCAAGGCCGGTCGCCTGCACATCCTCGGCGAGATGGCCAACGCGCTGACCGCGCCGCGCGCCGAACTGAGCGATTACGCGCCGCGTCTGCTGACGATCAAGATCCACCCGGACAAGATCCGCGAAGTGATCGGCAAGGGTGGTTCGACCATCCAGGCCATCACCAAGGAAACCGGGACCCAGATCGACATTCAGGACGACGGCACGATCACCATCGCCTCGGTCAACGGCGCCGCCGCGCAGGCCGCCAAGGCGCGTATCGAGCAGATCACCTCGGACGTCGAGCCGGGTCGCATCTACGAAGGCAAGGTTGCCAAGATCATGGATTTCGGCGCCTTCGTCACCATCGCCCCCGGCAAGGACGGCCTGGTCCACGTCTCGCAGATCTCGTCCGAGCGCGTCGAGAAGGTCAGCGACAAGCTGAAGGAAGGCGACGTGGTCAAGGTCAAGGTTCTGGAAGTCGACAAGCAGGGCCGCATCCGCCTGTCGATGAAGGCCGTGGCCGAAGGCGAGGGCACGGCGGCCGAATAAATAAGGCCGGCAGGCCGGCGCCGGCTTGTCCGCGCCGGTCGCTGTCCTTATCATCACGCCCCCGGCGTCCGCGCCGGGCAGCAGATCCGGAGAGGTGGCAGAGCGGTTGAATGTACCTGACTCGAAATCAGGCAGGCGTTAATAGCGCCTCGGGGGTTCGAATCCCCCCCTCTCCGCCAGTTGCACGAAAAGCCCCCGAACGGGGGCTTTTTCGTGTCCGGAAGGCAGTGAACCGGTCGCCGGCCTAGTCGCCCTTCTTGTCCTGCTTCTTGCCGTCGTCGCCGTTCTCGACGCGCAGGGTGCTCTGTTCGTTCTTCAGCTTCGAGTGCGAAGCCGGCTTGACCTGCGACGATTCGACCTTCAGCGTGCTTTGCGCTGGTCGGGAAAGGCTGGAGCGGTCTTCGTTGTGCGGTCCGCTGTCCGTGCGAATGGTGCTGGACTGCGACCGTGTTTCGGACGTGTCGCTGGTGCCGAAGCTGCCGCCCTGTACCTGCACGCTACTGTCGTCGGTGGAGCGGATTTCCGAGGAGTCGCTGGTCTTCACCCCGCCCTTGGCGGTCTGCGAGGATCGTGCAGGCGTCTTCAGCCTGGATTGGTCCGTGGTGGTGAAACCGCCGGAATCCTTGGATTGTTGTGCGCTGGCCGTGGAGATGAGTGCAATCGAGGTCAGCAAGGTGCCCGTGAGCAGCAGTCGGGAACGGACGCGGAATGCGGAGTGGAGCATGGCAATCTCCCGGGAGTGGTGATGTCCCGATCCTGACACGGGCAGTGCCAATGTCAAATCCGCCAGCCGCAGGCGTAGGCGGCTTGGATGGCAGGGCATACAATGCCGCCACTTGGTTACAGGGAATGCACATGTCCGAGATTCATACCCCGGTGTCCTTCGGCGAACTGCTCGACAAGATCGCCATCCTGCAGATCAAGTCCGAGCGCATCGGCGATCCGGCCAAGCTGACCAACGTGCGCAACGAACTGTCGGCGCTGGAAAGCACGTGGATGGCGCACCCGGCCGCCGGCCACGATATCGCGGCGCTGCGTGGTCAGCTGAAGGCGGTCAACGAGCGCCTGTGGGAGATCGAGGACGACATCCGCCTGAAGGAAAAGGCGCAGGAATTCGACGACGAATTCATCCGACTGGCGCGCAGCGTGTATTTCGAGAACGACGAACGCGCACGGATCAAGAAGGAGATCAACCTGGCGCTGGGCTCCAGCTACGTCGAGGAAAAGTCCTACCAGGACTATCGCAGCGGCGCGGCGCCCTGATTGCAGCCGCTGCTGCGTTCCCGTGTCAGCCGGTCGCCTTGGCGAGTTGACCGAATCCGATCATCCGCTGGTTTTCCTCGTCCCACAGCTTGAGCCGCGCGCACTTCAGGCTGGACCACAGGGTCAGCCGCGGTGCCGACTGCAGCAGGCTGCTGGATTGGAACGCCTCGCGCAGCCGGTAATTGGGGATGCGGCTGGCCAGGTGGTGGATGTGGTGGTAGCCGATGTTGCCGGTGAACCAGTGCAGGACCGCCGGCAGGTCGAAATAGGAACTGCCGGCGATCGCGGCCTTGGCCGAATCCCAGCCGTCCTTGCGCACCCAGTAGGCGCCTTCGAAATTGTGCTGCACGTAGAACAGCCAGACGCCGGTGGCGCCGGCCAGCAGCACGATCGGCAGATGCACCAGGAACACCGTATGCCAGCCGATGGCGAAGCCCAGCAGCACGATCGCCAGCAGCAGCATCAGGTTGTTGAGCATCACGCTGGCCCATTCCTTCTTCCAGGTGAAGGGCAGGTCGAACGGGAAGCGGTGCTTGATGACGAACTGGTAGAACGGACCCACCCCCAGCAGCACCGGCACGCTGCGGTACAGGCGGTAGGACAGGCGGCCCAGCCATGAGCGGGCGCGGTATTCGGCCACGGTCAGGGTCATGATGTCGCCGATCTCGCGCTTGTCCAGATTGCCCGAACTGCCGTGGTGGATGGCGTGGGTCTTCTTCCAGTAGCCGTACGGGAACAGGGTGATCACCCCCAGGCAGCGCCCGACCACGTCGTTGGCGCGGCGGCTGGGAAAGAACGAGCCGTGGCCGCAGTCATGCTGGATGATGAACAGGCGCACGTAGAACCCGGCCGCGGGCACCGCCATCAGCAAGGTCCAGCCGTAGCCCCAGTCGCCGACCACGCTCCAGGCCATCAGCGCCCACAGCGCCAGCAACGGCGGCAGGGTATTGAGCAGTTGTCCGATGGCCTTGCCGGTCTGCGGCTGGGCATAGTGGCTGCACAGCTTGCGCAGCTGTGCGGCGGATTGGGCAGCGAGGCTCAAGTGCGGTTCTCCCCTGTGGTGCGGACAGAGTATTCGGCCTGCAGATGACAACGCAATCACGTTCGCAGGCGTATGGAGCTTTCGGATGAATGCTGCAAGTGCAAAATCCCGGCCGGTATCGGGTTCTGGCGGTTACCGCTGGTCGGCGCGATAGCGTTCGAACGCGGCAATCGCGTCCTTGACCTCGACCAGCGCCATCACGTCGTCGAATTCGATCTTGGTGCCCCACGGCAGCGCCTCGCCCGGTTTGCCCAGATACTTGCGCGCGGCAGCATCGTACTTGTCCACGCAGTAGCGCAGATCCGAATACGGACCGCTGCGACGCGGATTGCTGGCCGCATGCAGGCCCAGCACCCTGGTGCCCATGGCGTTGGCGATGTGCATGGGGCCGGAGTCCGGGGTCATGACCAAGTCGGCGCGTTCGAGCAGGGCGGGCAGCTGTTTCAGGGTGTCCTTGCCGACCAGGTCCAGCGCCTGGCCCCGCATCGCCGCGACGATGGCGTCGGCAGTGCTGCGCTCCAGTTCGCTGCGGCCGCCGCACAGCACCACCCGCCAGCCGTGCGCCAGCGCATGATCGGCGACCGCGGCATGGCGGTCGGGATACCAGTTGCGGCGCACGTGGCTGGAACAGGGCGAAATCAGCAGGGTCGGGGTTCCGTCCTGTGGCCACTGGGCGGCAGCCCACTCGCGTGCGGCCGCCGGAACCGGCAGGTTCCAACTCACCTCGGTCTGCTTCAGGCCCAGCGGCTCGCAGAAGCTGCCCATGGCGTCGAGCACGTGGATGCCGGGACGGTCGGGGATGCGTTCGTTGACGAACAGCCCATGCAGGTCCTTGGAGCGCGCGCGGTCGTAGCCGACCCGGCGGCGGGCGCGGATGAAGGCCGACAGCAGGTTGGCGCGGGCCGCTACCTGCATCTGCAGCAGCACGTCGAAGCCCTCGGCAGGCAGTTCCCGGCGCAGCGCGCGCATACCGGCCAGTCCGCTGTTCTTGTCGTAGACGTGGAAGGTCACGCCGGGCAGGCCCTCCAGCAGTCGGTGCCCAGCCTTGTCGATCACCCAATGCAAACGCGTCTGCGGCCAGTGCGCCTGCAGCGTGTGCACCAGTGGCAGAACATGGGTGACATCGCCGAGCGCGGACAGGCGCAGGATGCAGATCGAGGCAGGAATTGCGGGCAAGTATTGATAGACTCGGAAGGAATGATCGATTTCGATGCCCGTGAAACGCTGACGCCGTTCCACACGGAGCGTGGGCTGGGAGCGATTCTGTTCGACCGCGAGTGCTTTCGGCAAGCCAGGCCGGAATGGATGTCACCCGAATTCTGGGGCGACAAGGCGCGCCCGGTGGACAGCGGCGGCCGCGGCGGCGCCTGGTTCGTCGATGCGCCGTTCGCGCCTTGCGTGTTGCGGCAATACCGGCGCGGCGGGCTGGCGGCGAAGTTCAGCCGCGACCTTTACTGGTGGTCCGGACCGGACCGGACCCGCAGTTTCGCCGAATTCCACCTGACCCGCGCACTGCTGCTGAAAGGCCTGCCGGTACCGCGGCCGGTGGCCGCCAGCTATGTGCGCGAAGGGCTGCGCTATCGGGCCTCGATCCTGCTGGAGCGGCTGCAGGACGTGCGCTCGCTGGCCGACCGCATGCAGGTGGCCGGGTCCGACGCGCCGTGGGAAGAGGCCGGCCGGCTGGTGGCGCGCTTCCATCGTGCCGGCCTGGACCATGCCGACCTCAACGCGCACAACCTGCTGTTCGACAGCCAGGGCAAGGGCTGGATCATCGATTTCGACCGCTGCGCGCTGCGCATCCCGGCCACCGGCTGGCGCGAACGCAACCTGGCGCGATTGCAGCGCTCGATGCTGAAATTGCGCGGCCAACGCGGCGAGGACGAAGTGAAGTACGACTTCGCCCGCCTGCGGCGCGCCTACGATACGGTCTGGGGCCGCGGCTACTGATGGCCTGGACCCTGCGGCTGCAAGGCGTCGGCAACGCCTTCGCAGTGGAACTGGGATCCGCCATGGCCACGCTGGAGCGCGACGGCATCCCGTGGCTGACCATCGACTGCGGTGGCGAGGGCCTGAGTCATTACCTCGAACAATACGACGGCGCCTATCCGTCGGCGCTGTTCCTGACTCATGCGCACCTGGATCATGTCTCCGGCTTCGAGCGCCTGTTCGTCAGCGCCTGGTTCTCCGAAGCGCGGCGCGGGCGGGTCAAACTGTACGTGCCGGCGCCGCTGCTGCCATTGCTGCACCAGCGCATCGGCGAATACCCCAACGTGCTGGCCGAAGGCGGGGTCAACCTGTGGGACGCCTTCCAGGTGATCCCGGTCGGCGAGGCGTTCTGGCACCAGGGCGTGCGCCTGGAGGTGTTCCCGGTCCGTCACCACTGGCCGCAGAGCGCGTTCGGCTTACGACTGAAGGGCAGCCTGGTCTGGACCGGCGATACCCGGCCGATCCCGGAAATGCTGGCGCGCTACGCCGACGACAACGAACTGGTCGCGCACGATTGCGCCCTGCACGGCAACCCTTCGCACAGCGGGGTGGACGACCTGGAGCGCGAGTACCCGCCGGCGCTGCTGCAACGCTGCCTGCTGTACCACTACGCCAGCACGGCGGAAGGCGAACAACTGGCTGCGCGCGGGCACCGGGTCGCCCATCCCGGTGAGGTCATTATCCTGGCCGAACCGACCGCATTGCAGGCGCATGCCGGGCAGAATCTGGGCTGAGCGCGCGCCGCGCGATGAGTAGGCAGTCAGGACAATGATGCCGTCGCAACGACAGGATGGAGTGAATGGCGGCTTCTTTGAGGGCCGAAAAGGTGGCGACCCCGCCGGTTGACCTCGGCACCCGCGTCGACCGATACCGTTGCTGCCTTCCGGCCCTGGCGGGATTTTCGGTCTAGCGTCGCGAGGGACCGACGGGGTCACCATGGACGCGGGCCGCGCAGCGCGCGGCCCGGGAAGCTGGCGGAAGAGTGGGAAATCAGGTCCTTTGTATAAAATTTCCCAATAAAAACAGGCGCTTGAAGTAAGTTTGCCCGGTGTGGGCGCGCCCCCGCGATGTGCGAAAAGTGTCCCATACGGGCGCAGGCCCGTCAATTTGAGGGGCTGTCTGGGGGTAGTTCAAGCGGCGAAATCCCGAATTTCGGACTCATCGGGTTTACCGCGAGAACGTACGATCCGGATGATTGTGTTCGGCTGTCGCATGGCCGTCCAAATATCTTCGACCACCGGCCCGGTCGCAGCTTCACCGCCTCGATGCGGAACTTGTCCCCAAGGCGATCGCTTGCACTGCCTCCTGCACGGCGCAAGCTCAGCAAGGTAGCGAATTCTGCAAGCCGCATTCCGTAATACATGCTTACAGTTCGACAGCCATTCGTGACAACGAAGTTGGCATGCTATCTCCGTTGCGATTACGTCCGAGGTGTTGCGCCTGCTGTCGATGCAATCGCAAGCCATGCTGGCGCAGTTGACTCCAATGCGCTGATGCGGGCCCGGATGGCGGTCATGGTCGGTCGTCACGGCCTTGATCCGTTTCTTTCATCATCTTCTCGCCAGTCACTTCCGACATGTATAACGGTTTCCACAAACGCTGCTGGTTCCGGGCGGCGGCGGTTCTGTCGATTGCGCTTGTCCTGATGCTTGCATGGTATTTGCTTCGGGCCGATGCTCCCCCGCGCGAGCAGGTACAGGCAGGGCAATTCGAGGTAACGATACGTGCCCCTGCCACGTTGGATGCGCTGGATATCGCGGCGCTCAGACCCAAAGTTACGGGTCACGTGGTTCTACTGCCGGTTGATGTTGGCGATGTTGTCGATGCTGGTGCACGACTGGCGCAACTGGATGACCGCTCTCTGCGCGCCACATTGGAGCAAGCTGAGGCAAGTGTGCGGGTTGCACAGGCCGGTGTGCAGCAATCCCTTGCTCAGCTCAGTCAGGCACGCACGGCGGTCGAGTTGAGCCGGCGCAAACTGGACAGGGCCAAGGAGCTCCAAGCTGGTGCGTTCATTAGTCGTGCAGATCTCGATGCGGCAATTGCCGAGCATGAAACTGCACTGGCACAGTCGAGCAATGCCGCTGCGGCCATCCCGCGTGCGCGGGCGGAGTTTGAAGCGGCTTGCGCAGCGGCAAACGTCGCCAGCGTCAATGCCGGGGAGGCCGTCGTTCATGCGCCGTTTGCGGGCATGATCGTTGCCCGCCATGTCAGTATCGGCGATCTTGCATCCCCCGAAACCGTAATCATCCACCTCGTTTCACAGGCTTCGGTGGTCTTGTCTGCACGTGTGGACGAAGCTTCACTATCTGTATTGCAGCCGGGACAGACTGTCACCGTCCGCTTTCGCTCTGCACCCGATACACCTTTCAGTGGAAAGATTCGCCGGATTGGCCGTGAGGTGGATGGAGAGACCCGTGAACTGGCGGTCGATCTGGAACTGGACACTCTGCCGCCGGCATGGGCGCTTGGCCAGCGCGCTGATGTCGACATCGTGCTTGGTACCGTCGAGCATGCCCTCAGCATTCCGCAGGGCTGGGTCGTCAACCGGGAGGGGCGTCACCAGGTCTGGGTCGATGTTGGCGGGCGTGCGCGTCGTCGGGACGTTATTCTGGGTGCGCGCGGCAACAATCGTGTGCAAGTCGTGTCGGGCCTAGCGGCAGGAGAAGTTGTGCTTGCGCCAACTGGACTCTCTCTTGGCCGGCGCATCCGGCCTGCATCGCAATGATGAATCTGGCCTGGCGCGACATACGCCACAATGCGCTGCGCTTCGCGTTGACCGGGTTCGGCATCGCATTGCTGACGTCCGCGGCAATGATGATGAACGGCGTGTATCGCGGCATTGTCAGCGATGCGCTGTTGCTGATCGACCGTATCGGAGCGGACATCTGGCTGGTTCAGGGCGGCACCCAAGGGCCTTTTGCTGAGGCTTCGTCGGTGCGCCGCAACCTTGTGCAGCGCGCAGAGGGTGTCCCGGGCGTCGCCGAGGCCCGCGCCTACGCAAGCGTGTCGCGGCGCATCGGGGTCGACGGCGACTTGCGGCAGGTCAGCCTACTGGGACTGGATTATCCGATGGATGCCGGTGTCTGGCTGCCGCTCACCGAGGGGCGTGGCCTGGGGGCAGGGCATTACGAACTGGTGGCGGATGATTCGCTTGGCGTTGCGGTAGGCGACATTCTTCATGTAGGTCATGACGACTACACCGTCGTTGGACTGATGCATGGCATGCTCGAGTCCAACGGAGATCCCATTCTTGGTGTCAGCCTGCAGGATCTGTTGACCATCCGCGCATGGGCTCCGAGCGAGGCGGTACTGCTGCGGCGCGAAGAGGCTGCCGCTTCTTCGCGTGGCATCGTTTCCGAGAACATGGATCCGGGTGCTGTGGCTGCAGTGATGTTGCGGTTAGAGCCTGGTGCGGACATTGCCGCGCTGCACCGGGTCCTGTCCGGCTGGCCGGACATTTCGGTCGTGACACGCGATCAACAACGAGACCTGCTGGTCAACGGTCGTCTTGAACGGCTTCGCAAACAGATACTGCTGTTCACGGCAATCCTGGTCGTGATTACCGGGGTGGTTGTCACGCTGATCATTTACACGATGACGCTGGAGAAGCTGCACACCATTGCCATGCTTAAACTCATTGGGGCCCCAAATGGCGTGGTCGTGGGGATGATACTTCAACAGGCGGTACTCCTCGGGATCGGGGGTACGCTGCTGGCGACGGCCATGTCCCATCTCATGGCTCCGGTTTTCCCGCGCAGATTGTTTTTGCTGCCAGCCGACGCGCTGCTTCTGCAGGGCATCGTCCTTGTAACGTGCCTGATTGGCAGTACGGTCGGCTGCATGAAGGCGCTGTCGGTGCGTGCCCAGGACGTACTGTCGTGAGCCGCCCGTGCCCGCTGGAAATGCGCGGAGTCCGTAAGGTCTATGGTTCGGGCGACACGCAAGTCACCGCATTGGACGGAATCGACCTGAAGCTGGAAACGGGAGGGCTTGCCGCATTGCTTGGCCCCAGCGGATGCGGAAAGACCACTCTGCTTTTGATAGCAGGATTGCTGGAACCGCCCACGAGCGGTGAGGTGTTCGTTGCCGGCCAGGCGATCAATCCCGATGACACTGCCGGTTCGCGGTTGCGATCCTTCCGGCGTCGGCATATTGGTTTCGTGTTCCAGAAGGCAAACCTGATTCCGTTCCTCAGCGCGCGAGAGAACGTGCAAATCGCAATGGAGGTCGACGGCAAGGACAGCGAGGATGCCGCTCGCCGCAGTCGGGAACTCCTCGAATATCTGGATGTCATCCATCGCGAAAACAACCTGCCGCGGCAATTGTCGGGCGGAGAGCAACAGCGTGTGGCCGTCGCTCGGGCGCTGGCCAATCGCCCGCAGCTGGTCCTGGCCGATGAGCCGACGGCTGCGCTTGATTCAAGGCGAGGCCGGCAGGTCTTCGAACTGTTTGGCAGGATTGCCCGGGAACAGGGAACCAGCGTGCTGTGTGTCACCCATGATCAACGATCGCTGGATGTCTTTGATCGCCTGTTGCACATGCAGGATGGTCGACTGGTAAAGGGCTGAACCGAGCCGCTATGCGTTGCCGTGCGGGCCGGGCAGATCGCCGCGATCATTGGTTGAATCGGGGGGGGTACCTTACAGACGTAACCAAGTTGCCGGTGGGAACGTTCGTGAAGCTGGAGAGCCCGGACATGACGATGGCGAAGCTACCGACATTGGGTGGTCCCAACGTGGGAACCATGAGTATCTTGACTGCCAAGATCAAGGCGGAGCGGGACGCGAAGCGAGAGGCGACCGAGAGCCAGCGGGCCAAGCTCTGAACAACAAAAAGGCCACCTCGACGGGTGGCCTTCTCGCCCACATGGCCCAGTACATCAGGCGTGGTAGGTCTTTTAGTAGGGGAGTTCCGGAATTGCTTGGCCGGAGCCACTACCTGTTGGATAACTGGCGGAGAGAGGGGGATTCGAACCCCCGAAGCGCGGTTTAGACGCTTACACACTTTCCAGGCGTGCTCCTTCAACCACTCGGACACCTCTCCGGACCCGAATACGGCCATCCGGACGCCATTCAGGGGCGCAAATTCTAGCGGGCACAGGCATTTATTGCGAGCCCCCGGCGTCTGGGGCGGCAGGAACGGGCGCGGGTCCGTTCATCCGGCCCGGTGATGGCGGGCGCGGTGAATCCGTCCTTGGAACGATCTGCCTGGCGGGGCACAATGGACAGATGTCGTATCTCGTCCTCGCCCGTAAGTGGCGGCCCCGGCGCTTTTCCGAACTGGTCGGCCAGGAGCACGTCGTCCGTGCCCTGACCAATGCGCTGGACAGTGGCCGCGTTCACCACGCCTTCCTGTTCACCGGCACCCGCGGGGTCGGCAAGACCACCATCGCGCGCATCTTCGCCAAGTCGCTGAACTGCGAACGCGGCACCAGCGCCGAGCCCTGCGGCGAATGCGCGGCCTGCCTGGATATCGACAGCGGCCGCTACATCGACCTGCTGGAGATCGATGCGGCCAGCAACACCGGCGTGGACGACGTGCGCGAGGTGATCGAGAACGCGCAGTACATGCCTTCGCGCGGCAAGTTCAAGGTCTATCTGATCGACGAAGTGCACATGCTGTCGAAGGCGGCGTTCAATGCGCTGCTGAAGACGCTGGAAGAGCCGCCTGAGCACGTCAAGTTCCTGCTGGCCACCACCGACCCGCAGAAGCTGCCGGTGACGGTACTGTCGCGCTGCCTGCAGTTCAACCTGAAACGGCTGGACGAGGCGCAGATTTCCGGGCAGATCGGCAAGATCCTGGCCGCCGAGGGCATCGAGGCCGACGACGGCGCCGTGCGCCAGATCGCCAAGGCCGCCGACGGCTCGCTGCGCGACGGCCTGTCGCTGCTGGACCAGGCCATCGCCTATGCCGGCGGCAAGCTGGATGACGCCACCGTGGCGGCGATGCTGGGCACGGTCGACCGCACTCAGGTCAACGCCTTGCTGGCGGCGCTGGCAGATGGCGATGGCGTCACGCTGCTGGCGACGGTGGCCCGGTTGGCCGAATTTTCCCCGGACTGGGGCGGGGTGCTGGAGGCGCTGGCCGAGGCCCTGCACCGGATCCAGGTCCGCCAGCTGGTCAATGGGGCCGAGATCGAGGCCGACGGCATCGAGGTGGACGCCTTCGCGGATCGCCTGCGGCCGGAAGTGGTGCAGCTGTGGTACCAGATGGCGCTGAACGGCCGCCGCGACCTGTACCTGGCGCCCAGCGCGCGTGCCGGCTTCGAGATGAGCCTGCTGCGGATGCTGGCGTTCCGCCCGGCCCAGGCCGGCGACATGACGGCGATGGCGCCGGCAACACCTGCCGCGGCGACGCCCGCGCCGCAGGCACAGGAAGGTGGAGCCAAAGGCGGCAAGACGCCGGCCGCGCCGGCTGCCGCTGCCAGGGCGGCGACGTCGCCTGTGGCCGAACCCGCGCCTGCCGCGGTTCCGCCGCCGCCCGTGGAACGCAAGGTTGAGCCCGCGGCTGTGCCGTCGCGCCAGATCCGCGATGCCGAACAGTGGCTGGATCTGGTCGGCGCCTGTGCGCTGAAGGGGCCGTCGCGCGAACTAGCTGCCAATGCCGCCTTCGCCGGTTACGCCGACGCGGTGCTGCGGCTGTCGCTGGCGCCCGGATTCGAATACCTGCGCACCGAGCGTTCGGTCGGAGACCTGGCCGAAGCGCTGGCGCCGGCGTTGGGCGGGATGCCGAAGATCGTGTTCGACACCGGCGGTGCCAAAGGCGAAACCCTGCAGCAGCGCAACCACCGCGAGCGCGACGAGCGCCAGAGCGCGGCCGAAGAAAGTTTCATGAACCACCCGGACGTGCAGCGGCTGATCGAGCAGCGCGGCGCCAGGCTCGTGCCGGACTCCATCCGTCCCTTCGAGGAATAGACCCCATGCGTGGAAACATCGCCCAACTGATGCAGCAGGCGCAGAAGATGCAGGAAAACCTGCAGCGCGCCCAGGAAGAACTGGCCAAGCTGGAAATCACCGGCAGCGCCGGCGGCGGCATGGTCAGCGTGACCCTGACCGGCAGCAAGGAATGCCGCAAGGTGCGGATCGACCCGTCGGTGCTGTCCGATGCGGAGATGCTGGAAGACCTGATCGCCGCCGCCTTCAACGACGCTTCCAACAAGGTCGATGCCGAAACCAAGGACCGGATGGGCTCGGCTACCGCCGGCATGCCGCTGCCGCCGGGAATGAAGCTGCCGTTCTGATTCCGCTTCCCGTCAACGGCGGGGAACGGCATCGGGCGAATACAGGGCACGGCGAGCGCAATGACGGCTTCGTTGCTGGAACAACTGATCGAGGCGCTGAAGGTGCTGCCCGGCGTCGGGCAGAAGTCCGCCCAGCGCATGGCTTACCACCTGCTGGAACGCGAGCGCGAAGGCGGGCGGCGGTTGGCCGAAGCGCTGGAGGCGGCGATGGAGCGGGTGGGGCATTGCGTGCAATGCCGCGACTTCACCGAGGGCGATCTGTGCGCGATCTGCGCCAGCGCCAGCCGCGACCGGCAGCTGATGTGCGTGGTCGAATCGCCGGCCGACCGGCTGGTGATCGAACAGGCGACCGGTTTCCGTGGCGTGTATTTCGTGCTGCAGGGGCGGCTGTCGCCGCTGGACGGCATCGGCCCGGCCGAACTCGGTCTGGACCGGTTGTCGGCGCGGCTGGCCGAAGGCGAGGTCGCCGAACTGATCATCGCCACCAATCCGACCGTGGAAGGCGAGGCCACCGCGCACTACCTGGCGCAACTGGCGCGCCAGCACGGCGTGCGCCCGAGCCGGCTGGCCCACGGCGTACCGCTCGGCGGCGAACTGGAATACGTCGATCGCGGCACGCTGCAGCACGCCTTCGGCTCGCGCAGCGAAATGACGTTGTAGGGCGCGTTAGGCTCCATAGAGAGAGTGAAATTGGAGAGAGGTCATGTGGTTTCAAGTGCTTACACTCATTGGTCTCGCCTTTGCAATCGGATATCTCGTAGATACAAAGAAGGCAGTGAACAGGTTGCAAGCTCAAGTTGAGCACTTGCACAGCGTCATGCTCAAAGAATTCGAGCGGCGCTAATCTATGTGACCTAACAACTCATTCAGGCTAACGTCGCTTCACGGCACGGCTTAATTCAGGTGTTTGCGCCCAGATCAATGCTCGATGAGCTTCTTCAATCACTAACGCCCTCAGAATTGATGTTTATTGCTGAGTGCGACTACGGTGTTGACGCCGACATTCACTTTGAAGAACTCAAAAAGCTGGTTGCTGGTCCAAGCCATCACCTGACTGAAGGGCTCTACTGGCATCCTTACGAGGTTATTGAGCTTTGTGCGAATTCCTTGAAACCAGGACATGAGCGGGAATTTGTAACGTGTACGTTGCTGGTTCTGCGTGCAGTGGCGTCTGGGTACGACACGTCTACCAACCTGGACTTGAAGCTGGCGGAGCGGGCGCAAGACTATGATGTGCTTCCAGCGCCTTATCGAGAAGCGATCCTTGACGCCTATCTCAGGCTGGGTGCTAACGGCCATTAAAGCTTACGCCGTCAAATGACGCAGCATGATTCGGGCGACACGCCTGGATGAAACGCATTCGCGGCTCACGCCGCTCCTACAATGAAGCGATTCCGGATTCAGGAAGATATGACGCCATGAACGACACCCTCTTCGGCAAGATCATTCGCCGCGAAATCCCCGCCACCATCGTCTACGAGGACGACGATGTGCTGGGCTTCAAGGACATCGCGCCGCAGGCGCCAGTGCACGTGTTGTTCATTCCGAAGAATGAGTTGATCCCGACGCTTGACGACCTGCAGCCGGAGCAGGCGCATCTGATCGGCAAGCTGGCGCTGGCCGCGGCCGAATATGCGCGCCGCGAGGGCTTCGCCGAAAACGGCTACCGCGTCGTGATGAACTGCCGCGAGGACGCTGGGCAGACCGTGTTCCATATCCACCTGCACCTGCTTGCCGGTGCGCCGCTGGGGCATTTCGGCGCTGGCTGATCGCGGATGCGACAACGCCGCCCGGAGGCGGCGTTGCGGGATAAGGAAGCGGTCAGCGGTTCACCACCACCAGCGCGGTCCCCAGTAGGGACCCCAGTACGGGCCCCAGAAAGGATCGTAGTACGGATAGCGCGTCCGCACTTCGCTCACTTCCGGCCACAGGTAGATCACGTCGGCGGTGACCCGCGGCAGGCGATAGTCGTAGTCGCCGATCTTGGTGTCCTGGTAGCCGTCGATGCGGCCGATCACGGTGATCTCGCGGCCTTCGGCAAAGACCGCCGGGTCGTAGAAGCCGGCGCGGCAGGCGATGAAGCGGCCGTCGGTGGCGTCGCTGGCGCCACTGTCGGGACGGCCCGAGTTGTTCAGCGGGCGCGAGATCAGCTGGAAGCAGGTGTTGTCCTGGCCGGGCACGGTCTCGATGATGCTGCCGCCCCAGCGCACGGTGGCGCCGGGCTGGGCGCTGGCGACCGAGTCGCGCGGGCTGACCTGGGCGAAGTCGCCCTGCAGCGGCTGCGGCACGCTGGCGCAGGCCGAGAGCAGCAGCAGGCCGGAGGCCAGAAGGAGGAAGCGGGTTTTCATGGCGGACTCCTGTGACGGGGGCGATGCCGATGCAGGTCCCGGACCAGTCTGGCGGTATCCCCAACGTCGGCAGCGTAGCGCGCCTTGCTGAAACGCTGGCTGAGCAGCGACAGCTCTTCGTTGCCGGTTGTTTTTGTGACACGGGCGGCCCAAGTGAGCGCCGGTTCATGCAGTTCGCGGCCGAGTCCGAGCTGGGCATAGCGCCGTCCCAGCCGGTGCCAGGCACGCAGCAGGGGATCACGCTGGCGTTCGCCCCGGGCCAGCAGCCAGGCCATGCCGGCCAGCGCCAGGATCGCGAATACCGCAAACAACAGGCCGAGGTCGCCTTCGTCCAGTTCGTCGACCCCGAACGAGGACAGCATCATCTTCTGCCGCTGCGAGTTGAAGCCCAGCACCAGATCGTTCCATCCGCGTCGCAGCCAGTCGCCGAAATCGACGAAGCGGGTCAGCGCGGGCAGGGCATCGGCCTGCGGGCCCAGACGATCCTCCAGGGTGTCGTAGATGCGTTCGGGCGCCACCGCCGCGGTCGGGTCCACGCGCACCCAGCCGCGCTGCGGCAACCAGACCTCTGCCCAGGCATGCGCGTCCATGCGCCGGACCACCCAGTAATCGCCGAACGGATTGCGATAGCCGCCGACGTAGCCGGTGACCACCCGTGCCGGAATCCTGGCTGCGCGCATCAGCACCACGAAGGACGAACTGAAATGCTCGCAGTAACCCTGTTTCTGCTCGAACAGGAACTCGTCGACCGAGTTGCGCCCCGGCAGCGGGGTGGTCAGGGTGTAGCCGAAGTCGGCTCGGATCATCTGCAGGGCGCGATCGACGATGGCGGCATCGTCATTGCCGACCTGTGCTCGCCATTGCCGGGCCAGCGCCAGTGTGCGCGGGTTGTAACCGGATGGCAGGCGCAAGGCCAGCTGTCGCAGCGCGGGCGAAAGTTGTGGCTGGTAACGGGCCGGCGGCGCCGATTGCAGCCGCCAGCGGCTCAGCGCGCTCAGCGGTCGGTCGGCGAACAGGCCGTAATCGCCGTCGAGGCGGGCCTGCGCCGGCGCTGCCAGCGGCAGGTCCAGTGCGACCAACTGGCGGCGGTCGGTGGGTTCGAATTCGATCTGGTAATCCCAGCGCGCCGGGCCGGCGACGAAGGGTTCGGCCGGCCGTCCGCGAAACCCCATGGGCCGGGTCCAGCGGCGGCCGTCGAAGTCCCACAGCACCGGGCCGCGCCAGTACATCTGTTCCGGCGGCGGCGCCGGGCCGAAGAACTGCGCACGCAGGGCCGGAGTGTCGTCGGCCAGCAGGTCGATCCATTCGCCAGGCGTCATTTCGTCCGACAGCCCGGGCCGGGCCAGGGCGCGTTCCGGCACGCCCCATAGCGGCGAACCCAGCCGCGGGAACAGCCAGAAGGCGACCAGCGCCAGCGGCAGGCCGATCAGGACCAGTTTGCCGGTCGCCGGCAATGCCCTGCGCAAAGACAATCCGCGCGTGACCAGCCCGGCTTCGGCATCGGCCAGCCGTTGCAGGGCCAGCAAGGCCGTCAGCACCGCCAGCAGGCCCAGCCCCATGCTCAGCGGGCCTTGGTCGAGCAGGAAGGCGGCGAACGGGGCGAACAGGGCGAAGCCGAGCAGGCTGCGTGCGTCGCGCAGGCTGGCGGTTTCGGAGGGTTTCAGCGCCAGCATCACCGCCAGCAGGGCGCAGCCGGTATCGCGACCGGGGCGCGGCCCCATGACCCAGAACACCGCCGCCAGCAGGGCCATGGCCAGCAGCACGCGTAACCAGGCCGGCAACGGGCGTTGCCACGACAGCATCGCCACCACGGTAGCGACCCCGGCCGCGCCCCAGGCCAGCATCGCCGGCAGCTGCAGCAGCAACGGCAGCAGGCAGGCCGCGGCGGCGACCAGCGTCCACGCGCGGGCGCCGGAATCCAGTCGAAGGGATGGTGGCTGGGCGGTCATCTCATTCCGCCTCGGCCTGCGGCAGCAGGGCCAGCGCGCGCAGGCAGGCGTGGCGGTGGGCGGCGCCAAGCGAAGGCCCCAGCGGTGGTTGCGCCGGCAGTGTCAGCCGATAGCTGCGGCTCTCGCGTTCGGCCAGTTCCACCCAGTGCGCCAGCCGGGCGATGCGCTTTTCGTACGGCAACGAAGACAGCGAGGCCCAGTCCAGCACGATGTCCTGGCCCAGCGGCTGCTCGTATTCGCGCACCAGCAGGGTGTCGCGGCGGGCCGAGGGTTTCCAGGCGATCGCGCGCCGCGGATCGCCGGCGCGGTAGCCGCGCAGGTGATGGACGTCCTCGCCGGCCGGGCTCAGCCGCGAACGTTCGGCCTGTCCCTGTCCCGAAGGCAGCGGCGGTCCTTGCGGCTCCGCGGCCGGATAGACCAGCAAGGCGCTGTCCGGCCAGACCCACGCCCAGGCCAGGGCCAGCCCCAGCGGCTGGGTGCTGGACAGGCGGATGCGTTGTCTGGGCAGCCAGCCGCGGCGCTGGGTGGGCAGTTCCAGAATCGCGACGGTCGAATCCCGCCAGGCGGGCAGGTAGGCATGCGCCGGCCCGGTCTCCACGCGCAGGCCGCGGCGCGGGCGTGGATCGGCGGCCGAGAGCGCCAGATGCAGGACGATGGCCTGCCCGGCCGGGACCGGTTCGGCCGACAGCGCCTGCACCTGCAAGCCGGACAACTGCAGGTGGGCGACGATCATGCTGGCCATTGCGGTGGCGCCCAGCAGCAGGGCCAGCAACAGCGCCGGGTTGTTGTTGTAGTTCAGCGCGCCCAGCAGCATCGCCAGCAGCAGCACGGCGAAGAACAGGCCGAAACGGGTCGGCAGCACGTACACGCGGCGGCGGCCGATGGCAACCGGCAGGGGTTCCGGCGCGCGCGGGCGCGCCAGTTGCCGCAGTCGTTCCGCCATGCGCTGGCGCCAGGCCGACAACACGGTTCAGTCCACGGGCACCACGTGCAGGATGGCCTTGGCCAGCCCGGCCGAGGCGCTGGCTTCGGCCTCCGGAACCAGACGGTGGGCGGCAACGGCGGCGAACAGCGCCTGCACGTCTTCCGGCACCACGTGCTGCCGACCCAGCAGCAGGGCATAGGCACGCGCGGCGCGCAGCAGGGCCAAGCCGGCGCGCGGCGACAGGCCGACGCGCACGCCCGGATGCACGCGACTGCGCGTCAGCAGGGCCTGCACGTAATCGATCAGCGCGGGACTGGCGTGCACGCTCTCGCTGGCCTGGCGCAAGGCCAGCACATCGTCGGCCGACAGCAGCGGCTGCAATTGCGAGATCATCCGCCGGCGGTCATCTCCGGCCAGCAGGGCGCGTTCGGATTCGGCGTTCGGGTAGCCCAGTGCCAGCCGCAGCAGGAAGCGGTCGAGCTGCGAATCGGGCAGCGGATAGGTGCCGGACAGGTCGACCGGGTTCTGGGTGGCGATGACGAAGAACGGCTCCGGCAGGGCATGGGTGGCGCCGTCCAGAGTGACCTGGTGTTCGGCCATCGCTTCGAGCAGGGCGCTCTGCGTGCGCGGCGGCGCGCGGTTGATCTCGTCGGCCAGCAACACGTGGGTGAATACCGGACCGGGGTGGAACTGGAACTGGCGCGTGCCGGCGTCGTAGACCGACACCCCCAGCACGTCGGCCGGCAACAGATCGGAAGTGAACTGCACGCGCTGGAACTTCAGCCCCAGGGTCGCAGCCAGCGCGTGCGCCAGCGTGGTCTTGCCCAGCCCCGGCAGGTCCTCGATCAGCAGGTGACCGTCGGCAAGCAAGGCGACGAACGCCAGCCGCACTTCATGCGCCTTGCCCAGCACCATCGCGTTGACCTGTTCCTGCGCCTGCTTCAGCGACTGTCGCAAGGCATCGGGTAGCATGTGCGGCGAGGGTGCGGTCATCGTGTTCCCTGTACGGTTTTCGGGAAGTCTAACGGCATATGCAACAGGAAAACCGCGCGCGGCACGTCTTTCTGGCGCTGTGGATCGCGATCACCGCGATCAAGCTGCTGGTCGCTGCGCGGCTGCCGTTGTTCGTCGACGAAGCCTTCTACTGGCAGGAAGGTCGCCATCTGGCGCTGGCCTATTCGGACCTGCCGGGATTGACCGCGTGGCTGATCCGGCTGGGCACCGAAATCGGCGGTCAGCACGTGCTGGCGGTGCGGATGCCGTTCCTGCTGCTGGCGGCGCTGTTGCCGTGGCTGGTCGCGCACATCACCGCGCGCTGGTACGGCGAAAATTTCGGCTGGCGTGCCGGCAGCCTGATGCTGCTGATGCCGCTGGCCGGCTCGCTGGGCATTCTGGCCTTGCCGGACGTGCCGATGCTGTTCGCCACCGTGCTGTGCCTGGACGCCGGTGCGCGGTTATTGCGCGGTATCGATGGCACCTCGGCCGCGGAACTGGCGCTGGGGCTGGTGATCGGTGCGTTGAGCCATTACCGCTTCGTCGGCGTGATCGGCGTCGGGTTTCTGGCATTACTGTTCCTGCCCGATGGCCGGCGGTTGTTCCGCGACGTGCGCATCTGGATCGCGTTGGCGATGGGTATTGCGGCATGGGCGCCATTGTTGCTGTGGAACCTGGAAAACGCCGACGCCGGCCTGCGCTTCCAGCTGGTCGAGCGCCATCCGTGGGCGTTCCAGTCCGGCGGCCTGTGGTTCCTGCTGATCCAGGCGGCTCTGGTCACGCCGCTGCTGTTCGTCGCCCTGATGCAGGTGTTCGCGCGCAGCCTGCGGCCGATGCCGGCGATGCCGGTGCAGTGGCGATATTTCGGCCTGCTCGGCGGGGTGTCGACGCTGGGCTACTTCGTGCTGGGCTTCTTCGCCGATGTCGAACGTGTGAGTTTCCACTGGCCGTTGCCGGGCTACGTGGCGCTGCTGATCGGCGTACCCGCCTGCCTGGCGGCCTGGCCGGTGTTCTGGCGCAGGTTGTGCTGGATCCTGGCGGGTATCGGGCTGATTGCCGTGCTTGGTTACTACGTCGCCGTGTCCGTGCCCGAGCTGCGCGAACAGGCCGCGGCCAGCAAGTACTACCCGTCGAATTTCTCGGGCTGGGACCGACTGGCCGACGCCGTGCGCGAGGAACTGCGCGACATGCCTGCGGGGACGCGAGTGCTGGCCGACAACTTCAAGGCCGGCGCCGAACTGGGCTTCGCGCTCGACGATGCCGACATCGCCGTCCTCGATCATCCGCTCAACCACAAGCACGGCCGCGCCCCGCAACTGCGTCTGTGGAGCCTGCAGAGCGACGGTAGTCGCGATGGCCCGGTGTTGCTGGTGGTGACTTCGACCGACGTCAAACTGCGCGAACAGGTCGATTACTACCAGTCGCTGTGCAAACGGCTCGGGCCGTTGCCACCACCGCGCGTGGTCAGCATCGACCATGGTGGCCAGCGGTTTCTGTTGTTCCGCCTGCCGGCACAGCGTGGTGCAGGCAAGTGCATCGCTCCAGCCATTGCGCACATCAACCAGCCCCGGCCGGGCGAACGGGTTTCGCGGGAATTTGCCGTTCAAGGCTGGGCGATCAAGGAGGGCGCGGGCATCAAGGTAGTGACGGTCATGCTGGACGACAAGCCAGTAGCGGATGCGATGTATGGAGTTCCGGAAGCTTGGGTGACGGAGCAGTTCTATCGGGGACACTCCAGGGACCCAAATCTTCCGCGCATAGGCTTCAAGGCCCAAGTTGATGTCTCCGGCATGTCGGCCGGAAGGCATTGGCTCGGTTTGAGACTGCACGGTACCGACGGCAGCGATGAAATCTGGATCGAAACCGCGATAGATATCCGGCCCTGATCCGGATCGCGATTCGTGCAGTGGGGGTTTTCAGGGCAGTTCGAACCCCGCCTCACGAAGCAATCGCGACAGCGCGATCAGCGGCAGGCCGATCAGGGCGGTGGGGTCGTGGCTGTCGATGGAGTCGAACAGGGCGATGCCCAGGCCTTCGCTTTTGAAGCTGCCGGCGCAGTCCAGCGGCTGTTCTGCGTCCACGTAGCGTTCGATTTCGGCCGAGGACAGCGGGCGCAGGCGGACCGTAATGGTGTCCATGGCCTGCAGGCAGGTGCCGTCGCGCCACAGGCAGACGGCGGTATGGAAATCGACCGGATGTCCGGACATCGCCGCAAGCTGCTTGATCGCCGCCTGGCGGTGGCCGGGCTTGCCCAGCGGCTTTCCGAGCAGCTCGGCGCACTGGTCCGAGCCGATCACCCAGGCCCCCGGCTGCTGCCTGCCAACCGCCTCGGCCTTGGCCTTCGCCAGCCGCGCCGCCAGCACCGGCGGCGGCTCGCCGGGCAGCGGGGATTCGTCGATCCCCGGGGCCGCCGTCTCGAACGGCAGCCGCAGCCGTTGCAGCAATTCGCCGCGATAGCGCGAGGTGGAAGCCAGGATCAGTCGCATTGGCGGGAACAAGGGCCGGGGGAGGGGCATTCTGGCCGATCCGGCCGCAGGCCGGGGACGGTTTGACACTCGTCCCGCATCTAATTGATAATTCGCAGGTTATGTCCCCAGACATGCCGTCATCGCGGGTGCCCGATATTCTGGATGCTTGGCGCATGGCGGCGGCGCGGCGCCGGTTCGAAGGGCGGGTGCCGTTGTCGGCCTTGGCGCGCCTGCAGGGATTGCTGGCCGACGACGAGGGCGAAGCGAGCTACGTCCTGCAGTTCGATCACGATCAATTGCAGGGGCCGTGCGTCGAATTGCAGATACAGGCGGCATTGCCGCTGGTGTGCCAGCGCAGCCTCGAGCGGTTCGCCCTGCCGGTGGAAATCACCCAGCGGCTGGGCCTGATCCGCGACGAGCAGGACGAGGCCGCGTTGCCGCCGGGCTGCGAGGCCCTGCTGGTGCCGGAAGACGGCCAGTTGCGTCCGCTGGACCTGGTGGAGGACGAACTGGTGCTGGCGGTACCGCTGGTGCCCACGGCCCCGGAGTCGGACGCGGTGCAACGCGACTGGCCCGCCGGGGAAGAAGAGTTGCAGAAGGCCAGCCCGTTCGCCGCGCTGGCCGGCTTGAAGAAAAACTGAATCCAAAGCAGAACCGGCCGCACCACGGCCGTCACCCGAACACGAAGTTGGAGCAAGACCATGGCTGTACAGAAATCCCGCGTCACCCCGTCCCGTCGTGGCCAGCGCCGCATGCACGACGCCCTCAGCGCCAAGCAGCTGTCGACCGACCCGACCAGCGGCGAGACCCATCTGCGCCACCACGTCACCGCCGACGGCTACTACCGCGGCAAGAAGGTGATCGCCACCAAGTCCGCGGTCGTCGACGAAGATTGATCTTCGCCGGCCGGGCCTTCCCGGCGCCGTCTTGTCGGTGCCGCGGCAGCTGTCCATGACCTTGCAGTGATCCACGGCCCGTGGCGGGCCATGCAGATGGAGACAACATGACCCAGGCACCGGGCAGCCGCATCTATTCGCGCATCGCCGGTACCGGCAGCTTCTTGCCGGAGCGCACCGTGACCAACGACGAGTTGGCCAAGAGCGTCGATACCAGCGACGAATGGATTCGCAGCCGCACCGGCATCCGCGAGCGGCACCTCGCCGCCGAGGGCCAGACCACGGGCGATCTTGGCTACGAGGCCGCGATCCGTGCGATGGAAGCGGCCGGCGTCAGCGCCGCCGACCTGGACATGATCGTGGTCGGCACGACCACGCCGGACCTGATTTTCCCGTCCACCGCCTGCCTGATCCAGGCGCGGCTGGGTGCCGACGGCTGCGCGGCGATGGACGTCAATGCCGCCTGTTCCGGCTTCGTCTACGCGCTGAGCGTGGCCGACAAGTTCATCCGCTGCGGCGACGCGAAGACCGTGCTGGTGATCGGTGCCGAAACCCTCAGCCGGATTGTCGACTGGACCGAGCGCACCACCTGCGTGCTGTTCGGCGACGGCGCCGGTGCGGTGGTGCTGAAGGCCGATAGCGAGACCGGTGTGTTGAGCACGCACCTGCATGCCGACGGCAGCAAGAAGGATCTGCTGTGGAACCCGGTCGGCGTATCCGCCGGATTCAACGGCGTCGAGCCGAATGCCGGCGCGCGCATCATCATGAAGGGCAACGACGTGTTCAAGTACGCGGTCAAGGCCCTTGATTCGGTGGTCGACGAAACCCTGGCCGCCAACGGCCTGGACAAGCACGACCTCGACTGGCTGATTCCGCACCAGGCCAACCTGCGCATCATCGAAGCCACCGCCAGGCGGCTGGACATGTCGATGGACAACGTCATCGTCACCGTCGACAAGCACGGCAACACCTCGTCCGGTTCGGTGCCGTTGGCGCTGGATACCGCGATCCGTTCCGGACGGGTGCAGCGTGGACAGCTGCTGCTGCTGGAGGCGTTCGGCGGCGGTTTCACCTGGGGTTCGGCGCTGCTGCGCTATTGAGCGCGGCGCCTGCGCATACTCCCTCGTACAGACAGATCGGCACATTCGCCCGTATCATCGCGGCCTGAGTTTTTCTGGCCGCTTCCGACCGCATGACCGAATCCTCCATTGCTTTCGTTTTCCCCGGACAGGGCTCGCAGTCCGTGGCGATGCTGGCCGAACTGGCCGAACTGCACCCGATCGTTCGCGACACCTTCGTCGAAGCCTCCGACGGTGCCGGTGTCGATCTGTGGGCACTGTCGCAGGGCGGGCCGGAGGAAATGCTCAACCGCACCGAATACACGCAGCCGGCGTTGCTGGCGGCGGGCATCGCCGTGTGGCGCGCCTGGCAGCAGCAGGAGGGCCCCGCGCCCGTGCGCCTGTCTGGTCACAGCCTCGGCGAATACACCGCACTGGTGGCGGCCGGCGCCCTGAGCCTGCACGACGGCGCGCATCTGGTGCGTCTGCGCGGGCAGCTGATGCAGGACGCCGCCCCGGCCGGTGTCGGCGCGATGGCGGCGGTACTGGGCGCGGACGATGCGCTGGTGGCCGAGGTCTGCGAGGCTGCCAGCGACAGCCAGGTAGTGGTGCCGGCCAATTTCAATTCGCCGGGACAGATCGTCATCGGCGGCGACGCGGCGGCAGTGGATCGCGCGATCGCGCTGCTGGGCGAGCGCGGCGTGCGCAAGGTGGTCAAGCTGGCGGTCAGCGTGCCTTCGCACACGCCGCTGATGCGCGAAGCGGCCAACCGGCTGGCCGAAACCATGGCCGGATTGGAGTGGCGATTGCCGGCCATGCCGGTGGTGCAGAACGTCGATGCGCGCGTGCATGAGGATCTCGACGGCATTCGCGAGGCATTGGTGCGCCAGTTGTACCTGCCGGTGCGCTGGACCGAATGCGTGCAGGCGCTGGCCGCGAGCGGTGTGTCGCGCATCGCCGAATGCGGTCCGGGCAAGGTGCTGACCGGACTGGTCAAGCGCATCGACAAGTCGCTGGATGCACGTTCGCTGGCCGCGCCACCGGACTTTTCCGGTGCGCTGGAAGAGTGGGCGTGACGGCAACGCGATTGATGCGACCCCGGATTTTCCGGCCCGAAGCCGGGCAAATGACAGGATTCCCGACATGAGCAAGCTTCTGCAAGGCGAAATCGCGCTGGTTACCGGCGCCAGCCGCGGCATCGGCGCCGCCATCGCCGACCTGCTGGCCGAGCAGGGCGCCACCGTGATCGGTACCGCCACCTCGCAGGCAGGCGCCGATGCGATCGGACAGCGTCTGGCGCCGTTCGGCGGCCACGGTCGTCCGCTCGACGTGACCCAACCCGAGGCGATCGAGGCGCTGGTGGATGCCATCGGCAAGGAATTCGGCGCGGTCAGCGTGCTGGTCAACAACGCCGGCATCACCCGCGACAACCTGCTGATGCGGATGAAGGACGAGGACTGGCAGGCCATCCTCGACACCAACCTGACCAGCATCTACCGCACCAGCAAGGCGGTGATGCGCGGGATGATGAAGGCGCGCAAGGGTCGCATCGTCAACATCGCCTCGGTGATCGGCCTGACCGGCAATGCGGGGCAGGCCAACTATGCCGCGGCCAAGGCCGGCATCATCGCCTTCAGCAAATCGCTGGCCAAGGAAATCGGCAGCCGCGGCGTGACCGTCAACGTGGTCGCACCGGGCTTCATCGAAACCGACATGACCCGCGACCTGCCGGAAGACGCGAAGAGCGCGCTGGTCGGGCAGATCGCGCTGGGACGCCTGGGCCAGCCGGGCGACATCGCCCACGCGGTGGCCTTCCTGGCCGGTCCGCATGCGGCCTACATCACCGGCGAAACCCTGCACGTCAACGGCGGCATGTACATGCCGTAAGCAAATTCACGCTACAAGTGATTGATTGGACTGCGGAAAGTCGGGCGTGTCACGGCGCGATCTTTCCACTAAACTATCCCCCGGTTTTCCTCGTCGTCGAGGAGATACTTCGTTCAACCCAACTCCGTCTGGAGCGACATACATGAGCAGCATTGAAGAGCGCGTCAAGAAGATCGTAGTCGAGCAGCTTGGCGTCAAAGAAGAAGAAGTCACCACAAGCGCATCCTTCGTTGACGATCTGGGCGCGGACTCGCTTGACACCGTCGAGCTGGTGATGGCGCTGGAAGAGGAGTTCGAGTGCGAAATCCCCGACGAGGAAGCCGAGAAGATCACGTCGGTGCAGCAGGCCATCGACTACATCAAGGCCCACGTCAAGGCCTGATCCCCGCAAGGGAAGGAAACAAGCCGGGGCCGCTGATGCGGCCCCGTGCGTATCTGGAAGCGGCCCGTGTGCCGCGCTAGCGCAAAATTGCAGGAGTCGCGAATGAAGCAGCGTCGCGTTGTGGTGACCGGCATGGGCATGGTGTCGCCGCTGGGCAACGACATGGCCAGCAGCTGGGACGGCATCGTCAACGGCCGCTCTGGCATCGGCCCGTTGACCGGATTCGACGCGGAGGCCTTTTCCACCCGCATCTGCGGCGAGGTGCGCGACTTCGACGTGACCCGCTGGGTGAACCTCAAGGACGCCAAGAAGATGGACGTGTTCGTCCATTACGGCATCGCCGCTTCGCTGATGGCGCTGGAGGATTCCGGGCTGGAGATCGGCGAGGCCAACGCCGAGCGCGTCGGTGCGATCATCGGCTCGGGCATCGGCGGCATCTACGGCATCGAGGAGCAGACCGCGCGCTATCTGGATGGCGGCCCGCGCAAGGTCTCGCCATTCTACATTCCCAGCACCATCATCAACATGCTGCCGGGCCATCTGAGCATCATGAAGGGGTTGAAGGGGCCGGGTTTTTCCGCGGTGTCGGCCTGCGCCACTGCCAATCACTCGATCGGCATCGCCATGCGCACCATCCAGTACGGCGACGCCGATGCGATGGTGGCCGGCGGCGCCGAGCGCGGTTCGTCGCCGACCTCGATGGCCGGTTTCTGCTCGATGAAGGCCATGTCCACCCGCAACGACGCGCCGGCGCAGGCCTCGCGTCCGTGGGACAAGGATCGTGACGGTTTCGTCATGGGCGATGGCGCCGGCATCCTGGTGCTGGAGGAATACGAGCATGCCAAAGCCCGAGGCGCGCGCATTTACTGCGAACTGGTCGGCTTCGGCGCCAGCCAGGACGCCTTCCACATGACCGCGCCCAGCGAGAACGGCGAAGGGCCGGCGCGCTGCATGGCCGCGGCGATGAAAGATGCCGGCATGGAGCCGACCCAGGTCGAATACCTCAACGCGCACGGCACCTCGACGCCGCTGGGCGACCTGGCCGAAACGCTGGCGGTCAAGCGCGCCTTCGGCGATCACGCCGGCAAGCTAATGGTCAGTTCGACCAAGTCGATGACCGGCCACCTGCTCGGCGCCGCCGGCGGCGTGGAAGCCATCTTCAGCGTTCTGGCCCTGCATCACGGCATCATCCCGCCAACCATCAACCTGGACCAGCCGGGCGAAGGCTGCGATCTGGACTACGTGCCGAACGTGGCGCGCGAGAAGAAGATCGACGTGGCGATGTCCAACGGCTTCGGTTTCGGCGGTACCAACGGCACCCTGGTGTTCCGCCGGCTCTGAAGACCCGCAACGCCGTACTGCCGAACGCGGGGCCGGCTCGTCGGCCCCTGGCTTGCTGCTCCCACTCCCGCGACCGGCGGACATGACCCAGACCCGCACTCTGCCGTCCGCGACCGACTTGCTGGCCCTGCACCGGCTGGCGCCGATGCGCTATCCGCTGCTGCTGGAATCGGTGGCGGCGGGAACCGCGCAGGGACGCTGGGACATGCTGCTGATCGCCGGCGGCGAGGCGCTGCGGCTGGGTGTGGATGGCCGCGTCCGCGATGCGCAGGATCGAACGATCCCCGGCGATTTCCTGCAAGTGCTGGACCGGGCTTGGTCCAGCGAACGCATGACCGATATGCCGGCTGCCGCCCTGCGCTGGCCGTTCCGCGGCGGCTGGGCGCTGTATCTGGGCTACGAACTGGCCGCGCAGGTCGAGCCGGTGCTGCAGCTGCCGATGCCGTCCGGCTCGGCGCCGGTCGCCGAGGCTCTGCGTTGTCCGGCGGCGATCCTGCGCGATCGCGCTAGCGGTGAATGCGTGGCGCTGGCCGAAGCCGGCCACGAGGCCTTGCTGTCGCGGCTGGACGATGACCTCGCATGTGCCGCCGACTTGCCGAAAATGGACTGGCAACCGCCGTTGCAGGTGGACGAAGAAGATCCCGAGGTATTCGTTGCCGGCGTGCGCCGGGTGCTGGAGTATCTGGCTGCCGGCGACATCTTCCAGGCCAATATTTCGCGCGGCTGGCAGGCGCGTTTCGCCGCGCCGGTCGATCCTGCTGCCCTGTATGCGCGATTGCGCGCCAGCAATCCCGCGCCGTTCGCCGGGCTGTACGCGGGACAGGGCTGGGCGGTGGCCAGTTCCTCACCGGAGCGGCTGGTATCGGTACATGGCAGCACTGTCGAGACCCGGCCGATCGCCGGCACCCGTCCGCGCTTCGACGGCGACGACGATGGCGAGCGCATTCGCGAACTGGTCGGCCATCCGAAGGAGCGCGCCGAACACGTAATGCTGATCGACCTGGAGCGCAACGACCTGGGTCGGGTCTGCGAGGCGGGCAGTGTGGAAGTGGACGAACTGATGACAGTGGAAAGCTATGCCCACGTGCACCACATCGTCAGTAACGTGCGCGGCCGGTTGCGCGACGGCACCACGCCCGGCGCGGTGATCCGCGCGGTGTTCCCGGGCGGCACCATCACCGGCTGCCCCAAGGTGCGCTGCATGCAGGTCATCGCCGAGCTGGAGCGCACGCCGCGCGGGGCCTATACCGGCGCCTTCGGCTGGCTCAACCGCGACGGCGACCTGGACCTGAACATCCTGATCCGCAGCATCGAGCTTGAGGGCGGGCTGGCGCGCTTCCGCACCGGCGCCGGGATCGTGGCCGATTCCGACCCGCAGCACGAACTGGACGAGACTCGCGCCAAGGCGCGCGGGGTGCTGAAGGCCCTGTGAGCGTGCTGCCGGCGTTCCGCAGCTGCAGTCCGGGGCGGCGAGCGGTTATCCTGCGCCCCTGTTCCATTGTTCCGAGAACTGCGTGGCATCGGGTTTCAAGCGCGGCTGCCTGACGGTCGTCATCGCCTTCGTCCTGCTCTCCGCCCTCGCGGCCGGTGGTGTGGCGTGGCTGTGGCAGCGGCACGCCGGCTTCCCGGATCATCCGCTGGCCGGTCTGCAGCTGGGCGACAGCGTGCAGGTGGAATCCGGCGATTCCTTCGCGCGGGTGCTGGGCAAGCTGCGGGCGCACGGCATCGACGAGGGCAGCGACCTGCAGTGGCGCTGGCTGGCGCGGCGGCTGGATGCGGCCGGCAAGCTCAAGGTCGGCGAGTACGCGCTGGAGCCGGGCACCACGCCACGTGCGTTGCTGGTCAACATGCGCGACGGCAAGGCCATCCAGTACCGGATCACCCTGGTCGAAGGCTGGAATTTCCGCCAGCTGCGCCGTGCGCTGGCCGCGGCTTCGCCGCTGGAGCAGAAGACGACCGGGATGGACGATGCCGCGCTGATGCAGGCGCTCGGTTTTCCCGATCAGCATCCGGAAGGGCGCTTCCTGCCGGAGACCTACGCCTACAGCCGTGGCGACAGCGACCTGGATGTCCTCGGCCGCGCGCACGACGCGATGCAGTCGGCGCTGGACGAGGCCTGGTCGTCGCGTTCGCCGGAGCTGCCGCTGCGCACGGCGGACGAAGCGCTGATCCTGGCCTCGATCATCGAGAAGGAAACCGGCGTGGCCGACGAACGCGCGCAGATCGGCGGCGTGTTCGTCCGCCGGCTGAAGCTGGACATGCGCCTGCAAACCGATCCGACCGTGATCTACGGCATGGGCAGCAGCTACGACGGCAACATCCGTCGCCGCGATCTGGAAACCGATACCCCGTACAACACTTACACTCGCGACGGCTTGCCGCCGACGCCGATCGCGATGCCGGGTGTGGATGCGCTGCGCGCAGTGACGAACCCGGCGCCGGGCGATGCGCTGTATTTCGTTGCTTTGGGCGATGGCAGCGGCCGGCACGCGTTTTCTGCCACTCTGGCCGAGCACAATGCCGCGGTGGCGAGCTACCTGCGGCAATTGCGCGCGGCGCGGAGGCAGGCGCCGTGAGCGAAGCGATGATCCATCACCCGCATTTCATCAGTCTGGAAGGCGGCGAAGGCGCGGGCAAGAGCAGCGCCCTGTCGGCGATCCGCGAGACGCTGGCTGCCCACGGCGTCGAGGTCGTGCTGACCCGGGAGCCCGGCGGCACGCCGCTGGCCGAGCGCATCCGAGAACTGCTGCTGGACCGCGATGGCGAAGCGCTGGCGGCGGAGACCGAGCTGCTGCTGATGTTCGCCTCGCGCGCGCAGCACGTGCGTGAAGTGGTACGGCCGGCACTGCAGCGTGGCGCCTGGGTGGTCAGCGACCGCTTCACCGATTCCAGCTACGCCTACCAGGGCGCGGGTCGCGGCTTGGATCCCACTTGGATCGAGGATCTGGAGCGGCGCGCGGTCGGGGTGAAGCCGGGGCTGACCCTGCTGCTGGATCTAGACGTGCGCGAAGGCCGTGCACGCACTGCCGGCCGCGACCTGTGGCCGGACCGGATCGAGAGCGAGCAGGACGATTTCTTCGAACGCGTGCGCGAGACCTTCCGCCGCCGTGCCCAGGCCGAACCGCAGCGTTTCCGCGTTATCGACGCCTCGCAACCGGTCGATACTGTCGCCGCGGCGGTCCGGGCAGTGGTCGAAGCCTGGCTGGAGCAGGGGCGATGAGCGAAACCTTCGCGCCATGGCAGCAGCGCATCTACGACCATGCCCTTTCCGCGCTGCGCGCTGACCGTCTGGGGCACGGACTGCTGGTCTGCGGGCCGGCCGGGTTGGGCAAGCGCGCGGTGGCCGAGCGGCTGGCGCAGTACGTGCTTTGCGGCGGCGAGCCGACTCCGCAGGACCGCAACCTGCAGCTGATCCGTGCCGGTACCCATCCGGACCTGAGCCTGGTGTCGTTCATCCCCAACGCCAAGGGCGACAAGCTGCGGACCGAGATCGTCATCGACCAGATCCGCGCGTTGTCGCAGAGGCTGGCGCTGACGCCGCAGTACGGTCGCGCGCAGGTGGTCATCATCGACCCCGCCGATGCGATCAACCGTTCGGCCTTCAACGCCTTGCTCAAGACGCTGGAGGAGCCGGCGCCGGGGCGCTACCTGTGGCTGATCAGCGCCAATCCGATGCGCCTGCCGGCAACCATCCGCAGCCGTTGCCAGCGGCTGGAATTCCGCCTGCCGCCGGCGGACGAGGCGCTGGCCTGGCTGCGCCGGCTGGGACACGCTGAGGCCGATGCCGCGCGTGCGCTGGAGGCCGCGCGCGGCCATCCCGGGCTGGCCGACGAGTGGCTGCAGAGCGAGGGCCTGGCGTTGCGCCAGCAGGTCGCCGGCGACCTCGAGCGGCTGGCCCGCGGCGAGATCGCCGTGGTCGAGACGGCGCAGCGCTGGACCGGCGACGAACACGCCGCCCTGCGTCTGCGCCACGCCGCCGACCTGGCGCTGGCGCGTGCTGCTGGCGCTGCGAGCGACGGCTTGACCGATCCGTCGCAATTGCACAAGCTGGCCGTCTGGTTCGATACCGCCAACCGGACCCGCGACCTGCTCGACACCACGGTCCGCGGCGATCTGGCGGTGGCCGACCTGTTACTGGCCTGGCGCAGCGGCATGCGCGCCGCGGCCGCCAACGACAAGCGTGGAGGCAGGCGATGAATGCGGCAGTGGGTGCGGGTGGACGGCAGGGCATCCTGTCGCTGGCGGTGAAGGACAAGGCCGCGCTGTACAACGCCTACATCCCGTACGTGAAGAACGGCGGGATCTTCGTGCCGACGCCGAAGCGCTATTTCCTTGGCGACGAGGTCTTCCTGCTGCTGACCCTGCCCGAATCCAGCGACCGTCTGCCGGTGGCCGGCAAGGTCATCTGGGTCACCCCGGTCGGTGCGCAGGGCAACCGCACCGCCGGCATCGGCGTGCAGTTCGCCGAGAACAGCGAAGGCGAAGCGATCCGCAGCAGGATCGAAACCCTGCTGGCCGGCACCCTGAACGCGGAAAAGCCGACGCACACGATGTAGTCGGACTGAATTCCCGGTTGCGGGTCACAGCCCCTTGAACAGGTTGCCGATCAGCAGCGCCACCAGACCGGCGCACAGGATCCAGAACGCATACGGCGCCAGCGCCGGGATGTAGCCCAGACGGGCGGCCACGCCGATGCCGCCGAGCAGCAGCGACAGGAAGAACGTGCCCGAGGTCGGGGCGCTGAGATTGAACATGGGGTTCCTCGAATCGATGGTCTTGCGCGGACGCCGTCGCAGCGTCCGCGCCGGGTTGGGTCAGGGATTGGCTTCGCGCAGGACCGGTGCGTCCCAGCCCGGACGCGGGGCGAAGCGCTCGCCGTGCGCGGCCTGCAGCGCCTTGAGCTTCTGCAGCAGGGCGTCGGCGCCGGTGGCGCGGATGTGCGCGATCGGGCCGCCGCGGAACGGGGCGAAGCCGGTGCCGAAGATCACCCCGGCATCCAGCAGGTCGGCATCGGCCACCACGCTGTCGTGCAGGCAGGCGACGGCTTCGTTCAGCAGCGGCAGCAGCAGGCGGTCCTCCAGGTCGGCCGGCGCCTGATAGTCCTTCGCCACCTCCGGCTTGACCGGTTTGCCGGCCTCCCAGCGGTACAAGCCCTGGCCGTCCTTCTTGCCGCGCTTGCCGGCTTCCGGCGGGCTCGACAGCGAGTCCGGGATCGGCAGGCCGAGGAACGGCGCCAGTTCCTTGCCGACGCCGGCGGCCACGTCCAGACCGACGGTGTCGATCAGTTCGATCGGGCCCATCGGCATGCCGAATTTCACCGCAGCCTTGTCGATCACCGCGCCCGGGATACCCTCGGCGTAGGCGGTGGCCGCTTCCAGCATGTACGGGAACAGCACCCGGTTGACCAGGAAGCCGGGCGTGCCGGCCACTGGCACCGGCAGTTTGTCGATCGCCTTGCAGAACGCCGCGAGCCGCTTTTCGGTGTCGGCCGCCATGCCGTCATGGCGGATGATCTCGACCAATGGCATCAGCGCCACCGGGTTGAAGTAGTGCAGGCCGGCGAATTGCGCCGGGCGCTGGATGTGTTCGCGCAGTTCGACCAGCGGGATCGACGAGGTGTTGGTGGCCAGCACGGCATCGGCCTTCATTCGCGGTTCCAGCGACAGGTACAACTCGCGCTTGGCGTCCGGGTTTTCGATGATCGCCTCGATCACCAGGTCGGCCCTGGCCACGCCGGCGCCGTCCAGGTCGCCCTGCAGCCGCGCCGCGACCGCCGGCCGCTTGCCTTCGTCCTTGACCCGTTTGGCGAACAGTTCCTGCGCCCGCCCCAGCGCGCCATCAATGAAGCGCTGCTCGCGGTCTTGCAGGGTGACCTCGAAACCCTTGTAGGCCGACCAGGCGGCGATGTCGCCGCCCATCACCCCGGCGCCGACTACATGCACATGGCCGATACCATGATCCTTGCCGCCCAGCCCCTTCAGCCGTTCGGTCAGGAAGAAGATGCGGACCAGGTTGCGCGCGGTCGGTGTGCTGGCCAGCTTGACCACCGCCTTGCGCTCGGCGTCCAGCCGGCCCTGGATGCCCTTGCCGCCGGCGCGCTGCCAGACGTCGATTAGCGCGTACGGGGCCGGGTAGTGCGCCTTCGGCGCCTTGCGCGCGACCTGCTTGGCCATCTGCGGCGCCAGAATCTGCCGCGCCGGCCAGGTGTTGGTCAGCCAGGCCATGAAGCGCTGCTTGAACGGGCGTTGTGTGCCGCCCTGCGCCAGCGCCACCGCGGCATCGATCAGCACCGCCGGTTCGGCGACCTTGTCGACCAGCCCCATTGCCCGCGCCGCCTTGGCCGACAGGCTGCGGCCGGTCAGCATCAGGTCCATCGCCGCCGGCGCGCCGACCAGCCGCGGCAGGCGGGCGCTGCCGCCCCAGCCGGGGAAGATGCCCAGCTTGACCTCGGGCAGGCCGATCCGGGTCGAGGCGTCGCTGCTGGCGACCCGGTAACGGCAGGCCAGCGAGATCTCGGTGCCACCGCCCATGCAGAAGCCGTGGATCGCGGACACCCTGGGGCAGGGCAGTTCGGCCAGCTTCTGGAACACGCTCTGGCCGCGGCGAATGGCATCGTTGACGGTGCCGCGGCGGTCGAACTCCTGGAACTCCTTCAGGTCGGCGCCGGCGATGAAGCCATTGGCCTTGGCCGAACGCAGTACCAGCCCCTTCGGCGGGTCGATCGCCAGCCGCTCCAGCAGGTCGGACAGTTCGATCAGCGCATCCTGCGAGAAGGCGTTGACCGGGGCGCCCTGCCGGTCGAAGCTGAGCAGGACGATGCCGTCCTCGCGCAGTTCGGTCTGCCAGTGGCTGAATCGCAGCCCGTCGAAGCTTGCTGACATGGTCTGACCATCCGTTCGCGTATGGGGAAGGCGGCTATGATCGTGAGGTTGTTTACCGCGCGTCAAATCCGCATATCGAACCCACAGCATGACATGCAGCAGGGTCGCGATGCGGGCAAATTTCGTTAAATGTCTGATAAGGAAGCCGAATTCGCTGGCTTCTGAACTTTTTCCCGCAACCGCGGTCACAGGCTACGGCCGATGGCCGAGCTGACAGGAGTGCGGCCCGGCATGGCTGAAGTCGATTCACCGGAAGTTGCCCCATCGCAGGAGCCCGACCTGGAACTGGTCCGGCGCGTGCAGAACGGCGACAGCGCGGCCTTCGACCTGCTGGTGCGCAAGTACCAGCATCGGGTGCTGGCGCTGATCGGGCGTTACGTGCACGACTGGAGCGAATGCCAGGACGTGGCGCAGGACGCGTTCCTGCGCGCCTACCGCGCGATGGGCAGTTTCCGGGGCGAGTCCCAGTTCTATACCTGGCTGCACCGGATTGCCGTGAATACCGCGAAAAACCATCTGACCGCCCACAACCGCCGCCCGCCGACCGACGACATCGACGCCGGCGAAGCCGAGCAGTACGACGTCGGTACCCGTCTGCGCGATACCGACACCCCCGAACGCGAACTGATGCGGCAGGAACTCGAACGCACGGTAATGCGCGCGGTCGAGGCGCTGCCGCCGGAATTGCGCGACGCCATCACCCTGCGCGAGGTGGAAGGGCTGAGCTACGAGGAGATCGCGCAGAAGATGGATTGCCCGATCGGCACGGTGCGCTCGCGCATCTTCCGCGCCCGCGAGGCCATCGACACCGAACTCCGGCCCCTGCTGGATACCGACAGTGCCACCCGGGAGCGTGCCCGCTGATGACCATGGATCGCGACGAAGACAAGCTGGAACTGCACTGCCGCCGGCAGCTTTCCGCGCTGCTGGACGGTGACCTGTCCGCCGACGAAGCCCGCTTCCTGCTGCGGCGGCTGCAACACGATCAGGACCTGCACGCCCGCTGGGAACGCTGGCAACTGTGCGGCGACGTGCTGCGCGGCCAGGCTCAGGCGCCGGCGCCGGCCGGTTTCGCGCAACGGGTTTCGCTGGCTGTCGCCGCCGACGTCGAGGTCCGCGAAGTCTCCGTTGCCGCCGATGGTTCGGCGATACGGACGGCTGCGCCGCGGCGCCAACTGTTGCGCTGGGGCGGCGCGCTGGCAGCCTCGGTTGCCGCCATCGCCCTGTTCATGGCCAACCGGCAGTTGCCGCAGCCGACGCCCGCGGCGACGCCTTCGCCCGAATTCGCGTCTGCAGAGGCCGCTCCGGCGGAACCGGTGGCGGTCCTGCCTGCGGCGGAAATCCTGTCCGAAGCCCCGACCGAATCGCCGGCGGCCGCCGAATCCGTGGCCGGTGCCTCGGCCGACGCTTCCGCCATCGCCGCCTCCGCGCTGGCCGTGGCCAGCTTGCCGCGGCGGCAGAATGGGGCAGGACGCGGCAGCGCCACCCGGACCCGGCAGGCCGCGCGCGCGGCATCTCCGGTCGTCGAGCAGGCGCCGGCACTGGCTGCGGCCGGGAGCATGGCGCCGGCCGATGATGTGATCGCCAGCACGACGGGCTCGGCGGCCGAGGCGTTCCGCCCCAGCCTGCAACCGCAAACCGAACCGGTCCTGCCGTCGGCGCGGCCGTGGCCACGTTCGGCGTTGTCGCTGGACAGCGCCGGCGAATACACCGCCCGCTACGCCGGACCCGGCAGCATCACGGCGCCGTCCTTCCATCCTTTCGAACCGCATCTGCCGGCGGCCGAGGCCCCGCCGCCACCGGCCGAGGTCGGCGACACGCCGTCGCCGCAGGACTGAAACGTCCGCTCCGTTCCCGTTCTGCCGGTTGTCCATGGACGCCGGCGCGGGACGCCCATACCCGGAATCTCCCGAATCGACCCACTCCAGACAAGGCATGCGTCCGATGAAACATACCCTCCGAACTCCTCTTCTGGGCCTGCTGATGCTGACCCTGCCGCTGGGCGCCTGCGCCGAACAGGCCGCGCCGCCCGCCGCTTCGGCTCCGGTGGCCACGGCGACCATCGCCCAGAGCAGCGCGCCGCAGATCGTCACCGGCCTGCCGGACTTCACCCGCCTGGTCGAACAGGTCGGCCCCGGCGTGGTCAATGTCGAGGCCAAGGTCAGCCAGAAGCTCGCCCGCAACGCGCAGCAGCCGGACCTGGACCAGATGCCGGAATTCTTCCGCCGCTTCTTCGGCCCCGAATTCCAGCAGCCCGATGGTCCGCAGGAGCGCCGCGGCACCTCGCTGGGCAGCGGTTTCGTCATCTCGCCCGACGGCTATGTGCTGACCAATCATCACGTGGTCGACGGCGCCGACGAGGTCACGGTCAAGCTGTCCGACCGCCGCGAGTTCAAGGCCAAGGTGATCGGCAGCGATGAGCAGTACGACGTGGCCTTGCTGAAGATCGACGGCAACAACTTGCCCAGCATCCGCCTGGGCAATTCCGACACGCTGAAGCCGGGGCAGTGGGTGGTGGCGATCGGTTCGCCGCTGGGGCTGGACCATTCGGTCACCGCCGGCATCGTCAGCGCGGTAGGGCGCACGACTTCGGCCGAACAGCGCTACGTGCCGTTCATCCAGACCGACGTGGCGATCAACCGCGGCAACTCCGGCGGCCCGCTGCTGAACACCAGCGGCGAAGTGGTCGGGATCAATTCGCAGATCTTCTCGATGTCCGGCGGCTACATGGGCATCAGCTTCGCGATCCCGATCGACCTGGCGATGAGCGCGGTCGAGCAGCTCAAGGCCACCGGCAAGGTCAGCCGCGGGCAGATCGGGGTGGTCATCCGTCCGGTTGCCGCTGACGACGCCAAGGGATTCGGCTTGCCGGATACCCGTGGGGCTTTGGTTCGCGATTTAGTTGAGAATGGGGCCGGCGAGAAGGCTGGTTTGGAGCGCGGCGACGTGATCCGCAGCGTCAACGGCAAGGCGATCGAAACCGCCGGCGAGCTGCCGCCGATGATCGGCGCGATGGCGCCGGGCAGCAAGGTCAAGCTGGACATCCTGCGCGACGGCAAACCGCGGCAGATCACGGTGACCCTGGATGAACTGGAATCCGATGCGGCCACCCCGGAGCGCGACGATTCGGCGCAGGACGAGGGCGGCAGCCGTCAGACCGCCAAGTCCGACCTGCTCGGCCTCAGCGTGGCCGACCTGGATTCGGCCACACGCAAACAGCTGGGCCTGGCGTCCGGCGAGGGCATCCGCATCACCGGCGTGGACGGCGATTCCGCCCGCGAGGCCCGGCTGGGTCCGGGCGTGCTGATCCTGCAGGTCGGCCGCACCAAGGTCGGCAGCGTGGCCGCCTTCGAAAAGGCCCTGTCCGGGGTCCGGCCGGGCGATGTGGTCATGCTGCTGGTGCGCGATTCGCGCGGTGGCCCGACCCAGTTCGTCGCCGTCACCGCCGGGGAAGACTGACGCCTGCAATCCGCCGTCGCGTCCGGACCGACGCGGCGGCGGACGACCCGGTTGCCGTGCGATAATGCGCGGCTATCCCCGTTGACGGCCCCCGGCCGCCGCCCATGTCTGCCGATTCGATGCGGAACATCCGCAACTTCTCCATCATTGCCCACGTCGATCACGGCAAGTCTACGCTGGCCGACCGCATCATCCAGTTGTGCGGTGGGCTGGAGGCGCGCGAGATGGAAGCGCAGGTGCTCGACTCCAATCCGATCGAGCGCGAACGCGGCATCACCATCAAGGCGCAGTCGGTGTCGCTGCCGTACCGCGCGCTGGACGGGCAGACCTACCAGCTCAACTTCATCGACACCCCCGGCCATGTCGACTTCAGTTATGAGGTCAGCCGCTCGCTGGCCGCCTGCGAGGGCGCGCTGCTGGTGGTCGATGCCGCCCAAGGCGTGGAAGCGCAGTCGGTGGCCAACTGCTACACCGCGGTGGAGCAGGGCCTGGAAGTGGTGCCGGTACTGAACAAGATCGACCTGCCGACCGCCGACATCGAACGTGCCAAGAGCGAAATCGAGGCGGTAATCGGCATCGACGCCGCCGACGCGATCCCGGTCAGCGCCAAGACCGGGCTGAACGTGCAGGACGTGCTGGAAGCCATCGTCCACCGCATCCCGCCGCCGGTGCCGCGCGACACCGACAAGCTGCAGGCGCTGATCATCGACTCCTGGTTCGACAATTACCTGGGCGTGGTGTCGCTGGTGCGGGTGATGCAGGGCGAACTGGTGCCCGGGCAGAAGATGCTGGTGATGTCCACCGGCCGTACCCACCAGATCGACGCGGTCGGGGTGTTCACCCCCAAGCGCAAGACGCTGCCGAAGCTGGGCGCCGGCGAGGTGGGCTGGATTACCGCCAGCATCAAGGACGTGCACGGCGCACCGGTCGGCGACACCCTGACCCTGGCGTCCGACCCGGCGCCGAAGCCGCTGCCGGGTTTCCAGGAAATGCAGCCGCGGGTGTTCGCCGGCCTGTTCCCGGTCGACGCCGAGGATTACCCGGCGCTGCGCGAGGCGCTGGACAAGCTGCGCCTGAACGACGCCGCGCTGCGTTTCGAGCCGGAAAGCTCGGAGGCGATGGGCTTCGGTTTCCGTTGCGGCTTCCTCGGCATGCTGCACATGGAGATCGTGCAGGAGCGGCTGGAGCGCGAATACGACCTCAACCTGATCACCACCGCACCGACGGTGGTCTACGAAGTGCTCAGGACCGACGGCACGCTGATGCCGCTGGACAACCCGGCCAAGCTGCCGCCGGTCAATCAGATCGAGGAAGTCCGCGAGCCGATCATCCGCGCCAACATCCTGACCCCGCCGGACTACGTCGGCAACGTGATCACCCTGTGCGAGGAAAAGCGCGGCAGCCAGATCGGCATGACCTACATGGGCAGCCAGGTGCAGATCAGCTACGAACTGCCGATGGCCGAGGTGGTGCTGGATTTCTTCGACAAGCTGAAGTCGGTCAGCCGCGGCTATGCTTCGCTGGACTATCACTTCCTGCGTTTCCAGGCCGGCCCGTTCGTGCGCGTGGACACCCTGATCAACGGCGACAAGGTCGATGCGCTGAGCCTGATCGTGCACCGCAGCCATGCCGACCGTCGCGGTCGCGAGTTGTGCGAGCGGATGAAGGAACTGATCCCGCGGCAGATGTTCGACGTGGCGATCCAGGCCGCGGTCGGCTCGCAGATCATCGCTCGCACCACGGTCAAGGCCATGCGCAAGAACGTGCTGGCCAAGTGCTATGGTGGCGACATCACCCGCAAGAAGAAGCTGCTGGAAAAGCAGAAGGAAGGCAAGAAGCGGATGAAGCAGGTCGGCCGGGTGGAAATTCCGCAGGAGGCTTTCCTGGCGGTGTTGCAGGTCGACAAGTGATCGCGGCCGCCTGACCCGCGCGTTCTGACCCGCACGTTCCATCCCGACTTCCGTATTGAAGGAATCCTCGATGATCTGGTTCGAGACAATCCTGGTGGTGCTGACCCTGGCGAGCGGGGCGATCTGGCTGCTGGACAAGCTGTTCCTGGCCAGGCGCCGCGCGGCCAAGGGCGACCTGCTGGCCGAGGAGCCGGTGCTGGTCGACTGGTCGAAGGCGTTCTTCCCGGTGCTCGCCGCGGTGCTGATCCTGCGCAGCTTCATCGCCGAGCCGTTCAAGATTCCCTCGGCCTCGATGGTGCCCAACCTGCTGATCGGCGATTTCATCCTGGTCAACAAGTTCGCCTACGGCCTGCGCCTGCCGATCACCAACACCAAGGTGGTGCCGATCGGCGAACCCGCGCGCGGCGACGTGGTGGTGTTCCATTTCCCCGGTTACCCGTGCCAGGTGGACGGCCAGACCGTGCGCAGCGGCGACCGTTTCTGCCGCTACCCGCTGCAGCCGGTGGAGAGCCAGAACTGGATCAAGCGGGTGATCGGCCTGCCGGGGGATACCGTCGCCTTCCAGGGCAACGAGCTGACCATCAACGGCCAGCCGCTGTCCTACCAGGTGCAGGGGCCCTACGACGAGCGCCTGTCCGGCGTGCCCGGCGGCCGGTTGGTGCAGGAGGATCTGCCGGGGCGGACCCATACGGTGGTGGAAAGCGACATTCTGCCGATCAGTGGCGAATGGAGCGTGCCGACGGGGTACTATCTGGTCATGGGCGACAATCGCGACAACAGCGAGGACGGTCGTTTCTGGGGGCTGTTGCCGGAGAGCGATCTGCGCGGCAAGGCGTTTCTGGTGTGGCTGAACTGTTCGGACTGGTTCTGCAAGAACAGCTTCGAGCCGTCGCGCATCGGTAACCGTATCCGCTGATGCTTCCAAGGGATGGACAATCAACGAAGGGGGTGAGTATGCGACGCAATCAGAAAGGGATGACGCTGACCAGTTTTCTGGTCGTGCTGGCGGTGGTGGGTTTTGCCGCCTACATCGGCATGAAGCTGTTCCCGATGTATCAGGAATACTATTCGGTGCGCAGCGCGGCCAAAGGTCTGGCCAGCGAGCCGGGCGTGGCCGACATGGACCCGTCCAAGATCCAGGACCTGTTCTTCCGTCGTCTGTACATCAATTATTCCGAGAACGTGAAGCCCTCGAACGTCAAGATCGAGCGTGTCAGCGGCGGCTGGAACATGAAGGTCAACTACGAAGTGCGGCGTTCGCTGGTCGGCAACCTCGACGTGGTCGGCAAGTTCGACGTGTCCCAGGACCTGACCCGCAGCGGTGGCGGCGAGTGAAACCGCGCGAGGCGGCGGCCGCATCGGCCACCGCTTCGCCGATCCGGAACTGCTGAACCAGGCCCTGACCCATCGCAGCGCCGGCACGCCGCACAACGAGCGGCTGGAATTCCTCGGCGACAGTCTGGTTAACCTGTTCGCCGCCGAGGCGCTGTACCTGCGCTGGCCCAAGGCCGACGAGGGCGTGCTGACCCGCGCCCGCTCGGAACTGGTGCGCGAAGCCTCGCTGGCCGCAATCGCGCGTGAACTCGACCTCGGCGCGCAGCTGATCCTCGGTTCCGGCGAAATGAAGTCCGGCGGCCATCGCCGCGACTCGATCCTGGCCGACGCGGTGGAAGCGGTGGTCGCGGCGATCTACCTGGACGCCGGCTACGAGACCTGCCGCCGCGCGGTGCTGCCGTGGTTCGAGCCGCTGCTGCAAGCCTTGCCGGTTGGCAAGCCGGAGAAGGACGCCAAGACCCGGTTGCAGGAATGGCTGCAGGCTCGCCAGCATCCGCTGCCGGTCTACGAGCTGGTGTCCGAGTCCGGCGACGAGCATGCGCGGGTGTTCGTCGCCCGTTGCAGCACCGTCGCACCGGAGCTGCAGGCCGAAGGCGAGGGCAGCTCGCGCCGCAACGCCGAGCAGGCGGCGGCGGCGGCGCTGCTGGAACGGCTGCCTTCCGGCAGATAAGCCGGTCAGGCGGAACCATTCCGCCACCGGCTGCGATCTGTCCCTACAATCCGCACATGCCAGAATCTTCTTCCGTTCCGTTCCGCAGCGGCAGCGTGGCCGTCATTGGCCGTCCCAACGTGGGCAAATCCACCCTGGTCAACGCGCTGGTCGGGGCCAAGGTCAGTATCGTGTCCGACCGCCCGCAGACCACCCGCCACCGCCTGCTCGGCATCGCCAGCTTTCCCGAAGGGCAGATCGTGCTGGTCGATACGCCCGGCCTGCACAAGCAGCAGGCTAGGTTTTCGGCGTCGGCGATGAGCCGGGTGATGAACCGCGCCGCGCGCAGCGCGCTGGAAGGCGTGGATGCCGGCTTGCTGGTAGTCGAGGCCGGACGCTGGGACGAGGAGGACAGTCTGGCGTTCAACGTGCTGTCCGATGCCGGCGTGCCAGTGGTGCTGGTGGTCAACAAGATCGACCGGCTGAAGGACAAGAGCGCCTTGCTGCCGTTCCTGGCCCAGGCCAGCGAGGGCCGGCAGTTCGCCAGCGTGCATCCGGTGTCGGCGCTGACCCGCAACGGCCTGCAGGCGCTGGCCGCGGACGTGCTGGCGCTACTGCCGGAAGCGCCGCCGATGTACGGCGAGGACGAGATCACCGATCGCAGCGCGCGCTTCCTGGCCGGCGAACTGGTGCGCGAGCAGCTGATGCGCCAGCTGGGTGCCGAGTTGCCGTATGCGGCAACGGTGGAAATCGAGAGCTTCGTCGAGGAAGGCGACCTGCGCCGGATCGGCGCGGTCATCTGGGTCGAGCGCGAGAGCCAGAAGGCGATCGTCATCGGCAAGGGCGGCACGCGGCTGAAGGATATCGGCAGCAAGGCGCGCCAGCAGATGGAGCGGCTGTTCGACGGCAAGGTGTTCCTGGAAACCTGGGTGCGCGTGCGCGCCGGCTGGTCCGACGACGAGGCCGCGTTGAAGGCATTCGGGTACTCGGAGTAGAGCGTAGTAGCGAAGAGGAACGAGGAGTGAGGAACGAGTGATCGGGCAGATGGCAACGCCGTCGGGCATTGCGGCATTTTCGGTGCCCCGTGCGCATCACTCGCATCGATCCCGTATCCGGCTCACTCCTCACTTTTCGCTCCTCCTCCTCGCTTTCCGCTCCTCACTTCTCGTTTCTCGTTCATCGCCCCTCGTTCCTGGCCTCTGATGCGCCTGTCCGCCGAGCCCGCCTTCGTCCTGCACGCGCGTCCGTGGCGTGAAACCAGCCTGCTGGTCGAGGTGTTGACTGCGTTGCACGGGCGCATCGGCCTGGTCGCGCGTGGCGTGCAGGGCAGCAAGCGGCATCCACTGCGGGCGGCGTTGCAGCCGCTGCAGTACATCCGCCTGGACGCCGTGCAGCAGGGCGAACTGGCGCGGCTGCACACGGCCGAGGCGCTGGATGCCGCGCCGCGGCTGTCCGGCGATGCGATGCTGGCCGGGTTCTACGTCAACGAACTGGTGCTGAGGCTGGCGCCGCGCAACGACCCGCAGCCGGAATTGTTCGCGGCCTATGCCGACGTGCGCGAGCATCTGCGCGAAGGGCAGGGCCTAGCCTGGGCCCTGCGCCGCTACGAACGCGACCTGCTCGACGCGCTGGGCTTCGGCTTCAGCGGCGACTGCGATGGCGATGGCGCACCGATTGACCCGGCCGCACGCTACTGGCTGGACCCGGAGCACGGCCCGCGTCGGGTGCTGAGCGACCGCGGCCACGGCGAGCGCCGCAACGCCGCTACCGGGCGTGGCCTGCTGGCGCTGGCGGCGGATGCCGCGCCGGAGATGGAAGACCTAGCCAGCCTGCGCCTGCCGCTGCGCGGCGTGCTGTCGCATTACCTGGGCGCGCGCGGGCTGAAGTCGTGGGAGCTGATCGGCGAATTGCAGCGGATGCGCCCGCGCGATGGCTGATTCAGCCGGCCAGGGTCAGCCGCAGCGCCTCGCGGAAGGCTTGGCGCGCCGGTTCGTCGTGCGGGGTGGCGTCCAGCGCAGCGATGGCGGCCTGCAGGCGCGCCGCACCGACGAAGCCGCTGCTGGCCTTCAACCGGTGCAGTTCGCGGTGCAGCGCCGCATGGTCGCCGGCTTGCAGGGCGGCCTCGATGGCCTTGAGCTGGGTCGGCAACTCATCGAGGAACAGCCGGCGCAGGCTATCCATGCCGGCGATGTTTCCGTTCAGGGCCGAAAGGGCGGCGGCATCGTTCCAGACGGCCGGGCCGTCGCTCGATGACAGCAGCTCGCGTACCGCGGTCTGCAGCGTCTCCGCCGCCAGCGGCTTGACCAGGGCGTCGGCGAAACCGGCGGCGCGCAATCGGGCCCGCTGTGCGGGCGAGGGATCGGCCGTGTGCGCCATGGCGGGAGTCTGCGGCTGCCGTTGGCGCAGTTGCCGCAGCAGCTCGGCGCCGTCGCCGTCGGGCAGGTGGGCATCGATCAGCCACAGGTCGAAGCCGCCTTCGGCGGCCAGCGCCTCGGCGATCGAGGCGGCCGTCAGCACTTGGGCCGGCAGGGCCTGCAGGGCCGTGCACAGGAAGCTCTGGCTGATGGGGTCGTCCTCGACCAGCAGCAAGCGGGGCAGCAAGGCGGCTTCCTTCTCCATTCCTCCGTGGCACGGATATTAGCCGCGGCCACGGCCAGCCGCGTTCCCGCAGTGCAGTGAATTGCGCGCAAGTGTCTGAACTGCCATAATATTCGGCTCCCGTTCGCCGGGAGACCTTGCTCCACCGCGTCCAATCCCGGACGGGCGGGGAGCTTTCGAAGCTGTAGCGGATCCGCTACAGAATCGATATCCACAAGGAAATCAACCACATGCGTCATTACGAAGTCGTGTTCCTGGTCCATCCGGACCAGAGTGAGCAGGTGCCTGCCATGGTCGAGCGCTACAAGGCGCTGATCGAGGGCGGCAACGGCAAGATCCACCGCCTGGAAGACTGGGGCCGCCGCCAGCTGGCCTACCCGATCCAGAACCTGGTCAAGGCCCACTACGTGCTGCTCAACGTCGAGGCCGACCAGTCCGTGCTGGCCGAGCTGACCGAAGCGTTCCGCTTCAACGATGCGGTGCTGCGCCACCTGATCATGCGCCGCGACGAGGCCGACACCGAGATGTCCCTGATCATGAAGAGCAAGGACGAGAAGGGCGACAAGCCCGAGCGCGCCGAGCGTCGCCGTCGCGACGATGAGGAAGAAGGCAACGGCGACAAAGCCGCTTCCGATTCCGATACCGATACCGCCGAAGCCGCCTGATCAAGGAACCCACGCACATGTCCAAGTTCTTCCGTCGCCGCAAGTTCTGCAAGTTCACCGCCGAAGGCGTGAAGGAGATCGATTACAAGGATCTCAACACCCTGCGCCAATACCTGACCGAGACCGGCAAGATCGTACCCAGCCGCGTCACCGGCACCAAGTCGCGCTACCAGCGCCAGTTGCAGGTTGCGATCAAGCGCGCCCGCTACTTGGCCCTGATCCCGTACACCGACAACCACGACGTCTGATCGCAAGCAACGAGTGGCGCGGCTTCGCCGCGGGAACGGGAAACGAATGCAGCCTTGCTTTCATTCGTTCCTCGTTCCTCTCCACTCGCTTCTCGTTTCACCCCGTCCATTCGGACAGCCACCAGTTGCGGGTTCGCCCGCTAACGAATCGGAGACAGAAACATGGAACTGATCCTGCTGCAGAAAGTGACCAACCTCGGCGGCCTGGGCGACCGGGTCAGCGTCAAGCCGGGCTACGGCCGCAACTACCTGGTCCCGCAAGGCAAGGCGGTGCCGGCCACCGCCGCCAACATCGCCGAGTTCGAGGCCAAGCGCGCCGAGTACGAAGCCAAGGCCAAGTCGATCCACGACGAGGCCGAGAGCCGCCGCGCCAAGCTGGAAGGCGCCAGCGTGACCATCAAGGCCAATGCCTCCACCGAAGGCAAGCTGTTCGGTTCGGTTGGCCCGCGCGACATCGCCGATGCCTTCACCGCCGCCGGTCTGGCGCTGGAGAAGAGCGAAGTGGTGATGGGCGAGGGCGCCTTCCGCAACATCGGCGAGTACGAAGTGGTCGCCAAGTTGCACGCCGACGTGGAAACCATGCTCAAGGTGATCGTCGAGGCCGAGGCGGCCTGATCCGTTTTGCCGGCAAGGCACGATCCAGTTGCATCGGACGGGCGCCCAGGTGGCGCCCGTTCGGCGTTTTCGGGTCGCAAAGGACTGCCGCGGCCATTGGCGATACACTGCCGGCTCACCCCCGCTAACCCGAAGACAGGAGGATGGTCATGCATCACCTAGTACGAGGTTTGTGCGTGTGCCTGGCAGTGGCGGCGCTGTTCCAGGCGAAGGTTGCCGATGCGCAGACACGGCAGACGAGCGAACCGGCCGCGACGACTGCTGCCGGCATCGAACCGGACGAGATCGACGTCCGGCAGGCGCAGAAGAACGCAACCCCGGTCCCGGCACGGGTCACGACCGCGAAACCGGCGCGTGCGGCCACGCCGGTGGCATCGCCAAAACCGGCGACCGCCAACCTGCTGGCCGTAGGTGCCGGCGGAGACGGCAGCCAGAAGTACGAGACCGCCGAATGCGGCACCAAGGACAAGCCGATCACCTGCTGCACCAAGGGCGATGGTCCCGGTGCCAGCTGCAAGCTGTTCATGCTGCTGTGCAACGAGGGTGGCGGTACCGGCAAGGGCGACGGCGACGACGCGATCTGCGTGCACTGAGTCCGAAGGTTTCCTATGGTTGTGGAACGGGCGCCCAAGTGGCGCCCGTTCTTTTTTCCTTCAGTCTCGGCGGATGAGACGCCCGCAGGCTATTCCTTCTGCAAGGCACTTATCCACAACATTTCCCCCGCTTGTTGCATCGCCAGTCCACCGCGCTTCGGCCTAGCATGTCCGACCCGCTGCCGTTGCACCTGCAGGAACCCGATTCCGCCATGTCCGCCCGCCCCGATTTCCGTACCGACCTCCGCCACGATCCCAGCGACGCGCGCATCGAACAGCTGCGGGTGCCGCCGCACTCGATCGAGGCCGAGCAGGCGGTGCTGGGCGGGTTGATGCTGGCGCCGGAAGCCTACGACCGGGTCGGCGACAAGCTGACCGCCAACGATTTCTACCGTCGCGACCACCAGTTGATCTTCCGCGCCATCGCCGAACTGGCCGAGAAGAACCTGCCGTACGACGCGGTGACGCTGGGCGACTGGTTCAACTCGAAAGGCTTGGGCGAGCAGGTGGCCGGCGGCGCCTACCTGATCGAACTGGCCAGCACCACGCCGTCGGCGGCCAACATCGTTGCCTACGCCGAGATCGTGCGCGACAAGGCGGTGATGCGGAAGCTGATCGAGGTCGGTACCGGCATCGTCAACGACGGTTTCCAACCCGACGGCCGCGAAAGCGCCGAATTGCTGGCCAGCGCCGAGCAGCAGGTGTTCGCCATCGCCGAGGCCGGCGCGCGCGGGCGCAGCGATTTCACCCCGGTCAACGCGGCCCTGAAGGAAGCCTTCGACGTCCTCCAGGACCGTTTCAACAACGGCGGCAACATCACCGGGCTGCCGACCGGCTACCACGAGTTCGACGAGATGACCGCTGGGCTGCAGCCGACCGACCTGCTGATCCTGGCCGCGCGCCCGTCGATGGGCAAGACCACCCTGGCGCTGAACATGGCCGAGTACGCGGCGATGAAGTCGAAGAAGGCGGTGGCGGTGTTCTCGATGGAAATGTCGGCTTCGCAGCTGGCGCTGCGCCTGATTTCGTCGGTCGGCCGGGTCAACGCCACCCGCCTGCGCACCGGCCAGCTCGAGGACGAGGACTGGAGCCGGGTTACCAGCGCGATCCGCCTGCTGCGCGAGGTGAAGGTGTTCATCGACGACACCCCGGCGCTGTCGCCGGACGTGCTGCGCTCCAAGGCGCGCCGGCTGAAGCGCGAGCACGACCTGGGGCTGATCGTGATCGACTACCTGCAGCTGATGGCAGTGCCCGGCAACAACGAGAACCGCGCCACCGAGATTTCCGAGATTTCGCGCTCACTGAAGGCGCTGGCCAAGGAGCTCAACGTGCCGGTGGTCGCGCTGTCGCAGCTCAACCGCTCGCTGGAGACGCGCACCGACAAGCGCCCGGTGATGGCCGACCTGCGCGAGTCCGGCGCGATCGAGCAGGACGCGGACGTGATCGTGTTCATCTACCGCGACGAGTACTACAACAAGGAGAATTCGCCGGACAAGGGCCTGGCCGAGATCATTATCGGCAAGCAGCGCAACGGTCCGACCGGCGCGTTCAAGCTGAAGTTCTTCGGCGAATACACCCGTTTCGACAACCTGGCCCACGACGCGGTCGGCAGTTTCGAATAACCGCGACGCCGTCGAAGCGGGTTCGAAACGAAAACAAGAACGCCCTGCAATCCATTGGATTGCAGGGCGTTTTGTTGGTGGAGGTGGGCGGAATCGAACCGCCGTCCGAAGGCACTCCATTCCCGGCACTACATGCTTATCCCGCCGTTAGGTCTCGTCCCGCGACAGCACGATGGGCAAAGCGCATCGCGGGACCAGCCTGTTTTGTTCAAGCCATGACTGACAGGCAGCCATCACAGCCGGTTCCGTGATAATGACCCTACATCCACGAGCACGGGCACAAGTGGGTTCGGGGCTTACGCCTTAAGCGGCGAGAGCGTAGTTGTCGTCGTTGGCAACTATGAGTTTGCCGCTGGATTTACGAGGAAAGCTGCCCCCTCGGCATGCACCAGGCAATTTCGCGACCCCCGTCGAAGCCAGTGCACCCCCGTAAAACCGGGAACCGGGCAACGATTGGCCGAGAGCGTCCAATAGCTGATGGCAGCAGTGTAGGGGCGGGGAATCCGCTTCACAAGGCCGCCACGCCGACGGGGTCAGCATCGCTTCACCGGCGCGCGTGTCCTGCCCGACAGCGGACGGCCGTTGGAACGGGTGGACTGCGACGGAGAAGGCGCCATGGCGACCACGAAACGCGGACGGACTGCGACGGCCGCCGGCAAGGCGACGACGAAGGGGCGGAAGGCGCCGCGCAAGCGTGCCGCGCAGGCGGGCAAGGGCAACAAAGCGGCTTCCGACTTCATGGCCACCGCCCAGGGCGAGGCCAAGGCCGTGGTCTACGTCCACGGCATCGGCAACAAGCCGCCGGCCGAGGTGCTGCGCGCGCAGTGGGACCAGGCGCTGTTCGGCCGCAGCATGGGCGAGCGTACCCGGCTGGCCTACTGGGTCGACCGCCAGCGCTATCCGGTGCCCGAAGCCGGCACCGGCAACGACCGCGACGACGGGCCGACGATCACCCCCGCCGAGCTGAAGGTGATGGCGGCGATGGGGGTTTCGCCGGCGCAGCGCGACCTGCAGGCGCTGGCCGGGCAGATCGCCGGTTCCCCGGAAGAGGAGCGGCTGCTGCGGCAGATGCTCGGCGAACTGGGCGTCGACGGCGTCGGCCGGCGCGGGCCGGGCAAGCGCGGGGTGCTGGGCAAGATCAACGAAGCGCTGCTGCGGCTGGTCTCGGCGGCGCTGCTGCAGGACGTGCACGATTTCTTCTTTGTCCGCGAACGCCGCGAGGCGATGGAGCGCAGCCTGCGCGAACGGCTGGAATCCGGCGGTGGGCCGTTCGTGGTGGTGGCGCACAGCCAAGGGTCGATGATCGCCTACGAAGTGCTGCGCAAGCTGGATCCGGCGCGCTGCGATGTCGCCCTGCTGGTGACCGTCGGCTCGCCGCTGGGGCTGCCCAGCGTGCGCAGCATGTTCAAGCAGTGGACGAAGAAATCGAAGCTGCCGTTTCCGCCCTGCGTGCGGCAGTGGTTCAACGTGGCCGATACTGCCGATCCGGTGGCGCTGGACGGCGACCTGAAGGACGACATCGAGCGGCCGGCGGGGCGCTTCCGCAACCTGCGTGGGCAGGGCATCAACCTCGACAGCCCGCAGCACCCGCATTCCGGTTCCGGCTACCTGGCCATCGCGCAGGTGCGCGAGGCGGTGCGCGAGGCGGTCGGCCCCGGTTTCGACCAGCCGTTGTCGAACACGGTGCTGATCAAGGACCTGTCCGACCAGCTGGAGGCGCGCGACGGCGAATACCGCCACGAGACGCTGATCGAACTGGAGCGTGCCGACGGCGAGGGCGACCTGGACCAGAGCCGGCAACGCTTGCTGGCGCAGATCCGCGAGCTGGCCGGGGCCAGCACCGGCCTGCAGGGCGAGGCGCTGGACGAGGCGATCCGGCTGGAGGACGGCCTGCAGCGCTTCGTGTCGGCGCGGCTGACCCGGTTCGAGATCGAACGCCTGCGCGACGCGCACCAGCCGCTCAAGTTCAAGCGCCTGTGGCGCGACGCGCAGAAGCGGGCGCTGATCAACCAGTCGCCGGTGGTGGTCCAGGCCGACGCCGCGCACAACGCCTATCGCGCGCTCGGCAGGAAGATCGGCTGGGCGGTGCTGGATACCGGCATCGCCGCCAGCCACCCGCATTTCTACGAGGCGGGCAAGAAGGACGTGGTGGCGGCGCAATGGGACTGCACCGTGCGCGGCGCGCCGAAGAAACGGGTGCGCGCCGACGGCGACGCCTTCTCCGGCATGGACCGCGACGGTCACGGCACCCACGTGGCCGGGATCATCGCCGGCAGCTGTTCGGCGCCGCTGCCCGGCGGGGAAACGGCCAGCTTCGGCGGCATCGCCCCGGAGGCCCGCCTGTACGGGTTCAAGGTGCTGGACGATGAAGGCCTGGGCCACGATTCGTACATCATCAAGGCGCTGCAGCAGATCGGGCGGATCAACGATTCGGCCGGCGAACTGCTGATCCACGGCGTCAATCTCAGCCTCGGCGGGCCGTTCGATGCCGAAAGCTACGGCTGCGGCTTCACCCCGGTCTGCAACGAGCTGCGGCGGCTGTGGCGGCAGGGCGTGCTGGTGGTGCTCGCGGCCGGCAACGAGGGCACGGCCTGGCTGTTGCAGGCCGACGGCAGCATCCTGCCAGCCAACATGGATTTGAGTATCGGCGACCCGGCCAACCTGGAGGAATCGATCGTGGTCGGTTCGGTGCACAAGAGCAACCCGCATACCTACGGCGTGTCGTACTTTTCCTCGCGCGGGCCGACCGCCGACGGTCGCGGCAAGCCGGACGTGGTCGCACCGGGCGAGAAGATCCTGTCGGCCCACCACGGCTTCAGCCGGCGCAAGCGCGACAGCTGGATGGTGGAAATGAGCGGCACCAGCATGGCCGCGCCGCACGTGTCGGGGTTGCTGGCGGCGTTCCTGTCGGCGCGGCGCGAATTCATCGGTGCGCCGGACCGGGTCAAGCGCATCCTGCTGGAGCACTGCACCGACATCGGCCGCGACCCCTACATGCAGGGGCGGGGCATTCCCAACCTGGTGCGGATGCTGGGCGCGACCTGAGCCGTCGTCAGGCGTCGCGGTTGTGCTGGCGCATGGCGCGCTGCTTTTCCCGCTGCCAGTCGCGGTCCTTCTCGCTGGCGCGCTTGTCGTGGGTCTGCTTGCCCTTGGCCAGCGCCAGTTCGGCCTTGACCTTGTTGCCCTTCCAGTACAGTGCGGTGGGGATCAGGGTGTAGCCATCGCGTTCGACCTTGCCGATCAGGTTGTCGATCTCGCGCCGATGCATCAGCAGCTTGCGGGTGCGGCGGTCGTCGGCGACGACATGGCTGGAGGCCTGGATCAGCGGGGTGATCTGGGCGCCGAACAGGTACAGTTCGCCGCCGCGCACCATCGCGTAGCTTTCGCCGATGTTGGCGCGGCCGGCGCGGATCGCCTTCAGCTCCCAGCCCTGCAGTGACAGGCCGGCCTCGAAGCGCTCGACCAGGTGGTATTCGTGCCGCGCGCGCTTGTTCAGCGCGATCGTGCCGCTGCCTTTTGCTTTATCCTTGGCCGCTTTCTTCGACATATCCGCGCATTGTCGCCCAAGCCACCGGTTCGCGCGAGCTCGCCTCGTCCGTTCCGCCAGCATCACGCCGCTTACCCATGCAAAGCATCCGCCGCAGCGCCCTGGTCGAGCATTCGGCCGCGCGCATGTTCGATCTGGTCAACGACGTGGCCGGCTACCCGCGCCGGTTCGGCTGGTGCGAGCGTTCGGAGGTGATCGAATCGGAGCCCGAACGGATGCGGGCGCGGCTGGAACTGGGGCTGGGCAAGCTGAAGACCTGGTTCACCACCGAGAACCGCCTGCAGCGGCCGTTGCGGATCGAGATGAACCTGGTCGACGGCCCGTTTACCGCCCTGCACGGGTTGTGGGAATTCCAGGCGCTGGACGAGTCGGCGTGCAAGGTCACGCTGACGCTGGAGTTCGAGCCGCTGAACCGGCTGCTGGCGCCGGCGTTCAAGCTGGGATTCCAGAACCTGGCCGATCGCATGGTCGACGATTTCGTGCGCGCAGCCGGGGAGGGCGGCGATGCGGGTTGAGGTGGTCATGGCCTGGCCGCGGCGCCTGCGCCGCGTGCAACTGGAACTGCCGGCCGGGGCCACAGTGTCCGACGCGGTCGCCGCGGCGGTGTTCGACGGCATCGACGAAGTGGCCGGCTACGCGGTGTTCGGGGTAGCGGCGGGCGCGCAACAGTCGTTGCGCGATGGCGACCGGGTGGAACTGCTGCGGCCGCTGCAGATCGATCCGAAGGAGGCGCGCCGCCGGCGCGCGCAACAGCCGAAGGGGTAGCGGCTCAGCCGCCCTTTTTCTTTTCCTTGGCTAGGTTGGGGCCGAACTTGCGCACGTCCTGGGTCAGCTGCAGGTCGTTTTCCGGGAAGTATTCGCCTTCCCAGTTCTTCACCAAGTTGTTCTCGAAGAACACGGTCAGGTTCTTGATCTCGGTGCTGCCGCGGCGGTTGGTGCGTTCGCTGGCGGTGTAGTCCCAGCGGTCGGCATGGAACGGGTCGGCGATCGACGGCGTGCCCAGCAGGGCCATGACCTGCTGCTTGGTCAGGCCGGCTTCCAGTTGATCCACGTTGGCCTGTTCGACCAGGTTGCCCTGGTAGATCGGCTGCTTGTACAGCAGGCCGCAACCGGCGGTGGTCAGGACGGTCAGGACGGCAAGCAGAACGATACGGATCATGTGGAAAATCGCGGCAGGAGAGTGGCTGGGGCGATGATACACTTCCCCTGATCGCCGCGACCCCATCCCAGGCAGCTGGCGCTAAACCGCCAATGAACGGAGAGGCCATGGAATCGCAAGACCTGCGCAAAGTCGGCTTGAAGGTCACCCATCCACGGATGCGCATTCTCGAATTGCTGGAAGCCAGCAAGCCGCGCCACATGACTGCCGAGGACATCTATCGCCACCTGCTGGAAAGCGGCGACGAGATCGGTCTGGCCACGGTCTACCGGGTGCTGACCCAGTTCGAGGCCGCCGGCCTGGTGCTGAAGCACAACTTCGAGGGCGGCCAGGCGGTGTACGAACTGGACCGCGGCGAGCACCACGACCACATGGTCGACATCGAGAGCGGCAAGGTCATCGAGTTCTCCAGCGACGAGATCGAAGCGCTGCAGGACAAGATCGCGGCCGAGTACGGCTACGAGATCGAGGAACACTCGCTGGTGCTGTACGTGCGCAAGAAGCGCTGAGGCCGACGCTCCGGTTCAGCCCGCGCGACGGGCGTCGCGCAGCAGCCGCGCCGCCGCCGCCAATGCCTCGCGGCCGACTTCCACACCGCCCAGCATCCGCGCCAGTTCGTCCTCGCGCTGGGCATCGTCCAGCTTCTGCACCGAACTGCGGGTGATGCCGCCGACCGGCGCCTTGCTGACCCGGTAATGGCCGTGGCCCTGCGCGGCGACCTGCGGCAGGTGGGTCACGCACAGCACCTGTCGCGATTCGCCCAGCGCGCGCAGCTTGCGGCCGACGATGTCGGCGACCGCGCCGCCGATGCCGGAATCGACTTCGTCGAACACCATGGTCTGCACCGCGTCGGCGCCCAGCGCGGCGACTTCGATGGCCAGCGAGATGCGCGACAGCTCGCCGCCGGAAGCGACCTTGCGCAGCAGTCGCGGCGGCTGGCCGGCATTGGCCGCGACCATGAATTCGACCCGTTCGCCGCCCTGCGGGTCCGGGCGTTCCTCCGGCTGCGGCTCCAGCACCGCCTCGAAGCGGCCGCCGCCCATGCCGAGCTCGTCGATCAGGCCGGTGACCGCCTTCGACAGCGCCAGCGCGGCGCGCCGGCGCTTGCGTCCCAGCGCGTCGGCGGCCTGGCGCCAGCCGGTGCGGGCGGCCTCGATTTCGGTGTTCAGCTGATCCAGTCGCTCTCCGGCGCCCTGCAGCCCGGCCAGTTCCGCGGCCAGACGTTCGGCCTGTGGCTGCAGGCCGTCCAGCGTGACCCGGTGCTTGCGCGCCAGGTCGTGCAGGCGGCCCAGCCGGCGTTCGAGCCGGTCGAACTGGTCGGGATCGGCGTCCAGATCCTCGCGGACCTGGCCGAGCAGGGTCAGCGCCTCGTCGAGCTGGATGCCGGCGCTTTCCAGCAGGGCGTCGACTTCTCGCAGTCGGGGCTCGTGCTCGGCCTGGCGGGCCAGGTCGGCGCGGGTGCGTTGCAGCTGGCCGGCCAGCGAAGGCGATTCGTCGCCGGCCAGGGTTGCCAGTGCGCCGTCGCAGGCGGCGATCAGGCCGGTTGCGTGCGCCTGCCGGCGATGGTCGGCGACCAGATGCGCCAGCGCGACCGGGGCCAGGTCCTCGCGCTGCAATTCGGCCAACTGGTGCTGCAGGTAGTTGATCCGGTCGGACACGTCGCCCTGTCCAGACAGGCGTTCGCGCTCGTCCAGCAGCGCCGCCCAGGTAGCGGCGGCCTGGCGCACCGATTGCAGCGCGCCGGCGTGGTCGCCGTAGCTGTCCAGCAGGGCCAGTTGGCTGCTGCGGGAGAGCAGGGCCTGGTGTTCGTGCTGGCCGTGGATTTCCACCAGCAGGGCGGCCAGTTCGGACAGCTGGGACAGGGTGACGGCGCGGCCGTTGACCCAGGCGCGGGAGCCGCCGTCGGCGCGGATCACCCGCCGCAGCAGGCAGTCACGGCCGTCGTCCAGTGCGTTTTCGCGCAGCCAGGCCAGCGCCGGGCCGTCTTCGTCGAGGGCGAATTCGGCGGCCAGCTCGGCGCGCTCGGCGCCGTGGCGGACCACGCTGCTGTCGGCGCGCATACCGGACAGGAAGCCCAGCGCATCGACCAGCAGCGACTTGCCGGCACCGGTTTCCCCGGAAATCACGCTCATGCCGGGGCCGAACTCGAGTTCGGCCGAGGCGACGACGGCGAAATCTTGCAGGGTCAGGCGGGTCAGCATGGGAACGGATTGTAGTGGCCGGCGGCGCAGGAATTGCGACGGACGGCGGGTGGCCGCGTCTTGCGGCAGGGCGCGGATGGCGCTATCTATTCGGGCAGGAATGGCCACGCAACCCGCCGACACCGCGCTGGACCCGCGCTCGCGACAGCTGCTGCGCACGCTGATCGCGCGCTACATCCGCGACGGTGAGCCGGTCGGCTCGCAGACGCTGGCCCGGCACGCCGGGCTGGACGTCAGCGCGGCGACCATCCGCAACATCCTGGCCGATCTGGAGGATGTCGGCCTGCTGGCCTCGCCGCACACCTCGGCCGGGCGGGTGCCGACCGCGCAGGGCTACCGGGTGTTCGTCGACAGCCTGGTGCAGATGCAGCCGCTGGGCGAGGGCGAACTGACCCGCCTGCGCAGCGAACTGCCCAGCGGCGGCGGCACCCAGGCCCTGCTCGGCAACGCTTCGGAACTGCTGTCGGCGATGACCCACTTCGTCGGCGTGGTCAGCGTGCCCAAGCGCGAGCAGTTCGCCTTCCGCCATATCGATTTCGTGCCGCTCGACGGCCGCCGGGTGCTGGCGATCCTGGTGTTCGCCGACAACGAGGTGCAGAACCGGGTCATCGAGCCGCGCCGCAGCTACGATCCGGCCGAACTGGAACGGGTGGCCAACTACCTGAACCAGCATTTCGCCGGCCGCCCGCTGCACGACATTCGCGCCATTCTGGTGCAGGAGATGCGGCAGGCGCGCGACCAGATGGAAGGCCTGCTGCAGCAGACGGTGGAGCTGGCCGAGCACGCGCTGGCGCCGTCCGGCGACGACGTGGTGCTGGCCGGGCAGACCCGGTTGATGTCGGTGCAGGACCTGTCCGATCTGGACCGGCTGCGAGAGCTGTTCGAGGCTTTCGCCCGCAAGCGCGAGATCCTGCAACTGCTGGAGCGCACCATCCACGCGCCCGGCGTGCGCATCTTCATCGGCGAGGAGGCCGGGCTGGGGCGCCACGACGGTGTTTCGGTAGTCACCGCGCCGTACACGGCGGGTGGACGGGTGCTCGGCGTGCTGGGGGTGATCGGGCCGACCCGGATGGCCTACGAGCGGGTCATACCGGTGGTACAGGCCGCCGCCGATGTACTCGGCGCGGCGATGGAACCGTCGCCGTCCTGAGTGCCGCCATTTTGCCGCTGCCGGGCTTGAATCGCGGCGCCGGCGACCCCATAGGCTGTCCGTCGGCGGCATGGTGACCGCCACGGAACCCGCAATGAGCAACCAGAACACCCCCGATACCGAAACGGCGCAGGACGCCGACCCGGCGCTGAGCGCCGAGGAGCAGCTGCAGGCCGAGGTCGAGCAACTGCGCGCCGAGCTGGAACAGACCCGCGCCGATGTCCTGCGCGAACGCGCCGACCTGGAGAACCAGCGCAAGCGCGTCAGCCGCGACATCGACCACCTGCGCAAGTTCGCCAACGAGAAGCTGCTGGGCGAGATGCTGCCGGTGTTCGACAGCCTGGACGCCGGGCTGTCCGCCGCCGGCGACACCGCCGGCCCGCTGCGCGACGGCATGGAGCTGACCCTGAAGCAGTTGCTGAAGGTCGCCGGCGACAATGGCCTGCGCATGCTCGACCCGCTGGGCGAGACCTTCAACCCCGAATTCCACCAGGCCGTCAGCCAGGCAGAGGCGCCGGAAGGCGCGACCCCGGGCCAGGTCCTGCAGGTGTTCCAGAAGGGTTTCGTGCTCAACGACCGCCTGCTGCGCCCCGCGCTGGTGGTGGTGGCGCGGCAGGACTGAACGGCATTTCGATAGCCGGCTTGAATGTTCCACGCCGGCCCCCACATAGCAGACATCCCCGGCACGTTGCCGGCCAAAGACTGAAATTTACGGAGCAAATCCAATGGGCAAGATCATCGGCATCGACCTGGGCACCACCAACTCGTGCGTGGCGATCATGGACGGCGGCAAGGCCCGCGTCATCGAGAATTCCGAAGGCGACCGCACCACGCCTTCGATCGTCGCCTACACCAAGGACGGCGAAGTGCTGGTCGGCGCCTCGGCCAAGCGCCAGGCAGTCACCAACCCGAAGAACACCTTCTACGCGGTCAAGCGCCTGATCGGCCGCAAGTTCACCGACGGCGAAGTGCAGAAGGACATTGCCCACGTGCCGTACGGCATCTTGGCGCACGACAACGGCGACGCCTGGGTGCAGACCAGCGACGGCAAGAAGCTGGCGCCCCAGGAAATTTCCGCCAAGGTGTTGGAGAAGATGAAGAAGACCGCCGAGGATTTCCTCGGCGAGAAGGTCACCGAGGCGGTCATCACCGTGCCGGCGTACTTCAACGACAGCCAGCGCCAGGCGACCAAGGACGCCGGCAAGATCGCCGGCCTGGACGTCAAGCGCATCATCAACGAGCCGACCGCGGCCGCGCTGGCCTACGGCCTGGACAAGGGCGACGGCAAGGACCGCAAGATCGTGGTCTACGACCTGGGCGGCGGCACCTTCGACGTGTCGATCATCGAGATCGCCAGCGTCGACGGCGAGAAGCAGTTCGAGGTGCTGGCCACCAACGGCGACACCTTCCTCGGCGGCGAGGACTTCGACAACCGCGTCATCGAATACCTGGTCGACGAGTTCAACAAGGATCAGGGCATCGACCTGCGCAAGGACCCGCTGGCCCTGCAGCGCCTGAAGGACGCGGCCGAGCGCGCCAAGATCGAGCTGTCCAGCGCGCAGCAGACCGAGGTCAACCTGCCGTACGTGACCGCCGACGCCTCCGGTCCCAAGCACCTGAACATCAAGCTGACCCGGGCCAAGCTGGAGGCGCTGGTCGAGGACCTGATCAAGAAGTCGATCGAGCCCTGCCGCACCGCGCTGAACGACGCCGGCCTGCGCGCCGGCGACATCCAGGAAGTCATCCTGGTCGGCGGCCAGACCCGCATGCCTAAGGTGCAGCAGGCGGTGGCGGAGTTCTTCGGCAAGGACCCGCGCAAGGACGTCAACCCCGACGAGGCGGTGGCGCTGGGCGCGGCCATCCAGGGCGGCGTGCTGGCCGGCGACGTCAAGGACGTGCTGCTGCTGGACGTGACCCCGCTGAGCCTGGGCATCGAGACCCTGGGCGGCGTGTTCACCAAGATCATCGAGAAGAACACCACCATCCCGACCAAGGCTTCGCAGACCTTCAGCACGGCCGAGGACAACCAGTCGGCGGTCACCGTGCACGTGCTGCAGGGCGAACGCGAGCAGGCCCGCTACAACAAGTCGCTGGCCAGGTTCGACCTGACCGGCATTGAGGCCGCGCCGCGCGGCATGCCGCAGGTTGAGGTGTCCTTCGACATCGACGCCAACGGCATCCTGCACGTCTCGGCCACGGACAAGAAGACCGGCAAGGAGCAGAAGGTCGAGATCAAGGCCGGCTCCGGCCTGTCCGAGGACGAGATCCAGCGCATGGTCGCCGACGCCGAGGCCAATCGCGACGAGGACAAGAAGTTCCACGAGCTGGTCGGCGCGCGCAACCAGGCCGATGCCCTGATCCACGCCACCCGTGGCGCGATCAAGGAGCATGGCGAAAAGGTCGGCGGCGAGATCATTGGCAAGGTCGAGGCGGCGCTGGCCGACCTGGAAACGGCGATGAAGGGCGACGACAAAGACCAGATCGAGTCCCGCACCAAGGCGCTGGAAGAGGCCGGGCAGTCGCTGTACGCCGCTGCCGCCGCCGCCACCCAGCCGCCGGGTGAGGCGGGCGCCGATGCCGGTGCGGGCGGTGCGTCTTCGGCCGGCGACGATGTGGTCGATGCCGAGTTCACCGAAGTCAAGGACGACCAGAAGCAGTAATCCATGACGGAATGAATGCCGCGGTCCGGTTGCATCCGGGCCGCGGTCCGTGAACGGCGGCCTCCGCACCCCTGGAATTTCCCGGAAGATGTCAAAGCGCGACTACTACGAAGTCCTGGGCGTGTCCCGCGACGCCAGCGAGGACGACCTGAAGAAGGCGTACCGTCGCTGTGCGATGAAGTACCACCCGGACCGCAATCCGGGCGACCACACTGCGGAAGTCGCGTTCAAGGAATGCAAGGAGGCCTACGAGGTCCTGTCCGACGGCGGTAAGCGCCGCATGTACGACCAGTACGGGCACAGCGCGTTCGAGCATGGCATGGGCGGCGGTGGACCCGGTCCGGCCGACATGGGCGACATCTTCGGCGACATCTTCGGCAACATTTTCGGCGGCGGCGCCCGTGCCGCCCGTCGCGGCGCCGACGTCGGCTACGTGATGGAGCTGGATCTGGAGGAAGCGGTCGCCGGGATCGAACGCCAGATCGAGATACCGACCCTGGCCGAATGCGGGCACTGCCATGGCAGCGGCTCGGAAGACGGCAAGGTCGACACCTGCGGCACCTGCGGTGGTCGCGGCCAGGTGCGGATGCAGCGCGGCTTCTTCACCATGCAGCAGACCTGCCCGAACTGCGACGGTCGAGGCCAGGTGGTCAGCAACCCGTGCAAGGCCTGCCACGGTGCGGGCCGGGTGGAAGAACAGAAGATCCTGTCGGTGAAGATTCCCGCCGGCGTGGACAATGGCGACCGCATCCGTCTGACCGGCGAGGGCGAGGCCGGGCCGCCGGGCACGCCGCCGGGCGACCTGTACGTGGAAGTGCGGGTGCGCGAGCACGAGATATTTCACCGCGACGGCGACGACCTGCATTGCGAAGTGCCGATCCGCATCTCGCAGGCCGCGCTCGGCGACACCGTGCGGGTGCCGACCCTGGGTGGCGAGGCGGAAATCCGCATCCCGGCCGAAACCCAGACCGGCAAGGTGTTCCGCTTGCGCGACAAGGGCGTCAAGTCGGTGCGCAGCCGCGTGCCGGGCGACCTGTACTGCAAGGTAGTGCTGGAAACCCCGGTCAACCTGACCGCCGAGCAGCGCGAGCTGCTGCAGCAGTTCGAGGCCACCTTCGTCGGCGAGCAGGGGCGCAAGCATTCGCCGCGCTCGGCGACCTTTCTGGATGGGGTCAAGGGCTTCTGGGACCGGATGACCTCCTGAGCGCAGCGGCCGGGTGTCCGGCGGGTCCTACAATGATCGCTTCCTTCGCGTCCGGACAGGCATGAAAGATTCCCCGGTGATCGGCATCGTCGGCAGCGAAGGCGCATACGGGCGCTGGCTGCGGCGTTTCTTCGGGCAGCGCATGGGACTTCGGGTGCTGGGCAGCGACCCGGCGGCCCGTGACGGGCTCGACCCCGAAGCGCTGCTGGCGCGCTGCGACGTGCTGGTGTTTTCCGCGCCGATCCGGCTGACGCCGGAGCTGATCGGGCAATACGCAGCGCTTGCCGGTGGACGCGAAAGCGGGCAGTTGTGGCTGGACGTGACCTCGATCAAGGCCGCGCCGGTGCAGGCGATGCTGGCCTCGCAAGCCGAGGTGGTCGGTCTGCATCCGATGACCGCGCCGCCGAAGTCGCCGACTCTGAAGGGGCGGGTGATGGTGGTCTGCGAGGCGCGGCTGCAGCACTGGCGCGGCTGGCTGCAGCGCCTGCTGGATGCGCTGGAGGCCGATTGCGTCCATGCCGCTCCCGACCACCACGACCAGGTCATGGCCCTGGTCCAGGCCATGGTCCACGCCACTCATCTGGCCCAGGCGGGCGTGCTGCGCGAATACGCGCCAGTACTGGGCGACCTGGCCGCGCTGATGCCGTATCGGTCGGCCTCGTTCGAAATGGACGTGGCCGCACTGAGCCGGATCCTGTCGCTGAATCCGTCGATCTACGAGGACATCCAGTTCAACAATCCGCACGCCGGCCCCGTGCTGGAGGCGCTGGTGCGGCAGTTGTCGACCCTGCAAGGCCAGGTCGGGCAGGGCGATGCGGCGGCACGCACGTCCTTCCGCGAGGAATTCTTCGACCGCAACCGGCAGGCGCTGGGCGAGGCCGCGCTGGCTGCCGGCAACTACGGCTACGAGCGTATCGGCTACCTGCTGGCCGACCTCAACGACTCGCACACCCTGAGCATCCATCTGCCGCAGGATCGTCCCGGTTCGCTGCGCGAACTGCTGCACGTGTTCGAACGCCATGGCGTCAGCATCGCCTCGCTGCACTCCTCGCGCACGCCTGCCGGCGAACTGCATTTCCGGCTCGGGTTCAATACCGATACCGATCCACCGGCCTTGCGGACCGCCGCCGCCGAGGTCGACGCCAGCGGCATCGGCCATATCCTGCCGCAATGAAGCGCACGGGCCGGCTGCGGTTACCATGTCGCCCATGAACGCGTCACCCGGGAATGAATCGCCACTGCGCCTGGTCATCCACGGCGCCTCCGGCCGCATGGGTCAGGCCCTGCTGCGGCTGGCGCCGGAGTTCCCGTCGATGCAGGTGGTCGCGGCCGTGGTCCGCCGCACACCGTCGCCGCGGGTGGTCGATGGCGTGCCGTATTTCGCCTCGACCGAACTGGCCAGCCTGCCGCCGTTCGACGTAGCCATCGATTTCAGCCTGCCGCAGGGCTTCGACGCCATCCTGGCCCTGTGCGCGCAACGCGGCGCGGCGCTGGTCTCGGGTACGACCGGGCTGTCCGATGCCCAGCGCGGCGCGCTGGACGAAGCGGCCGTCCGTTCGCCGCTGCTGTGGGCGGCCAACTTCAGCCTCGGCGTGGCGGTACTGAACGACCTGGTCGAACGCGCCGCGGCGATGCTGCCGGGCTGGGACTGCGACATCGTCGAGGCCCACCACACCCGCAAGCTGGACGCTCCCTCGGGCACCGCGCTGGCGCTGGGGGAATCGGCCGGGCGCGGCGGTGCCTCGCCCCATTACGCCTCGCTGCGCGCCGGCGATATCGTCGGCGAACACCTGGTCCAGTTCACCGGCATCGGCGAGCGGATCGAGCTGGCCCATCGCGCGAGCAACCGCGACATCTTCGCCCGCGGCGCCCTGCACGTGGCCACCCGCCTGTGCGGCAAAGCCCCTGGCAGCTACCGCGTGGCCGACCTGCTGGGCTGAATTTGCGCTGGCGCCCAGGGTCCGGCTTGGGTAGAATTCCGGCTCGCCTGATTCCCCTGCCTCCGGACCGGTTCGACGCCGCTTCGGCGGTTTCTTGCAACCCGACGTAGGCGACACCGTGACCGAAACCGCAATCCTCGTCCTCGAAGACGGCACCGTATTCGAGGGCGTTTCCGTGGGAGCCGCCGGCCTGTCGGTCGGCGAGGTGGTGTTCAACACCGCCATGACCGGCTACCAGGAGATCCTCACCGACCCGTCGTATGCGCGGCAGATCGTCACCCTGACCTATCCCCACATCGGCAACACCGGTTGTACCGAACAGGACGACGAGGCTGCCAGGGCCTGGGCCGCCGGTTTGATCGTGCGCGACGTGCCGCGCCGGCCAAGCAACTGGCGCAGCCAGGTGGCGTTACCGGAATGGTTGCGCCAGCGCGGCATCGTCGCCATCGCCGGCATCGATACCCGCAAACTGACCCGATTGCTGCGCGACCGCGGTGCGCAGAGTGGTGCGCTGATGGCGGGCGAGATCGACGTGGACCGGGCGCTGGAGGCCGCGCGCAAGTTCCCCGGCCTGAAGGGCATGGACCTGGCGAAGGAAGTGACCATTGACTCGGCCTACCGCTGGACGCAGGGCCAGCTCGACCTGGACAGCGGCGAATTCGCTTCGGCAGCGCCGCGATTCAAGGTGGTGGCCTATGATTTCGGGGTCAAGCGCAACATCCTGCGCATGCTGGCCGAACGCGGTTGCGATGTGCAGGTGGTACCGGCGCAGACGCCGGCGGCCGAGGTACTGGCGCTGCAACCGGACGGGGTGTTCCTGTCCAACGGACCGGGCGATCCGGAGCCCTGCGACTACGCGATCGCCGCGATCCGCGAACTCGTCGCGAACAAGGTTCCCACGTTCGGCATCTGCCTGGGCCACCAGTTGCTGGGCCTGGCGGCCGGTGCGCGTACGCTGAAGATGAAGTTCGGCCACCACGGCGCCAACCATCCGGTGCAGGACCTGGATGGCGGTCGGGTGATGATCACCTCGCAGAACCATGGCTTCGCGATTGACGAGTCGACTCTGCCGTCCAATGTACGGGTTACTCATCGCTCGTTGTTCGATGGCAGCAACCAGGGCATCGAACTGACCGATGCGCCGGCGTTCTCGTTTCAGGGACACCCGGAAGCGTCGCCGGGACCGCATGACGTGTCTCCGTTGTTTGACCGGTTTGTCTCGATGATGTCCGTTTCCCAATGAATGGGACGGGCTGGATTGGCGCTATCGTGCCGCTGTATGCATGCCGCGCATAGTTTGTTGGTGGGGTTTTCGAAGGAGATGGAAATGAAATCGACTATTCGCCTGGTGTTATTCCTGTTGCTGCTGCCGATGGCGGCTTGGGCGCGGGAGGTTCCCATTCGTGATTTTTTCAAGGACCCAGAGTTCACATCGATCAGCATTTCGCCGGACGGAAAGCACATGGCGGTCACGGTTCCACGCGAGGATCGTACCGTGCTGGCGGTGCTTCGTGTTTCCGACCAGGGCATCGTCGGCAAATGGGACTACGGCGAAAACCGGTATTTCCGCCGAGTGATTTGGGCCAACAACGACCGGTTGCTGTTCTATGTGACCTTCAAGACCGGTCGCTTCGATTTCGAGACCATGCGCGGCGATCTGTACGCGTCCAACATCGACGGTACCGGGCGCCTGGACATCCCGAACGGGAATTTCTACCGCATTGCGGACCTGCTGCCGGACGATCCAGATCACATCCTGGTGGAGAGGGCGATTGAGACCTCCTTCCTTTCCAGGTTGAACGTCAACAACGGCCGGATCACGACCGTGGCCAGCGCGCCGGTGGAAATGGGTAGCTTCCTGGTCGACCATGCCGGAAGCGTTCGATACGTATCCGGTGCGATGAACGACGGCAGGAACGTGACCTACCGGCGTGATGGCGATGTCTGGACTCAGGTCCACGAAAGCGAAAGGAACGGGGCGACCTTCTACCCGCTGGGCTTCGATGCGCAGAACAAGCAGGTCTACATGGCCAAGGGCGAGGAAGGCCAGCCTGAGTCGGTAATCCTGCTGGATCCGGACACGCGCGAGGAAACGCAAGTATCCCGCAACGGCATCGTCAGCCCGTCGGCCTACCTGTGGAGCAGTGACGAAAAGACTCTGCTGGGGGTCTGGTACGAGGATGGTGTCCCATACTGGGACTGGGTTGCCCCGGAACATCCGGAGACAAAGGTGTACGCAGGGCTGGTGAAGGCGTTCCCGGGCAAGGCGCTGCGCTTCCTCCGTCCGTCCCGCGATGGGCGTTACTTCGCCATGCGCGTCTATTCGGACACCATGCCGCCGGAGGCCTATCTGTTCGACCGTCAGACCGGAAAGGCCAGCTTCCTAACCTCGAGCATGGAGTGGATTAAGCCCGAAGAGATGTCGTCGATGAAGCCGATCACGCTCAAGGCGCGCGATGGTCTGCAACTGCACGGCTACATTACCATTCCCGAAGGCAGCGATGGCAAGAACCTTCCGCTGATCGTCAATCCGCATGGCGGTCCGCATGGCCCGAGGGACGAGTGGGGCTTCAATCCCGAAGTGCAGCTGTTCGCCAACCGCGGATACGCCGTGTTGCAGATCAACTATCGCGGTTCCGGTGGCTACGGCAATGCCTTCGAGGGCAAGGGATACCGCAAGTGGGGAACGACGATGCAGGATGATCTGACCGACTCGGTCAGGTGGGCGGTTGCTCAGGGGATTGCCGACCCGAACCGGGTCTGCATTTATGGCGCTTCATATGGCGGCTATGCAGCGCTGATGAGCGCGGTGCGCGAGCCTGACCTGTACAAGTGCACGGTGGGCTACGTGGGTGTTTACGACCTGGATGCGCAGCGGGACGCGGATTTCGCCGATTCCAAGTTCGGGCAGAGTTACCTGAAGGATGTCTATCCGCCGGAAAAATCCGAGCGGATGGCGCAGTCTCCTGCTTACGGGGTCGAGCGGCTCAAGGCGCCGGTCCTGCTGGTGCACGGCAAGAAGGATGTCCGGGTGCCGATCAAGAACATGTATTTCCTGATCGATCAGATGGCCAAAGTGGGCAAACAGCCTGATGGTGTCATCGTGGAGGACAAGGAAGCCCATGGATTCCGCGACCTGGATAACCAGATCAATCTTTACACGAAGATGCTGGCGTTCTTCGACAAGTACATCGGGTCCAAAGCGGCAGCCGCTGCGACCAAGTAATCCTAGAAGAAGTTTTTCATGCCAAAGCGCAACGACATCAAGACCATCCTGATCATCGGCGCAGGCCCGATCGTCATCGGTCAGGCCTGCGAGTTCGATTACTCCGGTGCGCAGGCCTGCAAGGCCCTGCGCGACGAGGGTTATCGGGTGGTGCTGGTCAACAGCAACCCGGCCACGATCATGACTGACCCGGAGATGGCCGATGCGGTCTACATCGAGCCGATCCACTGGCAGACGGTTGAGAAGATCATCGCCAAGGAGAAGCCAGACGCGCTGCTGCCGACGATGGGCGGGCAGACCGCGCTGAATTGCGCGCTGGACCTAGCCGACAATGGTGTGCTGGAGAAGCATGGCGTCGAGTTGATCGGCGCCAAGCGCGAAGCCATCCGCATGGCCGAGGATCGCGAACTGTTCCGGGTGGCGATGCAGGAGATCGGCCTGGAGTGCCCGCGTGCCGAGGTCGCCAAGACCTTCGAGCAGGCGGTGGAGATCCAGGCCAGTGTCGGCTATCCCACCATCATCCGCCCCAGCTTTACCCTCGGCGGCAGCGGCGGCGGCATCGCCTACAACCGCGAGGAATTCGAGGCCATCGTCAAACGCGGCCTGGACCTGTCGCCGGTGCACGAGGTGCTGGTCGAGGAGTCGGTGCTGGGCTGGAAGGAGTTCGAGATGGAGGTGGTTCGCGACACCGCGGACAACTGCATCATCGTCTGCTCGATCGAGAATCTTGACCCGATGGGCGTGCATACCGGCGACAGCATCACCGTCGCCCCGGCGCAGACCCTGACCGACAAGGAATACCAGCGCCTGCGCGACGCCTCGATCGCGGTGCTGCGCAAGATCGGCGTCGATACCGGCGGCTCCAACGTGCAGTTCGGCATCAACCCGGACAACGGCCGGGTGGTGGTGATCGAGATGAATCCGCGGGTGTCGCGTTCCTCGGCGTTGGCGTCGAAGGCCACCGGTTTCCCGATCGCCAAGGTCGCGGCCAAGCTGGCGGTGGGCTACACCCTGGACGAGCTGAAGAACGAGATCACCGGCGGCCTGACCCCGGCATCGTTTGAGCCCAGCATCGACTACGTGGTCACCAAGATTCCGCGTTTCGCGTTCGAGAAATTCCCGCAGGCCGATGCGCGCCTGACTACGCAGATGAAGTCGGTCGGCGAAGTCATGGCGATGGGCCGCACCTTCCAGGAGTCGGTGCAGAAGGCCCTGCGTGGACTGGAAACCGGCAAGGTCGGCTTCGATCCGACCGAACTGGACCTGACCGACGAAGGCGATCTTTCCACCCTGAGGCGCGAGCTCAAGGAACCGGGGCCGGAGCGCCTGTTCTATCTGGCCGATGCGTTCCGTGCCGGGATGTCGATCGAGGAGGTGTTCGCGCTGTCGTGGGTCGATCCGTGGTTCCTCGATCAGATCGAGGAGATTGTCGCGGTCGAGGGCGAAGTCGCCGCGGCCGGCATCGATGCGCTGGATGCGAAACACCTGCGCCGGCTGAAACGGATGGGCTTCTCGGATGCGCGCCTGGCCCAGCTGGTCGGCAGCGACGAGCAGGCGATTCGCGCGCTGCGCCGCGCGCACGGGGTCCGGCCGGTGTACAAGCGGGTGGATTCCTGCGCGGCCGAGTTCGCCACCACCACCGCCTACATGTATTCGACCTACGAGGACGAATGCGAGGCTGCGCCGACCGACCGCGACAAGATCATCGTGCTCGGTGGCGGCCCAAACCGGATCGGCCAGGGCATCGAGTTCGACTACTGCTGCGTGCATGCGGCGCTGGCGCTGCGCGAAGACGGGTACGAGACCATCATGGTCAACTGCAACCCGGAGACCGTTTCCACCGATTACGACACGTCCGATCGCCTGTACTTCGAGCCGCTGACGCTGGAAGACGTACTGGAAATCGTCGAGTTGGAAAAGCCGAAGGGCGTGATCGTGCAGTACGGTGGGCAAACCCCGCTGAAGCTGGCGCGTGCCTTGGAGGCCAATGGCGTGCCGATCATCGGCACTTCGCCGGACTCGATCGACCTGGCCGAGGATCGTGAACGTTTCCAGCAACTGGTCGACGATCTGGGCCTGAAGCAGCCGCCCAACCGCACCGCGCGCAGCGAGGACGAGGCGCTGGTACTGGCGCGCGAGATCGGCTATCCGCTGGTCGTGCGCCCCAGCTACGTGCTCGGCGGCCGGGCGATGGAAGTGGTGCACGCCGACGCCGACCTGGCGCGCTACATGCGCGATGCGGTCAAGGTGTCCAACGATTCGCCGGTGCTGCTGGACCGCTTCCTCGACAATGCGGTCGAAGTCGATGTCGACGTGATCGCCGACCAGGATGGCAAGGTGCTGATCGGTGGGGTGATGGAACACATCGAGGAGGCCGGCGTGCATTCTGGCGATTCGTCGTGCTCGCTGCCGCCGTATTCGCTGTCGCGCGAGGTGCAGGACCGGCTGCGCGAGCAGGTGATGGCGCTGGCCAACGCGCTGAACGTGGTCGGCCTGATGAACACCCAGTTCGCGGTGCAGGCCGACGAGTCGGGGCAGGAAACGATCTACCTGCTGGAGGTCAACCCGCGCGCCTCGCGCACGGTGCCGTTCGTGTCCAAGGCGATCGGCCAGCCGCTGGCCAAGATCGCCGCGCGCTGTATGGCCGGGCAGACCCTGGCCGAGCAGGGCGCCACCCGCGAGATCGTCCCGGACTACTTCTCGGTGAAGGAAGCGATCTTCCCGTTCGCCAAGTTCCAGGGCGTGGACCCGATCCTGGGGCCGGAAATGCGTTCCACCGGCGAGGTGATGGGAGTGGGCCGGAATTTCGGCGCCGCGTTCGCGCGTGCGCAGGAAGCGGCCAGCATCAAGGCACCGCCGCAAGGCAAGGCCTTCGTCTCGGTGCGCGACCCGGACAAGCCGCGGGTGCTGCCGGTGGTGCATGCGCTGCTGGAACGCGGGTACTCGCTGGTCGCGACTGCCGGCACGGCTACCTGGCTGCGCGAACATGGCATCGAGTGCGAGCCGATCAACAAGGTCGCCGAGGGCCGCCCGCACGTGGTCGACCTGATCAAGAACGGCGAGATCGCCTACATCGTCAACACCACCGAAGGGCGGCAGGCGATTTCCGACTCGTTCTCGATCCGTCGCGAAGCCCTGCAGCACCGCGTGACCTATTCGACCACCATCGCCGGCGCGCGCGCCTTGCTGCACTCGCTGGATTTCCGTGGCAGCGGGCCGGTATGGGCCTTGCAGGAACTGCACGCCGAAACGAGGAAGCAGGCATGAGAGCACCGATGACCATGCAGGGCGCGCAGCGCCTGCGTGCCGAACTGGAAGAACTGAAGTCGGTCAAGCGGCCGGCGGTGATCAACGCGATCGCCGAAGCGCGCGCACACGGCGACCTGAAGGAAAACGCCGAGTACCACGCCGCGCGCGAGCAGCAGGGCTTCATCGAGGGCCGGATCAAGCAGCTGGAGGGCGAGATATCGCATGCCGAGATCATCGACGTCAGCAAGCTGGATGCCGGTTCGCGGGTGGTGTTCGGCGCCACCGTGACCCTGGCCGATGTCGAGACCGACGAGGAGAAGCGCTACCAGATCGTCGGCGATCTGGAGGCGGACATCAAGCAGGCGCTGATCGCGGTCTCGTCGCCGTTGGCGCGGGCGCTGATCGGCAAGCACGAAGGCGATGCCGTCACCCTGGACGCTCCCGGCGGACGTCGCGAATACGAGATCGTCGGCGTCGCCTACCTCGGCTGAGGCGCCGATGCCTTCGGCCACGCTGCTGCTGGCAGAACGCCCGCGTCTCGGCCGGCAGACCTTGCCGGACGCATTCGGGCGGGCGCTGGCGCGGGCCGATCGCGAGCAGGGCGAAAGCGGCGAAACCGCGCAGCTGCGGCGGCATTTCCGCCTGCTGCCCGATCACTGGCCAGTGGCGGCGCTGACCCGGCAACTGGACGCTGGCGATGCCGCCGGCGCCTGCTGGCTGCGTGCCGATCCGGTCCACATCGCGCCCGATATCGACGGCGCACGCATGCTGGCGCATGGCGAGGCGCTGCAATTGCAGGCCGAAGACTTGGCGGAACTGCTGCCTGCGTTGCGCCCGCTGTTCGGCGACGCCGGTTTCGCGCTGGATGCGCCGTCGCCGTCGCGCTGGTACCTGCGCTTGCCGGAAGGCGCCCGCCTGCCAACCTTCGCGGCGCCCGAAGAGGCATTGGGTGATGACCTATACGCACATCTGCCGCCAGGCGATGCCGGCCGTCGCTGGCGGGCACTGCTCAGCGAGACGCAGGTGATCCTGCACAACCATCCGTGGAACCGGCAGCGCGCCGCTCGCGGTCAGGCGGCGGTCAATTCGCTGTGGTTCTGGGGCGCGGGCCTGCTGCCCGATTCGGTCGCAGCGTCCGCGACGCGGGTACAGTCGGCCGATCCGTTGCTGCGTGCGTTGGGTCGTGCCGCCGGCCTGGACGAGCGCGAGGACGGCGAGGGCAATGTGCTGATCGACCTACGCCACCTGCGTTCGCTGCAGGCACTGGTCGATCAAGTCGTGCTGCCGCTGCTGGAGGAACTGAAGCGCGGACGGCTCAACGTGATGCAACTGGACTTTGCCGATGGTGCGCAGTTTCGCCTTCGCCGTGGACAGCGCTGGCGGTTCTGGCGACGTGGAATGCGGGCGCTGGACGCATGACGCCCGCGCCGAAGATTCGTCGTCGTGCCGCGGCCGAAGTCGGCGGCGGATGGCCGGCGACGCTGCCGCCTTTGCTGCAGCGGATCTATGCAGCACGCGGGGTGAGGGATCCGGCGCAGGCGCAGCCGGGGTTGGCGAGCCTGCCGCCGCCGCAGGCCCTGATGGGCATACCGCAGGCCGTGGATCTGCTGATGAAGGCGATCGAAACCGACCGCCACATCGTCGTGGTCGGCGATTTCGACTGCGATGGCGCCACCGCCTGCGCACTGGCCGTGCGCGGCTTGCGCATGCTGGGGGCAACGCGGGTCAGCCCGGCGGTACCGAACCGGATCGCGCACGGTTACGGCCTGTCGCCCGGGCTGGTCGAGGAACTGGCGGTGTTGCAGCCGGAGTTGCTGGTCACCGTCGATCACGGCATCGCCTGCCATGCCGGCATTCGCCTGGCGCGGGACAAGGGCTGGCAGGTGCTGGTGACCGATCACCACCTTCCCGGCGAGACGCTGCCGGCGGCCGACGCTATCGTCAATCCGAACCTGCCCGGCGACGGCTTTCCTAGCAAGTCGCTGGCCGGGGTCGGGGTGATGTTCTACGTGCTGGTTGCGTTGCGTGCGGCCTTGCGCGACGTGGGCCGGCTGGCCGAACCACAACCGGAACTGGCAGAACTGCTGGACCTGGTCGCGGTCGGCACGGTCGCCGACTTAGGTGGGGGCGGATCTGGACACTTTCTTCTAGGGTCAAAGCTCCTAGACCTGCCCTAGATCGGTCTTTGCCCCCCTAAATCCTGAGAGGGATATTGACTGGTTGCCCTTCTACGCAACTTTCGTTAACGTCTTAGGCGCGGCATGTATTGGACTTATAGATAAGTCTATTTATATCAATGATATAAACTTCATAGGTGTTCACTTTGAGGCCTGACCGAGTTAGCTTGGCGTATAGGGTGATTCCGTTCCTGGATCAGGACGCAACCAGCCGGTACGTCTTGATGCATCGCGAATCCGGTCGACTGCCGATCGCGTCGTCCATCTATGAAACGCATCTCGCTCAGAAGAGCGACTCGCAGAAGACAAGGTCAGGATCGCTATACGGGATCGCAAGCTTGTACTCATGGGCTGACGAGCGCGGCGTTGACTTGGATGCACAACTCCTGAGTGGTGAAGGCTTGGCGCCGTCGCAGATCTCCGCTTTCTCGGCCTGGTTGCGGGTACGGCTAGGTGAGGACGGGAAAGCAAGGCTCACGCCTGAATCGAGAACCACACACAACCAGACCCTGCACTTCTGCCGACAAATCTGTGTGCATTTCATAACTCAGTATGCGACATCGAATTCAGCAGTCGCAGAACGCGTTATGCAAATCGAACTTCTTGCCAACTCGCAAGGTCGCGAGTGGACAAGGACACGGATCAAGACGCGGAAGAAGAGAGTAGCGCCAGATCTGACGGACGAAGAACTGGCGCGGATCGAAGAATTTCTATTACCTGAAAATAGAAGTAGGAACGTCGGCCAAGATATTGCATGGCGGGACTATCTACTTTGGAGATTGACGATTGAGTTCGGCTTGCGACTTGGTGAGGTGCTAAGCCTGAGGCTCCAGGACTGTCCGGCGTTGGGTCGCAACTACATTAGTGTCGTCAGGATCGAAGAGCGTGACGACGGAGTGATTGACTCGAGAGGAGCGCATGCCCCAAGGCCAAAAACCCTAAGTCGCGACCTTCGCTTTCTATGGAAGGAGACCAGGTTTCCGCATCTAATTGCCCAATACACGACTCGCTTTCGTCGCGCCTCGGTCAAGGAGCATGGCCGCCAGGTATATCGGTGGGTCCTTCCCCATCCATTCCTGATCGTAGCAACGAACGGTAAGCCGCTTTCTATCAGCACTGCGAATGATGTGGCGTCCGCGATCAAGGCGGCAACTGGCATCAACTTCCACTGGCATCTGGCACGACACGCCTTCTTCAATCGGATGTACCTGCGCGCCAAGACCAATCAGGAACTGCAGGATCTTGTGTACTGGGGTGGCTGGGAGAGCGAAAAGAGCCTTGAGATCTATTCAAGACGTGCTCGAGCCGACCGAGCGAAGGGAGTGATGCGATCCGAAAATGAGAACTGGTCATGGACGGCATTGCAATGATGCAGAACCATGAAACTGGCCTGTGGGAAGGTTCGGACGGACGCAAATTCGTCCGCAATGAATTCAATCCAGACGCCCCAGTGTTTATCGACGTAACGGATGATGTCTGGCGGTTCAGCCTGGGTGGTTCAGCGAGGAGGTTGGATTGGCGACAGGGCGGACTGTCAAATGCTGTTGTTGAGCCTTTGCAAGTTATTGCATTGGAGCAATTGCGAACCAAATCCGCGTCGTGGGCGCAGCACGTGCATCGGATGTTGCATGGCCTTGTTATGGCGGCAAACAGTCTGGGGATAGAGCTTTCAGGTGGGCTTGGCGCTCTGTCCATCAAGGAATGGGCAGCAATGTGGGTGCTGCTTTCAAAAGAAGCTCGAACAATGCTCCGAATCTTCTATAGGGAGATGGCTCAGCGATCAATGGCGGGAGCGAGCCCAGCTATCGCACTGGAAATGGACGAATGGGTCGCGTGGCCACAACCGGCGGGCATGCAGGACGTACTGACCTGGAATGCAGAGACTGGGGCATACACGTCGGGGGAGTCGGAACTGGCCCGACGCGCATTGGCCATGCCCGTAGGTGATGAATCTGATGTTGAATGCATTATCCGGGTTTTTGGCTGGATTCTCTTTGAGACCTATAAGCGTCCACTGCAACTACTTGGTATGCGCAAAGATGCCTTGGTCACCTATAAGGGGCAACGCTGGCAATACTTTTTAAGAATTCCGAAGGTAAAGGCGCAAACGGGCGATGTTGCCGAGTTGTGGCCTGTAAGCGAGGCGCTGGGGAAATCGATACAGGCATTGGGCGACCGCCCATTACTCTTGGCTCTACAGGAAAAATTCGACCGATTGATTGTCGTGCCAGGCAGAAAACAAGGCGGCAACAATCGAAATGCAACCACTATCGGTTCGCGCGATCAATACGGTCTAGAACTTCCGATGGAGTGGCATGAGCATGGGCAGGTACCTACGGGCACCATGACCAGATTGCTGCGTCGATGGAGTATTGAAAGCAATATCGTCAGTCCAAGGACTGGAAAGGTACTTGTTTTTGGAGCGAAGCGCGTTCGTCATACCGGCGGAACGCGTCTTGCCATGCAGGGTACTCCTCGAGACGAAATCCAGACAATCTTCGAGCACGATGATCCTACATCGGCTCAGGCCTACATTGATGCGGTGGCTTCGGAGTTGCTGCCTGCCATCGAGCGAGCAGACCGTGCACTAGGCGGGCTATTCGCCGGTCTTAATGCGGCCTTCTTTCAAGGCGTGGTTGTACCTGCGTTAGGAGAGAAGCAAATTCTCGTTCCCGATTTTCACTCGGGCGCCCCCGCTGTCGTTGGCTCATGTGGCAGCAGCGGGGCGTGCCCAACTCATCCGTTTTGGGCGTGCTACGGAGGATGCCCACATTTTCAAGCGTGGCGGGATGGCGATCACAGCGCTTCAATGAAGTATGTCCAGCGCGAACATGAACGATGGAGCCATGCCGAGGCTGGAAAAGAGCGCAGCAAATTGGGCAAGGATTTTGAACAGGTATACGCCGGGATCAAAGACGTGATCACGGCTATTGAAGAGGGGCATTAGGATGTCGGCCGCACTTTCTCGTTGGCTGCATGAGCACACGGCGGATTCCTCAATTTCGGAGTTGGGGTCGCATTTGCTCGCCTTGATTCCGCCTGGAGCGTCATTCGAATCGGATCAATGGAATGTAATTTCATGGGTGTTACGTCCTGGCAATGGCATCAGCAGATACCTCTACTTTGACAAGATCGTTCATGCCAACTTGAAGGCGGCATGCAAGATTTGGATTCTCCATGGACGGATGACACGAAATCTTGGAGAAGGTTCGGCTCAGGCCCGCTTAACGGTCGTGGCAATTTTAGGGGAAGTTCTCGGGGCACGGTCATTCGACACGCTCAAGAACGAAGATTTCTACGCTGCAGAACGGCGGATCAGAAAGAATCGCGCAGCTGCGGGCGCATACGGACTATGCAAGGTGCTCGCGACGTTCGCGAAGTGGCTGAATTTGCGGACGCGATCGAGACTGAGCTACGTCTCCGGCATGAAGAAGCCAGCTAAGCACGGGCGCAAGGGCAATGATGCAGGTCGCCATGAAAAGTTAATGCCAGACGAGGTCATACGCGACCTGATTGCTGTCAATTCAAGAGACGATATAAGTGACATCGATCGCTTCTATCTGCAGATTTTCACTATCGATGTCGGGGCCGGATTTCGTGTGGGCGAGTTGGCGAATTTGCCGGAAAATTGTCTCATCGAGCACGATGGCGCCTTGCAATTGCTGTACTTCCCCGAGAAGAAAGGGCGTCCCGTTCCAAAGGTGGTGCCTCCCAGTCTAGTGCCGGCAATCCGTGCCGCTGTTTCCGCATTGAAATCTTCCACCGAGGATTTGCGAAAGCTTGCCGCGCAACAGCGTGAGAATGAGCCAGTCGATTGGCTTAAGGTGTCTTCCAATGAGGCGGCTGCATGCTACTTCACATCAAAATTCGCGCACGAATGGACCGCAGATCCAGCCAATCGGCTCATTAATCCCGATGCGGTTTGGCACAAGTTCAAGAAGAAGCTGATCGATGCGATCGGCACGTTAGAGGAGTGCGGTGGTAATAAGTCTGAAGCAGGTCGCAGACTGGGCGTGACGTACATGAGCCTGGAAAGGATGCTGGCCGAGCAGCGTGCCGCCCGCGCAGGTGAGCTCCGCACCATGACCTGCAAGGGGAAGGAAATACGCAGTTGGAATTTCGATCCTCGACTCATTAACGAGAATCAATTCAAGCTGCGCGCGCGAACCACAACACACAAGCTGTATCCGTCTGTCCGAGCGATCATTCAAGACGCCAGAGAAATGCAGTTGCGAGGAGAGTTTTATCCGAATCCGGTTAGAGATGAAGGCCTGGAGGCCCAATTCAAACGATCATTTGCCCTCATTAGAGGCCCAGGGGGAGAGTCATACCTGGAAGCTCACGAGGCGTTGCTGCTCCGCAGGCGCGGCCGGGGTGGAAATTCTCGCACTAGCGATTTTCTAGCGGTCACCGTCACCGACTTGGCGCGGTGGCTAAGTCGAAATGATGGAAAAACAAAGATTAGTGTTTTTCAGAGATTCGGGATTGTAGATCCAAGGACAGGCGAGATCGCCAAGTTTACTTGGCATGACGTGCGGCACTGGCTCAACACACAGTATCAGCGAGGCGGTCTTAGTCAGCAGCAGATTGCTCTGATCTTTGGTCGCAAGGACGTCGGTCAGAATGCCACATATGACCAAACGTCGAGCGAAGAGCGAGCAGAACGCTTAAGGAATGCCGTGCGAGACGGAGTGATCGTCGGCGAGATCAGCGACACATATTCGCGTCTGGCGGATATCTCTAGAGAGCAAGCGGAGGAATATCTGGCGGGTGCACTGCGAATGATAAACATCATGCCGCACGGTCTGTGTACCCTAAATTGGGCAATGAACCCGTGCCCACACTATCTCAGCTGTTTCACCTGCGGTGGAGATAGTGAGGAGAATAGTGGCGCTTGCGAGCATCTGATCGTAGATCGCAACAATTCTGGGCATGTCGCTGAGATCAGACGCCTTCGTAGCGAGGCGCAGGTGGCGCTGAAAGTTATTCCTTCGGAGTCTCCCATGTTCAGTCATTACCTGCGTATTTTCAGTAATACGACCCTCAAGCTGGAGCAGATGGGGCTCGGAGTCGAGGTTGTAGCGAAATGAGAAAACAACTTCGCGGTGAAGAATTGTCTGGTCGCATTCGCACGGTAATTCATGAGTTGGCGGATGAGGCGGCGAAGCTCGGGAAGGGCTACGTATTCAATGCGAGCGAGGTTTCGGCACGTGTGCCCGCATCGAGAACGACTCTAAGGCGTTATGATCATGTTGTAGCGGAAACGCTGAAATCGTTGAAGGCAGGGCGCCGATCTACTTCAGGCGAAGCATTGATTGCGCTGTTCCGCGCTCAAAACGAACGGCTGCAAGAAGAACTAGCTGTGGCTCAACGTCAAGTTCAAGCGCTTCGACAGCATCATGTCGAAATATATAGGCGGTTTCACCACAGCTCCGCGGATATAACGCCTTTGCTGACCCCGCTTCTGGCAGAGGAATGCAAGGAGGCTTCAGCTTGCCTGTTCTGTGGGGGTGACATTTCTGCAGTCAAGAGTCGGAAGGCAGGCAGCAATGTCTTCCCAATCAAGCCTTCTGCAGGAAAGCCTGGGCGATGACAGACAGCACAAACATGATGCTTAAGGATCGATCGCGCGATAAGCCTGTGGAGGAGCAGGCCATTAGTCTCGGCTATACGCCGTTGCAGGCGCGGGTGATATCAGGTCGATTACATGGGGTTTCCTTCTCGCAGCTTCGCTCCCTAATTATCCCATCGCCTAACGAGATCGATGGGCCGCACGCATTGCCCGACATTGATAAGGCCTCCGGGCACCTTGCCGACGCAATCTCTGCGCACACACCAATTGCTCTGGTTACTGATCACGATGCTGATGGCGCCACTTCCCACGCGATTCTCAAAAACGCTCTAGTGGCGATGGGGTATCCGGTTGGCCGAATCTATAGTTTTCTCTCGCATAAGATGATCGAGGGGTACGGCCTCAGCGATGCGCTAGTCGATCGCATGCTCCCTCAGCTTCCGCCAAGCACGTGCATTATTACGGCGGATCAGGGGAGTACCGATGAGATGCGAATCTCCCGGTTGGTCGCTGCTGGCCATTCCGTCGTGGTGACGGATCATCACGGCATTCCCGAAGAAGGGCCGCCGCAATCAGCTCATGCCGTGGTGAACCCGGTGCGGCGCGATAGCAAATTTCCAGATAAGGCGATAGCCGGTTGCCATACCGCATTGCTGGTCATGGCGGCTACTCGCGAGCTGTTAATTGAGCGTGGGTCTTTAACCCCGGAATCGCCACGTGTCTCTGATCTTCTAGATTATTGCGCGGTTGGGACCATTGCGGACGCGTCGTCTCTTGCGTACTCGCTAAACAATCGAATGATCGTGCAGCGCGGGCTCCGTTTGATGAATTCGAAGCCGCGACCTTGTTGGCAAGCTATGCGCCGCTTGCTAAAGAAGGAAGGGGACTGGACAGCTGCCGATATTGCATTTCAGATCGCGACACGCATAAATGCTAGAGGCCGGCTAACCGATGCCATGCTGGGGGTGGAGTTTCTGTGTGCCACCAGCGAGGAGGAGGCATTCCGCATCCTCCAGGAACTTGATTCCAACAATCGCGAGCGAAAGGACATTGAAGCGACACTGCGCAGTATTGCAGAACCTTTGGCTAAAGCCGGTATCCGCGATGGGCGACTCGGACTCTGTCTATGGCTGGGGGAACGGTCGCATGCAGGGGTTCACGGTATTACCGCCACTCGAATGGTGGAGCAGTTCGGATTGCCAACGATATGCCTATCGCCGCTTGCGAGTGACGAGAGCATTGCCACCGGATCAATACGAACAACGCCGCACGTTAACGTCCTGCAAGCGCTGACATTAATTAAACAACGCTGGCCAGGCCTATTGTTGAGCGCTGGCGGGCATCGTGGTGCGGGCGGGCTCAAGGTGAAGCGAAGCGATATTCCCACCTTGGTTGATGCATGGGATACGTGTGTCAAAGAAGCCTATGGCGAAGAACTGCCATCACCGTATCTGCTAGTTGACGGGTTGCTCGAAGCACCTGGTTTAGATCATGTACGCGAGTTGTCGGCGTTGGAGCCCTATGGCCGAGAATTCGAGCAGCCAATATTCATGGGTACTTGGCGCGTGAACGATATGCGCCTGATTGGCGACGGAACCCACTTGAAGTTACGGCTCTCAAACAGCGCAACTGACATCGATGCGGTCTGGTTTGGAGCCAACAAAGAGGGGAACCCTCCTGTCAGTGTTGGAGTCAGCGTGACGTTTGCTTATTGTCTGGATGCGCAAAGTTACCGCGGCAACACCCGGCTGCAGCTGATAATTCGGGGGATCGATTTGCGTTGATTGTGCAGTTTGGATGACCTAGCCACGCGTTGCGAAATGAGTGGGACAGAACCGTCACGATCCGCAGCATCTGTTAAACACGACAATGTTCGAGACCGTGGCCAATCAACACCTCTGTACTTGGCCACCCTGTCCAATAGAGTTGTCCCAAGCGCGTCAGCCTATGAACGAAGCCGCGACCCAATGCGCTTTCAGGTTGCGGGTTAAAGGGCGGAAACGAACAGCCATCCCACGTGCCGCTCGCTACTGAAGTCGCACGTCGGCGTATTTCCTGATAGATCGTGTCGCGCAGGCCATCCACCTGGGGTCCGTGCTGCATGGCCATGGAAGCGCCACGCCGTACTGCCGCCCAGGCACAGTAGCGCCACTGGGCTACCGTTAGTACTACTCCGCTTTCCCGATAGGCGAACGCGATGTCCTGTGCCCACTCACCGGAGAACCGATGCTTCAGCAGTTGCTGCTCGAAGAAACGTTCGGCCTCGGCGGATCCCAGTTCGGTCCAAAGCCGCAATCGTTCTGCCGTCGTAAAGTCGTCGCGTTCCAGGGAGTTGAAGTAGTCATCCAGCGCATCGACCAACCGCTCCGGCTCATACACGGCCCAGGACAGATGCCACTGCAAGCCTTCGATCGGCGTGATCCGGGCATCGGGCTTTAGTTCCCAGCGTGCCTCTGGCCAAGGCACTTCGATGACGCCGCGCTCCTGTAAGTACCCCATAGCTACCAGGGTCATCCGCTTGGTCTGCGCGATCGGTAGGCGGTATTCCTGCCCAGTCAATAGCGCCCATAGGTACAGGCATCCTCTTAGCCCGAGTTCATCGACGGTGGCGGGGGCGGGCGACGCCATGTAGGGCAGAGGTGGTTGTTGGGGCTCTAAGAATAACTTAGTATCCAAGAACCGGTCACTTCCGCCATCCTTAAGGCTTCCTTAGGGGGTGGTAGTGACGACTCGAACGGCAAAATACCCGGTTTTTGCGCTACGACTGGCCCAGGCGCGTGAGCGCTCAGGCCTGTCGCAGACGCAACTCGGTGTGCTTGCCGGCTTGGATCCTGCCGTGGCCTCTCCCACAATCAATCAATACGAGCGCGGCAAGCACGAACCCCAGCTCAAACGGGCTAAGCGGCTAGCCGAGGTGCTGGGCATCCCGCCGGCCTTTCTCTATACCGAGGACGACCTGCTCGCTGAACTTCTGCTGCAGTGGAACGGCCTGTCCCTGCGCAAGAAGAAAGAGCTGGTCAAGCTGGTCGAAGCTAACAAGGCGCCAAAAGCGAAGAGATCACGCAGTGCCGCGGAATAGCTAGGCACCCAGCCGAACAGTACTGCGGTGGTGGGCAAATGCAGGCGGATGGCGACCATCGCCACCAGCGGCAAGCCGGCCAGCAGGAGAAGGTGAGGCCAGTGCCAGCCAGGCTGTCGTTTTCCTGTCATCGCGGGTTGCTACGCTTCGTATATTCGATTATTTTAGAAAAATGGAAATCAAAGACGCAACCCTCTCGCTCGCCGCCTTGGGCCAGACCACCCGGCTATCGGTCTTCCGCCTGCTGGTCGAGGCAGGTCCCCAAGGCCGGTTGGCCGGCGAGATCGCCGAGACCCTGTCGCTGCCCGGCGCCACGCTGACCTTCCACCTGAAGGAGCTCAGTGGTGCCGGTTTGATCGAGTGCGAGGCGCGCGGTCGCTTCAAGCGCTATCGCGCCAACTTCGAGGCCATGACCAATTTGATCGCCTTCCTGACCCGCAACTGCTGTGGCGGTGCCACGAACTGCCTGCCAAGCCAGGTGTGCGAGCCCACGCGCCGGAGGAAGGACGCGGCATGAACGAGACGATCGCTTCACCGGTACCGCTTTCCCGGCGCATGGGCGGTTTCGAGCGCCACCTGACCTTGTGGGTGGCCTTGTGCATCGTCGTCGGCACCGGACTGGGCTACCTGTTTCCCGACGGCTTTGCCGCGCTGGGCGCGATGGAGATCGCCAAGGTCAACCTGCCGGTCGCGGTACTGATCTGGTTGATGATCATCCCGATGCTGCTGAAGATCGACTTCGGCGCGATGGGACAGGTCAAGCAGCACTGGAAAGGCATCGGCGTCACCGTATTCGTCAACTGGGCGGTCAAGCCGTTCTCGATGGCGCTGCTGGGCTGGCTCTTCGTCCGCCACGTCTTTGCCCGTTATCTGCCGGCGGATCAGTTGGATTCATATATCGCCGGGCTGATCCTGCTGGCCGCGGCGCCATGCACGGCCATGGTGTTCGTCTGGAGCAATCTGTGCGAGGGCGAGCCGCAATTCACCCTCAGCCAGGTCGCGCTCAACGACGCGATCATGGTGTTCGCCTTCGCCCCGGTTGTGGGCTTGCTGCTGGGCATTTCGTCGATCACCGTGCCATGGTCGACGCTGCTGCTGTCGGTGGAGCTCTACATCATCGTGCCCGTGCTGATCGCCGCGGTCCTGCGTCGCTGGATCCTGCAGCGAGGTGGCGAGGCGGCGCTGCAAGCCCTGCTGAAGCGACTGGGGCCGGTCTCGCTTGGCGCCTTGCTGGTCACGCTGGTTCTGTTGTTCGGCTTCCAGGGTCGGCAGATCGTCGCACAACCGCTGATCATCGCCATGCTGGCCGTGCCGATCCTGATCCAGGTGTATCTCAACGCCGGGGTGGCCTACTGGCTCAACCGCAAGTTCGGTGTTGCCCATTGCGTGGCCGGACCTTCCGCATTGATCGGCGCCAGCAATTTCTTCGAACTGGCCGTGGCCACCGCCGTCAGCGTCTTCGGCGTCCACTCCGGCGCGGCGCTGGCGACCGTCGTCGGCGTGCTGGTCGAGGTTCCCGTCATGTTGTCCGTCGTACGCATCGTGACCGCCTCCAAGGCGTGGTACGAAGCGCGCCCCTGATTTGCCCAACCCCGAGACCCTGTCATGAGCCGTCGCTACAACCTCCTGTTCCTGTGCACCGGCAATTCCGCCCGCAGCATCATGGGCGAAGCCTTGGCCAACCAACTGGGCAAGACACGATTCAATGCCTACAGCGCCGGCAGCCAGCCGCGCGGCCAGATCCATCCGATGACCTTGAAGGTATTGCAGGACGTCGGATTGTCGACCGACAGCCTGCGTAGCAAGGCCTGGGACGAGTTTGCCGAACCGGATGCGCCGCAGATGGATATCGTCATCACCGTATGCGATCGTGCCGCCAGCGAGACGTGCCCGGTGTGGCCCGGCCAGCCGATCACCGCGCATTGGGGCGTCCCGGATCCGGCCGAAGTCACCGGCACCGAGGACCAGGTGCGCCGCGCCTTCACCAATGCACTTCATCTGTTGCAGCACCGGATCGCGTTGCTGATGGCGCTGAAGGTCGAAGCCCTCGATCGCCTGGTGCTGGAGACCCGCGTCCGCGAGATCGGCACGGCGTCCACCTGATACCTTTCGTCTTCCTTTCGACTGCACGCCACCATGACTCTACGCATCGGCATCAACGGCTTTGGTCGCATGGGGCGCCTGACCCTGCGCGCCGCCTGGGGCAATCCCGCGCTTTCCTTCGTTCAGATCAACGACCCGGCCGGTGACGCGGCCACCCTGGCGCACCTGCTGAACTTCGATTCGATCCATGGCCGCTGGCAGCACGAGGCGATCGCCGATGGCGATGCCCTCGTGATCGATGGCGTCCGTATCCCGGTGGCCCGCAACAAGGACATCGCCGCCACCGATTGGTCCGGCTGCGATGTGGTCATCGAGGCCTCGGGCAAGTTCCGCAAACCCGACGTGCTGCGGCCCTACCTCGACCAGGGCGTGAAGCGTGTGGTCGTCACTGCACCGGTCAAGTCGGCCGGCGCGCTCGACATCGTCATGGGCGTGAACCAGCAGCGCTTCGATCCGGCCCAGCACCGCATCGTCTCGGCTGCCTCGTGCACGACCAATTGCCTCGCGCCGGTGGTCAAGGTGATCCACGAAAAGCTGGGCATCCGCCATGGCAGCCTGACCACGATCCACAGCCTGACCAACACTCAGGTCATCGTCGATGCGCCCCACAAGGACCTGCGCCGCGCTCGGGCCTGTGGCAGCAGCCTGATCCCGACTTCGACCGGCTCGGCCACCGCGATCGCCGAGATATTCCCCGAACTGAAGGGGCGGTTGAACGGTCATGCCGTGCGCGTGCCGCTGACCAATGCCTCGCTCACGGACTGCGTGTTCGAGGTCGAGCGGCCGACCACGGTCGAGGAAGTCAACGCGTTTTTGCAGGCCGCCGCCGAGGGCGAGCTCAACGGCATCCTGGGTTACGAAACCCAGCCGTTGGTATCAATCGATTTCCAGACCGACCCGCGCTCCAGCATCGTCGACGCGTTGTCGACGATGGTGATCAATGGCACCCAGGTGAAGATCTACGCTTGGTACGACAACGAATGGGGCTACGTGAACCGTACCGCCGAGTTGGTCCAGTTGGTGGGTCAGGCAGGGTAAGTCCATGTTGTCCCGCCTGTCGCCCGATGTTCGCCAGTACCTGTTGATCACGGGCAACTACTGGGCCTTCACTTTGACCGACGGTGCATTGCGCATGCTGGTGGTGCTGCACTTCCACCAGTTGGGCTACTCGCCGTTGCAGGTAGCGCTGCTGTTCCTGTTCTACGAGATCTTCGGCGTCGTCACCAATCTGGTCGGCGGCTGGCTGGGCGCGCGGATCGGCCTCAACCGGACGATGAACATCGGCTTGGCCCTGCAGGTCGTGGCCCTGTCGATGTTGCTGGTGCCCGGCGCATGGCTGACCGTGCCCTGGGTGATGTCGGCGCAGGCGCTGTCGGGCATCGCCAAGGACCTCAACAAGATGAGCGCCAAGAGCAGCATCAAGCTGCTGGTGCCGGGCGATCAGCAGGGGGCCCTGTTCCGCTGGGTGGCGGCGCTGACCGGCTCGAAGAACGCGCTCAAGGGCATCGGCTTCTTCCTCGGCGGCGCCATGCTGACCACGATGGGGTTTGCGCCGGCGGTGGCGCTGATGGCCGGCGTGCTGCTGATCGTATGGCTGTTGAGCCTGGCGTTGCTCAAGCGCGACCTGGGCAAGGCAAAGCACAAGCCGAAGTTCCGCGACATCTTCTCCAAGAGCCGGGCGATCAACTTGCTGTCGGCAGCACGGCTATTCCTGTTCGGTGCCCGCGACGTATGGTTCGTGGTCGCGCTGCCGGTGTTCCTGGCGCAGACGCTGGGCTGGGATTTCTGGCAGGTCGGTGGCTTTCTGGCCGTATGGATCATCGGCTACGGCATCGTGCAGTCGGTGGTGCCGTATTTCACCGGCAAGCGCAGCGGCAAGGTGCCAGACGGACGCTCGGCTTTCGTATGCGCGGCGATCCTGGCGCTCGTGCCGGCGGTGATGGCGATGCTGCTGGCGCGTGAGGAGTCCGTACAGACGATCCTGGTCGTTGGCTTGCTGGTATTCGGGGTGCTGTTCGCGATCAACTCTTCGCTGCACAGCTACCTGATCGTCAGCTACGCCAGCGAAGACGGCGTTTCCCTCGACGTAGGCTTCTATTACATGGCCAATGCGCTTGGCCGATTGTTGGGTACCGTGCTGTCCGGGTGGATATTCCAGGTGGCGGGCTTGGCGGCGTGCCTGTGGATCTCGGCAGTGCTGGTAGGGCTCGCCGCCGCGATTTCCCTGTCGCTCCCCCGGCACAAACCCTTGGCGGCTGTGGACGTCGAGTCCTCGTGACGTCCACGGACGCATCAACCAGGCATTCCGGCTCGTACACTGTCCAGGACAGGCGTCAATGCAGACCTTCGATCGACATTGACTGGGCATCGCGTTGTACTTCCCAACACTGCTTCGGCCAAGGAACTTCGATGACGTCCACGTCTGCGAGTGTCGCCATTCAAGCCCAGCTCACTCGCCGGGTAGGTGCGAAGGGGGAGTCGCCGCAGCTCGCCTACCAATATTGACCCACAGCAGCGAGCCCTCGAATCAACCAGTACGAGAAAGGCGAGAACGAACTCCGTTCGGCGACGTAACACTTCGATAACCTGGAAGTGAACTCCAGACTGCTCGTGTCTGGATGTGACTGGCCCGCACTGCCAGACTGGGGTAGAGTATTTGAATGACGTTGCGGTCTGCCCTGTTGCGCGTGATGCTGATCGTTGCCCTGATCCTGAATGGGGCAGGGACGGCAGCTGCGTCCGTCATACTGATGCCTGGCGCTTCACCGGATAGCGTGTCGACGGGACAGACCCGATCACACCCGATGACTGTGGCGATGTCGAGTAGTTCGCCCTGCCACGACATGGCGCAGATGACGGCAGAACGCTCCTCGTCGAATACTGTCGGAGCGCTGCCTGCTGAACAGGCGCAAAAAACCAAGCACTCGACCCCGGATTGCTGCAAGTCCAGTGTCTGCCGATGCGCCTGTACGCAGGCCGTTGCGGCTGCACTCATGACCGTGGCCGCCTTTGGCGTGGGCCCGCTGCACTCGGACGTGGTCCGTCCGCTGTCCCTCCGTCACGCGGATCCCACGTTGCCGCATCTGGTCCGACCTCCCATCGGCTAAGTGTCCCAAGGCGCCTGCGGCGCCCCTTCGCTTGCGTGTGTTTTACCGTGCTGTGAACCGCATGGGATCGCAGGCTGTTCCGGTCTTAACACCGGATCCTCTGGACGCGTTGATGGAGTTTCCATGTTTTCCGAAAAATTCGGCTGGACGGCAGATGGCGCATTCCAGCCATCGCGCCGCCGCTTCGTGCAAGGTCTGGCCGCCGGTGGTGCGGCGCTGGGGTTGGGGTTGTGGCCCAAGAACAGCTGGGCGCTGAAAGGCCCCGGCAACGCCAACGTCCTGGCCGGCACCGACTTCGATCTGACCATCGGCGAAACCCCGATGGACTTCACCGGGCGTGTGCGGCCGGCGATCACTGTGAACGGCTCGCTGCCGGCACCGATCCTGCGCTGGCGTGAAGGCACCACGGTGAACCTGCGCGTGGCGAACGCGTTACCCACCGGCTCGATCCACGGCAATGAAACCTCGATCCATTGGCACGGCATCATCCTGCCGGCCAACATGGACGGCGTGCCAGGGCTGAGTTTCAACGGCATCGCCCGTGGCGAGGCGTATCAATACCGTTTTACGGTCAACCAGGGCGGTACCTACTGGTACCACAGCCATTCGGCGTTCCAGGAACAGGCCGGCTTGTACGGGCCGCTGATCATCGATCCGATCGCACCGGAACCCTTCGCCTACGATCGAGACTACGTGGTCATGCTGTCCGACTGGACCGACATGGATCCGACACGGCTGTTCGCGCGGCTGAAGAAGATGTCGATGTACGACAACTACTACATGCGCACCGTCGGGGACTTCTTCAACGATGCAAAGCGCGATGGCGTGGCCGCCACGGTCGAGGATCGCAAGATGTGGGGGCAGATGCGCATGTCGCCGACTGACCTGTCGGACGTCAACGCGAACACCTACACCTATCTGATGAACGGCACCACGGCGTTGGGCAATTGGACCGGTCTGTTCCGCAGCGGGGAAAAGGTGCGGCTGCGTTTCATCAACGGTTCGGCGATGACTTATTTCGACGTGCGCATCCCGGGTCTGAAGATGACCGTGGTCGCCGCCGATGGGCAATACGTGCATCCAGTGACTGTGGACGAATTCCGCATCGCGGTGGCTGAGACCTTTGATGTGATCGTCGAGCCGTCGGGGCAGGATGCCTTCACGATCTTTGCCCAGGATATGGGCCGCACCGGTTACGTGAGCGGCACGCTGGCGGTGCGCGAAGGCCTGCGCGCACCGGTCCCGGCGATCGATCCGCGCCCGTTGCTGACCATGCAGGACATGGGAATGGATCATGGAAGCATGGGCGGCATGGATATGTCCGGCGGCAAGGGCATGGAAATGAGCTGCGGCGCCAACATGGGCATGGCCGGCATGGACCACGGCGCGATGACGCAGGAGTCGAAGCCGGCCAATGCCGATCCGGACGCGGGTCATGACATGGCCGGCATGAAAGGCGGCGCGATGGCGGACATGGACCCCGGGAGCATGGTCACACACCCGGCCAGCGAAACGCGCAACCCGCTGCTCGACAACCAGGCGATGACCGTCAGCTCGCGCCTCGACGATCCGGGCAACGGCCTGCGCGACAACGGCCGCACCGTGCTTAGTTATTCGATGCTCAAGAGCACGTTCGAGGATCCGGATGGCCGCGATCCCGGTCGAGAGATCCAACTGCACCTGACCGGGCACATGGAGAAGTTCGCCTGGGGCTTCAACGGGCAGAAGTTCTCCGAGGTGACGCCATTGCGGCTCAACTACGGCGAGCGCGTACGCATCGTGTTGGTCAACGACACCATGATGACCCATCCGATCCATCTGCACGGCATGTGGAGCGATGTGGAAGACGCCGCCGGCAACTTCATGGTGCGCAAGCACACCGTGGACATGCCGCCAGGCAGCAAGCGTAGTTACCGCGTGCGTGCCGATGCATTGGGCCTGTGGGCTTACCACTGCCACCTGCTCTATCACATGGAGGCAGGCATGATGCGGGCCGTGCAGGTAGGGGAGGGCGTCGCATGAATGCCTTGAAGACCTCACTGCTGGGCATCGCGCTGGCAACGGCACTGCCCGCCGGGGCGCAGGAAATGGACCATTCGAAGATGGCCATGCCGATGTCGCCGTCGACCGAAACCAAGCCGACGGCGAAGAAGCAGCCAGTAGCCGAGCCGGCGCCGAAAATAGCCGCCAAGCCTGCGGTTGCGGATCCCCATGCCGGGCACCCGATGGCACCGGCCACGGCAGCCAAACCTGCCGCGATGCCGATGGATCATTCCAAGATGGACCATGCGATGCCGGAGCCCCCCGCCGAAATCGCACCGCCGATGGACCACGCTGGCATGGGGCATGACATGGCCGGCATGTCGATGGAAGCCATGCCCGGCATGCAGCACGGCGACATGGAGATGGCACCTGGCGAGCCGCGCACGCCGATTCCGCCGATCATCGAAGCCGACCGCGCTGCCGCCATGCCGCCCTCCAAGCACATGGAACACCTCGATAATGCCATCCACAGCTATACGCTACTCAATCGCCTGGAAGGCTGGAATGCCGATCCGGGCAAGGGGCAGGCTTGGGAAGGACAAGGCTGGATCGGCACAGACCTGGACCGCCTGTGGTGGCGCAGCGAAGGCGAGCGGGTCGATGGGCGTACCGAGTCGGCCGATCTGGAAGTGCTTTACGGGCGCAGCGTTTCGACCTGGTGGGACGTGGTCGCCGGCATGCGCCACGACTTCAAGCCCGGCGATTCGCAGAACTTCGTCGCGATCGGCGTGCAGGGCCTGGCGCCATACAAGTTCGAAGTCGAGGCCACGGCCTACATCGGCCAATCCGGGCAAACCGGTGCGCGCCTGGAAGCTGAGTACGAAACGTTGCTGACCAACCGGCTGATCCTGCAGCCGCTGATTGAAGTCAATGTCTACGGCAAGAACGACGCGCGCCGCGGCATCGGTTCCGGCCTGAGCACCGCCGAAGCCGGCGTGCGCCTGCGCTACGAGTTCACCCGGCAATTCGCGCCTTACCTCGGAGTAGTCCATGAACGAGCCTTCGGCCGCACCGCGGATTTGCGCCGTGAAGAAGGTGAAGACGTCAACGACACCCGCTTTGTGGCGGGCATCCGCATCTGGTTCTGATTGGGGAGATCACCATGCCGTTCGTAACACGAAAGTCCCTGCTCGCTATGAGCCTCCTGTCCGGTGTCGCCCTCGTGGGGACGGCCGGTTTCGTCTGGTCGGGCATCTACAACATCGGCGCCGACGACACACACACCAAGCCCGTGTATGCGGTGCTGCAAACGCTGCGCGAGCGCTCGATCGACACCCGCGCGCACAAGCTGCAACTGCCGGCCAACCTCAATGACCCGGCACGCATTCGCCAAGGCGCCGGTAACTACAACGCCATGTGCACGGGTTGCCATCTCGGCCCGGGCATGCAGGAAACCGAACTGAGCAAGGGCCTGTACCCGACGCCGCCCAATCTCGCAAAGGAATCGGTCGATGCAGCCGAAGCGTTCTGGGTGATCAAGCACGGCATCAAGGCCAGCGGCATGCCGGCGTGGGGCAAGAGCATGAATGACGAATACATCTGGAACATGGCCGCCTTCCTGCAGGAATTGCCGAAGCTCAACAAGGCGGGATACGAAACCTTGGTCGCCAGCAGCGGAGGGCACTCGCATGGTGGTGGCGAGAGCGGCGGCCATTCGCATGCGGAGGAGGGCGAGGAGCATGAGCATGCCGAAGGCGAGGGGCACGACGAGATGGCCGGCATGCCGATGAGCGAGGCGAAGCCGCACCCGCATCCTCCGGGCACGCCACCGCACGACGACGCGCCGAAGAACACCAAAGCACCGGCCGGCGGCCAAGTGCATACCCATGCCGATGGCAAGGAGCACGTCCACGCCGCTGCTCCTGCCGCCAAGCCGGCTGTCTCTGCGACAGCCAAGCCGGCGGTCGTCGACCCGCATGCCGGCATGGACATGCCCGAAACCAAACCGGCCAGCGATGGACACGATCACCAACACTGACCGGAGCATTAGTCTCATGATCCATCGAATCGTTTTCCTGACCTTGCTGGCCCTGCCGTTCGCCGCGCAAGCCCATGATCCCGCGCAGCATGCGAAGGCCAGCGAGCCCGCCATCGCCGCCGAAGCGAAGCCTGCTGTCGCTGTCGTGGAAGCCTTCTCGAGTGCATTGCAGGCTGGCGACCTGAAACGCGCCGGCAATTGGTTGGCCGATGATGTGCTGATCTTGGAAAGCGGTGGTGCCGAGCGCTCCAGGACCGAATACCTGGATGGGCATGCCAAGCACGATGCGGAATTCCTGAAAGGCGCGCATGTACAGCTGAAGCAACGCACGGCAAAGGCGGTGGGCGAACTGGCTTGGGTCGGCAGCGAAAGCGAATTGCATGCCAGCAAGGATGGCAAGCCCCTGACCCTGCTCAGTACCGAGACCATGGTGCTCAAGCGTGGGACGCAGGGCTGGCGCATCGTCCACATCCATTGGTCATCGCGACCCAAACGCTGAGGAAGCCGCCATGTTGATTCGTCACGCTTTTCCGATCCTGGTGTTGTTAGGCGGCACTGCCCTGGCGGCCTGCGCCAAGCCGGTTGCAACCGTCGCCGAAGGTACCCGCATATCGCCTGAGGTGCAGGCAACGGCCACGCCAACATTGCCAGTGGTACTGGTGCACAAGAGTCCCACTTGCGGTTGCTGCAACCAATGGGTCGAACACATGCGACAAGCCGGATTCACGGTGCAGGTGGACAACCAGAACGACGTCACCCCGATCAAACAGCGTCTTGGGGTGCCGTATGGCAAGGGGTCGTGCCACACCGCGGAAGTGGCGGGCTACTTCATCGAAGGCCACGTGCCGGCGGAAGACATCAAGCGGTTGCTGGTGCGGAAGCCCGACGTGAAGGGACTGGTGCTTCCCGGCATGCCGGCCGGTTCGCCGGGCATGGAACTGCCGGACGGGCGAACGGAGCCGTACACCGTGGAGCAGGTTGCCCGTGATGGCAGCACACAGGCTTTCGCCCAGCATTGATGCCCATCTTGCCTTAGGACATCCCTGCATGAATGAAGGCGAAATATTTTCCTGAATCCGAGACAAAACGCTTGACCTTGGAGGTAACTCCAAAGTGCAAGCTGGCCTTGTCAGCCAGGGTCACCTAGCTGAAAAACCGAATTCTTCCAGAACTTGTCGCTGGAGACAGATCATGAAAATAGCTTCCCACATCTTTGCAATCAGCGCCGGCTTGCTGTCTCTGGCGCCCCTCACCACGTTGGCCATGGGTCAGTCCACGCCGCACGAAATCCATCTTGCCACGTGCGATCAAAAGGCCGACGAACAGGCCCGCCTCTTGAAGCACCAGTTCGCCCAGCGCGATGTCAATCGCGATGGTCTCCTTGAGGCGGCCGAAACCGACAATCCGCAGATGTCGGCAGCATGCCAGGCCAAGTGCCGAGACCGCATCGACCGCAATCATGACGGCGTCATTGAGGCTGCGGAAATCCGCCACGCCTGACCTTGGAGCCGGGACATGCATATCGGACAACTCGCGAAACAGGCCGGCGTCACGCCGGACACCATCCGCTATTACGAACGGGAAGGCGTCCTGCCATCGCCGGCGCGCCTGGAATCGCGCTACCGCAACTACGGCCAGGACGACGTGGCGCGACTGCAGTTCATCCAGCGCGCCAAGGCGCTCGGTTTCACCCTGGCCGACATCGGCGATCTGCTGAGCCTGTCGGGCGACCGTACTTCCGACATGGCCCAGGTCAGGCAGGCCGCGCAAGCGCGGCTGGCCGGCGTCGAAGCCAAGCTGGCGGAACTGACCCGCCTGCGCGACGGCCTGGTTAGCCTGGTCGATGCCTGTCCGGGTCACGGGGAACTGCAGGGTTGCCCCATCCTAAATGCGCTCGTCGGGGAAACACATGAACACGCCTGATCCTTCCAAACATCCCCACCATCATCACCACGCCGCGGGACAGGGCTGCTGTTCGTCCGATGCGAAGGCGACCGCGCCGGCGCCGGCCGCGCACCACGACCACGATGCGGCGCACGGCTGTTGTTCCAGCAAGAAACCCGATGCCGCGAATGCGGATCCGCTGACCGATCCGGTCTGCGGCATGCAGGTCGACCCCGCCACTACGCCGCACCACGCCAGTCACGCGGGCAACGAATATCACTTCTGTTCGGCGCGTTGCCGCGAGAAGTTCGTCGCCGAACCGGCCAAGTACCTTGCACCGAAACCCGAGGTGCCGGCAGCGATGCCGAAGGGCACGATCTATATCTGCCCCATGCATCCGCAAATCCGCCAGGAAGGGCCGGGCACGTGTCCGATCTGCGGCATGGCGCTGGAACCTGAAATGCCCAGCCTGGACGAGGAAGAGAATCCTGAGCTGAGCGATTTCAGTCATCGCTTTTGGTGGTCACTGCCGCTCAGCGTGGTCGTGCTGGTACTGGCCATGTTCGGCCATCGCATCCCCGGCCTGTCCACGCAGGCGCGCACTTGGCTGGAACTCGCGTTGAGTGCGCCGGTCGTGTTGTGGGCCGGCTGGCCGTTCTTCGAACGCTGCGTACAGTCGATCCGCAACCGCAGCCCGAACATGTTCACGTTGATCGGCGTGGGAGTGGCCGCTGCCTTCGGCTACAGCGTGGTGGCGACGCTCGTGCCCGGCGTCTTCCCGGATTCCTTCCGCGAACACGGCCGCGTCGGCGTGTATTTCGAAGCGGCAGCGGTGATCGTGTCGCTGACCCTGTTGGGCCAGTTGCTGGAATTGCGCGCACGTTCGAAGACCTCGGCCGCGATCAAGGCATTGCTGGGATTGGCGCCGAAGACCGCACGACGCATCAACGATCGTGGCGATGAAGAAGACGTGCCGCTCGAACACGTGCATGTCGGCGACCGCCTGCGCGTGCGTCCGGGCGAGAAGGTGCCGGTCGATGGCGTCGTGCTGGAAGGGCGCTCGAACCTCGACGAATCGATGCTGACCGGCGAGCCAATCCCGGTGGAAAAAACCGCAGACAGCCGCGTGATCGGCGCCACGATCAATGGCACCGGCAGCCTGGTGATTCGCGCAGAGAAGATCGGTTCTGACACCGTGCTGGCGCAGATTGTGCAACTGGTCACGCAGGCGCAGCGTTCGCGCGCACCGATGCAGCGCATGGCCGACAAGGTCGCGTTCTGGTTCGTGTTGGCGGTATTCGGCGTGGCCTTGGCGACGTTCTTCGGCTGGGGCCTGTTCGGACCGGAGCCGTCGTGGACCTATGCTGTGCTCAACGCCGTGTCGGTGCTGATCATCGCCTGTCCGTGCGCGCTGGGACTGGCCACGCCGATGTCGATCATGGTCGCCACCGGTCGCGCCGCGCACGCCGGCGTGCTGTTCCGCGATGCGGAAGCGATCGAGAACCTGCGCAGGATCGATACGTTGGTCGTCGACAAGACCGGTACGTTGACCGAAGGCAAACCGGCGTTCCAGGACAGCCTGACTATGGACGGCTTCAATGCCGACCAAGTGCTGCAATGGGCGGCCAGTCTGGAGCAGGGCAGCGAACATCCGTTGGCCGAGGCGATCGTCGCCGAAGCCCGGCGTCGTGGCGTTACGCTGACGCCAGCCGAAGATTTCGACTCAGTGACGGGGCAGGGCGTGCGCGGTCGCGTCGAAGGCCAAGATATGGTCCTCGGCAACCAGGCGCTGATGGCATCCGTTGGCGCCGACGTCGCGCCGTTGGCCGATGCAGTGGAACGTTTGCGCGGGCAGGGCGCGAGCGTGATGTACCTGGCTTCCGGCGGTCGCCTGGCCGGCGCCATCGCCGTGGCTGATCCGGTCAAGCCGACCACGCTGCCGGCGCTCAACGAATTGCGCGCCGCGGGCCTGCATATCGTCATGGCCTCGGGCGACGCGCAAGCCACCGCGGAAGCGGTCGGCCGCACGCTCGGTATCGACGACGTGCGCGGCAACGTCAAGCCGCAGGACAAGGCGGAATTGGTGCAGGCATTGAAGGCGCAGGGCAAGCGGGTGGCGATGGCCGGCGACGGTATCAACGACGCGCCGGCGCTGGCCGCCGCCGATGTCGGCATCGCAATGGGCACCGGCACCGACGTGGCCATGTCCAGTGCGCAGGTGACTCTGGTCAAGGGCGACCTGCGGCGGATCCTGCAGGCGCGGGCGATTTCCGAAGAAACCGTCGCCAACATGAAGCAGAACCTCGGCTTCGCCTTCCTCTACAACGCCATCGGCGTGCCGGTGGCCGCAGGCGTGTTGTACCCGGCCTTCGGCTTGCTGCTCAGCCCGATGATCGCCGCGCTGGCGATGAGCCTGAGTTCAGTATCGGTGGTTGCCAACGCGCTTCGCCTTGCGCGGATGCCGACTGCCGAACCCGCTACCACCACTACGCTCCGTCCCGCCGGGTCCGCGGGCGGCTCGTCCTGTCACTAAGGTCCCACTTTCCACTGGAGTAGAACGATGAAAACGATGATTTCCCTATTGGCGGCATCCTTGTTCTTTGCGGGCACCGCGATGGCACAAACGACGGCACCAGCGCAGAACCATGGCCAGATGGATCACGGCAAGATGAACCATGGTGCGATGAAGATGGATGCCAAGCCGGACGAGTTCACCACGCTTGATACGGACAAGAATGGCACGCTGTCCAAGGCCGAGTTGGCCAAGCACCGCCTCGGCCCGCATTTCGGCATGCTGGATGCCAACAAGGATGGTCGCCTGAGCCCGAAAGAGTTCGCCGCCGGCAAAGGCATGTGACGCTTTGCGGTGAACGGGTTTCGGTAGCGGTTGCGGCCGAAGCCGAAACCCGTCTTCCACGATACGGCTCAGCGGCGACCGACGACTCAGTGGATGAGTCGTGCTGCCACGCGCGCGGTCGCGTTGTCGATGTCCAGTGGTGGCGACAATTCGGCACACGTCCATGATAGCGCGTCGTCCTGGATATGGCGCGCGTCGACCCTGTCGGCCACGGCGAACAAGTCTGGCGTATTGCTCGTTCGACTGACGCCAAGGCAGTGGTAGCGAACGTCGTGGCCCAGGCGTCGCGCGTCCTCGATGGCTTGCAGGAACGGCGTGCCGGAACTGGCGCGCGGTTGTTCGCGTAGGTCGAAGTGTGCATCGAAATTGAAGATGCCGATACGTTGCCGCGCGTTCGCCAGATGCGAAGCCAGGCCGGAATAGCTTGCATAAACGATTTCGTGTCCGCCGCCCATGCCGACGACGAAGTGACCGGCGTCGAGCAGGGCCTTGGCGCGTTCGGCATAACGGGCCTGCGCGTCATCGAGTGCTTCGCCTTCGCAGGCTACGTCGCCGGCGTCATACAGCGCGCTGGCGTGCAGCACCGGCAGGTTGGCCAGCATTTTCCGCAACGCAAGCGGCCCTTGCATCGCACCCATTCGGCCCGAATTGCGGCGGATGCCTTCATCGCTGGCCAAACCCATCAGGGCGACGCCCGGCGAACCGGATTCGTCCGCCTTGCGCACCACCTGGTGCCACCGGCGCGTGTCCGCCAAGCCCGGCGGGTCGATGCGGCCATGCCCAGATGCCAGTTATTTCAGTTGCCTTGAAAGGGCAGGTCGAGGAGCTCCAATTTCACCTGGCACCTGGTGATTTCGGAAGCCGCCGAATGCGACGATGCGCTGTTGCAGGGACTGGTGCACGAGGCGGCGTCCCATCATCTGCTGCAAGGCCATCCCGACCTGCAATCGTGCGATTTCTATTTGTGTGGCCCCCCGGCGATGCTGTCGGCTACCCGCCACATGCTGGCGGAACTGGAGGTTCCGGAAAGCCACGTGGCTTTCGATGATTTCAAGATCTGAGTGATGCGATCAACTAGCGGGCGGCTTTCGTCGCCCAACCGCGATGGGTCGCCCGCCGGTTTGAACACTGACGGCGTGGCCGTCGCGATCAGCACGGCCAGTGCGGCGCCGACATCCACGACTAACTGCGTGAGGATCGTGGGGAGCTTGACAAAGCCCGATTGAGTAGCTGGTTTGCTCACCGTTGTTCCTCGGGCTAGGCACGTTTTCGGGACGGCGCGAGGATGGTCAGCATCTGAATGCCACGCGGTTCAAGGTGCGGAAAGGGCGGGTGGCGGTTCCGAGGTAGCGGTTAACGTTGCTCGTGGGATCACGGTGTGGGGAACACCTGAGCATAGGCATTGGTGATCGGGTAACGCCGTTCGCGTCCAAACGCCCGGCGCGAGATCTTCGGTCCCGGCGCCGCCTGCTGCCGCTTCCATTCGTGGCGGTGCACCAGCTCCAGCACCGGGTCGACAACGAAAGCGGCGAATCCGGCCGCCAGGATCTCCTCGCGCGACTGCTCCTGATCGATGTGGCGGAACAGGATTGCGTCGAGTACGTCGTAGGGCGGCAACGTGTCCTGATCGGTCTGATGCTCGCGCAGTTCTGCCGTCGGCGGCCGGGCGATCACCTCGGGTGGAATGACCGGTGCGCCGCCCACGGTATTGCGCCAGCGTGCCAGTGCGATCACCTCGGTCTTGTACACGTCCTTGAGCGGGGCATAGCCGCCGCACATGTCGCCGTAGATCGTGGTGTAGCCGACCGCGTACTCGCTCTTGTTGCCAGTGGTCAGCAGCAACCCGCCAAGCTTGTTGCTCAGCGCCATCAGCACCGCGCCGCGCGCGCGAGATTGCAGGTTCTCTTCGGTCGCATCGATCGTCGTACCCGCGAACAGACCACTGAGCGTGTCGAGGTAGCCCTGAAACGGTGCGTCGATCGGCACCGTCCGTAGTGCCACGCCCAGGGCCGCGCATTGCGCGGCGGCCAGATCGTTGCTCAACGCACTGGTGTAGCGCGATGGCAGGCGCACGGCGGTGACCCGGTCGGCGCCGAGCGCATCGACGGCCATCGCCAGCACGACCGCCGAATCCAGTCCGCCGGACAGGCCGACCCAGACCCGATCGAAGCCGTTCTTGCTGCAGTAGTCCGTTAGCCCCCGCACGATTGCCCGCCAGGCGACCGCGTCGCGGCCGACATCGGTGTCGATCGGCCACGCGACTGGGGTAAAGCTACGTGAATGCGGATCGAAATCAGCAACCAGTGCGTGTTCCTCGAAGGCAATGGCCGCCGGGTGTACGTGGCCATTGGCGTCGGCGAGCAGGGACGCGCCATCGAACACGATCGCATCCTGGCCACCGACGACATTGACGTATGCGAGCGCGACTTGGTTCGCGCGGGCGCGCTCGGCGAGCAGTGCATCGCGCTCAGCATGTTTGTCGCGCTCGAATGGCGAAGCATTCGGGATCAGGATCAGCTGAGCGCCGGCCGCGACGGTTTCAAACGTGGGCTCCAATCCCCACAAGTCCTGACAAATCATCGCGCCCACGGTGACGCCGTTGACGTCGAAGACGCATGGCCCACCATCGGGATCGACAGCGAAGTAACGCCGCTCATCAAAGACCGCGTAATTGGGTAGATCGCGCTTGCGATAGGTCGTGGTAACGGCGCCTTCACGCAGCACACTCAGTGCGTTGTAGACCACAGCGCCGACAGCTTCCGGCCAGCCCACTACGGCCACGATCCCAGTGACCTCTTGCGCGACGCGGTGCAACGTGGCGACGCAGTCGGACAGGAACTGCGGTCGTAGCAGCAGATCCTCGGGCGGATAGCCGCTGACTGTGAGTTCGGGAAAGAGCACCAAGTCGGCGCGGTAGAGATCGCGCGCCTCGGCGATCCGTTCGGCAATGCGAGCGGCATTGCCGTCGAGGTCTCCGACCGGAAAGTCCGCCTGGACCAATGCGATGCGCAGGCTCATGCGCGGTTTCGGTCATTGCATCGGGCTGCGGGACGCTTCACGCTTGCCTGGTCCGACGCACATTTGCTGCTTTCTCTGTCCGCTTGGCCGGCGGTGGTTCGCGCAAGGTGGCCAGGATCGAACATTGGCCGCGGGCGCCGCCCGAACACGCGTTGATCGTGCGGTCCAGTTCGCGGGCGATGCGGTTGAGTTCGCGGACCTTGCTACGGACATCGGCCAGATGCTCGCGGGCGATGGCATCGATCTCGGCGCAGGACAACATGCGGTTGTGCTCCAACCGCAACAGACTGCGGATCTCGTCCAGGCTGAAGCCCAGGTTGCGGCTGCGGGTGATGAAGCGCAGCCGATCCACCTCCTCGTCGCGGTACTCGCGGTAACCGCTGGCGGTCCGGTGCGGTTTGGGCATGAGCCCCACGCGCTCGTAATAGCGGATGGTTTCCAGATGGCAGCCGCTGGATTCGGCCGCTTCGCTGATCTTCATCGACGCCTCTTGACCCTATAGCGGCTACGGACTTTACCCTGTGGGGCCTACGGGTGCTATGCCCTGCAACAACGAAGTCGCCATGCCAGGGAATACAGCCGCTTGACTCTGTAGGTGGTACGGGGTTTACCCTGTGCAATTGCAACTGGTTCCCATTCCCGTTTTCGACTCTCTCCCATCCAGGCGCTTCCCGTGACGAACTCCTTTTGCCGTGGCTTGCTGATCGCGTTGTTGGCCTCGATGTGCCTGCCGGTCTTTGGGGCCCCCACGTCGGCAGTGAATCCGCGCCAGACCTGGCAATTGCTGGACTATGTGGCTGTCGACTACAGCGCGGCCGTGCAAGCCGGACGCGTCGTGTCCGAGGCCGAGTACGCAGAGATGCGCGAGTTTGCAGGCGCCGTGCGGAGCCAATTGGCGGTGCTGCCGACCACGCCGGGCCAAGCGGCGCTGATCGGCCAGGCGGATCAACTGGTCGCAGCCGTCGAGGGTAAGGCCGATGCTGGGCACGTCGCCTCGTTGGCGCACCAGTTGGCAGACGGCCTGCTGGCCAGCTATCCGGTGGGTGCCGTGCCGGCGACGCCTCCTGATCCTGCCCACGGCGCGGATCTGTACGCCGCGCAGTGTGCCGCTTGCCACGGCCCGTCAGGCGCTGGCGACGGGCCGGCCGCGGCGAGCCTGGATCCGCCCCCGATCGCCTTCACCGATGCCACCCGCGCCGCCCGGCGCACGCCCTTCGCCTTGTACGAGGCGATCTCGCAAGGCATCCAGGGCACGGCCATGACCAGCTTCGCGTCGCTGCCCGAGGCTGATCGCTGGGCGTTGGCGTTCCATGTCGGCAGCTTGGCGCATTCGCCGCAGGCGCGGGCCGAGGGTGAAACCCTGTGGCGCGAGGATCCCGCCTGGCGCCAGCGCATTCCCACGCTGGAAGCGCTGACCCGCACCAGCGAGGCGGATCTGGTGGCCGCCGGCAGCGAGGCGGCACAAGCGCGGGCGATCGTTGCCTACCTGCGCGCGCACCCGCAGGCGCTGCAGCACCCGGCGTCAGGCGTGGCGGCCGGGCCGTTCACGCTGGCCCGCCAACGCATGGCCGAAAGCCTCAGCGCCTACGAGGCCGGCGATGCCGTGCAGGCGAAGACCGCGGCCTTGTCGGCGTACCTGGATGGGGTGGAGCCGGTCGAACCCACGCTCGCCGCCCGCGACAACGCGCTGATGCGGGAGCTGGAAACGACGATGGCGCGCTATCGCGACATGATCGGCCGGCGCGTGCCGGTGGCCGACGCGACCGTGCAGGCCGCGCAGGTCACCGGACTCTTCGACCGCGCCGAGGGCGTGCTGCAGGACGCGCATACCGATCGCACCACGGCGTTCCTCGGCAGCTTCACCATCCTGTTGCGCGAAGGCATTGAGGCGTTGTTGATCGTGATCGGCATGATCGCCTTTCTGCGCAAGGCCGAGCGCCGCGAGGTCCTGCCGGCGGTGCACGCCGGCTGGATCGGCGCGTTGCTGGCGGGCGTGGCGACCTGGGCGATCGCCACCCACCTGGTCGATGTGAGCGGCGCCAATCGCGAGGTGACTGAAGGCGTCTCCGCATTGTTCGCTGCCGCGGTGCTGCTGAGCGTGGGGATTTGGATGCACCAGAAGAGCCTGGCCGGCCGCTGGCAACAGTATCTGCACGCCAAGGTGTCGGCGGCGCTGACGCGACGCTCGGCGGTGTTCCTGTTCCTGCTGGCCTTCGTCGCGGTCTATCGCGAAGTGTTCGAAACGATCTTGTTCTTCATCGCGATGTGGAGCCAGGAGAACAGCACCGCGATTCTCGGCGGACTAGTGGCGGGCTGCGTCGTGCTCGCGGCGGTCGCCTATTGGATGCTGCGCATGAGCAAGCGTTTGCCAATCGGCCAGTTCTTCTCGATCAGCTCGATCCTGATTGCGGTGCTCGCGGTTGTGCTCGTTGGCAAGGGCGTGGCGGCGCTGCAGGAGGCCGGCTGGATAGGCCAGGCCCTGGTCGCTGCTCCGAGAATCGATTGGCTCGGCGTGTATCCGTCCTGGCAGTCGCTGCTAGCGCAAGTGACTGTCGCGGTCATCGCCATCGGCGGCTTCTACTTCAACGCCCGCACCTCGCGCGTGTCCGCACGAGTGGAACAATGAGGCACGGCATGTGGCCTGCGCGCGGCAGCAGGGACGGCGCTCGGCGCGACGCCTTCCAGATGCGATCGATCCCGCAGACCCTACAGGCCTGCATGGAGGAACCCACGCGATGAGCGACACCTGCAATAGCTGCGGTAGCACGCAGGCAGTGGCAACGACGACGGTGCCCGCAGCAGCGGCCGTCCGGTCGCCGATGCGCTATCGCATCCAGAACATGGACTGCCCCACCGAAGAGGCGCTGATCCGCAACAAGCTCGGCCAAGTCCAGGGAGTGACGGATCTGGAATTCAATCTGGTGCAACGGACGTTGTCGGTGCACCACACCTTGTCTGCGCTGACGCCCGTGGACGAAGCGCTGGCCGCGATCGGCATGCAGGCGGCGCCCATGGATACGCCGTCCTCCGACGTGGAAACAGCACTGCGTATCGCGAAGATGGATTGCCCCACCGAGGAAGGCCTGATCCGCGGCAAACTCGGCGGCATGCCCGGGGTGGCGTCGCTGGCCTTCAACCTCGTGCAGCGCACCTTGACCGTGCGTCACGCGGCCGAGGCCTTGCCTGACGTGCTGACCGGCCTGAAGTCGCTGGGCTTCGAGGCCGAGGTGGTGGGCAGCCAAGGTGGCGCAGAGCCGGGCGCGCCGGTACCGACACGCACCGCGTGGTGGCCATTGGCCGTCTCCGGTGTGGCGGCGATCCTGGCCGAAGTCGTGTCTTGGCTCGGCGCCCCGACGTGGCTGGTCATCGCGCTGGCGTTGGTCGCCATCGGGACTGGCGGTCTGTCGACCTACAAGAAGGGCTGGATTGCGCTCAAGAACCGCAATCTCAACATGAACGCCCTGATGTCGATCGCTGTCACGGGCGCGATGCTCATTGGCCATTGGCCCGAGGCGGCGATGGTGATGGTGCTGTTCGCGTTGGCCGAGGTGATCGAGGCCAAGTCGCTGGATCGCGCCCGCAATGCGATACGCGGCCTGATGGATCTCACGCCCGAACGTGTCACCGTTCTGCAAGACGATCAGCGCTGGATCGAGGTGGATGCCAAGGCCGTCGCACTCGACAGCCGAGTGCGGGTCAAGCCCGGCGAACGCATAGCGCTGGACGGCATGGTGGTGCTCGGCCGTTCGACGGTCAACCAGGCGCCGATCACCGGCGAGAGCCTGCCGGTCGAAAAGGCCGAAGGCGACCCGGTATTCGCCGGCACCATCAACGAAGCAGGTTCCCTGGAGTATCGCGTTACCGCCGTGGCCAGCGATTCCACCTTGGCCCGCATCATCCACGCGGTCGAAGCCGCGCAGGGCAATCGTGCGCCGACCCAGCGTTTCGTCGATCAGTTTGCGCGCTGGTACACCCCGCTGGTGTTTGCCGTCGCCCTGGGCGTGGCGGTGGTGCCGCCGCTCTTGATGGGCGCGGACTGGCTGGACTGGACGTACCGGGCCCTGGTGCTGCTGGTGATCGCCTGTCCCTGCGCCCTGGTGATCTCCACCCCGGTGAGCATCGTCAGCGGTCTGGCCGCGGCGGCGCGACGCGGCATCCTGATCAAGGGCGGCGTGTACCTGGAGAATGGCCGCAAGCTGCGGTGGTTGGCGCTGGACAAAACCGGAACGATCACCCACGGCAAGCCTAAACAGACCGATTTCGCGGCTTGGGGCCAGGCTGATGCGACCCGCGTGCGCGCCATAGCGACCAGCCTGGCGGCGCGTTCCGATCATCCTGTATCCAAGGCCATCGCCGTGGCGGGACAGAATGACAGCGTGCCGATGCAAGAGGTCGAGGAGTTCGCTGCACTGCCGGGCCGCGGCGTGAGTGGCCGCGTCGCTGGGTCGCTCTACCACCTGGGCAATCACCGGCTCGTGCAGGAGTTGGGTGCCAGTTCCGCCGAGTTGGAAGCGCAGTTCGCGGCCTTGGAAGCCCAAGGCAAGAGCGTGGTCGCCGTCGTAGGCAGCGACGGCGTGCAGGCGGTGTTCGCGGTCGCCGATACGGTCAAGGACAGCAGCCGACAGGCGATCGCCGACTTGCACGCGCTCGGGGTCAAGACCCTGATGCTGACCGGGGACAACCCGCACACGGCGCAGGCCATCGCCGGTGAGGTCGGTATCGACCGCGCCCAAGGCAACCTGCTACCCGAAGACAAGCTGCGCGAGGTCGAAGCGCTCGCCGCACAGGGTACCAGCGGCATGGTTGGCGACGGCATCAACGACGCCCCGGCCCTGGCACGGGCCGACATCGGCTTCGCCATGGGCGCGGCTGGATCCGACACCGCGATCGAAACCGCCGACGTGGCCCTGATGGACGACGACCTGCGCAAGATTCCGGCCTTCATCCGGCTGTCGCGCGCCACCGCTCACGTGCTGACGCAGAACATCACCCTGGCGCTGGGCATCAAGGCAGTATTCCTGGTGCTGACCTTTACCGGTCAGGCCACGATGTGGGCGGCGGTGTTCGCCGACATGGGCGCCAGCCTGTTGGTGGTGGGCAACGGCATGCGCCTGCTGAGGAAGTGACGTGGATACCGTCGCGCATGTGTCCACGAGCGAGGAACGGCATGACCCGCTCCCGGGAACCGGCCTGATGAGATTTTATAACGTCCGTGGCACCGGCTAGGCTGGCAGGATGAACCCGGTCGCCTCCTCCTGCCTGCTGCTGGCCCGCCTGCGCGCTTCCACGCGGCTGGCGGTACTGGTGCTGCTGATCTTCGCCCTGAAGATCGGCGCGGCGGCCGCCTGTGCGAAGCACGATTTCGCGGACATGGGCTTCGGCACGGATGGCAGCCATGCCGTGGCGGTGAAGGCATCGCCGCTGGATAGCGGTAATGACGATTCCACGAAGCTCAAGCTCGGGCATGCCGCTTGCAGTCACTGCGGTTGCCATCATGCTGCCGCCATGGTGCCGGATACGCAGATCGTGGTTGTGCTCGTGCCGCAGGCGCTGCCTATGCGTACGTCCGGGTTGCCGCCCAGCGCGTCGCAACCCTTGGAACTGAGGCCGCCGATCGCCTGAGTCAGGTGTTTTGCCCCTTTGGCGCGGAGCGCCAGAGGACACCGTCGACTCAGAGGATCTTCCAATGCACCTTGTTCGTTCGCCGCGACGACGTCGCGTCGCGCGGCTGGCCGTCCTGGTTCTGGCAGCGAGTTTGCTGTCGGGCTTGGCCATGGCCGCCCAAACCCCCGATACACAGGCCCCAGTCGCACTTCGCGAGGCGCTGCAGGCCGCCTGGCAACACCATCCGAGTTATCGCGCCACCGAAGCGCAACTGGCCGCAGCCCGTGCCCGGTACGATGCGGCCGGACGACCGCTCTACAACCCCGAAGTCGAGTTGGCCGGCGACGATGAAGGCCCGGATCGCACCACAACCGCTGGCCTCAACCTCACGCTCGATCTGAGCGGCAAGCGTCGCGCGCGTCGCGACGCGGCCTCCGCGCGGGTCGATCTAGCCACCGCTGAAGCCAAGCTGCGTCGCCGCGATTTCGCCAAGCAGTGGTTCGCCAGTTGGGCTGAGCTACAGACGGCGCAGCAACGTGTGCGCACCGGTGAACGTCGATTGGCGTTGGTCACGCGCTTTGGCGAGTTGGCACAAAAGCAGTTTGCTGCAGCCGACATTTCCGGGTTGGAGCGCGATTTGGCACTGCTGGCCCGCGATGAAGCGCAAGCCCAGCAGTCGCAACTCGTCGCCGAACAGGCGGAGGCCGAAGCGCGTTTCCGCGCGGTCGGCGGCTCGCCGGAACTCCTGGCGAGCCTGACGCTGCCCAGCGACGCATTGCCGCCGCCGATGCCCTCCCATACCGGCATCGAACAGTTGCCCGACTGGCAAGCCGCACAAGCCGCTGCGCTGGCTGCCGAACGCGAAGTGACCGTTGCCCGCCGCAATCGGGTGGCCGATCCCACCGTGGGCGTGCGCGGCGGACGCATCGACTACGGCAATGTGCAGGACAACGTGGTCGGCGTGTCGCTCAGCATTCCGCTGTTCGTGCGCAATTCCTATCGCGCCGAGGTAGTGGCAGCTCAGGCCGATGCCGATGTCGCGATCGCCGAGGCCGAGCGCGTGCGCGTCGAACTCGATGCCGATCGTCGCCGTGCGATCGACAGCTACGCCGCAGCGCAATCGGCCTGGTCGCGCTGGCAGGCGAGCCGCGGCACGGATGTGGAGCGTCGCGCCACTCTCCTTGAGCGCTTGTGGCGCGAGGGCGAGCTGTCCACCGCTGACTACCTGCTGCAACTCAAGCAGACCCTCGACACGCAACTCGCCGGCGCCGAACTCGAAGCGCGCCTGTGGCGCAGCTACGCCGATTACCTCGCCGCCACCGGACAGCTTGAACGCTGGGCCGGCCTGGAGGGCACCCCATGAGAGAACTTTCGATGACCCCGTTCCGTCTGATGTCGCCGTTGCTGGCCGCGGCGTTACTGCTTGCCATGGCCGCATGTTCGAGGTCCCCCTCGACCGAGTCGGCCCCGACCGAAGCCGAAGGCGCTGAAGCGCCCACCGAAAGCGAAGCCGGCATCGCGCCCGTCAAGCTCGATGCCGCAGCGATGAAAGCTGCCGGCATCGTCGTGCAGGCGTTGCAGCCCGCTTCGATGAGCGAACAGCTGCGTGCGCCCGGTGAAGTGCTCGACAATGCCTACGGCACGGCGCTGATCACGCCCAGTGTCGAAGCCCTGGTCGTGCGTCGCCATGCCAAGCTCGGCGACGAAGTGCGCGCCGGCGCACCGCTGGTGACGCTGTCCAGCGTCGAAGTCGCCAATGCCCAGGCAGAGTTGCGCATCGCCGAACAGGAATGGCGCCGCGTCTCTGCACTCGGTCGTGAGGCCGTGTCCGGGCGCCGCATCAACGAGGCACAGGTCGCGCTCGATCGCGCTCGCGCAACGGCACAGGCGTATGGCTTGCCGGGCACGGCGGCCGGGCGCAGCAACGGCCAGTTCACCTTGACCGCGCCGCATGCCGGGCGAATCACCGAGGATGCCGTGGTCGTCGGCGAGAAAATTGAACCGGGCAAGACGCTGTTCCGCCTGGTCGATGAATCGGTGGTTTGGGTCGACGCCAAGCTGCCATCGGGGATCGTTCCGCGCATCACACCCGGCACGGAAGCGACGGTGGTGTTCAACGGCGAGCGCCTGAAGGGTACCGTTCAGCATCCCGCGCATCGCACGTCGGACACGACCCGCAATGCGGTGGTGCGGATCGAGGTTCCGAACCGGGACGACCGCCTGCACAGCGGCGATTACGTCGATGTGTTCTTCGAGGCCAGCGACGTCGCCAAGGATGGCAACGCCGCCGTGACTATGGTGTCGGTGCCAACCGACGCGGTGGTGCAGTTGGAAGGCGACACGGTCGTGTTCCGTCGCAACGCGACCGGTGCGTTGGAACCGACGCCGGTGCGTACCGGTGAAGCGATCGGCGATCGGACCGTCATCCGCGAAGGCCTCAAGCCCGGCGACGCCGTCGTGGTCGAAGGCGCCTTTGCCGTCAAAGCGCAGATGCTCAAGTCGCAGTTAGGAGAAGAGTGATGATCTCTGACGCCAATCCCGCCTTTGCGGGAGGTGCGCCATGCTGAATCGCCTGGTCGAACTCTCCCTGCGCTACAAGTTCCTGGTCCTGATCGTGTTCGCGGTCGTCGCCTTCCTCGGCATCAGCGCCGTTCGCAACGTGCCGATCGATGCCTTCCCCGACGTGACGCCGGTCCAGGTCAACATCTACACCGAGTCCCCGGGCCTGGCCGCCGAGGACGTCGAGCAGTTGCTCACCACGCCGGTGGAGTCTGCGTTGGCCGGCCTGCCGAAGGTGCAGGAAATCCGCTCGGTCAGCCTGTTCGGGTTGTCGTACGTGTCGGTCTATTTCAAGGACGACATGGACATCTACTTCGCGCGACAACTGGTCAACGAACGCCTGCAGGAAATCGGCGATCGTCTGCCTGAAGGCTATGGCAAGCCGAGCATGGGCCCGAACACGTCGGGCCTGGGGCAGGTGTACTGGTACACCGTCGAACGCGCGCCCGGCGTCAGTAAGGACCAGGTCACCGATATGGACCTGCGCACATGGCAGGAATGGACCGTGCGGCTGATCCTGCGCACGGCACCGGGCGTGGACGACGTTAGTTCCTGGGGCGGTGGCGAACGCCAGTACCAGGTGCAGATCGATCCGCAACGCCTCTACGCCCGCGGGCTGGGCTTCGGCGATGTCATCAACGCGCTCCCCGCCAACAACGGCCAGGTCGGCGGTAACGTGATGGACGTGGGCCGCGAGCAGTTCCTGGTGCGCGGTCTGGGTTTGCTGAAGTCGACCGAGGACATCGGCGCGATCGTGCTCAAGTCGGAGGACGGTGTGCCGGTGTATCTGCGTGACGTGGCAACCGTGGTCGAAGCCCCCGCGCCGCGCGTCGGTGCGGTGACCCGCGACGGCCAGGAAGTCGTGATGGGCCAGGCGCTGGCCCGCATCGGCGAGAACGCCAAGGACGTGGTCGAGGCGGTCAAGGGCAAGCTTGACGTGGTGCGCGATGCACTGCCGAAGACCATGGTGCTCAAGCCGATGTACGAGCGCACTGACCTCGTCAACAAGGCGGTCGAAACCGCGGTGCGGGCGCTGGTGGAAGGCTCGCTGCTGGTCGCGGTAATCCTGTTCCTGTTCCTGGGCGAGGTCCGCTCAGCGCTGGTCGTGATCGTCACACTGCCGCTGGCCATGCTGATTGCCTTCATCGGCATGGGGCAGGTCGGCTTGTCCGCCAATCTGATGTCGCTCGCGGGCCTGGCGATCGGCATCGGCATGATGGTCGACGGCGCGGTGGTAATGGTGGAGAACGCCTTCCGGATCATGGCGGAGCGGTTGGAACACGGAGAGAAGGTCGACAAGACTTCTGCGGTGTTGGCCGCGGCTAAGGAAGTGGCCAATCCAATCACGTTCGCGATCGGCATCATCATCGTGGTGTTCCTGCCGCTGTTCGCGCTGGAAGGCCTCGAAGGCAAGATGTTCAAGCCGATGGCATTCAACATCGCCTTCGCGATGGCCGGTTCGCTGATCCTGAGCCTGACGCTGATCCCGGTCTTGGCGTCGATGATTCTCAAGCCCAAGCCCGAGCGCGATACGTGGTTGGTGGCCAGGATCAAGCGTGGTTATCAGCCGCTGTTGGCGAAGGCGCTGGGCCGCAAGAAAGTGGTCGTGATCAGCGCGCTTGTCGCCTTGGTCGCGAGCCTGGCGCTGTTCCCTTTCCTGGGTAAGGAGTTCATGCCGCAACTGCAGGAAGGCTCGATCATGTGGCGCGTGACGGGCATCCCGTCGACCTCGCTCAACGAATCGATCAAGACCAGCAACACCATCGCCGCGGCCTTCAAGCAATTCCCGGAGGTCGAGACCACGCTGGCGATGATCGGCCGTGCCGAGAAGGGCGAGACCGCCGACGTCAATTACATGGAGATCTACACCGCGCTCAAACCCGAGGAAGAGTGGAAGTCGGGCCGCGACATCAAGCAGCTCGAAGCGGCGATGCAAGAGACGCTGGAGAAGGTCGTGCCGAACGTGGTGCCCGGCTACACCCAACCGATCCAGATGCGCGTGGAGGAACTGATCTCCGGCGTGCGCGCCACCTTGGCGCTGAAGCTTTACGGTGAAGACCTGGGCGAACTCGACAAGCTGAGCGGCCGCATCAAGCGCGTGCTGGACAAGGTGCCGGGCGTGGCCGACCTTGCTTTGGAAGCCAACATCGGCAAGCCGCAGATTCGCATCGCGGTCAAGCGCGACGAACTGGCCCGCCATGGCATGAACGCTGAGGAGGTGCTCACCATCGTCCGCAATGGCCTGGGCGGCGAACCGGTGAGCGTACTGCTCGATGGCGTGAAACGCTTCGATATCGCAGTGCGGCTGGATGACGCGACACGCGATTCGGTCGAGTCATTGCGTCGCATCCCGCTCCGCACGGCAACCGGCGCCTTGGTGCCGCTGTCGGAGGTAGCCGACATCAACGTGGCCGAAGGTTACTCGTTCGTCCGTCGCGAGCAACTGCAACGCTATGCGGTGATCCAGATGGACGTCCGAGGCCGCGACGTCGATAGCTTCGTCCAGGACGCTGAGACGGCGATTAAGCAGCAGGTGAAGCTGCCGCCGGGCTACTGGATCGAGTGGGGTGGGGCGTTCGAGAACCAGCAGCGTGCGCTGGCCAAGTTGGCGCTGATCGTGCCAGTCACGATCTTTTTCATCTTCGTGTTGCTCTATACCGCCTTCAACTCGGTCAAGTACGCGGCGCTGATTCTGGCCAACGTGCCGTTCGCCACCATTGGCGGATTGTTGGCCTTGTTTGTCACCGGCCAGTACCTGTCGGTGCCCTCAGCGATCGGCTTCATCGCGGTATTCGGCGTGGCGATGCTCAACGGCATCGTGCTGGTGAGCTTCCTCAACGAGCTGCGTGAGAAAGGCCTGTCGGTGCGCGAAGCGGTGGTGCAGGGCACGGCTCTGCGTCTGCGACCGGTGCTGATGACCGCGAGCGTGGCGATCCTCGGTCTGGTGCCGATGCTGCTGTCCAGCGGTGTCGGCGCGGAAACGCAACGTCCGTTGGCGACGGTGGTCGTTGGCGGTCTGATCAGTTCAACGCTGCTCACGTTGATCCTGCTTCCGGTTCTGTACGAATGGCTTGAAAACCGCTCCGACCGCAAGGCGGCCGAGCACAATTCTCAGGAGACTGCGTCATGAAACAGATCAAGGCATTTGTGCACCGCAATCGTGTCTCAGACTTGATCCACGCGCTGGAAGCCGCCGGCTTCCAGCGCCTCAGCCTGTTCGACGTGAAAGGCCTGCTGCGCGCACTCAGTGCGCGCGAGCAGGAGTATTCGGTCGAGTTCGGTGATCAAGTGATCAACGAAGTGCAGATGGAACTGTTCTGCGAGGACAGCGACGTAGGGCGTGCGGTGGAGATTTTTCGCCAGATCGGGCGGACGGGTCGAGCGGAAGCCGGCTGGATATACGTGAGCACCATCGATCAGTCGATTCCCATCAACGACGTCCGTTGATGGCCGAAGCGGTGCCGTGACTGGGTGCGGCGGGCCCGGCCTGTCGCGTCCTTCAACATCGGGAGTGCCCACCATGAAGATGATTGTCGCCTTTGTCCGTCCATCGCTGGCTGATCGCATCGTGCGGGTAATCGAGCGTGCGGGCCTCTACCACCTCTCGCTGTCCCGGGTGCACGGCGTCGTGCATCCGAACGAAGCCATCGTCCGTGCCGATCTGGCGCCAGAGGGTGAATCCGACGTGCGGTTGGAAGCCTATTGCGAAGATGCGCGGACCGAACAGATTGTGGCCCTGATCCATGAGGTAGGCCGCATCGGCGACCTGCCGGTAGGGGCCGTGTTCGTCGTGCCGGTGGAGCGGCACGAGGCAATCGGCCCGTCGAGCCCAGCCGAATGACTCATCGAAGGAGAAGCCGCGCATGACTCGCCTCCATAACGGCATTCGCGAATTCGTCGTTCCCGTGAGCGCCGCAGTAGCGGCCGTCCTGCCCGCCACGTATCTGCGCATCACCAGCGGTAGCGCGGGTGCGCTGGGTGATGCGGTGCTGTTTGGTCTTGCGATCCTGGCAGCGGGCTTCCTGTTGTCATGGGGTGCCGAAGCGGCGGAAAAATACATCGCCACCGGTTTCGTGCTGGCGGTGGTTGCGTTGATTACAGTGCTGCCCGAATACGCGGTCGACTTCTACTACGCCTATCGCGCCGGGCAGGATCCGGCCTCGGGTTACGTCGCCTACGCCGCAGCGAACATGACAGGCGCCAATCGTCTGCTGATCGGCCTGGCCTGGCCGCTGCTGGTGGGCCTGCATTGGTGGCGTTCGCGACAGCGAGGAATCGTGCTGCAGTACGAAAACTCGGTCGAGATCGTTTTCCTCGCCCTAGCCAGCGCGTATGCCTTCATCATCTTGCTGAAGAACAGCATTGGCATAATCGACTTTCTCGTGCTGGGCGTCTTGTTCTGCCTGTACCTGTGGCGCACCTCGCGCGCGGAGAACGAAGAGGAAGAGGAAGACGAAGAACCGGGCCCAGGCGCGGTGATCGCGCAGTTGACGCCCGCCAAGCGCTGGACGGTGATGGCGGCGATGAGTGTGGTGGCGGCCGGTGTCATCCTGCTGGCGGCCGAACCCTTCGCCGAATCGCTGGTGGCTTCAGGTCGTCGTCTAGGCATCGACGAGTTCCTTGTAGTCCAGTGGCTGGCACCGCTGGCCAGCGAAGCGCCAGCGGTCACCATCGCCATCCTGTTCGCCCTTGATGGCCGCGCCCGTGCCGGCCTCACCACCATGATCAGTGACAAGATCAACCAGTGGACGCTGTTGGTCGGCATGTTGCCGATCGCGATGAGCATCGGCGCTGGGCGAGTGATGTCGCTTCCGCTGGATGCGCGCCAGCACGAGGAGTTCTTCCTGACGGCGGCGCAATCCGTGTTCGCGCTGGCGCTGCTGTTGCCGCTGCGGCTTAGCCTCTGGGGGGCATTGGCCTTGGCGAGTCTGTTCGTGACGCAACTCGGGCTGGCCTTCTTCTACCAGGCCACGCCCGAGCGCGAGATCGCCGTGCTGACGGCCTTGGCCTGGGTGTATCTCGCGCTGGCGGTAGCACTGCTTGTTCGCCACATCCGGCGATTGCCCGCACTGATGCGGGCAATGCTCGGAACGAGTCCGCAGACCGAATAACGCGTTCGAACCATCGATTCGATTACGGGAGACTTCTTATGGGCGCAGGACACGATCACGGCACCGGCGAGATAAAGCACGAACAGCCATTGTGGTGGGCCTTTGGCTTAACTACCGCGTTCCTGATTGCGGAGGTCATCGGTGGATTGATTACCAATAGCCTGGCATTGCTGTCCGATGCCGCTCACATGGGCACAGATGTCATTGCGCTGGCAATCTCGTTGTTCGCTGTGCGTTTGAGCCGACGACCACCCGACGCCAAGCGCACGTATGGCTATGCGCGGATGGAAGCCATAGGCGCGATGATCAATGGTGGCCTGCTGTTCCTGGTCGCCGGCTACATCCTGTGGGAGGCCGTCGGCCGCTTTCGCGATCCGCCGGAAGTCGCCTCGAGCGGCATGCTGGTGATCGCTGCGATTGGCCTGGTCATCAATCTGATCTCGATGCGCCTACTCAAGGCGGGCAGCGGCACCAGCCTCAACGTCAAGGGCGCCTATCTGGAAGTCTGGAGCGACATGCTGGGTTCCGTCGGTGTCATCGTCGGCGCGTTGGTGATCAAGTTCACCGGATGGACGGTGGCCGACCCCATCATCGCAGTCCTCATCGGACTTTGGGTGCTGCCGCGTACGTGGACATTGTTGCGGGAAGCTGGTCAGGTGCTGATGCAAGGCGTGCCGCATGGCCTGGAGTTGGACGAGGTCCGCACCATGATGCTGTCGCACCCCAACGTCATCGCGGTTCATGACCTGCATGCCTGGGCCTTGGGCTCCAAGGAGCCGGTGCTGACGGCGCATATCGTGTTGCGCGATGGGGGCGATGGAGAACAAGTCCGGCGCTCACTGGCCGCTGCACTGGAGGAGCGGTTCAGCATTCACCACGCGACGCTGCAAGTCGAAATGACGCCATGTGACGATGCACATGGTCATGCCTAATCGGCTATCGCGGCGCATCGACCGCGCTTGTCCGAGTGCTCCGTCGCATGCTCTAGACGGTCCAGGGTCGGACACGACTCGCCGCCAGGCGCCTGACTGCATTCAGCGATGAGGTTCATAAGATCGACTTCCAGCCGATGTAACGCATCGAGTCGTTCGCGAACATCGACCAGTTTGAGTTCGGTCAGTCGACGCGTTTGCTCACAGGCCCGCTTGCCCTTGAGTTCCAGCAGGCCGGCAATTTCATCCAGGGTAAATCCCATCGCTTGGGCTCGCCGGATGAATTGAAGACGGGTGACATCGGCTGGTCCGTAGTGGCGGAAGCCGCCCAAGGGCCGTTGGGGTTCCGGCAACAGCCGGCGGCGCTGGTAGTAGCGCACGGTTTCGACATGCACGCCGGCCGATGCCGCCAGTTTGCTGATGGTGAGGGCGCTCTCGGCCATGGCTTGACTCCGTACCCAGGTACAGACCGTAGTATGCGCTCATGGCCAACCTCCCCGCCAAATCCTCCCTGCCAGCCATCGTTGCGGCGAGTTTTGCCGCCATCGCGGCGTCCGTGTGCTGTGTGGTGCCGCTGGTTCTGGTGCTGCTGGGCGTCAGCGGCGCGTGGATTGCCAACCTCACCGCGCTGGATGCCTGGCGACCTTGGTTCAGCGTGGCCACGTTGGCGTGCCTTGGCTGGGCATTTTGGAGTCTGTACGGTCCTGCCTCCCGCTGTCGAACGGACGGAGCTTGCATTGATCCAGGCGGGCTGCGCCGCCGCCGGCGTTGGCTCTGGATGGCAACCGTCGTGATCGCGCTGCTGCTGCTCTTCCCGTATTACGTAGCTTGGTTCATGTAGGAGACGAACGATGCGCCAGTGGATTGTTGGGTTGATGATCTTGTGGACGGGCATGGCGTGGGCCGCGACGCCGAAGAAGGCCGTCCTCGATGTTGAAAACATGACCTGCCCGGCGTGCAGCATCACGATCGAAAAGGCCCTGGACAAGGTGCCCGGCGTTTCCAAGGCACAAGTCGACACCAAGGCGGCTACTGTCACCGTGGACTTCGATGCCGATCGCACCAACGTGCCAGCTATCGCGCGTGCGATCTCCGAGGCAGGCTTCCCGGCCAAGGCGAGGGCCAACGGTGGCTGAGTTGCAGTTGCAGAGCACGCTGACGTGTCCGCAATGCGGTCACCAGGCCGTCGAGACCATGCCGACGACGGCGTGCCAGTTCTTCTACGAGTGCACGGCCTGTGGCGAGCTGCTGAAGCCCGAACCGGGCGACTGCTGTGTTTTCTGCTCCTACGGCACGGTGCCGTGTCCGCCCATCCAGCAGCAAAGGCCGTGCTGTGGGTAGTCGGTTGGCCACCGGATGTTGGGAACTCGCCGCGCTAAACCGCGTCTATGGACTATTCGGCTTGCTCGCCGCCAGAGGAGTACCATCCCGCCCATGACCCGGCGCGCCCGCCACCGCCTACAGATCGCCGTCCTGGTGATCGTCTGCCTGCTGTTCCAGCAGGCGGCGCTGGCGGCGTATCTGTGCCCGATGGAGCAGATGTCCGCCCAGACCATGGCGATGGCGGAGCCTTGCGCCGAGATGGGCATGGCCCAGCAGCACGACAAGGACAATCCGCTTCTTTGTCAGAAGCACTGTAATCCTGATCACACAGTTACTACCGACACCGCCAAGCTATCGGTGCCACCGCTTGCGTTGCCGGCGCTCATCCTGGCGCCGGTCTACGTGCAACCTGTATCCCACGTCACCATCCAGGCTGACGTGCCGATCGCCCGATCCGATCCGCCCCCACGGCTGCGTTTCTGCAGTCTTCTGATCTAGCCCCCGAAACGACGTAGCGAATCCGCGCCGGCGCCGATGCGCCGTGCGCGCGGCCATGTCCGTTTCGGAGGCGTCATGAACTCCCGTTTTGATCGTTGTCGGTCCTGGGCCGCACTTAAGTGTGCGTTGGTCCGGACCTTGTGCGTGGCCGTGCTGGCGACGCCATTTGCGGCTTTGGCCGCATCCCATAAGCTCACGCTGCCGGAAGCCATCCGTCTGGCCAGCGAGCGTGCGCCGATGCTCGATGCCCGCCGCTCCGGTGTGTTGGCCGCGCAAGAAGAAGCAGCCCGCGCCGGCGCCTTGCCTGATCCAATGCTGATGGTCGGCATCGACAACCTGCCAGTCACCGGAAGCGATGCCTTCGATACGCGCGCCGACGACATGACCATGAAGAAGATCGGGCTGCGGCAAGAGATTCCCTCGCGGGCCAAGCGTTCAGCGCGTCAGTCCTTCGCCGCGCGCCAGATCGACGAAGCGCAGGCGCAAGCAGACGCCGAAGTGCTGGCCGTGCGCCGCGCCACGGCCGAAGCCTGGATCGCCGTGTGGGCCGCGCAGCGCCAATTGACGGCGCTGCAGAAGCTGCGTGAGCAAGCCGCGCTGGCGGCGAAGGTGTCGAAGGCACGCGTGGCGAGCGGTGGCGAACCGGTGAGCGACGCACTCGCCACCGAGGCCGCACTGCTGGAACTCGACAACCGCATCGAGGCCGCCCGTGCCGAGAAGCTGGCGGCACAAGCCGGGCTGGCGCGCTGGCTGGGCGACGCGCCGGTCGAGGTTGCCGATCAAGCCCCGAACTTTGACTCGCTGCCTGTATCCGAAGCCCGATTGCTGGCAGAGGTGAATCGGGTAGGGCCGTTGCTTCCCGCCACCGCTCAGCTCGAAACCGCCGCAGCTGCGATCGATGTCGCCCGCGCCGACAAGCATCCGGACTGGAGCGTGGGTGCGTCCTATGGCCAGCGTGCCGGTGGTCGCAGCGACATGATCATGTTCGAAGTGGGCATCGGCTTGCCGCTGTTCTCGCGTAACCGGCAGGATCGTGGCATCGCAGCCCGGGAAGCGGACTATCAGGCCGCGTTGGCGACCCGCGAAGACCTGCGTCGCCAGGAAGCGGCGCGCATTCGCGCGGATCTCGCTCGATGGGAAGGGCTGAAGCGCCAGGTCGCCCTGCATGAGCACTCCCTGTTGCCGCTCGCGCAGGACCGCAGTGCGACGACGCTCGCCGCGTATCGCGCCGGCGGCGAACTGCAGCCGTGGCTCAACGCCAGACGTGACGAACTCGATGTGCACCTCGCGCACGCCGAACACCTGGGTGAACTCGGACGTGCCTGGGCCGCGCTGGCCTTCCTGTTGCCCTCGGAGATGCAGCCATGAATACCACTCGTCGCAGCGTGGTCACTGCTGCTGTTTCCCTTGCGCTGGTGGCCGCCGTCGGCCTCGGTTACTGGTGGGGGCGCACTCACGGGAGTTCATCCGCCGCCGACACCTCGAGCCCGCAGTCCGCCGAACGCAAGGCGCTCTATTGGTACGACCCGATGGTGCCCGACCAACACTTCGACAAGCCTGGCAAGTCGCCCTTCATGGACATGCAACTGGTGCCGAAGTACGCCGACGAGGCGACGGCCGGCGGCGTTGCCGTTGCACCGGGCGTGCGCCAGAACCTCGGCATCCGCACGGTGGTGGTCAAGCCTGGCCGACTGACGGCAGCCGTCCGCGTGCCGGGCACCATTGGCTGGGACCTGCGTCAGGAACGCATCGTCAGTGCGCGAGTCGACGCCATCGTCGAGCGCTTGCACGTGCGTGCCCCGTTTGAGCCGGTGCGCGCGGGGCAACCCCTGGCCAGCATCATCGCGCCAAGTTGGAACACTGCGATTGCCGAAGCGCGAGCGTTAGGTGGAGCTCGCTCCGCCGCCGCACGAGGTTTGCAATCCGCCGCCCACGAACGGTTGCGTGCGTTGGGTCTGCCCGCGGGCAGTGGTGCGGGGCAGCGCGGACGACTCACCTTGACCTCACCCGTGACCGGCGTCGTCAGCGAAATCGGCGTGCGCGAAGGGCAGTCGGCGCCGATAGGCACGCTGCTGTTCCGCGTCAACGGTACCCGGACGGTCTGGCTCGAAGCGTCGATTCCGCAAGCGGGCACTGCGGGCATCGCGACGGGTACGTTGGTGGAAGCGGCTGTCGACGCATTGCCAGGCGAGGCCTTCCACGGCCGCGTGGAAACCTTGCTGCCGCAAGTGGACATGAGTAGCCGCACCCAACGGGCCCGCATCGTTCTGGACAACCCGGACGGTCTCCTGGCACCGGGCATGTTCGCGCAGATCACCTTGCAGCCAACTGCGAGTATCGAACGGCCGCTGGTACCGACGGACGCGTTGATCGGAGCGGGTGCGCAGGCTCGCGTGATCGTGCTCGGCGCCGACGACATGTTCCATCCCGTGCGCGTGCAGACCGGTCGCAGTGGTGACGGCATGACTGAAATTCTCGCGGGGCTGAAAGGTGGCGAGAAGGTGGTGGCCTCGGGGCAGTTCCTGATCGATTCCGAAGCGAACCTGTCAGGCGCACTCGAACGCCTCAATGCCGGTGCGGGTGATGAAGAAGCGAACATGCCGAGCGATGTCATGCCCGGTATGCCAGACATGGCGATGCCGCCGCAGGCTGCGCCCGCGCGCCCGGCGCCACCCGTAGTACCGCCCAAGAAGAAGGCGCCCCCAGCCGTTGCAACACCAGCGGTCACCGCGTCACCCAAGGCACGGCAATGCCCAGTGACCTATTGGTATGACCCGATGGTGCCGGACAAGCACTTCGACAAACCCGGCAAGTCGCCCTACATGGACATGCAGTTGGTGCCCAAGTTCGCGCCCGAGGCGAACCCGGATTGCACCATTCGTGATGTGCCTGCGGCGGGACGGCAGCCATGATCGCCCGCATCATTCGCGCCTCTATCGCTAACCGGCTATTTGTGCTGGTGGCTGCCATTGCGCTGGCAGCGGCCGGCATCTGGTCGGTATTGCACACGCCGCTCGATGCCTTGCCCGACCTGTCGGATACGCAGGTCATCATCCGCACCGAATGGCCCGGGCAGACGCCGCGCATCGTCGAAGACCAGGTCACCTATCCCTTGACCACAACGATGCTGTCGGTGCCGGGCGTCAAGGCGGTGCGTGGCTTCTCGTTCTTCGGCGACTCGTTCGTCTACGTGCTGTTCGACGACAAGACCGACTTGTACTGGGCACGCTCGCGCGTGCTCGAGTATCTGAGCCAGGTACGTGATCGCTTGCCGGCGCAGGTCAGTCCGGCGATCGGGCCGGATGCCACGGGTCTTGGCTGGATCTATGAGTACGCGCTCGTCGATCGCACCGGCAAGCACGACCTGGGGCAGCTGCGCGCCTTACAGGACTGGTTTCTGCGCTACGACCTCAAGACCGTGCCCGACGTGGCCGAAGTCGCAAGCGTCGGCGGCATGGTCCAAGCCTGGCAAATCGTGCCAAATCCGCAGGCGCTGGCGGCGCGCGGCCTCACCATCAACCAACTCGTCGAAGCCATTCAGTCCGCCAACGGCGCCACTGGCGGCTCGGTGATCGAGCAGGGCGAAGCCGAGTTCATGGTACGCAGCGAAGGCTATCTGCGTACGCGCGCCGATTTCGAGCGCGTCCCTGTGACGACCGGCAACGACGGCGTGCCGGTGCTACTGCAGGATGTGGCGATGGTGCAACGCGGACCGGCCTTGCGCCGCGGCATCACCGAACTCGATGGCGAAGGCGAAGTCGCCGGCGGCGTGATCATTCTGCGTTCGGGCAAGAACGCTTTGGCCGCGATCGAAGCCGTCAAGGCCAAGCTGCAGGACCTGAAGGGAAGCCTGCCGGCCGGTGTCGAAATCGTGCCGACCTATGACCGCTCCGAATTGATCCTCGAAGCCGTGCGCAACCTCACTCGCAAGCTCGGCGAGGAATTCCTTGTCGTCGCCCTGGTGTGTGCGCTGTTCCTGTGGCACGTACGCTCCTCCTTGGTGGCGGTGATCACCTTGCCCTTGGGCGTGCTCGCGGCCTTCATCGTCATGCACATGCAGGGCATCACCGCGAACCTGCTATCGCTCGGTGGCATCGCGATCGCGATTGGCGCGATGGTCGATGCCGCGGTGGTGATGATCGAGAACGCGCACAAGCACCTCGAGCATTTCCGCGACGAGCACCACCGTGAACCCGAGGGCGCCGAGCGCTGGGAGCTGATGGCGGTTTCCGCCAGCGAGGTCGGTCCGGCGCTGTTCGTCAGTCTGCTGGTGATCACGCTGTCGTTCGTGCCGGTGTTCGCCTTGCAGGCGCAGGAAGGACGGTTGTTCTCACCGCTGGCCTACACCAAGACTTATGCCATGGCCGCTGCGGCGGGCCTGTCCATCACCCTGATTCCGGTACTGATGGGCTACCTGATCCGCGGCCATATCCGATCCGAGAAAGACAACCCGCTCAATCGCATCCTGATCGCGCTGTATCGGCCGGTGCTGGATGCAGTGCTGCGTTTCCCGAAACTGACATTGGCGCTGGCCGGTGTCGTGCTGCTGGTTAGCCTGATTCCGCTCTTACGTCTTGGCAGTGAGTTCATGCCGCCCCTGGAGGAAGGCACGCTGCTATACATGCCATCGGCATTGCCCGGCTTGTCTGCTGGCAAGGCATCGCAGTTGCTGCAACAGACTGACCGCATGCTCAAGACCGTGCCCGAAGTGGACCACGTGTTTGGCAAGGCGGGCCGGGCTGAGACCGCCACCGACCCGGCACCGCTGGAGATGTTCGAGACGACGATCACCTTCAAGCCGCGCAGCCAATGGCGGCCGGGGATGACACCCGAGAAGCTGCGCGAGGAACTTGACCGCGCAGTCAAGGTGCCGGGGCTGACGAACCTGTTCGTGCCGCCCATCCGCAACCGCATCGACATGCTGGCCACCGGCATCAAGAGCCCGATCGGCATCAAGGTCTCGGGGCCCGACGTTGCGGTGCTGGCGCAGTTGAGCGATCGCATCGAACGGGTTGCACGCACCGTGCCCGGCGTGAGTTCGGCGCTGGCCGAACGCATCGCGGGTGGTCGCTACATCGACGTGAAGGTGCGGCCCGATATGGCCGCCCGGTACGGCTTAAGCCAGGCCGATGTGCAGCGGTTGATTGCGACGGTGGTGGGTGGAGAACCGGTCGCGGAGACCATCCAGGGCCGCGAACGCTACCCGGTGGTGGTGCGCTATCCACGCACGATCCGCGACTCGCCGGCCGCACTCGCGCAGTTGCCTTTGCTCGCGCCAAGTGGTGTGCAGCTGACGTTGGGACAGGTCGCCGAGCTGAGCTTCAGCGAAGGCCCGCCGATGTTGCGCAGCGATAACGCTCGCCTCAGCAATTATGTTTACGTGGATGTGGCTGGACGCGATCTCGGCTCGGTGGTGACCGATCTGCAACGTGCGGTCGCAAAGCAGGTGCCGATGCCAGCCGGATACGCCGTGGGTTGGTCCGGCCAGTACGAGTACCTCAAACGTGCCAGTGAGCGGCTGCGCGTGGTGGTTCCCGCGACGTTGGTAATCATCTTCGGCCTGATTTACTTGGTGTTTCGACGCGTGTCGGAGGCCGCGATCATCATGCTCAGCCTGCCACTCGCATTGGTCGGGGGCTTGTGGCTGATCTGGGGCATGGGCCATGCCGTATCGGTCGCCACGCTGATCGGCTTCATCGCCCTGGCCGGCGTCGCCGCCGAGTTCGGCATCATCATGTTGCTGTACCTGCGCCACGCGTGGGAACGCCAACTCGCCGCGAATCCGAGCGCGGGCGAGGCGGAACTCGACGCCGCGATCCGCGAAGGCGCCGTGCAACGCGTGCGACCAAAGGCGATGACCGTAGCCGTGATCCTGGCCGGTCTGTTCCCGATCCTGATCGGAAGCGGCGCCGGCTCGGAAGTCATGCAGCGCATTGCTGCGCCGATGGTCGGCGGCATGCTCAGTGCGCCGTTGCTCTCGATGCTCGTGATTCCGGCCGCGTACCGGTTGCTGCAGCGGCGTCGCTTGCGGCGATCACGCCAATCACGTCCCAGCTCACTTTCTTCGTCGGCGTTGCCGACATGACCGGCCACGGCGAGCGCCCCGTTTGGTGCCCGGCGTGCCACTCCCTCTGACTTATCAGGAGGTTCCCATGAAACTGCATCTAACATCGCTCGCCATCAGCCTGCTGCTCCCGATCGCTGCTGCGGCCGCGCCGCGTGAGCGAGCCCCAGTCGGCTCGGTCCACCAGATCGCCGATCATCAGCTCCAGGTGTGCTTCAAGCACACGCCGGCACCGGATGTCGGCACGTCGCTGGCGATCCAGCGCGGCTTCGTCCCCTACAAGAGCAGCGGTGCCACGCTATACAAAACCATCGGCCACGCACGCGTCACCGTCACCGAGGACTCGTGTGTGACCGCTGAACTGGTGGATGGCGCCGCGAAGCGCTACGACCGCGTCATCACCACGGATAGGACCGCTGCTACACAAGAGGGCGACCGCAATTGCCCTTGCTGACGAAGTATGACCACCTGGGCACTGGCAGCTGCGTAGGTGGTCCCTTTTTTGCACTCATCATCTAGCCCAAGGAGAACCCATGAAAATGCCCACCCTCGTACTCACCCTTGCACTGCTGACCGCCTGCTCGTCGCCTTCGGGGGATGCGAATGCCCCCGCGTCGACGAATCATGCGGAAATGCCTGCAGAATCGAAAGCATCCACGGCGGCATCAGCTTCCAACGAATCGATGCCCATGCCGGAAATGGCATCGGCGGCTACCATGGCGTCGGCCAGCGGCACGGTCGAGGCGGTCGACACCGCTGCGAAGACGATCACGATCGCTCATGGACCAATCGATGCTCTGAAGTGGCCGGCGATGACCATGACCTTCAAGGCGCCCGAGGTGGACCTGACCGCCCTGAAGCAGGGCGATCAGGTTAACTTCGAGCTCACCTCGACCGGTATGGATGGCACCATCACCAAAATAGTGCGCAAGTAGTGCGCGTCGGGAAAGGGGCGCGCACGGTCGCGCCCGAGGCGTGGGCTTGCTTCCAGGCATGGGCGCGGAGGCATACAATCCGGTTAGACTAAGTATTCCTTAGTCTAACCGAGCCCAACGAACACGCGTGATTCCTGCAGACGAACTCGCCAGGCTGATGCATGAGGCACTCGCCGACAAGTCGGCGGAACCGGCCTTTTTCCGTGCGCTGCTGGATGCAACGGTCTACGCTCACACGCCACGCAGTGGTCGTCGTGGTGAACGTCTGCGCTTCATCCAGTTCACAACGCCCGAAGGTCTGACCGTGTTGCCATTCTTCACCGAAGAATCGCAGGCCAGAACAGCGGCCGGGTCTGCAGCGACTGTCTTGGTGCTAACCGGACGTCAACTATTCGAATGGACACGGGGTGCGACACTGATGCTCAACCCAAACGAGGTAGGTTGTACGCTGTATCCCGAAGAAATCGCTGCGCTGCTCGATCATGGAGAGGTGGCCATCGTCGAGCGGATCGACACGGGCGGTCAGCAGCTTTGGATAGGGGCTTCCAGCGATTGGCCTACTTGGTTAGTCGACCGGTTGATTGCGCTCTACGCGGGTCTGGATTGTGTCGAGGCGGCTTATCTGGCTGGCATCGGTGCGCCCTATGGCTCCGAACAGCGAGGACTGTTGGTTGCCGTCTCTGTGCCAGCGAAAGATGCCGAGCGTGTCGCCCGTGCCACTACGACGGAATTGCAGCCGCACTGCCGAGCGCTTCGAACCACCGTCGACCTGACTGCTTTTGAGCCTGGTGATCTCCCGGGTTGGTTAAAGGATGCCAGCCTCGAACCGTTCTATGTGCGCGCCATGGGCGAGCGGATAGGTCTTGGTCCGCAGGGGCTGCAGTAAATGACCTCGCTACGCGAAGGTGAAGTTCTCGCCGAACAGGTTGCCTCGGAATTCGTACATGCGTTGTTTCCGAGTTTCCGAACACCGGCGTTTTTGGCTTGCCCAGACGATTTGTGCGCCAAAGCAGTGCTCGCTGCAGTTACGCGTGCGGCAGGTGCAAGAGGAGTTGCGACGGAGATCATTGATCTGCGTCCTGCGCCTGCCGAACTCCTTGGCAGGGTAACCGAGCGGCTATGTGGCTTTGAGGGTAGGCGGAAGCGGAAGGATGCGCCTGCGATCAGCGTGCTTGCGCTAGATGGGTTCGATCTTCTGGAAGGAGTGGACAATGACAGGCCGACCTATCCATTCCGTTCGGAGTTTCAATTCGACGAAGATTTCCGCTGGCTCTTCCTAGGGCGCGACTGGGGCCGGCTTCGGCGGCTATTCGGGACCTATCGTCTGCCGCTGTATCACGCAGCGTCTGATCTCACACCTGAGCCTTGGCGAACGTAATCAGGGCAGCAACTATGGCAGCTAGTATCAAGTAACTAATTGATATTAAAGGCATATCCTTGGGTTTATTGCTCCTTTCAGGCGGATATCGGCAGCCCCTCGGGGGCTGCGCCGAAGTCTGTTTTGTGTCCGCTTCCGACGGAGTCACACGGCTGGTAGGGTTGGTGCAAGTTGTTAGCTAGCATCTCCTCGCACGATGGACCCTGGCCAAAAGTGCACAACCCAAGGAATATCTGAAGTGTTCGGCTCTGTTTCGAATCCACAGGCGAGGTTGCCTAAATTTCGACAGCTACCGAAAAAGTGTCCAGACGGGCGCCGCGCCCTAGCCGATATGGTGCCGCTGGACGCCAACAACCGTGCTCTGGTCGGCGCCGGCCTGCGCCGCTTGCGCAATGGTCGTGGCTGCCCCGGGCTGCGCGCGCTGATCGAGGTTTCAGGGCGCGAGGAAGGACGCCTGAGCGCCGCCGACATCGGCTTTGCCATCGCGCCGCGCTTGAACGCGGCTGGCCGGCTGGAGGACATGGCGCTGGGGATCGAGTGCCTGCTGTGCGATGACGCGGCTCGCGCCCGCGAAATCGCCGCGCTGTTGCACGGCATCAACGCCGAGCGTCAGGGTGTGCAGCAGCAGATGACCGACGAAGCCGAAGCGGCGCTGGCGCGGATCGTTGCCGACGATGCGCCACCGCCGGCGCTATGCCTGTTCGATCCGGAATGGCATCCCGGCGTGGTCGGCCTGGTCGCCTCGAAGATGAAGGAACGGCTGCATCGCCCGGCGGTCGCCTTTGCCCCGGCCGAACCGGGCGCGGATAGCTTGCGCGGCTCGGCCCGCAGCATTCCCGGCTTCCACATCCGTGACGCGCTGGCGGCGGTCGACGCCGCGCATCCGGGTCTGATCGGAAAGTTCGGTGGGCATGCGATGGCGGCCGGATTGAGCCTGCAACTGGACGATCTGGAGGCATTCCGGACCGCGTTCGTCGCGCAGGCGGAAGCCATGCTGGATGAAGGCCTGCTGCAGGCCGAGATACTCAGCGATGGCGAACTCAGGCCGCAGGAATTCGACCGCTTCCATGCCGAAGCACTGCGCGATGGCGGGCCGTGGGGGCAGGGCTTTCCCGAGCCGCTGTTCGACGGCGAGTTCGAAGTGCTGGACTGGCGCGTGGTCGGTGAGCGCCACCTAAAGCTGAGCCTGCGTTCCGAAGGGCGCCGCGAGCCGCTCAATGCCATCCATTTCGGCGGCTGGGATGGCGAACGGCCGGCGCCGCGCAGCCGGCTGGCCTACCGCCTGCAACCGGACGACTGGCGCGGCGGCGGCGCCATCCAGCTGGTGGTCGTGCATCGCGAGCCGGCATGACCCGCGCCGAACTCCCTCCGGCGGCCGATGCGCCGCGGAGGGAGAACAACCGGGTTGTCAGCGCGCGTCCTTCTCGATCAGCGTTTCGATCTTGCTGGCACGGGCTTCGGAGCCGGGGTGCGAGGACATCAGGCCGCCGTCGCTGGAGAGCTTGCGGAACATGCTGACCATGGCGTTGGGGTCGTACTGGTGGCGGACCATGAAACGGTAGCCGTACTCGTCGGCGGCGCTTTCCTCTTTTTGCGAGAACTGCGCGTTGACGAAGCCTTCGGCCAGGTCGCCGAGTTGGCCGGAAGTCAGGCTGGCCACGGTCGAGCTGCCGCTGGACTGCAGGGTCTCGCGGCCCAGCGCGGCCAGCATCGCGGTGCGCATCTTGCTCTTGCTGTGGCCCAGCTTGACATGGCCGATCTCGTGGCCGATCACGCTGCGGACCTCGTCGTCGCTGGCCATGTCCATCAGCCCGGTGTAGACGCGTACGCAGCCGTTGGCCATCGCCCAGGCGTTGACCTCGTCGGTCTTGTAGACCTTGAAGTTCAGCTGCATGCCGTCTTCGTTTTCCAGCCCCTGGGTCAGCTTGGCCAGGCGCTTGCTGTAGGGGTCGCTGGCGGCGGCCTGCTGGTTTTCCTGATCCATGTAGGCGCAGCCCTGTTCGGCGCCGGCGGCGATGTCGGCATCGGACAGGCTCATCGCCTTGCCGGCCTTGAGCCCGGTTTCGGCCAGTTTCTTCAGATCGATGGCCTGGGCGGGAAAAGCAACCGCCAGGCAGGCGGCGATCAGACAGGTTCCGGACAACATCCTCATGCGTGCAACTCCTTTCGATTGGGCGATATCGGCAGCCGGCACCGGCCGGCCACGGCGCGCGGAGTATAACCATCGGCCTTGGCGAAGCCGATTGCGAGGTCGATTCCGAAGCGGGCGATCCGGCCACGTCGGCTGCTAGAATGGCAGGCCGATTTCGACAGAGTTTGCCCGCCGCCATGATCGAACTGAATCCCGTCCGCCAGCGCATCGCCGACCTGCAGCAGCGGTTGGCCTCGCTACGGGGGTATCTTTGACTACGATGCCAAGCGCGAGCGTCTGGAAGAAGTAAGCCGGGAGCTGGAAAATCCCGACATCTGGGACAACCCCGAGTACGCGCAGAAGCTGGGCCGCGAGCGTTCGATGCTGGACAAGGTGGTCAACGGAATCCGCGAGCTGGACGACGGCCTATCCGGTGGCGGCGAACTGCTGGAACTGGCGGAAATGGAAGACGACGAGGACACCGCGCAGGCGGTGGTCGACGACGTCGAGCGCTACGCCAGGGGCGTGGAGAAGCTGGAATTCCAGCGCATGTTCTCCGGCGAGATGGACAGCGCCAATGCCTTCGTCGACATCCAGGCCGGCGCCGGCGGCACCGAGGCCCAGGACTGGGCCGAGATGCTGCTGCGCATGTACCTGCGCTGGGCCGAATCGCGCGGCTGGAAGGTCGAGCTGATGGAAGCCAGCGACGGCGAAGTGGCGGGTATCAAGTCGGCCACGTTCCGGGTCGAGGGCGAGTATGCCTACGGCTGGCTGAAGACCGAGATCGGTGTGCACCGGCTGGTGCGCAAATCGCCGTTCGATTCGGACAACCGCCGCCATACCAGCTTCACCAGCGTGTTCGTCTCGCCGGAAGTGGACGACAGCATCGACATCGACATCAACCCGGCGGATTTGCGTACCGACGTCTACCGTTCCTCCGGTGCCGGTGGTCAGCACGTCAACAAGACCGAATCGGCGGTGCGCATCACCCACATGCCCAGCGGGGTGGTAGTGGCCTGCCAGACCGAGCGCAGCCAGCATGCCAACCGCGACCGCGCGATGAAGATGCTGAAGGCCAAGCTGTACGAACTGGAAGTGCAGAAGCGCAACGTTGAGAAGAACGCGCTGGAAGCCACCAAGTCCGACATCGGTTGGGGTAGCCAGATCCGCAATTACGTGCTCGACCAGAGCCGGATCAAGGATCTGCGCACCGGAATCGAGCGTACCGACACCCAGAAGGTGCTGGACGGCGACCTGGACGAATTCCTCGAGGCCAGCCTGAAAGCCGGGCTGGACGCCGGCGCCAAGCGCATCGACGCATAATCCTCCTGCACAAGCCATCGTTCCCGACGACATGACCGACCAGACCGACAATCCCGCATCCATCGCCGACGAAAACAGCCTGATCGCCGAGCGACGGAGCAAACTGGCGGCGTTGCGCGAGCAGGGGATCGCCTTCCCGAACGATTTCCGTCGAGCCGATTTCGCCGGCGATCTGCAGGCCGAATTCGCCGATGCCGAGCACTGGACCGGCGAGGCGCTGGAAGCGTCCGGCCGTCGGGTGGCAGTGGCCGGGCGCCTGCTGGCCAAGCGGGTGATGGGCAAGGCCGCGTTCGCCCAGTTGCAGGACATGAGCGGGCGGGTCCAGCTGTTCCTGCAATCGAATGTGCTCGGCGAAACCTACGAGGCGTTCAAGGGCTGGGACGTCGGCGACATCGTCGCTGTGGAAGGCTCGCTGATGCGGACCCGGACCGGCGAGCTGTCGGTCAAGGCCGACACGCTGCGGCTGCTGACCAAGGCGCTGCGCCCGCTGCCGGACAAGTGGCATGGCCTGAGCGACGTCGAACAGCGCTATCGTCAGCGTTACGTCGACCTGATCGTCAGCCCCGAGGCGCGCGAGGTCTTCGTCAAGCGTTCGATGATCATCCGCGCGATCCGGTCCTGGCTGGACGCCCGGCGTTTCCTTGAGGTGGAAACGCCGATGATGCATTACATCCCCGGCGGCGCTACTGCCAAGCCCTTCGTTACCCACCACAACGCCCTGGGCCTGGACCTGTACCTGCGGGTGGCGCCGGAGCTGTACTTGAAGAGGCTGGTGGTCGGCGGGCTGGAGCGGGTCTACGAGATCAACCGCAATTTCCGCAACGAAGGCGTCAGTACCCGGCACAACCCCGAATTCACCATGCTCGAACTGTACGAGGCCTATGCCACGTACCACGAAGTCATGGACCTGACCGAGAACGTCATCCGCGATACCGCGCGGGAGGTGCTTGGCGTCACCGAAGTGGAGTGGGAAGGGCAGTTGATCGATCTGGGGGCGCCTTTCCGCCGCTGGCGCATGGACGAGGCGGTCTGCCACTACAACCCCGAGATCACCTTGGCCGACTGCACCGATCGCGAGGCCCTGCTGAAGCATTGCCAGCGGCTGGGACTCAAGACCAAACCCGGCCATGGCTGGGGCAGCCTGCTGCTGGAAATTTTCGAGGCGACGGTGGAGGACAAGCTGGTCCAGCCGACCTTCATTACCGAGCACCCGATTGAAGTGTCGCCGCTGGCCCGCGCCAGCGACGATGGCTCCGGCTATACCGACCGCTTCGAGCTGTTCATAAACGGCAAGGAAATCGCCAACGGCTTTTCCGAACTCAACGACCCCGAGGATCAGGCTGCGCGCTTCCAGGCCCAGGTCGAGGCGAAGGAGGGCGGCGACGACGAAGCCATGCATTACGACGCCGACTACATCCGCGCGCTCGAAGTCGGCCTGCCGCCGACCGGCGGGCTGGGCATCGGCATCGACCGGCTGGTGATGCTGCTGACCGGGTCCGGTTCGATCCGCGACGTCCTGCTGTTCCCGTACATGCGTCCCGAGGCCTGAGACCTCCGGCGCCCGGCGACAGTGCTGTGGCGTACGGTGACACGCTGGGGCAGTTTCTGCGTAACTGCCGCACAACCAGCGCCCGGCGATGGCCCGGCTAGGGTATCGGACTGTGCCTGAAGTGTGCGTTACATCAACCGATATCGCGCAGGAGCGGGATAAATCGCTGGAGGAGTGGCATCCGTTCCATAATTGGGGTTAATCTTCCAGCTGGCATGAGTTATGCAGCATTTCCGGCTATAGCACAGGATTGCGTTGGTACAAAAAGCAGGTGGCAGGCCGCGACCATGACGATGCGGCTTTCCACATCGTCGCCGGAGCAGGCGCGGAGATCAGTACATGTTGGATGCCAGCAGGGTCTACACCGGAGTATCCTCTCCCGACAGCCATCATGGCTGGCCGCTCGGGGGTGTCACCGACTTGAACATCGTCATCGTTGACGACCAGACGTCGGCGCGGACCATGCTGCGCCACGTTATCGAGGACATCGCCAGCGAATTGTCGGTGCACGATTTCGGCGATCCGCAGCTGGCGCTTGCCTGGTGCGAAAACAACCGCACCGACCTGCTGCTGCTGGACTATCGGATGCCGGGCATGGACGGGCTGGAATTCGCCCGCCGCTTTCGCCGCCTGCCGATGCATCGCGATATCCCGATCGTGCTGATCACGGTGGTCGGCGACGAACCGATCCGCCAGGCTGCGCTCGAGGCCGGGGTGATCGATTTCCTGGTCAAGCCGGTGCGTCCGCGTGAACTGCGCGCGCGTTGCCGCAACCTGCTGCAGCTGCGGTTGCAGTCGGAGAACGTCAAGCAGCGGGCGATGTCGCTGGAGCAGCGCCTGCTGTCCAGCATGCACGAAGTGGAAGAGCGCGAACGCGAGACGCTGTCCCGCCTGGCGCGCGCGATCGAATACCGCGACAGCGGCACCAGCGCCTACCTGGAGCGGATGGCGCATGTGGCTGGGCTGATCGCCGAGCAGTTGGAGATGTCCGAGGACGAGATTCGCACGATCGAACTGGCGGCCCCTTTGCACGACATCGGCAAGATCGCGATTCCGGACAATGTGCTGATGAAACCGGGCCCGCTCTCGGAGGACGAAGCCACCGTCATGCGCCGGCACCCGCGGATCGGCCATGAATTGCTCAGCGGCAGCCAGAATCGCTTCATCCAGCTGGGGGCGGTGATCGCGTTGCGGCACCACGAGCGTTACGACGGCAGCGGTTACCCGGACGGCCTGGTCGGCGACGAGATTCCGCTGGAAGCGCGGATCGTGGCGGTGGCCGACGTGTTCGATGCACTGATCTCGCCGCGGCCGTACAAGAAGGCCTGGAGCAAGGATGCGGCGCTGGCCCATCTGTATTCCCAGCGCGGGCGCCTGTTCGACCCGAAGTGTGTGGATGCGCTGATCCAGGGGCGCGAGCGGCTCGAGGACATTTGCGAGCGCTATTCGACGGTGCAGATCCGTCCGGGGATGGAGTGACCGGCATGGAGCGCAACCTCGTTTCTTGGATGCAGCATCGCCTGTCCAACCGCCCCGACAGCGAGCATGGGCAGACGGCTATTCGCGTCATCATTTTTACCGGGGTCATCGTCTACATGGCGATCGCGTCCCAGTTCAGCGCCCTGCCAGCCGATGTCTATCTGTGGTCGAGCGTGATGAGCGGCATCGGTGCAGGCATTGGCCTGATGCTGTTCATCGCGATATTGATCAATCCGGGTAAGTCGCACGTGCGTCGGATCATCGGCATGGTCACCGACTACGGTCTGATGACCGCGGCGATGCTGCTGAAGGGTGAGCCTCTGGCTTGGCTGTACGTGATCCTGATGTGGGTGACGGTCGGCAACGGCTTGCGTTACGGCAACCGCTATCTGGCCGGCGCAGTGGTATCGGCCTGCATCAGTTTCGGCATCGTGCTCGTCGCCAACAGCTACTGGAGGCAGAACTTCAGCCTCGGTCTCGGATTGTGGGTCGGGTTGATCGCGGTACCGCTCTATCTTTCCGGATTGCTGCGTGCGTTGACCCGCGCCACCGAAGAGGCACGTCGTGCCAACGAGGCCAAGAGCCGCTTCCTGGCCAACATGAGCCACGAGTTCCGCACGCCCTTGAACGGGTTGTCCGGCATGTCCGACCTGCTGGCGACCACGCGGCTGGACAACGAGCAGCGCGAATGTCTGTCAACCATCCAGGCATCGACACGGTCCTTGCTGGCACTGGTCGAGGACGTGCTGGATATTTCCGCAATCGAGGCGGGCAAGCTCAGGTTGGATGTCGTCGAGTTCTCGCCACGTGAAATCGTCAACAATATCGGCTTCATATTGCTGCCGCAGGCCAAGGCCAAGCAGCTGGAATACACCGTCGACATGGCCGACAACGTGCCCGAGAGGGTGCGCGGAGATTCTCGCCATCTTCGGCAGATCCTGCTCAACCTGGCCGGTAATGCGGTCAAGTTCACCGACAAGGGGAGCGTCAAGCTCGAGATCGCCTGCATCGCTGCCGACGACAGTGGAGTCGCGCGATTGCATTTCGCGGTATCCGATACGGGTATCGGTATTCCGGCGAACGTGCGCGAGCGCCTGTTCGAGGCCTTCGAACGCGCAGACGCCAGCCTGATCCGGCGTTACGGCGGTACAGGACTTGGCACCACGATCGCCAAGGCCTTGACCGAAGCCATGGGGGGCAGCATCGGATTCGAAAGCGACGAGTCCAGTGGCAGCCGCTTCTGGGTCGATATCCCGTTCGAGGTGGTGACGACTGTGGAGCGGCGACATGAGCCGCAGCCCGCGGTTGCCTGGATCGAGGAACAGGAGCCGGCCGAGAACGTCATCGCATTTTCCGATCCGTTCCTGCGGCACCGTGCCCGTGTGCGCAGCATGCAGATCCTGGTGGCGGACGATCATGAGGCCAACCGGATGGTGGTGCAGCGTCTGTTGCAGAAGGCGGGTCATCGCATCACTTGTGTCAGCGGCGGCGAGGACGTGCTGGATGCGCTGGAGAGTTCGGAATATGACGCCGTCATCTGTGACCTGCATATGCCCGAACTCAGCGGTCTCGATCTGCTCAAGCAGTTGCGGATGATGGAGGCTGGCAGCCCGCGCCGTACGCCCTTGCTGATCCTGAGCGCCGACGTTACCCCGGAATCGATCCAGCGTTGCGAGCAGGCCGGTGCACGCGCATTCCTGGCCAAGCCGGTGGTCGCAACGCGCTTGCTGGACGTGCTGGCGGAAATTGCTTCTCAGGGAAAAGTCACCGCTCCGACGCAGGTCCAGCGGGCCGATCACCTGTCCGCGCCCGATGGTGTCCTCGATCCCGGTGTGCTGGATGAATTGAACGCGCTGGGCATGGGCGAGTCGTTCGAACGCGAGTTCGTCACCCAGTGCCTCAACGATGCCGACGGCTGCATCGGCGCCATGTCCCATGCGATGGAGCAGGGCGATTCGAACCGGCTACGCGAGCACGCGCATGCCTTGAAAGGCGTTGCCAGCAACCTCGGGCTGGTGCGATTGGCCAGCGCGAGCGGAGAGTTGATGCGTCTGCCCGATTGGCAGGTGACACGGGAATGGCGTCAGCGTGTGGCGATGCTCAACTCGCATTTGACGCACGGGCGCGCGGCGCTGGAGGCGCGCGAGCGCAACAGGAAAGCTGCCGAAGCCGCAAACAAGAAGGACAGCGAGTCGAGCTGAGCGGGGGATGCCGGCACGAAAATGCCGGACAGCCAGGCCCCGTTGCCCGGCTGTCCGACCCTCCCACCTATGACTTGAATTGGTGCGGAAATCCTCGGTGGATCTCAGGCGGCGCGAATGCTTGCACGCTTTTCCTGCGCGCGCACGATCCGCTCCATCATCCGCAACGACTTGTCGCCGAGCGCCAATGCGGTGTCCACCCAGATTTCGGTGATGCCCATCAACTCGTCGTAGCTGACCTTCTGTGCGAGATTGCGTACCGCGTTCATCGCCAGATGCGAATGCGGCGAACGCTGCTGCTGCCGGATCAGGTCCTGAACCGCGGCTTCGCCTTCGCCCTTCGGCACCAGGATGTCGACCACGCCCATCCTGTGCATGTCCTCGCTGCTGTAGATGGTGCCGTCGAGGATGATCTTTTCGGCCAGTTGCGGGCTGACGCGCTTGCACAGGAACGAATAGGCTCCCATGCCCGGGAACAGCCCGAACAGCACTTCCGGCAAGCCCATCTCGACGCCTTCTTCGGCAACGATGGTGTGGCAGGCCAGTGCCATTTCAAGGCCGCCGCCCAGGGCGTCGCCCTGGACCAGCGCGATCGTGCGCACGTCGCCGCCGAGTCCGGTATGCAGGGTATGGACGCCGTCGATGCAGCGGCGCGCGTAGGCCAGCAGGTGTTCGCGATCCTTGCCGCGAATCAGCTTCGAGAACAGGTCGAGGTCGCCACCCAGATTGAATGCGTTGGCGGCGGAGGCGAGCACGAAATGGCGCAGACGACCGGACTCGCGTTCGCTTTCGCGCCGCGTGATCGACGAGGTGAAGCTCCACATTTCTTCCAGCAGTTCGCTACGGAAACAGGGGCGGGTGCCGTTCGGGGCATCCTCGTGCATGTACATCCAGTGGCTGTTGCCATCGGGGGCCGATTCGGCGCGGATGGTGGAAAAACGCTGGGTACGCTGCAACTTCTCGACGTTGCTCATGACAGGATCCTCGGTGGTGGTCTGGATCGTCCGGGGCCAGTATTGCGAACGGGGCTGGCCTGGGGCGAAAGGTGTGCGGGGTGCACGGGACCGATGCTACTACCGAACGGATGGCCACAGAGGCGCCTGGAGGCCCTCTGCGGACGAGTCGCGAGGGCATGGATGTTCGTATGTGTGACGGATATCACATTTAGAGGGCGTTGCCGCCCGCGGAGGAGGGAAGCGATGAATTGATCGGCCCGGGTCGGTGGCCGATGGAATCCTAAGCGGATTCTGCCCTCAGTTCCTTGCGCAGGATCTTGCCGACATTGGTTTTCGGCAACTCCTGGCGGAACTCGATGTGCTTCGGCTGCTTGTAGCCGGTCAGGTTGTCGCGGCAATAGCTGCGGATGGCCGCTTCGTCGAGGCTCGGGTCCTTGCGCACCACGAAGATCTTGACCGCTTCGCCGGATCGTTCGTCCGGTATGCCGATGGCGGCCACTTCCAGCACGCCGTTCATGCCGGCGATGACATCCTCGATTTCGTTGGGGTACACGTTGAAGCCGGAGACCAGGATCATGTCCTTCTTGCGGTCGACGATGTAGAAGAAGCCGTCGTCGTCCATCTTGGCCATGTCGCCAGTGTGCAGCCAGCCGTCCTTGTCGAGCACGTTCGCCGTCTCTTCAGGACGTTGCCAGTACCCCTTCATCACCTGCGGGCCCTTGATGCACAGCTCGCCGACCTCGCCGACCGGCAGGATGTCTCCGTCGTCGTTCTTCACGCAGGCATCGGTGGAAGGGATAGGCAGGCCGATGGCGCCGTTGTATTCCTTCAGATCCATCGGATTGATGCAGGCGGCCGGTGCGGTTTCGGTCAGGCCGTAGGCTTCCACCAGGGTCACGCCGGTGACCTTTTTCCAGCGTTCGGCCACGGCGCGTTGCACGGCCATGCCTCCGCCCAGGGTCATGTGCAAGCGCGAGAAATCGACTTGGTCGAAGCCCGAGGTATTCAGCAGGCCATTGAACAAGGTATTGACGCCAGTGATGGCGGTGAACCCTATATCCTTGATTTCCTTGATGAACCCAGGCATGTCGCGGGGGTTGGTGATCAACAGGTTGGAGGCGCCGAATTTCATGAAGACCAGGCAGTTCGCCGTCAGCGCGAAGATGTGGTACAGCGGCAACGCGGTCACGATCAGCTCGCCATCCGTCTTGACGCTCTGACCGATCCAGGCCGATGCCTGCTGCATGTTGGCGACCATGTTGCGGTGGGTCAGCATCGCGCCCTTGGCCACGCCGGTGGTGCCGCCGGTGTATTGCAGGAAGGCGATATCCTCGGGGTCGATGTCGACTTCCGGAAGCGCATGCCCGCTTCCGGCCGACAGCGCTTGCCTGAAACGGATGGCGCCGGGAAGCCGGTAGTCCGGGACCATCTTCTTCACGTACTTCAGCACGAAGTTGATGATCGCTCCCTTGGGGAAGCCGACCAGATCACCGAGACCGGTGGTGATGACCTGCCTGACCGGGGTATCGGCCAGCACTTCCTGCACGGTATCGCCGAAGTTGTCGACGACCACGAGCACGCTGGCGCCGGAATCGAGCAACTGATGCTTCAGTTCCCGGGGCGTGTACATCGGGTTGACGTTGACCACCGTCAGGCCCGCACGCAGGGTGCCGAAGATGGCGATGGGATACTGCAGGCAGTTCGGCATCATGATGGCGACGCGGTCGCCCTTCTTCAGCTTCAGTTCGCCGAGCAGGTAAGCGGCGAACTCGCGGCTCAGCCGGTCGATATCGCCGTAGGTGAGCGTCTTGCCGAAGTTGGAGAAGGCGGGGCGGGCGTGGTAATCCCGGATGGCGGTATCAAGCACGGAGACGACGGAGCGATACTCGTCGAGGTCGATTTCGTGCGGAATGCCTTTCGGGTAACTCTTGAACCACGGCCGGTCCTGAATCATGTTGTCATTCCTCCCCATGGATCTTGAGCATGTCTGAATTGATTGGAGCCACTGGCGCCAACGCTGGGCGTCTGGATCGAAGCATACCGTTCCGCATGGAAAACGCGAAGGGTATTGCCGGTCCACGCGCGTGGTTTGCATGCATGGCCCTGATCCTGGTGACCATGCTGATGTCGGCCTGTAGCCGCCCGCCGGCGGAAGAGCGCCTGCGCCATCAGGTGGAAACCATGCTGGAGGCGGTACGAACGGGCAATGCGCGCGGGTTCATGGCTGGCGTGACAGAGGATTTTGCCGGCAATGGCGGGATGGATCGTGCTGCGTTGCACAACCTGCTGCGCGCGCAGATCCTGGCCAATGCCGATATCGGCATCAGCAGTGGCCCCTGGGATATCCAGGTCCAGGGCGAACATGCCAGCCTGCGCATGCGCGTGATACTTGCCGGGGGTGGTCGGCTGCTGCCGGATCGTGCACAGACCTACGACCTCACCAGCGGCTGGCGGGAAGAGGATGGAGAATGGCGCGTTTACTACGCCGAGTGGAAGCCCTTGCTGTAGGTGCCGGGATCAGCGGCACTTCCGGTAGGGGGAAGCATCGACCAGCGCCTTGTTGCGCGGTTTCAGCGGTGGCCCGCCTTTCCAGCCTTCGTCGTTCGCGGAGATGGTCAGCTTGTCCCGGGTCTCATCCGCATTGAAGGCCATGATGACCGGCCAGTTGCCCGGAGCCCCGTAGGGGAAAAACCACTGCACGATGCCCTGATAGAAGTTGCCGCCGTAACTGGCGGCGTATTCGACCTTGGCGTAGCGCTCGGTCTTGCCGGACACGGTGATGCTGATGCCCTGGGGGTCGACGACGATCAGCGGCTCGCGTGAGCAGTCGCCGGCCGGTGCATAGCGGCCATGCAGGTCGGGGAAGTCCTTCATCCCGGTCACTTCGATGGCGTTGGCCGACAGCGGCAGCAGCAGGGCGGTCAGGACGGCGGTTCGCAACACGGCAGCTAACGAAGACATGGTGCCTCCAGGCGGGTCGTGATGGCCATGACTATAACGCCATCGAGCCACCGCGACCGGCCACCTTCGGTCGGCAAACGCAGGCTCGGGATGGCGGCCGAGCGCCCCGCGTGCTTCGCGGGGCGGGGTTTCCGCCGGTCGTGAAGGCCGAATCAATCCTTGCGGGAGGCCAACTGGCGCAGCACGTAATGCAGCAGGCCGCCGTGGCGGAAATACTCCACTTCCTTCGGCGTCAGCAGCAATACGTCCACCTCGAATTCGACTCGGCTGCCGTCGGCGCGGGTCGCGCTGACCCGTGCGGTCTTCGAGTCGCCGTCCTGCAGGCCGGTGACATCGAGGATTTCCGGTCCCTGCAGCCCCAGCGACTGCGCGTTCTGCCCATCGCGGAAGCGCAGCGGCAGCACGCCCATGCCGACCAGGTTGGAGCGGTGGATGCGCTCGAAGCTTTCGGCGATCACCGCCTTGATGCCCAGCAGGTTGGTGCCCTTGGCCGCCCAGTCGCGCGACGATCCGGTGCCGTATTCCTTGCCGGCCAGGACTACGGTCGGCACGCCGTCGGCCCTGTATTTCATCGCCGCGTCGTAGATCGACATCTTCTCGGGAGTGGCGCTGCCGAAGTACAGCGTGTTGCCGCCTTCCTCGCCGTCGAAGAACAGGTTCTTGATGCGGATGTTGGCGAAGGTGCCGCGCACCATCACGTCGTCGTTGCCGCGGCGGCTGCCGTAGCTGTTGAAGTCGGCCGGCTGCACGCCGCGCGAGATCAGGAAGCGGCCGGCCGGGGAATCCTTCTTGATGTTGCCGGCCGGGCTGATGTGGTCGGTGGTGATCGAATCGCCGAAGATGCCCATGATGTGGGCGCCATGGATATCGGCGATGTCGCCGACTGCCGTCGTCATGCCGTCGAAGTAGGGCGGGTTCTTGATGTAGGTGGAGGCTTCGCTCCAGGCGTACAGCTCGCCGTCGGGCGATTCGATGGTGTTCCAGCGGCTGTCGCCCTTGAATACATCGGCGTAGTTCTGCTTGAACATCTCCGGGCCGATCGTGGCGGCGATGAAGTCGCCGATTTCCTTGTTGCTCGGCCAGATGTCGCGCAGGTAGACCGGCTGGCCGTCGCTGCCGGTGCCCAGCGGCTCGGCGGTCAGATCGATGTCGACGGTACCGGCCAGCGCGTAGGCGACCACCAGCGGCGGCGAGGCCAGGTAGTTCATCTTCACTTCCGGATGCACGCGGCCTTCGAAATTGCGGTTGCCCGACAACACCGAGCTGACCACCAGGTCGCCGGCGGCGATGCCGGCGCTGACTTCCGCCGGCAAGGGTCCGGAGTTGCCGATGCAGGTGGTGCAGCCGTAACCGACCACGTAGAAACCGATCTTTTCCAGATCGTCCAGCAGCCCGGCCTTCTGCAGGTAGTCGGTGACCACCCGCGAGCCCGGCCCCAGCGAGGTCTTGACCCACGGCTGGCGGGTCAGGCCGCGGGCGGCGGCATTGCGCGCCAGCAGGCCGGCACCCAGCATCACCGCCGGGTTGGATGTGTTGGTGCAGGAGGTGATGGCGGCGATCACCACCGCGCCGTCCTTCAGGCGGACCTTGCGGCCGTCGATCTCGATGTCGGAGAAGCCCTTGCTGAGCTGTTCGTTGCCGACTGCCGCGCCGCCGCCTTCGGCGACGAAATCGGCCACCTCCTGGCTGCGCTTGTCGCGATTGGCGGTCAGCGCCGGCAGGTTGTCGTTGTAGTTGCGCTTGACGTCCTGCAGCAGCACGCGGTCCTGCGGGCGCTTGGGCCCGGCCAGCGAAGGGCGCACGTCGCCCATGTCCAGATGCAGGGTGGAACTGTAGTCGGCGTGCGGACTGTCCGGGGCGTGCCACAGTCCTTGCGCCCTGGCGTAGACTTCGACCAGGGCGATCTGTTCCTCGCTGCGGCCTGACAGGCGCAGGTAGTTCAGCGACTCGGCGTCGATCGGGAAGATGCCGCAGGTGGCGCCGTATTCCGGCGCCATGTTGCCGATGGTCGCGCGGTCGGCCAGCGGCAGGTGCTGCAGGCCGTCGCCGAAGAATTCGACGAACTTGCCGACCACACCGTGCTGGCGAAGCATCTGCGTCACCGTCAGCACCAGGTCGGTGGCGGTGGCGCCTTCGGGCAGTCTGCCGGTCAGCTTGAAGCCGACCACCTGCGGGATTAGCATCGACGAGGGCTGGCCGAGCATGGCCGCTTCGGCCTCGATCCCGCCCACGCCCCAGCCGAGCACGCCGATGCCGTTGATCATCGTGGTATGGCTGTCGGTGCCGAACACGGTGTCCGGATAGGCCCAGTCCTGGCCGTCCTTCTGCCCGGTGAACACTACCCGGGCCAGGTTCTCCAGGTTGACCTGGTGCACGATGCCGGTGTTCGGCGGCACCACCTTGAAGTTGTCGAAGGCCTTCTGCCCCCAGCGCAGGAAGCCGTAGCGCTCCTTGTTGCGGTCGAACTCGATCTTGCCGTTCAGGTCGAGCGCCTCGGGCTTGCCGAACACGTCCACCTGCACCGAATGGTCGATGACCAGTTCGGACGGGATCAGCGGATTGATCTGGTCGGCGTCGCCGCCGAGTTTCACCACCGCATCGCGCATCGCCGCCAGATCGACCACGCAGGGCACGCCGGTGAAATCCTGCAACACCACGCGGGCTGGCATGAAGGCGATCTCGGTGTCCGGCTCGGCCTTCGGGTCCCAGCTGGCCAGCGCTTCGATGTGCTGCGGCAGCACACTGACGCCGTCCTCGTGGCGGAGCAGGTTCTCCAGCAGGATCTTCAGCGAATAGGGCAGCCGGCTCAGGTCATGGCGTTGGCCGAGCCGCGGCAGGCTGGCATAGGTATAGGACCTGCCGTTGACGGTCAGGGTGTCTCGGGTGGCGAAGGAATCACGCATGGTGCGGCTCCTGTGGCGGGGGAGTGGGGCGGCTCGTCGGAGGTGCGGCCAAAGGCGCATTTCCAGCGCTCCGATCTGTGTGCATTATGCGCCCGACGCGAAGTGATGGCTTGAGTACGCATGAGAAAGTACGTATCATTTATGCATACCTGAGAGGGCATCCGAATGGAAGCTACCGTTGCCGAACGCGGCCAGATCACCTTGCCGAAAGCGGTCCGCGATGCGCTGGGCTTGACCAAGGGCACCACCCTGAAGGTCGAGCTGGACGGCAGCCGGATTGTTTTGCGCAAGAACGTCGACGACGCCATTTCGCGTGTGCGCGGGCGCTTCAAGCTGGACGGCTTTGCCGATACCGACGAGGCGATGCTGGCCTTGCGCGGGCGCGCGCCCGGCGAGCCGCTGGAGCCATGATCGCCACCGACTCGTCGGTCGTCATCGACCTGCTGGCCAACGGCCCGCAGGCCGACGCCGCCGAGGCCTGCCTGCGCCAGTGTCTGGGTGCGGGCCCGGTGGTGATTTGCGATGTGGCCGTAGCCGAAGTCTGCAGCGCCCTGCGCGATGGCTCGGAGGCACTGGCCGCGCTCGAAGACATCGGCATCCGCTTCAGTCCGCTGGAAACCAAGTCGGCCCTTCGCGCCGGTGAAATGCAACGGCGCTATCGTCAGCGTGGCAGCAGTCGTACCCGCGCGGTGCCGGATTTCCTGATCGGCGCGCACGCGCTGCTGCAATGCAATGGCCTGATCACCCGCGACGACCGCTTCTATCGCGACTACTTCAAGGGATTGAAGTTGATCGTGCCGGTCGCCGAATGAACCCCTGAACCCACCGCATCCAAACACAGCCATACGGAGCCGCCATGCTGGAAGCCTACCGCCAACACGAAGCCGAGCGCGCCGCGCTGGGCATCCCCCCGCTGCCGCTGACCGCGCAGCAGACCGCAGAGCTGATCGAGCTGCTGAAGGCCCCACCGGCCGGCGAGGCAGAGTTCCTGCTCGACCTGCTGACCCATCGCGTGCCGGCCGGCGTCGACGACGCGGCCAAGGTCAAGGCCAGCTACCTGGCCGCGCTGGCCTTCGGCAGCGAGAAGAACGCGCTGATCTCCCCCGCGCGCGCCACCGAACTACTGGGCACCATGCTCGGCGGCTACAACGTCCATCCGCTGATCCAGCTGCTGGACGATGCCGAGCTGGGCACGGTCGCCGCCGAGGGTCTGAAGCACACCCTGCTGGTGTTCGACGCCTTCCACGACGTGCAGGAGAAGGCCGAGGCAGGCAATGCCAACGCCCAGGCAGTGCTGAACAGCTGGGCCGAGGCCGAATGGTTCACCAGCAAGCCGGAAGTGCCGGAAAGCCTGACCATCACCGTGTTCAAGGTGCCGGGCGAAACCAATACCGACGACCTGTCGCCGGCGCCCGACGCGACCACCCGTCCGGACATCCCGATGCACGCGCTGGCGATGCTGAAGAACAAGCGTCCCGATGCGCCGTTCGTACCCGAGGAAGACGGCAAGCGCGGTCCGATCCAGGCCATCGCCGACCTCAAGCAGAAGGGGCATCTGGTCGCCTATGTTGGCGACGTGGTCGGCACCGGTTCCAGCCGCAAGTCGGCGACCAACAGCGTGCTGTGGTGGACCGGCGACGACATCCCGTACATCCCCAACAAGCGCGCCGGTGGCGTCTGCCTGGGCGGCAAGATCGCGCCGATCTTCTACAACACGATGGAAGACGCCGGTGCGCTGCCGATCGAGCTGGACGTTTCGCAGATGGAACACGGCGACGTGGTCGAACTGCGTCCGTATGACGGCAAGGCACTGAAGAACGGCGAAGTGATCGCAGAGTTCGCCCTGAAGTCCGCAGTGCTGCTGGACGAAGTGCGTGCCGGCGGCCGCATTCCGCTGATCATCGGTCGTGGCCTGACCGCCAAGGCGCGCGAGGCGCTCAAGCTGCCGCCGACCGATCTGTTCCGCCTGCCGGTCAACCCGCCGGATACCGGCAAGGGCTTCAGCCTGGCGCAGAAGCTGGTCGGCCGTGCCTGCGGCCTGCCGGAAGGCAAGGGCATGCGTCCGGGCACCTATTGCGAGCCGAAGATGACCTCGGTCGGTTCGCAGGACACCACCGGCCCGATGACCCGCGACGAGCTGAAGGACCTGGCCTGCCTGGGCTTCTCGGCCGATCTGGTCATGCAGTCGTTCTGTCACACCGCCGCCTACCCGAAGCCGGTGGACGTGAAGACCCACCACACGCTGCCGGAATTCATTTCCACCCGCGGCGGCGTGTCGCTGCATCCCGGTGACGGCATCATCCACAGCTGGCTCAACCGCATGCTGCTGCCGGACACCGTCGGTACCGGCGGCGATTCGCACACCCGCTTCCCGATCGGCATCTCGTTCCCGGCTGGCTCCGGCCTGGTCGCCTTCGCCGCCGCTACCGGGGTGATGCCGCTGGACATGCCGGAAAGCGTGCTGGTGCGTTTCAAGGGCAAGATGCAGCCGGGTGTGACCCTGCGCGACCTGGTTCACGCGATTCCGCTGTACGCGATCAAGGCCGGTCTGCTGACCGTCGAGAAGAAGGGCAAGAAGAACATCTTCTCCGGCCGTATCCTCGAGATCGAAGGCCTGCCGGAACTGAAGGTGGAGCAGGCCTTCGAGCTGGCCGACGCCTCGGCCGAGCGTTCGGCTGCCGGCTGCACGGTGCGGCTGGACAAGGCGCCGATCATCGAATACCTCAACAGCAACATCACCCTGCTGAAGTGGATGATCGCCGAGGGCTACCAGGACGCGCGCACGCTGGGCCGCCGGATCAGGAAGATGCAGGAGTGGCTGGCCGATCCGCAGCTGCTGGAGCCGGATGCCGACGCCGAGTACGCCGCGGTGATTGAGATCGATCTGGCCGAGATTGTCGAGCCGATCGTCTGCTGCCCGAACGATCCGGACGACGCCAAGACCCTGTCCGAAGTGGCTGGCGCCAAGATCGACGAGGTGTTCATCGGCTCGTGCATGACCAACATCGGCCACTTCCGCGCCGCGGCCAAGCTGCTGGAGGGCAAGCGCGACATCCCGACCCGGTTGTGGATCGCGCCGCCGACCAAGATGGACGCCAGCGAACTGACCAACGAAGGCGTCTACGGTACCTTCGGCACCGCCGGTGCGCGGATGGAAATGCCGGGCTGCTCGCTGTGCATGGGCAACCAGGCGCAGATCCGCGAGGGCGCGACCGCCATGTCGACCTCGACCCGCAACTTCCCCAATCGCCTGGGCCGCAACACCGACGTGTACCTGGGGTCGGCGGAACTGGCGGCGATCTGCTCGCGTCTGGGCCGGATTCCGACCCGCGAGGAGTACATGGCCGATATCGGCGTCATCAACGAGAACGGCGCCGATATCTACCGCTACATGAACTTCGACCGGATCGAGGAGTACCGCGAGGTGGCCGATACCGTTGAGGCCTGACGGCGTGGCCTGATTCGCATTGCAAAGGGCCCGGTATTGCCGGGCCCTTCGTCGTTTCAGGCTCTCCGGATCATCTCTGTGGTCCGATCAGTCCAGCCAGCCCTCGATCGCGTCGGCCATCGCCCGACGCGACAGCAGCAGATCCCAGTAGCTGCCGCCCAGTTGCCGCCACAACACCGCCGAGCGCACCGCGGCCAGCAGGATGGCGCGGATTTCCGAGACCACGGCCGGCTGCGACAGGTAATGCGGATTGCCTTGCACCATGACCTTGGGGCGCAGGTGGCTGAGTGTGTCGGCATACAGGTTGCCGAGCGCCGCCAGCACGTCCGGATGGGTGCTGCCGTGCTCGTCGGCCTGTGGCGACAGCTCGGCAATACCGTTGCCGACCGCGGTCACCGTGTTGGGTTCGCCGATGAAGCGGCGCTCCAGTTGCAATACCGCCATGAACAGCTTCAGCAGGCCGTCGTCGCGGTTGCGCTTGTCGAGATGGTCGCGCAACACCCGCAGGCCGGCCCGCAACGACGTGACCTCACCGTAGACCGCTTCCGGGGTCTCGGCATCGATGCGGAACACGCTGTCGAGCGCGGTCTGCACCTGCGCCGGGTCGGATTGCCCGGTCTCGGCGATCCGCCGCACCTGGGCCAGCGCCTGCACCAGTCCGGCCAGGGCCAGCACGCGTTCGGAAAGCGGGCGGCTCATGCGGCTTTCCCCGTCGTTGCGGCATGTCCGAACGGGGCATCGGTGCGCTCGATCACCGCACCGCCCAGGCAGACATCGCCCTGGTACAGCACCACCGACTGACCGGGGGTGACCGCCCGCTGCGGCTGCGGGAACTCCACGCACAGGCGGCCGTCGTCGCCGACCGCGACCCGGCATGGCTCGTCGGCCTGCCGATAGCGGGTCTGCGCCGTGCACTCGAATTCGCGCGCCGGCGCTGCGCCGGCGCACCAGTGCGCCGGTTCCGACCACAACCGGGTCGACAGCAGCCACGGGCTGCGGGTGTCCTGATCGACGTACAGCACGTTGTCCTCCACGTCCTTTCCGACCACGTACCACGGTGCGGCCGGACGCCCGCGCACGCCACCGATCTGCAGGCCTTCGCGCTGGCCGAGGGTGAAATAGAACACACCGGGATGCTCGCCGATGCGCTGGCCGTCCGGAGTGCGCATCTCGCCGGGCCGGGCCGGCAGGTAGCGGCCGAGGAATTCGCGGAAGTCGCGCTCGCCGATGAAGCAGATCCCGGTCGAATCCTTCTTGTCGTGGGTTGGCAGGCCGGCATCGCGGGCGATTCCGCGCAGTGCGTCCTTGTGCAGTTCGCCGACCGGAAACAGCGTGGCCGACAGTTGCGCCTGGCCCAGCTGGTGCAGGAAATAGCTCTGGTCCTTGTTGCGGTCCACGGCGCGCAGCAGTCGCCACTGGCCGTCGGCCTGGTCGATGCGGGCGTAGTGGCCGGTGGCGATCTTCTCCGCGTCGAGTTCGCGCGCCGCATCCAGGAAGTGCTTGAACTTGACCTCGCGGTTGCACAGCACGTCCGGGTTGGGGGTTCGCCCGGCGGCGTATTCGGCGAGGAAATGCTCGAACACGCCGGACCAGTATTCGGCGGAAAAGTCGCGGAAGTGGAACGGGATGCCGAGCCGGCCACAGACCGCGACCGCGTCGCGGCGGTCGTCCTCGGCGCGGCATTCGCCGCTGCCGTCGTCGGACCAGTTCTGCATGAACAGCCCCGCCACCGACTCGCCCGATTCGACCAGGCGCAGGGCGGCCACCGACGAATCGACGCCGCCCGATACCCCGACCACGACCCGCGCGGAACTCATGGCGCGGCGTTTCCGTCGATCTGGCTCAGCATCTGCAGCGGGTAGCGACGTCCGGCCAGCCAGTCGGCCACCACCTGCCAGACCATCGGGCTGCGGTGGCGTTCGCAGGCCTGTTCCAGTTCGGACGGCGTCATCCACAGTGCACGCTCGATGCCGTCGTCGAGGGGGCGGGAAGGATCGTGGCGCAGCGGCCTGGCGGTGAAGGCGAAGCGCAGGTAGTGGCGGCCGTCGCTTTCTCCCGGGCGCACCGGCGCCTTCCACTGGTAGGCGCCAATGAAGTCGGTCAGTTCCACGTCCCAGCCGGTTTCTTCCAGCGTCTCGCGCAGCGCCGCCTGCAACAGGCTCTCGTCGGGTTCCAGATGACCGGCCGGCTGGTTCAGCACCAGCCGGTTGCCGCCGGCGTATTCCTCGACCATCAGCAGTCGCCCGTCGCGGACCACCACCGTGGCCACGGTGACGTCGGGCTGCCAGAAGCGACCTTCGCGATAACTCACAGATCGTCCTTGTCGCCGGAAAGCTCGATTTCCATGTCGTCGGCCGTCTGCGCGGCGATGTCCATGGCCTGTTCCAGTTCGACTGCGGAGACGCCGTCGGGCAGCTTGATGACGAAATACAGGATGTCGCCGCCGATTTCCCAGCTGCCCAGCTTGCTGGCACGGCTTTCGGCCAGCAGTGCCAGCGCCCTGGCACCGTCGATGCCGTCATCGGCAACCCGGGCGGCCGGCGAGAACACTTCGCGGATGGCGAAGCCGTCGACGCTTTCGGTGCCGCCACTGACGAAGACCAGCTGGGTGCGGCCTTCGGACGAGTAGCTGTAGGTCACCTTGTAGTCGCCGTCCTCGTCGAGGACATACTTGACGCCGCGCGCATCCAGACGGGCTTCGACCGAAGCGTCCCGGGCCAGCACGGGCGCTGCCGGCAACAGGGCCGAAAACAGGCAAAACAGCGGACGCAGGGGCAGGGACATCGGTTTCGTCGGTTCGCGGCAGTGCAGGGAATCCTTATTGTGAAGCTCGGGGCCGCCTGCGTCCACGCGCGTGGGCCCCGGTATAATTCCCGGCATGGGCACGCAAGGCGAAAACGAACGCGATCACGGCGTACTGGTCGAGGCCAGCAAGCCGGAAGTCGCGCCGCCGCCGATGTACCAGGTGCTGCTGCTGAACGACGATTACACGCCGATGGACTTCGTGGTCGGCGTGCTGCAGCAGTTCTTCTCGATGGACCTGGACAAGGCCACCCAGGTCATGCTGCACGTGCATACCCGGGGCCGCGGTGTCTGCGGGGTGTTCACCCGCGAGGTGGCCGAGTCCAAGGTCGCCCAGGTCAACGAGTTCTCGCGGATGAACCAGCACCCGCTGCTGTGCACCATGGAAAAGGCCTGACGGTGCGGCGGATTGGCCGAAGGCTTTCCGTTTCCTGAACGAAGCAATTCATCCGGATTGTGGAAATCGCGGCCGCAGACCGCATATTGTTGGCATCGGTAGGCAGGAGTTCGCCATGTTCAGCAAAGATCTGGAACAGACCATCGGCCAGTGTTACAAGCGAGCCCGCGAGGCGCGCCACGAGTTCATGACGGTCGAGCACCTGCTGCTGGCCCTGCTGGACAACGAGTCGGCGCTTGCCGTGCTGAGGGCCTGCGGCGCCGACACCGACCGTCTGCGCGCCGAACTGGAGAAGTCCATCGAGACTTCGGTCTCGCGGCTGGCCGAGGACGATGGTCGCGACACCCAGCCCACGCTGGGCTTCCAGCGGGTCCTGCAGCGCGCGGTCTACCACGTGCAGTCTTCGGGCAAGAAGGAAGTCACCGGCGCCAACGTGCTGGTGGCGATCTTCGGCGAAAAGGATTCCCACGCCGTCTATTACCTGAACCAGCAGGACGTGAACCGGCTCGACGTGGTCAACTACCTGTCGCACGGCATCGCCAAGAGCGGCGATGAAGAAGCTGGCCCGGGCGACGAAGCCGCCGCCAAGGCCGAAGGCGGCGAGGGCGAAGGCAAGGGCGACGCCCTGGCCGAATACGCCAGCGACCTCAACGCGATGGCCCGCGAGGGCCGGATCGATCCGTTGGTTGGCCGCGGCGAGGAGATCGAACGTACCATCCAGGTCCTGTGCCGCCGGCGCAAGAACAACCCGCTGTACGTCGGCGAGGCCGGCGTCGGCAAGACCGCCATCGCCGAAGGCCTGGCCAAGCGCATCGTCGAGGGACAGGTGCCGCCGGTGCTGCACGATGCGACGATCTATTCGCTGGACCTGGGCGCGCTGGTGGCGGGCACCAAGTACCGTGGCGATTTCGAGAAGCGGCTGAAGGCGGTGCTGGGGGCGATCAAGAAGCATCCGGGCGCGATCCTGTTCATCGACGAGATCCACACCATCATCGGCGCCGGCTCGGCCAGCGGCGGCACCATGGATGCTTCCAACCTGATCAAGCCGGCGCTCGCCAGCGGCGAGCTGCGCTGCATCGGCTCGACCACGTTCCAGGAATACCGCGGCATCTTCGAGAAGGACCGCGCGCTGGCGCGGCGCTTCCAGAAGATCGACATCGTCGAGCCCACCGTGGGCGAGACCTACGAAATCCTGCAGGGGCTGAAGCCCAAGTACGAGGCCCATCACGATGTGACCTACGCCGACGAGGCCCTGCAGGCCGCGGTCGAATTGTCGGTCAAGCACATCGGCGACCGATTGCTACCGGACAAGGCGATCGACGTCATCGACGAGGCCGGCGCGCGCCAGCGGCTGTTGCCGGAAAGCGTGCGCAAGGCGCTGATCGACGTCGAAGAGGTCGAGACCATCGTCGCCAAGATGGCGCGCATCCCGACCAAGCAGGTCAGCGCCTCCGACAAGGACGTGCTGCAGCACCTGGAGCGCAACCTGAAGATGGTGATCTTCGGCCAGGACCCGGCCATCGATACCCTGACTTCGGCGATCAAGCTGGCGCGCAGCGGCCTGGGCAATCCGGACAAGCCGATCGGCAGCTTCCTGTTCGCCGGCCCGACCGGCGTCGGCAAGACCGAGGTGACCAAGCAGCTGGCGCTGCAGCTGGGAATCGAGCTGGTCCGCTTCGACATGAGCGAATACATGGAGCCGCATTCGGTCAGCCGCCTGATCGGCGCGCCGCCGGGCTACGTGGGTTTCGACCAGGGCGGCCTGCTGACCGAGAAGATCGTCAAGACCCCGCATTGCGTGTTGCTGCTGGACGAGGTGGAGAAGGCGCACCCGGACATCTTCAACATCCTGCTGCAGGTGATGGACCGCGGCACGCTGACCGACACCAACGGCCGCGAGGCCAACTTCAAGAACGTGATCCTGGTGATGACTACCAATGCCGGCGCGGCGCAGGCGGCGCGGCGCTCGATCGGTTTCACCAAGCAGGACCACAGCACCGATGCGATGGAAGTGATCCGCAAGGGCTTCACCCCGGAGTTCCGCAACCGGCTCGATGCCGTCGTGCAGTTCCAGGGACTGGGCTTCGACCACATCCTGCGCGTGGTGGACAAGTTCCTGATCGAGCTGGAAGCGCAGCTGCACGAGAAGGGCGTCGGCCTGACGACCACGCCGACCGCGCGCGACTGGCTGGCCCAGCACGGATTCGATCCGCTGATGGGCGCACGGCCGATGGCGCGGGTGATCCAGGACAAGGTCAAGCGCCCGCTGGCCGACGAACTGCTGTTCGGCAAGCTGGTCGGCGGCGGTCGGGTCAACATCGACGTGGTCGACGACGAACTGGTCGTGGAAGCCTTCGCCGAACCGGAGCGCCTGCTGCCGGCGACGGTGTGAGCCTCCAGTGGCGCGGAAACGACAAGGGAGGCGACATGGCCTCCCTTGGTTTTCTTCAGTGGGCAGTGTGGTCTAGTGGCGTGCGCGTTTTTTCTGGCGATCGAATTCCTCGGGGCTGATCCTCGTGACTTCGGATACCCGACAGGTTTGCCGGTCAGCTTTGACTTTCGTGGCCTCCGAACAAAGTTTGTTGGCCTGGCCATCGGTCGATATCGAGATTTTCGAAGCCAGTACTGCCGCGCTGCAGCCATTGCGGAAGGTCAGTTGATAGTGGTCCTCGCCGTCGCGCACATAGATGCGCTTGCCGTTCCCACTGCCGCGCACGATCTGCTGTCCGTCCCCGAGTGTCGCGCAACCTTCCAGCGGCATGGGGTCCTGTTCCGCGTGTGCGGCCGGCATGGTCGATAGGCATGCCGCGACGATGACGAGACTGAGAGGGAGTTTCATTCGGAATACCTTGATCGGAAGTGACCGGATTGGCCGGCGCTCAAGGTATCGATGTACGGCGCATACCGAATCTGTCGGAGGTCCATATGACTTGCGTCATCGGTGACGCAAGTCATGCAACCGATTCGCACGCTGTTGCATCCATATCAGATTGGGTCGCGCGAATATTGCGCATTGCACACAACAAAAGCGGCCATTGGCCGCTTTTTCGTGCAGTCGCTACCGCATCACTTCATGCGGTAGGTGATCCGGCCCTTGGTCAGGTCGTAGGGCGTCATCTCGACCTTGACCTTGTCGCCGGTCAGGATGCGGATGTAGTTCTTGCGCATGCGCCCGGAGATGTGGGCGATGATCTCGTGACCGTTTTCCAGGGTGACCCGGAACATGGTGTTGGGCAGGGTCTCGGTGACTGTGCCTTCGAACTCGATGGAATCGTCTTTCGACATGGAAATCCGTGGTTGTGGAACAACTGCGCGGCGGGGCCGCAACCGGCGCATTTTACGCGTCGGCGGCGGTCTGTGCAAAAAGCGTTAAGAATTGGCCAGCTTGGAGGCCGGGAAGGTGCCGAAGCGTTGAGTCCAGCGGCCGGGAGGCTCGGGCAAGGCCGCCTGCGCGCGGACGGCCCGCATGAACGCGTCCCGGGGCAGGCTTTCAGCTCCCAGACTGAGCAGATGTGAGTTCTCGACCTGGGCGTCGATCAGCGGCCAGCCCCAGCGGCACAACTGCAGGGCCAGGGCGGCCAGCGCCACCTTTGAGCCACCGGACACGGTGCTGAACATGCTCTCGCCGAAGAACATCCTGCCGATGGCGACGCCGTAGATGCCGCCGACCAGATGGTCGCCGTCGAGCACTTCGACCGAGTGGGCGTGACCCAGGTGGTGCAGGGCGATATAGGCGGCTTGCATGTCTGCGGTGATCCAGGTGCCGTCCTGCCCCGGCCGTGGCGTGCTGGCGCAACGTTCGATGACCTGTCCGAATGCGGTATCGGCCCGAACCACCCAAGGCAGGCGTCGCAGGTGACGGCGGAAACGCGACGACAGCCGCACGCCGTCGGTCCGGAACACCATGCGCGGGTCCGGCGACCACCACAGGATCGGCTGGCCCTCGGAAAACCACGGGAAAATGCCATTGCGGTAGGCATTGAGCAGGCGCTGCGGGTGCAGGTCGCCGCCGATCGCCAGCAGTCCGTCCGGCTGCCGCAGGGCCTGTTCCACCGGCGGGAACGGCGTGGCAGGATCGGCGGACAACAGGAAAGGGCGCTGGCTCACGCGATCATTGTAGGCAGCGTCCGGTGGGCTCAGCCGCCGTTGCGGAACGGCGAATGCGCCGCCAGCAGCCCGGCGTAGCGGCGCACGGATTCGGTTTCGTCCGCACACCAGCGCGTCAGCGCCTCGGCGAAGTCGGCATCGACCAGCCAGTGCCGGCTGCGCACGAGGGTCGGCAGGAAGCCGCGGGCGATCTTGTGCTCGCCTTGCGCACCCGGCTCGAACACGGTCAGGCCGTGCCGCAGGCAGTAGTCGATGCCTTGGTAGTAGCAGGTTTCGAAGTGCAGGCCAGGTAGTCGGCGCCCATCGGGCAGGCCGTGCGCGCCCCAGTAGCGCCCGTACAGGGTGTCGCCGCCGCGCAGGCACAGGGCGCCGGCGATCGGTCGGTTGTCGAATTCGGCCAGGAACAGCACCAGTTGCCGCGGCAGGGTGCGCGCCAGGTGTTGCAGGAAGGCCAGGGTCAACGCCGGCGAATTGCCGTAGTCGGCGAAGGTCTGCAGGTAGAAGTCGTGCATCGCCGCCAGATCCGCCGGGCTGGCTTCATCGCCGTGCAGGACGCGGAAGACCACCCCGGCCTCGGCGACCTTGCGCCGCTCCTGGCGGATGTTCTTGCGGTGCTTGTGGTCCATCGCCGACAGGAAATCGTCGAAGTCCCGCCAGCCGGCGTTGTTGTGCCAGTGGTACTGCACGTCCAGTCGCGGCAGCCAGTCGTCGGCAAACACGCCGTCCTCCTCGGCGGTGTGGAAATTGACGTGGGCCGACGACAGGCCCAGCCGCCGCGTCTCGTCCACGATGGCATCCAGCAAGGCGCGGCGGGATGCGTCGTCACGGGCCAGCAGGCGCAGGCCGGTGACCGGCGAATAGGGCACCGCGCACAGCCATTTGGGGTAGTAGTCCATGCCGTAGCGCGCGTAGGCGTGTGCCCAGGCGTGATCGAACACGAACTCGCCGTGCGAGTTGTCCTTCAGATAGCCCGGCGCGGTAGCAATCAGTTCGTCGCCGTCCCATAGGGTGAGGTGGTGCGGCTGCCAGCCCCAGTCCGGGCGCAGGCAGCCGGTGTCTTCCAGGCCGGACAGGAAAGCGTGGCTGATGAACGGATTGCGGCCATCGTGCAGGGCATCCCAGCATGCGGCGGGTATGCCGGAAAGTCTTCGATGTATCCGTAGGTCAGCCATGTATCAGTCGTCATCCCGGCGAAAGCCGGGGTCCAGCGTCTGCCGGGACGACAAACAGACGGTCAGCCTGCGTTCTCCAGGAACCGGTCCGCGTCCAGCGCCGCCATGCAGCCGAAGCCGGCCGAGGTGATCGCCTGGCGGTAGTGCTGGTCGGTCACGTCGCCGGCGGCGAACACGCCCAGGATGTTGGTCGCGGTGGCGTTGCCGGCCAGCCCGGATCGGATCCGCAGGTAGCCGTTGTCCATTTCCAGCTGGCCATCGAACAGGCCGGTATTGGGTGTGTGGCCGATGGCGACGAAGAAGCCGTGCACCGGGATGTCGCGAGTGCTGTCGTCGGTCACCGATTTCACCCGCACGCCGGTCACGCCGGCCTCGTCGCCGAGTACTTCGTCGACGACATGGTTCCAGACGAATTCGACCTTGCCTTCGGCGGCCTTGGCGAACAGACGATCCTGCAGGATCTTTTCCGAACGCAGGGCGTCGCGGCGGTGGACCACGTAGACCTTGCGGGCGATATTGGACAGGTACAGCGCCTCTTCCACCGCGGTGTTGCCGCCGCCGATCACCGCCACGTCCTGGTCGCGGTAGAAGAAGCCGTCGCAGGTGGCGCAGGCGGACACGCCGCGGCCCTTGAACTTCTCCTCAGATTCCAGGCCCAGGTAGCGGGCGGTGGCGCCGGTGGCGATGATCAGGGCATCGCAGGTGTAGCTGCCGTTGTCGCCGGTCAGGGTGAACGGACGCCTGGACAGGTCCGCACCGTGGATGTGGTCGAAGATCACTTCGGTCTCGAAGCGTTCGGCGTGCTCCTGCATCTGCTGCATCAGCCCCGGTCCCTGCAGGTCGTGGGCGCCGCCGGGCCAGTTTTCGACTTCGGTGGTGGTCATCAATTGGCCGCCTTGTTGCAAGCCGGTGATCAGTACCGGCTTGAGGTTGGCGCGGGCGGCGTAGACGGCGGCGGTCCAGCCGGCCGGTCCGGAACCGAGGATCAGCAGGCGGGCGTGTTTGGCGGGGGCGTCGGAGGGGCTCATGTATACTCGAAACGGTTCGGAAAGGACGGCATTGCGGCGTTTCCAGCGGACCACAACGCAGGTCCATAGAGTGGCGATGCGGGCTGGTCGAATCAAGGCGTCCGGTGGAATGCGCCGGTCCATTCGCTCGCAGATGCGGACAGGCAGGGGAGCAGGCGGCAAGCAACGGTTTGCTTGGGCGGTGCGTTGGCGGCACTGGCCGCGGAGGATCCGTTCCGGCACCTGAAATCCGCGATGGATTCATTTATTATCAGTCACTAACGGAATATTCCTAAGGTCAGGCATAGGTGGCGAAACAGCTTTCGGAACGCGGCAAGGCCAAGAACGGCAAGGAAGGCAAGGCGACCGCACGCAGCGCTTCGGCCGCACCGACGCGACGCCAGCGGCTGTGGCGCGACCTGGCCCTGATCGCCATCGCGCCCTTGCTGCTGTACCTGCTGGCCTGCCTGTTCACCTATTCGGCCAGCGACCCGGGCTGGTCGCATACCGGCAGCCTGACCGCGCCGGTGCACAACCTGGGCGGCATCGTCGGCGCCAAGCTGGCCGACCTGCTGCTGGGTTTCGTTGGTTACGTGGCCTTCCTGCTGCCGCTGATCCTTGGTGCGGTGGCCTGGATCGCGCTGTTCGGCATGGACAGCGACGGCGATGGCGACGTCGACCTCGGTCCGGCGTTGAGGTTGGTGGGCATGGTCGGTTTCGTGATCGCCGCCACTGGCCTGCTGTACATGCGCGGCCTGTCGGCCGACAGTTTCTCGGCCGGTGCCGGCGGCATCCTCGGACGGCTGGTCGGTGGTTCGCTGAACGGCCTGTTCGGCAGCCTGGGCAGCAATCTGTTCCTGCTGGCGCTGCTGCTGGTGTCGATCACCCTGGCGACCGGGCTGTCGTGGTTCGCGGTGATGGAACGCATCGGCGGCTGGGTGCTGGCGTTGCCGGCGCTGTTGCGTCGCAGCGGCAAGCAGGCCAGCGAATGGCAGCAGACCCGCGCCCTGCGCGAGCAGCGCGAGGAAGTGCGCAAGACCGATGCGGTGCAGCGCGCCCGCCGCGAGCCGGTGAAGATCGAGCCGCCGCCGGCCCCGGTGATCGAGAAGAGCGACCGCGCCAAGCGCGAGCAGCAGATCCCGCTGTTCCACGGTACCGGCGGCGACGGCTCCGGGCTGCCGCCGCTGGCCCTGCTGGACGACCCCAAGCCGCAGCCGAAGGGCTATTCGGAAGAGACACTGGAAACCCTGTCGCGGCAGATCGAGTTCAAGCTGAAGGATTTCCGCATCGACGCCGAGGTGGTCGGCGCCTATCCGGGTCCAGTCATCACCCGTTTCGAGATCGAACCGGCGCCGGGGGTCAAGGTCAGCCAGATCAGCTCGCTGGACAAGGACATCGCCCGCGGCCTGAGCGTGAAGTCGGTGCGCGTGGTCGACGTGATCCCGGGCAAGTCGGTGATCGGGCTGGAAATCCCCAACACCAGCCGCGAGATGATCTACCTGAGCGAGCTGCTGCGCTCGAAGGAATACGACAAGTCGGCCAGCCCGCTGACGCTGGCGCTGGGCAAGGACATCGCCGGTCGGCCGACGGTCGCCGACCTGGCGCGGATGCCGCATCTGCTGGTGGCCGGCACCACCGGCTCGGGCAAGTCGGTGGCGGTCAATGCCATGGTCCTGAGCCTGCTGTACAAGGCCAGCCCGAAAGACCTGCGGATGCTGATGATCGATCCTAAGATGCTCGAGCTGAGCGTCTACCAGGACATTCCGCACCTGCTGGCACCGGTGGTCACCGACATGAAGGAGGCCGCTAACGGCCTGCGCTGGTGCGTGGCCGAAATGGAGCGCCGCTACAAGCTGATGAGCGCGGTCGGCGTGCGCAACCTGGCCGGTTTCAACAAGAAGGTGCGCGACGCCATCGACGCCGGCCAGCCGCTGCTGGACCCGCTGTTCAAGCCCAATCCCGATCTGGACGAGGCCCCGCGCCCGCTGGAGCCGCTGCCGTTCATCGTCATCTTCATCGACGAATTCGCCGACATGATGATGATCGTCGGCAAGAAGGTCGAAGAGTTGATCGCCAGGCTGGCGCAGAAGGCGCGCGCGGCCGGCATCCACCTGATCCTGGCCACCCAGCGGCCGTCGGTGGACGTCATCACCGGCCTGATCAAGGCCAACGTGCCGACCCGGATTGCCTTCCAGGTCAGTTCCAAGATCGACTCGCGCACCATCCTCGACCAGTCCGGTGCGGAAACCCTGCTCGGCAACGGCGACATGCTGTACCTGCCGCCGGGCACGGCCTTGCCCGAGCGCGTGCACGGCGCCTTCGTCAGCGACGACGAAGTGCATCGCGTGGTCGAGCACCTGAAGGCCAGCGGCCGGGCCGACTACATCGAAGGCGTACTGGAAGAAGTGCAGGTGATGGGCGACGGCGTGGTGGTCGGCGCGACCGGCCTGCCGGAATCGGCCGGCGCCGACGACCCCGAGGCCGACCCGCTGTACGACCAGGCGGTGCAGATCGTCACCGAAACCCGGCGCGCCTCGATCTCCGGCGTGCAGCGCCGGCTGAAGATCGGCTACAACCGCGCCGCGCGCTTGGTCGAGGCGATGGAAGCGGCCGGCGTGGTCAGCCCGCCCGAGCATAACGGCGACCGTCAGGTACTCGCGCCGCCGCCGCGCTGAGGGCTCGTTCCTCAGCGTGCACAGGTGCGACAAGCATCAACCGCGTGCCTCCGACATGAGCCCTGCGCAGCCAGAAGGCCAAGGGGATGATCGTGGCCGCTATCCAGCAGAGGATTGCCGTCCACAGGATGTGCGGCAGGCAAACCGTTTACGGCAAGCAATGGCGTCCATGGAAGCAGGCGGGCCTCATTGCTCCTGTATGCCGCGTCCGACGATTTCGAGCCTGCGCCAACGACGCTGGTCCGGGTCGCCCTCCATTTTCAGCAGCGCGCCGGTTTCGAATTCGAAGAGCAGGTCGTCACCCAGCCGAAAGGGTGCAGGCGGGGCATCGTGCGCCGACAGGAAGTGATGCGCCAATGCGCCGCGGATCTCGGGCGGTAACACCATGTCGATCAGCGCCCAGGCGCGGACATCGTCGAATTCCTCGCCCTCCCTGGCTGGATAAAGCACCATGACGTTGCGCCATTTGTCGTCCCAGACTTCATGCAGCACGAACATGTCCGCATCCGGCTGCCATAGCGGGAAATGGCGGATACCCGGCTCGTCGGCATGGGCGCGAGGATGCAGGGTGTGGTAGTACAAGGCGAGATGCCACCAGGCAGCATGTGCGATGCGTGGGTCGTCCTCGTCGCCGAGCGCCAGCAACTGGGGAAGCATGCCCTGAACCACGCCACGTGTTTCCGTGGCGGTTTCCAGTGCCAGTGCCAAGTGCCCCCCCCGGCGCATGCGTTCTACCAGTTGCGGAGAGTTGCTGCACCATTCGTGCAGATGGAAATCGATGCCGCAAAACGGCAGGCCGGCAGGCTCGTCGGTTTGACGCTGTTCGAGAATGCCCAGCATCCATTCGGCCGGGTCGATCGAAATTTCATCGGCGCGATATTGCGCGTTTGTCCAGAACGGGCCGGCAATGCCCGGACGTTCGATTTCCTTGCGCTGGATCAGGGCGAACAATGTGTCGGTGTCGGGAGTGGTGTCCGTACCGCAATTGGCGAGCCGGTAGGCGGCACAGGCACGCACGTAATCGGAAGGGTGGTCCAGCAGGGCGATCCAGTGCGGGGCCTGCGTGTCCCAGTCATCGCATGGTGTGATCAATACCAGGATGCCTTCCACGTGCTCGGGACTGATGCCGAAGGGGCGTTCGCGGTGCAGAGCCCGCAGCCAGTCCAGCAATGGGGTCAGGAAGGGTTCTTTATCGCCGTGGTAGCGCAGATTGTCGAGAAAGAATCCCAGCACATCGGTATGCTTGGCATGCGCCCGGACGAGGACTTCCAGCAACCAGGACAGACGATGGCGGGCCGATTCGGTTCCACCATCGTCGCGCGGCAACGTGCGCACTTCCGCAGACAGTACGGCCATCGCCAAGCGTTCGACACAGGCTTCCCGGATATCTGCGTCGTCATGCGCGAGCCAGCGCGCCATGGCCGGGTAGTAGGCTTCCCAGTCAGCTTCCTGGAACTCGTGCAGTGGAGCTTCGCGAAGTTTCCAGAAGTCGTTTGCCGCCATGGCACGATGACTCCAGTTCGGTGGCCTTACAGCGCCTCGAAGATTCCCGCCGCACCCATGCCGGTGCCGATGCACATCGTCACCATGCCGTACTTCTTTTTGTGCCGGCGCATGCCGTGGACGAGGGTGGCGGTACGGATCGCACCGGTCGCGCCCAGCGGGTGGCCGAGGGCGATGGCGCCGCCCAGCGGGTTGACCCGGGACGGGTCCAGCTTGCAGTCGCGGATCACCGCCAGCGACTGCGCGGCGAAGGCTTCGTTCAGCTCGATCCAGTCCAGCTGGTCTTCGCTGAGGCAGGCTTGCGCCAGTGCCTTCGGAATCGCCGCGATCGGGCCGATGCCCATCACTTCCGGACGCACGCCGGCGACCGAGAAGCTGACGAAGCGCGCCAGCGGGGTCAGGCCGTACTCCTTGATCGCGCGCTCGGAGGCCAGCAGCACCGCGCCGGCGCCATCGCTCATCTGCGAGCTGTTGCCGGCGGTGACGCTGCCGCCGAACTGGCCGTTGCGGAACACCGTGCGCAGCTTGGCCAGCCCTTCCAGCGTGGTCTCGGGGCGCGGGCCTTCGTCGGTATCGACGCGCTTGTTGCGGGTCAGGATGCCGCCGCCGGCCAGGTCGGGCAGGTGCGAGACGATCTCGTAGGGCGTGATCTCGTCGCGGAATTCGCCGGCCTGGATTGCGGCGATTGCCTTCTGGTGCGAAGCCAGGGCGAAAGCGTCCTGGTCCTCGCGGCTGACCTTCCATTCCTCGGCCACCTTCTCGGCGGTGATGCCCATGCCGTAGGCGATGGCGACATTTTCGTTGTTGGCGAAGACTTCCGGGCTCAAGGCGACCTTGTTGCCCATCATCGGCACCATCGACATGCTTTCGGTGCCGCCGGCCAGCATCAGGTCGGTGTTGCCCAGGCGGATCTGGTCGGCGGCCAGCGCCACCGCCTGCACGCCGGAGGAACAGAAGCGGTTGACGGTCTGCGCGGCCACGGTGTTGGGCAGCCCGGCCAGCAGCACGCCGATGCGGGCCACGTTCATGCCTTGCTCGCCTTCGGGCATGGCGCAGCCGATGATGGCGTCGTCGATGCGGTTGACGTCGATACCCGGCGCCTGTGCGATCACGGCCTTCAGCACGTGCGCCAGCATTTCGTCGGGACGAGTGTTGCGGAACATGCCCTTGGGCGCCTTGCCGACCGGGGTGCGGGTGGCGGCGACGATGTAGGCGTCCTGGATTTGTTTGCTCATGGGATGACTCCGGGATTCGGTATTCGGGGCAGGCGATTTGGGGGCAGGCGACTCGGCAGGTGACCTTTCCGAACCTCAGTTCCTGAGCGGCTTGCCGGTCTTCAGCATGTGGGCGATGCGGGCCTGGGTCTTTTCCTGCTGGGCCAGTTCGACGAAGTGCCTGCGTTCCAGCTTCAGCAGCCAGTCTTCGTCCACCACCGCATTGCGATCGACTTCGCCGCCGCACAGCACGCTGGCGATGCGCGAGGCGATTTCGTAGTCGTATTCGCTGATGAAGCGGCCTTCCAGCATGTTGACCAGCATCATCTTGAAGGTGGCGATGCCGACATCGCCGGCCACGCGAACCTGGCGCGCGGGCAGGGGCGGGCGGTAGCCGCTTTCGGCCATGGCACGCGCCTGCTGCTTGGCGATGTAGAGCGTTTCGTGGGTGTTGTAGGCCACCAGGTCGCCGGGGCGCATCAGCCCCAGTTCCCTGGCTTCCAGCGCCGAGGCCGAGACCTTGGCCATCGCCACCGTCTCGAAGGTCTTGCGCAGTTCGGCAAACACGTCGCCGCCCGGACCGGCCGCGGCGGAGGCGCGCACCGCCAGTTCCTTCAGGCCGCCACCGGCCGGCAGCAGGCCGACGCCGGCTTCGACCAGGCCGATGTAGCTTTCCAGCGCGGCCACGCTGCGGGCGCTGTGCATCTGGAATTCGCAGCCGCCGCCCAGCGCCAGCCCGCGTACCGCCGCAACCACCGGTACCAGCGCGTACTTGATCCGCTGGCTGGTGGCCTGGAAGTTGGCGACCATCGCCTCGAAGGCGTCCACCTTGCCGGCCTGCAGCAGGCCCAGCGCGCCGGCCAGATCGGCACCGGCCGAGAACGGCTCCTTCGGCTGCCAGATCACCAGGCCGTCGAACTTGAGTTCGGCGATGCCGATGGCTTCCTGCAGGCCGTCCAGCACCTGGTCGGACACCGTGTGCATCTTGGTCTTGAAACTGACCACGCCGATGCCGTCGCCGTCGGTCCACAGACGGACGCCGTCATTCTGGAACACCGTCTCGCCCGGCGCCGGCGTCTCGTCCAGCATCGGGTCGGGGAAGCGCTGGCGCTTGTACACCGGCAGCGCCGAGCGCGGCACGCTGGCGTTCCGGGTCGGGCTGTAGCTGCCGTCGGCTGCGTGCACGCCGGTGCGGCCGTCGGTGACCCAGGCCAGCAGCGGCGCGCTGCTCATGGCCTTGCCGGCGGCGATGTCCTCGGCGATCCACGCCGCTACCTGCTGCCAGCCGGCAGCCTGCCAGGTCTCGAACGGCCCCAGCGACCAGCCGTAGCCCCAGCGGATGGCCAGGTCGACATCGCGCGCGGTGTCGGCGATGTCGGCCAGGTGATAGGCGCTGTAATGGAACAGATCGCGGAAGCAGGCCCACAGGAATTGCGCCTGCGGGTGCTGGCTTTCGCGCAGCTTGGCGAACTTCTCGGCCGGATTCTTCAGCTTGAGGATTTCCACCACCTCGGCGGCGGCGGTGCGCTCGGCCGGGCGGTAGTCCTGCTTGTCCAGATCCAGCACCACGATGTCCTTGCCGACCTTGCGGAAGATGCCGGCGCCGGCCTTCTGCCCCAGCGCGCCCTTGGCGATCAGCGCCTGCAGCCATTCGGGCGACTTGAAGTAGGCATGCCACGGGTCGTCCGGCAGCAGGTCCTGCATGGTCTTGATGACGTGGGCCATGGTGTCCAGGCCGACCACGTCGGAGGTGCGGTAGGTGGCCGACTTCGGCCGCCCCAGCAGCGGGCCAGTCAGCGCATCGACCTCGTCGAAGCCCAGCCCGCTCTGCGCGGTGTGGTGGATCACCGACAGGATCGAGAACACGCCGATCCGGTTGCCGATGAAGTTGGGAGTGTCCTTGGCGTAGACCACGCCCTTGCCCAGCTGCGTGGTCAGGAAGGTTTCCAGGCCTTCCAGCGCCGCCGGCTCGGTGGTGCTGGCGGGGATCAGTTCGGCCAGGTGCATGTAGCGCGGCGGGTTGAAGAAGTGCACGCCGCAGAACCGGTGGCGAAGCTGTTCCGGAAGAACTTCCGCCAACTTGTTGATTCCCAAGCCTGATGTGTTGCTGGCGAGGATCGCGTGCTCGGCCACGAACGGCGCGATCTTCTTGTACAGGTCCTGCTTCCAGTCCATCCGTTCGGCGATCGCCTCGATGATCAGGTCGCAGTCCTTCAGTTGCTCCAGGCCGGTGTCGTAGTTGGCCGGGGTGATGGCCTGGGCCAGCGACTTGCTGGCCAGCGGGGCCGGGCTGAGCTTGCCGAGGTTGGCGATGGCCTTCAGCACCACGCCGTCGGCAGGACCGTCCTTGGCCGGCAGGTCGAACAGCACCGTGTCCACGCCGGCATTGGTCAGGTGCGCGGCGATCTGCGCCCCCATCACGCCGGCCCCCAGGACCGCGGCGCGGCGTACAAGCAGTTTCTCAGACATGATAGGCATCCATCTGTTTAGAAAGGGAATTATTCTCGAAGTTGTCTATAGCTCAGGCGCGAAAGCCGGCCGCGGCAAAACCGATCAGTTCGTTGGCCATGCGCCCACGATGCTCCGCTTCGGTGACACCGGCGGGTCGCTTGATCAGGCCGAAGTCGGCCATTGCATAGGTCAGCGCGCCGCCAAGGAAGTCCAGTCGCAGGTACAGCTCCTGCTTGCTCAGCGCCGGCAGGCAGGCGGCGATGGCGCGGGCGAATTCGCGCTGCACATGGCCGTACTGGTCGGACAGGAATTGGCGCAGGCTGTCGTTCTTCTCGGCGTAGGCGCGGGCGATGACGCGGATGAAGGCGCCGCCGCCGTGGCGGTCCTGGGCCATCGCCAGCGCCGGTTCGACGAAGGCGGCCAGGATCGCCTCCAGATCCTCCGGCCGCTCGGCTTGGGCGCGGTGCAGCTGCTCCAGCCGATGCGCGCTCATCACGTCCATGCGGCGGCGGAACACCTCGTTGACCAGGTTTTCCTTGCTGCCGAAGTGGTAGTTGACCGCGGCGATGTTGACGTCGGCGCGGGTGGTGACCTGGCGCAGCGAGGTGCCGGCAAAGCCGTGCTGCGCGAACAGTTCCTCGGCGGCGCCGAGGATGCGGTCCTTGGTGGAAAACTGCGGATGTGTCATCGCCCCTCGCCTTGCGATCATTCAAACGCTTGTTTGATGATAGGACCAATCCCGGACCGGGTCAATCGCCTGATCGGCACCTGATCGAAAAGGGGCGAAAAAATCATGTGCGTTTGCAAAACAATCCGCTAAAATTACCGCAGCCATATCGGCTAAACCCGCGTCCACACGCGGGTTTTTCCATGCTAATCTGGCCGTTCGCGATCGCCTGCGGCCCCGTTTCGGAGACAATTCCCATGGCGCTGGAGCGCACCCTGTCCATCATCAAGCCAGATGCCGTTGCCAAGAATGTCATTGGCGACATCTATTCGCGATTCGAAAAGGCCAGCCTGAAGATCGCCGCCGCGAAGATGAAACATCTTTCGCGCGCGGAGGCCGAAGGCTTCTATGCCGTGCATCGCGAGCGTCCGTTCTTCAATGCACTGGTCGAGTTCATGATCAGCGGCCCGGTGATGATCCAGGTGCTGGAAGGTGAAGGCGCCATCCTGAAGAACCGCGAACTGATGGGCGCGACCAATCCGAAGGAAGCCGCGCCGGGCACGATCCGCGCCGACTTCGCCGATTCGATCGATGCCAATGCGGTGCACGGTTCGGATGCGCCGGAAACGGCGGCGGTCGAGATCGCCTATTTCTTCCCCAGCACCGACGTGTACGCGCGCTAAGACGAGGATTGATCGTGATTGGCGAGGAACAGGCAACACGGGCACCGACATCGGGCAATGCGCCTGATGCGGCGACTCCCGCGCCGGTTCCCGCCGACCGGCAGAACCTGCTCGAACTGGATCGGGCGGGGCTGGAACGCTGGTTCGCCGATACCCTCGGCGAACAGCGTTTCCGCGCGCACCAGGTGATGAAGTGGATCCATCACCGCCACGTTACCGATTTCGGGCAGATGACCGACCTTGGCAAGGCCTTGCGCGCCAAGCTGGAGCAACGCGCAGAAGTGCGGGTGCCGGACGTGCAGTTCGACAAGCCTTCGGCCGACGGCACCCACAAGTGGCTGCTCGGCATGGACGGCAGGAACGCGATCGAAACCGTCTACATCCCGGACAAGACCCGCGGCACCCTGTGCGTGTCTTCGCAGGTTGGTTGCGCACTGAATTGCCAGTTCTGTTCGACTGCCACTCAGGGCTTCAACCGCAACCTGTCCACCGCCGAAATCATCGGCCAGGTGTGGGTGGCTGCGCGCCACCTCGGCAACGTGCCGCACCAGCAGCGGCGCCTGACCAACGTGGTGATGATGGGGATGGGCGAGCCGCTGGCCAATTTCGACAACGTCGTGCGCGCGATGAGCGTGATGCGCGACGACCTTGGATATGGTCTGGCCAACAAGCGGGTGACGCTGTCCACCGCCGGCATGGTGCCGATGATCGACCGCCTGTCCGTCGAGAGCGACGTCTCGCTGGCGGTATCGCTGCATGCGGCGAACGACGAACTGCGCAGCGAACTGGTGCCGTTGAACAAGAAGTACCCGGTCGCCGAACTGATGGACGCCTGCGTGCGCTACCTGCAGGCCAATTCGCGCCGCGATTCGATCACCTTCGAATACACCCTGATGCACGGCGTCAACGACCGTCCCGAACATGCGCGCCAGCTGGCCCGGTTGATGCGGCAGTTCTGCAACACCATGCAGTCGCGCGAGGCGGCCAAGGTCAACCTGATTCCGTTCAATCCGTTCCCAGGCACCCGCTTCGAGCGCACGCCGGAAGAAGACGTGCGTGCGTTCCAGAAGATACTGATCGACGCCAACGTGCTGACCCTGGTCCGGCGCACGCGCGGCGACGACATCGACGCCGCCTGCGGCCAGCTGAAGGGGCAGGTGATGGACCGAACCCGACGCCAGGCCGAGTTCCGGCGCCGGCTGCAGGAGCAGGGCGGAGTCGACCATGCGGCGTGAGCTGGTGCTGATGCTGCTGGTCGTGGCCCTGCTCGCCGCGGGTTGTTCGCGGCTGACCTTCATCCGCCCCTCGCCGAAGATTGAAAGCTTCGAGCCGCCGAAGTCCGAGTACAACGTCCAGGACAGCGAAGCCACCCAGCAGCGGCTGGCCGTGCAGGAACGGCTGGCCCTGGCCACCCAGCGCCTGCGCAGCGGCGATCTGGACACCGCCGAACGCGAGGCTCGCACGGTGCTGAAGGAAAGCCCGGATTCGGCCGATGCGTATACCCTGCTGGCGATCATCGAGGAGCGTCGCGGCAATGCCGAGCGCGCCGGCGAGCACTACAAGCGCGCAGCCGAGCTGGCACCAAGGCAGGGCGGAGCGCTGAACAACTACGGCGCCTGGCTGTGCGCCAATGGCTATCCGGCCGAATCGCTGCTGTGGTTCGACCGCGCCCTGGCCACCCCTAATTACCCGACGCCTGCGGCGGCGCTGGCCAATGCCGGCAGCTGCGCGCTGGACAGCGGCCAGGCCGAACGCGCCGAGCGCGACCTGCGCGGCGCGCTCGGACTGGATTCGCAGAACGCCGTCGCCCTGGCCGCCATGGCCGGGCTCAAGTACCGGCAGGGGCAGTACCTCGACGCCCGTGCCTTTTCCCAGCGCAGGCTGGCCGCGGCGCCGGCCAATCCGGAAACATTGCGACTGGCTGCCGAAATCGAGGAAAAACTGGGTGACAAGGCTGCCGCCTCTCGCTATTTTGATCGGCTACGGACCGAGTTTCCGGATGCTGGCGCTGCAAGCACAGGGGAATCCGCAAGACCATGAGCGATATTCGTTCGATGCAATCTCCGTCGATGGCGGGCAGCGGCGTCGGCGCTGCGCTGCGTCAGGCGCGGGAACAGGCCGGCCTCAGCCTGGAGCAGGTCGGCAAACAGCTGAAAATGCAGGTGCGGGCGCTGGAGTCGCTGGAAGCCGAACAGTGGGAGCGGCTCGGCGCCTGGGTATTCGTGCGCGGGCAGCTGCGCAGCTACGCCCGCTTCCTGAAGCTCGACATCGAGCCCTACCTGCCGCAGGTGCAGGCCGGATTCGAACGCCCGGCCGAACTGGTCAGCCATACCTACACGCCGCATTACCAGGTGGTGCTGGAAAGCATCGGCCGGCGCGCGGTGTACGTGGTGCTGACGGCCGCCATCGCGATCCCGGTGTGGCTGGCGACCCGACCGCACTTGGGCAACGAGGCCCGTCGCACCGCTTCGCTGGAGGTCGTTCCGGTGGATGCCAAGGTGACCCCGGCCGCGTCGGCGGCCAGCCCGGGCAAGGTCCATGGCCCTTCGCGCCGGCAGGCTTCGCCGATCACCGCCTCGCTGGCGCCGCTGCCACGCAGCGCCCCGGCGTTGTCGCTGCGTTTCAGTGGCGACAGTTGGGTTCAGGTCTCCGGCCCGGATGGAGAGCTGGTGGAACAGGGCTTGTTCGAGGCGGGCGATCAACGCAGCTACCGCAAGGGCGAGGTGGGTGACGTGGTGCTGGGCAATGCCGCGGCGGTCGAGGTTCAGCTAGCCGGGAGTACGGTAGACACCGCTCCGTACCAGCGGGCAAACGTGGCCCGCTTTACGGTATCCTCCGAAGGCTCGCTGGAGCCCGCCGAACGCTGATCCGGGCGGACCTGCGACACCGGCAACCCCGAACAATCCGTACAGAAGAAACGACCGGCCGCCCGCAAGGGCGGCGCAAGAGAACGCATGGCGATTGACGATCTGCTCGACGAGCACGAACAAGGTGAGCGCGTCCGCAACTGGCTCAAGGACAACGGTACCGGCTTGATTGCTGGTATCGCCCTGGGTCTGGCGGCGATTCTGGGGTGGCAGTGGTGGCAGAAGGACAAGCTGCAGGGCAAGCAGCAGGCCTACACCGCCTATCAGGACGTCGATGACCTGCTGCAGGTTGAGGGTGACGACACGCCCGACCTGGACAAGGCCAGGTTGGAGATCGCCGGGCTCGACGGCAAGGACCCGATCTACCGCGATCTGGCCACGCTGCGTCTGGCCCGCGCCCAGGTCGATGCCGGCAAGACCGACGACGCCATCGCCACCTTGCGTGCGCTGAAGCCCGAGCCGGCGCTGAAGGCGCTGGTCGATCAGCGGCTGGCGCGCCTGCTGGTCGAAACCGGCAAGCCTGACGAAGCCCTGTCCGTGCTGGGCCAGTCCAAGGATTCGGCCAGCCTGGAAATCCGCGGCGATGCCGAACTGGCCGCCGGCAAGACCGACGTCGCCCGCGACCTCTACCTGAAGGCCCTGACCGGGCTGGATATTGCTTCGCCGCAGCGACGCCTGCTGGAACTGAAGCTGACCCATGTCGGCGGTACGCCGCCCAAGCCCGCCGAGCCCGCATGATGAAGTCCGTTTTCGTGAAAGCCCGCGCCACCGGAACGCGCGCCCTCGGCGTGTTCGCCATGCTCGCAATGCTGGCCGGCTGCAGCACCATCAAGGGCTGGTTCGGCAACAAGGACAAGGAAGGCGAAAAGCCGACCGAGCCGGCCGAACTGGTCGATTTCACCCCCACGGTGCAGGTGTCCAAGCTGTGGAGCGCCAATGTCGGCGACGGCGAAGGTCGCCTGGGCCTGTGGCAGGCGCCGGCGATTGCCGATGGCCGCGTCTACGCGGCGGCGGTCGAGGGCGGCGTGTACGCGCTGGACCTGCAGACCGGCAAGGAAATCTGGCGCTACCGCCCGGACAAGGATGCGCCCGAATCGGTGATGCCGCAGGCGGAGATCCGCGAGGCGCCGGAAGGCGGCGACGAGACCAAGGAAGAGAAGCGCCTGCGCAAGGAGGCCAACAAGCTGGCCAAGAAGCGCGCCAAGCGCAAGCTCGACCTGCGCCTGTCCGGCGGTCCCGGCGTCGGCGGTGGTCTGGTCGTGATCGGCACGCTGTCGGGCAAGGTGATCGCGCTGGATGCCGCCAACGGCAGCGAGAAGTGGCGCGCGCAGGTACGCAGCGAGATCATTTCGGCGCCGGCCATCGGCGAGAACCTGGTGCTGGTGCGCGGCAATGACGGCACCGTGACCGCCTTCGACGCCGGCAGTGGCGAGCAGCGCTGGTTTGCCCAGCAGGATACGCCGGCATTGACCGTGCGCGGCAATGCGCCGCTGGTACTTGGCCCTAGCGTGGTCTTCGTCGGCAACGACAACGGCAACGTGACGGCACTGTCGCTGAGCGATGGCCGCCTGCTGTGGGAACTGCCGGTCGGCATTCCGGAAGGACGCAGCGAACTGGACCGCATGGCCGACGTCGACGGCGCCCCGGTGCTGGATGGCGCCACCCTGTATGCGACAAGCTACAAGCAGGAAACCGTCGCCATCGACGGCCCCAGTGGCCGGGTCATGTGGACCCGCGACAATGGCGGTGTGGGTGGCCTGGCCCTGTCCTATGCCAGCGTCTTGGTGAGCGACCGCGAAAGCACGGTGTGGGCGCTGGAGCGTTACGGCGGCGGCGCGCTGTGGTCGAATCCGACCCTAGCCCGGCGCTCGCTGACCGCACCGACGGTGCAGGGCGATTACGCGGTGGTCGGCGATTTCGACGGCTACGTGCACTGGCTGAAGCTGGACGACGGCCAGTTGGCCGCGCGCATGCGCGCCGGTGGCGAAGCGATCCGCGCCAAGCCGGTGGTGGTCGACGGCATCGCGGTGGTGCAGAACGTCGAAGGCGAACTGACTGCGTTCAAGCTGGACTGATATCCGAACAAGGCTGCGGCAAGCGTCCGCAGCCGATCCGGTCGCCGTCGGCGACCCACCCGCCGGGGCAAAAGCGGTTACGCTTGCCCCGGTTTCCGCATCTCCAAGACGTTGTTTCCCATGCTGCCTCTCGTCGCCCTCGTCGGCCGCCCCAACGTGGGCAAATCGACGCTGTTCAATGCGCTCACGCGCAGCCGTGACGCGCTGGTCCACGACCAGCCGGGGGTGACCCGCGACCGCAACTACGGCATCTGCCGGCTGCTGCCGGAGCGGCCGCTGGTGATCGTCGATACCGGCGGCATCGCCGGCGAGGACGAAGGCCTGGCCGGCGCCACCGCGCGCCAGGCGCGGGCGGCGGCCGAAGAGGCCGACCTGGTTCTGTTCATCGTCGACGGGCGCGAAGGCGCTTCGGCGCTGGACGACGACATCCTGGTCTGGCTGCGCAAGGCGGCACGGCCGACCCTGCTGGTGATCAACAAGATCGATGGCGTGGACGAGGACGCGGCGATGGCCGAATTCGCCCGCTACGGCTTCGAGGACGTCATTACCGTTTCGGCCTCGCACCGGCAGGGCATCGACACCCTGCTCGATGAGGTGCTGGCGCGGGTGCCGGAAGAGGGCGCCGGCGAAGTACTGGACGATGATCCCGAGCGCGTGCGGATCGCCTTTGTCGGCCGCCCCAACGTCGGCAAGTCGACCCTGGTCAACCGCTTGCTGGGCGAGGAGCGGATGATCGCCTCCGAAGTGCCCGGCACTACCCGCGATTCGATCGCCGTGGACATGGAGCGCGACGGCCGCCTGTATCGCCTGATCGACACCGCCGGCCTGCGCCGCAAGTCGCGGGTCGACGAAGTGGTCGAGAAGTTCTCGGTGGTCAAGACCCTGCAGGCGATCGAGCAATGCCAGATCGCGGTGCTGATGCTGGATGCCAGCGAAGGCGTCACCGACCAGGACGCCACCGTGCTCGGCGCGATCCTCGACGCCGGGCGCGCCCTAGTGGTGGCGGTCAACAAGTGGGACGGGCTGAGCACCTACCAGCGCGAACAGGCCGAGGCGCTGCTGTCGCGCAAGCTCAGCTTCGTGGCCTGGGCCGAGGCGGTGCGGATCTCGGCCAAGCACGGCTCCGGCCTGCGCGAATTGTTCCGCGCGATTCACCGTGCGCACGATTCGGCCACCCGCGAGTGGGGCACCAGCGAACTGAACCGCGCACTGGAAACCGCCGTCGTCGCCAACCCGCCGCCCAGCATCCGTGGACACGTGTCCAAGCTGCGCTACGTGCATCCAGGCGGCACCAATCCGCCGACCTTCGTCGTCCACGGCACCCGCCTGAAGGTGTTGCCGGCCTCGTACACGCGCTATCTGGAGAACTTCTTCCGCAAGCGCTTCAAGCTGGTCGGCACCCCCGTACGCTTCCTGTTCCGCGAGGGCAGCAACCCTTACGAAGGCAAGCGCAATGAGCTCAGCGAACGGCAGCTGGCGAAGAAGCGGCGGCTGATCCGCCACGTCAAGAAGCGCAAGTAGGCGTTGCCGACGCCGTGGCGCGATAATCGCGGCATGGCGATCCGCGAAATTTCCCCGCAACAGGCGCGACTGCGACAGGCGCAGGGCGCGGTGCTGGTCGACGTGCGCGAGGACCACGAGCGCGCCGGCGGCCAGGCCGAAGGCGCACTGGGCGTTCCGCGCGCCGCCCTGGAAGCCGATCCGCGCCGCTGGCTGCCCGATCCGGGCGTCGAAGTCCTGCTGCTCTGCCAGGTCGGTGCGCGCTCGCTGGCGGCGGCGCAAGCCTTGCAGCGCGCCGGATATGCCGAGCTGGCTTCGGTCAGCGGCGGCATGACGGCGTGGACCGCGGCCGGACTGCCGACGGTCGTGCCGCAACTGGAGGCCGACCTGCGCGATTTCGGCGAACGTTATTCGCGCCACTTGCTGCTGCCGGAGATCGGCGTCGAGGGCCAGCGCCGGCTGGAACGTTCGCGCGTGCTGCTGGTCGGTGCCGGCGGGCTGGGGTCGCCGGCCGCCTACTACCTGGCCGCGGCCGGGGTGGGACATCTGCGCATCGCCGACGACGACCGGATCGAACGCAGCAACCTGCAGCGGCAGATCCTGCATGCCGAGGATCGCATCGGCCGGCCGAAGGCGGCGTCGGCGGCGGCCACGCTGACGGCGCTGAACCCGCGCATCGAGGTCGAGCCGGTGACCGAACGGGTCACCTCGATCAACATCGACTGGCTGCTGGACGGCGTCGACGTGGTGATCGACGGCGCCGACAATTTCCCGGTCCGCTATCTGCTCAACGATGCCTGCATCCGTCACCGCCTGCCGTTGGTGTATGGCGCGGTGGAACGCTTCCGCGGCCAGCTCGGCGTGTTCGATGCGGGCCGACATCGCGGCCGGGCGCCGTGTTACCGCTGCCTGTATCCGCAGCCGCCGGCACCGGAATTCGCCCCCAACTGCGCCGAGGCCGGGGTGCTGGGCGTGTTGCCGGGGGTGATCGGCCTGCTGCAGGCGACCGAGGCGTTGAAACTATTGTTGGAGATCGGCGAGCCGCTGGTCGGACGGCTGTTGAGTTTCGATGCGCTGGGCATGCGATTCCGCGAGACGTTGCTGCGGCCGGACCCGGAATGCCTGTCCTGCGCGCCGGGCCGCGAACTGGCGGGTTACATCGACTACGAACGCTTCTGCGCCGCCGACTGAGCGCCGCGTCGTCTACAGCCCGCGCCGCGCAAGTTCCTTCAGCCGCTGCATGCTGTCGGCCGAAGGCGGGCCGAGCACGCCGCGTCGGTCCGGCGGCAGGTGCGTGCCGGGATCCTCGCCGAACACGTAATGCCCGAATACGGCCTGCCAGGCCTTGCGTTCGCTCTCCGGCAGGCCGGAGAACGCCAGCAGTGCGTGCATCAGCGCGGACAGCCCGGGTTGCGCCGGCTCGCCGGCGACCACCGGGGTGCTCCACCAGTAGTTGACCAGCGCATTCAGCTGTTCCAGCGACTCGACGTGGTGCCACCAGACCGGCGGGATGTAGATCGCATCGCCGGGCCCCAGCACGGCGCTCTGGCCGGCCTCCAGCGCCTCGCGCAGTCGCGGGAAGCGCTGGAAATCCGGTCGGTCCAGCCGCGCCACGGTGATCGCCGCGGCCGTCGGCGCGAAATCCGGCGGGCCGATGTACAGGTTGCCGATCTGCTCCGGCGGGAACAGGGTGAAGCGCCGCTGGCCGCACAGCGCGACGGCGATGTTGTGGCTGCTGTCGAAATGCGCCGGCGTGGTCACCCGGTTGCCGATCCAGATCCGCGGCGTCGTCGCGGCCGGCAGCCGCAGCGGCAGGGAATGGGTGTGCAGCATGCCGGGCAGGCAGGTGGCAATCGGGGCGCTTTGCAGGGCGATACCGGGAGGGTGTGCGTTCCGGCTGCAGGCGGCCAATCGCTGCAAGGCCTCGGTGACCGAAACCCGGAAGTGGCGATAGCTGAACCCGGACAGGTCGTCGTTGTAGCCGACGATGCCTTCGGCTTCCGGTGGCAGGCGCAGGGTATCCACCGGCTCGCCGCTGTCCAGCCCAGCCAGCGCTTGTGCGAAGCGCGAATCGTCCTGCCGCGCCAGCTGCACTAGCGGCCAGTCGGCGCACAGCCCGCGCAGCACGCAGGGTCGGGCGCCGGCGAGCAGGGTGTCGAGATCGGCCGGCAGCGCGTCGGCAGGGAATTCTTCGATCGGGGTCACCACCGTCATTCCTGAAGATGCAGGCGCGACGATGCTAGCAAACGCCGGAGGCGGGTCCGAGGCTTGCGGCTGTGCTATTCCAAGTGCGGGGCCAGCAGGTCGTCCAGCCATTCGACGAACGCTTGCAGCGCACGCGACAACCGCCGCGACGGCGGGTACAGCACGCTGACCGGCAGGCTGGGGGCGTGCAGCCCCGGCAGCACGATCTCGACCAACCGGCCCAGCGCCAGCAACTCGGCGACGTCGTAGCGCGGCACCTGGATCATGCCCAGGCCGGCCTCGCAGCAGGCGATGTAGGCCTCGGCATTGCCGACCGAGACGCTGCCGCGCAGGTCGAGCGACAGCAACTGGCCGCTGTCGTCCTGGTATTCCCAGTTCTCGTGCTTGCCGGCCGCGATTCGGCCGAAGTGCACCACCGGCAGCCGCGCCAAAGTGGGCGGGTCGGTCGGCATGCCGTGGCGCTCGATCAGGGCCGGGCTGGCAAAGGTGCCGACCGCGAACCGGCCGAGCGGCCGCGCCACCAGCCCCGACACGTTCAGCTCGCCGACGCGCAGCACGCAATCGATGCCTTCCTCGACCAGGTTGCTGAGGCGGTCGGTGCTGCCGAGTTCCAGCGAAATGTCCGGGTAGCGGGCCAGAAAGCCGGGCAGGGCCGGTGCGATCAGGGTGCGGGCGATCCGCGCCGGCACTTCCACCCGCAACTGCCCGGAAGGCAGGCGGTCGCGCCGGAACAGGCCGCGCACGTCCTCGGCATCGCCGAGCAACTGGGCGGCGCGCTCGTACAGCACTTCGCCTTCGCTGCTCAGGCGGACCTTGCGTGTGGTGCGCTGGAACAGCGGGACGCCGAGGTGCTGCTCCAGCCGTTGCACGGCGGCCGAGACCGACGAGGTCGCCATGCCCAGCGCATCGGCGGCACGGCTGAAGCTGCCGGCTTCGGCGACCCGGCTGAAGATGCCCAGCGACTGCAACAGATCCATGATTATTCGACCGTATCGAATTCAATTTCAGATTCTGGCTTATTTATCCGAAAACATCGAGCGAAGAAACTGCGGGCACTCCCTTCGCTACGACACAAGGAAAGCCCGATGAGCGCAAACCATTCCCTGCAAGACAAGGTCGTCCTGATCGCCGGCGGCGCCAAGAACCTGGGCGGACTAATTTCCCGCGACCTGGCCGCGTCCGGTGCGGCGGCGGTCGTGGTCCACTACAACAGCGACGCCACCCGGGCTGCCGCCGAGGAGACGGTGGCTGCCGTGCAGGCGACCGGGGCCAAGGCGCTGGCGGTGCAGGGCGACCTGACCCAACCGGCCCAGGTCGCCGCGCTGTTCGAGCGGGCGCTACAGGCGTTCGGCAAGATCGACATTGCCATCAACACCGCCGGCATCGTGATCAAGAAGCCGATCGCCGAGGTGACCGAGAAGGATTTCGACGACAGCTTCGCGATCAACGCCAAGGCCGCGTTCTTCTTCATCCAGGAAGCCGGCCGTACTCTGGCCGAGCGTGGCAGCATCGTCACCATCGTCAGCTCGCTGCTGGCCGCGTACACGCCGTTCTATGCCGTGTATCCGGGCAGCAAGGCCGCGGTCGAGCATTTCACCCGCGCCGCGTCGAAGGAATTCGGCGAGCGCGGCATCTCGGTCAACGCCATTGGTCCCGGCCCGATGGACACGCCGTTCTTCTACGGGCAGGAAAAGCCCGACGCGGTGGCCTATCACAAGTCCGCCGCGGCGCTGAGCAAATACAGCAAGACCGGCCTGACCGATATCGAGGACATCGCGCCGATCATCAAGTTCCTGGTCACCGACGGCTGGTGGATCACCGGGCAGACGATTTTCGCCAACGGTGGCTACACTACCCGCTGAACCGGAGGCGACCCGCATGCGCACCTTGATCCTGATCCTGATCGGCCTGGCCGTCGCGGCCGTGTCGATGTGGCTGGGCGGCCCCGGCCGCCGGCGCTGGGCGTTCGCCGGCTTCGCGGTGGCGTGGTTGCTGGTAGTCGGCTGGAATCTGCGGACCGGCTTGTCGCACGGCTATTCGCTGGCCGAGGAAGCGCCGATCCAGACCCTGATCTACCTGCTGCCGGTAGCGTTGGCGGCGCTGCTGGCGTGGAAGCTGCCCGGAAAATGATCGCGAGGAAAAGCACCTGATGTCGTCCGCTCCCCATCCGCTGTTGCGTGTGCGCGACGGCCACGAAGCCAAGGTCAGCTACGCCGAACTGCTCTTCGACCTGGTCTATGTTTTCGCCGTCACCCAGGTTTCGCACTTCCTGCTCGGCCACCTGAGCTGGGCCGGCATCGGTCAGGCGATGCTGCTGTGGTTCGCGGTCTGGCTTGGCTGGCAGTACACGGTCTGGGTCACCAACTGGTTCGATCCGGAAACCCGGCCGATCCGCCTGCTGCTGTTCGGCATCATGCTGCTGGCCCTGCTGATGGCGGCGGCGCTGCCGGAAGCCTTCGGCGAGCGCGGCCTGTTGTTCGCCGGCAGTTATGCGGCGATCCAGGTCGGGCGGGCGCTGTTCATCCGCCTCAGCCTGCGCGGCCAGCCGCTGGCGGCCAACTACACGCGCATCCTCGGCTGGGCCTGCATCAGCGCGGCGTTCTGGCTGGCCGGCGGTTTCAGCGAGGGCGGCTGGCGCATCGGCCTGTGGTCGGTGGCGGTGTTGTGCGAATACGTCTCGCCGATGTTGGGTTTCCCGTTGCCGGGGCTGGGGCGCTCGGACAGCAAGCGCGACTGGACCATCGAAGGCGGCCACTTGGTCGAGCGCTGCGGTCTGTTCATGATCGTCGCGCTGGGCGAATCGATCCTGGTCACCGGCGCCACCCTGGCCCACGAGCACCATTGGGACTCGGCCATCGTCGGCGCCTTCCTGATTTCCTTCGTCGGCAGCCTGGCGATGTGGTGGATCTACTTCAACGTCGCGGTCAAAGACGCCACTCGGGTGATCGTTGCCGCCGAGGATCCCGGCCGCTACGGCGCGTATTACCACTACGTGCACGTGATCATCCTGGCCGGGGTGATCGTGGCGGCGGTCGCCAACGACCTGGTCATCGCCCATCCGCGCGGGCATCTGGAACCGATCCAGGCTGGTGTGCTGCTGGGTGGCGCGGCCCTGTTCCTGCTCGGTAACGGACTGTACAAGCGCGCGGTCTACGGTCGCTTCCCGTTGTCGCATCTGGCCGGTTTCGCCGGCCTGCTGGCGCTGCTGCCGGTCGCCCTGCATGCGCAGCCGTTGCTGGCGCACGCGCTGGTGCTGGTGGTGCTGTTGGCCGTGGCGATATGGGAAACCCGGTCGCGGCCCCGTACGGCCATTGCCGATGCGCATTCGCCGGTAGCCTGACGGCCCGTTTCAGCGCTTGGAGTCAACGGCCTCGTGCATGGACACCGACGGTGGCCCGCTCTCGAGAAAGCGGCGCAGCGATTGCCAATAGCCCGGCTCGGTGGAAATGTCGTCATGGCCGGCGTCGGCGAACGCGACGACTTCCGCAGTGCCGGGGAAGGATCGTAGCAGTCGGTCGGTATGCTCCGGCGGCACCACGTTGTCACGGCCAGCGCGCAATACCAGCAGTTCGCCGCGATGCTTCGGCAGGTAGTGGATCGACTCGAAATGGTCGCGCAGCAGCAGGCGCACCGGGAACGCCGGATAGTGCGCGGCGGCCACGCGAGCCAGACTGTCGAAGGGAGTTACCAGAACCAGCCTCGGTACGGGCCTGTGCGCCGCAAGCTGGACGGCTACGCCGCTGCCGAGGCTGCGGCCGATCACATCGACGCGGCCAGCCGGATGGCGCCGCCGCACTTCGTCATGGACCGCCAATGCGTCCGCGATCAGCGAGGCCTCGTCCGGGACGCCATCGCTGGCGCCGTATCCACGGTAGGCGAACAGGTAGACCGTATGCCCGGGCAAGGTTTCGGCGAGCTGCTCGCGGTTGCCCTGCACCGACTCCGCGTTGCCGCCGAAATAGATCGCCGCATCCTGCTGTCCCGGATTCACGACCCAGCCGCGCAATACGATGCCACCGGGTCGCTGCAGGGCGATGTCGGTGGTATCGGCAGGCATCCGCGTGTATTGCGGGAAATAGATCAGGCTGCGCTGCTGCCAGAACAGCAGGGTGCATGTGCCCGCATACAGCAGCAGGCCCAGGGCAAGCGCGACAAGCAGCAATTTCGCAGGTCTGGACATGGTCGAATCGGTGGGTCTGATCCGGAGACAGGCCACACTGACGCATCCCGGGGCTCGCGCGCAAGCAGGCGAATCGGGGACAATAGGTGCCCGGTTTTCCGCATACGTTCCCCATGACCGCCCGTATCCTCGATGGCCGCAGCATCGCCGAGAACCTGCTGGACGAACTGAAGGTCCGCATCGACGCCCGGCTGGCGAACGGATTGCCGCGCCCGGGGCTGGCGGTGGTCCTAGTCGGTGGCGACCCGGCATCGGCGGTGTACGTGCGCAACAAGCGCCGCGCGGCCGAGAAGGTCGGTATCGAGGCCCACGACTTCGACCTGCCCGCAGGCACCGGCGAGGCCGAACTGCTGGCGTTGATCGACCGCCTGAACGCCGATCCGGACATCCACGGTATCCTGATCCAGCTGCCGCTGCCGGGCATTCCCGACGCCAGCCGGCTGATCGAGCGGATCGATCCGCGCAAGGACGTGGACGGCTTCCATCCAGCCAACGTCGGCCACCTGGCCCTGCGCCAGTTCGGCCTGCGCCCGTGTACCCCACGCGGCATCACCACGTTGCTTGGCTATACCGACCGGCCGGTGCGCGGCCGCAGCGCCACGATCGTGGGGGTGTCCAACCATGTCGGCCGGCCGATGGCGCTGGAACTGCTGATCGCCGGTTGCACGGTGACCAGCTGCCACAAGTTCACCCCGCGCGAGGCCTTGCAGCGGCACGTCGGCGAAGCCGACATCCTGGTGGTGGCCGCCGGCCGGCCGGGACTGATTCCGGGCGAATGGGTCAAGCCGGGCGCGGTCGTCATCGACGTGGGCATCAACCGCCTGGACGACGGCCGCCTGGTCGGCGACGTCGGTTTCGACGCCGCCGCACAGCGCGCCAGCTGGATCACTCCGGTGCCCGGTGGGGTGGGGCCGATGACGGTGGCCACCCTGATGCAGAATACCCTGGAAGCGGCCGAAGCCGGCGGCTGATCCGATATCGACGCAAGCGCTGGAGGGGCAAAAACGGTAGAATGCCGTGCTTCCCCAACTCCCCGGGACCGCCGATGCTGCGCATCCAGGCTGAAGCACTGACCTACGACGACGTTTCCCTCGTCCCTGCCCATTCCATCGTCCTGCCCAAGGACGTTTCGCTCTCCACCCGCCTGACCCGAAGCCTGCGCCTGAACCTGCCGATCGTCTCGGCGGCGATGGACACGGTGACCGAAGCGCGGCTGGCGATCGCCATGGCCCAGCTCGGCGGCATCGGCATCGTCCACAAGAACCTGAGCGTCGAGCAGCAGGCCGCGGAAGTGGCCAAGGTCAAGAAGTTCGAGGCCGGCGTCATCAAGGACCCGTTCACGGTGGGACCGGAAACCACCATCGGCGAGGTGCTGCAACTGACCCGCGCGCGCAACATCTCCGGGGTGCCGGTCGTGGACGGGGACGGGCAACTGGTCGGCATCGTCACCAGCCGCGACATGCGTTTCGAAAAGAAGCTGGACGACCCGGTCCGCCACATCATGACCAAGAAGGATCGTCTGGTCACGGTGAAGCAGGGCGCCAGCGACGAGGAAGTGCTGGACCTGCTGCACAAGAATCGCATCGAGAAGGTGCTGGTGGTCAACGACGAGTTCGCACTGCGCGGCCTGATCACGGTCAAGGACATCCAGAAGAAGACCGACAATCCCAACGCCGCCAAGGACGCTTCCAGCCAGTTGGTGGTCGGCGCCGCGGTCGGCGTCGGCGGCGACACCGAGCAACGCATCAATGCGCTGGTTGCCGCGGGTGTGGACGTGGTGATCGTCGATACCGCGCACGGCCATTCGCAAGGCGTGATCGACCGCGTAGCCTGGGCCAAGAAGACCTATCCCGAATTGCAGGTGATCGGCGGCAACATCGTCACCGGCGACGCTGCGCTGGCGCTGATGGACGCCGGTGCCGATGCGGTCAAGGTTGGCGTCGGCCCCGGTTCGATCTGCACCACGCGCATGGTGGCCGGCGTCGGCGTGCCGCAGGTCACCGCAGTGTCGATGGTGGCCGAGGCGTTGCAGGACCGCATTCCGCTGATCGCCGACGGCGGCATCCGCTACTCGGGCGATATCGGCAAGGCGATCGTGGCCGGTGCCTCCACGGTGATGATCGGCGGCCTGTTCGCCGGCACCGAGGAAGCGCCGGGCGAGGTCGAACTGTTCCAGGGCCGCAGCTACAAGAGCTATCGAGGCATGGGCAGCCTGGGCGCGATGGAGAAGGGCTCCAAGGATCGCTATTTCCAGGACGCCAGCGACGCCGACAAGCTGGTGCCGGAGGGCATCGAGGGCCGGGTACCATATCGTGGCCCGGTCGGCGGCATCATCCACCAGATGATCGGGGGGCTGCGCGCGACCATGGGCTACGTGGGCTGCGCGACCATCGACGAGATGCAGAAGAAGCCGCAATTCGTGACCATCACCGGCGCTGGCCAGCGCGAGAGCCACGTCCACGACGTGCAGATCACCAAAGAGCCGCCGAATTACCGGATGGGGTGACGGCGGAAAGGGGAAGTGAGCAAAGAGGAGTGAGGAGTGAGGAGTGAGAAATGGTTCCAGCACTTCGTTTCCTCCATCAGTTGCCGCTTCTTTGCTCACTTCTCACTCCTCTCCACTCACTCCTTGCACCATGACCAACATCCACAGCGACAAGATCCTCATCCTCGACTTCGGCGCGCAGTACACGCAGCTGATCGCGCGTCGCATTCGCGAGATCGGCGTCTATTGCGAAATCTGGGCCTGGGACCACGATCCGGCTGAAATCGCCGGGTTCGGAGCCAAGGGCATCATCCTGTCCGGCGGGCCGGAATCGACCACCCAGGCCGGTGCGCCGGCCGCACCGCCGCAGGTGTTCGACAGCGGCCTGCCGATCCTGGGCATCTGCTACGGCATGCAGACCCTGGCGGCGCAGCTGGGCGGCGCCACCGAAGCGGCGGACCAGCGCGAATTCGGCCATGCCGAGGTCGAGATCGTCCAGGCCGATGCGCTGTTCGCCGGCCTGTCCGATCATGACGGCGCGCCGCGCATCGACGTGTGGATGAGCCACGGCGACCACGTATCGCAGGCGCCGCCCGGTTTCACCGTTACCGCCGTCACCGAACGCATCCCGGTCGCGGCGATGAGCGACGAGTCCAGGAAGTGGTACGGCTTGCAGTTCCACCCGGAAGTCACCCACACGAAGCAGGGTCAGGAACTGCTTCGCCGCTTCGTCGTCGATGCCTGCGGTTGCGCCACGCTGTGGACGCCGGCCAACATCATCGAAGACCAGATCGCACGCGTGCGCGGGCAGGTCGGCAGCGACGAAGTCATCCTCGGTCTGTCCGGCGGCGTGGATTCCTCGGTGGTCGCCGCGCTGCTGCACAAGGCCATCGGCGAGCAGCTGACCTGCGTGTTCGTCGATACCGGACTGCTGCGCTGGCAGGAAGGCGATCAGGTGATGGCGACCATGGCAGAGCACATGGGCGTCAAGGTGATCCGGGTCAACGCCGCCGACCGCTACTTCACGGCGCTGGAAGGCGTGGCCGACCCGGAAGCCAAGCGCAAGATCATCGGCAACCTGTTCGTCGAGATCTTCGACGAAGAGTCCAACAAGCTGTCCAACGCCAAGTGGCTGGCGCAGGGCACCATCTATCCGGACGTGATCGAATCGGCCGGCAGCAAGACCGGCAAGGCACATGTCATCAAGAGCCACCACAATGTCGGTGGCTTGCCCGAGGACATGAAGCTGGAGTTGGTCGAACCGCTGCGCGAGCTGTTCAAGGACGAGGTTCGCCGGCTGGGCGTGGAACTGGGCCTACCGCGCGAGATGGTCTACCGGCACCCGTTTCCCGGCCCGGGTCTGGGCGTGCGCATCCTCGGCGAGGTCAAGCGCGAATATGCCGAACTGCTGGCCCGCGCCGACGCCATCTACATCGAGGAACTGCGCAAGGCCGACCTGTACGACACCACCAGCCAGGCCTTCGCCGTGTTCCTGCCGGTCAAGTCGGTCGGCGTGGTCGGCGATGCCCGTGCCTACGAATGGGTGATTGCCCTGCGCGCGGTGGAAACCATCGACTTCATGACCGCACACTGGGCACACTTGCCCTACGACTTCCTCGGCACCGTCAGCAACCGCATCATCAACGAAATTCGCGGCGTCTCCCGCGTGGTCTACGACATCAGCGGCAAGCCGCCGGCTACGATCGAGTGGGAATGAATCGCCACTGAGCGCTGCTCGTTTTCACCCAGGCCCTTGTACGAAAGGGCACCTCCGATGCGCAGGGTGCTTGCCTATGATCTGGCTGTCGCCAGCCTGGCGGTGCAATCCAGAGAGGGCGCATGACCTCGTATCGGGAACTCCGTTATCCGGCCGCATCCGGCGGGCTGACCCTGTATGCGCGTGATTACGGTCCGGCCGATGCCCGGCTGGCGGTACTGTGCATGCACGGATTCAGCCGCAACAGTGCCGATTTCGACCGGTTGGCGCCGCGACTGGCCGAGAGATACAGGGTCGTGTGTCCGGACCAGCGTGGCCGCGGCCGTTCCGATCATGATCCCGAGCCAGCCCGATATACCCCGGCAACATATGTACAGGACATGGCTGTCCTGATGGCCCGGCTGGGCTTGTCCCGGGCGGTGATGCTGGGGACATCAATGGGCGGGGTGATGGCGATGGTGATGGGCGCGACCGCGCCGCAAAGCGTGGCCGGCTTGATCCTCAACGACGTCGGGCCCGAAGTGGACCCCGCTGGCCTGCAACGCATTCGCGCCCATATCGGCACGCAACCCTCGCCACGAACCTGGGAGGAAGCCGTGGCGCAGGCGCGTCAGGCCAATGCCGTGGTATTTCCGGATTACGATGACGGAGACTGGCAGGCATTCACGCGCAGGCTCTTTCTCGAAGACGAGCAGGGCAGGCCGGTGTCTGCCTACGACCCGGCCATCGCCAATGCCTTCGCCGACGCCGATGCTGCCCCTGCTCCGGATCTGTGGCCGCTATGGGACGCGCTGCGGCCTCTCCCCGCATTGGCAATCCGCGGAGAAACTTCCGACATCCTGTCGGTGCCGACGCTAGCCCGCATGGTCGAGCGCCACCCCGGCCTGCTGACAGTCACCGTGCCGGGCAGGGGGCATGCGCCGATGCTGGACGAACCCGTCGCCTACGAGGCCATCGAGCGATTCCTGCTGGAGCGGGAGGAAAGCGCATGAATGCGGTGATGGTGGGTTGGGGGCACACCCCGTTCGGCCGTTTCGACGAACTTTCGCTGGAAGACCTGATCGTTTCCGCCGCCCGTGAAGCGATCATGGACGCCGGCCTGCAGGCATCGGACATCGACGCGGTCTGGCTGGGTCACTACGGTGCCGGACTGGTAGCCGACGGGTTCTGCGCCTCGCTGACACTGGCGGCCGATCCGGCGCTGCGCTTCAAGCCTGCGACCCGCTGCGAGAATGCCTGCGCATCCGGCGCTGCGGCCCTGTATGCGGCGATGGACGCCATCGCCGCCGGCCGCGTGCGACGTGCATTGGTGGTCGGCGCCGAAAAGATGTCCGGCATTCCCGGCGAGGCGGTCACTCGCGCACTGGGCTCGGCCGCCTACCAGCGTGAGGAGGCCGGGTTCAGTTTTCCGCAGATATTCGCTCGTTACGCTCAGGCTTATGCAGCCCGATATGGCGACCCCGTCGAGGCGATGGCCCATATCGCGGTCAAGAACCACCTGGCGGCGATGCGCAATCCGCTGGCACAGCTTCGCCGACCCTTGGACCTGGACTTCTGCCTGAGGTCTTCGGAACGCAATCCGATGATTGCGGAGCCCTTGAAGAAGACCGACTGCTCGCTGGTGTCCGACGGCGCCGCGGCCGTTGTCCTGACTCGTGCCGACCTGGCCGGCGAGCATAGTCGTGCCGTCGGATTTCGCGCCGCCGCCCAGATCAACGACCTGTTGCCACTGTCGGCCAAGGATCTGGCGGTCTTCGAAGGGCCGCGCCGTGCCTTCGCAGCGGCCTATGCGCAGTCTGGACTGTGCGTGGACGACATTTCCTTCGCCGAAGTGCACGACTGCTTCACCATCGCCGAACTGCTCAGTGTCGAGGCAATGGGGATGGCCGCACCGGGAGAGGGACGGCGAGCCGTCATCAATGGAGACACCGCCCGCGATGGCCGGCTGCCGATCAATCTGTCCGGCGGGCTGAAGGCCAAGGGTCATCCGGTTGGCGCCACCGGCGTGTCGATGCACGTCATCGCATCGCGCCAGTTGCTGGGCGAGGCCGGGGACATGCAACTGCCGCACGCCGATCTGGGCCTGTGCTTCAACATGGGGGGCGGCGCGGTCGCCAGTTATGTCTCCATTCTGGAAGCATTGCCATGAACCTTGCCCTGTGGCTGCAACGCGCGGCTCGGCACTGGCCGGATGCACCAGCGCTGATGCTGGGAGAACGGGTTCTGTTAGACTATGCCGGTTTTCAGGCGCAGGCCGTCGCCCTGGGGACGGCGCTGCAACGCCATTGCGGCATAACGGCTGGCGAGCGGGTGGCGCTGTTTCTGCCAAATTGCCCGCAATACCTGCCGATCCTGTATGGCACCTGGCATGCCGGCGGTGCCGTGGTGCCGGTGAATTTCAAGTTGCACGCGCGCGAAACGGCCTGGATCCTCGCCGATTGCGGCGCTCGCGTCGTCTTTACGGATGCCGCCCATGCACAGACGCTGCGTGATGCCTGCGCGGAAGCGGAGATCGCGCCGCGGATACTGTTGGCCGAGGAGATTGCCGGCATCGGGGACGAAGGCGACGTCCCGCTACCATTGCAGGAACGCGCCCACGACGACCTGGCCTGGCTGTTCTACACCTCGGGCACTACCGGCAAGCCGAAAGGGGTGATGATCTCGCACGGCAATCTGCAGGCCATGACTCTGAGCTATCTGGCCGATGTGGACGAGGTCAAGCATACCGATGCAGCCCTGTATGCCGCGCCGATGTCGCATGGCGCGGGCATCTACAACTTCATGCATGTGCTGCGCGGTGCCCGTCATGTGGTGCCACCCTCTGGTGGCTTCGATGCACGGGAGGTCCTCGAACTGGCTCCGCGGCTCGGTGACGTGCACATGTTCGCCGCACCCACGATGGTTGCCCACCTGACCGCGGAAGCGCGAGCCCTTGGCGGGCATGGCGAAGGCATTCGCACCATCGTCTACGGAGGCGGACCAATGTACCTGGCCGACATCGAGGAGGCATTGGCGACCATGGGCCCCCGGTTCGTGCAGATCTACGGTCAGGGAGAGTGCCCGATGGCGATCACCGCGCTGTCGCGTGACATCCTGGCCGCTCGCGACCATCCGCGCTGGTCCGCTCGTGCCGCATCCGTCGGTACTGCGCAATCCTGCGTGGAAGTCCGCATCGCCGACACGGATGGGCAACCGGTCGCGGCCGGCGAAAAGGGCGAAATCATGGTCCGCGGCATTCCTGTGATGGCCGGCTACTGGAACAATCCTGCTGCCACCGCCTCGGCGTTGCGTAATGGCTGGCTGGCCACCGGCGATGTCGGCGCGCTGGACGAGGATGGTTTCCTGACCCTGATGGATCGCTCCAAGGACGTGATCATCTCCGGTGGCAGCAACATTTATCCGCGCGAGGTCGAAGAGGCCCTGCTGCTGCATCCGCAGGTGCGCGCGGTATCGGTGATCGGCGCACCGAGCGTGGAGTGGGGCGAAGATGTGGTGGCTTTTGTCGAAGCCGGGCCGACGGCGCGCGATGCCGCCGAACTGGACCGGCATTGTCTTGAGCACATCGCCCGGTTCAAGCGGCCCAAACGCTACGTATTCGTCGATGAGCTTCCGAAGAACCATTACGGCAAGGTGCTGAAGACGGAACTGCGCAGGCTATTGATGACAGTGCAGGATTGAGAGGAGGTAAACCCCATGCAAGCAGCGACCCTGAGCGGCAGGACTGCATTGGTCACCGGCTCGGTGCAGGGCATCGGCCATGCCATTGCGCTGGCATTGGCCGGCGCGGGCGCGCGTGTAGCCGTGCATGGTCCGGCCGATGATGCGCAGGCCGCGCAAGCCGTGACCGACATGCGTGCAGCGGGTGCGGAGGACGCCAGGGCGTTCGTCTCCGACCTGCGCGACGCGGCCGCCATCGAAGCGATGATGGACGCGGTGGAAGGCTGGGGCGGGGCCGACATCGTGATCAACAACGCAGGCATGCAACGCACCTTGCGCTTCGCCGAAATCGATGCCGGCACCTGGAACGACATCCTGGCGGTCAATCTGTCCGCGCCTTTCCACATCATGCAGCGAGCACTTCCCGGCATGGCGGCCCGCGGTTATGGCCGGGTCATCAACATCGCCTCGGTACACGGCATCGTCGCTTCGGTCAGCAAGGCGCCGTACGTGTCTTCCAAATTCGGCCTGGTGGGGCTATCGCGCGTCGCGGCACTCGAATACGCCGATGCCGGATCGCGCGATGCCGGTGGCGTCACCGTCAACTGCATCTGCCCGGGCTGGACCGAAACGGCCATCATCGAACCGCAGATCCGGGAACGTGCCGCGCAGCATGCGGGTGATCGCGATGCCGCGATCGCTTCGCTGCTGGCCGAAAAGCAGCCCAGCCGACGCATGTCCCGGCCGGAAGAGATCGGCTCGCTGGCGCTGTGGCTGGCGCAGCCGATCGCGCACAACGTGACTGGCGCTGCGATCCCGGTCGATGGAGGCTGGACCGCGCAATAATCGCCTTCGAGGCACGCCCTATACTGGCAGCATGAGCGAGGATATCCGCTGGATGCAGCACGCGCTGGCGCTGGCCGTGCGTGCAGAGAGTGAAGACGACGAGATCCCGGTCGGTGCCGTCCTGGTCGGCCCGGACGGTGAACCGCTGGGCGAGGGCTGGAACCGCAACATCCGCCTGCACGATCCCAGCGCGCATGCCGAGATCGTCGCCTTGCGCGAGGCGGGCCGGGCCGTCGGCAACCATCGTCTGCCCGGTTGCACGCTGTACGTGACCCTGGAGCCCTGCGCGATGTGCGCCATGGCCATGATCCATGCGCGGATCGAGCGCCTGGTATATGCCGCCAGCGACCCCAAGACCGGTGCTGCCGGCAGTGTGTTCGACCTGCTGGCCGATCCGCGCCACAACCATCGCATCCGGGTCGAAGGCGGGCTGCTGGCCGAGCAGGCCGGAACCATGCTCAGCAACTATTTCCGCCGCAAGCGCGGCAAGTCTCCGCTGTAATGGTCAGTCGGCGCCCCGCCGGCGCCGGGCATAGCGGTGGGCATCGTCCATCTCGTCATTGACCGCGCGCACCGCCAGCGAGGCCTCACGTGCGAGCAGCAGACTGGCGGTCAGCATCGACAGCACGCCGAGCACCGCCAGGATGGTCGGCAGCGGGCCGAAACGGTGGTCGAACAGCGAATCGCCGGCGACCACCAGGCTGGTGCCGACGAAGCAGGTGATGGCCACGTACAGCATCTGGCTGGCGCGCAGGATGAACAGCGTGCGCCGGCGCTGGATGGCGATCCGCTGTTCCAGCAGGGCGCGCTGCTCGGCATCGACGTCGCCGGCCAGCTCCTTCAGCAGGCTGCGTGCGCGGTCGATGATCCGCGCCAGCCGGGCATTGGCCGAAGTCAGCAGCGCCGCGGTGGCGGTCAGGAAGAACGCCGGCGCCAGCATGGCGGTCAGGATGGCGTAGTGCGAGAGGGCGGCATTGGTCGGCATGGGCGGTGCCTGGCAGGCGATGGGTGGGGAAGGCGGCTGCGCTATGATGCTCGTTTTCGACCACCGGGCGCGAGCGTATGGCACAAATCGGGACGGCGAACGGCGGCGGCCGGCTGATCTGGATCGATCTGGAGATGACCGGCCTGGATACCACGGCGGACTCGATCATCGAGATCGCCACTGTGGTCACCGATTCGCAGTTGAACGTGCTGGCCGAAGGTCCGGAATTCGCCATCGCCCATCCGCTGGCGGTGCTGGAGGCGATGGATAGCTGGAACCAGAACCAGCACCAGCGCTCGGGGCTGTGGCAGCGAGTGCTGGACAGCCAGGTCGGAATGGCCGAGGCCGAGGCGCGGACCGTGGCCTTCCTGGCCGAATGGTTGCCGGCCAACGCTTCGCCGATGTGCGGCAATTCGATCTGCCAGGACCGGCGCTTCCTGCACCGCTTGATGCCGCGGCTGGAGAAGTACTTCCATTACCGCAATCTCGACGTCAGCACGCTGAAGGAACTGGCCCGGCGTTGGGCGCCGAAGGTGCTGGAAGGTGTCAGCAAGCAGTCCGCGCATACCGCGCTGAGCGACGTGCACGACTCGATCGACGAGCTTCGCCACTATCGCCGTTTCATGGGCGAACTGGCCGGGAGCTGAGGCCGCCGGCTATTCCGGGTCGGTCGACGGTTGGTGCTGGCTGGAATCCAGCGAGATGCCTTCGTTCGCCGTCGTCTCCGCCACACTCCCGGTTGCGGTTGCGGTTGCGGTTGTGGGTGCGCGATGGTGGTACATGTGCACGTCGCGCTGCGGGAACGGGATACCGATACCGGCGGCGTCGAAGGCCAGCTTGATCCGCTCGGTCAGCTCGCACTTGGTGACGAAATAATCGTCGTTGCCGACGTGGCAGCGGATGCCGAGGTTGACGCTGTTGTCGGCCAGTTCGTAGACCAGCACGTCGGCGGCCGGATCGGCCAGCACGCGCGGGTCGGACTGCATGATTTTCAGCGCTTCCGCACGCGCCACTTCGATGCTGGCGTCGTAGCTGATGCCGACGACCAATTCGATCCGGCGACGGGAATCCGGCGTCAGGTTGATGATCGAATCGGCGGTGATCAGGCTGTTGGGCAGAACGATGGTCTGGTTGTCGGCGCCGCGCAACCGGGTCTGGAACATGCTGACCGTCTCGACCTTGCCGGTTTCGCCGGCGATGGTGACGATGTCGCCGACCCGGAACGGCTTCAGGGAAACCAGCATCAGGCCGGAAGCGACGTTCGAAAGCGAATCCTTCATCGCCAGGCCGACGGCGAGGCCGGCAGCGCCCAGCACCGCGATCAGCGAGTTCGCCTGCACGCCGAAAGCCACTTGCAGGATACCCAGGATCAGCACCACCAGCAGGGCGACATAAATCGTGCGGCTGATGAATTGCCGGGAAGCCTCCTCCATTTCGGCGCGGGCCATCGCCTTCAGCGCCAGTCCGACCACCCAGCGGGCGAGGCGGTTGCCGACATACAGGACCAGCAGCGCCAGCAAGATGCGCAGGCCTATCGACAGCGCCAGATCGATCCAGCCCTTTTCCTGTGCAAGATGCCACCAGTCAGCCATTCGATCCTCCATAGGTGAGGGATTCCAGTCTCCGGAAACAGGAAGCCCCGCGAGGAGCGGGGCTTCCGATGCCGGAAATCAGTCTAGCAATTGCGGCATGAACAAATTCGATCAGGCCGCCTTCGATTTCGCCAGTCGCAGCCAGGTATCGACCACCGTGTCCGGGTTCAGCGATACCGACTCGATGCCTTCCTGCATCAGCCATTCGGCCAGGTCGGGGTGATCCGAAGGCCCCTGGCCGCAGATGCCGACGTACTTGCCCTTGGCGCGCGCGGTCTGGATGGCCAGCGACAGCAGCTTCTTGACCGCCGGATTCCGCTCGTCGAACAGGTGGGCGACGATGCTGGAATCGCGGTCCAGACCCAGAGTCAGCTGGGTCAGGTCGTTGGAACCGATCGAGAAGCCGTCGAAGATGTCGAGGAACTCGTCGGCCAGCAGCGCGTTCGACGGCACTTCGCACATCATGATGATCTTCAGCCCGTCCTGGCCCTGTTTCAGGCCGTTCTTCTCCAGTACCTCGACGACCTTGCGGCCTTCCTCCAGCGTGCGCACGAACGGGATCATTACCCACAGGTTGTCCAGACCCATCTCGCCGCGCACCTTGCGCACGGCCCGGCACTCCAGCGCGAAGGCTTCGGCGAAGGATGGGTCGACGTAGCGGCTGGCGCCGCGGAAACCCAGCATCGGGTTTTCCTCGTGCGGCTCGTAGTTCGGCCCGCCGATCAGGTTGGCGTATTCGTTGGACTTGAAGTCCGACAGCCGCACGATCACCGGGTTCGGCGCCACCGAGGCGGTCAGGGTGGCGATGCCTTCGGCCAGGCGGTTGACGTAGAAATCGACCGGGCTGCCGTAGCCGGCGATCCTGGCGTCGATCTTCTTCTTGGTTTCCGCGTCCTGGCGATCGTATTCCAGCAGCGCGTTGGGATGCACGCCGATGTGCGCGGCGATGATCATCTCCAGCCGCGCCAGGCCGATGCCGGCGTTCGGCAGCTGGCCGAAATCGAAGGCGCGCTCCGGGTTGGCCACGTTCATCATGATCTTCAGCGGCGCCGGCGGCATGTTGCCCAGGTCGGTGGTGGTGACTTCGAAGGGCAGGGTGCCGGCGTAGATGTAGCCGGTATCGCCTTCGGCGCAACTGACCGTCACCGCGTTGCCGTCCTCGATGCAGTCCAGCGCATTGCCGGTGCCGACCACCGCCGGCACGCCCAGTTCGCGGGCGATGATCGCGGCGTGGCAGGTGCGGCCCCCGCGATTGGTGACGATGGCGCTGGCGCGCTTCATCACCGGTTCCCAGTCGGGGTCGGTCATGTCGGCGACCAGCACGTCGCCGGGCTGCACGCGCTGCATGTCGTCCAGCGAGCGCACCACGCGGGCGGTGCCGGCGCCGATCTTCTGGCCGATCGCGCGGCCTTCGCAGACCACATCGCCACGCTGGCGCAGCGCATAGCGCTCGATCTGGGTGGCGCGGGCACGCGACTTGACCGTTTCCGGGCGCGCCTGGACGACGAACAACTTGCCGCTGACCCCGTCCTTGGCCCATTCGATGTCCATCGGCCGGCCGTAATGTTTTTCGATCACCAGCGCCTGCTTGGCCAGTTCCTGCACGTCGTCGTCGCTGATGGCGAACCTGCCGCGCGATTCGACCGGAGTGTCCTCGACCCGCACCCGCTCGCCCGGCACGTCCGAATACACCATCCGCACCGCCTTGCTGCCCAGTGTGCGGCGCAGGATCGCCGGTTTGCCGGCCTGCAGGGTGGGCTTGTAGACGTAGAACTCGTCCGGGTTGACCGCCCCCTGGACCACCATCTCGCCCAGGCCCAGGCTGGCGGTGACGAACACCACGTCGCGGAAGCCGGATTCGGTGTCCAGGGTGAACAGCACGCCCGAAGCGCCAACGTCCGAACGCACCATCAGCTGCACGCCGGCCGACAGGAACACGTCCTCGTGCTTGAAGCCGTGGTGCACGCGGTAGGCGATAGCGCGGTCGTTGTACAGGCTGGCGAAGACTTCCTTGACCTTGCGCACCACATCGTCGGCGCCGGTCACGTTGAGGAAGGTCTCCTGCTGGCCGGCGAACGAGGCGTCCGGCAGGTCCTCGGCGGTGGCCGAGGAGCGCACCGCCACCGCTACCTCACCGCCGTTTTCGGCGCACAGTTTGGCGTAGGCGTCGCGGATGTCCTTGTCCAGATCCGGCTGCAGCGGGGCGTCGATGACCCAGCCGCGGATCTCGCCGCCGGCCGCGGTCAGCGCCGGCACGTCCTCGACATCCAGCGTGGCCAGACGGTCGAAGATGCGCTGATGCAGGTCGTTGTGCGCAATGAAGGCCTTGAAGGCCTCGGCAGTGGTTGCATAGCCCCCGGGAACCGAAACCCCCAGCCCGGCCAGGTGGCCGATCATTTCGCCGAGCGAGGAATTCTTGCCGCCGACCCGGGCCAGATCGGCCAGGCGCAGTTCGTGCAGCCACAGGATGTTCTGGTTCAAGCCAAGCTCCAAAGGCCTTCAGCGCCGCAAAGCCGGCGATCGGGGCCGCGTCCGTGGGGAAGGGCGCTATGATGCAGCGCATACCAATTGCAGACAAGCTTGTCTTGCCCGGCTTTTTCGTGTTGATCCCGAGGTAGTTTCCGCATGTCCAGCATCCGTCCGGTGTTCTACGTCTCCGATGGCACCGGTATCACCGTTGAAACCATCGGCCACAGCATGCTTACCCAGTTCACGGGATTCAGCTTCGTTACCGGCCGTATCGCCTTCGTGGACAGCCCCGCCGCGGCCGAAGAGGCGGTCCGCCGCATCCGCGAGGCCGGCGAGCAGCACCAGGCCCGGCCGATCGTGTTCCACTCCATCGTCGACCCGGTCATCGCCGCCACCGTCGCCGACAGCGGTGCACTGACCCTGGACGTGTTCGCCCCGTTCATCGGGCCGATGGAGAACGAATTGGGGGCACCGCGGCATTCGCGGGTCGGCCAGGCCCACGGCATGGTCAATTTCGATACCTACCATCGTCGTATCAACGCGATGAACTTCGCCCTGAGCCACGACGACGGCATCGCGGTCAATTACGACGAGGCCGACCTGATCCTGGTCGCGGTGTCGCGCGCCGGCAAGACGCCGACCTGCGTGTACCTGGCGCTGCATTACGGCATCCGCGCGGCTAACTACCCGCTGACCGACGAGGACCTGGAAACCGACCGTCTGCCGCCGCGCCTGCGGCCATACCGGCGCAAGCTGTTCGGCCTGACCATCGATCCGGAACGGCTGCACCAGATCCGCCAGGAGCGGCGTCCGAATTCCCGCTACGCGCAGCTCGACACCTGCCGGCGCGAAGTCGCCGTGGCCGAAGCGATGTTCAAGGCCGAGCGCATTCCGACCCTGAGCACGACGCATACCTCGATCGAGGAAATCGCCAGCAAGGTGATGACCACGCTCGGCCTGCAGCGCGAGATGTATTGAGAGGGGAGCGGGCGGGCGAAGGGTCGATCGACCCTGCCGAGATCATCCAAGGTAGGCAATCGAAGCGCGTGCGTCAATGCTGCCGCAAGGCGGATTTCGCGTGTAGGATCGAGCCATGGCCCACACCGCTTCCAGCGTTGCGCGCATTCCCAGGCTGAGCCGGTTCGGCTGGCTGATGGCGCTGTACGCGGAGAACTGCGCCCGGCTCAACCGGCTGTTCGCGCCGGGCAGGCTTGCGACGGGCCGCTACGTGTCTTCGACCGGCGACGGCCTGGATGTGTATCTGGACGTGATCGAGACCCATCGCTACACGGTGGAACTGCGGCTGACCTACGGGTTGCACGACCCTGTCACCGGTGAACCCGATCCGTCCGCCTTCATCCGCCTGTACCGCGACGCCGGTCAGGCCGAGGCGACGCACTGCTATGTCGGCCGTCGCTGGCAGGACGTGATCGGCCTGTACCCGCCGCCGGACGAGGTGATCGGCCACCGGATGCGGATGAACACCTTCCTCGGCAAGTGGCTGGAATATCTGGCCGAACAGGGACATGGCGTGGCGACCCTGCATCCGTTGCAGGAGCAGGCGGCGACGGCCGAAGCCTACTGATTCGTGTGCCCGTGACACTGCTCACCGCTGTGCGGAGCGACTCAACCCGGCGCGTCGATCATGGCTCGACCGTATCCCAGGCCAGGGTTCCGATCAGGTCGAGGCTCGATATCCGGAAGTAGCCGCTGTTGAGGCGTTCGGCGATGTCCTGTCCATCTTCGGCGATGGCGCGCAGCCAGTAGCGCGAGACCAGCCTGCCCGGCTGCCCGGCGTCGTCCGGCTCCCGGATTTCCTCGGCCAGGCCGGTGCAGAAACCCGGCGGATCGGCATGCTGGCGGGACGACGTCGTGGTGAACGTGTAGCGAACGCGGCAAGTCGGCATGGGGTCAATCCTGGGCATTGCCTGTCTCATGGTTCGAGATGCGCCAATGCCCCGGGGAACTCCCGTCCCTGGCCCGGGGCGCTGGCATGCTGCAAGTCCGTTGCCGCAGGGACAGAATGCGTGTTCGCCGATTCGGGCGGTATCGGTATGCCGCGTGAATTCGCGTAGGAAAATTCCTACGAAGGCACAAAAGCGCAGGGCCGCCTTTCGGCGGCCCTGCAGACAACGGAAAAGTGGCGTCCCCACGGGGATTCGAACCCCGGTCGCCACCGTGAAAGGGTGGTGTCCTAGGCCTCTAGACGATGGGGACGCGGATACAGCGGATTTCGCGCTTCGGCCCGGACCAGCCTAGGAGTCCGGATTTGGTGGAGCCAGGCGGGATCGAACCGCCGACCTCCTGCATGCCATGCAGGCGCTCTCCCAGCTGAGCTATGGCCCCACGTGCGGGAAAGGTCGCGCATTCTATCGGTGCCGGGCGGCCCTTGCAAGCTGCGCGCACCGGTTGCGCGCCGGTTTCAGAACCAGAAGCGGATTCCGGCAACCCAGCCATGTTCGCTGGCCGTTCCGTCCTCGGCTTCGGCGAAATCGGCACTGCGGCCGAAACGGCGTTCCCAGGCGTAGCCGGCGTAGGGCGCAAACCGCGGGCTGAACTCGTAGCGAAGGCGAAGCGACAGTTCGGCATCGCTCAATCCGTGCCCGATGCGGTTGGCCGGGTCGTCCTTGCCGTACAGGTTGGCTTCCAGTTTCGGCTGCAGGATCAGGCGGTTGCTCAGCAGCAACTCGTATTCGGCCTCGAGCCGCGCCGCAAGTCGTCCCGATTCACCGACGTAGGCGGTGGCTTCGACCTCGAACCAGTACGGCGCCAGGCCGCTGACCCCGACCGCCAGCCATTGCCGTGAGGGGCCTTCGCCGAAATCGCTGCGCAGGCCGACGACATGGTCCCACCACGGGCCGGTGGCATGGCTCCAAAGTAATTCAACATCGCCGTGGCGATCGCCATGCTGCGGCTGGCTGCCTTCGCTGCGCAGCAGGAGTTTGTCGAGGTCGTGGCCGAGGCTGGCGCGCAGGTTCCAGTCCAGTCCGTGGGCCTGGCCGGTTTCCAGTTCGTCGATCCGCAGCACGCCGATCAGCGGGTCTTCCTGCATATGCTCGCGCATGTCCATGCCGCCGAGATCGGGGAAAGCGGCGGCAAGCTGTTCAGGCGTGGGTGCGGTGACCGATTGCGGGCGCAGCGATTCCGGGGCGGATTCGGCCGCTGCGCTCGGCTCGGTGCCATGGCCATGATGGCTGGCGTGATCCTGCGGCTGCGCGGCCGCCGAAGCCATCCAGCAGAGCAGGGCGGGGGCGAGCATGCGCGTCATTCGACCCGCACCTCGCGAAACATGCCGAGCTCCATGTGTAGCAGCATGTGGCAGTGGAAGGCCCAGCGCCCCAGCGCGTCGGCACTGACGCGGAAGCTGCGGATGCTGCCGGGCGGTACGCTGACCGTGTGCTTGCGCAACTGGAACTGGCCGTCGGCGCTTTCCAGATCGCTCCACATGCCGTGCAGATGGATGGGGTGCTCCATCATGGTGTCGTTGACCAGCACGATGCGGACGCGCTCGCCGTAATTCAGCCAGATCGGATCGGCGCGCGAAAAGGGGATGCCGTCGAAGCCCCAGACATAACGCTCCATGTTGCCGGTCAGGTGCAGTTCCAGCGTGCGGCCCGGCTCGCGCGGGTCGGGGTCGGGAAACTCGCTGCGCAGGTCGGCATAGGTCAGCACGCGGCGGCCGTTGTCGCGCAGGCCGACGCCGGGATCGTCCAGGCGCCGGCTAGGGCTCATCGTCTGCATGTCCACGGCAGGATTGCCGGCTTCGCTGACCGGATGCGAAATCATGCCGTTGCCGGATGCCGCGGAGGAGGGCGTCGCTGCGTGATCCATGTCGGCATGGTCCATCGATCCGTGATCCATGGAAGCGTGCCCCATCGAAGCATGGTCCATTGCCGCATGGTCCATCGAAGCGTGGTCCTGCATGCCCGCCATGTCGTGCCCGCCATGCCCCATGTCGGCCATGCTCAGCAGCACGCGCGCATCCGGTTCCGGCACCGGAGCCTGCAAGCCGGGGCGTGGCGACAGCGTCGCCCGCGCGTAGCCGCTGCGATCCATCGCCTGGGCGAACACGGTATAGGGCTGGTCTTCTTCCGGGACGACCAGCACATCCAGGATTTCGGCCACGCCGATGCGGAATTCGTCGATGCTGACCGGATGCACCGGTTGCCCATCGGCGGCGATTACCGTCATCTTCAGCCCCGGAATGCGCACGTCGAAATAGCTCATCGCCGAGCCGTTGATGAAGCGCAGGCGGATACGCTCGCCGCGCCGGAACAGGCCGGTCCAGTTGCCGTCTGGCGGGACGCCGTTGACCAGATAGGTGTAGGTCAGGCCGCTGACGTCGGCCAGGTCGCTGGGGTTCATCCGCATCCGGCCCCAGGCCGCGCGGTCAGCCAGTGTCGCCTTCCAACCGTCGCGACCGGCATCGCGGAACAGGTCGGCCACGGTCGGTTTCTGCCGGTTGTAGTAGTCGGCCTGGATCTTGAGCTTGCGCAGGATGGCGTGCGGATCCTCGTCGCTCCAGTCGGACAGCAACAGCACGTAGTCGCGGTCGGCGGCATGCCGCTCGCCATCGCGCGGTTCGACCACGATGGCGCCGTATACGCCCTGGGCTTCCTGCATGCTGGAGTGGGCGTGGTACCAGTAGGTGCCGGATTGGCGCAGCGGGAAACGGTAGTCGTAGAAACCGCCGGGCGCGATGCCGTGGAAGCTCAGTCCCGGCACGCCGTCCATCACCGCCGGCAGCAGGATGCCGTGCCAGTGCAGCGAGGTGTCGCGTTCGATGTGATTGCGCACCCGCAAATGCACGGTGTCGCCTTCGCGCCAGCGCAAGGTCGGCGCCGGCAATGAGCCGTTGACGGCGATCGCGGCGGCGGGACCATTGCCCAGCGTCACCGGCAGTGCGGCGATGCCGAGTTCGAAATGGGTTCCGGACAGTTCGGGCACGCCGTTCGCAACAGCGGTTGCGGAGCTTGATGCGGCATGCAGCCGCGCTGCCAGCAAACTGAGGCCGATACCGGTGACGAAACGCCTGCGGGTGATGCCAGGTGGAAAAGTCATTCGACCGGAACGGTCTGCAGTCTGGCGTCGGACTCTGATCGCCAGGTGTTTACGGTAGAGAATTCGGTGAGTTGTAACGAATTGTTTTTGCTAATGATTTTTCTACGGAGCATGCGCTAGCCTACCGGGTCTGCTGCAGACAAATCTGCGGAATGGGGAGCAGCCGCAGACTTTTGTGCCCGCTGGGAGCCACATTGTTAAGGATAATGGCGTTCCGTGCCCAGTGGCTTTCATGTGTCCGTCGTTGGCGGCCGGTCTCGTAACCACAGGATGGTCAGCCTACTTGTCTGTTTTCGCCGCCGGACCATAACAACCGGTCTCCAGAACGCGGCCGTGCTTGGACTGCTCGGGGATGCGAGCTTGGATAGCGCGTGGTAAGCCGCGCCGGCATACCCGCGAGACAGGATGCGCTCGTAAGCACGAAGATATCCGCCGATGCGGCTTTGGTCCCCGGGCTGTTCGGCCAAGGCCAGACATATTTCCTGAAGCACCGCCTGCACGGATTTGGACAGTATCCGTCCGTCGAAGAACAACCTGTCTTTGACCCGATATGCGGCCAAGAGAATGACGGATGGACGGGGCTGCCGTTCGGCAGGGGTAGCCGAACCAGTGGTGATCCCCAAGAAGACGCGTTCTCGTTCAGTGAAGGTGTCAGGCGGGAACTTTGAGGCGATCGAAGCAGATACACGCCTCATAGACTTCTCGACTGAGACAGGGAGTTCCAGAAAGAAGTCTTTCGCCTGGCTGGTTTCCGATGCGATTCGCGCCAGGTCCTCGTGGCACTCGCCACTGGGAAGCGGGGCAGGGTGATGAACGGTTGAGGTCCTCGCGAGAACTTTGCGGTTTGGCGTTCCTGACTCGTGCCAAGCCAGACGGGTGCCGAGAAGCCTCGTGCCCAGAACGTCCCAAGCCCTGGGATCATCTCGGAGTCCGAACACGTCCCTTCTGGCCCTGCTTGCAAGCGCCCAAACCATGTAGCGCGTCAAGGATGTTCGTCGACGCTCAATGAGCTCGCCCGGCTCATGAAGCATCGCCTCGGCACTGACCGGGTCATGCCCACACTCACACAGGAGGGGAGGGGTGTCGCGTGCAATGCTTTGCCACAAGGGCTTGGAACAAGTGGTGCACTGCGTCGTCAATGAAACGCGGTGCCATGGACAGCGATCTACCCATGGAATCTGGAACAGCATTGAGTGGTATCCACTCTTCAGGCATTCCGGGCAGGCCGTCAACATCGGCCGCCAGTGCCTGTGCCCGTCCCCAAAGGCTTGCCAGTGTTCAGGCTCCCACATCGGGGCGAGCACGGACGCCGCGGGGAGCATGGTCAAGAGTGCGGCCTTCAGGCGTTTGGAAAGACACAGCCGTTGGCTCCAGTCTTCACCATAGGTCAGCCGAACGCCCATGGTGCAAAAGGCATCCACGGGAAGCAGGCAGTTGATCCTCAGTCCTTGAACCACGAGCCCAAGCGGCGATATGCCATGAAGCTCTGCGAAGTCGCGATGAGCGATCGTCAGAAGAGTTCCATCACTAGGGATCATCGCTGAACTCCACCGCACCGGATTCGCCGTCAAATGCGGCGAGGTCGGAGAACCGTATGGCCTGATCTATATGTTCCGTCGTGAAGCCAGTGAAACCGGGCTCGCAGATCACACGTGTCGACAGGTAGTACACGATCAGACTGAATGCCTTCATCGGCCACTCGTCGATGTCTGAGTGACCTGCGGCAGCGCGATGAATGCAGCCCTGTTCCCAAATCATGCCGCTCGCGTTGCGCATGCGCCAATTCGAGTCGTAGAGCGCTGGCGCCATGCTCCTGGGTAGCGTGATCCCAGCCTCAAGCGCCATCTCCACTTCATCTTCAAAGCGCTGGATGAAGACGAAAATGTCATCTGGTCCGCGTATCCCAAAAATTCGGTGGTAACGCGTCAGGAAGCGACTCCGAATCTGAGGGGAGACAACCAATTTATTGATCTGTTCGCGCTTGCTAGTGGTGTGATTGTCCTGGAACAAGAATACGACGAAGAGAGAAATTCCCGATTTTTCAAGTGCATTGTCGATGGTGATGAAGTGCTGGAAGGCGTCAGGCTCTATGAGATTGGCATCATCCACAATGAGCAAATAGAGGCGCGCGCTCGCGGATTGCAACTGCATGGTGACGGTGTTGACGATCCTGTTGAGTTTCTGGTCGGGAAGCTGGCGTGCAACTGGCTGGACTCCGATTTGTGTGAGAAACCAGTCGAACATCGCGCTTTCACCACTTCCGATGGATCGAACATCAGCCCGCTTTGCCACATAGGGGATGTCTATCCAATCGTGGTACGCATAGATGTACTCCGCGAGCGTGCTCTTTCCGAATCGAGTCAAGGAGTGCAGGCCCGCCCCCTTGTATTCCGCCTCTATGGCAGACGCGAGCTTCGTGAGTGAGTCCTCCATCGAGAGTGACGGTACGATGGGCTTTCCATGCCAGTAGAAGACAGTCATCGTGCATCTCCCTTCTTGCCCAAGGTGACCCGACCAGTGAGGGGCACATAGACATCAACACTGGAGGGCGCGGGTTTGCCCGGGGGAGGCGCTGACGCTGGCCGCGAATCAGTAGTGCCCAACGCGGTGGTGGCATTGAGGTCCTGCCGGAACTGGATCGCCATCGTGGCTGCCTCCCGGCTTGCATGGAATTGTTTGCGCAGGTACTCCCGGAACACCGGCATAGCGTCTTTAACGCCCCGGATCTCGAAGCGTCCTTGTCGTGCCAAGCGGTAGATCAACTTACGCAGCGCAAGGCTATGGGCAGATCGTCCCCATGGACGCGCTGCACGCAACACGACGAAGAGCTCGCCTTTTTCGTTGTATAGGCGAAGGAATCGGCCATCATGGATGTCGACCTGCGCGGCGAATCTTTCGCCAATGAGATCCCAGCGGTTCTTCAACGATACCGAACGGTATCGTGCGTACCGGTAGCGCACATATGGCTGTCGCTTTTTCTGCTTTGATCCGGAAAAAACCACAGAGCACGACAGCTTCGAAAGGGCATTTGCTCTGCTTTCATGGTCGCGCGTTGCGAATATCCATCCGCCAGAAGCCACAAAAGACTGCAGTACCTGCGTGGGTGACCGTGATTGGAAAGCATCGAGGCCAGTGACATTCGACGCACTGATCGTGACGTCCATGAGGTCTTCGAGTGCTTCGATCACTACTGGGTATTTCTCTGGCGCGTGCGAGTTGGTCCTGGTTGGCGTATCGCTGTTTTCACCTGCCGGGCGGTAACCCCCGGGGAGTTCACGGACGACCGCTTCCTCAATCCGCTTGTTCCATGCTTCCAGATGCCCGCGCGTCTCTGGAACGCCACTTCTGCCAAAATGGATTACGCCGAGGAGTTCTCCCGCCATCCGCTGTCGATTCACGTCCAGCTTGTGAGCCATGGCATTGTCAATACTGGTGATCGCGCCCGACGTGACGAAGCCGATCGCCTCGGCAGTGCCAATGCCGCTTCCCGGGACATAGGTCATTGATGGCGCCAAGATTTCGCGAGGCGTCCATTGCCGCAGGCTATTCGCACAGACCTGGTTGAAGTCGGTCCCGTTGTAGTTTTTCGTGAACGAGAGCATCCAACTCGAGCACAAACGTAACAACGCCATGTAGCCGACCAGCAGCCAAGTCTTGGTGACCTGCTGGAGATAGGGGTTTCCGTCAGCGTCTTCGCCTTCAACATGGAATTCGCAATCCATGCTGTGACCGTCGTATTGAACCCAGTCCCCAAGCTGCAGCGCGAAGACTTCGCCGAGTTGGCTTGCGATCACAGCATCTTCGACCTGGAAGTCGTCATCAATGAAGGGGTGTCCCTTGCGCTGCTTCTTGATGAACTCGATGACGCTTCGGCGTGCATACGTCTTGTCGTTGGCCGGGTAACGGTCCTTGGGGACCGCTTCTCGGATCCATGCGCACAGCGTCTTGAAGAATGCTTCGAATTTGGTGCTGGGAGCGTTTCTTCCCGGGACCGGGCCCGAATAATTGACAAGGCGTTCCTGGAACTCCGTGGATTTCCGCAAAAAGGCGGAAAACGCGCCAGGACCGGCGACTAGTGGGAATTCCTCGGGCGCGGTGGCGCGAGCCAGTCTGACGCGATGGGGCAGGCAAGCTCGCCATCCCCATGGCCTGCCGTCGGGAGCTTTGGAGGTCGCCTTCTGGATTGTGGAAGCCAGGGTCCTGGCGTTGACGCCATGCCGCTTTGCCGCTGCCGCGATCGTGTGGCCCTTCGTAACTGCCGTGACCGCTTTCCGCCGCGATTGGAACGCCTTTTGCTCTTTTGGCGAAAGCCCGACGGGATTTATTTGGTCCCACGACGATAGATCCTTGAAGGTCAGATCATGCATGGCGGTCATCTTTCAAGTACACCGCCGATGAAGTCTTGAGTTTCTCGCTGAAATCGATACCCAGGACACCCCGATGGATGAGTGAGCAGGTGGCACTGCGAACATCGCGCCAATCAAATGGGCCGCACAGGGAACGCTCAATGGTCTGAAACGAACTCTTCGGATTGGAACCCATGTGTGCGAGGATCGCGCTCAAGAAGACGTCGATACCTTCTAATCTTGCTGCGGCTTGCACGTACGGCAGAAGCTCTAGACGGGTTGCATTGGCAATCCGGGAAGCGAGTATGGAGGCGGGTTTCCGGATAGTGAGCGAAAGCCCAGCGGCGTTCGCGGCATCAAGGAGCTTGGAACAGAGCTTTTCTTCTGCCCGGAGTGCCGGGACGCTTGGTTTTGCTTGACGTCGAAAAACCACGAAAGTTTCAGCTGCGCTGCGACGTCTAATCCAGAAACAGAGTTCAACTTCACGTTCGTCAACCAGTAGGGCACGAGGGCGCTCTACGTAGCTCGTGACGTCGACATCAAATTCGAGATCGAGTGCGATCGCAAGCCGGCAAGGCTCCACTACGCTGACAAGCCGCTCGCCGTTTTTTGGGGAATGGTAATAGTACAGATCGAGCCGCTTTTCCTCCGCTAGCGTCAGCGGACGGGGCTGGAACGGCACGGCGTTGTCGGCGAGAGGATTTGCTGCCCGGCCTTCGCCCACGGTATTGATTGGTTGGACCACTGATTTTCTCCAGACAAATGACGCCCGTGACCTCGCACCTGAATGAGTGCAGAGCCTTGACATGCCCAGCGAATCGTGGTCCCCTAAACGGGCTTAGCCGCCAAACTAAGATCCGCTTAAGGCCCCTCTTCGCAGGGGCTTTTCGCGTTGTGGGTAACGTCGATGACACGTCGCGACGTCTTCCGATTGAGCTAATTGTCCCTCCTTATTGGTTGGTGCGGGTATGGTCTGTGATGAGCATGACGTCCGCCAATTCAGGCTTCTGGCCGAGCTGTTTGACCCACAGCGCAATGTCCCGCGTCCGAGCGAACCGTCCCCGCCGTCCAGGAAGCAAAAAGGTCTGCACCGGCAGATTCCCAGCCTGCAGTGCACGCTGAAATGATCTGGTGCTACGAAATCCTAGGCAACGGTGCAGAGCCTTCCCACCTACGACTTCACCGTAGACGTCCACGAGGGCCTTGACCACGTCGTTCGGATGGGGTGGGTGCGGGTGGCTTTCCATGGTTGGTGGCGCCTAGCGCCCCTTAATGGCCGGTAGTGGCACCAGAAGGTTGCATACTCCCCGAAGCATTTGTGGCATGCCATTTGCCGGGCAATTGCCATCCAACGGAGACGATACGGTGAAGAAAACCCCCGGACCTAAGCCGACGGATGTTTCCTTACGCACGCGGAACCGGCTGTGGGCCTGGCTGGTGTATTACCTGACCCCCGGTGCTGATTCCTGGCAGAAGGTGGATGACTTCTGGTTGAAAAAGATTGATGAGGGGACGCCGACAGATGCCCAAGCGTCAGAGCAGCGAGGAAGGCGCAGGACCTTCGAAAGGTATTTTCATGACGGCCACGACCCGGGAGCACTCAAGGGGATCAATTCGAAATGGCTTAAGGATGTGGTTCATGAAGACCCCCGCATATACGAAGCCAAAGCACTGTATGAATCTCTCTTATGGGACCTTACCGGCCCCGTCGAACTCCCGATGGAAAGGGTAGTGGAGATTCATGGCGTCCTGTTGGCGAAGTTGGGTCTGATTCGCATGACTCCGATGCTCATCACTTATCGTGAGTACATAATCAACAGAGTAGGGCACTCGCGTAGGAGGCACTTTCATGGCCCGAGGGATTACCGAATCCGACGTCCATACCGCGGCCGATGAGATCGTCGCTATCGGCGAGCGGCCGACCCGACCGTCGAGCGCATTCGCGCGCATTTGGGCACCGGTTCACCGAACACAGTCACGCGCTGGCTGGAGACCTGGTGGCGGGGGCTCGGTGATCGGCTGCAGGGTCAGCGAACCCACTTGGCAGTTCCAGACGCGCCAGAGGCGGTTGCCGCTCTGGCAGGGGAGTGGTGGGCGTTGGCGCTCGAGCATACCCATACCGCTGCCTCGGAAGCACTTGCCGCCGACCGCGCCGCCTTGCAGGCGGAACAGGGAGCGCTCCGACAGGAACAGGAGGGCTTCGCTGCCGAAGCTGCGGCACTGCGTCAAAAGGTGGACGCCGCTGCCCAGGCCGAACGACTTGCCACAACCCAGGCCGCTGAGCTGCAACGGCTGGTCAGCCAGTTCGAGGGGCGAGTTGAGGAAATTATCCGGCAACGTGATGCTGCGCTCGCCGGGGTTGTAGAAGCAGATACCGCACGGCAATCCCTCGACGTGCGCATACAGGAGTTGCAGCACGCCGCCCGCTCCGAACGCGAAGGACTTGCTCAACATGTGCGAGCTGTCGAGGATCGCGCTCATACTGAGATCGATCGCGCTCGTCAGGAGGCCAAGGAACTGCAATCTCGGTTGGCTACCATGACCAAGGAGCATGCTGCCATCGAGAAATCGCTGCGGCAGGCCGCAGAATTGGCCAAAGCAACGGCCGCCGAGGCGAGCCGGGTCGCCGGCATCGAGCGCGCTCGTGCCGATGCGATCGAAAAGCAACTGGCAAAGTTCCAGGATCTACCCGCGGCCTTGGAAGCGGCGATTCGGCGAAGCGAGATCCCGTTGAAGCAGCGAAAGCCAGTGAGTAAGCGACGGGGTATCACCAGCGGCAGAAAAGCGCGCTAAAGTTCGTACCGAAGGGTAGGTGGTGATCTATACAGACGAAGTCAGAGGAAGAATTGCTGGCTCTGATGCCCGAACTGCCCGAAGGTGAGAATGATCGACGACGACTCCTCAGACCCCGGAATAGACGAAGATCATGACCAAGAAAACTGAAATCTGCCCATCCCAAGACGTTGTGCCGCCAGCCATCGATGACGACATCCTTGATTTCACGCCCGAGCAGTGGGCGGCGATCAAGGAATGGGGCCGCCAGTGGGAAGATGGGTTCGTTCCGACGAGCTCCCTGTTGCCAGGCACAGGCATCTGAAGCGTACCCAAGCCGACGGTGCTGAGACCTAAGAGTTTCCAGCGCCACTTGAGCACAAAAAGACAGCTCAGCCCAGACGCACACTGCAAACCTGCAAATAAAAAGTTCTGCTGCATGCGAGCCGAGGCTCAAACAACTCTGAATGGGCACCCGGCACGTCAGATTTCTTTACTTCGAAATGCAGTATTTCTGCCTCGTTGCCCCCAAATTCTCTGCAATCAACACCAGGCAAGCCTGCAGTGCAGCTGCCATGCCAGCCAGCGCCATACGCACCAGGCAATCCGCTGTATATTTCGCATAATGTATATTATGTAAGACCTAAAGTAATGCATTAGATTTATGTTTGTAACCTACTGACCCTAAATCGGTTCATCTACTCAAAATGAAGGGTGGATTTTCCGTTGGTGCTGCTAAAACGCGATTATGTAAGCGCAAATGGTGGGTTGTTGTGGCGGTGGTTGGCCACATTGCTGTCGGCGTTCCTATAACTGTGCCGTCTGATCCCTAACCGTGACATGTGCCGATACGACGACATGATCCAACAAATCACAACATAAGAATCAGGTAGTTAGAAGCCGATGCGTCTCGAAGCGCACGATGAGATTCCACGAGTTCTGAGGGCTCGCCATATCTTTGTCCGACATCCAGTTTCAGTCGAAGCGTGCAATAGTCGTAGTCGTCTGCAATGTCATTCATTGAAGAGTGTTTCCTACCAACCGAAGTCTTCTGGATTGCTCCATCGGCGTGTCCGCATGAATCGTTCTATTCCTTGCTCAACCCACTTCAGTGAACCAACAACGCTTTGGCTTTGTTCTCGCCATTCGTGCAAAGCGTAACGGAGTCCGTCATCGGTTTCTGCCCAGTCAATCTTCTGAGCAATCGAACCGTTGTGTACTAGCATCCTGGTAACAGTTATGGCCTTGACCAAGGGAATCAGGATATGTTCTGGCAATGCATCAACTTGGTCTGCGTGCCCGGCGAGGTGTTGTAGTCCAAGATTCTCAGCTACAGACAGGAAGCGATCGCAGGCATCTCGAAGTTCTTGGGCCGATGGTTCTGGCAACGCTTCAGGCGCAGTTTCGTTGATAAGAGTTTCAAAGGCATTCTTGGTTTGAGCAACCTCAGGGAAAATATTGGCGGCCGTCAAAATATGCCGTGCTGAACGTTCCTTCCATCGCAGAAGCGTGTCTTTCAAGGCAATAGCGAGTGCGGCGACAACCGCAGCCCATGTCCCCAGCGCGCCCAATGCCGTCCAATCCATGGTTCACCTCAGTTTTCAGGTGTCGTGTGCGGTGTTGTTGAGATGGGTTCCGGCTTCGGAAGTTCTCGAACATCAGCAGGTGCACTGGACTGAGTCATGTCGAGATCAGAAGCTGACCTAGTTGCAAATTATGCCCATAACCATGGCGCAAACCGACACGCGCTCAGTGGTGCCGGCATGAGACGCCAGAACAATTCCTCTACGTATCAATAACTTAGGAATCCTCTGGTGACGATAACATGGTTAAGGAGTCACCGACATGCCCCGAGTCCTAGGTTCAGCCACAGGGCCAAACGGCTGCCCAGCCAGACCAAGATCAGACCGCCTGTCAGGCTGACGACCAGGTAACCGAGCAATACGCCGCTGCGGTCGCTCTTGGCGTACAGCAGGGATTCGATCATCAGCGCCGAAAACGTGGTCAGCGCGCCCAGCACGCCGACGATCAGGAAGGCACGCCAGTACAGTGCGCTGGGGCCCTTGTCTTCCAGCCAGATCACCAGGAAGCCGGCTATGAACGAGCCCAGAAGATTGGCAGCCAAGGTTCCCCACGGAAAGCCGGTGCCCAAATGTCTGAGCAGATAGCCGCCCAGCAGGAAGCGCCCGGCAGCACCCAAGGCACCGCCGGACATGACCAGCGCCAGTTGCTGCCACCACAGACCGGGCAAGGCGCTCATCTGTCTCGTCGCGCCTTGCGCATGGCCTCGGCGCGCGCGGTGCGCAATCCGCTCAGCTTTTCCTTCAACTTGATTTCCATGCCACGCTCGACCGGTTGATAGTAAATGCGTTCGCCCATCGTGTCCGGGAATGCGGTCTGATCCAGCGCCACGCCGCCGGCGATATCGTGATCGTACTGATAGCCGGTGCCGTAGCCGAGTTCCTTCATCAGCTTGGTGGGTGCATTGCGCAGGTGCATCGGAACCTCCTGGGTGCCGAATTCGCGCACGTCGCGCTTGGCGGCGCCGAAGGCCAGATAACCGGCGTTGGACTTGGCCGTGCTGGCCAGGTAGATGACCAGTTGCGCGAGCGCCAGTTCGCCTTCCGGGCTGCCAAGCCGATCGTAGGTCTCCCAGGCGTCGATGGCCATCTGCAGCGCGCGCGGATCGGCCAGCCCCACGTCTTCCACCGCCATCCGGGTCATCCGGCGCGCCAGATAGATCGGGTCGCAACCGCCGTCCAGCATGCGGGTCAGCCAGTACAGAGCCGCATCGGGATGCGAGCTGCGTACCGACTTGTGCAGGGCCGAGATCTGATCGTAGAACTGTTCGCCGCCCTTGTCGAAACGGCGGGTGCGGTCGGCCAGCACCTGAGCCAGGGTTGTTTCGCTGATCTCGCCGCCCTCCCCCTGCGCCAGTTCGGCGGCGATTTCCAGCAGGGTTAGGGCGCGGCGAACGTCACCATCGGCAGCAGTGGAGATTTCCCGCAGAGCGGTGTCGGAAACCTTCAGGCCCTGCCCGGCCAGCCCGCGATCGGTATCGTCCAGTGCATGCTTCAACGCGTGCAGGATGTCTTCCGCCGAGACGGCCTCCATCACGTGCACGCGGCAACGCGACAGCAGCGCGGAGTTCAGTTCGAAGGACGGGTTCTCGGTGGTGGCGCCGACGAACAGGATCGTGCCGCGCTCGATGTGCGGCAGGAAGGCATCCTGCTGCGCCTTGTTAAAGCGGTGTACTTCGTCCACGAACAGGACCGTATGCCGACCTTCGGCAAAACGGTGCGCGGCCTCGGCCAATACCTGGCGCACTTCCGGCAGGCCGGACAACACGGCGGAAATGGCATGGAACTCGGCATCGGCATAGCGTGCCAACAGCAGCGCCAGCGTGGTCTTGCCGCAACCGGGCGGTCCCCACAACACCATCGAATGCACATGGCCGGACTCGACGGCGCGGCGCAGCGCGCTGTCAGGCGCCAGCAGACGCTGCTGGCCTACCATTTCGTCCAGCGTGCGCGGCCGCATGCGCTCGGCCAGCGGGCGCATGGCGGTACGATCCACGCTCAGCAGATCGGGGGCTTCGAAGATCGATTTGCGGGCTTTGGCCACCCGCGCATTCTAGCGTGCCGGGGCGCAGACGATGAGACGCAGTGCTGCGTCAGGGATCGCCGACCACGTCGACGCCATCGGGCGGGACGAATCGGAAGGCGTCGGCCGCGAAACGCGGATTGCGCTTCCAGTCGGTGAACGCGATGCGGGTCTCCTGCCCCACCGCATCGACCAGCACCATCCGCGCCAACCCGGTCGCGTCGAATCCCAGGCGCGCGGACTGGAAATTCGCCCCACCCGGGTCCTTGGGCGTCAGCAGCAGCCAGTCCAGGCCGTTTTCGCCGGCATCGCGCTCCACCACCTCGAACTGGCGATCCAGCGCCGAAGGATCCAGCAGCACGGCCAGCGGGCTGTTCTGTTCTTCCTGTCCCTGATTGCGCACGCTGACCTGCAGCAGGTCCGGCTCGTAGATCCAGACCTTGTCGCCATCGGCCACGATCAGTTGCTCATAGGGCTTCACGTATTCCCAGCGGAAATGCCGCGGCACCGAGAAGGCGACGTGCCCGGTCGAAGACTCCTTCAGCCGGCCACCCCGATCCGAGACCTGCTGACTGAAGTCTCCCTGCAGTCCGTTCAGTCCGTCCGTGAAGGCATGAAGGCGCTCGCGCCCTCCCGCTTGGGCATCGGTGGCCATCAGCCCCGAAGCGCATAACAGGAGGATCGACAGGAAGCTCTGAAAAGTGGGCCGTGGCGTCATGCCCAGAGTGTGTCCACTGAAAGCTGAACAGGCGCCGACACGGCCCTAGTCCAGTTCCAGCACGCCCAGCTCCTTCAACGCGCTCTGCATCAGCTGCGCCGCCGCATCGCTGAGCTTCTCGTGGTCCAGCGCATAGCGGATGGTCGCTTCGATCAGACCGATATGGGTGCCGCAATCGAAACGGGTGCCCTGGAAGCGGAAGGCATGCACGGGCTTTTCGTCCAGCAGCCGGGCGATGGCGTCGGTCAGCTGGATTTCGCCGCCGGCGCCGGGCGAGGTCGATTCCAGCAGGTCGAAGATCCGCGGATCCAGAACGTAGCGACCGACCACGGCCAGATTGCTGGGGGCAACTTCCGGCTTCGGCTTCTCGACCATGGCGCGGATGCGTCCGGAGCGACCTTCGAACGCATCGGTTGCCACGATGCCGTAGCTGCCGGTCTGTTCGCGCGGCACGTCCTGCACGGCAATCATGCTGGCGCCCGAGGCTTCCGCCGCATCGGCCATCTGCCGCAGCGCGCCGTCACCACGGTTCCAGATCAGATCGTCCGGCAGCAGCACGGCGAACGGCTCGTCACCGATGATGGGCTTGGCGCACAGCACGGCATGGCCCAGACCCAGCGCCTCGGCCTGGGTCACGAACACCGCGCGCACGCCGTCCGGCAGCACGTTGCGCACCATTTCCAGCTGCTGTTGCTTGCCGGCCTTCTCCAGCTTCTGCTCGAGTTCGTAGGCTTTGTCGAAATAATCCGCCACCGCATGCTTGTAGCGGTTGGTGATGAAGATCAGGGTGTCGCAGCCGGCTTCGACTGCCTCGTCGACGGCGTACTGGATCAGCGGCCGGTCGATGATCGGCAGCATCTCCTTGGGAACGGTCTTGGTGGCGGGGAGAAAGCGGGTACCGAGCCCCGCGACGGGGAATACGGCCTTGCGGATGCGCCGATGGGCGCCGGAAGCTTGTGTCATCGTGTCGTTCTGGCTTCACGAGCCGGGAACGGCACGATGGTAGTCACCGTATCCGTGGACTCGATCGGACTGAATTCCGGAATAGTGGCCTTCAGGATACGGGAAATCTCTTCGTTGTCATAATCGGCAACCGCGTTCTTCAGCATCGACAACGCCCGATTCAGCACTTCCGGGTGGACTTCACGGGCGCGCGCCTCGAGGATCTTGGAGTGCGAGGTCGGGCGATAGTCCTCTTCTTCATGGAACAGCGCTTCGTGCAGTTTTTCGCCCGGACGCAGGCCGGTGTAAACGATGGCGATGTCCTTGCCCGGCTCCTTGCCGGCGAGTCGGATCATCTGTTCGGCCAGCACGCGGATCGGCACCGGTTCGCCCATGTCCAGCGTGTAGATGGATGCGTGGGCGGCCGTGGCGGCGGCCTGCACGATCAATTGGCAGGCTTCCGGAATCGTCATGAAATAGCGGGTCACGCCGGGATCGGTCACGGTCACCGGCCCGCCCTGGCGGATCTGTTCGCGGAACAGTGGCACCACGCTGCCGGCCGAATCGAGCACGTTGCCGAAGCGTACGGTGACGAACCGGGTCGAACGCAGATCGTCCAGCCCCTGGCAGATCATCTCGGCCATCCGCTTGGTTGCACCCAGCGCATTGGCCGGATCGACCGCCTTGTCGGTGGAGATGAACACGAAGGTGGCCACCCCGGCCTCGCGGCAGGCGCGGGCCACGGTTTCGGTTGTCATCACGTTGTTGCGTACCGCCGCGCGTAACTGGTCCTCCAGCAGCGGAACCTGCTTGTAGGCGGCGGCATGGAAGACCGCATCGGGTTCGGAGGTTCGCAGCGCATGGCCGATCACTGCGGGGTCGCCGCAGTCGCCCAGTACTGAAACGATGTCCAGATCGGGGAATGCCCGCCGCAATGCGGTTTCGGCGGTGATCAGTGCCAGTTCGCTGACTTCCACCAGCACGATCCGCTCGGCACCGTGGCGCGCGCATTGCCGGCACAGTTCGGAGCCGATTGAGCCACCTGCCCCGGTCACCAGAACGGTGCGCGCGCCCAGCCAGTTGCGGATCAGCTTCCAGTCCGGGGTAACCGCCTTGCGACCCAGCAGGTCCTCGATTGCGACCTCCTTCAGCTCGCCCGGCAGCGCGCGTCCTTCCAGCATGTCTGCCAGTCGCGGCACGGTCCGGAACGGAAGGCCGGTGCTTTCGCAGATGCCGACCACCCTCTGCATCGCGGGTGCATCCAGCGAAGGCATTGCGATGACGACCAACTTGGCGGCGGTTTCGCGCGCAATCCGCGGCGCTTCGTCCAAAGCGCCCAACACCGGCACACCGTGCAGCTTGGTGCCATGCAACCGAGCCGAATCGTCGAGCAGGCCGACCGGCTGGTAGCTGCTGCTGCGACGCAGGTCGCGCAGCAGGGTTTCGCCTGCACGACCGGCGCCCAGGATCAGTACGCGTACGGCGACGCCATCCTTGTGCAGGGTTTGCTGGTTGTCCTTCCAGGCGCGATAGACCAACCTCGGCAGGCCCAGCAATCCCGCCAGCACGAACGGGTACAGCACCAACACCGCCCGCGGCACGACGCCGAGACGGTTGTACAGAGCCAATCCTAAAGCGATGGCCAGCAATCCGAGAATACTGGCCTTGAGGATATTCCACAGATCCGGGACGCTGGCGAAGCGCCACAGGCCGCGGTACAGGCCGACCTGCCAGAACACCAGTCCCTGCGCCAGCAGGACGATGGCGATTTCCCACGACCACCAGGGGTTCGCGGGCGGATTCGGCAGCATGGCATAGCGGATCTGGTGCAGGCCGACCCAGCAGGCCCAGACCATGAACAGATCGTGCCCGACCACGGCGAAACGTGGAAGCCAAGCCGTAGCCTTGTCCCGCCACGAAGACATCATCTGCAACTGCTCCCTGTGCTCATCGTGCCCGCCCTGCTTTGCGGTGACCCCAGAACCAGAGCCCGGCGGCACCCGCATACCAAATCCCCGTCAGGGCACCGGCTGTGCGATCTTCCAAATCTGCATTCCACACAGCCAGACATAGTATCGTCGCCAACATACTGAATAATGCATAAGCCAATGTGACACGTCGATGTCCGATCCGTCGTGCCCAGCGCTGGTAAAGATGGTCGACATGCGCGGACCACCATTGTTGCCCATTCAGCATGCGCCAGGCCAATGTGAAGCCGGCGTCGACAATGAAAGCACTGGCCGGCAACAGCAGCCATGGCCAGCTTGCCCAAGGCAGCATTGCCATTCCGGCGACGAACAGTGCCGCCAGCAGGTATCCCAACGAACCGCTGCCCACGTCGCCGAGGAAGATCCGGGCTTTCGGGAAATTGAATGGCAGGAAGCTCGCACAGGCTGCCGCCAGTCCCGCCGCCAGCCACGGCCAGGGCAACGGCAGCAGACAGGCCAGTGCCGAAGCCGCGATCAAGGCCTGGCTGGTGGCCAGGCCGTCGATCCCGTCCATGAAGTTCCAGATGTTGATCAGGTACATCGACAGCAGGAACGCCGCCGTTGCCAGCATCAGGGAATGCCCTTCCGACCAGGCCACCCAGGCCAGCATCAGGCTGGCGATGGCATGCACGAACAGGCGAGCGCGGACCGAGAGCGGGCGGTGATCGTCGACCCAGCCGATTCCTGACACCAGGGCCAGTCCCGCAGCGATGGTCAGCAGGTGTCCAGCGTTCGCAGGCGTTCGCGATGCCAGCCAGAACAGACCGGCCAGGACCGTCAGCACGATCGCGATGCCGCCCCCGCGCGGCGTCGGGATGTCGTGGCTGCGGCGCTCTCCGGGCGCGTCCAGCAACTTGCGTTGCAGGGCATAACGCCACGCGCCCGCCGTCAGCAGGGCCGCACCGAGCAGGTGCAGCGCGATCCACGTCCACCCTGCCCCCATCAGACCACCGCGTAGTTGAGCAACGGCTTGACCGTCCCCCACTCCTTGCAACTCGGGCATTGCCAGTGGTGGGTGCGCGCGCCGAATCCGCACTTGGTGCAGCGATAGCTCGGATTGCGCACCAGCAACTGGTCGGTGATGTGTTTCAGGTCGCCCAGAGTCGCCACCGGGTCGGCCTCGGTGGCCAGGGTCAGGTCGATCAGTGCCGCCTCGCCGCGGACCGAGGGGCGGTCCTTCAGCTGCCGGGCCAGATAGGCGCGGGCGGCCGGTGCGCCTTCCTGATCTTCGACCAGGTGGGTCAGCGCCAGTACCGGAGCGATGCCGCGGTAGTGCTCGCACATCTCCGACAGGAAGGTACGCGCGCCGGACAGGTCGCCGACCTTGCGGTAGTTGAGCATCAACTCCGGCAGCAGTTCCGGCAGATAGTCCGGGTCGTTCCGCGCCGTGCGCTCGAGCGCACGCACGGCGGCCTCGGCATTGCCGGCATCGGATTCGATCCGCCCTTCCAGCATGCCGGCCCTGACGCTGCCGGCATCGGCCTGATACGCACGCGAAATGGCGGCGCGAGCCTGTTCGATGTCGTTGCCAATACGGAAGCGCTCGGCCAGTTCGCATTCGAACTGGGCGATCAGCTTGCCCATCGGCTCGCCGGTGACCTCTTCGTAGCGGCTGGCGTTGTCGATCGCCTTTTCCCAGTCGCGCTCGGCCTGATAGATGCCGATCAGATGCCTGAGCGCCTGCGGGGCGCGGCGATCGATCTGTGCCAGGTCGGTGAACACGGTCTCGGCGCGGTCCAGCAGGCCCGAGCGCATGTAGTCCTCGCCCAATGCCAGCATCGCCTGCACCCGCTGCGCATCGTTCAGGTCCGAGCGCTGCATCAGTCCCTGATGCAGACGGATGGCGCGATCGACCTCGCCGCGGCGGCGGAACAGATGTCCCAGAGCCACCTGGGTTTCGAAGGTCTCCTTGTCCAGCTCGGCGATGTGCAGGAACAGTTCGATCGCCTTGTCGGGCTGTTCGTTTAGCAGGTAGTTCAGGCCGCGGAAATAGGTGCTGGACAGCCGGCTGACCTGCGAATCGCCATGCCGTTGCCCGCCGCGGCGGCCGACGACCCAGCCAGTCAGCGCGGCCAGCGGCAGGAACAGGAAGAACCAGAACCACTCGTTGAGGAATTCCATCCGCTGCGTCGCCTCCTCGCGTCAGCCGCCGTCGACCGGAGTCGCGACGGGCGTCTTGTTCGCCTTACGCAGTTTGGCGTACATCGGCCAGACCACCGCGGCGACCACCAGCAGCCCACCGATCAGCACGCCGGACAGCAGGGACACGATGATGGCGACTCCCGAGGTCGTCTTGACCGCCCCGAGGAAAGGGAAGCTGACCGTGACCGCATCGGTGTTCCAGATGCCGATCAGCAGGCCGACCAGCAGGAACAGTAGTGCGGCCAGCAGACGCGGAACGCTCATTGCAGGGTCTCCAGGCGGGTGTCGGCCGTCAGCTTAGCCGAGTGCGCGCCCCGGCCGGAACCGGGATCAGTCGCGGGCGCTTTCTTCCAGCGGAACGACGTCGCTGACCCGTTCGCGCAATTCCTTGCCCGGCTTGAAATGCGGGACATGCTTGGCCGGCAGCGCCACCGCGTCCCCGGTCTTGGGGTTGCGGCCCATGCGCGGCGGGCGGTAATGCAGGGAAAAACTGCCGAAACCGCGAACCTCGATGCGCTGACCCTCGGCCAGCGCCCCGCCCATCATCTCCAACAGCGCCTTCACGGCCAGATCGACATCGTCCGGCTTCAGGTGCGGCTGTCGGCGGGTCAGGATTTCGATCAGTTCGGACTTGGTCATCGGCTACGGCATCCAGCGGAAAGCGTCGTACCGGCCCGGTTTGACGGGCCGGTACGACCGGCGGGTTGGCTTACTCGGACTTGCCGCCGTCCAGCTGCGCGCGCAGCAGCGCGCCAAGCTGGGTGGTGCCGCCGGCCGCGCTCTGGTACTCCTCGAGCACTTCGCGCATCTCGGCGTCGTCCTTGGCCTTGATCGACAGCTGCAGGGCGCGGCCCTTGCGGTCCATGCCCACGAACTTGGCCTCGATCTTGTCGCCGACCTTCAGGTGCTGGCTGGCGTCGTCCACGCGCTCGGTACTGATGTCGCGCGCGGCCACGTAGCCCTCGATGCCCTCGGCCAGTTCGATCACGGCGCCCTTGGCGTCGACTTCCTTGACCGTGCCTTCGACCTTGGAGCCGCGCGGATGCTCGGCCATGTACTGACCGAACGGATCCTGCTCCATCTGCTTCACGCCCAGGCTGATGCGCTCGCGCTCGGGATCGACCGCCAGCACCACCGCATCGACGGTGTCGCCCTTCTTGAAGTTGCGGGCCAAGTCCTCGCCGGTGGAACTCCAGCTGATGTCGGACAGGTGGATCAGGCCATCGATGCCGCCGTCCAGGCCGATGAAGATGCCGAAGTCGGTGATCGACTTGATCTGGCCGGAAACCTTGTCGCCCTTCTTGTGAATGGCGGCGAAGGTTTCCCACGGATTGGCCATGACCTGCTTCATGCCCAGCGAGATGCGGCGACGCTCTTCGTCCACATCCAGCACCATCACTTCGGTCTCGTCACCGACCTGCACCACCTTGGACGGGTTGACGTTCTTGTTGGTCCAGTCCATCTCGGACACGTGCACCAGACCTTCCACGCCCGGCTCGATCTCGACGAACGCGCCGTAATCGGTGACGTTGGAGACCTTGCCGAACACGCGGCTGTTGGCCGGGTAGCGGCGCGCGATGTTGTCCCACGGATCCTCGCCCAGCTGCTTCAGGCCGAGGCTGACGCGGTTGCGCTCGCGGTCGTACTTCAGCACGCGCACGTCCAGCTCCTGGCCAACTTCGACCACTTCGGACGGGTGGCGCACGCGCTTCCAGGCCATGTCGGTGATGTGCAGCAGGCCGTCGATGCCGCCCAGGTCGACGAACGCGCCGTAGTCGGTCAGGTTCTTCACCACGCCCTTCAGCACGGCGCCCTCGACCAGCTTCTCCATCAGCTGCTCGCGCTCCTCGGAGTGCTCGGTCTCGACCACCGCGCGGCGGGAGACGACCACGTTGTTGCGCTTGCGGTCCAGCTTGATCAGCTTGAATTCCAGCTCCTTGCCTTCCAGGTAGGCCGGGTCGCGCACCGGGCGCACATCCACCAGCGAACCGGGCAGGAACGCGCGGACGTCCTTGATATCGACGGTGAAGCCGCCCTTGACCTTGCCGCTGATGCGGCCGGTGATGGTCTCGTTCTTCTCCAGGGCTTCTTCCAGCTCGTCCCACACCATGGCGCGCTTGGCCTTCTCGCGCGAAAGGACGGTTTCGCCGAAGCCGTTCTCGATCGAGTCCAGCGCGACCTTGACCACGTCGCCCACGGACACTTCGATCTCGCCTTCGTCGTTACGGAACTGCTCGATGTCGATCACGCCCTCGGACTTCAGTCCGGCGTTGATCACCACCACGTCATTGCGGACTTCGACGACGGTACCGCTGACGATGGCGCCAGGCTTCAGCTTGGCCAGCTGGGTCTGGCTCTGTTCAAACAGTTCTGCAAAAGATTCGGTCATTGTCTTGATTACTCGGTTGATGAAACAGATCGACAGCGGCGCAATGCGTTGCGCTTGCCGATCCACCCGTTGATCGGTCTGGCGGGATTGCCTGTGACCGTGAGTGCTGGATGGATGAACCGACGGAATCGCTTCCGTCGGGGCTTGCCTGCTGGCGGGACGGCGACGCTTCAGCCTTGCGGCTTGACGACGGCCAGCACGCGCGCGACCACTTCGTCGATGTCCAGACCGGTAGTGTCGATGGGCACGGCGTCGTCGGCCGGCCGCAACGGCGCCACCGTGCGTTGGGCATCGCGGGCGTCGCGGGCGAGAATCTCGCGCAGCAGACCGTCTATTGTGACGGAAACCCCTTTGTCTTTCAACTGCTTATATCGCCTTTCCGCGCGTTCGTCGGCGCTGGCGGTCAGAAACACCTTGTACGGGGCGTCCGGGAAGATCACCGTGCCCATGTCGCGGCCGTCGGCCACCAGGCCCGGCGACTGGCGAAACGCCCGCTGCCGGTCCTTCAGCGCCGCGCGCACCTCGGGGATGGCGGCGATCGCCGAAGCCACGGTCCCGGTGGTTTCCAGCCGCAGCTCGTCGGTGGCGTCGACCCCGTTGACCAGCACCCGCAGGTCGCCGCCTTCGCGCTCGTGGAAGCGGATGTCGGTGTCGAAGGTGCAGCGGACCAGCGCCGCCGGATCGGACAGGTCCAGGTCGGCCCAGCTGGCGGCCACCCCGACCGCGCGGTACAGGGCGCCCGAATCCAGGTAATGCCAGCCCAGCCGGGTCGCGGCGATCCGGCTGACAGTGCCCTTGCCCGCCCCGGAAGGGCCATCGATGGTCAGTACCGGCGGCGGATTGGACATGGCGACTCCTGGCGAGCGAGGGCGGAGATTATGCCGCGTGCCGCAACGGCTTGAACGTGAAAGGAAAACCCCTGTATCATAGCGGGCTGTTTTCGCCCATCAGCCAATTTCCAGAGGTTTGTCATGAAAGTCCTGTCCTCCCTGAAGTCAGCGAAGGCCCGGCACCGCGACTGCAAGGTGGTCCGCCGTCGCGGCAAGGTCTTCGTGATCTGCAAGTCGAATCCGCGTTTCAAGGCGCGCCAGCGCTGAGACGCCGGCCAGCGCCCCGGCGCGGCCGTTGCAGATTGGAAAGCCGCCTCCGGGCGGCTTTCCCGTTTTCGCACCCTGCCGATCCGGCATTTGCTATAACAGTGTCCATGTCCAGTCCCGCGCCGCGGGGGAGCCAGCCGATGCGTCGCCCAATCCTTGCCCTGCCCTTCGTCCTGTTGCTTGGCTTGGCCGTTCCGCTGCAGGCCGAAACCCTGCTGGTCGATCGCGTCCAGACCCCCGCCGGCAACGTGCCCGGTCGCGGCATGAGCGCCGACCAGGTCGCGGCCCGGTTCGGTGCTCCGCAGCAGAAGCTGGAACCGCGCGGCGGCCAGTCGCGGCATTGGCCGGTGATCCATCGCTGGGTCTACCCGGGCTATACGGTCTATTTCGAAAAGAACCGGGTCATCGACGTGGTGGTCAACCAGGCCGGCCCGGACGAGATCGGCCCGAAGCCGCCGGTCCGCTGATCGCGGCAGTACCGTACCGTTCCAGTCCCTCCCCATGACCGACGCCTACCGTTTTCCCGCGGAGTGGGAACCCCAGTCCGCGGTCCTGATCGCCTGGCCGAACGAGAACACCGACTGGGCCCCGTGTCTGGGTGAAGTCGAGGAGACCTATGTCGCCCTGGTCGCCGCGATCTGCCGCTTCCAGCCGGTGGTCATCTGCGTCGCCGACGAGGATCTGCAGACCTATGCCGAAGCGCGCCTGCGCTCGGCGCGGGTCGACATGGGCCGGGTCCGCTTCGTCCCGTTCGTCGAATACGACGATACCTGGCTGCGCGACTCGGGGCCGATCAGTCTGCGCAACAACGGCAACTTCAAGCTGCTGGACTTCCGCTTCACCGGCTGGGGCGGCAAGTTCGAGGCCAGCCGCGACGACCGCCTGGTCGGCGAGTTGTCCGGCATGAACTTGTTTCGCAACTATTTCGTTCAAAGTATTGATTTTTCCTTGGAAGGTGGTGCCATCGAGACCGACGGTGCCGGCACTCTGCTGACCACCTGGCGCTGCCTGCACGAACGCCATCCGAACGAGACCCGGGAGCGTCTGGCCGCCGCCCTGGGCATCTGGCTGATGCAGGACCGGGTGCTGTGGCTGGATCATGGCTATCTGGAAGGCGACGACACCGACGCCCATATCGACACCCTGGCGCGCTTCGCCGCCGAGGACGCCATCGTCTACCAGGCCTGCGACGATGCCAGCGACGCCCATCATGCCGAGTTGCAGGCAATGGCCGCCGAGCTGGCCGCGCTGCGCACCCGCGACGGTGCCCCCTATCGGTTGTTCCCGCTGCCGTGGGCGCAGCCGATCCTCGACGAAGGTCGGCGCTTGGCCGCGTCCTACGCCAACTTCCTGATCGTCAATGGTGCGGTGTTGATGCCGGCCTACGACGATCCGGCCGATGCCGCCGCCGCTGCGGTGCTCGCGGCTGCCTTCCCGGACCGCGAGATCGTGCCAGTCCCGTGCCGTCCGCTGATCTGGCAGAACGGCAGTCTGCACTGCATCACCATGCAGCTTCCCGAAGGGTTGGTGTAGGTCGGGCCCGAGCCCGACCTACAATTGCATCCATGAACACCAAGACCCTTCCCGTTGCCCTGGTGCAGGAAACCAACCACGGCGATGCCGAGGCCAATCTGGCCGTGATCGAAGCACGGGTGGCCGAGGCCGCAAAATCCGGCGTTAAGCTGGTACTGCTGCAGGAATTGCACAACGGCGCCTACTTCTGCCAGCACGAGGCGGTGGACGAATTCGAGCACGCCGAACCGATTCCCGGCCCCAGCACCAATCGCCTCGGCAAGCTGGCCCAGCGGCACGGCGTGGTGCTGGTCAGCTCGCTGTTCGAGCGCCGCGCCACCGGCCTGTACCACAACACTGCGGTGGTCTTCGAGGCCGACGGCAGCATCGCCGGCAAGTACCGCAAGATGCACATCCCGGACGATCCGGGTTTCTACGAGAAGTTCTACTTCACCCCGGGCGATCTCGGTTTCACCCCGATCGACACTTCGGTCGGCCGCCTCGGCGTGCTGGTGTGCTGGGACCAGTGGTACCCGGAGGCGGCGCGGCTGATGGCGCTGGCCGGCGCCGAACTGCTGCTCTACCCCACCGCGATCGGCTGGGACCCGGATGATGCGGAAGACGAAAAGACCCGCCAGCGCGACGCCTGGCTGCTGAGCCACCGCGGACATGCGGTCGCCAACGGCCTGCCGGTGCTGTCGTGCAACCGGGTCGGCCACGAAGCATCGCCGCTGGGCGCTTCGGGCATCGATTTCTGGGGTCACAGTCACGTGCTGGGGCCGCAGGGCGAATACCTGGCCCAGGCGGACACCGCGACGACGATCCTGACGGCCGAGGTGGACCTGGGCCGCAGCGAGCACGTGCGCCGGATCTGGCCGTTCCTGCGCGATCGCCGTATCGACGCGTACGGCGGCCTGCTGAAGCGTTACATCGATTGATGGCGCTGGTCGTACGCGATGCGGGCGAGGCCGATGTGCCGGCCATCGCCGTGATCTATGCCGAAGAAGTGCTCGAGCGCGTCAATACTTACGAGTACGAGGCGCCGGACACGGCGGAAATGCGGCGGCGAATGCGCGACGTGCTTGCCGGCGGCTATCCCTATCTGTGCGCCGAACTGGATGGGCAATTCGCCGGCTATGCCTATGCGAGCAGCTTCCGCAGCCGTGCCGCCTATCGCTGGGTGGTGGAAAATTCGGTCTACGTCGCCAGCGGACTGCAAGGACGCGGCGTCGGTGCGGCGCTGCTGGGCCGGCTGATTGAGGCATGCGAGGCGCGCGACTTCCGGCAGATGGTCGCGGTGATCGGCGAACCGACCAATATCGCCTCGATCAAGCTGCACGAGCGCTTCGGCTTCCGTCACGTCGGCACCTTCGTCGCCATCGCCTGGAAGCAGCAACGCTGGCTGGACACCGTATTCATGCAACGCGCCTTGGGCCCTGGCGCCGACCGCGAACCGCAACTGGAGACATGATGAGCGAGACCGGCGACACCGGCTGGCAGGACCAGCCGCACCGCATCGTCGAGCGCGACGGCGTGCGCTATACCCTGTTGGGCACCGCGCACGTGTCGCGCGCCAGCGTCGAAGCCGTGCAGGCGGCGATCTCCAGCGACGCATTCGACACCGTCGCGGTGGAACTGGATGCGGGTCGGCTGCAGGCATTGACCGATCCCGATGCGCTGGCGCGGCTGGACATCGTCAAGGTCATCCGCGAGAACCGCACGCCGATGTTCGCCGCCAACCTGGCGCTGGCCGCCTACCAGCGCCGGCTGGCCGAACAACTGGAAGTCGAGCCCGGCGCCGAACTGAAGACCGCGGTGCTGCAGGCGCGCGAACAGGGGCTGGCGATGCACCTGATCGACCGCGAGGTCGGTCTGACCTTCCGTCGCGCCCTGCAGGAACTGGGTTGGTGGAGCCGCGCCAAGCTCAGCACCGGCCTGCTGGCCACCCTGCTGGTCGACGAGGATGTCGAGGACGACGAGATCGAGAAGCTCAAGCAGGGCGACATGCTGGAATCGGCCTTCGGCGAATTCGCCCAGGGCAGCCCTGCCCTGTACCAGGCCCTGATCGCCGAACGCGACCGCTACATGGCGGCCAAATTGCGTGCCCTCGCGCAGATCGAACCGAAGCCACGCGAGGTGCTGGCGGTGGTCGGCGCCGGTCATCTGGCCGGGATGGAAACGCATCTGGCCGCCGACACCGATGCGCCGGCCGAGGTCGAGCGCGAACTGGAAACGGTCAAGCCGAAGTCGAAAGTGCCGTGGATGGAACTGGTGATCGGCGCCTTCCTGCTCGGTGGCTTCGTCTGGGGATTCTGGAAAGGCGGCGTCGATGTCGGCGCCGACCTGCTGCTGCAATGGGTGCTGGCCACCGGCGTGCTCGGTGCGATCGGCTGCGCCATCGCCGGCGGACATCCGCTGAGCATCCTCGCCGCCTTCGTCTCCTCGCCGCTGACGCCGCTGCATCCGGCATTGGCCTCGGGCACCGTCAGCGCCTTCGTCGAGGCCAATCTGCGCAAGCCGACCTATGCCGACTTCCTGGCCCTGCGCGACGACGTGCAGCACTGGAAGGGCTGGTGGAAAAACCGGGTGGCGCGGCTGGTGCTGAACTTCTTCCTGACCAGCATGGGCACCGCCATCGGCGTGTGGACCGGCGGCCTGCGCATGCTCGGGAAACTGGTGTGAGCGGCATCGGCGCCCGCGCCCTGCACGGATCGTGACTGACCCCGCCCGCGAAACCTTGCGCCGCGTCTTCGGCCACGGCGAATTCCGTGGCCAGCAGGCCGCCATCGTCGAACACGTCGCCGCCGGCCACGATGCCTTGGTGCTGATGCCGACTGGTGCCGGCAAGTCGCTGTGTTACCAATTGCCTGCCCTGCTGCGCGACGGCACCGCGATCGTGGTCTCGCCGCTGATCGCGCTGATGCAGGACCAGGTCGAAGCCCTGCGCCAGCTCGGCGTGCGCGCGGCCTGCCTCAATTCCAGCCTTGACGCGGAACAGGCGGCCAGCGTTGAACGTCAGCTGCTGGCTGGTGAACTGGATCTGCTGTACGTCGCCCCCGAACGGCTGCTGACTCCGCGCTTCCTGTCGATGCTGGAACGCGTCCCGGTCGCCCTGTTCGCCATCGACGAGGCGCACTGCGTATCGCAGTGGGGCCACGACTTCCGTCCCGAATACCGCGAACTGACCGTGTTGCACCAGCGCTGGCCGCAGGTGCCGCGGATTGCATTGACCGCGACCGCCGATCCGCCGACCCAGCACGAGATCGCCGAACGCCTGCAGTTGCAGCAGGCGCGCCGCTTCGTCAGCTCGTTCGATCGCCCCAATATCCGCTACCGGATCGTGCAGAAGGACGATGCGCGCCGGCAACTGCTGCGGCTGGTGCAGGAGCATCCCGGCGAAGCCGGCATCGTCTACTGCCTGTCGCGGCGCAAGGTGGAGGAAACGGCCGAGTTCCTAAAGGAGCATGGTGTCGATTCCCTGCCCTACCATGCCGGCATGGACGCGGGCGTGCGTGCGGACAACCAGCGCCGTTTCCTGCGTGGCGATGGCGTGGTCGTGGTGGCCACCATCGCCTTCGGCATGGGGATCGACAAGCCGGACGTGCGTTTCGTTGCCCATCTCGACCTGCCCAAGTCGCTGGAGGGTTACTACCAGGAGACCGGTCGCGCCGGTCGCGACGGCGAACCGGCCGAGGCCTGGATGTGCTACGGACTGGGCGATCTGGTGCTGTTGCGACAGATGATCGACCAGTCCGAAGCCGGCGAGGAGCGCAAGCGGCTGGAACACCGCAGGCTGGACGCGCTGCTCGGCTATTGCGAAACCATTCGCTGCCGGCGTCAGGTGCTGCTGGAAGCCTTCGGCGAGACCTATCCGCAGCCATGCGGCAATTGCGACAACTGCCTGGAACCGCCGCAGACCTGGGATGCGAGTACTGTTGCGCAGAAGGCATTGAGCTGCGTCTATCGCAGCGGCCAGCGCTTCGGCGCGGCGCATCTGATCGACATCCTGCGTGGCAGCGACAGCGAGCGCATCCATCGCTTCGACCATCACCTGCTCAGCACCTGGGGCGTTGGCAGCGACCTGGATGCGCGCGCCTGGCGCAGCGTGTTCCGGCAACTGGTGGCGCAGGGCTTGCTGGCGGTGGACAGCGAGGGCTACGGCGGCCTGCGCCTGACCGCGGCCAGCCGTGCGGTGCTGCGCGGAGAGCAACCGGTCTTCCTGCGCCGCGATCCCTTACCAAGACGAAGCCGCGGCAGCGCCTCACGCGGCGCTTTGCAGGCGATGGCCGACCTCGATCCAGCCGGCTTGGCGCTGTTCCAGTCGTTGCGCGAACTGCGTGCCGAACTGGCGCGCGAGCAGAACGTGCCGGCCTACGTCATCTTCCACGATCGCACCCTGCACGAAATCGCCCTGCATCGCCCCCGCGATCCGGATGCGCTGGCCGAGATCGGCGGGATCGGCGCCGGCAAGCTGGAGCGTTACGGCGAGCGGGTGCTGGCACGGGTCCGCGAGCGTGTCAACGAGTGATCGTCGGTGGGTGGAAAGGACAGGCATTCGGAACTTCCACCGGTGCGCCAAGCGATACGAATCAATGCGTAGCGGTGGCTGTCCGATGTGAATCCGGCTTGCCGGAAACCCGCACGCCGGCCACAAGCAACCATAGGCAGGTGCCGATTTCGCCGATCGAGGCCGGAAGCGTCACGTATTGGGCGAATGCGGAGCCCGTGTACTGGCCTGGCGCGAGCAGGTCCCCGAACACATCGACCAGGTAGCCGAAACAGCCGAGCACCAACAGCAGACCAAGGATTCTGGGCATGCGTCCAGAGCGATACACGAGATAGCCGAGCGGCAGCAGCCACAGGCCCCAGAACATCCGTGTCGCGACCAGGCCATTGCCGTAGGCATCCAGAGACTGCACAACCATGGCCTGCAATTGCGCAGGCGCCATCAGCTTGACGATATCGGCGTCGGTCAGCAGCGAAAGCGCATCGATGCGGTGACTCAACGCGGCCAAGGCAAGCGGAACCCCGACCGCCGCGAATGCGACCATGACGACTGCCGCCCTGCGATCGACATCGGCAAATATCCGGTACAGGGCCAGCGGCAACAGCAGGAATGCGGCCTGCTCGAGCATGAAGGAAGCAATGCCCAGTCGGAACAACGATTCCCGCGAGACAATGTTGGCGATGGTCGCGGGCCAGTCGTTTGCGACATTCACCTGCGAGGGTACGTAGCCTAGGCTGAAGATGCCGGTTACGACCACAACCAGATAGAGCATGCCGGCGAGACGCGCAGTTTTCTTCACGATGCCTCCGCCGCGACATTCTCCGTGGAAGACGATTCGGCAACGCGCTTGCCGCGCGCTCTTGCGATCATGCGCGTCACACCGTTGCTCAAGTCGTCCAGGATCGCGTAGATGGTCGGCAGGAACAGCAGGCTGACCGCGGTGGAGAACGCCAGACCGCCGGCGATGGCGCGCGCCATCGGCGCATAGGCCGGACCGTCGCCGAACAGCTGGGTATTGGTCAGCGAGATCGGCACCATCGCCAGGATCGCCGTGCCCATCGTCATCATGATCGGCCGCAGGCGTTCGCGGCTGCCCTCGACCAGCGCATCCGTGCGCGACATGCCGCGTCGCCGCAGGTTGTTGATGTGCTCGACCATGACGATACCGTTGTTCACCACCACGCCCATCAGCACCAGGATGCCGATGAAGGACATGATTCCGAACACCGTGCCGGTGATCCAGAACAGCCAGAACACGCCGAAGATCGAGAACAGCACCCCGCTCATGATCGCCGACGGGAACAGCAGTGATTCGAACACCGCCGCCATCACCACGTAGATCATGATCAGCGCGATCAACAGGTTGAACAGCATCTGCTGCATTGCCTCGGCATCATCCTGGAAATTGCCGCCGTCGAAGCTGTAGTTGTAGCCCGGCGGGAAGCTCATCGCCTTCAGCGCATCTTCCATTGCCTTGCGCCCGTCTGGCACGGTGACGTTCTCGGCCAGGTTGGCCTGGATGCTCAGCGTGGTCTGGCGGTTGCGACGATTGATCTGCGAGGCCGAAGGGGTCACTGCCACGTCCACCAGCGACATCAGCGGAACGTTGTCGCCATTCGGGGAGCGCACGGTGAATTCGGCCAGATCCTCGGCGCTGTACGATTCGGCACCATCGAATCTGGCCCACACCGACACTTCGGTGTCGCCACGGCGATAGTCGCGCAGTTGCGCACCGCGCAGCGCCAGGCCGACGAACTGGGCCACATCCTGCGCGTTGAAGCCGAAGGCAGCGGCGCGTTCGCGATCGACGCGAACGTTGAGTTCGGTGTTCTGGTCGCCGGTGTTCAGCCGCACGTCGCGCAGCTCCGGACGCCGCGACAGGATCGGAATGACCTCCCTGGCGATTTCCTCCAGCGTCTGGGTCGAGTCGCCGACCAGGTCGACCTGCACACTTGGACCACTGGACTGCCCGCCCCCGCCGCCGCCGGGGCCGCCATTGTTGCCGCCGATGCCAATATCGGCGCGCGCCGACTTCGGCAATCCCTTGCGCAGTTCCTCGGTCAGACGCTGGGTCTCGTCCGGGTTGGTGGTGTCGAACTTGACCACGGTGCCGCCACCGCCCTGCTCGCTGAACCACGAGTACACCTGGGTGATCTTCAGCTTGTCGCGGTTGGCGTCCAGGTACTGCTCGACCCGCAGCACTTCGTCGGAGATCTGTGCCTTCGAGTACGAGCCCTTGAACTGGTAGAAGATGTTCGTTTCGCCAGCCTTGCTGCCGCCGAACATGTCGGTCTTGGTGTGCGTCATCGGCCACAGGCTGACCAGGATCACCAGCAGGATGCCGAGGATGCTCCAGCCGCGGTGATCCAGTGTCCAGCGCAGCAGGCCGGCATAACGGCGCTGCAGGGCCGGAATCAGGCCGCTGGTGGTGTTCACCGCCGGAGGGGTCTTCATCCGCGCCGACAGCATCGGGATCAGGCTGATTGCCACCAGCCACGATGCCAGCAGCGACACCGAAATGGTGATCGCGATCTGCGACATGAAGATGCTGATGTTGTTGGTTTCGCCGAACAGATTGGGAACGAACACGATGCAGTGGCACAAAGTGCCGGCGCTGAGCGCAATCGCCACGCTACGGGTACCGACGATCGAGGCGCGGACCGGCTGGTCGGGGAAGCGCTCGCGTTCCTGGTAGATGCTTTCGACCACCACCACCGCGTTGTCGACCAGCATGCCGACCGCCAGCAGCAAGCCCATCATGGTCAGGATGTTGAGGGTGACGCCGGCGAAATGCATGAAGCCCAGGGTCATCACGAAACAGATCGGGATTGCCAGGGTCACCATCGCCGTCGACGGCCAGTGCCGCAGGAAGAAGAACAGCACCGCAATCGACAGCAGCAGACCGATCGCGCCGGCTTCGGCCAGTTCCAGCAGCGAGGAGGTCACCGCCTCGCCCTGGTTCTCGATCACCTTGGTCTGCACGTCGCTCAGGCGCGGCTGCGCGCGGATCTCGTCGACCTTGGCCAGCACCGCGCGAGAAACTTCCACCAGGTTGGCGTTGCGCTCCTTGAAGATGTCCAGGCCGACCGCCGGTTGGCCATCGAGCCGGCGCCCGTATTCCATCCGCACCGGCTTCAGGCGCACATCGGCGATATCGCCCAGGCGCACGCCATTGGCATTGATGACGAGGTCGCGCAGTTCCTGCAGATCCTTCAACTCGCCAACCGGCTGCACCCGCAGGCGCTGACCGTGGTCGTCGATCTGTCCGGCGGAAATGGAGAAGTTGATTGTTTGCAGGCGCTGGCTGAGCTCGTTCAGGCTCAGGCCGTGCGCGGTCAGGCGGTCGGCGGCGATGGCGATCTCCACCTCGCTCTGCGGCGCGCCCGAGACTTCGACCTTGGCGACCCCGGGAATGCGTTCCAGCGGCCGCTTGAACTCGCGGTCGATCATGTCGTACGCGCCGGTCAGGTCGATATTGCTGGCCAGCCGTACCCGCAGCACCGGCTGGTCGCTGCTGGACCACTTGAATACGAAGTAGCGCTGCAGGTCGTCCGGCAGGTCGGAACGGATCGCGTCGATCCGCTCGCGCGCTTCCGAAGCGGCGATGGCGACGTCGCGATCCCAGTCCGAGAATTCGATGAACACGCCGGCGCCGTCGGCGCTGGCCTGGCCGAACATGCGCTTGATCCCCGGCATCGTCGCCAGGGTTTCCTCGGCCGGCCGCAGGATCGTGCGCTCGACCTCTTCCGGAGTCGAGCCCGCGTACGGCAACTGCACGAACAGGAACGGCGCCGAGATGTCCGGCAAGGCTTCCAGCGGCAGGCGCACGGCGGCGATCAGGCCGATGACGAACATCGACACGAACATCATGATCGTGGTGACCGGACGGCGGATGCTGAACTCGGCGATGCTCATGTCGGCTGTGCCTCGCCTTCCCCGCCGTCCATGCCCAATGCCTCGCGGTTGCGGCGGCCGCGCTCGGCGTAGTACGCGTCCGGGCGACGATCCAGCAGGTCGTACACCACCGGGATGACCAGCAGGGTCAGCAGGGTGGATACCAACAGACCGCCGATCACGGTGATCGCCATCGGCGAACGCACCTCGGCGCCCTCGCCGAAGGCCAGCGCCAGCGGCAGGAAGCCGAACAGCGTGCACATGGTGGTCATGATGATCGGCCGCAGGCGCGAACGCGCGCCTTCCACCAGCGCCTCATGCTTGGCGATGCTCGCCTCGCGCAGCTGGTTGACCTTGTCGATCAGGATGATCGCGTTCTTGGTTACCAGTCCGACCAGCAGGATCAGGCCGATGAACACCACCACCGAGACCGGCGAGCGGGTCAGGAACAGCGCCAGCACCGCGCCGACCAGGGCCAGCGGGATGGTGAACAGGATCACGAACGGGTGCAGCAGCGACTCGAACTGCGATGCCATCACCAGGTAGACCAGGAATATCGCCAGGCCGAAGGCGAACAGCAGCGAACGCACCGACTCGCCGAGTTCTTCACCTTGGCCGCCGATGTGCATGCCGATGCCGGCGCCGAGCGGATTCTCGGCGACGATCTTCTGCACTTCCTCGACCGCACCGCCGAGGTCGATGCCGTTGAGGTTGGCCGAGACAATCGCTACCCGGATCTGGTCGGCACGATGGATCTCGCTGGGGCCAGTGGTGGCGACCACGTCGGCCACCGACTCCAGCAGCACCGGCTGCGCGCTGGTCGGGTTGACGATCAGCTTGCGGATGCTTTCCACGCTGTTGCGCTCGTCCTCGCGCGCGCGCACCAGCACGTCGATCTTGCGGTCGCGGAAGCTGTAGCGGGTCGCCACTTCGCCGCGCACCTTCTTCACCACCGCGTCGGCGATCTGCCGCGTGGTCAGGCCGAGCGCGCCAGCGCGTTCCTGGTCGAAGCGGATCTGGATTTCGGGGAAACCCTGCTCCACCGTCGACTTGACGTCGGTGTAGTGCGGATTGGCGCGCAGCAGTTCGGCCATGCGGCGGCCGGCCTTCTCGATGCCCTCCATGCTGGGGCCGTCGATCTCGATCTCCAGCGGCGCGGAGAAGCTGAACAGCTCGGGCCGGCTGAAATCGACCTGTGCTTCCGGGTACTTGCGCATGCTGGCACGCAGCTTGTCGGTTTCGGTAGCTTCCAGCTTCTCGCTGCCGCCACCGGCCATGACCACGGTCAGCTTGCCGACGTTCTCGCCGCTGTCGGTCGGGCTGGCATCCAGGCGAGTGCCGGTACCGCTGACGCCGTACAGGGTCTGGATGCCTTCATCGCCGTCGTGCTGTTGCTGCAAGCCACGGATCATGGCGTCGGTTTCGCGCAGCGGCGTGCCCGGCGGCAGTTTGGCGGTCATTTCGAAGCGGTCCTGCGCCAGCTGCGGGATCAGGTCGGCACCCAGCAGCGGCACCAGCAGCAGGCTGGCGGCAAATGCGGCGGCGGCCAGTCCCAGTACCAGCCATGGACGACGCAGGGCCGCCGGCAGCAGCTTCAGGTAGCCACCCTCGGCGCGGCCGTAGGGCGCCATCGCCAGATCGCTGGCCTTGCGCATCACCGGGCCGACCACGGCCTGCAGACCACGCCACACGCGCACCACGCTCCAGGCGATGCCGAAGAACACCCCGCGGATGGCCGCGCCGATGCCGTGACCGGTCGCTGCCAGCGGTTTCTGCAAGCGCGACTGCGGCTGCCAGCGCGGATGTGCCGGTTCCTCGGGGAACGCCAGCGGCGCCTTCGCCTTCAGTGCGCTCAGCATCGGGATCAGGGTCATGGCCACCAGTAGCGACACGCCGATGGCAATGGCCACGGTCAGGGCCTGGTCGCGGAACAACTGGCCGGCGATGCCTTCGACGAACACCAACGGCAGGAACACGGCGATGGTGGTCAGGGTCGAGGCGACCACGGCCATGCTGACTTCGCGGGTGCCGGCGATGGCCGCCTTCAGGATGCCCAGCCCGCGTTCGCGCGCCTTGGCGATGCTTTCCAGCACCACGATCGAGTCGTCCACCACCAGGCCGGTGGCCAGCGCCAAGCCGCCCAGCGACATCACGTTCAGGCTCAGGTCCAGCCGGTCCATGAAGAAGAACGTGGTGATGATCGACGCCGGCAGCGACAAGCTGATGACGAAGGTGCTCCAGCCGTCGCGCAGGAACAGGAAGATGATCAGGATGGCCAGCATGCCGCCGATCACCGCGTCGGTCTTGACGTCGCTGATCGCGTGGCGGATGAACACCGACTGGTCGTCGATGATGGTCAGTTCCATGTCGTGCGGCAACTGCGCGCGGATGCGCTGCAGCCGCGCGGAGATGGCGTCGGCGGTAGCGACGGTATTGGCGTCGCCTTCCTTGTACAGCGCCAGTTCGACCGCTTCCTTGCCGCCCAGGCGGATGATCGCTTCACGCTCCTTGTAGCCCTGTCGGACTTCGGCCACGTCCTTCAGCCGCACCGGCATGCCGCCGGCGGCGGTACTGGAGCCGGAGGAGGATGCGCTCTGCACCGACGCCGCCGCCGCCAGCACGCTGGCGTTGCCTGTGGTCGCGGCGATCGCGGCCATCTGCGCCGCGGCGTTGGCCGCGGCATTGCTGCCACCGCTCTGCGTGGTCACCAGCAGGTTGCGGATTTCGTCGATGCCGGCGAACTGGTTGACGGTGCGGACCAGGTACCGCTGCGAACCCTGTTCGAGCCGGCCGCCGGAGATGTTGATGTTCTCCTTCTGCAGGCGGTCGATCACGGTGTCGATGCTGAGGTTCAGCTGGGCCAGCTTCTGCTGGTCGATGTCGACTTGGATCTCGTCCTCCAGGCCGCCGCCGACCTTGACCGCGGCCACGCCGGCCACCGGCTCCAGTTTCTTCTTCAGATCGTCGTCGGCGTAGCGGCGCAGCTCGATCAGCTGGCGGATCTCGTCCTCCGGCGAGGCGGCGTCCTGCTTCGGCGACAGCACCAGACGCATGATCGGCTCGGTGGAGGGGTTGAAGCGCAGCAGCACCGGCTGCTCGGCTTCCAGCGGCAGCGACAGGATTTCCATCTTGTCGCGCACTTCCAGGCTGGCCTGGTCCATGTCGGTGCCCCAGGCGAATTCCAGCACCACGTCGCTCTGGCCGGTGCGCGACACCGACTTCAGTTTGCGCAGGTTCTTGACCACGCCGACCGATTCTTCGACCGGTTCGGTGATCAGGGTCTCGATCTCCGACGGCGCCGCGCCGGTGTATTCGGTGCGCACGGTCAGGGTCGGATAGCTCAGGTCCGGCAGCAGGTTGACCTTCAGCGAGACCAGTGCGATGACGCCGAACAGGACCATGGTGATCCAGAACATCGCCACGGTGACCCGGCGCCGGGTGGAGAATTCCACCAGTCCGCCGCCGCGCGTGCTGTCCTCGCCGGGACCGCGCATCTCTTCCCCGGAGGCCGGACTCATTGCTTGCTACCGTCTTCGGCGGCCGGCTTGGCGGCGGCCACCGGCTTCTTCTCCGGCTCGCCGATCACCTGCACCGCGCTGCCGTCGCGCAGGGCGATCTTGCCGGCGGTCACCACCTGGTCGCCGGCCTGCAGGCCCTTGCGCACCTCGGCCCATTCGCCGTCCAGGTAGCCCAGTTCGATCGGCACACGCACCGCCTTGCCGTCGCGGACCACGTACACGGCCTGGCTGTCCTGGCTGTCGTCCAGCAGTGCGACCCGCGGCACCACCAGCGCGTCGGTACGGGTGTCGTAGTCGATGCGGATGCGGCTGAACATGCCCGGCTGCAGCAGGTCGCCGCCGTCGAAGCCACAGACCACGCGGAAGGTGCCGCTGCCGGAGTCGACCACCGGCGCCACCCGCGCCACCACGCCGGTGAACGTGCGGCCCGGCAGTGCGTCCACGGCCATTTCCACCGGCTGCCCGGCCTTCATCGTCACCAGCTCGCGCTCGGGCACGTCCAGTGTCGCCTCCAGCCGCGAATTGTCGACGATGCGGAAGATCGGGGTGTTGATCTGCACGAAGTTGCCGGTCTTGATGCTGCGCGAGGCGATCACACCGGAAATCGGCGCGGTCACCGTGGTGTAGGACAGCTCCAGTTGCGCCGCGCGGTACTGGGCGCGGACGTTCTCCAGGTTGTAGCGGATCTCGTCGACGTCGTTGGCGCTGATCATCTGCTGGTTGACCAGCTTCTGCGCACGCGCGTAGTTGGCTTCCAGCTTGCGCATCTGCGCGGTGATCTGCGCCAGCGCCAGCCGGGGGCGGTCGGGGTCCAGTCGTACCAGCGGCTGCCCGGCACGAACGGCCTGCCCTTCTTCGACCAGCACGGCCAGGGCCACGCCCGAGGTCTTGGCCACCACCTGCGATTCGGCGCGCGGTTCCAGCGTCGAGGTGCCGGAATAGCTGGCGGCCACGGTCCGGTGCGCGGCCTTGGCCACTTCCACCGGCACCGCATCGACATTGGCTTCCTCGCCAGCCTTGGCTTGTGCCTTCTCACCCCCGGGACCGACCTTGCAGGCCCCCAGCATCAGGATCATGGCGCTGGCGAGCATGGCCGCGCGTGCAATCCGGCGTCCGTACGGTGGGGTGGTGGTTCGCATGGTGTAATAGCCGTTGTTTAGGTGTTGTACATAGGTATATCACCAAGTCAATGTGAGGCTCATGCGCCGAAGGTCATGGTGACCGTAGTGGGATGCCCGGACCGGCTTCAGGGTTGCAGCCATCTCATGCCGATGGCGACCTTTGTGAATGGCAGGCTATACTCGCGGCGGCCAAGCGCCGCGGCCTCATGCGGTGCCAGCACTTCCAAGGGAGCCTGAAACATTCCATGAAGCGACCGTTGCCGATCGCCGCCGGCCTGACCATGGCCGCCCTGCTGACCATGGCCGCCACCAGCGCCGCGCAGGAAGAAACTGTTCCTCCCGCCGCCGATGCGAGCGTCGAAGCCCCCGCTCCGGCCGCCGCAGAAGCCCCAGCCGTTGCCGGCCCGCTTGCGGGCAATGCCGAAACCGGGCGCACCCTGTCCTATACCTGTCAGGGCTGCCACGGCGTCACCGGCTACAAGAACGCCTACCCCAATTTCCACGTGCCGCTGATCGGCGGCCAGTCCGAGGCCTATCTGGTCCAGGCCCTGAGCGAATACAAGCAGGGCAACCGCAAGCACCCCACCATGCAGGCCCAGGCCCAGAGCTTTTCCGACCAGGACATTGCCGACCTGGCCGCCTATCTGTCCTCGCTGAAGAAGTAAGCCCTCCATGACGAACGCCGTGTACGCCCCGCGTCTAGCCATCGCCCTGTTCGCCGCGCTTGCCGTGGCCGCCTGCTCCAAGGTCGAAAACCCCGAAGTCTCCGCCGCCGATCCCGGCCATGCCAGCGGAGAGCATGGCTCCAGCTCGTCCGCCGGACTGCCGGACGGCCGCATCGCCCAGGGCGAGCAACTGGCCAGCGCCAAGGGTGCGGCCACCGGCCAGAGCTGCGTGGACTGCCACGGCGCCGAAGGCAACGCGCCGATCGACGACACCTATCCCAAGCTGGGCGGTCAGTACGGCGACTACATCGCCCATGCACTGCAGCAATACCGTGCCGGCGAGCGCGTGCACGTGCTGATGTCGCCGCAGGCCGCCGCGCTGAGCGACCAGGACATTTCCGACCTGGCCGCCTATTTCGGCTCGCGCACGACCCAATTACGCGATCTGCACGGCGTCGAATAAGCGTTCCTGCGGACTGGATGCATCCACGGGGCCGGATGGCCCCGTGTTTTTTTGTGGCATGTTGAATGTGTCTGTGACGAACGCTCAATTGCGATCTCGCCGACTGAGGAATATCCGTACAAGCAGCAAACCGACGAATGCCGCGACAGCCGCTTTAACCGCCGGTGAAGGAACAACGCCACTTTGCGGCCAGAAGGCCAGCCAGATCGCTACACCCGAGAAACCAGCAAGAACTGCCCATACCAGCCATCTGGCGGTCGGAACTGAAAACGGGACTGCAAGCATCGGAGCCGCGACAAGCAGAAATCCGACTCCATAAATCAGCATGCCCACCTGGCCCTGGTGAACATTGCCCGAAGCGACAATCACCAATAACAGCACGCCTATTCCGGCAAACATCACTCCGATCAGACCCGCCAACAGACTAGTGAGGCGCCGGAAAGTCATCCGCCAGTCTCCGGATTGCCATCGCTGCCGGTCTCGTCCGGTGGCAACGGATTGCGCTTGACCGGAATCTCCGGCGGCGGGCGGGCCTCGGCCGGCTGTGCGTTGATGTTCGGGTCGTACAGGCCGCAGCCGCCGCCCAGTTGCAGGACCGAAACCACGCACTTGACCCGCTTGTTGGTTCCCGGGATCGGCAGTTCGACTTCGCGGATATTCTTGCGGACCCATTCCTGCAGCAGGGATTCGCGCGGGACCCAGTACTGGTCGAACATGGTGGCGTCGTAGGGGTATTCGACCCGCTGCAGCCACTTGCTGCCGCGGTCGGCCTGGTAGGCCTGGTGCTGCTGGGTTCCGGGCGCGCCGCGCACCGGCTCGGCCGCCTGGCCGGCGCCGTCGGGCAGGCGCACGCTGCCATCCGCATTGAACAGCCCGCTGCCGTTGCCCGGTTGCGCGGAGGCGGCGCCCCAGTCATCGGTGGCGCGCGGCGTGATCGTGGCTCCCGGCGCGGCGCTGTTCGCTGACGGTGTGGCTGCCGCTGCCGAAGACGTCGAAGTCGACGGTGTCGCGGCAGCGGCAGGGCTGGGAACTGTGGGGGCAGGAATTTCGGCCTGCCGCATCGACATTTCCGGTGCGCGCACTTGGGGCGCTTCGACCGTTGATGCGGCGGTTCGTGGTGCGCGGATCTGCGGCAGCGGTTCGTCGACTTCGCGTACCTGCAGCTGCGGTTGCGTGGTGCGGATCGCCGTCGCATCGACGGGTTGCGCAGATGTCTGGGGAACACGAATGTCCTGCAACGGTTCGTTGACCTCGCGCTGGCGGAGCGCCGGCAAGGCCGTCTGCGTATCGGGAGCGCGCACCTCGGTCGGCAGCGGCTGCCGCGCGAGTGGCTGCGGGGTTTCCACCACGGTCACTTCACGTTCGCGCAGCTGCACTTCGGTCGTCCGCATCGAGGGCACGGGTACCTCGGTACGGACCGGCGCTGTCAGTACGAAATCGGTGGTCGGGCGTTCGGCCTCGGTGACCTGCAAAGGCTGCTCCGACACGGCGGGTTGCGGACGGTCTTCGGCATCGTCGGCTTGCGGCGCGGCGGCCGGGTGCGAGGCGGCTGTCGGGGATTCGGCGGCGGATCGCTGCGTCGTCGTCGGTTCCGCAGTTTGGGAGCCGTCATCGGCGGCATCCGTGCGATCGACCAGTTCCACCTGCACTCGGCTGCCGGAGCCCGAATCGGCCTGCGGCGGTGGCGGTGGTGGCAGATGGACCCAGGCCAGCACGATCAGCAGCACGGCGAACGCCAGATGCAGCAAGCCACTGAAGATCGCCGCGAACCAGCGCAGGCCGCGCTCCTCGCGCGGGGGCGGATCCCATTGCTGGTAGAACAGGCTGCGCAGGGTGCGCAGGCGCCCCATGATCCGCAGCCGCATCGGCGCCGGAGGCGCACGACCCGCCAGTTCCTCGGCCAGCGCCTGTGCCTGCACGTGTTCGATCCGCCCCAGCTTCTCCGGCTGCGCGCGTAGCCACAGTCCCCAGCCATGCGGCAGCCCGGTCTGGCGCTCCAGCAGCGGCGGCGACTGCCGGCCGGCCAGGGCTTCGATGATGTCGGCGGCTTTCGTCACCGGTGTTGCGGCGGCGTCAGGCGGCGTTGCCGCGCGGGATGTACGGCGCCTGCCCGGTATCGTGGTCGGTGATGTCGCGAACCGCGGTCACCCCCGGCACGCGCGCCAGCAGGGTCTTCTCGATGCCCTGCTTCAGCGTCACGTCGGCCATGCCGCAGCCGTTGCAGCCGCCGCCGAAACGTAGCCAGACTTCGCCGTCCGCGCCCACCTGCTCCACCGCCACGTGGCCGCGATGCTGCGCCAGCTGCGGATTGATCTCGTTCTCGACCACCCAACGCACCCGCTCGACCAGCGAAGCCGCCTCGCCCGGCGCTTCGCCCTTGATTCGCGGGGCCTTGATCGTCAGCTGGCCGCCGGTGTCGCGGCTGACGTAGTCGATTTCGGCACCATCCAGCCAGGCCACACTGTCGGCGGCCACGTAGAGGACGAAACCGTCGCAATCCACCGCCCATTCGTCGCCCAGCAATTCGGAAGCCTCGGCGAATTCCAGCCGCGCATCCGCGCGCGGCGTGCCCGGCTCGACCGCGGCCAGGCGCACGCCCAGTCCGGGCGATGCCTCGCGCTCGATCAATCTGCGAAAATGCGCCTGCGCCGGTTCGGATATCTGGATCATGCGGCTATTCTAGCCCCGGAACCCCGGCTTTCCGGCCCGCGCGCCGGCAACGTGCGTGGAATGTTCAGTTGCGCCCGACCAGCGCGAATCCAGCCATGGAGGAAGACCAGATGACCGACCTGATCCCGCTCGCGCAAGCGCACTGCCTGTCGCGCAAGGGCAGCGAACACCGGCTGCCCCCGGCGCGCATCGCCGAATTGATGCCGCAGCTGGACAACTGGGAACTGGCCGAAAACGGCCATGCCCTGCTCAAGACCTTCCGTTTCAACGACTACTACCGGACCATGGCCTTCGTCAACGCGCTGGCCTGGATGGCCCATCGCGAGGATCACCACCCCGATCTCGGCGTGCATTACGACCGCGCCGTGGTCCGCTATTCCACCCACGATGTCGGCGGTTTGAGCGAGAACGACTTCATCTGCGCGGCCAGGGCCGACGCCCTGCTGGAGAGCACGCCATGAACCTGAAGCCTGTCGTTACCCTTGCCTGCCTATTGGCGCTGGCCGCCTGCACGCCTTCGACCGACACCACCGCCCCGGCTGTCGCACCCACCGAACTGGCCGCGCTGCAGACGCCGCCACCGGAATATCCGCTGGAACTGGCGTGCGCCGACATCGGCGGCACGGTCACACTGTCGGTGACGGTCGGTACCGAGGGCAAGCCGACCGCGATCGAGCAGGTCGGCAGTAGCGGCGACGAGCGGCTGGACAGCGCCGCGCGCACGGCGGTCGAGGGCTGGCTGTTCAAGCCGGCCACGCGCAACGGCCAGGCCATCGCGCAGACCATCCGGGTGCCGGTCAGCTTCAATCCGCCGCAGCCGCGGCCGGATGCCTGCTTCGCGCTGGACGAACAACACTGACGCCGCGCTGCGAACGGACCCGCGCATGAGCGCCTGGATGCTGTACCTGTCCCTTGCCGCCGCCTCGACGGCCACCACGGTGCCTACGCCTCCGTCGCCACCACAGCCTGACGTGCATTACGAAGACGTGCAGGCGGTCGCGATCGGCGGCAGCGCGCAGCAGGCCCACGAGTTGCCCGAAGACATCGAAGCCGGTGAGCTGGAATTGCTGATCGTCGATGCGCACACCCTGCGGGTGCTCACCTGGCTGGCCCATGACGAACTGGACAAGGTCGATATCCGCGACCTGCGCGCCTGGCGCAGCGGCGACGAGATCCGCATCGTGGTGCCGCTGGTCGCGCGCATCGACAACCCGTTCGCGCCGCGCTGCTGCCAGGCCTGGACCGGACTGGACCTGACCCTGTCGGGACTGGAAGAGCTGCCGGCCCGGGTCGTCCTGCTGCGCCAGCAACGTCGGCTGGACTACGTCGGCGAGGAAACCCTCATTCCGGAAATGCCCTGATTCGGGCACCTCAGCCCAGCCGGTCCAGCGCCTCGGCCAGCTCCGGCGCCAGCGGCGCATTCAGCACGTAATCCTGGCCGTCCAGCTCGAACTCCAGCGAGGCGGCGTGCAGGAACAAGCGCTTCAGGCCGATCTTCTCGCGCAGGCGACGGTTGGCCTCGGCATCTCCGTACTTGTCGTCGCCGGCCACCGGATGCCCGATGTGTCTGGCATGCACGCGGATCTGGTGGGTGCGCCCGGTCTCGATCCGCACCTCGCAGTAGGAATGTCCCCCGCGCCGCTCCAGCACCCGGAAATGGCTCAGCGACGGCTTGCCGCCGGGATCGACCTGGACATGGCGCTCACCGCCCTGGCGCAGGCCCACGTGCAGCGGCGCGTCCACGCTCATCGTGCCGTCCGGCATTCGCCCGAGCAGCAGGGTCAGATAGCGCTTGCGGATGCCGTCGCCGCCCTCCTCGCGCATCAACGCCTGCAGCGCAGTCAGCGCCGAACGCTTCTTGGCCAGCACCAGCAAGCCCGAGGTGTCGCGGTCCAGCCGATGCACCAGTTCCAGCGATTGCCCCGGCCGCAGCGCCCGCATCGTTTCGATGGCGCCGTGGCTGATCCCGCTGCCGCCGTGGCTGGCCACGCCGGAGGGTTTGTCGATCACCAGCAGGCGGGCGTCCTCGAACACGATCGCCCGCTCCATCCGGCGCAGGAAGGCTTCCGGCGGTGTGGAGGCATCTCCGGGTGTGTTGAGACTGACCGGCGGAATGCGGACCTCGTCGCCGGCTTCCAGCTTGCGCTCGGCCTTGGCACGGCCACCGTTGACCCGAACCTGGCCGCTGCGGACCAGTTTGTAGACCAGGCTGCGGGGGGCGCCCTTCAGCTGGCCGAGCAGGAAGTTGTCCAGCCGTTGTCCGGCGCGGTCGGCCGGCACGGTCGCCATCCGCGCGGCGGCACGTACGACGCCGGGGCGCGGGCGGGGGGAGGTGGAATCCGGGTCGGTCATTCGAGCATTTATTCTGTTACACTCGCCGGGCGAGATAAGGGTTTGATTTCGCAGGAAGTTGCAACGGTCGTCCGGTCCGGACCCGCCCCAGGGCGGCCCCCGGCAGGCCGTGGGCCAGAAGCCCGGCTTTCCGCGATGGTGTCCGGAGCGCAACCACCACCCGCAGGGTGGACATGTTAGCGGCCTGATGCCCGACCCGGCCATCGCCCGGCGTGTCAGACGCCGGAGCTGAACATGTCCCGCGCGGTGCGGGGACAGGTCGCCTGACCGGCGCCCTCCCGGCCGCACGGCCCGCAACACGATTGACAATAAGAAGCGCTCCCGCGGCTTGCCGTGGTTGTCGAAGCGCTGGAGATCCGGCCACCCGGCCGCGCACGCGCGCGAAAGGGGCGCCGCCCCGCAAGGGGTCGTTGGTTCCAGAGACGAAACGCCACGGCGTTCCGCGCGGTAGCTGCGCGAGGAACGCAACAATGAAGCGTATGCTGATCAATGCCACGCAGGCGGAAGAACTGCGCGTGGCCATCGTCGACGGACAGACCCTGTATGACATCGACATCGAGCAGCCGTCCAGGGAACAACGCAAGTCCAACATCTACAAGGGCCGCATCACCCGGCTCGAGCCCTCGCTGGAAGCGGCCTTCGTCGACTACGGCGCCGAACGCCACGGCTTCCTGCCGCTGAAGGAAATCTCCCGCGACTACTTCCAGGCCGGTGCCGACCACAAGTCCGGCAACCTGCGCGAGCTGCTGCGTGAAGGCCAGGAAGTGGTGGTCCAGGTCGACAAGGACGAACGCGGAAACAAGGGTGCCGCGCTGACCACCTTCATCTCGCTGGCCGGCCGCTACATGGTGCTGATGCCCAACTCGCCCAGCGCCGGCGGCGTTTCGCGCCGGATCGAAGGCGAAGACCGCGCCGAACTGAAGCGGGCGATGGACGCGCTGAACATCCCCGACGAGATGGGCGTGATCATCCGCACCGCCGGCGTCGGCCGCGACGCCGAAGAACTGCAATGGGACCTGGACTACCTGCTCAGCGTCTGGCGTGCGATCGCCGAAGCCGCGCTCAGCAAGCCGGCCCCGTTCCTGATCTACCAGGAAAGCCGGCTGATCGTCCGTGCCCTGCGCGACTACCTGCGCGCCGACATCGGCGAGATCCTGGTCGACACCGAGGAAATGCACCAGACCGCGACCGAGTTCATGCAGCAGGTCATGCCGCAGAACCTGCGCAAGCTGAAGCACTACACCGACGATATTCCGCTGTTCAACCGTTTCCAGATCGAATCGCAGATCGAGGCCGCCTACGAGCGCGAAGTGCGGCTGCCGTCCGGCGGCGCCATCGTGGTCGACCAGACCGAGGCCCTGACCGCGATCGACGTCAACTCGGCGCGCGCCACCAAGGGCGGCGACATCGAGGAAACCGCGTTCCACACCAATCTGGAAGCCGCCGACGAAGTCGCCCGCCAGCTGCGCCTGCGCGATCTGGGCGGCCTGGTGGTGATCGACTTCATCGACATGGCCTCGAACAAGCACCAGCGCGAGGTCGAGAACCGCCTGCAGGGTGCGCTGAAGTACGACCGCGCGCGCGTGCAGCTCGGCCGCATCTCCAAGTTCGGCCTGATGGAGATGAGCCGCCAGCGCCTGCGTCCAAGCCTCGGCGAATCCAGCCAGATCGTCTGCCCGCGCTGCGAGGGCCACGGCCGCATGCGCAGCGTCGAATCGCTGTCGCTGTCGATCATCCGCGTGGCCGAAGAGCACGCGATGAAGGACAACACTGGCCAAGTGCTGGTGCAGGCGCCTATCGAGATCGCCAACTACCTGCTCAACGAGAAGCGCGGCGCACTGCGCGAAATCGAGCAGCGCCATGACGCGCCGATCATCATCGTCGCCGACGAGCAGTTGCAGACCCCGCACTACGAAGTCACCCGCATCCGCGAGAACGAGCTCAGCGAGGAATCCGGCAAGCCCAGCTACCAGCGTGGCACCCCGCGCAAGCTGCCGGTGCATGCACTGAGCAAGTCGCAGCTGAACATCCCGCCGGCCCCGGCGGTGACTTCGGTCAAGCACACGCAGCCGGCTCCGGTGCGCGAGCCCGAGCCGGCCCCGGTTGCGGCGGCGGCCCCCGCCCCGGTGCAGGCACCCGCCTCCGGCGGTGTGTTCGGCTGGTTCAAGCGCCTGCTCGGCAGCGCCGACACGGCACCCGAACCGACCCTGGCCGAACAGACCCGCAAGGCTGCGCCCGAGACCTCACAGCGGGATTCCCGCCAGCGCCGCAATGGCCGCAACAATGGCCAGGGCCGCAATGGCGGCAAGAACCGCCAGGAATCGCGCCGCGACGACAGCCGCGCATCCGGCAAATCGCAGCAGCAAGCGACCGGCAAGACCTCGAACAAGAACAAGGACGACACTCCGCAGCCGACCAAGCAAAAGTCGCCGCGCCCGCCGCGCAAGGAAACGACGCCCAAGCCGGCTCCGGTCGCTGCGGAAGCCGAAACCGCGCCGGTCGATCCCGTCGCCGTAGCGGCTGCCGTTCCGGCCGCGGTCGCCGATGATGCGCTGCCGCAGGTCGAAGCCGTCGCGACGACAGCAACCGATGCCGCCAACCCGGCTGCTGAGGCTGCGGCAGAAGGCAATGCCGAGGGCGGCAGCCGCCGCCGCCGAGGGCGCCGTGGCGGACGCCGTCGCCGCAAGACCGGCGATGCCGCCGCGACCGGTAGCGAGAACGAGACCAGTGCCGACAACGATATGTCGGGCGACGACACGGTAATCGCCATCAGTCAAGCGCAGCCGGAATTCGACTTCGACGACGTCGCCATCCCGGCGGCGGCGCAGCCGGAAGTTCGCGCGGCTGCGGTTGCACCGGAGGAATCTGTTCCGGAGCCGGTATTACCAGCTGCCGTCGCGGACGTCGCCGTCGAAACTGAAACCGTTGTTGCGACGACGCCCCAGGTCTCGCTGTTCGAGGCCCAGGGCACCGAGGCCGACGTTCCGACCGAAACGCCTGCACCGACAGAAGTCACGGCCAGTGTCGCGGAAATCGCGAATGCGCTTTCCGACGAAATCGGCACCCTCGAAGGGACTCCGCTACCGGAGCAGAGGGTCGATGCGCAAGCGATCGTGCAGGAAGCGGAGCCCGTTCCGGCATCAGTTGCCGAAACCGAAGCCATTGCCGAGGAGACGACGATCATCGCCGCTGCTCCTGTGGCATCACCGGAGCCGGATTACAACGGCTCGCTGTTCTTCACCGCCGATATCGACACCCCGGCCTCGGTGATCCGTCACCTGATCGATCCTTCCCCGGCGTCGCTGCCGGTCGAATCGGAAGACGACGAAGACGCCGAAACCGGCGAACTGTCAGCTACGACGCTGGCGGCCGACGACGCGGCGGCGACCGATGGCGAGGACGGGCGGCACAACGCCTGATCCGTACAGGCCTGATCCGTATAGCGGCCGGGTTTCCGGCCGCTGCAGTCCTGCGCAAGATCGAAAGCCCGGTGCGTGCGCCGGGCTTTTGCTTTACAGCGAATGCGCGCTGTCGACCAGTCCGTACTGGGTCGCCAACCGGGCCAGGGCGATGTTGTCCTGCACCCCGGCTTTCTCGAACAGTCGGGTCTTGTGCGTGTTGACGGTCTTGGCACTCAGGCTGAGCCGCTTGGCGATTTCTTCCTGACGCAATCCCTGCACCAGCAGCATGGCCACTTCCAGTTCGCGCGGCGACATCTGGTCGAACGGCGATCCGTTGCCGGCGACGGTGTTCAGAGCCAGGTTCTGCGCGATGCTGCTGCCGAGGAAGCGCTTGCCGCGCGAAGTATCGCGGATGGCGCGCAGCAATTCGCCGGCATCGCCGGCCTTGCCGACATAGCCGGCGGCACCGGCTTCCAGCAGCCGCTTCGGCAGCGGACCGTCCTCCAGCACCGACACGATCACGACCCGGGTACCGAGGTCGGAGCGGACAATGCGCTCGGTGATCTCCAGCCCGCTCAGTCCCGGCAGGTGCAGATCGCACAGCACTACGTCAGGTTTCAGCTTGCGCACCTGCGGCAGGGCTTCTTCGCCGCTGTCCGCTTCGCCGACCACTTCGATGTCGGTCTCGCCGGCGAGGATCATCTTCATCCCTGCCCTGACCAGCGCGTGATCGTCTATCAGGAATACGCGTATCGTCATCCTAACCTCCGCTTTCCATTCCCTGAATACGAGCCTAATCGCCGATGGCGACCGGAACAAGGGATAGTCTGACGAGTGGCGACCAGATGTGACATGTCATCACTATAAAGCAGTCCATGGCGAAGGCGATCGCAGGATCGACAGCCCTCCTCGACTCCTGCAGGCCTGCTTCAACCTCTGACCATTTTCTCCAGCCGGCCTGTTTTCCAGTAGTACTGGTGTGCCAGAGCCAGGGCGACATGTACGGCAATCAGCGTCCAGAACAATGGTCGGATGACTTTGCCATGCAGCAGCAGCGCGCTGGCGTTGCCGTGATAGTGAATCAGCAGGCCGGTGATCGGCGTGGCGAAGAACAGCAGATAGAAGGTCCACTGCCCGGCTCGCGCCAGCCCGCGGAAGAACACCGGAACCCGGGTCGGTGTCGAGGGAACGCCCCTGCCCAAACGCAGGAACAGCCGAATCAGCGCCAGAACCAGTACGGCGATACCGATGCAGATGTGGGCCCGGGCCGGCAACACGAACCCCAAGTCCAACCCTGTGCCGCCCATGCCTTGCGGAAACAGCAGGTTGCACAGAATCAGCAGCACCATGGCCCAATGCAGGAGCCGCTGCGACAATGAAAACGAGGATGGCGAGGCACGCATGCTGGCACCCAGTCGGCAATTCCGGCACCCCTGCCCATACGCATGCCCAAGTCGAGACCGTGGAGCAATGGCCGAAAAGGGCAAGCTCATGTGTCAGGGGATGTCTTGCATGATGATCGAACCTGAGCAGACCATCATTGAGCACGATCAAGTGGCGGAGAGGGTGGGATTCGAACCCACGGAAGGTTTGACCCTTCGCCGGTTTTCAAGACCGGTGCCTTAAACCGCTCGGCCACCTCTCCGGATCGCTTGGCGCCGGTATTCTCGCACGAAGCCGGGACGTTTCAGCCGACCTGCGCCAGCTCCGCCTTCGGCATCTCCGGCACGGCCTTGTCGCACTTGCCGCCGCAGTCCAGCCGCGAAGCCTCGATCTGCTGCGGCAGATGTTCGGCCAGGAAGTCGATGAACACCCGCACCGCTGGCAGCATGCCGCGACGCGAAGCGAATACCGCGTGGCAGATGCCTTGCGGCAGCGACCACTGCGGCAGCACCACCTCAAGTTCGCCGCTGCTCACCGCATCGGCGCAGACCGTTTCCGGCAACAAGGTGATGCCGTGCCCGTCCCTGGCCAGCGCCTTGAGCAGCGGGAAATCCGAGCCGGCCAGCCGCGGTTGCAGTTCGATCCGCCGCACCTCGCCGTCCGGGCCATGCAGTTCCCAGCGCTGGCGGGCCTCGTCCTCGCTGATGCTCAGGGTGACGTGTTCGGTCAGATCCTCGGGAATCTGCGGCCGTCCGGCGCGCCGCAGGTATTTCGGACTGGCCACCAGCAACTGCTGGATGTGGCCGAAACTGCGCATGACCAGGCTGCCGTCGTCGTCGAGCCTGGCGCGCACCCGCAGGGCCACGTCGTAGCCCTCGTTGATGATGTCGACCCGGCGGTTGTTGACGTGCAGTTGCAGCCGGACCTTGGGGTACTTGTCGAGAAACTGCGGCAGGATCTTCGGCAACTGCATCTGCGCCACCGCCACCGGCACGCTGACCCGCACCACCCCGCGCGGCTCGGCGCTGAGCCGGTCGACCACTTCGCGCGCGGCCTGGGCCTCGGCCAGCATGGTCTGTGCATGGCGATGCACGCTCATGCCGACGTCGGTGACCGCGAAACGGCGGGTGGAACGCTGCAGCAGACGCACGCCCAGGTCGGCTTCGAGCTGGCTGATGCGCCGGCTCAGCCGCGACTTGGGAATGCCCAGCGCGCGCTCGGCGGCGGCGAAACCGCCGTGGTCGACCACCATCGCGAAGTAATACAGGTCGTTGAGGTCGTTCTGCATAACAGAAATTCCACAAATGGAACAAACAGTGATATTTAATCCTCTTTATTCCACCAAAGCAACAGAGGAGGATGCGGCCCCAGTGGCAACGGTGCCGGAACAGGAGACCTCACATGAAACTATTGCACATCGACAGCAGCGCGCTGAGCGAACAATCGGTCAGCCGCCAGCTCGGCAACGCCATCGTATCCCGCTGGCGCGACGAAATGCCCGGCCTGCAGGTCACCCATCGCGACCTCGATGCCGATCCCCTGCCCCATCTGACCGCCGCCGCGCTGGCCGGTACCGACTCGGTCGCCAGTCGCAGGGCCGAACAGGTGCTGCAGGAATTCCTCGACAGCGACATCGTGGTCATCGGCGCGCCGATGTACAACTTCGGCATTCCGTCCACGCTGAAGGCCTGGATCGACCGCGTGGCCGTTGCCGGCAAGACGTTCCGTTACACCGAACAAGGCCCGCAAGGGCTGGCAGGCGGCAAGAAGGTCATCATCGCCAGCGCGCGCGGCGGTCTGCACAGCGGGTCGCCGGCCGATTTCCAGGAACCGTACCTGAAAGCGGTACTGGCCTTCCTGGGCATTGAGGACGTGGAATTCGTCCGTGCCGAAGGGCTGGCCCTCTCGCCGCAGCACCGGCTCGAGGCCATCGATGCCGCGCTGGCGGCGATCCCGTCGCCGCTGCGCAAGGCGGCCTGAGCCGGCAACGGTTCCCCAAAGCGGTATCTCTCCATCGGCCCGCCCTGCGGGCCGCTTTTTTGCGCAACGCGCGTCCCGCTCAGGCGATCCGCTCGGCCCCACCCATGTGCGGGCGCAGGACCTCGGGTACGTCGATCGAGCCGTCGGCGTTCTGGTAGTTCTCCATCACCGCGATCAGGGCGCGGCCCACGGCCACGCCGGAGCCATTCAGCGTGTGCACCGGCTCCGGCTTGCCGGTCTCCGGGTTGCGCCAGCGCGCCTGCATGCGACGGGCCTGGAAGGCCTCGCAGTTGGAGCAGGAGGAAATCTCGCGATAGGTCTGCTGCGACGGCAGCCAGACCTCCAGGTCGTAGGTCTTGGCGGCGGAAAACCCCATGTCGCCGCTGCACAACTGCATGCGCCGATACGGCAGCCCCAGCGTCTCCAGCACAGCCTCGGCGCAGCGGGTCATGCGCTCCAGTTCGCCGTAACTGTCTTGCGGACGGACGATGCTGACCATCTCGACCTTCTCGAACTGGTGCTGGCGGATCATGCCCCGCACGTCGCGGCCGCCGCTGCCGGCTTCGGATCGGAAGCACAGCGAGTGTGCGGTCATCCGCAGCGGCAGTCGCTCGGCTTCGACGATCTCGTCGCGGACCACGTTGGTCAGCGCGATCTCCGAAGTCGAAATCAGGTAGCGACGGTGTTCGCCCAGCTGGGTGACGAACATGTCCTCCTCGAACTTCGGCAACTGGCCGGTGCCGAACAGGCTGTCGGCATTGACGATCACCGGTACGTTGGTTTCCTCGTAGCCGTGTTCGCCGCTGTGCAGATCCAGCATGAACTGCGCCAGCGCGCGGTGCAGCCGAGCCAGCTGCCCGCGCAGCACGGTGAAGCGGGCGCCGGACAGCTTGGCTGCGGTTTCGCCGTCCAGCCAGCCGTGACGGGCGCCGAGATCGACATGGTCCTTGACCGGAAACTCGAACATCCGCGGCGTGCCCCATCGGTGTTGTTCGACATTGCCCGACTCGTCGGCGCCGACCGGCACGCTTTCGTGCGGCAGGTTGGGAATGCCCATGGCCAGCGCGTCCAACCGGTTGCGGATGCCGTCCAACTCGGCCTCAGACGCCTTCAGCTCATCGCCGAAACCGGCCACCTCGGCCATGATCGCCGTAGTGTCCTCGCCCCTGGCCTTCATTTGGCCGATCGCCTTGGAGCGGGTGTTGCGCAGGTTCTGCAGTTCCTGGGTGCGCACCTGGATCTGCTTGCGGCGCGACTCCAGCTCGCCCAGTGTAGCGACATCGAGGTCGTAGCCACGGGTTTCCTTCAGGCGTCGGGCAAGGTCTTCGGGCTGCTGGCGCAGCAGGCTGGGGTCGAGCATGGAATCGGTCGATCTGCGAAACGGACGGCAATTATCGCCGGTTCCGGCTGCGATTGCCCGATCAGCAGTCGCTCATCTGCGGCCGGCGGGCTGTGCCAGAATCGGGACACAGCACCGGAACCGACATGAGCCCAGCCAAACCCTCCGAATCCGACGACGCCTTCGTGCTCCGCCTGCCGCGCCACAGCCTGCAGATTGTCGCCGCGGCCTTCGTCATCGGCCTGCTGCTGTTCCTGCTGGTGTGGTGGAAGGCACACGACGAGCAGTTCTACACGGTGGAGCCGGTTGCCGCCCCGGAGGCTGCATTGCCGGAAGCCCTGCCCGAACCGCTGTCCGGCGGCATGTCGACCAGCCGGATGCAGGTGCCGGAGACGGCGTCTGACGGCGAGCATCCGCAACTGGTGGAAACCACCCCTGTCTCTTATAAACATCT
>NZ_PDWQ01000048.1 GCF_010211745.1 Pseudoxanthomonas kalamensis DSM 18571 | reverse complement strand
CCCCATGCACGAAGGCGTACGGTATCAAGCCGGCATGTGTGAACGCCGCCGCGGCCTTGGCGATGCGAATGACGATCGCGCGCTGACCGCGCGCAGCGCCTTCACCGAGGAATTACAGGACCTGATCACCCGCTACGCCTGGGGCGGCATCTGGACCCGCGACGGCCTGCCGGCCCACACCCGGTCGCTGATCACCTTGTCGATGATGGTCGGCCTGGGCCACGACGAAGAATTCAAGCTGCACGTGCGTGCGGCGCCCAACAACGGCTTGACGCCTGCGCAGGTCAAGGAAGTGCGGCTGCAGGCGTCGATCTACTGCGGCGTGCCGGCCGCCAACCACGCGTTCGCGCTGGCCAGGCCGATCCTGGAAGAACAAGCCGCCGACGCCGGCACAGCATCGGCGGCGCAACCCGGGGAAGGTCGTCTCGGTGGGCGGACAGACCGACTGCGCTCACCGCCAGGCGCGCGCGGTCGGTACTCAGTCCGGCGTGGACCATTCGTACACTGTGTGCCTGGCACACCGCCCACTTCGGCCTGCGCGCGCACGTTGGCCGCGCTCAACCCACCGCGTCCGGAGACATCGCATGCCGCGTCGATTTGCCTGCCTGCTGTTACTGCTATTGGCTGCTGCGGCGCTGCACGCACAACCGCAGCCCGGCCCCGGCACCGTGTTGTCGAAGGTGCGCACCGACGATGGGCAGACGCTGGCGGTGTGGTCGCGGGTG
>NZ_PDWQ01000047.1 GCF_010211745.1 Pseudoxanthomonas kalamensis DSM 18571 | reverse complement strand
GTCCAAACGTTTCCAGAGCTTGGTTTTACCGAGCGCGGTAACGACCTCATAAACCTTGTCCTGCGTGGGTAGCTTCAACGTCATCCGCCACCACCGGCTGTTCTCGTGCTCCGTCTCAACCAGATAAACCGCATAGTCCGGTTGAGCCTCATCGAGCACGGCCAGCTCTTTCTTGGTCAGGGTGAGCATTGCTTCCTCATCGTTGAAAAACAAAGAGGGAAGTAATGCCACGGTCAAGTTCAGCTTTCTACGCTTAGGTTTGGGTTTTTCACGCTTCACGTCGCCCGTATCACGTTTCAAACGATTCATGAAGTATAGAATCACAATCGTGAAGCGGATGCAATCCTGCGGTTGTTGAAATGTGTCAAACATCGCTACGCTACTCAATCTGCAAGCCAAAGCGGCGGCGGCGGTCGAGGAGGCGACGGTTCTAAGAGAGGCGGTTGACTTGTTCGCCGGTTGGCGAGAGGATTGGCCTATCGCTGCACAATCAGCGATTCGGCACATCAAACCGATCAAGATGGCAGGAGCGCGCAAGCGCCCATCGTCCGATGCTGGCGCTTTTATTTAGCTCGCCAGTTCTATGGTGGGCGGTGCGCGGAGGCCGCAAGGCCTGCCGGTTCCCGCTTCTGCCTATCCGGTTTTGATGACCGCGTACCGTCCACCACCTTTCCTGCGAGTACACTCGCTCTGCAAGAAGGTAGATTCAGCACCAGACGTACCAACAC
>NZ_PDWQ01000046.1 GCF_010211745.1 Pseudoxanthomonas kalamensis DSM 18571 | reverse complement strand
TGGCTTATCCCAGGAATCTGTCGCAGACAAGATGGGGATGGGGCAGTCAGGCGTTGGTGCTTTATTTAATGGCATCAATGCATTAAATGCTTATAACGCCGCATTGCTTACAAAAATTCTCAAAGTTAGCGTTGAAGAATTTAGCCCTTCAATCGCCAGAGAAATCTACGAGATGTATGAAGCGGTTAGTATGCAGCCGTCACTTAGAAGTGAGTATGAGTACCCTGTTTTTTCTCATGTTCAGGCAGGGATGTTCTCACCTAAGCTTAGAACCTTTACCAAAGGTGATGCGGAGAGATGGGTAAGCACAACCAAAAAAGCCAGTGATTCTGCATTCTGGCTTGAGGTTGAAGGTAATTCCATGACCGCACCAACAGGCTCCAAGCCAAGCTTTCCTGACGGAATGTTAATTCTCGTTGACCCTGAGCAGGCTGTTGAGCCAGGTGATTTCTGCATAGCCAGACTTGGGGGTGATGAGTTTACCTTCAAGAAACTGATCAGGGATAGCGGTCAGGTGTTTTTACAACCACTAAACCCACAGTACCCAATGATCCCATGCAATGAGAGTTGTTCCGTTGTGGGGAAAGTTATCGCTAGTCAGTGGCCTGAAGAGACGTTTGGCTGATCGGCAAGGTGTTCTGGTCGGCGCATAGCTGATAACAATTGAGCAAGAATCTTCATCGAATTAGGGGAATTTTCACTCCCCTCAGAACATAACATAGTAACTGGAT
>NZ_PDWQ01000045.1 GCF_010211745.1 Pseudoxanthomonas kalamensis DSM 18571 | reverse complement strand
ACCGTGGCGTTGGCGCTGCTCGGTGCCGACCGCTACCTGGGCACGCACTTCTTCACCAATGACGGTGGCGGCAACGCCATGATGTACGTCAACCTGATCTGGATCTGGGGTCACCCAGAGGTCTACATCCTGATCCTGCCGGCATTCGGCATCTTCTCCGAGTTGATCGCGACCTACAGCCGCAAGCGCCTGTTCGGCTACACCTCGATGGTGTACGCCACCTCCTGCATCGGCGTGCTGTCGTTCGTGGTGTGGTTGCACCACTTCTTCACCATGGGCTCGGGCGCCAACGTCAATGCCTTCTTCGGCATCACGTCGATGGTCATCTCGATCCCCACCGGCGTGAAGATCTTCAACTGGCTGTTCACCATGTTCCGCGGCCGCGTGCACATGACCGCGCCGGTGCTGTGGACCATCGGCTTCATCATCACCTTCGTCATCGGCGGCATGACCGGCGTGATGCTGGCGATCCCGGCGGTGGACTTCGTGCTGCACAACAGCCTGTTCCTGATCGCGCACTTCCATAACGTGATCATCGGCGGCGTGGTGTTCGGCTACCTGGCCGGCCTGACCTACTGGTTCCCGAAGGCGTTCGGCTTCAAGCTCAACGAGACGCTGGGCAAGGCCTCGTTCTGGTGCTGGATCATCGGCTTCTTCGTCGCCTTCATGCCGCTGTACGTGCTCGGCTTCATGGGCATGACCCGGCGCATGAACAGCTACAACCACCCGGAG
>NZ_PDWQ01000044.1 GCF_010211745.1 Pseudoxanthomonas kalamensis DSM 18571 | reverse complement strand
CTCCTGGAATGCAGGGGCGCTTGAGGCAGAGATTGGAGTGTCTGGTATGTCCAGAAAGTCCATCGGGTCAAAGGCAAGCTCTCCGGACAACGCCACTGCCGGCGGTGGCGCAGGTGGCGCGGACTGCATGGAGGTGGAGGCGCGGTGGAGGCGGTGTTGCCGTATCTCCTGGATCCGATACGGGGTGGGATCGGCGGGCAGAACACGCCGTCTCCACGGAGGTGCCATCTCACCCAATTGCGTCAACGCGTCCTGACCGTGCTGGGTGCGGCGCCAATTGACGGTATCGGCGATTTCCTGATCGGGCGAGTGAGGATCGGCGAGGCCGTTGTCGATCAGGTCATTGGCAATGATGGCTGAAGCGGGCGAAAGAGGGCGCATCTTGAGTGCTCGTCTTTTTTTCGGAGACGGCCTGATGTAACCAGTTTTTGGCAAGCCACCCTTCGGAAACAGCGAAATCACGAGGGAACATCGGAACATGGGATGGGATTGTGGCCAGAGACTGGAAATGGAGCGACGGACATGTTGTTGCGCCAAAATATCCGCTAACTCACTGATGCAATGGATGAAATCCGACCTTGTGAGCTACTTTTACACGTATGTCGGCTGAACCCCATACTGTGCTTACAGCGCGGATGCCACCCCCGCCAGTCGTGCGCCGCGCGATGTCATGTGGCTATCTGACAGCCTTTACAACTTCGAGGCCATTGGCCGCAGCGTGTTGCAGGCCAA
>NZ_PDWQ01000043.1 GCF_010211745.1 Pseudoxanthomonas kalamensis DSM 18571 | reverse complement strand
GTTGTGAGTGTGGCGATCCGATAGATGAACGAAGACGCCTGGTCGTTCAGGGTTGTCGGACTTGTGCAAGTTGCCAGGAGGATCTGGAACTTATCAGTAAACAGAGAGGTTCGAAGTGAGCGAAATTAACTCTCAGGCACTGCGTGAAGCGGCAGAGCAGGCAATGCATGACGACTGGGGATTTGACGCAGACCTTTTCCATGAATTGGTAACACCATCGATTGTGCTGGAACTGCTGGATGAACGGGAAAGAAACCAGCAATACATCAAACGCCGCGACCAGGAGAACGAGGATATTGCGCTAACAGTAGGGAAACTGCGTGTTGAGCTTGAAACAGCAAAATCAAAACTCAACGAGCAGCGTGAGTATTACGAAGGTGTTATCTCGGATGGGAGTAAGCGTATTGCTAAACTGGAAAGCAACGAAGTCCGTGAAGACGGAAACCAGTTTCTTGTTGTTCGCCATCCTGGGAAGACTCCTGTTATCAAGCACTGCACTGGTGACCTGGAAGAGTTTCTGCGGCAGTTAATCGAACAAGACCCGTTAGTAACTATCGACATCATTACGCATCGCTATTACGGGGTTGGAGGTCAATGGGTTCAGGATGCAGGTGAGTATCTGCATATGATGTCTGACGCTGGCATTCGCATCAAAGGAGAGTGAGATCGGTTTTGTAAAAGATAACGCTTGTGAAAATGCTGAATTTCGCGTCGTCTTCACAGCGATGCCAGAG
>NZ_PDWQ01000042.1 GCF_010211745.1 Pseudoxanthomonas kalamensis DSM 18571 | reverse complement strand
GCGCTCGAAGCGCGTGCGCTTCGAGCGCTGCCGGATCTATGAGTGGGGAGCGCAAGACAAGGGCACCGGCGGCGGGGCTGCATTGGGTGCGACGACCAGCAGCGGAAGGCTTCTGCACGACGTGACTTTCCAGAGCTGCCTGGTCGAGAACAACGCCAACGTGCCTGGCGTGTACGTCGGCGGGATCAGCACTTACACCGGCAGCATGCGCAACATCAACGTGTTCGATTGCACTTTCCGCAATGCGATCAACTACGCCGATCAGAATGCCGTCTATATCCTAGGCGACACCGCGCTCACTGCATACGATGTTCACGTCGACCGGAACACGTTCATCATCGACCAGACGATCGACGTGTGCATCGAGATCAACTATGCCTCGGGCTGGTCGACCAACAACAACATCGTGACCGCGCGCGGCACTGCCGACCTGACCGGGATTCTGATCCGCGGGAACTGCTACGACGGCATGATCGCCAGCAACACGATCCGCAATCTGGGCACGGGCGCTAGCGCGAACGACGCCGTGGCACTGGTCAACTTCAACAACGGCGAGGTGCAGAACAACATCACGATCACCGGCAACACAATCTCCGATTTCGGCAGCTCCGCCCTCAATCTGTCGCGCTGGTCGCAGTACTTGACCGTGACCGGGAACACGCTGGTCAGCAAGCGCAAGCGCACCAGCGCATTGATCAAGGTGGCGTCCACGCATAACTCGGTCATATCGAATAACAC
>NZ_PDWQ01000041.1 GCF_010211745.1 Pseudoxanthomonas kalamensis DSM 18571 | reverse complement strand
TAGTGCTTGTGACGACTTGTCCAGTTACTGCATACCTTTGTCGGTGTATGCGTCTTCATTTCGAGTTTCCTCTCACTCATCGTCTTGACGTGCTGTTATCTATTCCAACTCTACAATTTCTTGTAGATTTTTTTTTTTTTTTCAAGCAGAAGTCGAAGCCGGTCCAGATGAAGCCCCCGGCCACCCATGGCCGCTCGGCCACGAACGCCCACCACGACTCGGACGAGGACGCCCACCACGGGTAGTTGCCGTCGTAGCCGCTGGTGTAGCCGCTGGCCGGATCGCGCAGGTAGTGGCCGCGCACCGAGACCGAGGACGCGGTCTCGCTCCCGTACACCGGGACGTCCGGGAAGCGGGCGTGGAATTCGTCCATCTGGTTGGTGCGGTAGTTGAAGCCGACCACATCCACCACCCGGCCCACGCCCTCGGGCCGGTCCCAGCCCTTGTCCATGGCGAAGGTGCTGGGCCGGGTCGGGTCCAGGCGCCGCGCCAGGCGCTGCATGCTGGAGACGATCCGCGCGCCGCGCGCGGTCACCATCTGCGGCTCCTCGTTGCCCAGCGACCACAGCACGATGCTGGGATGGTTGCGGTCGCGGCGGATCATCCGCGCCAGTTCGTCCAGCGACTGAGCGT
>NZ_PDWQ01000040.1 GCF_010211745.1 Pseudoxanthomonas kalamensis DSM 18571 | reverse complement strand
CGTTCTTCGGGTTCATCCCGACCGAGGCCTCGGGTGATTACAGCGTGGCGGTCGGGGGCGGCGCCTGGGCGCCGGGGACCAACGCCACGGCGGTGGGCAACTTCGCCCCGGCGGTCGGCGAGAACAGTCTGGCGCTGGGCGGCGATGCGACGGCCGAGGCCGATGGCAGCGTGGCGCTGGGCCAGGGCTCGTTTGCGGACCGCGAGAACACGGTATCGGTGGGCGACGTGGGCAGCGAGCGCCAGATTACGAACGTGGCGGCGGGCACGGAGGACACCGATGCGGTGAACGTGTCGCAGCTGAACGAAGTGGCGGCGGTGGCGGAGAACACGGACAAGTACTTCCAGGCCTCGGGCAGCGCGGACAGCGATGCGGGCGCGTATGTGGAAGGCGACAACGCGACGGCGGCGGGCGAGGCGACCAATGCGATCGGCGCCGGCGCTTCGGCATACGGCAGCGGTGCCAACGCGCTGGCCGACAACGCCACCGCGGTGGGGTTCAATGCGCTGGCGGTCGGGATCAGCAGCACGGCGCTGGGCGACAACGCGCAGGCGCTGGGCGACCAGAGCGTGGCGGTGGGTCAGAACGCGACGGCGGTGGAAGTGGGCTCGAGCGCGTTTGGCGAAGGAGCGCAGGCCGAAGGGGCGTATGCGACGGCGACCGGCGCCGAGTCGGTGGCGGTGGGCCTGCAGGCCACGGCGAACGGGTTCCGGGCCGAGGCCACGGGCGATGCGTCGACGGCGGTGG
>NZ_PDWQ01000039.1 GCF_010211745.1 Pseudoxanthomonas kalamensis DSM 18571 | reverse complement strand
GCCGCAGACGGGCGCCGGCACATTGCCGCGCAGCATCAACAAGCCGCCGTGGAAACCGATGTCGACGGCTTCGAACAGATAGCGGCGCAATTCGGTGGCCGACAGCGTTGCGGTATGTTGCACGTCCTCCAGCGGCCACTGCGGAAACTCACGCAGGTAGTAGCTGCTGGCATCCTTGTCCATGCCGATCAGGCCGATGTTCGCATCCAGCGTGCCGCCATCGGCGTGCACCGCATCGGCAACCTGCCGCTGAACTTCGGCGATCCACAGGCTTTCGTTGTACAGATGGTCGCGGAACGGGCGCCCGAGGAAACGAGCGGTTTCGCCCGGCAACGCGGATTCGATCATCACCGCACGTTCGGCGACGGTCCAAGGATTGCGAATGGTGCGGGGCGTGTCGGCCGAGCCGATCAGCACGATGAGCTTTTTCGCCTTGCCCAGCGCGTGGCGGGCGACGGCGGCGTGGCCGTTATGAAAGGGCTCGAAACGCCCGATAAACACGAGATAGTCGTACGGTGTTGCCATGAGAATCCCTCACGGTTGAGTGGTGAGCTGGCGGTCTGTCCGCCGGCTTGGTGAAATGCTACGCCGATGCACGAATGCGTCAAGCGGCCGCGTGCCTTTGCATCGGTGATCGTCGCCGTGACGCAGCGGTCATCATCTCTGGCTAGACTCGGCGCTCTTGCTTCTTCGAGGAATTTCCCTGCATGCCACGCTCCATCGCGCAGGTGCTGCGCTGCCTTCTGGCA
>NZ_PDWQ01000003.1 GCF_010211745.1 Pseudoxanthomonas kalamensis DSM 18571 | reverse complement strand
TCGCCTGATGAGTTTGGTGGCGCGTACATCAACGTGTATACAACCGAGCTGAACATCCGCAACGCAATTGACATTGCGGAGAGAGAGGTTGTAGATGCTGGCTGGCGTACCGAGAGAGTGGTGTCTGCCGCTCTGAATACTGCGGATGACTTCTCGGATGAAGATTCAGGGCTGCAGTACTACGAACAGGCGCTTCTGGACGGAGTGGTCGTAGTTGTTCATGCGTTTCCGCCCCAGCACACTGAAAGCGACGCATTTCATTGAGCGGCCTGCAGCCTAACAATTCATTCAAGCCGAACCCGCTTCGCGGGTCGGCTTAATTCAGGCGTTAGAAGGCATGGACACAGCACACGAAACGGATAGAAAGATTCACTTTACCGTTAGGCTTGCCTGCGTTCTTGGTGCAGTCTTATGCGTGTACTCAGCGGTGTCCATGAATCTTCGACATCCTGTCCAAGTCACGATGGATATTCTTACACCGTTGAGCTTGCTTCTTTTAGCATCCGCGCGCTCGTGCAACAGTGCTTTGGCAAAGCTGGCTCTAGCAATCTCGCTTTATCTCTGGGCAGTCATGATCGCCGCGCCACATCTTTTCCCTTTCCCCTTGAGCTGGTGAGCATGCCTTCTAACAATTCATTCAAGCCGAACCCGCTTCGCGGGTCGGCTTAATTCAAGCGTTAGGGGGCACGGATAGTGCATGGACTTTGATGCGATTAGTGCGCTGGATGAGCTTCTGCTCGGTGCCTGCCTGCTACTTCTCCCGGCCGTATTTCTTGCGTTTTTTGCACATCATGGCCGCCGGACTCTCGTTGCAGCACCTGGCTTGCTCAGCTTCGTCTTCTTCTCTCTCACTTTCGCGCATCTTCATCTTGCCGACGCAAGTGCCTCAGAATTTACTCAGTGGGCCTACTGTATCGGACTGGCCGTAGCTGCATTGCTTATTCCGCTTTCTGTCCTCAACTTGCGTAACCGTTGGTTAGGTTTTATCCATCTCATCACTGCTGCCGGGATCCTTTGGTCGCTCCTTATTGGCTCATTGCTTCTAGTCCGCGATAGCATGTAGGTGATAGATGCTAGGCTTGCCCCCTAACAATTCATTCAAGCCGAACCCGCTTCGCGGGTCGGCTTAATTCAAGCGTTAGGGGGCTTGGAAAGTGTCGTCATCGCTGAAACCCCTGAAATCCGTCGCGCACAATGTTTGCCACCAATTTGCCAGCACACTGAACTATTGGGCGGGTGACTACGGCATCAACCACTTTGCCCGCTCGGTCGTCGCGGCGGGCAATCTCGTAGCTGTGGATCTTCTTGCTGGCACGTCCCACCCAACTCTCGCGGGTGAGGGCGCTGCGGGTGCACGGCAACTGGCAGCGGCCCTTCCGTCCTTGCTGGTCAAAGAAGGCTTCGAGCCAAACCTGCTGGCCAGCGCCACGGCTACCTATCATGTCCGCGGGCCGCTACCGGAGCCCGGCGGTAATGTGGCGTACGATTGTCGCGTAGAGTTCACAACTGTCGGGGGGCGCTCCTATGCGGTTGATCTGTCGGAGCTCAATGCACCGTAGCCGTCCCCTAACAATTCATTCAAGCCGAACCCGCTTCGCGGGTCGGCTTAATTCAGGCGTTAGGCGGCAATGGAGAAATTGTGGAATCGTTAAGAAAAATCGAAAGCCTGCCCGGCAATCGCCGCAGTTCTTTCGTTGGTCAAGCTGGTGTGATTGCTGATTTACGGGCCATGGAGCGGACTCAGGCCTTTAGGTGGCTTGAAGAGCATTTAGCCTCCCCAATTTCATCCAACTGGGGTCAACTGCTGTTCGCTCTCGGTGCTGATGTAGCATTGCTCCGTCGCTGGCTCGGATTGAGCAAGGAGCACGCTCTTGCCGCTGCAGACGCAACTAAGGCCGCGCTCGACTCTGGACAACCTTCCGCCCTTCTCTCACTTCTACCAGATCTACGCGTCGCTCAAGAAACCTATGGAAGTCCCAGACTAAAATCCGTCCTTGATGCCGTTGAAAAATCGCAGTGCTCGGCAAATTCACTTAGTGCTCCACTCATACGCGCGGCAGCCATTCTTTCAAATGGAAAAGGCTTAAGCACTCAAGCAGAAGCCGCCATTTCTGCTGCCAAACAGCCTGCTGGCTCTTGGCACGCGCTATTCCATGCCCTCAGTGATTCTTACGCGATCGCTGTGCTCGACTGGAAAGCCGAAGAACCAGAACAAATCAACGCCATTCGGGAATTACAAGTCTGGAAATCCACGCATGGCGTTGTTCAGATTGAAACCGTTGACTTTGGTAACGACGAAATCATCCTTATCGCACTGCCAGAACATGAAATGGCAGAGTTAAAACAATTGGCGCCAGCGCTTGAGCTTTCTCCAGCTCGATTTGCCGCCTAACAATTCGTTCAAGCCGAGCCCGCTTCGCGGCCTCGGCGCCGGCGTCTATGATTGAACCATCGCCAAGGCCGCGCAGCGGCCCGGCTTAACTCAGGCGTTAGGCCCGCATGAGACAGCACCATGCCTGACAAGTACATTCAACCAAGCACATCCTCTAGTGAGCTTCGTCAGCTAGCACTCGATCACAATTGGGACGATGGCTTTGCTATTCCTAGACTGATAGCTGATCACCCCAATTGCGATCTTGCGGTGGCGCTTGAGCTCTTCTGGTTAGCTGACGCTGATACGGTTTACTTGGGCGAGGCACGGGAGTCTCCCCGCAATGCACAGTGGCGCCAGTTCTCTAAAGAACTCGCAGATAGGATTATCGGCGGACACTATTCAACGGGCATGGTTCCTTTTGAGCCACCACTGACGGCCGTTCAGATTTACAATTTGCGCAAGAAAGGCCTGCCAGAAATATTCCTTACCAGTCTCGCGGCGTGCGGGCCTAACAATTCATTCAAGCCGAACCCGCTTCGCGGGTCGGCTTAATTCAGGCGTTAGGCCGGCGCCATTATTCGGGCTGGCATCGGGTCTCTTCGGCAAGGTCGCATCCTTGGCTACCAGTTCGCTGCATCGGACGGCCTCCAGGGCAAGCCATGCCTGACAACCGGCACCCCGGCTCGGCTGCACCTCGCGCCTCTTTCTGATACAACTCTGCCTAACTATTCATTCAAGCGGAACCCGCTTCGCGGGTCCGCTTAACTCAGGCGTTAGGCCGCTATGGATACCTCTAAGCTCCCACAGGAAGTTCGCGCACATATCCCAAACGGGTACGAGAGCGATGATGGCCGTTGGCTCGTACTGCCGTTGGATAACGGCAGCGAAGACTCTATCGCTGCGGTGAACGTCTGGCTGCCTGCTGAGCCACCGTACCCATCAGAGCTTGAGCCCGTCATCTGGTTCGGAGCGGATGGCGTCGGCAATTGGCTGGGCTGGGATACGGCTCAATCCATTGCGATCTTATGGAACCCTCACGATGAAAGTCCCTGGTGGCGCGGCAGCGTTCAAGATCTCTGGCACTTCATCCTGAGCGGCTATGGGCACGCGGCCTAACAATTCATTCAAGCCGATGCCGCTTCGCGGCACGGCTTAATTCAGGCGTTAGGCACCACTGGAAAGATCCGCAATGGACAGACAAGAGCTACAGCGAGTGTTGCGCCATGAGCAAATCAAGGACAGTTCTTACTCGCTGACCGCCTCCAACTTTGATCCTGACGAGGCACTTTGTCTTCGCCAGGAAGGTGGCGGGTGGTTTGTCTATTACAGCGAGCGCGGGCTGCAAACGGGTAGGCACAATTTTCCAACTGAGGCTGAGGCTTGTCTCTACATGTTGGAGTGCCTACGTTCTGACCCAACCGTTAAAGTTGGTTGGCACAGTGGCTTCGGGGCGCCGGATGGTGCCTAACAATTCATTCAAGCCGAACCCGCTTCGCGGGTCGGCTTAATTCAAGCGTTAGGCCCCTGAAAAAACATATGGTTCGCGTTCGCGTAAGTCTGCCGCTATTCTCATCGCCAACCGATGCTTTCGGATCGGTTTCTGGTGAATTGAATGTAGATGCAATTCCGAATGAAGGTGATACATTCGTGTGGCCAAAGAGCTGGGAGGTGGCAGACTTCCCCTACTTTGGCGACGACGGTCAGAGTCGTATTTGGGGCGTTTCTCCGACGGAGCTCCCCGGCACAGACTATCTTTTGACTATGTACGGGTTCGTGTGCGACTCCGTGTCCGAGGCAAGGCGTTACGCAGAGTTCTTTCAGACCGCCGCAGGATTCGACTTCGATGAGTATTGATTTGCAGGCTCTGCTACTGGGGCCTAACAATTCATTCAAGCCGAACCCGCTTCGCGGGTCGGCTTAATTCAGGCGTTAGGCGGCACATGAAGTATCTTCTGCGCTTGTTAACCATAGAGTTCCTCGCATTAGTCGCTTGGCTCACTATCACGTTTTACTATGTAAAGGCAGGTCAACCTGACGACTATCTTCCGGCGTTAGCCTCCCTGTTCTTTCCACTGATATTCGTGGCGTTTCTCTGGGCTGCTTGGACGCTCTTTCCACGAGCCACCATTCGATGGCAAATTTTGGGGCGGGTTCTGGTATCCCTGCTTGCCATGGGTGTCTGGTTGGCGATTAGCCTCCTCGTCGTTTCCAATTTTCAATTGTCGTTGGGTGGTCGCGTCTAGTGCTGCCTAACAATTCATTCAAGCCGAACCCGCTTCGCGGGTCGGCTTAATTCAGACGTTAGGGCCCATGAGATACATCATCGTCGCTTTGGTATTCGTTTCATACACCGCCGCTGCCGGGGACCTTTCTGCACGTGTGGCCGCTGGCAACAAGGCCATTGCCACTCCTGAGGGCAAGGTATATGACGCAGCATTGGCCCCAGCTATCCAATCAGCAATGCTTGCCTGTGTTCCTCCAGGCTCACCGCCTGAGGGGAGTACCGGCAAGTTTGCTCTTGTTGGCTATGCTGATGCTTCGGGGCATCTCACTGGAGTAGCGGTCGAGCCTATTAATCCAGTGTCTCGTTGCTTCGCAGAGAGGTTTGGGTCTAGCCAGCTCCCGGTGCCGCCATCCTCAAACCACTGGAGCAATGCATACCCAGTGACAGTAGAGATGACAGTCACTCCGTGAGCGGGCTGGACCCTAACAATTCATTCAAGCCGAACCCGCTTCGCGGGTCGGCTTAATTCAGGCGTTAGCGCGCATGTATAGATGTTGCTCTTGCCAAGCGCCGATCAACTGGTGGTCTGGGCTTCTGTCGACCCATGCCGATCCATACGTCTGTATGACTTGCGGGCAAAAGCAGAGCCACGCAATGGACAGTTGGTGGCTCGTGGCCGCCTCAGTACTAATCTGTTCGCTGCTCGTGGTACTAGCTATTGCTGCAACCGCGTACTTCAACTCCATGTGGCCACTGTCGCTTTCCACTATCGCTCTGCTTCTGCCACTCTCCGTCGTCGTTGCTCGTGACATCCGAAACGGAAAAACCCACCCAGTCTCACATAAGCAGCAGCGCAATCACCGGCTGGTTATCGGCTCCGTTTTGGTAGTGGGGCTCGTGGTCATCTGGCTTGCGCGCTAACAATTCATTCAATCCGACGCCGCTTCGCGGCGCGGCTTAATTCAGGCGTTAGGCTGCATGAAAGAGATCTTCGTAGTCCAAGTAGAGGCAGCACCGGATGGCGTTCAGCAGTCGCCTGATGAGTTTGGTGGCGCGTACATCAACGTGTATACAACCGAGCTGAACATCCGCAACGCAATTGACATTGCGGAGAGAGAGGTTGTAGATGCTGGCTGGCGTACCGAGAGAGTGGTGTCTGCCGCTCTGAATACTGCGGATGACTTCTCGGATGAAGATTCAGGGCTGCAGTACTACGAACAGGCGCTTCTGGACGGAGTGGTCGTAGTTGTTCATGCGTTTCCGCCCCAGCACACTGAAAGCGACGCATTTCATTGAGCGACCTGCAGCCTAACAATTCATTCAAGCCGAACCCGCTTCGCGGGTCGGCTTAACTCAGGCGTTAGGCGGCAAGAACGAGATCATGGTGTATTACGGAACATCTGTTTTCTATCCCATCATCGGCAAGTCACATGACCAAATCGTGCGCTATGCGGCCGGTGCCGTGCGCCAGCCTGTTTTCCTTATCAATGACGCTATTGCCCCATTGCCAGATGGCGGCATTCCCCAGGACACGAAAATCGCGCTACTAGATGATCGGGAGCATGTGGTGACAGTCCAGCTGTCCAACTCGTCCGCACAGTTTTCTCAGAGCCACAAAGATATTGCTGTGGTTTGCGCACTCAATGGATGGCTAGAGGTCAAGCAATGATCAGCTTGCCGCCTAACAATTCGTTCAAGCCGATGCCGCTTCGCGGCACGGCTTAACTCAAGCGTTAGGCCGGCGCCATTGTTCGGGCTGGCATCAGCACTCTTCGGCAAGACTGCGCCATCTGCCACCAGCTCGCTGCATCGGACGGCTCCCCGGGCAAGCCATGCCTGACAGCCGGCACCCCGGCCCGGCTGCACCCCGCACCTCTTTCTGATACAACTCTGCCTAACAATTCATTCAAGCCGAACCCGCTTCGCGGGTCGGCTTAATTCAAGCGTTAGGCCGGCGCCATTGTTCGGGCTGGCATCGGGACTCTTCGGCAAGGCCGCACCCTCGGTCACCAGCTCGTCGCACCGGATGGCTTCCAGGGCAAGCCACACTTGACAGCCAGCATCCCGGCTCGGCTGCATCCCGCGCCTCTTTCTGATACAACTCTGCCTAACTATTCATTCAAGCGGAACCCGCTTCGCGGGTCCGCTTAACTCAGGCGTTAGAGGTGCGATCCAGCATGTCCCCAACGGTAAGAAGGCTAATTGTTGGGGTCGAGGATCTGCTCGGCGTGGTTGCGCTCGGCATGGCGCTTGTTGGAGCGGTTACAACCTTGACGCCCCCGCCTGAGGCTGCTGGCGGCCCGCCGCCGGCCCTCGGATACATTGTCACTTCCGCCTTTCTTTCGGCGAGTGTGCTTTTCTTTCTTGCGGCACGAAATTTGCACAATACAGGTCAGTTTTCGCCAATCAGGCATGCTATACCAATCGTGTGCGTTCTTCTGGTTCCGCTATTCGGGACCCTCGGCGCGCACATCTAACAATTCATTCAAGCGGAACCCGCTTCGCGGGTCCGCTTAACTCAGGCGTTAGGGCGCACAAGAGATGTCATTGGTCTTTGCATTTTCCATTCTGGCCTTTGCCTGCGTCACCACGTTCTACTTGCACGCGTTCTTTCGCTTCTATGGCATCGTCAAGTCCGAGAGACCTGATTGGCTGCAAGTTCAGGGTTCCTTGAGCTTCTTCTATGACGGCCTTTCGCATGCCGGTGATCCAAACGTCCAGATGGAGTTATTGCGCATTGCCTTCGGGTCTCGGGCAAGCCAGCTTCGGACACCCTTGGCTGCTTCGTACGCCAAGCGCATCCGGTACTTGTTACCAGTGGGTCTCGTGCTTTTTGTCGTAGGCTTGGCTGGGGCGCTCGCAAGTGCGCCCTAACAATTCATTCAAGCCGAACCCGCTTCGCGGGTCGGCTTAATTCAGGCGTTAGGCTGCATGAGCAAGAAGTCCTTAGCCACACCAAAGAAGCAACCTTCGCTGTTTGCCGTGTGGTTCGGTTCGTTCACCGGACTTGTCATAGCCGGCTACGGAGCGATTATGCTTTTCATGCGCCCGACGGGCTTGGGCCTCTGTCGTCGCTTTTGCGGGCTGCATCAAGCCTTTTTGGATCTTCTTGGCCAACCCGTGTACAACCTACTGTCCGGGTTGTTTGGTGTGGTGGTTGGCCTGTCTTTTATCGTTTTCTTGATCTATCAGCGGGCTCGTGGGTGACATGGCAACCATGCAGCCTAACAATTCATTCAAGCCGAACCCGCTTCGCGGGTCGGCTTAATTCAGGCGTTAGGCGGCATACCAACCATACAGACGACTTATGAGAAAGCTTGGATTCATTCTCTTATTTTCCGGCTTCGCATGGCTCACCTTTCAGCAATTCGAAAACTTCATGCGCGCCGGGTTGCGCCACGTTGGCCTCTCGCAGTACGCCAAGCTATCCGCTGACCCCAATCACAAATACACCGAGCAGGACGTACGCACTCATATCCGCGAAACTGCCTTGGCAGTCAATGAGCAATTCCCAGTCGTGTTGGCACCTGGCTTCACAATGCTGGCGGGCGGTTTGTTGCTCGCCCTTGCAAAGCGGCGACCTCAATCCCAAGATGCCGCCTAACAATTCATTCAAGCCGAACCCGCTTCGCGGGCCGGCTTAATTCAAGCGTTAGGCGGCTAAAAGCTTTTCAATGTTGTAGTCAGCTTGGTTGCCGTGTGGTCAACGCATGAGGTCGCTGGCATCTTGGGCACCTGGCGATTTCCCCTTCGCGCTACGTTTGGCTTTCCCGGACTTGTCGCGCGGCAGCGCTCCAGCATTGTCGGCTCTTGCTTCGGTGAGACTGGTGCGCAGGGCCGGTTCCGGACACGGTTGGCTTGCGGCTTGCGCACTACCCGGCTTCGGGTCGTCGAGACATTCCGGGGTTCACGCCCTGGCATGCGGGCTTTCGGACGGCAAAAGCGGCTGCGGCAGCTCGGTCGGAGGCGCTGCGCGCACGGTTCCCCGCTTTTCTGGTAGTTTGCCGCCTAACAATTCATTCAAGCCGAACCCGCTTCGCGGGTCGGCTTAATTCAGGCGTTAGGCCGCTCATGACAGAGAGTCGCAACTTGGTTCCAAAGGTTAGTTTAGCCATCGTGGCGGCCTTCCTTCTCTATGGCTGGGCTGTCGCTGACCCGAACACTACAGGCAATCCAATCCAAGTTCTCGGCATGTTTGGCACAATTCTCCTTTACGCCGCTATTCTCGCTACTTTTGCCACAATCTTCGTTGCTGCCCGACGTGCCCATCTAGTTGGGAGTTGGGTATGGTTTGCCACCGTAATTTTCATCTGGCCGCTGAGTTACTTCTATGCACTTGTGGTCAACCGCAAGGGCTGAGCGGCCTAACAATTCATTCAAGCCGATGCCGCTTCGCGGCACGGCTTAATTCAGACGTTAGAGCCCTTAGATGATATCTCGGCTTCCAATTTGGCTTTCTTGGCTTGCTTCGCTTTTTTCCGCAGCGGTTGCTGCTTATGTTCTCGTTTCCGCCATCGCAACAGAGTCTCTCCGGTTCGGGCAATGTGGTTCCAGTTCGTTGTCAGCCTCAGACCCATACTGTCGCGTTGGCATCAAGCTCTTCTACACGTCCTGCGCACTTGGTGTCGCGGCACTGGTGTTAGCGGCAATTGCCATCTGGCTCTCGAGGCGCCGCGGCAAGGGCTCTAACAATTCATTCAAGCCGAACCCGCTTCGCGGGTCGGCTTAATTCAGGCGTTAGGGCGCATGTCAAAAATCTTTGCACTCCGTAGTCGCCTTTCGTTACAGCCTACTTATCTCAAGTTGGCGACCGTCGCGTGCATCGTGGTCGGTGCGGCAATTTCGCTGGCGCCATTCTTTCCGGGCACCCACTTCACCATAGGAGAAACATCGCTTTCCCAAGGCGCGATATGGAGCACCGGGACTTTTATTGCCCTTTTTACAGCCGGGCCGCTCACGTTTCTCGCAGGTGCTGGTCTGTTGCTGACCAAGGGCTGGGCCAGGCCGCTTCTCATCGTACTTCCGTTGCCGCAGGCATTGCCATTCCACCTCGTTCACTGGTTTCTGGCAGGTCCGGACCCTTCTTGGCCAGCACCGATTTCCGTCACCGTCATACTTTTCATTTTCTGGGCTGCTTTCTGGTATCTGTATCTGTACCGTTATGCAGGGGCGCTTGAGTATTTCGCGGATGCGCCCTAACAATTCATTCAAGCCGAACCCGCTTCGCGGGTCGGCTTAATTCAGGCGTTAGGGGGCAGGATGGACAACTACATAACTGTCAGTGAGCTAGCGGGGCTACTCACCGTTTTGTGGCTTCCCATCTTTGCTGTGACTGCAACAGTCCATTGGCGCCTTCTCAATGGTCGGCGCTGGCGTATTGCTTGGGTATCAGCCACCTTCCTTCTAGGCATCGTTGTTGTTCTAGGCATCGTTGTTGCCACTTTGATCTGGGTCTCCCCCATCAGCCAAGTCTTTGTATATCTTGGTTCGGTCAGCCCGTTCTTGGCTGTCGGTGGCATTCCTATCCAAGCCGCTCTCCTTTCCTCAGTTGCTGTCACTTTTTTGCTTCTGCTCTTGCGGAGACTAGGGCTGCCCCCTAACAATTCATTCAAGCCGAACCCGCTTCGCGGGCCGGCTTAACTCAGGCGTTAGGCAGCATTGGGAGATATCTGTGGATCACATTCATGTCGCATTGCTCGGAGAAGGAACGGCAGTTTGGCGCCCCGTTCAAGCCCGGCATGTTCATGGCGTGATTTATGAGATTCTTGACTCCGTACCAGCTGGTGAGGAGTGGGAGTTTCAGCCTGGACAACTTGTTGAGTGCGAGCAGCACATATTCACTGGCGGTGGTTCTGGGCTGGTAGCTCGCCGGCCAACTGCTGCCTAACAATTCATTCAAGCCGATGCCGCTTCGCGGCCCGGCTTAATTCAGGCGTTAGGCATCAAGAGCAGACTATGCGCGTTGACCTTGGGCTGTTTGAGGGTGACACACTGCTTGATCGCGGCGTTATCCATGTCGGCCCAGACAAGGTAACGGACACGTTTAAGCATTTCCGCGCCACTCATTCGCTCGGCTCCGGTGCGGCTGAGATTCTTCTGGCTGACTTCTCCAGCCACGTTGGCCTCAAGACCATCTCGCTCGACATGCCAATCCACGAGTCGACGGACTGGGAATCTATTGACTTGGACAAATACACCGTTGCCTTCTGGTGTAGGCTTGATGCCTAACAATTCATTCAAGCGGAACCCGCTTCGCGGGTCCGCTTAACTCAGGCGTTAGGCCGGCACCATTGTTCGGGCTGGCATCGGGACTCTTCGGCAAGACCGCACCTTCGGTTGCCAGTTCACCGCACCGGACGGCTCCTAGGGCAAGCCACGCCTGACAGCCGGCACCCCGACCCGGCTGCATCGCGCACCTCTTTCTGATACAACTCTGCCTAACTATTCATTCAAGCGGAACCCGCTTCGCGGGTCCGCTTAACTCAGGCGTTAGGCCGCTAATGAACAATTGCCGCTCGTGTGAGTACTGGAACAGCCCTCGGGGATTTCAGCGCCCTGGCGACTACTATTGGACTCAGTTAAAGCTGCTGGAGTGGCTTGAGCAAGGAAAGTTGTCTGTGCTCTACAACGAGGGGTTCCCTGCAAATGACGCAACACCAGACCATCGGCCAGTCAACTCGCTCTCTGCCCTCTTTGAGTGCACAGAGTGCCACCGCAAACTTGATCTGGTCTTGGACATCGACGCCTGTAGGGGCGGTCTGTCCGCGGCCTAACAATTCATTCAAGCCGACGCCGCTTCGCGGCGCGGCTTAATTCAGGCGTTAGGCCTGCGCCATTGTTCGGGCCGGCATCAGGACTCTTCGGTGAGACCGCGCCATCTGCCACCGGCTCGTTGCATCGGACGGCTCCCAGGGCAAGCCACACCTGACAGCCGGCATCCCGGCTCGGCTGCACCCCGCGCCTCTTTCTGATACAACTCTGCCTAACTACTCATTCAAGCGGAACCCGCTTCGCGGGCCGGCTTAATTCAGACGTTAGGCAGATAATCGACAATGCAACAATCTCACGCCATCAAATTTAAAGATCTAGGGGTGATACAACTGCAAGGAGACTATTGGATTGGAAGATCTGATGGTTTCAAAATCTATGTGTGTGCAGAAGAACAGAAGGAGGCTGAAGGCACGGATGCCGAACCGCTTGGACTTGCCTTGTATGACTTATTCGAACTCGCGTCAAAGATCGTGAAAAATGATTTCACACTTCGCTCAAGGGCAGCGTCTGAAATGTGGATGTGCGTTGCTGGATGGCATCACGAAGACGAAGGTGAAATAACTGAAAAATCTCTGCTATCGAAGATGTCCGCTTCATCAATTTTTCTCTGCAATGAAACAGGATACGCGGTTGAGTATGCCGTGGAATCAATACCATCACCGTATATGCTGACAGTACAAGTAGACAGACATGCAAGCTATCTTTCGGCTACTGCAAACTGAGATCACAGCCCAGTTTGCGCCTAACTATTCATTCAAGCCGAACCCGCTTCGCAGCGCGGCGTAGTTCAAGCAATAGTGTGAATGCATTGAATAAAAAGGAGGGCCGCGCATGGCGGCCCTTCCCTGTTGCAGCATTGCGGTGAATCAGCCGTTGGTCAGCGGCAGCAGGCGGATCTCGACACGGCGGTTCTTGGCGCGTCCGTCATCGGTATCGTTGCTGGCGACTGGATATTTTTCGCCGAAACCGACGACTTCCATGCGCTCGCGCACCACGCCGTGGCTGGACAGGTAGCTGCTGACGGACTGGGCTCGCTTTTCGGACAGGACCTGATTGCTGGCGTCGCTGCCGACGCTGTCGGTATGGCCGGACACTTCCACGATGGTCTGGTTGTACTCGGCCAGGGTCTCCGCGATGTTGTTCAGCGCCGGGTAGAAGTCCGCCTTCAGGTCGGCCCTGCCGAAGTCGAAGGTCACGCCGTCAGGCAGGTTCAGTTTGATCACGTCGCCTTCGCGGGTGACATCGACGCCGGTGCCGGCGGTCTGGCGGCGCAGTTCGGCTTCCTGCTTGTCCTGATAGGCGCCGATGGAGCCGCCGGCCAGTGCGCCGATGCCGGCGCCGACCATCGCATGCTGGCGACGTTCGGTGGCGCTGTCGCCGGTCAGCAGGCCGGCCAGTATGCCGACGCCGGCGCCGATCAGCGCACCCGTGGAGGTGCGATTGGGGTCGTTGGGATCATCGGTCTGGCCGGTGTAGCTGGCGCAGCCGCCCAGCAGGCTGACGGTCAGCGCGGCGAAGATGGCGGTCTTGATCGGTGCCTTCATGGTGCAATCTCCTTGGGTATTGCGGGTGGTGGGCCGGTGCAACCGGCGGCGCGTACAGCTAAACACGGATTTGCGACAGATCGCAGCGTTGTGCTTCGTTCATTCAGTCCGCATGCGGCCATTCCGACAGACTGGAGAAGGGTTTGAAGTGTGCGCCCGAATGCAGGCTTTCGCTACAGGGATCGGCTGGGTCTTCCGATCCGTAAAAAATATATAAATCAATATAAATCAAATATTTATATGTGAACAATAAAGTGAATTAGCCAATCGAAGATTGACTTCAGGTCACTTCTCGTCCGCCCCCAGTTCGCGCAGGCGGCCCTGGTGCAGATCCAGTACCCGATCCAGCCGCCTGGCCAGACGACGGTCGTGGGTCACCAGGACTAGGCTGGTGCCCTGCGCCCGGTTGAGTTCCAGCATCAGCTCGAACACCGTGGCGGCGGTCTTCTCGTCGAGGTTGCCGGTCGGCTCGTCGCCCAGCACGCAGGCCGGGCGATTCACCAGCGCCCGCGCTACCGCGGCACGCTGGCGTTCGCCGCCGGACAGTTCGCCGGGCTTGTGCTCCAGCCGGTGTCCCAGCCCGACCCGTTCCAGCAGTTCGCGCGCCTGGCGTTCGGCATCGGCGACGGCAGCCCCGCCCAGCAGCACCGGCATCATCACGTTTTCCAGCGCGGTGAATTCGGGCAGCAGATGGTGGAACTGGTAAACGAAGCCCAGCGCCCGGTTGCGCAGACGACCACGCGCCGCGTCGGACAGCGCCGACATCTGCTGGCCGTCGACGTAGACCTCGCCCGCGGTCGGCACATCCAGCCCGCCGAGCAGGTGCAGCAAGGTGCTCTTGCCGGCCCCGGAGGCGCCGACGATGGCGACCGTTTCGCCAGTCGCCACCGACAGGTCCAGGCCGTCGAAGACCGGGGTCTGCAGCTTGCCCTCGGCGTAGGTCTTGCCCAGCGCTTCGGCGCGAATCACGTCCGTGCCTGCGGTCCTGCCCTCATTCATAGCGCAGCGCCTCCGCCGGATGGGTACGCGCTGCGCGCCAGGCCGGGTAGATGGTGGCCAGCAGACTCATCACCAGGGCCACGCCGGCGATCACGACCACGTCGCTGGCCTGCAGATCGTATGGCAAGCCGGTGATGTAGTAGACGTCCGACGGCAGCAGGGTCACGTGGAAGACCGATTCGATGACTTCCAGGATCCGCTCAAGGTTGGTGGTCAGCAGGACGCCGCCGATCACGCCAAGCACCGTGCCCATCAGCCCGATCAGCACGCCCTGGACCACGAACACCTGCATCACCCCGCGCGGGGTCAGGCCGAGCGTGCGCAGGATCGCGATGTCGGCCTGCTTGTCGGTCACCAGCATGACCTGCGAATTGACCAGGTTGAAGGCGCCCATGGCGATGATCAGCGACAGCAGGATGCCCATCACCGTTTTTTCCATCTTCAGCGACTGGTACAGGTTGGCATTCTCGCGGGTCCAGTCGCTGACCCGATACACGCCGCGCAGGTTGAGCGCCAGGTCGCGCGCCACGTTCCAGGCCTGGTCCATGTCGTGCAGCTTCAGCCGCACCCCGGTCACGCCGTCGCCGAGGCGCAGCAGGCGCTGCAGGTCGTCCATGTGAACCACGGCCAGGTTGCGGTCGATGTCGTTGTGGCCGACCGCGAACAGGCCGACCACCTTGAAGCGCTTGGCGCGCGGCAGGGCCCCCAGCGGCGTGCCCTGGAAATTGCTGGTGGTCACGCTGACCTCGTCACCGACGCGCACGCCCAGCCACAGGGCCAGGTCCTGGCCCAGCAGGATCTCGAACCGGCCCGGCACCAGATCGTCCAGCCTGCCCCTCTTCATGCTGCTGGCCAGTACCGACACGTGGCGCTCCTGCTCCGGCAGCACGCCGCGCACCATCGCGCCCTGCGGCTCGCGGTTGCCGTTCAGCAGGCTCTGCACGTCGATATAGGGCGCGGCCCCGGCCACCCGCGGGTCCTGCATGGCCACATCCACCGCATGCCGCCAGTCGTGCAGGGTGTCGTCCACGCCACTGACGGTGGCATGTGCGGTCATGCTGAGCAGGCGGTCGCGGATTTCGCGCTGGAAGCCGCTCATCACCGACAGCGTGGTGATCAGTACGGTCACGCCCAGGGCGATGCCCAGCACCGAGGCCAGCGAGATGAAGGAGATGAAACCGTTGCGCCGCTTGGCGCGCAGGTATCGCAGGCCGATGGCCACCGGAACGGGTTTGAACATAGTCGGCTATGGTGCCATCGCCCGCCTGTCCGGGGATAGCCGGGGGCCATTGCCGGCCAGTCTCAGTTCACGTCGCCGCGCCGCAGGCAGGGTATCGGGCCACCACGACAGCCGGCCGCTGCGGCCGTCCCGGCCACGCCAGCAGACGAAGGCCAGCGGTCCCCGCCATTGCAGCCGAAAGCTTTCCAGCGGTGCCCCGTCCAGCCGTACCGGCGCGTCGTTGCCGGGAATCACCAAGGTGCAGTACGGCCGTCGAAGCCAGCGCCAGGCTTGCCAGGCGCCACAGACTGGCGCCAGCAGCGCGAGCGGCCATCTGCACCACGGCGACAGACCCGAGACGAGCACCGCAAGAGCCGCCAGCACGCCGATCAGCAGCAGGAAGGCGGCCAGCCATCGCGACGGCCGCCACTCCAGACGAACGGATTCAGGCCCCGGCTTCGGGCAGGCGGACGTGTTCGAGCAGGGCGGCGAGTTCCGCATCCGGGCAGGCTTCGTATCCCATCAACCAGCGCCAGAGCTTATCGTCCTCGCAATCGAGCAGGCGTAGGAAAACCCCGCGCTCGGCGTCGGAAACCTGCGCCCAGCGCTGTTCCAGATAGCGGTCCAGCAACTGGTCGAGTTCGCGCATGCCGCGCCGGCAGCGCCAGCGCACGCGTTTCAGTTCGGGATCGTCGGCCCGCATTGCCACCCTGCCCTCGGCCATCCTGTATGCCCCTGCCCCGACCTGCGAAAGCCGGGGCCGGCATCAGGCACGGCGCGCCATCATCAGCTTCTTGATCTCGGCGATCGCCAGCGCCGGATTCAGCCCCTTCGGGCAGGTCCGCGCGCAGTTCATGATGGTGTGACAGCGATACAGCTTGAACGGGTCTTCCAGGTCGTCCAGGCGGGCGCCGGTGTCTTCGTCGCGCGAGTCGATGATCCAACGGTAGGCCTGCAGCAGGATCGCCGGGCCGAGGTAGCGCTCGCCGTTCCACCAGTAGCTGGGACAGCTGGTGCTGCAGCAGGCGCACAGGATGCATTCGTACAGGCCGTCGAGCTGCTTGCGGTCCTCCGGCGACTGCAGGCGTTCGCGATCCGGCGGCGCCGGGGTCTGGGTGCGTATCCACGGTTTGATCGACGCGTACTGCGCGTAGAAGTGGGTCAGATCCGGGACCAGGTCCTTGACCACTTCCATGTGCGGCAGCGGGTAGATCGGCACCTCGGCCTTGCGGCAATCCTCGATCGCCTTGGTGCAGGCCAGGGTGTTGGTGCCGTCGATGTTCATCGCGCACGAGCCGCAGATGCCTTCGCGGCAGGAACGGCGGAAGGTCAGCGTCGGGTCGATCTCGTTTTTGATCTTGATCAGCGCGTCCAGCACCATCGGCCCGCACTTGTCCAGGTCGATCTCGTAGCTGTCGGTGCGCGGATTGTTGCCGTCGTCCGGGCTCCAGCGGTAGACCTTGAAGGTGCGCACGTTCTTGGCGCCCTTCGCGGGATAGTGCTTGCCCTTCTGCACCACGGAGTTCTTCGGGAGGGAGAATTCGGCCATCTGTCAGTGCCCCTGGCTCAGTAAACGCGCGGCTTGGGAGGTACCACGTCCACGTCTTTGCTGAGCGTGTACATGTGCACCGGACGGTAGTCGAAGCTGCACTGGCCCTTCTCGTCCACCGATACCAGGGTGTGCTTGTGCCAGTTGACGTCGTCGCGATCCGGGAAGTCCTCGTGCGCGTGGGCGCCGCGGCTTTCGTGGCGCTGCTCGGCCGAGTTGATCGTCGCCACCGCGTTGAGCAGCAGGTTGTTCAGCTCGTAGGTCTCGATCAGGTCCGAGTTCCACACCAGCGAGCGGTCGGACACCTTGACGTCCTGGAAGCTGGCGAAGATCTCGGCCATCTTGTCGCAGCCTTCCTTCAGCGTCTTGCTGGTGCGGAACACCGCCGCGTCCGACTGCATGGTGCGCTGCATGTTGTCGCGGATCACCGCTGTCGGGGTGCCGCCGTTGGCATTGCGCAAGCCGTCCAGCCGCGACAGCGCCGGGTCGCAGACGTCGGCCGGCAGCACCTTGTGCGGGGCGTTCTTCTTGATCGTTTCCGCGCAGCGGTTGGCCACCGCGCGACCGAACACTACCAAGTCGAGCAGCGAATTGGAGCCCAGCCGGTTGCCGCCGTGTACCGAGACGCAGGCCGCTTCGCCGATGGCGTACAGGCCCGGCACCACGGCGTCGTTGTCGTCGCCGATCTTGCGTACCACTTCGCCGTGGTAGTTGGTCGGAATGCCGCCCATGTTGTAGTGCACGGTCGGCAGCACCGGAATCGGCTGCTTGGTCACGTCGACGCCGGCGAAGATGCGCGCGCTCTCGGCGATGCCAGGCAGCTTCTCGTGGATCACTTCCGGGCCGAGGTGGGTCAGGTCGAGCAGGATGTGGTCCTTGTGCTCGCCGACGCCGCGGCCTTCGCGGATCTCGATGGTCATCGAACGGCTGACCACGTCGCGCGAGGCCAGGTCCTTGTAGTGCGGTGCGTAACGCTCCATGAAGCGCTCGCCGCTGCTGTTGCGCAGGATACCGCCCTCGCCGCGCACGCCCTCGGTGATCAGGCAGCCGGCGCCGTAGATGCCGGTCGGGTGGAACTGCACGAACTCCATGTCCTGCATCGGCAGGCCGGCGCGCATCACCAGGCCGCCGCCGTCGCCGGTGCAGGTATGCGCCGAAGTGGCGCTGAAGTAGGCGCGGCCGTAGCCGCCGGTGGCCAGCACCACGCCGTGGGCGCGGAACAGATGCAGGGTGCCCTCGGCCATGTCCAGCGCCAGCACGCCGCGGCAGACCCCTTCCTCGTCGAAGATCAGGTCCAGCGCGAAGTACTCGATCATGAAACGCGCATCGTGCGCCAGCGACTGCTGGTACAACGTGTGCAGCATGGCGTGACCGGTGCGATCGGCGGCAGCACAGGTGCGCTGCGCAGGCGGGCCTTCGCCGTACTTGGTGGTCATGCCGCCGAACGGGCGCTGGTAGATCTTGCCTTCCTCGGTACGCGAGAACGGCACCCCGTAGTGCTCCAGCTCGATGATCGCCGGAATCGCCTCGCGGCACATGTACTCGATCGCGTCCTGGTCGCCCAGCCAGTCCGAACCCTTGATGGTGTCGTAGAAGTGGTAGCGCCAGTCGTCCTCGCCCATGTTGCCCAGTGCGGCGGAAATGCCGCCCTGCGCCGCCACGGTGTGCGAACGGGTCGGGAAGACCTTGGTCAGGCAGACCGTCTGCAGCCCCTTCTGGGCCAGACCGAAGGTCGCGCGCAGGCCGGCGCCGCCGGCGCCCACCACGACCATGTCGTACTTGTGTTCGGTGATCTTATATGCGGACATTCGGCTCAATTCCCCAGCGCGATGCGGGCCACGGCGAAAATGCTGACGATGGCACCCAGCACGGCGACAAACTTCACCGCTACCTGCGCGGCCAACGCCAGCAGCGAGTTGTGGACGTAGTCTTCCAGCACTACCTGCAGCCCGAGCTGGGCGTGCCAGAACATCGCGACCAGGAAGCCGACCATCAGCACCGCGTTCCACGGCTTGGCGACCGCGGCCACGGCGGCGGCATGATCGGCGCCGAGCAGGCTCAGCACGAAGAACACGAACCAGATCCCCAGCACGACCAGCGCGGTGGCGGTCAGGCGCTGATGGACGAAATGCTCGGTGCCGGTCTTGGCCGTGCCCAGGCCGCGGGCATTCTTCAAGGGGGTGCGGAAGTTGCTCATGCGGCGCCTCCGGAGAGCAGGACGCAGGCCCAGATCAGCGCGGTGATCACCAGGCTGCCGATCACCGACAGCCAGCTGCTGCGGATGAAAGCCGGGATGCTGAAGCCGATGGCGAAATCCTGCACGATGTGGCGGATGCCGTTGCACAGGTGGTAGGCGAAGGCCCAGCTCCAGCCGAACAGGAACAGCTTGCCGAACCAGGAGCCGGCCAGGCCGGTGACGCAGTTCCAGTGCTGCTCGCCCATCACCAGGGCCAGCAGCGCGGCGGCGATGAGCAGGGCTCCAAGGGCCAGGAAGATCCCGGTGCCGCGATGCAGGATCGAGGTCGCCATCTGGATCTGCCAGCGGTACACCTGCAGGTGCGGGGAAAGCGGTCGTTGTGGGCTCGCCATTCGCTGGACTCGTTGTCTCGGCTGGGCGGCGCCGTCACCGGCGTCGCGTGGCTGGGCGGGCGCGCTCAGAAATCGACGCAGCGTCCGTTCTTCTCCCAATCCCCGTATCGCGTCGGCTCGGGGCCTTCGCGTCCCCCGATCTCCTTCGGCGCAACGTCCTTTTCGGGCTGCTGCGTTTCGGTGTCGGGTTCGGGTGGATTGGGCGTTTGACCTATCATTGCTATTCTTGCAACGCACAAAATTCTAGTCCTCGCCCCCTTGGCTGACAACCTTTCCCGTACCAGCGAATCCTTTTTCGCCCTGCCCGACCATGCCGTCATTGCGCTGCAAGGACCGGAGGCGGCGGCTTTTGCGCAAGCGCAGTTCGCCAACGAGGTGATGTCCCTGCCATCAGGCCACTGGCAATGGAACGCATGGTTGACGCCGAAAGGCCGCGTGATCGCGTGGTTCGCCCTGCTCAAGCACAGCGAGGACGAAATACTGCTGGTGTTGCCCGACATGCCGGCAGAGTCCTTCGTCGCTGAGCTGTCGCGCTTCGTCCTGCGACGAAAGTTGAAGCTGCGTGCCTGCGCCGAACTCAGGGTCAGCGGCAGCTTGCATGCGCCGACCCTCGCCCGTGGCGCGGGAATCGACCGTCGCGACGGCATGCTCGAACTGGACTGGGGCCACCCTGCATCGCCTCGCTGCCTGCGCATCGACAGCGAAGGCAGTCCTGATGATCCCGCTGCCCTGGCCGAATGGCGAAGCCGCGACCTGCGCCACGGCTTGCCGCGATTGGCGGACACCCAGCGCGAGCAATGGACGCCGCAACAATTGTCGCTGGAACGGCTGCCAGCCTTCAGCGTGAAGAAGGGCTGCTATCCGGGGCAGGAAATCGTCGCCCGCACCCATTTCCTCGGTAAGGCCAAACGCGGACTGGCGCTGTTTTCCGCCGACGCTACGATCACGACCGGCGAAGAGGTGCTGCAGGGTGAACGCACCGTCGGCCGAATCGTCAGCGCTACTAGCATCCCCCCGTGGCGGGCGCTGGCGGTAATGCCCACCGACGGCGTGGAGGGCGAAGTCGCCGCCGGGGGCATCCCCCTGCATTCGCAACCTCTGCTCGACGCACCGCGACGCTGATCGCCGGGCAGACCGGGATTCAGCGCAGCCAGGCCTCGAAGCGGTCGAGGAACAGCAGCAGGAACTTGCGCAGGCGCTCGTCTGGCACCTGATCGCCTTCGATCTGGCCCTCGCGGTACTGAATGGCGATCTCCGGCTGCGGCAGCACCGCCACGCCCACCGCAGCCAGCACATTGCGTAGGTGCTGCTGCGCCGACACCGTGCCGTGCGCGCCCGGCGAGGTACCGATCACCGCGGCATGTTTGCCGGCGAAGGAGTTGCTGCCGGCCGGGCGGGTGCCGATGTCGATCGCGTTTTTCAGCACGCCAGGGACGGAGCGGTTGTACTCCGGGGTGACGAACAGCAGCGCATCGGCGGCTTCCACCTGCTGCTTGAAGCGCAGGGCGGCGGCCGGGAAATTATCGTCGTCGTCCTGGTTGTACGGCGGCAATTCGCCGATTTCGATGAAGTCGAAGTCGAAACGTCCTTCGCCCAGGCCCGCCACCGCCTGCGCCAGCTGGCGATTGAGCGAAGCCCGGCGCAAGCTGCCGACGATGATGCCGATGCGCGGCAGGGCCATGGCGTGCTCCGTGGAAGTCGGGACCGCTACGTTATACCAGCCGCTCGGCCGCGGCGACGATGTCCTCTTCGCCCGGCAGCACCAGGAACGCGGCACCGGCCAGCGGCGTGTAGGTATCGGCACCGACCACGCGCCCGAACGGACGTGCGCGGTAGCCGGCTTCTGAAATCGCGGTGATGATGCCCTCGCCCACACCGGCCGAATGGCGTCCCTCGTCGACGATCAGGATCCGCTTGGCCGACCTGGCCTGTTCGGCGATGAAGCCCTCGTTCAACGGCACCAGCCAGCGCAGGTCGACCACCCGGACCGTCCAGCCCAGCCGGCGCTCGATGTCGCGTGCCGCACGCAGGCTCATCGGCACGCCGTTGCCGTAGGTGAACACGACCAGATCGTCGGCCTCCGGCTGGTAGACGCGGCCTTCACCCAGGGCCATGGCCTGCTCCTGCGGCGGATACGGGAACAGCCACTGGCCATCGCCGGCTTCGTACAGGTCCTTGGTCATGTACAGCGCGATCGGCTCCAGGAACACGCCGACCCGACCATCGACCTTGGCCAGCGCCGCCAGCGTGCGCAGCATCATCGCCGCATCGTCGCCGCGCGAGGGGCAGCCAACCACCAGGCCGGGGATGTCGCGCAAGGCGGCGATGGAATTGTCGTTGTGGAAGTGACCGCCGAAGCCGCGCTGGTAGCCGAGGCCGGCGATGCGCACCACCATCGGGTTGCGGTACTGGTCGTTGCTGAAGAACTGCAGGCTGGCCGCCTCGCCGCGGATCTGGTCGCAGGCGTTGTGGAAATAGGCCAGGTACTGGATTTCCGGCAGCGGCAGCATGCCCATGTTGGCGTAGCCCTGGGCCAGACCGAGGATCATGGTCTCGTCTAGCAGGGTGTTGAACACGCGGCTGCCCTTGAACGCCTTCTGCAGGCCCTTGGTCACCGTGTATACGCCGCCCTTCTGCGCCACGTCCTCGCCGAACAGCAGCGCTTCCGGGTATTTGCAGAACAGGTCGTGCAGCGCGTTGTTGATCTGGATCGACAGGTGCCGGGGCGGCAGGGTTTCCGGCAGCTTGTTCTCGCCACCGAATGCGACCACACGCGTATCGTGCGGTGCCGGCCGCTCGGCCTCCTTCGCCACCGCCATCGGCGTGTACGGCGCCAGCGGTGCCATCACCTGTTCCAGCGTGTCGATCTTTGGCGTGCGGTCGGCCTGCTCGGCGGCGGCGAAACAGCGCTGGCGGATGCCTTCGTACAAGGCCAGCAATTCGTCCTTCGAATACAGGCCGGATTCCAGTGCGATCGCCGCCGAGCGCAGCAGCGGATCGGTCGCCTCCACCGCGCACAGTTCTTCGATGGAACGCCATTCGATCTCGAAGTCGGTGCCGGCGTGGCCCATGATGCGGGTGGTCCGCAGGTGCAGGAAAGTCGGCCGGCGCCTGCGACGGCAGTGCTCCACTGCTGCCTGCACCTGACCGTAACCGGCGGCCAGGTCCAGGCCATCGGCATGGAAATAGTCCAGGTCTGTGCGGTTGCGGAAGTTGCGGCCTATCCAGCCGTCCGGGGTCTTCACCGAAATGCCGATGCCGTTGTCCTCGCAAACGAACAGCACCGGCGCCGGCAGCTTCTGGTAGGCGGTCCACGCCGCCGCGTTGAACGCGGTCTGCGCGGTGGCGTGATTGCTGGAGGCATCGCCGAACGAGCAGATCGCGATGCTGTCGTCGGGGATCGGCAAGGCATGGCCAATGCGGCGCGCCTGCTCGATGGCGACCGCGGTACCCAGCGCCTTGGGCAGGTGCGAGGCGATCGTCGAGGTCTGCGGCAACACCCACAGCGGCTTGCTGCCCCAGACCTTGTGGCGACCACCGCTGGCCGGGTCCTCGGCACTGGCGGCGAAGGACAGCGCCGAATCCATCACCGGGTCCATTCCCGGCAGCTTGCGGAAGCGCTCGGCCATGAAGCCGCCGCTGCGATAGTGCAGGAATGCAGGGTCGGTATGCCGGGTCAGCCGCGCCACCATCGCGTTGCCTTCGTGGCCGGAGCTGCCGATGGTGTAGAAGACCTTGTTCTGCACCCGCAATACGCGCGCCATCAGGTCGAGGTGACGGCTGACCAACTGCGATTCCAGCAGTTCGACGAAGCCGTTCGCGTCCAGCGCGCTGCCCGGCAGCACCTGCTCGCCGGCGGCAGGACGACGGCGCACATCGCCACTCCATTCCTGCACGAACTCGCTGAAATTGCGGTCGCAGATCTCGGCGCGGTTGACGCCCTTCATGCGGGCGGGGATTGCTTTGGCAGTCATGGACGGACTCGGAATCAGGGTGTCGCCCGCCGCAATGGCGGGAAGCGTGCGGCCGCTGGGTCAGAACGCGTTGATACCGGTCAGCTCGCGGCCGATCACCAGCTGGTGCACGGTTTCCGTGCCTTCGTAGGTGATCACCGATTCCAGGTTCAGCGCGTGACGGATGGCGGCATGCTCGGTGGTGATGCCGGCGCCGCCGAGCAGGTCGCGGCATTCGCGGGCAATGTCGATGGCCATGCGGCAGTTGTTCCACTTGGCCAGCGAGACCTGCTGCGGCTGCAGGGTTCCGGCATCCTTCAGCCGCCCCAGCTGCAGGGCCAGCAGTTGCCCGCAGGTGATGCGGCGGGCCATGTCGGCCATCTTGATCTGCGCGCTCTGGGTGGCCGCAACCGGGCGCCCGAACAGCATCCGCTCCTTGGTGTATTCCAGAACCTCCTGCAAACAGGCGATGGCGGCGCCGACCGGACCCCAGCTGATCCCGTAGCGGGCCTGGGTCAGGCAGCCAAGCGGCCCCTTCAGGCCTTTCACGTTGGGCAGGCGATTGGCCTCCGGCACACGCACACCGTCGAAATACAGCGCGCTGGTCACCGAGGCGCGCAGGCTCATCTTGTGCTTGATTTCCTGCGCGGTGAAGCCGGCGAAACCCTTTTCGACGACGAAACCCTGGATGCCGTCGTCGGTATGCGCCCAGACGATGGCGATATCGGCCAGGTTGCCGTTGGTGATCCACATCTTGGAGCCGTTCAGCACCCAGTCTTCGCCGTCGCGGCGGGCATGGGTCTTCATGCTGGCAGGATCGGAGCCGCCGTGGGCCTCGGTCAGGCCGAAGCAGCCGATGACCTTGCCGGCGGCCATGTCCGGCAGCCAGCGTCGGCGCTGCTCTTCGCTGCCGTAGGCGTAAATGGGGTACATGCACAGCGAGGACTGCACGCTGACGAAGCTGCGCAGGCCGCTGTCGCCGCGTTCCAGTTCCTGACAGATCAGGCCGTAGCTGACGCCGTTGAGGCCGGCGCAGCCGTACTCCTCGGGCAGCGAGGAGCCGAGCAGGCCCAGTTCGGCAATCTCCGGCAGCAGCTCCATCGGGAAGCGACCCTGGTCGAAGCAGTCGCCGATGATCGGCAGCACGCGCTCGTCGACGAAACGCGCCACGCTGTCCTGCACCGCGCGCTCTTCTTCGCTGAGCAGGGAACGGACGTCGTAGAGATCGAAGGGATTCAGGGCCATTGCCGATGCCGGTCAGTTGCGGAAGCGGCAATTGTATTCGCGACTACGGCCACGCCGTAACCCCGACCTTTCCCCCGAAACGGTACCGGTTGCGTACTGCGTGCCGCAGTGGGGCAATCAGCCCCCTCGTTGGTCGCCCTCGCCGGCCGCGGCCACCATCACCTTGCCGTCGATCACCGGCAGGCTGTCGCCGGCCGGCTTGCTGTCCATGCGGATGGTCTTTTCCTCGTCGCCGAGACGGTAAGTCACGTCGTAGCCCAGCACCTTGTCGGTGCTGCCCATCGGGATGCTGTTGCCCGGCTTCTTGTCCATGCGCATGGTGCCGGTGGTGCCGTCCGGATTGCGGTAGGTGACGTTGTAGCCGGTCACCCGGGTCGATTCCGAGCTGGCCTGCTCGGTGTGGCACTGGCGCTCGGTACGGCTGGTCACTTCGCCGCCCTGGTGATTCTTGTCGATCTTGTTGCCGACGATACCGCCGACCACGGCGCCGGCGGCCGTCGCCGCTTTCTTGCCGTTGCCGCCGCCGACCTGGTGGCCGAGCACGCCGCCGATGACCGCGCCGGCTACCGTGCCGCCGACATTGCCGTCCTTCTCCGGCGCGCGCTCCTCGATCACCACGTCCTCGCAGACCTCGTGCGGGGTCGTGGTCGTGGTGGTCTCGCGCACCGCCTCGCTGCCGATCACGGTGGCGTATACCTTTTCCTTACTGGTTACCGGTGCGACGCTCAGCACCCGCGCGTACTCGACAACCGGCTCCGGGATGCTGTTGTCGACGGCGGCAACGTCGTCCTGCGCCTGCGAAACCGCTTCCGGCAGCGAAGCCGTGTCCAGCATGGCGGCGGGCGCCGGGGCCTGCCGGCTCATGTAGGCCGCGACCGCTGCCCCGCCGAGCACCAGGGCTCCGAGCGCTATCAATATCGTGGCAACGTTCCGGTTCATGGGAGGCTCCTGCCGGGCAGGCCGGCGACATGGCGGGGAAATTTCCGACAACATTGCATCACGCCTTGCCTGAACGAAAACCCGCCCAGTCCAGGGCCCGACCTGCCGCCGCATGAACCGCCCGTGTCGCCGTGGTAGCGTGTTCGCATTCCCGAATGCGGAGCCGTTCGCCATGGCCACTCCCCTGCTGCATCCGATCATGGAATGGGCGCGCAAGCTGCGTTACCCGACCCTGTTCAAGCTGGTCGCTGCGCTGTTCGTGATCGACACCCTGATTCCGGACTTCGTGCCGTTCGCCGACGAGATCCTGCTCGGCCTGGGCACCCTGCTGCTGGCCAACTGGAAGCAGCGCAAATCGCCGGAGGTCATCGAGCAGGCGCCGCCGGTCGAACCGCAGCGCTGACCGGTCCGGTGCTGGTCGACAGCCACTGTCACCTCGACTCCGGCGAATTCGACCCCGATCGCGCCGCAGTCGTTGAGCGCGCACGCGCCGCCGGCGTGCATGCCCAGATCGTCCCCGCGGTCGCCGCGGCCGGCTGGCCGAAACTGCGCGGGCTGTGCGCGCCGGGCAGCGGCCTGTTCCCGGCCTACGGCCTGCACCCGATGTACCTGGCCGAACACCGCCCGCAACACCTGGAGGAACTGCGCGCCTGGATCGAGCGCGAGCGCCCGGTCGCGGTCGGCGAATGCGGGCTGGACCATTTCGTCGAAGGCCTCGATCCGGACGCCCAGCTTGGCTATTTCGAGGGTCAGCTGCGGCTGGCGCGCGAATTCGACTTGCCGGTGATCGTGCATGCGCGGCGTGCGGTCGATGCGGTCATCGCTGCGATCCGCCGGACCGGACCGTTGCGCGGTGTCGTGCACAGCTTTTCCGGCAGCCCGGAGCAGGCGAAACAACTTGCCTCGCTGGATTTCCTGATCGGCCTGGGCGGGCCGGTGACCTACGAACGCGCCCGCCGGCTGCGCCGGATCGCCGCCGAGGTCCCGCTGGACACCCTGTTGCTGGAAACCGACGCGCCGGACCAGCCGGATGCGGGGATCCGCGGCCAGCGCAACGAACCGGCGCGGCTGCCTGTCGTCTGCGAAACCATCGCGGAACTGCGCGGCATCCCGCCAGCCACGCTGGTCGAGGCCACCACCCGCAATGCGGCACGGCTGTTCCGGCTTAAGCTGGATCCGACCGCCGGATGACCCGGCAGGGCCTTACGGCGGCCGTTTCAGCAGCAGTTCCAGCGCCTTGCCGACCATCGCGAAGGCGAAGCTGCCGGTGACGTGGGTCGCGGCGCCCAGGCCCAACCCGCAATCCAGCTTCAGGGCGGCATCGGCGCCCAGCACCGGGCGCAAGCCGCAGACGCTGCCGTCGGCCTGCGGATACTTGACGTTTTCCAGCGAATACACCGCCGGCACGCCGAAATAGCGCTGCGGATTCTTCGGGAAACCGAATTCGCCGCGCAGCTTCTTGCGCACCAACGCCAGCAGGGCGTCGTGCTCGGTACGCGACAAGTCGCGCACGCGGACCTGGGTGGGATCGGTGCGCCCGCCGGCCGAACCGGACACCACCAGCGGCAGCTTGCGCCGCCGGCACCAGGCGATCATCTCGACCTTGACCCGGAAGCTGTCGCAAGCATCCAGCACCAGGTCGAAACCGCGATCCAGCAACTCCTGCAGGTTGGCCGGGGTGACGAAGGCCGGCACCGCCTCGACCGTGGCCTGCGGGTTGATCGCGCGGCAGCGCTCGGCCATCGCCTCGGCCTTGTTGCGGCCGTACTGGCCCTCCAGCGCGGGCAACTGCCGGTTGGTATTGGAGACGCAGATGTCGTCGGCATCGATCAGGTTTAGATGGCCCACGCCGGAACGCACCAGCGCTTCGGCCACCCATGAGCCAACCCCGCCCATGCCGACCACCGCCACCCGGCTCGCCGCCAGACGGCCGACCGCGCCGGTGCCGTACAACCGGTCGATTCCCGCGAAACGTTCGCTTGCAGCGCTATCCACGTCCATCCACGACAATATGATCCATATCGATATTCTAGGCGTGGCGCGCGACTGGTCGGGCGTCGTACCATGCAACACGACGTCCCAGCGCCCCCACCAAGGAGCCCGCCCCATGGCCAGCGATGCTGCACCGACCCGCCCCTCCGCCGCTTCCCGTTACCTGTTCATGTTCCTGATCGGTCTGGTGATCGGCAGCGTGGCAACGGTGATGATCGTGCGCGCCCTGCAGGCCCGCCACGACCCCTATCCGGACAGCGTGATGAACGTGATGGGCAAGCACAGCAAGCTGCTGCAGCAGGCCGTGTCCGCCAACCGCTGCGCCGCCACCGATACCGTCCCGCATGTGCGCACCCTGCGCGCGATGGCCAACGATCTGGAAATGGCCTTCCCCGACCTGGCCGACGACCAGCGCTTCAGCGATCATGCCAGCCAGTTCCGCGCCAAGCTCGACGCCAGCCTGGCCACGCCGCCGACCGACTGCGCCGCCGCCGGTGCGATGGCCGACCAGTTCATGCAAAGCTGCAAGGGCTGCCACCAGGACTTCCGGGGCTGATTCCCGGTGCGCGACCTGCGCGCTGCGATCGTCTGCCTGGCGCTGCTGGCCTTGTCCGCTTGCGCCGGCACGGCGACGGTCACGTCTGGCAATCATGCACCGGCTCCGGCACCGACAGCGGCATGCCGCGATTGCGGCATCGTCACCGCCATCGACGTGGTGTCCTCCGCGCGGACCAGCCAGAGCACGCAGGGGGGCGTGGTGCTGGGTGGGATCGTCGGCTCAGTAGCGCAGGGCGCACCGCAGCCGGCCGCGCCGGCGCGCGACAGCTACGACATCCACGTGCGCATGGACGATGGCCGCAGCCTGGTGATCCACCAGGATCAGCTCGGCGGCATCCGCGAGAACGCCGTGGTGCGTGTGGTCGATGGCCGGGTCGTGCCGCGTTGAAATCTGACGGCAACGGCAAAAGAAAAGCCCGGCTTTCGGCCGGGCCAGTCCACCACCGCGCCGGAACGGCACGGCGGAATGTCTTTCATGTTCCGCCGCTCAGATCGGCTCGACGGCGTCGGCCTGCAGGCCTTTCTGGCCTTGCACGACCGTGAAGCTGACCTTCTGGCCTTCCTTCAGACTCTTGAATCCCTGCACCTGGATGGCGCGGAAATGCACGAACACATCCTCGCCGTTCTCGCGGCTGATGAAGCCGAACCCCTTGGCATCGTTGAACCACTTCACGGTTCCGTTTTCACGCTCGGACATCTTTCACTGACCCCTTGAAACGAGTGGCGGAAACAAATCGGTTGAGTGTCGGCTGGTTGCTAAGGAGCAAGCGTGTAACGATGCAGCGAATCCGGGACGACCGCATCAGGCCACATTCCGCGGTGACCTTTGCAAGCACAGCGCCCCCACACTAACCCGCCCCCTGTAAAATTGCAATTGCTGAATTTGTCATTCGACATTTCATGTAACCAATTGATTTGTAAGTAATATGCCTCTTGAGTTGCAACCCGTGTGGTACGTGCTGGCCGGCGTGCTGATCCTGATCGGGGTCGCCGGCGTGATCCTGCCGGCCCTGCCGGGCCTGCCGCTGGTCTTCGTCGGCATGCTGCTGGCCGCCTGGGCGGGCAATTTCGAGCAGATCGGCTGGGTCACGTTGACCCTGCTGGGATTGCTGACCCTGCTGTCGCTGGCGGTCGACGTTTTCTCGACCGCGATCGGCGCGCAACGGGTCGGCGCCAGCCGCAAGGCGCTGCTCGGCTCGGTGCTGGGAAGCCTGATCGGCCTGTTCTTCATGCCGATCGGGTTGCTGGTCGGGCCCTTCGTCGGCGCCCTGGCCGGCGAGCTGTGGCACAGCCGCGAATGGCGAAAGGCCACCAAGGTCGGTTTCGGCACCTGGCTGGGCATCGTGATCGGCGTGGTCCTCAAGCTGGGCCTGACCTTTGCCATGCTGGGCCTGTTCGTGTTCGCCTGGCTGGTCTGAAACACCTGCGGCACGCGAATCGATTAGCATTGCTGCACTCATCGGTAAAGGAATTGTCCGTCCGCATGCGACACCCCCCGCTTGCCGCCCTCGCCCTGTTGCCGCTGGCGACCCCGACCCTGCTGTTGGCCGCCTCGCCGCAGACCCTGGAAGCCTGTGCCGGCATCGAAAGCGATGCCCGACGGCTGCAGTGCTACGACGCGCTGGCCGGCCGTGGATCGCACGATGCCAGCCTGGCCGACCAGGCCGCTGCCGAAGCCCGGCTGGCGGCCGAAGATGTCGCCGTCGAGAACAAGCCCGCGGACCCTGCCGAGTCCCGCCTGCGGCAACGGGTCGACGAGTTGTTCAAGTACGACGAATCCGCCTCGGCCCAGGCGCTCGGCAACGCCGGTCGCGGCTCGCTGCTGGATAGCCGCTGGGAACTGGCCCGCGACTCCAAGCTGGGTACCTTCAACCTGCGCGCCTACAAGCCGGTGTACCTGTTGCCGGCGTTCTGGACCAGCGAGACCAACGAACTGCCGTATTCGCCGAACCCGGCCAACCGGGTGACCACCCCGCAGAACCTGCAGAACACCGAGCTCAAATTCCAGCTCAGCTTCAAGACCAAGGTCGCCGAGAACCTGTTCGGCGACAACGGCGACGTCTGGGTCGGCTATACCCAGAGCTCGCGCTGGCAGGCCTACAACAGCGAGACCTCGCGCCCGTTCCGCGAAACCAACTACGAACCGGAAGCAATACTAGTGTTCCGCAACAGCTACCACCTCGGTGGCTGGGCTGGACGCATGACCGGCATTTCGCTGACCCACCAGTCCAACGGTCGTGCCGACCCGCTGTCGCGCAGCTGGAACCGGGTGATCCTGAACGTCGGCCTGGACCGCGAGAACTGGGCGCTGGTGCTGCGGCCGTGGTACCGCATCGAGGAAGACGCCGAGGACGACAACAATCACGACATGGAAGACTACATCGGCCGCGGCGATGCCACCCTGACCTACCATCGCGACGGCCACGAGGTCTCGCTGATGGCGCGGCATTCGCTGCGCGGCGGCGACCGCTCGCACGGCGCGTTGCAGCTGGACTGGGGGTTTCCGATCAACAACCTGCTGCGCGGACACGTGCAGGTGTTCGACGGTTACGGCGAGAGCATGATCGACTACAACCACAAGGCGACCTACATCGGTCTCGGCGTTTCACTGCTGGAGTGGTACTGATGGCCGACGTCACGATCTACCACAACCCGCGCTGCGGCACTTCGCGCAACACCCTGGCAATGATCCGCAACGCCGGCATCGAGCCGAGCGTGATCGAATACCTGCAGGACCCGCCCGACCGCGCCACCCTGCTGGCGCTGATCGAGCGCATGCAGGTGCCGGTGCGCGAGGTGATGCGGCAGAAGGAATCCCTGTACGCCGAACTGGGGCTGGCCGAGGCCGACGACGCGGCGCTGGTCGAGGCGATGCTGGCGCATCCGGTCCTGATCAACCGGCCGATCGTCGTCACCGCACTGGGCGCACGCCTGTGCCGCCCGCCCGAGGCGGTGCTCGACATTCTACCGACGCCGTAACCGGGCTCGCGGGAGGGCGAAGCAGGAGTCGGCTTGGACGGCAGGCACATCGACTGACATACAATCCCGGGTAGGAAGACCCCCCATCCGCAAGGAGGCCTCGTGACCCGCCCGCGCCGTTCGTTCTTCGCCTATGCCTCGGCCATGCTCGGCGTGCTGAGCCTGTTGGCGGTGCTGTGTTTCCACTTCCCGGAACTGCTGACCAGCAAGGAATTCCGTGCGGTCTACAGCGAACAGTTCGCCCGCCACCTGCTGCTGGCCGGGCTGGTCGCCGCCTTCATCCTCGGCACCCTGGCCATCCTGCGCGACCGCAACAAGCGCATCGCCACCATCGGCGTGGGCGCTGCAACGCTGGCGGTGCTGCTGGGTGGCACCAACGTGCAGTTCGATGCGATCGGCAAGACGCCGTACTCGCTGGGGCTGGACTGGTTCGTGATCTCGCTGTTCTTCTCGGCACTGGTGTTCGTGCCGCTGGAGCGCTACCTCGGCCAGCGCCAGGTCTCGCCGTTGCGCCCCGGCTGGCGGACCGACGTGGCCTACTTCTTCATGAGCCACGTGCTGGTGCAGTTCATCCTGATCCTGGTGACCGCGTCGACCTCGACCATCGCCGGACTGGCCGCGTTCCCGGCGCTGAAGAACCTGATCCAGTCGCTGCCGGTGTGGGCGCAATTCCTGATCGCCGTGTTCATGGCCGACCTCGCCCAGGCCGTGCTGCATCGGGCCTATCACAACGTGCCGTGGCTATGGCGCTTCCACGCCGTACACCACTCCAGCCGCGAGATGGACTGGCTGGCCGGCTCGCGCATCCATTTCGTCGAGATCGTGCTGACCCGCAGCGCAGTGCTGCTGCCGCTGCTGGTGCTGGGCTTTTCCGCCTCGGCGGTGAACGCCTACGTGATCCTGGTCGGCCTGCAGGCCGTACTCGCCCACGCCAACCTCGGCATCCGTTTCGGCTGGCTGGAGTATCTGGTCGTGCTGCCGCGTTATCACCACTGGCACCACGCCCGGCACGAGGACTATCTGGACGTGAACTACGCGATCCACCTGCCGCTGGTGGACATGCTGATGGGCACCTTCAAGCTGCCGCGTGACCGCGGCCAATGGCCGCGGGAATACGGGGTGATGAAACTGGAAAGCGTGCCGCGCGGCATCCTGCGCCAGCACCTGATGCCGTTCCAGGGCGGCAGGAAGTTCGACGATTACGTGAACTGAGCGTCCGCCGCTCCAGCAACAAGCACGGTCGCCTTGCTCATGCTGGTTCGACCACCACCGGGATCTTGCCGATTCGCGCCTGCCACTCGCGCGGACCGGTCCTGTGCACCGAAGTGCCTTGGGAGTCCACGGCGACGGTGACCGGCATGTCCTTGACCTCGAACTCGTAGATCGCCTCCATGCCGAGATCGGCGAAGCCGACGACCTTGGCTGCCTTGATCGCCTTCGACACCAGATATGCGGAACCGCCGACTGCCATCAGATAGACCGACTGGTGCTTGCGGATGGCGTCCAAGGCCGCCGGTCCGCGCTCGGCCTTGCCGATCATGCCCAGCAGGCCTGTCTGCGCCAGCACCTGTTCGGTGAACTTGTCCATGCGGGTGGCGGTGGTCGGGCCGGCCGGACCCACGACTTCGTCGCGCACCGGATCGACCGGGCCGACGTAATAGATGAAGCGCCCCTTCAGATCGACGGGCAGCTGCTCGCCCTTGTTGAGCATGTCGACCATGCGCTTGTGCGCGGCATCGCGGCCGGTGAGCATCTTGCCGTTGAGCAGCAACACTTCGCCGGGCTTGAAGGTCAACACGTCTTCCGGCGTGATCGTGTCGAGGTTCACCCGTCGTGCGTTCTGCGGGTTGTAGGTCAGCTTCGGCCAGTCATCCAGCGACGGCGGCGTCAACGCCACCGGGCCGGAGCCGTCGAGGGTGAAATGCGCGTGGCGGGTCGCGGCGCAGTTCGGGATCATCGCCACCGGCAGGTTGGCTGCGTGCGTGGGGTAATCCTTGATCTTGATATCGAGCACCGTGGTCAGCCCGCCCAGACCCTGCGCACCGATGCCGAGGGCGTTGACCTTTTCGTACAACTCCAGTCGCAGTTCCTCGATCCGATTGGACGGCCCGCGCGCGATCAACTCCTGGATGTCGATGTGTTCCATCAGCGACTCCTTGGCCAGCAACATCGCCTTCTCGGCGGTGCCGCCGATGCCGATGCCGAGCATGCCCGGCGGGCACCAGCCGGCGCCCATGGTTGGTACCGTCTTCAGCACCCAGTCGACGATGGAGTCGGACGGATTGAGCATGGCGAACTTGCTCTTGGCCTCCGAACCGCCGCCCTTGGCCGCGACGATCACGTCCACGGTGTTGCCCGGCACGATCTTGACGTTGATCACCGCCGGGGTGTTGTCGCGGGTGTTCTGGCGCTTGCCGGCTGGATCGGCCAACACCGAGGCGCGCAGCTTGTTGTCCGGGTCGTTGTAGGCGCGGCGCACGCCTTCGTTGACGGCGTCTTCCAGCGAGCCGGTGAAGCCCTCCCAGCGCACGTCCATGCCCACTTCCAGGAACACGGTGACGATGCCGGTGTCCTGGCAGATCGGCCGGTGGCCTTCGGCGCACATCCGCGAGTTGATCAGGATCTGCGCCATCGCGTCCTTGGCCGCCGGCGATTCCTCGCGCTCGTAGGCCGTCGCCAGGCTGCGGATGTAATCGACCGGGTGGTAATAGCTGATGTACTGCAGCGCGTCGGCAATGGACTGGATCAGGTCTTGCTGGCGAATGCTGGCGGGGGAAGCGTTCACGGCGGGCTCGGTGCTTGCAGGGGAATCGATATTTTACCCGAGGCCACCTCACCCGATGCCCGATCCGCATGCACAATAGGTCTATGCCGACCGACAACTCCCGCACCGCCGAAGCCGCTCCCAAGCCGAGTACCGCCGAATCCCGCCTCAGCCTGCGCCAGCGTTTCGACGCGATGCGCAACCTGCCGCCGTTCCTGAAGCAGGTCTGGGCCACCAGCCCCGCGCTGGCCGTAACCAGCATCGGCCTGCGCCTGATCCGCGCGCTGATGCCGCTGGCCACGCTGTACATCGGCAAGCTGATCATCGACGAAGTGGTGCGACTGGTCGGGCTCGGGCTGCCGTTCGACCAGCTCGGCGACGCCTGGCGCGACGGCATGCTAAATCACCTGCTGTGGCTGCTGGCGCTGGAGTTCGGCCTGGCGATCCTGTCCGACCTGCTCGGCCGTCTGGTCGGCTACGCCGATACCCTGCTGTCGGAGCTGTTCAACAACGCCACCAGTATCCGCCTGATGGAGCACGCGGCGACCCTGGACCTGGAGGATTTCGAGGACGCCGACCTGCAGGACCAGCTGGAACGCGCGCGCCGGCAGACCATGGGCCGCTCCAACCTGATGAGTCTGCTGTTCGGGCAGGCGCAGGACACCATTACCGTGATCAGCCTGGCCGCCGGCCTGGTGGTGTACGCGCCATGGTTGATCGTATTGCTAGCGGTGGCGCTGGTACCAGCATTCCTTGGCGAATCGCATTTCAACACCCAGGGCTACTCGCTCAACTTCCGCTGGACGCCCGAGCGCCGCCAGCTGGAATACCTGCGCCAGGCCGGCGCCAGCGTGGAGACAGCCAAAGAGGTCAAGATCTTCAACCTCAACCGCTTCCTGATCGACCGCTACCGCGACCTCGCCAACAAGTTCTATCTGGCCAACCGCCAACTGGCGCGGCAGCGTGCCTTCTGGGGCACCCTGCTGGCCGCGCTCGGCACGATGGGCTACTACGCCGCCTACGGCTACATCGCCTGGCGCACGGTGCGCGGCGATTTCAGCATCGGCGACCTGACCTTCCTGGCCGGCAGCTTCCAGCGCCTGCGCCAGTTGCTGGAAGGCCTGCTGGCCGGGTTCTCGCAGGTCGCCAGCCAGGCCCTGTACCTGGATGACCTGTTCTCGTTCTTCGAAGTCCAGCCGGAGATCGTCTCGCCGCCGCATCCGGTCGCGTTCCCGCGGCCGATCTGCCGGGGTTTCGTGTTCGAAGGCGTCGGCTTCCGCTATCCGGGCGCCGAGCGCTGGGCGGTGCGCGAACTGAGCTTCGAGCTGCGCGCCGGCGAAGTGCTGGCCCTGGTCGGCGAGAACGGCGCCGGCAAGACCACCCTGGTCAAGCTGCTGGCGCGGCTGTACGACCCCGACGAGGGCCGCATCCTGCTCGACGGCCACGACCTGCGCGACTACGACATCGACGAATTGCGCGCCAACATCGGGGTGATCTTCCAGGACTTCGTCCGCTACCACCTGACCGCCGGCGAGAACATCGGCATGGGCCAGGTGGAGTTCATCGGCGATGGCGAACGCATCCGCCGCGCCGCCGAGCGCGGCATGGCCGACGAGGTGGTCGCCACCCTGCCGCACGGCTACGACCAGCTGATCGGCCGCCGTTTCCATACCGGCCTGGACCTGTCCGGCGGCCAGTGGCAGAAGATCGCCATCGCCCGCGCCTACATGCGCGACGCGCAGGTGATGATCCTGGACGAACCGACCGCGGCGCTCGATGCGCGCAGCGAGTTCGAGGTATTCCAGCGCTTCAAGGAACTATCCGACGACCGTACCGCGGTGCTGATATCGCACCGTTTCTCCAGCGTGCGCATGGCCGACCGCATCCTGGTGCTGGACCAGGGCAAGGTGGAAGCCAGCGGCACCCACGAACAATTGATGGCGCAGGGCGGCCGCTACGCCGAGCTGTTCGAACTGCAGGCAGCCGGTTACCGCTGAGGCCGCACACGCTCAGTCCAGTGTGAAACGGTCCGCATCCAGCATCGCCGGGAAACGTTCACGGTGTTGCAGCAGCGCCTCGGCCGAGGCGATGGTGGTCACGATGCCCTCTTCCGGCCCCATCTCGGCCAACGGCTGGCCGAGACAGTCGATCAGCGCGCTGTCGCCGGCGTAATCGAGCTGGTTGCCGTCGCGGCCGACCCGGTTGACCGCGGCCACATAGCACAGGTTCTCGATCGCACGGGCGCGAAGCAGGGTCTTCCAGGCGTACGCGCGTGGCGATGGCCAGTTGGCAACGAACAGTTGCAGGTCGAAGTCCAGCCCACCGGGCCGCTCGACGTCGTAGCGGTTGCGGCAGAACACCGGGAAACGCAGGTCGTAGCAGACCTGCGGATTGATCCGCCAGCCCTTCCACTCCACCGTCAGCCGTTCGCGCCCGGCCGCGTAGCGCTTGTGCTCGCCGGCGTAGCGGAACAGGTGGCGCTTGTCGTACCAGTCCAGCTCGCCGTCGGGCGTCGCCCACAGCAGGCGATTGAATACCTGGACCGCGCCGTCGCCGCCTTCGTTCCGCAGCTGCACGCTGCCGGTCACGGCGGCGCCGAGGTCGCGCGCCTGCTGCCGGATCCACGCCACCGTCGGCCCGTCCATGTCCTCGGCCCTGTCGATGGCATCGTTGCTGAAGCCACTGGTGAAGGTTTCCGGCAGGACCACCAGGTCGGTGTTGCCGGCCAGCGGCGCGATCAGCTCAGCGTAGTACCCGCGGTTGCCAACCGGGTCGTGCCAGCGGGTCGCGCCCTGGACCAGGGAAATGCGCAGGTCTTGCATCGTTCGTGTTCCTGTAGGGGGGGCTTCCTGCAGGAGCGGCGTCAGCCGCGAAGAAGCTTTCCCATGAAAGCCCGGTCGCGGCTGATGCCGCCCCTACAGCCTTTTCAAGCGCCCGATCGCCGCGTCCAGCGTGGCCTCGTTCTTGGCGAAACACAAGCGCGCCAGCCTCTGCCCCGGCGGCGGCACGGCGTAGAACGGCGACAGCGGGATCGCGGCGACGCCGTGCTCGATGGTCAGCCAGCGGACGAATTCGTGATCCGGCAGATCGCTGACCGCCGAATAATCCACCAGCTGGAAATACCCGCCCGGCACCGGCAGCGGCTGCAGTTTCGTCTGCAGCAGCTGCGCGCGGAAGCGGTCGCGCTTGACCTGGTAGAACGCGCCGAGCTGCTCGTAGTGCTCGGGTTCGGCGCGGATCATTTCGGCGAAGGCATATTGCGCCGGGGAGAAGCTGGTGAAGGTGTTGTACTGGTGGACCTTGCGGAATTCCGCACTCAGCGCCGGCGGCGCGATCGCGTAGCCGATCTTCCAGCCGGTGCAGTGGTAGGTCTTGCCGAAGCTGGACACGACGAAGGCGCGCTCGCGCAGTTCCGGGTAACGCAGCGCCGATTCGTGACGACGGCCGTCGAACACGATGTGCTCGTAGACCTCGTCGGAGATCAGGAAAATGCCGCTGTCGCGCAGGATCGCGGCCAGCGCCTGCATGTCGCCTTCGTCCAGCATGGCGCCGGACGGGTTGTGCGGACTGTTGATCATCAGCAGCCGGGTGCGCGGAGTGATCGCCGCCCGCACCCGTTCCCAGTCCACGGCAAAGGTCTGCGGATCCAGCGGCACATGCACGGCGACCGCGCCCGCCAGTTCGATCGCCGGCTCGTAGCTGTCGTAGGCCGGGTCCAGCACGATCACCTCGTCACCGGTCCGCGCCACCGCGTGGATCGCATCGAACAGCGCCTCGGTGGCGCCGCTGGTCACGGTAATCTCGCTTTCGGCGTCGACCCGTACCTCGTAACAGCGCGCCACCTTGTCGGCGATCGCCTGCCGCAGCGCCGGCACGCCGGTCATCGGCGCGTACTGGTTGTGGCCCTCGCGCATGGCCTGCGCCAGCGCATCGACCAGTCGCGCCGGCGCCGGAAAGTCGGGGAAGCCCTGACCCAGGTTGACCGCGCCGTGCTTGGCGGCCAGCTGCGACATCACCGTGAAAATGGTGGTCCCCACCTTGGGCAGCTTGGTTTGCAAAGCGATCTCCGATGGTTCAGGGTACGGGGGCCGCAGTGTACGCAAAGCGGGCGACTGGGGATCGCGGACATGTCCAAAGACAGTGTTCCGGGAACGGAAACGACCGTGCAACTGGCCAGAGCCTATGCCCTGGCCCATTACTTCGTCGCCATCGGCCGGCGCGAATGGCTGTTCCAGGTCGGCATGCCAGCCGACGACATCGAACGCCTGCTGCCGGGCGCCAGCTACACCTTCATCACCGCCTGGAACCCGCACTCCGATGCCGCCACCCCGGGCGAGAACCGACTGGCGGGCGAACGCCTGAGCCAGCGCCTGTCCAGTGCCGGCTACAACGCCTGCACCGCCCTGGGCTGCAATGCGCAGGGCGGTGCGGTCGAATACGGCCAACTGGTGTCGGACCTGCCACTACACCAGGCAGAGGCGCTGGCCCGCGACTTCGGCCAGGCCGGAATCCTGTACTGGCAGCAGGGACAACCGGTCCGCCTGCGCATGTTGTGGCCGCGCCCGGACGATGCCTTCGACCATCCCTATACCGACTGGGCCGGCTGAAGCGCGCTTGCCGATACAATGGCGACGATGAGCGCCGTCGCTTCCTCCCCGCCCCTGCTGACCGCAAGCGGCCTGGCCTTTTCCCGCAACGACATGCCGGTGTTCGGGCCGCTGGACTTTTCCGTGCAGGCCGGCGAGGCCCTGCTGGTGCAAGGCGACAATGGCGCCGGCAAGACCACCCTGCTGCGGGTGCTCGCCGGTCTGCTGTCGGCCGATGCCGGCAGCGTGCGCTTCGCTTCGCCGCACGGTGCGGCCTATCTGGGACACCTGCCGGGTCTGAAGGCCGACCTGAGCGCCGTCGAGAATCTCGAATTCCTGTGCGGCCTGCATGGACAGCGCGACGGACACGGCATCGACGAAGCGATGGCCATCGTCGGCCTGGCCGGTTACCAGGAAGCGCTGGCACGGCAGTTGTCGGCCGGGCAGAAGAAGCGCCTGTCGCTGGCCCGGCTGTGGCTGTCGCCGGCGCAGCTGTGGCTGCTCGACGAACCCTATGCCAACCTCGACCTGGACGGCATCAATCTGGTCAACCGGATGATTTCGGCACAGTTGCAGGCCGGCGGCGCGGCGCTGGTCACCACCCACGGCGCCTACGCGGCGCCGCCGGTGCGCACTTCCACCCTGCTGCTGCGGGCGGTGACCGGATGAATTCGCCGACCCTGCTTTCCAGCGCCCGCACCCTGCTGCTGCGCGACCTGCGGCTGCTGTGGCGCCGGCGCGGCGACGCCTTCCAGCCAATGCTGTTCGCCCTGCTGGTGGTGGTGCTGTTCGCCCTCGCCCTGGGCCGCGATCCGCAACGACTGGCCAGTGTCGGCGCCGCCGTGCTGTGGGTGGCCGTGCTGCTCGCCGGCCTGCTTTCGCTGGACAGCCTGTTCCGCGGCGATGCCGACGACGGCTCGCTGGAGCAATGGCTGCTGGCGCCGGTACCGCTGACCTGGCTGGTAACGGTGCGCGTGTTCGGGCACTGGCTGGGCACCTCGCTGCCGCTGGTGCTGGCCACGCCGGTGTTCGCCGAACTGCTGCAATTGCCGCACGCACTGCTCCCGGTGCTGATGGTTTCGTTGCTGATGGGCACACTGCTGCTTGGCCTGCTCGGCTCGGTGATCGCGGCATTGACGGTCGGCATGCGCCGTTCCGGCATCCTGGTCGCGTTGCTGGCCTTGCCGCTGTACGTTCCCGTGCTGGTGTTCGGTGTCGGCAGCGTTGCCCGCGCAGCGCAAGGCGCCGATCCGGTTGGCCCTTTGCTGATGCTGGCCGCAGGACTGATATTGGTCATCATCCTTGCGCCGTTGGCGGCCGCTGCCGCGATAAAAATTTCGCTGAATTGACCCTGCCGGACAATTCGGTCCAGCAGAAATGTGCCATACACAAATGCGGGTGGTACCGTATACCGCGTCACGTCCGAACCACGGGACCTGAACTGCCCGGAACTGGAAACCTTTTGCAAGGCTCTCCGACCACCGCTGGCATCCTCCGGGCAGTTACATTGCGCATTCGGCCCCGCATCTCCGGCTTGCCACACTCCGTCTTCTGCCATCGAACATGAAACGCCAAGCAAAATCACGGACTGATTACGAAGCCTCGGCACCGATCAAGCCCCGCCCGCAAGTCGAATTGCGCAAGCGTGGCGAGGAGCGTGTCGAACGCATCTTGGCGGCCGCGACTGAGGTTTTCCTGGAAAAGGGTTACCGCAACGCGCGGCTGTCGGACATCGTCGCCAAGGCTGGCGGTTCGCTGGCCACTCTGTACCGCGTGTTCGGCGACAAGGAAGGATTGGCGCACGCGATCATGGCCCGCAGCATTCGCGCCTTCGGCGAGGATCTCGACGAACTTCTGCAGTCCCCGCTGCCGCCGGAACAGGCGCTGGTCACCGCCGCCGAACACATGCTGGACGAATTCCTGACCCCGGAACGGATCGTCACCCACCGCATCGTCCTGGCCGAAGGACTGCAGTTTCCCGAGTTGCGCGACTGGTTCTTCGCTTACGGAGTGGAGACTGCAGAACACTCGCTGACCGAATACTTCACCCGCGAAATGGATGCCGGACGGCTGAGACCCTTCCCTCCCGAACTGGCGGCCAGCCAGTTTTTCCCGATGGTATTCGGCACAGTGATCATTCACAGCGCCAGCGGCCGCATGGACCGGATGAGCCAGGAACAGCTGCGCGAAGGCGCCCGCAAGGCACTATCGATCTTCCTGCACGGCATGCTGCCCATTTCTGCGGCCTGATTGCCCCCCCTCCTCTCCGATTTTGCTGCACCCGCACTTGACCTTCTGGAAATTTGTTCCCAGACTTAAGTGTAATTGTGGTTATACCGTGCAATTAGCCAGCAGCATCGGCCAGCTAGTGCAAGGAGGGAACAATGCGATTTTTCGCGGGTTTGCTGCTTTCAGCAGTTGCCATTCTCGTGACTGTCGGCTGGCTGACGCCGGTTGGCGCGCAGGACACGCGGGGAAGCAACCCGCACAACTTGCCGGAAACCAATCTTGCAAGCGAAGGGCCGCAGGCTTGGCACGGCGGGTTTGATGCGCCCCCCGGCTTTGCCCACGCAACTGCAGCCCGCAATCCACAGGCCCCGGATGCTAAGCCTGTCGGCGAAGCCACTTGCACCGCCTGCCATTCGCGCGAGCAGCAGAACTTCGCCCATACAACCCATGCCTTGGGCATGCGCGTGGCGTTGGCCGCCGACCCCTCGACTGCAACCTGCGAGGCCTGTCACGGAGCCGGTTCGGCTCATGCCGAGAACCCCACAAAGAAAGGCCTGATCATCGCCTTTACCCACGACGGCGGCACCCCGATCCAGACACAGACCTCCAGCTGCCTCGGCTGTCACGCCGGCGGCCCTCGCGACCACTGGACCGGTTCGGTGCACCAGCGCAACGACCTGTCGTGCAGTGACTGCCACAACCCGATGGCCAAACTTTCGGCCGAGGGGCTGACCGCGAAGCAATCGATCAACGATACATGCGCGACCTGCCATAAGGACATCCGCCAGCAGTTCAACCGTCGCTCGCACATGCCCCTGCCAGAAGGCCAGATGGCCTGCGTCGACTGTCACAACCCACATGGGACGATCAATGCCCCCCTGCTGAAAACCAATACCGTCAACGAGACCTGCTACCAGTGCCACGCCGAGAAGCGCGGTCCATTCCTGTTCGAGCATGCACCAGTACGCGAAAGCTGCTTGAACTGCCACACCCCTCATGGGTCGAACCAGCATGCGTTGTTGGTCGCTCCGGTGCCGATGCTGTGTCAACAATGCCACTCGCACATGCGTCACCCCAACGATCTGTTCAACGAGCAGATGCTGGCTACCGGCGCAGCTCCGGACGAGCGTTTGATGGGACGTGGCTGCCTGAGCTGCCATTCCCAGATCCATGGTTCCAATAACCCTTCTGGACCGCGATTCCACAAGTAGCGGGAGAGCCATGATGTCCAAAGCTTGGCAAGCTCGAAACAGTTTATTGCGTCTGTCGCTGCTATCGTTGGCAATGGGCGCTGGTCACGCGTACGCGCAAGACAGCGGATTGGGTATTGACCTGCAGTTTGGCAACGCGCTCAACCCCGCCGGCAAACTCGACCATGGTTGCGACCCGGACAGCTATAGCTGGCTGGCTGGCGAACCCAAACGTACCCCGACCGGTTTCCTCTATACCTGCGTCCCGGCCACACCCGAATATGCCGAAGATGGCGAGTGGCTGAGCCGGAAAACGTTCCAGTTGGGCTACCTGTCGCTTTCCGGCGACGAGAACGCGATGCAGTGGCGGCGTTTCTCCAATTGGGACGACGGCATGGTCCTGGGGGCCGACCTGCGTTTCGAGCACCCATCCGACGGCCGCTACTTTGAATTCCACGGCTCGATGCTCAACGAAGACAGCCAGTACTACCGTGCCCTGCTCGGCAAAGCAGGCAAGTACCGGATGCAGGCCTTCGTTCGTTCCCAGCCGAATGTCGTCAGTGGCAACGCGCGCTCGATCTGGGACGGCATCGGCAGCCAACACCTGACATTGAAGGAGCCGCTGACTCCTACCACCAGCACCTCGGCGCAAGTCGCAGCGGTATCAGCAGCACAGCCGGAAAGTATCCTCAAGGTGGTTCGCGACAAGCAGGGGCTGGGCATCACTTACGCCTTCAACAAGCGCTGGACTGGCTACTTCAACGGCAGCCACGAGACCCGCGAGGGCGCACGTCAGTTCGGCGGCCCATTCTTCTTCAACTACCCGTTTCCCGACAACGGTGGTGTCTACGAAATTCCTCGCCCGATTGATGACAGCACAGTGAATCTCAATGGTGGCCTGCGTTTTGTTGGCAACCTGTGGCGGATGGAATTCGGCTATACCGGTTCATATTTCCGCAATGCTTACAACAGCTTCGATTACGAAGTACCACTGGGCACCTATCCCGTTGTACCAGTGTCGACCCCACAGCTCGGACTGGGCGAGTTCTCCTACGAACCCGACAACGACTACCACCAACTGCGCGCCAGCTTCAGCCGCAAGATCGCTTGGAACGGCGATTTCTCACTGACCACCTCGCTGACCCGCAGCAGCCAGAACGATGACTTGGTAGCACCGATGCCTTGCCAGGGCCAATTCGGCATCCCGCTTCCTGGATTCCTGTACGACTGCGCAGATTGGAACACCACTGCGGCGCTATCGCGCACCAAGGCCGATCTGGCCATCAACAGCCAGCTACTTGATGCACGCGTGGTACTGCAACCAACTGGCAATCTGACGTGGCGCGCCAGTGTCCGCTTCCAGCGCGACGATTACGACGGTACCTACTGGGCATACAACCCGTTGACCGGGCAATACGGCTACATTAGTGAAAACGGCGCTCAAGGCAGCGTGGTCCCTGGTGAAATGGGGGTCTGGGATCCTTATGGCAACGCTTCGGTGCTGACCCGGGTACGCAACCTGCCGCTCGACAAGGAAATCCATGAGGCCTCGACTGGCGCTGATTGGAGACTGGGGACGAGCAATACCGTCGGCGCCTCCTTCACTTTCAGCCGCACCGAGCGATCCCACCGCGAAGTCGAGGCCACCGACGACAACAGCATCAAGCTGAACTGGACCAATCGCTCGTTCGACTGGCTGACACTTCGGGTCAACTACACCTGGCTGAAGCGCAGTGGCAGCGAATACGAATACGACCCCTACGAGTTCACCTTCTCCAGCGACTTGCCCGGTTACGTCGAGCCAGTTGGCGGCACGATGGCGCATACGGTCGAGGAATTGCGCAAGTACGATGTTTCCAGTCGCGATCAGAACAAACTTGACGTGATGGCAACCTTCGTTCTGCCGCACGCGATGACGGTCTACGCCTCGGTGCGCGGCGACTGGAACGACTACGACGCCGAACTCGGTCGGCAGAAGTACGACACCCTCGGCGCCAGCCTGCAATGGGAGTGGCAACCGAACCCTGGCACCGTGGCCGGACTTTGGTACGGCCATGATCGATCGAAACTGGCGTTTGCCAACGTCAACGATACTGGCGCACTGACGGACAACCCCAGCCTCGGCGGTGAGAACTATCCTGAGGAAAACCGCTGGTGGCTCGACGACAAGCAACGCAATCACTACGCCGGTGCAAGCTGGTCTCAGCGAATCGGTCGCGCTACTCTCGATGGTTCCTGGAATTGGACGTACTCGCGCGGCATCACCGGTTACCGTTTCGCTTCACCGGCGGCGCTGACCGATCCGGCGTTAGCTCCGCTTCTGACTGGCGGCTACCCGCCAATGGTCTATCGCTCGAACTCGTACACGTTGAGCCTATTGCTACCACTCAGTTCACGGATCGGCGTGCGCCTGTTCGACACGTATGAGAAAGCAGTGATGTCCGACTGGCACTATCTCGGCTTTGCCGACGGCCAGGTCTTGGATCACCGCGTCTACACCGATGGTGGCCCCGAGAACTACAGCGTCAACCTGCTGGGCGTACTGCTGGAGATCCAGCTATGAGCCGAATCCGTTTCTCCTTGGGCTTCGTCGTCGCACTGGCCGTCAACGCGGCTGTCTTCGCACAATCGACTGCCAGCGACGAAACTGCAACCGCCGGCGCGCTTCCAGACGAAGCCTCCGCGGCGGTAACACACGACTGGTACGACCTTCGCCACCGTGGCGCACCGCCGGGGGATATCGAGGCCGGCCGCCGGAAGGCCGAGCTCTGCGCCACCTGCCACGGTCCCACCGGTGCAGTTTCGGTTGCACCAATGATTCCCACCTTGGCTGGGCAAAGCGCCAGCTACCTCTACTGGGAATTGATGGAATACAAGCGCGGCACACTACCGGACTCTCCGATGACGGTATTGACTGCCGAGGTCAGCGAAGAGGACATCCGTGACCTAGCCAGCTTCTACGCCACGCAGAAACCCGAGGCACAGCCGCACGACGACAGTGTTCCATCCCCCGATCCGACACTGCTGGCACGCGGTGAAGCGCTATACCTGCACGGCGACCCGGACAAAGGCATACCCCCTTGCCAAGGTTGCCATGGCTCCGACGCACGCGGGCACGCGCTGGCCGACCAAACCGACCGCAGCGGCAATACGCCCTACGCAATCTACCCAGCCTTGCGCAGTCAGCATGTTGTTTACCTGCAGTCGCGCTTGGATGCGTTCCATGAGGGCAAGATGCACTATTCGAGCAACGACGCCGTCATGACCAGCGTCGGCCAACGCCTTGATGCGGAAAGCATACAAGCCCTGTCCACCTGGCTGTCGAGTCTGCCGCCCTGAACCACGCACGCAGCCCGCATGCCTGGCAATAACAGCGCCATGCACAAGTTGAACTTCTTCCACTTCCGGGTTGTCGAAACTTCAAAGTTGGAAAAATCGACACGTGCTCGGAAAACGCTCCCCCATTCAACCCACTGGAGAACCGCATGATTCGCAAGCTCTTCCTCGCCGTCGCCCTGTGCTCTGCCACCCCACTGGCCATGGCTGCCACCTGTTCGGTCGACCTGGAGGGCAACGACGCGATGAAGTTCAACCTGGCCAACATCGATGTCAGCAAGAGTTGCGCCGAGTTCACCATCAACCTCAAGCACACCGGCAAATTGCCGAAGGCCGCAATGGGCCACAACGTGGTCATCTCCAAGACCGCCGACATTGCCGCAATCGCCTCCGACGGCATCAAGGCCGGCATTGCCGCCGACTATGTCAAGGCCGGTGATCCCCGCGTGGTCGCCCACAGCACGTTGATCGGAGGCGGGGAAACCACATCGGTGAAGATTCCCGTCGCCAAACTCACTGCCGGCCCGTATTCGTTCTTCTGCAGTTTCCCCGGCCATTACGCGATGATGAAGGGCACGCTGACCCTGAAGCCGTAACCGTGGACCCACACCTGTCCGGCCGCCGGCTTGGCGTGCCGGGCAGAGTCTGGAAAAATGGCCGGGTTACGCATATCCGGCGTCGAGCCTGATCGGGGTTGCCCCGGAATCGATGCCCGCTCTCCGTCAGTCTGGACAAGGTTCGACATGAATCCGGTGATTCGCTGGTTCCATCAACTGGGTTCGCCTCCGTACTTCGACCGCTTCGCCGCACGCTGGGCACCATGGTGCTATCTGGCGGCTTTGGTACTGCTTGGCCTGGGCATCTGGCGAGCCTTGTTCGGGGTGCCCGCCGACTATCAGCAGGGCGACAGTTTCCGCATCCTCTACATCCATGTGCCCAGCGCCTGGATGAGCCTGTTCGTGTTCGGGCTGATGGCCGTGTATGCCGCCATCGCCCTGATCTGGCGGATCAAACTGTGCGAAATCCTGGCCATGGCCTGCGCCCCGATCGGCGCCGCTTTCACCGTGATCACCCTGGCCACCGGCAGCATCTGGGGCAAGCCGATGTGGGGAACCTGGTGGGACTGGGACCCGCGCCTGACCAGCGAGCTGATCCTGCTGTTCCTGTATCTTGGCGTCATGGGCCTGTACAACGCCATTGATGACCGCCGCGCCGCCGCGCGCGCCGCCGGCCTGTTGTCGATCGTGGGGCTTGCCCTGCTGCCGGTGATCCGCTATTCGGTGGTGTGGTGGAATTCGCTGCACCAGGGCCAGACCATCCGCGTGTTCGGCGAGTCCAGCATGGACTCGAGCATGATGGCGCCGTTGTGGATCATGGTGCTGGCGACCAAATTCTGGTTTGCCGGTTCGCTGCTGGCGCGCGCGCGCGCCGACAACCTGCGCCGCGAATCCGGCAAGGATTGGGTGGCGAAACTGGCCGGGGCGGACCGATGAACTACCTGTCCTACGTGATCGGCGCCTACGCCGTGTTCGCCGTGGTGCTGCTGTGGGACTGGCTCTCGCCGAAATTGCAGATTCGGCGCGTGCTGCGCAGCGTGCGCATGCGCGTGCAGCGCGAACAGGGCCGACGCGACGGCAGCGTGGAGTTGCACCGATGAACCCGACCCGCCGCCGCCGCCTGTTGTGGGTGCTGGCCCTGCTGGTCGCCGCCGCCGTGGCCACCACCCTGGTCACGCTGGCGATCCGCCGCAACATCACCTATCTGTACACGCCAGCAGAAGTGCTGCGCGGCGACCCCGGCCAGCAGACCCGCTTCCGCCTGGGCGGCATGGTCGAGAAAGGCTCGTTCCGGCGCGAGCCGGGCTCGCTGGAGGCGCGTTTCCGCGTCACCGACGGCGATGCGCAACTGCAGGTCAGCTATGACCGCATCCTGCCCGACCTGTTCCGCGAAGGTCAGGCGGTGGTCGCCACCGGCAGCATGCGCGACGGCGTGTTCGTGGCCGAGGACGTGCTGGCCAAGCACGACGAGACCTACATGCCCAAGGAAGTGGCCGACAAGATGGGCATGGCGCACCAGAAGCACGACGTGCAGACCGCCGCGCCCGCGGAGCCGGCGAATTGACCGGTCCTGTGTTCCTTCTCGCCCGCGGCCAGTCCGCCGTCTCTACCTGACCTGACCCCATGCTTCCCGAACTCGGCCAAGTCGCCCTGATCCTCGCCCTGCTGGTCGCCTGCCTGCAGGCGCTGCTGCCGCTGGCCGGCGCCCAGCTGGGGCGCGCCGAGTGGATGGCCGTGGCGCGCCCGGCCGCCGTCGTGCAACTGACCTTGGTGCTGGCCGCCTTCGTCATCCTGACCGTCGCCTTCGTCACCCAGGACTTCTCGGTGCGTTACGTGGCCGAGAACTCCAACTCGCTGCTGCCGCTGGTCTACCGCTACACGGCGGTCTGGGGCTCGCACGAAGGCTCGCTGCTGCTGTGGGCGCTGGTGTTGGCGCTGTGGACGGCGGCGGTGGCCGAGTTCTCGCGCAAGTTGCCGCAGCCGGTGGTCGCGCGCGTGCTGGGGGTGATGGGGATCGTCGCGGTCGGCTTCCTCGCCTTCCTGGTGTTCACCTCCAACCCGTTCGAACGCCTGCTGCCGGCGGCGGCCGAAGGCCGCGACCTGAACCCGTTGCTGCAGGACCCGGGGATGATCGTCCATCCCCCGCTGCTGTATACCGGCTACGTCGGCTTCGCGGTACCGTTCGCCTTCGCCATCGCTGCCCTGCTGGAAGGTCGGCTGGATGCACGCTGGCTGCGCTGGACCCGGCCGTGGACCAACGTGGCCTGGGGCCTGCTGACCCTGGGTATCGCGCTGGGCAGCTGGTGGGCGTACTACGAGCTGGGCTGGGGCGGCTGGTGGTTCTGGGATCCGGTCGAAAACGCCAGCTTCATGCCTTGGCTGGCCGGTGCGGCACTGATCCATTCGCAGGCGGTCACCGAGAAACGCGGCAGCTTCCAGGGCTGGACCCTGTTGCTGGCGATCACCGCGTTCTCGCTGTCGCTGCTGGGCACCTTCCTGGTCCGTTCCGGGGTGCTGACCAGCGTCCACGCCTTTGCCGCCGACCCGACCCGCGGCCTGTTCGTGCTGGTGTTCCTGGCGCTGGTGGTCGGCGGCTCGCTGCTGCTGTACGCGCTGCGGGCCGGGCGTTTCGCCGCCGGTGCGCCGTTCGCGCCGGCTTCGCGCGAGACCCTGCTGCTGGCCAACAACGTGCTGCTGGCCTCGGCCTGCGGCATGGTCCTGCTCGGCACGCTGTACCCGCTGCTGGCCGACGCGCTGGGCCTGGGCAAGATCTCGGTCGGCCCGCCGTACTTCGGCCTGCTGTTCTTCGTGCTGATGGCGCCGATGGTCGCCCTGCTGCCGTTCGGCCCGCTGGTACGCTGGCAACGCGAACAGCCCCGCCGCGTGCTGGCACTGCTGGCGCCATGGGCCGGGCTGGCCATTGTCGGCGCCGCCATTGTCTGGTTCCTGGCGCCGCAGGGTGCGTGGAAAACCGCCACCGGCATCCTCGGCGCGCTGTGGGTGGCCGCCGGCACCGGGTATTTCGTGTGGACGCGGCTGCGCAACAGTGGCCGGCTGACGCTGGAAATGTGGGGCATGACGCTGGCCCACTTCGGCATCGCCGTGTTCCTGATCGGCGCCCTGCTGGTGGAAGCATTGAATGTGCAGCGTGAACTGGCCCTGCAGCCCGGGCAGACGGTCGAAGTGGGGCGCTATGCCTTCCACTTCGAAAGCGTCGACGAAACCCAGGGACCCAACTACCTGTCCGACCGCGGCCACGTGCAGCTGCTGCGCGACGGCAAGCCGCTGACCACCCTGCATCCGGAAAAGCGCGCCTACGCCAGCGGTGGTCAGGTCATGACCGAGGCCGGCATCCGTCCCGGCGTGTTCGGCGATGTCTATGTCGCGCTTGGCGAACCTCTGGGCGACGGCAGCTGGGCGATACGCGTGCACGTCAAGCCGTTCGTGCGCTGGATCTGGTTCGGCGCGCTGCTGATGGCGCTGGGCGGCTTCGTCACCGCCGCCGACCGCCGCTTCCGCCGCAGTCCGGCCGAACGCAACACGGCCGCGCAGGAGGCTTCACCTTGAGCGCCCCGCTCCCGCCCGCCTCCGGCAATGCGCGCAAGCTCGGCATCGTCGCCGGCGCCGTCGTCTTCCTGGGCCTGCTCGCCTTGCTGGCCTACGGAGTCAAGCGCTCCGGCGATCCCGACCGCGACGTCCTGCCCTCGGCCCTGATCGGCAAGCCGGCACCGGCCTTTGAGCTGCCGGTCCTGCACGCGCCGGACAAGCGCCTGACCCTGGCCGATTTCCGCGGCAAGCCGTTCCTGATGAACGTCTGGGGCAGCTGGTGCCCGGAATGCCGGGTCGAGCATCCGGTGATCGCCCGCTTCGCCTATACCAAGCGGGTGATCGTAGTCGGCTACAACCTGAAGGACACCCGCGAGGACGCGCTGCGCTGGCTGGAGCAGTACGACAACCCGTACACGGTGGTGATTACCGACGAAGACGGCCGCGCCGCGCTCGACTGGGGCATCTACGGCGCACCGGAAACCTTCCTAGTCGACGCCGAAGGCATCGTGCGCTGGAAGCATGTCGGCGCGCTGGACGACGATATCATCCACGACCAGTTGCTGCCGCTGCTGGACACGCTGGAGGGCACGCCATGAGTCGCTGGATCCTGCTGGCATGCCTGCTGCTGGCCCCGTTGTCCGCCCTGGCCCAGACCAGCGACCCCGCGCCGCTGCAGTTCCGCGACACCGCCGAGGAGACCCGCTTCCAGACGCTGACCCACGAACTGCGCTGCGTGATGTGCCAGAACCAGTCGCTGGCCGACTCCAACGCGCAGATCGCCCACGACCTGCGCCGCGAAGTGCTGACACTGATGCAGCAGGGCAAGAGCGACGCCGAGATCAAGGACTACCTGGTCCAGCGCTACGGCGAGTTCGTGCTGTACCGCCCGCCGCTGGAAACCGGCACCTGGCTGCTGTGGTTCGGCCCGGCACTGCTGCTGCTGCTTGGCGCCGTCATCGTCTGGCGGGTGCTGGCCCGCCGCCGTGGCGCGCTGCCGACGGTCGCCGACCAGGACGAACAGGAGTGGTGATGGACCCGAAGAACGCCCTGTTCGCCATCGTCGCCACCTGCGCCGCCCTGCTCGCCTTCGGTGCCGTGCTGTGGCCGCTGCGCCGGCACGCGCGCAAGCCGATGCTGGTTGCGGTCGCGGTGATGACCCTGTGCGCGGTGGCGCTGTACGCCGTGCTCGGCACCCCGGCCGCGCTGCAGGTCGAGACCAACCATACCGCGCAGATGCCGGCCTCGCTGGACGAAGCCATCGCCCGCCTGCAGGAAGAACTGCAGCGCGACCCCAACCAGCCCGAGGGCTGGCGCCTGCTGGCGCGCTCGCAGTCCAGCCAGGGCCGCCATGCCGAAGCCCTGCAGGCATACGAACGCGTATTGGCGCTGCTGCCCGACGACCCGGAGGCGCTGACCGAAACCGCGCAGGCGCGCAGCATGGCCGATCCGCAGAAACGCTTCGACGCCACTGCCGTCGAGTTGCTGCAGCGCGCGCTGAAGATCGACCCCATGCACCAGCGCGCCACCTGGTTCCTCGGCGTCTGGCAACGCCAGGACGGTCGTCCGGCCGATGCCGCCGCCACCTGGGAACCGCTGCTGGCCCAGGTCGATCCGCAGGCCGCTGCGGCCTTGCGCCAGCAGATCGACGAAGCCCGCACCGAAGCCGGCCTGCCGCCGCTGACGCCGGCCGAAGCCCCGGCACCTGCTGCGGACACCGCCGGTCCGCACGCCATCGCCGTGCGCGTCTCGCTGGACCCGGAGCTGGCCGCACGCGAAGCGCACGGCGGGGCCAGCGTGTTCGTCATCGCCCGCATCCCCGGCGGACCGCCGATGCCGGTGGCCGTGCAACGCCACCCGCTGACCGATCTGCCGCTGTCGCTGACCCTGGGTGACGGCGACAGCCCGATGCCGACGCAGAAGCTGTCGATGCTGGACGAGGTGGAAGTGTTCGCCCGCCTGTCGGCCAGCGGCAGCGCGATGCGGCAGGAGGGCGATGTCGAATCGACGCCGGTGCGGGTCAAACTGCCGAGCAGTGAACCGGTGGAACTGATCATCGGCGCCCCATCGCCCTGAGCAGGCCTTGAGCCTGCAATGCTGTTTTCCGGCGAATCCGCCAGCCGTTGCGGCCATGCCCGGTAAACTTGCGCGATGACCGAATTCATCCCGCCCGGCACCCGTTTCCATGCCTTGCCCTCGCCGTTTCCGATGCATCGCGGCGGCGAGCTGCACGGCGCGCGGGTCGCCTACGAGACCTGGGGCCGGCTGGACGCCAAGCGCGGCAACGCCATCCTGATCGTTACCGGTCTGTCGCCGGACGCGCACGCCGCCAGCCATGCCGACAACCCGGAGCCAGGCTGGTGGGAACGCATGCTCGGCCCCGGCAAGCCGATCGACACCGATCGCTGGTTCGTGGTCTGCGTCAATTCGCTGGGCAGCTGCAAGGGCTCGACCGGCCCGGCCTCGGTCGATCCCGCCACCGGCCAGCTCTACCGGCTGGACTTTCCCGCGCTGTCCATCGAGGACGTGGCCGACGCCGCGGCCGAAGTCGTGCGCGGACTGGGGATCGAGCAACTGGCCTGCCTGATCGGCAACTCGATGGGCGGCATGACCGCGCTGTCGCTGCTGCTGCGCCACCCTGGACTGGCGCGTACCCACATCAACGTCTCCGGCAGCGCCCAGGCCCTGCCGTTCTCGATTGCGATCCGTTCGCTGCAGCGCGAGGCGATCCGGCTGGACCCGGCCTGGAACAACGGCCACTACAGCGAAGACAGTTACCCCGAGTCGGGCATGCGCATGGCACGCAAGCTGGGCGTCATCACCTACCGCTCGGCGCTGGAATGGCACGGCCGCTTCGGCCGCGTGCGGCTGGACACCGATCTGCGCGACGACGACCCGTTCGGCATGGAATTCGAGGTCGAAAGCTATCTGGAAGGCCACGCCCGCCGCTTCGTGCGCCGCTTCGACCCCAACTGCTACCTGTACCTCAGCCGTTCGATGGACTGGTTCGACCTGGCCGAACATGTCAGCGACGACGCCCACCTGTGCGTGCTGCGCGGCCTGGCCCACATCCGCATCGACAAGGCGCTGGCGATCGGCGCCACCACCGACATCCTGTTCCCGCTGCAGCAGCAGGAGCAGATCGCTGAAGGCCTGCGACTGGGCGGCAACGACGCCGAATTCCTCGGCCTGGACTCGCCGCAGGGCCACGATGCCTTCCTGGTCGACATGGAGCGCTTCGGCCCGGCCATCGGCGACTTCCTCGATTCGATCTGAACCGCCGCCCGGTCTTGCGGCCCGCGCGACAGGCGGCGTCTGCGGCCGGCGCCGGCCGTGGCTAGAATGGGTCCACCTTCTTTCCACGGACCCGTGCCATGTCCCTGCACTTCCCCGGCGCCGACAAGCTGATCGCCACCCTGGACGCCGCGGTGGCGCTGGGCGACGACCAGGCAGTCACCGACGCCCTGCGCCGCGGCATCGGCGGCCTGATCCGCGACGACGGCGTCGCCCTGCCCGACTGCGTGTTCCAGCCGATCGCCGACCACTACGCCCGCCGCGAGCTGTACACCAGCCCCGAGCACGGCTACAGCGTCATCGCCATGACCTGGGGGCCGGGCCAAGGCACCAAGATCCACGACCATTCCGGCATGTGGTGCGTCGAGGGCGTGTGGCACGGGCGGCTGGAAATCACCCAGTACGAACTGGCCGAACGCGACATCGCCGACGCCGACCGCTTCCGCTTCATCCCGGTCGGCACCATCGAGGCCGGCGCCGGCTCCTGCGGCAGCCTGATCCCGCCGCACGAGTACCACACCATCCGCAACCCCAGCGCCGACTCGGTGGCGGTGTCGCTGCACGTTTACCAGCGCTCCATGCTGTGCTGCGGCGTATTCGTGCCCGAAGCCGACGGCCCGTGGCAGCACCGCGAGGAACGCAAGCTGGGCACGGACGAGGCGAACAGCCACTGAGTAGTGACTACGCCGTTGACGTATATACGCCATTGGCGTAGTATCCCTCCATGATCTTCGTCGAGACGCCGATCTTCACGGCCTGTTGCTGACCGACGAGGAATACGCGCTGTTCCAGCGGTTCCTCATCGTCAACCCATTGGCGGGCGACGTCATCCAGGACACCGGCGGGCTGCGCAAAGTGCGTTGGTCCGCCGGCGGCAAGGGCAAGCGCGGTGGAGTGCAGGTGATCTATTACTACGTGGATGAAGCGGAGCAGATCAGGCTGTTGCTGATCTACCGGAAAGGCATCCAGGACGACCTGACACCACAGCAGAAACGGACGCTGCGCCAGATCAAAGACAGGTGGGCATGATGGACAAGCAGCTTTTCGAACAACTGGCCGAAAGCCTGGAGCAGATGGGCGAAATCACCCGCGGAGAGCGCACGCCTTCGCGCGAGTTCCACGTGGATGCGTTGAAGGTCAAGGACATCCGTGCCGCGACCGGGCTGTCGCAGGCCAGGTTCGCGCAGGTCATCGATGTGCAGATTGGCACGTTGCGCAACTGGGAACAGGGCCGGCGCTCCCCCACCGGACCGGCCAAGGCCCTGCTGAAGGCCATCCACAACGATCCGGAGCATGTCCTCAAGGCACTATCGGCCTGATCCTGCGGCCCCCGACTCGGCTATAATCGCCGGCCGCGCCGAAGTGGCGGAATGGTAGACGCAGCGGACTCAAAATCCGCCGCCCTTAAAAGCGTGTGGGTTCGAGTCCCACCTTCGGCACCAATAAAAACAAGGGCTTAGCCGAAAGGCTAGGCCCTTGCCATTTGGGGCGCTAGCTGCTGTGTAAGGCTGGTGTAAGGCTGGGGCGCAGGTGGGCGCGGCGTTGCCCTACACACGCATGCGGCGCGTTCCTACTACCCGCGCTGCCCACGGACGATAGTGTCCACAATAGGCGTTGGGCTGCTGACATGAAAACGCCGCCGGGTAATAAAACCCCGGCGGCGTTACGACGCACCATTTCACGGGTTACGGCTCAATCGTCTCCCACAGCGTGACGATGATCCGCGCATTGTCTGCAAGGTCGCGCAGGCTCGCCTTGCGTGGCTTCTTGCCGAGGAACAACTTCCCAGAAAACAGGTCGATGAGTTCGACCTGACGCGGCAACACATCAACCCCGCTCTCTCGCAGAAGCCAGTACGCGAACTCCAGTTGCAACCGCGCAGTTTTCGGATCCTGCTCGTGAGCATTCGCGTTAAAGTAGATGTATCGCAGCTCGTCGCCATCGAGCGCAACGAGATCAGGTGCCAAGCGCAACTCCAACCCGTTCAAGTCAATGTAGTAGCGCGGTGTGGGTTGCGGCTTCAAGTCACGCTTGGCGTGCTCCGACTGCACGAAAGACTCCAGCACACGAGTGCAGTGCATTCGTCTTGAAGCAATCTTGATGGATTGCAGCTGCGCACGAGCATCAGGCAACGCAGCCACACCGCGCTCTAGGAAACCTCTGATGCCGTTGATCGGCGGAGCGTAATAGGGCTGCATGAACACCTGCGGCGTTTGCTTCGGAAACTTCTGGTCGTGAAGCAGACGCATCTGTTCCGTGGCAGGCAACTGCACGAACTTTGCAGCACTGCGCACGGACAAACGCGGTTTGACAACAACCGGCTTAGCCGGGTCGAACTTCGGTAGTGCGGTCATGATCGGTATTTCCGTAGTTGAGGGGTCATTGCAACTACCCAACAGGAAACCGCCGCTCCCATCGAAGGGGTCGTAGATTGCCGATATGGCCGGAGTCACTCGAAGACTTCGTAGACGTTTACGGAAACGGCGAAAACGCCTATAATTCCGAGCCTGCCAAGGCTGCCTGCGTTGTCTTGTCGCGATCCGCCCTGTTGGACAGTTCGTTCAGGTTTCGGGTTGTGGCACCTCCTTACGCGGTCAGCAGTTTTGGAACGAACCCTCGTCTGCAAGCGAGGGTTTTTTCTTGGATGAACGTCACACGCAGTGTTCCATTTGCGAACAAATGTTAACACGGCGGAGCGACACCGAAAATAGTGGCGGAAAAAAATATTCACCCCCATATATTGTGGTACCCCGTGTCTCAGCTTGTGAGATGCAACATTGTGTCAAGGACTTAGGGGGATACCTACGGAACGCTACGGAAAGCGGGTCAAGACCGTTGTTCTATTTTTGTTGATATTCTGTGGATAACTTTCATGCCGATGAAGCGATGTATCGCTTCGCATAAAAAAGTCGGGCCGACACCCCGCCGAAAAGGTGCCGACCCCGCCTCCGCCCGGCCACAACCCCGGACTAGTTCGCGCTACCGGAGAGAAGCGCGAGCGTCTTGGTGATCAGGAAGTCGAATCTCCAGGTTGGTAGCCCATGTGATCCGCTGCGTCCCGTAACCCGCGTAAGGCGGGCTTGAGCCCGCCCTACGGAACCTGGTACACATGCGCGCGTTCGTGGTCGCCCAGCCGCACTAGCGGATGTTCGCAACGGCCGGCACGGTGTTCGTAGGTGGAACACGCCACATCCAGATCATGGCCGGTGTGCAGGATGACGTTGCCGAAGGTGATCGCCCCGCCCGGCCCCCACGGCCAGCGTCGGAACACCAGCGCCAGTTCCGCGCCGCGCCACGCCACCCGGGCGCCGAACGGCAACCCGGCCACGCCAGCCAGCAATCCGATCAGGGTGTTGGGCAAGGTCCACGCCACGCCCAACCCGCGTAAGGCGGGCTTGAGCCCGCCCTACGGAACCTGCCGTCATCCTTTGATCCGCGTAGGGTGGGCCCTGGCCCACCGCACGTGGGTTCATTCGCCCGGCGCGCCGATGCCCGGCCACCAGCCGCGCCCGGTCAGGGCATAACGGTCGGCGGCCCGTTCGAACGGGTTGCGCACGCTGACTCCACCGCACAGCAGGTACACCGGCAGGAACAGTGGCCCCAGCAGCATGTACTGGTACACATGCGCGCGTTCGTGGTCGCCCAGCCGCACTAGCGGATGTTCGCAACGGCCGGCGCGGTGTTCGTAGGTGGAACACGCCACATCCAGATCATGGCCGGTGTGCAGGATGACGTTGCCGAAGGTGATCGCCCCGCCCGGCCCCCACGGCCAGCGTCGGAACACCAGCGCCAGTTCCGCGCCACGCCACGCCACCCGGGCGCCGAACGGCAACCCGGCCGCGCCGGCCAGCAATCCGATCAGGGTGTTGGGCAAGGTCCACGCCGCGCCCAGCAGGCGCTGCAACACGACCACGGCACGGGGCATCGGCCTCAGTCCGTCTGCATCGGCATCAGCAGCCACAGGATCAGATAGACCAGGATGCCGGGGAACGCCGCCGACAGGATCGACACCAGCACGAACACGATCCGCAGCAGCGTGCTGCTCCAGCCGAAGCGGCGGGCGATACCGCCCATGACGCCGGCGATCATCCGATCATTCAGCGAGCGCGTGAACGGGCGGGACTCGGGGGATGCGGACATGGCATGGCCCTCCTGCTGGCTCGCCGGCAAGTCTAGCGCGCGGCGCCCGGGTCAGCGCGAACGCTTGGCCAGCCAGTCGTGGATCGCCGTCGGCACTTCGCGCTGGGCGCGGCTGGAGACGTAGATGCCGATGTGCCCGCCGCGGAAGCTCAGTTCGGTGTAGTCGCGGGTGCCGACCAGCTTCTGCATCGCCCGCGAGGCGTCCGGCGGCACCAGATGATCCTGCTCGGCGAAGATGTTCAGCACCGGCATGTCGACGAAACCCAGATCCACGGCCTCGTCGTCGATGCGGATGCAGCCGTTGACGAAACCGTTGGCCTGGTAGAACTGCTTGATGAACTGGCGGAAGGCCTCGCCGGCCAGGTCGGGCGAATCGAAGATCCACTTCTCCATGCGCAGGAAATCCTCGACCGCATGCGTGTCGTCGAGAATGTCCATCAGGCCGACGTACTTCTGCAGGTTCAACCGGAACGGTTTCAGCATCAGGTAGCTGGCGTTCATCAGGTCGGCCGGCACGTTGCCCAGCGTGTCGACGAACAAGTCCACGTCCATTTCCTGCGTCCAGTTGGACAGCATGTTGTCGGCGGTGTGGAAATCCACCGGCGTGACCATGGTGATCAGATTGCGGACCTTTTCCGGGTGCAGCGCCGCGTAGCACAGCGAGAACGCCCCGCCCTGGCAGATGCCCAGCAGGTTGACCGCGTCCTGCCCGCTGCTCTGGCGCAGGTGGTCGATGGCGCCGTCGATGAAGCGGTTGATGTAGTCGCCCAGCTCCAGGTAGCGGTCGGAGCGATCCGGGTAGCCCCAGTCGATGATGTAGACATCCTCGCCCTGCGCCAGCAGCCCTTTGACAAGCGAACGGTCGGATTGCAGGTCGACCATGTACGGCCGGTTGACCAGCGCATAGGCGATCAGCAGCGGCACCTTGGCGGTAGGTTCACGCTCGCCGACGAAGCGGTACAGCACGACCTTGCCGTCGCGCCAGACTTCCTGCTTCTCGGTGGCGCCGTAGTGCACATCCTCCACCTGCGGCAGCACGCGCAGGCCGGCGGCCAGCTTCTGCTGCATGTTCAGCGCTTCCTGCGCCAGGGTGAAGGGAGTGAAGTTGAGCGGACCGTTCATCGCCGGCCTCCCTGCTTGCGGTTACGCGATGCCGCCTTGGCGGATGCCGGCTCGCCGGCGGCGACGTAGCGCGCCACCCAGTCCTTCATCGACACCACGTTACCGGGGGCGGCTTTCGCTGCCGCTGGCTTGCGGGCAACCGCGGACTTCTTCGCCGTAGCCGGACGCGCGGACACCTTCTTCTTCGCAGGCTTCCTTGGCGTCGGCCGGGTCGCGGTCGTCGGCTTCGCCTTGGCGATGGCGGGCTTCTTGACCGCAACGCGCTTCGTTGCCGCCACGGATTTCTTTGTCGCCGGCTTCTTCGCGGCGGTTTTCCGTGCGGTCTTCTTCGGTGCCGGCCGACTCGCAAGCTCCGCCGTCCGTGTCGGCTTGGGCGCCTGTTTGGCGATCGCCCGCTTCTTCGCCGGCGCGGCAACCCTGGCCGGCTTGCGGGCCGAGCGTTTGGCAGTGGCCGCGGGCTTGGTCTTGCGCGGCGCACGCCGACGTGCCGGTGGTGCGGTTTTCGCTTCGGCCGGTGCCGGCGCGTCCTGCCGTGTTTCCGCCTGCGGGCGCGCACGCCGTTCGGCGACCGGTTGCCGGGCAGCCTTGCGCATGGCCCGTTCCAGCGCGTTGATCTTGCGGTGCGCGGCGTCGACTTCGGTACGACTCGGCATGCCGAGCAGACTGCAGAAACGCTCGACCTCGCCCTGCACCGAAGCCAGCAGACGCATCTGCGCATTGCTCAGCGCACCGTACAAATGGCGGAATTCGTCCGACAGCGCGGCTTCGGCATAGGCTTCCTCGGCGGCGTCGATCCACAGGTCGAACAGCGCTCGTGCGCTGGCCAGCTGCAGTCCCGGCGATTCGTGCTCGGCCAGCTTGTCCTCGAAGCGCTGCAGCGCGTGCTCCATTACCCGCAACAACGCCGCGTTGTATTCGGCGCTGATCTTCTGGTACTCCTCCTGCGCCAGCGCCAGCGCCTGCCAGCGCTCCTCGTGCTCGCGCGCCGGGCCGAAAGCCGGCAGATGCAGCCATTGCGCGCCCTGCTGGCCCGCGCTTTCCAGCATGCCGTTGATGACCGGCGCCAGCTGATCCAGCCAGCCCTGCAGGCTGCGCTGTCCCTGCCCCTGCATCATCCTGAACAGGTCGGCGAACGGGTTGCCATTGGCGGCGTTGGCGCCGATCGCCTCGCGCCAAGCATGGCCGATCTGGTCTGCACTGCTGTCGGTGCCGGCGAACTGGGCAGCGATCTGCTGCATCTGCCCGTACCAGTCGCTGGCCTGCTGGTTGAAGCGATGGATCGCACCCATCGCGTCGACACCGGCACCGCTGCCGGGCACCAGTTGCGACCACCACTGCATGGCCTGCTGCCAGTTCGGCTGCGCGGAAGCGAAGCCGGATGCGCCTCCCTGCCTCAGGGCATCGCCCCAGGCGCTCCAGTACTGCCGCGCCAGCGACTCGAAATCACCTGATTGACCCGTTCCAAATCCGAACATCACCGACCCTCCCGGAGGACGGCTTCATCATAGCAACCACAGGGCGACGATGAAGCCTTGGCCCCGAGACATCGCGTTCGACCTTGGTCGCGCGGGATCCCGCAACCGGCTACGGTACCGGCAGTTGCGCCGCCTCCACCGCACCGGCACCACGGCCGCGGGCCGGGATCACCGCATCGGCCGGCATGTCGCCCGTACCATTCAGCAGGGCGTCGACCTGATCCAGTCCGGCGTACACGTAGGGCAGCATCGGCGCGTAGCGCGCACCGTAGGCCGGCAGCGCGAGGAAGGCATCGAAATGCTCGCCGTTGCGGACCTGCCAGTAACGCACGTCGCGCCCGGCCGCCTGCGCCGCGGCCACGTAGGGCGCGCTGGTGAAGGCCGGCGGCACCAGACCGTCGTCGGTACCGTGCACGACCACCACCGGCAGCCCCTTGCGCGGCATGCCGGCGCGGGTGGCGGCGATGCCTTCACGGACACGGTCTGCCGCTTCGCCCTGCCCGACGTACAGGTCGCGCAGGCATTGCAGGCCCGGCAGGGTGAAATCCGGCGGCGCCAACCGGGTATCGACGATGCCGACCCCGTTGCCCGGCGGGATGCCGGCCGCATCCGGCCACCAGGCCGCGCGTTCGGCCGCGGTGGCCGCACGTGGACTGAAATCCGGGTTCTGTGCCGAGAACGCGTAACCGCAGGGATGCTCGCCGACGCCGTAACGGCCATAGGCCGAGGCGTAGGTCACCGCCACCGCCCGCCACAGGTCGAAGCCGACGCTGAGCACGCCGGTATGCAATGTCTCATCGGCCCAGCCACGGTCGTGCAACTGTTCATAGGCCGAACGCGCCTGCGCGGCGACGTCCGCGCCCTGCACCAGGCCGGCCGCCTGCAGCGCGGCACAACGCGCCTGCCACAGCGGCTCGACCTGCGCCCGAAGCGGTGGCTGCGGCAGGCTGTCGGCTGGCAGGTGCAGCAATGCGCACGGCATCAGCAACGCGGCCTCGGTCGAGAAGTCGTACAGCGGACGTCCGCCGTGGCTGTCCACGTAGATGTTCGGCTCGCCGGCGACCACCGCATCCAGCCAGTCGCCATCCAGTTCGGCGGCGCGCAGCACCGCGCCGCCGCCGTTGGAAATGCCGACGGCGACGATCCGGGTGTTGTCGAAGGTGAACGGCGCCGCCTGCGGCAGGGCTTCGTCCAGCGCCGCCAGCGCGAACTCGGCCGCCTGCTTCACGTGCCGGCCCCAGTCGGCCTCCGGATTGTCCTGCGAATGTGCGTGCTTGAACGCCACCCCGCTCGCACCTGCCGGCGCATCGGGTGCGAAACCCAGTTCATCGCCGGCATCGGCCGCAGCCAGGGTGCCGTCCAAACGCGCACCTTGCCCGCTGTCGAGATCGACATAGTCGCTGCCCGCGCCCTTGTCGGTATAGGCCACCGCGCAGCCCTTCGGCAGCCCCCAGGCGCCGGCCACGGCGATCGCGCCATACACGCCGCGCGACCCGGATGCCGGCGCGACCAGCACGCAGCGCTTGCCGGTATCGAATGCGTCCGGCACCTGCACCAGCACCCGATGCGGCTGCTTCGCCCCCGGCAGCCGTGCGAAGGCCGCGTATTCGCGCCCCGGCACGCTGGCGGTGCTGCCGTACAGCTGGCCGTAGCCGCCGGTCGGCGACAGGTCGGCGATCCCGCGCCAGTTGCTCCAGATGGCGCGCCGGCGCAGTTCGGCCGCGGTCGGATGTTCGGCATCGGCGAAGGCCGGCGGCGTCATCGCACGCAACCCGTCGATGCCCAGGCCAGCGGTCAGCAGGTCGTCGCTGCCGCGGTATTCGGTGATGCGCTGTGGCGAAATCATGCGGGCCTCCGCGGTTGCCTGCTGGCGCGGTGAAGGGGTGCCGCAGGCCGCCAGCAGTCCGAGCATCAGCGCGCCGGCAGCACGCATTACGGGGAAGGTATGGATATTCATGGCTGCAGGGTAGTCGTCCGCGGCAGGACCGGCATCGTACTTTGGTACCACGCAGCAGGCGAGCATTCCTGCTACGGTGAATGGCACAGGACGTTCTTCCATGCCCAAGCTGCTGATCGCCGACGACCACCCGCTGTTCCGCGCCGCCCTGCGTGGCGCCGCTGCCGACGCCGTGGCGCAGATGGCGGTGCTGGAAGCGGAATCGCTGGACGGCGTGCTGGCCGCGCTGGAATCCCATCCCGACATCGACCTGGTCCTGCTCGACCTGCACATGCCCGGCAATCACGGTCTGGCGGGACTGGCGGCGATCCGCGCGCAGTTCCCGGCGGTGGCCGTGGTCGTGGTCTCGGCCAACGACGACCCGCGCGTGGTGCGCCGCGCGCTGGACCACGGCGCGGCCGGCTACCTGCCCAAGAGTTCCGGCCTGGAGGAACTGCGCGAGGCGATCCGCAGCGTACTGGCCTGCGAGCAGTGGCTGCCGCCCTCGCTGCGTGGCGCGGTGGCGCGCGCACAGTCGTCCAGCCACGACACCGAACTGGCCGCGCGCCTGGCCAGCCTGTCGCCGCAACAGTTCCGGGTCCTGACCTACGTGGCCCAGGGCCTGCTCAACAAGCAGATCGCCGATCGCCTGGACGTGCAGGAACGCACGGTCAAGGCGCACCTGTCGGCGATCTTCGACCGCCTCGGCGTGCGCAACCGCACCCAGGCTGGAGTGGTGCTGCGCGAACTCGAACTCAGCGACCCGGCACGCCAGGTCGAAGCCTGAATGCGCGACCCGGCGCAAGCCGGGTACGCTTGCCGCATGACGCCACCCTTCGAGATTGCGCTGAAATCCGGTTGGGCCGTGCTGCTGGGCTACTGGACCGTCTCCGGCCTGCGCGCCAAGCGCGCCAGCCGTGCGCAAAGCCGCGGCGCGGAATGGCTGAAATACTGGTTGCCGCTGGGGCTGGCCTGCGTGCTGATCGGCCCCGGCCACTGGTTCGAATCACTGCCCTGGCTGAAGCGCCACTTCCTGCCCGAGTCCAGCATCCTGGCTTGGGCCGGCCTGATCGTGGCCTACGCCGGTTTTGCCTTGGCAATCTGGTCGCGCGCCGTACTCGGCCGCAACTGGAGCGCGGTGGTGCAGCTGAAGCAGGACCACGAGCTGATCGAATCCGGCCCGTACCGCCGCCTGCGCCACCCGATCTACACCGGCCTATTGCTCGGCTTCATCGGCACCGCGCTGATGATCGACGAACTGCGCGGCCTGCTGGCGGTCGCCATCGTGTTCGTTTCGTTCTGGCGCAAGCTGAAGCTGGAAGAACGCTGGCTGCAGGAACTGTTCGGCGAACACTACGTTCGCTATCGGCAGCGCACCCGCGCGCTGATCCCCGGCCTGCTGTGAACGCCGGAACGCCTCAGATCCGCGAATAGCGCCAGGACTGCATCCGCCCGTTGCGGTACGGCATCACCCCGTGGAAGGCGCGCGGGTCGGCGTCGAACACCAGCGGCAGGAACTCGCGGTCGCCCTCCCACATCGGCAGGTCCATGATTGCGTCCACCGGAATCCATTCCAGCGTGCCTTCCGGATTGCGCGTCAGCGGCGTGCCCTCGAAGGCGTCGATGACGAAGACGAAGCCCAGCCAGTCCTCGCCCTGCTTGCCGAAGCCCGGCCAGCTGATGGTGCCGCGCAGCTGCAGCGAGGTGCATTCGACCCCGGCCTCCTCGCGGATCTCGCGGCGCATGCCGGCGACCACATCCTCGTCTGGCTCCAGCTTGCCGCCGAGGCCGTTGTACTTGCCCAGATGCTGGTCGTCCGCGCGCGCGTTGCGATGGATCATCAGCACCTGGCGGCGGTCGGACGAGAGCACATAGCCCAGGGTGGCGACGATCGGGGTATAAGGCATGCGGCAGGACCGGAATCGGGAAACGCGCATTGTAAGCGCCACCCCGCCGGGGTCGCCGACTCAGGCCTGCATGCGTCGCGCAAGCATGCGGTCGAGCACCGATTTCAGCGCCAGCGGCCGCACCGGTTTCTGCAGCATCGACAGGCCGGTATCCAGCACGGCCCGCCGCACCTCGCCGCCATCGTCGGCGCTGAGGATCAGCGTCGGCCGCTCGCCATGCCGTTCGGCCAGCCGCAGGTACAGCGCCACGCCGGTATCGCCATCGTCCAGGTGGTAATCGAACAGCCACAATGCGGGCTGATGCGTCTGCAATACGCGCTCGGCGGCAACACCGTTGGCGACCGCATCGACCGTACAACCCCAGCCCTGCAGCAGTTGCCGCAGCGCCGCCAGCGCCGCCGGATCGTTGTCGACCAGCAGCACATGGATACCATCCAGACCGACGCGGACAACGACCGGCTCCTGTCCCGCGGCGGCTGTCGCCATCGGCAGCGACAGCGAGAACACCGTGCCCCGCCCCAGCCGGCTGCGCATCCGCAGCGGCGCCCGCATCAGCCGGGCGATGCGATCGGCGATCGCCAGACCCAACCCGAGTCCCTGCCCGGCCACGCCGTCGCCGCGTCGGAATTCCTCGAAGATCAGTTCCTGCTGCGCCTCGGCAATGCCCGGACCGGTGTCGTGAACCTCGATCCGCCAGCGCCCGCCTTCGCGGCGCACGCCCAGCAGCACGCTGCCTTGCGCGGTGTAGCGCACCGCATTGGCGAGGAAATTCTGCAGCACGCGCCGCAGCAGTTGCGGGTCGCCATGCACCCAGCCGGCACTGGGCAGGTAGCGCAGGCGCAGTCCGCGATCGGCAGACAACGCACGGAACTCCGAAGCCAGCGGTTCCAGCACCTCGGCCAGCGGAAAGTCACGCGCTTCCGGCACCAGTCCGCCCGCCTCCAGCCGCGACATGTCGAACAGGCCGGTCAGCAGGTCGCTGGTCGAATCCAGCGCGCCGCGCACCTGCGCCAGCGACGTCCGCTGCGGCCCGCTCAACTGCTGCGACAGCGAATCGGTGAACAGCTGTGCGGCATGCAAGGGCTGCAGCAGGTCGTGGCCCACGGCGGCCAGGAAGCGGCTCTTGGCATCGTTGGCGCGCTCGGCCTCGCGCCGTGCCTGATCCAGGCTGGCCGTGCGTTCCTGCACGCGCTGCTCCAGGGTCTCGTTGCTGCGCTTCAGTTCGGCCTCGGTATCGCGGAACGCGGTGACGTCGGTGAAGGTGGCGACGAAGCCGCCGCTGGGCATCGGGTTGCCGCGGATCTCGACCACGGTACCGTCCGGGAATCGGCGTTCGGCCACGTACGGGGTGCCGGCATGCATGTGCTGCAGGCGCTTGCCGACGTCATGCGCCGTGCGCTGCTCGGAAGCGCCGAGCCGGCGCAGGTTGTAGTGGACCAGGTCGGCCACCGGCACGCCGATCCGCAGCAACTCCTTCGGATAGCCGAACAATTGCGCATAGCGGCGGTTCCAGGCCACCAGCTTCAGTTCGCGGTCGACCACGCTGATGCCCTGGCTCATGTTCTCCAGCGCCGCCTGCAGCAGGCGCTGGTTGAAGCGCAGGTCCTGCGAGGCCTCGCCGACGATCGCCGCCACCGTGTCCAGGTCCGGCCCGGCTTCGCGCCGCGCCGCGTCCAGCAGCAGCCGCGCCGAGGCGCTGCCGAGCACTGCGGCCAGTTCGCGCTCCAGCCCGGCCTCGATCGCCGCCGGCACCGGGCCGCTGGCCGGCGCGCCGCGCAGCAGTTCGTCGACCCGTTGCGACGGCAGGAAACGGCGGCCGGCGTTGCGCAGGGTCTGCAGGTCCGAGCCGCGCGCCTCGCTGCGGTGCGGCGCACTGCGGCGCGAGGCCAGCAGCAGCGTGACCGCGGTGCCCACGCACAGGCTGGTCCCCACCGCGCGCGCCAACCGGCTCCAGCCGGTCAGGCCGAACATCGAGTCCGGCGCCAGCCAGGCCAGCCCCCACGGCCCCTCGCGCAGCCATTCGCCCGCAGCCCCCGACGATGCCACCAGCATCGGCACCAGCATCACCCAGGCCCAGACCAGGAAGCCGGCCAGCACCCCGGCGGTCGCGGCGCGCGCCGGGGTCTGCGGACGCCAGACCGCGAACGCCAGCGCCGGAGTCAGCGTGGCCAGCGCCGAGAACGACACCGCGCCGACGTCGGCCAGCGCCTCGTTGCCTCCGAGCAGGCGGTTGTAGCTCCAGCCCAGCAGCATGATCGCCACGATGCAGGCGCGGCGCAGCATCAGCAGGCCGCCGCGATGGTCGTCGCTGCGCCCGCGCGACCAGGTGCTGCGCAGCAGACCCGGCGCGAACCAGTGGTTACCTATCATCAGGCTCAGCGTCAGCGTGCTGACGATGACCATGCCGGTGGCCGCGCTCAGGCCGCCGAGGAACACCAGCAGGGCCACTCCGTCGTAGCCCTGCGCCATCGGCACCGCCAACGCGTACATGTCCGAAGAAACGCGGTCCCCCAGCATGCTTGCGCCAGCACGTGCCAATGGCAGTCCGGGAATCGCGATCAGCAGCAGGTACAGCGGAAACTGCCAGCGCGCGGTGCGGATGTCGCGATCGTCTCGGCATTCGACCACGCCGACATGAAACTGGTGCGGCATGATGAACATGCCCAGCGCACCCAGCAGCACCAGAGGCACGAATCCGCCGACCGGCTGCGCCTGCACCGGTGCCGGCAACGAGACCTCGCGCAACTCGGTCAGGCCGAACCAGACGAAAGCGCCCAGCACCAGCATCGCCACCAGCTTGAACACCGACTCGAAAGCGATCGCCAGCACCAGGCCGCGGTTGTGCTCGATGGCACTGGCCCGGCGGGTCCCGAACAACATCGCGAACAAGGCCATCGCCAGCGCCAAGTACAGCGAACCGTCGCGCCACAGCGGCGGCATGCCATAGTCGCCGGCGGACAGTCCGGCGGTCAGGGTCGCGAAGCTCTGGGTGACGGCACGCAGCTGCAGCGCGATGTACGGAATCAGTCCCAGCGCCGCGATCAACGTCACCGTGGCCGCCAACCATGCGTCCTTGCCTAGCCGGGTGGCGATCAGGTCGGCCAGCGAGGTGGCGTTGCTCTCGCGCGCCAGCCGCACCAGCCGGATCATGAAGAACACCGCCAGCAGGTAGAACAGGATCGCGCCGACAAAGGTCGGCGGCAACGGCCAGCCATAGCGGACCGCCTGGGTCACCGTGCCGTAGAACGTCCACGAGGTGCAGTGCACGGCCAGCGACAGCGCGTACACGTGCCGCCATTGCCGGGCGAACGCCCCGGCATGTCGTTCGGCGTAGAGCGCGGTGCCGAACAGCAGGGCCAGCCACAGCAACGCGGCGATGACGACCACGCCCAGGCTCAGCATGCCGATCCCGTGCGGGTCAGGTCGTTACGGGGAATGGCGCGACGTGCTGGCATCGGCCGAGCATAACGCGACGGCGGCAGGCCTTGCGCCTGCCGCCGTCGTTTCATTGCCCGAAAGCGCGTCCGACTCAGAAGTCGAAGCGGGCGGTCAGCGAGTATTCGCGCGGCGGCCCGTAGAAACCGGAGAGGATGCCCAGCGCTGACTCCAGATTGTAGCCGGTGGTACGGTACTCCTCGTCGGTCAGGTTGCTGCCCTGCAGTGAGAACGACCAGGCATCGTTCAAGCGCCAGATCACACCGGCGTTGAGCAGGCCGTAACCCGGTTGCTTGATCGCCTCGCTCAGGTCGGTGGTCGGATAGACCTCGGACTGGTAGACATAGCCCACCCGTGCCGACAGGTTGCCGCCATTGGCCAGATCGGTACGGTACTCGACGTTGATCGCGCCGGAGAACTCGGGCGCATTGGTGAACTTCTGCGTATCGGCGACGTTGACGCCGGCGCTGATGAACTCGTCGTACTTGGCGTCCAGCCAGGCCAGGTTGCCGCTGATTAGCCAGTGCGCGGTCGGCAGCCACTGGTATTCGACCTCGACGCCGTCCACCGTGCCCTTGCCGGCGTTGGTGAAGTCGCCGAAAAACTGCGGATTGCCGTTGCCGTCGATGTACTGGGTGAACACCGAGAGCTGGATGTCCTCGTAAATGTTGTGGAACGCGGACAGGTTCAGGAATAGCGTCTGATCCAGCAGACCCATCTTGGCGCCAATTTCGTAGCTGTCCACGCTCTCGTCGTCGAACGGCTCGCCCGAGCGCGGTACCGCGGTCGTATTGGCACGGATGTTGTAGCCGCCGGACTTGAAGCCACGCGAGGCAAGACCGTAAACCATGATGTCCGGGGTGATCTGATAGTCAAGCGAGACTTTCGGCGAAACGTTCTTAAAGTTGATCGTCTTGTCGAAATTCGCCGCCACCACACCGCTCGGAATGGTGAACGTGTCATCGGTATAGCCGATGTTGTAGGCAACTGCGTGCTTGTCCTCATCAGTATAGCGCGCACCCACGTCGAGCTTCAGTTTCTCGGTCAGGTCCACGGTCCAGTCGGTATACAGCGAGAAGCTCTTGGTGTTGACCACACCCTGAGTGTCGCCGAAGCTCAAGCCGAAGAAATTGTTCAGCACCTGGCCGCCGGCGTCGCCGTCGAACAAGTACACACCCATCACCCCGCGAGCGCGGCCGCCAGCGTCGAAATTGGCCTGGAACTCGTTGCTGACCTGGTTGTCGCTGTAATACGCACGCACATCGGCGACCGGGTACGGTGTCATGTCGAAGTCGATATTGGTCTCGGTGTCCGACTCGCGTTTGGCGCCGATGTACTTCAGCACCCAGTTGTCGTTCGGCCGCCAGGTGGCAGTGACCGAGGCACCCTTCATCGTGGTGTCGTTGACGTTGGCCATCGCACTGTAGATGTCGTAGCGATCATCCATCGGGGTATAGGCCGCCAGACCCGGGAACAGGAAATTGGCAGTCGGGCTGGTATTGGCCGACAGCAGCTTGCCGCCACGAACGCCGGACTGGTCGTCCATCCAGTCCAGGGCAAACTGCACGTCGAAATCGTCCGATGCGTAGGCACCGAGCTGGAAGCGTGCGGCGTTGATTTCCTTGTCACTGACGTCCTGGCCGTTGTACAGGTTCTCACCGTAGCCGTCGCGGTTCATGCTGGCCACCGAGACCCGGGCGCGCAGACCGCTGTCCTTGCCCCCGATGGGGCCGCCGATGGCCGCCTTGGCGTCCAGCTGGTTATGACTGCCCACGGTGATCGAAGCGAAGCCGTCCACCTCGTTCGGCAGGCCGCGCGAGATGTACTTGATCGCGCCACCGATGGTGTTCTTGCCATACAGGGTGCCCTGCGGGCCGCGCAGCACCTCGATGCGCTCGACGTCGAACACGTCCAGCAATGCACCTTGCGGGCGGGCGATGTAGACATCGTCCAGGTAAATGCCGACGCCCGGATCCACGCCCCACAGCGGATCGGCCTGACCGACACCGCGAATGTACGCGGTCACCGTACTGGTCGAGCCGCGGGCGGCGTAGATGGTCAGATTTGGGACCTGTGCGTCGAGGTCGCCGATGTCCTCGACGTTGAGCTTCTCGAGGGCTTCCGGGGTGAATGCGGTGACCGCGACCGGAACTTCCTGCAGGGTCTCCTCGCGCTTGCGGGCGGTGACGGTGACAGCGTCCAGAGTCCGTGCCTCGCTGGCCGGCGCTGCGCTCGCGCCATCCTGCGCCCAGACTGCCGCCGGTGACATCAACAAGCCGGCAATCGCCAGGCTCAAGTGCTTGCGCTTCATTCGTTTTCCCCTCCTCCGGGTACTACCAGATGCGGCAACGGGGGGTCGCCGGTTCGACGGCAAGACTAGGCACTTGCCGCGACCGCATCACTTGTACCTTCGTACAGGGGACGCCCCGTAGTGGCGGGACCGATACTGCCGACCCTGCAATGGGCGGACCATGAGTTCGGTCGTGCCCGGAAAGGAGTCTGTCGATGTCGTTCCTGATCGTGCTGGCAGCACTGTGCTTCCTGATGTTCGTGGCCTACCGCGGCTACAGCGTCATCCTGTTCGCGCCGATCGCGGCGTTGGGCGCGGTGCTGCTGACCGACCCGTCGCTGGTCGCGCCGATGTTCACCGGCCTGTTCATGGAGAAGATGGTCGGCTTCCTGAAGCTGTATTTCCCGGTGTTCCTGCTCGGCGCGGTGTTCGGCAAGGTCATCGAGTTGTCGGGCTTCTCCAAATCGATCGTCGCCGCCACCATCCGCCTGGTCGGCCCGCAACGGGCGATGCTGGCCATCGTCCTGGTGTGCGCGCTGCTGACCTACGGCGGGGTGTCGCTGTTCGTGGTGGTATTCGCGGTGTATCCGTTCGCGGCCGAACTGTTCCGCCAGAGCGACATTCCCAAGCGACTGATCCCGGGCACGATTGCGCTGGGCGCGTTCACCTTCACCATGGACGCCCTGCCCGGCACCCCGCAGATCCAGAACATCATCCCCACCGCGTTCTTCGGCACCAATACCTGGGCCGCGCCGATGCTCGGCACGCTGGGCAGCGTGTTCATCCTGATCATGGGCCTGAGCTATCTGGAGTGGCGCCGACGCGGCGCCAGACGCGCTGGCGAAGGCTATGGCGACCCGGCCAGCCTGATCAACGAACCCGAGCCCTTCGAGGGCGGCAAGCTGGCCAATCCGCTGATCGCGATCCTGCCGTTGCTGCTGGTCGGAATCAGCAACATCGTGTTCACCCACTATATTCCGCAGTTCTACGGCAGCAGCCACGAATTCGTTCCCTCGGTGGTCGGCAAAGCCGCGCCGGTAGTTCAGGACGTATCCAAGATCGCTGCGATCTGGGCCGTGCAGGGCGCGTTGCTGGTCGGCATCCTGACCGTGCTGGCGTTCGCCGGACGCACGGTGTTGGGCCGCTTTGCCGAAGGCACCAAGAGCGCGATTGGCGGCGCCCTGCTGGCCTCGATGAACACGGCATCCGAGTACGGTTTCGGTGCGGTGATCGCCGCCCTGCCGGGCTTCCTGGTGGTGGCCAACGCACTCGGCTCGATCCCCAATCCGCTGGTCAACGAGGCGATCACGGTCACCTCGCTGGCCGGCATCACCGGTTCGGCCTCGGGCGGCATGAGCATCGCCCTGGCGGCGATGGCCGACAGCTTCATCGCCAATGCCAACGCCGCCGGTATCCCGATGGAAGTGCTGCACCGGGTCGCGTCGATGGCCTCCGGCGGCATGGACACCCTGCCCCACAATGGCGCGGTGATTACCCTGCTGGCGGTCACCGGCCTCAGCCACCGCCAGTCCTACAAGGATATTTTCGCGGTCACCGTGATCAAGACCAGCGCCGTGTTCTTCATCATCGGCCTGTACTACGCCACCGGACTGGTCTGATCGCCAATGCGGGCGGGTGAAGTTGTGCGCGCCGTCGCATTGATTTCACGACATGCCTGCTATTTTTCCGGGGAGCCTCCCCATCCGGAAACCGGCACATGGCGTCTCCCGTCTCCCGTCTCTGGCAGTTTTCCCCGGTTTCCCGCCCGCACAGCCTGAATTTCGGCGAGCCTTCCGTGCTGGCGGACGACACCTCGCTGTCGTGGATCGACCCGCAAGCCGTGCTGAAGGCGCGGGTACGCAAGCGCCATCGGGAACTGTACGGCTATCGCGGAGTGCAGATGCCGGCCACGCGCGAGATCGATCCGGCCATTGCGGGCACCGGGGAGGCCCAGGCCAGCGCCGGGCTGGCGCGTGCGCGCCTGCTGACCCTGGCCAAGCCGCCGTTCGCCGTGCAGATGCTCAACAACCTGAGCTACGGCGCCACCGCGGCCAGCATCGCCGAATTCAACGCGCTGGGCAGTTCCGACCTGCAGCGGCTGGCCAACTGGGTCGACTGGCAGCTGGACTGGCAGACGATCGACGACTCGGCACTGGAGCAGCGGCTGACCAGCAACGGCTACACCACCCTGGGCAAGTCGCTGACCCAGCTGTGGACCGACCACGTGGCCTCGGACCCCGAATACTCGGTGCGCATCCGCCCCGCCAACGAAGTGCAACGCGCCTCCTACGTGCGCGCGACCTATTCGAAGCGGCAGCTGCGCGAGGTGATGGTCAATTTCTGGCATGCGCACTTCAACGTGATGGGCACCGACTTCAGTGCCGGCCCGGTATTCGTCCACTACGACCGCGACGTGATCCGCGCCAACGCCTTCGGTAACTTCCGCACCATGCTGGAAGCGGTGGCGACGAGCACTTCGATGCTGTACTACCTGGACAACATCAACAATTCGCGCTCCGGCCCCAACGAGAACTGGGCCCGCGAACTGCTGGAACTGCACACCTTCGGCGCGGAAAACTACCTGGGTTTCATGGACCCGTTCCAGGTCCCGCCTTGCCCCGAGGACCCCAGCCTGCCGATCGGCTACACCGACATCGACGTGTACGAAACCGCCTCCGCCTTCACCGGCTGGTCGGCCAAGAACGGCCATTGGCAGTTCCCGGACGAGGACGACGGCACCTTCGTCTACCACCAGTCCTGGCACGACGCCGGCCCCAAGTTCCTGCTCGGCATGCTGCTGTACCCCGAGCAGCCGGCGATGAAGGACGGCCGCGACGTGCTCGATCGCCTGGCCAGCCATCCGCGGGTGGCCAAGTTCATCTGCAAGAAGATCATCCGTCGCTTCATCAGCGACACACCCTCGCAGCAGCTGATCGACAGCGCGGCGGAGATCTTCCGCGCCAACTGGCAGCAACCCGACCAGATCGAGAAGGTGCTGCGGCACATCCTCAATTCCGACGACATGTACAACGCCTGGGGGCAGAAGATCCGGCGCCCGTTCGAAGCCACGGTGGCGGCGATGCGTGCACTGGGACAGGACTGGACCCTGCGTCTGGATCACGACACCAGCAATACCTTCATGTGGCGGGCCGGCTTCACCGGTCACCTGCCCTACGCCTGGCCGGCGCCGAACGGTTACCCGGACGTCGGCGAAGCCTGGGCCGGCTCCAATTCGCTGGCGATGACCTGGAAGCTGGTCAACTGGATGACCGAGACCCAGGACAACAGCGTGCCGATCAGCCCGATCCTGGCAACCACCCGCAGCAATGTCGCCCAGTGGACCGCCAACAACCTGGTCGATTTCTGGTGCCGGCGGCTGCTGGGCTACCTGCCCAGCGCGGCGCGGCGGCAGCGCCTGGCCGCGTTCATGGCGCAGAACGGCGACCCGGCCAGCTACGTCATCACCGACACCGACAGCTGGGCGGCCAGCGACCTGAAGCGCCACTACAACCAGCAGCGCCTGCGCAGCATGGTGTCGCTGATCCTGCTCTCCCCCGAGTTCTTCACCCGCTGAGGCCGCCATGACCGATTACACGCTGACGCGCCGCGAATTCGTCAAGGGCTGCTGCGGAGCCGCCGTGGTCGGCGCCGCCGGTTCCACGCTCATATTCGCCGGCGATGCCGTCGCCGCGGCCAACAGTTACGACACCGTGGTACACCTGTTCCTGCGCGGCGGCTTCGACGGGCTGAACCTGGTGGTCCCGGTCAGCGGCAACGACCGCACACATTACGAAGAGGCCCGCCCTAGCCTGTCCATAGACGCCAGCGGCACCTACGGCGCGTTGCCGCTGACCCTGTCTTCCGGTGCGGCCACCGGTTTCGGCCTGCATCCTTCGGCCACCGGGCTGCGCGACCTGTGGAACGACGGCAAGCTGGCCATTGTCCATGCCTGTGGCATGGCCACCACGGTGACCCGCAGCCATTTCGACGCCCAGCTGTACATCGACCTCGGCACGCCGGGCAAATACGGTTCGCCTACCGGCTGGATGACCCGCGCCTGGCAGACCCTGCCGGGCAGTCCGGCCGCGACGATGCCGGTGCTGGGCGTGGCCGGCACCCAGCCGGCCAACCTGATCGGGGCCAGCGATGCACTGGTGATGAGCAGCCCGACCGATTTCCAGCTCAACGCCGGCGCCTGGGCCTGGCAACAGGTGCGCGATGACTCTCCCACCGGCTTCAAGGGTCACAACGAAACCCTGGCCGAGATGTGGGCTGGCCGCACCGGCATCGAGATCAGCGGCGCGCGCGCCGAAGCCGCGCTGGACACCATCAAGCGGCAGTCGTTCGCCTCGTTGCCGGGCAACTGGCCGACCGGCACCTTCGCCCAGCAGCTGTGGACCATCGCGCAGTCGATCCGCTTCAACCTGGGCCTGCGCTTCGCCACCCTCGACCTGGGCGGCTGGGATACCCACGAAGGCCAGGGCACCGCCGGCAGCGGCTACCATTACTACCAGAACAAGATCGCCGAGCTGTCGCAGGGACTGAGCGCCTTCTTCGCCGAACTGGCGGCCGGCGGGCAGATGTCGCGGGTGACCCTGGTCGTGCAATCGGAATTCGGCCGCCGCGTGCGTGCCAACGCCAACGGCGGCACCGACCACGGCTACGGCAACCCGCTGCTGGTGCTGGGTGGACCGGTCAACGGCCGGCGCTTCTACGGCAGCTGGCCGGGGCTCGACCCGGTGGTGCTGTCGCCCACCTTCGGCGACATTCCGGTCACCACCGATTACCGCCGGGTGTTTTCCGAAATCATGATCCGGCGCATGGCCAACCCCAATCTGTCCACCCTGTTCCCCGGCTACGCCGGCTATGCCCCGCTGGGCATCGTGCAGGGGACCGACCTGGCGCCGACGGCCTCGGCCGCCGCCGTGCGCAGTTCGGCGACGCCATCGCCGGCCGCAACTGGGACTGGCGAAAGCTCTTCGTCCAGGCTTACCGATACGCAGCTCTCGCGACCGCTGCCCGCTTCCCGCCTGCGCGGTCCGGTCGACCGCACCCTGTATCGGCGCGAACGCTGATCAGGGCAACGCCCTAGCGATCATTCCGTCGAAATCGAGGTCGTCGGGCAAGGTGCCGAACGCCAGACCATGCCCGCCGTCCAACCGGCTGCGGACGAAGGCACTGGCGATCGGACTGCCGGCCTGCAGCAACGCAGAAGCCTGCAGGGCCAGCGCCAGCTTTTCGGTCCAGCTGCGGGCGCCGGCTTCCTGCAGCTTGCCGCTCTCCAGCGCCGCGCGCAGGCGCCCCATGTGCACGTCGAAGACCGGCTCGCGGCCGCAACCGGCCAATAGTTCGGCCAGCAGTGCCGCCGCCGTGTCCGGTTCGCGCGATAATGCGCGCAGCACGTCCAGGCACTGGATGTTGCCGCTGCCCTCCCAGATCGAATTCAGCGGCGCCTGCCGGTACAGCCGCGGCAGGATCGATTCCTCCACGTAGCCGGCGCCGCCCAGGCATTCCTGCGCCTCGTTGACGAAGGCCGGCGCGCGTTTGCAGATCCAGTACTTGCCGATCGCGGTGGCGATCCGCGCCAGCGCCGCCTCGCGCGGATCGCGCGGCGCGGCATCCACCGCCCTCGCCACCCGCAGCGACAGCGCCAGCGCGGCCTCCGACTCCAGCGCCAGGTCGGCCAGCACGTTGCGCATCAGCACGTGTTCGAGCAACCGCTTGCCGAAGCTGCGGCGATGCCGCGCGTGGTGCACGGCCTGGGCCAGCGCCATGCGCATTTCCGCGGCCGAACCGAGCATGCAGTCCAGCCGGGTCAGCATGACCATCTCGATGATGGTGGCCACTCCGCGCCCCTCGTCGCCGATCCGTCGCGCCCAGGCACCGGTGAACTCGACCTCACTCGACGCATTGGCCCAGTCGCCCAGCTTGTCCTTCAAGCGCATCACCCGGAACGCATTCTTCCGTCCATCCGGCAGGCGCCGCGGCAGCAGCAGGCAGCTCAGCCCGCCCGGCGCCTGCGCCAGCACCAGCCAGCCGTCCGACATCGGCGCGGAAAAGAACCACTTGTGCCCGACCAGCCGGTATTCGCCCTCGGCGGCCAGCGGCACGGCCTCGGTGGCGTTGCTGCGCACGTCCGAGCCGCCCTGCTTCTCGGTCATGCCCATGCCGATGGTGATGCCGACCTTGTCCGCGATCGGCACGTCGCGCGGGTCGTAATGCGGCGCGGCGGCCTTGTCGGCCCATTCGCGCAGCGCCGGTTCGCGGCGCAGCACCGGCACCGCGGCATGGGTCATCGTCAACGGGCAACTGGTGCCCGCTTCGGCCTGATGATGCAGGTAGCTGAGCGCGGCGCGGGCCATATGGCCACCGGCGTGCGACCCCTGCCACGACAGCCCGGCCACGCCATGCGTCTTCGCCGCGTCCATCAACCGGTGGTAGGCCGGATGGAATTCCACCGTATCGATGCGGTGACCGAAACGGTCGTGGGTCTTCAGCCGCGGCTTGTCGCGGTTGGCGTCGAAACCGATCCGGTACAGCTCGTCGCCGGCCAATGCGCCATAGTCGGCCAGTGCGGCCGCGAAATCGCCGGCACCTTCGCGTTGCACGGCTTCGCGCAGGGCGATGTCGTCGGCCCACAGGTCACGGGGCCCGAACTCCGGCGGCTGGTTGTCGACAACGTGGGTTTCGAACGCATTGTCGTTGCGTGTCTGCGGCGGTACGGACATCGGCCCTCCTCTGCGGCGGCTCCTGCCCGCCAACCGATCCTGCCCATACCTTAGCGCATGGTGATGGCCGATGCCGCCACCTGCTCAGTCGTTCGGATCGCCGGGTGCATGCCGCGCCATCGCTGCGATGAAGCCCGGTTGCAGCGGTAGCCGGCCGAACCAGCCTCGCTGGGTGTCGCTGAGCACCCGCAGCATGTGGCCGCGACCACCCGGCAAACGGCCCAGCGGCAGGAACGACAGATCGCGCAGGCGGGCAAAGGTGTCGTGTTCGGACTGGAACAGCGGCGTCAGCCAGCGGCTCCAGAACTGGTAGATCGCCACATGCCGGCGGCGGCGCAATTGGTACTGCGCCAGCGCTTCACCGGTGCCGGCGCATTCGCGCAACGCGTCGCGCAGCGCCTCGGCATCCTGCAAGGCCATGTTGACGCCTTGTCCGAGTTGCGGACTCATGCCGTGCGCGGCGTCTCCAACCAGCACCATGCGGCCGCTGTGCCAATTTTCGTGCAGGACGATGTCCCGGTAACCGGCGCGCGCCAGATCCACATGCCGGGTGACCGGTTCCAGCCACTCGCCGGCCTGCGGCCAGATCGCGGCCACTTCCGACTTCCAGACCTGCAGGTCGCCCGCAGCCCAGGCCTCGAAGTCGCAGGACGGCAGGCTCCAGAAGAAGCTCAGGCGCGGCACGCCGTCGCCGGGACGGGTGCCGACCGGCAGCAGTCCGATCATCTTGCGCGCCGCCACGTAGCGCTGACGGAGTTCGTTTCGGCATGGCCAATCCAGAGCCGGCAACAGGCACCATAGAGCGCCCCACGGGTATGGCCGTTCGACTCGCCGCCCCGGCAGCGCCGAACGCAGACCGGACGCCGACCCATCGGCGGCGATCACCAGATCGAACGGCCCGTGCCAGCGGCCCTCGCCGTCGCGCAGGCGGCCATGCTCGGCATCGACCGCTTCGATCCTGCAGCCGGCATGCAGGCCGGCGCGGTCCCGCCAGGCTTCATCCAGCAGCGAAAACAAGGCTCCGCGCTGCATGCCCAAGCCAAACAGCCGCGCATCCAGCGCCGCGTAGCGCATGTCCATGACCGACCGACCCTTCGGCGTTTCCCCGTACAGACGCGCGATCGGCGCACCGTGCGCCAGCACCGCGTCCAGCAGGCCCATCCGCCACAGCACCTGCAAGCCGCTGGGCTGCAGCAGGAAACCGGCGCCGACCGGGCCCGGCTGTGGCGCCTGTTCGAATACCCGGACGCGATGGCCATCGCGCGACAGCAGCACCGCCGCGGCCTGGCCCGCCGTGCCGTAGCCGACGATGGCGATATCCATGACCGTATTCATGCAAGCCGCCCCGCCGTCGCCCACAAAAAACCCCGCCGAAGCGGGGTTCGGAAAATTCCGGAGCGAATGCTCACTCCACCGGAGTGATGTTGGACGCCTGCGCGCCCTTCGGACCTTGCGTCACTTCATAGCTGACGCGTTGGCCTTCCTGCAGCGAACGGAAGCCCTTGGAGTTGATCGCGGAAAAATGCGCAAACACGTCCGCGCTGCCATCTTCCGGGGTGATGAAGCCGAAGCCCTTCGCGTCGTTGAACCATTTAACGGTACCGTACGGCATAGCACTGATGTTCCTGGGTGGATTTGGGGTACGCAGACCTGTCGGAAAGACAGGCATGCTGGCGGAGTATGCAAATTCGCCACCGGCTTGACAATCGGTGCGGCTCAGCCCCTGGCCAGCTCCGCCACCAACTCGGGCAGGCCGGCCGAAGCCGCCTCGACGTTGGCCAGCACCTCGGCCAGGGTGATTTCCTCGCCGACACCGCAGCCAGCGGCCCAGTTGGCGACGATCGCCAGGCAGGCGTATTCCAGCCCCAGTTCGCGCGCCAGCCCGGCTTCCGGCATCCCGGTCATGCCGACCAGATCGCAGCCGTCGCGGCGCAAGCGGGCGATCTCGGCACGGGTTTCCAGTCGCGGCCCCTGGGTAACGCCGTAGCAACCGCCGTCCACCACCGCGGCCCCGGTCACCCGCGCCGCCGCCAGCAGCTTGAGCCGCAGCTGCTGGGTGTAGGGCTCGCCGAAATCCACGTGCAGCACCTCACTGCCCGGTTCCTCGCACAGGGTCGAGACCCGGCCCCAGGTGTAGTCGATCAGCTGGTCCGGACAGGCCAGCACGCGCGGACCGTAGGCCTCGCCGATGCCGCCGACGGTGTTCAGCGCCAGCACCCGCTGCGCACCGGCCTGCTTCAGCGCGGCGAGATTGGCACGGTAGTTTACCTGGTGCGGCGGCACCGAGTGGCCTTCGCCGTGGCGAGCCAGGAAGGCCACGCGCTGGCCGAGCAGGCTACCGATGCGGACCGGGCCGGAAGGCTTGCCATAGGGCGTGTCGAACTCGCGACTGTCGACGTCCTGCAGTTCGGCTAGCCGGTACACCCCGGTGCCGCCGATCACCGCCAGCGCGATCCGGCTCACGCGTCGTCCTTCAGCGCGTAGATGTCGGGCAGGCTGCGGCCCTGCTCGTGAAAGTCCATGCCGAAACCGAACACATAGCGGTCCGGCACTTCCAGCCCGACGTAATCGGCGCTGACGCCATCGACCACGCGGTCGTGCGCCTTGACCGTCATTGCCGCGATCCGCACGTCGGTCGCGCCCTGCTCCAGACACCACTGCCTGACTGCCGCCAGCGTATAGCCTTCGTCGAGGATGTCGTCGACCAGCAGCACACGGCGGCCGTACAGCGCGGTGGCCGGCCGGTGCTTCCACACCAGGTCGCCGCCGCTGGTCGCGCCGCGATAGCGGGTGGCATGCAGGTAATCGAAGGTCAGGTCGATGCCGCGCGCGCCCAGCTCCAGCGCCAGCTGGCCGGCGAACGGCAGCGCGCCGTGCATGATGCTCAGGTACACCGGCACCTCGCCGGCGTAGTCGCGGGCGATGACCTCGGCCATGTCGGCGATGGCCGCGTCGATCCGCGCGCGCGGCACCACCACTTCGGCCTGGGCCAGCGCGTCGGCCAGTTTCGGCGCCGTGCTCATCAGGCCACCGTCCCGGACGTGGCCGGCAGCCGCGATTGCGCCGCATCGTAGCGGGCGTCGGCCAGCAGCCCGTCCCAACCCAGCGCGCCGCGACCGATCAGGCCCAGCAGCGCGGCAGTGTTGAGCATGCGACCTTCGACCGCGCGCAGCGATTCCTCGACCAGCTTCGGCGCGCACACCAGCACCACGTCGCAGCCGGCATCCAGGTGGTCGTCGATGCGCGCCTTGACCCCGCCGGCAGAGAACGCCGCCGCCATGCCGATGTCGTCGGAGAACACCACGCCGCGGAAACCCATCTCGCCGCGCAGGATCTCCTCGATCCAGCGCCGGGAATACCCGGCCGGTTCCGGCGCCACGGCCGGATAGACCACGTGCGCCATCATCATCGCATCGGCGCCGGCGTCGATCCCGGCCACGAACGGCACCAGATCCTCGGCGCGCAACGCCTCCAGCGGGCGCGGATCGACGGCATCGTCGAAATGGGTGTCTTCCAGCACGCTGCCGTGGCCGGGGAAGTGCTTCAGCGTGGCCGCCATTTCCGCCGAATGCATGCCGCGCACGTAGGCGCGGGTGAATTCGGCCACCACCTGCGGGTCGGCGGCAAAGGCGCGGTCGCCGATGGCGCGATTGCCGCGCGCCAGATCCACCACCGGGGCGAAACTCAGGTCCACGCCGCTGGCGCGAATCTCGCTGGCCATCAGCCAGGCGTGCTCTTCGGCCATCGCCAGCGCCTGCTGCGGGTCCTGCGCGTACTGCGCCTCGAACTGCTGCAACGGCGGCAGCGCGCTGTAGCCTTCGCGGAAGCGTTGCACGCGGCCACCTTCCTGGTCGACACAGATCAGCTGCGGACGCGGCGCGGCCTCGCGGATGGCGGCGGACAGTTCGGCCACCTGCTGGCGCGAAGCGAAGTTGCGGGTGAACAGGATCACCCCGGCCACCGCATCGTGTTGCAGCCAGTCGCGCTCCTGCGCAGTCAGTTCCAGTCCGGAGACGCCGATCACGAGCATGGGGAAATCCTAAGGGTTCAGGGAATGTCGGTAGCAAGGCGCTCGTCCTCGCTCCATTGCGAGTACGGGCGCGAGGCCAGGGCCAGATTGTAATAGCGCAGCACGTCGGTCACCTGCCGCCCGGCCCAGTCCGGCAGCGCGAAGGCCTCGTCGGCGGAATCCAGTTCGATCTCGGCGACCACCAGCCCGGCATTGTCGCCGAGGAATTCGTCCACCTCCCACAGATGGCCGGCGTGCTCGACGTAGTGGCGGCGCTTCTCGATCCGCCCGCCGACGCACAACTGCAGCAAGGCCTGCGCATCGACGACCGGGACCGGGTATTCGAATTCCTGTCGGGTAGTGCCCGGCTGGCGCGACTTCAGGTTGAGGAAAGCGGCATCGCCTTCGATCCGCACCCGCACCGAGGCCTTCTGCTGCCCGCCCTCGACCATCGACAGGTCGTTCAGATAGCCCTGCGCCATCGGCCGCATCTCGTGCGCTGCGGCGCGCCAGCCATCGCCGGCAACCAGAAACTTGCGTTCGATCTCGATACCCATGATTTCCGCTTCTGTTTTTGATCGTCATCCCGGCGAAAACCGGGATGACGATGTCGAGGGTGCCGCAAAAACACCAGGATCACCGTTCGAACAATGCAATCGATTCCACGTGCGCGGTATGCGGAAACATGTCCATGACCCCGGCCTGGCGCAGGCGGAAGCCGCATTCGTTGACCAGATAGCCGGCATCGCGCGCCAGCGAGCCCGGATGGCAGCTGACGTAAACGATGCGGCCGAACTGCTTCAGCGGCAGCTGCTGCAGCACCTCGATCGCGCCCGAACGCGGCGGGTCCAGCAGCAGCTTGTCGAAGCCCTGACGCATCCACGGCGTCCCGCGCTGGTCCTGGGTCAGGTCGGCGGCATGGAAGCTGGCGTTGCCCAGCCCGTTACGCTGCGCGTTCTCGCGCGCCCGCGCCACCAACCTGGCATCGCCTTCCACCCCGACCGCCTCGGCCACCCGCCGCGCCAGCGGCAGGGTGAAATTGCCCAGCCCGCAGAACAGGTCGAGGATGCGGTCACTTGGCTGCGGGTTCAGCAGTTCGAAGGCACGCGCGATCATCTTCTCGTTGAGCCGCGCATTGACCTGGATGAAATCCAGTGGCCGGAACACCAGTTCGACCTCCCACGGCGTCAGCCGGAACGCCAGTTGCGGCGCCTGCGGCCACAACGGATGCACGCTGTCGATGCCGCCGGGCTGCAGGAAGATCGCCCAGCGATGCGCCTGCGCGAACGCGGTCAGCGCGGCCCGGTCGTCGTCGGACAAGGGCTGCAAGTGGCGGAACACCAGCGCCACGCCGTCGAACTCGGCATCCGGATCGCCGGCGATGAATTCGATCTGCGGGATATCCGCGCGCGCCTGCAGGCCATCGACCAGCGCCGCCAGCTCGCCGATGCGCTCGCCGATCTGCGGGATCACCGTATGGCAGACCGACAGTTCGGCGACGAATCGCGGGTCCTGCTCGCGGAAACCAACCAGGGTCTTGCCCTTCTTCTCGACCCGGCGCACCGAGAACCGGCCCTTGCGCCGGTAGCCCCAGCTGTCGGCGGTCAGCGGCGGCAGCACCGTTTCCGTGGCGACATGGCCGATGCGCTCGAAATTCTCCAGCAGCACGCGCTGCTTGGCGGCGATCTGGCGGTCCTCGGCCAGGTGCTGCAGCACGCAGCCGCCGCAGGTGCCGAAATGTGCGCAACGCGGCTCGACCCGGTCGGGCGAGGCCTGCAGTACTTGCAGCGTCCTAGCCTGGTCGAAATGCCGGCTTTTGGCCGTCTGCTCGGCCAGCACGCGCTCCCCGGGCAGGGCGCCGGAGACGAAGGTGACCTTGCCGCCCTCGCCTTCGCGGCGGGCGACGCCACGTCCGTCGTGGCTCAGGTCGAGGATGTCGGCTTCGAAAGGGGTGCGGTCGATGCGGGGAGCGCGATGGCGGGCCACGTGGCGGGGGCTGCGGGCAGTTCGGGGCCGCAGATTGTCGCAGATTGCTGCCGCCCGCCCGTGACGCCGTGTTCGCGCGGGCTCAGCGAAGCTTCTTGAAGGTATTGGTATTGCCCAGTTTCTCGATCTTGCCGCCGGATTTCTCGAACTCGGCGATGTCCTGCTCGATCCGTTCCGAGGTGACCGTCGGGCCGGACTTGCCGCCCTTGGCGCCGGAAAACGACTTGGAGGACTTGTTCTTGTTGGCTGTGGCCACCAGGCTTCCTACGTTATGACTGAGCCGCCAGCATCGCACAGGCGCCGTAGAAAAACGTTCACGCCAGCCGCGGATGGCCGCGGGTCAGACTGCAAATTGGCGGCAAATCGACTGGAATCAGGCTGCGTCGGCGCGGGTGGTGAAGCTTTCGCCGCAGCCGCATTCGGCAGTAGCGTTGGGGTTGCGGAAGCTGAATATCTCGGACAGCCCCTGCTTGCCGAAATCGATCTCGGTGCCTTCCACCATCGGCAGGCTGTCGGCATCGACGAAGATCCGCACCCCGTCCTGCTCGAACACGGTATCGCCTTCGCGCTGTTCGCGGGCCAGGTCGGTGACGTAGCCCCAGCCCGAGCAGCCGGTCCTGGCGACGCCGAAACGCAGGCCGAGCACGCCGGACGACGCCTCGACGAAATGGCGCACGCGTTGCAGGGCGGCGGGGGTCAGGGAAACGCTCATGGCAAAACTCCTCGGGGCCGATTATAGCCGGCGCCGGTGAACGGCCGGCGTTCCAGCCCCGGAACACGCCGGTTCGTCCCGCCGCTACGGTAAACTTCGCGTTCCACAGTGGCGTCGGCAAGGCAAGGAATCAAGGCAATGGCGTTGGCAAGCATCCAGCAGGCGCTGGCGGGCGATATCGCCGCCGGCAGCGAAGTCACGGTCCGCGGCTGGGTCCGCACCCGGCGCGACTCCAAGGCCGGCCTGTCCTTCGTCAATGTCAGCGACGGCTCCTGCTTCGCCCCGATCCAGGTGGTGGCGCCCAGCACCCTGCCCAACTACGAGTCCGAGGTGAAGCACCTCAGCGCCGGCTGCGCGGTGATCGCCAGCGGCACCCTGGTGCCCTCGCAGGGCCAGGGCCAGAGCTTCGAGATCCAGGCCAGCGCGCTGGAAGTGGTCGGCTGGGTCGAGGATCCGGAAACCTACCCGATCCAACCCAAACCGCATTCGCTGGAATTCCTGCGCGAAGTCGCCCACCTGCGCCCGCGCACCAACCTGTTCGGCGCGGTTACCCGCATCCGCAACTGCCTGGCGCAGGCGGTGCACCGCTATTTCCACCAGAATGGTTACTGCTGGATCAGCACCCCGATCATCACCACCTCCGACGCCGAAGGCGCCGGGCAGATGTTCCGCGTCTCCACCCTGGACCTGGCCAACCTGCCGCGCGACGACAAGGGCGAAGTGGATTTCGACCGCGACTTCTTCGGCAGGGAAACCTTCCTGACCGTGTCCGGCCAGCTCAATGTCGAGGCCTACTGCCTGAGCCTGAGCAAGGTCTACACCTTCGGCCCGACCTTCCGCGCCGAGAACAGCAACACCACCCGCCACCTGGCCGAGTTCTGGATGATCGAACCGGAGATCGCCTTCGCCGACCTGGCCGAGGACGCGCGGGTGGCCGAGGAGTTCCTGAAGTACCTGTTCCGCGCGGTGCTGGAGGAACGCGGCGACGACATGGCCTTCATCGCCGAGCGCGTGCAGAAGGACGCCATTGAGCGCCTGCAGGCCTTCATCGATGCGCCGTTCGAACGCATCGACTACACCGATGCGATCTCGCTGCTGCAGAAATCCGGGCACAAGTTCGAATTCCCGGTCGAATGGGGCCTGGACCTGCAGACCGAGCACGAGCGCTGGCTGACCGAACAGCACGTCGGCCGCCCGGTGGTGGTAACCAACTACCCCGAGCACATCAAGGCCTTCTACATGCGCCTGAACGACGACGGCAAGACCGTGGCCGCGATGGACGTGCTGGCGCCGGGCATCGGCGAGATCATCGGCGGCAGCCAGCGCGAAGAGCGCCTGGACGTGCTGGACGCACGCATGGCCCAGTTCGGCCTGGACCCGGCCCACTACGGCTGGTACCGCGACTTCCGCCGCTACGGCACCGTGCCGCACGCCGGCTTCGGCCTCGGCTTCGAGCGCCTGGTGGTCTACGTCTGCGGCCTGAGCAACATCCGCGACGCCATCCCCTACCCGCGCGCACCGGGCAACGCGGAGTTCTGAGTTGTCATGATCCTGTTCTTCGCACTGCTGTTCGTGGCCATCGCCGTGGCCGGATTCTGCGCCCTGCTGATCTTCTGGCCGCTGACCTTGGTGCATGTGCGCGACCGTCATCCCGCGCTGTCCGAGCGCTTCGGCGCCGGCGCCTGGATGAGTCCGGACGCGCTCGGCTGGCTGCTGAGTCGCCGCTACCGCGAGACCGGCGACCCTTCGCTGACCGGCCTGGCCACTCCGGCCTGGCTATCGCTGATGACGATCTTCGTCGGCCTGCTGATGGCTGGCCTGCTGTGGCTGGGTTCGCTGGTCCCCGCCCTCGGCGGCTAGCCGCAGAACTCCGGAGAACACCATGACCGATACCGCGCAAACCGCATCCGAACACTGGTGGCTGGCCAGCCTGGGCCGCACCCTGATCTGGGCGCGGCTGCGGGTGCTGGAGGCAGGCACCGCCGAGGTGCTGGACAGCGACGGCCGCACCCAGCCGTTCGAAAGCGAGGACAGCGCACGCGCCGCCCTGCTCGATGCCGAATTCGTCGCCTTCGATGGTCTCGACGAAGCTGACGCGCTGGAACGCGGCTTTTCGCTGGGCGAGGTTTCCTCACCGCAGGGCAAGGACGACGAGTCCCTGCGCGCGCGCATGATCCAGACGCTCGGTGCGAATGCCTGAACGCGATCCGTGACGCCGCCGCCTGCTTCATGCACACTCGCCCCCTGTTCCGCCACGCCGCGTTCCGATCCACACGATGAGCGACTACAAGCAACTGCTGCGCAACAACCAGGCCTGGTCCGAGCGCATCCATCGTGAAGACCCGGAATTCTTCGCCCGGCTGTCGCGGCAGCAGCGGCCCGAATACCTGTGGATCGGCTGCTCCGACTCGCGCGTGCCAGCCAACCAGATTGTCGACATGGCGCCGGGCGAAGTGTTCGTCCATCGCAACATCGCCAACGTCGTCGTCCATACCGACCTGAACTGCCTGTCGGTAATCCAGTTCGCGGTCGACGTACTGCAGGTCCGCCGCATCCTGGTGGTCGGCCACTACGGCTGCGGCGGCGTGCAAGCCGCGTTGCATGGCCAGCGCGTCGGCCTGGCCGACAACTGGCTGCGTCACGTCGCCGACGTCGCCGACCGCCACGGCGAATGCCTGCAGCATGCGCACGTGCCCGACGACCGTTTGTGCGAACTGAACGTGGTCGAACAGGTGCAGAACGTGTGCCAGACCACCATCGTCCGCGACGCCTGGGCGCGCGGACAGGCGCTGAGCGTGCATGGCTGGGTCTACAGCCTGCGCAACGGTCTGGTCACCGAACTGGGCATGGACGTGTCCGCCGGCAACGAACTGGCGCCCTGCGTGAGCGAGGCGCTGGCCCGCATCCGCGCCACCCCGCCCGGTCCGCCGCGCTGAACGCAGGAGAAGCCCGCATGCTGCCGATGCCGATCAACCTGATGGCCTGGATCGAGGAACACCGCCATCTGCTCAAGCCGCCAGTCGGCAACAAGTGCATCCAGCAGGACGATTTCATCATCATGGTCGTCGGCGGTCCGAACGCGCGCACCGACTACCACTACGACGAGGGCCCGGAGTGGTTCTTCCAGCTCGAAGGCGAAATGGTGCTGAAAGTGCAGGAAGACGGCGCGGTGCGCGACATTCCGATCCGCGCCGGCGAAATCTTCCTGCTGCCGCCGCGGGTACCGCATTCGCCGCAGCGCATGCCCGATTCGGTCGGTCTGGTGATCGAACGCAAGCGGCTTCCGTACGAGCAGGACGGGCTGCAATGGTATTGCGAACGCTGCAACCACCTGCTGTACGAGGAATATTTCCAGCTAAGGAACATCGAAACCGACTTTCCACCGGTGTTCGACCGTTTCTATGCTTCGCGCGAGCACCGGACCTGCTGCCAGTGCGGGCACCTGAACCCGGCGCCGGAGCGCTACGGTTTCCTCGACACCTGATCCAGACTTCCGAAACGGGCTCCACCGCACGATGACCGAACCGCTTTCCCGCAACCACGCCGTCACCCTCGACGCGGCAGACCCGCTGCGCAGCTTCCGCAACGAGTTCCTGTTCCCGAAGCACGGCAGCAACGACCAGCTGTACTTCTGCGGCAACTCGCTCGGCCTGCAGCCGCGCGGCGCACGCAAGTACGTGCAGGAAACGCTGGACAAATGGGCGCAGCAAGCCGTCGAGGGCCATTTCACCGGCGCGGACCAGTGGATGACCTATCACGAACTGGTCCGCGACCCGCTGGCCCGCGTGGTCGGCGCGCAGCCGGACGAAGTGGTCGCGATGAACACGTTGACCGCCAACCTGCACCTGATGATGGTCAGCTTCTACCGTCCCGTGCCCGGCCGCAGCGTGATCCTGACCGAGGCCGGTGCCTTCCCGTCCGACCGCTACGCGCTGGAGTCGCAGATCCGCTTCCACGGCTTCGATCCGGCCACCGATCTGATCGAACTGGAACCCGACGAACCGGAAGGCACGATCTCGCCGGAAGCGATCGAGCGCGCCATCGCCGAACATGGTCCGCGGCTGGCGCTGGTGCTGTGGCCCGGCATCCAGTACCGCACCGGCCAGGCCTTCGACCTCGCCGAAATCGCCCGGCTCGGCCATGCGCAGGGTGCGGTGGTCGGTTTCGACCTGGCCCACGCGGTCGGCAACCTGGAGTTGAATCTGCACGATAGCGGCGCCGACTTCGCGGTGTGGTGCCACTACAAGTACCTCAACGCCGGTCCTGGGGCGGTCGCCGGCTGCTTCGTGCACGAGCGCCACGCCAGCAGCGATCTGCCGCGCTTCGCCGGCTGGTGGGGGCACGACAAGCACAGTCGCTTCCGGATGGGGCCGCAGTTCGTGCCGAGTCCGGGCGCGGAAGGCTGGCAGCTGAGCAATCCGCCGATCCTCGGTCTGGCGCCGCTGCGCGCCTCGCTGGAGCTGTTCGACCGTGCCACCCTGCCGGCGTTGCGCCGCAAGTCGCTGCAGTTGACCGGCTTCCTGGAGGCGCTGATCGAAAAGCGCCTGGCCGACGTACTGGAAATCGTCACCCCCGCCGATCCCGACCAACGCGGTTGCCAGTTGTCGCTGCAGGTAGTCGGCGGCCGCGAGCGTGGGCGCGAACTGTTCGATTACCTGGTTTCGGTCGGTACCATCGGCGACTGGCGCGAACCCGACGTGATCCGCATCTCGCCCTGCCCGCTCTACAACCGCTACATGGATGTCTATCACTTCATCGAGGAAGTCGAGGCCTGGCGTGGTTTCTGAGCGGGACCGCAGGCAGGTCACCATCGTCGGTGCCGGCCTGGCCGGCGCGCTGCTGGCGATCCTGCTGTCGCGTCAGGGTTGGCAGGTCACCCTGTACGAACGTCGCGGCGACCCACGCATCAAGGGCTACGAGCGCGGGCGCTCGATCAATCTGGCCCTGGCCGAACGCGGGCGCAATGCACTGCGCGCGGCCGATGCCGAAGCGGCGGTGATGGCCAAGGCGGTGATGATGCGTGGGCGGATGATCCATGCCCTCGACGGCAGCCGGGAACTGCAGCGCTATGGCCGCGACGACAGCGAGGTGATCTGGTCGGTGCATCGCGCCGATCTCAACATCATCCTGCTCGACCTGGCCGAACGCGCCGGCGCCGCGATCCATTTCTACCGCCGTCTGCATACGGTCGATTTCGATGCCGGCTACGCGCGATTCATCGACGACCGCGACGACCAGCCGCACGATATCCGCTTCTCCAGCCTGATCGGCGCCGATGGCGCTGGCTCGGCGCTGCGCGCGGCGATGCAGCGGCGCGCGCCGTTCGGCGAGACCAGCGAGTTCCTCGATCATTCGTACAAGGAACTGGAAATCCCGCCGGCAGCCGGCGGCGGCTTCCTGATCGAACCGAATGCACTGCACATCTGGCCGCGCGGTCGCTACATGTGCATCGCCCTGCCGAACGACGAAGGTACCTTCACCGTCACCCTGTTCCTGCCCAACAGCAGCGACGACGGCACCCCCAGCTTCGCCAGCATCAACAGCGGCAAGGACGCGCACGCGCTGTTCGCGCGCGACTTCCCCGACGCGCTGCCGCTGATCCCGCGATTGAAACAGGATTGGGAAGAACACCCACCCGGCCTGCTCGGCACCCTGTACCTGGAACGCTGGCACCTGAGCCGACGTGCGGTGCTGCTCGGCGACGCCGCGCACGCGATGGTGCCGTTCCACGGCCAGGGCATGAACTGCGCGTTCGAGGACAGCGTGGCGCTGGCGCGGCTGATGCAGAAGCACGACGACCTGGCCGACGCCTTCGCCGCCTTCGAGGCCGAGCGCAAGCCCGACGCGCTGGCGATCCAGCAGATGGCGCTGGAGAACTACATCGAGATGCGCGATCGCGTCGACGACCCCGACTTCTTGCTGCAACGGCAGCTGGAGCGGGAATTGCAGCAGCGCCACCCGACCCGCTTCGTGCCGCACTACACCATGGTCACCTTCATGCTGACTCCGTACGCCACCGCCCTGCAGCGCAGCGAGGTGCAGCGTGAAATCCTGGTCGAGGCCACCGCCGGGCGCAGCACGCTTGACGGCCTCGACTGGCAGGCACTGGAGCGCGTCGTGCACGAACGCCTGCCGCCGCTGGAAGGCGCCGGCTGAGCCGTCAGGAGGCAGGAACATGGGCGAAAGCTTCTTCTTCTACGACCTGGAAACCTTCGGCACCGACCCGCGCCGCACCCGGATCGCGCAATTCGCCGCGATCCGCACCGATGCCGCACTGAATCCGGTGGACGAGCCGATCAGCTTCTTCGTCAAGCCGGCCGACGACCTGCTGCCCTCGCCGGATGCGGTGCTGATCACCGGCGTGCCGCCGCAGCAGGCCTTGCACGACGGCGTGGCCGAAGCCGAGGCCTTCGCCCGCATCGCCGAGGAAATGTCGCAACCGCAGACCTGCACGCTGGGCTGGAACACGTTGCGCTTCGACGACGAATTCGTCCGTCATGGACTGTTCCGCAATTTCCACGATCCTTACGAACGCGAATGGCGCGGCGGCAACAGCCGCTGGGACCTGCTGGACGTGGCCAGGTTGTTCCATGCCCTGCGTCCGGACGGCATCGTCTGGCCACAGCGCGAGGACGGCAAGGGGACTTCGTTCCGGCTGGAGCATCTGGCCGAGGCCAACGACCTGCGCGAAGGCGACGCCCACGAGGCGCTGTCGGACGTGCGCGCGACCGTGTCGATGGCGCGACTGATGCGCGCCTCGCAGCCACGGCTGTGGGACTATGCCCTGCGCCTGCGCGACAAGCGCCATGTCGCCACCCTGATCGATCTCGGCGCGCAACTGCCCCTGCTGCACATATCGCAACGCTATCCTGCCAGCCGGCTGTGCGCAGCGCCGGTGCTGCCGCTGGCGCGGCACCCGCGGATCGACAACCGCGTCGTAGTGTTCGACCTCGCACAGGACGCGCAACCGCTGCTGGAACTGGACGCGGACGAACTGGCCGATCGCCTGTACACGCCAAACGCCGACCTGCCCGAAGGCGTGCAGCGACTGGCGCTGAAGGAAGTGCATCTGAACCGCTGCCCTGCCCTGGTCGAGTGGTCGCACCTGCGCGAGGACGATTTCCACCGACTGGGCATCGATCTGGCACAGATCGAAGCCAATGCTGCTCTGCTGCGCGCCGATTCGGCCCGGATCGCGGAAAAAGTGCGCCGGATCTATGCCGAAGAGCGCGACTACGGGACACCCGACGCCGATGCCTCGCTGTACGCCGGCTTCCTCGGCGACGCCGACCGCCAGCGCCTGCGCGAAGTGCGGATCACCCCGCCGGCGCAGCTGGGACAGCGCGATTTCGGTTTCCGCGACCTGCGTCTGCCGGAACTACTGTTCCGCTATCGCGCCCGCAACTGGCCGGACACGCTGTCCGACACCGAGCGCCAGCGCTGGGATGAGTACCGTCGTCATCGCCTGCTGGAGGACTCCAGCCTGTCCGAACTGACGATAGAACAGTTCCAGGCCCGCCTGCAGCAGTTGCGCGGACAATATGCCGACGATGGCGGCAAGCAGGTGCTGCTCGACCAGCTCGCGGCCTGGGGGCATGGACTTCAGGCTGGACTGTAGAGACAACCGATATCGCGGTCAGTCCGCGCCGCGCCTGCCGTATTTGTTCAGCAGGAAACGGCGCGTCTGCTCGCGGTTCAGATAATGTCCATCGGGATCGACCACTCGGAAGTCGACCCCGTTCTCCCGCAATGCGGGCACGTTGAGCAATGCCACTTGGTCGGCCGGGGTCTGCTTTTGCAGCTGCAGCAAGCGGTCGTTGAATCCGGCACTGCGCAGCCAGCCTTCGTAGGATTTCTCGTGCGCCGTCCAGAACTGCGCGCTGTATTCGCACTCGCGACGCTGTTCCGCATCCGCCAGGACATCGCAGGCAACCCGCCACTGGTGCAACCCGATGACCGCATCCGGCTCCATTTCCCTGGCGGCTGCAGACGCCCACAACCCGACGCACATGCTCGCGCAATGCGATCTGACCCTGACCGTGAGATTGCGACGGCGGATCGACCCGGCGGCATCGAGTCCCGATCCGGCGTAACCGCCTCCACTGGTGATGACGATCCGTTGCAGGAAGGCATTGGCTGCCAGCGCCTGCTCGAGGTCAGCTGAAAAACGCCTGCCGATACCGCCTTCGACGAACAGCGTGCGTCCATCCGGGCTGACCGAAAATTTCGCATCACCGACACGGACGGAAGCGGAACCGTCCGCCCCCTGTGGTTTCAGGATGACCGGACCCGATGGCACAGCCGCTCCGGTGCTGGAAGCCGACGCCGGCAGCGGCTCGGATGCAGATGTGCCAACGGACGACTTGCGGCCCCCGATATAGGCGGCCAGAACCAGCAGACACACCGCAGCGCCGAGCAGCTTCAGCACCACCGGTACGCCCTTGCGCGTTTCAGTCCGCGCGACGCGGGACCCCGCGGCGACCCGCCTTGCCCTGCCCTGCTGTCGGTAATCCGTCACCTTTTCCCTCGCATGCCCGGGGTGCACATCTCCCCCGACCCGGCCGAAGTTTACGGGCCTGCGGGAACAGGCACCACGGTACCCGCAACCAGCCGATACGTGCAGTATTCTGCCCGAGCTGCCGCAAATGGCGCAGTCTGCGGCAACCCTGCACGGCATACCGGCCTACAATCACTGACCATGGGCACCTACTTCAGCAAAGACAGCTTCAAGTTCCTGCGCGGTCTGGCCCGCCATAACGACAAGGCCTGGTTCGCCGCACACAAGCACGAATACGAAGAATACGTCCGCCAGCCGTTCCTGCGCCTGCTGACCGACCTGCAACCGGATCTGGCCGCGGTCAGTCCGCATTTCCAGGCCGACACCCGCGCCGTGGGCGGATCGCTGTTCCGCATTTACCGCGATGCGCGCTTCTCCAGCGATAAATCGCCATACAAGCCGTGGCAGGGCGCGCGCCTGTTCCACGAACGGCGCAAGCAGGTACCCGCGCCTTCGTTCTACCTGCACCTGCAACCGGGCCATTGCTTCGTCGGCGCCGGCCTGTGGCATCCCGAACCGGATACCCAGCGCCGAGTGCGGCAGTTCATCTTCGACAATCCGGGCAGCTGGAAGGCGGCCGCGCACGATGCCAAGTTCCGCCGCCGCTTCGACTTCGAGGCGGACGAGGTGCTGACGCGACCGCCTCGCGGATTTCCGGCGGATTTCGAGTTCATCGACGACCTGAAGCACAAGAACTTCGTGTTCTGGCGCGACCTCGACGACACGGTGATGACCGGTCCGCGCCTGCGCACCACTCTCGCCACCGACCTCGTGGCGTTGGGGCCGTTCGTGGATTACCTGTGCGCCGCACTCGACCTGGAATTCTGAGCACGAGGACCGCGCCGTGAAGAAGTGGATCGCCCTCACCCTGCTGTTGCTGGTTCTCGCGCTAGGCAGCTACGTCGTCGCCGGGCCGTATCTGGCCATGCATGGCATCCGCCAGGCGCTGGCCGAACAGAACGTCGGCAAGCTGGAACGCCACGTCGATTTCGCCGCCCTGCGGGTCAGCCTGCGTGCGCAGGCCGAGGATTATCTGGCGCGCCGAACCGATCCCGGCTTGCGCGCCAATCCGATCGGCAACGTGCTGCTGTTCCTGGCCGGCGAGGCCGCCGGCGTCGGCGTCGACACCCTGGTCACGCCGACCGGAATCGCCGCCGTACTGCAGGGGCGGTCGATGTGGAAGCAGGCAACCCGGCAGACCGTCGACGGCGATTCCTGGAGCGCGCCAACGCCGGCCGATCCGCTGAAGGACGCCGATACCCGCTACGAATCGCTTTCACGCTTCACCGCCACCCTGCACGACGAGGACGGCGACCCGGTCCTGATCGTGTTCACCCGCAGCGGCCTGCGCTGGAAACTGACCGACATCCGCCTGCCGCTGTTGTAGCGGCGGCGACGGACTCAGGAGTCCTGGCGGAAACTCAGTACCAGCGAGACCGGCACGCCGCCGCCGATGGCCTTCAGCCCTGCGACCTCGCGCAGGGCCTCGATGCCGTCGAGCAGCCCGAAGGCGCCGGCATCGACGACGATTGGCTGTTCGCTGACCACAAGCCAGGCCTTCGGCGCAGTACGGGTCACCCGCAGCGTGGCCGGCAACACCGCACTCGTCCCGTGCAGATCCAGCGTCACCTCGGTCTGCACGATAGCGTGCTCGCCCACGGCCAATGCATCGATCTCGCCGCGGTCCACTTTCAAAGTGGCGGTCGCCTGGGGATATTTGACGACATCGAACAACATCGACTGCATGCGCTCGTCGCGCAGGGGAATCCCGGTCTGTGCCGATGCCAGCGCGATGGTCAACGTGCCGTCGCCGGCGGTGGAGAAGTTGCCGGACAGTGTGCCGAATGCATGCACCTCAGCAATGCTGTCGTTCTTCAGCGACACGAAGCTGAGCCTGGAAGCCTCCGGAACCAGGCTCCAGTCGCCGGCGGCGACCGTGGCGTCGGCTTCGGTAGCCGGAGCGGACGCCGCATCGCTTCCACTTCCTGAACAAGCGACCAGCAAGGACGACAGCACGATGGCGGGAACCAGGCGGAAAAGGGAAATTCGGCGAATCATGGCGTGCCTCCTGAATCGGGGGAGCATGGATGCGTGGGCGAAAGCGGCTTGCCACGACTTGGCGGCTGGCGATGCAACTCCATTCTGCCATCGCCGCGATGCGGATGCAGCCTTGCCAGCGGCGTGCCTATCGGCGCAACGCCGTCTGCAGGCGCAGCATGCCGGGACGCAGCTGGCGTCGGGCGAGCCACGGCAAGCGTTGCAGCAACGGTTGCGGGTCGGTGTCGCCGACTTCGCCGCGCCAGGCAAAGGCAACCGTATTCGACATGCCCGGCTCGTCCAGCGCCAGTACCCGACCGTCGAAGCAGTGGCGCAAGTGCGCCAGATGCGCCGCCGTGTCGCTGGCGTACAGATTGCAGGCCATCGCTCCGCCTTCCGTCAGGCTGGCATGGCAGTCGCGATAGAAGTCACGGGTCGACAACGCTACGGGAATGCCGTGCTCATCGTAGGCATCCAGCAGCAGCAGGTCGTAGGCGGCATGACGCTGGCGCAGCAGGCGTGCGGCATCGGCGTGCACCACGCGGAAGCGCTCGCCGTCGGGCGGAATGCGGAATTCGTCGCGCAACGCCAGCACGCCGGCATCGCTCTCGATCGCTTCGATATCCGTCCACGGAAGGTAGCGATGGCAGAACTTTGCCTGCGAGCCGCCGCCGAGACCGACGATGCCGATCCGTCTCGTCTGCGGCGCCAGCAGCCACGCTGCCAGCATGCTGCGCGTGTACCCGACCTGCAACCAGTCGGGGAACCAGGTCAGCATCCGGCTCTGGGTCACCTCGCCCTTGAACTGCAGCGCGGTATGGCGCCAGCTGCGGCTGACATACGCTCCGCCGGGCTGGCGGCGGCGGCTGCGACTCATCGCGTATTGGCCACGCCGTGCGGCACGTGTCCGGCAGCCACGTGCTGGCGGGCGCTGTCGATGTTGTGCTGCGAATCGTCGAAGAAAATGTCGGCACCGAAGGCTTCCAGGAACGGGCCCTTGTGGCGCCCGCCTAGGAACAGCGCCTCGTCCAGGCGCACGCCCCATTCGCGCAGGGTGCGGATCACCCGCTCGTGCGCCGGCGCGGAGCGCGCAGTCACCAGCGCGGTGCGGATCGGCGCGTCGTCGCCGGCCGGGAAGGCCGCTTGCAGTTCGTGCAGCGCCGACAGGAAGCCGCGAAACGGACCGCCGGACAACGGTTCGCGCGCACGATCGCGCTCATGGCGACTGAAAGCCTCGACTCCCTGTTCGCGGGAGATGCGTTCGCCCTCGTCGCCGAAAATCACCGCATCGCCGTCGAAGGCGATCCGCAGCTGGTCGCTACGCTGCTGCGGGGCCTGCGCCGCTTCGGGAATGATCGTCGCCGCGGCGATGCCCTGCTCCAGCGCCTGCCGCACCGACTCCGGATTGGCGGACAGGAACAGGTTGGCCGCGAACGGCCGGATGTACGGCCAGGTCGGCTCTCCGGAGGTGAACACCGCACGGACGATACCCAGGTCGTGGTGCTGGATCGAGTTGAAGATGCGCAGGCCGGTATCGGCCGAATTGCGCGACAGCAGGATCACCTCGACCCGCGGCGCCTCGGCCGGCGCGCCGGCATTCAGCGCCAGCAGCTTGCGCACCACCGGGAAGGCGATCCCGGGCGCCAGCACATCGTCCTCGCGGCTGCGCTGGTAATCGCTGTAGACCTGCACGCCCTCGCGCTCGTACAGGGCGTGGCTTTCCTCGAGGTCGAACAGGGCGCGCGAGGTGACCGCGACGGTCAACAGGCGGGGAGTGTTGTCTGCCATGGCGGGATTATCCGCCATCGCCGTCGCATCGTGCGAGACCGGCTTCCGCCGCGGCTCAGGCCACGAACTGCTCGCTGAGGATGCGTTCTTCCAGGTTGTGCTCGGGGTCGAACAGCAGGGTCACCATGCGTTCGGACGACTCCCGGATCGTCACTTCCAGCACATCCCGGACCTCGTGCGAGTCGGCGGTCACGCTGACCGGACGTTTGTCCTGGTCCAGCACCTGGAAGCGCACTTCGGTATCGGCCTTGAGGATGGCGCCGCGCCAGCGACGCGGACGGAACGGGGCGAGCGGGGTCAGGGCGATGGTATGCGAGCCCAGCGGCAGGATCGGCCCGTGCGCGGAATAGTTGTAGGCGGTGCTGCCGGCCGGCGTGGCCACCATCACCCCGTCGCAGACCAGTTCGTCCAGACGGGTCTGGCCGTTGAGGTCGATGCGGATGTGCGCGGCCTGGTGGGTCTGACGCAGCAGCGAAACTTCGTTGTAGGCCAGCGACTGCTCGACCGCACCGCTGCGACTGGTGACCCGCATCTCCAGCGGGCGCAGCTTGGCCGGCTCGGCCGCCGCGATCCGCGCCAGCAAGTCTTCGCTGCGGTGATGGTTCATCAGGAAGCCGACCGTACCCAGCTTCATCCCGAACACCGGCTTGCCGAGTCCGCCGTAGCGATGCAGGGTCTGCAGCATGAACCCGTCGCCGCCGAGCGGGCACAGGATATCGGCCTGCTCCGGCGCGTGCGCGCCATGCTCGCGCTGCAGCTCCGCCAGGGCACGCTGCGCCTCCAGCGCGGGGCTGGCGAGAAAGGCGATGCGTGACGACTGGTTCATCTGCAGGCTCCCGGGTCTGCCGCAAGCATAGACGCTTGCGGCAGACATGGCCCGGCCGCGCCCCGGCCTGATCCGCGGATCAGGCCAGCGCCGCCAGCTGCGACAACCGCTGCACGGCGACCGAGGCGGTCGGGTAGTCCAGCGTCTTCTGCGCCGCCAGCTCGTTGAGCATGCTCAGGGTGAAGCGCAGGCCGGCATGATCGCGCTGCAGCCAGTGCTGGACCTTGGCGTCGGCGCCATTGCCCGGCATCGACAGCGCCTGCATCGTCAACGCCCGCTGCTGGGTCGCCAGCTCGTCGCGCAGCACGCCGCGCGCGACCGCGTGCCAGCGCCCGTCCACCTGCAGCGCGTCGATCTGCTGCAGCAGCCACGGCAGGTGCAGGGCCTCGCCCAAGCGGTAATGGACCTTGGACACGTCCACTGCATTGAGCTTGCGCGCCCGTGCGACCTCGATGATGTCCGGCGACGGCTCCAGGTACGGCAGCGCTGCCAGTTGCCCGGCCAGTTCCGCCGGCACACCCTTGCCCTTCCAATCGGCCAGGCTGGCCTCGTAGGGCGGGCGCAGCGCCGCCGGCAGCACGCCGTCGGCGGCGCGGATGTCGCGGAAGCCGTCGTGATAGCGCTCCACCGCCGTGGTGATGTCGGGAATGGCGCCCTGGCGATTCAGCAGCCAGCGGGTGAACGAGCGCTGCAGCTTCCAGATCACCTGCAAGGCATCGACCTGCACGCTTTCCGGCACCTTGCCGTCCAGCGCGTCGATCTGCGCCCACAGGGCGCGGATGTCCAGCGTCTCGCGGGTGATGGTGAAAGCCTTGGCCACCTCGGCGGTGCTGCGCCCGGTGTCCTCCTGCATCCGCAACAGGAAGGTGGCGCCCATCCGGTTGATGGTGGTGTTGGTCACTGCAGTCGCAATGATCTCGCGCTTCAGCCTGTGTTGCTCCATCAGCGCGGCGTACTTCTTCTGCAACGGACCGGGGAAGTAGCGCTGCAACTCCTTGGACAGGTACGGGTCCTCGGGGATGTCCGATTCCAGCAACTGCTGGAACGCGACCAGCTTGGCGTAGGACAGCAGCACCGACAGTTCCGGCCGGGTCATGCCCTGCCCGCGCGCCTTGCGTTCGGCCAGTTCGGCGTCCGAAGGCAGGTATTCGATCTGCCGATCCAGCAGCCCCTTCGACTCCAGCGTCTGGATGAAGTGCTGCTTGGAGCCCAGCCGCGACACGCTCATCCGCTCCATCAGGCTCAGCGCCTGGTTCTGCCGGTAGTTGTCCCACAGGACCAGTTCGGCGACCTCGTCGGTCATTTCGGCCAACAGCTTGTTGCGCGCGGCCACGGCCAGCTTGCCGGACTGCACCGCGCCATCGAGCAGGATCTTGATGTTGACCTCGTGGTCGGAGGTATCCACGCCGGCCGAGTTGTCGATGAAGTCCGTGTTGAGCAGCACACCGTGCTGGGCCGCCTCGATCCGGCCCAGCTGGGTCAGGCCCAGGTTGCCGCCCTCGCCCACCACCTTGCAGCGCAAGTCGCCGCCGTTGACGCGCAGGCCGTTGTTGGCGCGGTCGCCGACATCGGCGTGCGATTCCGACGACGCCTTGACGTAGGTGCCGATGCCGCCGTTCCACAGCAGGTCGACCGGCGCCTTCAGAATGGCGCTGAGCAGTTCGTTCGGCGCCAGCACCTTGACCCCGTCGGCGATGCCCAGCGCCTGGCGGACTTCCGGGGTGATCTCGATCGACTTGGCGCTGCGCGGATGCACGCCACCGCCCTTGGAAATCAGCCCGGCGTTGTAGTCGGCCCAGCTGGAGCGCGGCAGCTTGAACATCCGCGCACGCTCCTTGTACGACACCGCCGCATCCGGATTCGGGTCCAGGAAGATATGGCGATGGTCGAACGCGGCCAGCAAACGGATATGCTTCGACAGCAGCATGCCGTTGCCGAACACGTCGCCGGACATGTCGCCGACGCCGGCGCAGGTGAAGTCCTGGCTCTGGCTGTCGTGGCCAAGCGCACGAAAATGCCGCTTGACCGACTCCCAGGCGCCGCGCGCGGTGATGCCCATGCCCTTGTGGTCGTAGCCGACCGAGCCACCGGAAGCGAAAGCATCGCCCAGCCAGAACCCGTGCGCGATGGCCAGGCCGTTGGCGATGTCGGAAAAGGTCGCCGTGCCCTTGTCGGCGGCGACGACCAGGTAGGGATCGTCCGGATCGTGGCGGACCACCTTGACCGGCGGCACGATCCGGCCATCGACGATGTTGTCGGTGATGTCCAGCAGCCCCTGAATGAACAGCGTGTAGCAGGCGATGCCTTCGGCCATCAGCGCCTCGCGATCGCCGCCGACCGGCGGACGCTTGACGTAGAAGCCGCCCTTGGCGCCGACCGGCACGATTACCGTGTTCTTGACCATCTGCGCCTTGACCAGTCCCAGCACCTCAGTGCGGAAATCCTCGCGGCGATCGGACCAGCGCAGGCCGCCGCGCGCCACCGGACCGAAGCGCAGGTGCACGCCTTCGACGCGCGGACCATAGACGAAGATCTCGCGGTACGGACGCGGCTTGGGCAGGTCGGGCACCGCCGCCGAATCGAACTTGAAGCTGATCGTGTGCGCCGGTTCGCCCTGCGCACCGGTCTGGTAGAAGCTGGTGCGCAGGGTGGCTTCGATCACGCCCATGAAACTGCGCAGGATGCGGTCGTCGTCCAGGCTGGACACGCCGTCGAGCAGCTTCACTACCGCCGCGTGCACGGCCTGCGCACGCGCCTCGCGGGTGCCGACATGCGCCTCGGCCAGTGATTCCAGCAGGCCATCCAGCGAACTGTCGCCGGCAGACAACGCGCGCAACTGGTCGAGGAAGGCCTGCTGCGCCGGCTGGCGTCCGCTCTTGCCCGAGCGACCCGCATCCGGATCGAAACGCGCCTCGAACAATTCCAGCAGCAGGCGCGTCAGCAGCGGATAGCGCGATACCGCCGCCACCACGTAGCGCTGCGAGAACGGCATGCCGGTCTGCAGCAGGTATTTGCAGTAGCCGCGCAATACGGCGACCTGGCGCCAGTCCAGCCCGGCCAGCAGCACCAGTCGGTTGAAGCCGTCGTTTTCGGCGTCGCCGTTCCAGATACGGAAGAAGGCCTGTTCGAAATCTCCGCCGCGCGCGACCACGTCGAAGTCGCCGCCAACCGATTCGACCTCGAATTCCTGGATGTAGGCGACCTTGTCCTCGTTCTCGAGCCGGAACGGGTGCTCGGAGATCACCCGCAGACCCATGTTCTCCATCATCGGCAAGGCATCGGACAACGGGATGTCCTGGTTCTGCCGGTACAGGTTCAGACGCAGGTGTCCGGAGGCCTCGCGCGGGCGCTGCGAACGGTACAAACGCAGGTTCAGGTCGTCGGGGCCGCGCAGCGCGGAGAGCCTGGCGACATCAGCCGCCGCCACCTCCGGCGTCACCGTCTCGATGTAGCCGGCCGACAGCGAGCGGCCGTGATCGGCGAACAGCCGCAGGCCCTTCTCTTCGCCATGCCGCGCGATCAGCAACTCGCGCAGGTCGTCCTGCCAGTTGCGCAGCAGGTGGGCCAGTTTCGCCTCCAGCGCGGCCATGTCGACCTCGACCTGTTCGCCCGGATGCGGGCGCACGATCAGGTGCACCTGTGCCAGCGGCGATTCGCCCATCTGCACGCTGGAATCGACATATTCGCCGTGCAGCGCCTGCCGCAGCATCGCTTCGACCCGGTGCCGCACGTCGGTATCGAAGCGATCGCGCGGAATGTAGACCAGCGCCGAATAGAAGCGGCCGTAACGGTCGCGGCGCAGGAACAGGCGGCTGCGCACGCGCTCCTGCATGCCGAGCACGCCCATCGCGGTGCGCGCCAGTTCCTCCTTGCTGGACTGGAACAGTTCCTCGCGCGGCAGCGTCTCCAGGATGTGGCGCAGGCTCTTGCCGCTGTGGCTGTTCGGCGACAGTCCGGACTGCTGCATCACGTGGTCGTGGCGCTCGCGCACCAGCGGGATCTCCCACGGACGGCGGGTGTAGGCGCTGGAGGTGTACAGGCCGAGGAAGCGCTGCTCGCCGACCGGATTGCCCTTGGCGTCGAACTCCAGCACGCCGATGTAATCCATGTTGCCGGGCCGATGCACGCTGGAGCGGCGGTTGGTCTTGGTCAGGATCAGCGCCTCGGTGCTGCCGGCCTGCACCGCCAGCGCTTTGACGTTGCGCGGCGCGGTGGTGTCGCCACGACGCAGCAGGCCCAGTCCGCTGTCTTCGACCGCGGCCAGGATGCCGCTAACCTTGTCGACCCGGTATTCGCGGTAGCCGAAATAGATGAAGTGATCGGTGGCGGCCCAGCGCAGGAACTCCTGCGCCTCGCGCCGGCCCTCGTCGCTGGCCGGCATCCGGCGTGTGGCCAGATCGTCCGACAGCGACAGCATCTTCTCGCGCATCGCGCTCCAGTCCTGGACGATGGCGCGCACGTCGACCAGCACCTCGTCCAGGCGCGCCTGGATGACCGGCAGTTGCGCGGCCGGCTGGCGATCGATCTCCAGCAGCATGAACGACTCGGTCTTGCCTTCGCCCACCTCGGTCAGCTTGCCGGCCTTGTCGCGGCTGACCCGCAGCACCGGGTGGCCGAGCACATGCACGCCCACGCCGAGTTCGGCCAGCGCCATGCTGACCGAATCGACCAGGAACGGCATGTCGTCGTTGACGATCTCGATCACCGAGTGCGGCGATTCCCAGCCGTGCTGCTTCAGCGTCGGGTTGAACGCCCGCACGCCATGCTTGCCCGGTTTGCGCCGCTGCGCGAATTGGTACACGTCGCAGGCCAGCGCCGCCCACACCTCGGGCGAATGATGCGGATATTCGTCTGCTTCCATCCGCTTGTAGAAGCCTTCGGCGAACTGCCTTCCGTCGGCCTGCTGCGGCGCTGGCAGGCGCTTGCAGACGGCGTCGAAGATGGGGTCGAGGGAGAAGCCGGGATTGGCATTGCCGGCAGTACGGGCCGGCTTGCTTGACTGCGTGCGCGCAGCAGCCTTGGTGGAGGGTTTGGAGCTGTTCTTGGCGGGTTTCTTGCTACTGCGGGAAGAGTTCATCGACGCACGAGGCTCAAGGGTGAAATTCAGTGTCCCATTGTAAGCCCGACAGGCATGACAGCCTTGTTGCGCGGCGGCAAAATCGCATCCTCGTTGCGGCACCCCGCAACCGTACGGACGTGCACGGGACCCGGCTTCGAGCGGGCGCCGGAACGACTCGCAGCCCTGCCGCCATGCGGGGGTATTCAAATACTGAACTGGACGGTATAGTACGCCCCCATCCCATCCAGCCGACGCCAGTTAATGCGTAAGCCGGGCCAGCAACGATGTGGCACCATAGCCTCCCCCGGCATGACGATTCGCACGCGGCACTTCCGCGGCGGCGCGACATGATGGTCAGCACGGCAGCCCGCATCCCGCCACTTGCCTACCTTCGGCCCGAATGCCGCTCGCAATGCCCTACCCCCGGCGACGGTGACCGGCCGCCGACACCGAATACCAAGAAAATACGAATGGAGCTTCCCCGAATGAATGCCCCTGTCCGCACGATTGCCCTGGGTTGCGTCGCCGCACTGGCGCTGGCCGCCTGCAAGCCGCAGGAACAGCCTGCCCCTCCGCCGCCGGAAGTGGGCGTGGTCAAGGTCGCCCCGAAGACCATTCCGCTGCAGCGCGACCTGGTCGGCCGACTGGCGCCGTTCCGCAGCTCGGACGTGCGCGCCCGCGTCTCCGGCGTGCTGCTCAAGCGCCTGTACACCGAGGGCAGCGACGTCCGCGAAGGGCAACCGATGTTCCAGATCGACCCCGCCCCGCTGCAGGCCTCGCTCAGCGCGGCCCAGGCGGCGCTGGCCTCGGCCCAGGCCAGCTACACCAATGCCCATGTCGCCGCCCAGCGCGCGCGCCAGCTGGCGCCGCAGAGCTTCGTCTCCAAGGCCGACCTGGACAACGCCGAAGCCGCCGAGCGCAGTGCCGCCGCTGCCGTGCAGCAGGCCCAGGCCAGCGTCACCAGCGCCCGCATCAACCTCGGCTATGCCTTGGTCGCATCGCCGATCGCCGGCCGCGCCGGCAAACAGCAGGTCACCGAAGGTGCCCTGGTCGGCCAGGGCGAAGCCACCCTGCTGACCACGGTCGACCAGCTCGATCCGCTGTACGTGAACTTCTCGATGGCCGCCAACGAGTACGAGCAGCTCCGCGACGCCAGCAACGTGGCGCTGGCCGGCAAGGGCGAAGCCACCGTCGACGTGGTTCTGGGCGATGGCCGCTTGTACGCGCACCCGGGTTCGCTGGACTTCTCCGACACCGTGGTCGATCCCGCCACCGGCGCGATCTCGATGCGCGCCAGGCTGCCCAATCCCGACCATGCCCTGCTGCCCGGCAACTTCGTCACCCTGAAGGCGACCCTGGGCGAGCGCAACAACGTGTTCGAGGTGCCGCAGACCGGAGTGCTGCGCGATGCCGCCAGCGCCTATGCCTACGTGATCGACAATGAAGGCAAGGTCGCCCGCCGCAACCTGCAACTGGAAGGCGCCAAGGGCGATACCTGGCTGGTTACCAGTGGCCTGTCCGCCGGCGACCAGGTGATCGTCTCCGGCGTGCAGAAGGTACAGGACGGCGCCGTCGCCAAGCCGACCCCCTGGCAGCCGCCGGCCGCGCCCGGTGCCCAGCCCGGCCCGCCGCAACCCGACGCCGGTGCCGAAGACGGCGCCCCGGACAAGGCCGCAAACGCCGAGACCGGGTCGAAGGCCGAATAAGGAAGCCGCGACATGCCCAAGTTTTTCATCAACCACCCGGTCTTCGCCTGGGTCACGGCGATCCTGATCTCGCTCGCCGGGGTGATCGCCATCCTCGGCCTCGGCGTCGAGTCGTATCCCAACATCGCACCGCCACAGGTCACCGTTACGGCGACATACCCAGGCGCCAGTGCCGCTACCGCCGAACGCTCGGTGACCCAGGTCATCGAACAGCAGCTGACCGGCATCGACAACCTGCTCTACTTCAGCTCCTCGTCCAGTTCGTCCGGACGGATCACCATCACCCTGTCGTTCCAGACCGGCACCGACCCCGACATCGCCCAGGTTCAGGTGCAGAACAAGGTCTCGCTGGCCACCCCGCGGCTGCCGTCCGAAGTGACCCAGCAGGGCGTGGTGGTGGCCAAGGCCAATGCCGGCTTCCTGATGATCGCGGCCTTGCGCACCGACAATCCGGACGTCGACCGCAACCAGCTCAACGACATCATCGCTTCGCGCGTGCTGGACCAGATCTCGCGCGTACCGGGCGTCGGCAGCACTCAGCACTTCGGCGCCGAGTACGCGATGAACGTGTGGCTGAATCCGGAAAAACTGCAGGGCTATCACCTGTCCGCCAGCGAAGTGCTGGCCGCGCTGCGCGCGCAGAACGTGCAGTTCGCCGCCGGCTCGCTCGGAAGTGACCCCGCGCCCGAGGGCCAGGCCTTCACCGCCACCGTATCCGCCGAAGGCCGTTTCACCTCGCCCGAGCAGTTCGAGAACATCATCCTGCGCGCCGACAGCAACGGCAGCATCGTACGGATGAAAGACGTGGCTCGGATCGAGATCGGGCCGCAGGGCTACGGCTTCGACACCCAGTACAGCGGCACCCCGGTCGGCGCCTTCGCCGTGCAGCTGCTGCCCGGCGCCAACGCGCTGAACGTGGCCGAGGCGGTGCGCGCCAAGATGGACGAGCTTCAGGGAAGCTTCCCGTCCGGGGTGAGCTGGTTCAGTCCGTACGACAGCACCACCTTCGTCAAGATCTCGATCGAGGAAGTGGTCAAGACCCTGGTCGAAGCCATCATCCTGGTGTTCCTGGTGATGCTGCTGTTCCTGCAGAACGTGCGCGCCACCATCATCCCGACCCTGGTCATCCCGGTCGCCCTGCTCGGCACCTTCGTCGGCATGAGCGTGATCGGCTTCACCATCAACCAGCTCACCATGTTCGCGATGGTGCTGGCGATCGGCATCGTGGTCGACGACGCCATCGTGGTGATCGAGAACGTCGAACGGATCATGGCCGAGGAGCATCTGCCGCCACGCGAAGCGACCGAAAAGGCGATGGGCCAGATCACCGGCGCGGTGATCGCCATCACCGTGGTGCTGGCGGCGGTGTTCATCCCCAGCGCGCTGCAAGGCGGCGCCTCGGGCGAGATCTACAAGCAGTTCGCCCTGACCATCGCCATCTCGATGGCGTTCTCGGCGTTCCTGGCGCTTGGCTTCACTCCGGCCCTGTGCGGCACCTTCCTGAAGCAGCATTCGCCGGATACGCCCAAGCGCGAGAACTTCGTGTTCCGACTGTTCAACAAGTACTACGACCGGGTTGCCGGGACCTACGTTGGCCACATCACCAGCGCCATCCGCCACGCGCCGCGCTGGATGATCGTGTTCGCGCTGCTGACCGTGCTGTGCGGCTTCCTGTTCACCCGCATGCCGCGCAGCTTCCTGCCGGAAGAGGACCAGGGCTACGCGATGGCCATCGTGCAATTGCCGCCGGGCGCCTCGATCAATCGTACCCAGGCGGTATTCGAGCAAATACGGCAGAGACTATCTTCGATCGAAGGTTTCGAAGGCATCATGGAAGTTTCAGGCTTCAGCTTCGTCGGCCAGGGCGAGAACGTCGGCATGGCGTTCATCCGCCTGAAGGACTGGAAGGATCGCAAGAACACCGCGCCGGAATTCATCCAGCAGGCCAACATGGCCCTGTTCGGGATCAAGGAAGCGCAGATCTTCGTGGTCAACCTGCCGACGGTGCAGGGCCTGGGCCAGTTCGGCGGCTTCGACATGTACCTGCAGGACCGCACCGGCGCCGGCCACGAGGCGCTGGAACAGGCGCGCAACATGCTGCTGGGCAAGGCGGCGCAGGACCCGACCCTGTTCGGTGTGCGTCCCAACACGCTGGAAAACGCGCCGCAGCTGTCCTTGACCGTGGACCGGGTGCAGGCGCAGTCGATGGGGCTGTCGCTGAGCGATATCTACACGTCGGTGCAGCTGATGCTGGCGCCGGTGTACGCCAACGACTATTTTTCGGAAGGCCGCATCAAGCGCGTCAACGTCCGTGCCGATGCGCCATACCGCAGCGGTCCGGAGGCGCTGTCGCGCTTCTACACACCCAGCGCCGCAACCACCGACGCCGACGGTCAGCGTTCGATGATTCCGCTGAGCAACGTGGTGCATTCCGAATGGACCACCGCTTCGCCATCGCTGACCCGCTACAACGGCTATTCGGCGGTGAACATCAACGGTTCTCCGGCACCGGGCACCAGTTCCGGACAGGCCATGCAGACGATGGAGAACATCGTCAACAACGACCTCCCACAGGGCTTCGGCTATGACTGGAGTGGCATGTCCTACCAGGAAATCCTGGCCGGCAACACCGCGACCCTGCTGCTGGCGCTGTCGATCGTGGTGGTGTTCCTGTGCCTGGCAGCGCTGTACGAGAGCTGGTCGATCCCGGTCGCGGTGCTGCTGGTGGTGCCGCTGGGCGCACTGGGCGCAGTCGTGCTGAGCATGCTGCGCGGCCTGTCCAACGACATCTTCTTCCAGATCGGTCTGATCACCATCATCGGCTTGGCCGCGAAGAACGCGATCCTGATCGTGGAGTTCGCAGTCGAGCAGCGTCGCCACGGCAAGACCCTGCGCGAATCGACCCTGGAAGCCGCGCGCCTGCGCTTCCGCCCGATCCTGATGACCTCGTTCGCGTTCATCATGGGCGTGATGCCGATGGCGCTGTCGTCCGGCGCCGGCGCCAACGCCCGCCATGCGATCGGCACCGGCGTGGTCGGTGGCATGCTGTTCGCCACCTTCCTTGGCCTGCTGATGATCCCGGTGTTCTTCATCGTGGTCCGGCGCATGCTCGGCGACAAGATGGACGAGCCGTCGAAGGAATACCTGGAACAGCAGCAACGCGCCGTCTGATCCCTGTTCACATCGGAAAGAAAACCCCGGCAGTGCCGGGGTTTCTTTTGCGTCAACGATTGTCTGCTTCCGACTTCGGGCCGGCTCAGCCCTGTTTGGTCTTCTCGCTGGCGATCCACTGGTCGACGCGCTTCTCCAGCAGGGTCAGCGGCAACGCGCCGCCGCCGAGCACGGTGTCGTGGAAGCCCTTGATGTCGAACTTCTCGCCCAGCTCGGCCTCGGCCTTCCGGCGCAGTTCCTGGATCCGGATCATGCCGATCTTGTAGGCGGTGGCCTGCCCCGGCATGATCAGATAGCGCTGCACTTCCGACTTGATCGCGGTCAGCGGCACCGCACTGTTGGCGTCGAAATACTCGACCGCCTGCTGCTCGGTCCAGCCCTTGGCGTGCAGGCCGGTATCCACCACCAGACGGATCGCGCGCCACATTTCCGAGCTCAACCGGCCGAATTCCGAATACGGATCCTGGTAGGTGCCGGGCATTTCCTTGGCCAGCCATTCGGCATACAGGCCCCAGCCCTCGGCATAGGCGGTGAAGCCGGCCTGGGTGCGGAAGGTCGGCACCCCGGTCAACTCCTGCGCAATCGAGATCTGCATGTGATGACCGGGCAGACCCTCGTGATAGGCGATGACTTCCAGCTCCGGCTTCGGCATCGCGTTCATGTCGGACAGATGGGCATAGTACACGCCCGGACGCGAACCATCCGGGGTGCCGGGGAAGTAATGCTGGGCAGCGCCATCCTGTTCGCGGAACGCTTCCACCCGCTTGACCACCAGGTCGGCCTTCGGCAGCAGGCCGAAGTATTCCGGCAGGTGCTGCTTGATGTTGCCGATCACCTGGGTCGCCTCGTCGATGTAGGCCTGGCGGCCGGCGTCGGTATTCGGAAACTTGAACTGCGGGTCGGTATCGATGAAGTGGAAGAACGCTTCCAGATCGCCGTCGAAACCGACCTTGTCCTTCAGCGCCAGCATCTCGCCCTTGATCCGCTCGACCTCTTTCAGACCCAGCTCATGGATCTCGTCGGCGCTCATGTCGGTGGTGGTCATCTGCCGCAGCTGATACTCGTAATAGGCCTTGCCGTTCGGATGCGTGCTGCCGACGCCGCTGGCGTTCTCGGCCGCGTTCGGCAGGTCTTCCTCGCACCAGGCGATGACGCGGTCGTAGGCCGGCTCGAACTGCTCCAGCAGGGCCTGACGCGCCTGCGCCTTCAGTTTCGCGGCACGCGCGGCGTCGATCTTGCCGGCCTCGACCAGGGCATCGGCCTTGGCCTGGGCGTCGGCCCAGATCGCCGTATCCTTGCCGGCCGAGAACGGCGCACCGTCGATCACCTTGCGCGACTGGTCGATCACGCCCTCGTAGGCGAACTTCGGCGGGCGGATGCCCTGCCCGGCCGACGCCCGCGCGCGCTCGAGCAGCTGGTCGAACGCGCGGCCGGTCTCCTTCAGCCTGGCGACGTAGGCGGTGTAGTCGGACTCCTCGTCGACCTTGTGAAAGCTGATCAGGAACGTCGGCAGGAAGCTCTGTGCGCCGTTCATCTGGTCGAAGGCGTAACCATCGGCCATGAACGGCAGGCCGTCGCGGGCGTTCTCGTATTGCAGCTTCCACAGGTCGTACGAGAACTTGCCCTCGTCGCTGAGTTTGGCGTAGTCGAAGTCGCGTTCCATCTCCTCGACGCTGGCCTTCTGCCAGGCGACCTGGTCGCGTTGCGCCTGCTCGGACAGGTCGTCGATCTGGTCGTACAGGTCCTTGCGCCCCTGAAAGGTCAGCTGCATCGGGCTGAACTGCAGTTGCTCCTCGTATTTCTTCTCGAACCATTCATTCAGGCGCTCGCTCTCGGCGGCGATGTCGGCCGCCGACGCCACTGCCTGCGGGCCGCTGCCGGCGTCGGGCGCCGCGCCGCGATCGCAGGCGGACAGGGACAGGGCGGCGGCAATCGCCGCGACGATCAGGGTCTTGCGCATTCGGGTTCTCCTGCGGATTCGGGTCGGGACGAAAGCCGCACTCTAGCCGATGGCCGCGTGCGCGTCCCGTGACCAAAGCCGGGGGATGCGGGCGCTTGCTCAGCGCAGGCCGGTTTCCTGACGGGCGATCACCAGCCGCTGGATTTCGCTGGTACCTTCGTAGATCTCGGTGATCTTGGCGTCGCGGAAGTAGCGCTCGACCGGCATTTCCTTCGAATAACCCATCCCGGCGTGGATCTGCACTGCCTGGTGGGCGATCCACATCGCCGCCTCCGACGCACTCAGCTTGGCCACCGAGGCCTCGGTGGTGAAACGCGCGCCCTGCCCCTTCTGCCAGGCCGCGCGCAGGGTCAGCAGTTGCACCGCGTCCAGCCGGCACTTCATGTCGGCGATCTTGGCCTGGATCATCTGGAAGCTGCCGATGGCCTGGCCGAAAGCCTTGCGTTCCTTGACGTAATCGACGCTGGCTTCGTAGGCGGCGCGGGCGATGCCGACCGCCTGCGAGGCGATGCCGATCCGGCCCGCATCCAGTACCCCCATCGCGATGCGGAAGCCCTGGCCCGGCTCGCCGAGCACCTCGTCGGCGCGGGCGTGGTAGCCGTCGAATTCGATCTCGCAGGTGGCCGAGGCGCGGATGCCCAGCTTCGGCTCGGCCTTGCCGCGGCGGTAGCCTTCGCGTTCGGCATCGATCAGGAAGGCGGTCACCCCGCGCGCGCCTTGCTCGGGTTCGGTCAGCGCGAACAGCAGCACGTGACGCGCCACCGGACCGGAGGTGATCCAGCTCTTCTTGCCGTTGATGACGTAGCCGCCATCGGCCTGCTGCACCGCCCGGCACCGCATCGCGGTGGCATCCGAGCCCGACTGCGGCTCGGTCAGGGCAAAGGCGCCGATCTCGTGGCCTTCGGCGATGGCGCGCAACTGGGTCTGCTTCTGCGCCTCGCCGCCGTGCTGCAGGATCGCGTTGCAGAACAGCGAGTTGTTGACCGACATGATGGTGGCGTGCGCCGCGTCGGCGGCAGCGACCTCGATCATCGCCAGCACGTAGGCGATCGGATCCATGCCGGCACCGCCGTATTCGACCGGCACCTCGACCCCCATCAACCCGCTTTCGCCCAGCAGGCGCATGTTCTCGCGCGGGAACTCGCCCGTGTGGTCGTGGTGGGCGGCGCTGGGCGCGATCTTCTCGCGTGCGATCCGGCGCGCCGCGTCCTGGATCATCAACTGTTCTTCGGTAAAGGCGAAATCCACGGCAATCCCCTCGATGCGGAAGCGCGCATTGTATCGGCCGCCGGTCGCGTCTCTACGCCGCGCTTGACCTCGACCCGGCCGGCAACGGAAAATATCTCTTCATCGCGATATCAAGATATAACGGAGGACGCCATGGATCTGGAAGCCTGGTCCAGCCGGTTGAAGGTGCTGGCCGACCCCACCCGCGTGCGCCTGCTCGCCCTGCTGGAAGGCGAGGAATTGACCGTGGCCGAGTTGTCCGCGATCACCCGGCTGGCGCAGCCGCGGGTATCGACCCATCTGGCCAAGCTGAAGGAAGCCGGCCTGGTCCGCGACCGCCGCGCCGGCGTCTCGGCCTATTACCGCTTCGATGCCGATGCCCTGGACCCGGCCCAGCGCGTGCTGTGGCAGGCGCTGAGCACCGGCAGCGACGATCCGCTGCTGCGTCAGGACGCCGAGCGCGTGGCCAGCGTGCTGGCTACCCGCGCCGCCGACCAGAACTGGGCCGACAGCGTCGCCGGCGACATGGAGCGCCACTATTCGCCCGGCCGCACCTGGGAAGCGATGGCGCGCAGCGCCCTGCCGCTGCTGGCACCCGGCGACGTGCTGGACATCGCCTCCGGCGACGGCGTGCTGGCCGAGCTGCTGGCCCCGCATTCGCACCGCTACGTCTGCGTGGACGCCAGCAAGCGGGTGGTCGCCGCCGCCAGCGAGCGCCTGCGCCGCTTCCGCAACGTCGAAGTACGGGAAGGCGACATGCACGCGCTGCCGTTCGCCGAAGCCAGCTTCGATCTGGTGGTGCTGATGCATGCGCTGACCTACGCCGGCAAGCCCGCGCAGGCGGTAGCCGAAGCGGCGCGGGTGCTGCGCCCCGGCGGCCGCCTGCTGCTGTCCAGCCTGGCCAGCCACGGCCACCAGGCGGTGGTCGAAGCCTACGGCCACACCAACCTGGGCTTCAGCGAGAAGGAACTGCGCCGCTTCGTCGGCAAGGCCGGGCTGGAACTGACCAATGCCGAAACCGTGACCCGCGAGAAGCGCCCGCCGCATTTCGAAGTCATCTCGATGATCGCAAGGAAACCATGAGCGCCCCCACCCTGCCCTGGCTGCACCCGCAACGCGTCGCCTTGCTGCAACAGGCGCTGCGCGAGCGCATCCTGATCATCGACGGCGCCATGGGCACGATGATCCAGCGCCATGCGCTGGAGGAAGCCGACTTCCGCGGCACGCGCTTCGCCGACGGCTTCGACACGCAGGCCGGGCCAGACGCACAGGTGCCGCACGACCTGAAGGGCAACAACGACCTGCTGACCCTGACCCGGCCGGACATCATCGGCGGCATCCACACCGAATATCTGCAGGCCGGCGCCGACCTGGTCGAAACCAATACCTTCAATGCCAACAGCGCCAGCCAATCTGACTACGGTCTCAGCCATCTGGCCGCCGAGCTGAACCTGGAAGGCGCACGGCTGGCACGCGCCTGCTGCGACGCGGTCGAGGCGCAGACACCGGACAAGCCACGCTTCGTGATCGGTGTGCTGGGCCCGACCAGCCGTACCGCCTCGATCAGCCCCGACGTCAACGATCCCGGCTATCGCAACACCAGCTTCGACGCGCTGCGCATGCTGTACTTCGAAGCCGCCGACGCGCTGATCGAAGGCGGCGCCGACACCCTGATGGTGGAAACCGTGTTCGACACCCTGAACGCCAAGGCCGCGCTGTACGCCATCGAGGAAGTGTTCGACGCCCGTGGCGGGCGTGTGCCGGTGATGATTTCCGGCACCATCACCGACGCGTCCGGGCGCACCCTGTCCGGACAGACCGCCGAAGCGTTCCATGCCTCGATCGCCCACGTGCGTCCGCTGTCGGTCGGCCTGAACTGCGCGCTCGGCGCACGCGATCTGCGCCCGCACGTGGAGACGCTGGCGCAAGTGGCCGACTGCTACATCAGCGCGCACCCGAACGCCGGACTGCCCAACGCCTTCGGCGGCTATGACGAAACCCCGGAAGACATGGCCACCGTGCTGAAGGAATTCGCCAGCGCCGGCCTGCTCAACCTGGTCGGCGGCTGTTGCGGCACCAGTCCGGACCACATCCGCGCCATCGCCGACGCCGTGCGCGGCCTGCCGCCACGGAGAAGCGAGGAACGAGTAGAGAGAAACGAGTAGCGAGTAGTCAGCAGTGAGGAGTGAGCTCTTGCTTTCACTCACTTCTCATTCCTCTCCACTCTCCACTCGCTTCTCGACCCCGGGAACCCACGATGACAACCGCTCCATCCACTCTTCCCCGCCACACCCGCCTGTCCGGGCTGGAGCCGCTGGTCATCACTCCGGATCTGCTGTTCGTCAACATCGGCGAGCGCACCAACGTCACCGGCAGCGCGAAATTCCGCAAACTGGTCAAGGAAGAGCGCTACGCCGAGGCGGTCGAGGTGGCGCGCCAGCAAGTCGACAGTGGCGCGCAGATCCTCGACGTCAACATGGACGAGGGCCTGATCGACTCCGAGCGGGCGATGACCCGCTTCCTCAACCTGATCGCCGCCGAACCGGACATCGCCCGCATTCCGGTGATGGTGGATTCGTCGAAGTGGAGCGTGATCGAAGCCGGGTTGAAGTGCCTTCAGGGCAAGAGCGTGGTCAATTCGATCTCGCTGAAGGAAGGCGAAGCGGCCTTCGTCGAGCACGCACGCAAGGTGTTGCGCTACGGCGCTGCCGCAGTGGTGATGGCATTCGACGAACAGGGCCAGGCCGACACCTGCGCGCGCAAGGTCGAGATCTGCACTCGTGCATACAGGATACTGACCGAGGACGTCGGTTTCCCGCCGGAAGACATCATCTTCGACCCCAACATCTTCGCCATCGCCACCGGCATCGAGGAGCACGACAACTACGCGGTCGACTTCATCGAGGCGACCCGCATCATCCGTCGCACGCTGCCGCACTGCCATGTCTCCGGCGGCGTGTCCAACGTCAGTTTTTCCTTCCGCGGCAACGAACCGGTGCGTCAAGCCATCCATTCGGTGTTCCTGTACCACGCCATCGCCGCCGGGATGGACATGGGCATCGTCAACGCCGGCGCCATGCCGATCTACGACGATCTGGAGCCGGACCTGCGCGAACGGGTCGAGGACGTGGTGCTCAACCGCCGCAGCGATGCCACCGAACGATTGCTGGAGATCGCCGAGCGCTTCAAGGGCAAGAAGGGCGAAAAGAAGACCGAGGACCTGGCCTGGCGCGAGAAGCCGGTGCGCGAGCGGCTGGCGCATGCGCTGGTGCACGGCATCGATGCGTTCGTGGATCAGGACACCGAAGAAGCCCGGCAGCAGGCCGCGCGTCCGCTGGAAGTGATCGAAGGTCCGCTGATGGACGGCATGAACGTGGTCGGCGACCTGTTCGGCGCCGGCAAGATGTTCCTGCCGCAGGTGGTGAAGTCGGCGCGGGTGATGAAGAAGGCGGTGGCCTACCTGTTGCCGTTCATCGAGGCCGAAAAAGCCGAAAGCGGCAGTGCCACAAGGTCCAACGGCCGCATCGTCATGGCCACGGTCAAGGGCGACGTGCACGACATCGGCAAGAACATCGTCGGCGTGGTGCTGGCCTGCAACAACTTCGAAGTGATCGACCTGGGCGTGATGGTGCCGGCGCAGACCATCCTCGACAAGGCGCGCGAGGTGCAGGCCGATATCGTCGGCCTGTCCGGGCTGATCACGCCGTCGCTGGAGGAAATGAGCCACGTCGCCCGCGAGATGCAGCGGCAGGACTTCGCCATTCCGCTGCTGATCGGCGGCGCCACCACCTCGCGCGCGCACACCGCACTGAAGATCGATCCGCACTACGGTGCGCCGACGGTGTGGGTGAAGGATGCCTCGCGCGCGGTCGGCGTGGCGCAATCGCTGCTGAGCGCGGAACTGCGCGGCAAGTTCGTCGCCGCCAACGATGCCGACTACGCCGAAATCCGCCAGCGCCACCGCAATCGCGGCGACGGCAAGCGGCTGGTGACGCTGGACAAGGCGCGGGCGCAGAAGTTCGACGGCGGCTGGGACGACTATCTGCCGCCTGCGCCGAAGCAACCCGGCCTGCACGTGTTCGACGACTATCCGCTGGACGAGCTGGTCGGCTGCATCGACTGGACCCCGTTCTTCCAGGCCTGGGAACTGGCCGGCAAGTACCCGGCGATCCTCGACGACGAGGTGGTCGGCGCGCAGGCCCGCGAGCTGTTCCGCGATGCGCAGGCGATGCTGGAAACGATCATTCGCGAGAAGTGGCTGACGGCGAAGGCGGTGTTCGGACTGTGGCCGGCCAACAGCGTTGGCGACGACGTGGTGCTGCAAACCGGTGCCGGCGAAACCACCCTGCACTTCCTGCGCCAGCAGGTCGACAAGCCGGTCGAGCGCCCGGACTTCTGCCTGGCCGACTTCATCGCTCCGCGGGAAAGCGGCAGGCAGGACGGGATCGGCGCCTTCGCGGTCACCGCCGGCATCGGCATCGACGCCCACGTGGCCCGCTTCGAGGCCGCGCACGACGACTACAACGCGATTCTGCTGAAGGCGCTGGCCGACCGCCTCGCCGAGGCGCTGGCCGAGCGCCTGCATCAGCGCGTTCGCACCGAATTCTGGGGCTATGCCACCGACGAGGCGCTGGACAACGAAGCACTGATCGCCGAACGCTACCGCGGCATCCGCCCCGCCCCTGGCTACCCGGCCTGCCCGGAACACAGCGAGAAGGCCACGCTGTTCGAATTGCTGGATGCGCCGGGCAACGCCGGCATGTCGCTGACCGAAAGCTTCGCCATGTTGCCGACCGCCGCCGTCTGCGGGTATTACTTCAGCCATCCGCGCAGCCAGTATTTCGTGGTCGGCCGGTTGTCGAAGGAGCAGGTCGCCGATTACGCCCGCCGCAAGGGGCTGACGCTGGCGCAGGCCGAACGCCTGCTGGCCTCCAACCTGGACTACGACCCCGAATGAACCCGCCCGCCGTGCCCCGCTTCCGCCTGGCCGGCTTCTACCTGACCTATTACGCGGCGCTGGGCGCATTCACTCCGTACTGGAGCCTGTACCTGCAATCCAAGGGGCTGGGCGCCACCGCGATCAGCGTGCTGATGAGCCTGTGGTATGCCACCCGGATCGTCGCCCCCAGCACCTGGACCACGCTGGCCGCGCGCTCGCCGCAACCGATCCGCTGGCTGCAGATCGGCAGCGTGCTGACCCTGACGACATTCGTCGGCTTTTTGCTGCCCCTGCAGCTGGCCGGGCTGTTCGTCGCCATGGTCGCGTTCTGCTTCTTCTACAACGCGATCATGCCGCAGTTCGAATCGATCACGCTCTCGCACCTGGGCGCGCGTAGCGAAGGCTACGGCGCGATCCGGGTCTGGGGCTCGATCGGCTTCATCGTCGTGGTCGTGTTGTACGGGCGGCTGATCGACCACTTGGGCGTGGCCGTGCTGCCGGCGCTGATGCTGCCGCTGTTCGCCGCGATGGTCGGCTTCGCCTTCGCCAACAGCTATGCACGGCAGCCGGAAACCCACGCGCTGGACGACGATGCCGGTTTCCGCGCCCGCCTGCGCCGGCCGCAGGTGATCGCCTTCCTGGGCTGCGCCTTCCTGCTGCAGGTCTCGTTCGGTCCCTACTACACCTTCTTTTCGATCTACCTGGAAGGCAACGGCTATTCGCCAACCGCGCAGGGTTTGCTGTGGGCGACCGGGGTACTGGTCGAGATCGGCGTGTTCTTCTTCGCCGCACGCATCTTCGCCCGCTGGAGCGCCGACCAGGTGTTGCTGCTGTCGCTGCTCAGCGCGGCGCTGCGCTGGTGGGCGATCGCGCTCTGGCCCGACAACGTGTGGGTGATGGTGCTGGCGCAGACCACCCATGCGCTGAGCTTCGGCGCCTTCTTCGCCGCGGCGATGCAACTGCTGGCGCGCTACTTCCCCGGGCGCATGAACGGCCACGGCCAGGGCGTGTTCTACGGCCTGTCTTCGGGTGTCGGCGGCGTGGCCGGGGCCCTGCTGGCCGGGCAACTGTGGCGGTTCGGCGGCGGCATGGCTTTTGCAGTGTCCGGAGGCATCGCCCTGCTAGCGGCGGCGATCGCCTGGTACTGGCTGGTCCGCCGTCGCTGAACTGCTGCTGATACCCGATGGCCCGTATTTCCGGCGCCCTTCGAATGCCCGATTGAAGCGACCCTTGCGGCGAGCGCGCCGTGGGCATCGCTTCGGCCACCGACTACGGAGAAAGCCGATGAACGCAACCGCGATCCACCGCCTGGCCGTGCTGTCACTGGGGCTGGGGCTGACCCTGCCGTTCTGCGCGCTGGCGCAGACCAGTGTCGTGAAGCCGCCGGTCAAGGCAGCAACCCAGAACATTGCCGGCAACGAGAAGCTGCCGCACAAGGATCCCGGCCCGAAGCCGAAAGACATGCAGGCAGCGACGCTGCCGGTGTCCCGCGGCGAGGCCATGGCCGACTACAAGCCGGACAAACCGGAGCCGAAACCGATTCCGAAGAACGTCGGCGTGCTGGCGTCACCGTCACTGGTGTCGCAAACGGCGATGGACAAGGACAAGCCACCGCCGCCGGAACCGAAGCCCAAGCCCAAGGATCTGCGTGCGCTCGGCGCGAACTCGGCACTGCCGGCGGCGGGCGGCCTCGATAACCGCGCACGCAACAGAGAGGCACTCGATACCCAGGCCCAGCCCGCCGTTCCGGAAGGTGTAAACAAGCCCTGAATCGGGATTGATCGAGTGCGGAGAGACGTCTCCGCACTCGCTTCACGCGCCGTTTTCGACGGGATCGCGTCCGGCCGGACCAACGCGTTACCAGACCAGGTCGTCGGGTACCTGGTATTGCGGGTCGGCGTACGGATCCGCTTCGGCCGGTGCCGAAGGGTCGATCTTCAACGCCACCGATGGCGCGAACACTTCTTCGGCTTGGATCAGCACTTCGGCGTCGACCAGCAGGTAGCGGCCGTTCTGCTGCACCACGCCCAGTTCGCCGGCATTGAGCGCTTTCAACTGATCGGCGGTGACATAGATGCGCTTGATCTTGCCGCCGTACTCGAAATGCCGCGCGATTTCGGCAGATTCGTCGTTCAGCGCCCTGCCCTGAAGCAACTCGGCCAGCTTCGCCCGCGCTTCGCGGCGCAGCCGCGCCTCTTCCTGCTTCAGTCGCTCGGCCTCGATCCGCTCGTCCTTTTCCTTCTGCGCGCGGATCGCGTAGGCCTTGGCCAGATCGATCTCGCTGCCTTTCCGGGCCGGCGGTCCCTTCTTGCCGGAAACCTTTGCGGATGCCTTGTCGCCAGCCTTGCGCGTCTGCGCCGGCTTGCCCTTGCCGTGGGCGGGCCGCTCGGGTTTGGGCGCGGGCTTGAAGCCCAGACCCATCAACTGGTCGCGAAGCGAGTTGCTCATGGCTGACGGAAGGATCGTCGATCAGTAATGCGGTGGCGGCGGCTCGTCCTGCGGCGAAGCGTACAACTCGCTGCGCACCTTGCGCAGGTCAGCCAGCAGGTGCCGCAGCGTCTCGCTGTTGCGGCCGCTTTCGGCACGGGCCTCGGCCAGCACCTCGCTGAGTTCAAGCATGGCCTGTTCCTGGAAGGCCAGGCGGGTTTCCAGTTCGATCAGGCGCTGTTCCAGCGAGCGCTCGCGCGAGGGCGCTTCATGCTGCATGGATCGACCGCCCCCGCCCGATGCCGTAGTAGGCCAGCCCGCCGGCCTCGACCTCGTCCGGTTCGTACAGATTGCGCCCGTCGAAGATCGCCTTGTCCGCCAGGCTTTCGGCCAGACGCGCGAAATCGGGGCTGCGGAACTGCTTCCACTCGGTGACCACCACCAGCGCATCGGCGCCGGACAGGGTGTCGCCGACGCTTTCGCACAGGAGCAGGTCATCGCGCTGGCCGAAGATCCGCGCCGCTTCCTGCCGCGCTTCCGGGTCGTAAGCGCGCACCCGCGCACCGGCTTCCCACAATTGCGCCAGCAGGCGCCGGCTGGACGCCTCGCGCATGTCGTCGGTATTGGGCTTGAACGCCAGCCCCCACACCGCGAAGGTCTTGCCGCGCAGCGCCGCGGCACCGCCGTAGTGGCGCTCGATCAGCTCGAACAGGTGTCCCTTCTGCCGCTCGTTGACCTGCTCCACCGCCTGCAGCAGCAGCGGCGAGTGGCCGTGCTGGGCCGAGGTGCGCGCCAGCGCCTGTACGTCCTTGGGGAAGCACGAACCGCCGTAGCCGGCACCGGGATAGATGAAGTGCCAGCCGATGCGCGGGTCCGAACCGATGCCCTGGCGGACCTTCTCGATGTCGGCCCCGACCTTCTCGGCGATGTTGGCGACCTCGTTCATGAAGCTGATCTTGGTCGCCAGCATCGCATTGGCGGCGTACTTGGTCAGTTCCGCCGAACGCACGTCCATCGCCACGATGCGGTCGTGGTTGCGGTTGAACGGCGCGTACAGGCGCTTGAGCTTCTCGACCGACGCCGCATTGTCGGTGCCGATGACGATGCGGTCCGGGCGCATGCAGTCCTCGACCGCCGCGCCTTCCTTGAGGAATTCCGGATTGGATACCACGTCGAAAACGATGTCGCTGCCGCGCGCCGCCAGTTCGGCGGCGATCGCCCCGCGGACCTTGTCGGCGGTGCCGACCGGCACGGTGGACTTGTCGACCACCACCGCCGGCCGCGTCAGGTGCCGGCCGATGGTCCGCGCCACCGCCAGCACGTACTGCAGGTCGGCGCTGCCGTCCTCGTCCGGCGGCGTGCCGACGGCGATGAACACGACCTCGCCGTGCGCGATCGCCGCTGCGGCGTCGGTAGTGAAAGCCAACCGCCCGGCCGCGTGATTGGCCTTGACCATCGACTCCAGGCCGGGCTCGTAGATCGGGACAATACCGCGGTTCAGCCCGTCGATCTTGTCCTGGTCCACGTCCACGCAGACCACGTCATGGCCGACCTCGGCCAGGCAGGTGCCGGTCACCAGTCCCACATAACCGGTACCGAAGATCGCAACGCGCATCCGATTCTCCTCAGGCTTCCTGCATCACTTCACGATATCGAGCAGCTCGACGTCGAACACCAGGGTCTGGTTCGGACCGATCGGGCCGCCCGGCGTGCCTTCTTCGCCGTAACCGAGCTCGCCGGGGATCCACAGGCGGTACTTGCTGCCCACCGGCATCAGTTGCAGGCCTTCCTGCCAACCCGGCACGACCTGCGACAAGGCGAATTCCACCGGCGCGCCGCGATCATACGAACTGTCGAAGGTGCTGCCGTCCAGCAGGGTGCCGGCATAGTGCACGCGCACGTTGTCGCCGGCCTTGGGCTTGGCACCCTTGCCTTCGCTCAGCACCTGGTACTGCAGGCCCGAAGCCGTGGTCACCACGCCGGGCTTGCTGCCGTTGGCGGCCAGGAAGGCACGGCCTTCCTCGGCGTTCTTGCCCTTGGTCGCCTCGGCCTCGGCCAGGTGCCGGGCCTGCAAACGCTCGCCGAATGCCTGCATCACCTGTGCAGTCTGCGCCTCGTCGATGACGGATTCCTTGCCGTCCACGCTTTCGCGGGCGGCGCGGAACACGGTATCCAGATCGATCTCGTCGCCGGCCAGTTTCAGTGATTCGCCGATCTCGCGGCCGATCAGGTAGCTGGCCTTGTCCTTGTCGGTCTTCAGGTCGTCGATGGTGACGGGCGCGGCCGCGGACTTGTCGCCGGAAGCGGGCTGGCAGGCCAGCAGGCCCAGCAGCGCGAGGGAAAGCGCCGCGGTGCGGGCCGCATGCAGGGGAATGATGTTCAAAGTCTGGGACTCCGGAAGGAATGTCTTGCAAGGGAACCGGCAGCGGCCCCGACGGCCGGGACGACGCCCGGAGCCGTCGGCGCGGACGGTCAGAGGATGTTGATCAGCTCGACGTCGAAGGTCAGCATCGCATCGGGACCGATGCCGGGATTGCCGTTCTCGCCATAGGCCAGGCTGGATGGAATCCAGAAGCGGTACTTGGCGCCGACCGGCATCAACTGCAGGCCTTCGGTCCAGCCGGCGATCACCGAATTCAGCGGAAAGTCGGCCGGCGTCCCGCGCGCGTACGAACTGTCGAACACGCTTCCGTCCAGCAGCTTGCCTTCGTAGTTGACCCGCACCTTGCTGCCGGCGGTCGGACGCGGACCGTTGCCCTGGCGCAGCACCATGTACTGCAGGCCCGACGGCGTGGTGATCACGCCCTTGCGGTTCTTGTTCTCGGACAGGAAGGCCGCGCCCTCGCTGCGATTCTTCGCGCCAAGCTCGCTGTGCTTGCGGGTCGTGTAGGCTTCCATCGCGGCTTGCGCCTGCACCGGGGTCAGCAGCATCGGCTGCTTGGCGAAACTGCTGCGCATGGCCTGGATCAGCACCGGCAAGTCGATGTCGTCCTTCAGCGGCGCCAACGACGGCGCCACCACCCGTTCGGCCAGCATCAGGCCGACCTTGGTCTTGTCGACCGCCGCGGGCTGGCTGCCGGGCGGCTTGCCGGGCATCGGCACGCCCTGGCTGGCGGCGATGTTCTCGCGCAGGGCGGCATCCACCGCCTTGACCTCGGCTTCGGGCAGGGTCGGTTTGCCGCCGGCGAAGATCTGCTTCAACCCACGTTCGAACGCCGCCAGGTCCAGGAACGGCGCGACCGGCTGGAACGAATTGGCCACGTCCATGCCCATCGCATAGCTGACCTGGTCGCGCTCGCTGTCCAGGCTGATCTTGTCCTGCGCCATCGCGCCCGTAGCCGCCAGCGTCGTCGCCCAGACGGCGGCCAGCGCGGCGCTGCGTACCCACTGCTTCATTGCCTTGTCTCTCTGCTGATGCGCCGGGGCCGGCGCGAAGCCGTCATTGTCGCATGGACGCCCCTGCCTGCAGCCACCGCCACGCTACGGCCGCGCGGCTTTCAGCTCGCGTTCGATCGCATTCACCAATTCCGGCGCATCCGGTTTGACCTTGCTCGGGAACTGGGCCACCACCTTGCCGTCGCGACCGATCAGGTACTTGTGAAAATTCCAGCCCGGCTCGACGCCCGTGGTCGCCTTCAATTCCCGGTACAGCGGAGTCGCCTCCGCCCCGGTCACATGCACCTTCTCGAACATCGGGAACTTGACCCCGTAGGTCAGTGTGCAGAATTCGCGGATCTGATCCTCGCTGCCGGGCTCCTGCCCCTTGAAGTCGTTCGACGGGAAGCCGAGCACGGCAAATCCCTGCGGCGCATAGTGCTGATGCAGTGCCTCCAGCCCCTCGTATTGAGGCGTGTATCCGCACTTGCTGGCCGTGTTGACCACCAGCAGCACCTGCCCGGCATAGGCCTGCTTCAGGTTGACCGGGGTGTTTCCGGCCAGCGGCCGGTACTCCAGGTCCAGCAGATCCCCGGCCGTCGCCGTGGTTGCGGCCCCGACCATCAGAACAAACCCGATTGTTTTCAACAACTTGAACATTATTATGTGTCTTCCTGTCTGGCCCGGATCATCTATGTCTTCAGTTGGGTCACGAATCCGTCATCGACGTGTTGACTTCATGTGTTCTGGTGTTATAGTTGAATACAACACCACTCACCCTCAGGGGGGAGCCCAATGAAGAAGTCAGGATATCTCCACCGGCTACCGGTCTTCGGCGCGGCCATCGCGCTGACCGTTCTGGGCATGGTAGCCGCTATCGACGGATCGAATGTCGAAGCGCGGTCCTCGACGTCCGGCATACAGTTTCCGGATGCCGACGCCGGCGAACCGGCACCGAAGGACGCCCGTCCGCGCCGCCACCGTCGCGGCTCGCTGGCCATGCCGTACTTCTCGTTCGCGCAGTCGCTGCGCCCCAGGGGTTGACCATGATGACCCTGACTTCCATCCAGTGGAGCGATGGCGCTCCGATCTACCGCCAGCTGAAGGATCGCGTGATCGCGATGATGCTGGACGGTCTGCTGAAGCCGGGCGACGCCCTGCCTTCGGTCCGCCAGGTGGCCGCCGAATACCAGCTCAACCCGATCACCGTATCGCGCGCCTACCAGGAACTGGCCGACGAGGCCCTGGTCGAGAAGCGCCGCGGCTTGGGCATGTTCGTCACCGAAGAAGCCTCGAAGAAGCTGCTGGCCAACGAGCGCGAGCGCTTCCTGACCGAAGAATGGCCCGCCGTGGCCGAACGCATCCAGCGCCTCGGCCTTTCCGCAGAAGACCTGATCAAGGGGAACGACAAGTGAACGCCGTCACCAATCAAGACGCCGCGCAGGTGGTTTCCGCCCGCGGCCTGCGCAAGCACTACAAGAACAAGCTGGCGCTGGACGATACCGCCTTCGGCATCGACAGCGGCCGCATCGTCGGCCTGATCGGCCCCAACGGCGCCGGCAAGACCACCGCGCTGAAAGCCATCCTCGGCCTGATCCCGTTCGAAGGCGAGCTGAAGGTGCTGGGCCTGGACCCGCGCAGCCAGCGCGACGAGTTGATGGAGCAGGTCTGCTTCATCGCCGATGTCGCCGTGCTGCCGCGCTGGATGCGGGTCAAGGAGGCGATCGACTTCGTCGAGGGCGTGCACCCGCGTTTCGACCGCGCCAAGTGCGAACGCTTCCTCGCCGGCACCCAGCTGGGCCCCAACCTGCGCGTGCGCGAGATGTCCAAGGGCATGATCGTGCAGCTGCACCTGGCGCTGGTGATGGCCATCGACGCGCGTCTGCTGGTGCTGGACGAACCGACCCTGGGCCTGGACATCCTGTACCGCAAGCAGTTCTACCAGCGCCTGCTGGAGGACTACTTCGACGAGAACAAGACCATCCTGGTCACCACCCACCAGGTCGAGGAGATCGAGCACATCCTCACCGACGTGATGTTCATCCGCGACGGCAAGATCGCCCTGACCGCGCAGATGGACGAAGTCGCCGACCGCTACACCGAAGTGCTGGTCTCGCCCGACACCGTCGCCGAGGCGCGCAGCCTGCAGCCGATCGACGAGCGCGCCCTGCCGTTCGGCAAGACCGTGCTGCTGTTCGACGGCGTGCCGCGCGAACGCCTCGCCGCGCTCGGCGAAACCCGCGCCCCCGGCCTGGCCGACCTGTTCGTGGCCATCATGAAAGGAACCTACGCATGAACGCCGTCACCACTCCGCACAAGACGCAAACGATGAAATGGCTGCTGAAGCGCGAGTTCTGGGAGAACCGCGGCGGCTTCCTGTGGGCCCCGGCCATCACCGGCATCATCATCACCGCCCTGTTCACTTTGCTGGCGATCATCGGCAGCATCGCCGGCCGCCGCGCCGCCGGCGACAGCGGCTTCGTCATCGACGATGCGCCGGACAAGATCAACCTGGCGATCGGCGGCTTCGGCGATGGCGTGCTGCTCGCCGGGGTGATGCTGGCCTGCGCGGTACTGGCCTTCGTGGTGTTCTTCTACGCGCTGGGCAGCCTGTACGACGACCGCCGCGACCGCAGCATCCTGTTCTGGAAGTCGCTGCCGCTGTCCGACCGCGACATGGTGCTGTCCAAGGCGGCCTGGGCGCTGCTGCTGGCGCCGGTGATCGCCATCGGCATCGGCATCCTGATCGGCCTGGCGCTGTGGGTGGTGACCGCGCTGACCCTGACCGTCAATGGTTTGCCCGCGAGTACGGCGGTATTCACCCACTCGCACCCGTTGCGGATCGTCGGCGGCGCGCTGGCCTGCCTGCCGGTCTACGTGCTGTGGGCGCTGCCGACCGTCGGCTGGCTGATGTTCTGTTCGGCCTGGGCACGCAGCAAGCCGTTCCTGTGGGCAGTGCTGGTGCCGCTGCTGGGCTGCGTCACCGTCAGCATGATGGGCATCCTGCCGAATGTGCGCATCCCGCACGACACCATCTGGTACGTGGTGGCCTATCGCGGCCTGCTGAGCGTGGCGCCGGGCACCTGGGTTCCGACCCTGTCCAACGGCACGCTGAATCCGAGCGTGGAGATCAACACCCCGGACGAACTGGCCAAGGCGGTCGACCTGACCCGCAGCTGGGAGGTGTTCGCCCATGCCGACATCTGGATCGGCGCGGCCGTGGGCATCGCCCTGATCGTCGCCGCCATCTACCTGCGCCGCTGGCGCGACGAAGGCTGAACCCGCCTTCGCCTCACCGGAGACCTCATCATGCATCGTTCGATCCTGCTGTCCCTGCTGCTGCTTCCCGGCGTCGCGCTGGCCGACGAGTGCCAGCACTCGCGGCCGCTGGACCTGCGCCTCGACCTGGACGGGGTGAAGACCGTCCGCTTCGAAATCGCCAACCATGAGCTGAAGCTGGTGGCCGATGGCGGCAACCGCGTCGGCGGCCGCGCCTACGCCTCCGATCCGGCGTATCTGGATCAACTGGTAGTCGAACAGCGCAGACAAGGCGACAAGCTGATCGTCAGCGCGCACCGCGAAGGCAAGTCCTCGGGGGTGTTCCTGCGCAACAACTACGCCTACCTGCAACTGCAGGCGGGGGTTCCGCGCGAACTGATGGTGCAGTTGCAGGTCGGCTCCGGCGATGCCTCGGTCAGTGGCCCGGCCTCGCTGAGCGTGGACCTGGGTTCCGGCGACGTGCAGGCCAGCCGCATCCGCGGCCTGGTCACCGCCAAGATCGGTTCCGGCGACCTGGAGCTTGACGACGTCGGCCCGCTGCACGTGCTGTCGATCGGTTCCGGCGATCTGGAGGCCAAAAGCCTGCGCGGGAATGTCGAAGTCGGCAGCATCGGTTCCGGCGACCTGACCCTGCAACAGGTGGCCGGCAGCGTGGACATCGGTTCGATCGGCTCGGGCGATGCGGAGGTCTCCGGCGCCGACGGGCTTGTCCATGTTCGCTCGATCGGGTCCGGCGACCTGGACGTCAGCGGCTCCCGCGGCGGCGTCACGGTCGATTCGATCGGCAGCGGCGACGTCGGCCTGCACGATGTCACCGGACCGATCAACCTGCCACGTCGCTGATTCCTCTCGCAAACCCGTACCCATCCGCGCCACCGGCGCGATCAATACCGCCATTCCGGAGTGAATCCATGAATCGCAAGCACCTCGCCTTCGCCCTTGCCGCCCTGTTGCCGCTGACGGCTCAGGCCCAGGAAACCCCGTCCGGCATCCGCGCCGAGATCCGCCAGGAGATGGCCGATGCGCGCAAGGAAGTCCGCGAAGAGCTCGCCAACGCCAAACGCGAACTCGATACGGAAAACCTGGATGTCGGCAACGGCCTGCATTTCGGCCGCCACGATGCCGCCCACGACCCGGACGTGGACCTGCCCACCGCCGAAATCACCCCGGAAGGCGATTTCCTGCTCGACGGCAAGGCCGTCGCCATCACCGCCTCACAACGCCGGCAGTTGCTGACCTACCGCGGACTGGTGATCGACATCGCCAAGTCCGGCATCGACGCCGGCGAGCGCGTGGCCTACGCCGCGCTGGAAGCCACCGACGTGTCGCTGTTCAGCCTGATCTTTGGTGGTCTGACCGGCAGCCTGGAGCGCAAGATCGAGCGTACGGTCAAGCAGGAAATCGAGCCGATGGTGCGCGATATCTGCCGACAGCTGCCGAAGGTATACGATTCGCAGCAGCGACTGTCCGCCAGCCTGCCGCAATTCGAACCCTACGCCACACTGGAACCGGATGACGCCGTCGATTGTGAAAAGGAAGTCCGCGACGAGCTGGCCCTGCGCTGATCGAGCCGCTCCGACAGCCTTTCGCAACCGACACCGCATTCGTCCATTCCGCCCCGCCACTCCCGTCCGGAGATTCGTCCCATGACCCCGACCCGACTGATTTCGACCGGCTTGCTCGCGATGCTGTGGCTGTCTGCCTGCGGCGGCAAATCGCCCGACCCCGCGCAGACGGCCGCAAAGGCCGATGACGGCATGACCGCGATCGGCGCCACGGTGAAGAAGGCTCTGGACAAGGCCAAGACCGAACTCGAGACCCAGAATCTTGTCCTCGGCGGCAACAATCTCCATATCAACGGCGTCAAGTTCGGCAACAACGACGACCCCTCGCGACCGATCGGCCAGATCACCCCGGACGGCGATCTGCTGATCGACGGCCAGGCGGTACCGATCGACGACACCCAGCGCGCGCTGCTGCTGGACTACCGCAAGAACCTGATCGCCGTCGCCGCCACCGGCATGGACCTAGGCGCCAAGGGCGCCGACCTCGGCGTGAAGGCGGCCGGTTTGGCGCTGAAGGGCGTATTCAGCGGCAAGACCGACGAGATCGAGAAAAAGATCGAGGCCGAGGCCGAGAAACTCAAAGTCGAAGCCGAAGTGCTGTGCGACACGCTGCCGGCGCTGTACGACTCGCAGCAGGCGCTGGCTGCTGCCCTGCCCGCCTTCGTCCCCTACGCCACGATGGAGATGGACGATATCAGCGACTGCAAGGCCGATATCCACGACTCGGACGCGTCGATGAGCGATGAAGAGCGCGCCAAGCTTCAGCAGGACATCCGAGAAGCGATCCAGAGCGGCGTGCGCGAAGGCGTGCAGGCCGGTACGGAAGCCGCCACCGAAGCGCTCGACGATAAGGCACCCGCGGGCAACTGACACGCTTCCGCTGCGTCATGCGGCGGCGACCGACTCAGCCGTGGATACCGCCTCTGGCCAGCGCGGCCGGGTCCAGCAACGGCTTCAATGTCTTCGCGTCCATCCCGGTGACTTCCATCGCCACCTCCAGCACCGGCCGCCCTTCGCGGTAGGCCTGCTTGGCGATGGCGGCGCCCTGCTCGTAGCCGATCACCGGGTTCAGCGCGGTGACCAGGATCGGATTGCGCTCCAGTGCTTCCCTGACCCGCTCGTGCCGCACCTTCAGTCCGGCGATGGCGTCGTCGGCCAGCAACCGCGAGACATTGGCCAGCAACTGGATCGATTCCAGCAGGTTGGCGGCGATCAGCGGCAGGGTCACGTTCAACTGGAAATTGCCGGTCTGTCCGGCCACCGTCACCGCAGTGTGGTGGCCGATGACCTGGGCGCAGACCATCACCACGGCCTCCGGGATCACCGGGTTGACCTTGCCGGGCATGATCGAGCTGCCCGGCTGCAGCGCCGGCAATTCGATCTCGCCCAGTCCCGCCAGCGGACCGGAATTCATCCAGCGCAAGTCGTTGGCGATCTTGATCAGCGCCACCGCCAGCGCATTGAGCTGGCCTGACAACTCCACCGCGTCGTCCTGCGCGGCCAGGCCTTCGAACTTGTTGCCCGCGCTGTCGAACTTTGTCTTCGTCAGCCGCGACAGCTCGCGTGCCACCCGCGCGCCGAAACGCGGGTCTGCATTGATGCCGGTGCCGATGGCGGTCCCGCCCAGCGGCAACCGGCGCAGGCGCTTCAGGCTGTCGGCGAGGCGTTCTTCGGCGGACTTCAATTGCGCCGACCAGGCCGAGAACTCCTGGGCGAAGGTCAGTGGCATCGCGTCCATCAAATGGGTACGCCCGGTCTTGACCACCCGGCCCAGCGAACGGCCGCGGCGATCGATAGTCCGGCGCAGGTACTTCAGCGCCGGCAGCAGGTCTTCGACCACCGCCAACTGCGTCGAAACCCGAATCGCCGTCGGCACCACATCATTGGAGCTCTGGCCCAGATTGACGTGGTCGTTGGGATGCACGCGGGCCTTGCCGGCCTTGCCACTGCGGTTGCTCAACGTGGCAATGACCTCGTTGGCATTCATGTTGGATGAAGTCCCGGACCCGGTCTGGTAGATATCGATCGGGAAATGCGCGTCGTGCTCGCCTGCGGCCACCTCCAGCGCCGCAGCGCGCACCGCCCGCGACACGCCCTTGGGCAGCAGCCCCAGTCCGGCATTGACCTCGGCCGCGGCCGCCTTGACCAAGCCCAGCGCACGGATGAAGCCACGCGGCATCGGCCGGCCGGAAATCGGGAAGTTCTGTACCGCGCGCTGGGTCTGCGCACCCCACAGCGCCTCGGCGGGCACCTGCAGTTCGCCCATGCTGTCGTGTTCGATGCGAACGCCGCCTGCGGCCGCTCGCGTGTTCTTGCTGCTGCTCATCGCCGTCTCCGGAATGGATGGGTCGGCTTGCGCACCGGCGTATGTGCGCGGCGGCTGGCTCCGACGACAGGATACGCCGGACACCCGACGCCGGCGTCGCGGTAAACTGCGAAGCTCCCTGCCGCCGGGTCCGCCGCCCATGTCCGAATCCGCCCTGCTCGCCCTGTCCCCGCTCGATGGCCGCTACGCCGCCAAGGTCGACGCGCTGCGCCCGATCTTCTCCGAGTACGGGCTGATCCGTGCACGGGTGAAGGTGGAAATCGAATGGCTGCTGGCGCTGTCCACCGAACCGGGCATCGTCGAACTGGCGCCCTTCTCCGCCGCCGCCGAAACCCGGCTGCGCGCACTGGCCGACGGTTTCTCGGTGCAGGACGCCGCTCGCGTCAAGGACATCGAGCGCACCACCAACCACGACGTCAAAGCGGTCGAGTACTTCATCAAGGAACGGCTGAAGGACGATGCGGAACTGGGTCCGGCACTGGAATTCGTCCACTTCGCCTGCACCAGCGAGGACATCAACAACCTGTCCTATGGCCTGATGCTGGAACAGGCCCGGCGCGAGGTGCTGTTGCCGGCGCTGGACGGCGTGACTGCGACCCTGCGCACCCTGGCCCATGCGCAGGCCGCGCAGCCGATGCTGTCGCGCACCCACGGCCAGACCGCCTCGCCGACCACGCTGGGCAAGGAACTGGCCAACGTGGTCGCCCGCCTGCAGCGCCAGCGCGCGCAGATCGCAGCGGTCGAGCTGAGCGGCAAGATCAACGGCGCGGTCGGCAACTACAACGCCCATCTCGCCAGCTATCCCGACGTCGACTGGCCCGCGTTCGCGCGGCGTTTCGTCGAAGGCCTGGGCCTGACGTTCAACCCGTACACCACCCAGATCGAGCCGCACGACAACGTCGCCGAAATCGGCGATGCCGCGCGTCGCGCCAACACCGTATTGATCGATCTGGCACGCGACGTCTGGGGCTACATCTCGCTGGGCTACTTCAGGCAGAAACTGAAGGAAGGCGAGGTCGGCAGCTCGACCATGCCGCACAAGGTCAACCCGATCGACTTCGAGAACGCGGAAGGCAACTTCGGCGTCGCCAATGCGCTGTTCGAGCATTTCAGCGCCAAGCTGCCGATCAGCCGCTGGCAGCGCGACCTGACCGACTCCACCGTGCTGCGCGCGCTCGGTACCGCCTTCGGCCACACCCTGGTCGCGCTGGACTCGCTGACCAAGGGCCTGGGCAAGCTGGAAGTCAATCCACAGCGGATCGACGCCGACCTGGACGCCGCCTGGGAGGTGCTGGCCGAAGCGGTGCAGACGGTGATGCGTCGCCACGGCCTGCCGAACCCCTACGAACAGCTGAAGGCGCTGACCCGCGGCCAGGGCATCACCGCCGAATCGATGCGCGCCTTCATCGCGACGCTGGAACTGCCGCCGGAGGCGAAGCAGCGCCTGCTGGAGATGACCCCGGCCGGCTATACCGGCCTAGCCGAAACGCTGGCGCGGGACATCTGAACCCTCGCCAGCCAACCCGCCCATGTCACTGCGTCCCGCCATCGCCTCGCTCGTCATCGCCGCCCTGGCCGCCTGCGGCAAGCCCGGCGCGACACGCGACGCACCGATCGGGACTATTCCACCCTGCCCGAGCAATGCCTCGGCGATGGACGGCTGGAACGACCGTGCGCCGCCGCAACGGATCTTCGGCAACACCTGGTACGTCGGCACCTGCGGACTGGCCTCGATCCTGGCCACTTCGCCGCAGGGCCACGTGCTGATCGACGGCGCGACCGAGGCGGCGGGCCCGCTGATCGAAGCCAACATCCGCGCCCTCGGCTTCGACCCGAAGGACGTGAAATACCTGCTGGACTCGCACGAGCACCACGACCACGTGGCCGGCCTGGCCTACCTGCAGGCCGTCACCGGCGCGCCGCTGCTGGCGCGCATGCCCGGCATCACCACCCTGGGCAGTGGCCGCAGCAGTCGCGACGACCCGCAGATGCGGGCACTGGCGTCGTTCCCGCCGGTGGCCCGGATCGTGCCGCTGGCCGACGGCGAGACCGTCCGCATCGGCGAACTGGCGCTGACCGCGCACGCCACCCCCGGCCACGCGCCCGGCGGCACCAGCTGGAGCTGGCGCAGCTGCGAGGGCGAACGTTGCCTGGACATGGTCTACGCCGACAGCCTGACCGCGATTTCCGACGACGAATACCGCTATGGCGACGATGACGCGCATCCGGGCTACCTGGACGCGTTCCGGCGCGGCATCGAGGCACTGGCCACCCTGCCCTGCGACGTGCTGATCACCCCGCATCCGCTGGCCAGCAACCTGTTCGCGCGGATGGATGGACACGCCGAACTGGTCGACCCCGGCGCCTGCCGTCGTTATGCCGAACGCGGCCGCGACGGATTGCAACGGCGGTTGGCCGACGAAGCGCAACACCAGGACACCCCATGATCGAGATCGACGCCCGCAAGCACCTGCCGCTGGGGATGAAGCCCGCCGACTTCCTGCGCGACTACTGGCAGAAGAAGCCGCTGCTGATCCGCAATGCCTTCCCCGGCTTCGTCACCCCGCTGCAACCGGAAGACCTGGCCGGCCTGGCCTGCGAGGAAGCCGCACTGTCGCGGATCGTCAGCCACGACCGAGCGCGCGACCGCTGGACCCTGCGTACCGGGCCGTTCGCCGAAGAAGAATTCCCCGGCATGCCCGACCACGACTGGACCCTGCTGGTGCAGGACGTGGACAAGTGGGACGCCGACGTCGCCGCGCTGATCGAGCACTTCCCGTTCCTGCCACGCTGGCGGATCGACGACATCATGATCAGCTTCGCCGCCACCGGCGGTTCGGTCGGCGCCCACGTCGACCAGTACGACGTGTTCCTGCTGCAGGCGCAGGGCCAGCGCCGCTGGATGATCGATGCCGGCCCCAATCCGCCGCTCGACTTCCGCGACGACGCAGAAATCAAGCTGCTGCGCGAATTCACCCCAACCCACGACTGGGTGCTGGATCCGGGTGACATGCTGTACCTGCCGCCGAACGTGCCGCACCACGGAGTCGCGGTGAATCCCTGCCTGACCTTCTCGCTGGGCATGCGCGCGCCGTCCGCGGCCGAGCTGATCGGCGACTGGCTGGACACCGTGATCGCCGATGCCGACGACCGCATCCGCTACCACGACGGCGACTTGCAGCCGCCACGCGACGGCTGGGAGATCGATGCCGCCGCCATGGGCCGCGTGGTCGAGGCGCTGAACGCGCTGCGGATGAACGATCCGGACCAGTTGGGCGACTGGTTCGGCCGCTTCATCACCACCTACCGGGCGGCCGGCGAGATTGTCGCACCCGCGGCGGCGCCCGCCCGCGCGGAAACCGAGTTCCTGCTGCAGCAAGGCGTAACCCTGCAGCGGCACCCGTTCGCCCGGCCGGCCTGGCGTCGCGCCCGCCGCGGCGCCACCCTGTTCTGCAGCGGCCTGCAGTTTCCGCTAGCGGTCGCCGATGCGCGCCGGCTGGCCGCAACCGAGCGCATCGATGCGGCCGGCTATGCCGCGCTGGGCGAACCGGGACGCCACGCACTAATCGAACTGCTGGCGGCCGGCCACTACCAGTTGCTCGGCCCGGACGGGGAGCCGGTCGGATGAACGCGACCGCGCCGTTCCGGATCGAGACCGTCGACTACGCCACGCGCCTGGACGACCTGCGCCGGGTGCGGGAAACGGTGTTTGTGCAGGAACAGCAAGTGCCGCTGGAACTGGAGTGGGACGCGTTGGACCCGCTCAGCCACCATGTCGTCGCCTACGACGACGCCGGCCGGCCGATCGGCACCGGCCGGCTGACCCCGGAACACAGGATCGGGCGCATGGCCGTGCTGACCGAATGGCGCGGCCGCGGGGTCGGCGAAGCCCTGCTGCTGGCCCTGCTGCAACAGGCCCGCGATGCCGGCTGGACCGAGGTCAGCCTGCACGCCCAGGTCAGCGCCGAAGCCTTCTACGCGTGCCACGGCTTCGTGCCCGAGGGCGAGCGCTTCATCGAGGCCGGCATCGAGCACCAGGGCATGCGCAGGGCCCTACGCGGGGCCACCGCGATCTCGCGCCGCGACGCGGCCATCGCCATTACCGCGGCCATCGTCGGACAGGCCCGACGCGGGCTGGTCATCTACAGCCGCGAACTCGACCCCGGCCTGCTCGACGCCCCGGCCGTGCTGGAGGCGCTGCGCCGCTTCGCCACCAGCTCGGACGGCGCACAAGTGCAGATCCTGCTGCAGGATGCCGCCTCCCCGCAGCGGGCACTGACGCCGCTGCTGCCGCTGGCCCAGCGCCTGCCCAGTGTATTCGCCTTCCGCGAAGTGCAGGATCCGGTCGACCTGCCCTATGCCTCCGCGTATCTGGCCAACGACGCCGGCGGTTACTACTTCCGCCCGCTCGGCCATCACTACGACGGCGAGGCGGAACTGGACAATCCGGGCCGTGCGCGCCAGTTGCGCGACAGCTTCATCCAGGTCTGGGAGCGTTCGCGTCCGTGCAGCGAATTGCGCGCGCTGGGATTGTGAACACAGCGTCCCGGGTACCGCTTTGGTCTTAATGGGGTGCACCCCGCCGTCCGCATGCAGGTATAATTTCCCCGCTTTGCAACGGCTCCATGCCTCCCGCGCGGAATTTGCACAAACTCCTTCCGCATCAGCCATTTGGCACCCCCACCGACGCCATCACGCCACCGTGGACAATCTACTCAAGCAGTTTGCGCAGTCTTCGCAGCTCAACGGAGGCAGCGCCTCCTATGTCGAGGACCTCTACGAGCAGTACCTGGTTTCCCCCGACAGCGTAGACCCCAGGTGGAAGACCTATTTCGACGCGTTCAAGGGCCGCGAGGCCGGCGATGTGCCGCATTCGGCGATCATCGCCCAGGTGGCCGAGGCCGCCCGTCACGCCGCCAACAACGGCTACGCCAGCGCGCCGGTCGGCAGTGACGAACATGGCCGCAATGTCGGCCGGCTGATCACCGCCTACCGTTCGCGCGGCCACCTCGGCGCCAACCTCGACCCGCTGAACCTGACCCCGCCGGTCAACCCGCCCGACCTGGACCTGTCCTTCCACAGCCTGTCCGACGCCGACCTCGACCGCGAGTTCAGCACCGGCGGCGTGGCCGGCAAGCCGGCGATGAAGCTGCGCGAACTGCTGGCCCTGCTGAAGGCGACCTACACCGGGCCGATCGGCGCCGAGTTCATGCACATCCCCGAGGTCGAGCAGCGCCACTGGCTGTACCAGCGGCTGGAACTGGCCGGCGGCAACTACGGGCTGGACGCGGCGGCCAAGCGCCGCACCCTGGAGCGGATCACCGCTGCCGAGGGCCTGGAGCGCTACCTGCACACCAAGTACGTCGGCCAGAAGCGCTTCTCGCTGGAAGGCGGCGATTCGCTGATCCCGCTGATGGACGTGCTGGTGCGCCGCGCCGGGCGCGACCACATCAAGGACATCGTCGCCGGCATGGCCCATCGCGGCCGCCTCAACGTGCTGGTCAACACGCTGGGCAAGAACCCGCGCAAGCTGTTCGACGAATTCGAAGGCAAGTTCGACCACGCCGAGGACGACCGTGCCCATACCGGCGACGTGAAGTACCACATGGGCTTCTCGGCCGACCTTGCCACCGAAGGCACCGCCGTGCACCTGGCGCTGGCGTTCAATCCCTCGCATCTGGAAATCGTCAACCCGGTGGTCGCCGGTAGCGTGCGCTCGCGCCAGGAACGCCGCGGCGACGTCGAACGCCAGCAGGTGCTGCCGGTGCTGATCCACGGCGACGCCGCCTTCGCCGGCCAGGGCGTCAACATGGAACTGCTGCAGATGTCGCAGGCGCGCGGTTTCGCCGTCGGCGGCACCGTGCACATCGTCATCAACAACCAGATCGGCTTCACCACCAGCGCCCGCGACGACGCCCGCTCCACCCTGTACTGCACCGACGTGGCCAAGATGGTCAGTGCGCCGATCCTGCACGTCAACGGCGACGACCCCGAGGCGGTGGTGTTCTGCGCCAACCTGGCCTACGAATTCCGCCAGACCTTCAAGAAGGACGTGGTCATCGACCTGGTCTGCTACCGCCGCCACGGCCACAACGAGGCCGACGAGCCGGCGGCGACCCAGCCGGTGATGTACCAGGTGATCCGCAAGCACAAGACCACCCGCGAGCTGTACGCCGCGCGGCTGGAAGCCGAAGGCACCCTGCCCGCCGGCGAAGGCCAGGTCATGGTCGACGAATACCGGCGCAAGCTGGATGCCGGCGAGGTCACCACCGAACTGGCTACCGCCAAGCCGGAAGACTACGAGCTGAACATCGACTGGTCGAAATACCTGTCGGGCAAGCTGACCGACCCGGTCGACACGCGCTTCAAGCCGACCAAGCTCAAGCAGCTGGCCAAGATCATCAACACCATCCCGGCCGGAGTCAGCCTGCATCCGCGGGTGGCCAAGATCTACGACGACCGGATGAAGATGAGCGCCGGCGAACTGCCGGGCGACTGGGGCTTCGCCGAGAACCTGGCCTACGCCACCCTGCTCTCCGAAGGCCATCGCCTGCGTCTGGTCGGCCAGGACGCGGGCCGCGGCACCTTCTTCCACCGCCACGCCATCCTCCACGACCAGAAGACCGACAGCTACTACCTGCCGCTGCGCCAGCTGGTCGACGTGCCCGAGGACGCAACCATCATCGACTCGCTGCTCAGCGAGGAGGCGGTGATGGCCTTCGAGTACGGCTACTCCACCGCCGACCCCAACACCCTGGACATCTGGGAAGCGCAGTTCGGCGACTTCGCCAACGGCGCGCAGGTGGTGATCGACCAGTTCATCGCCGCCGGCGAGGCCAAGTGGGAACGCATCAGCGGCATCTCCCTGTTCCTGCCGCACGGTTACGAAGGCCAGGGCCCCGAGCACAGCTCGGCGCGTCTGGAACGCTTCCTGCAACTGTGCGCGCTGGAGAACATGCTGGTCTGCGTGCCGACCACGCCGGCGCAGGCCTATCACATGATCCGCCGGCAGATGCGCATGACCACGCGCAAGCCGCTGGTGGTGATGACGCCGAAGTCGCTGCTGCGGCACAAGCTGGCCGTGTCCACCCTGGACGAACTGGCCAACGGCGAGTTCCAGACGCTGATCCCCGACGCCTCGGCCGACCCGAAAAAGGTCAAGCGCGTGGTGCTGTGTTCCGGCAAGGTCTATTACGACCTGCTGGAAGACGCGCACAAGCGCGGCCTGGACAACGTGGCCCTGATGCGCGTGGAACAGCTGTACCCGTTCCCGCGCGAGGCGCTGCAGGCCGAACTGGCCCGCTTCACCAAGGCGACCGACGTGATCTGGTGCCAGGAAGAACCGCAGAACCAGGGCGCCTGGTACCAGATCAAGCACCACCTGCAAGCGTGCATGGCCGGCAACAAAGCCCAGACCCTGCACTATGCGGGCCGCCTGCGTTCGCCGTCGCCGGCCGCCGGACACTTCGCCGAGCATGTGCAGGAGCAGATGAAACTGGTCGCCGATGCGCTGGTGAACAAGCTCGGCGAACAGATCGTCGCCGAATAACCCTTTCTCCCTTTCGCCAACCACGAACCCACTCCAGGACGCCCCAATGGCCATCGAAGTCAAAGTTCCAGTCCTTCCCGAATCCGTCTCCGACGCCACCATTGCCGCTTGGCACAAGAAAGTGGGCGATTCGGTCAAGCGCGACGAGAACCTGATGGACCTGGAGACCGACAAGGTCGTGCTGGAAGTACCCTCGCCGGTCGATGGCGTGCTGAAGGAAATCAAGTTCCAGGAAGGCGACACCGTAACCAGCCAGCAGTTGCTGGCGGTGATCGAGGAAGGCGCGGTCGCCGCCGCCCCGGCCGCGGCTGCCGAAGCGCCCAAGCCGGCGCAGGAAGCACCCAAGGCGGCCGCCAAGCCTGCCGCGACGCCCGCTGCTGCTTCCGGCGCCGACGCGCTGCCGCCGGGCGCGCGCTTCACCGCGGTCAGCCAGGGCATCGACCCGGCGCAGGTGGAAGGCACCGGCCGTCACGGCGCGGTGACCAAGGCCGATCTGGTCAACTACGCCAGCGGCAAGACCGCCGGCGTCTCCGGTGGCGCGCGTCCGGAAGAGCGCGTGCCGATGACCCGCATCCGCAAGCGCATCGCCGAGCGCCTGATGCAGTCGAAGGAATCCATCGCCATGCTGACCTCGTTCAACGAGGTCAACCTGGCCAAGGTATCGGCCGCGCGCAAGGCACTGCAGGAAGACTTCCAGAAGGCCCATGGGGTCAAGCTGGGCTTCATGAGCTTCTTCGCCAAAGCCGCCGCCAATGCGCTGCAGCGTTATCCGGTCGTCAACGCCTCGGTCGACGGCGACGACATCATCTACCACGGCTATGCCGACATCTCGATCGCCGTGTCCACCGACAAGGGTCTGGTGACGCCGGTGCTGCGCAACGTCGAGCGGATGTCGTTTGCCGACATCGAGAAGGGCATCGGCGATTACGCCGTCAAGGCGCGTGACGGCAAGCTGGGACTGGAAGACCTGCAAGGCGGCACCTTCACGATCACCAACGGCGGCACCTTCGGCTCGCTGTTCTCCACCCCGATCGTCAACCCGCCGCAGAGCGCCATCCTCGGCATGCACGCCATCAAGGAACGTGCGGTGGTCGAGAACGGCCAGGTCGTCGTCGCGCCGATGATGTACATCGCGCTGAGCTACGACCACCGCATCATCGACGGCAAGGACGCGGTGCTGTTCCTGGTCGACATCAAGAACCAGCTGGAAAACCCCAACCGGATGCTGTTCGACCTGTGAGGCAGGAGTGAGTGAAAGTGAAGAGGAGTGAGCAACGAGTGAAAAGCACCGCTTGCACTTGTTTCCCACCGCCTCCAGCCACTCACTTCCCAGCCCTCTCCATTCACTGATCCGCTTCAAGGAATATCCGCCTCATGTCCGAGAACTTCGACGTCGTCGTCATCGGTGCCGGCCCGGCCGGCTACCACGCCGCCATTCGCGCCGCCCAGCTGGGGATGAAGGTCGCCTGCATCGACGCCGCGCTGGGCAAGGACGGCAAGCCCGCACTCGGCGGAACCTGCCTGCGGGTCGGCTGCGTGCCCTCGAAGGCACTGCTGGACTCCTCGCGCCAGTATTGGAACATGGGCCACCTGTTCGGCGAGCACGGCATCAGCTTCAAGGACGCGAAAATCGACGTCTGTTCGATGGTCGGCCGCAAGGACAAGATCGTCAAACAGTTCACCGGCGGCATCGCCATGCTGTTCAAGGCCAACAAGATCACCCCGTACTACGGCTTTGCCCAGTTGCAGCCGGGCAACGTGGTCAAGGTCAGCCAGCATGAAGGCGGCGACGTCGAACTGACCGGCACCAACGTCATCATCGCCGCCGGTTCCGACTCCATCGAGTTGCCGTTCGCCAAATTCGATGGCGAGAACATCATCGACAACATCGGCGCACTGGACTTCACCGAGGTGCCGAAGCGGCTGGCGGTGATCGGCGCCGGCGTGATCGGCCTGGAACTGGGCAGCGTGTGGAAGCGCCTGGGCGCCGAAGTCACCATCCTCGAAGCCCTGCCCGACTTCCTGCCTGCCGCCGATGCCGAAGTGGCCAAGTTGGCCGCGCGCGAGTTCAAGAAGCAGGGTCTCGACATCCTGCTCGGCGCCAAGGTCGGCAAGACCGAAGTCGTCGGCAAGGGCAAGAAGAAGGAAGTCGTCATCACCTATACCGACAAGGATGGCGAAAAGACCCTGACCGTGGACAAGCTGCTGGTCGCCGTCGGCCGTCGCGCCGCCACCCGTGGGCTGCTGGCCGAAGGCACCGGCGTCACGCTGACCGAGCGCGGTCAGGTCGAGGTCGACGAGCACTGCCACACCGGCGTCGACGGTGTATGGGCCATCGGCGACTGCGTGCGCGGTCCGATGCTGGCGCACAAGGGCTTCGAGGAAGGCATCGCCGTGGCCGAGCTGATCGCCGGTCTGCCCGGCCACGTCAACTTCGACACCATTCCGTACGTGATCTATACCGAGCCGGAAATCGCCTGGGTCGGCAAGACCGAGCAGCAGCTCAAGGCCGAAGGCGTGGCCTACAAGACCGGCAGTTTCCCGTTCGCCGCCATCGCCCGCGCGGTGGCGATGGGCGAGCCAGCCGGTTTCGTCAAGGTGATCGCCGATGCCGAAACCGACCTGATCCTGGGCCTGCACGCGATCGGTGTCGGTGTATCCGAACTGGTCCACGAAGGCGTCATCGCGATGGAGTTCAAGGGCTCGGCCGACGATCTGGCGCGCATCTGTCACGCCCACCCGACCCTGTCCGAAGCCATCCATGATGCCGCGATGGCGGTGGACAAGCGGTCGATCCACAAGGCAAACTGACCGCCACCACATGGCGGCGCATCAACTCGATGCCGTCGCTCCCGCAACGCCAGGCGATGCCTGGCGTTTTGCGTTTACGGCCATACGGGACAGGAGTACCCGAGCATGAAAAGCATCTGCGTCTATTGCGGCTCCAATGCCGGCAGCAAACCCGTCTATGCCGAACAGGCGCACGCACTGGGACTGCGGATCGCCGCCGAAGGGCTGGAGCTGATCTACGGCGGCGGCAATGTCGGCCTGATGGGCATTGTCGCCGATGCGGTGCTGGAGGCTGGCGGCGAAGTCACCGGCGTCATCCCGCGGCAGCTGGTCGAGTGGGAAGTCGCGCACAAGGGCGTGACCCGGCTGGACGTGGTCGAAAACATGCATGAGCGCAAGCAGCGCATGTTCGACCTGGCCGATGCTTTCGTCGCCCTGCCCGGCGGCTTCGGCACCCTCGACGAGATGTTCGAAATGCTGACCTGGCGCCAGCTCGGCATCGGCGACAAGCCCTGCGCCTTCCTCGACGTGGACGGCTTCTACCAGCCGCTGGCCGCGATGATCGACCGCATGGTCGGCGAACGCTTCCTGCACCCGGACCAGCGCGCCGACCTCTGGCACGGCGACGACATCGACGCCATGCTGGCATGGATGCGCGACTACACCCCGGCCCGCGCCGAGAAATGGCTGGACGAGAAGCATCGCCGCGAGTTGCGTTGATCCGCTACCCCGACGATTGGCTTTTCATTGGCCGCAACAGCCGCTGTTCGTTGCTCACGACTCGCGCCTTTGCCCGTCATCCCGGCGAAAGCCGGGATCCAGCTCTTGCTTTTGTCATTGCTTCCGGCTTCGTCGTGCAACAGCGAAAGGCTGGATCCCGGCTTTCGCCGGGATGACGTCCTTGAGTTTTTGGCCCCTCCAACTTCTCAGCTCCCCCGAGTTTCCGGCACCCCGAACCTTCAGCGGAGTGACGCCTCCGGACGTTTGTGCTTGAATCGAACCAGTCTCGGTCTCCATGGAAGGACACCATGAAGAAACCCTGTGTCTACATCCTGGCCAGCAGATACCACGGCACCCTGTACACGGGCGTTACCACCGATCTGCTCCGGCGCGTGTGGGAACACAAGAACGACTGCGTCGAAGGTTTCACCAGCAAATACCAAGTACACGACCTTGTCTGGTACGAGATGCATGCCACTCTCGACACCGCCATTCCCCGCGAGAAGGCGATCAAGGAATGGAAGCGGGACTGGAAGATCGAATTGATCGAAAAGCAAAACCCGGCCTGGCGCGATCTGTATCCTGAGATGATGTGATTTGCTACGGACCAATCGGCACAACGGCCGGCTCTCACCCCAGCCACGGCAACCCGCAAGAGCATCATGGCTACCGGTTCTCCCCGGAATGACGGCACACAGGACAACTAACTGGAAACCAGCATGAGCACCCCTTCCACGTTCACCGCCTTCCGCATCCACAACGACGACCGTGGCTATCGCAGCGGACTGGAAACACTCGCACTGGACGACCTCAATCCCGGTGAGGTCGTGGTCAAGGTCGCGTACTCGTCGGTCAACTTCAAGGACGCCTTGGCCGGTACCGGCAAGGGCAAGATCCTGCGCCGCTTCCCGCTGGTCGGTGGCATCGACCTGGCTGGGCACGTGGTCGCCTCCGGCGACCCGACGTTCCGCGAAGGCGACCCCTTGCTGGTCACCGGCAGCGGGCTCAGCGAAACCCGCGATGGCGGCTATGCCGAATACGCGCGCCTGTCGGCGCAGTGGGTCATTCCGCTGCCGGATGGCTTGAGCCTGCGCGAGAGCATGATCCTCGGCACCGCCGGCTTCACCGCCGCGCTGGCGCTGTATCGCATGCGCGAAAACCGGCAGACGCCGGAACACGGGCCGCTGGCGGTGACCGGCGCCACTGGCGGGGTCGGTTCGCTGGCCGTGGATATCTTCAGCAAGGCCGGATTCGAAGTGCATGCGATCAGCGGCAAAGCAGATCAGGCGCCATACCTGAAATCGATCGGCGCCAGCGAGGTGCTGGGGCGCGAGGCGCTGGCGACCGACCGACCGATGGAATCGGCGCGCTTCGGCGGCGGTCTGGACAACGTCGGCGGCGCCATGCTGACCAGCCTGCTGGCGCAGACCGCACCCTACGGCAACGTCGCCTCGGCCGGGCTGGCCGCCAGTCCGCAACTGGACATGACGGTGATGCCGTTCATCATCCGCGGCGTGTCGCTGCTGGGCGTGGCCTCGGCCGGCACCGCCCGCGACATCCGCGAGTCGGTCTGGGAACGACTGGCCGGCGACTGGAAGCCGCGCCACCTGGACGCCATCTGCACCCGCGAGATCGGCCTGGACGGTCTGCCGGCCGTGTTCGAAACCATGCTGGACGGCGGCTCGTTCGGCCGCACCCTGGTCAAAATCGGCTGATACCCGGCCGGAAACCGGACGAGCGGCCCACTATCGCGCCTATCGGTCGAGCCGGGCCTAGCCTTTCCCGCCGCGGCCGTTACAATCCGGACTGGGGAAATTTCAAGGGGGTGTCATGGCTCGTATCCTCATCGTCGACGATTCGCCGTCGCAGCTGCTGGGCATCCAGCGGATCGTCGAAAAACTGGGACACGAGTCCTTGACCGCCGAAGACGGCGCCACCGGCGTGGAAGTCGCCAAGCGCGAACTGCCGGATATGGTGCTGATGGACGTGGTGATGCCGAATCTCAACGGCTTCCAGGCCACGCGCACCCTCAACCGCGAAAGCACCACCCGCCACATCCCGGTAGTGCTGGTCACCACCAAGGACCAGGACACCGACCGCATGTGGGGCATGCGCCAGGGCGCCAAGGCCTACCTGACCAAGCCGTTCTCGGAAACCGAGCTGGCCGAGGTCATCGAGCGCATCATCAACACCGACCCGGCGCCGCCCACCGCTGCCTGAGGTCGCAACACCTCAGGACTCGTCGGCGCCTTCGCTGAAGGCACTGGCCAGCATCCGGTACAAGGTCTGCTGGCGCTCGGTCACCGGCTTGGGTGCGGTGATTTCCAGTTCCACGATCTGGTCGCCCGCCGGCTTGCCCGGCAGGCCGCGGCCGCGCAGTCGAAGCTTGCGGCCGGCATCGGAGTTGGCCGGCACCTTGACCTCCACCGGGCCGCCCAGCGTCGGCACGCTCAGGCTGGCGCCCAGGGCCGCCTGCCACGGTGCCACCTGCAGCACGTGGATGATGTTGCTGCCGTCCACCTCGAACTGCGGGTGCGGGGCGTATTCGACTTCCAGCAGCAGGTTGCCGCCGCGATTGCCCTGCCCGCCCAGCCGGATCACCTGGCCCGGACGGATGCCCTTGGGCACTTTGACATCCAGTTGCTTGCCGTTGACGTTGATGCGCACACTGCTGCCGTCGTAGACCGCCTGCAGCGGCACGGCGAACTTGGCCCGGGTGTCGCCTCGCGGCTGGGGCCCGCCGGCAGCGCCACCGCCAGCACGCGCGCGGCGGCCGAACAGTCCTTCGAAGAAGTCGCTGAAGCCGCCACCGCCCGCTCCGCCGGCATTGCCGAAAATCTCGTCGAAGTCGAAGCCTTGCGCACCACCATAGCCGCCCGCACCGAAATCCGGCGGCGGCCGGAATTCCTCGCCCGGGCGATATCCCTGCGCGCGCAGCTGGTCGTAGGCGGCGCGTTTCTGCGGATCGCGCAACGCCTCGTAGGCCTCGTTGACCGCCTTGAACTTGTCCTCGGCGCCGGCCTCCTTGCTGACGTCCGGGTGGTACTTGCGCGCCAGACGGCGATAGGCCGTCTTGATTTCGGCATCGCCCGCACCGGGCTCGACCCCGAGGATGGCGTAGTAGTCCTTGAATTCCATCGATTGCCTCTGAACGAACAACGGCCCGCGACCTTGCGATCACGGGCCTCCGATTCTACCTGCCCTGCCCACGCGGACAGGTTGCCCGGGCCACACCGGCATGTGGCGCGGCCCGGGCCGCGGTCGCCCGACCGTTACTGGACCTGCCGCGCCCCGACCTGGATGCGCCGCGGCGAGGTTTCCGGCTTCTTCGGAATCACGATCTCCAGCACGCCGTTGCTGCCGTGGGCGGAAATGCCTTCGGCATCGGCGCTGTCCGGCAAGGCGAAGCGGCGGTGGAAACTGCCGTATGTGCGTTCGATCCGCGAGAAGCGCTCGGTTTCGGTCTTCGACTCGCTGCTGCGCTCGCCCTTGATGCTGAGGATGCCCTTGTCCATCTGCACCTCGATCTGGGCTGGGTCGATGCCCGGAAGGTCGGCGTAGATGACGAAGCGGTCGGCTTCTTCCTTGATGTCCACGCGCGGTGTCCACTGCGCGGTGGCCACCGCCGACTCGTCGCTGTCGCTGTGGTCGAAGAAGCGGTCGAACACCTGCTTGATTTCGTTCTGGAAGGCCTGCGCGGGCCACTGCTGGTAACGGATGATGCTCATGGGAATCTCCTGATGGGGTGCCGGTTTCCGGCGGATTCCGGCGGCACTCGCCGCCATGACCGGAACATGGGAACCGGCGGCAGGATTTCAAGAGTCGCGTTTCGGGCTTACCATCGTCCCGACCCCCACGTTCATCCCGGAGACACCATGAGCATCCAGATCGGCGAGCGCATCCCGGAAGTCACCGTCAAGCGCATCCGCGAAGGCGTCGAGACCCTGGACACCCGCGCCCTGTTCGACGGCAACAAGGTCGTCATGTTCGCGGTGCCCGGTGCGTTCACCCCCACCTGCTCGGAACGCCACCTGCCGGGCTTCGTCAAGCATTTCGCCGACTTCCGCAGCCGCGGCATCAACGTGTACTGCGTCTCGGTCAACGATCCGTTCGTGATGCAGGCCTGGGGCCGCGCCGAACAGATTCCGGACGGCCTGCAGATGCTGGCCGACGGCAACGGCGACCTGGCACGCGCGCTGGGACTGGAGATGGACGCCAGCGGTTACGGCATGGGCCTGCGCTCGCGCCGTTACGCGCTGTACGCCGAGGATGGCGTGGTCAAGCAGCTGTGGGTGGAAGCGCCCGGCGAATTCAGGGTGTCCTCGGCCGAATACGTGCTGGAGCATCTGCCCGCCTAGGGCAGCACCCGGAAACGCACGCTGGCCCAGGCGCCGCTGTCGGCCAGTCCGGTCAGCGTGTGTTCGCCGGGCTGACCGAAATCGTGGTCCAGGCGCCCCTGGCCCTCGGTCTGCGCCAGCCAGCGCCCATCCAGCAGCCATTGCACCCGCGTCTGCGTGCCCAGCGCGCGCGGTTGCAAGCGCAGTTTGCCGCTGCTGCCGGGCGGGCGGGCGAAGGTGGCACGGTCGTTGATGCCGTCGATGTGCAGCTCCTCGATCGCGTCGCGGCCGTCGGCCGTGCAATCCGGGGACAGCGGCGGCAATCGCGATCCGCGCCGCTCGCGCGCCGACAGCCACGGCGACGCCAGCGCCGGCCAGCGTGCGATTTCGGCGTCGAGTGCATGGTGCTGGCGCGCGCATTCGGCCGACAACCGCAAGCCGGTCGCGGCATCCTTGCGGAAACGTTCGCGCCCGGCGCTCCACAGGCGCGCGCCGCGCTCGGCGAAGGTCGGTGGCAGGTTGCCATCCAGCGTCCACGCCTCGAAGCGGCGCTGGCACAATTGCGGTGCCGCCGGGTCCGGCGGCAGCCCCAGCGGCCAGCAGATGTCCTGCTGCACGACGTTGGACGGCGGCGGCGCGGGCGCGGCATCGGCGGGCTCGTGCGGCAGGCTGTCGATCACTTCGAACATCAGCGGCAGCGCAGTGATCGCACCGTACTGCCCCGGCAACGGCGTGCCATCGGGACGCCCGACCCATGCGCCGACCGTGTAGCGGCGGGTGCCGCCGATCGCCCAGGCATCGCGGAAGCCGTAACTGGTACCGGTCTTCCACGCCACCCGCGGCCGCGTGCCGGTGTCGAACGCACCCATGCCGTAGCCGGGGCGCGGATTCGATTCCAGTATCTCGCGCACGATCCACGCCGCACCGGGGGACAGCAGGCGTCGTTCGGTGACCGGATCGTCTTCGGTGTAGCGCACCCGTCCGGCCACGCCGCCGCGGTTGAACGCAGCGTAGGCGCCGACCAGATCCTCCAGCCGCGCGCCGGTACCGCCAAGGATCAGTGCCAGGTTCGGGCTGGCGCCGTGCGGATAGCGCAAGGCGATGCCGCCATTGGCCAGGCGGGCGGAGAAACGCACCGGCCCGACCCGGTCAAGCAGATCGACCGCGGGCACGTTCAGCGACATCCGCAAGGCCTGCGCGGCGCTGACCGGACCGTTGAAGGCGGCGTCGAAATTGCCCGGCCGGTAGCCGCCGAAGCTCTGCGGCGCATCGACCAGCAGGCTCTCCGAATGGATCAGGCCGTCGTCCAGCGCCAACCCGTACAGGAACGGCTTCAGCGTCGATCCCGGCGAGCGCCAGGCCTGCACCATGTCGACGTGGCCCAGCCGTGCCTTGTCGCCGAACTCCAGCGTGCCGATATAGGCGCGCGCCTCCAGGCTGGCGTTGTCGACCACCAGCAGCGCGGCCGAAGTGCGTTCCGGCAGCCGGGAGAAATACGCGGCGACGCGCTCTTCCAGCGTGCGCTGCAAACCGATGTCGATGGTCGAGGCGATCCGCGCCTGCTGCGGCGCGGCCTGCTTCAACCGTTGCGCCAGCAGAGCCGCGTGCAACGGCGACTGCAACGCGCGCGCCACCACCGGCTCGATCCGCGCATCGTCCACCTGCTCGCGCGTCCACACCCCCAGCGCGGCCATGCGTTCGAGCAACTTGTCGCGCGCGGCCTGCGCGGCCTGTGGATGGCGGTCCGGGCGCAGCCGGCTGGGCGCCTGCGGCAGCACCGCCAGCAGCGCCGCTTCGGCCTGCGACAACCGCGTCGCCGGCTTGCCGAGGTAGGCCCAGCTGGCGGCCTCGACGCCTTCGATGGTGCCGCCGAACGGCGCCCGCTCCAGGTACAGGGTCAGGATCTGCCGCTTGTCCAGCCGCGCCTCCAGTTGCATGGCGCGCAGGACCTGCTTGGTCTTGCCCCAGAGACTGCGGGTATTGCCGGGCGACTTGTCGAGGATGCGCGCCACCTGCATCGTCAGCGTGGAGCCGCCGGACACGATTCGTCCCGAACGCAGCCACTGTCCGCCCGCGCGCAGCAGCGCCCACGGATTGACTCCAGGGTGCCGGTAGAAATGCCGGTCCTCGTAGTTCAGTAGCGCCTGCAGATACAGCGGCGACACGCTGTCCGGGGTGGCCGGATAGCGCCACACCCCTTCGGCGTCGGCAAACGCGCGCAGAGGGGTGCCGTCGCGGGCGACTACCAGAGTGCTGGTGTCGCGCGCGCGCGGCAACGGCGGCGGAAACGCCAGGTCCAGTACCAGCACCGACAACAGGATCGCGACCGTGCCCCAGCGCAGCACGGCAAGCAGCGGCAAACGGCGAAGCCCGGCTGCGAATGATCGCAGCCGGCCTGCTAGCCGCGACCCGCTTCTTTCCACTCCCTGCGATCCGTCAAGGCTGGGTCACCGTGATCCGCGCCGGCGACGCCCGGCCCACGCCGCGGATGTCGGGACGGTACATGTCCTCGATCAGCGGCGGCGGCACCCCATAGCTGCCCGGCGTCACCGCGCGCACCAGATAGAACACCTTGGCAGTACTTCCCCGGCGCAGCTTCAACGCGGCCACGTAGCGGTCGTCACGGAACTCCTCGTACTTGACGTCGGCGGCGCTGCTGCGGTCGCTGATGCTGATGCCGTCCACCACCACGTCGGCCCACTGCCGCGCATCGCCGAGATTGAAGTTCTCGATTTCGAGCCCGGCCGGCAACAGATCGGTCAGCAAGGCGTCCGGGATCGACTGGTCGGCAGTGATCGACAGCCGCACGATCAGCGCCTCGCCTTCCTTCAGGCGGTTGCCCTGCCAGGGCTTGCCCTCGGTGGTGTAGTAGTCGCGCTTGACGCCTATCTGGCGCTCGTCAGGCGCCGGCGCCTGACGCGGCACGCCGGCCGCTTCCAGGCTGGCGAACAGCGGTGGCGTACCCTCCGGCACGAAGCTGACGCCCTGCGCCAGGGTCGCCGCATCGAAGCTGCGCGCGGTCAGCTTGTCCGGCTGCACGAGTTGCTCCTCGCCGTCGATCTTCCAGGTGCCCGACACCAGCTTGTCCTGATCCAGCATCAGCGACTTGCCGACCCGGGCCAGCGCCACCTGTTCCTGCGTGCTCAGGTACATCCATTCGGAGTTGCGCCGCACGTCCAGCTCGCGGCCGAGGTCGATCGCGCGGCCGTCGTAGGCCGGCTTGGCCAGCTTGTTCTCGTGCACCAGCGCGATCATCAGCGCATCGTCGCGGATGCGGCTGCCGTAATCGCCCAGGTAGCGTGGACGCGATCCGTTTTTGGCGAAACCCTCGGCGATGGCCTTCTCGCCGCGCTTGGTATCGCCCTGCAGCGACAGCGCGATGCCCAGATGGATAAGCGGCAGCCCGGTCAGGCTCTTGCCGCGCTCGTTGTCGTACAGCGCACGCAACGTACCCAGCGGCGCGCGGTTGACCTTGGCCAGCACGTAGCCGGACCAGGCCTGGTTGGCGAAACGCAGGTGGTCGCGGTTGTCGTAGCCGTAGAACTGGTTGCCGCCGGCCAGCAGGTCCTCGTTGAGCCGATTCAGGGCCTTCTGCAGCACGTTCTCCGGCACCGCGAAACCGCCCTGCTTGGCGTCGAGCAGGAACTCGGTGATGTACGGCGTCAGTCCCGGCGCCACGTAACCGTCGTCGCCCCACATCGAGAAGTTGCCGTTGGACACCTGCATCGACGCCAGGCGGCCGAACGCGCCTTCCATGCGCTCGCGGCGCTTGGCCGCGTCCAGTCCGTCCACGCCCAGCAGCTTGGCCGTGTCCGCATCCAGTTCCAGCGCCGCATAGCCCTTGCTGGTGGTCTGTTCGGCGCAGCCGTACGGATACTTCAGCACGTCCTGCAGGGCGCTGGCGAACGGGATCGGCGGCATCGCGCTGACGGTGATCCGCGCGTTGACCGAACCGGCCATCAGCCCGGCGACGAAACTGCTGTCCATGCCGACCGGCGCCAGCGGATCGAGCACGCGCGTCTGCGCCCGCACGACCGACGGCCAGCCGGCACGCACCGGCACCTCGTAGCTGCGATCGACCTTGAAGCCGTTGCCGTCCACCCGCACGCGCACCTTGGCGGTGCTGTAGCCCTCGCCGGCGGTCAGCGGGAAGCTCAGCGTGGTCTTGCCCGAGTCGTCGAGGCTGGCACTGCGTTGCGCCTGCGCGATCGACAGCGGCCCGCTGCCGTCCAGCCGCACCTGGAACTGCCCCGGCTTGCCGGTGAAGTTCTGCAAGTCCAGGGTGACCGTGCTGCTGTCGCCCGGCGCCAGCACCCGCGGCAGGCTGGCTTCGGCCACGATCGGCGCGCGCACCAGGGTTTCGGCGTCGCGGTTGCCGTAGCGCTCATCGGACCAGACCAGCGCCGACACCCTCAGCGTGCCGTTGAAATCAGGCACCTTCAGCGCGATCCGCGCATTGCCCTTGGCGTCCAGCTTGACCGCGCCGGAGAACAGGTCGACCGTCTGCACGCGCGCGGTCGGGCGCTTGGCCTGCGGCAGGGCCGCCAGCGCCATGTCGCCGCCGAAACGCAGGCGCGCGCTGCCGCCTTCGAAGCTTTCGATCACCCGCCCGTAGATGTCGTAGGCGTCCACTCCCAGGCGGCGCTGGGCGAAGAAGTGCGCGTTCGCGTCCGGCACCGGGAAACGGGTGATGTTGAGGATGCCCACGTCCACCGCCGAAACGGTCACGTGCGCTGGCTTGCCGGCCAGTTCCGGCACGCTGACGGTGACCGGCAGCTCCTGCTCGGGCCGCATCTTGTCCGGCACCTTCAATCCCACCGCCACCCGCCGTGCCTTGCGGTCCATCGGCACGTGGGCCACGCCGACCGCGCGCGCCGGAGTGATCTTGCTCGGCGCGCTGCCGCCGCGGAACACCAGCGCGGTGACATAGACGTCGTGCCGTTCCCAGTCCTCGCTGATCGGGATCTCGAAAGTGCTGCCCGGCTTCACGTCCACCGCCTGCACGTACAGCATGCGGTCGCTTTCGACCATCAGCAGACCCTTGCCGGGGTGCGGCGGGGTCACGGTGACCTTCAGCGTGTCGCCGGCGCGGTAACCGGTCTTGTCCAGCGCCAGCTTGACCTTGTCCGGACGCGCGTCGAGGCCGCGGTTGTCGTCGTCCCAGCGCCAACCGGCGTAAAACGGATAGCGCATCGTCAATCCGGTCTGCGGGTCGTACACGTCCAGCCGGTAGCCGCCCCACTCGACCGGGAAATCGATCCGGACCGCGGTCTGCTCCAGGTCCACGGTCTTCGCTTCCAGATTCTCGAAGCGCTGAGTGAAGTCGTAGTCCCAGCCACCGTCCTCGGTATGGTTCCAGTGGTAGTCGCGATGTTCGCGCACCAGGGTCGCCTTCAGTCCCTTGCCCGGTCGCGGTTGGCCGTCGGCGCCCACGCGCACCAGTTCGAAGCCGGCGCGCGCGTTGGCGTCGGCGCCGTCCTCGTCGTCGAACAGTGGGCGCACGCCGACCAGCGCATCGGCCGGCCACATCACCCGCTTCAGGCTGCGGTTGACCGTGCGTCCACCGGTTTCGTAGACGCTGCCGGCGACGATCGCCGCGACCGGCGTCACCGGCTTGACCTCGGCCGGCAGCGCGACGTCCTGCGCGTACTCGCCCTTGTCGTCGAATTTTTCGTCGATGATGTCCTTGGCCTCGCGCGGCAGCTGCACGGTGGCGTCGCCGAAGAAATAGCCCGGCAAGGACTCCAGCGGGTGCTGTTCGACCGCCACCGCCAGCTTGGCGGTGAAGCGGTTGCCGGCGGCCGGCGCGCCGTACAGGTAGGCGGCCGTGGCGTTCAGCTTCAGCGGCTCGCCCGGCTTCAGTACCGCCTGCACGGCATCCAGATCCAGCTTCATCCGCTCGGGCAGGAATTCTTCGATCCGCAGGTCCATGCCCTGCACGGCCTCCTTGCTGGCCGGATCGGTGCGGAACTCGACCTGCCAGCGCCCGGTCGGCGCTTCGGCCGGGATCGCCTGGCTGAAACCGAAGTAGCCCTGCTCGCCCGGCTCCAGCCGGGTTTCGCGAAACACCTTGCCGTCGGGCTGCTTGAGCCGCAGGAATACCGGCTGCGCCTTGACCGGCTTGCCGTCGTTGTCGCGCAGCAGGGCCGAGACGTGCACCGTCTCGCCGGGCCGGTACAGGTCGCGCCCGGACCAGGCAAACACGTCGAACCAGGCGTTCCCGCGCCCGGACACCGCGAACTCGGACAAGTCCAGCGCCGGCTGGTTGAACGGCAGCATCGACACGTCCTTGCCACGGCGCGCAACCAGCACGTGCGCAGCATCCAGCGTGTAGTCAAGCATGGCGTTGCCGTTGCCGTCAGTGTCGGCCTTGAATACCGTCTCGCCGCGACCGTCGAGAATGCGCAGCTCGACCGCACCGACGGCATCGCCATCATGCAGCGAAGCGGTATGCACGAACAGCTTGTCCTTGTAGGCGCGCGCGTGCAGGCCGATGTCGCTGACGGTGAAGAACGCGGTGTCGTAGTCGTCGCGGAACTGGCCGGTACGCTTCATCACCGCGAAGTACAGTCCCGGCTCCTGCAGTTCCTTGATGTCCTGCACCGGCAGATAGGTCAGCTGGCGCTCGTTGGGATTGCCGCCCAGCACGAAGCGGTTGGCGTAGACCGGCTCGGCCAGCTTCGCGATCGGCGTATTGTCGCTGTAGTCGCTGTCCAGGTCCCAACCGCTGCGACGGCCACCGCGCTGGTATTCAGAGAAGAACTTCGGCAACTGGCTTTCGGACACGCGCAGGAACTCGACGTCCACTTCCGGCACGTTGATCGACACCACCGGCAGGCCGCGGCTTTCGCGCGCCGGCAGCACGCTGCCCTGCGAGGCGAAACCCACCGCCGGGTCGAGTTCGCCGGCGTGCACCTTGCGGCGGAACTCCTTGCCCAGGCGGCTGCCGTCGGCGGCCAGCAGGTCGGCCGAGATCGCCAGTTCGTAGTCCTTCGCCGCCTCGACGTGCGGGAAACGCAGCACACGCCCCTTGTCGTCGCCGTCGTCATCCAGCACCCAGCTGCCCTTGACCACCGCGCCCTTGTCGTCGTTGACGCTCAGCAGCCGATCGAAGTCCTGGCTGCCGACCAGCGGCTGGCTGAACTGCACCGCCAGGCTGAGGTCGCCGTCGTGCTGATCCGGATAGGCGCCGACCACGGCGAAACCTTCGACCGCGTCCTTCTCCGCCTGCACCGGCCCGCCGGACGCCTCCGGCAGCTGCCCGGATTCGTTGCGCTTGCAGCCGGCCACGACCAGCGCGAGCAGCGCCAGAACGAACAACGCGCGCAACCCGTTGCGGCCGCGCGCGCGCGCAGCAGAACGTGCATGAAAATCAGCGAATCTGGTCCGAGCCATTGCGTGCCATCCCCATCCAGTTGGTACCGGGAGTATAGAACGCATCAAACTGCCGGCCGGGGTCAATCGCCCGCCGATTCATGCAGCGGACGATGGAACCTCGGCCCACGCGACCCTCAGGCCGAAGGCCGCGCCTCGTCGTCGCTTCCGACTTCGGATGCCGCGACCGCATCGTCAGCATCCTGCTCTTCGTCCAGCGAGCCGTCGATGCACTCGATGGCCTGCAGGCGCTCGTCGTCAGCCAGCCGGATCAGGGTCACGCCCTGGGTGTTGCGGCCGACCACCGAGATTTCCGCCGCCCGCGTGCGCACCAGGGTGCCGCCGTCGGAGATCAGCAGCACCTCGTCGCGCCGGCTCAGCAGCACCGCGGCGACCAGGCGGCCGTTGCGTTCGCTGGTCTGGATACCGATCACGCCCTGGGTGCCGCGACCCTTGCGCGGGTGTTCGGACAGGCGGGTGCGCTTGCCGTAGCCGTTCTCGGTCGCGGTCAGGATGTAGGCATCCGCCTCGCCGTCCACTTCGGCCACCGCGACATCGGGACCAGCCGCATCGGCATCGTCGGCCTCGGCCACGTCGCCGGCGCTTTCGGCCACGATCAGGCCCACCACCGATTCGCCGCTGGCCAGGCGGATGCCGCGCACGCCGGTCGCGGTGCGCCCCATCGGCCGCACCGTATTCTCGTCGAAGCGCACCGCTTTGCCGTTGGAAGCGAACAGCAGGATGTCGCGCTCGCCGTCGGTCAGTTCGGCGCCGATCAGGGCATCGCCCTCGTCCAGGTTGATGGCGATCTTGCCGCGCTGCAGCCGATAGGCGAATTCGGTCAGCGGGGTCTTCTTCACCGTGCCGTTGCGGGTGGCGAAGAACACGTACCTGCCTTCCTCGTACTCGCGCACCGGCACCACCGCCTGCACCTTCTCGCCCTCTTCCAGTGCGATCCAGTTGATCACCGGGCGCCCGCGCGCGTTGGGACCGGCATCGGGCAACTGGTGCACCGGCAGCCAGAACACGCGGCCGGCACTGGTGAAAGCCAGCAGGGTGTCGTGGGTGTTGACCAGCCACAGCTTGTCGATGAAATCCTCGTCCTTGGTCGCCGCCGCGTTGCGGCCACGGCCGCCGCGCTTCTGCGCGCGGTACGCCGACACTGGCTGGCGCTTGGCGTAACCGGCATGCGACAGCGTGACCACCACATCTTCCGGCGCGATCAGGTCGAGGATGTCGAGGTCTTCCTCGCTGGCGCGGATCTCGCTGCGGCGCGCGTCGCCGAATTCTTCCTTGACGTTGCGCAGCTCGGTACGGATGACCTCCAGCAGCACGTTCGGATCCTCGAGGATCTCGATCAGGCCGCGGATGGTGTCCAGCAGCAGGCGGTACTCATCGGTCAGCTTCTCCTGCTCCAGTCCGGTCAGACGGTGCAGGCGCATTTCCAGGATCTGCTGGGCCTGGGCTTCGGTAAGCTGATAACCATCGTCGAGCAGGCCGACGCCGGCCGGCAGGTCCTCGGGGCGCGAAGCCTCGGCGCCGGCTGCGGCCAGCAGGGTGCCGACCAGGCCCGGTTGCCAGCGCCTGGCCAGCATCCGCTCGCGCGCGACCTGCGGGTTCTCCGAGGTCTTGATCAGCTCGATCATCTCGTCGATGTTGGCCAGCGCGACGGTCAGGCCTTCGAGGATGTGGGCGCGGTTGCGCGCCTTGCGCAGCTCGAAGATCGTCCGCCGGGTGACCACCTCGCGGCGATGGCGGACGAAGGCTTCAAGGATCTGCTTGAGATTCAGCAACTGCGGGCGGCCATCGACCAGCGCCACCATGTTGATGCCGAACACCGACTCCATCTGGGTCTGCGAGTACAGGTTGTTCAGCACCACCTCGGCCGAATCGCCGCGCTTGACCTCGATGTAGATGCGCATGCCGTCCTTGTCGGACTCGTCGCGCAGCTCGCTGATGCCGTCGATCTTCTTTTCCTTGACCAGTTCGGCGATCTTCTCGATCAGCCGCGCCTTGTTGACCTGGTAGGGAATCTCGGTGACGACGATCGCCTCGCGGCCGTTGTCGGCCACTTCCACGTCCGCCTTCGAACGGATGCGCACGCGACCGCGGCCGGTGCGATAGGCAAGATGAATGCCGCCGACGCCGTTGATGATGCCGGCGGTGGGGAAATCCGGGCCGGGCACGTGCTCCATCAGGCCGTCGATGTCGATCTCCGGGTTGTCGATCAGCGCGATCAGCGCATCGATCACCTCGGACAGGTTGTGCGGCGGAATGTTGGTCGCCATGCCGACGGCGATGCCTGCCGAACCGTTGACCAGCAGGTTCGGGAACCGGGTCGGCATGACCGTGGGTTCCAGTTCCTTTTCGTCGTAGTTGGGCTGGAAGTCGACCGTTTCCTTGTCGATGTCGGCCATCAGCTCGTGCGACAGGCGAGACATCCGCGCCTCGGTGTAACGCATGGCCGCGGCGCTGTCGCCGTCGATCGAACCGAAGTTGCCCTGCCCGTCCACCAGCAGGTAGCGCAGCGAGAACGGCTGCGCCATGCGCACCAGGGTGTCGTACACCGACTGGTCGCCGTGCGGATGGTATTTGCCGATGACGTCGCCGACGATGCGCGCCGACTTGTAGTACGGCTTGCCCGCGTGCGCACCCAGCTCGTTCATGGCGTACAGCACGCGGCGATGCACCGGCTTCAGGCCGTCGCGGACGTCCGGCAGCGCGCGGCCGACGATCACGCTCATGGCGTAATCCAGGTAGCTGCGGCGCATTTCGTCTTCGAGGTTGACCGGGATGATTTCTTTGGCGAGATCGGTCATCAGGACCCTTCAATCCATGGAATTCGGAAGCCCGGACGGCGGTGGCCCGGACTTGCGCGGAAAAGGCTCCGCGCAATTGGCAAATTCTATCACAAACGGGGCCCCGATGGAGCCCCGTTCCCACGCAGAAACAATGACTTAGCGACGATCCGGCGGCCGCCGACCAACCCGTCTCAGTGCCCGGCGAACATCGTCTGCATGGCGGCGCGATCGGGACGCTCGATCACCCCGCGTTCGCTGACGATAGCGTCGATCAGCTCGCCCGGGGTCACGTCGAATACCGGGTTCCAGGCATGGATGCCTTCGGCCACGGTACGCACGCCACCGATGCCGAACAGTTCGCCCGGATCGCGCTGTTCGATCTCGATCGCCTCGCCGGAAGTGGTCTGCATGTCCACCGTCGAGGACGGCGCCACTACCATGACTTTCACCCCATGGTGACGGGCGGCGATCGCCAGCGAATAGGTGCCGATCTTGTTGGCGCTATCGCCATTGGCGCAGATGCGGTCGGCGCCGACGATCACCCACTGCACCGCGCCGGTCTTCATCAGGTGCGCGGCCGCCGAATCGGCGATCAGGGTGGCGTCGATGCCGTCCTGCTGCAGTTCCCACACCGTCAGCCGCGCGCCCTGCAACCACGGCCGGGTCTCGCCGGCGAACACCCGCCCAATCCGTCCCTGGGCCACGCCGGCGCGGATCACGCCGAGTGCGGTGCCGAAGCCGGCGGTGGCCAGCGAACCGGTATTGCAGTGGGTCAGCACGCCGCTGCCGGGTTCGATCAGAGCCGCGCCGAGTTCGCCCATGCGGCGATTGGCGGCGAGGTCCTCGTCGGCGATCACCTGCGCTTCGCACAGCAGCGACTCGCGCCAGTCGGCTCCGGCCGTCGTCAGTACCTTGCGCATCCGCGCCAGCGCCCAGGCCAGGTTGACCGCGGTCGGGCGCGAGGCGTTCAGGGCCTGCAAGGCCGGCTGCAGTTGTTCCAGCGCCGCCGCGCCATCGGTCGCCTGCACATCGCGTGCCGCCAGCACCGTGCCCCAGCCGGCGGCGATGCCGATCGCCGGCGCGCCACGCACGGTCAGGTTGGCGATCGCCTCGGCCACGGCGGCGCTGTCGGCACAGCGCACGTATTCCACCGCGAACGGCAGCTTGCGCTGGTCCAGCAGTTCCAGTGCGTCGCCGGCCCAGCGGATCGGGCGGACGCGGTCGTAACGGGCGTAGTCGATGGCCGTGCTCATGCAGTCATTCTAGCGGTCGCCGCTGTCGCCTTCGCGATCAGGCGCGCGAGAAATCGAAGGCCAGCACGTCGGCGATCCGCGACGTGTCGCACAAGGCCATCAGTAGGCGGTCTACGCCCAGGGCCACGCCGGCGCAGTCGGGGAATCCGGCCTGCAAGGCTGCCAGCAACGCCTCGTCCAGAGGCAGTTGCGGGTCGCCGCGCTGCGCACGCAGGGCCAGGTCGCGCTGGAAACGCAGGCGCTGTTCATCGGCATCGGCCAGCTCGTGGTAGCCGTTGGCCAGTTCCAGCGGGCCCAGGTACAACTCGAAGCGTTCGGCCACCGGCACGCCGTCGCGTTCGGCCAGCCGCGCCAGCGCCGATTGCGAAGCCGGATAGTCGTACACGGCCAGCAAGCCGTCGCGCGGAAACTCCGGCTGCAGGCGATGGGTCATCAGCAGGTCCAGCCAGTCGTCGCGACTCAGGTCCTCGTCGTCGATGGCGATGCCGCTGCCGGCACGACGCAGTTCGTCCAGCGTCGCCGTCATCGGATCGAGACCGAGCCGGTCGCGGTACAGGTCGCGGAACGTCGTCTTCATCACGCTTGCCGAACGCCCGACCAGCGCCAGCGCGGCCTGCACCAGTTCCACCGTTTCGTCGATCAGGCGATGGTGGTCCCAGCCCAGCCGGTACCACTCCAGCATCGTGAATTCCGGGTTGTGGCGACCGCCGGCCTCGCCGTCGCGAAACACCCGCCCCAGCTCGTAGCAATCGTCGATCCCGGCGGCCAGCAAGCGCTTCAGCGCGAATTCCGGTGAGGTCCGCAGCCAGCGCGTGCGCGCTGCGCCGTCGGTGCGGCCGGAAAACTGCAGCGAGAACGAGGCGATGTTGGCGTCGGTATTGCCCGCCACCGACAGCACCGGCGTCTCCACTTCCATCACATCCCGAACTGAGAAGAATTCGCGGATCAGCGCATTGAGCCGGGCGCGCAGGCGAATGGCATCGATGGACGCCGAAGGTCGCCAGTTCATGCGTGTTGCGCCAGGAAAGCCAGCAGACGGTCTTCGTCCCAGATCTCGACGCCCAGTTCCTGCGCCTTGGTCAACTTGGAACCTGCTTCGGCGCCGGCGACCACGAAGGACGTCTTCTTCGACACGCTGCCGGCCACCTTCGCGCCCAGCGCTTCCAGCTTCGCCTTGGCTTCGTCGCGGGTCAGCGCCGACAGGGTTCCGGTCAACACCGCCGTCTGTCCGTCCAGCGGCAGAGCAACCGATTCACCGGCCTGCGGCGCCAGTTCCAGCAACCGGGCGATGGCGCGTTCGCCCTCCAGCAGCAACTGCCCGTGACCAGGCGCCGCCAGCCAGTCGGCAAGCGCCTGCGCGGAAGCCGGCGGCAAACCGGCGGCGACCAGTTGCGGGATTTCCGCATCCAGGATCGCCGCCGCCGAGTCCAGCGCCGCGGTCAGTGCCTGCGCACGCAACGGGGTGAGGGTCGGGATTTCGGATTCGACCAGCAACGCGGCCAGGTCCAGCCCCTTGCGCAGCTTCGGCGATGGCGGATGCGCATCGGTCACGCGCACGCCGCGGGCGAGCAGGTCGTCGATCACCTGCTGGTTGCCGGCCTGGTCGAAGAAGTGTCCGAGCGAGCGCGCAACCTCGCCACCGATGTCCGGCACCCGCTTGAACAGCGGCCACGGCAGCCGGCGAATCAACTCCAAGTCGCCGAACCACGCCGCCAACGCCTTGGCCGTGCTCTCGCCGACATGCTGGATGCCCAGCGCGAACAGGAAACGCTCCAGCGTGGTGGCGCGGCTGCGGTCGATCGCCTCGATCAGGTTCTCGGCCCACTTGGTCGCCACCTTGCCGGCCTTGACCGTCTCCGGCGTGGTGCCGTCCCGCTCGTCCGCCCGCCGCTTCATCTCCAGCAGATCGTCCAGCGTCAGCCGGTACAGGTCGGCCACCGAAGCGACGAACCCCAGATCGCTCAGATCCTCGACGAACCGTTCGCCCAGCCCCTCGATATCCATCGCCCGCCGCGAGGCGAAGTGCAGGATGCTTTCCTTGCGTTGCGCCGGACAGCTCAGCTCGCCCGAGCAACGCCACACCGCTTCGCCCTCCTCGCGCACGATCTCCGAACCGCAGACCGGGCAGTGCGCGGGCATCGCCCACGGCACGGTGCCCGGCGGGCGATGTTCGGCGATCACCCCGACCACTTCCGGGATCACGTCGCCGGCGCGGCGGACGATCACGGTATCGCCGACCCGCACGTCGAGCCGCGCGATCTGGTCGGCGTTGTGCAGGGTGGCGTTGGTGACGACCACGCCGGCGACCTGCACCGGCGCCAGCCGCGCCACCGGGGTCGCCGCGCCGGTGCGGCCGATCTGGATGTCGATGGCCTCGACCATGGTCGACTGTTCCTGCGCCGGGAACTTGTGCGCAATCGCCCAGCGCGGCGCGCGAGAGACGAATCCCATCTCGCGCTGGCCGGCATAGTCGTCCAGCTTGTAGACCACGCCGTCGATGTCGAACGGCAGGCTGTCGCGGCGTTCGCCGATGCGCCGGTAGTAATCCAGCAGGCCGTCGGCGCCGGTCACCACTTCATTCAGCCCACTGACCGGGAAGCCCCATTCGCGCAGACGCTTGAGGGTGGCCGAATGGGTCGGCGCCAATTCGTCGCCTTCGACCCGTCCCAGCGCATAGGCGTAGAACGCCAGCGGCCGCTGCGCGGTGATGCGCGGATCGAGCTGACGCAGCGAACCGGCCGCGCCGTTGCGCGGGTTGGCCAGCACCTTGCCGCCGTGCAGGCGGGCGTGTTCGTTGTAGGTCTCGAAAGCGGCGCGCGGCATGTAGACCTCGCCGCGCACTTCCAGCAACTGCGGCCAGCCTTCGCCGCGCAGGCGCAGCGGGATCGCCTTGATCGTCTTCAGGTTGGCGGTGACGTCCTCTCCGCTGGCGCCGTCGCCGCGGGTCGCACCTTGCACGAACACGCCGTGCTCGTAGCGCAGGCTGATCGCCAGGCCGTCCAGCTTGGGTTCGGCGGAGAACGCCAACGATCCGCGGCCGAGCTTCTCGTCGATGCGCTGGACGAAGTCGCGGACCTCCTCGTCGCTGAAGGCGTTGCCCAGCGACAGCATCGGCAGCGCATGGCGAACCTCGGCGAAACGGCCCGACGGCGCACCGCCCACGCGCTGGGTCGGCGAATCCGGCGTGCGCAGCTGCGGATGCGCGGTTTCCAGTTCATCCAGCTCGCGCAGCATGCGGTCGTACTCGGCATCCGGAATATCCGGCTCGTCCAGCACGTGGTAGCGGTAGTTGGCGTCGGCCAGCTTCTGGCGCAGCTCGGCGGCACGGTGCGCGGGGTCGGGGCGTGCGGTCATCCTGCAATTTTACCCGCCCGCACCCTTGCCGCCGCCGTCCCGAAGGCGCTAGTTTCAGCACACCCCACGCGCTTCCGGAGCCCACCCATGCCCGCTCCCCTGTCCCGCCGCGGTTTCCTTGGCCTGTCCGCCTGCAGTCTGGCCACCGCCGGTCTGGCACCGCTGCTGGGCAACGCCAGCGCCGCACACGCCCAGTTGCCGCCCAGCCTGCCGGGCATGGATTCGCCCGATGCGGTGCTGCTGAACTTCAACGAGAACCCGCTGGGGCCGTTTCCCGAAGCGCTGAAAGCCGCCGCCGACGCCCTGCCGCGCTCCGGCCGCTACCTGTTCGGCCTGCAACGCGAACTGGTCGAACGCTTTGCCGAACTGAATAAAATGGCCGCCGACCGGGTCGCGCCCTACGCCGGCTCCGGCGTGGCGCTGGATTCGGCGGCGCTTGCCTTCACCTCGCCGCAGGCCGGGCTGGTGACCGCCGACCCCACCTTCGAATCGCTGGCGCAGATGGCCGACGCGCATGGCGCCCGGATCGCCCGCGTGCCGCTGCGCGCCGACGGCGCCCACGACGTGGAAGCGATGGCCGCTGCCGATCCCGGCGCGGGGCTGATCTACGTCTGCAATCCCAACAACCCGACCGGCTCGATCACCCCGCGCGCGCAGATCGACTGGCTGCTGGCGCACAAGCCCGCCGGCAGCGTGCTGCTGATCGACGAGGCCTACATCCACTACTGCGACGAGCCGGACACGCTGGACCTGGTCCGCAACGACGCCGACGTGATCGTGCTGCGCACGTTCTCCAAGATCTACGGCATGGCCGGCATGCGCCTGGGACTGGCCATCGCCCGCCCCGACCTGCTGCAGCAGCTGGTGCTGTTCGGCATGAACAGCCTGCCGGTGGCCAGCGTCGCCGCCGGCATCGCCAGCCTGGACAATCCGCGGCACCTGGCCGTGCGCAAGGCCGAAAACGCGCGCGTGCGCGAGGACACCATCGCCTGGCTGCAATCGCGCGGCTACGCCTGCCTGCCCAGCCAGGCCAACTGCTTCATGGTCGAAGTTCCCGGCAACCCGCAGGGCTTCGTTTCGCGCATGGCCAGCCACAAGGTCTTCGTCGGCCGCAGCTGGCCATCCATGCCGCAACACGTGCGCGTCACCGTCGGCACCGCAGTGGAAATGCAGAAGTTCTGCCAGGCCTTCGATCAGGTGATGGCGGATTGAAGGCCTAAGCCAGCCTACGCCAGAAACCCTGTCGAGGGAATTTAAGCCCGCCTTACCCTAAATCAAACCGCGCCGCGAAGCGGCATCGGCTTGAACGAATTGTTAGGTTCGCTGCCAAGGATCTAGCAGTTCCCCTCTAGAAAGCTTGAACTCTACCTTGGATGCCCATGACGCAGTAGTAGGGATTTGCGCTGGCCTGTACATACCCACAAAGCACTTTGGGAAGTTGGTAACTGCCGGGCTGAGGTAATGAAATGCATAGATGTCGAAGGCAAAGATGCAAAAGGGAACGCCATTGTCAAAGTGTTCCCAGACGCAGGCGTACCGGAAATGCCCGTTGTACGCAGTAATGCGGTCAGCGCTGCCCGTCAGCAGGGCCTTGCTTACGGCTTCCGAAAAGGCATACGCCTGATCGAGTGGCCGCTCCGGCTCACCGGTCGTTCTATCTGCGGCCGGAATGGGCACGTGAATGCTGTTTGGTGTTTCAATCGGCAGGTACGACTTGTAGAGAAGTGAATGCATGCCACGGACGACGCGAAGGCCAATTGCGGCGAGAGGAACGTTGGTAACAGCAGCAGCCTGATTGCCGTTGAATGGCAGCCAGTATGCCTCTAGTCGCTTTGTGACACCCTCGTCTTGGCTCTTTTTGCGACTGTGCAGTGCGTCGGTCAGTATCCCGAGTAGATCGTCGACGCCATGCCATTGATTGTTGCAGGTCTTGTGCGTCGGAAGAATTACCGGAAAGTTGATCCGATCGCTTGGCGCGAAAAGGCCCTTTGGCGGGCAGTGATCGCGATCTACTGGCTTGAGTCCTGCGAGCGCTTCGCCGCAGAGGTAGCAGAATGACGGCTGCCCATGCTTCCTAAGCTGCGTTTGCGAAGATATCTCCAAGCGAACCTAACTAGTGTTTATCCGCCAACCACCCAGATAACTCACCTCACCACTTCGGCGTCTTCGTCAACGGCGGCGCTTCGTGCTGGCGATCGTAGGCGCGCAGTTCTTCGCGCAGGTGCTGGATGCGCTGGCGGCCGAGGGCGTTGCGGCTGTCGTCCAGGACCACGCCGTTGAGCAGTTCGGCCATGCGGTTGACGTTGGGCAGCAGCATTTCCCAGGCGTCCAGCGCGCTGACCGGCGCCGGCAGGGTCAGGAAGAAGGCAATGGCCGGGGTTTCCAGTTCGCGGATGGTGGTCATGTCGAAACTGCCCGGCTGCATGATGTTGGCCATGCTGAACACCGGGCCGCGCTCCGGGTGGTTTTCCACCAGCCGGTGGAACACGTTCATGTGACCGAGCACCAAGCCGGTTTTTTCCGCCGCCACCACGATGTCCTCGCCACGCAGGGTCTGCCCGGCGCGCGCGGCCACGTACAGCGAAACGATCTTGTCGAAATCCTGGCTGGGGCGCTTGCCCAGGTCGCTGTCCGACGCCACCCCGCCCGGCAGCACCAGTTCGGGCTGGCTGACCGCCTCGCCGCTGTAGTCGCCCGGGTCTTCGGCGTCTTCGCCTGCGCCCGGTCCGGGTTCGATCCGCGAGGTCGGCGCCGGCGCCGGTTCGCGTTCCAGCCGCCGGCCCTGGCTGGGTTTCTTCGGGCGGCCGAAATAGAAGATCGCCGCCAGCAGGACCAGGCCTGCGGCGAGGATTCCGATTCTGAGCAAGGTCATGTCGGACATTCAGCCAATTCTCCGCCGGGGGTCGGGAATGGGGGGCAACCGCAAGGATGTCACCTCAGGCCGCGCCCGCCAAGCGCGCGGCTTCCTCCAGGTCCACGCTGACCAGACGGCTGACGCCCGGCTCGCGCATGGTCACGCCGCTGAGCTGGTGCGCGACTTCCATGGTTGCCTTGTTGTGGGTGACGATCAGGAATTGCACCTTTTCGCTCATTTCCCGCACCAGGCTGGCCAGACGACCGACGTTGGCCTCGTCCAGCGGCGCATCGACTTCGTCCAGCAGGCAGAACGGGGCCGGGTTGAGCTGGAAGATGGCGAACACCAGCGCCACCGCGGTCATCGCCTTCTCGCCGCCGGACAGCAGCGAAATGTTGGACACGCGCTTGCCGGGCGGGCGTGCCATGATCGCCACGCCGGTGTCCAGCAGGTCCTCGCCGGTCAGTTCCAGATAGGCGTGGCCGCCGCCGAACAGGCGCGGATACAGCTGCTGGATGCCGGAATTGACCCGGTCAAAGGTGTCCTTGAAGCGGCCGCGGGTCTCGCGGTCGATCTTGCGGATGGCGTCTTCCAGCGTTTCCAGCGCGGTGGTCAGGTCGGTGTTCTGCGCATCCAGATACTCCGAACGCTGGCTGGCTTCGCCGTACTCGTGGATGGCGGCCAGGTTGACCGGTTCCAGCCGGCGCATGCGGCCGTCGATGGCGGTCACCGCCTGTTCCCAGTCCTGCAGCTGCGCCACCTCCGGCAGGGTGGCGACCACCTCGTCCAGCACGAAGCCGGCCTTGACCACCGCCTCGGTCAGCTGCTCGGCCTTCAGCACCAGCGCCTGCTGGTCCAACCGGCGCTGGGAGATGGCTTCGCGCTGGGCCAGTGATTGTTCGTCGCGCTGCTGGCGGGTCTGCTCGAACTGGCGCAGGTCGTTGTCGATGCCGTCCAGCGCGGCGCGCGCTTCGGACAGCTTCTGGTCGGCGAGCACGCGCTGCTCGAGCGCGGTCTGGCGTTCGACCTCCAGCGTCTGCACCGGCGAGTCGCCGGCGTCGAGCTGGCTGGCCAGTTCGCCGAGCCGGGTGTCGAGCTGGCCGCGCTGGTTGCCCATCCGCGCCAGCGCCTGTTCCAGCGCCACGATCTGCGCGCGCTGCGATTCCAGTCCCAGCGCCACCGCGTGCGCGGCGTCGCGCGACGCGCGGGCCGCGTCGCGGGCGGCGTCGCGGGTTTCGGCCAGCTGCCGGCGCTCGGCGTCCAGCGCCTGCCGGCTCGATTCCAGTTCGGCCATGCGCTCGACCGCCGTTTCCAGCCGCGCACGCGCTTCGCTGGCCTGGCTGCGGCTGGCATCCAGGGTTTCGATCAGTTGCGAGGTCTCGCTGTCGATTTTCTCGATCCGGCCGCGCATCGACTCCACGCGTCCCTGTTGGCTCTGTAACTGACCGGCTAGTTCCGACACGCTGCGATGGGCCATGTACAGGCTGCGCTGCGCGTCCTCGCGCTGCTGCTCGGCGACCAGCATGCGGTCGCGACGGGCGGCGATGTCCTCTTCCAGCGCCTGTTCGCGCTGCTGCAGTTCGGCGATTTCTTCCCGCAAGGACTGGATCTCGCGCTCGCGCAACAGCGCGCCCTGCTTGGCCGCACCGGAACGCAGCACGCGCACCCAGCCCTCGCCGAGGCGCTCGCCGTTGCGGGTGATGACCGAATCGCCTTCGCCGAGTCCAGTCAGCAGGCGGCGTGCGCCGGCCAGGTCCTCGGCCACGTGCAGGCGCGCCAGCAGGCGACGGATCGCCAGCGGGCCGCGCACCTTGGCCGCCAGCGAAGTCGGCGCGAAATCAGCGTCGCCGTCGTCGGCCGACACCAGGGTCAGCCGGCCCTCGCCGAGTTCGCCCAGCGCATCGACCAGACTCTCCGGCGCCTCGACCAGCACGCCTTCGATCAGCTGGCCTAGCGCGCCTTCGACCGCGTTTTCCCAGCCCGGCTCGACCTGCAGGCGCTCGCCGACGCGGGTGGCGCTGTCCAGGCCGCGACGCTGCAACCATTCCACCGCCGCGCCCTGCTCCTGGCCCAGCGCGGCATGCTGCAGGGTCTCCAGCGAGGACAGCCGGCCGCGGGCTTCCTGCGCGCGCTTGCGCAGCTCGGACAATTCATTCTGGCTGCCGCGCTGCTGGTCCTGCAGCTCGGTCACCGCCTGCTTGCGGGTTTCCAGCTCCTGGCCCAGCCCGTCCAGTGACGCCTTCTGCGTCTCGTGCTCGCGGGTGGCGGCTTCGAAGGTCGCGGCCAGCGCGGCCAGATCCAGCCCGGCGCGTTCGCCGGCCAGCGCCTCGCGGCGGCGCTCGGCCTCGAAGGCCTGCTTGTCCAGGTAATCGACGCGGGTACGCTCGACATCGGCGGCGCGGGCGGCCTCGGATGCGTCGCGCCCGTGCGCTTCCCAGCGCTGCTGCCAGTCGGCCAGTTTCGTCTCGGCTTCGCGCAGCGCTTCCTGCCGCGCCAGGTCGTCCGCTTGCAGCTGTTGCAGTTGCGGTTCGGCACCGGCGACCGCTTCGCGCAGCACCTGCAGGCGAGCTTCGTCGCCTTCGATGTGCTGACCGAGTTCGGCCAGCGCACTGTTCGCCTCGTCGCGCGCCTTCTGCAGGCGCTCGGCCATTTCCTGCTGGTGCTGGATCTGCTGCTCAAGCCGCGCCAGGGTGCCGCCGATCTCGTACACCGCCGCCTGCGCCTGGTTCAGCGTCTGGCTGGCCGATTCGCGGCCGGCGCGGGAGGTTTCCAGCTGGCGTTCGGCTTCGCGCTGTTCGGCGATGATCTGCTGCAGGCGGGTCTCTTCCTGCGCCAGCCCTTCGCGCAGCGATTGCAGCTGGCCGTCCAGGCCGCGATATTCCAGCGCCTTCCACTCGGCGTCCTTGACCCTGCGTTCTTCCTGCAGGGCCTGGTACTGCTCGGCCTGGCGCGCCTGCCGCTTCAGGTGTTCCAGCTGCTTGCCGATTTCCTCGCGCAGGTCGTTGAGGCGGTCGAGGTTCTCGCGGGTGTGGCGGATGCGGTTCTCGGTCTCGCGGCGGCGCTCCTTGTACTTGGAGATGCCGGCGGCTTCTTCCAGGTACACGCGCAGGTCTTCCGGCCGCGCCTCGACAATCTGGCTGATCATGCCCTGCTCGATGATCGAGTAGCTGCGCGGGCCGAGGCCGGTGCCGAGGAACAGGTCGGTGATGTCGCGGCGGCGGCACTTGGTGCCGTTGAGGTAATAGGTGCTCTGGCCGTCGCGGCTGACGGTGCGCTTGACCGAAATCTCGTTGAACGCGGCGAACTCGCCGCTGACGGCATGGTCGCTGTTGTCGAAAATCAGCTCGACCGTCGCCTGCGCCACCGGCTTGCGCGCCGAGCTGCCGGAGAAGATCACGTCGGTCAGCGAATCGCCGCGCAGGCGGCTGGCCGAGCTTTCGCCCATCACCCAGCGCACGGCGTCGATGATGTTGGACTTGCCGCAACCGTTGGGCCCGACCACGCCGGTCATGTTGGTCGGCAGGTGCAGGGTGGTCGGATCGACGAAGGATTTGAAGCCGGACAGCTTGATGGTGGTCAGACGCATGCGTGATTCGTGCCGGCGGTCGCGCCGCCTTTCGTGTGATATAGGTTGAAGTTCTCCCGCCAGGTCATTGATCCAGCTGGAAGTTCGCATGCCGGACCCGACATGCCAACGGACGAGTATACCGGCCGCCGCGGATTCCGCCGTGAGCGTGGAACTACTCCAGCCCCAGCTCGATCCGCACCTTGCCCTCGTGCTCGACCGGCGTCTTGTTGAGGGTGACGAAGACCCGCGCCGGATCCAGCTCGCCACCGGCCAGCAGCGCGTCCTGGATGGCGTCCGCGCGCGCGCGCGCCAGCTGCTGCACTTCCTCGGCCGGCGGCCGGTAATGGTCCAGCAACTGCTGCTGCAGCCACTCGGCGCGCGCCTGGTCGCGCAGGGCGTGACGCTCCTTGCGGCTCAGTTCTTCCTGGGCCGGGTCCTGCGCCTGTTCGGTTTCCGGGTAGTCCGGCTTGTGCTCGAACTCCTGCCTGTACAGCTTGGCCAGCCGGTCCACCTGCTCGTCCGCCGGCAGGCCCTGCAACGGATCGGCCCCGCCCTCGCCCGCCAGCGCCTGCTGCAAGCGCTGCTGCGCGATCGCGGCGGCATCGACCTCGGCCAGCACGCCGGCCGGAATCTCCAGCTTCAGCGCCGGCCGGTCGACCAGCCCCTTGGCCAAGGCCGCCAGCTGGCTGCGCCCGGCTTCTCCCAGTTCGGCCGAGCCGGCAGTGAAATCGACGAACTGCGCGTCCTCGGCGCCCTCGAACAGCGAGCCGAGGAAGGCGAACGGCGCGGTGACGATCTTGGTCAGCAGGTTCTTGAGGATCTGCCAGACCACCGGCCAGACCCGGAACTTGGGATCGTCCAGCGAACCGGTCACCGGCAGATCCAGGTCGATCACGCCTTCGCGGTTCTTCAGCAGCGACGTCGCCAGCCGGATCGGCAGGCTGACCTTGTCCTTGCTGTCGGTCGCCTCGCCCCATTCCAGCTGATCCAGCACCACGTGGTGGCTGGCGTCCAGCTTGCGGTCGCTGATCTGGTAATGCAGCTCGGTGCTCAGCTTGCCCTTGGCGATGGCATAGCCGGCAAAGCGGCCCGAGTACGGATTGAAGATCGGCAGGTCGATGTTGCTGAACGCCATCTTGATGTCGGTGTGCTTGTCGAAGGCGAACAGGTTGGTGCCGCCCTGGATGGTCACCGGCGAATACTGGTTGACGACGTGGCCGTTGAGGTCGATGTCGGCAACCGAATTGGTGGCGGTGGACAGGCCGGAGATGCTGCCGTTGAGGGCATCGATCCGGGCCTGGAAGCTGGGGTCCATGGAAAAATCGGCAAAACTCATCGTGGCGTTGTCCAGCCGCAGCTTGCCGACCTTGATCGGCATCTCGTCAGAGGTCGAGGCCGGCGCCACGCCGGCTTCCTGCGCGGAGAAGATGTCGACCAGGTTGATGTGCTGGTCTTCGGTAACGATGACCCGCGCGAACGGGCGATGCAGGCGCACTTCGCGGATCGATACCGCGTCCGGCGCCTCGCTGTAGGCAATGCCCTGCGCATCGACCCGGTCCCAGGACACGAATTCGCGCATGCCCTCGGTTTCGACCAGGTCGAAGCCGCTGACGCTGCCGTCGCCGTCGAAGCTCAGCGCCGGCCCGGGTTCGGCCTCCGGCCGCATCTGCACCCGCCCCTTCGCCGCCACGGTGCCGGATTTCAGGGTCAGGCCGGGCAACGCCGGCAGGTATCCGGTCACGTCGCCCAGCGACAATCCCGACACGTCCAATTGCAGGTCGGCGGCGACGGTCTCGGGGACGATCGTGCCGTCCAGCGCCAGTTGCGCCTTGCCGTTGACGGTGGCGGACAGCTTCATCGGCACCGGCCGGGTCAGGTCCAGGCTGACCTCGTCCAGCTGCAGGTCCATCGGCGACAGCGCGAACTTGCCGCTCGGGCGCACCGTGCGGTCTTCCAGATCGACCTGGGCCTGCTGCAGGCCCAGGTGGTGCAGGACGAAGCTCCAGTCCGTGGCGGCAGGATCGGCAGTCGCCGGCGCCGCAGCGGTATCGGTTCCCGCCTCGGCGACGGACGCCTGCGTAGCGGCGGGGGCAACCGGAGCTGTTTCCGGCGCGAACATCTGCAACAGGTTGATGTTGCCGTCCGCGTCCATCCAGACCTTGGCCTGCACGCCGTCCAGACGCAGCGCATCGGCCTCGATGCTCTGTCCGGCCAGCGACAGCCGGGTGTTCTCCAGGGTCGCCTTCGGCAACACGACCCAGTCTTCATCTGCGCCATGCGCGCGCAATGACAGGCCGCTGGCCACCGCCTGCGGCAAGCTGGCGTCCAACCGCAGCGGACCATCGCCACCGGCGCCGAAGTCATAATTTCCGGCGAAATCGAAACTTCCAGCGGTCAGCGTCGCCGGCAGCTCCTCGCCGAGGAAGGCCTGCACGCTGTCGGCGCGCAATCCCTGCACCTTGAACTGCCCGCGCGAGGCCACCGGCTGCAGGTTCACGGTGCCGCTCCATTCGAAGCGCTCGCCCTGCTCGCTGGCCGCGGCCAGCTGGAAGCCGCCGCTCTCGGCCACCGTACTGAGGTCGGCCAGCCCGAAATTGATCGGCGCCAGGGTCTTTTCCGGCTTCAGCCGGCGGCTCCAGTCGGCGAAATCGACCCGTCCGTCGCGCACGTTGAGCTGCCCGACCCGCACTTCCGGCAGCGGCGCCTGCGGCTCCTCCGAGGGCGGAATCAGATCGGTCAGGTTCAACGAGCCGTCGCTGCGGATGATCGCCCGCGCATACGGCCGCTCCAGGGTGACTTCGCGGAAGTCGTAGCCGCGCTTGAGCAGCGAACTGCCCTGGAAATCGACATACAGCCGGCCGACCCCGAGCAGTGGCCTGGCCGACGCCCGCGCGTCCGGATCGCGGATGGCGATGTCGGACACGTCCAGTTCGAAGGTGAAGGGGTTGAAGCGGATCTCGCCCAGGTCCAGGCGCTTGTGCAGGGTCTGTTCGACGTACGCGGTCGCCTGCGAGCGGCCGATCTTCGGCACCAGCCAGAAACCGGCCACGGCGTACAGGGCGACGGCGACCAGCAGCGCGGCCACGCCGAGCACGGGCCACTTGTAGCGTTTCAGAAACGACATGCCAGCCATGCGCGCCGCCGAATGTGAACCGGGTTCACATGATGCAGCAGTTGCCGGCATTGCTCCAGCCGCAATGCGGCCGATTGGCGCTATTCGGTCTCGATGCGCGCGCCGTCGTCCGGGTCGAACCAGTGCAGATGCCGGGGGTCCAGCGTCATCGACAGGCTGGCGCCGAGCGTCGGCGGATCGTGTGGTGCGATGCGGGAAACCAGTTCGATCCCGCCCAGGCGCAGGTGCAGGAAGGTCTCGTTGCCGACCGGTTCCACGCCTTCGACCACCGCGCGCAACGCCTCGCTGTCCGCCGCCGCGGCCGGCTGCAGGTCTTCCGGACGCACGCCCAGCACCACGTCCCGGCCCTGCCTCTGCAGCAGCGCCGGCGGCAACGACTCATGCAGGCGCACCTGCTGGCCGTCGGCCAATTGCAGGCGGCCGTCGGCGTGCAGCACACCGCGCAACTGGTTCATCGCCGGACTGCCGAGGAAACCGGCCACGAACAGGTTGGCCGGCTTGCGGTACAGCGCCATCGGCGTGTCGACCTGCTGCACCCGCCCGTCCTTCAGCACCACGATCCGCTGCCCCAGAGTCATCGCCTCGATCTGGTCGTGGGTCACGTAGATCATGGTGGCGCCGAGCTGGCGGTGCAGCCTTGCGATCTCGGTGCGCACCGAGTGGCGCAGCTTGGCGTCCAGGTTGGACAGCGGCTCGTCGAGCAGGAACACCTCCGGCTCGCGCACCAGCGCCCGCCCCAGTGCCACACGCTGGCGCTGGCCGCCCGACATTTCGCGCGGCAGTTTCTGCAGCATGTCCTGCAAGCCCAGGGTCGCCGCCGCGGCGTCGATCCGCGCCTGGATGGTGGCGCGGTCGTGCTTGCGCAGCTTCAAGCCGAAGGCCAGGTTCTCGGCCACCGTCATGTGCGGGTACAACGCGTAGCTCTGGAACACCATCGCGATGTCGCGATCCTTGGGGGCGACGTCGTTGACCACCCGCCCGCCGATGCTCAGCGTGCCCGAGGAAATCTCCTCCAGCCCGGCGATCATCCGCAGCAGGGTCGACTTGCCGCAGCCCGACGGCCCCACCAGCACCATCAGCTCGCCGTCGGCGACTTCGAAACTGGCCCCGTGCACGGCCACCTGGCCGTTGTCGTAGACCTTGCGTACCTGTTCCAGGCGGACGTTCGCCATCCTCACTCCCTTCTTGGCATGACCCGAACCGGCTGCCAGCGGCCCTCCCGACGGCAGGGTCCGCTTCCCGCGGCGGTCGCCGGCGCGAAACGGACGCATCGTGCCCGGTGACAGCCGGACGCGATCAGGCTATTCTGCCATGTAATCGTTTACATGAAGCAAGTTCGACCGCCAAAGGCACTGCGGAGGGGCCATGTCGAAGTCTTATCTCTTTCCCCCAGGCTTCCTGTGGGGCAGCGCCACCGCCGCCTACCAGATCGAAGGCTCGCCACTGGCCGACGGCGCCGGCCCCAGCATCTGGCAGCGTTTCGCGCACACGCCGGGACGCATGCTGAACAACGACAACGGCGACGTCGCCTGCGACCACTATCACCGCTGGCGCGACGACATCGCGCTGATGAAGCAGCTGGGCCTGCAGAGCTACCGCTTCAGCATCGCCTGGGCGCGCGTGCTGCCGGACGGTGTCGGCCGGGTCAATCCGAAAGGCCTGGATTTCTACGAGCGCCTGGTCGATACCCTGCTGGAGAACGATATCCAGCCGATGGCCACGCTGTACCACTGGGACCTGCCGGCCGCGCTCGACGACCGCGGCGGCTGGCTCAACCGCGACAGCGCCGACTGGTTCGCCGAATACGCGCGGACGATGTTCGAACGCCTCGACGGCCGCGTGCGTCGCTGGGCCACGCTCAACGAACCGTGGGTGGTCACCGACGGCGGCTACCTGCACGGCGTGCTGGCGCCCGGCCACCGCAGCCAGTACGAAACCCCGATCGCCAGCCACAACCTGATGCGCGCGCACGGTGCGGCGGTCAAGGTCTACCGCGAAGTCGGCAAGCACGAGGTCGGGCTGGTGGTGAACATCGAGCCCAAGTACCCGGCCAGCGACAGCGCCGAGGACCTGGCCGCGACCCGCCGCGCCGATGCCTACATGAACCGGCAATACCTCGACCCGGCCTTCTTCGGCCGCTATCCGGAAGAACTGCGCGAGGTCTTCGGCGACGCCTGGCAGGACTGGCCGCAGGAAGACATGGAACTGATCCGCCAGCCGATCGACTTCGTCGGCCTGAACTACTACACCCGCAACGTCAGCCGCCACGACGAGAGCAACTGGCCGCAGAAAGTGTCGGCAGTGCGGCAGCCGATGCATACGTATACCGAAACCGGCTGGGAGGTATTCCCGCAGGGACTGGTCGACACCCTGATGTGGCTGAAGGATCGCTACGGCAATCCGCAGGTCTTCATCACCGAGAACGGATCGGCGTTCTACGATCCGCCGCAAGCCGAGAACGGCCGCATCCGCGACCCCTTGCGCATCAGCTACTTGCGCCAGCACCTGCGCGCCGTGCACGAGGCCATTGAGGCCGGCTGCAACATCGGCGGCTACTACGTGTGGTCGCTGCTGGACAACCTGGAATGGTCGCTGGGCTACTCCAAACGCTTCGGCATCGTCCACGTCGATTACGACACCCAGACCCGTACACCGAAAGACAGCGCAAGGTACTATTCGCGGATTGTCGCCAGCCATGGCGCCGATCTTGCCCATGACGACGAGTGAGGTGGAAGTTGCGGAAGCCTTCGAGTAAACGGTGCCCTGCATGAGCGCCGCGGATCGGGTTCTGCTGGCCGACATCGGCGGCACCAACGCACGCTTCGCACTGGCCGACATCGACACCGAGGCGCCGCTGATCGACGACAGCGTGCAGGTGTTCGCGGTCGCCGATTTTCCGTCGCTGGCCGATGCCGCGCGCCACTATCTGGAACAGACCGGCGGCAGCGCACGCAATGGCGTGTTCGCGGTCGCCGGCCGGGTCGACGGCGACGAAGCCAGGATCACCAACCACCCGTGGGTGATCTCGCTTCCACGCACCCGCGACGCGCTCGGCTTCGAGCAACTGAAACTGGTCAACGATTTCGCCGCGCAGGCGATGGCGGTATCCCTGCTCAGGCCGTCCGACGTGGTGCAGATCGGCGGCACGCCGTGGACGCCGGCGTCGCTGTCCGAAGACCGCACCTATGCGGTGATCGGCCCCGGCACCGGACTGGGCGTGGGCGGACTGATGATCCGCGACGGCCATCCCTACCCGCTGCAGAGCGAAGGCGGCCACGTCAGCTTCCCGCCCGGCACGCCTGAAGAAGTCCGCATCCTGGAAATCCTGTCCGACCAGTTCGGCCGCGTCTCCAACGAGCGCCTGATCTGCGGTCCCGGCCTGGTCAACCTGCACCGCGCGCTGAGCCTGATCGCCGGCGAAGATCCCGGTCCGATGCAGCCACCCGACGTCACCGCGCGCGCCGCCGCCGGCGATCCGCGCTGCATGCGCACGCTGGACGTGTTCTGCGCAGTGTTCGGCGCCATCGCCGGCGACCTGGTGCTGACCCTGGGCGCCTGGGACGGGGTGTTCCTGACCGGCGGGCTGGTGCCCAAGCTGCTGGACAATCTGCAGCACTCCGGTTTCCGCCAGCGCTTCGAGCACAAGGGACGCTTCTCGCCGACGATGGCGCGAATCCCGACCCTGGCCAACCTGCATCCACGCGCCGGCCTGCTGGGCGCCGCCGCGTATGCGATGGCGTTCTACCGGTCCCGGTGATCGCCAAACTGGTATTCCGGTGGTAATGCTGCGGCGCACCGGAAATTTACTTGGAAACCCTGTAGAATTGGCACGTCAGCCAAAGTCCCGCAGCACGGTCAGTAAATTGGTATTTATCTGGTCTTAACGTGTGGTTGACGCGGGAACCGGCACTCACAGCAGCCGCCCATCGCCATGTCCCTGCACCCTGTCCTGCACCAAGTCACCGAACGCATCCGCCAGCGCAGCCGCGCCTCGCGTGCGGCCTATCTGGCCGGCATTGAGGCGATGCGCGCGGCCGGCCCCAGCCGCAGCCGCCTGAGCTGCGGCAACCTGGCCCACGGTTTCGCCGCCTGCGGCCCCACCGACAAGGGCCGCCTGCGCGGCGACGCCACCCCGAACCTCGGCATCGTCACCGCCTACAACGACATGCTGTCGGCGCACCAGCCGTTCGAACACTACCCCGACCTGATCCGCGATACCGCCCGCGCGCTGGGCGCCACCGCCCAGGTCGCCGGCGGCGTGCCGGCCATGTGCGACGGCGTGACCCAGGGCCGCGCCGGCATGGAACTGTCGCTGTTCTCGCGCGACGTGATCGCGCAATCCACCGCCATCGCGCTGTCGCACGACATGTTCGACAGCGCCGTCTACCTCGGCGTGTGCGACAAGATCGTCCCCGGCCTGCTGATCGGCGCGCTGGCGTTCGGCCACCTGCCGGCGCTGTTCCTGCCGGCCGGGCCGATGACCCCGGGCATCCCCAACAAGCAGAAGGCCGAGGTGCGCGAACGCTACGCCGCCGGCGAGGCCACCCGCGAGGAACTGCTGCAGGCCGAAGCCGATTCCTACCATGCGCCCGGCACCTGCACCTTCTACGGCACCGCCAACTCCAACCAGGTGCTGCTGGAAGCCATGGGCGTGCAACTGCCCGGCGCCTCCTTCGTCAATCCCGGCACTCCGCTACGCGATGCGCTGACCCGCGCCGCAGCCGAACGCGCGCTGGCGATCACTGCGCTGGGCCAGGACTACCGCCCGTTCGGCCTGCTGATCGACGAGCGTGCCATCGTCAACGCGGTAGTCGCGCTGATGGCCACCGGCGGCTCGACCAACCACACCATCCACTGGATCGCGGTCGCCCGCGCGGCCGGCATCGTTCTCAGCTGGGACGACATGGACGCACTGTCGCAGGTGGTGCCGCTGCTGGCACGCGTCTATCCCAACGGCGAGGCCGACGTGAACCGTTTCCACGCTGCCGGCGGTACCGCCTTCGTGTTCCGCGAACTGCTGGACGCCGGACTGATGCATGGCGACATCGCCACCGTGGCGGCCGACGGCATGCGCGCCTACACCCGCGAACCCGGCCTGCGCGATGGCCGACTGGTCTGGCAGGACGGCCCGGCGCACAGCGCCGACGACGCGGTCGCGCGTCCGGTCGCGTCGCCGTTCGAGGCCCAGGGCGGCCTGCGCCTGCTGCGCGGCAATCTCGGCCGTTCGCTGATCAAGCTGTCGGCGGTGAAGCCGGAATTCCGCAGCATCGAGGCGCCGGCGGTGGTCGTCGACGACCCGCGCAGCCTCAACAAGCTGCACGCCGCCGGCGCGCTGCCGCAGGACTTCGTCGCCGTGGTCCGCTACCAGGGGCCGCGCGCCAACGGCATGCCGGAACTGCATTCGCTGGCGCCGCTGCTGGGCATGTTGCAGAATCAGGGCCGGCGCGTGGCGCTGGTCACCGACGGCCGCCTGTCGGGCGCCTCGGGCAAGATTCCCGCCGCCATCCACATGACCCCGGAAGCCGCGCGCGGCGGCCCGATCGGCAAGCTGCGCGAAGGCGACATCATCCGCCTGGACGGTGAGGCCGGAACGCTGGAGGTGCAGGTCGATGCCACCGAATGGGACGCGCGCGAGATTGCGCCCAACACCGCGCAACACGCCTGGGACATCGGCCGCAACCTGTTCGCCTGCAACCGCGCGCTGGTCGGTCCGGCCGACCAGGGCGCACTGTCGATTTCCTGCGGGCCGCCGTCGCACGACGGCTCGCAATGGGACTACGACGCCGAATACGACCTCGGCTGCGATGCCGCGGCCGCCGCGGCGCCACACGAGGCCAAGGACGCCTGAATTTCGGAACCCGGGCGAGTCGGAGACACGTCTCCTTCCTGCCCTGCCATCGAGACTGCACGGAACACACAAATGACGATCGAAGCGCTCCAGAACCGGGCCGAACAACTGCTGACGCAGGCTGGCATCCTGCCGGTGATCACCGTCGACAACGTGGATCAGGGGCGGCGCATCGCCAGTGCCCTGCTCGAAGGCGGCCTGACCGCGCTGGAACTGACCCTGCGCACCCCGGCGGCACTGGATGCGCTGGCCGCGTTGAAACGCGACCTGCCGGACATCGTGATCGGCGCCGGTACCGTGCTGAACGAAACCCAGATTCGCCAGTCGATCGACGCCGGTGCGGATTTTCTGGTCACGCCGGGCACGCCGCCGGCGCTGGCCACCGCGCTGGCCGCCGCCCCGATCCCGGCCGTGCCCGGCGGCGCCACGCCGACCGAATTCCTGCAACTGATGGCGCACGGCTTCCGCTGCTGCAAGCTGTTCCCGGCCAGCGCGGTCGGCGGGCTGACGATGCTGAAGGGTCTGGCCGGGCCGCTGGCCGGGCTGAAGCTGTGCCCGACCGGCGGCATCTCCGAATCCAATGCCGGCGAATTCCTGTCGCAGTCCAACGTGCTGTGCATCGGCGGCTCGTGGATGGTCAATCCGGGCTGGATCGCCGCCGGCGAATTCGACAAGGTCCGCGACAGCGCCGCGCGCGCCGCCGCGATCATCCGCGAAGCCCGTATCGCCTGAAGCCGGACGCGGTCTGCGTCGTTCAGCGCACGTCGACGACGATGCTGCGGGCGCCGGCCGGGATCACCAGCTCGCCGTTGCGGAACTTCGCCGGCTGGCCATCGATGCTCGCCGCCCCCGGCTGCCCGGCATACGGCCACGGCAGCACCAGCCCGCCAGCAGGCGCCCCGCTGCCCGGATCGATCTGCAGCCGCAATTCCCCGCCTTCGCGCCGCAAGGAATAACCGAGCGTCCCCGAAGGCGTGCGCAATCCCGTGATCGCCACGCCATCGCCGTCCAGCCAGCGCGCCGGAATCCCCGCCGCCAGCACGAGGCTGTCGTCCGACTCGCGTCCGTAGGCGAACATGTCCAGCGCCGAGCGCAGGAAGTCCGACCCCACCCAGGCATGCGGCAGGTCGCCGAGGAAGAACGGTTCGCGCGGCGTGCGCGACACCACTTCGCCCCACTGGTTCCACGCCTGCGGCGTGCGATCGTCGAAGAAGAACCGGATCGCTTCCCAAGCCCGCTCGCGCCAGCCCAGGCGCACGAAAGCGGCCACGTTGCGCCACTCGTAGGGCGTGTAGTCCTTCCATTCACGCAGCCCGTCGCGGCGCTCGACGAACTCGCGCCAGTAACGCTCGAAGGTTCCGTTCAACGCCGCTGCCGGCAACCGCGCCTGCTCGCCGCCCGGCGCCAGCGCGATCGTCGTCGAGGTCGGGTCGAAGTCGCCCAGCTCGGCGGCGCCCGGCAGGTAATCGATGCCGTGCAGCTCCATCGCCGCCCGCAGCGACGCCTGCAGGTCGTCGGCGAACTGGTCGCGCGCGGTCGCCATGCGCGCGGCCTGCTGCGTCTCGCCCAGCGCCTGGGCGATCTCGACCGCGTCCTTGTAGCCGCGCAGCGCCCAGAAGTCGTCCCAGTACGAATGCATCGGCTTGGCCGAATAGCCCTCGTGGCTGATCGAGGCCGGCATCATGCCGAAGAAGGCCGGATTCTCCTTGCGGACGGCCTCGGTGCGCTCGCTGGCGCGCAGCACTTCCATGTAATCGAAGGCGCCGCGCACGTGCGTCCACATCCGCCGCAGGAACTCGCGGTCCCCGCTGTAGCGCCAGTATTCGGCGACGTTGTAGATCAGCTCGCCGTGGCTGTCGTTCTCCGGCACCGGATCGCTGCCGCGGTCGTCCACGCAGCACGGCACCTTGCCGTTGTCGAACTGGTACGGCGCGTAGAACTCGAGGTACTCCTTCACCACCTCGGGCCGCCCCATCCGCAACAGCCCTTCGGAAATCATCGCCCCGTCGCGGATCCAGCTGCGCGCATACGAGCGCGTACCCGGCTGCAGCCGCGGCCCGATCCGCGAGATCAGCATGTGCGACGTTGCCGTGCGCAGGATATCGACCAGCGCCCGACCTTCGTCCGGCACCTGGAATTGCACCTGGTCCAGCTTGTCGCGCCAGATCGCGGCGACGCTTTGTTGCGCGGCCTGCACGTCGAAACCTTCGGCGGATGCAAACTCACCCTGCAAGGGCGCGACCCAGGCCAGTTCCTCGCTCTCGCCGGGCTCCAGGCGGATCGGATACAACCAGGCGCCGGCAGCCAATCCGTCGCTGGAAGTGGCCGTGGCTTGCCGCACCCATGTCGCCGGCGCCTGCAGATAACCCGAAGCCAGGCGCTCGGCCGGCAGCCCCGCTTCGAATTCCGTAGCCAATACGGCATCGGCCGGTTGCGCGGCGAACAGGCGCCGACCGCCACCGATGTCCATCGACGCCTGCGTGACCGTCAGCCGGTCGATCGGCGAAAAGCCGCCGGTCGTGTTGAGGAACTGGCTGGGCGGATTGACCTGCCAGGGTTGCAGCGCCAGCACCAGCACATACTCGTGCGGCTTGTCGTCGGTGTTGGTCAAGCGATAGCGCGCGACCAGTTGCGAGTCCCGCGCCTGGCCCTGCACGAATGCGGTGATGCCAAGATCGAAGGCGGCATGCTTCCAGGCCACGCTGGGGATCGGCAAATAGCCGTCCTGCAGGCTCTGCGACACCTGCACGTCGGCCCAGGTCAGCAACGCGCCACCATCGACCTGCACCAGCGGCGCCACGCTGGGCTGGCCCTTGCCGATCTCGATGGCACCGTCCTCGCCGATCAATCCCTGCTCGTGGCCGCCGTCCAGGCCGACGATGGTCCAGTACGGCTGTTCGCCGACGAAGCCTCGCGGATAGGCGCCTCGCGGCGAACCGGCAGCCACCGACTTCAGGAAATCGTTCGGCGTCGCGGCGAAGCCGAGCGGCTGCACGCGCACGTCTTCCAGCCCGATCCGCTTGCCACTGGCGCTCAACGGACGCAGGCGGATGTAGCGCGCTTCCGATTCCTGCATCGCGATCCAGTCGTTGCCGCCGTTGCCATGGGTCACCGTCTTCGCCGTCCGCCACGTCTTCGCATCGTCGGACACGGCGATCTCGTACCCGGAAGCGAAGTCTTCCGTCCACGCCAGGGTCAGGCCACCGAACTCGCGTGTCTGGCCGAGGTCGAGCTGCAACGGATGCCGCGACGCCTGCGCCGTGTTCCAGACCAGGGCCGTAGTACGCGAATCGTCAACAGCGTTGCCGGCGTCGTATCCGGCGACCGTCGCGCCACCTTTGTCAGTATCGACGACGCTTGCCACCGGCGCATACGCCGTCTGCGGCTCCAGCGGCAACAGGGTAAAGCTCAGTTCGTCGAAGCAGACTTCGCCCTTGCCGCCGACGTTGTTGTTGAGGGTGAATTCCAGCCTGGCGCTGTGGCGCAGCACCGGGTCGGCGTCCGGCCCCCAGGCCTTGCTCACGTGCCGGCGCTTGTAGCGGACCGGTGTCCAATCGCGCGGAAATTCGTAGCCCGGACGATTGACCCACCAGACGTTGTCGCCGCTGGCGTCGATCAGCTTGAATTGCAGGTCGTTGCGCGGCGAATCGCCACGTAGCATGAAGTCGAAGCGGTAGTTGTCCGGATAGTCGATCGACACGTCGCGCTGCAGGCCGACATAGCCGGAGACGCCGTTGAAATCGTAGTCCAGACACAGGCCCGGACCGCGGACACCATCGACCGTGCGGAGGCTGCCGCTGACCTGGTTGGAAGCCATGATCCGCCATGCGCCGGGATCGTCGAACCCATCCAGCGCGCGACTTTCCTGCGCCTGTGCCGCGCCGATCATCAGCAGCACCCACGCGCAGACGCACGCCCTTCCCTTCATTTCTCTCATCCTTTCACGCTTCCCAGCAGCAGGCCCTGGATGTAGTACCGCTGCAAGGCCAGGAACAGCAGCAGCACCGGCAACACGGTCACCACCGCACCGGCCATCATCATTTCCACGTCCATGATGTGCTCGCGCGACAAGGTCGCCAGCGCCACCGGCAAGGTGTAGTGCGCCTGGTCGGTCAGCACGATCAGCGGCCACATGAAATCGTTCCACGCGCCCATGAAGGTGAAGATGGCCAGGGTGACCAGCACCGGCTTGAGCATCGGCAGCACGATCCGGAAGAAGATGCGCATTTCGCCCGCACCATCGATCCGCGCGGCTTCCAGCAGATCGTCGGGAATGCTGCGCGCGTACTGGCGAACCAGGAAGATTCCGAACACGGTCGCCAGCGCCGGCACGATCACGCCCCAGTAGCTGTTGACCAGCCCCATCTGCTTCATCATCAGAAACAGCGGCAGCATCGCCACCTGGGCCGGGATCACCAGCGCCGCCAGCAATACCTGGAACACCCGCTCGCGTCCGGTGAAACGCAGTTTGGCAAAGGCATAGCCGGCCATCGCATTGATGGCCAGAGAGCCCAGCGTGATCGCCCCGGACACCAGCAGGCTATTGGCGAAGTTCCGCGCCATCCCGGTGCGCATGAACAGTTCGCGATAGTTGTCCAGCGTGGTGGACGAAGGCAGCAGCGGCGGCGGGAAGCGGCTGGCCTCGCCGGTCGGCATGAACGACACCGACACCATCCACAGCAACGGTGCCAAGCTGACGATGGCCAGCGCCACCAGTGCGCCATTGACCCACACTGCATGCCAGCGACTGCCGCCGACCTCGCGTCCCGCGCTCATACCATCCCCTTCCTGCGCCCCAGGCGCAGCATCACCGTCGTCACCGCCAAGATGATCAGGAACAGCAGGAACGCCACCGCCGAGGCGCGCCCCAGGTTCCACCACTTGAAGCCTTCCTCGAACATGAAGTAGAGGACGCTGACCGTGCTCTGCAGCGGATCGCCGCGGGTCATCACGTAGGGTTCGGCGAACAACTGGAAATAGCCGGACACGGTGATCACCCCGACCACCAGCAGCACCGGGCCCAGCATCGGCAGGGTGATGTGCAGGAACTGCTTCCAGCGGCCGGCGCCATCGATCCGCGCGGCTTCGTACAGGTCGTTCGGGATCGCCTGCAAACCCGCCAGGAAGATCACCATGTTGTAGCCGAAGTTCTTCCACACCGCGAACAGCATGATCGTCGGCATCGCCCAGTGCGGATCGCCCAGCCAGTCCACTGGGTCGATGCCGAGATGGCCCAGGCCCCAGTTGACCAGCCCGTAACGGGTATGGAACAGGTAGCGCCAGATCACCGCCACCGCGACCAGCGTAGTCACCACCGGCGCGAACAGCGCGGTCCGGAACAGTCCCTTGAAGCGCGCCACCGGCGCATTGAGCAGCAATGCCGCCCCCAGCGACACCGTGATCGACAACGGCACCCCGACCACGACGAAGTAGCTGGTATTTCCCAGCGACTTCCAGAACATCGGCGTGCGCAGCAATTCGATGTAGTTGCCCAGCGCGGTGAAGCGCAGATGCTGCGGGTCGGCCAGCGCGTACAGGTCGAAGTCGGTCAGGCTCAGCAGCAACGCCGCCAGCACGGGCAAGGCAAAGAACACCCCGATCACCACCAGCGCGGGACCGGCGAAGACCCAGCCGGCGAGCGATGAGCGCTTCATCGTGCCTCCCCGGTCGCGCCTGCTTCTGCGGGATGCTCGTTGCGGTATATCCAGCGACGCTTCTCCAGAATGCCGTCGACGCGTGCATCGAGCGCCTTGACCGCATCGTCCTGCGACTCGCCGCCGCGGACCACGCGCTCGGTCTCCAGCCGCATCTCCTGCACGATCCGCTCCCACTCCAGCACCTTGGGCGTCGGCCGCACCCGCTCCAGCTGGTCGCGGAAAGCATGCGCGTACTCGTCCTCGGCCAGCTGCGGGAACGCCCAGGTGCTGCGTCGAGGCGGCAGGTCGCCGATCAGCGCATGGAATCGCTGCTGCACCTGCGGGCGCGACAGGAACTCGATCAGTTTCCACGCCGCCTGCTTGTGCCGGGATGCGCGGAACACCACCAAACTGGTGCCGCCGGCGATGCCTGCGCCGGGACCGTCCGGGCCCGGCAGCGGCATCGTGCCCCACTCCGAGGCCAGCGCCGGCGGCGCGCGCTTGCGGAACTCGCGGATGTTCCAGGGACCGGAAAGATAGAACGCGTAGTAGCCGTTGAAGAATTCATCCCAGACGTTGGAAATCTGCGTCTCCGACACTTCCGGCGCCCAGCCCTGTTCGAACATGTTGGCGTAGAACGCCAGCGCCTTGCGGAAACCGGGACTGGCAAAATTTCCCCGCGTGTCATGCTCGCGCAACAATGGGTCGCCGGTCTGCAGCGCCAGCGACAGCTGCTGCTCGAATTCGTTGATCGGCATCAGGATCGCGTAACGGTCCGGACCGACCTGGCGCTTGATCGCCGCCATCGCCCGCTCCCACTCCGCCCAGTCCTGCGGCGGCCGTTCGACGCCGGCCTCGCGCAGGATGTCCTTGCGGTAGAACAGCAGGCGGGTATCGACATACCACGGTACGCCATACAGCACATCATCGACGATGTTGGTGTCCCAGATGCCGGGGAAATAATCACCCTGCTCGACCGCACCGGAAGCATCGACGTAAGCCTGCAGCGGTTCCAGCGTTTCCAGCGCAGCGAATTCGGGAATCCAGGTATTGCCCAGCTGGCACAGGTCGGGCTGGCTGTCGGCCGCGAACGCGGTCAGCAACTTCTCGTGCGCCGCCGTCCACGGAATCTGCTGCACATCGACTTCGATCTGAGGGTTTTCGCGCTCGAAATCCTCGATCAGGCCGGAGACCACCTCGGCCTCGCGCCCCATGGCCCAGAACACCAGCTTCTCGCGCGATTCGTTCCGTTCGCCGCAGCCCGACAATATCGCCATCAGCAACAACAGGCCCAGCCCCGCCTGCGTCTTGCGCCATGCGCCGGCGATCATCACCGGAACCCGCTTGCTGCCGGAAACAGAGGCCATCTGCGCTCCGTCAGCCGTTCGGCCCGCTGTCGACGGTGTCGTTTTCGAGCCAGCCACCGGTGAATCCGGCACGTTCAAGCCCGGTGCGGATGTGCGGATTGCGCTTCATCACGTCCCAGACGAAGCCGTTGCGGTAATTGGCGATCATCAGCAGGATCGGCCCCTGGTCGATGCCGATGTAATCGCCGGCCACCCAGCCGAATCCCGGAATCACCTGGCCGTCGCTCACCGGCACGTCATAGCGGAAGCTGGGATTGAACGAATCAAGGAAGCCGTACTCGGCATAGATGTGTTCGCCGTAGCGCCGCTGCATCTCCTCGGTCGCCGGAATCACCAGTTCGGGCGCGAACGGCAACGAAGCCACCGCCGCGGTCGGCGCCAGGGTGCCATCATCGAATGCCACCGACAGACCGGGCCCGCGCGCGCTGTAGCCGCGAAAATCGCGGATTTCGCCCTGGTACTCGTGCTTGCCGGTGCCCGGGCCATCGCAGGCTGTCAGCCCCCAGACGTTCTCGCCGTAATCCCGCCAGCCCATCGGGTTGGCGACCGCATAAGCCTGCTGCGCCAGGGTCGCGCGACGGCTGTTCTCGAAATAGTCCATCTCCTTGTCGCGCATGAACGCGTCGCGGATACCGCGGAAGTCGATCCAGCTCTGGCTGTATTGGTGACCGAACTGCGGGGCGAAGCTCAGGTATTCCTGTCTCTGGAATTCCCCCCAGACGCGATCGTAGGTTCGCGCCCAGGCCTGCCATGCCTCGGGCTCGACCGGATGGCTCGGCGAGCCCAACGCCAGCACGTACAGGAACATGGCCTCGTCGAAGCCCTTCCAGTCGTTATCGATGAAGCCCTTCTCCGGATGCCAGCCCATCGACACCAGCGGCGCGTTGCGCTGCATCCAGTTCCAGTCGATGCCGGCATACAACTGCTCCGCAATTTCGCGGATCTGCGCCTCGCGCGGGTCGTCGCCGTCGTAATAGCTCTGCGCAAACAGTACACCCATCATCAGCAGCGAGGTGTCGATGGAGGACAGCTCCACGTTGCTGTTGATGCGGTGACCCGTCTGCATGTCGAGGAAGTGGTAATAGAACCCCTTGTAGCCGCTGGTCCCCTGCGGCTGCGGCCCTTGCGGCGCATCGCGGAAGAATTCCAGCGTCTTCAGCGTGCGTTCGATGGCCTGATCGCGATCGACCCAGCCGTTCTCGATCCCGATCGGATAGGCGGTCAACGCAAACCCGACCGCCGCGATGCTGGAAAACGGACGCGAAGGGTGGCGGTCGGGCGCCAGCCCGTTGTCGGGATTGGTCGTGTCCCAGAAATACCGGAACGCGCGACGTTCGATGTCATCGAACAACGGCGGCAATGCCGGCGGACTTTCGGGAGACGCTGCCAGCGGCGCGAATGTTCCTGCAGAACCGCGCTTCGGTTCCGGCGACCCGGCGCAAGCAAGCAGGAACAGCGGCAGACCCAACACCATTACGGGACGCAACTTCGATAGAATTCTGGAAACCATTACCCTTCCAAACCTTGTATTCGCATGCGGGAAAAATTTCGTGCCGGCATCACATCGCCGCCGCCGGCGCCTTGCAATGACGGTCGATGAACGCCTGCAGCGGCGGCATCGCAGCCACGCAGTTCTCGATGGTGTTGCCGACGCTGGTCATGTATTTCGCCAGTTCCTCCGCAGGCAACCGATCAACCAGCGGATGGTAGTCCCCGGGCACGATGCCCTGCCCCAGCATGATCTGGATCCAGCTCATCTCCGCGAACATCTCCTCGCCATTGCGGTAGAAGCGGCCGCTATCCCTGAACAGGCGAATGACGTCCTTCAATTCCTCCGGGATATCCATGTTGGCGCATTGCTGCCAGAAACGGCTGTCGTCGCGCTCGGTCGCGTGATAGTGCAGTATCAGGAAGTCCCGGATCCGGTCGAAGTCGAATCCCATCTGCAGGTTGTACCGGTTCGCCAGCGCCTCTGGCATTCCCTCACGCGGCAGCAGGCCCAGCAGCTTCGCGATGCCCGACTGGATCAGATAGATGCCGGTCGCCTCCAGCGGCTCCATGAATCCGCCTGACAAACCAATCGCGACGACGTTGCGGTTCCAGAATTTCCTGCGTCGGCCGGTGGCGAAGCGCAGCTGGCGCGGCTCGTCCAGTGCTGGTCCGTCGAGATGCTTCAGCAGGGTCGCCGCCGCCTCGTCGTCACTGACATGACGGCTGGAATAGACGTACCCATTACCGGTCCGGTGTTGAAGCGGAATCCGCCATTGCCAGCCGGCCTCGCGTGCAGTTGCCCGCGTATACGGCTGCAGCGGCCCGACATTCGCCGACGGTACCGCCCAAGCGCGATCACAGGGCAACCAGTCTCCGTAATCGATGTAGCCGGTCTCCAGGGTTTCCTCGATCAGCAGGCCACGGAATCCCGAGCAATCGATGAAAAGATCGCCGTGAATGCTTTCGCCGTCCTCCATGACAACCACCTGCACGAAACCGCTACCAGGATCGACCTCGATTTTCGAAATGCGACCCTCGGTCCTGCGAACACCCCTCACCTCGGAATAGCCGCGCAGGTATCGCGCATACAGTCCCGCATCGAAGTGATAGGCGTAGGCGATGTTCGCCAGCGGCGATTCCGGCGGCACATCGCTGGCCGACACCATGAACCTGTCCTGCGATGCCGCAAGCGAACTCAGCACATAGGCACCGATATCCTTGTTCGCAACACCCATGCGGGCAGCCTTGAGCCAGTACTGGTGAAACGGCAAGGAGCCGAGCGCCCGCCCGATCTCGCTGCCAAAACCGTGGATGTAGGTATCCCCGATCCGGCGCCAGTCGCGAAACTGCACCCCCAGCTTGAACGAACCCTGGGTATTGCGGACGAAATCCGCCTCGTCGATCTGCAACATGCTGTTGAAGGAACGGATGTACGGCACCGTCCCTTCGCCGACACCCACCGTGCCAATGACCTCCGATTCGATCAGGCGAATCGAATAATCCGGCCCAAGCACCTTCGCGCAAGCAGCCGCACTCATCCAGCCGGCCGTACCTCCGCCGACGATGACGATGGAACGGATCGAATTATTACTCATGCCCAATCATCGCCCGAACTGATATGAGGCGCAGCCCCTTCGAATTGCACATGCCCGCGCAGCAACAAACAACTCAATACCCGACAGGCCACACCCGACTGGAGCCATCGGCGAGCCCCGGTCAAATGGGGCTCGCCATATCCATGCGTCAAACAACTACAACAATTACCAGATGACCCGCACGCTCATGAACAGGGTACGAGGAGGCGTACGCTGGGCGCCATAACGGTTGTAGGTTATCGACGGGTCATAAACGCCTCCACTCCCCCAATTCACGTTGTAGGAGCTCAGATTGTCGTAATTGAAGGCATTGATCAGGTCCGCGCGCACCTGCACGGTCACGTCGTCCGTGATCAGCATGTCCTTGGACAACGACAGATCGACTTCACGAGTACCGAAGGTTCCAGGCGCATCCACCGCTACTGGGCGCGGGATACCATCGAAATAGGACCCGGATGCAATACCGTTGAAGGGCGGAGGCGAAGCCAGGATGACCTTGGCCGATGCGGTGATTTCCCACGGCAGGTCATAGATGCCGGTCAGCACCAGACGGTGCTCAGGCACGGCAGCCAGATCGATAAACGGGTAATCCCCGATGAATGCACCGTCAAATGCGTAATGCTCATCGCCACCACGATTGCCCTTCGCATGTGAATAGGTATACGCCGCGGTCACGCCCCAACCACTCTCCTTGCTATACGGCTTCTCAGCCGAGAGCAGCAACTGCGTGGTTTTGGTCTCGATGCCATTGTTGCCGATGATCAAGCTGCCACCCATCCCCGGCGGCGAGTGTCCCCAGGGCTGCGAGCCACCTTGGAAGAAGTCGCCGTTGGGATAGCGGTTACCCAAGGTAAACACGAAGCCTTCCTTACTGTGGATATAGGCTACCGCAGCGGAAGTATTCCATTCCCCCACCCGGTTACGCATACCGAGGGAGAACTGGTCCGAATACGGCGTCTTTATGTCGTTGTTGATCAGATCGGCTTCACCCTGACGTCCCTTCGCATCCACCAGGCTGGCCAGTGCCTCCGCACCTTCCAGATATGATGGATCGAACGGTGCGCAGGCATTCGGAGCCGGCGTGCACCCCGAAGTGTCCGAGAACAGGATCGTATAAGCGGCCAGGGCCGACTTGACCTGTTCCAGGCCCATGTAGTCGTAGAGGTTGCGGTCGTAGCTGCGACCGATGCCGCCGAAGATCACATGCGCCTCGTCGCCGTTGATGTCGTACGAGAAGCCCAACCGAGGCGCGAAATTGTTCTTGTCCGCCTTGCGGTTATGACCATTGCTGATGTAGTCATTGATGTCGATGCCACCCTTGGCCAACTGTTCCGCATAAGTCGCGCTGACAGATGGATCCGTACCTGGGCCAGTCAAAGCATCTATTACGGCATCTGGCGTCACGTAATTCAGGTACGAAGGAATTTCCTCGTAATCCCATCGCAGACCCAGATTCAACTGCAGATGCTCGTTTACGTTCCAGTCGTCCTGGAAGTAGATGCCCAGTTGCTTGTCCTTGGTAGTCACTGAAGGCGTGGCACCCACATAGGGCAAGTTGAACTGGACGCGGTACGGAGTCGTATCTGTACCGATACCTTCATAAACCGCGTAATAGAACGATGGATTAAGGACGGAGTTTTCGCTCTGCGTCAGGTCCACTTCCTTGTACTTGATTCCGGCCTTTAACACATGATCACCGAACCACTCGATGGAGTTGAAGGTGATGTCATCCTTGATCGAGAAGCCATCCTGGCCCTTGTTCTGGATACCCAGACCACTGGCGGCCCCATCGCTCAGGATGACCTTGGTCTGGTCTGTTCCCAACGTATAGATCGCCCGGTTTCCAATGTTGTACGCCGTCGGGTTGTAGAACGATTTCTCGTAGGAAACTCCAAACTCGTTCAGATAACTCTCGCCATAATGCTGCCACTTCAGATCGAAGCGATCCTCGTCGTTCTTGAAATTCCGGGAGGCATCTGCCGTATTGGTGCCGCCAATGTTGTCACGGGCATCCTCGCGACGCAGCTTGGCCGACAACTCCAATCGATCGTTGTAACCGATGTCCCAATCGATCTTGCCAAAGTACAGATCTTCATTGAACGGACGCGTAGCCGGACCCAGTTTTCCGTTCACTCCAGCCGGGAGATACTGTTCGATACCGGCGATGTTCTGGCCCGTAGCAACCGGATCCACCGGAATCACGAAGCCCTTGCCTTCATAGCTGATGAAGAAGTGCATCTTGTCCTGGATGATCGGACCACCAAGCGCGAAGCCATACTCGTTCTGGTGCGTCTTCGGCTTGTCCTTGCCGGGCTGGGTTTCAGCCGGAGTCCTTGCCCGCCAACTCGAATCAGTATGGCGGCCATACACCTCGCCATGAAACTCATTAGTGCCGGACTTGGTTTGCGCAATGATCGCCGCCGACCCAACCTGGTCGAATTCGGCCTTGTAGTTGGAAGTAATGACCTTGTATTCGCCGATGGCAAGTTGCGGGAACGGGTTGCCGGCGCTTCCCGATTGCCCCGATACGCCTCCAAACAGATAACTCTTCTGCCCGACGCCATCGATGTAAACATTGACCGCACTGGTGGTTTGCGCACCACCGCGGATCGACGCGTTACCGTTAGAGGCCGTATTGAATTGCATACCCGGAACCGCATCGGCGAATTCCAGGAAGTTGCGGGTCAACTGCGGCACGGTACTGATCTGCTTCAACGACACATTGGTGCCGACCTCGGAAGTCTTCACTTCCTGCAGCGGCGGCGCGGTCACCGAAACCGTGGCCAGGGTGGTCGCATCGCCCGCAGGCGTGGTGGAACCGGTGCCCAGGTCCAAACTGACCGAGGTCGCCACCGCCAGCTTGACCGTCTGCTCGGTGCCGGGACCGGCATCGACCTGATAGGTGCCGGGCGGCAGGCCGACCAGAGCGTAGTTGCCGTCCGCGCCGACGGTCACCCGCCGGGTCAGGCCGGTTTCGGTATTGGTCGCCGTCACCTCGGCACCGGTCGGCGCATGGCCGCGCAGGGTCGCATTGGATGATTGCGCGAACGCTACGGGGGCTGCGCTCAGCATCAGGCAGCTGGCCAGCGCGCAAGTCAGCAGCTTGCGGGTCGGACGGCGGTGGTTCGGCTTCTTGCTCTTCATGGTGTTCCCCTCCCAGGGTCGAGAATCCGTACTGCAGGGCAAATCTGTACTACGGGGTATGAAAACGGTTACATCAACGGAGAAAAAAATACGCGGGGGATGGACTCAGCTGCTGTCGACCGGTGCCCTCCCTGTACTGGAGCTGCGGACAATGAGCTCCGGCACGGCGACCATCGTCGGCCGTGCGGACTCTCCCTCGTTTTGGACCATGTCCAGCAGGCACTCCATCGCGCCGGCGCCGAGTTCGGCGATGCGGATGCGGATCGTGGTCAGCGGCGGATGCACGAACCTGGCCAGCGGAATGTCGTCGAAGCCGGCCAGTGCGATGTCCTCGGGCACCCGCAGGCCGGCCTCGTTCAGCGCGAACAGGCAGCCCAGCGCCATCATGTCGTTGGCGGCGAACACCGCATCCGGACGCTGCTCGGAAGCCAGCAGGCGACACCCCGCCTCGTAGCCGGACGCCTCGCTGAAGTCGCCTTCCAGCACCCACGGCGCGTTGCCCGGCGACAGCGCCTGCACCGCTTCCAGATAGCCGCGCTGACGCTCGCCGGCGTCAAAGTTGCCTTCCGGCCCGCCGATGAAGGCGATCCGCCGGTGGCCGGCCTGAACCAGATGCTCGACCATCGCCATGGCACCGCCGTGGTTGTCAATGTTCAGCACCGGATAGGCGGTATTCGGCAGATGGGTGTTGATCAGCACCACCGGCAAGGCGGCAGGCAGGTTTTCGGTCAGGAAGCCGGGACGATCGGCATATGGCGACAGCACCAGCAGGCCATCCACGCGACCGCGCATCGTGCGCAGGGCTTCACTCTGCTCTTCCGGATGGCCGTGATAGCTGGAAACCAGCAAATGCTGGCGGCGCGCGCGCGCGACTTGGTCGATGCCGCGGATCAGTTCCGAGAAGAATTCGCCGTAGAGGTCGGGCAGGACCACGCCGATGGTCTGGGTACGGCGGCTGCTGAGGCTGCGCGCCGCGGCATGTGGCTGGTAGCGCAACCGCTTCGCAGTGGCCAGCACCAGCTTGCGCACCTCTTCGGCCACGTTGCCGTGTCCGTTGAGCGCGCGCGACACGGTCGCCACCGAGACCTCGGCTTCGCGTGCCACATCCTTGATGGTGACGGTGCTGCTACGTGTCATCGCCGCCCCTCCGCGGTGATGCCTTCGACTGGGGTGGGCGAACTGTAAACGTTTTCAGCGAAGGATGTAAAGCGAGTGTTATTGGAGCCTGAAAATTGTTGTATTTCAGTTACTTGCATTTAAATTCCGCATCAAGTTTTCTGCTGCTTTGCAACATTGAGACATGCCCGTACCGAATCAGTCGACGCAAACGGATAGTACTTCGCGCGCGCTCCGGCCCGTGCCGGCAAAGCGATCGCCATGCCAGCGATCTTCGCTTCGACGCTAGCCTCCACTCACTTCGCGCTCACCTCGAACTTCGCCTCCTGCTCGGCCTCCGAACTGCCGCCGGCGAAGACCGTGAACGTGCCCGGCTCGACCGTGCTTTTCAGGTTGGCATCGAGGAAGGCCATGTCCTCGGCTTCCAGCACGAAGGTCAGCGTGCGCGACTGCCCCGGTTCCAGATGGATGCGCCGGAACCCGCGCAACTGCCGCACCGGCCGCGAGATGCTGGCGACGTCGTCGCGCAGGTACAGCTGCACCACTTCGTCGCCGGCGCGGGAGCCGATATTGCTGACCGTGACCTCGACCTGCTGCGCCTGCCCGGCGACCAGGGTCGGGTGCTTGACCTTTGGCGCGGAATAGCGGAATTGCGTGTAGCTCAATCCGTACCCGAACGGATACAGCGGCGTGTTCGGCGAATCCAGATAACGCGAGGTGTACTTCTCCTCGGTACCGTTTGCATTCAAGCGGATCGGGCGCCCGGTGTTCTTGTGGTCGTAGTACAGCGGCACCTGCCCGACCGTGCGCGGGAACGACACCGGCAGGCGGCCGGCCGGGTTGTAGTCGCCGAACAGCACGTCGGCGATCGCGCGGCCGCCCTCGACGCCCGGATACCAGGCCTCCAAGATCGCCGGCAGGTTTTCCTGCAGCGTGTTGATCGTCAGCGGCCGGCCGTTCAGCAGTACCACCGCCGTCGGCTTGCCGACCGCCTGCACGGCCAGCGCCAACTGCGACTGCACGCCGGGCAGGTCGAGGCGGGTACGGCTGCTGGCTTCGCCGCTCATGTCCGGATGCTCGCCAAGGAACATCACCACCGCGTCGGCCTGCTTGGCTGCCACCACCGCCTGGTCGAAACCGGAACGGTCGTCGCCCTCGATCTGCGCCCCACCGACATGCAGGATGCGGACCTCCGGCCCCAGCGCCTCGCGCAGCCCCTGCAGCGGCGTGACCGCCTCGTCCGGGCGGCCATCGCCGGCCCAGTTGCCGATCATGGCCTTGCCCAAGTCGGCCAGCGGACCGATCACCGCCAGCGTGCGGATCTTGTCCTTCGACAACGGCAGCACATTGCCTTCGTTCTTCAGCAGCACCATCGACTCGCGCGCCACCTCGCGCGCGGCCTGGCGGAACTCCGGGGTCAGCGTCCGCTGCGCTTCGCGCTGGACATCGCAGTAGCGATACGGGTCCTCGAACAGGCCCAGCCGGTACTTGGCCCGCAGCACGCGGCGCACGGCCTCGTCGATCTGCGCCATCGTCACCCGACCCTCGCGCAGTGCCCCGGGCAGCTTGCGGCGATAGATGTCGCTGACCATGTCGATATCGACGCCCGCCTCCAGCGCCAGCACGCCGGCGTCGGTTTCGTCGGCGGCCACACCGTGCTTCACCAACTCCCACACGCCGGTGTAATCGCTGACCAGGATGCCGTCGAAGCCCCACTGCTTGCGCAGCACGTCTTCAATCAGCGACTTGTTGGCGTGCATCGGCACGCCGTTGAGGTCGTTGAACGCGGCCATTACCGAACCCGCGCCTGCCTCCACCGCGGCGCGGAACGGCGGTAGGTAGACCTCGCGCAGCACACGCTCGGACATGTCGGTGGTGTTGTAGTCGCGGCCCGCCTCGGCGGCGCCGTAAGCGACGAAATGCTTGGCCGTCGCCAGCACAGTGTCGTCGCGGCGCAGCGCCTGCTCCAGCGCCGGCCCCGGGTCGCCACCCTGAAAGCCGCGCACTCGCGCGCGTGCCAATGCCTTGCCAAGGTAAACGTCCTCGCCCGAGCCTTCGGAGATGCGCCCCCAGCGCGGGTCGCGGGCAACATCAACCATCGGCGCGAAGGTCCAGTGCAGACCGTGCGCCGCGGCCTCGGTGGCGGAGATCCGCGCCGAACGCTCGACGGCCGCCGGGTCGAAGGTCGCCGCCTCGCCGATCGACTGCGGGAACACGGTGCGGAAGCCGTGGATGACGTCGCCGGCGAACAGCAGCGGAATCCCCAGCCGGGTCTCTTCCACCGCCACGTGCTGGTACTGGCAGGTACGCGCCGCGCCGTGCAGGCCGAGGAACGAACCGACCTCGCCCCTGCGCACCTGATCCAGTCCACCGGCCTCGGCCTCCGGCCCGGTCCGGTTGTCCGGTCCCGGCGGCTGGTTCAGCTGGCCGAGCTTCTCGTCCAAGGTCATCCGGCCGATCAGGGATTCGACCACGGCGGCCTCGTCGCCCTGCGGTCTGGCCTGCGCCAGGCCGCCGGCGAGCAGCAGCAACGGAATCAGTGCGCGCGCGATGCCCGCCCGCCTGGCATGGGTCGAATGTTTCACTGCCCCTCCGCAGTCGTCGATGTCGAATGCGGGGAATGTAAACGTTTACATGGGTCGAGGGAATCCCTGTCGCGGCATTTCGCCGCAGTCGCCGGAACGGCTAGGGCAGCACCTTGCGGAACGGCCGCACATCGACCCTGGCATAGACGCCGGCGGCCACGTAGGGGTCGGCATCGGCCCAGTCGCGGGCGGCCTGCAACGATTCGAACTCGGCGATGACGATGCTGCCGCTGAACCCGGCCGGGCCCGGGTCGGGGGCGTCGATCGCCGGGCACGGGCCGGCCACCAGCAGGCGTCCAGCGTCGCGCAACGCTTCCAGCCGGGCCAGATGATCGACACGCGCCTGCAGGCGGCGTTGCAGGCTGTCGGCAGCGTCATGACCTTCGATGGCGTACCACATGCTCGGTTCCGGGGGTGATGGCGGGGCTGAACATTGTAGGCGCCCCAGCTGGACAGCCGGCCCGCACGCACGGTAATCTCCCGAACCATCAGCGTGGCCGGCAGCAGCGGCCTGTCGCGAAGCGGCCCTCCGGCCGCCATTCCCGACACTCCGACCGCCCTTTCCCGCCCCACGCACAGCGACCTGTCCGTTGTTTGTGCCGCTGCCCCGGCAGCGCCGGCCGTACCGCATGCGAGGGGCATGCCCGGCCGTTGGCGCCACGACTTGCCGCCGCTTTCGTCGCAATACCCGTACCACGGCTTCGATCTTTTGTAGATGACTTCCGAACTCGCGCCCGACGCGACCCCGCCCACTGCCGAAGCTCCGCGTCCCCAGCAGCAGGAAATGCCGCTGGCGGTGGTGCATGGGCAGCCGCTGCTGCAGGTCCCGCAGGACCTGTACATCCCGCCGGATGCGCTGGAAGTGATCCTGGAGGCCTTCGAGGGCCCGCTCGACCTGCTGCTGTACCTGATTCGCCGGCAGAATCTGGACATCCTCGACATCCCGGTCGCCGAGATCACCCGCCAGTACGTCGACTACATTGAGGTCATGCGCGAGCTGCGCTTCGAACTGGCCGCCGAATACCTGGTCATGGCCGCGATCTTGGCCGAGATCAAGTCGCGCATGCTGCTGCCGCGCCCGGTCAGCGAGGACGGCGAGGAAGGCGACCCACGCGCCGAACTGGTCCGCCGCCTGCAGGAATACGAGCGTTACAAGCAGGCCGCCGAGGACCTGGACGCCCTGCCCCGGCAGGAACGCGACACCGCCCCGGTGCAGGCCTTCGTGCCCGACCGCGCCGTGGTCCGGCTGCCGCCACCGGTGGATCTGCGCGAGATGCTGTTGGCCCTGCACGACGTGCTCAAGCGCGCCGAACTGTTCGGCGGCCATGCGGTGCGTCGCGATGCGCTCAGCGTGCGCCAGCGCATGAGCGACGTACTGGAGTGCCTGCAGGACGGCAAGTTCCACCGCTTCGAGTCGATCTTTTCGGCCGAGGAAGGCAAGCAGGGCGTGCTGGTGACCTTCCTGGCCCTGCTGGAACTGGCCAAGGAACAGCTGCTGGACATCGTCCAGGAAGCGCCGCTGGCGCCGATCTACGTCAAGTCGCTGGCACTGAACAACACCAACGAACCGCTGCAGTTCTCCAGCGAGTTCGACGACGCCGACCCGGCCAACGATGACGCCGCCTGAGCGGCGACGATGACGCCGCGACCCGGCGCCCGACCGACACCCTGCATCCGGGCATCCGCCCACGACATACGAACCACGAACCGACGCATGGACCAACCACTCATCAACCGCATCGTCGAAGCCGCACTGCTGGCCGCCAACCAGCCGTTGTCCCTGGTGCAACTGCACGGCCTGTTCACCGAAGAACAGCCGGCCCCGCCCGGCAGCGTCGAACAGGCGCTGGAACACCTGCGCGAATCCTGCGCCGAGCGCGGCGTGGAACTGGTGGAAGTCGCTTCCGGCTTCCGCTTCCAGGTCAAGGCCGACGTGCATGCCTGGATCGCCCGCCTGTGGACCGAGCGCAAGACCAAGTACACCCGCGCCACCCTGGAAACGCTGGCGCTGATCGCCTACCGCCAGCCGATCACCCGCGGCGAGATCGAACAGGTTCGCGGCGTGGCGGTCAGCAGCAACACCATCCAGGCGCTGGAAGAGCGCGAGTGGATCCGCGTGGTCGGCCACCGCGACGTGCCGGGCCGCCCGGAACTGCTGGGCACCACCAAGGGTTTCCTCGACTATTTCGGCCTGAAGAGCCTGGACCAGCTGCCGCCGCTGTCGGAGCTGAAGGACATCGGCGAACTGGAGCCGCAACTGTTCGGCGACGACGCTCCGACCCCGGCCGGCGGCGTGGCCGTCGCCGACGCCACAGATATCGATGACGACACGACGGCGGACGCCGACACCGACATCGACACCGAAACGACGGTCATGACCGCCGATATCGCCGGCGACGATCCGGCGATCGATCCCGACGACATCGCTGCCGCCGAGGCAGCCCCCGAAACACCCGCCGAGGACGCCGACGACGAATTCGCGCGCGCGGCACAGGAGCACAACGCATGAGCACCCCTCCCCGCAACAAACTGTCGCTGAAACGCGACGCCACCGAATCCGCCGAGGCCCCGCGCCTGGAAGAACGCCTGCACAAGGTGCTGGCCCAGGCCGGCCTGGGCTCGCGCCGGGCGCTGGAACAACGCATCGCCGACGGCCTGATCCGGGTCAACGGCGAAGTCGCGCAGACCGGCATGTCGGTCAAGGGCGGCGACAAGGTCGAACTGGACGGCCGCAGCTTCGTCGCCAGCGCGCTGACCGAACCCTCGCGCGTGCTGATCTACAACAAGCCCGAAGGCGAAGTGACCACGCGCGAAGACCCCGAAGGCCGCCCGACCATCTTCGATGCCCTGCCCGCGCTGAAGGGCGCGCGCTGGATCGCCATCGGCCGCCTCGACATCAACACCACCGGCCTGCTGCTGCTGACCACCGACGGCGAACTGGCCAACGCGATGATGCATCCCTCGCACGAGGTCGAACGCGAATACGTGGTTCGCGTGCGCGCGCCGGAAGGCCAGGACAGCGTGCCGGACAACCTAGTCGACCGCCTGCGCCGCGGGGTGGCGCTGGACGACGGCCCGGCCAGGTTCGACGAGGTCGAACGCATCGGCGGTACCGATTCGCACGACTGGTTCCGGGTGGTGGTCAAGGAAGGCCGCAACCGCGAAGTGCGCCGGCTATGGGAATCGCAGGGTTGCCAGGTCAGCCGCCTCAAGCGCGTGCGCTACGGCAGCATCGGCCTGCCGCAACCGCTGTTGCGTGGTCAGTCGCAGGAACTGTCCGACCCGCAGGTGCAGGCATTGCGCAAGGCTCTGGGGCTTGAAGACGGCGCCCCCGCCGCACTGACCCTGCTGCCGGTGATCGGCCAGCGCAAGGCGGCCAAGGCCACCGTGCACGTCGGCGGCGGCCGCAGCGGCAGCGCCTATGTCAACGGTCACAACACCGCCGACGAAGGCCGCGAACTGCGCCGCTTCGACCATGTCCGCGAAGACCGCGGCCGCGGTCGCGGCAAGAAACCACACGGCGGCCTGACCGTCAGCGGCGAAGCCGCAGCCAAGCAGTCGCAGAAACCGTTCAAGCAGCGCAAGCAGAAGGGCCCCAAGCCGCTGCCGGATGGCAACCCGGCCGCTTTCCGCTCCTGGTACGTGCCCGAAGGCGTGGCCACCGGCCCGTCGGGGCACCGCAATGCCGGCCCCGGCGGCGCGAAGAAGCCCTATGGCGGCAAGCCCGGCGCCGGCGGCAAGCGCCAGGGGCAAGGCCAGGGAAGCGGCAAGCCGCAACGGGCCGCCCGCCCCTACGGCCATCCGGACAGCGCGCCCAACTTCCCTTCCGACCACGCCACCCCGGGGCACTCCCCTTATGGACAGCGCGGCCCCCGCCCACAAGGACGTCCGGGAAACAAGCAAACCGGCCCGCGTCCGGGCGGTCGTCGCGGAGGACCTCGTGGCAGTGGGTCAGGTCAGCGCGGCTGATCCGGCTTTAAATAGCTCCGTGTGCTCGCGGAGCTTGATTCGTCGCCCTCGGTAAGACATCACGGCAGAGATCGAGCTAACCCTCGACTCATTAATGCTGTGCGTGATGTTGTGCGTGCAGTCTGCAAGTCGTCGATGCAATCGTGGTACCACACGCTTCCGCATGCCGTGCCATGCCTCATCTCCCTGATCCCCAGCAAAGCTGCTCCCCGTGGAACCGTTGATCAATGGAGCTTGTCTCGCATCAATGCTTGATATATTGTCACATTTATAGTGATATATTATCACATTGCAAATTGATGGATGGCGCCTTTTGATCACCACACGGGCCTTTCGTTTCCGGGTTCTCAAGGACTTTGGAGACATGGCCTGAAAACCATGGGGAACCTGGATCATGAACGTGTTGCGTGCTATTGCCTTGGCAGTAATCGTTGCAGCGATTCCGTCGTTCGCATTCGCCCAGAATGCCAAGCCGAACATCCTCGTCATCTGGGGAGATGACATCGGCACTTGGAACATCAGTCACAACAATCGTGGAATGATGGGCTACCGGACGCCCAACATAGATCGCATTGCCGAAGAGGGTGTCGGCTTTACCGACTATTACGGCCAGCAAAGCTGCACTGCCGGTCGTGCCGCATTTCTCAATGGCAGCGTTCCGCTGCGTACCGGCATGACCAAGGTCGGCATGCCTGCCGCGAAAGAAGGCTGGCAAAAGACCGACGTGACCATCGCCACGGTCATGAAAAGCCTTGGCTACGCCACCGGCCAGTTCGGCAAGAACCACCAGGGCGATCGCGACGAGCATCTACCGACAATGCACGGCTTCGACGAATTCTACGGCAACCTCTATCACCTCAACGCCGAGGAAGAACCTGAAAACCGCGACTACCCGGGCGACCTGATGCTGGCCAACGGCAAGACCTTCCGTCAGACCTTCGGTCCGCGTGGTGTGCTGGACTGCAAGACCACCGGCCCTGGGAAGCAGAGTTGCACGGACACCGGCCCGCTGACCAAGAAGCGCATGGAAACGGTGGACGACGAGACCCTGGCCAAGGCCATGGACTTCATCAAGCGCCAGAACAGCGCCGGCAAGCCGGCCTTCACCTGGTGGAACGCCACGCGCATGCATTTCCGCACCCACGTGCGCGAAGACCACAAGGGCATTTCGGGCCCCAGCGGCGACGAGTACCACGACGGCATGGTCGAACACGACCGCCACGTCGGCGAGCTACTGAAGCTGCTCGACGACCTTGGCATCGCCGACAACACCATCGTGTTCTATTCCACAGACAATGGCCCGCACTACAACACATGGCCAGATGCCGGCACGACACCGTTCCACGGCGAGAAGAACACCAACTGGGAGGGTGCCTACCGGGTTCCGGCGTTTGTACGCTGGCCGGGCCACTTCCCCGCCGACACGACCCTCAATGGCATCGTGGCTCACGAAGACTGGCTACCCACCTTTGCCGCCGTCGGCGGCAACGCCAACATCGTCGCCCAGCTCAAATCCGGAGTGACGCTCAACGGCCGCCGCTACCGGAACTACATCGACGGCCACAACCTGCTCGATTACCTGTCCGGCAAGACCCAGAAATCACCGCGCAATGAATTCATCTACGTCAACGACGGCGGCGAGATTGCCGCTATCCGCGTCGGTGACTGGAAAGAGACCTATCTGGAAAACAACGCCGAACGACTGCAAATATGGAAGGAACCGTTCACCGTGCTGCGCGCCCCCAACGTCTACAACCTGCGCCGCGACCCGTTCGAGAAGGCCAAGACCGGCTCCAACACCTACGAGGATTGGGCCATTGACCGCACTTATCTTGCCGTGCCGATGCAGATGGCTGCCGCAAATTTCCTGAAAACGATGAAGGACTATCCGCCAAGCCAGATGCCGGGCGACTGGAGCCTGGGCGGGCTTGAAGAAGAAGTCCGGCGCATCACTTCCATGAGTGGCGGCAACTGATCCGGCAGCAACATCGGCGAGGCCTTGCCCCGTCGTTCTTTTCTGCGACATGCACGAAAATCGCCCATGAAGAAGCCCATTCTGCTTGCGGCCTGCATCGCTGCACTGGCCAGCGCATGCGCCATGGTCCCGGATGCTGGTCCATTGCCATCCTGGAACGATACCGCGCCGAAGGAGGCTGTCATCGAATTCGTCGCGCGGGTGACCACAAAGGGGTCGCCGGATTTCGTGCCGGTGCCCGAACGTATCGCCGTGTTCGACAACGACGGAACCCTGTGGGCCGAGCAACCCGTCTACACGCAGCTGGCCTTCATCATCGACCAGATCAAGGCAATGGCGCCGCAGCATCCGGAGTGGAATACGACCGAGCCGTTCGCGTCCCTGCTCGCGGGCGACATGCAGGGCGTCATGGCATCCGGCGAGGCGGGAGTCGCGGCACTGCTCGCAGCGCCCCATGCCGGCATGAGCACCGACGAGTTCAGCCACGACGTGCTCGCATGGATCGAGACGGCGCGCCACCCGAAAACCGGCGCGGCCTACACCCAGATGACCTACCAGCCGATGCTGGAGCTTCTCGAATACCTGCGTGCGAACGGCTTCAAGACCTTCATCGTCTCCGGCGGCGGCATCGATTTCATGCGCCCCTGGAGCGAACAGGTCTACGGCATCCCGCCCGAGCAGGTGGTCGGCACCAGCGGCGGCCTGGCGTTCGAGGACAAGAACGGCCAGTACACCCTGCGCAAGCTCCCGGAGTTGGTGCTGAACGACGACAAGGCCGGCAAACCGGTCGGCATTCAGCGCCACATCGGCCGGCGCCCGATTGCCGCCTTCGGCAACTCCGATGGCGACCTGCAGATGCTGCAATGGACCTGTGCGGCACCGGGAGCCCGGCTGTGCACCTACATCCATCACACCGACGAGCAGCGCGAATGGGCTTATGATCGCCAGTCCCATATCGGCAAGCTCGACCTCGGTCTGGACGAGGCGCACGCCAAGGGCTGGACCGTCGTCGACATGAAGCAGGACTGGAAGGTTGTCTTCCCGGCCCAATAAGGCCCCCTACGGAAGCACGCCCGATGAAGTCCAAGCCAAAGTCCAAGCCCGGGTCCGAATCCAGGCCCCGCTCCCGGCTTCCCACCCTGCTGGTGATCGTCGCCAGCGCCATCGCCGGGCTGAGCTTCGCCCTGCTGATGCACCGGCAGGATTCGCCTAAACCGACCGCCGAGGCGAACGCTGCCCCGGCGACCCAAGCCGATGGCTTCGAACCCACGGTGCCGAACATGGCACCCGCGCCCGGACCCGCGCCCGAAGGCATGGTATGGATCCCCGGCGGCGAGTTCTCGATGGGCGCCGCCGATCCGCTGGGCCGCGACGCCAACATTGTCGGCATGCAGGCGACCACGGACTCCAGGCCCATCCACCGCGTGGCCGTGGACGGCTTCTGGATGGACGCCACCGAAGTCACCAACCGGCAGTTCGCCCGTTTCGTGCAGGCGACCGGCCATGTCACGGTCGCCGAACGCGCGCCAAGCGCCAAGGACTTCCCCGATGCGCCGCCGGAAAACCTGGTCGCGGGTTCGGTGGTGTTTTCGCCGCCCGACCATGAGGTGCCGCTCGATTCGTTCTATCGCTGGTGGTCGTATGTCCGCGGCGCCGACTGGAGGCATCCGCTGGGCCCGGACAGCAATATCGAAGGGCACCAGGACTACCCGGTCGTGCACATCGCCTACGAGGACGCCGAAGCCTACGCACGCTGGGCCGGCAAGCGGCTGCCGACCGAGGCCGAATGGGAGTTCGCCGCACGCGGCGGGCTCTCCGGCGCGCTCTATCCCTGGGGCAACGAATTTCTCGTCGACGGGAAATACATGGCCAACACCCACCAGGGCCATTTCCCCAACGAGGACACCCATGCGGATGCGCACGGCGGCATCGCGCCGGTCGCGCAGTTTCCGGCGAACGGCTACGGCCTGTACGACGTCGCCGGCAACGTCTGGGAATGGACCAGCGACTGGTACCGTCCGGACTACTACCGCGACCTCGCGGCTGCCGGCGTCGCGCGCGACCCCCATGGCCCTGATTCTTCTCACGACCCGGATGAGCCGGGTATCCCGAAGCGCGTCCATCGCGGCGGCTCCTTCCTCTGCACCGAGCAGTACTGTTCGCGCTACATGATCGGCACCCGTGGCAAGGGCGAGCCTTCGTCCGGCACCAACCACCTCGGTTTCCGGCTGGTGCAGGACCCGCGCTGAGCGTCTGCAGACGCGGGATCCGGGGCCTCGTGCCCCCCGGGAACCTTGCTGGGTTGAGTTACAATTCACGGCTGATTTCCTCCCCCTCCCAGACCCGCATGGCCTCTGCCTACGGCACCGAGACGGTGCTCGACGTCCGCCACTGGACCGACGACTACTTCAGCTTCACCACCACCCGCGACGACGGCTTCCGTTTCGACAACGGCCAGTTCGTGATGATCGGTCTGGAGACTCCGCAACCGGACGGTTCGTCGCGGCCGTTGCTGCGCGCCTATTCGATCGCCAGCGCGAACTGGGAAGAACAGCTGGAATTCTTCAGCATCAAGGTGGCCAACGGCCCGCTGACCTCGCGCCTGCAGCACATCCGCCCCGGCGATACGATCCTGATCGGCCGCAAACCGACCGGGACCCTGCTGATCAGCGACCTGCACCCCGGCCGCAACCTCTACCTGCTGGGAACCGGCACCGGGCTGGCGCCGTGGCTGTCGATCGTCAAGGACCCGGAAACCTACGAACGCTTCGACAAGGTGATCCTGACCCACGGCGTACGCCACGAAAAGGATCTGGCCTACCGCGACTATTTCGAGAAGGAACTGCCCCAGCACGAACTGCTGCGCGAGACGATCCGCGAGAAGCTGCTGTACTACCCGGCGGTCAGCCGCGAGGACTTCCGCAACCGTGGCAGGCTGACCGACCTAATGGCCAGCGGCGAGATGATGCGCACGCTGGGCATCGAGCCGCTCGACCCGGCGCACGACCGCGCCATGATCTGCGGCAGCCCGCAGATGCTCGCCGACTTCCGCAGCCTGCTGGACGGGCGAGGATTCAGTGCCGCGCCACGGATCGGCAGCCCGGGCGAATACGTGTTCGAGCGCGCCTTCGTCGAGAAGTAAACCGTGCTAGATTGCCCCTGTGCCAAGGGGGAGGATGGCGTGATGCTGAAACCGCTGCTGATCATCGCGGGGCTGTGTTTGGCCGCCCTGCCCATCCACGCCGGTGACCTGTCCCCGCAACCCAAGGTCGGCGATATCCCGCCACAAGAGCTGGGAACGCAATGGAAAGGCGATCTCGTCAATCTGGCCGACCACCGCGGCAAAGTCGTGATCGTGACCTTCTGGGCTTCCTGGTGCGGACCTTGTCGCAAGGAGCTGCCAGTTCTGGCGCATTTCCAGAAGACTGTCGGCCGCGACGCCCTTCAGGTCTTCGCGGTCAACTTCAAGGAACCCAAACAGGACTTCAAGGCGGTTCTGCGCGCCAACAGCAAGTTCGATCTGGATTACATCCATGATGCCGAAGGCACCGTCAGCGATCGCTACGGCGTGCAAGCCTTGCCCAACATGTTCATGATCAATCAGGACGGACGCATCGCCCACGTCCATCGCGGTTATTCCGAAAAGTCGCTGCCTGGCATCGTTGAGGAAGTACTGGCGCTATTGCCGGAAGAGGTACGCAACCGCCCCGTCGCCGCGAAATAGACCGCGACCGGGAGCTCAGACTTTCCCCGTGCGGGCATCACGGATCGCCTCCTCAATCAGTGCACACACGAACTGGATCAGGTGATACTCCGGCGGCGACCCGCCTTCCATTTCGTCGACCACCGGTTCCAGTACCGTTGACACCCCAAAGGTGCAACGTAGCCGGTATTGCGGCATTCGATCTGGACCATTACCCGCGATCTCATGCCGCCGCACCCAGTGCCGCGGCGATCTCGCCGGCCAGCTTTTCCGGCTTCACCACCGGCGCGTGACGGGCGATCACCCGGCCTTCGCCATCGACCAGGAACTTGGTGAAATTCCACTTGATCCTGCCACTGCCCAGCAGGCCGCGCTTCTGCTGCTGCAGCCACGTCCACAGCGGGTGCGCATGGGCGCCGTTGACCTCGACCTTGGCGAACATCGGGAAGCTGACGCCGAAGTTCAACGAGCAGAACTCCCGAATCTGCGCCTCGTCGCCGGGTTCCTGGTGGCCGAACTGGTCGCAGGGGAAACCCAGCACCACCAGCCCGTGCTCGCCGAATTGCTGCCACAGCGCCTCCAGCGCCGCGTATTGCGGGGTAAAACCGCACTTGGAGGCCACGTTGACCACCAGCACCAGCTTGCCCCGGTAGCGGTCCATCGGCACTGGCTGGCCGTCGATATCCTCGGCAATGAAATCGTGGAAGCGGGTCACGTTACTCCTCCCTGCGTCCGCACTATTGTGAATCAGGCACTTGCGCCCGCCCGTCGGCGCAGACGGCAAGATCGGAAGCCTATGCCATTTGTCACGGGTTCGCACCGGGTAGCTGCGCTACGCTGTGCGATCATGCCCGTGTCAGGAAACCACCCATGAGCCAACGTCTGGCCCTCGCCATCGCCGTCACCCTCGGACTCGCCATGCCCGCCCACTCCCAGGCCAGCCCCCAGGCTGCCACCCCATCCGCCGCCAATGCCCAGGCGGCCAATCCGTTCTTCGCCGAAAGCCCGCTGCCGCTTCACTACCCGCAGTTCGACAAGATCCACGACAGCGATTTCGCCCCGGCCTTCGACGCCGGCATGGCCGAACAGCTGAAGGAGATCGGCGCGATCGTCAACCAGCGCTCGATGCCGACCTTCGAAAACACCATCGTGGCAATGGAGAAGAGCGGCCAGGTGCTGGACCGCGCGCTGACCGTATTCTTCAACCTGGTCGGCACCGATACCAACGACACCCGCAACAAGCTGCGCGCCGAATATGCGCCCAAGCTGTCCGCGCACCGCGACAGCATCTATCTCAATGAGCGCCTGTTCGCCCGGGTCAAGGCGCTGTACGACCAGCGCGAGGCGCTGGGCCTGGATGCCCTCGACACCCGCCTGATCGAGCGCTACTACACCGATTTCGTCCGCGCCGGCGCCGCCCTGTCGGAAAAAGACAAGGCGCGCATGCGCGAGATCAACGCCCGCCTGGCCGAGCTGTCGACCCAGTTCAGCGACAACGTGCTGGCCGAAGTCAACGATTCTGCCGTGGTCGTGGACAGCCGCGCCGAGCTCGCAGGCCTGACCGACGAGCAGATCGATGCCGCCGCCAAGGAAGCCGTTTCCCGCGGGCTGGAAGGCAAGTACGTCATCACCCTGCTCAACACCACCGGCCAGCCGCCGGAGTCGCAGTTGGAGAATCGCGCCCTGCGCCAGCGCCTGCACGAGGCCTCGATCGCCCGCGGCAGCCGTGGCAATCAGTGGGACAATACCGCCATCGTCTCGGAGGTGGTGCGCCTGCGCGGCGAGCGCGCCAACCTGCTCGGCTACGACACCCCGGCCGCCTTCGTGCTGGCCGACGAAGGCGCCGGCAACCCGGAAACGGTCAACCGCATGTTGGGCGAACTGGCGCCGGCCGCGGTCGCCAACGCCAAGCGCGAGGCCGCCGACATGCAGGCGGTGATCGATACCGAAGGCGGTGACTTCCAGCTGCAGCCCTGGGATTGGTCGTTCTACGCCGAAAAGGTGCGTCAGCAGAAGTACGACTTCGACGAGTCGCAGCTCAAACCCTACCTCGAGATGAAGAACGTGCTGGAAAACGGCGTCTTCTATGCCGCCAACCAGCTGTACGGCATCAGCTTCAAGGAACGCACAGACTTGCCGAAGTACCATCCGGACACCTGGACCTACGACGTGTTCAACGCCGACGGTTCGCAGCTGGCCATCTTCATCTTCGATCCGTACGCGCGTCCGTCCAAGCGCGGCGGCGCGTGGATGAACAGCTATGTGCAGCAAAGCGATCTGACCGGCAATCTGCCGGTGGTCGCCAACCATCTCAATGTGCCCAAGCCGGTGGAAGGCAAACCGACCCTGCTGACCTGGGACGAGGTCACTACCGCGTTCCACGAATTCGGCCATGCCCTGCACGGCATGTTCTCCGATGTGAAATACCCGTATTTCTTCATGAACGTACCGCGCGACTTCGTCGAGTATCCGTCGCAGGTCAACGAGATGTGGGCCGACTGGCCGTCGGTCCTGGCCAACTACGCCAAGCACTACCAGACCGGCGAAGCCATGCCGCAGGCGTTGCTGGACAAGGTGCTGGCGGCAGCCAAGTTCAACCAGGGTTTCGCCACCACCGAGTACCTCGGCGCGGCGATGCTGGACCAAAGCTGGCACCAGCTGCGCCCCGAGCAGGTACCGGCAGCCAAGGACGTGATGGCCTTCGAAGCCGAAGCGCTGAAGAAGAACGGCACCGACTACGCGCCGGTCCCGCCGCGCTATCGCACACCGTACTTCAGCCACATCATGGGCGGCTACGCGGCCGGCTACTACGCCTACATCTGGTCGGAAGTGCTGGACGCCAACAGCGTGGAATGGTTCAAGGCGCACGGCGGCCTGAAGGTGGCCAACGGCGAGCACTTCCGCCAGACGGTGCTGTCGCAGGGCGGCAACAAGGACGCCTCGCAGCTGTTCCTGGACTTCTCCGGCCACGAGCCGCAGATCGGTCCGCTGCTGGAGAAACGCGGCCTGACCACTCCCTGAGCCCGGCTCTGTTCCGCCTCGCGCTGCGCCGCCTTCGGGCGGCGCAGTCGTTTCCGGCGTTGCCTAGCGCGGCGCGACATAACCGCCCGGCACCCCGTGCGGCGACAGCACCAGCTGCCACAACTGCGAACGACGGCTGCGGAAGGTTGCCATCGAGGCCGCCAGGTAGAAGCGCCACATGCGGCGGAAGCGCTCGTCGTAGCGCTCATCAAGTCGTTCCCATGCCGCCTCGACGTTGTCGCGCCAGGCCTGCAGCGTGCGGTCGTAGTCGGTGCCGAAACCGTGCCAGTCCTCGATCACGAACAGACCCTCGCTGGCTTCGGCGATCTGGCGTGCCGAAGGCAGCATCGAATTGGGGAAGATGTAGCGTGCGATCCATGGATCGGTGCGCTGCACCGACACGTTGCCGCCGATGGTATGCAGCAGGAACAAGCCATCCTCCGGCAGCAGCCGGCGCACGGTTTCGAAATAGCCGCGGTAGTTCTTCACCCCGACGTGCTCGAACATGCCGATCGAGAACGCCGCATCGAAGCGCTCGTCGATGTCGCGGTAATCCTGCAGGCGGATCTCAACCGGCAGACCCACGCACAACTCGCTTGCATAGGCCGCCTGTTCGGCCGAGATCGTCACTCCGACTCCGCTGACGCCGTACCGCTCGGCCGCGTACTTCAGCGCCTCGCCCCAGCCGCAGCCGATGTCCAGCACCTTCATCCCCGGCTTCAATTGCAGCTTGCGGCAGACCAGGTCCAGTTTGGCCAGCTGCGCCTGATCCAGATCGTCGGCCTGTCGCCAGTAGCCGCAGCTGTAGACCAGGCGCTCGCCGAGCATCGCCGCGTACAGGTCGTTGCCGAGGTCGTAATGGCGCTCGCCGACCGCACGGCTGCGGCGGCGGTTCTGCAGATTGAACACCCCGGGCGCGCAGTGCATCCCAGACTTCGCCGCGGCCATGCACGCGCTCGTCCAGCCGCGCCATCATCAGCCGATGCAGCAATCCGTCGAGCGAGCCGGTATCCCAGTCGCCATCCATGTAACTTTCGCCCAGACCCAGCGAACCCTGCGCCAGTACCCGTGGGTAAAAACCGGAATCGTTGACCCGCAGGTCCCAGGGACGACCACCGCCGACCTGCACGTCGGCTTCGGCGAGCAGCATTTCGACACGGCGCTGGAAACGGACCTGGTGCATGACCTCCCGGCGGGATCACCTCATTCGAACAACCCGGCGTATTCCGGGGCCAGATACGGGCGCAGCACTTCGATCGGCACGTCCACGCTCTGTGTACCGTCGGCGTAGGGGCCGACCTGGTACGGGGGGAACACGAAGCGCAGCGCGGACAGCTTGCCCTGCGCATCGACCAGCGGCTGGAACTGGCGGAAATTGTCCGAATCCGGCTCGGTACCCTCGTCGATCACCTTGTTGGCCGTACGCACCAGCCGCGCGCGATCCTCGGGCGCCATCTCGTCGGCATCGGCGCGCACCGAGACCGCCGTGCGCAGTTGCTCGCGCACGTAGCCGCTGATCGCCATCCAGCCGTCGGCGCCCGGAATCAGCTCATCGGCCTGTAATGCCTTGTCCTGCTTCGGCAGCCAGACGAAGCGCGCCACCAGCGGCTCGCCGTGGGCACCGCCGGTGTAGCGGCTGCCGTCGGCGGCGATCGCGACCAGATCGGGGCTGTCCAGCACCTGTTCGAAATTCAGCGACAGTTCGTAGGGAATCGACGGCTTGTCGTTGCCGAAACCCTCGACCGCCGCCATCAGCCCGTCCTTCGCTTCCTGCACATAGGCGCCGATGGCGCGCGCCAGCCCCGGATAGCGGTTGATCCCCGGCGGGTAGCTGATGCCGATGACGTAGCGGTCGTTGGTCTCGATGACGTCCTTCAGCTCGACCGTCTCCGGTTCGGCCGGCGGCACGGCCTGATCGTCCGCCACCGGCGCCGTAGGCGCCACGGATGGCGATGCGCTGTCGGAATCCGGCTTGCAGCCGGCCACGGCCAGCAGGGCGAACAAGCAAACGGCGGCCAGGATGATGCGATGCGATGTCACGTCCGGAATCCTCGGTAGCGGATGCGATTCCATCGGTACGGCCCTTGCCCCGCGGGGCGTCGCCGGTTCGCGCCCACCCCCATCCTGCCGCGCCCCGATGGCCGGACCAGTATATAAGCCCCGCATTTCCACCGTCTGGCAGTCCCCGGCCCACTGCGACCGTCGCAAGCGGCAAATGCCGACGCAATGGGTCACTTTCGGCCCGTTTCGGCCCCGCCGTTCGCCGCGAGGCCCCTTGCCACGGGCGGATTCGGCCTGCCAGGGAATGTTGGCACGGTTACTGCATATACCCCTTCGAGAGTCTTTTTCCACATCCATCCAGGGGAACCACTATGAGCTTCCAGGACGCCATCGCCAGCAACGACACGGTCAGCGACTTCAGCCTGCTTGAAGGCCTCTATCAACTGGCCGTCACCGGCAACACCCAGGATTGGGAATTCGAGCGACTGAACAACGCCGTGTACGAGCGACTGATCTCTTCCTACGGGGAAGACCTGCAGGACTCGCAGCCACCGTCGGCCTTCGCCGCCTGAGCATCCTCGGAACGTCGCACGGAAGCGGCGCCAATCCAGCACACCAGGACGGATCCGCGGCGCGTCGGAGTGGGGACTCCGGCGCGCCGTTTCTTTTGGCTCAGCGCGGAAAGCCGGGGTTGGCTACCGCATTCAGGAAATGCCCCAGCACATCCGGGCGCATGATCAGCATGAACATCACCCCATAGGCCGCACCGGCCAGATGCGCGCTGTGGTTGATATGGTCCCCGCCCTTGCGGTCCATCCAGATGCTGTAGGCCACGTAGGCCACCGCATAGACGATGGCCGGCACCGGAATGAAGAACACGAAGATCCACGTCCACGGCTGCAGCAGGATGAAGGCGAACAGCACCGCCGACACCGCGCCCGAGGCGCCCAGGCTGTAGTAGCGCGGGTTGTGCTGGTTCTTCAGGTAGCTGGGCAGGATCGATACCACCAGTGCCGACAGGTAGAACAGCGGGAACACCCACGGCCCGCTCCAGCGACTCATGACCGCCTCGATGTAGCGCCCGAAGAAGTACAGGGTGACCATGTTGAACAGCAGATGGGCGAAGTCGGCGTGCAGGAAGCCGTAGGTCAGCAGCCGGTCGTACTGCTTCGACTTGTCGATGGCCGGCGGCCACAGGATCAGCCGATCCATCAGCCGGCGGTCGTTGAAGGCCAGCCACGACACCAGCACGGTGGCGCCGATGATGATCCAGGTGAACATGCTTTCCATGGGATTCCGTTTCGTCTCGATCAGGTGGTGCGGTAATTGTCCTGCATCGGGTAGCGCCTGGCGTACAGGGCGAACGCCAGCGCGGCCACGAAGGCGAAGACGGCGAAGAAGAACATCAGGAACGCGTTCTCGCTGAGACCGGTCGCGGCGATCCGTTCGATCACCGCCGGGTGGCGGACCCCGGCATTGGTCAGCAGCACCCACAGGTTGCCGTAGGACACCGACAGCAGCCAGAAGCTCATGATCACGCCCTTCATCGCCCGCGGCGCCTGGCTGTAGGCGAATTCCAGCCCGGTCGCCGAAACCAGCACCTCGCCGAAGGTCAGCAGCAGGTACGGCAGGACCTGCCAGGCCAGCGATACCGGATCGCCGCCGTCGATCCACAGCTGGATCAGGCCGGCCACCACCCAGGCCAGACCGGAAAAGGCGATGCCGAAGCCCATCCGCCGCAGCGCGGTCGTTTCGAAACCGGCCCGCCGCAGCAGCGGGTACAGCACCAGGTTGTTGAACGGGATCAGCAGCATGACCATGATCGGATTCAACGCCTGCATCTGCCCGGCCGTCACCACCAGCCAGCTCGGCCACCACCAGGCCTCGTGCGGGATATGCATGGTCTGGCCCTGCAGCACCCAGGTCGACGCCTTCTGGTCGAACAGCGACCAGAACGGGGTGACCAGGGCGAACACGATCAGTACCCGCAACACCGCGCGCACGCCTTCGATGGCTTGCTGCGGATGCTTCGCGCCGGCGCGCTCCAACTGCATCGAGGCGCCACTTCCGACCAGCGCGATCAGCAGCCCCAGGCCGATCAGCACCGCCTTGACGAAGCCCATCGACGGGATCAGCGCCAGCGAAGCCAGCGCCAGCACCACACCGATGCCGGCCAGCAGCGTCCCCGCGCCCTTGCCCGGCGCCGGTCCCAGCAGCGCGCTGCGCACCACCTTGAGGAAGGAGTCCGGGTCCGGCGGCGACGGCGGCACGTGCACGTACTTGTGCCGGCCGGCCCAGAAGACCACCGTGGCCACGAACATCAGCAGACCCGGAATGCCGAACGCCACCGACGGCCCGTAGTTGCGCAGGAAGATCGGCATCAACAGCGAAGCGAAGAACGAGCCGAAGTTGATCGTCCAGTAGAAAGCGTCGTAGACGACCTTGGCCAGCGACTTGTTGCTCTGGTCGAACTGGTCGCCGACGAAGGCCGACACCAGCGGCTTGATACCCCCGGAACCCAGCGCAATCAGGAACAGGCCGGTGTAGAAACCGTTGCGGTTGTCCTCGAACAGGGCCAGACAGGCATGTCCGGCGCAGTACACCAGCGACAACCACAGCACGGTGTTGTACTTGCCGAAGAAGCGGTCCGACAGCCAGCCACCCAGCAGCGGGAAGAAGTACACGCCGATAACGAACGTATGGAACACGTCCTTCGCCGTGCCCTCGCGCTCCGCTTCCGGCAGATAGGCCAACAGGATGCTGCTGACCAGGAACGGCACCAGAATGTTGCGCATGCCGTAGAAGCTGAAGCGCTCGCAGGCCTCGTTGCCGATGATGTAGGGAATCTGGCGCGGCAATCGGCCCGTGGGGTCCGCCCCGGGCGGGGCTGCGGCATTCGTCATCGGTTCGCGGTTCCAGGATGGCGGAACGGCAAGCCTAACCGATGCTGCGGCGCACCGGCGCCGCTTCGGCTTGCGTACAGCCGCACCCCCTACAATCGACCGGACTTCCCGCAGCACATGCGAAACCGGAACGCGCCATGAACCCCCGTCTGCCCTGCCTGCTGATGCTGTCGCTGGGACTGGTTGCCTGCGACAGGACGGCATCGGTTACGGAACCGGCAACGGATGCCGGCGAGGTCACAGCAACGCCCACCGATGCCGAAACGGTTCCGCTCGCCTCATCGCCCTGGGACGCCGCACGTGAGCGCGGCATCGGTTTCCGCGGCGTCGGCAACGAGCCGGGCTGGTCGGTGGAAGTGGCGATGGGCGAAGCGCCCGCCATGCATCTGTCGCTGGACTATGGCGAGCGCATGCTCGAGGTGGCGCAATCGCAGCCGTTGGCCGACGCCGTCGGCTTTGCCGGCACCGCCGACGACGGCAGCGCGGTGAAGCTCGTCATCGTTCGCGAGGACTGCAGCGACGGCATGAGCGACCAGATCTACCCGGCCTCGGCCATGCTCGGCGTCGGCGACCGCGAATACCGCGGCTGCGGCCGCTTCCTGTTCGACTGAGGACGCTTTGGTACATGCGCAAATCCCCGGCCCTCTGGATCGCGATTGCACTGCTGCTGGCCCTCGCCTGGTGGTCGCAACAGCGACCCGGCGCCGCACCGGTCCCGGTCCCGCAGGCATCGGCGCCGGCCGCGAAAACGAACGATGTCTCGGACACGGACACCCTGCCCGCCTTCCTTCCGCGCGAGGCGCACGACACCCTGCGCCTGATCCGCCAAGGCGGCCCCTTCCCCCATCCGCAGGACGGCGGCGTGTTCGGCAACCGCGAAGGCCACCTGCCGTCGCGGGCGCGCGGCTACTACCGCGAGTACACCGTGGACACGCCCGGGCTGAATCATCGCGGCGCCCGCCGCATCGTCACCGGCGGACAACCACCAAGCGAGTACTACTACACCGACGACCACTACGACAGCTTCCGCCGTTTCGAGGTGACGCCATGACCGGTTCCGGATTCGACCTGGGCCTGGAAGACCCGCTGCGCGCCGGCGTGTTCTTCGTCACCGCCGACGATCTGGACACGCTGGAGGTCGCCGCACGCGATGCCGACCTGCGCCCCTGCCGCATCGACCTGGCCGGTTGCCGCGACAAGCGCACGCTGTTGCTGCGCGTCGCCGTGGCGCTGGATTTCCCGCCCGGTTCCGGCCGCAACTGGGATGCGCTGGCGGACAGCCTGCGCGACCTGCAATGGCTGCCGGCGCGCGGCCATGCGCTGCTGTTCGACCAGGCAAGCGACCTGCATGGCGCCAACGAGGGCGATTTCGACACCTTGCTGTCGATTCTCGACGAGGCCTGCAGCTACTGGGCAACCCATGACGCGCCGTTCTGGGCCTTCCTGGCGCTGCGCGAAGAGGACTTCGAAGCACTGGAGCAGCAGGCACCGGAAGCCAGCTGACGCCGGGGCCGGCCTACATCGCGTCGATGTCGCCCAGGGCCTGGATCAGGCGCCGGGCCCGCTTGTCGGGTTTCTGGGTCGGCGGCCGGTAGCCATCGGCCGCGGCGCGGCGCAATGCGCGTGCTTCCTCGCGCCGCCGGCGCGATTCCTCACTCTCGCGATACAGGGTCTGGGCGACGCTGGCCGGGCCACGGGTATCGCTCAACGCCAGCACCACGACCTCGAAACATTCCTCGCCGCGGACAACCTGCAACGCATCGCCCTCGCGCAGCGCGCGCGACGGCTTCGGCCGCTGTCCGCCCACTTCGACCTTGCCGGTTTCCACCGCCTGCTTGGCCAATGCGCGAGTCTTGTAGAAGCGCGCGGCCCACAACCAGAGGTCGAGACGAACGGAAGCGGATTCGGATTGCATGCGATGGGGGAATGCGGAATTCGGCGTATTATCCGCCCGCCGCGAAGGCACGTCATTCATCACGGATATTCGCCCGGAAGCACCATGCGCCTGTGGTCCCTGCATCCCCGCTTCCTCGACGCCAAGGGCATCGTCGCCCTGTGGCGCGAAGGCCTGCTGGCGCGCGCCGTGTTGCGCGGCCAGACCCGCGGCTACCGGCATCACCCGCAATTGCAGCGTTTCCGCCAGCAGACCGCGCCGGTTTCCACGATCAACGCCTACCTGAAGGTCGTGGCCGATGAAGCCGCCGAACGCGGCTATTGCTTCGATCGCAGCAAGCTGGGGCCGGCCCGCGGCGTGACTCCTGTTGCGTGCAGCCGGGGACAGCTCGACCACGAATGGCGGCACCTGCTGGCCAAATTGCAGCAACGCGATCCGGCGCGCTATCGGGAACTGCGCACGCAATTGCCGCAGCCGCATCCGCTGTTCCGCATCGTCGAAGGGCCGATCGAATCCTGGGAACGTCCCTGATTCACGCCGCCACCGTCAGCATGCCGGCAAAAAGCAGAACGGCCACCCGAGGGCGGCCGTTCGCATGCTGCCAGCTTCGCGCCGCGATTACTCGGCGGCGGCAGCCTCGGCGGCCAGCTTGGCGGCCTTGGCCTGCGCGGTGGCGGCCAGGTCTTCCTTGATGCGCGCCTTCTTGCCCTGCAGGCCGCGCAGGTAGTACAGCTTGCCGGCGCGGACCTTGCCGCGACGCTTCACCTGAACCGACTCGATGGTGGCGCTGTGGCTCTGGAACACGCGCTCGACGCCGTAGCCGTGCGAAATCTTGCGCACGGTGAACGAGGAGTTCAGGCCGGCGTTCTTCTTGGCGATGACCACACCTTCGTAGGCCTGCACGCGCTCGCGGTTGCCTTCCTTCACCTTGACGTTGACCACGACGGTGTCGCCCTGGCTGAAGGCGGGCAGTTCGCGCTGGATCTGCGCGGATTCGAATTCGGAAACGATGGACTTGTTGAGACGGCTCATGTCGGTACCGTGTGGTTCGTGCGCCGGTGGGCGCGTGGGCGTGTCGTTGTCGGACAACTTCAGGCGGATGCGGTCGCGGGATTGCGCCGCACGTTTGTTGTTGTGACCGCAGGCCAGACCGGCCAGCGAGCCGCACATCATACTGATTCTTCAGGGCTTTGGCTAGGGTTCGCTGCCGTTTTCGTGCTTGTCCCGCCAGGCCTGCAGCAGGGCCCGATCCTGCTCTGAAAGCCCTGCCCGCTCCAGCAGGTCCGGACGCCGCCGCCAGGTCCGGGCCAAGGCCTGCTGGCGCCGCCAGCGGGCGATGGCGGCATGGTCGCCCGAGCGCAGCACCGCCGGCACCTCGCCCAGCGGGTGGCTGGCCGGGTGGGTGTAGTGCGGGCAGTCCAGCAGGCCGTCCTCGAAGCTGTCCTGGGCCGCCGATTCGGCGTCGTTCAGCGCCCCGTCCTGCAGCCGCGCCAACGCATCGACCAGCACCGCCGCCGGCAGTTCGCCACCGGACAGCACGTAGTCGCCGATCGAGATTTCCTCGTCCACCTCGGCCCGGACGAAGCGCTCGTCCACGCCTTCGTAGCGTCCGCACAGCAGGATCAGCCGCGGCATCGCCGCCAGTTCGCGTACCCGGGCCTGATCCAGCGGGCGCCCCTGCGGGCTCAGGTAGATCAGCGGCGCGAGGGCGGAATCGGCGGCGCGTGCCTGGGCCAGGCAGGCCTGCAAGGGCTCGATCATCATCACCATGCCCGGCCCGCCACCGAAGGTCTTGTCGTCGACCCGCCGATAACCGCCTTGGGCATGGTCGCGGGGATTCCAGCCATGCAGCGACAGCAGGCCACGCTCCTGCGCCCGCCCGACCACGCCAAAGCCGGCGCACTGGGCGACGAATTCGGGGAACAGGCTGATGACGTCGATACGCATGGGGCGAGGAGCTAGTGGAGAGGAACGAGTGGATAGGAGCGAGTGTGAGACTAAAGCAAAAGTGGCTCCGGGCAGGAACCCACTCGCTCCTCGTTCCTCTCCACTCGTTCCTCGCCCCTAGAACTCAGGATCCCAGTCCACGGTGACCACGCCGGCGTCGAAATCGACCGATTTGACGTACTCGGGCTGCACGAACGGAATCAGGCGCTCGCGTTCGCCGCGCGCCACCAGCACCTCGTTGGCGCCGGTGGAGAACAGGTGGGACACGTTGCCGAAGTCGGTGCCGTCCACGTTGAGCACCCGCAGCCCTTCCAGATCGACCCAGTAGTATTCGTCCGGCCCCGGCGGCGGCAACGCCGAACGCGGCACCCAGACCTCGGTGCCGCGCAGGGCTTCGACCGTGTCGCGATCCTCGACGCCGGGAAAATTGGCGATCAGGTGCTTGCCCGATTCCTTGCCGCGCGCACCATCCAGCTCACGCTCGCGGCCAGCCGGGTCGCGCAGGATCCACGGCTGGTAGCGGAAGATCGCCGCACGCGGCTCGGTCCACGATTCCAGCTTGATTTGGCCGCGCACGCCGAAGGCACCGACGATCCTGCCCAGCAGGATGCGGCGCCCGGTCTCGTTCATTGGCGGAAACAGCCGCCGCGGGATCAGGCCGCGGGGGCCTGGACCTTGACCGCTTCCTTGTACAGGTTGCGGACCTTGTCGGTCAGCTGCGCACCCTGCCCGACCCAGTGGTCGACGCGGGCGATGTCCAGCTCGACACGCTTGTCGTTGCCGGAAGCGACCGGATTGTAGTAGCCCAGGCGCTCGATGTTGCGGCCATCGCGCGCGCTGCGCGAGTCGGTGACGATGATGTGGTAGAAGGGGCGCTTCTTCGCGCCGCCACGGGTGAGGCGGATCTTGACCATGATTTTCCAGTGTTGCCCAGTCGCCAGGATGGCGAGGTAAGCCGCACATTGTAAGCCATTGATCGGGGGAAGGAAACCTGTCCGGCGCTGGCACGACAGGCCCCTGTCGGGGTCCGGCTATAGCGGCAGCCAGGGCGTCTGCGCCAGCGCCCGTATCAGCAGGTCATCCAGTTCCGGTGGCTGCGGCAGCGCCTGGCCATCCACCTCGGCGATCAGCTGAATCTGGCTGGCATTGGCCGCAAAGGCCCCGGAGAAGCCGGCCAGCTCGTCCAGCCGCACCCGCCGCCATTGCTGCGGCACGCCGATGCGTTCCAGCCCGGACTGCAGCATCCGCTCGCTGGTGCCGCGCAGCGCCGGTCCCTGCGGCCAGACGATGCCCTGCCCGTCCCACAGGCCCAGGTTCCATACCGTGCCCTCCACCACCGCAGCCTGCGGCCCCGCTCCCTCGACGAACAGGGCATCGTCGAAGCACGCCAGCCGCGCCAGGCGGCGGTAGTGGAACAGCGGGAAGGTGGCGACATGCTTAATCTGCGGCAAAGGCCGCACGAACGGGTACGACTTCAGCCGCAACGCCACGGACGGCGGCGCCGGTGGCGACCAGGTGGTCAGCAGGTCCAGCGGCACTGACTGCAGCGGCTGCCGGTAATCGAAGTCGCGCGAGAACACGGTCAACCGCAGCGAGCCGTCGCCCTGCGCCATCCGCGTGGCATGTCGCAGGGCTTCCCGCACCCGCGCCTCGTCCAGTTCGGTGGCGAACAGCTCGGCGGTCGCCTCGCGCAACCGCTGCAGGTGCAGGTCCAGGCCACGCACCGCGCCGCCACGCACCGGCATCGAGGTGAAGTGCCCGTAGTTGCTGATCGCCAGCGCACGCAGGTCATCCGCAGTGGCCGGCTGGCCGTTGAGGAATGCAATCGTCATGCGCCAGCCATGTCGGTATCCGCTCTCACGCCCTCATCCGCCTGCAGCACCTTCTCCCGTACGGAAGAAGAGATCACGGAAATCGCAGCATCAACGCATCGGCGGGAAGCCGCCGCGACCGCCCATCATGCCCTGCAGGCCGCGCATCATGCCCTTCATTCCCTTCATGCCGCCGCGGCCCAGCTTGCCCATCATCTTCTCCATCTGCTGATACTGCTTCATCAGCTTGTTGACGTCGGCCGGGGTGGTGCCGGAACCGCGGGCGATGCGGGCGCGGCGCGAACCGTTCAGCAGCGCCGGATTGCGGCGCTCCTTCGGCGTCATCGAATTGATGATGGCCACCATCCGCGGCACTTCCCTGTTCTGCGCCACCTGCTGCTTCAGGTGCTCCGGGACCTGGCCCAGGCCCGGCAGCTTGTCCATCAACCCGGACAGGCCGCCCATGCTCTGCATCTGTTCCAGTTGGTCGCGCATGTCGTTGAGGTCGAACTTCTTGCCCTTGGCGACCTTGGCGGCCAGCCTGGCGGCCTTCTCCTCGTCGACGTTGTGCTGCACCTGTTCGACCAGCGACAGCACGTCGCCCATGTCGAGGATGCGGTTGGCCACGCGCTCGGGGTGGAACACGTCCAGGCCGTCGGTCTTCTCGCCGGTACCGATGAACTTGATCGGCTTGCCGGTGACGTAGCGCACGCTCAGCGCCGCGCCGCCGCGGGCGTCGCCGTCGGTCTTGGTCAGCACCACGCCGGTCAACGGCAGCGCCTGGGCGAAGGCCTTGGCGGTGCTGGCCGCGTCCTGACCGGTCATCGAATCGACCACGAACAACGTTTCGACCGGGGCGACCGCCGCGTGCAGGGCCTGGATCTCGGCCATCATCGCCTCGTCCACGCTCAGGCGACCGGCGGTATCGACGATCAGCACGTCGATGAAGGTCTTCTTCGCTTCGGCGATGGCGGCGCGGACGATGTCCACGGGCTTCTGCCCGGCGTCGGACGGGAAGAAGGCCACGCCGACCTGTTCGGCCAGCGTCTTCAGCTGCTCGATGGCGGCCGGACGATAGACGTCGGCGCTGACCACCATCACCTTCTTCTTCTGCTTGTCCTTCAGGTGGCGGCCCAGCTTGCCGACCGTGGTGGTCTTGCCAGCACCCTGCAGGCCGGCCATCAGGATCACCGCCGGTGCCGGCACGTTGAGGTTCAGCTCGCTGGCGGCCGCGCCCATCACCGCGGCCAGTTCGTCGTGGACGATCTTGATCAGCGCCTGGCCCGGGGTCAGCGACTTCAGCACCTCCTGGCCGACCGCGCGCACCTTGATCCGCTCGATCAGGGCCTGCACCACCGGCAGGGCCACATCGGCCTCCAGCAGGGCGATGCGCACCTCGCGGGTGGCTTCGCGGATGTTCTCCTCGCTGAGCCGGCCGCGCCCGCGCAGGCGTTCGATGGTGCCGGAAAGTCGCTGGGTCAGGGATTCGAACATGTCGGGACGGGCAGATGATGGGAAAATGGCCCGGAATTATAGCGGCAGCGCCGGAATCGACCGCCGGATGCGCCCAACTTCGCCACGCCTGTGCGACACTGAGCCAGATGACAATCGTTCTCATCGCCATCGTTCTGTACCTGACTGCGGCCGGACTGCTGGTCCAGGCCGCGCGCCACGACCGGCTGGACGCGACCCGCGCCTGGCTGTGGCCGGCGCTGGGGGCGGTCCTGCTGCACGGCGGCTACCACCTGTGGGTGGCGCGGCACACGCCGGGGGGCGCCGACATGCACTTCTTCGCCGCCCTGTCCCTGGTCGGTCTGGGCATGGCCGCGCTGACCACCCTGTTCGGCACGCGCCGGCGCATGGCCGCGCTGGGCGTGATCGTGCTGCCGCTGGCGGCGCTGCTGCTGGCGATCTATCACCTGTACGGGCACGCGCCGGCGCCGGCGCTGAGCTGGCAGTTGCAGATGCACGCTTGGATCGCGCTGCTGGCGTTCGCCACGCTGAGCATATCGGCCTGGCTGGCAATCATGCTGTGGCTGCAGGAACGCGCCCTGCGCCGCCGCGACTTCCACGCCTGGCTGAAGGTGCTGCCGCCGTTGACCGAACTGGAGACGCTGCTGTTTCGCTCGATCACCGCCGGCTTCGTCCTGCTGACCCTGACCCTGCTGACCGGCGTCCTGTTCGTCGAGGACTTCATGTCCCAGCATCTGGCGCACAAGACCGTGCTCAGCGTGTTGTCGTGGCTGGTGTTCGGCGCCCTGCTGATTGGCCGCTGGCGCTATGGCTGGCGCGGCAGGAAAGCCGCGCACTGGACCCTGGTCGCGATGGCCTTGCTGGCGCTGGCGTTTTTCGGCAGCCGCTTCGTGCTGGAACTGGTGCTGCAGCGGACCTGACCGCCGCAGCCGGCTGCCGCCCCGCCGCTATTCCGCCGCCGCTTCCAGCGCCTGCGACAACCGCTCGACCGCGATCACCTCCAGCCCCTTGAACGCACCCGACTTCGGCGCATTGCCCTTCGGCACGATCGCACGCCGGAAGCCGTGGGTGGCCGCTTCGCGCAGGCGCTCCTCGCCGTTGGGCACCGGGCGGATCTCGCCGGACAGTCCGATCTCGCCGAAGGCGACGGTCTTTTCCGGCAGTGGCCGGTCGCGCAACGACGACAGCACCGCCAGCAGCACCGGCAGGTCGGCGGCGGTTTCCTGCACGCGGATGCCGCCGACCACGTTGACGAACACGTCCTGGTCGCCGACCCCCACCCCGCCATGCCGGTGCAGGACCGCCAGCAGCATCGCCAGACGATTCTGCTCCAGGCCGACCGCCACCCGGCGCGGGTTCGACAGCGGCGAACTGTCCACCAGCGCCTGCACTTCCACCAGCAACGGCCGCGTGCCTTCGCGGGTGACCATCACGCAACTGCCGGGCTGACCGGTGCTGCCGCCGGACAGGAAGATCGCCGACGGGTTGGGCACTTCCTTCAGGCCCTTTTCGCCCATCGCGAACACGCCAAGTTCGTTGACCGCACCGAAGCGGTTCTTGAACGCGCGCAGCACGCGAAAACGGCTGCCGCTTTCGCCTTCGAAGTACAGCACCGCATCAACCATGTGCTCGAGCACGCGCGGGCCGGCAATCCCGCCTTCCTTGGTGACATGGCCGACCAGGAATACTGCGGTACCGGTCTCCTTGGCGTAACGCACCAATCGCGCCGCGCTCTCGCGCACCTGGCTGACCGAGCCGGGCGCAGCGGTCAGGGTTTCGGTCCACAGGGTCTGTACCGAATCGGCCACGATCACCCGCGGTTGCGCGGCCACCGAATGCTCCAGGATCTTCTCAATCCCGGTTTCGGCCAGTGCCTGCAGGTTGTCCAGTGGCAGGTCCAGCCGCACCGCACGGCCGGCGACCTGGGCCAGCGACTCCTCGCCGGTGACGTACAGCACCGGCATCGACTCGGCCAGCCGCGCCAGCGCCTGCAACAGCAGGGTCGACTTGCCGATGCCGGGGTCGCCGCCCACCAGCACCACCGCGCCGTCGGCCAGTCCGCCGCCCAGCACGCGGTCCAGCTCGCCGATGCCGGTGGAGACCCGCGCCTGTTCGCCGTGACGCACGTCCTTCAGTGCGGTGACCTTGGGCGGATCGATCTTGCCGGCCCAACCGCCGCGGCGCGCGGCCGGCGCAGCCGTCTCCACGGCGACTTCGCTCAGCGTGTTCCACGCGCCGCATTCGCCGCACTGACCCTGCCACTTGCTGAAACTGGCCCCGCACTCGCCGCAGACATAGGCGGCACGGGAGGAACGCGATTTCGGCACGGCCTTGACCATCGAATACACCGGTTGCGAGAACAGGCCCAACTGTAGCGTCCCTCGGTCTCCGCAGGCGAGATCGCCACGGGGCCAAGCAGCAACTGAATACCGAGCAACGCCATGCGGCACATCTGTCAACGTGACTGCTCCCGGAGCGTTGCATGCCCGACATCCCAAGGACGCCAACATGCCAAATTCCCAGGATCTCCTTTTCCAACGCCGCCGGCTGCTGCGCCTGGCCGGCTCCAGTCTGCTGGCCGCCCCAGTGCTGGGGCTGATCGGTTGTCGCAGCCCTGCGGCTTCGGCCGAACCGCAAGGCGGAAATGCCCCCGCCGATGGCGAATGGGCCAGCGGCGGCACCGCCGCCATCGGCGATCCGGCACGTTTCCCGGACCCATTCTCGTCCGATCTTGGCGGCGCCTGTGTGCTGACCTGCATGACCACGATCGGTCCCTGCCACGACCTGTCTCCGCTCCGCAGCGACGTCAGCGATGGCTGGGCAGGCATTCCGCTCAGACTGGCCCTGCGCGTGGTCGATGCACAATGCCAGCCCGTCCGCGACGCCATCGTCGAGATCTGGCACACCAACTACACCGGGGGCTATTCCGGACAGATCCAGGCCATGTGTACCAACGACGAGAATGATCTGGACAAACAGTTTTTCCGCGGTTATCAGCGCACCGACGAAAACGGCGTGGTGAACTTCGATACCTGCTATCCAGGCTGGTATCGCGGTCGTGCCGTGCACATTCATCTGCGTGTGATGACCGGCGACTACGACGCTGACGACGGCGCGCAGAGCAGCGTCACCACTCAGTTGCTGTTCCCCGATGCACTGAACCAGCAGATCTTCACCGCACAGTCGCTGTATCGGGACTATGGCCAACCGGACACGCAATTGGCCACCGACGGCATCGTCGGCGCCGAGGAAGACTTCACACCCTACCTGTTCGACGTGCAACGGATGGACGATGGGGTGATGTTCGCTTCGAAGACCCTGGTGATCCGCACTTCACTGGACGAAACGGTTTGCGAAGCCCAAGGACAGATGCCTCCGGGCGGCGGTCCTGGTGGACCGGGCGGCCCGCCGCCGGAGGGTTTCGGACCACCGCCCGATGGCCGCCGGCCGCCTGGCCCGCCACCGGGTCAGCGCAGGCCGACCAGCGACGGCAGCCATTGATCCACAGCCGCCGCAACCACGAAAAAGCCGCCCATGGGCGGCTTTTTCGTCACCTGGTGCCGAAGAGAGGAATCGAACCTCCGACCTACTGATTACGAATCAGTTGCTCTACCGACTGAGCTACTTCGGCAAAAAGCGGCGCAGCCGAGGGCCGGCGCAAGGCGGGAATTCTAGGGGCCGGGGGTACCCGGGTCAATCGACCAGCTGCAGCCGCAACTCCTTCGGCAGCGCGAACACCATGCCCTCCGGCTCGCCATGCAGTTCGCCGACACTGCCCGCGCCGAGGTCGCGCAGGCGCTCGATCACCCCCGCCACCAGCACTTCCGGCGCCGACGCACCGGCGGTCACCCCGACCCGCTGCTTGCCGGCGACCCAGGCCGGATCGATCTCCTGTGCGCCGTCGATCAGGTAGGCCTCGACGCCATCGCGCTGCGCCAGTTCGCGCAGGCGGTTGGAGTTGGAACTGTTCGGCGAACCGACCACCAGCACCAGGTCGCATTGCTGGGCCAGTTCGCGCACGGCGTCCTGGCGGTTCTGGGTGGCGTAGCAGATGTCGTCGTTCTTCGGCCCTTGCAGCGCCGGGAAACGCACGCGCAGGGCTTCGATGATGCCGACGGTGTCGTCCACCGACAGCGTGGTCTGGGTGGTGTAGGCCAGGTTGTCCGGCTGCGAGACCTGCAGGCTCGCGACATCGCCGATGTCCTCGACCAGATAGATGCGGCCGGCACCGTTTTCGCGGTTCCACTGCCCCATTGTGCCTTCCACCTCGGGGTGGCCGGCATGGCCGATCAGCACCACGTCGCGGCCGGCGCGGCAATGGCGCGAGACCTCCAGATGCACCTTGGTCACCAGCGGGCAGGTGGCGTCGAACACCTTCAGCGCACGCCGGTCGGCCTCGTGGCGCACCGCCTGCGAGACGCCATGGGCGCTGAAAATCACAGTGGCTCCGTCCGGCACCTCGTCCAGTTCCTCGACGAAGATCGCGCCGCGCTGTTTCAGGTCATCGACCACGAAACGGTTGTGCACCACCTCGTGACGCACGTAGATCGGCGCGCCCAGGGTTTCGATCGCGCGCTTGACGATCTCGATCGCGCGATCGACGCCGGCGCAGAAACCGCGGGGATTGGCGAGCAGGACGTCCATGGGGAGCAGTGTAGAGGGGAGAGGAACGAGAAACGAGTGGGTGGCGCGTTTACTCGCTTCTCTCGACTCGTCCCTCGTTTCTCTCCACCCGCTTCCCGCCTCCGCCGGTCAGACCCAGCAAGGCGATGCCGATGGCGCCGGCAACAATGGCCGAATCGGCCAGATTGAAGGCCGGCCAGTAGTGGTCCCGCCAGTACCACTGGATGAAGTCGATCACGTGGCCGTGCAACAGGCGGTCGATGACGTTGCCGAGCGCACCACCGATCACCAGCGAATACGGCAGCGCCTGCCGCCAGTCGCCGCGCGGCAGCTTCCACAGCCAGTAGCCCAACAGGCCACTGACGCCGACCGCGAGCGCGGTGAACAGCCAGGTCTGCCAGCCGCCGGCGCCGCTGAGGAAGCTGAACGCTGCGCCGGTATTGTAGGTGCGGTACCAGTTCCAGAATCCGTCGATGACCGCGACCGGGGTGAATTCCGGCAGCGAAGACAGCACCCAGGCCTTGCTCCACTGGTCCAGGGCGATGACTGCCGCCGACAGCAGCAGCCAGACCAGCGCATTGGGTCTGGCGCGAACCGGCATCAGAACCAGCTCCGATCTTCGCCGGGACCGTCGACGTTGGACGCGCATCGGCCGCATAGCTGCGGATGCGCGGCATGCGTACCGACATCGGCGCGGTGGTGCCAGCAGCGCACGCACTTGGGTTTGGCGCTGGCCTCGGCCAGCACGAACACCTCGTCGGCCTCGACCGTGCTCAGGCCGACGTCGCCGCTGATGAACAGGAAGCGCAGCTCATCGGCCAGCGGCGCCCACTTCGCCACCGTGGCCGCATTCGCCGACACCTGGATTTCCGCGTCCAGCGCCGCGCCGATCACGCCGTTGGCGCGCATCGGCTCCAGCACCTTGGCCACCTGCTCGCGCAAGGCCAGCAGAGCGTCGAAATCGGCCGCCGACAGCGGCGCATCGGCCGGCAGCGGGGCCAGCCCTTCGTACCAGGTGGCGAATAGCACGTTGTCCTTGCGCGCACCCGGCAGGTAACCCCACATCTCGTCGGCGGTGAAGCTGAGCACCGGCGCGATCCAGCGCACGAAGGCCTCGGCGATGCGGTACATCGCGCTCTGCGCGCTGCGCCGTCCACGCGAATCCTCGCGCATCGTGTACAGGCGGTCCTTGGTCACGTCCAGGTACAGCGAGCCGAGATCGACGCTGCAGAAATTCAGCAGCAACTGGATGATCTCGGAAAAATTGTAGCGCTCGTAGGCGGCGGCGATCTTCTCCTGCACCTCCCAGGCGCGGTGCACGATCCAGCGGTCCAGCGCCACCATGTCGTCGAGCGGACGCAGATGCGCATCCGGATCGAAGCCATGCAGGTTGCCGAGCAGGAAACGCGCGGTGTTGCGGATGCGGCGATAGGCATCGGCATTGCGCTTGAGGATTTCCTGCGACAGCGACATCTCGTTGCTGTAATCGGCCGAGGCGATCCACAGGCGCAGGATGTCCGCACCCAGTGTCTTCATGATGTCCTGCGGCTCGATGCCATTGCCAAGCGACTTGGACATCTTGCGGCCGTGTTCGTCCACGGTGAAGCCGTGGGTCAGGCATTGCCGGTACGGCGCCGCGCCGTCGATCGCCACTCCGGTCAGCAGCGAAGACTGGAACCAGCCGCGGTGCTGGTCGGAGCCTTCCAGGTACAGATCGGCCGGTTTTCCCAGGCCACGCTCGCGCAGCACGCATTCGTGGGTGACGCCGGAATCGAACCACACGTCGAGGATGTCGGTGACCTTGTCGTAATCGGCCGCCTCGTCGCCGAGCAGTTCGGCCGGGTCCAGCGCGTACCAGGCATCGACGCCGTCCTTTTCCACGTAGGTCGCCACCTGCTCCATCAGTTCGACGCTGCGCGGATGCGGTTCGCCGGTTTCGCGGTGAATGAACAAGGCGATCGGCACGCCCCAGGTGCGCTGGCGCGAAATCGTCCAGTCCGGCCGCCCTTCCACCATCGAGGTGATGCGCGCCTCGCCCCAGGTCGGGAACCAGCCGACGGTCTTGATTGCGGCCAGCGCGTCGCGGCGCAGGTGGGCCTGCTCCATCGAAATGAACCACTGCGGGGTGGCGCGGAACGCGATCGGCGACTTGTGCCGCCAGCAATGCGGATAGCTGTGCTCGATCTTCTGCAGCGCCAGCAGGCTGCCGTTGTCGCGCAGCACCTCGACGATGACATCGTTGGCCTTCCAGATATGCAGCCCGGCCAGCGGCGTGTCGCCGGCCGGCGGCGTGGACGGCAGATACACGCCACGTCCGTCGACCGGGTTCAGTTGCGCGGCGGTGTACTGCTCGACGATGCCGTAGCGCCGGGCCGCCACGTAGTCGTCCTGGCCGTGTCCGGGCGCGGTGTGTACGGCGCCGGTACCGTCCTCGGCGGACACGTGCTCGCCGACGATGACCGGGATATCGCGTTCGTAGAACGGATGCGCCAGCAGCGCACCTTCCAACCCCGTGCCGTTGACCGCCTGCCCGTGCACGACCATGTCGGTCACGCCGTAACGCTGCAGCACGCGCTCGGCCAGCGCCTGTGCCAGCACCAGCCAGCGGCGCTTGCCGCCGTGCGCCGGGCCTTCCACCAGCACGTAGTCCAGCTCCGGCCCTAGCGACACCGCCAGCGAGGCCGGCAGCGTCCACGGCGTGGTGGTCCAGATCGGCAGCGCGACCTCGACACCCTCGGGCAGCTCGACGCCGAAGCGCCGCGCCAGCGCCTGCGGGTCGCGCGCGGCGTAGGCCACGTCGATCGCCGGCGACACCTTGTCCTGGTATTCGATCTCGGCCTCGGCCAGCGCCGAACCGCAGTCGAAGCACCAATGCACCGGCTTCACCCCGCGGGTCAGGTGGCCGTTGGCGACGATCTTGGCCAGCGCGCGGATCTCGTTGGCCTCGTAGCGGAAATCCAGCGACTTGTACGGGTGGTCCCAGTCGCCGATCACGCCCAGGCGCTTGAAGTCCCTGCACTGCAGTTCGACCTGCGACTCGGCGTATTCGCGGCACTTCTGCCGGAACTCGGCCGCGTCCAGCTTGACCCCGACCTTGCCGTACTTCTTCTCGATGGCGATCTCGATCGGCAGGCCGTGGCAATCCCAGCCGGGGATGTACGGCGCGTCGTAGCCGGCCAGATAGCGCGACTTGACGATGATGTCCTTGAGGATCTTGTTGACTGCGTGGCCCAGATGAATGGCACCGTTGGCGTACGGCGGGCCGTCGTGCAGCACGAACAGCGGCCGTCCGCTGGCGTTCTCACGCAGCCGCGAGTACAGATCCTCGGCATACCAGCGCTCCAGCATCGCCGGCTCGCGCTTGGGCAGGTCGCCGCGCATCGGGAAGTCCGTGGCCGGCAGGTTGAGGGTGGCTTTGTAGTCCTGGCTCACGCCGTCGCTCGTCGTTGGTGTTCGGAAAGAAGGGAACGTGCCTCGGCCGCATCGCGATGCATCTGCTCGGTCAGGCTGGGCAAGTCGGGGAATTTCAGCTCGTCGCGCAGCTTGGCGACGAATTCGACTTCGATGTGGCGCCCGTACAGATCGCCGTCGAAGTCGAACAGATGTGCTTCCAGCAACGGTTCGACGCCGTCCACCGTCGGCCGGGTGCCGAAGCTGGAGACCGACGGCCATGGCTGCGCACCGACTCCGTGCACCCGGGTGGCATAGATGCCGGACAGCGCCGGGGTCTTGGGGAAACGCAGGTTGGCGGTCGGAAAGCCCAGCGTGCGCCCCAGTTGCCGCCCGCGCACCACCCGCCCGCCGATCGCGTACGGACGCCCCAGCAGTCGTGCCGCACTGGCGAAGTCGCCCTGGCGAAGGCATTCGCGGATGCGCGTGCTGGATACGCGGCCGTCGTGGTGATCGACCGGCTCGATCTCGCCGGCGGCGAAACCGAGCCCGGCACCCATCGTCCGTAGCAGCGCCAAGTCGCCGCCGCGGCGGTGGCCGAAGCGAAAGTCCGGGCCGATCCACACTTCACGCGCCTGCAGGCGGCCGACCAGCAGGCGCTGGACGAAATCCTCGGCCGGCATCGCCGACAGTGCGGCATTGAATCGCAGCAGGCCGATGCCTTCGACGCCCAGACCCAGCAACCCTTCCACCTTGGCCCGCGGCAGGGTCAGCCGCGGCGGCGGCGTGTCGCGGGCGAAGAACTCTCGCGGCAGCGGCTCGAAACTCAACGCCACCGCCGGCAAGCCCGACTGCCGCCCACGCGAAACGGCGTGGCGCACCAGCGCACGATGGCCCTGGTGCAGGCCGTCGAAGGCGCCGATGCAGACCACGCTACCCTGCGGGAACAACACCCCGCCGTCGACGTCACGAAACAGCCTGCCCATATGAAGCGGCAAGTATAGCGGGCCGGACGGTCCCGCCCGCCATCGCCCGATCGGGAATCCTTCCCTCAATGCCGCAGATCGCGCAGGCGCATGCCCTGCAGCCACAGCGTCAGCACATAGGCCGCTGCGCCCGCACCCACCACCACCGCCAGCTTCCAGGCGCGTTCGCTCCAGTGCCAGCTGCTCCAGTCCTGCCACAGCCACAGCAGGGCGACGACCGCCGCCAGCATCGCCAGACAGGACACGCCCAGCCGCAATAGGAACTTCGCCCAGCCCGGCTCGCGCCGATAGACCCGCGCCCGGCGCAGGTACCACCACAACTGCAGCGCATTCAGCCAGCCCGCCACCGCGGTACCGATGGCCAGGCAGACATGCGCACCGGGAATCTCGCCCAGCGCCGCGATCGGCGAACCGCCGGTCAGCGCCAACGCCGCCCTGCCCGGCTCGGTCAGGTACACCAGTCCGGCCAGCAGCAACAGGTTGACCAGCAGGTTGCCCAGCACCGCCATCACCGCCGCTTTCACCGGCGTGCGGGTGTCCTGGCGCGAATAGAACGCCGGCGCCAATACCTTCACCAGCAGGAACGCCGGCAACGCGCTGGCCAGCGCCATTACCGCCCACTGCGCCATGCGGGTGTCGTCGGCATCGAAGCGGCCGTGCTGGAACAGGGTCGACACCAGCGGCTGCGCGCACAGGATCAGGCCTAGGCACGCCGGCAGGCCGATCAACAGGCACAGCCGCAGGCCCCAGTCGAGCGCCTTCGAATAGCCGTCCGGGTCGGTGGCCGCATGCCGGCTGGACAGGTGCGGCAGAATCACCGTACCGATCGCCACCCCGAACATCCCCAGCGGGAACTCCAGCAGGCGGTCGGCGAAATATAGCCAGGTCACGCTGCCGCTGACCAGCAGCGAGGCCGCCACCGTGTTCAGCAGCATGTTCAACTGCGCCACCGAGGAGCCGAACAGGGTCGGCACCATCAGCCGCATCACCTTGCCGACCCCGGCATGCCCACCGGCCAGCCGCGGTCGCGGCAGCAGGCCCAGCCGTGCCAGCGACGGCAACTGGAACGCCAGCTGCAGGATGCCGGCGACGAACACGCCCCAAGCCAGCGCCATCACCGGCTGCTGCAGGCGCGGCGCCAGCGCCAGCGCGGCGGTGATCATCGCCAGGTTCAGCAGCACCGGCGACAGCGCCGGTACCGCGAAGCGCTGGTAGCTGTTGAGGATGCCGCCGGCCAGCGCAGCCAATGATATGAACAGCAGGTACGGGAAGGTGATGCGCAGCATCTGCACCGCCAGCTGCCCCTGTTCGGACATCGGGTCGAAGCCCGGTGCGAACACCCGCATCACCCACGGCGCGGCCAGCACCACCACGGCGGTGACCACCAGCAGCGCGGCCAGCAGGGTGCCGGTGACCCGGTCGACCAGTTCCTTGACCGCCTGCCGGTCGCCCTTTTCCTTGTACTCGGCCAGCACCGGCACGAAGGCCATGGCAAACGAGCCCTCGGCCGACAGCCGACGCAGAAAGTTGGGGATGCGGAAGGCGACCAGGAAGGCGTCCATCGCCGGGCTGGCACCGAAGGTGTTGGCGTAGACCTGGTCGCGGACCAGGCCGGAGATCCGCGACAACAGGGTCATCGCGCTGAACACCGCGCTGGAGCGCAGCAGGCCGGCCCGGCGGGGCGTTGCCGCCGCTGCGGCGGAGGTCGCGGCCGGCTCAGTCATGGCGGCACCGCCGCCGGCCGGGATGGTTGACGCAAGTTACTGAATCCGCCATAATTTCTTGCTCTTTACCGCGAAAACCCGGCGCCTGCCGGCGGTTTCGCGTTCGCCGAACCTCATCCCGCAACCCCGTACAACCGAATTCCAGGATTCCATCGTGGCCAACATCAAGTCCGCCAAGAAGCGCGCCAAGCAGACCGTCGTGCGCAATGCGCGCAACACGGCCCAGCGTTCGCAGCTGCGCACCTCCATCAAGAAAGTCATCAAGGCGCTCGACGCCAACGACCTGGCCGGCGCCCAGGAAGCCTTCGCCGCGGCCCAGCCGCTGATCGACCGCTTCAGCTCGCGCGGCCTGATCCACCGGAACAAGGCCGCTCGCCACAAGAGCCGCCTGACCGCCCGCATCAAGGCGCTGCAGGCCGCCTGATCCCGCACGCCGCGCACGCGCGCGGCAGCGGCGGTCATTGCGAGGATGAGCGGAAACCCGGCTTCGGCCGGGTTTTTCGTTGCCGGTGTGAAAATCGCCGGCGACGACGCCTACTTCAGCCGCCATCGGCGTCCGCCGAATGTCCCGCAGCTTCGGCCGCGGCTTCCGCCGCGTCCCGGTCCTGGCGCTCGAAGAACGCCATCACGTCCTTCGCCACCGGCCAGGTACCCTCGCGCGAAATCGCCGACACCAGATAGCGTGGCCCTTCCCAGCCCAGCTCGCCGACCAGCTTCTCGACTTCGGCCTGCGCCTCGTCCTCGAACATCAGGTCGGCCTTGTTCAGCACCAGCCAGCGCGGCTTGGCCAGCAGTTCCGGATCGTGCCTGCCCAGTTCGCGCTCGATCGCCCGTACCTGTTCGGCCGGCGACACGCCCTCCACCCCGCCTTCCATCGGTGAAATATCCACCAGATGCAGCAGCAGGCGGGTGCGCTGCAGGTGGCGCAGGAACTGCGCGCCCAGACCGGCGCCATCGGCGGCGCCCTCGATCAGGCCGGGAACGTCGGCGATGACGAAGCTGCGGTGTGGCTCCACGCTGACCACGCCGAGGTTGGGATACAAGGTGGTGAACGGGTAGTCGGCCACCTTCGGCGTGGCTGCCGACACCGCACGGATGAAGGTGCTCTTGCCGGCATTGGGGAAGCCCAGCAGGCCGACGTCGGCCAGCAGCTTCAACTCCAGCTTCAGCATCCGCTGCTCGCCCTCGCCGCCCGGCGTGGCCTGGCGCGGCGCGCGGTTGACCGAGCTCTTGAAGTGCATGTTGCCCAGCCCGCCCTTGCCGCCGCGCGCGACCAGCAGGCGCTGGCCGTGTTCGGTCAGGTCGCCGATGACCTCGTCGGTCTCGACATTGGTGATCACGGTGCCGACCGGTACGGTGATGGTCAGGTCTTCGCCGCCCTTGCCGTACATCTGCCGGCCCATGCCGTTCTCGCCACGCTGAGCGCGGAACAGCTTCTGGTGACGGAAATCGACCAGGGTGTTGAGGTTCTCGTCGGCCTGCAGCCAGACGCTGCCACCGTCGCCACCGTCGCCGCCGTCCGGCCCGCCCAGTGGGATGAACTTCTCGCGACGGAAACCGACGCAGCCGTGGCCGCCGTTGCCGGCAGTGACCTGGATTTCAGCTTCGTCGACGAGTTTCATGAATGCAGCCGTGATGAGTGATTCAGAGTTGGTGGTTCGATGCAGGCAAAGCGTATCCGCTTTTGCCCGTCATTCCGGCAAAAGCCGGAATCCGTGCATGGCTGAGCGTCCACCAAGCTGGATCCCGGCTTTCGCCGGGATGACGACAATCACCAACCCAATACCGAATATGTGGAATGAGGATGCGCGCGCCGCGTGAGGCGAACATGAAGTCGGCGCGGCCCGCAAACGAAAAGCCCCGCACGCGGCGGGGCCCTTCGCGAAGCGGCGGCGAGCCTCAGGCTTCGCCGACCACGCTGACCGTGCGACGCTTCTTCGGGCCCTTGATGGAAAACTCCACCTTGCCGTCGACCAGCGCGAACAGCGTGTGATCGCGACCCAGGCCGACGCCCGCACCCGGATGGAACTGGGTACCGCGCTGACGCACGATAATGTTGCCGGCCTCGATGGCCTGACCGCCGTAGACTTTCACGCCGAGCATCTTCGGGTTGGAGTCGCGGCCGTTGCGCGATGAACCTACGCCCTTTTTGTGTGCCATGACTGCTTCTCCTTACTTGCTGATGCCGGTGATTTCGATTTCGGTGTAATGCTGCCGGTGCCCCTGCTGCTTCATGTGGTGCTTGCGGCGGCGGAACTTGATGATGCGCACCTTGTCGGCGCGGCCGTGGCCGACGACCTTGGCGGTGACGGTGGCACCCTTCAGGGCGTCGCCGACGGTGATGGACTCGCCATCGCCCAGCATCAGGACATTGTCGAACTTGACCTCGCTGCCGGCATCGGCCTCGAGCTTTTCCACGCGGAGCGTTTCGCCCTGCGCAACGCGGTATTGCTTACCGCCGGTGACCAGTACTGCGTACATGACCAGGCATTCCTCTGTAGTTATTGTGGTCGCTGCCGCCCTGACCGGGCAGACAGAAGCGGAATTATAGGGGATTCAGCAAGTTATGCGCAAGAACCTCCTGCCGACGCGAGCAGGCCGGCTCCCCGGGGCGATCCCGAGGCAATGACGGCCCGGCGGCCGGGCTGGGAAGCGGAGCTGACAGTCATTTGCCCCGGAATCCGCGGGCCGGTACGCTGACGGATTGCCTTGCGGCCTCCTCCAGACCCGACCGGACTCCCCCACCCGATGGCCATGGATTTCATCCGCATCCGCGGCGCGCGGACGCACAACCTCAAGAACATCGATCTCGACCTGCCACGCGACCGGCTGATCGTGATCACCGGCCTGTCCGGCTCGGGCAAGTCGTCGCTGGCCTTCGATACCATCTATGCCGAGGGCCAGCGCCGCTACGTCGAATCGCTGTCGGCCTACGCCCGGCAGTTCCTCAGCGTGATGGAAAAACCCGACCTGGACCACATCGAGGGCCTGTCGCCGGCGATCTCGATCGAGCAGAAGTCCACCAGCCACAACCCGCGCTCGACGGTCGGCACCATCACCGAAATCTACGACTACCTGCGCCTGCTGTACGCGCGCGCCGGCCTGCCGCGCTGCCCCGACCACGGCTATCCGCTGGAGGCGCAGACGGTCAGCCAGATGGTCGACCAGGTGCTGGCGCTGGGCGAGGATCCGGACACTGCCGAGCAGCGCTGGATGCTGCTGGCGCCGGTGGTGCGCGAACGCAAGGGCGAGCACGTGCAGGTGTTCGAACAGCTGCGCGCGCAGGGCTTCGTGCGGGTACGGGTGGACGGCGAGCTGCACGAAATCGACGCGGTGCCGGCGCTGGCGCTGCGGCAGAAGCACACCATCGAGGCGGTGATCGACCGTTTCCGTCCGCGCGCCGAACTGAAGCAACGGCTGGCCGAGAGCTTCGAGACCGCGCTGAAGCTGGGCGACGGCATGGCCGCGGTGATGTCGCTGGACCGGGCCGACGCGACGCCGATGCTGTTTTCGTCGAAGTACTCCTGCCCGGTCTGCGACTACTCGCTGCCCGAGCTGGAGCCGCGACTGTTCTCCTTCAACTCGCCGGTCGGCGCCTGTCCCGGCTGCGACGGTCTGGGCATGGCCGAATTCTTCGACCCCGCCCGCGTGGTCGTGCATCCGGAGCTGTCGCTGGCCGCCGGCGCCGTGCGCGGCTGGGACCGGCGCAACGCCTACTACTTCCAGCTGATCGCCTCACTGGCCAGGCACTACCGGTTCGACGTCGACGCACCGTGGCAGTCGCTGCCGGACAACGTGCGTCAGGCGGTGCTGTACGGCAGCGGCGACGAGCAGATCGTGTTCACCTATCTCACCGAAGCCGGCGGTCGCAACCAGCGCAAGCACAAGTTCGAGGGCATCCTGCCCAACCTGGAGCGGCGCTATCGCGAAACCGAGTCGTCGGCGGTGCGCGAGGAACTGTCCAAGTACATCAGCGAGCGGCCCTGCCCCGAATGCGGCGGCGCCCGGCTCAACAAGGCCGCGCGCAATGTGTTCGTCGCCGACAAGCCGCTGCCGGAGATCGTGGTGATGCCGGTGGACGAGGCGCTGACCTTCTTCCGCCATCTCAGCCTGCCGGGCTGGCGCGGCGAGATCGCCGCCAGGATCGTCAAGGAGATCGGCGAGCGGCTGGGCTTCCTGGTCGACGTCGGCCTCGACTACCTGACCCTGGAGCGCAAGGCCGACACTCTGTCCGGCGGCGAGGCGCAGCGCATCCGCCTGGCCAGCCAGATCGGTGCCGGTCTGGTCGGGGTGATGTACGTGCTGGACGAGCCGTCGATCGGCCTGCACCAGCGCGACAACGAACGCCTGCTGGGCACCCTGGTCCGGCTGCGCGACCTCGGCAACACGGTGATCGTGGTCGAGCACGACGAGGACGCCATCCGCGCCGCCGACCACATCCTCGACATCGGCCCCGGCGCCGGCGTGCACGGCGGCGAAATCGTCGGTCAGGGATCGCTGCGGGACATCCTGCGGGCACCGCGCTCGCTGACCGGGCAGTACCTGTCCGGCAAGCGCCGGATCGAGGTGCCGAAGACCCGGCACAAGCCGAATCACAAGATGACCCTGCACCTGCGCGGCGCCAGCGGCAACAACCTGAAGGACGTCGATCTGGACATCCCCGCCGGGCTGTTCACCTGCATCACCGGCGTGTCCGGTTCGGGCAAGTCGACCCTGGTCAACGACACGCTGTATTCGCTGGCCGCCAACGAGATCAACGGCGCCTCGCACGCACCGGCGCCGTACCGCGAAATCGAGGGCCTCGACCTGTTCGACAAGGTCGTGGACATCGACCAGTCGCCGATCGGGCGCACCCCGCGCAGCAATCCGGCCACCTACACCGGCCTGTTCACCCCCCTGCGGGAACTGTTCGCGCAGGTGCCCGAGGCGCGCGCGCGCGGCTATTCACCCGGGCGCTTCAGCTTCAACGTGCGCGGCGGCCGCTGCGAAGCCTGCCAGGGCGACGGCCTGATCAAGGTCGAGATGCACTTTCTGCCTGACGTGTACGTACCCTGCGACGTCTGTCACGGCAAGCGCTACAACCGCGAGACGCTGGAGATCCTGTACAAGGGCTACAACATCAACGACGTGCTGGAAATGACCGTCGAAGACGCGCTGGCCCTGTTCGAGCCGGTGCCGGCGATCGCGCGCAAGCTGGAAACACTGATGGACGTGGGCCTGAGCTACATCCGCCTGGGCCAGAGCGCGACCACCCTGTCCGGCGGCGAGGCGCAGCGGGTCAAGCTGTCGAAGGAGCTGTCGCGCCGCGATACCGGGCGCACGCTGTACATTCTCGACGAACCGACCACCGGCCTGCATTTCCACGACATCGAGCATCTGCTGGCAGTGCTGCACAAGCTGCGCGACGACGGCAACACCATCGTCGTCATTGAGCACAACCTGGATGTGATCAAGACCGCCGACCGGGTGGTCGACCTGGGACCGGAAGGCGGCCACCGCGGCGGCAGCGTGATCGCCACCGGCACCCCCGAGGAGATCGCCGCGAACCCGGCTTCGCACACCGGTCGCTTCCTCGCCAAGCTGCTCGACCCTGCTGCGCCCGCCTCCGGGCGCGGCACCCGTTCCCCCCGCCGCAAGAAAACCGCATGAACACGACCGACTCCTCCCCCAGACTGCTGGCCCGCATTCCGCTGAGTGTGCGCTGGCGCGACATGGACAGCTTCGGCCATGTCAACAACGCCATGTACCTGTCCTACATCGAGGAAGCACGCGTGCGCTGGCTGGCCACCATTCCCGGTTTCAGCATGCAGGACCGCTGCCTGCCGGTGCTGGTCAATGCAGACATCAACTATCGCCGCCCGATCACGTGGCCGGCCGAACTGATGGTCGAACTGTTCATCATGCGCCTGGGCAGCAGTAGCGTGACCATCGGCCATCGCATCCTCGATGCCGACGACGAATCAGTGCTGTACTGCGACGGCAGCGCCACCGCAGCATGGATCGATACCCACGCCGGCAAGAGCGTACCGCTGCCGGACGCGATCCGCGCCGCGTCAAGCTGAGCCGTATCCCATTCCCATCGTTTCCGGAGTACGCATGAGCGAGCTGATCCAGACCCGCGACCACGGCAACATCCGCGAAATCCGGCTGGCGCGTCCGCCGGTCAACGCGCTGAACCCCGAGCTGTGCCGGGCACTGATCGCCGCGGTCGAACAGGCGCAGACCGACGGCGTCGACGGCATCGTGCTGTCCGGCAACGACAAAGTATTCACCGCCGGCCTGGATGTGCCGCGCCTGCTCGCGTTCGGCGACGACCGCCAGGCCCTACATGCCGCCTGGCAGGCCTTCTTCGGCGCCGCCGGCAGTCTGGTCAACAGCCGGGTGCCGGTCGCGGTGGCGCTGACCGGCCATTCGCCGGCCGGTGGTTGCGTGCTGGCGCTGTGCTGCGACTACCGGGTGATGGCGCGCAGCCCCGACCCCGCGCGCCCCAACGTGATCGGCCTCAACGAAGTGCAGGTCGGGCTGGTCGCGCCGGAGGGCATCCAGCGCCTGCTGCGGCGAGTGGTCGGCGCGCAGCGCGCCGAACGCCTGTTGGTGGCCGGCGCCCTGGTCCCGGCCGAACAGGCGTTGCAGATCGGACTGGTCGACGAACTGGCCGACGGCGATCAGGTCGTGACCCGCGCGCTGGCCTGGCTGCAGGCCACTCTGGCCCTGCCGCGCCAGCCGATGCTGCAGACGCGCGCCATCGCCCGCGCCGACGTGGTCGAAGCGCTGGAGTCGGACAACGTGCCGCTGGACCGCTTCGTCGACGGCTGGTACGCACCCGACGCGCAACAGGCATTGCGGGCGCTGGTGGAAAAGCTCGGCAAATAACCCGTTGGAGCAGCGCAACCCGCGACAAGGCTTTTCCATGAAAGCCCTTTCGCGGCTTATGCAGCTAAGCCTCACTCAATTGCCGCGCGCCACCGGCCGTTGCGGATCGCCGATCCATTCGCTCCACGAACCGGCATAAACACGCGGCCCCGACAGGCCGGCATGCTCGAACGCCAGCAGCAGATGGCAGGCGGTCACGCCGGAACCGCACATCAGCACGGCCCGGTCGGGATCGCCGCCGGCCAGCGCCGCCGACAACGACGCACGCAGTTCCTCGACCGGCAACAGGCGACCATCGCGCAGGTTTCGCGCATACGGAAGGTTGATCGCCCCCGGTACGTGGCCAGCCACTGGGTCGATATGCTCGTTCTCGCCGCTGTAGCGTTCCGGCGCGCGCGCGTCGAACAGCCAGCCCGGTGATTCGGTCAGCCGCGCCTGCACTTCATCGGTGCCGACGATGCGCGAAGCCTCGAAACTCCCCGGATAGGCGCCCATGTCTTCCGGCACCGGCGTCTCCGCGGTTTCCGGCAAGCCGGCCGCACGCCAGGCGGCCAGTCCGCCATCCAGTACTGCAACGCGCGCATGCCCCAGCAGCTTCAGCAGCCACCAGGCGCGGGCCGCGGCCATGCTGCCGTCGCCGGCGTCGTAGACCACCACCTGGTGTTGCGGCGCGATGCCCCAGGCGCCCAGCTTGCGCGCGAACACCTCGGCTTCCGGCAACGGATGCCGCCCGCATCCGGCGCGGTTCAGATCGGACAAGTCCTGGTTGAGATCGGCGAACTGCGCGCCTGGCAGGTGCGCTTCGGCATAGCCTCGAATGCCGGCTGCCGGCTCGGACAGCACCGCGCGCGCATCCAGCAGGCGCAGGTCGGAACGTTCCAGCGCCCCGGCCAGTTCCCGTGCCGAAACGACGGTCGTCCAGTTCATGCCCGCCCTTCCAGGCGCTGCCTCAGGTTGTACAGAATGGCCGCGGTCGCGCCCCAGATGCGCTGGCCGGGCCAGTCGTACTCCAGCACGCTGCGCAGACGGCCACGGAATTCCAGTTCGACCTTGCGCAGGTTGCGCGGCGACATCAGGAAATCCAGCGGCACCTCGAACACATCCGCCACCTCGGCCGGATTCGGCTGCGGCCGGTACGCCGGATCCAGCGCGGCGACCACCGGAGTGACGCGGAAACCGCTGATGGTGGCGAACGGGTCCAGGTAGCCGAACGGCTGCACCTGCGTAGACGGCAAGGCGATTTCCTCGCGGCTCTCGCGCAAGGCGGCGGCAACCACGTCGGCGTCGCCCGGATCGATGCGTCCGCCGGGAAAGCTGACCTGGCCGCCGTGATGACGCAGACCATCGTAGCGACGGGTCAGCAGCACCGCCGTGCCGGCCGGCCGCGGCACCAGCCCGACCAGGACGGCAGCTTCGGCCAGCGGCCCGTCGGGCAGCAGGTCGCGCAACTCGTCGCGGTTCCAGCCCTCGCCCTCAGGCAGCCGGTCCAGCCCATGCAAGGCACTACGCAAGGCCAGCTGTTCAGGCAGCGCATCGAACAGGGAAGACAAGGGCGAACGCCGTGGCAGCACCGACTGCATCAGCCGCTCCCGCTCCGCATCGCCGATCTGCGACCAGGATGCGATTTCGGCCAGCGTGCGCCGGCAGCCGCGGCAATACCCGTCTTCGTCAAGCGTGCAGATCCCGGTACAGGGGCTGGCGATGACTCCGTTCGCATACTGCATGCAATCTACACCCTGGGCCGGCTCGGCGGAATCGGACACGGACTCCGCAAACGACCGTGCCGGCGCAAGGCCGGCACGGTCGGGTAACGCGAGCGTCGCGTGCGGATTACTGCACGGTCAGCAGCTTGATGTCGTAAACGACCGCCTGCTCGGGACCGATCGGCGACTGCCGGGTATTGCCGTAGGCGGTGTTGGCCGGCATCACCACTTCCCAGCGCGAACCAGCCGGCATCAGCACCAGCGCCTCGCGCAGGCCCTGCAGCGGAATCTCGCTGACCTTCATCGGGGTCGGCGCCGGCGCGGCCTGCCCGGCCGGCGGGCTGTAGGTGTCGGCAAACACGCGACCGTCGGTCAGCGCGCCGCGATATTGCAGGGTCACCGTGCTGGCCTGGTTCGGCTTGGCGCCGGTGCCGGCTTCGATCACCCGGTACTGCACGCCGCTGGGCAGGGTCTGCACGCCCGCCTTGGCCTTGTTCTGGTTCAGGAACGCCGTGCTTTTGGCGCGGTTCTCCGTGGCCAGCTTGTTGAAGGCGGCCTCAGCCTTCTCCTGCTGACGCTTCTCCATGGTCTGGAACGCCGTGCGCAGTTGTTCGACCGGCACCGCGGGATCCTTCTTGGCATAACCGTCCTGCAGCGCACGGGTCACCGTGGCCAGGTCGATCGACTCGCCGCTTTCGATCAGATTGCGACCGAGGTCGTAGCCCAGGGCGTAGCTGAGCGCATTGCGGTCCGGCGGCGGCGTGGTCTGCGCGAAGGCGGAGCCGGCAGCCAGGGTCAGGGCCAGCAAGCTGGCGGAAAGCAGACGCAACTTCATAAGTTTGTAGAACCTCCGGTAATGAAAAAGGCGGTTGAACCGCCCCTGCATTCAGACCAAATGCGTGACGCGATAGGATAGCCCGTGCCCGGCTTAACGGCCAGTGAGGACGTCGCTGTGACCACTGCCGGCATGGCAAAGTTCAATTTAACTATTTTTTAATTTTCTTTCCGGAGTCCTGCCACCGTCATGGGCGAATCCCGCGACCGCACCGAAACCGTCCTCGTCCACGACGATGGCGCCATCCGTACCGTCACCGTCAACCGTCCGGACAAGCTCAACGCGCTGAATGCCGCCACCCTGGCGGCCTTGCAGGCCGCCTTCGACGCGGCGGCCGACGATTCGTCGGTACGGGTGCTGGTGCTGACCGGCGCCGGCCCCAAGGCCTTCGTCGCCGGCGCCGACATCGCCGAGATGGCCGACCTCAGCGCCGCCCGGGGGCATGAATTCTCGCTGGCCGGACAGCGGCTGATGCGCCGCATCGAAACCCTGCCCAAGCCAGTGATCGCGAGGATCAACGGCTTCGCCCTCGGCGGCGGCCTGGAACTGGCGATGGCCTGCCACCTGCGCGTGGCTGCCGACAGCGCCCGGCTCGGCCAACCCGAGATCGGCCTGGGCCTGATTCCCGGCTTCGGCGGCACCCAGCGTCTGCTGCGGCTGGCCGGACGTGCCGCCGCGCTGGAACTGTGCCTGCTCGGCGCGCCGATCGATGCCGCCCGCGCGCAGCAATTCGGCATCGTCAACCGGGTGGTGCCGGCCGAAGCGCTGGATGCCGAAATCAAGGCGATCGCCGCGCAGCTCTCGCGCTCGGCGCCGCTGGCACTGCGCGGAACCCTGGAGGCGGTGATCGCCGGCGGCGAATGCGCGATCGACGAGGGCCTGCGTTTCGAAAGTGCGCAGTTCGCCCTGCTGTTCGCCAGCCAGGACATGCGCGAAGGCACCCGCGCCTTCCTGGAACGGCGCAAGCCCGAGTTCCGCGGCGAGTGATGCCTGCCGCGACCGGCCACGACTGCGCCCGCGCGGAGCGGTTTGCCGCGCTGCTGCGCGAAGACCGCATCGACGAAGCGCTGGATGCGGGACTGATGGACTATCGGCCCTGCCCGTCCTGCGCGGTCGCGACGATACGGGAAATCGCCACGGCGCAAGCACGCCTGCGCACTGCCTGGGCCGCACGCGAGCGCTATCGCGCACGCGAAGCACGGCTGGCCCGGTTGTCTGCGCAGCGCGAAGCCCGCCGTCGCCCGGCCAGCGCCATGCAGATGCAGGCCGCGCTGCCAGAGGCCGCAGCAGCAGCGCTGGCACGCGCCCTGGATCGTGCCGGTCGCAGCGACGGCGCATGAACACCCGCCGCCGCAAGACTCTGTCCGCCGACGAGGTGCGCGAACTGTTCACCCGCCTGCGCGAGCTGAATCCGAAGCCGACCACCGAGCTGGAATATTCGACGCCGTTCGAACTGCTGATCGCGGTGGTACTGTCGGCGCAGGCCACCGATGTCGGCGTCAACAAGGCCACACGCCGGCTGTACCCGGTCGCCAACACGCCGCAAACCATCCTTGCGCTGGGCGAGCAACAGCTGAAGACCTACATCTCGACCATCGGCCTGTTCAACGCCAAGGCGAAGAATGTCATCGCCACCTGCCGGATCCTGATCGAATCCCACGGCGGCGAGGTGCCGCGCGACCGTGCCGCACTGGAAGCATTGCCCGGCGTCGGCCGCAAGACCGCCAACGTGGTCCTCAACACCGCCTTCGGCGAACCGACCATCGCCGTGGACACGCACATCTTCCGCATCGCCAACCGTACCGGACTGGCGCCGGGCAAGGATGTACGCGCGGTGGAAGACAAATTGCTGAAGGTGGTGCCGGACGAGTTCAAAGCCGATGCGCATCACTGGCTGATCCTGCACGGCCGCTATGTCTGCAAGGCGCGCAAGCCCGACTGCCCGAACTGCGTGATCCGCGACCTGTGCCTCTACCAGGACAAGACCGTCACTACGACGACGCGGTAGGCGCTCCTGCCACCACCAGCGCGGCACAAGCATCGCGACGCCGATCTGGCGTCGTGGGGCAGCGTCATCTTATCGTCACGCAATGGAAATACGACAAAACTGTCACAATAACGCAAAGTTCACGGCCTAGCCTGCGCGGCGTCCTCCCTCGCCCCAAGGGCATATGCCATGAACCTGACCCGCAAGACCCTCGCCATCGCCCTGCTGGGCGCCCTCGCTGCGCCGGCCGCGCAGGCTGCCATCGCCGTCGACGTGATCGGTGGCTCCGAAGTCTCCTTCGAAGGTCTGCTGCAGACCGACGGCTACTGGTACGACAACGACGTCGCCAATCTGGATGCCGACGCCGGCGACGGCGAGAAGACCGACTTCGGCCTGCGTCGCGCCGAACTGGTGCTGAAGGGCAAGGGCCCCGGCAACCTCGAATGGACCCTCGGCTACGACGCCTCCGGCGACGGCAAGTTCCTCGACACCAACATCAAGTACAAGCTGGGCGGCAGCAAGACCCACTACGTGATGCTGGGTCAGTTCAAGCAGCCCAACAGCATGGAAGAGTTGTCCAGCACCAAGAACAACGACTTCATCTCAAAGGCGATGATCACCAACACCTACACGGTGGGCCGTCGTCTGGGCGGTTCGTACAACTACGGCAGCGACAACTGGCAGGTGACCGCCAGCTACTTCGGTCGCGAACTGACCCGCAACCGCGCCCACGGCAGCGGTTTCGGCCTGCGTGGCGGCTGGGCGCCGATCAACGAGAAGGGCAACGTGTTCTATGTCGGCGCGTCCTATGTCGACTACGACGTCGATGGGGATACCCTGCGCTGGCGCGCACGTCCGGATGCCGACCTGTCCAATCGCCTGATCGATACCGGCAGTACCGGCATCCGCAACGCCGACCGCACCTCGACCATCGGCCTGGAAAGCTTCTGGGTCAGCGGCCCGTTCAAGCTGCAGGCCGAGTACATGATGAACACGGTCAAGCGTTACGACACCGGCTTCGCCGCCCAACCGGGAGACGATTTCGACAGCTCCGGCGGCTACATCAGCGCACTGTGGAACGTCACCGGCGAAACATGGAGCAACAAGGCCGGCGTGCCCGGCACCTCCGGTCCGAAGGAGCCGGCCAGCGGCATGTGGCAACTTGGCCTGCGCTACGACACGCTGGACCTGGACGACGGCATCGTCGAGGGCGGCAGCATGGACACCATCACCCTGGGCGTGAACTACTACTGGCGCTCCAACTTCAAGTTCATGGTCGATTACGTGAAGGCGACCAGCGATCGCCGTGGCGTCAGCGACGACCCCAGCATTCTCGAGGCGCGCGCACAGTTCTTCTGGTAGCCCCGCCACCGCCTGTCCGACGGCACGCTCCGGCGTGTCGCCGGAAGGGCGTGTGAACGCCGTCATCGTTCCGACACGCAGCCGCAGTCGGGCTGTCATCCCCCTGTTATGCAATGGCCGGGCGCTTTGCTTGCCCGGTCCCCATCCCTTCAGGAGCCCTCCGTGACCCTCCATCTCAAATCCCGTCTCGCCGCATCCCTGATCGCCGTGTCGTTCGCGTTCGCCGCGCAGGCCGCCGATGTCACCGGCGCCGGCGCGTCGTTCGTCTATCCAGCCATGTCCAAGTGGTCGTCCGACTACAAGGCCGCCACCGGCAAGGAAGTAAACTACCAGTCGATTGGCTCCGGCGGCGGCATCGCCCAGATCAAGGCCGCGACCGTCGATTTCGGCTCCTCGGACAAGCCGCTGAAGCCGGAAGAACTGGCCGCCTCCGGCCTCGGCCAGTTCCCGTCGGTGATCGGCGGCATCGTGCCGGTGTTCAACGTCGCCGGCGTGCAAGCCGGCGCGCTGAAGCTGGACGGCGAGACCCTGGCCAGCATCTTCCTCGGCAAGATCAAGATGTGGAACGACCCGGCCCTCGTCGCCCTCAACGGCGGCCTGAGCCTGCCAGCGCAGAAGATCACCATCGTGCACCGTTCCGACGGCTCCGGCACCAGCTTCAACTTCACCAATTACCTGTCCAAGGTCAGCGCCGAATGGAAGGACAAGGTCGGCGAAGGCACCACGGTGCAGTGGCCGGTCGGCATCGGCGGCAAGGGCAACGAAGGCGTGGCTGCCTACGTCAAGCAGATCAAGGGCAGCATCGGCTATGTGGAACTGTCCTACGCGGTGCAGAACCAGATCGCCTACTCACGCATGAAGAATGCCGACGGCAACTTCGTCAACGCCAACGACGACACCATTTCGGCGGCGGCGGCTTCGGCCGAATGGGGCAAGGCCGAGGACTTCTTCCTGGTCATGACCAACGCACCCGGCGCCAACTCCTGGCCGATCGCCGCGACCAACTTCATCCTGATGCACAAGCAGCCGAAGAACAATCCGGCCGGAGCCAAGGCCGCGCAGGAATTCTTCCGCTGGGTCTACGCCAACGGCGACGCCCAGGCCACCTCGCTGGGCTACGTGCCGCTGCCCGACGCGCTGGTGCAGCAGATCGAAGGCTACTGGTCGCAGAACATGAAGTACTGAGCGACGGGCCCCTCTCCCTCGTCGTTCGTCCCCGGCGCGGACCCTCGGGTCCGCGCTTTTTGTTGCCCGCCGGTCCACCGGCGCCAATCCGTGGCCGGTGCGTCATACGGCTGTAACAAAAACATCATTTCATAGCCGGGTCCCTGCGCGGCCGTATTCCCGCCCCGCCCGCCTGCCATTCCCTACCGTTCCATGGAGTCCTCGATGAACGCCAAGCCGGTCCGCCTTGCCCTGTTGTCCCTGTCCGTCTGCGTGGCCTTGGCCGCGTGCAAGCCCGCCGCCGACGGTGCCCCAGCCACCTCCGGTCCGGATGCCGGCAACGCCGCCGCCCCGGCCGTCGATGCGCCTGCGGCCGCCGAAATCTCCGGTGCCGGCGCTTCGTTCATCTATCCGCTGATCTCCAAGTGGTCGGCCGACTACAACGCGGCTACCGGCGCCAAGGTCAACTATCAGTCGATCGGTTCCGGCGGCGGCATCGCCCAGATCAAGGCTGCGACCGTCGATTTCGGCTCCTCCGATGCGCCGCTGAGCAGTGAAGAGTTGGCCGAAGCCGGCCTGGGCCAGTTCCCGTCCGCGATCGGTGGCGTGGTGCCGGTCATCAACGTCGAGGGCCTGGCGGCTGGCCAGCTGAAGCTGACCGGCCCGCTGCTGGCCGACATCTATCTGGGCAAGATCACCCAGTGGAACGACCCGGCGATTGCCGCGGTCAACGACGGCACCACCCTGCCCGACGTCAAGATCACCCTGGTTCACCGCTCCGACGGTTCCGGCACCACCTTCAATTTCACCAACTACCTGACCAAGGTCAGTGGCGACTGGAAGGACAAGGTCGGCGAAGGCAAGTCGGTGCAATGGCCGGAAGGCGTCGGCGGCAAGGGCAACGAGGGCGTGGCCTCGTACGTGCAGCAGATCAAGGGCAGCGTCGGCTACGTCGAACTGGCCTACGCGGTGCAGAACGACATGGCCTACGCGACCATGCAGAACGCGGCCGGCAATTGGGTGCAGCCCAGCGACGCCAGCTTCGCCGCTGCCGCCGCCACCGCCGACTGGGCCAGCGCCAAGGACTTCAACCTGGTCATCACCAACGCCTCCGGCGCCGATGCCTGGCCGATCACCGCGACCAACTTCATGCTGATGTACAAGCAGCCGAAGGACGCCGCGCGCAGCAAGGCGACCCTGGACTTCTTCAAGTGGGCGTTCGAGAACGGTCAGGCGCAGGCGACCGAACTGCACTACGTGCCGCTGCCGAAGGAGCTGGTGGACCAGATCGAGGCCTACTGGGCCGCCGAGTTCAAGTGACGCGACGGTCCGTGCGCAACGCGCTCGGCTAGCGTTCCGTCATTCCTGCAACAGCGGGAATGACGGAACCCCTCTCTCTTCCGGAACGCCATGAACGCCACCGCCCTCTCCGTCGAGAATTCCCGTCAGGACGTCCGCGACGCACGCGCCGACCGTCTGTTCAAGTACGTCCTTACCGGCACGGTGATCTTCGTGCTGCTCGCCCTGGTCAGCGCCGCGCTGTCGATGCTGTGGGGCGGCCGCCATGCCCTGTTCGAGCAGGGACTGAGCTTCTTCTACACCGCCGACTGGAATCCGGTCGAGAATCACTACGGCGCGCTGGCACCGATCTACGGCACCCTCATCACCGCCGTGATCGCCATGCTGATCGCGGTACCGGTCAGCTTCGGTATCGCCTTCTTCCTGACCGAAGTGGCGCCGCGCTGGCTGCGCGGCCCGGTCGGCACCGCGATCGAGCTGCTGGCCGGCATTCCCTCGATCATCTACGGCATGTGGGGCCTGTTCGTGCTGGTGCCGGTGATGACCGAATACGTCACTCCCTGGCTCAACGACCACCTGGGCGCGATTCCCGGCATTGGCGTGCTGTTCCGCGGCCCGCCGCTGGGCATCGGCATGCTGACCGCCGGCTTCGTGCTGGCGATCATGGTCATCCCGTTCATCTCCTCGGTGATGCGCGAGGTGTTCCTGACCGTGCCGACCCGCTTGAAGGAGTCGGCCTACGCGCTGGGTTCGACCAAGTGGGAAGTCAGTTGGGACATCGTGCTGCCGTATACGCGCTCGGCGGTGATCGGCGGCATCTTCCTCGGCCTCGGTCGCGCGCTCGGCGAAACGATGGCGGTGGCCTATGTGGTCGGCAACAGCGTGCGCCTGACCCCGTCGCTGCTGGAGCCGGGCACCACCATCGCCGCGCTGATCGCCAACGACTTCGGCGAAGCCACCGAAACCTACCGCTCGGCGCTGCTGCTGCTGGGCTTCGTGCTGTTCGTGGTCACCTTCATCGTGCTGGCGATCGCCCGCCTGATGCTGATGCAGCTGGCGCGCAAGGAGGGCAAGTGATGAACGTCGTCGCCTCGCCGAATTCCGGCCCCAGCTCGCAGGCCGTCGCCGACCGCCTGTACGGCAAGCGCAAGTTCTTCAACGCGATCGCCCTGGTGATGGCCACCGCGGCGGCGCTGTTCGGCCTGATCTTCCTGGCCTGGATCCTCTGGACCCTGATCGCCAAGGGCATCCACGGCATCAACCTGGACCTGTTCACCAAGATCACCCCGCCGCCTCCGGGCGAGGGCGGCGGTCTTGCCAACGCCTTCTTCGGCAGCGCCCTGATGTGCCTGATGGCGCTGCTGATCGGCACCCCGCTGGGCGTGGCCGCAGGCACCTGGCTGTCCGAGTACGGGCGCGCGCGCAAGGCCGGCATGGTGATCCGCTTCGTCAACGACATCCTGATGTCGGCGCCGTCGATCGTGCTCGGCCTGTTCGTCTATGCACTGGTGGTCACCTTCATCGGCTTCTCGGCGGTCGCCGGCGCCATCGCCCTGACCTTCATCCTGCTGCCGGTGGTGATCCGCACCACCGACGAGATGCTGCAGCTGGTGCCCACGCAGATGCGCGAGGCAGCGCTGTCGCTGGGCGTGCCGCAGTGGAAAGTGATCATGCAGGTGCTGTATCGCAGCGCTTCGGCCGGCATCGTCACCGGCATCCTGCTGGCGCTGGCCCGCATCTCCGGCGAAACCGCGCCGCTGCTGTTCACCGCCTTCGGCAACCAGTACTGGAACAACAACATCTTCCAGCCGATGGCCAGCGTGCCGGTGGTGATGAACCAGTACACCGGCAGCCCGTTTCCCGACTGGCAACAACTCGCCTGGGCCGGCGCCCTGGTGCTGACCCTGTTCGTGCTCCTGGTCAGCCTGAGCGCCCGCGCCATCCTGCTGCGGAACAAGATCTCCCATGACTAACCTCACCTCGGACCCGGCCATGAACGACCTTCCCTCCTCCGCGCAGACGCAACGCATCAGCGTGGCCACCCAGCAGCGCGGCGCGTTGGCGCCCAGCCCGGTCAAGATGTCGGTGCGCAACCTGCAGTTCTATTACGACAAGTTCCATGCGCTGAAGAACATCAACATGGACATCCCGGAGAAGCGCGTGACCGCGCTGATCGGGCCGTCCGGCTGCGGCAAGTCGACCCTGCTGCGGATCTTCAACCGCATCTACGCGCTGTACCCGAAGCTGGAGGCCACTGGCGAGATCCTGCTGGATGGCGAAAACATCCTGTCGCCGAAATACCCGATGAACCGCCTGCGCAGCAAGGTCGGCATGGTGTTCCAGAAGCCGGTGCCGTTCCCGATGACAATCTACGAAAACATCGCCTACGCCATCCGCCATCACGAGAAGCTTTCGAAGAAGCTGATGGACGAACGGGTGGAACTGGCGCTACGCCAGGGCGCGCTGTGGGACGAGGTCAAGGACAAGCTCGGCCAGAGCGCGCTGGGCCTGTCCGGCGGCCAGCAGCAACGCCTGTGCATCGCACGTGCGGTGGCGCTGCGTCCGGAAGTGCTGCTGCTGGACGAACCGACTTCGGCGCTGGACCCAATTTCGACCAGCCGCATCGAACAGCTGGTGGAAGAACTGAAGGTCGACTACACCATCGCCATCGTCACCCACAACATGCAGCAGGCCGCGCGCGTGTCCGACTTCACCGCCTTCATGTACCTGGGCGACCTGATCGAACACGACACCACCGAGAACATCTTCTCCAATCCCTCGAAGCAGCAGACCGAGGAATACATCACCGGTCGGTTCGGATAAGGCGGGCCGCATGGCCGGCCGGCACCTGCCCGGCCGGATTCCCTGGCCACCGCCCACCCGACTTCATCCCTCTTCAGGACGCATCCGATGAACACCCAACCGAACGACCACATCGTCAAGAGCTATGACGAGGAACGCCAGCGCCTGATCAACGAAATCGTGCGCATGGGCGAGATGTCCGCCTCGCAGCTGGAAGCCGCGCTGGATGTCGTCGAACGCCGCGACGACAAGGCCGCCGAACGCATCATCGCCAACGACGAGGCGATCGACACGCTCGAGCGCGAGATCAGCCAGGACGTGATGAAGCTGGCCATGCGCGGCCCGCTGGCGCGCGACCTGCGCGAAGTGCTGACCGCGCTGCGGATCGCCGCCGACATCGAGCGGGTCGGCGACTACGCCGCCAATGTCGCCAAGCGCTCCACCGCGCTGAACCTGTCGCCGCCGCTGCCGCACACCCGCGGCCTGAACGCGCTGGGCATCCTGGTCGTCCGCCAGTTGCGCGACGTGCTGAAGGCCTACGCGGCCAATGATACCGAGGCCGCCGAACGGGTGCGCGCCAAGGACGCCGAGGTCGACACCCTGTACACCGGCCTGTTCCGCGAACTGCTGACCTACATGATGGAAGATCCGCGCGCGATCACCCCGTGCACGCACCTGCTGTTCATGGCCAAGAACCTGGAGCGGATCGGCGACCACGCCACCAACATCGCCGAGAACATCTGGTTCCTGGTCCACGGCGAGGACGATCTGCCGCCGCGCGAGAAGCGCGACCAGACCAATACCACCGGCGTGGTCTGATCCCGGCAACCAGGCGAGCGCCCCCTTACCGGGGACGCTTGCCGTCTCTGCTAGGCTTGCACCGATGAGTCTGCAAGTCCCCCCTCCCCCTGCCCAGCCTTCGCCGCTGGCCAAGCGCTTCCGCGGTTACCTGCCGGTCGTGGTCGACGTGGAAACCGGCGGCTTCGACTGGAACCGGCATGCCCTGCTTGAGATCGCGGTGCTGCCGATCGAACTGGACGACCAGGGCCGCTTCGTCCCCGGCGAAACCAGCAGCGCGCATCTGGAGCCCGCGCCCGGCACCGAGATCGACCCCAAATCGCTGGAAGTGACCGGCATCCGCCTCGACCACCCGTTCCGGCTGGCCAAGCCGGAGAAGCAGGCGCTGGACCACGTGTTCGCGCCGGTCCGCGCCGCGGTGCGCAAGCACGGTTGCCAGCGCGCGATCCTGGTCGGCCACAACGCCCACTTCGACCTGAACTTCCTCAACGCCGCCGTGACCCGCTGCGGGCACAAGCGCAATCCGTTCCATCCCTTCAGCGTGTTCGACACCGTCACCCTGGCCGGCATCGCCTACGGGCAGACCGTGCTGGCGCGGGCGGTGCAGGCGGCCGGCTTCGAGTGGGACGCCGAACAGGCGCATTCGGCCGTGTACGACACCGAGCAGACCGCACGGCTGTTCTGCGCCATCGCCAACGCCTGGCCGCATCCCCCGCAGGGCTGACATGGCCACTCTGCTTCACGCCCTGCGGGCCGACATCACCACGCTGCGTGTGGACGCCATCGTCAACGCGGCCAATCCCTCGCTGCTGGGCGGCGGCGGCGTGGACGGCGCCATCCACCGCGCTGCCGGCCCGGAACTGCTGGCCGAATGCCGCACGCTGCACGGCTGCGCCGTCGGCGAGGCGAAAATCACCGCCGGCTACCGGTTGCCGGCGCAGCATGTCATCCATACGGTCGGTCCGGTCTGGCGCGACGGCGAGCACGGGGAACCGGAGCTGCTTGCGTCCTGCTACCGGCAAAGCCTGCGGCTCGCGGAGGCGAACGGTCTGCGCAGCGCGGCCTTCCCCGCCATCAGCACCGGCGTGTACGGTTATCCGCCCGAGCAGGCCGCACCGCTGGCGGTGGCCACGGTCCGGGACACGCTGCAGGAAGCGGCGGGTTCTATTACGGAAGTAGTGTTCTGCTGCTTTTCGGCGCGCGACCTGGCCCTGTACGAATCGCTGCTGGCCGGCAGCAGCTGAAGCAGGGTCAGCCCGCGCGCTGGCGCACCGCCTCGAACAGGGTCACCCCGGCGGCGACCGAGACATTGAGGCTCTCGATATCGCCGGGCATCGGAATCTTCGCCAGCCCGTCGCAATGTTCGCGGGTCAGGCGACGCAGGCCATCGGCCTCGCCGCCCAGCACCAGCGCCACGTTGCCGCGAAGATCCAGCGCATACAGCGATGCCTCGGCCTCGCCGGCCAGGCCATAGATCCAGACTCCGAGTTTCTGCAGGTCGCGCAGGGCGCGCGACAGATTGGTCACCGCGACCACCGGCAAGCGGTCGGCGGCGCCGGCCGAGGTCTTGCGCACGGTGGCATTGACCGTGGCCGACTTGTCTTTCGGAATCACCACCGCGGTCGCGCCGGCGGCGGCGGCGCTGCGCAGGCAGGCGCCCAGGTTGTGCGGGTCCTGCACGCCGTCCAGCACCAGCAGCAGGGCCTTGCCGGCGGCGGCCTCGACCAGCGCCGGCAGTTCGGACTCCTCCCAGGTCTTGGCCGCGGCATAGCGCGCAGCCACGCCCTGGTGGCGCACGCCGCCGGCCACGCCATCCAGCGCCTGCGCGCTGACCTTGCGCACTTCAATGCCTCTGCGGCGGGCATTGTCCTCGATCTCGGTCAACCGCGCGTTGCGGCTACCGCCATCGATCAGCACTTCATGCACGTGCTCGGCATCGTTGACCACGGCCGATGCCACCGCGTTGACGCCGACCACCCATTGGTTCTGCTTGCTCATGCCTCGCCTTCTTCTTCCCCGGCCACGGCCTGTCGCCGCAGCCATTTGTCCGCCATCCGCCGCAACGAGGTGTCGGTGGCCGGGTCCGCGGCCAGCACGCGGATATCGCGCCAGGCCAGATCGTGCGATTCCGGGCCGACCACGAAGGCTTCGCTGCCGCCGGTGCGCACCACGTAGCGCACATCGTAATGCCAATGCGCCGGCACCCCGCGGTATTCCGGAATCCAGTGCCGGTCCAGGTCGAATATCCCCGGCTCCACGATCAGCCCGGCCAGTCCCGACTCCTCCTCCGCCTCGCGCAGCGCGACCCGCATCAGATCGCGGTCGCCATCGGCGTGGCCGCCCAGCTGCACCCAGATGCCGAGCTTGCGGTGATGGGTCAGCAGCACTCGTCCGCCGCTGCCATCGACCAGCCAGGCCGAAGCGGTGAAATGCCCGGTCAGGCGTTCGCGGACGAAGGGATCGGCGCTGTCATCGGCCAGCAACTGCTTGAATAACGAGGCGGTTTCCGCTTCGTCCGGCATGCGCGCGGCATAGTCGTCCAAGTCTTCGGCCAGCACGCCGAGAACCCGGACGGGGTCACTGGAATCGGTCATTTCGCCATGGAGCATCAACGGGGAGAGCCTGTACATTGTCGCCGATCGGCATTGCCGCGGCTTGTGCGCTCCGGCCTCCTTTGGCAAGGTACAGACCGCCCGACCGTCCCACGACATTCCTGAACGGGATGTGCGGCCGGCACCTCCATCGCTAACGCACGGGGATACATCGAATGTCGAAAGGTCTGTTCATCGTCAAGCCGGTGGAACCGGCGCCGCATGTGGACGCGGGCGAGCCCGTCGAAGGCAGCCTTCAGGGCGAAGCCACCCTGAAACGGACCCTGGATGCGCGCCACCTGATCCTGCTGGGGATCGGCGCGGTGATCGGCGCCGGCATCTTCGTGCTGACCGGACAGGCCGCGGCCAACCATGCCGGCCCGGCGATCATGCTGAGCTTCGTGCTGGCCGGCGCCGCCTGCGCCCTGGCCGGCCTGTGCTACGCCGAATTCGCCGCCCTGCTGCCGGTGTCCGGCAGCGCCTATTCGTATTCCTACGCGACCCTCGGCGAGTTCGTCGCCTGGTTCATCGGCTGGTGCCTGGTGCTGGAATACCTGTTCGCGTCCTCGACGGTCGCAGTGGGCTGGTCCAGCTATCTGGTCAGCTTCCTGACCAGCACCTTGGGCATTCCGTTCCCGGCGGAACTGGCGCAGGCGCCGATCACCTGGCAGGACGGCAAGTTCGTCTCGACCGGCGCGCTGTTCAACCTGCCGGCGATCGCCATCGTCGCCGCGGTCAGCGGCCTGTGCTATCGCGGCATCACCCAGTCAGCCACGGTCAATGCCGTGGTCGTAGCGATCAAGGTGCTGGTCATCGCCGCCTTCATCGGCTTCGGCATCCAGTACATCGATCCAGCGAACTGGACCCCGTTCATCCCCGAAGCGCAGGGACCGGGCAAGTTCGGCTGGGACGGCATCACCCGTGCGGCGGCGATCGTGTTCTTCGCCTACATCGGCTTCGATGCAGTCTCCACCGCCGCCGGCGAGGCCAAGAACCCGCAGCGCGACATGCCGATCGGCATCCTCGGCTCACTGGTAATCTGCACCATCATCTACATCGTGGTCTGCGCGGTCATGACCGGCATGACCAGCTACACGCTGCTGAACACCGCCAAGCCGGTAGTCACCGCCATCGAACCCTTCCCCGCGCTGTCGTGGCTGAAGACCGCCACCGAAATCGGCGCCATCGCCGGCCTGTCCTCGGTGATCCTGGTGATGCTGATGGCGCAGCCGCGCATCTTCTATTCGATGTCGCGCGACGGCCTGCTTCCCAAGTTGTTCGGCAAGGTCCATCCGAAGTACCAGACGCCGTACATCGGCACCATCTTCGTCGGTGTGCTGGCCTGCCTGCTGGCCGGCCTGATGCCGCTGAACGTGCTCGGCGAACTGGTCTCGATGGGCACCTTGCTGGCCTTCGCCACGGTCTGCGCCGGCGTGCTGGTCCTGCGCTACACCCGCCCGGAGCTGCCGCGGCCGTTCCGGGTACCGCTGGCCATTGTGGTCAGCCCGCTCGGCGTGGTGGCCTGCCTGTACCTGTTCTGGCAGCCGTTCACCGAGCACTGGAAGATCTTCGTCGGCTGGACCGTGCTGGGCCTGTTCATCTACTTCGGCTACGGCTACCGCCACAGCAAGCTGCGCAACGCAGGCTGACCCGAACAATCCGCACAGCGGCCGGCCCAGCGCCGGCCGCCGCGCTTCCATCCCCGGGAATCCTTCTGACATGAGCGCGACCTCCGCCCGCAAGATCGGCCCGGTCCTGGCCACCTTCGTCGTCGCCAACAACATGATCGGCTCGGGCTTCTTCCTGCTGCCGGCAACCCTGGCCAAGTCCGGCGGCGTGACCGCGCTGAGCTGGCTGCTGTGCACGGTGCTGGCGATGATGTTGGGCAGCGCATTCGCGCGACTGGCCAGGCACCACCCCGAATTGCAGTCGCCGGACGACTACGTGCGTCCATCGCTGGGCCGCGACGCCAGCTTCCTGGCCACGACCATGTACTGGGTGTCCTCGTGGATCGGCAACAACGCGATTGCCGTGGCCGCGTTCGGCTACCTGGTGATCCTGCTGCCGATCGAGGACAGCCCCGGCGTGCGCCTGGGCGGCCAGATCGCGCTGATCTGGCTGATGTTCGCGCTGAACCTGCTCGGCCCGCGCCCGATTGCGCGCTTCCAGTCGATGTGCGTGGTGCTGGGTCTGCTTCCAGTCGTGGTGATCCTGACCGCCGGCTGGGCCTATTTCGACCCCGACGTGTATCGCGCGGCCTGGAATCTGTCTGGCGAATCGGACCTGTCGGTGGTGATGCATTCGCTGGCGCCGATCTTCTGGGCCTTCGTCGGCCTGGAAACCGGGGCGATGGTCGCCGGCGTGGTCGACGACCCGGACCGCAACGTGCCGCGCGCGACCATCGGCGGCATTGCCATCGCCGGCGTGGTCTACCTGGTGTCCTCTGTCTTGATGATGGGTATCGTGCCGGCAGCCGAGCTGGCCGAATCCAGCGCGCCGTTCGCGCTGGTCGCCGGCAAGATGTTCGGCGCATGGGCGGTGCCGCTAATCGCCGCCGCCGCCGCGCTGAAAGCCAGCGGCACTCTGGGAGGATGGATGCTGGTGACCGGCGAATCCGGCGCCCGCGCCGCCCAGCGTGGCTTCCTGCCGGCGGTGTTCGGCCGGCTGGGTCGCAACGGCTCTGCCGGTGCCGGATTGTTCATCATCGCGTCGGCCATGACCGTGCTGGCTGTATTGACCCTGTCGCCGACGGTGTCCGGACAGTTCGAGACGCTGATTGAGATGGTGGTGATCCTGGTGGTGATGGCCTACGCCGCCGCCGGCCTGAGCCTGCTGCTGGGCACGCCGCAGCGACCGGCGACTTCGCGCGAACGCATGCTAGGCATGGGCGCGCTGATCGCCTGCGGACTGCTGGTCTATTCCACGCCGGGCAAGACCCTGGTCGGCGGCCTGGTAATCGCGTTGCTGGCCTGGGCGGCCTATCGCGGTTTCGCCCGCGGTTCCCGGCCGCCAGCGCAGTAAGGCGCAGTAAACTTCGCGCCATGAACACCCTCCCCTACGATGCCGCGCGCCTGCGCACGCTGGCGCGGTCGCTGATCGACAACATCACCGAACTGGCCCGCGCCGGCTGGACACCGGCGACCAGCAGCAACTTCTCGCTGCGACTGGACGAGAGCCACGCTGCGATCACCGTCTCCGGGCGCGACAAGGGCAGGTTGTCCGAGGACGACATCATGGTGGTCGACCTGGACGGCCAGCCGGTGGCCACCGAACTGCGTCCGTCGGCCGAAACCCTGCTGCACACCCGGCTGTACCGCCGTTTTGCCGAGGTCGGCTGTGTGCTGCACACGCATTCGCCGGTGCAGACCGTGGCTTCACGGCTGTACGCCGGCCAAGGCCACGTGCGGCTGGAAGGCTACGAACTGCTGAAAGCCTTCCACGGCAATGCCACCCACGAAGCCGCGATCGACGTGCCGGTGTTCGCCAACACCCAGGACATGGACGTGCTGGCCGCGCAGGTTGATGCCCTGCTCGACGAACGACCGCTATGGGGCTACCTGATCGATGGCCACGGCCTGTACGCCTGGGGCCGCGACATGACCGAGGCGCGCCGACACCTGGAAGCCTTCGAATTCCTGCTGCATTGCGAGTTGGAGCTGCGCAAGCTGGGCGTGCGCTGCTGATCGTCCCAGGCGCCGGCGGAAAACCCCGCTTCATCGAGGCAGCAGCAGGCTTTTGCTACCCTAGCGCCCCACTGTTTCCGCCGCGGAGTTGCCGGCATGAGCCGCCTGCGAATCTTTTCCGAAAACGACCCGGCCACGCCCGAGTTCGCCAGCCACGACCCGGAGGCGATCGCCGACGAACTGCGCGCCATCGGCGTGACCTTCGAGCGCTGGACCGCGGGCAAACCGATCGCCGCCGGCGCTTCGCCGGAAGCAGTCATGGATGCCTACCGCGCCGACATCGAGCGCATTTCCGCCGAACGCGGCTTCACCACTGTTGATGTGGTCAGCATCGCCCCGGACAACCCGAACAAGGAAGCCGCACGCGCCAAGTTCCTCGAAGAGCACTACCACCAGGAAGACGAGGTGCGCTTCTTCGTCGATGGCGCCGGTCTGTTCACCCTGCACGTGGGCGACAAGATCTACGAAATCGAGTGCTGCAAGGACGACCTGATCTCGGTGCCGGACGGCATCACCCACTGGTTCGACATGGGTGCCGAACCCCGCTTCGTCGCGATCCGATTCTTCCAGCAGCCCGATGGCTGGATCGGCCATTTTACCGGCAGCGACATTGCCGGGCGCTTCCCGCGCTACACGCCGGAAGCCTCCGTTTGAACGGGATCGGCGCCATCCTGACCGACATCGAGGGCACCACATCCTCGATCTCGTTCGTCAAGGACGTGCTGTTCCCCTATGCCCGCCGTGCCCTGCCCGGCTTCGTCCGCGAGCACGGACAGGAGCCGCAGGTACGGCAGTGGCTGGACGCGGTGGCGGTCGAATGCGGCGGCATCTGTAGCGACGAGGTCATCGTGGAGACGCTGCAAGGCTGGATCGACCAGGACCGCAAGCACACCGCGCTGAAGGCGCTGCAGGGCATGGTCTGGAGCGCCGGCTACCGCAATGCCGACTTCACCGCACACGTCTATCCGGACGCCGTCGAAGTGCTGCGTCGCTGGCACGCGCAAGGCCTGCCGCTGTACGTCTATTCCTCCGGCTCGGTGCCGGCGCAGAAACTGCTGTTCGGCCACAGCGACGCCGGCGACCTCAGCGGGATGTTCTCCGGCTGGTTCGACACCACCACCGGCGGCAAGCGCGAGGCCGACAGCTACCGGCGCATCGCCGAGGCCATCGGCCTGCCGGCCGGGCGGATCCTGTTCCTGTCCGATGTGGTCGAGGAACTCGACGCCGCCCGCGAAGCCGGCCTGCAGACGCTCCTGATCGACCGTATCGCCGACCATCCGGTACCACGCGAAGGCGATGCCGCGAACGGCCATCGCCGCACGCAAAGCTTGATGGAAATCCCAACGTTCCCGGACGCCTGACCACCGGCTGGCCGGAACCCGGTCCGCGCTCCGTTAACCCTTCCCGAAGGACAAACAGGGGATCCGCGCGTGCAAGGGCTGAAATGTTTCGAGGCTGAGACGTCGTACGAATCGCTCGACCGGGAGGCGTTCGTTTTCCGCCATACCCTGCTGGGCCATCCCGCGTTGTCCCTGGACAACCTGTCCGCCGTACTCCCGCGGCTTCCGTCCGATCAGGTATTCCATTCCAATGGCCGCCTTGAAAAGGGCGACAATTTCGACCGCGCACACCTCGAGCACCGGCCGGAGCTGAGTCTGGAAGCGACCCTGGAACAACTGCGGACTACCGACGCCTACATCATGGTGCGCAAGCCCGAAGCCGACGCCTCGTTCCAGCCGCTGATGCGGGATCTGCTGGACGATGTGCGCAGCATCGCCCGCGCCGCCGGCATCGACGGCGAGATCGAGGACCCGATGCTGTACATGTTCATCGCCTCGCCCAATAGCGTCACCCCGTTCCATATCGACCGCTATTCGACCTTCCTGTTGCAGTTCCGCGGCAGCAAGGAAGTCACCGTGTTTCCGCCCTGGGATGCGCGCGTGGTCAGCGACGAGGACGCCGAACACTTCTTCGCCTGCAGCGGGCGCCGCCCGGCCTGGCGTCCGGAAACCGCTGAACTGGGACAGACCTTTGGCTTCAACCCAGGACAGGTGCTGCACATCCCCTTCGCCGCCGGCCACCATGTGCGCAACGGCAGCGACGACGTTTCCATCTCGCTATCGATCATATTCAACACCGAGCGCACACGCGAGTTGATGCGTGCACTGATGTTCAACCACCACAGTCGGCCGTGGATGCGAAAGCTTGGAATGTCGCCCCGGCGTGCCGCGATGGATGCTCCCGGGGTTACGATGAAATCCGGATTGTGGAATTCCGCAAAACGGCTGAGCGGGTTGCTGCGCTGACCACCGACTTGCGGCAACTCAGCTGTCCTGCCCGCTTACGGATCCTTGCCCTCTGCAGCCGACCCTGCGCTCAAGGTTCGGCTGTCTGCAATCGATAGTGGGTCGAACCCCGTTGTTCGCCCTGCCAGCGATCGAAGGCCCGCACCTCGATCTCGTGCTCGCCCTCGGCCAGCGTGGTCGGCAAGGCGCCGCGCCACAGGTGCTGCGAAGGATCGGCCTCGGGCGAACGGTCGAAGCCGCGCAACTGCTCGGCCAGGTCGTCGGCCATGTTTTCCGCCAGCAGCGCCGGATCCGGCTGCAGCACCCGCCTCATCGGCTTCCACTCGCCGCCGTCGACGCGATATTCCACCCGGGTGTCGTCCTGGCCCATGTATACATTGGCGAACACGCCCCAGGCCGGGTACGCACCCTGGCGCAACACGCGTGGCGCATGCACGGTCATCGTCGCCTGCGGATCGTGCGAGGGATGCCATGACAGCGCATATTCACTGCCGGCACCGATCTTCAATCTTGCGTACCCCTTCGGCGTGCCGTCGGACATGGTGCCGTCGGGAATGCCGTCCGCATCCTTGACCCCGGACCAGTACGAACCGCAGATCGCGCCCATGTTGTACTCGTGCAGCGGTTGCGCACCGTGCCAACCACTGGCGGCACCGTGGTAGTAGTGGCGCTGGTTGTGGGTGTGCCCGCTGAGCAGCAGCACGTGCGGGAATTCCTGCAGCAGGGCGAACAGGCGCTCGCGATCGGCGACGCGGAAGCCGCGCGGGCCTTCCTCGAAGAACGGAATGTGCACGCCAATCACCAGCAATCGATCCTTCCCCAGCGTCGGCAGGTAAGCCTTCAGGAAAGCGAACTGGTCCTCGCGCAGGCCGCCCTGGTAGGAGGGTGACTGCCCCGGCAGGTAGATCACGTCGTCCAGGCCGACGAATACCGCATCGGCGTACTCGGCGGCGAAGGTGTCCGGCCCGAAGGTGTTGCGGTAACTGCGCAGCGAATCGGCGTCGCTGGCCACGTCGAAATCCAGGTCGTGATTGCCGGGGATGTGCAGCCATGGCACGCCCAGCCGGCGCGTCTGCGCGTTCATCGCCGGATACAGCGACAGGTCGTCGTTGACCACATCGCCGGTCGTCAGCCCCAGTCGCGCCTTCGGCTGCGCGAGCAAGGGCTCGATGACGCTGCGTGCGTAATAGCCGACATCGGTCAGGTTCTTGACCTGGGTGTCGGAGAACAGCAGCACATCGCCAGCATTGCCATCGTCGGCCGCCGGCTGCAGGGCGAAACCGCGACAACTGCGCAGCGTGTCCTTCAAGCCGCCGTACTTCGTTTTTGGCGCCCGGTTCTCGCGCAGGTTGAACCAGAAGTCCGGCAGGCCATTGACACGTTCGGGCAGGCGGTAACCGGCCGGCTTGATCACGAATACGGTCGCGGCCGCGCGCCACGGCAGGCGATAGCGGCCATCGTCGCCGGTCGTCGACACCGTGATGCCGTCCGACACCATGACCCCGCCGATGCCGGGTTCTCCCGGCTGTCGGTGACCGTCGCCATTGTCGTCACGGAACACGAAGTCACTGCACGACTTGCCGATCGCCGCCGGCACCGGCGCCAGCAGCAGGCATAGCATCGCCACCGTCAGAAGCAACCGCACTCGCCACCCCGCTCGTCTGGACCCGCCCCGATTATCCCTTTTCCGCGTGCCGCTGCTCCAGCACCCGTACCGCGTCGGCCAGTGACAGCCCGCGCGTGCGCAGCAGCACCAGCAGGTGGTACAGCAGGTCAGCGCTTTCGCCGAGCAGATCGTCGTCGTCCTGCGCCACCGCGGCCAGTGCGGTTTCCACCCCTTCCTCGCCGACCTTCTGCGCGACCCGGCGCACGCCGCCCTCGAACAGGCGCGTGGTGTAGCTGCCTTCGGGCAATTCGCGCTGGCGACCGGCGATCAGCGCATCAAGTTCCTGCAGAAAGCCACCCGGCGCTTGCGGAAAGCAACTGGGGCGTTGCAGGTGGCAAGTCGGCCCGTTCGGCCGCGCCAGTACGAGCAAGGTGTCCGCATCGCAATCCAGTTGCACATCAACCAGGTCGAGGAAGTGCCCGGAACTCTCGCCCTTGGTCCACAGCCGCTGCTTGCTGCGGCTGTAGAAGGTCACCTTGCCGCTGCTGCGGGTCGCCTGCAGCGCTTCAGCATTCATGTAGCCCAGCATCAGCACGCGCAGATTGTCGGCATCCTGCACGATGGCCGGCAGCAGGCCTCCACCCTTGTTCCAGTCGGGCTGTCCGGAAAAATCAGTCACGACGCACCTCGATACCCTGTTCGTGCAGGTAATCCTTCAATGCCGGGATGGCAATGCTGCCGCTGTGGAACACGCTGGCAGCCAGCGCGCCATCGACGTCGGCCTGGCTGAAGGCTTCGGCGAAATGCGCGCATTCGCCGGCGCCGCCGGATGCGATCAGCGGCACCGTGCACGATTCGCGCACCGCCGACAGCTGTTCGATATCGTAACCGCGGCGCACACCGTCGCTGTCCATGCAGTTCAGCACGATCTCCCCCGCTCCCAGCGCCTGCGCCTGTTGCGCCCAGTCCAGAGTCCGCAAGCCGGCCGCGCGCATCTTCGACGGATCGCCGGTGTACTGGCGCACTCGCCATTCGCCGTCGGCCTCGCGCACCGAGTCGATGCCGACCACCACGCACTGCACGCCGAAGGCTTCGGCCAGCTCCGAGATCAGCAACGGCCGTTCCAGCGCCGGCGTATTGACCGAAATCTTGTCCGCGCCGGCATACAGCACCGCGCGTGCGGTAGCGACGTCGCGAATACCGCCGGCGACGCAGAACGGGATGTCCAGCAGGCTGGAAACGCGCTCGACCCAGGCGTAATCGACCGAGCGACCCTCCGGGCTGGCGCCGATGTCGTAGAACACCAGCTCGTCGGCACCGGCATCGCGATAGCGCAGCGCCAGTTCGACGATGTTGCCCATGTCGACGTGGTCGCGGAAGCGCACGCCCTTGACCACGCGGCCGGCGCGCACGTCCAGGCAGGGAATGATCCGCCGGCTCAGCATGCCAGCGCTCCGGCCACGTCGAAGCGGCCTTCCAGCAAGGCGCGACCCAGCACGATGCCGGCGCAGCCCTGCTCGCGGGCGACGCGCACGTCGTCCAGTGCGCGCACCCCGCCGGAGGCCTGCACCCGCAGCTGCGGCGCCAGTACGCGCAGGTGGTCGTAGAGGTCGACATTGGGCCCTGACAGCATGCCGTCGCGGCCGATGTCGGTGCACAGCAGGTGGCGCAGGCCGGCCTGCGCGTAACGCGTCGCCAGTGCATCCAGGATCGCACCGGAATCCTCGGTCCAGCCATGCACCGGCAGTCGCCACGCACCTTCGCCATCCTGCCGCGCATCCAGCGCCACGGTGATGCGCTCGGCGCCGAACTCGTCCAGCCAGGCCAGCACCACATCGGGCTCGCGCACGGCCAGCGAACCGATCACCACCCGCGCTGCACCGGCATCGAGAATGCGCTGCACATCGTCGCGCGAGCGCACGCCGCCGCCGGTCTGCACCTGCAAGCCGGCCGCGCTGGCACCCTGCACCAGCGCCACCAGGGTGTAGCCACCGGCCTTCGCCGCGTCCAGATCGACCAGATGCAGCCAGCTCGCGCCCTGCACGGCGTAATCGAGGGCCAACGCCAGCGGATCGTCGCCGTAGCGGGTTTCGCGCGCGTAGTCGCCCTGCGCCAGCCGCACCACGCGACCGTCGCGCACGTCGATGGCGGGATAGAGGGTGAACTCACTCATGGCTTCGGCTCACTTCAGCCCGTGTTCGATGAAATTGCGCAACAGTCGGGCACCGACTGCGGACGAGCGCTCCGGATGGAACTGCGCACCGGCCACGTTAGAGCGCTGGACCACGGCGGCGAAGCGCTGACCGTGCTCGCTGCTGCACAGGCAGAACTCGTCCACCGGTGCCGCATAGCTGTGGACGAAATAGGCGTGCGCGCCTTCGTCGATCCCGGTGGTCAGCGACGATTCGGCATGCCGCTGCAGGGTGTTCCAGCCCATGTGCGGCACCCGCACGCCCGGCGCCGCGGCCAGCTTGCGCACCGTGCCGGGCAGCAAGCCCAGGCAGGGGGTGTCGTCTTCTTCCGAATGTGCGAACAGCAGTTGCACACCCACGCACACGCCCAGCATCGGTTGTCGCAACGACCGCAACGTCTCGACCAGATCCAGTTCGCGTAGACGGGCCATGCATACCGCTGCCGCACCGACACCGGGCAGGATCACCCGCTCGGCGGCGCGGATCATGGCGGCATCGCCGGTCAATTCGGCTTCCACGCCGAGCCGTTGCAGGGCGTAGCGCACCGAACCGATGTTGGAACCGCCTGCATCGACCAGCACCACCTTCATGCCGCCGTACTCCGCATCACAGCGCACCCTTGGTGGACGGCAATTCCGCGCCCTCGCGGCGCACCGCCTGCCGCAACGCACGCGCTAATACTTTGAAGCAGGCCTCAACCTTGTGGTGGTCGTTGTCACCGCGCACCTGCAGATTGAGATTCAGGCCGGCCGCGTCGCACAGCGAGCGGAAGAAATGCGGCACCAGTTCGGTCGGCAGGTCGCCGACGCGTTCGCGGCGGAATTCGCCATCGAACACAAAGTATGGCCTGCCGCTGAAATCCAGCGCCGCGCTGGCCAGGGTTTCGTCCATCGGCAGGGTGAAGCCGTAGCGGCCGATGCCGCGCTTGTCGCCCAGCGCCTGGCGCAGGGCCTGGCCCAGCGCCAAGCCTGTATCTTCCACCGTGTGGTGCTCGTCGATGTGCAGGTCGCCCTCGGTGCGCACTTCCAGCGCGAAGCCGCCGTGCTTGCCGATCTGCTCCAGCATGTGGTCGAAGAACGGCAGGCCGGTATGAATCTGCGGATCGGCAACCCGATCCAGATCGACATCAACCCGGATCTTCGTCTCTTTCGTGTCGCGCCGAACCATCGCGCGACGCGGCGCATCGGCCAGTTCGTGGGCGATCCCGGCCCAATCCCACTCGCCACCGAACTGCTCGGTCGCCAGCTGGAAGCCGCGAATGTCCATGTTCTGCGCGAACTGCAGGTCGGTTTCGCGATCGCCGACCATCGCCGAACGCTCGAGGTCAATGCCGCGGTCGCGCAGGTAATGCAGGGCCAGGCCGATGCCGGGCTTGCGTGTCGGCGCATTGTCCTGCGGCCAGCTGCAGTCGATCAGTACCTCGCGAAACATGATGCCCTGGCTTTCGAACACCTGCAGCATCAGCTCGTTGGGACCGTCGAAGCTGGCGCGCGGATAGGCCTCGCTGCCCAGCCCGTCCTGGTTGCTGACGATCACGAACTGGTAACCGGCATCGCGCAGCTTCAGCAACGCCGGGATCACCCCGCGCACGAAGCGCAACTTCTCGTAAGCATCGATCTGGAAGTCGGACGGTTCCTCGATCAGGGTGCCGTCGCGGTCGACGAACAGGATCGGCGTGCTCATGCGGCAATCTCCTGCGCGCTCAGGGCGGCCAGCACCCGCGCATTCTGTTCCGGAGTGCCGATGCTGATCCGCAGAGCATCACCCAGTTGCGGCGCGGCGCGCTGGTCGCGCACCACCACACCGGCGGTCAGCAGTGAACGGAACGCCTGTTCGGCATCGTCGAAACGCACCAGCAGGTAGTTGCCCTGCGACGGATAGACCCGGCACACGCCCGGTAGTCGCACCAAAGCAGCCTGCAACTGCATGCGTTCGGCCTTGAGCAGGCGCACGCGTTGCCGGGTCAGCGCCTGCGCGGCCTCGTCCAGCCCGGCCAAGGCCAGTTGCACACACGGCCCCGGCAGCGGATACGGTGCCTGGCAGGCGCGCAACACCCGGATCAGCGCGGCATCGGCGATCAGACTGCCAATCCGCGCCGCAGCCAGCGCGTGCGCCTTCGACAGCGTTCGCAACACGGCGATGTTGGAACGCCGGGCCATCAGTCCGATCGCCGACGGCAGGTCGGAAAATTCGCCATAGGCCTCGTCCACCACCACCAGGGCGTGCCCGTGCAGGCGCTCGGCCAGCGCCGCGATATCTTCCAGCGCGATCGTGCCCCCGGTGGGATTGGACGGCGAGCACAGGAATACCAGCCGTGCCCGCGATTGCAGTGCGGCTGCGGCGATGGCATCCATGTCGGCGATGAATCCGGCTTCGGTATCGCGCAGCGGCACCTCGACCAGCGGCGCATTCTGCAGGCGCGTGCTGACCGCATACATGCCGAACACCGGCGGCGTCACCACCACTGCATCGCGGCCGGGTACGCACAGTGCGCGCACCAGCAGGTCGATGGCCTCGTCGCTGCCGCGCCCGACCAGCAGCTGTTCGGGCGAGCAGCCGTACAGCCCGGCCAGGCGTTCGCACAGCGCCTGCGGCTGCGGATCGGGATAGCGCCGGTTGCCGCCGCTGCCGTCTGCCGGATTGGCCCACGGCGACTCGTTGGCGTTCAGCCACACCTCGCCCTGGAAGGACTGGCTGCGTGCCGAAGCATAGCCGCCGAATCCGCGCAGGTCCTCGCGCACCAGCGCCAGCAGGCTCTCGTCGCCGTTCGCGCTCATGCCACCTCCCCGCCCATCCGCAACGCTACCGCATTGGCGTGCGCATCCAGACCCTCGGCCCGCGCCAACGTCAGCGCATCGCCGCCGATGGCGTCGATGCCGGCGCGGCTGGCCGACTGCACGCTGACGAAATTCTGAAAGCTGCCGACCCCCACTCCGCTCCAGGCGCGCGCCGCGCCATTGGTGGGCAGCACGTGATTGGTGCCGCTGCAGTAGTCGCCGAGCGCTTCCGGGGTGTAGTCGCCGAGGAATACCGAACCGGCGGCCTCGACACGCTGCAGCCAGGCGCGCGGTTCGCGCAGCGCCAGTATCAGGTGCTCGGGCGCATAGGCATTGCTGATCGCGAACGCCTCGTCCAGCGCCTGCACCCGAATGAGGCGTGACGCCGACAACGCGCGCACTGCGATCTGCGCACGCGTCAACGCGGCCAGTTGCGCGTCGATCTGACCGCGCACCGCCTGCAACAGCGGTTCGCTGTCGGACAGCAACAATACCTGCGAATCGGGACCGTGTTCGGCCTGCGACAGCAGGTCGGCGGCGACGAAGGCCGGATCGGCGCCGGCGTCGGCGATCACCAGCACCTCCGATGGCCCGGCCGGCATGTCGATGGCCGCCGCGCCCGCCTGCGCCACCTGCTGCTTGGCCTCGGTGACATAGCTGTTGCCGGGCCCGAAGATCTTGTCGCAACGCGGCACCGTTTCGGTGCCGTAGGCCATCGCCGCCACCGCCTGCGCACCGCCCAGCTTGAACACCCGATGCACGCCGGTCAGTCGCGCCGCCACCAGCACTGCAGGATCGGCGCTGCCGTCGGTGCGCGGCGGCGTGCACAACACGACTTCGCGACAGCCGGCCAACCGCGCCGGCACCCCTAGCATCAGCGCGGTGGAAGGCAGCGGTGCGCTGCCGGCCGGCACATACAGGCCGACCCGGGCAATCGGTCGCACGATCCGTTCGCAGACCACGCCCGGCGCGGTTTCCACCGCATAGCCCTGCGCCATGCCGGCGCGATGGAAGGCCTCGATGCGGGTGGCCGCGCGCTGCATCGATGCGCGCAGTTCCGGCGCCACCGCCGCCTGCGCAGCGGCAAATTCATCGTCGCCGACTTCGAAAGCCGTCAGTTCGACCTTGTCCAGCCGCAGGGTGATCTCGCGCAACGCGGTGTCGCCGACTTCGCACACCTGCGCCAGCAGCGCCTCCACCGCCTCGCGGGTGGCCGCAGCCACACCCTGCACCGGGCGCGCCAGCACTTTCCGGCGGCGATCTTCATCCAGCGCGCTCCAGTCCAGGATCGGCATCTCGGGCATGACGTTCATTCCAGTGCCCTCTCCACGCCCAGCACCATCAGTCCGCGCGCGCCGGCGCGTTCCAGTTCTTCCAGCAACTGCCAGGTCACCGCGCCATGGCACATGGTCTGCAGGCTCAGGGGGCCGTCCTCGCCACCGGGCAGCGCGGTCAGCGGATCGGCTTCCGGCAGCAGTCGCGCCAGTGCATCGACCGCATCGCGCTCGGCACGGAACATCAGCAGCTTGCTGTCGCGGCGTGCCAGCACTCCGTCCATGCGCCGCAGCAGCATGGCCATCAGCCCGGCGCGGGCGTCGTCGAATTCGCGCACCGGCCCGGCCAGCACCGCCTCGCTTTCCAGCAGGGTTTCCACCGGCTTGAGCAGGTTGGCGCGCAGGGTGGCGCCGCTGGAGACCAGGTCGCAGATCAGGTCCGCGGTGCCCAGCTTCGGCGCGATCTCGACCGAACCGGACAACTCGACCACGCCGGCCTCGATGCCCTGCTCGCGCAACCAGGCCGCAAGGATGCTGGGGTAGCTGGTGGCGATGCGCCGACCCTGCAGTTGCGCCGGACCCTGCCAGTCCCACTCGTCCGGCACCGCCAGCATCAGCCGGCAACCGCCGAAGCCGAGCGGACGCAGTTCGCAATAGGCCTGCGGCAGCCCGTTCGCGGCGCGCTCGCCGGCCTGCTCGTTCAGTTCGTTGCGGCCGACCACGCCGAGGTCGCAGACACCGTCGGCGATCAGCCCCGGAATATCGTCGTCGCGCACCAGCAGCAGGTCCACCGGCAGCGATTCGCCGTAGCAGAACAGCTTGTCGCGGCTCTCGCGCCAGCTCAGGCCGCAGGCGGCCAGCAGCGAGCGCGCCGGCTCGGCCAGGCGGCCGCTTTTCTGGATGGCGATGCGCAAACGGTCGCGCGCCGCGTGGGCTGCAATCGGACTCATGGCGAAAACTTCAGTGGGAGGCGGACGCGCGCGTCTGCTGGCGGCGCAGGGCGTTGGCGTAGCCGCCAGTGCCGTATTCCAGCGTGCGCGCGACCCGGCCGATGGTGGTCACGCTGACCTGGGTCAGTTCGTGGATTTCGCGGTAGGGCACGCCTTTCTGCAGCAGCGGCACCACCCGCCAGCGGTCGACCATCGCCTCGAGCTCGGCCGGCGTGCACAGGTCGGCAAGGAAATCGCGCACTTCGTCCGGGCGCGACAGCTGGGCCAGCGCGCGCGACAGCGCTTGCAGCGAAACCGCTGCGTTTTTGGCGTCGTTGTCGGGGCGCTGCTTCATGTTCGACGATACATCCAATGTAATAACACGCTAGTACATTAATACATGCCGCCGGGCCGGGTCAAGCCCGCCGGTCATGACAGCGCAGGTCCGGTGCGGGACAGTCGGAGATCGCGCCGGCCGGGCTCAGCGCCCGGCCAGGGCGCGGGCCTGCTCCAGCTCGACCTTCAGGGTCGAGGCCAGCTCTTCGCGGGCCACTTCGAACTGCTGCTCGCGCAGCAGATCCTTGACCGCGACCACACCGCGAGCGGCCTCGTCCTCGCCGCACAGCACGACGAAGCGGATGCCGGCGCGGGAGGCGTACTGGAACTGCTTGCCGATCTTCTTCGGCTCCATCTGCACTTCGGTGTTGATGCCGCCGGCGCGCAGGCGACGGGCCAGGTCCAGCGAACCGGACAGGCCGGCATCGTCCATCAGCGCGACCATGGCCTGCACACTGCTTTCGTCCACGCCACTGATCAGCCCGGCCTCGCGCAGTTGCCAGAACAGTCGGGTCAGACCGATCGAAATGCCGACGCCGGGCAGTTTGGACTTGGTGTAGTGGCTGGCCAGATCCTCGTAACGGCCGCCTGAGCAGATCGAACCGATCTGCGGATAGTCGTCCAGCACGGTCTCGTAGACGCTGCCGGTGTAGTAATCCAGGCCGCGGGCAATGGAGAAGTTCAGGCAGTACGCCGATTCCGGCACGCCGAGCGCCTTGACCAGGGCCAGCACTTCGCGCAATTCGGCAATGCCTGCATTGAAGGTCGCACTGCCCTGCCCCAGCGCATCCAGCCGCGCCAGCGCGTCGTCGTGCCCATTCGAACGCACGGCGACGAAATCGAGGATCCGCTGCACCGCCTCGTCCGCCATGCCGAAATCCGGGCCGGTCAGCGTTTCGCGCACGTAATCGGCGCCACGCTTGTCCAGCTTGTCGACCTCGCGCAGCACCAGCGCCTGGCGTTCGCCATCGGCCACCCCCAGCGATTCGAAGAAGCCGCGCATCAGCTTGCGGTTGTTCAGCTGGATCGTGAAATCGCCGATGCCCAGTTCGGAAAACACCGCGTGGATCACCGCCAGCACCTCGGCGTCGAAGCGCACGCTCAGCGCGTCCTTGCCGATCACGTCGATGTCGCACTGGTAGAACTCGCGGAAGCGGCCGCGCTGGGCGCGCTCGCCGCGGTACACGCGCTGGATCTGGTAGCGACGGAACGGGAATGCCAACTCGTGTTCGTGTTCGGCCACGTAGCGCGCCAGCGGCACGGTCAGGTCGAAGCGCAACGCCAGCTCGGGCAGGCCATCCAGGGTCTTTTCCAGCGCGCCGGTGGACTGGGCGAAATACACCTGGCGCTCGGTCTCGCCGCCGGACTTGGTCAGCAGCACCTCGGACAATTCGAATACCGGCGTCTCCACCGGCAGGAAGCCGAACCGTTCGTAATTGCGTCTGACCGTATCGAGCATGCGCTGGAAGGCGATTTGCTCGCGGGGCAGCAATTCCATGACGCCGGGCGGGGTTCGGGGCTTGATCATGCGTGGGGAGGTTCCGGGTACGGCCAAAGTCGCGGGTGAAAACCCATTCTATCCGCCACGCGCAGGCCGCGGAGGGGTATCATGTGTAACCGAGGCTATGCCAATGTCCAAGACCGCCGTTGCCCACTGCAGAATCCATCATTCGGCCTCGTCGCAGGTCGATTGCAGCCATTGCGCCGCGCATGAGCTGGCGGTGTGTTCGGTCTTGAACCCGGCCGAAACCGCCGAGCTGGGCAGCCACGCCAACCGCATCGACATCCCCGCCAATGGCGTGCTGGCCCGCACCGGGCAGCCTTGCCGACAGGCCTACAGCGTCACCTCCGGCATGCTGCGGCTGGTGCGCTCGCTGCCCGACGGCCGCCGCCAGATCGCCGAATTCCTGCACGTGGGCGATTTCGTCGGCCTCAGCGAAGCGCCGGTGTATCGCTACAACATCGAGGCGGTAACCCACACCCGGGTCTGCGCCTTTGACCGCGACGACCTCCGCCGCATGCGCGAGCGTTTCCCGCAACTGGAATACAAGCTGCTGGAGCGCGCCTGCCGCGGACTGGACTCGGCCCACGACGCCATGCTGCTGCTGGCGCGGCTGGCGCCGCTGGAGCGGCTGGCCAGCTTTCTGGTGATGTTCCAGGAGCGCGCCCGCGACGGCAATCGCGGGCTGCCGCCGAATCCGCTGGTGCTGCCGATGAGTCGCAGCGACATTGCCGACTATCTGGGACTGACGGTGGAAACGGTCAGCCGCAGCTTCACCCGCCTGCGCGAACAGGGCGTGATCGCCCTGCCCGACCCGCAGATCATCGAAATCCTCGACCACGCCGCCCTGATCAAGCTGGCCCACGCGGTCGACTGATCCGGAATCGCATGGCCGCGACGGTCAGGCGTCGCGGCGCAGGCGGCCGTCTTCCAGTACCCAGGTTTCGTGCACCGTGCCCGGCGGCAGTTCGCCATGGGTGATCATCAGCAGGCTGCGCTCCTCGCCCAGGCATTGCGGCAGGTCGCGCAGCAGCGCCTGCGCGGTGTCGTGGTCCAGCCCTTCGGTCGGTTCGTCCAGCAGCACCAGCGGCGCATCGCGCAGCAGGGCGCGGGCCAGCGCCAGCCGCCGCGCCTGGCCGCCGGACAGGGTGGCGCCGTTCTCGCCGATCCAGGTCTGCAGGCCGTCGTTGGCCTCGGCCCAGTCGCGCATCCGCACCTGTTCCAGCATCTTCCACAATGAAGCGTCTTCGGCCTGTGGCGCGCCGAACACCAGGTTTTCGCGAAGGCTGCCGGCGAACAGCGGCGCGTTCTGCGGCAACCAGGCAATCCGTGCGTGCCAGTCGGCCTGCGCGAACCGGCGCAGGTCGATGCCGGCCCAGGCGACTTCGCCAGCCAAAGGATCGACGCTGCGCAGCACCAGCGCCGACAGCGTGGACTTGCCGGCGCCGCTGTCGCCGCGAATGGCGATCCGTCGCCCCGGCGCCACGGCCAGATCGATGCCCTGCAACACCTCGCGGCCGGCGTCGCTCCAGGCGAAGCGCACGCCGCGCAGGGACAGTTCGCCGCGCGCCGGCACCGGCTGCGGTTGCGGCGGATCGACCACCGTGGGCGCTTGCGCGGCGATGGCGTCGATTCGCCGCATCGACACCTGCCCGGCCTGCAGCGCCTGCCATGCCAGTCCGGCGCCAGCCCAGAGCTCAATGGCGCCCAGGGTCATGAAGAACACCGCCGCCGCCTGCGCCGCCGGCAGACCGGCCTCGGCCACACCGAAGCAGACCCAGGCCAGCATGCCCAGCAGCCCGATCGCCGACACCAGCGCATGCAAGCCGTTGCCGCCGATCAGCCGTTGCCGGCGGGCGGTTTCGCGTTCGCCCAGCGCGGTGCTGGCGCGGCCGACCGCATCCAGCCAGGCCGGGGTGGCCCCCAGCGCGGCCAGATCGGACGCGCCTTCGCAGGCCTCCTGCACCTGTGCGCGCAGGGTATTGCGGGCCGCGGCACGCGCTTCCTCGTCGGCCTGCCGGCCGTGCGCCACTCGCCACGGCACGCCGACGCCGACCGTGAGCGCCAACGCCGCCAGCCACAGTCCGGCCGGCAGGTAGATCGCCAGCGCCACCGCGACCGCGGCCACCCCCAGCGCCATCTGCGCGAACAGCGGCCCCAGCGCCCGCACCAGCAAGCCATCGACCTCGCCGATGTCGCCCAGCAACCGCGCCATCAGGTCGCCGGTGCGCAGCCGTCCCAGCTGCGCCGGGGTCAGCCGCAACGCACGCTGGAAGAACCACACCCGCAGGTCGCGGGCGATCCGCAACATCGCCGAATGCCCCACCACCTTCTCGCCGTAACGCGACAGGATCCGCGACAGGGTCAGGCCGCGGATGCCGGCCGACGGCGAGAAGAAATTGAAGCTGCCGGCCACTCCGAAGGTCAGCGCGGCGGCAGTCAGGAAGCCGCCCGACACCCCCAGCAATGCCACGCCGGCCAGCATTGTCGCCAGCAGCAACGCCACCGCCAGCACGATGGCACGCCAGTGGCGGCCGATGACCGCCGCGGTATTGCGCGCCGCCGCGCTCATGCCGCACCACCTTCGCCGTGGCCTTGCGGCAGCCACAGCACGCTTCCGGCCCAGGCCTGCACTGCCGGGCTGTGGGTGGCCACGATCACGGTGCGCCCTTCGGCGTGCCGGTGCAGCGCCTGCAGCAGATCGGCTTCGGTCTGCGGATCAAGGAAGGCGGTCGGCTCGTCCAGCAGCAGCAGGTCGGCATCGCGCAACAGCGCCCGCGCCAGCCCGACCCGTCGCGCCTCGCCACCGGACAGGCCGAAACCGCGTTCGCCGATCAACGTGTCCAGCCCGTCCGGCAGATGGCTGGCGAACCGCCACACCTGCGCCGCCTCGGCCGCGGCGCGGACCGCGGCGTCGCTGGCCTGCGGCGCGCCCAGGCGGATGTTGTCGGCGATGCTGCCCTGGAACAGCCACGGCCGCTGCCCGGCCAGGGCGATCCGCGCACCCGGCGCCACATCGATGCGCCCCTGTTCCGGCGGCAGCCAACCGGCGATCGCCTCCAGCAGGGTGCTCTTGCCGCCGCCGCTGGCGCCCGCCAACGCCAGCCGCCCGCCGGCGGGCACGGCGAAGGACAGCGCTTCCAGCACCGACTGCCGCGCGCCGGCATGGCGCAGCGTCAGCGCTTCGACCTGCACCGCCGTCGCCGCGCGAGCCGTCGGCGTCGGCTGCGGCAACGGCGCGGGTTCCGGCAAGGTGCCCAGCGCCTGCTCGATCTCGCCCGCCGCCGCCAGCGCATTGGCGCGGTCGTGGTAATGCGCGGCCATCCGCCGCAGCGGCGCGTAGAACTCCGGCGCCAGCAGCAGGCAGAACAGGCCGGCGAACAGCGAATGCGCGCCCGGACCGATCGGCGCGATCATGCCGAGGAAGCTGAAACCGAAATACACCGCGATCAGCGCCACGCTGACCGAGGCGAAGAACTCGAGCACCGCCGAGGACAGGAAGGCGATCCGCAATACCTGCATGCTGCGGTCGCGCACGTCGTCGGCCGCCGCGACCACCCCGGCCAGCTCGCTTTCGCCACGGCCATAGACGCGGATCAGGTCCAGCCCGCGCAGGCGGTCGGCGAAATGCGCGCCGGCCCGCGCCAGCGCCAGCAACTGCCGGCGCCCGGCCGCTTCCGCGCCCCAGCCGACCAGCATCATGAACACCGGCACCAGCGGCGCGGTCAGCAACAGCACCAGCCCGGCCACCCAGTCCACCGCGAACACCGCCAGCAGGATCGGCAACGGCACCCACACCGCCTCGGTCCGCGCCGGCAGGAAGCCGGTGTAGTGGCCCTCGGTGGCATCGACATGGGCGACCGACAGTTCGGCCAGCGCGCCGCTGCGCTGTCCGCGCAGCCACAACGGTCCGCGCGCCAGCACCGCCGCGGCCAGCCGCGTGCGCAGGCCGGACTTCAGCGCTTCGGCCACCGTCGCCGCCAGCCGCTGCGCGGCATGGCCCAGGGCCGTGCGCAACAGCAGCACCGCGGCCAGCGCCGCGAACGCCGGCCACAGCCCGCGTGGCGATGCATGGTCGATGAATACCGACGCGGCGATATGCGCAATCAATCCCGCCTGCGCGATCAGCAGCCAGCCCGACAGCACCGTGCAGGCCAGCGAGCGCCGGAAACGGCCGGCGAACGGCGCCAGCTGCGCCTGCAACCAGGCCGCACGACGCTTGCGCGCCCGCGCCGGGTCTTCCACCGCTTGCGGATTCATTGCGCTAGGATGGCTCCATCGAATGCGGTGCGAAGGAAAAGGTTCGCAACTGCAGGACGGCCGGATGGCCGCAGGGACGGCGACTTCCAGGTTGATCCTGATCAATACATCGCTGCCTGAACAGGCATACGATACTCGCCATTACCCAAAGCCGGAAGCCAACGCCATGGTCGATTCCACCATTGTCGAACTGTCGCGACTGCAGTTCGCCATGACAGCGATGTACCACTTCCTGTTCGTCCCGCTCACGCTGGGCCTGTCGTTCATGCTGGCCATCATGGAAAGCATCTACGTCATGACCGGTCGCGACGTGTGGCGACGCATGACCCTGTTCTGGGGCACCCTGTTCGGCATCAACTTTGCCATGGGCGTGGCCACCGGCATCGTGATGGAGTTCCAGTTCGGCATGAACTGGTCCTACTACAGCCACTACGTCGGCGACATCTTCGGCGCACCGCTGGCCATCGAGGGCCTGATGGCGTTCTTCCTGGAAGCGACCTTCATCGGCCTGTTCTTCTTCGGCTGGAACAAGCTGAGCAAGGTCCAGCACCTGACCGTGACCTGGCTGACCGCGCTGGGCGCCAACTTCTCCGCGTTGTGGATCCTGGTCGCCAACGGCTGGATGCAGAACCCGGTCGGCGCGGTGTTCAACCCCGACACCATGCGCATGGAGATCACCGACTTCCTGGAAGTGATCTTCAACCCGGTCGCGCAGGCCAAGTTCGTGCACACGGTCAGCGCCGGCTACGTCACCGGCGCCATGTTCGTGATGTCGATCAGCGCGCTGTACCTGCTGCGCGGCAAGCACCGCGACTTCGCCAAGCGCTCGATGGCGGTGGCCGCCAGCTTCGGCCTGGCCTCGGCGCTGAGCGTGGTGGTGCTGGGCGACGAAAGCGGCTACGCCGCCACCGAGCACCAGAAAATGAAGCTGGCCGCGATCGAAGCCATGTGGCATACGGAAGAGGCCCCGGCCGACTTCACCCTGTTCGGCATCCCCGACCAGGAGACCCAGAGCAACAAGCTCGAGGTCAAGATTCCCTACGCGATGGGCCTGATCGCCACCCGCTCGATCGACGGCGAGATCCCCGGCATCCTGGAACTGGTCGACCACGCCCAGCACCGCATCCGCAGCGGCCAGGTCGCCTACGCCGCGCTGCGCCGGATCCAGGCCGACCGCAACGACACCGAAGCGCGCGACGTGTTCGACCGCCACTGGCGCGACCTCGGCCACGGCCTGCTGCTCAAGCGCTACCGCGAGGACATCGGCAATGCCACCCCCGAAGAAGTCGCGCAGGCGGCGCTGGACACCGTGCCCCGTGTGGCCCCGCTGTTCTGGAGCTTCCGGGTCATGGTCGGGCTGGGCTTCTACTTCATCGCCTTCTTCGCCATCGCCTTCTGGCTGGTGACCGTCGGCAAGGCGGACAAGAAGCGCTGGTTCCTGAAGATGGCGCTGTGGAGCCTGCCGCTGCCGTGGCTGGCCGCGGAGCTGGGCTGGTTCGTGGCCGAGTTCGGCCGCCAGCCGTGGGCGGTGGAAGGCGTGCTGCCGACCTTCTACGCCGCTTCCGGGCTGGCGCTGAAGGACATCGCCCTGACCCTGGCCGGCTTCGTCCTGATCTACACCACGCTGTTCATCATCGAGGTGAAGCTGCTGGCCAAGACCGTCCGCAAGGGCCCGCACGACGAGCCCTTGTCGCTGGATTCCTCCGCCCCGGCCGCCGCGGCCGCCATCACGCAGTAGTCCGGACCGGACCTAGGAGACCCTCATGGATTTCATTCCTCTCGATTACGCCACCCTCAAGGTGATCTGGTGGCTGCTGCTGGGCGTGCTGCTGATCGGCTTCGCGGTGATGGACGGCTTCGACCTGGGCGTCGGCGCCCTGCTGCCGTTCGTCGCCCGCACCGACAGCGAGCGCCGGATCGTCACCAACACCATCGGCCCGGTCTGGGAAGGCAACCAGGTGTGGCTGATCCTGGGCGGCGGCGCCATCTTCGCCGCCTTCCCGCCGCTGTACGCGGTCAGCTTCTCCGGCTTCTACCTGGCCATGTTCGTGATCCTGTTCGCGCTGATCCTGCGCCCGGTCGGCTTCAAGTTCCGCAGCAAGATGCCCGGCGCCGGCTGGCGCAGCATGTGGGACTGGGGCCTGTTCGTCGGCGGCGCGGTCCCGGCGCTGATCTTCGGCGTGGCGGTCGGCAACGTGCTGCTGGGGGTGCCGTTCCACTTCGACAGCAACCTGCGCACCATCTACACCGGCGGCTTCTTCGGCCTGCTGACCCCGTTCGCCCTGCTGGCCGGGCTGGTCAGCGTGGCGATGCTGGTGGCGCACGGCGCCGGCATGCTGGTGATGAAGACCGAAGGCGCGGTCGCCGAACGCGCGGCCAAGTACGGCAGCGTGGCCGCGGTGCTGACCGCGGTGCTGTTCGCCCTGGCCGGGGTCTGGATTGCCGCCGGCATCACCGGCTACCGGGTGGATTCGGTGATCGACCCCAACGCCCCGGCCAACCCGCTGACCAAGACCGTGGTCACCGGCGCCGGCCTGTGGTTCAAGAGCTACGCCGACATGCCGCTGACCGCGCTGGCGCCCATCGCCGGCATCCTCGGCGCGCTGGTGTCGGCCGTATGCCTGCGCCGGCGCAAGGGCGGGCTGGCCTTCCTTGGCAGTTCGCTGAGCATCACCGGCATCATCCTGACCGTGGGCTTTGCCATCTTCCCGTTCATGCTGCCCTCCTCCAGCGTGCCCAATGCCGGCCTGACGCTGTGGGATGCTTCCAGCAGCCACCTGACCCTGTGGGTCATGCTGCTGGCCACGGTGATCTTCCTGCCGCTGATCCTGGGCTACACCACCTGGGTGTACCGGGTGCTGCGCGGCAAGGTCACCGAGAACGACCTGGAAGAAAACCCCAACGCCTACTGACCTTCGGACGAGGACAAACTCATGTGGTATTTCTCCTGGATTCTCGGCGTCGGCCTGGCCGCCACCTTCGCCATCCTCAACGGCATGTGGTTCGAGATGCGCGACGACGAGGACAAGAAGGCCGGCAAGTCCTGACCCGGACCGGCAAGGGGCGCCCCACGCGCCCCTTGCCCCGCCCCGCCCGCGCCCCTTAAAATGCGCGGCTCACCCAAGTCGGGGTGTAGCTCAGTCTGGTAGAGCGCTACGTTCGGGACGTAGAGGTCGCAGGTTCGAATCCTGTCTCCCCGACCAATCCAATCAATGGGTTACGACCAAGCCGCCGCAAGGCGGTTTTTTCGTGGCCGCGACATGCCGCGGTGCACGGCAACCGCCGGCACATGCAGGGCGAACCGTCCTGAAGCGCCATGCGCCGAATGCTCCATCGCCGGGCACCCTGTCACCCTGCGGCGACCCGCTTCCAGCCACCGAAGGCAGGCCATCCGCTGCGCGGATGCCGCCTGCGACCGGATGGATTTGGACAAAATTTGTCCAACGGCGGAGATAATTTGTCCGCGGGCGGGGAAAAAAGCTCGGCCGGCTGGCTTATTTGCTCCGTGCGCGGGCCTATTTGCTCGGTGGACGGACCTATTTGCTCGGCCAGCGGGCCTATTTGCTCGGCTGGCGAGCCTTTTTCCTCGGCAGACGAGCCTATTTGCTCGGCGGACGGAGCTTTTTGCTCGGCCGACGGGCTTCCGAGGGCCGAGCGCGGGGAAATTCGGCCCGCCGGCCGGGCAAATAAGCCGGCGCGCGGGCCTCGGAAGCGGGCGCACGGACAAATTCGGGCGGAAGGCCGCCTGTCGAGGCCGGCGGGCCGGCATGTTTTCCCGGAACGCCGAGCGGAAAGCTCCGCAAGCCGGGGGAGGCGGGCTTGAGCCCGCCCTACGACTCTGCGCAGGTGCCACCCTACGGATTAGGCCTTACAAGCTTCTACCGCAGCCAACCAGCAAGAACCAAGACAAAGCAGGTCAAAACCGCGAAATCTGCGCTGAGGCTCCACCATTGCAGTGCAGTTCCCAGCTTGGTGCGATGCGCTTGGCATCGCTGAAACAAATGCAGGGGAACCGCCAAAGTGAGCCAGGGCACCGACACTTGATGTTTTATAAGTTGCATAACAACACCAAGCTGGCAAATGACTGCATAGGCAAGCAGCACGAAGAACAGAATCCACAAATTCATCTGCTCTCCTTAACCATGTGGCCTAACGCCTGAATCAAGTCGACACGCGGAGCAGGTTCGGCTTGAATGAATTGTTAGGTGCGCTTGCCATGAACGTGATGCTGCCAGTCTATGCTTGGCCCGGCAACCTTGAACGCACCAAGATCTATCCAGAACGACTGCAAGAACCCACTGCTTTGGAAATCGCCGAAGGCCGCCAAGAGCCGACCAAAAATCTCAGCATTCGTGAGGCCGCGGCATGATACTTGGAACAGCTTGCCACGAGGCTCGAACTCCCGGCGGACTAGAACGCGAGAAGGGCGTTGCCGAATGAAACAGTATTCCGCGCGTATGGCATCAGGCCGAGACTCAAGCCAAATGAAACCGACAGTCTCATTGAAGTAGAACCAACGCCAGCCAGCATTGCCGCCCAACCTGTCAGGACTGCGGTAGTAGATTGGTACGTCAAGAATCCTTGAGAACAATCTGCGCACCTAAACGCCTGAGTTAAGCCGGCCCGCGAGCGGTACCAGCGACACTTGATGATAGCCGATCCGCCGAGACCGCGAAGCGGGCTCGGCTTGAACGAATTGTTAGGCGCATTGGACGTGAAGAAACTACTTTGTCGTCTTACTCAACAATCGCTTGTTTAGATACGTTTGAATCGCTGGATCTTCGTTTGCATGATCGAGTCTTCCACTATCAATTGCATTGGAAAGATTCATGCACATTGTTCTTCTCTGACTGATCTCAGGAAGGGCTTTCAGCTGATCAACGAGAATTGAAGACGCAAGCTCAATCTGTTTAGGCATTGTGGATTCTATAAAGACATGCCATGCATCAACCTGCTTTTCACGTACTGCAGTCTGATGCATCTCCTCAAGTAGAATTGGTGCGAGCGCTAAGTATGAAGCATTTCGTTTCTTCCATGCATTAGTTGTATCAACGGCCTTCTGGTCATCAATGGCTCCCTCATTTGCACAATAGGACATGACCTTGTCCACAAGTGGTGCTTTTGTATGAAGGGACATCATTGCTGCGCCAAATACTTCACCCTCATTGTCATAAGTGAACACCTGCGCATTGGCAATGCCTGAGAAAGTTAGAAAAAAAGCGAACAAAAGCCTGTGATTCACGAGAACTCCTGATTGAATGCGCCTAACGCCATTTAGACCGCCGAATAGCGGCACAAAGATGTATATAACATCTGTAGACAACAATTCCAGCATCCCCTCTTGGCGCATCCCGCATCGCCTCGCCTGCAAGGCTACTTCCTGACGCCCCCCCGTCAGACTTTTCCTACACTACGATCCGCTTCCGTCCGACAGACCGGGCGGGCGCGGGGGCGCATGCTGCCGGCATGGACCGATCGACGCTCAAGCTGGAACCGTCGTATGGCGGCTGGCAACTATTCGACAACGGCAAGCCGGTGCTGTGGTTTCCCGAGCGCGCCAAGGCCGAGGAAATCGCCACGCTGATGGCCGATGCTCGACACCTGACCCAGGGCCTGCCGACCGCCGTGGTCCGGAAGGACGACAACGGCCAGCTGCGCAAGGTCGCCGCCTTCGGCTGATTCCGCGACACGGATCGCATAGGGCCGCATAGGTTGGGGTGAACGGAGTGAACCCCAACAGGCCCGCATTGATGGATCAGGGTGTTGGGGTTCGCAAGCTCACCCCAACCTATTCCGGCTATTCCGGTTTTCCCGGTCCCGGCACTGCCTGGGCGAGCCGCTCAGGGAATGTTGCGGGTCTGCCCTGCCCCGCGCACCACGTAGCGCTCGATGGTCAGCGCATAGGTTGGGGTGAACGGAGTGAACCCCAACAGGCCCGCATTGATGGGTCAGGATGTTGGGGTTCGCATGCTCACCCCAACCTATTCCGGCTATTCCGGTACCGGCGCTGCCCGGACGAGTCCGCTCAGGGAATGTTGCGGGTCTGCCCTGCCCCGCGCACCACGTAGCGCTCGATGGTCAGCGCTTCCAGCCCCATCGGACCGTAGGCATGCAGGCGGGTGGTCGAGATGCCGATCTCCGCGCCCAGCCCCAGTTCGCCGCCGTCGGAAAAGCGCGAGGACGCGTTGACCATCACCACCGCCGAACGCAACGCGTCGATGAAGCGCTGCGCATGCGCTTCGTCGCGGGTGACGATGACCTCGGTGTGCTCGGAGCCGTAGCGCAGGATGTGGGCGATGGCCTGGTCCAGCGAATCGACCACGCGCACGGCCAGGATCAGGTCCAGGTATTCGGCCGCGTAGTCGTCCTCGCTGGCTGGCCCGGCCATCGGCAGCAGCGCGCAGGCGCGTGCGTCGCCGCGCAGTTCGACCCCGCGTGCGGCCAGCGCCTCGCCGGCGCGCGGCAGGAAGGCTTCTGCAATGTCGGCGTGCACCAGCAGGGTTTCCAGCGAATTGCAGGCGCTTGGCCGCGCCGCTTTGCCGTCCACCGCCAGCCGCACGGCCAGTTCGATATCGGCACCGGCATCAACGTACTGGTGGCAGACACCCTTGTAGTGCTTGATGACCGGCACCCGCGCGTGTTCGGCGACGAACCGGATCAGGCCTTCGCCGCCGCGCGGAATTGCCAGGTCGACGATGTCGTTGAGCTGGATCAGTTCGAGGATGGTTTCGCGGCGCAGGTCCTCGACCAGGGTCAGCGCGGCAGGGTCGATGCCGGCCGCTGCCATCGCCCGCTTCAGTGCGGCGGCAATGGCGCGGTTGGAATGGATCGCCTCGCTGCCGCCGCGCAGGATCACCCCGTTGCCGGCCTTCAGGCACAGCGCCGCGGCGTCGGCGGTGACGTTGGGGCGTGCCTCGTAGATCATCGCGATGACTCCCAGCGGGGTACGCACGCGCTCGACCTTGATGCCGTTGGGGCGGGTTTCGCTGCGGGTCACCTGGCCGACCGGATCGGGCAGCGCGGCGACCTCGCGCAGCGCCGCGGCAATCGCCTGCACCCGCGCTTCGTCCAGCCGCAGCCGGTCCAGCATCGCTTCGCCGATGCCCTTTTCCGCAGCCGCCGCCATGTCCTGCGTATTGGCGTCGAGGATGCCCGGCAGGTCGTCCAGCAAGGCCTGCGCCATCGCCCGCAGCATCGCGTTCTTGGCGTCGGTCTCCAATTGGGCGACACCGCGCGCGGCATCGCGGCAGGCCAGTGCCAGGGTCTTGATGTCGCTCATGCGCGGGCTCCGTTGTTCACAGCAGCACCAGGTCGTCGCGGTGGATGATGTTGCCGCCGTAGTTGTAGCCCAGCACCGATTCGATGTCGCGCGAGTGGCGGCGGGCGATCTGGCGAATGTCGAGCGCCGAATACTGGACTACGCCGCGGGCGACGCGGCGGCTGGCATCGCCGTCGCGGACCACCACCTCGACCATGTCGCCGCGGCGGAAGTCGCCTTCGGCGGTCAGCACCCCGCCCGGCAGCAGCGAGGCGCCCTTCTCGCCCAGCGCTTTCGCCGCGCCGGCATCGACGACGACCGCACCGGCTTCCACCGGCGCATGCCGCAACCAGGCCTTGCGCGCCGCCAGCCGGTTCAGCGCCGGCGGGAACCGGGTGCCGGTCAGCCTCCCCTGCGCCAGCGCCTGCACGGTGGCCGCGGCGGTGCCGTTGAACAGGAAAGTCTCGATGCCGGAAGCCGAGGCCTTGGCCGCCGCGTCCAGCTTGGTACGCATGCCGCCGGTGCCGGCCGCGCTGCCGGCATCGCCGGCCATGGCGAAGATCTCCGGCGTCAGCGCCGGCACCTGTTCGATCGGCCGCGCGTCGGGGTGCAGGCGCGGGTTGGCCGAATACAGGCCGTCGATGTCGCTGGCGATGAACAACGCATCGGCATCGACCAGGGTGGCGACGATGGCGGCCAGGTTGTCGTTGTCGCCCAGCTTCAGTTCGTCCACCGACACGGTGTCGTTCTCGTTGACCACCGGCAGCGCGCCCAGCGCCAGCAGTTCGCGCAGGGTCGCGCGCGCGTTGAGGTAGCGGCGGCGGTTGCGCAGGTCGTCGTGGGTCAGCAGCACCTGCGCGACCGGGCGTTCGAAGAAACGCTGCCACAGACCGATCAGCTGCGCCTGGCCGAGCGCGGCCAGCGCCTGCCGTTCGGCCATCGCCGTGCCGGCCTCGGCGCCGCGATGGATGATGGCGCGGCCGGCGGCGACCGCGCCGGAGGACACCACCACCACTTCGCGCCCCGCCTGCACGCTGGCGGAAACGAACTGCGCCAGGCCGAGGGCAAAGCGCGGGGTCAGCCCGCCGCCATCGGCCGCCAGCAGGCTGCTGCCGACCTTGAGCACGGCGCGGCGCCAGTTCGGCAGCGCCTGTTCGCCGAAGCGTGCCGGCACACGGGCCGATGCGGGGCTCATGCTGCCGCCAACGCCTGCCACCGGTGGCGCAGCTCGTCCAGCCGCAGATCGGCGGCCGCGCCGGGCGAAACGCGCGCAGCCAGGCTGCCTTCCGGCGTGCGCCCGTCGCCGGCGCTGCCGGCGGACGCGGCGGCGGCCTGATAGGCCTCGCGGAACGGCACCCCGGCGACCGCGGCTTCCACCGCCACGTCGGTGGCGTACATGCCCGAATCGATTGCCGCGCGCAGCTTGTCCTCGCGCCATTCCAGGTTGGCCAGCAACGCCGGCAGCAGCTCCAGCGCGGCCAAGCCGCGGCCGAAGCCGTGGAAGATCGCGCCCTTGCTGGCCTGCAGGTCGCGCTGGTAGCCGGACGGCAGCGACAGCAGCTGTTCGATCTCGGTGCGTGCGGCGGCCACGCTGGCATGGGTGGCACGCATCAGCTCGACCACGTCGGGGTTGCGCTTGTTCGGCATGATCGAACTGCCGGTGGTGTACTGCGCCGGCAGCGCGACGAAGCCGAACTCGGCACTGGTGTACAGCGACAGGTCCCAGGCGATGCGGCGCAGGTCCAGGGTGGCGCTGCCGAGCGCTTCCAGCGCGGCCAGTTCGAATTTGCCGCGCGAGAGTTGCGCGTAGACCGGCGACAGCTGCATGCGGGAAAAGCCGAGCGCAGTCGTGGTGTGCTCGCGGTCCAGCTTCAGGTTGACCCCGTAGCCGGCGGCGGTGCCGAGCGGATTGCAGTCCACCAGCGCCAGGGTGTCGGCCGCGCGTTGCGCATCGTCGATGAAGGCTTCGGCCCAGCCGCCCCACCACATGCCGGCCGAGGACACCACCGCGCGCTGGATGTGGGTGTAGCCGGGAATCGGCAGTGTCTTCTCCGCTTCGGCGCGCTCCAGCGCCACCCCGGCAATCTCGCGCGACAGCTCTGCCAGCCGCGCCAGCTTTTCCTTCAGCCACAGCCGCGTGGCGACCAGCACCTGGTCGTTGCGGCTGCGCCCGGTGTGGATGCGGCGGCCGGCATCGCCGAGCCGTTCGGTCAGCCGCGCCTCGATCGCCGAGTGGCCATCCTCGAAACGCTCGTCCAGCACGAACTCACCGTTGCGGAAATCTTCGGCCAGCGCGGTCAGCTCGCGCTCGATCCCGACCAGTTCGTCGGCCGAGAGGATGCCGATGTGCTGCAGCCCCTGTGCATGCGCGCGGCTGGCGGCAATGTCGTGCAGGAAGAATTCGCGGTCCAGCACCACATCGTCGCCGGCCAGGAAGCGCTGGATCTGCGCATCGACCGCCACGCCCGGCTTTTGCCACAACAGGTTGCTCATGCCGCGTCCTCCCGGAAATCCTGCAGCGGAATCGAGGCCAGTTCGTCGAAGCCGAAGGCCAGGTTGAGGTTCTGCATCGCTTGGGTAGCCGCGCCCTTGAGCAGGTTGTCCAGCGTGGCCACCACCACCACCCGCTTGCCGCCGGGCGCCACGCTGAAGCCACCGATCTCCACCCCGTGGCGGCCGGCGATGCGGCTGACCCACGGCGCCTCGTCGATCACCCGGATCAGCGGTTCGCCGGCGTAACGTTGCCGGTACAGCGAGCGAATCTCTTCGACCTTGGCCGGCTGCTGCAGCCACAGGTTGACCGTCATGGTGATGCCGCGGAAATGCGGCGCCACGTGCGGCATGAATTCGACCGGCACGCCCAGCTGGCGGCTGACCTCGCGCTCGTGCAGGTGATCGACCAGCGCGTACGGCATCAGGTTGTCGCGCAGCAGCTCGACATTGTTCTTGTCCGATGGCGTGGTGCCGGCGCCGGAATAGCCAGACACGCCGAAACACTGCGGCGGCCCGGCCAGCCGGTCCAGCAGCGGCGCGATCGCCAGCTGCATCGCGGTGGCGTAGCAGCCGGGGTTGCTGATGCGCTTCTGCCCCGCATAGCGGTCGCGGGTCAGTTCCGGCAGGCCGTAGTACCAACTGTCGTCGAAACGGTAATCGGCCGACAGATCAACGACGACGGTCTGCGGCGCCTGCGCGTCGATCGCGGCGACCAGCTCGGCCGCCTTGCCGTTCGGCAGCGCCAGCACCACCGCATCGGCGCCCTTGCCGCCGACCTGCTCGTGGCCGAGGTTCTCGTAGCGCAGCTCTCCGGAGAACTCGGGAATATGGTCGGACACCTTCTGTCCGTCCAGCTCGCGCGAGGAGACGAAGGCCAGCTGCAGCTGTGGGTGGCGGTCCACCAACCGGATCAGTTCCGCGCCGGTATGCCCGCGGGCACCGACGATGCCGACGGTCCTGCTATCCATTCGCCTGCTCCTGGTGTGCTTGCAGTTTGTCCTGCAGGTTCCGTTTCACCTGCGACCACTCACTGTCGATGATCGAAAACGCCACCGTGTCGCGCGGACTGCCGTCGGCGTGGCGCTTGTGATTGCGCAGGATGCCGTCCTGCTTCGCCCCCAGCCGGGCGATGGCCGCGCGCGAGCGCGTGTTGTGCGAACTGGTCTCGAAGCCGACGCTGATGCAGCCCATCGCCTCGAAGGCATGCGCGAGCAGCAACAGCTTGGCCTCGGTGTTCAACCCGCTGCGCTGCACCCGCGGCGTGTACCAGGTGTAGCCGATCAGCAGCTTCGGCACCGGCGCGTCCAACCCGTAGTAGCGCGTGCTGCCCACGACGACACCGTCCGCGTCGCGCACCGCGAACGGCAGCGCCTGCGCATCCGCCTGCATCCGCAGCGCCGACTCCACGTAGGCCGCCACGCCGTCGCGCTCCGGCAGGTGGGTGAACCACAGGTCGTCCAGCGCCGCATCGTCGCGCGCGGCCGCCAGGCCATCGACGTGTTCCATCGACAGCGGCTCAAGATGCACGTGCCGCCCGTCCAGGATCGGCGCGTGTTGCCAGGCTGGCGGCAGCGCGGAAGCGGCCATCGTCAGTCCTGCAGCGTCGCCGGCCGCATGCGGCAATGCGCCACGCAACGTTCGATGTCGGCGAAGGACTCGATGCCGTACCAGAACACCTTCCACTTCTCCTGCTTGTAGCAGCCGTCGGATTCGGCGTAGTAGAAAATGTTGACCGGGTTGCCGTGGCGCGAGCGCCAGAACATCTTCGGATTTTCCTCCTGCGCCACGTGCCAGACCGCGCGCCCCAAGCCCTCGCCCTGCGCTTCGTCGAGCACGGCGAACTTGTCCAGATAGGCGAAGCCTTCCTCGCGGGTCAGGATCATCGCCGCGCGGTAGGTCTCGCTGACGTAGATCCGGAACGGCGTGGTGCGCTCGAAATAATCGGGCAGCAGGGTGCGGCGGAAGCTGTTCTCGATCAGCTCCTTCATCCGCGCCCGGTCCACGCCTTCCCACGATTCGAAGCGCAGTACGCGCTCGCCGCGCCGGACCAGGGTGCCCGAACCCTTGTGGGTGAATAGTTCCTTGGCCAGTTCGGAAGGCCGGGTGATCGACACCGACGAGGTCAGCGGCAGCGCATCCAGCAGTTCCTTGATCTGCTCGATCTTCACCCGCATGCCGCCGTTGATCCACGGCTGCGCCATCAGCTCGTCGTATTCGGTGGTCAGGTTGATCGAATCGATCAGCCTGCCGTCGGCGTCGAGCAGGCCGCCGGTGCCGGTCAGGAACACGATCTTGTACGGCTGCAGGGTCTTGACCAGTTCGTTGGCCGCCCAGTCGGCGTTGACGTTGAGGAACTGCCCGCCGACGGTGACGCCGAGACTGGCGATGACCGGAATCGCGCCGAGCCGGATCGCCGCATCGATGCCGGCGGTCTCGACCCGACTGACCCGGCCGACCAATCCATAGGTGTCCAGACCGAGGAACTCCGCCTCGAACACCCCGGTGGTCATCGAGGTCGCATGCACGCCCTGCCGGTGCAGTTCGTCGACCAGGCGCATGTTCTCGCGCGTCATCACCTTGCGTACCACCGCCAGTGCGGAATTGCTGGTCACGCGCAGTCCGTCGATGACCTGCTTTTCGATCCCGGCCGCGACCAGTTCCTCGTCCAGCTGCGGGCCGGCGCCGTGGACGACGATCGGGGTCAGCCCGACCTGCTGCAGGAACGCCAGCGAGGACACCAGCGCTTCCATGTCGTCACGCAGCACCGCGCCGCCGACCTTGACCACGGCGAAGCGCTTGGCATCGACCTCGGAAAACCGCCGCAGGTACTGGTCGATCTCCTTGGCGCTGCCCATGTTGGAGAGCAGCTTGACGATGGTCTGGCGGGTTTGCTTATGCGTCTGCATGGCCGATGATCCGGGCGACATGTTCGGTGTAGTTCTGGAGTTGTTGCAGGGACACCCATTCGTCGGCGGTATGCGCCTGGGCGATGTCGCCGGGGCCGAACACCATGGCGGTGTAGCCGGCGGCGGAGAACAGCGAGGCCTCGGTCCAGAAATCGACCGCGTTGCCGACCGGCAGGCCCAGCGCATCGGCAACATCGCGCGCAGCCAGCCGGCGCTCCTCGGCGCGGGCAACATCGCCCGACGGCAGCGAAGGACCACGGAAGGTTTCGGCGAATTCGGCCGCCGCCGGTTCTGCGAGGCCGGCGAACGTGTCCAGCAGGCCATCGATGTCCATCGACGGCAACGGACGGAAGTTGAAACGCAGCTCGGCGTCCGGGGCGATCACGTTGGCCTTGATTCCGCCCTCGACGCGGCCGATATTGAAGCGCAGTCCGGTCAGCCCGCCGAAACGTTCGTGCGCCAGCGACTGCACGTGCTGCAGCGCGCGCGAGCCCCAGCCGATGGCCTGGTGCAGCGCGCTGGCCGACGGATCCAGCGCCGCCGACGCGTGCCCGGCCTTGCCCTTGAAACGCATCAGCACCGAACTGATGCCGCGATGGGCCAGCACTGCCTGCCCCATCGTCGGCTCGGCCACGATCACCGCGTCGTAAGGAATGCCGCGGGCGAGGAACGCGGCGACACCGCGCGGATCGTTGGCTTCCTCGTCCGAGGTGAACAGGAATGCCGCGTCGCCCTGCACGCGCTGCGCGGCCGTCACCAGCGCCGCCGCCGCACCCTTGATGTCGCACACGCCAAGGCCGACCACGCGATCGTCCAGCCGGCGCATGCGGTGCGGGTCGGCGCTCCACGCCGGCGAATCCGGCACCGTATCCAGGTGCACGTTGAACAGGTACTTCGGCGTGCCGCGCACCGCGTACAGGCTGACCGCACCGGCGCCGTGGTCGTTCACCTCGACCTGGAAATCCGGCAACTGCGCGCGCAGGTAGCCGAAGATGCTCCCTTCGGCGGCGATCCTGCGCGGCGGATTGCGGGTGTCGAACGACACCAGCGCTTCGAGATGGCTCAGTACGTGTTCAAGCATGGCAGTCGGGTCCGTGAACGGGTACGCAGGCGGAAAGAAACGGCGGGTTCCCGTTCCTGATTGGCGCGTGGTCCGTGCTCAGCGATTGATCTCCGCCCATAGCGTGCTGCTCATGCCGAACAGCTTGATGAAGCCTTCGGCCTCTTCCACGCCCCAGTCCGCCGACTGCGCATAGGTCGCGCCCTTGGCGTTGAGCAGGTGCGGCGACTCCACCGCCACCGCATCGACGCGGCCGCCCGGCGAACGCAGGGTGACGGTGCCGTTGACGGTGGCCTGCGAAGACTGCAGGAACGCTTCCAGATCGGTCTTCAGCGGATCGTGGTAGAAGCCTTCGTAGACCAGTTCCACCCACTTGCGCGCCACCTCCGGCTTGAAACGGTTCTGCTGCTTGCTCAGCACTGCTTCTTCCAGCGCGCGGTGCGCGGCCAGCAGCGCGATCAGGCCCGGCGCCTCGTAGACGATGCGTCCCTTCAGCCCGATCACGGTATCGCCGGTGTACATGCCGCGACCGACGCCGTATGGCGCGAACAGCTTGTTCAAGCGGGCCAGGATCTGCTCGCCCGGCAACGGCTTGCCGTCCAGTTCGACCGCCTCACCGGCTTCGAACTTCAGGGTGACGATCAATGGCTCCTCCGGCCATGCACCCCGCGGCGCGCACCAGCCGCGCGCGCCCTCGCCCGGCGCTTCCCACTTGTCGATCTCGCCGCCGGACATGGTCACGCCCAGCAGGTTCTCGTTGATGGTGTAGGCCTTCTGCTTGGCGCGAACGCCAAAGCCGCGCTCCTCCAGGTACTTCTGCTCGTAGGCACGGGTCTGGGTGTGTTCCTTCTGGATCTCGCGGATCGGCGCCACGATCCGGTAGTCGCCGCTGGCCTTGACCGCCAGGTCGAAGCGCACCTGGTCGTTGCCCATGCCGGTGCAGCCGTGGGCGATGGCGTTGGTGCCCAGTTCGGCGGCACGCTTCAGCGCGGCATCGACGATCAGATAACGGTCGGACACCAGCAGCGGGTATTGCCCCTGGTAGCCCTCGCCGGCCCAGACGAACGGCTTGACGAAGCCCTGCCAGATCGCGGGGCCACCATCGACGGTGAGATGGCTGGCGGCACCCAGCTCTGCCGCGCGCTGCTCGATGAAGGCGCGCTCCTCGGCATCCACGCCGCCGGTATCGGCGAACACGGTATGCACGGCCCAACCTTTCTCCTGCAGGTAGGGAATGCAGAAGCTGGTATCGAGTCCGCCGGAGAAGGCGAGGACGATGTCGCGGGAGTCGTTGGGGGTGGTCATGGTGAATGTTTCCGTGGGGTGTAGTCGGGAACGAGTGAAGAGGAACGAGAAACGAGTGGGAGCAAGGGCTGCGATTTTTACTCGTTCCTCGTTCCTCGGCACTCGTTCCTAGATCAAAGCGGCCATCACCGCCTTCTGCACGTGCAGGCGGTTCTCGGCTTCGTCGATGGCGATGCAGTTGGGCGAATCCATCACCGCATCGCTGGCCTTGACGTTGCGGCGCAGCGGCAGGCAATGACTAAACACGCCATTGTTGGTCAGCGCCATCTTCCGCTCATCCACCATGAAATGCTTGTACTGGTCGCGGATCGGCTTCTCGGGTTCCCAGTTGCCGAAGAACGGCAGCGCGCCCCAGCTCTTGGCGTAGACCACGTCGGCGCCGGCGTAGGCGCTGTCGGTGTCGTGGCTGATGGTCAGCGAACCACCGCTCTCGGCCACGTTCTGCTCGGCCCAGCCCATGTAGCGCTCGTCGAGAATGTAATCCGGGGTCGGGCACAGTAAGGTCACATCCATGCCCAGCCGGGTGGCGATGGTCAGCGCCGAGTTGGCCACCGCGGTGTTCAGCGGCTTGGGGTGATAGGTCCAGGTCAGCACGTATTTCTTGCCGCGCAAATCGCTGGTGCCGAAGTGTTCCTGCAGGGCCAGCGCATGCGCCAGCTCCTGGCAGGGGTGGGTGATGGTCTCCATGTTGATCACCGGCACCGGCGAATACTTCGCGAACGACTTCAGCACGATGTCCTGGCGGTCGTAGGCCCAGTCGACGAACTTAGGAAATGCGCGCACGCCGATCATGTCCACGTAGCGGCCCAGCACCTTCGCGACTTCGGCGATGTGCTCCTCGGTATCGCCGTCCATCACCGTGCCCAGGTCGAACTCGATCGGCCACGCGTCCTTGCCCGGCTGCAGGACGATGGCATGGCCACCCAGCTGGAACGCACCCAGTTCGAAACTGGTGCGGGTACGCATGGAAGGATTGAAGAACACCAGGGCGATCGACTTGCCCTTCAGCTCGCTGCCGATCCGGTTCCGCTTGAACAGCGCGGCCTGGGTCAGCAAGGCGTCAAGGTCGCCGCGCGACCAGTCCTGGGTGTTGAGAAAATGCTTCATGGACCTGCTTCCTTCCGGTGGGGCGGTCGTGGCCGGCAACTGCCGGATGCGACCGGGAACTCTTGCGGTTGAAACCTTTTTCCTGCGGCACAAACGAAAAAACCCAGCTCAGGCTGGGTTTCCGATCGGACAACACGAGTCTCCGGATTACCCAGCGTTACGGGCGGTTTCCGGTCGGCGCGCGCGCGAGGTCATCCCGGAGGCCATCCGAGCGGCACTGGCGACATGCGAGTACAGGTGCTGTTCCATCAGCGAATGGTCGCACGGCGGCCGTGGCAGCGCAAGCAAGCCGGGCCGCGCGCCGGCTCAGGGGCTGGCGACCGCGTCTTCCTGCACGTGGCTGTTGTAGGGCACCACCGAGATGCGGATGCGCAGGCGCTTGCCCGGGTCCTCGGCCATCCGCGAGCGGTATTTCATGCCCTTGTACATGTAGTCCACGTCGTAGGCGATCGGACGCCGGAATTCACGGTCCACCGGCACCGCCCGGCAACGCGGTTCGGCTGCGGCAGGCGCCAGCGGCGCGGCCGCAGTCGGCTCGTCATTGCCGAAAATGCCCTTGACCGAGTTCCACATCCGGGCCATCCGGCCGGGTTCGGCCTGCGGCTTCTTGTCGGTCTCGTCCTGCTGCTCCGGTTCATCGCAGACCATTTCGGTGCGGCTGGCGCGCAAGGTCTGATAGACCGGCTCCACGTTCAGCACCTGGGCATAGTCCAGGCGCACGTTCTCGTTGGGGTTGGGCACCACCGAGGTTCCGGTTTCGCTGTCCTGCGGCGACGGCGCCTGCGCACGCGCCGGCATCGACGCGACACACGGCATCAGGCAGGCCAGCAGCAGGGGCAGGACGATCGGGCGCATGGGGGAACCGGCGGGAACCTGCCGACAGTGTAGGAACCCTGCCTTGAGAGGGGCTGAACCGGAGGTGCGGGACGGCGTCGGGTCGGCCGGCGGGCTAGAATTGCCGATCCGCTGCCGCACACCCCCACGATCCATGCCCCTGCGCCTGCACAACAACCTGACCCGGCGGGTCGAGCCCTTCGAGCCTCAGGACCCGGCCTGCCCGACCATGTACGTCTGCGGCCCGACGGTCTACAACTACGTGCACATCGGCAACGCCCGCGGCCCGGTGGTGTTCGGCGTACTGGCCGCCCTGCTGCGCCGCCGATACGGTGCGCTGCGCTACGCCCGCAACATCACCGACGTCGACGACAAGATCAACGCCGCCGCGCGCGAGCAGGGCGTGCCGATCAGCGCCATTACCGACCGTTTCGCCGAGGCCTACCGGCAGGACATGGCCGGGCTGGGCGTGACCGGCGAATTCGCCCCGGACCTGGAGCCGGCGGCCACCGCGCACATCCCGCAGATCGTCGCCATGATCCAGCGGCTGATCGATAGCGGCCATGCCTACACCGCCGAAGGCCATGTGCTGTTTTCGGTGGACAGCTTTCCCGATTACGGAAAACTGTCGGGCCGCGACCCGGAGGAAATGCTGGCCGGGGCCCGGGTCGAGGTGGCGCCGTACAAGCGCGACCCTGGCGATTTCGTGCTGTGGAAGCCCTCCGGCGCGGATTTGCCGGGCTGGGATTCGCCCTGGGGGCGCGGCCGTCCGGGCTGGCACATCGAATGCTCGGCGATGGCCGGCGCCCATCTGGGCGACACCATCGACATCCACGCCGGCGGCGTCGACCTGCAGTTCCCGCATCACGAAAACGAGATCGCACAAAGCGAGTGCGCCCACGGCGGTGCCACCTTCGCCCGTTTCTGGCTGCACAACGGCATGCTGAATTTCGGCGGCGCCAAGATGAGCAAGTCGCTGGGCAACATCGAGACGGTGCACGACCTGCTGGCAAAACACCCGCCCGAGGCCCTGCGCTATGCCCTGCTGTCGGCGCACTACCGGCAGCCGCTGGACTGGAACGACGCCCTGATCGAACAGTCGCTGCGCACCCTGGACCGGTTGTACGGCACCCTGCGCGACCTGGCCGACGTCGAGGTCGAGGTCGAATCCGTCATCCCGCAAGCTGTCGAGGACGCGCTGGACGACGACCTGAACACCCCGCAGGCACTGGCGGAGGTCGCGCGCATCGCCGCCGAGGCACGCAAGGCCGTCACTCCGGAAGAGCGTAGACGACTGAAAGCCGAACTGCTCGGCGCCGGCCGCGTGCTCGGTCTGCTGCAGCAGGATTGGATAATGTGGTTCCAAGGTGACAACCTTGGCTCCATTAATTTTGGCGTAGGCGAAACAACTTCTGCCCTCGATCTGCCTGCTCATCTACCCAACAATCAAATTGAGCGGTTGATCGAGGAGCGTACTGCTGCGAAAAAAGCGCGCGACTTCGCCCGCGCCGACGCCATCCGCGAGCAACTGGCTGGGGAAGGCATCCTGATCGAGGACACGCCGCAGGGCACAAGATGGAAGCGCGCGTGACCACATCCCCCTTCCCCATCGAATCCACCGCCGGCGATGCCCAGGCCGCCATCCGCGAGGAGTTCGCCTTCTTCGGCGACTGGTCCGAGCGCTACCAGTACCTGATCGACCTCGGTCGCAAGCTGCCGCCGTTCCCCGAAGCCTGGATGACTGAGGAGCACCGCCTGCACGGCTGCCAGTCGAAGGTCTGGATCGTGCCTTCGGGCAATGCCGAACGGCTGGACTTCGCCGCCGCCAGCGATTCGGCCATCGTCTCCGGGCTGATCTACCTGGCGCTGCGGGTGTATTCCGGGCGCAGTGCGCGCGAGATCGTCGACACCGAGCCGGGCTACATCGCCGACATCGGCCTGGCCAAGCACCTGTCGCCGACCCGCAGCAACGGCCTGGCCGCACTGCTGGAGTTCATCCGCAACACCGCCCGCCACGCCTCGGCATGAGCGAGCCGGACCCTGCTGCCGACGACCACGAGGGCCGCACCGCACCGTTGCGCAACCGCAACTTCCGCATGCTGCTGGGCTATCGCCTGCTCAGCATCCTGTCGTACCAGACGGTTGCCGTCACCGTCGGCTGGCACGTCTACGAACTGACCCGCGACCCGTGGATGCTGGGCCTGATCGGCCTGACCGAGGTGTTGCCGTACTTCTGCGTGGCCCCGTTCGCCGGCTATCTGGTCGACCACCTGCCACGGCGCAAGCTGGGCGCGGCGGCCTGCATCGGGCTGGCGATCACGCCGCTGCTGCTGATGTCGGTAGCGCTGCAATGGCCGTTTCGGAGCGGGATCGGCGCGATCTACACCGCCATCGCGCTGACCGGTTGCGTGCGCGCCTTCCTGGGGCCGGTCTATCACGCGCTGTTCGCCCGCGCCTTGCCGCGCCGGCAGTTCGTGGCCGGCGCCAGCCTGGGCAGCATCGCCTTCCAGATGGCGATGGTGGTCGGCCCGGCGCTGGGCGGCATGCTGATCGCGGTCGGTGGCAAACCGCTGGCCTACGGCGTGGCGACCAGTTTCGCGCTGATCGCGGTGGCCTTGCTGTCGCGGATGGGAGTGACCGAACCGGCGCCGGTGCTGCAGCGCACGCCGATCTTCGCCGGCATCGCCGAAGGCGCCCGTTTCGTGCTTGGCCACCAGGTCCTGCTGTCGGCGCTGGCGCTGGACATGTTCGCGGTGCTGTTCGGCGGGGCCATCTCGCTGGCCCCGGCCTTCATCCGCGACATCCTGCATGCCGGGCCGGAAGCGCTGGGCCTGCTGCGCGCCTCGCCCGCGCTGGGCGCGGTGCTGGTCGGCGTGTGGCTGGCGCGGCATCCGCTGCAGCGCGACGCCGGCCGCACCCTGCTGCTGGCGGTCGCCGGTTTCGGCCTGTGCATGATCGGCTTCGGCCTGTCGCGCTGGCTGTGGCTGTCGGCGCTGATCCTACTGCTGTCCGGCATCTGCGACGGCATTTCGATGGTGATCCGCTCGACCATCATGCAGTTGTCCACGCCGGACGAAATGCGCGGCCGGGTGTCGTCGATCAACGGCCTGTTCGTCGGCTCGTCCAACGAGATCGGCGCCTTCTACGCCGGCAGCATGGCCCGCCTGCTGGGCCTGGTCCCGGCAGTGGTGCTCGGCGGCTTCGCCACCCTGGGCGTGGTCGCGACCACTGCATGGAAGGCGCCGCGCCTGCGCCGGCTGGACCTGCGCGAGTTGCACTGAGGCGAGAGCGCCTGCCCGGCCGAGAAATCACGCCGCGGGAAAACGGAACCCGGCCGCAGCCGGGTTCCTCGACGAATCGAATCGCGGATGTTTACAGCCGGTCTTCGTGAACGGTGATGGTGAACTGCTTGCGCAGCTGTTCGACGTACGACTGCGTGGCCTCGCCGGCGCGGATCTGCCGAATCTGCTGCTGCAACTGCTGGCGCTGCTCGTCGGTGACTTGTTCAAGGTCGCCTTCGTTGACCTTCTCCACCTGGAACACCAGGTAGCGGCCATCGCCCAGGTCGCTCTTGCCCGCCGACGGCTTGCCTTCCTCGGGTTGCGGCGCGGCGAAGATCGCCTCGTTGGCTTCCGCCGACGGCATCGGCGTGCCGCGCGGCAGGCCGGGAATGGCGTTGGCCATGAACTTCTCCGCCTTGGCCACCTCCTGCAGCGATTCGCCCTTGCGCACGCGCTCCACCACTGCATCGGCCGCCGCCGCCGCCGCCTTGCTCTGGCGATCGGCGCGGATCGCGGCGATCACGTCGTCGCGCACCTCCTGCAGCGGACGCGCCTGCGCATCGGTATGCCCGGTGACCCGGATCACCACGCTGTGGCGCGACCCGATCTCGATCGGGTCGCTGGCGGTGCCGTCCTCGATCAGCGATTCGGAGAACGCCTGCCGCAGCACTTCGGGAGTGGCGGCGATGCCGCTGGCGTCGTTGCGCGAGAACGGCCCCAGCGTCTGCACCTTCAGCCCCAGCGTGGCCGCCGCCGGCTCCAGCGAGGCCGGATTCTTCAGCACCTCGGTGACCAGCGAACCGGCCAGATCGTTGTAGCTGCGATCGACCTGCGCCTCGGTTTCTTCGCGCAGCAGTTCGTCGCGCACCTCGTCGAAGCTCTTGCCGCTGCCAGCCTTGATCTCGTTCAGCTTAAGCACGTGATAGCCGAACTGGGTCTGCACCGGGCCGCGGACTTCGCCAGGCTGCATCGCGAACAACGCATCCTCGAACGGCTTGACCATGATGCCCTTCTCGACCCAGCCGAGGTCGCCGCCGCTGGAGGCCGAACCCGGGTCTTCCGAATTGGCCTTGGCCAGCGCGGCAAAATCCGCGTCTGGCTGCCTGGCCTGTTCGACCAGCGCGGCTGCCTTCTTTTCGGCCGCCTCCCGCGTGGCCGCATCGGCGTCAGCGGGAACGGCGATCAGGATGTGCGAAGCCAGCCGCTGCTCGTTGCTCATGAAGCGGGTCTGTTCCTGCTCGTAGCGCTGGCGCAGCGACTCTTCGCTGGGCGCCTCCGGCGCCGGCAATGCCGCGCCGTCCAGGTCGATGTATTCCAGCGTCACCGTTTCCGGCTTCATGAAATCCGCGGTGTGCTCGTCGTACCACGCATTGACATCCGCGTCGGCGACTTCGCCCTCATCGGCCGGTGGCGGCGGCATCAAGCCCAGGACCACGTCGCGGGTCTCGCCGAGCAGCTTCATCAGCCGCTCGGCTTCCTTGGCAGTGACGAATTCGGAGTCGCCGATCCCCAGCGGCAGCAGCGCCGACTGCAGGCGCTCGCGCTCGCGCTGCTGGAACCCCACCGGGGTCATGTTGTTCATCTGCAGGATCGAGACGTAGGTATCCGGATTGAACTTGCCGTCGACCTGGAACGCGGTCTCCTCGGAGATGGATTTCTGCACGGCCACGTCGCTGACTTCGATCCCCGCCAGGCGCGCGGCCAGCAGCATGGCGCGCTGGTCGATCAACTGCTCCAGCACCTTGCGCTTGTTGTCAGCGGTCTCGAAACCTCGGGCATCGAACGCTTCGCCCTGGATCTGCCGCTGCTGCTGGCGCGCCTGCTCGAACGCAGTGCGGAACTCGTCGACGCTGATTTCCTCGGTTTCCCACAGCTTGGACACCGGCCACCAGGTCGGTGCGGACTTCCACCACGAGGGTGGCGCCTGCACGCGGGCCGCCGAATTGTCGGCGCCGCCGGTCAGGTAGTCGTTCACGCCGACGAAGGCGAACGGGATGATCAGCAACCCGAGCACGAGGGTGGCAACCCAGCCGGTGGTTTTTTCGCGAAGCGTCTGCAGCATGTAATGGAACCCGCAATTCTCGAGCCGAGCAGTTTACCCCGCTTCGGCAGGTCTGGAATGGAGCCGCGCACGGGCGCGAGCCAACAAAAAACCCGCCAGCGGCGGGCTTTTGCATGAGTGGCGGAGCGGACGGGACTCGAACCCGCGACCTCCGGCGTGACAGGCCAGCATTCTAACCAGCTGAACTACCGCTCCGCGCCTTGAAACCTTTCGCTTGCGCCGGCCAGCCGGCTTCGGAAACCGAGGCTGCTCACCGGTGCGGGACCATCCCGGAGGATGGTGGGTGCTGAGGGTTTCGAACCCCCGACCCTCTCCTTGTAAGGGAGACGCTCTACCGCTGAGCTAAGCACCCGGGTGCTCGGCCGGCACCGGATCGGGAGGATCGGTGCCGACGGTCAAACGAGCTGATTAGTTTACTGCATCCTTCAGCGCCTTGCCAGCCTTGAACGCCGGATTCTTCGACGCCGGGATGGTGATGCTGTCGCCGGTCTTGGGGTTGCGGCCGGTGCGCGCGGCGCGGGCGCGAACCTGGAAAGTGCCGAAGCCGGCAATGGCGACGGTGTCGCCCGCCGTCAGCGCCTTGGTGACGCCGGCAATGACGGCATCAACCGCACGGCCGGCATCGGCCTTGCTGAGGCCGGCGGATTCGGCAACGGCGTCGATCAATTCGGTCTTGTTCATTAGAGCTAACTCCCTATGCTTTGGATGCTGCATTGTCGGGTCAGGCCGGCCTCGGGGCCGTTTCCGTGAAGCGGCAAAGTGGTGCCTGACTGCGGATTAGGCCATCGGGCCAAGTGAATTCGATCGCGGCATTGTATATCAGCGCACCCCGGATGGCGCAAGCCGATACTGTGCTAAATGCCGGTATTTTCAGGCTTTTTCACCCAATTATCCTGCATTTAGTGCTTGACATCGGTGCGCGAGGATGACTTGGCCGGAACCCGCTTACCCAGCGGCTCGGCGGTCTTCTTCTTCGTCGCCGGTCCCAGCGGGTGCTCCAGCGCCAGGTCCAGTACCTCGTCGATCCACTTCACCGGCACGATCTTTAGGCCGTCGGTGACGTTGGCCGGGATGTCAGCCAGATCCTTGCGGTTCTCTTCTGGGATCAGCACCGTGGTGATGCCGCCGCGCAGCGCGGCCAGCAGCTTCTCCTTCAGTCCGCCGATCGCCGAGACGCGGCCGCGCAGGGTGATCTCGCCGGTCATCGCCACTTCCGAACGTACCGGCACCTTGGTCAGCGTGGACACCAGCGCGGTGACCATGGCGATGCCCGCACTGGGGCCATCCTTCGGCGTGGCGCCGTCGGGCACGTGCAGGTGGATGTCGTGCTTCTGCAGGAAGTCGATGTCGATGCCGAGGCGTTCGGCGCGCGAACGCACCACCGACAACGCGGCGGTCGCCGATTCCTTCATCACGTCGCCCAGCTGGCCGGTCAACGTCACCCCGCCCTTGCCGGGCACCAGCGCGACCTCGATCTGCAGCAGATCGCCGCCGACCTCGGTCCAGGCCAGGCCGGTGACCAGACCGATCTCGTTCTGCTCTTCGGCACGGCCGAAGTCGAAGCGACGCACGCCAAGGTATTTGTCGACGTTCTTGCCGTCCACCCGGACCGGCGAAGCCTTGCCCTTCTTCTGCGGTTTCGGGCCGGCCAGCGCGAGTTCCTTGACCACCTTGCGGCAGACCTTGGCGATTTCGCGCTCCAGTCCGCGCACGCCGGACTCGCGCGTGTAGTAGCGGACCATGTCGCGCACGGCGTCCCCGGCGACGACCAGTTCCTCCGGCTTCAGGCCGTTGGCCTTGAGCTGCTTGGGAATCAGGTAGCGCTCGGCGATGTGCAGCTTCTCGTCCTCGGTATAGCCGGGGATGCGGATCACCTCCATGCGGTCCAGCAGCGGACCGGGGATGTTCAGCGAATTGGAGGTCGCCACGAACATCACTTCGCTCAGATCCAGATCGACCTCGAGATAGTGGTCGTTGAAGGCGTGGTTCTGCTCCGGGTCCAGCACCTCGAGCAGGGCCGAGGACGGGTCGCCGCGGAAATCCATCGACATCTTGTCGATCTCGTCCAGCACAAACAGCGGATTCTTGCTGCCGGCCTTGTTGAGGTTCTGCACGATCCGGCCCGGCATAGAACCGACGTAGGTGCGGCGATGGCCGCGAATTTCGGCTTCGTCGCGCACGCCGCCCAGCGACATGCGCACGAACTTGCGGTTGGTCGCCTTGGCGATGGTCTGCCCCAGCGAGGTCTTGCCGACGCCGGGCGGACCGACCAGGCACAGGATCGGCCCCTTCATCTGCCGCACGCGCGACTGCACGGCCAAGTATTCCAGAATCCGGTCCTTGACCTTCTCCAGACCGTAGTGGTCGGCATCCAGCAGTTCCTGCGCGGCCTTCAGGTCGCGGCGTACCTTGCTGCGCTTCTTCCATGGCACCCCGAGCAGCCAGTCCAGGTAGTTGCGCACCACCGCGGCTTCGGCCGACATCGGCGACATCTGCTTGAGCTTGTTCAGTTCGGTCTTGGCCTTGGCCGCCACCGCCTTCGGCATGCCGGCCTCGGCCAGCTTCCGGGTCAGCTCCTCCAGCTCGTTGGGCGCTTCGTCCAGCTCGCCCAGCTCCTTCTGGATCGCCTTCATCTGCTCGTTCAGGTAGTACTCGCGCTGACTCTTCTCCATCTGCGACTTGACCCGACCGCGGATGCGCTTTTCCAGCTGCTGCACGTCGATCTCGCCATCGACGAAACCGACCAGCAGTTCCAGCCGCTCGCCGACTTCGGCAGTTTCCAGCAGGCGCTGCTTGTCGGCCAGACGCACGCCGATGTGCGCGGCGATGGTATCGGCCAGCCGGCTGGGTTCGTCGATGCCGCTCAGCGTCTGCAGCAGTTCCGGCGGCAGCTTGCGGTTGGTCTTGACGTACTGCTCGAACAATCCCATCAGCGAGCGCGCCACCGCCTCGAGTTCGCGCGGTTCGCGCACCGACTCGGTTTCGACGATTTCGCCGCGACCGTACAGGCAGCCGTCGCGTTCGGCCACGTCGGCCACTTTCACCCGCTCGGTGCCTTCGACCAGCACCTTGATCGTGCCGTCCGGCAGCTTCAGCAATTGCAGCACCTGGGCCAGGGTGCCGATCTCGTACAGGTCGGCGGCGGCCGGGTCGTCGGTTTCGGCCGATTTCTGCGCCAGCAGGATGATCCGCTTGTCCGCCTCCATCGCCTGTTCCAGCGCGTGCATGGACTTGTCGCGACCGACGAACAGCGGGATGACCATGTGCGGAAACACGACCACGTCGCGCAGCGGCAGCACGGGCAATTCGAAGGTGTCGGGGGCGGAACTCAGGGCCATGGGGGCTCCAGCAACGGGGGGCTTGGGCGCAAGACGCCGATGACCCCGTTATGGGGCCATCGGCGGAAGGATGCAAGGGGAAATCGAGCGGACGGCGCTTTCGCCGCCCCGGCGGACGCAGACGGTTCAGTCGGCCGCGGCAACCTTGGCCTGCGGCGGGTTCTGGTAGATCAGGTACGGCTCGGACTTGTGCTCGATCACCGACTCGTCCACCACCACCTTGCTGACGTTCTCCAGCGACGGCAGGTCGTACATGGTGTCCAGCAATACCGATTCGACGATGGTGCGCAGGCCGCGCGCACCGGTCTTGCGCTTGAGCGCCTTGCGCGCGACCGCCGTCAGCGCGTCCGGGCGGAACTCCAGTTCCACGCCTTCCATGTCGAACAGCTTGCGGAACTGCTTGGTGATGGCGTTCTTCGGCTCGGTCAGGATCTTGACCAGGGCGGCCTCGTCCAGTTCCTCCAGGGTGGCGACCACCGGCAGGCGGCCGACGAATTCCGGAATCAGGCCGAACTTGATCAGGTCCTCGGGCTCGACCTCGGACAGCACCTTGCCGGTTTCGGCCTTCTTCTCGCTGCTCTTGACCTTGGCGCCGAAGCCGATGCCGCTGGACTCGGTGCTGCGCTGCTGGATGATCTTGTCCAGCCCGGCGAAGGCACCGCCGCAGATGAACAGGATGTTCTTGGTGTCCACCTGCAGGAATTCCTGCTGCGGGTGCTTGCGTCCGCCCTGCGGCGGCACGCTGGCCACGGTGCCTTCGATCAGCTTCAGCAATGCCTGCTGCACGCCTTCGCCGGACACGTCGCGGGTGATCGAGGGGTTTTCGCTCTTGCGCGAAATCTTGTCGATCTCGTCGATGTAGACGATGCCCTGCTGCGCCTTGTCGGCGTCGTAGTCGCACTTCTGCAGCAGCTTCTGGATGATGTTCTCGACGTCCTCGCCGACGTAGCCGGCTTCGGTCAGCGTGGTGGCGTCGGCGATCGTGAACGGCACGTTGAGCAACCGCGCCAGGGTCTCGGCCAGCAGGGTCTTGCCCGAGCCGGTCGGGCCGACCAGCAGAATGTTGGACTTGGCCAGTTCGACGTCGTCGTTCTTCTGCCGGCTCTCGATCCGCTTGTAGTGGTTGTACACCGCCACCGCCAGCGTGCGCTTGGCGCGCTGCTGGCCGATCACGTACTGGTCCAGCACCTCGAGGATTTCGCGCGGCTTGGGCAGGCTGCTGCGCGCGGACTGGGCCTTCTCTTCCAGTTCCTCGCGGATGATGTCGTTGCACAGTTCGACGCATTCATCGCAGATGAACACGCTGGGGCCCGCGATCAGCTTGCGCACCTCGTGCTGGCTTTTGCCGCAGAAGGAGCAGTAGAGGATCTTGTTGCTGTCGCCGGAACGGCCCTGACGGTCTTCGCTCATGCTTTGCTTACCACGTCTCCGCCGGTCCGGCGGTGGATTCGGGACCGAGAATAGCACAGGCCCGGGGGGACGCCAGTCCTGCCGGAACCATGCCGCAACGGATTGATTTCAATAAGGAAACGACTCTCAAGCCGCACTCAGCCCGCCTGGATGGAATCGTCCGGGCGACGTTCCAGCACCTGGTCGACCAGACCATAGGCCTGCGCTTCGTCGGCGCCCTTGAAGTTGTCGCGGTCGGTGTCGGTGGCGATGGTCTCCAGCGACTGCCCGGTGTGCTTGGCCAGGATCTGGTTCAGCGACTCGCGCATCTTGAGGATTTCGCGGGCATGGATGTCGATGTCGGTCGCCTGGCCCTGGAAGCCGCCCAGCGGCTGGTGGATCATCACCCGCGAGTTCGGCAGCGCGTAGCGCTTGCCCTTGGCGCCAGCGGCCAGCAGCAGCGCACCCATGCTGGCGGCCTGGCCGACGCAGATGGTGCTGACGTCCGGCTTGATGTACTGCATGGTGTCGTAGATGGCCATGCCGGCGGTGACCACGCCGCCGGGCGAATTGATGTAGAAGCTGATGTCCTTCTCGGGGTTTTCCGCTTCCAGGAACAGCATCTGCGCCACGATCACATTGGCCACGTGGTCGTCCACCGGCCCCACCAGGAAGATCACCCGCTCCTTCAGCAGGCGCGAGTAGATGTCGTAGGCGCGTTCGCCGCGGCTGGTCTGCTCGACCACCATGGGAACCAGGTTGAGGGCTTTGGTGCGGTTATCCACGGCGGACTCCTGCGGGTTCGGGACCCCGCGACATGCGGGGGCGGACGGCTACTGGCGGATCGCTTCCTGGAAGGAGAGCGCCTGCTCGGTGTGCTGGGCGCGCTCGGCGATCCAGTCGATCACCTGCTCTTCCATCACCCGGCTCTGCAGCCCAGCCATCAACTGGGGGTCGTTGCGGTACAACTCAATGACCTGCTCCGGCTCTTCGTAGGTCGAGGCGATCAGGCGCAGGGTCTCGTTCAGCCGCTGCGGCTCCAGCCGCAGCTGGTTGCGACGGGCCACCTCGCCGACCAGCAGGCCGACCAGCACGCGCTTGCGCGCCGCATCCATGAAGCCGTCGACGGCGTTGTCCGGTACCTGCACCTGCTGGCCGTTGCGACGGGCCTGTTCGACCTGTTGCTGCAGCAGGCTGCGCGCTTCGTTTTCGACCAGCTTCGGCGGCATTTCGACTCCGCTCCAGGTGGCGATGATCTGCTCGCCGACCTCGCGGCGCAGGCGGTTGGCCAGTGCGCCCTTCAGCTCGCGCTCCAGGTTGCTGCGGATATCCGCGCGGAACTGCTCCGGGTCGCCGCTCTTGACCCCGAAACTCTTGATGAAGGCCTTGTCGACCTCCGGCAGCACCGATTCAGCCACGTCGGCGACCTTCACGTACACATGGACCTGGCGGCCGGCCAGCTTCGGCACCCGCCAGTCGGCCGGGAAGGTCACCTCGATGTCCTTCTCCTCGCCCTTGGACAGGCCGACCAGGGCGTTCTCGATCTCGCTGAACATGACCCCGGAGCCGATAATCGTGGCGCCCTTCTCGATCCCTTCGGCGGGCAGGCGCTCGTCGCCGGCCTGCGACCAGGTTTCCAGCGCGACGCGGTCGCCGGCCTGGGCGGCACGCTCGACCGGCTTGAACTCGCGCCGCTGCAGGCGCAGGTTCTCGATCATCTGGTCGATATCGGCATCGGTCACTTCGGCCGCGTGACGGATTACGTTCAGCGTGGACACGTCGATATCGCCGAAATCCGGCACCACCTCGAAGGTCGCCACCCAGTCCAGCTCGCCCTCGCCCGCCGGCTCCAGGTTGGGATTGCCGGCCAGCTGCAGTTCCTGCTCGCGCACGGCGGCGCTGAAGGTTTCGCGCAGCAGGCCGTCCAGCGCCTCGGCGCGGACCTGCTTGCCGTAGCGCTGCTCGATCACCTTGGCCGGCACCTTGCCGGGGCGGAAACCCTTGATGCGGGCGGTGCGGGCGATCTCGCGCAGGCGGCCATCGATATGGGTGCCCAGGCGCTCGGCCGGCAGAGTGAAACTCATGCGGCGCTCGAGATTGCCCACCGATTCGACTGAAACTTGCATGCTTGCTGACTCCTGCCGCCGCGGTCGAGCCGCGGCATGACGTGTTGATATCCGGTTGCGGCGCCTGCCCGGAACGGGCCGGCGGCCGGCTGAACGGGACATTTTGGCCGATTATGGCCGCTTCCGCCAGCAGAACGCGGCAGGCCCGAACCTGTCGCCGGGCCGGAACGGCACTGGTGCGAAAGGGGGGACTCGAACCCCCACGCCTTGCGGCACTGGAACCTAAATCCAGGGCGTCTACCAATTCCGCCACTTTCGCGATGCGGCCATTCTAGGGCCAGCCTGCCCCGCCGGGACAAGAAAAAAGCGCCCGGCGAACCGGGCGCTTTCGTTTGGTGGGCCGTCAAGGATTCGAACCTTGGACCTACTGATTAAGAGTCAGCTGCTCTACCAACTGAGCTAACGGCCCGAAAAAGCGGGCGCGCAGTGTAGCAAAACTGCGCGCTTTGGCAATCATCGCTCGCGCGGAAGATTGCGTTGGAGATGGGGTGGCTGAGGGGATTCGAACCCCCGACCACTGGAATCACAATCCAGTACTCTAACCAACTGAGCTACAGCCACCATTGAAACCTGCAGGCGCCCGTCCGTGGAACCCTGCGCTGCCCAAGCATGCCGACGAACCCCGAATGGCGCGCCCGGCAGGACTCGAACCTGCAACCACCGGCTTAGAAGGCCGGTGCTCTATCCGGTTGAGCTACGGGCGCAATGGAACGATCGCGGTTGCCGCAGCCGATTGTCGCATCCCGACCGCCCGGAAGCACCCGCCGCAACCGACTGCCGAAGCAACCAGCCGCCAGACTGGTCGGGGTAGAGGGATTCGAACCCCCGACCCTCTGCTCCCAAAGCAGATGCGCTACCAGACTGCGCTATACCCCGACACGGGTTCCGGCATGGCGGCCAGGCCGCCAACGCGGCCGCGTATTGTCGGTAACCGGCGGGCGCGCTGTCAAACCGGTCGGAAATTGGTGAGGTATCCTTCAGCCATCCCCTTTCGCAATGGAGTCGTCCATGTTCCGCAGCGGCAATCCCGCCCTCAAGGAGTCCACCTTCCTCGACCTGGGCAGCGGCACCGTCGTTTCCCGCAATGCCGGAACGATGACCCTGAACGGTACGGTCAACAAGACCGGCTTCCTACTGCTGCTCACCGTGCTGACCGCGGCCTTCGCCTGGAGCCAGGCCTTCGGCGCCGACGGCCAGATCGCTCCCGGCTTCAGCGCCTATGTCTGGGGCGGCATGATCGGCGGCTTCGTGCTGGCCATGATCACGGTGTTCAAGAGCCAGTGGTCGCCGGTCACCGCACCGCTGTACGCGCTGGTCGAGGGTTTCTTCCTCGGTGCGATCTCGGCCCTGTACAACCATCTGTACGAGGGCATCGTGCTGCAGGCAGTGATGCTGACCTTCGGCACCCTGTTCGCGCTGCTGCTCGCCTACCGCAGCGGCCTGATCAAGGCCACCGAGAACTTCAAGCTCGGTGTGGTCGCGGCAACCGGCGGCATCGCGCTGGTCTATCTGGCCACCATCGTGCTGGGCTTCTTCGACATCCGCATCCCGTTCATCCACGATTCGGGACTGATAGGCATCGGCTTCAGCCTGTTCGTGATCGTGATCGCGGCGCTGAACCTGGTGCTGGACTTCGACTTCATCGAATCCGGGGTCGAGGCCGGCGCACCGAAATACATGGAGTGGTACGGCGCCTTCGGCCTGATGGTCACCCTGGTCTGGCTGTACATCGAATTCCTGCGCCTGCTGGCCAAGCTGCAGTCGCGCAACTGATCGACCTCGCGAAGCACCACGAAAAAGGGCGCCCTTCCGGCGCCCTTTTTCTTGTGGAAGACCCTCCAGCGGACTTACACCCGGCTGGCGATCGCCTTGGCGAAGCTCATCGTGCTGCCTTCACCGCCGAGGTCGGGGGTCAGGTTGTCCTTGGCTTCCAGGGTGGCGACGATCGCCTTGCGCAGGCGCTCGGCGTTCTCCGGCTGGCCGATGTGGTCAAGCATCTGCGCCGCGCCCAGCAGCAGGGCGCAGGGGTTGGCGATGCCCTTGCCGGCGATGTCCGGGGCCGAGCCGTGCACGGCTTCGAAGATCGCCGCGTCCTTGCCGATATTGGCACCCGGCGCCAGCCCCAGGCCGCCGACCAGGCCGGCGCACAGGTCGGAGATGATGTCGCCGAACAGGTTGGTGGTGACGATGACGTCGAACTGCTCCGGGCGCATCACCAGCTGCATGCAGGTGTTGTCGACGATCATCTCGTTGCACTGGATGTCCGGATACTCGGCCGCCACCTCGCGCGCCACCTTCAGGAACAGGCCCGAGGTGCTCTTCAGGATGTTGGCCTTGTGCACCACGGTGATCTTCTTGCGTCCGGTCTTGCGAGCCAGCTCGAAGGCGTAGCGGACGATCCGCTCGGAGCCCTTGCGGGTGACCTTCTGGGTCAGGGTGGCGATCTCGCCGTCGGCCGACACCGCCTGGCCCTCGCCGATGTAGGCGCCCTCGGTGTTCTCGCGCACGGTGATCAGATCCACCCCGCTGGGGAAGCGCGACTTGGTGTTGGGGAACGACTTGGCCGGGCGCACGTTGGCGTACAGGTCGAAATGGCGGCGCAAGGCCACGTTGATCGAGCTGAAGCCCTCGCCGACCGGCGTGGTCAGCGGGCTCTTCAGCGCGATCTTGTTCTTGTGGATCGAATCCAGCGTGACCTGCGGCAGCAGTTCGCCGTGCTTTTCGAGCGCCACCTGGCCGGCGTCGGCCTCCTCGTAGGCCAGACCGGCGCCGAGGGCATCCAGCACGTGCAGGGTGGCGTCCATGATCTCGGGGCCGATGCCATCGCCGCGGATGACGGTAATCGTCTGGGTCATTGTGAGGGTTCCAGGCTGGGGGCGCGTCCGTGCAACGGCGCGCGTGGGGAAGTTTCCCCTGCAATTATGCCGCGACGGGCGCCGACATCACAGGCCTGGATGCGCAAACACGCGCCGGATGCAGCCGGATTTCCACCATGGTCTAAGCCGTTCGCTCAATCGCCATGGTTGTGCCCGACGGGCGGCTCCGCCGCCCCGGACTCCAGCCGGTCGAGGAAATCCACCGCCCTCCGCAGGTGCGGAATGACGATCGAACCGCCCACCACCAGCCCGACCGAGAACGCTTCGAAGAACTCCTCGCGACCGACCCCGGCCTGCCGACACTGGGCGACGTGGTAGGCGATGCAGTCGTCGCAGCGCAATACCAGCGAAGCCACCAGGCCCAGCAGCTCCTTGGTCTTCACGTCCAGCGCGCCGGCCTGGTAGGTCTGGGTGTCGAGGGCGAAGAAGCGCCGCACCACCTGGTTGGGTTGTTCGAGGATGCGCTGGTTCATGCGCTGGCGGAATTCGGTGAATTCGCGCAATCGATCATCGTCGCCGGATGTGCTCATCGGTTCGAATCAGCTGCCGAGCAGCGGTTCGAACTTGCCGGCGCGATGCAGCGCCATCATGTCGTCGTAGCCGCCGACATGGACGTCGCCGACGAAGATCTGCGGCACGCTGGTCCGCCGCGCGGTCGCGACCATCTTTTCGCGCTCGACCGGATCGAGGTCGATGCGCACCTCGGTCCAGGCCAGCCCCTTGCTTTTCAGGAAGTTCTTGGCCGCCACGCAGTACGGACAGACGGCGGTGGTGTACAGGGTGATGGTCGGGGTTGCGGTATCGGTCACGACAGCCTCTGCGATGGGATCCTGATTGGCCATATGGTGGCACGTTGGCCGTTCCACAGCCCGGACAGCGGAACAGTGTGGACCAGCCCCCCCCCACCTGCCGGCAAAGCCGTGGCATCCGGCCAATGCCGCCCGGGGCACGCTTAACCGCATGTTCACCCGAAACGGCGCGCAAACCGGCATTCTGCCATTCACGATCCTTGCGGAGTCCGATTTGCGCCTTGCACTGTCCACCGCCCTGCTGACGTTCGCCCTCGCGGCACCACTGGCGCTCGCGCAGGAGGCCAAGCTGCCCGACATCGGCTCCTCGGCCGGGGAACTGCTGACCCCGGCAAAGCAGGCCGAATACGGCGCGATGATGCTGCGCGAACTGCGCAACTACGGCTACCTGCTGGACGATCCGCTGATCGACAACTGGCTGAACACGGTCGGCGATCAACTGGCCGCCGACAGCGACAAGCCCGAACAGCCGTTCACTTTCTTCATGCTGAAGGACCGACAGATCAACGCCTTCGCCACCCTCGGCGGCTATATCGCGATGAACGCCGGCCTGGTGCTGACCGCCGAGGAAGAGGACGAAGTGGCCGCCGTGCTGTCGCACGAGATCGCCCACGTCACCCAGCAACACGTGCTGCGCGGGGCCGAACGTGCACAGCGCGACCAGTTGCCGATCCTGCTGGGCATGCTGGCGGCGATCGTCGCCGCCCAGGCCGCCGGCGGCAATTCAACCGGCGATGCCACCATGGCCGCCATCAGTTCCGGCATGGGCCTGATGCAGCAGGCCCAGATCAACTACACCCGTTCCAACGAGGCCGAAGCCGACCGCATCGGCATCCATACCCTGGCCCGCGCCGGCTACGACGTCGACGCCATGGCCGGCTTCTTCGGGCGCATGTCGCAGGCCCTGCGGGCCAACAGCAGCAGCGGACGCGAACGCACTCCGGACTACCTGCAGACCCACCCGGTCACCACCACCCGCATCAGCGAAGCGCATCAGCGTGCCGAGCAGATCCGGCGCAGCGAGGAAGGCAATATCCGCGTCACCACGACTACTCCGGAAGCCAGCAGCAGCCAGCAGATCCCGCGCAAGCCGGACTACTCCCAGGGTGGCGGCGGGACCAGCAATCCACTGTTGCCGCTGTCGATCCGGCTGCCGGTCGATGCGTCCGTCGGCAAGGGCAATACCGGCCAGTTCGCCTGGGCCAAGGAACGCCTGCGCGTGCTCAGCGCCACTTCGCCGGACATCGCCCTGCGCGAATACCGGAGCCTGCGCGACAACAGTGGTCGCAGCCTGTCGCCGGCCGAACGCTACGGCGTCGCCCTGGCCCATCTGCAGGGCAATTCGCCGGCCCAGGCGGCGGCCGAACTGCAACCTCTGCTGGCTGCCGACCCGGACAATCTCTGGCTGGCGCTGGCGCTGGGCCAGGCCGAATCGCGCAGCGGGCGCAGCGCTGCCGCCAACCGTCGCTTCGCCGAACTCCTGCAACACCATCCCGACAACCGCGCCATTGCACTGACCTACGCCGATGCACTGAACCAGCAAGGCACCCGGGAAGCCGGCCAGCAGGCGCAGGCGGTACTGCGCCCGTTGCTGTCCAGCGCCGCCGGTGACCCGGTGTTCCAGCGCGCCTTCGCCCGCGCCAACGAACTGGCCGGCGATGCCATCCGCGCCGGCGAGGCCTATGCCGAAACCGCCTACCTGAACGGGCGCGCCGAGCAAGCACTGATCCAGTTGCAAAACCTGAAGAAACGCGACGATCTGGATTACTACGCCCGCGCCCGCATCGACGCCCGCATCGCCGCCATCACCCCCGAAGTGCTGGAATTGCGCCGGCAGGGCATTCGCGACCCCGATCTTGAGCGGCGCTGAAACAAACCAGCCCAGCCCATCCCTGATTCGCGCGTCATCTTTTTGTCACAAAACTGTCGTCTAATGGCCCGAGTCCCGCCCATCGAGCCTGCGGCCGACATGCAGAAGCACATCCTGATCGTCGACGACGAACCCGCGATCCGCGACATGGTCGCCTTTGCCCTGCGCAAGGGCGAATTCGAGCCGGTCCACGCCGGCGACGCCCGCGAGGCGCAGAGCGCGATCGCCGACCGGGTCCCCGACCTGATCCTGCTGGACTGGATGCTGCCCGGCGCCAGCGGCCTGGAACTGGCCCGGCGCTGGCGCAAGGACGCGCTGACTCGCGACGTGCCGATCATCATGCTGACCGCACGCGGCGAAGAAAACGACCGGGTCGGCGGCCTGGAAGCCGGCGTCGACGACTACGTGGTCAAGCCGTTCTCGGCCCGCGAACTGCTGGCGCGCATCCGCGCGGTGATGCGCCGCGCCCGCGACGACGACGAGGACGGCAGCATCGCGGTCGGCGCGCTACGGATCGACGGCGCCGCCCACCGGGTGTTCGCCGGCGACACCCCGGTGCCGATCGGCCCGACCGAATACCGCCTGCTGCACTTCTTCATGACCCATCCGGAGCGGGTCTACAGCCGCACCCAGCTGCTCGACCACGTCTGGGGCGGCAGCGTCTATGTCGAGGAGCGCACCGTGGACGTGCATATCCGCCGCCTGCGCAAGACCCTGGAACCGCATGGCGTGGCCGACATGGTGCAAACGGTGCGCGGCTCGGGCTACCGCTTCTCGGCCTCGGTATAGCGCCGACCAGGACGCCACGACCGGCCTGCACGGCGCGCGCCGGAACGTCCGGCCTGCGACCATCTGCCACAATCCCCGCATGCCCAAGCACATCCGCTCCGCCTGGATCAGGACCCTCGGCCAACTGGCCGCGGTGCTGGTTGTGGCGTTGCTGCTGGGCTGGGCGATCGGCTATCCGTGGCTGGTGGTCACCGTGGTCGCGCTGGCGGTGGTCGCCTGGCACTACTGGCGCCTGCGCAAGCTGCTGCTGCGGCTGACCGCGCGCCAGCGCTTCGAGCCCGCCCACGGCGAAGGCGTGTGGAACGAACTCGACCGCCTGCTGTACCGCAGCCAGGACGAGATGCGAAGCCGCAAGCGCCGCCTGCTGGACATCCTGCGCGCCTACCGCGCCGCCGCCGCCGCCCTGCCCGACGCGGTGGTGGTGCTGGAACGCAACACCCAGCGCGTGGTCTGGTTCAACAAGGCCGCCAGCAAGCTGCTCGGGCTGCGCTACCCGGCCGACCAGGGCGAGCCGCTGGGCGAAAAGCTGCAACCGCTGCCGATGGCGCACTGGCTGGCCGCCGGCCGCAACGCCGAACCGATCCTGGACGCACCCTCGCCGGTCGATTCCAATACCCGTCTCAACCTGCGCCTGATCCCGTATTCGGACGAATACTGGCTGCTGGTCGCCCGCGATGTCAGCAAGCTGCTGCGGCTGGAACAGGTGCGCCGCGACTTCGTCGCCAATGTCTCGCACGAACTGCGCACGCCGCTGACCGTGGTTCACGGCTACCTAGACATGCTCGACCCGGACGACACTCCGGAATGGAAGCCGATGCTGGTCGAGATGCAGAAGCAGTCGCAGCGCATGACCCAGTTGGTCGAAGACCTGCTGACCCTGTCGCGACTGGAAGCGCAGGACACCCTGCCGGACGAAAACGTGTCGATGGCGCCGATGCTGGCGACGCTGCGCCGCGAAGCCGAGGCGCTGAGCCAGAACCACCACCGCATCGTGGTCGAGGATACTGCCGGCGTCGACCTGTGGGGCTCCAACAAGGAACTGCACAGTGCCTTCTCCAACCTGGTCAGCAACGCGGTGCGCTACACCCCCGCCGACGGCACCATCACCATCGCCTTCGCCGGTGAGGAAGGCGGCGGCGCGGTCCTGTCCGTCCGCGACACCGGCTACGGTATCCCCGAGGCGCACCTGCCGCGGATCACCGAACGCTTCTATCGCGTCTCCACCAGCCGCTCGCGCGAAAGCGGCGGCACCGGCCTCGGCCTGTCGATCGTCAAGCACGTGCTCAACCTGCATCAGGCGCGGCTGGAAATCGAGAGCGAGGTCGGCCAAGGCAGCGTGTTTTCCATACACTTCACTCGCGAACGCGTGCATCCGCGCGACGACGAAACGCCGGCCGCGACGCCGGACGCCCTGACCGCATGAGCCTGCCCCGATCCACATTGCCGGAAATCCCGGTTCCCAACGGCGCCGACCCGCTGCGCGACCCCGCGCTGTACCTGAATCGCGAGTTGTCGCAGCTGAACTTCAATTTCCGCGTGTTGGCGCAGGCCATGGACGCGCAGGTGCCGCTGCTGGAGCGGCTGCGTTTCCTGTGCATTTCCTGCACCAACCTCGACGAGTTCTTCGAAATCCGCGCCGCCACCGTGCGCCATGCGCTGGATTTCGGCCTGCCACCGGGACCGGACGGGCTCAGCCCGGCCACCATCCTCTCGCTGATCCACGACCGCGCCGCCGAGCTGGTCGATGCGCAGTACCAGTGCTGGAACCAGGTGCTGCGGCCGGCACTGGCCGAGGCCGGCGTGCGCATTCTCGGCACTGCGCAATGGAACGCGCGACAGACACGCTGGCTGCGCGCGTACTTCCGCGACGAGATCATGCCGGTGTTGTCGCCGCTGGGGCTGGACCCCTCGCATCCGTTCCCGAAGATTCTCAACAAGTCGCTGAACGTGGTGGTGGTGCTGAAGGGCAAGGATGCGTTCGGCCGATCCGGGCACCTGGCGGTGGTGCGCGCGCCGCGCTCGCTGCCGCGGACCATCCACCTGCCGCAGCGCGTGTCCGGTGGCGAGCACGATTTCGTGCTGCTGTCCTCGGTACTGTCGTGCTTCGTCCACGAACTGTTCCCCGGCATGGAGGTCAAGGGCGCGTACCAGTTCCGGGTCACCCGCAACTCCGAGCTGGTGATGGACGAGGAAGAGGTCGACAACCTGGCGCTGGCGCTGCGCGACGAGCTGGCCGGACGCGGCTACCGCCCGGCGGTGCGTCTGGAGATCGCCAGGGATTGCCCGAACGCCATCGTCCGCACCCTGCTGCAGAATTTCGAGCTGACCGAGAACGCGGTCTATCGCATCGACGGCCCGGTCAACCTCAATCGCGTCACCCAGGTTTACGACCTGGTGCAGCGCCCGGAACTGAAATATCCGGCGTTCACTCCGCGCACGCTGAACGACAGCGAGAGCATCTTCGACCGCATCGACGAAAGCGACGTCCTGCTGCACCATCCGTTCGACGCCTTCACCCCGGTACTGGAACTGCTGCGCCAGGCCGCGGTCGACCCCAACGTGCTGGCGATCAAGCAGACCCTGTACCGTACCGGCAAGGATTCGCCGCTGGTCGAAGCACTGGTGCTGGCCGCGCGCAACGGCAAGGACGTCACCGTAGTGGTGGAACTGCTGGCGCGCTTCGACGAGGATGCCAACCTCGGCGTGGCCGACCGCCTGCAGGAGGCCGGCGCGCAGGTCGTGTACGGCGTGGTCGGCTACAAGACCCATGGAAAAATGCTGCTGATCGTGCGCCGGGTCGGGCGCAAGCTGCGCCGCTACGTGCACCTGGGCACCGGCAACTATCACAGTGGCACCGCGCGCGCCTATACCGACCTGGGCCTGATCACCGCCAACCCCGAGATCGGCAGCGACGTCCACCTGCTATTCCAGCAGCTCTCGGGGATGTCCTCCGGCACCCGGCTCAAGCGCCTGCTGCAGTCGCCGTTCACCCTGCACGCCGGCCTGCTGAAGAAGATTGAGCGCGAAGCCAGGCTCGCCAAGGCCGGGCGTCCGGCGCGGATCATCGCCAAGATCAATGCGCTGAACGAGCCGCGGGTGGTGCGTGCGCTGTACGCGGCCTCGCAGGCCGGGGTGCAGATCGACCTGATCGTACGCGGCGCCTGTACGTTGCGCCCGGGCATCGCCAGCGTGTCCGACAATATCCGCGTGCGCAGCATCGTCGGCCGTTTCCTCGAGCACAGCCGCGTGTACTGGTTCGGCAACGACGGCAACCCGGAAACCTATTGCGCCAGCGCCGACTGGCTTGAGCGCAACCTGCTGCGCCGGGTTGAGGTCTGTTTCCCGATCCTCGACCCGCAACTGGCCGAGCGTGTGTACCGTGAAGCGCTGCAGAACTACCTGGACGACAACTGCAACGCCTGGCAGCTGGATGCGGACGGCAACTACCGCTCTCTCGTTCCGGCCGATGGCCAGGCGCCGCACTCGGCGCAGATGGCACTGCTCGCGCAGCTCTAGCGCATCCGACGGATAGGCGAACCCCGGCATCACGAGTAAGATGCGCGCATGCCGCTGACCACCAATGCCGCGACCAGCCTGCAGGATGGCGAACACCTAGCCGCCATCGACATCGGTTCCAACAGTTTCCACATGGTGGTCGCCCGCTACACACTGGGCCAGCTACGGGTGGTCGACCGCCTGCGCGAAACCGTGCGCATGGCCGACGGCCTGGACGGCAAGGGCGGACTGGCATCGAAGGCGCAGAAGCGCGCGCTGGAATGCCTAGCCCGCTTCGGTCAGCGCATCCGCGACTTTCCGACCGCGCATGTGCGCGCCCTGGCCACCAACACCGTGCGCCAGCTGCGCGACCCGCAAGGCTTCCTGCAACCGGCCGAGGCCGCATTGGGCAAACCGATCGAAGTCGTCTCCGGACGCGAGGAAGCGCGTCTGATCTACCTCGGCGTCGCCCATGCGCAACCGCCCCGGCCCGGCCAGTTGCGGCTGGTCATCGACATCGGCGGCGGTTCCACCGAATTCATCATCGGCCGCGGCTTCGAGCAGATCGAACGCGAAAGCCTGCAGGCCGGCTGCATTGCCAGCACCCGCCGCTTCTTCCCCGACGGCAAGCTGTCGAAGAAGCGCTGGAAGGACGGTCTGGACGAAATCGGCGCCGAGTTCCAGCAGTTCGCCCAGCAGTACCGCGCACTCGGCTGGCAGGAGGCCATCGGCTCGTCCGGCACCCACAAGGCCATCGGCGAAATCTGCGCGGCGATGAAGCTGACCAAGGGCGCCATCACCATCGAGGCGTTGCCGCAACTGCGCGACCGCCTGCTGCAGGCCAACCACATCAACCGCATCGACCTGCCCGGCCTGTCCAACGACCGCAAGCCGATCATCGCCGGCGGCGTGCTGGTGCTGGAAGCCGCATTCAACGCACTGGGGCTGCAGCGATTGATGGTCAGCAAGGCGGCGATGCGCGAGGGCATCCTGTACGACATGCTCGGCCGCGGCAGCGACAAGGACCCGCGCGACACCTCGGTCGCCTCGCTGACCCAGCGCTACGGCATCGACGAGATCCAGGCCGCGCGGGTCGAAGCCACCGCCATGCGCCTGTTCGAGCAGGTCGAGCACGTCTGGCAATTGAACGACGACGACGCCCGTCAGCTGATCTGGGCGGCACGGCTGCACGAGATCGGCCTAGTCATCGCACACAGCCAGTACCACGTGCATGGCGCCTACATGCTGGAGAACTCCGACATCGCCGGCTTCTCGCGACAGGAGCAGCAGGTGCTGGCCGCGCTGGTGCGCACCCACCGCCGCAGCGTGCCGAAGGGCGCGTTCGAGGCCCTGCCCGACCGCCTGCTGCTCAGCGCCCGTCGCAAGTCAGCGTTGCTGCGCCTGGCGGTGCTGCTGCACCGTTCGCATGAAGGCGACCCGATCCCGAAGCTGGACCTGACTGCCGACGGCGACAGCTTGGGCCTGGTGGTCTCGAAGAAATGGGTCGAAGGCCGTCCGCTGCTGCGCGCCGACCTGCTCGGCGAACCCGAGGACATAGCCGGGCTGGGCATCGCCTTCGGCACCTTCGTCGATTGATTCGCGGACCCGACCGCACCATGCGCACCTACCGCATCCCCGGCATCGATCTCGAGGTTTCCCGGATCGCGCTGGGCTGCATGACCCTGAGCCGCGTCGGCAATACCGGCGATCCTGCGGAAGCCGAAGTGGCCGAGGCGCGCGCCCTGATCGATGCCGCGCTGGCGCAGGGCATCAACCTGTTCGACCATGCCGACATCTACGCCAACGGACGCTCGGAACAGCTGTTCGGCGCGGTCTTGCGGCAATCGCCCGACCTGCGCGATCGGATCGTCCTGCAATCCAAATGCGGCATCCGCTTCGCCGGCGACCCCAATCCCGACAGTCCGGGGCGCTACGATTTCAGCCGCAGCCACATCGTGTCCTCGGTGGAGGGCAGCCTGCACCGGCTGGGCACCGACCACCTCGACCTGCTGTTGCTGCACCGTCCCGATCCATTGCTGGAACCGGCCGAGGTCGCGGCCGCCTTCGACCAGTTGCAACGCGACGGCAAAGTGCTGCATTTCGGCGTCAGCAACCACACCGGTACGCAGATTTCACTGCTTCGGAAACACCTCGACCAACCTCTTGTCGTCAACCAGGTCGAGTTGAGCCTGCCCCATCACGCCTTGATCGACGAAGGCGTCGTCTTCAACCGGCAGACAAACCGCGGCACGGCGAACGTCGCCGGCACGCTGGACTACTGTCGCGAACACGGCATCCTGCTGCAGGCATGGTCGCCGCTGGCCGGCGGCCGCCTGGGCCGTCCGGCAACGGACACCGATGCGAGCCTGTTGTCGGCTCGTGAAGAGGTGCAGAGACAAGCACTCGCCCACGGCTGCACCGCCGAAGCCATTCTGCTTGCCTGGCTGCTGCGGCACCCGGCCGGCATCCAGCCGATCGTCGGCACCACGCGACCGCAGCGCCTGGCCGATGGCTGCGTGGCCGATCGCATCGAACTGGGTCGCGAAGACTGGTACCGGTTGTACATCGCCGCACGCGGCGCGGCGCTGCCATGAATGCGGTGCCAGGGCCGTTACCCGCAAACAGCCGGCATTCAAGCATGGCCTGCCAGCATGGTGGCCCGTCCCACAGGCTCGCCACCGCCATGAACTTCCGTTATGCGCTTCTCGCCGGCCTGCTGGTCTCGGTTCCGGCCGCCGCACAGCAGCCTGCGCCGCCGGAGACGCCGGTCGCCACGGACAAACTTGACCTGAGCCTGCCCGAACCGACGACTACCTACGGCAACGATCCGCCCGGCACCTGGTATGGCGACACTTCGGGCGAGCCGGCCGCCGGCGAATCGGCAATGCCCTCGCAGTCGCTGTGCCCGACCTCGCCCGACGGCGAGGAGAATGCGGTCACCGGCAGCGTCGCCGCCGGCATCGGCCATTCCGCCTTCGGCACCAGCACCTATACCGCCGCCAGACTGAACTACTGCAAGGAGTACGCCAGCGACGAGGGCAAGCCGCGCTCGGTCAACGTCAGCATCAGCGTGGGGCAGTCCAATGGCGCGGACGGCTGGCGGGCCGCGCCGCCACCGGGCAGACGGCGGCGGCCCTGATCCGGGCTTTGTAGGGTGAATTGAAAGCCGGACGACGGCGGGCCGAGGCCCGCCCTACGGCTTCGACTCGGCGCCGAGCCGGCTCATCAGGATCGCCGCGCGCTTGGCCTGACGACGGATACTGTCCAGGTCGGCGGTTTCCCGCGGCGAATGCCCGCCGGTTCCGGACATGCCCAATCCGATCAACCCATCCACATCGGCGGCGACGAAGGCGATATCGCCGGCGCCACGCTTCAGCGGGTCCAGCTCCGGCATCGGCGCCAGGCCCAGGTCGGCGTTGACCTCGTTCAACCGACCCAGCAGGGCACGGTTGCCCTCGGTCGGTGCCATCGGCGGATACGGATCGTCGAACACGATCTCGGCTTCGGTCTGCGGCAGATGCGCGGCCACGATCTGCCGCATCTTCGCCTTCACCCGCTCGGTCTGCTCCTGGCTCAGGGTACGGAAATCGCCCATGGCGATGGCCAGCGGGGGAATGATGTTGGTCTTGCCGGCCACCGTCATGCGCACGCCGTCGTCATCGACCTCGACACCCTGACCGCCGCCGAGCAGGCCGACGTTGAAGGTCAGGTTCGGCTCCGGCAACTGCTCGCGGAACGCGGCGATGATCCGCGCCAGCTCGAACACCGCGCCGTCGCCAGCTCCCTTCGAGAATATCCCGGAGCTGTGGCCCGAACGCCCGGTCGCCGTCAGCGTCCACACGTTGGACGAACGCCGCGCGATCGAACCCATGTCCTGGCCGTTTTGTACCGACAGCCCTTCGAAGTCCAGTGCCGCATCGGCACGCCGGCCGGCGGCGACCAGATCGGCACGTGCCTGATCCTGCGGGTCGCCGGCATCCTCTTCGTCGCCGGTCAGCACCACATCCACATTCGTGTTCTGCAACGTGCCCGCCGCGTGCATCGCCCGCAACGCAGCCAGCATGATCGTCACCCCGCCCTTGTCGTCCTCGACGCCGGGGCCGGTGGCGTACTGGCCGTCGCGCACGAAGGTCTGGAACGGCGAATCCGGCTCGAACACCGTGTCCAGGTGGCCGATCAACAGCAGGCGCTTGCCGCCCGGCGTGCCGGCATGGGTGGCGATCAGGTGGCCGGCGCGCTGGGTGTGCATCATCGGCTTCCATTCCACTTCGAAACCCAGTTGCTCGAATTCCGGCCGCAGCAGGTCGGCGACCGCCTTCACCCCGGCCAGGTTCAGCGAACCGCTGTTCTGGTTGACCAGGGTCTCCAGCAGCGAAACCGATCGCTCGTATTCGGCCTCGACGGTGTCGACCATGACCTTTTCCTGCGGCGACAGCGCGGCGAACGCCGGCGATGCCACGGCCAGCAGGCCCAGCAATGGAATCGAAAGACGGAAACGCATCGGAACTCCTTGCATGGAATCGGACTGTCATCCGGGATGGTACGGGGATTCGCAGGGGCTTGCCCGAAGGACGGGGCCCGGGCCCGCGTCATCCCGCGGTCATCCGCTTGACATGCCCGCTTCACGCAACCTTAGCAGCATGGGCAAAACGTGGAGCTGTGCATGCGCTATGCCATCGTCACCGAAACCTATCCGCCCGAGGTCAACGGCGTCGCCCTGACCGTGCAGGGACTGGAAAACGGCCTGCGTGCCCGTGGCCATGACGTGCAGGTGGTCCGTCCCCGTCAGGACGGCGGCGATTCGCCCGCCGACGGCGACCTGCTGGTGCGCGGCATGGGCCTGCCGCGCTATCCGGGACTGAAGTTCGGCCTGCCGGCACCGCGTGCGCTGGCGCGGCTGTGGGAGGCGGAAGCACCGGACGCCATCTACGTGGCCACCGAAGGCCCGCTGGGCTGGTCGGCGCTGCGGGCGGCGCGGCGGCTGGGCATTCCGGCGGCGACCGGCTTCCATACCCGCTTCGACGAATACATGCGCGACTACGGCTTTCCGTTCCTGCAGGGCACGGCGCTGCGCTGGATGCGGCGTTTCCACAATGGCGCCGACGGCACCCTGGTGCCGACCCAGGAGCTGGCCGACTTCCTGTCCGGCAACGGCTTCCGCAGCGTGGTGCGGCTGGCGCGCGCGGTCGATACCGCGCAATTCGGGGCCAGCCGCCGCGACCCGGCGCTGCGCGCCGAATGGGGCGTCGACGAGGATGAGCTGGTGGTGATCTATGTCGGCCGCATCGCTCCGGAGAAGAATCTGGATCTGGCCGTGCGCGCCTTCCGCGAATTGCAGAAACGACGACCGGATGCCCGCTATGTCTGGGTTGGCGACGGCCCGGCCCGCGAACAGCTGGCAGCGCAGAATCCGGATTTCGTGTTCTGCGGCGTGCGCCGTGGCGACGACCTGGCCCGGCACTTCGCCAGCGGCGACCTGTTCCTGTTCGCCAGCCACAGCGAAACCTTCGGCAACGTGACCCTGGAAGCGATGGCCAGCGGCGTGGCCACCGTCGCCTTCGACTACGGCGCCGCACGCGAGCATCTGGAAAGCGGCACCCAGGGCTACGCCGTGCGCGACGACGATGCCTTCGTCGCCGCCGCACTGGAGTTGGCCGCGGACGACAGCAAGCGCCGGGCGATGGGCCGCGCCGGTTGCCAGACCATGCAGCGCCTGCACCCGGAGCAGGTCGCCGCCGATTTCGATGCCCTGCTGGCCGGTTTGATCGATCGGAGGAAGAGCCATGCATCCGCTGCCGCCGCGTAGCTATCCGATGGCCCGGCACGATGCCGGCTGGTGCCTGCGCGCCAATCGCTGGGGCGAATGGCGGGCGGTGCGGCGCTTCTTCGCCGTCGTCAGCCGGCTGGGCGATGGCGTGTTCTGGTACGTGCTGATGGGCGCGTTGCTGCTGGTCGACGGCATTGACGGCCTGGCCGCATCCGCGCACATGGCCGCCACCGGAGTGACCGCGCTGCTGCTGTACAAGGCGCTGAAGCGCTGGACCCGGCGCCCGCGCCCGTTCGCCTCCGACACCCGCATCCAGGCCTGGGTGGCGCCGCTGGACGAATTCAGCTTCCCCTCCGGGCATACCCTGCATGCGGTGTCGTTCAGCCTGGTCGCGTTGTCGCACTACCCGGCCCTGGCTTGGCTGCTGATCCCGTTCAGCGCCTGCGTCGCAGCCTCGCGCGTGGTGCTGGGGCTGCACTACCCCAGCGACGTGCTCGCGGCCACCGGCATCGGCGTGGCGCTGGCCAGCCTGTCGGTCTGGCTGGTCCCCGGCGTGCGCCTGCTGGGCGGCTGAACCGGATTCCGGCGCGACTGCCTTCCGACTACAACCGCTCCACCCTGGCGCGGGCGATGGCCGGGGCCAGTTGTCGGTCCCAGTCGCGGTCGTTGGCAACCTGCGCCTGCGCGCGGCTTGATTCGAACGCCTCGAAATCCAGATCGGCCAGCGCCCAGACCTGATCGCCGCGCGTCTGCGCGACGATGCCGTCGGCGGGGAAGCCGCGATCCATCGGCGCGTAGATCGTCGCCTCGCCGGTATTGACGTCCAGCGCCGGATTCCATGGTGCTTCACCGGCGGTCACCGCCTGGGCGACAAAGATCCGGTTCTCCAGCGCACGCGCCAGGCAGCCGATGCGCACGCGCATCGCACCGGCGTCGGTGTCGGTGCAACTGGGCACCAGCAACAGCCGCGCGCCGGCTTCGCATTGCGCCCGCACCGGCAGCGGGAATTCGCTGTCGTAGCAGACCGCGATGCCGGCGCGCACGCCGGCGACATCGAACACCCGCAAGACATCGCCACCGTCGATGACCCCGGTCGCCTTCTCGAACCCGGTCAACTGCAGCTTGTCCTGCCAGCCATGGCGGCCATCGGGCGAAAACCAGTACGCGCGGTTGCGGTAGCGGCCTTCCGCGTTGCGCAGCAGGAAGCTGCCGGCGAGCAGATGCAGCCGGTACTGCACCGCCAGCGCCGAGAACAGCGCCATCCATTCCTCGTGCAAGGGCTGCACCGCGGCCAGCGTGGCCTGCAGGTCGACCTGCACTTCCGACGCGAAGCACGAGGCCAGTTCCAGCGACAGGTACTCAGGCAGCACCGCCAGCTGCGCGCCCTGCTCGGCGGCGTCGCCGACCAGGCGCTCCTGTTTGTCCGCGAACGCGGAAAATTTCCCGGGCTTGCCGACCGGATATTTCGCCACCGCGATCCTCATGCCGGTTCCTCCCAGTCGCGCAGCCAGAACGTCAACGGATGGATCACCTCGCCCTGCCCGGGCTCTTCCCACGGCAGCTGCATCGTCATCTCCGGCTGCCGCCGGTAGCCGCGCTTGCGCCAGAACGCCTCGTTGCCGCGATGGCCTGCCGGGCGACGCGGATCGTCGTCATCGCGATCGACCGCGCAGAAAGCCGTCCAGCGATACCCCAGCCGACGCGCATGTACTTCGCGCGCGTCGAAGAAGGCATGGCCGATGCCGCGACCGCGGCATTCGGGCAGCAGCACCGATTCGCCGAAATAGAACACCCGTGCGGCGTCCACGTCGCCTCCGGCGAACGGCGCGCGGAAGGCCGGGGTGTCGTCCAGCAGCGGCAAACCGGTCGAAGCGCCGACCACACGTTCGTCCTCGAAGACCAGCACGAACAGGCTGCGCGGCGAACGCGCGTAGGCGGCCAGGTAATCGCGCTCGTAGGCCATGTCGCCGTCGTACAGGTATGGCCAGTCGCGGAACACCTCCATGCGCAAGCGCGCCACGTCGTCCAGGTGCGGGGCGATCGCCTCGCCGCCGAAGATCGCGACGGAAAGGCCGGTGGCGTGCGTGGAATCCATCCTTGGACTCTAGCGCACGCCACCGGCCGGGGCGAGATCGCGCGAGCGTTGCCTCCTGCTCAATCGCGCCACAGATAAACGGCGAGCGCCTCGGCCGGAACCAGCAGCAGGGTCGCCTTGCCGTCCAGCCGGGTGGTGAACCACACCTCCAGCGCGTCGAGCACGGCGCGACGCCAGCGCCGGTAGCGCGCCGGCGGCCCCTGCCGGGTCAAACCGCTGCGCGCGGTCAACGCGGCATCCAGGCAGGCCTGCGGCGACTGCCGCAGCGCCCGCACGGTGTCGTGCGACAGCTGGAAGGCAAGCGCGCCGCTGGATTTGCGCCGCAACGGCAGCAACAGCGAGGCCAGCGCCGGCGGACGCGCGTCCTGCAGCAGCACGCCACAGGTGTCGATGGATGACGGCAGCACCCGGCGGGCGCGACGATGGACGGTATCGGCATCCAGCATGTCGGCTCCTCCGTTCAGCGCAGCGAACTGCCCAGCGCGTACCAGTCGACCTTGCGGGTGATCCACATGATCGCGCTGAGGATGCCGAACAGCAGCAGCGAGCCCATCAGCAGGGCGTTGTCTTCCGACACCAGCAGGCTGTAGAGCACGCCGTACAGCGCGGTCAGCATCGCGGCGAACCCGGCCGCCCGCAGCCAGCTTTTCAGCACTCCGGACAGATACACGAACTGCAGACCGATGCAGGCCACGGCCGATACCACGTAGGCCTTCCAGAATTCGATATGCTCGGACAGGCTCAGCAGCAGCAGGAAGAACACCGCCAGCGCCAGCCCGACCAGCAGGTACTGCAGCGGATGGATCGGCAACCGCTTGATCAGTTCGAACAGGGCGAAACCGACGAAGGTCAGTACCACGAACAGGATGCCGTACTTGCTGGCGCGGTCGGCCTGGGTGTAGACATCGATCGGATCGACCAGCGAAACGTGCAACTGGTCCAGGCTGCCGTGATGGTTCTCATCGCCGAGGCGTTGCAACTGCCCCTGCGCCTGGCTGGCCAGCGAGGATATCTGCCAGTCGGCTTCGAAGCCGGAACCGTCCGGGTGCACGTTGCGCGTGGTCGGCAGGAAATCGCCGGCGAACGACGGATGCGGCCAGTCGGACGCCAGCGCGATGTGGTTGCTGTCGGCCACCGGCACCATGGCGAAGGATTCGGTGCCGGCCAGGGCCAGTTCGATGTCGACGATTTTCCCCGGCGCGGAATCGGCAGCAACCGCCGGCAGTTCCGCACTGACCCCGGAAATCGATTCGTCGAAATCGCGGCTGCCGGGGACGAACTTCAGCGCCTGTCCGTCCACGCTCAGGCGCGGCGTGCCGACCAGACCGCGCACGTCGGAGACGCCCAGCAGCAGGTACGGCGTGCCGTATTCGCGGCTGGCGCCCGCCTCGAGCGGCGGCAGCGCATCGTCGAATACCGCATGCAGGGTGCCGGTCCAGGTGTAGACACGCACTTCGAACAGACCGACCTTGCGCGTTTCCGGCGCCAGCCGGCCGTCGGCCTTCAGCTCCAGCGGCGCCTGCAGCGCGACATGCCGGCTCTTTTCCGTGCGCTTGCGCGGCACGCCCTTGTCGTCGGTGTATTCGACCACGCGGATATCGGTCCATGGCACCGCGCGCAACGGCCCCAGCACGCGTTGCGCACCGGCCGTGCTGCGCGCGACCCGGTCGCTGGCCTCGTTGCGATAGCTTTCGCGCTCGTGGATGGTGCCGCGGATCAGCGTCAGCGGCACCAGCAGCAGGATGACCAGCCCGCCGATGATCAGGAAACGCAGCAGCAGCTTGAGTGACTTCATGGTGGTTTTCGCCCCGTCCGGTTGGTTGAACACGGCGCGCAGCGTGCCGGGTCCGGGTCAAGCCGGACCGAAGCGGGGATGAAGCGACGGTGAAGTCGGACCGCCGTTCAAGCCAGCGGCAGCTGCAATTCTGCCTGTGCGCCGCCTTCGGGATGGTTGCGCAAGGCGACGCTGCCGCCGTGCAGGCGCGCCACCTCGCGCACGAACGGCAGCCCCAGTCCGGAGCTGCGCTGGCCGCTGCCCGGACGGGCCAATGAATAAAAACGTTCGAACACCCGTTCCAGCGCGTAATCGGGAACGCCCGGCCCGTGGTCGCGCACGGCGATCGTCAGCTGATCGCCCGCAACCTGCACGTCGATGCCGATCTCGCCACCTTGCGGCGAAAAGGCGATCGCGTTGTCCAGCAGGTTGGACAGTGCCTGCCGCAGCAGGTACGGATCGCCCTGCACCGCCAGCGCGGACGGCGGCGGCGTCAACGACAACCTCAGGCCAGCCGCCTGCAGTCGCGGTGCGGCCTGTGCCGACAGTTGCGCCAGCAGGCTGCCCACATCCACCCGCTCGCGCTTCTGCAGCCAGCCGTGCTGCTCGACCTCGGCCAGCGCCAGCAGCTTGTCGATGGTCTCGGTCAGCCGCTGCTCCTGGTCCTGGATGCTGCGGGTGAAGCGCTGCCGCTCGGCCTCCGGCAACGGTTCCTGCAACAGCTCGGCCGCGCCGCGGATCGCCGCCAGCGGACTCTTCATCTCGTGGGTCAGCGATTGCACGTACTGCTCGACGTAGGCCTTGCCTTCCAGCTTGGTCCGCATCGCCTCCAGCGCGCGGCCGAGCTGGCCGATCTGGTCGCGTCCCTGCGGCGGCGGCGGTGCCGGGGTGCCGGCGCTGACCGCCTGCGCATAGCGGGTCAGGCGGTTGATTCGCCACATCAGCCAGAACGTCACTGCCAGCCCGATCAGCGCCGACAAGCCGATCAGCCACGCGCCCTGGCGCAGGATCTGACGCTGGCTGGCGACGATGAACGGCTCGTAGGCGCGGTTCGGCTGGGCTACGGTCAGCACCCCGATCAGCCGTTCCGGGTCATCGGGTGCGTAGATCGGCGCGGCCACGTGCATCACCGTCTCGCTGTCGTCGCCGGGCCGTTCCGGGCTGGAACGCGCGCCGTATTCGCCGCGCAGGGTCCGGTAGACGTCGTTCCAGCGCGAATTGTCGCGTCCGAGGTCGCGGCCTTCCGAATCGAACACCACGATCCCCTGCGCGTCGGTGACGGTCACGCGAAAATCGACACTGTCCTTCGGGAACCGCCAGACATGCGCACCCAGCCGCCGCGCTTGTGCCGCCTGCACTTCGGCGGCGAAAGCGCCGTCGGCGATGCGCCCGGCGGCCAGGTCCTGCGCCGCCATCTCCGCCAGCACGTTGGCGGTGTCGACCAGGGTCGATTCGATCGCCTGGCGCACGCCCGGCTTGACCTCGGCGACGAACACCCGCATCACGAAGAACGCGGCCAGACCGACGATCAGGAAGAAGCCCAGGAACAGCCGCAGGCCGAGGCGCATCTCAGGCCTCCAGCGAATAACCCAGGCCGCGATGGGTGCGGATCGGGTCGGGATCGGCGCCCGCCACCCGCAGCTTGGCGCGCAAGGTCTTGATGTGGGTGTCCACGGTACGGTCGGCGCTGTCGCTGTCGCTGTCCCAGCCGCGATCCATCAGCTGTGCGCGGCTGAGGATGGCGCCGGGCCGCTGCAGCAAAGCCGCCAGCAGCGCGAATTCGTAGCGGGTCAGCTCCAGCGCCGCATCGCGATAGCGGATGCGCCGACCTTCGCGGTCGATGGCGAAATCGCCGCGCTGCGCCCAGCCACCCTCCTCGGCACCACCGGAACGGCGCAACCGCGCGCGCACCCGCGCCACCATCTCGCGCGGCGAGAACGGCTTGGTCACGTAGTCGTCGGCGCCCAGTTCCAGCCCCAGCACGCGGTCGATCTCGTCGTTGCGCGCGGTCAGGAAGATCACCGGCACCTCGCTGAAGCGGCGCAATTCGCGGCACACCTCGAAGCCGCCCAGGTCGGGCAGGCCCACGTCCAGCACCACCACGTCGAAAGCCGACTCCCGCAGCAGTTGCAGCGCCTGCCGCCCCAGCGCGCAGTGCTGCGCCTGGTAGCCCTCGCTGCGCAGCGCGTACAGCAGGGTGTCGGCGATGGCCGGCTCGTCCTCGACGATCAATACGGTCGACATGGGCGGCAAGCATACCGGCTATCCTTCCGGCGTGAACTATCGACACGCCTTCCATGCCGGCAACCATGCCGACGTGCTCAAGCACGTGGTGCTGCTGGCCGTGCTGGACGCACTGAAACGCAAGCCAGCGCCGTTCTTCGTGCTGGACACCCACGCCGGCCGCGGCCGCTACCTGCTGTCGGCCGAGGAAAGCCGGCGCACGGCCGAAGCCGACGACGGCATCGGCCGCCTGTACGGGCAGCCGGATCCGCCTGCCGCAGTGCGCGACTACCTGCAGGCGGTCGCCGCCGACAACCCGGTCGGTGCGCTGCTGGCCTACCCGGGCTCGCCGTTGCTGATCGCGCAGGCGATGCGCGAACAGGACCGGCTCGCCGCCTGCGAGCTTCAGGCCGAGGAAGCCGCCGCGCTGAAACGGCTGTTCGACCACGATCCACGGGTCGCCGTGCACGCGCGCGACGGCTATGCCGCGGTCAGGGCGCTGTTGCCGCCACGCGCGGACGGCAACACGTTCGCCCGCGGACTGGTACTGATCGACCCGCCGTACGAAGCGCAGGATGCCGAATACCCGCAGGTGCTGGCCGCATTGCGCGAAGGCCTGCAGCGCTGGCCGACGGCAAGCTGGGCGGTGTGGTATCCGATCAAGCAACGGCGCAGCCTGGCGTCGTTCTTCCGCGAAGCCGCCGCATTGCCGGTCAGATCGGCTTTCCTCGCCGAACTGCTGGTGCGACCCGACGATTCGCCGCTGCGCCTGAACGGCAGCGGCATGCTGCTGCTGAACCCGCCGTGGCAACTGGATCAGGCGCTGACGCCGGCCCTGCCCTTCCTGCGCGATGCGCTCGGCGAAGCCGGCGCCGAATCGCGTCTGCACTGGCTGAAAACCGGCGACTGAACCGCCACGACGACGACGCCCGGCCGAAGCCGGGCGCTGCTTTCATCGCATGCGGGCGGATCAGTCGCCCTGCTGCTTCTGCATGTGCTCCCAGCGCTCCTGCGCATCCAGCGTGCGCTCGGCGGTCAGGCGCGCTTCCAGGCGGTCCAGGCCGATCTCTTCGCCGGTATCGACGCAGAAGCCGTAATCGCCGCCGTCCAGGCGCTTGAGCGTGCTGTCGATCTTGCCGATCAGCTTGCGATAACGGTCGCGGGTGCGCAGTTCCAGCGAATTCTCGGTTTCGCGGGTCGCACGTTCGGCCTCGTCGCCGACGTCGCGAACCTCGTCCTTCAGGTTTTCGATGGTCTGCTTGGATTCCTCGACCAGATCGGCGCGCCACTGCAGCAGGCGCTGGCGGAAATACTCCAGCTGCAGCGCGCTCATGTACTCCTCATCCGCCGCTGGCCGGTAGCCGGACGGCAGGATCGGGCGACCGGTCGCTTCGTCGGTCTGGTACGGCACGACCTTGTACTGGTTGCGGGTGGCGGGAGCCGGTGGGCGGGCGGTGACGGCGACGGCCACCTTGCCCTGTGGGCGCGGGCGCGGCGCCACGGGCGCGGGAGGAACTTTTGCGGGGGTTTTGGGAGCGGGCACGGTCTTGCTGGGGGAGGCTGCCTTGACTGCCGGTGCGCGCTTGTCGGGCGCAGCGGCGGGCTTGGCGATTGCGGGGGACTTGGCCGAAGCCGGCCTGGAGGCCGGCTTGGCCGCGGATTTCGGGGTCGGCGCCGCCTTCTTCGGCGCCATCTTCGCTGCGGCAGGTTGCTTGGCGGTGACAGCGGCTTTTTTCGCGGCGACGGGCTTCTTCGTCACGGGCGTCTTCGCGGCCACGGCCTTCTTGGCGACAACGGGCTTCTTGGCCGCCGCCTTCTTCGCCACAGGCTTTTTCGCCGCAGGCTTCGCAGCCGCCTTCTTGGCAACGGCTGGCTTCTTGGAAGCGGCAGGCTTCTTGGCAGCGGGCTTGGCCGTCGGCTTCTTGACTGCGGGCTTCCTGGCCGCCGGTTTCTTCGCCACGGGCTTCTTCGCCGCCGGTTTCGGCTTGGCGGCAGGCTTGGCGGTCGACTTGCTGGCGGAGGGCTTCTTGACGGCCTTGGCGGCCTTTTTCACGGGTTTCTTCGCAGCCACGAACAGCGCTTCCTTAGACTTCCCGAGCGCGGGAAAAGCGCGACTTTATAGCGTACCCCACCCACAGGGGCAACCACGGGTTCAGCCAACTGGCATATCATCGGGGCATGTTCGGCCGCGTCCTGATAGCCCTGTTGCGGGTTTACAAGCGATTCCTGAGCCCGCTGCTGGGGCCGCGTTGCCGTTTCATGCCCAGCTGCTCGGAGTACGCCATGCAGGCCATCGAACGCTTCGGCCCGCTGAAGGGCGGCTGGCTGGCCATTCGCCGGATCGGCCGTTGCCACCCCCTCCATCCCGGTGGGCTGGACCCGGTCCCGCCGCTCCACCCCGACGCCACAGCGGACAAGCACTCATGCCAGCAACCCTGATCGTCAACGCCCGCCTGGTCAACGAAGGCCGCGAGACCGAAGCCGACCTGCGGATCGAGAACGGCCGCATCGACCGCATCGACGCGCAGATTGCGCCCCGGCCCGGCGATCAGGTCATCGAGGCCGGCGGCCGGATGCTGCTGCCGGGGATGATCGACGACCAGGTCCACTTCCGCGAACCGGGGCTGACCCACAAGGGCGACATCGCCAGCGAATCGGCCGCGGCGGTGGCCGGCGGGCTGACCAGCTTCATGGACATGCCCAACACCAATCCGCCGACTCTGGATTCGGCCGCGCTGGAAGCCAAGTACGCGGCGGCCAAGGGCCGCGCCTGGGGCAACCACGGTTTCTACCTCGGCGCCAGCAACGACAACCTGGACGCGATCCGCGCGCTGGACCCGAAAACCGCGCCGGGGATCAAGGTATTCATGGGCGCTTCCACCGGCAACATGCTGGTCGATGATCCGGAAACGCTGGACGGCATCTTCCGCGAAGCCCCCACGCCGATCATCACCCACTGCGAAGACAGCCCGACCATCGACGCCAACCTGGCCGCTTTCAAGGCCCGGTACGGCGAAGACGCGCTGACCGCGGAGATGCACCCGGACATCCGCAGCCGCGAAGCCTGCATCACGTCGACCCGGCTGGCGATCTCGCTGGCGCGCAAGCACGGCACCCGCCTGCACGTGCTGCACATCTCCACCGCCGACGAACTGGCACTGTTCACGCCCGGCCCGATCCTGCAGGAGGACGGCCGCCGCAAGCGCATCACCGCCGAAACCTGCATCCACTTCCTGCGCTTCGACCGCAGCGACTACGCGCGGCTGGGCAACCTGATCAAGTGCAATCCGGCAATCAAGGATGCCAGTGACTGTGAGGCGCTGATCCAGGCGCTGGGCGAAGGCGGCGCGATCGACGTGCTGGCCACCGACCACGCACCGCATACCTGGGAAGAAAAGCAGAAACCTTACGCACAGGCCCCGTCCGGCCTGCCACTGGTGCAGTACGCGCTGGTCGCGGCGCTGGAGCTGGTGCACGAGAAGAAACTGACCGCGGCCCAGGTGGTGCGCAAGTTCGCGCATGCGCCGGCGCAGCTGTTCGACGTCAGCCAGCGCGGCTACCTGCGTGAAGGCTACTGGGCCGACCTGGTGCTGATCGGCGCCACTCCGTTCACCGTGCGCCGCGAAGACGTGCTGTCCAAGTGCGGCTGGTCGCCGTTCGAAGGCACCACCTTCCATTCGCGCGTCGCCGCCACCTGGGTCAACGGCCGCATGGTCTGGAACGGCGAACACCTGCTGGGCACGCCGAACGGGCAACGGCTGGAGTTCGACCGGTGATATCCCTTCGTCGTCATCCCGGCAAATGCCAGGACCCAGCTTTTTCTTTTGCCTGTCTGGCTCGAAGCAACCGCAACGGCTGGATCCCGGCGTTCGCCGGGATGACGATTTCGATTCTTTCCATGTTGTCGGTAGCTCCTTCTCCCCTGCTCGCCCAAACCGGCAGTGAACAAACGGCAGCCAGTCAACGCATCGTGTTCCCCGCCAGCGTTTCGCAGGGTGCGCTGGTGTTCGGCAAGCTGCCACCGGGCAGCTCGGCAACGTACGCCGACCGCAATTTGCGGGTCAGCGGCTACGGCACCGTGGTGTTCGGTGTCGGCCGCAACGAGGCAGGGCCGCTACAGGTACAGGTGACGCGCCCCGACGGCAGCCACGAAACCGTCTCCATCGCGGTGACGCCGCGCCAGTGGAAAGAGGAGCGCATCAACGGGGTGCCGCCAAAGACGGTCAACCCGCCGCCGGAGATCGCCGCGCGCATCCAGCGCGAACAGGCGCGGGTCAGCGCCGCGCGCGAACGCGACGACGACCGCACCGACTTCGCCCAGGCCTTCATCTGGCCGGTCAAGGGACGCATCAGCGGCCGCTTCGGAAACGCCCGCGTCTACAACGGTCAGGCCGCGCCGTCGGGGCATTCGGGCATGGACATCGCCGTGCCCACCGGCACCCCGGTCAAGGCCCCGGCCGCCGGCGTGATCACCTTCGCCGACCCGGACCTGTACCTGACCGGCGGCACCATCCTGCTCGACCACGGCTTCGGCGTCAGTTCCAACTTCCTGCACCTGTCGCGGCTGGACGTGAAAGTCGGCGACCGCGTCGAACAGGGTCAGGTCCTCGGTGCGGTCGGCGCCACCGGCCGCGCCACCGGCCCGCACCTGCACTGGGGCATGAGCTGGTTCAGCACCCGGATCGACCCCTTGCTGGTGCTGGAGCGCACCCCATAGGGCGGAACCCGCATAGCGGATTCCGCCGTCGCCTTACGGATTCTCGCCGCTGATTCGCGCCACCGCGTCGTGCGGATGCAGGCTTTCGAAGTGCGAAACAGTGGCCTCGTAACGGGTCACATGTGGATCGTCGGCCAGCACCGCGGCCACGCGGCGGGCGGCGTCCTCGCAGAACATCAGGTTCTCGGCGTTCAGGCGGGCGAAGGCCTGCTCGTCCTCGCGCTTGACTGCGGTCTGTACCGGGGTGGCCAGCGCGGCTTCCAGCGCATCGACCAGCGCCAGCAGCGGCAGTTCGTCGAACTGCGGCTTCAGCTCCACCCGGACCTGCGCCCGGCTGCGCTGTGCATGCGGCGTGGCGGCCATGCCGCGCTCGGAGGCCAGCCAATCAACCACCGCATCCGACGACAGCGGCTGCACGGCATCAAAGTCCTGCACGAAGCGCTCGGCATTGGCCTGACGCGACAGCGCCGCCGAGGCCGGACAGGTGCTGGAGTATTCCACCTCCAGTCCCAGCGACAGTCGTAGATGGCCATCGGCCAGTACCGCCTCGATCTCGACCGGGTAGCGCTTCCATCCGGAGAATCCGCTCTGCAGCGCCGGTCGTTGCAGCAGGGCGTCGTAGCGGATGTTCAGCCGCGCACGGCTGGCCAGCCCGTCCTGCGAGACAATGCAGTCCTGCAGCAGGTGGCGCAGCCCAGCCGGGGTGATCGCCTCGCTGGCCAGTCCGTCCTGCAGGCGCAGGTACAGCCGCGACATGTGGATGCCGCGCGCATCCGGGTTGCCCAGATTCACCGCCATATCGATCGCGGCCGGCACCTGGAGCGTGCCGCCGGCACCGTCGGCAATGCGTACCGGCAGGGCGATGTTGTCCATGCCGACCCATTGCAGCTCGCGCGCCAGCGGCACGCTCTGGTGGGCGACATCGGGCAGATCGGCGCGCGGCGCCTGGAACATCGAAGAGGACATCGTCATGCACGGGGGAGAAACCGTACGCATTCTACCCCCAGCGCCCGAAACCTCTAGTGAAACAGTCCGTTACGTGAGTACACCGTCGCGCACCGGCGCCCTAGGCGCCGCGCGCCGCGCGCCAGCCGGAGAACAGCAACGCCGCCCGCGACGGCAGGGCCGCGGGCCGGCCGGATTGCAGTAGCCGATCCAGCCGCCGCTGCGCATAGCCGGCCAGGATGCGGCGTTCGCGTGCGCCCTGCCGTGCATCGCCCCAGTGCTGCTGCAACTGCATGCCCCAGGCGCGCAGGTCCGCATGTTCGCCCTCGCCCGCCTGCCGCGCGATCGAAGACGGAATCGCGGCATTCCCGGTTTCGGCCAGCCGCGTCGCCAGCACCTGGGCGAGGATCGCCGAAGGCGCGATGCTAGCGCCGAGCACCTCGGTTTCCACCATCGCCACCGCCTCGGCATAAGCCGACAGGCTGGCGAAGGCTGCATCGCCGGTTTCCGCCGTCGTCCGCGCCGCCTGCAATCCCGGCAAGGCATCGGCCAGTTGCGTCCATGCGGCAGGTAATGGCTCCAGCACGCGCCCCAGCGGATGCCGCGAACGTCGCTGCGCCCAGCCGTGCAATTCCTCACCCCACCAGCCCAGCTTCGCATCGGCCGGCAGCGGATCGCCGGCGATATTCAAGGCATCGTCGAATTCCTGCAGCAGGGCGAACCACGCCACCGCCGGCAGCCGACGCGCCTGCGGCACGAAGATTTCCGCAACCGACCACTCGGGCCAGCGCGTGCGCCATTTCTCCAGGAAGCTGTCGAGGGCGGGCGAATCGGACATGGGGAGCATTGTAGGAACGGCGTCGGCCGCGATGAAGCTTTGCGATGAAAGTCCGATCGTGGCTTACGCCGCTCCTGCAGATTGGTCGGGCCAGGCGGCGGGATCGAGCAAGTCCCGCGGCGATGCGATCAGGCGATCGCCACCCCACGCATCCGGCACGTCTTCGGGCAGACGATATCCCCACAGCGCCACCACCGAACGCATGTCGGCCGCGCGCGCGGCGACGATGTCTCGTTCGTCGTCGCCGACATAGACGCATTGGTCCGCCGTCGCGCCGAGGCGGCGCAGTGCTTCCAGCAGCGGCAAGGGGTGCGGCTTCTTCTCGGCCAGGGTATCGCCGCCGATCAGCACCCGGCAGCGGCTTTCCCAGCCGAGCGCCGGCAGGATGTCGTGGGCCAGGTATTCGGGCTTGTTGGTGACGATGCCCCAACGCGAGCCGTCCGCTTCCAGCGCATCCAGCAGTTCGGCCACACCGTCGAACGGCTGGCTGTTGCGGCCGATCTCGCTGCGATAAATGTCCAGAAACTCCGGCACCCAGCGCTCGCGGATCGCCACTCCGACATCAGGGAAGGCCGCACCGAGCATCGCCCGCGCGCCCCTGGATACGTGCGGACGCAAGGCTTCCAGCGCCATCGGGCCGACCCCGCGCGCCGCGCGCATGCGATCGACGGTGGCCAGCATGTCCGGCGCGCTGTCGAGCAGAGTGCCATCGAGATCAAACAGCACCAGCGGCGGGAATCGGGCCGGGCTCACTCCGGCCTGACCGCGCAGGCCAGGTAGTTGACGTCGGTACGGCTTACGATCCGCGCGGCGTTGCGCCACGGTTCGTAGGCCAGGCCGCTGACGTCTTCCAGTTGCAGCCCGCTCTCGCGCAGCCATGCCGCCAGTTCGGACGGACGGATGAAGTCCTGGTAGTGGTGCGTGCCCTTGGGCAGCAGCCGGGTCACGTATTCGGCGCCGACAATGGCCAGCGCGAACGCGGCCGGGGTGCGGTTCAGCGTGGACAGGAACAGACGCCCGCCCGGCTTCAGCAAGCTCGCGCAGGCGGCGATGATCGCGCCCGGATCCGGCACGTGTTCCAGCATTTCCATGCAGGTCACCGCATCGAAGGCGGCCGGCATGTCCTCGGCCAGCGACTCCACCGACTGCTCGCGATAGTCGATCTCCAGCTGCGATTCCAGTTTGTGCAACCGGGCCACCCGCAGCAGTTCCGGCGACAGGTCGATGGCGGTGACGCGGGCGCCGGCGCCGGCCAGCGCCTCGCTGAGCAGGCCGCCGCCGCAACCGACATCCAGTACCGCGGTGCCGGGCAATGGGCAGCGTTGCGAGACATAGTCCAGCCGCGCCGGGTTCAGCGCGTGCAGCGCCTTCTGCGGGCCGTCGGCGTCCCACCAGCGGCTGGCCAGCGCGCCGAACTTGTCCAGCTCGACTTGGCGGAAATTGGTGTCGGAAGATGCGCTCGCGTTCATGCCGCCATTGTCGCAGATCGCCAGGGCGCGGCGTAGCGCGGCGACGCGATCAGTCGCGGTGGATCGAGGCGATCCGCGTGCGCCACTGGCGGGCGTTGGCGACCACGGCACCGATGTCGATGTCGACCAGTTCGCGTTCCACCAGCTTCGGCTGGCCTGCGATCCACACATCGCTCACCTGCTGGCGACCGCAGGCATAGACCAGCTGCGAGACCACGTGGTGCAGCGGCTGGGTCTCCAGCGCCGACAGGTCCACGCAGGCCAGGTCGGCCTGCTTGCCCGGCACGATCGAGCCGACCCGGTCGCCGAAACCGAGCGCGCGCGCCCCGCCCAGCGTCGCCGCCCGCAGCGAGGCGAAGGCATCCAGCGCCGCCGCGTCCTGCGCCACCGCCTTGGCCAGCAGGGCCGCGGTACGGGTTTCGCCGAACATGTCCAGATCGTTGTTGCTGGCGCAGCCGTCGGTGCCGATGGCCAGGTTGACCCCTGCTCGCTGCAGCGCGCAGGCGCGGCAGAAGCCCGAGGCCAGCTTCAGGTTCGACTCCGGGCAGTGCACCACGCTGACCCCGCGCTCGGCGCACAGAGTGATCTCGGCCTCGGTCAACTGGGTCATGTGCACGGCGATCAGGCGGTCGTTGATCAACCCCAGCCGCTCCAGTCGCGCGATCGGCCGCTGCCCGTACTTCTCCTGCGACTGCTGCACTTCCTGAGCGGTCTCATGCAGGTGCAGGTGCACCGGCAGGTCCAGCTGGTCGGCCAGCATGCGGATGCGTTCGAAGTTGGGGTCGTTGACCGTGTACGGCGCATGCGGGGCGAACGCGGTGGCGATCAGCGGATCGTCGCGCCACTGGTCATGGACTTCGCCGGCCTTGTCGAAGTATTCGTCGTCGCTCTTCGCCCAGGCGGTCGGGAAATCGATTACCGGCAGGCCGACCCGCGCGCGGAAGCCGTGACGCTTGTACACCGCGGCCTGCACATCGGGGAAGAAGTAGTTCTCGTTGGCGCAGGTGGTGCCGCCGCGCAGCATCTCGGCGATCGCCAGCACGATGCCGTCGGCGACGAAGTCCGGCGCCAGCAGCGCGCCTTCCACCGGCCAGATGTGCTGCTGCAACCAGACCTTCAGCGGCAGGTCGTCGGCGATCCCGCGCAGCAGGGTCATCGGGTTGTGGGTGTGGGCGTTGACCAGGCCGGGAATCAGTGCCGCCTCGGGCCGCGAAACGACCTGTCCGGGCGCGTAGTGCCGGCGCGCTTCGTCGATCGGCAACACCGCGGCGATGCGGCCTTCGCTGATCGCCACCGCGTGGTTTTCCAGCACCACGCCATGCGGTTCCACCGGCACGACGAAACCGGCCTCGATCAGCAGGTCGCAGGGTTCGGGAGCGATCAATTCGGTCATGCGTGGCCTTGCCGTGGCGCCGGAAACATCCGGATCACTTCACCCGGCTGACGTACTCGCCGGTGCGGGTGTCGACCTTGATGATTTCCTCCTGGCCGACGAACAGCGGCACGCGCACGACGGCGCCGGTTTCCAGCGTGGCGGGCTTGCCGCCCGTGCCGGCAGTGTCGCCCTTCACGCCCGGGTCGGTCTCGGTGATCTGCAGCTCGACGAAATTCGGCGGGGTCACCTGGATCGGATTGCCGTTCCACAGGGTCACCACGCAGTCTTCCTCGCCCTTCAGCCACTTCTCGGCGCCGCCCATGCCGGCCTTGTCGGCCTGCACCTGCTCGAAGGTCTCCTGCTGCATGAAGTGCCAGTATTCGCCGTCGCTGTACAGGTACTGCATGTCGGTATCGACCACGTCGGCGGCTTCGACCGAATCGGTCGACTTCATGGTGATTTCCTGCACCCGGCCGGACTTGATCAGGCGGTAGCGCACGCGGGTGAAGGCCTGGCCCTTGCCCGGCTTGACGTAGTCGGTCTCGGTGATGATCGCCGGCTCGTTGTTGATCAGGATCTTCATCCCGTTCTTGACGTCGTTCATGCCGTAACTGGCCATCGGCTAACTCCTTTCGGGTAAGGCAAGCCCGCCGCGCGAGGCGGCCGGCAAGATAGAATCGGGGAGCCCACCGGCACCGGCGGGCGCTTGTTTCAGGGTCCTATGATACCCGCAGCCCCTGCCCGCCGACAGTTCCCCGCCCCCGGCCCCGCCCTGCTGCCGTCCCACGGCTGGCAGCAGGCTTGGCGGCGGGCGGTGCGCGATCCGGCCGAACTGCTGTCGCTGCTGGAGCTGGACACCCTGGTCGAACGGGTCTCGACACCCGCCGCGGCACAGTTCCCGCTGCGGGTGCCGCGCGGCTTCGTCGCCCGCATGCGCCCCGGCGACCCGCACGACCCGCTGCTGCGTCAGGTGCTGCCGCTGGACGAGGAGATGCGGCCGATGCCCGGCTTCGCCCTCGACGCGGTCGGCGATGCCGCGGCCCGCACCGGCCCCGGAGTGATCCAGAAATACCGCGGCCGCGCTCTGCTGGTGGCCACCGGCAGTTGCGCCATCCATTGCCGCTACTGCTTCCGCCGCCACTTCCCTTATGCCGAAGAAACCGCCGCCCGCGACGGCTGGCGCGATGCGGTGCAGCGGATCGGCGACGATTCCGGCATCGACGAAGTCATCCTCTCCGGCGGCGACCCGCTGTCACTATCCACCGCCAAGCTGGCCGAACTGACCGCGGCGCTGGCCGGCATTCCGCACCTGAAACGCCTGCGCATCCACAGCCGGCTGCCAGTCGTGCTGCCGGAACGGGTGGACGAGGCCTTGCTGAACTGGCTTCAGGCCCTGTCCTGGCCTGTGACCTTCGTCCTGCACGCCAACCATGCCAACGAATTCGATGCCGCGGTCGATGCCGCCCTGGCCCGGCTGCGTGCCAGCGGCGCGCTGCTGCTCAACCAGGCCGTTTTGCTGCAGGGCGTCAACGACAGCGTCGACGCCCTGGTCGCGCTGAGCGAACGCGGCCATGCCGCCGGGGTGCTGCCGTATTACCTGCACCAGCTGGACCGGGTCCAGGGCGTGGCCCACTTCGAGGTTGCGGATGCGCGCGCCCGCGAGCTTCACGCCGGGTTGTCCGAACGCCTGTCAGGCTATCTGCTGCCGCGGCTGGTGCGCGAAATCCCCGGTGCGCCCGGCAAGCAGCCGCTGTAGCGCCGCCATTGTGCGATCCGTGCATTGGACGCTCCGGCGACCATCGTGTATTAAACGCCCTCCCCTGACGAACGCACCTGCATGCAGCCCGGCAACAACTCCGCCTTCCGCCTGATGATCGTCGACGACAGCGGCGAGGATGCCGAAGCCGTCGTCAGCCTGTTCCGCAACGCCGGCGTCGCGGTGCGGCCGCTGCGACCGCTCGACCCGGACGAACTGCGTACCCAGCTCGACGCCCAGCCGGTCGATCTGGTGCTGGCTGCGCGCTCGGCCACGGCCGTGCCGCTGGAAACGGTGTTGACCGCGGTCGCCGCCTGCGGCAAGGACATCCCGGTGGTCGTACTGGCCGATGCGCTGGACGAACAGGCCCTGCTCGACGCGCACGCCGCCGGCGCCCGCGGGGTGGCCCTGCGCGGCCGCAACGAACATCTGCTGAAACTGCTGCAAGGCGAATGGACCGAGCTGGAAGCGCGGCGCGCCCTGCGCCGGCTGGAAGCGCAGTTGCGCGAAACCGAGCGCCGCTGCGATGCGCTGATCGCGTCCTCGCGCGACCCCATCGCCTATGTGCACGAAGGCATGCACATCCGCGCCAACGACGCCTACCAGGAAATGTTCGGGCTGGAGTCGTTCGAAGACCTGGAAGGCATGTCGCTGCTGGACCTGGTGGCGCCGAAATACGTGGCCGACTTCAAGCAACTGCTGAAAGGCCTGGGCAAGGGCGACGCGCCGCCGCCGCAGTACCAGCTGGAAGCACGCACGCTGGACGGCGAGGTGTTCCCGGCAACGATGGAATTCGCCACCGCCACCTACGAAGGCGAGCCCTGCGTGCAGGTGGTATTCCGCCGCCGCGAACTGGATACCGAACTGGCGCGCGAGGTCGAGGACCTGCGCCAGCGCGATCAGGTCACCGGCCTGCTCAACCGCCCGACCTTCCTGCGCCTGCTGGAAGAGGCCGTCGCCGAAGTCGGCCAGGGCGAGGCCCACTACGGCCTGCTGCTGGTCGAACCGGACCACTACGCGCGACTGCTGCCGGACATCGGGCTGGACGCGGCCGACGCCCTGATCGCGGCCATGGCCGAGCGCCTGACCGAGGATCTGGACAGCGACATCGTCGTCGCCCGTTTCAGCGAGCAAGGCTTCGCCGTGTTGCTGAAGGGCAGCCACGCGCGCACCGCCGAAGTGGCCAACGCCTTGCGCGAACGCTTCGCTTCGCGGCTGTTCGAGATCGGCGAGCGTTCGGTCACCATCACCCCGAGCATCGGCGGCGTGCAGATCGGCGAGAAGATCGCCAGCCTCAATCAGGTGTTGTCGCGCGCTTCCGGGCAGTTGCAGGCGGTGACCGGACTCGGCGGCAATGGCGTGCAGATCTTCGACCCCGGTGCGGTCGACCGTGCCGAACAGGAACGCATGCAGCGGATCCTCGACCAGGTGCGCACCGCGCTGAAGGAAGACGGCTTCCAGCTGCATTTCCAGCCGCTGATCCCGCTGCTGGGCGAACACGGAGACTTCTACGAAGCCTTCCTGCGCCTGCCGGCGGCAGGCGGCGAAACGATCAAGCCGATCAGCTTTCTCGCGTTGGCCGAAGATGCCGGCCTGCTGGACGAGATCGACCGCTGGGTGGTCGGCAAGGCCATCGCCCTGCTCGGTCAACGTGAACGCGAAGGCCGTCCGGTCCGGATGCTGGTCAAGATCAGCCAGGCATCGTTCGGCGACCCGCGGATGGTCGAGACCATCGCCCAGGGACTGGCCGCCCACGGCGTCCCCGGCGAGCGGCTGTGGCTGGAGGCGACCGAGGCCAAGGTGTTCACCCACCTGCGCGCGGCGCAGGAATTCCTGCGCGCGGTCGCGCCGCTGGGCTGCAAGGTCGGACTGGAGCAATTCGGCACCGGGCTGGACTCGTTCCAGTTGCTGAGCCATTTCACCCCAGCCTTCCTCAAGCTGGACCGCAGCTTCACCCAGGACAACGCCAGCACCACCGAGCACCAGGAGACCATCCGCGACATCGCCGCCCGCGCACAGCAGGACGGCATCGCCACCATCGCCGAACACGTGCAGGACCCGGCGACGATGTCGCAGCTGTTCTCCGCCGGACTGGACTATGTGGAAGGTCATTTCGTCGGCCAGGCCGGGCCGGAGATGAACTTCGACTTCAACAGCTGACGCGCGTTTCGCGTCCATAACAAGGAAAAAGCCCGCCGATGGCGGGCTTCCTGCTTTTCCGGCCCTGGTCGACTCTCAGCTCACGGTCGTCTGCGCGTTTCGCAACGCGGCGATCCGCTGCTCCAGCGGCGGATGGCTGAGGAACAGCTTCTTCAGGCCGTCGCCGATGCCGCCGGCGATACCGAACGCGGCGATCTGGTTGGGCAGCGTGCTGGCGCCGTGGTTCAGCTGCAGCCGCTCCAGCGCGGCGATCATCTTCTGCCGCCCGGCCAGGCTGGCGCCGCCAGCGTCGGCGCGGAATTCGCGCCGGCGCGAGAACCACATCGCGATCATCGTCGCGAACAGACCCAGCACCATCTCCAGCACGAACACGATGATGTAATAGGCGAAGCCGCGGCCGCCGTTGCGGTTGCCCGACAGATAGCTGTCGATCACCCCGCCGACCACCCGCGCCAGCACGATCACGAAAGTGTTCAGCACGCCCTGCAGCAGGGCCATGGTCACCATGTCGCCGTTGGCGACGTGGCTGACCTCGTGGCCGAGCACGGCCTCGGCCTCGTCGCGGCCCATGTTGGCCAGCAGGCCGGTGGACACCGCGACCAGGGCGTTGTTGCGGTTGGCGCCGGTGGCGAAGGCGTTGATCTCCGGCGCGTCGTAGATCGCCACTTCCGGCGTGCCGATACCGGCCGCCTGCGCCTGCCGCTGCACCGTGGCCAGCAGCCACTGCTCGCCCTCGTTGCGCGGCTGATCGATGATCTGGGCCCCAGTGGCGCGCTTGGCCATCGACTTGGACATCAACAGCGAGATCAGCGAGCCGCCGAAGCCGAACAGTCCGGCCATCAGCACCAAGCCACCGGTATTACCCAGCCGGACGCCGAACATCGGCAGGACGAAGTTCATGATGATGCTCATCAGCACCAGCACGGCCAGGTTGGTGGCAAGGAACAGGGCAATGCGGCTGAACATGCGGGTGCTCCGGCGATGGCGTGGATTCAGTTCCGGCGAATCTGCGGCTGCCGGCGCTTGAATTCAAGCGTCCGGCTGACCGAGGATTCAGTTTTCGCCGCCATTGTCCCATGTCCTTATCGCCGATCTACCGGGGACGCTTCGCCCCGTCTCCCACTGGCCCGCTGCACTTCGGTTCGCTGTACGCGGCCTTCGGCAGCTGGCTGCTGGCACGCAATGCCGGCGGCGAGTGGTGGATCCGGATCGAAGACCTTGACCCGCCGCGCGAAATCGAGGGCATGGCCGACCGGCAACTGCAGACCCTGCTCGCCTTCGGCCTGGAGTCGGACGCACCGGTAGTACGCCAGAGCGAGCGCGGATCGCAGTACCGTGCCGCGCTGGATCGGCTGCTGACTGATGGTCTGGCCTTCACCTGTACCTGCAGCCGCAGCGACCTGGCCGCAACGGGCGGCATCCACCGCGCCTGTGTCGCCGCCGTCCCGGCCGACGCCGGCGACGGCCGTCAGCCGGCGATCCGCCTGCGCGTCCCCGACGGCAGCACGGTTGCCTTCGTCGACGGACTGCAGGGGGAAGTCACCCAGGACGTGGCCGCCGAGGTCGGCGACTTCGTGCTGCACCGGGCCGACGGATACTGGGCCTACCAGCTGGCGGTGGTGGTGGACGATGCCCTGCAGGGCATGACCGATATCGTCCGCGGCCACGATCTGCTGGACTCCACGCCACGACAGATCCTGCTGCAACGCGCCCTGGGGCTACCGACGCCGCGATACCTGCACCTGCCGCTGGTCACCGATGCGGACGGCCGCAAGCTGTCCAAATCCAGCGCCGACCTGCCGGTGGATCCGGACGACCCCCTGCCCGCGCTGCGCGTCGCGTGGCGGATGCTGGGGCAGGACCCCGACGCGCTGTCGCAGACCGGAAATGTGACGGCATTGCTGCGCGCCGGTACGGAGGCGTTCGACCCGCAGAAGCTGCCCCGCGCGGCCACCGTGTCGCTGCAGCGCACAACATGATTACAGCGGCACATGCCTAGAATTTCCATGCCGGTGGGCAAAGGGTCGCCCACCCCTCATGGAGAACCCCACATGACAGCACGCGTCGCACTGGTCACCGGTGGCACCGGCGGTATCGGCACCGCCATCTGCAAGAAGCTGGCCGACATGGGCCACAAGGTCGTCACCAATTACCGCAACGAGGAAAAGGCCAGAGCCTGGCAGCAGAAGATGAAGGATGCAGGCTACGACTTCACCCTCGTCGCCGGCGACGTGTCTTCGCCCGAACAGGGTGCGGCGATGATCCAGGCGGTGGAAGCGCAACTGGGACCGGTCGACATCCTGGTCAACAACGCCGGCATCACCCGCGACGGTACCTTCCACAAGATGACGTCCGAGCAGTGGTACGACGTCATCAACACCAACCTCAACTCGGTCTACAACGTGACCCGCCCGGTGATCGAGGGCATGCGCGAACGCAAGTGGGGGCGAATCGTGCAGATCAGCTCGATCAACGGCCTGAAGGGCCAGTACGGCCAGGCCAACTACGCCGCCGCCAAGGCCGGCATGCACGGCTTCACCATTTCGCTGGCGCGCGAGAACGCCAAGCTCGGGATCACCGTCAACACCGTCTCGCCCGGCTACGTGGCCACCGACATGGTCATGGCAGTGCCGGAAGAGGTGCGCGCCAAGATCGCCGCCGACATCCCGACCGGCCGCCTCGGCAAGCCGGAGGAGATCGCCTATGCGGTCGGCTTCCTGGTGGCCGACGAAGCAGCCTGGATCACCGGCTCCAACCTGGACATCAACGGCGGCCACCACATGGGCTGGTGATGCCGGCCGCCATCGGACTTCCACGGGGCGCCGCACGGCGCCCCGTGCCGTTCAGGGCAGCGGAAATGCTGCGCAGCATTTCCCCCGTGGTGCCGGCTGAACGGGCAGTTGCAAGGACTGCTGCGGTGCGTCATGCTGGCCGCCAAGCCTCCGGAGGGGTCCACAGTTCAATGGCCGCAACCCGCATCATCAAGAAGTATCCCAACCGGCGTCTCTACGACACCGAAATTTCCAGTTACATCACCATCGAGGACGTGCGCCAGCTGATCGTCGATGGCGAAGAATTCGAGGTCCGCGACGCCAAGACCGGCAGCGACCTGACCCGCAGCGTCTTGCTGCAGATCATCAGCGACCAGGAACAGGACGGCGAGCCGCTGCTGTCTACCCAGTTGCTCAGCCAGATCATCCGCTTCTACGGCGACTCCATGCAGGGCTTCATGGGCAACTACCTGGAGCGCAGCATGCAACTGTTCCTGGAGCAGCAGGCGCAGTTCCGCAACCAGATGGGCAGCCTGCTCGGCCAGACCCCGTGGACGATGATGAACCAGCTGACCGAACGCAACATGGAGATGTGGCAGGAATTCCAACGCAACCTGGGCGCCGGGCTGGGCAACCGCCCGCAGGACCCGCCGAAGACACGCCCGCGCTGACGCGCGGTGTGGTTCCCGCCGTTTTCGCCGCGCGACCAATGGCAGGCTTCCCTCCGGGCAGCGGCTTACTGCCTGCCCGCTGCTGATTTCCCATCCATTCCGGACTTCGCATGAGTACTCCACGCATCGCCGTCGTCACCGGCGGCATGGGCGGTCTTGGCACCGCCATCTGCCGTGCCCTGGCCCATGACGGCCGCAAGGTGGTCGCGGTCGACCTGCCAACCGCTGCCGAGCGCACGCAGGCCTGGCTCGACTCGATGCAGGGGCTGGACGTGTCGGTCGAAAGCGCCGACGTGTCCGACTTCGACAGTTGCCAGTCGCTGGTCGCGAAGATCGTCCAGACGCACGGCGCGCTGGACATCCTGGTCAACAACGCCGGCATCACCCGCGATTCGACCCTGCGCAAGATGGAGCTGGCGCAATGGCAGGCCCTGCTGGACGTCAACCTGAGCAGCGCCTTCCACCTGTGCCGGCACGCCATCGACGGCATGCTGGAACGCGGTTTCGGCCGCATCGTCAACATCAGTTCGGTCAGCGGCCAGACCGGCAATTTCGGCCAGACCAACTACGCCGCGGCCAAGGCCGGCCTGCACGGCTTCAGCATGTCGCTGGCGCGTGAAACTGCCGGCAAGGGCGTCACCGTCAACAGCGTTTCGCCCGGCTACATCGAAACCCCGATGACCCGCGCCATGCCCGAAGCCGCGCGCGAGCGTACCCGCGCCATGATCCCGGCCGGACGTCTCGGCCAGCCCGAGGACATCGCCCGCACCGTGGCCTTCCTCAGTGCAGATGCCGCCGACTACATCACCGGGGCCAACCTGCCGGTCAACGGCGGGCTGTTCATGAGCTTCTGAAGCCCGGCGGCGGCGCTGCCGTCAATTCGCCTGGGTGCAGAACTTCCTGCGGTATTCCATCGCCTTGGGCATCAGTGCGCTCAGGTTCTGGATGCGAGTGCCCGGATTGGGGTGGGTGGACGCGAATTCCGGCGGTGCCTGGCCGCCGCTGGCCTCGCCCATGCGCTCCCACAGCGGTACCGCTTCCTGCGGGTCGAAGCAGGCCGCCGCCGCCAGCAGCAGACCGACCTCGTCGGCCTGGGTTTCGTGTTCGCGCGCGTACGGCAGCAGGTAGCCATAGCCGAGCGCCGACATCATCATCTGCTGTTGCTGCGCATCCATGCCGCTCATCGCGCCGGCCATCTGGCCGATCTGGCTGAGCTTCTGCTGCGACATCCGCTGCGCGCCGTGGCGCAACAGGGCGTGGGCGATCTCGTGCCCCATCACCACCGCCACCGCGTCGGCGTTCTGCGCCACTGGAATCAGGCCGGTGTAGACGGCCATCTTGCCGCCGGGCAGACAGAAAGCGTTGGCCTGTTCGGAAGGAATCACGTTGACCGCCCAATCGAAATCCTTCCAGATGCCGTTGGGCTGGGTACCGTGATCGGCGGCGATCTGCGCCTCGACCACGCCGACCTTTTCGATCAGCCGCTGGGCGATGGTGCGCACCTGCTGCGAGATCTCCGCATCGGCCGGCAACGGCGGTTCCTGGCTCAGGATCTCCTGGTAGGCCTGCAGGCCCATCGCCTTCTCTTCCTCGGCGTCGATCGAATTGTCGATCAGCACTTTCTCGCCGGTGTACGGATCGACCACCCGGTTCGACGACCAGTAGTACAGCGCGTACAGGGCGAAGCCGATCAGGATGATCCAGCGCAGGTTGAAACCGCCGCCGCGACGCTGCGTCTGCTGTCCGTACTGCGCGCGACCATAGGGATCCTGTCTCATTCCGTTCTCCTGTTCAGATGCCTCGCACCACGCGGAAACCGATCCGCGCACTGGTCATGTCCGAATCCACCGACGAACGCCATGCCGCGCGCGTCTGCACCGGGCCGCTGGACCACGAGCCGCCGCGCACCACCCGCGCCCGGCAACCGGGATTGAACCACGCCCGGCCGTCGGCCGGGGCGCGCCGGTAGCTGGCGTGCCAGCAATCCGCGACCCATTCGCTGATATTACTGCCCAGATCGTAAAGTCCCCAGGCATTGGGCTGGAAGGTGGCGACCGGGGCCGGACCCCAGTAGCCATCGCCGTAGCCGACGAAGGCGTTGCTCCAGTGACGGCCGTTCGGCGCCACGTCGTTGCCGCCGGTCAGGTTGCCGGTGCCCGGTGGCGGCTGTCCGTTGCCCCACGGGTAGCGCCCTTCCCTGCCCGCCCGCGAGGCGTATTCGAACTCCGCCTCGGTCGGCAGGCGATAACCGCTGCCGGTCTGCGCGGCCAGCCACTCGGCATAGGCTTCGGCGTCGTACACGCTGACATGCAGCACCGGCTGGTCGTCCGCCGCCGGCGCGCCCATGTAGTCCGAGCGCCAGTCCGCGCCGCCGCGGCGGACGAAATTGCCGCTGCGCAGGTCATAGACGATCGACAGCTCGCGCCGGCTGGCCCGCGGCCGGTAATCGGTGGCCTGTACGAACCGGCGGAATTCGCCGACCGTGACCGCCTTGCGCGACATCGCGAAGCCGCGTTCGAAGCGGACGTAGTGCGCCGGCTTTTCGCTGTCGCTCGCGCCCAGTTCGTCGTCCGGCGCGCCCATCCGGAACGCGCCGTGCGGCAACACGATCATTTCCGGACCACGACCACCATTGGCCAGCGCTTCGGTGAACGACTGGCCGGGACGGAACAGTCCGTAATAGGTCGCCAGATCGATGCGCTGGCGCAGATCGGCGGCCACCGCGTCGCCCGGCAAGGCGATACGCAATACCTCGGCCAGCGTTTCCCGCGCCTTGCGCAAGGCCAGCGGAGTCAGACCGTCGGCGCCGGACAGGGCCGCCAACGCCTCGTCGCGCAGGGCGGCGATGCGGGCGGTACGGATGTCCTCGACCCGCTGGTGTGCATCGCCGAGCGTGGAAGTGTCCGGGCGCACCTGCGAGGCATGTGCCAGCCACTGTCCGGCCAGGACAAAGTCGTCGTTGCGCGCCGCATCCTCGGCGCGCCGGATCATCGCGCTCTCTACCGCCGCCAGCCCCTGCTGCGCCCGCGACTGTCCGGGCGCGACCGCCAGCACCTCGCGGAAACTGCCCAGCGCCCCACCGCCGGTTTCCCCCAACTGGCCGGCGCGCAGATCGCGCTCGGCCGCGTCGTTCAGCCGCCACAGGTAGTCGGCCTGGTCGACCTTGTCCAGATAGGCGGTCACCGCCGCATCCTCGCCGCGCAGCGTGCGCAACACGGCAGCGATTTCCCCCGCCCGGCGCAGCGCCTGCGCGTCCTCGTCCGCTACCTGCAGAGCCTGTCCGCCCTGCTTCAACAGGGCCGCCACGGCGCGGTCGATCCCGCGTTGCGCGGAACGATCATCCGCATCGCGAGCCAGCAGGGCCAGATACAGCGGAATCGCATCTTCGGCCTGCTCGTACAGCCTGCCCTCGGCCAGGGCCTGCGCGGCGCGGCGACGGGTCTGTTCCGGCGTTTCCTCGCCCAGATCGACTGCCGGCGGCGTCCAGTTCAGCGCGGCCAGGTCCGTGTCCGTGCCGCTGACAGTCACGCTGCCCAGCTGCGCATCCACCACCTGCACCGGAACCTTGGCGGCAGCCGGCGTGTCGCCGCGGCAGGCGGCCAAGCCGAGGATGCACAGCAGCAGGACGGGGCGAAAAAGGCGCAAACCGGTTCCCATTCTCGCGGTCGGACCAAGGATGGGCTATTGTCACCCGCCCGCGCAACGCGTGCATGCCCGGAGACTCCGTGCCCCGCTGGATCGATTCACCGCAATCCCTGTCCGAACGTCTGCAGAATCCACCCGCCTGGATCGGGCTGGACACCGAATTCGTCCGCGAACGCACCTACTGGCCGCAACTGGCGCTGGTGCAGATGGCCATCGGCGAGGAGATCCTGCTGATCGACCCACTGGTGCCGGACATGGCCCAAGCGTTGGCACCGATCCTGAACGATCCGGCCGTGTTGAAGGTCATGCACAGCGCCAGCGAGGATCTGGTGGCGCTGGGCCATGCCTGCGACGCCCTGCCGGCCCCGCTGTTCGATACCCAGATTGCCGCCGCCCTGTGCGGCATGGGCGCAGGCATGGGCTACCAGAAACTGGTGCTCGAGATCGCCGACCGCGAACTGCCCAAGGGCGAGACGCGCTCGGACTGGATGCGGCGACCGCTCAGCGAAGCGCAATTGCAATACGCTGCCGACGACGTGGAATACCTCGGCGCGCTGTACGCAGACCTGCAGCGCCGTCTCGATGCCGCCGGCCGTTCGGACTGGCTGCGGCAGGACTGCAGCCGTCTGCTCGCCCAGGCCGGCGATGCCCAGGGCGAAACCTGGCCGCACCTGTCGTTGCGCAGCGCCCAGTTCCTCGAACCTGATGCCCAGCATCGATTGCTGCGCCTGCTGCGCTGGCGCGAACTGCAGGCACGCCGCAGCGACAGGCCGCGCAGCTGGATTCTCGACAACGAACTGTCCGCCGCACTGGCGCGCGACCCACCGGCCAGCCGCGAAGCGCTGCAATCCCTGCTCGACAGCCAGCCCAAGGCCCCGCGCAAGCTCGGCGATGCCCTGTGGCAGGCACTGACCACACCGCTGGCCGACGAATCGCAAGCGCCGCTGGCACGGGCCGCCGACAACGCCGACAAGGCCCGGCTCAAGCGCCTGCAACAGGCCGTGGCCGAGCGTTCGGCCGAACTGGGACTGCCCGATGGCGTGCTCGCATCGCGCCGCTGGCTGGAGGCCCTGATGGATGGCGATGGCCGCTGGCCGCCGGCGCTGGAGGGTTGGCGTCGCGAGCAGCTGGAGTCCCGCCTGGCGCCGCTGCTCGAGCCGCCGCTGGCATCGGCGCCCGCCTCCGGCTAGAATTGCCGTCCCCTCGGGGCCATAGCTCAGCTGGGAGAGCGCGTCGTTCGCAATGACGAGGTCGGGAGTTCGATCCTCCCTGGCTCCACCAATAAAAGGCCCGCAAATCAATGGTTTGCGGGCTTTTTCTTCGCGAGGTGCTTCAGCGAGACGGCTTTCGCGACGGGGTGGACCCGCGTTTGTTCCAGTCTGCTCTTCAATGCTTTCAACTCAGCCTGTCCTCGCCGGTATCATCGGATGCGACAGCGCCGCGACAGATTGGCGTAATCGACTGACGTTTAGTGTGGGGATACTGAATGCCTTGGCTGGAATGGTACAACCGCAATGATGATTTGAAGGCGACGGCGAAGACGCCCTACCGCCTGCTTCAACCGATCCAGTCCCTGTCCCACGGCGACGAAGACGCGCCGAACATGCTGATCCAAGGCGACAACCTGGAAGCGTTGAAGGCATTGCTGCCGTACTACGCCGGGCAGGTGAAATGTATTTTTATCGACCCGCCGTACAACACGAAAAGCGCGTTCGAGCATTACGACGACAACCTGGAACATGCCCAGTGGTTGTCGATGATGTATCCGCGCATGGTGCTGCTGCGCGAACTGTTGCGCGAGGATGGTTCGATCTGGATCACGCTGGACGACAACGAAGCGCACTATTTCAAGGTGATGTGCGACGAGGTTTTCGGGCGGGGAAATTTCATTGTCGATATCGCATGGAAGAAGCGAGATGGCGCACCCAATGATCGGAAAATCGGCTCCACTTACGACCATCTTATGGTGTACGCAAAATCCAAAATTGTGAACTCGAAGAAAACCATCGCAGAAGAATCTTTCAACCTGATGGAGCGAACAGAGAAAGCGGACTCCCAGTACAGGTCATATGAAGAGCCATTTGGCGTTGATGAGCGTGGCCCTTTCCGAAAGGTTGACTCGACAGGCAATGCCAAGGGCGGGCGATTCGTCGAAAGTTTGATCTACCCGGTAGTGAACCCATTCACTGGTGAGGAAGTCTTTCCGCGCAAAGGACGGTGCTGGGTTTACAAGCGTGAGGTGATGGAACAGATGGTCGCTGACAGGCGGTTCTTCTGGGGCAAGGATGGCAAAGCCGGAACGCCGATGCGAAAACTCTTCAAGTCCGAAGCCAAGACTGGCATGACTGCCCCTACGATTTGGGATGATGTCGGTCTCAATCAGCATGCGGCACGCGAAATCGAACTTGTTTTCGGGGAGAAGGCTGCGTTCGATACGCCAAAGCCGGAAGGCCTGATGAAGCGCATCATCGAAATCGCTACCAACCCCGGCGACTTCATCCTCGATAGCTTCCTCGGCTCCGGCACCACCGCTGCCGTCGCACACAAGATGGGCAGGCGATGGATCGGCATCGAAATGGGCGAACACGCGCGCACGCATTGCCAACCTCGCCTCGTGAAAGTCATTAACGGCGAGCAAGGCGGCATTTCCGAAGCGGTCGGTTGGCAAGGCGGCGGCGGTTTCCGTTTCTATCAACTCGGGCCGAAGGTGTTCGACGACCAGGGCCGGATCAATCCCGACATCAGGTTCGAGCACCTGGCCGCGCACATCTGGTTCGCCGAGACCGGTACGCCGCGCAGCACTCGCGCCATGAAGTCGCCCCTGCTGGGCGTCCACAATGGCACCGCCTATTACCTGCTCTACAACGGAATCCTGGGCGACAAGACGCTCTCGGGCGGCAACATGCTGACCATGAAGGTACTGGCGGGCCTGCCGAAGCACGACGGCCCGATGGTGATCTACGGCGAAGGCACCAACATGACCAACGACCGTCTGCGCTCGCTGGGGATCAAGTTCAGGAAGACCCCCAACGATATCCGCGCGAGGTAATGGCATGGACTTGAAGGACTACCAGGAAAAATCACTCGCGCGACTGGGCGACTTCCTAAGCGCCGCGCGCACGGACGGCATTGCCGAGGCGTTCGCCGCGCACGCGCACCCGGACGCCGGGACCATGTTGGCACCCGAGTACCGCACCCTGCGCGACAAGGACAGCGCGGAACTACCCAGCCTGCGCAACGTGCCCTACGTGGCGGTCCGTATTCCCACCGGCGGCGGCAAGACCCTGATGGGCGCGCACTTCATCCGCTGCACGGCGGACAACTGGCTGGAACGCGACCGCCCCTTGGTGGTGTGGCTGGTCCCCAGCCGCACGATCAAGCAGCAGACGCTGGACGCATTCAAGAATCGCCGACACCCCTACCGCCTGGAACTCGATGCCGCATTCGGTGGCCAGGTCTCGGTACTGGACAGCGACGATATCGAGCAACTGACGCCACAGGAACTGGCCACGCGCACCTGTATCGTCGTGGCCACGATGGCCGCTATACGGGTCAAGGACACGGACAACCGAGATTTCTACGCCCACAAGGAGGCTCTGGAACCGCATTTCATCGCACTGCCAAAGGACGCGTCGCTGCCGGACCTGGAACAGACGGAGGACGGCAAGGGGCCGCGTTTCTCGTTCGCCAATCTGCTGCGGCTCCACCGCCCGCTCGTGATCACGGACGAGGCACACAACGCCACCACTGACCTATCCGCGACGGTCTATGAGCGCTTGGCCCCCAGCGCCATCATCGAACTGACCGCCACGCCGGATATGGCCACCAGCAATGTGCTGGTGCGTGTCTCGGCCTCGCAGTTGTTCGCTGAGGAAATGATCAAGTTGCCGGTGCTGCTGGAAGAGCACCTGGACGGCTGGGATGTGGCCCTGCGCCACGCGCTGCTACGGCGGCAGGAACTGGAAGAGATCGCGAAGAAGGAACCGGACTACATCCGCCCGATCCTGCTGATCCAGGCGGAGCACAAGGGCGGCGAAGCCACGGTCGAAACCATCTACGAACACGTGACCAGCGAAGACGGCGAAAGGATTGACAAGAACTGGGTGAAGATCGCCACAGGCGACCAGCGCGAACTGGACGGAATTGACCTATTCGCGCCTGACTGCCCAGTGCGCGTCATCATCACGATGGAAGCGCTGAAAGAGGGCTGGGACTGTTCGTTCGCTTATGTTCTGTGCTCTGTGTCCGGCACGAAATCCGCGACCGCCATCGAGCAGTTGCTGGGCCGCGTGCTGCGCATGCCCTACGCACGCACACGCGACCAGGCGGCACTGAACAAGGCTTATGCGCATGTCGTCTCGCCCTACTTCGGCGCGAAGGCGGCCGAGTTCACCGATCATCTGGAAAGCATGGGATTCTCACGACTGGAAGCCGCGCAGAATCTGCCGGTCCAGCCTGCACTGATCCCCGGTGGGGGCGAACACCCGGCGCTGAAAGTCGAAACGCTGCGCCTGACCACCAGCAAGAAGCCCGACCTGGCCAATGTGCCGGCGGGCGACCTGCGCAACATCACGATCAAGCCCGCCGAGGCGGAAGGCGAGTTTGAGGTGGAGGTCAAGGGCGTGATCCAGCCGGAGAGCGTGGAGGCCATCGCCAAGGTGTTCACCGGCAAGGCCAGGGAACGGGCGCGCACCTCGCTGGAACAGCACAACACGCGCGCGAACCTACGCATGACGCCCGCGCAGAAGGGTGTGAAGTTCGAGGTGCCGCAGTTGTCGATCAGGTTCGGCGACCGCGTGCTGCCGGTCGAGAACGACCTGCTGGTGGAGGACGGGTTCTGGAATCCGGCGGATGCGGCGGGCACGCTGGACACTCTGACCTTTAACACGCACACGCAGACCTGGGAAATCGACCTCGGCAAGCCTGGCGAGAAGCCAGTGAAGATGAGCATGGTCCAGGAGCCGCAGGCCGAATACCTGTCCGGCCTGACCGGTGACTGGGAAGAAGCCGACCTGCTGGTGTGGCTGGAAGGCAAGGTCGTCCAGAACGATGTGTGCCACGAAGCGATGATCGAATGGATCGCGCAGGCCATTGCCCCGTTGAAGCACAAGGGATACAGCCTGGGCCAATTGGTGCGCGGGCGCTTCATCATCGCACGCCGCCTGCTGGGCCTGCTGGACGAGGCCAAGACCAAGCGCGGCAACCAGGCGCACCAGCGCCTGTTCGCGCTGGAAGAAGTCGTGGTTGATCCAGCGGTGGTATTCAAGTTCTCGAACCTAGCCTATCCCATGCGGTCACCATGTCCGGCACCAATGGAGTGGCCGAAGCACTACTACGAGGTGCCGGGCGACCTGCCGTATCGCCGCAAGGACGGTGAACTGGCCGAGGAATACCGCTGCGCGACAGCCATCGAGCGCAACGCCGATGTGGAGGTGTGGGTGCGCAACCTGGTCCACCCGACACAGTTCCGGTTCCCGACTGCGACCGGCTCCACCTATCCCGACTTCATCGCGAAGTTGAAAGACGGACGCATTTTCGTGATCGAGTACAAGGGCGATGACCGCTACGACCACCCGAAGAACGTCGCCAAGCGCGCCGTGGGCGAACTGTGGGCGCGCAAGTATCCGAACGGTCTTTACCTCATGCCTCGCGACAAGGACGAGGAAGGCCGCGACATCGACCAGCAGATCGCGCATGCCATTGGCAAGTCCTGAGATTTTCGCTTCAATTCGTCATTCCCGCGCGGGCGGCGGCCCATGAATACAAGGTTCGGGATGGCAAGGCTTGTGGATTCCCGCCTGCGCGGAAATGACGGCCATTACTCAAACCGTCCGCCGTCCATGGCGAGGAAGTGACCCTGTTTCAACCCTGGTGATACGGCCGAAACCTATATGCACCAGCTCCGGTGTACGATACGCCGGTCACGCAGGAATCATGGCCTGCACGGGGAGGAACATGGGCGAATCCGGCATCCGCAAGGTCATCATCGTCGGTGGCGGCACCGCAGGATGGATGACGGCGGCATTCCTGTCGCAGTCGCTGGGCGGCAGCATCGACATCCAGCTGATCGAATCGGACGAGATCGGTATCGTCGGCGTCGGCGAGGCGACCATTCCTCCGATCCTGAATTTCAATCGCGCGCTCGACATCGACGAGGACGAATTCGTCCGCGCCACCCAGGCCACCTTCAAGCTCGGCATCCAGTTCCGCAACTGGGGCGCAATAGGCGACAGCTACATCCACGGCTTCGGCAAGATGGGGCACAGTACCGGCGTGGTCGATTTCGCCCATTTCTGGCTGAAGATGCGCCAGGCCGGCAAGGTCGGCCGCATCGACGATTACGCGATCAACCTGCTGGCGTGCGAGAAGAACAAGTTCCTGCGCGCCACCGGCGAATACGAAAATTCGCCGCTGAAGGACATCGGCCACGCTTTCCATTTCGATGCCGGACTGTACGCGAAGTTCCTGCGCGGATACGCCGAGAAGCATGGCGTCATGCGCACCGAAGGCAAGATCTCCAGCGTGCAACAGCATCCCGAAACAGGCTTCGTCGCCTCGGTGACACTGGAGGACGGCAGCACCCACGCGGCAGAACTGTTCGTCGATTGCTCCGGCTTCCGCGGCCTGCTGATCGAACAGACCCTGCATACCGGCTACGACGACTGGAGCCACTGGCTGCCCTGCAATCGCGCTCTCGCCGTACCCTGCCGCTCGGTTTCGCCATTGACGCCGTATACCCGCTCGACCGCGCATGCGGCCGGCTGGCAGTGGCGCATCCCGCTGCAGAGCCGGATCGGCAACGGCCACGTGTACTGCAGCGAGTACATGAGCGACGACGAGGCCGCCTCGATCCTGATGGGCAACCTGGACGGCGAGGCACTGGCCGAACCGCGACTGTTGCGCTTCGTGACCGGCAAACGCAAGCAATTCTGGAACAGGAACGTGGTCGCCATCGGCCTGTCCAGCGGCTTCATGGAACCGCTGGAATCGACCTCGATCCACCTGATCCAGAAGGCCATTGCGCGGCTGGTTTCGTTCTTCCCCGGCCGCGACTTCAGCCAGGTCGACATCGACGAATTCAACCGCCAGTCGCAGGTCGAGTTCGAACGCATCCGCGATTTCATCATCCTGCACTACCACGCCACCCGGCGCAGCGACTCGGCGTTCTGGAACTATTGCCGGACCATGCCGATCCCGGACACGCTGCGCGACAAGATCGAGTTGTTCCGCAGCAACGGGCGCATCTGCCAGGATCCCAGCGATCTGTTCAGCGAGATCAGCTGGTTCCAGGTGATGTTCGGCCAGGGCATCCATCCGCTCCGCTACCACGCCCTGGTCGATGCCAAATCGGACGAACTGGTCCTGCGCATGCTGGCCGACGTCAAGCGGGTCATGCATGGCGTGGTCGACCTGATGCCTTCGCACGAGGATTTCATCGCCAAGCACTGCAAGGCCGATCCGATCGAATGACCCAATTGAACCCGTAGCTTGCCGCAAAAGAAAAACCCCCGCCGAACGATCCAGCGGGGGTTTTGCATACCCGGGAGGGTTGTGCGGGTTTCAGAACTTGTAGCCGATGCCCAGCAACGTGGTGCGCCCATAGGAGTAGTACTTGATCGGGCGCGATTCCGAATCGGCGCTGTCGGCCGAACGGAACGGCTCGTCGCCGATGTTGCTGACCTGCAGGTACAACGACAGGCCTTCCAATGCGCCGGACTGGAAGTTGTAGTTGATCTGCGCGTCCTGCACCTTCTCGGCCTGGAAATCCTCGAAGCCCAGGTCCGCGCCGTAGCCACGAGTCTCACCGCGGAAATTGCTGCGCGTACGCTGGCTGAAGCGGATCGAGAAGCCTCCACGCTCGTAGTAGGCGGTCAGGCTGGACACATACTTCGACCAGCCCGGCAGGCGCTCGCTGGTGCCCGGCCCATTCGGGTGGATCGTCGTGTCGGTGACCGAATAGCTGCCCTGCAAGCCGAAGCCGTTCAGGCCACCCCAGACGATGTCCAGCGGCACCGAGAAGGACAATTCGTAACCACGCAAGGAACCGCCTTCGCCATTGAACTTACCTTTCAGGTAGCCCTCCGTGCCGGCCGGATAAATCAGCTGACCAGCCGCCGGAGGCGGAAGCGCATATCCGGAGTAGTCGTAAGGAATCACATCCGTGTAGATGTAGTTGACGAGATCCTTGTAGAAGTACGCCACGCCCACGAAGCCCTTGTTCCCGGATTGGGTGGTGAAGTACTTTTCGGCACTCAGGTCGTATGCATTCGCCAGCCAAGGCTTCAGCTTCGGGTTGCCGCCTTCACCGCACCAGACGGGTTCGGTCAAGGTGATATCGTGGCACAGCGCGGTCGTAGGAATACTGACATCAACACTGGCACGCATGTCATCCATGCGCGGGCGCTGCATCTCCCTCGCCGCACCAAGTCGCAGGTAGTACTCGTTCGGGAAGCCGAATACCAGATTCAGATTGGGCAGGAAGTCGCTGTAATTGTCTCCCGAGGTCCCGGTCCCTCCGACATCACTACCCTCTATGGTATTGATGCCGACCGAACTCTGATCGACGGAGACCCACTGCACCCCGGCATTTCCGGTCAGGGTGACGCTATCGCCCAGATCGGTATTCAGGCTGGCCTGCAGGTAGAAAGTGTCAACCTTCTCCCGCACCGACCAGTTCTTGTTGGCGATGTCCTTGTGGTTCTTCTGGACCAACTGATAGGTGCCGTCGCTCAGCAGCGCCTCCGCATCGAAAGTTGCCAGGCCATCCACGCCGCCATAGCTGAAGTCGGTCGCGCTGCCCGGGAACGGCGCGGTGGCGCCAACCACGCAATTGCCGGGCGAAGCCGGGTCTTCCTGAAGACACAGCTTGTATTCCAGCGAGGACTTTTCCTTCTTGCGGATGGTCTCGTTGGCGCCGAAGGAAATGCTTTCGACGAAGCCTTCGTCGAAACGACGGGTCATGTCGATCCTGCCGGCACTGATCCGGTCCTTGATCGTGAAATTCTTCAGATAACCGTCCTGCCCCCAGTTGCCGGCATCGATCAGCTGCAGGTTGTTCGGGTCGTTCAGATCCGTCCCGAAAGTGAAATTGTTGTAATTGCCCGGCACCAGGGCGACGCCGAGATCGGTCGTGCCATCTCCGGTCAGGCCGACGTAGGTCTCGAGGAAGCTGAAATCGCGGGTGACGTTGGAGAACGACAGGTCGGTGGACAAGGTCCAGTAATCGTTGATGTGGAACTTGTTGTTCCAGCCGACCGAGGACAACCTGTCGTTGATCGGGTTCGAATCGGCGCGCAGGACAGGTTTGACGCTGGTCCAGTCGCTCTGGGTAATGGTGCCGCTGCCGTTGACCGTATAGCCAGGCTCCAGAATGCCTTGCCCCCACAAAGTTCCGAACTCGACGCCCGACTTGATCTCGGTCTTCTCGAACTCGGAATAGAACAGGTCCAGCGAAGTTTCGTAGAAATCATCGGGACGGTACTGCAGTGTCGTCATCAGACCGTCGCGCTTGTTGTTGTCATCAAGCAGGTAGATCTTGCCGCCACCGAAAACCTTGTTGCCATCGGGCGCGTCAGCGTAGCCCCAGGACTCGTTCTGGTAGCTGGGCTGCGGGCTGTCGATATGTGCGTAGCCGAAGGCCAGGCCCAGTTTGTTGTCGAGGAACTGGTCGATGTACGAGAAGCTGTAGCGGATGCCGGATTCGGTGATGTCCTCGACTTCGTTCTGCTCGTAACGCGCGTTCAGCGAAATCACCCGCTCCGGATAGTCCAGCGGACGCGCGGTGCGCATGTCCACGGTGCCCGACAGTCCCTGCCCGACCAGCCTCGCATCCGGCGTCTTGTACACCACCACCTGGCTCATCAACTCGGATGGATACTGGTCGAACTCGACCCCGCGATTGTCGCTGGTGTTGGCCTGCTCGCGACCATTCAGCGTGGTGCCGGCGAAATCGCCGGACAGGCCGCGGATGTGGATCTGGGTGGCTCGTCCACGCTCGCGCTGCGCGGTCAGGCCAGGCAAGCGGGCGATCGAATCCGCGATCGAGGCATCGGGCAGCTTGCCGATATCTTCGGCGGAAATGGCTTCGACGATGGAAGTGGCGCTCTGTTTGGTGTCCAGAGACTTCTCGATGCCGACGCGGATGCCGGTCACCTTGACCGCGTCCAGTTCGGTCGCTTCGGCATCATCGGGTGTCGATTGCGCGTTCGCCGCCGTCGCGCCAAGCGTCATTGCCGATGTCAGCGCCACGCACAGGATATTGCGCTTGAGTTGCAACATCTTCCCCTCCAGTCGAATGTTGTCTTGATCTTCGGATTGTCCCGGCGCGTATCGCTCCGGTTCGTTCGCTCGACCGGCCTCGGCCGCGAACGTGCCGCAATGGTAGTCGCAGCGACCGACGTTAAAATCGCGTTGCATACGTATTCATGCAAAAAGCGCTGTGTCGTTGCCACATGAACAGCTGCACGCAAGCGTGCGATATGGCGCCGGCAACCGTTTTCAGTGCATGCGTTCCGCCACGGTCTTGCACACGTCGAGGGAACCGACTGATGGCTGGAACGTCATGCCAGCATGTCGTGACGTTCCGCCCGCCACGTCAGGGGTCTCCCAGTCGGGCCGCATCGTGCTGTTGCGCAACAAAATTTGTCAGTTAGCGCTTCCGCGAATTCGGGAAGCTCCGGCTTCGCCTGCGTTACTCGATGACATACACCACCGCCGTGCGTGCCGGCACTTCGAAACGGCCGCTGCGCGCCTGGTATCGCGCCTGTTCGCGCGGTCGCGGATCTGCCGCCTGTGCCGAATCCTGCACCGGATGCAGCCGGTAACGCTTGCCACGCGCTTCGGGCAGGACCAGCGCCTGCATCTGTGAAGAGACATTGACCAGGTAGAGAACCTCGCGGAATCCTGCCGTCGGGTAGTCCGTGCCAACCAACCGACCCGCGATCACCCGCGGGTTCTGCTGTGGCCCGGTGTTCGGGAAGCTCAACCGGCGCTCGATCTCGTCGGCCTCACGCAGCCGGAACAGTCCGGAACTGGCACGTATCCGCAACAGATCGCGGAACATGTCGCGGGCCAGGGCAATATCCTGCGGCGACGGACGGATTGCAGCATCCGCCAGCAGCGGCGCCATCAGCGAATAATCGTTGCCGTTGTCGTTACGAGGCGGCAGCCCGGTCCCGAAATAGTTGTCCCGGTACGACCAGTCGATGCGGTTGAACCAGTCGCCGGAGTCGTAGCTATTGCGGTCCAGCGACTTCGAACGCAGGGTGTCGAGGCCGGCGTGAAAATAGGCCACGCCCTGGCTGAACAGGTTGATCGCGGCCCCCAGCATCTGCACGCGGACCCGATCTTCGCTGCTGGTGTCGCGCGGCAGCTTCCAGACATTGATGTCGAACAGGGTCTGGTTGTCGTGATTCTCGACGTAATTGACTGTCTCGCCGGGTTGTGCGGCGTACCCGGCCGGCTGGCCTTTGTAATCGATCTCAGACAACGGCTTCACGCTGCCATCGAAGGCCTGCAGCGTGTAGTCGCGCAGGGTGCCGGCCAGGCCGACCCTGACCATGTCCGCGGCATGCAGCAGATCCTGCGGCGATCCCGTCATCGCCGAATCGTTTGGTGCGTAGCCCAGCCCGTTCAGCCAGCCCTGTTCAGCCTGCAGTGCCTGGCCGCTGTCGGCCGGTCCGCCACCGCGCAGGGCATCGCGCGCACGATCGCTGAAGGTGCCGATGCCGGATCCGGCTAGCGACAGTTGCGAAGCCTGGACGAAACGTGCGCCATCGGCGATCTCGCCGAAGTTCCAGCCTTCGCCGATCAGGTTGACCTCGCGGCCGGTTGCCGCGTTCACCTTGCGCTGCAAGGCTTCCATTGCCGCGCGCGGCTGGTGCCCCATCAGATCGAAGCGGAACGAATCGACCCGGTACTGCCGGGCCCACAGCACCGCCGAATCGATCATCAGCCGCGCCATCATCATGTGCTCGGTAGCGGTATTGTCGCAGCAGGTCGAGCGCTCCACCCGGCCCTGCGCGTCCAGCCGCTGGTAGTAGCCGGGCACGATCCGGTCCAGCACCGAATGCGCTGCCTGCCCAGACGCCGAGGTGTGGTTGTAGACCACGTCCATCCCGACGCGCAGGCCGATCCGATGCAGCGCTTGCACCATCTGCCGGAACTCCAGCACCCGGCGCGCGCCATCGGTCGCATCGCTGGCATAGCTGCCTTCCGGCGCGTTGAAATGGAACGGGTCATAGCCCCAGTTGAAGCAGTCGCGCCCGGCTACCGCCATCACCGCCGCCTGCTGCTGCTCGCTGTCCGCGGCGGCCGGCGGCACTTCGGGGGTGACGCAGCCGGTTTCCGGCACGGTGGCGAAGTCGAAGACCGGCAGCAGGTGAACATCGGTCAGTCCGGCCTCGGACAAGGCCTGCAGATGGCGCATCCCGTTCGAACCGGCTTCGGTGAAGGCCAGGTACTTGCCGCGATTGCCGATACTCACGCTGGGATCGTTGATAGAGAAGTCTCGCACGTGTAATTCGTAGATGACCATGTCGGTCTGCGCAGCGACCCTCGAAGGTGTCGGTGTATCGTCCCAGCCGTCCGGTTTCAGTGCGGGCGACTCCAGATCGCTGATGTAGCTGCGACGGGAGTCGGCATCCAGACTGACCGAATACGGATCGGTGACCCGGTTGCGCACCACGCCCATGCCCGGGACGAACACGTCCACCAGATAGGTGTAGTACATGCTGTCCATGCGCAAGGCGTGATTCCCTTGCCAGATGCCTGTTTCGCGATCCGGATACAGCGGAAAACGGTCGATCGCCTGCATCGAATGCGCTTCGTACAGACACATCGACACCTGACGCGCGGTCGGCGCCCACAACGCGAAATCGGTTCCGCCTTCAGCCGGGAAGGAAACGCCGAGCTCCCGCGCCTCGCCGGCCTTGGCGTAGATGTCGTCCAGCACGCCGGCGGTCTGCAGCCCGGTGGCATCGCGCACCATGCCCTTGCCGTCCTCTTCCACCAGCACCAGCTGGCCGGTCAGCAACTTGGTCAGACGCGGCATATCAGCGTCGGCCGGTTCAAGCACCACGCCCTCGCCAACGTACCGGTAGCGTTCGGCCACCGCATCCGGCAACGGCGCGGTCCGCGGACGCAGCGACAGAAACCCATCGGCACCGGATACGCGTTGCCCGTTGGCCGCCACGATCCGGCCCGCGCCCGCGTAGTACAAGCGGTAGCGTGCCGCGCCGCCCGTCCCCGGCCATTTCAGCAATCCGCGGGTCATCCAGTAAGCGCGTGCATCGACGTGTGCGTCTTCGACAGCCTCCACCGCCGACAGGACACGTTGATCATCGGCGGCATCGCAATCCGGTGTGGGGCCGAATAGTCCGGCCCGTGCCGCTGGTGACACCGTCGCCAGCAGGAACGCAAGCCCCAAAATCGATACGCGAACCCCTGCGGGCGTGCTCATGCCACCCGCGCGTAATACGCGCCGCGTCCGGGCAGGCGCAATCGACCATCGACCACCTCTCCGGACAGCAGGCCGTGACCGTTTTCCGCCACTACCTGCAAGCCTTGCGGAAGCGTCCATTCCGCCGGCTGCGGCGACAGGTTGAACGCCACCAGCATCGCCTCTCCCTCGAGTTCGCGCAGGAACGCCAACACCGGCTCGTCGCTGTCGAGGAAGCGCGTTCGGCCTTCGCACAATGCCGGCTGGGTCCGCCGCCAATGCAGGAAGGTACGCACCCGGTTCAGTACCGAGCCCGGATCGGCTTCCTGCACCGCCACGCTCTGCTGCCGGTGCGCGTCCGGAATCGGCAGCCATGGCGTGCCGCTGCTGAAACCAGCATCGCCGGTGTCGTTCCACGGCATCGGCGTACGGCAGCCGTCGCGGCCCTTGAAGTTCGGCCAGAAGACCTTGCCGTAGGGATCCTGCAGCGCCTCGTACGGCACGTCCGCTTCGGGCAGGCCAAGTTCCTCGCCCTGGTACAGGCAGACCGAACCGCGCAGCGAGCACACCAGCGCCACCAGTTGCGCGGCAAGCTCGGGCGAAGCATCGCCGTTGCCCCAGCGACTGACCGCGCGCACCACATCGTGGTTGGAAATGGCCCAGCACGGCCAGCCGTCGCTCATCACGGTTTCCAGCCGTTCGGCGGTGTGGCGCAGGTAGGCCACGCTGAAATCGTCGGTCAGCAATTCGAAGCTGTAGCCCATGTGCAGCCGGCTTTCGCCGACATATTCGGCAGTGGTCGCCAGCGAATCCTCCGAGGAAATCTCGCCCAGCGCAGCCACGTCGTCGTAGCGGTCGAGCAGGTTGCGCAGATCCTCCAGGAACTCGACATTCTCCGGCTGGGTGTTGTTGTGGTAGTGGTACTGGTAGGCATAGGGGTTGTCGGGGCTGAACCCGCGCCCGACCCGCTTGTCCTTCGGCTTGGCCGGGTTGTCGCGCAGCTGACGGTCGTGGAAACAGAAATTGATCGCATCCAGGCGCAGGCCATCGACGCCCTTGTCCAGCCAGAAACGGATGTTGTCGAGCGTGACCGCCTGCACGGCGGGATTGTGAAAGTTCAGATCGGCCTGGGTGGACAGGAAGTTGTGCAGGTAGTACTGCTCGCGGCGCGGTTCCCAGCGCCAGGCTACGCCGCCGAAGATCGACATCCAGTTGTTCGGCGGCGTGCCGTCTTCCTTCGGGTCGGCCCAGACGAACCAGTCGGCCTTCGGATTGTCGCGGCTCTGCCGGCTTTCGCGGAACCATTCGTGCTCGATCGAGCAATGGCTGATGACCTGGTCGATCATCACCTTCAGCCCGAGCGAATGCGCCTTGGCTAGCAGGCGGTCGAAGTCGGACAGGGTGCCGAACAAGGGATCGACGTCGCGATAGTCGGAGATGTCATAGCCGAAATCCGCCATCGGCGAACGGAAGAACGGCGATATCCATATTCCGTCGACGCCGAGACTGGCGATGTGCTCAAGCTTGTCGATGATGCCCGGCAGATCGCCCACGCCGTCGCCGTCGGTATCCCTGAAACTGCGCGGGTACACCTGATAGATCACCGCACCACGCCACCAGCCTGTCGTCGCCATTCCCGTCCCCGTACAAAAACATGCGGCCTGTCCACACAGGCCGCAGCGAAAGCTATGTTACGCGGACGAATCGGTGAAGAGGCGAAAGCGCCGGTTCACGATGAATACGTATGCAGGCAAGGCGACACTCCGGGGCATGGCCGTCGTTCGCCTGCCCATCACGAAAACCGGTTTCAGCAAAAAACATCGGGAAATTCGCTGCCAATCGCCATCGCACCACCTGTTGACAGCCGCCCGATCATGTTTGCAGTGCAGCATGGCATCGTGCAGCGATGCCGCCACCATATCCGCCCCGCACGCAAAAGTTATGGAAGCCGCGCATGAGTCCGAAACCGCAGTTGTCGTTCTGGCAGATCTGGAACATGTGCTTCGGCTTCCTCGGCATCCAGTTCGGTTTCGCCCTGCAGAACGCCAACGTCAGCCGCATCTTCCAGACTCTGGGCGCATCGATGGACGAGATCCCGGGGCTGTGGCTGGCCGCGCCGCTGACCGGGCTGGTCGTGCAGCCGATCATCGGCTACTTCTCCGACCGCACCTGGACACGGATGGGGCGCCGGCGCCCATACTTCTTCTGGGGCGCGGTGTTCTCGACCGCCGCCCTGCTGCTGATGCCGAATTCGCCGCAGCTTTGGGTCGCCGCCGGCACGCTGTGGATCCTGGACGCCTCGCTGAACATCTCGATGGAGCCGTTCCGCGCCTTCGTCGGCGACCAGCTCTCGGCCCGGCAGCGGCCGACCGGATACGCCATGCAGAGCTTCTTCATCGGCGTCGGCTCGGTTGTCGCCAGCCTGCTGCCGTGGCTGCTGGCCAAGCTGGGGGTAGCCAATACCGCCGCGGCCGGGGTGGTCCCGGACACGGTCCGCTACGCCTTCTACCTCGGTGGCGCGGTGCTGTTGCTGGCCATCCTGTGGACGATCCTGCGCAGTCGTGAGTACCCGCCGGAAGTGCTGCATGGCTTCGATGAGGCCGAGCCCTCGCATGGCCTGGTCAAGCACAAGGTGCAGGTGCCCTCGGCCTCCGGCGGCTTGCCATGGCTGCTCGCTGGCCTGGCCGGGATGGCCTGCGTCTGGCAGCTCGGCTGGGACCGTCTGCTGTACGTGCTGGCCGGCCTGCCGCTGGCCTACGGCCTGCTGCGCGTGTTCGCCTCCCGCCTGCCCGCCGAACGCATGGTCGCGGTGATCGCCGCCGACCTGCACGACATGCCGGCCACCATGCGGCGGCTGGCGGTGGTGCAGTTCTTCTCCTGGTTCGCGCTGTTCGCGATGTGGCTCTACACCACCCCGGCGGTGACCCAGCTGCACTACGGCACCACCGACACGACTTCGGCCACCTACAACGATGGCGCCAACTGGGTCGGCGTGCTGTTTGCCGCCTACAACGGCTTCGCCGCGCTGGCCGCGATCGTCATTCCCTACATGGCACGCCGCTTCGGCCTGCGCCTGACCCATCTGATCAACGTCGTCCTCGGCGGGCTGGGCCTGCTGTCGATCGCCTTCATCCGCGATCCGCAATGGCTGTTGCTGTCGATGGTCGGCGTCGGCTTCGCCTGGGCCTCGATCCTGTCCCTGCCCTACGCCATGCTCTCCAACAGCCTGCCAGCGGCGAAGATGGGCATCTACATGGGCATCTTCAATTTCTTCATCGTCATCCCGCAACTGGTCGCGGTCAGCCTGCTCGGCTTCCTGCTGACCCGGCTGCTGGGCAACGAGCCGATCCGCATCCTGATCCTGGGAGGCGCCAGCTTCATCGTCTCCGGGCTGGCGGTGCTGTGGGTGCGTCCCGCAGCGACGACGACGGTGGTCGACGGAGCCGCCGCATGAACCGCCCGCTGTCCCCTTTGGCCGTGCTCGCCGCCATTTTTCTCGCTTCCCGCGCAATGGCGCAGGCACCAACGACGACCGAGGACATCTACGGCACCACCGAGCCATTCGCTGCCAAGGCAATCTACTTCGTGGTGACCGACCGCTTCGTCAACGGCGACCCGTCCAACGACCAGCGCGACCAGGCCAAAGGCGCGTGGCATACCTTCGACCGCCCGGTCGCCGGCGCGCCGGATGACCAGAGCGCCAACATCGGCTACCTCGGCGGCGACTTCAAGGGCATCGTCGATAATGCCGGTTATATCCACGACATGGGTTTCGACGCAGTCTGGGTGACCCCGATCGTCGACAACCCGGACCAGGCCTTCAGCGGCGGCACGCCGGCCAGCTGGGGCAGCTTCTGGACCGACCAGGGCAAGACCGGCTACCACGGCTACTGGGGCGTGAATTTCTACCGGCTCGACGAACACCTGCCCAGCGCCGGCCTGGATTTCGCCGGCTTCACCCGCGCGATGAAGGCCGAAGGGCTGGACGTGGTGCTGGACATCGTCGCCAACCACGGCTCGCCGTCCTACACGATGACGGTCGCGCAACCGCAGTTCGGCAGGATCTACGACAAGGACGGCACGCTGCTGGCCGACCACCAGAACCTGCCGCCGGAAAGTCTCGACCCGGAACACAATCCACTGCACACCTTCTACAACACCTACGGCGGACTGGCCCAGCTGTCCGACCTGGCCGAAGACAACCCGGCCGTGCTCGATTATCTGGCTGGCGCCTACGAGCAATGGATCGACCAGGGCGCCGCCGCGTTCCGCATCGACACCATCGGCTGGATGCCGCACCGCTTCTGGTCCGCCTTCGCCGACCGCATCCGCGCCAGGCATCCGGGCTTTTTCATGTTCGGCGAGGACTTCAACTACGACGCCGCGACGATCGCCGCGCACACGCTGCCGCGCAACGGCGGCATCAGCGTGCTCGACTTCCCGCTGCGGTCCAAGCTACAGGACGTGTTCGCCAAACCCGGCAGCGACTTCGCCGAACTCGGCAAGGCGCTATATCTGGAAGACGGCCCCTATGCCAATCCCTACGACTTGGTCACCTTCTACGACAACCACGACATGCCGCGGCTGGACGCCAGCGACGAGGGCTTCATCGACGCCAACAACTGGCTGTTCACCGCGCGCGGCATCCCCGCGATCTATTACGGTTCCGAAACCGGCTTCATGCGCGGGCGCGGCGAGCACGCCGGCAACCGCAACTACTACGGCCAGACGCGGATCGACGATGCCGCGCACAGCCCGATCCACGGCAAGCTGACCCGCATCGCCCGCTTGCGGCGCGAGTCGCCGGCGCTGCAGCGCGGCTTGCAGCACGATCTGATACTGCAAGGCGACCAGGCGGCGTTCTACCGGGTGTACGAACACGACGGCGCGGCGCAGACCGCCCTGGTGCTGCTCAACAAGGGCGATGCCGAGGCGAAGATCGCGCTGCAGCGGGACCTGCAGCCGGGCGACTGGCGCGATGGCTTCAGCGGTGAGCGCATCGTCCTCGGCGACAGCGCGACGTTCGACGTCCCCGCCCACGGCGTGCGCGTGCTGTTCTTCGACCAGCCGCTGACCCGCCCGGACCTGCGCGCGCGCCTGCTCGAGTCGATGCAGCGCCGGCTGCGGCGCTAGACGACGCGCGAAGAGCCGCGCAAGGTCAGCCGGACCGGGATGGTGCGGCTTTCCACCGTCTCCCCCGACACCAGCCGGATCAGGCTGTCGACCAGGATGCTGCCGGCCAGCTTGGTGTCCTGCTGCACGGTGGACAGGCCTGGATTGACGAAGCTGGCCATCGGGATGTCGTCGAAACCGACCACCGACACGTCCTGCGGCACGCGCAGGCCGCGCTCGTGTAGGGCCTTCATCGCCCCGATCGCGATCAGGTCGCTGGCGGCGAACACCGCGTCGAAATCGCAGCCCTGCTCCAACAGCGCGCCGACCGCCTCATAGCCGGACTGCTCGGTGGTGACCGCGTCGACCTGCAGGTCCGCGTCGGCCGCCAGTCCCGCGCCCTGCAAGGCGGCGCAGTAGCCGCGGTGGCGCTCCAGGAATTCGGGATAGTGGTTGGACGCGTGGCCGAGGAAGGCGATCCGCCGGCGGCCCTGCTGCAACAGGTGGCTGGTGATGTCGCAGCCGCCCTGGAAGTTGTCGCAGCCGATCGACACCCCCGGCTGCCCCGGCAGCGCCGCACCCCAGCGGACGAAATGGGTGCCCTGTTCGACCAGCCGCTGCAACCGCGAACGCGACTGCAGATAGTCGCCATAGCCAAGCAGGATCAGCCCGTCGGCCTTCTTGCTGTCCTCGTAGTCGGCCTGCCAATCGTTGGACAGTTGCTGGAACGAGATCAGCAGGTCGTAGCCGCGGCTGGCGCAGGCGCGGGTGATCGAACCGAGCATCGACAGGAAGAACGGGTTGATCGCCGAATCGTCCGGAGTGGGGTCCTCGAAGAACAGCAGAGCCAGGGTTCCGGTGTGCTGGGTGCGCAGATTGGAGGCGTTCTTGTCGACCTTGTAGTTGAGCTGCTCGGCGATGGCGAGGATGCGCTGCCGGGTCTCTTCGTTGACCATCGGGCTGCCGCGCAGCGCACGCGACACCGTCGGCTGGGAAACCCCCGCCAGATGCGCGATGTCCAGCGATGTGGCCTTGCCCCGGATCGACATGGCCAGAGTGTCGCAGAAACCGCCATTTCGGCCATGTTGCATCGCAACCAGCCGGCCGTCGGCGCCGGGTCAGCCGCCCAGCACGCGCTCGCGCAGGACCTCGTAGCGGGCCGGCACCGGCTCGGCATGCGCCGGCCGTTCCAGCAGCTCCTGCAAGGCCTGCGGCACCTGCACCGCCTGTCCGATCAGCGGTTCGACCACGCTCTCGAACTTGGCCGGATGCGCGGTCGCCGCCACCGCCCAGTCGCCGCCCTCGCCACCCGCGCGCAGGTCTTCCAGCACCTTCACCGCGGTGGCGGTATGCGGGCAGAAGGTTTCGCCATGATCGCGGAAGCGGCGGGCGATCACTTCGCGGATCGTGGCGTCGTTGACACTGGTCGAAATGAAATCCGCGCGCAGCGCGACATCGTCGCCGCGGTACAGCCAGCGCAGGCGTTCGAAGTTGCTCGGCGCGCCGACGTCCATCGCATTGGCCAGGGTCGCCACACTGGGCTGCGGCGCGTAGTCGCCGCCGCCGAAGTAGTCCGGCAGCACACGGTTGGCGTTGGTCGCCAGCACGATCCGTCCCAGCGGCACCCCCAGCGCGCGGGCCAGGATCGCCGCCATCGCGTTGCCGAGGTTGCCGGTCGGGATCACGAAGTTCAGCGCTTGCCCGGTCGCCGCGAAATGGCCAAGCGCGGCATGCGCGTAGTAGCTGGTCTGCGGCAGCAGCCGGCCCAGACTGATGCTGTTGGCCGAACTCAACGGTGCCTGCGCCTGCAGTTCGACATCGCCCAGCGCACGCTTGACCAGAGCCTGGCAATCGTCGAACGAGCCAGCCACGCGCAGGGCGCTGACGTTGTCGCCGAAGCAACCCAGCTGATGCGCCTGCCGCGGCGACACCCGGCCATCCGGATACAGCACGATCACCCGCAGGCCCGGCTGCCGGTGGAAGGCGGCGGCGACCGCCGCGCCGGTATCGCCCGAGGTGGCGACCAGGATCGTCAGCGGACGCCCGCCCTCGCCGCGCAAACGGGTCAAGCAGCGGGCCAGGAAGCGTGCACCGAAATCCTTGAACGCGGCGGTCGGCCCGTGGAACAGCTCCAGCACATGGTCGCCCGGCGTCGCTAGCGGTAGCAGCGGTGCGGGAAAGTCGAAGGCCGACTCGCAGATCGCGCCCAGTTCCGCTTCCAGCATATCGCCGGCGAAGAACGGCGCCAGCAACGTGGTGGCCGTGGCGGCCAGGCTGTCGCCGGCCTGCAGTTGGCGCGGCGCAGGCATGATCTCGGGCACATACAAGCCGCCATCCGGCGCCAGACCGGCCGCGATCGCCGCGCTCAGCGATACCGCCGGCGCCTGCTCGCGGGTGGAAACGAATTTCATGCCAGCACCTCCGCGCCGGGGCTGTCGATCGGCGACACCCAGGCCTGGCTGTCGAAGCCGGCCTCGGCGAAGGCGGCGCGAATGGCGGGGACAGCCGCTTCGGCATCGGCGCGGGTTTCGAACCAGCCGAACACGCTGGGACCGGCACCGGAAATGCTGGCGCCCATCGCCCCGGCCTGCAGCGCCGCACGCTTGGCCGCGTCGAAACCGCCGATCAACGGCGCGCGCCGCGGTTCGACCAGCACGTCCTGCAAGCCGGCCCGCACCAGCGAGGCATCGCCGTTCCGGCAACCGGTCAGCACCAGCGCCAGGTTGGCGCTCTGGGCGACGAATTCCTTCAGCGCGTAGCTGCCCTGCAGTGCCTCGCGCGCGCGCCGGGTCTCCAGCACCGCGTCTGGATGCACCAGTACGCTGTGCCAGGCCGCCGGCACCGGAATCTTCGCCAGGTGCTCGGCCGTGGCCAGCACCAATCCACCCAGCAGCATCGGGCCGAGGTTGTCGCCGTGGCGGCCGCCGCTGGCCACCGCTTCGCCGACCAGCGCGTACGGATACAGCGCCTGTCGGGTCAGCGGCGTGTCCAGCAGTTCGTTGGCGGCGACCAGGGCAGCTACGCACGAGGCCGCCGAACCGCCCATGCCCGAACCCAGCGGAATGCCCTTGTCGATCTCTACTTCGAATCCGAACGGCAACCGCAACGCTTCGCGCAACGCGACCAGCGATGCACCGGCGGTATTGGACGGTGCATCCAGCGGCAGGTCGACCGTGGTCCCGCGGATCGCGGCGATGCGGACCTCCGGCGTCTGCAGCCGGCGCACCGACACCGTGTCGCCGACGCCGGCGATGGCGTGACCGAGGATGTCGAAGCCGACTCCGACGTTGCCGACCGACGCCGGCGAGAACGCACGCACCTGTCGGCTCACAACTTCGCCCCCTGATTGGCAGCCACCCGCAGCACGTCGGCGAACACGCCAGCGGCGGTGACCTCCGGACCGGCGCCCGGGCCCTGCACGATCAGCGGGTTGTCGCAGTAGCGGCGGGTGCTGAACTGCACGATGTTGTCGGTCAGGCGCAGATTGGCGAAGGCATGTTCCTCCGGGAGTTCGACCAGACCGACGCTGGCCTTGCCCTGGGCGTCGACGCTGGCCACGTAGCGCAGCACCTTGCCCTGCTCGCGCGCCTGCCGCAAGCGGCGGTCGAAGCCTGCGTCGACTTCGTGCAGGCGCGCCATGAAGTCGTCCACCCCGGCATCGCGCAGCGACTCGGGCACCAGGCTTTCCACCTGCACGTCCTCCAGCGACAGCGAACGGCCGGTCTCGCGCGCCAGAATCACCAGCTTGCGCGCCACGTCGGTGCCCGACAGGTCGTCGCGCGGATCGGGTTCGGTATAGCCCATCGAGCGCGCCTGCGCGACCAGCTGCGAGAACGGCAGGCTGCCGTCGTACTTGTTGAACAGCCAGGCCAGCGTCCCGGACAGGATGCCTTCGATGGCGGTGACCTCGTCGCCGGTATCGAGCAGGTCGCGCATGGTATTGATCACCGGCAGGCCGGCACCAACGGTGGCCTCGTAGCGGAAGCGCGCGCCGCTGGTTTCGCCGGCCTCGCGGATAGCCAGATAGCGCGCCAGCACACCGGCGCCGGCCTGTTTGTTTGGCGTGACCACATGGATGCCGGCGGCCAGCCACTGCGGATAGCGGTCGGCGACTTCACTACTCGCGCTGCAATCGACGATCAGCGTGTGCGGCAGGCGCAGATCGACCAGATGCGCGGTGAAGGCATCCAGATCCAGCGGCGCGGATGCCGCGGCATGGCGTTCGCGCCAGTCGTCGCCGATGCCGCGTTCGTCCAGCAGCATCTTGCGGCTGGACGCCACCGCGCACAGGCGCAGGTCGAGGTTGGCTTTCTCCAGCAACTGCGGCTGCGCGGCGCGCAACTGGTCCAGCAGGGTCGCGCCGACGTTACCCGGCCCGATCACGCCGATCGCGAACGTCTGCGGCGACAGCCAGAAGCCGGCATGCGCGGCGCGCAGCGCCTTGGTCGCGTCGGCGCTGTCGATCGCCACCGAGATGTTGCGCTCTGAAGAGCCCTGGGCGATAGCGAGGATGTTGACCTGCGCCCGGCCCAGCGACTCGAACAACCGCGCCGCCACGCCGGGCTGACCGGCCATGCCGTCGCCGACCGCCGCCAGCACGCTGATGTCGTTGCTGCGCTGCACACGCTGGATTTGGTGCGTGTCCAGTTCATGGGCGAAGGCATCCAGCAACGCCTTCTCGCCGCGATCGGCGTCGGCGCCCTTGACCACGCAGCAGATCGAATGTTCGGACGAACCCTGCGAAATCATCACCACCGACACGTGCGCGTTGCGCAGCGCGGCGAACACCCGTTCGGCCGTGCCCGGCACGCCGATCAGGCCGGTGCCTTCCAGATTCAGCACCGACAGACCGGGGCTCAGCGTCAGTCCCTTGACCGGCCCGACCGTGTCGCGCTGGGCAGTGATCCGGGTGCCCGGATGGTCGGGATTGAAGGTATTGCGGATGATGATCGGCAGGCCGCGCTTGATCGCCGGCGACATCGTCTGCGGATGCACGACCTTGGCGCCGAAATACGCCAGTTCGCAGGCTTCGTCGTAACTCAGCGCATTCAGCTGCACCGCCTCGGGCACGACGCGCGGATCGGCCGACAGCACGCCGTCGACGTCGGTCCAGATGTGCAGCTCGTCGGCGTTGAACAGCGCGGCGAAGATCGCGCCGGAATAATCGCTGCCGTTGCGGCCCAGCGTCGCGAACCGGCCCTGGCGGTCGCGGGCGACGAACCCGGTCGCCACCACCCGATGCTGGGGGTTGCGCTGGCGCCACTCGGCCAGCCGTTGCGCACTGACCTCCCAATCCACCACCACGCCGAGGTCGCTGTGGTCGACCAGCAGGACGTCGCGCGCATCCAGCACCGCGCAATCCTCGCCCTGCAGTCGCAGGTATTCGCCCAGCAGGCGCGCCGAACAGACTTCGCCCAGGCCCTGCACCCGCTCCAGCACCAGTTCCGGCAGGCCGCCGATCACCCGCAGCGCATCCAGTATCTCCTGCAGCTTGCCGAAGCGCTCGTCCAGCCATTCGATCACCGGCCCCGAGGCCTCGCCCAGCAGGGCCACGGCAGCGCCGCGATGGCGCGCGCGCAGCTCGTGCCAGCGCTCGTGCCACTCGGAACGGTCATCCGCGGCCAGCCGGCACAGCTCGATCAGCGCATCGGTCACGCCCTTCATCGCCGAAACGACGGTGACCTGGATGTCCTCGTCGCGCGCCAGCAGTAGCTGGGCGACATGGCGGTAGCGGTCGGCATCGGCGACGGAGGTGCCGCCGAACTTGTGCACGACCGTGCGCAAGGCCTGGGAGGGGGAGTCTGCAAGCGGTTGGACGGACGACATGTGGGACTGGGCCTCGGTGGTGAGGCTCCGCACGCATCAGGTCGGGGACCGCCCCGCATCCTGATCAGGTGCGGGGCCGTGTGCTTAAGGGTTACGCGTACACGACGGGCCGCACCATGCGAATGGTGGTGCCGGTAATCGTAATGATGGTGGAGCCGGTACGCATCGGCGGCAAGATGCCATGTTCCACGGCGGAACCGCAAGTGTTTCAACTGAAACGGCGGCCGACACAAGGCCGACCGCCGCCATTGCCGAACGGGTCCGGGGACCCGTAACCCGCCTACGGCTGCCGCATTTCCAGCTTCAGCGCCTCGGCGATGGCCTGCCAGGGCACGATCTTGTAGTTCTGGTTCTGCACCGGCATCACGTTGCGGCCGTCCTGCGCGACCATCGCGCCGTGCTCCAGCCCGGGACCGAGGTTGGCGCTGCTGATGTCCAGACCGTCGGTCTCGGAAATCCCGTCGATCCCGCGCTGCGGATCCCCGGCAACCGCGAACGAACCCAGATATTCCCGCCTGCCTTCGCGCCGGTACACCGCATAGGTATCGTTGCCCTGACTGGACACGACCAAGTACCCACGGCCGTTGCCGAGGTCGTACAGCCCCACGCCCTCCAGGTCGTCCCGGATCGCGGGATTGTCCTCGACGCGGTCGATCGCGGTTTTCGCATCGCCGCCATCCGGTTCCGCCGAAAGCGCCCACAGGGCAACGTCTTCCTCATCGACGAACAGAATGCCGGCATCGTCATCCGCCACGCAGCCTTCGGTCTGCGAATCGAAGCTCAACTCGCGCACCAGCTCCGCGCGCACGCGCCCGTCGCCGGCATCGACCAGCCGCCATTGTTTCTTGGCGACGTCGTCGCCGTTGACGAACACGTAGGTGCCACCGTCGCGCGCACTGCGATACATGCACAGGCCGTAGGGATCGTGCATGCCGGTCGATTGCAGGCCGTCGGCCACGTCCACCAGCTTGCCCTCGGCGGTGTCCAGCCGGTAGATCGAAATGCTCTTGCGGGTGCGGTTGGTCGCGGTGACCAGGGTGATTTCTTCGCCGCCCAGCCGGAATCCGCTGCGCAGATCGACGTTGTTGACCTTGCCATCCGGCAGGAAGTGCCGAACCTGCCCCTGCATGTCGTAGACGTACATGCCACCCTTCTTGTCGGTGGCGACGATCAGGCTCTTCTCCGGGTCGGTAGGATCGGCCCAGATCGCCGGATCGTCGGCAGCATCGCCGAAACTGGCGACCGGCTCGGTTTCCGCCACCGGCATCACTACCGCGACCGACGACGCGGCGGCTTCTGGGGTGGCAGCATCTGCCGAACTCCGCGAAACACCCAATGCCGTGGCGACCGAGGCTATCGATACCAGCTTGGCGTTGGCATCGTCTTCGTCGACGACCAGCAGCGCGCCCTGTGGAAAGCGTTTGCCGGGCACGACGGCGCTCGCATACAGCGGGCCGGGTTCGTCGATGGGCGCTTCCGCGCCCTGCCCGGACACCGACATGCTGCCGAGGTAGGCCGCGTCGTTTTCCAGATCGTAGACGTTGAGGGTGCCCGCCGAGGCGTTCGAAGCCAGCAGCCAGCGCCTGCCGCTGCCGCCGTCGTACACCGCCAGCCCGCCGACTTCCTCATCGATGTGCCCCCGCGGCGAATCGACCAGTGCCGCAGCCACATCGGATTCGGGGTCGGCGCTGAAACGCCAGATACCGACGGTTTCCTCGGCGGCATAGACGTGCCCGCCCACCGGATCGACCACGCACTGCTTCAGCGGCGAAGGCACGCCGATCCTGCGCACCTGGCGCGCGTCGAGCTTGCCATCCTCAGTGCCGTAGACGATCTGCTGCTCCACTTCGCCGCCATCGCCGACAATGAACACATGCAGGCCACCGTCCAGCGGATGCCGATACGTGCAGATGCCTTCGGCGGCGAATCCCAGCGGGATCGGCCGCGCTCCGGCCTCCTGCAGTTGGTCATCGGCGAAGCGGAACAGGCGCAGGGATTGTGTCGTGGTGTCGATCGCCGCGACCACCGTGGCACGCTCACTACCGAGCGCCACGTCGTAGCCGACATCGACCGCCACCGCCTCGCCGGCCGGCACCGAACCGATGCGCTTGCCGGCGAGCGAATACAGCTCCAGTCCGCCCAGCGCGGTCGCGGCGACGATCCGCGGCTCGACAGTACGCGAACCACTCTTTATGAATGCCGCGCTGCCGATCTCGGCGGAGGCCGTGGCCACCGTTTCACCCTTGGCTTCCAGTCCCGGAATCTGTTGCACGGCGGCAAGCACCCCCGGCGTCGACGACGCCAGCACCGCGACCAAGACGAATGAGGTCACCCAGCCGTTTTTCATGTGTCCCTTTTGCATCACGCGCATGTTCCGAAAAATTCCAGAATCTAGCGCAACAATCTGACAGCGAATTGACAGCCGCAGGTTCGGCATCCATGTGCCAGCACGGAATGGCGACCCCGACACGATTCGAACGTGTGACCTCGCCCTTAGGAGGGGCGCGCTCTATCCAGCTGAGCTACGGGGCCGGCGGATGCCTTAGCCTGCAAGGCGCATGTCGTGCATGGGCACGTCTGGCGTCGACACATTATAGGGAAGCCATCCTGTTACCGGGGAGTCGCGAGATCGGCCCCAATCATCCGGCTGATGCCAGCTGTCTATCGAACCACCCACTCCGCCGGTCACCTGTAATCGGCAAGTCCTGCTGCAATGCAGAATGCATGGACCGACAGGTCAAGTATGCTGACAGCGCTGTCATACTCCTCGGACCCGGATCGGCATACCCTGCCGGCCGTGCCGTGCCCCGATCCGAACGAATGCAGGTCACTTCATGCCCAACTCATCCGCTGTACGAAGCGATAGCGAAAACACCCGCCTGATCATCCTGATCAGCTGTGTCGCCACCATCGGCGGCTTCCTGTTCGGCTTCGACAGTGGCGTGATCAACGGCACTGTAGATGGTCTGCGGATCGCCTTCGACTCCGACTCGGTCGGCACCGGCTTCAATGTCGCCTCGATGCTGCTGGGTTGCGCGGTCGGCGCATTCTTCGCCGGCTGGCTGGCCGACCACTTCGGCCGCCGCAACATGCTGATCGTGGCGGCAGCGTTCTTCCTGATCTCGGCCTGGGGCTCGGGAGTGGCAACCGGCTCGCTGGAATTCGTGTTGTACCGGGTCCTCGGCGGGCTGGCAGTTGGTGCTGCCAGCGTGATGGCACCGGCCTACATCAGCGAGGTCTCGGCGGCGCAGTACCGCGGCCGTCTGGCCAGCGTGCAGCAGATCGCCATCATCGGCGGTCTGTTTGCCGCCTTCCTCAGCAATTACCTGCTGGCCAAGGTGGCGGGCTCGTCGATCACCCCGCTGTGGGGCGGCCACGAGGCCTGGCGCTGGATGTTCTGGATGGAAATCATCCCGGCCGCGCTGTTCCTGCTGGCGCTGCTGCTGATCCCGGAAAGCCCGCGCTATCTGGTAGCCAAGGGGCGCAAGGAAACGGCGCTGTCGGTGCTGCGCCGCCTGTACGGCGAAACCGCGGGCACGCGCAAGCTGGACGAAATCGACCGCTCGCTGGCCAGCGATCACCACCGTCCGCGGCTGTCGGACCTGATCGGCAAGACCACCGGCAAGGTACGTCCGATCGTCTGGGTCGGCATCGGCCTGGCGGTGTTCCAGCAACTGGTCGGCATCAACGTGGTGTTCTACTACGGCGCGGTGCTGTGGCAGGCGGTGGGCTTTTCCGAGAACGATGCCCTGCTGATCAATGTCCTCTCCGGCGCGCTCAGCATCGGCGCCTGCCTCGTCTCGATGACCCTGGTGGACCGCATCGGGCGCAAGCCGTTGCTGTGGATCGGATCGGCCGGCATGGCAGTGACGCTGGGACTGGTGGCCGTGGCGTTCGCGACCGGCAGCCTGGACATGGATGGCAAGTTGCAGCTTTCCGATGGCATGGGCGTCATGGCGCTGGTCGCAGCCAACATCTACGTGATCTTCTTCAATGGCACCTGGGGTCCGGTGATGTGGGTCATGCTGGGGGAAATGTTCCCCAACCAGATTCGCGGTTCCGGGCTGGCGGTGGCCGGCTTGTCGCAATGGGCCGCCAACTTCCTGATCACCTGGACCTTCCCGATGCTGCTGACCGGCATCGGCCTGGCCGGCGCCTATGGCCTCTACACTGCTGCTGCACTGGTCTCGGTGTTCTTCGTACTGAAGTACGTGCACGAAACCAAGGGTCGCGAACTGGAGCAGATGGAGGGCTGATCGCCCTGTGCCACTCCCTGCATCGGCGCCCGGCAGGTCGGAACGATCAGCCGGGCGCTCGCGGTGGCGCCAGCGACTCGCGCAGCTGCAGCGCATAGGGCATGGTCAGCATCGATCCGGCCTGCGGGTCGCGAATGCGTTCCAATAGCTCGAGCGTGGCCTGTCGACCCATGTCGCGGGTCGGCTGCCTGACCGTGGTCAATGCCGGGAAGATGTGCCGGGAAATTTCCGTATCGTCGAATCCGCAGACGGAAAGATCGTCCGGCACCGACAGCCCACGCATCCCTGCGACGCGGATGACGCCGGCTGCCATGTCGTCGTTGCCGGCGAAGATCGCCGTCGGCGGCGCGGCAAGATCCAGCAGCTGCTGGCCGGCGAGCACACCGGAATCGAAGGTGAACTCGCCATCGACCACCAGTTCCGGGACGTAGTCGATTCCGGCCAGTTGCAACGCGTCGCGGTAGCCATCGTGGCGCCAGAGGCAGGCGCCATGATGGCGCGGCCCCTTGATGTGCCCGATCCGGCGGTGTCCCAGCTGGATCAATTCTCCGACCAATTCCCGCGCGGCGGTGCGTTCGTCGACCGCCACGCCGATCCGGTCGCGGCGCACCCGCGGCGAAATCAGCGCGGCGGGAATGCCCTGCGCCTGCAGCTGCGATTGCAGCTTGCGGTCGTCGGCCAGCGGCGGCACCAGCACCATGCCGTCGATGGCGTACTGGTGGACCATCGACACGATCTCGGACACGTAGCCACGCTGGCCGAAACTGATCGGGATCAGCACCATGCTGTAGTGGTGTTCCCGGCAAGCTTCCAGCACGCCGGTCTGGATCTCCAACAGGTAATTGCGCGAGGGATTGTCGAACACCAGCGCCACCATGTAGGAACGCTGCCCCGCCAGGCTGCGGGCGGACGGATTCGGCCGGTAGCCCAGCTTTTCCACCATGCTCTCGACGCGGCGGCGCGTCTCCTCGCGTACGCCAGGTTCGCGATTGAGCACCCGCGAGACGGTCTTCATCGAGACCCCCGCCACCGCCGCCACATCTTCGATCCTTACCCGCATCAAGACTCCGCTACCGCAAGCCACCCACTCGCCCCATTCTGCCAGAGCTCCGCCGCTTGCGGCTCAGTCGCCTGACTCCGCATCGACCTGTCCGGCACCGGTTTGCCAACGGAACGTCGCCAGACTCCTGCCCGGCAAGGTATAAGCGAACCGACCCTTCGCCGACGACACCGAGATCCGGCGCGCTTCCGATTCGGAGTTGGTGACGATCAGCACCACCGAATCGTCGTCGGCATTCTGCAGGGCAACATTGTCGATTCCATCGCGACCTTCGCTGGATCCGATCCTGACCGCTCCCGACCGCACGAAGCGGCTGGCATGGGCCAGCACGTAGTAATCGTCGGTACGGGACACTTCACCGGTCGCCGAGTCGATGGTCACCACGCCCCGACAGGTTCCGCAGCCGCCGGCATGCGGTCCGTTGTTCTCGTCCAGGGCGAGATTCCACAGCAGGACACCACGCGCCCAGTTCCGCAATGTACCGATGATCTGTTCGCGTGCCATCAGGGTCATGCCGCCACTGATGATCGGCTCCCAGTCGCCGCCGGAGCATTCGGTCATGTAGGTGTCCTTGTCCGGGTACGCCTCGTGCACCGGCGTCTGCGCCTCCACGCTGCCGCCATAACAATGCCAGGCCACCGCAGCAACATGGGGTTCCGCCGCCGGATCGGCCAGCACACCCATCGGCTCTTCCGGCTTGTCCCAGTTGTGGTCCCAGTCAAAGATCAGCGGGCCGTTGCCGCGCATTGCGATCATCGGCCCGAGGTGGTCGCCGATCAGACGCGCACGCGCCGGCGCATTCAGCCGCATGCCCGGATAGTCCTTCGGCTCGTAATCGGGCTCGTTCTGCACGGTCAATGCGAAAACGGGTATCCCCTCTGCCGCATAGGCATCCACGTACTTCAGCAGATAGCGTGAGAACGCGTCGTAGTACTCGGGCAACAGCGTGCCCTGGATCAGGCTGTTGCTGTCCTTCATCCAGCCAGGCGCACTCCAAGGCGAGGCCATGATCCTGAGCCCGGGATTGACGGCCAGCATGTCGCGGGCCACCGGAACCACGTCGTCGCGATTCTCGTCGATGCTGAAATGTTCGAGCTCCGGGTCGGGCTTGCCATCCGGAGGATCGTCAAGGCTGTAGTGATGGCGCGAGAAATCGGAAGCACCGATGGTCAGACGGGCGAAATCGAAGCCCAGTCCGCCGTTGTCCCGGCCGAACAACTCCCGCAGCAATGCTTCCCGCTGTGCCGGATTCAGCCTGTGCTGGATCAGCCAGGCAGAAGCATCCGTCAACGATGCGCCGAAGCCGATGATCTGCTGGAACCGCTGCGTTTCGTCCACACGGATATCGATAGGCAGAGCCGGCTGTTGCCTAAATCCGGTATCCGGCAACCTGGTCATCTCCATTGATCGGTCCGAAGTCGTCAGCCACGCTTCGACACCAGCCTGATCGACATCACCGGATTTCGGCTTCGCGCACGACAGCATCAAGACTGCCGACAAGGTGACAAGCAGGGATGACCCGGCTCGTTTGAAGAATTCCTTGCACTCCATTCTTTCTCCGATTCGATACGTGCAGACGCTCATTGTTCAGCGCATTGCCTTGCTGCACCGCAACGCAAATCTGCCCCTGAAGACAATCCCTACTTCAGATAACACCATGCTAACAAGCACTTAGCCGGCATGCCGAAGGTTCGATTGACTTTTGCATTTGGCATCAGATATGACAGCGCTGTCAATTATCCTTGGAGAGGGTCAAAAATGACGCGCCGCAATCGTTCATCACAACCGGATATCTCACACAAGCCCCGCAGGCAGACCTTGGCCATTGCCTGTTGCCTCGCCCTGCTGACATCCGTGAGCGTCCATGCCGAAGAAGCGGCGAAGGCCGACGCTGCGCCCGACCCGCAGGCCACCGACGCCGGCACGAATACCGACGTCGAAACGCTCGACGCCGTCAAGGTCACCGGCATCCGTGCCGCAATCGCCAGTTCGGTGGAAACCAAGAACGAATCCACCTCCATCGTCGAGGCGATCTCGGCCGAAGACATCGGCAAGCTGCCCGACATCAGCATCGCCGACTCCATTTCCCGCCTGCCCGGCCTCACCACCCAGCGCGTGGACGGTCGTTCGCAGGTCATCCACATCCGCGGCATGTCGGAGCAGTTCGCCGGCACCCTGCTGAATGGCCGCGAGCAAGTCACCACCGGCGACAATCGCGGCGTCGAATTCGACCAGTATCCCGCCGAACTGATCAATGCGGTGGTCGTCTACAAGACGCCCGATGCGTCGCTAGTTGGACAGGGCCTTTCCGGCACCGTGGACATGCAGACCATCCGCCCGCTGGATCTGGGTGAACGCCGCATCGTGTTCAGCGGCCAGGGCGAATACAACTCGCTGGGCGACCTCACCGACGGCGGGGACGACACGGGCTACCGTATTGCGGCTTCCTACGTCGACCAGTTCCGCGACAACACCATCGGTGTCGCCTTGGGAGTCGCAAGGCTGGATTCGCCGTTCCAGGAGCAGCACTACAAGGCCTGGTGGTGGGCCAATACCGACCTGTGGGGAGCACCGCAGGGCGCCAAGCCCGCCGATGCCATTGCCCTGCAAGGCGCCGAGGGCTGGATCAAATCACGCGAGCTGCAGCGCGATGGCGTGATGGGCGTTTTCGAATTCAAGCCCAATGATGCCTTCCACAGCATCCTCGATGTCTATTATTCCAAGTTCGACCAGGACGAAATCACTCGCGGCGCGATGTGGACCAACGACCCCTGGTGGAACAGTGGCGCGGCCAGCTATTCCAGCGTGACCACGACCACTGTCGACGGCGTCCCGGTGGTGAATGGCGGCACGCTGGAAGGCATTCAACCAGTGGTGCGCAACGACAGCAACACCCGCGAAGACAAGCTCTATTCGATCGGCTGGAACAATTCGTTCAAGCTCGCCGACACCTGGACCCTGGACGCCGATCTGAGCTACTCGCGCGCCGATCGCGACCAGTCGCAGCTGGAAACCTATGCCGGCGCACTGGGAGGACAGAGCGTGGACTTCTCCATCCCGGTGGGTGTCGGATCCGGTTACGGCAACTACGCCCTGCCCGACCTGTCTGACCCAAGCAGCATCTACCTGTGGGACCCACAATACTGGGGCCACGACGGCCGCCTCGAGGACTCGACCCAGAAGGACACGATCAAGGCTGCACGCCTGAATCTGAACCATGTCATCGATTCGTCGGATTTCCTGCGCAGCTACGACGTCGGCGTCAATTTCAGCAAGCGGACCAAGGAAAAGTCCTCTCAGGTGTATTTCGCCGACCTCAAGGGCGGTGGGGCTCCCACCCTAGTCGGCCTTTCGGATCTACTCGGCTCCACCAGCCTTGGCTTCGCCGGCATGGGCAATATCCTTACCTACGACCCACGCGCCATTCTCTATAGTTACTACGACGTGGTCCTGAACGAGAGCGACGACGACCTGCGCAAGGATTTTATCGTCGAAGAGGACATCAAGACCTTTTACGCCAAGGCCAATATTGATCTTGACCTGACCGACCAAGTCCGGTTGCGCGGCAACGTGGGCGTCCAGTATGTACGGACAGATCAGTCCTCGACCGGCTTCAATGCCACAGGCGGAACCATCGTCGGCGCACAGACACTCGGCACGTCCTATGGCGACATCTTACCAAGCCTAAATCTGGTCGCCGACTTCGGCAACGGCTGGATGACCCGTTTCGGCGCCGCCAAGGAAATGATGCGTCCGCGCATCAACGACCTGGGCGCATACAGCGGCGCGGGCGTCAGCACCACCACCGGTACCTGGAGCGGCAGCGGCGGCAACCCGTTGCTCGAACCTTATCGAGCCAGGTCCGTCGACCTCTCGGTAGAGAAATACCTTGGCGACAGCAGCTACGTGGCCCTTGCGCTGTTCTACAAGCACCTGGAGTCCTACGTCTACACTCAGACCATCGACAACTGGGACTTCAGCGGTTACGACGACAACGGCAACACCCCGATCAGCAACTACGGCACCTACTCCACGCCCGCGAACGGCGAGGGCGGCTACATGCGTGGCGCCGAGTTCAGCACGGTGCTCGCCGGCGACTTGTTCCATCCGGCACTGGAAGGGTTCGGCATGCTGCTGAATGCCTCCTACACCGAATCGTCGATCGATCCGGACGGCCCGGGAGGCTCCAGCACGGACACCATTCCCGGCCTGTCCAAGGTCGTCGCCAACGCCACCGTGTACTACGAGAAGAGCGGCTTCTCCGCACGGCTGAGCGAACGGTATCGAGGCAAGTATCGCGGCGAGTATTCGTCTCTGTTCGGGCAGCGATCATATCGCTACACGCTGAGCGAGAAGGTACTGGACATGCAGCTGAGCTACGATTTCCCGGAGTCCAGTCGCCTGAACGGACTGACGTTGTTGCTGCAGGTCAACAACCTCAACAATGAACCGTTCCGCACCGAAGTCAGCGATTCCAACGGATTGGGACTGTATTTCCCCGAGGAATACACCGAGTACGGCCGCCAGTACCTGATCGGCTTCCGCTATTCGCTGTAATCGCCTTGATCGACCCATGCACCGGACCCTGACGGGTCCGGTGCATTTTTCTTGCAGCCCCGTCTATCACCAGACGACGCATGGGAGTCACACCGACGTGAGTACCGCAAAAACCCTGGCGCTGAGCAGCCTCTGCCTTGCCGTGCTGCTCGGCGCCTGCAGAAACGGCAGCGACACGTCCGCCGAACAATCCGCCACCCCCGCTCCGGCCGGTGCAGCCGCATTGAGCGACTGGCCGCAGGTCCGCAGCGCGATCGGCAAGGACCCCGCGCTGGAACAGCGCATCGACGGGATCCTCTCCGGGATGACGCTGGCACAGAAGGTCGGACAAATGACCCAGGCCGAGATCAAGTCGATCACGCCCGACGAAGTCCGCCAGTACTACATCGGTTCGGTGCTGAACGGCGGCGGCTCGTGGCCGGGCAAGAACAAGCATGCCTCGGTGCAGGACTGGCTGAACCTGGCCGATGCCTATTACGCCGCCTCGATGGCGACCGACATGAAGGTTCCGGTGCCGATCATCTGGGGTACCGACGCCGTGCACGGGCACAGCAACGTGTTCGGCGCCACCATCTTCCCCCACAACATCGGCCTGGGCGCCGCGCACGACGCCGAACTGATCGAGCGCATCGGCGAGGCCACCGCTCGCTCGACCCGCGCCACCGGCATCGACTGGGCCTTCTCGCCGACCCTGGCCGTCGCCCAAGACGCGCGTTGGGGCCGGACCTACGAAAGTTTCTCCTCCACGCCGGAACTGGTGCGGGAGTACGGCGCCGCCTATGTGCGCGGCATGCAGGGAACCTTCGCCGACGAGGGCAATCTGGTCGCCACCGCCAAGCATTTCATCGGCGACGGCGCCACCGAGAACGGCAAGGACCAGGGCGTGGCGCGCGTGACCCTGGACGAACTGATCAACGTGCATGGACAAGGCTATTACGGCGCGCTGGAAGCCGGCGCGCAGACGATCATGGCCTCGTACAACAGCTGGACCGATGCCGCCACCGGCACCGAGCACGGAAAAATGCACGGCAATCGCGATCTGCTGACCGGCGCAATCAAGGAAAAGATGGGCTTCGACGGCTTCATCGTCTCGGACTGGAACGCGATCGGCCAGCTGCCGGGCTGCAGCAATTCCAGTTGTGCGCTGTCGATCAACGCCGGCATCGACATGGTGATGGTGCCGGACGACTGGAAGGCGTTCATCGCTAACACCGTCGCCCAGGTCGAAAGCGGCGAAATCGCGATGGAACGCATCGATGATGCCGTCCGCCGCATCCTGCGGGTCAAGCTGCGTGCCGGCTTGTTCGACGGCAAGTCGCCGTCGCAGAACCGCTATGCCGGCAAGCCGGAATCCCTGCTGCACCGCGACCTGGCCCGCCGCGCCGTGCGCGAATCGCTGGTGCTGCTGAAGAACGACGGCGCCGCCTTGCCGATCAGGCACGGGCAACGGGTACTGGTGGTCGGCAAGAGCGCCGACAACATCCCCAACCAGACCGGCGGCTGGTCGCTGACCTGGCAGGGTACCGAAAACTCCAACGCCGACTATCCGAACGCCGACAGCATCCTGACCGGGCTGCGCACCGCATTGGGCGATGCCAACGTCGTCTTCGCCCAGGATGGCGACACTCCCGACCCGGCCGGCTACGACCTGGTCGTCGCCGTGATCGGCGAAACCCCCTATGCCGAAACCAGCGGCGATCTGGTGCCGTCCAGCACGGTCGGCCACAGCCAGCGCCATCCGGAAGACCTGAAGACCCTGCAGGCCGCGCGCACTTCCGGCAAACCGGTCATCACCGTGTTCCTGTCCGGCCGGCCGCTGTACGTCAACGACCTGCTCAACCTGTCGGACGCCTTCGTCGCCGCCTGGCTGCCGGGTACCGAAGGCAGCGGCGTCGCCGACGTGCTGGTCGCCGGCGACGACGGCAAACCGGTGCACGATTTCGCCGGTCGGCTGACCTTCCCGTGGCCCGCTGCGGCCTGTCCCGCTGCCGACGGCCAACCTCAGTTCGCGGTCGGCTATGGCTTGGGCTATGCCGACAGCAGCGCGCTCGGGACGCTGGCAGAGGATGCAACCATCAGTTGCGGCGAGGCGACCATGCTGCCGATCTTCAACATGGCCGACATCGCGCCGTTCGCCCTGACCCTGTCGGCGGGCGACAAGCAGCGCGCGCTGGGTTCGGATCTGAACCAGACCCTGCGCTGGCCGGAAAATTCCTCGGCCCTGCAGATCGCAACCGTGCAGATCAACACCCAGCAGGATGCCAAGGAAGTGACCTGGCTGGCACCGGCCACCTTCATGTCACGCAATCCCTCGCGCAACAATCTGGTGGCACTGGCTGAAGCCAATGCCGCTTTGCAGTTCGACATGGTGCTGCGCCATGTCCCGACCTCGAAAACGACGTTGGCGATGGCCTGCGGCAACGATTGCGTGGCCGACATCGACCTGACCGCAACTCTGTCGCAACTGCCGCAGAACGAACGCCACACGATCAAGGTACCGTTGCGCTGCTTCGCCGAACGCGGAGCCGATCTGGCCGGGATCGAGACCCCGTTCGCGATCAGCGCCGACGCCCCGTTCGCGGCGGCCTTCACCAACATCCGGATCGTCGCCGGCGCCGGCAAGGATGCCGACGCCCTGGCCTGCCCCGTCGAGCCGTAAATCGCACAACCCTGCCTGCGACGTCGCGATCCGGCGTCGCAGGCAGGTGCTCCAGGCGCGGGTTGCCCGATCCGGTCGGGTCCGCAGGTGTCAAGCCTTGCCCGCCCCCACCCCCGGGGCTACCCTGACCCGGCATGCCGTCACGCTTCGTCCACCTGCACCTGCATACCGAATTCTCGCTGGCGGATTCGACCATCCGCGTGCCCGAAAAACCGGATCAGGCCCGGCCGGACAAGGCCGGCGACCGTCCCAACCTGTTGAGCCGCGCAGTCGAACTGCAACTGCCGGCATTGGCGGTGACCGACCGCAACAACCTGTTCGCTCTGGTGAAGTTCTACAAGGCAGCCGAGGCGGTCGGGATCAAACCGATCGCCGGCGCCGACGTGATGGTCGCCGACGGCGGCGACGCACCCTCGACGATGACCCTGCTGTGCCGCGACCGCGAGGGCTATCTGTCGCTGTCGCGGCTGCTGACCCGCGCCTGGCTGGAAGGCCACCGCGGCGACGGCGTGGCGATCGAGCCGGAATGGCTGCGCGAAGACCATGCCGGGCTGTTCGCCATCCTCGGTCGCCACAGCCTGGCCGGACGACTGGCGGTCGGCGGCCGTCACGACCTGGCCGAACTGCAGCTGGACGAGTGGCGGCGCGTGTTCGGCGACAACGCCCACCTGGAGCTGACCCGCACCGGCCGCGATGGCGAAGACACCTTCAACGCCTTCGCCCTGCATGCCGCCGGCAAGCTCGGGCTGCCGCTGCTGGCCAGCAACGATGTGCGTTTTCTCGACCGCAGCGGCTACGACGCCCACGAAGCGCGCGTGTGCATCGCCTCCGGCCGGGTGCTGGACGATCCCAAGCGCCCGCGCGACTACAGTGCCGAGCAATACCTGAAATCGGCCGACGAAATGGCCGAACTGTTCGCCGACATCACCGACGCGGTGGACAACACCTGGGCGCTGGCGCAGCGCTGCAACATGGAAATGCAGCTGGGCACCTACTTCCTGCCCGCCTACCCGGTGCCTGACGACGAAACCCTGGACAGCTGGATCCGCAGCCAGTCGCGTACCGGCCTGGAAGAACGACTGCAGAAAAATCCTCTGGCGCCGGGCAAGACCCGCGAGGACTACTTCGCGCGACTGGAGTTCGAGCTGGACACCATCATCGAGATGGGCTTCCCCGGCTACTTCCTGATCGTGGCCGACTTCATCCAGTGGGGCAAGAATCACGGGATCCCGATCGGCCCCGGCCGCGGCTCCGGCGCCGGCTCGCTGGTGGCCTGGGCGCTGCAGATCACCGACCTCGACCCACTGCCGTACAACCTGCTGTTCGAGCGCTTCCTCAACCCCGAACGCGTGTCGATGCCCGACTTCGACATCGATTTCTGCATGGACCGCCGCGACGAAGTTATCGACTACGTCGCACGCAAGTACGGCCGCGACCGGGTCAGCCAGATCATCACCTACGGCACGATGGCCGCCAAGGCGGTGCTGCGCGACGCCGGCCGCGTGCTCGGCTATCCGTACGGCTTCGTCGACGGCGTGGTCAAGCTGGTGCCCAACGTGCTGGGCATCTCGCTCAAGGACGTGATGGGCGAAGGCAAGAACGACGAGTCGATGATCGCCACCGAACTGATCGAGCGCTACCGTTCCGAAGACGACGTCCGCGACCTGATCGACCTCGGTCGCCAGCTCGAGGACCTGACCCGCAACGCCGGCAAGCATGCCGGCGGCGTGGTCATCGCGCCGTCGCCGTTGTCGGACTTCTGCCCGCTGTTCGCCGAACACGACCACGGCACGCTGGGCAAGAACCCGGTGACCCAGTTCGACAAGGACGACGTCGAAGGCGTCGGCCTGGTCAAGTTCGACTTCCTCGGCCTGCGCACGCTGACCATCATCGACTGGGCAGTGAAGGCGATCAACGCGCGACGCGAAGCTTCCGGCGAAGCGCCACTGGACATCGCCGCGATCCCGCTGGACGACGCCAGCGTGTATCGCGACGTGTTCGCCAACGGCAATACCGGATCGGTGTTCCAGTTCGAATCGGCCGGCATGCGCCGTGCGTTGAAGGATGCGAAACCCGACCGGTTCGAGGACCTGATCGCGCTGAACGCGCTGTACCGGCCGGGGCCGATGGACATGATCCCGTCCTTCGTCGAGCGCAAGCACGGGCGCGAGGAATTCGCCTACCCCGACCCGCGCACCGAGGCCATGCTGAAGGAGACCTACGGCATCATGGTCTATCAGGAGCAGGTCATGCAGATGGCGCAGATCGTCGGCGGCTACTCGCTCGGCGGCGCCGACCTGCTGCGCCGGGCGATGGGCAAGAAGGTGCCGGCGGAAATGGCCAAGCACCGCGAAATCTTCCGCAAGGGCGCGGCCGAGGGTGGTGTCGGCGAACGCAAAGCCGATGAGATCTTCGACCTGATGGAGAAGTTCGCCGGTTACGGCTTCAACAAGTCGCACGCAGCCGCGTATTCGCTGGTCGCCTATCAGACCGCGTGGCTGAAAAAGCACTACCCGGCCGAGTTCATGGCCGCCACCCTGTCCAGCGACATGGACAAGACCGACAAGGTGGTCGGCTTCCTAGACGAAGCCGCCGGCCTGCAACTGGAGGTGCTGCCGCCGGACGTCAACCACTCGGACTACATGTTCGTCGCCACCGACCCGACCACGATCCGCTACGGCCTGGGCGCCATCAAGGGCGTCGGCCAGGGCGCCTGCGAGGCGATCGTGTCGGCGCGCGCCGAAGGCGGCCGGTTCCGCGACCTGCTGGATTTCTGCAAGCGGGTCGATTCGTCCCGGCTCAACCGGCGTGCGCTGGAAGCGCTGATCCAGTCCGGCGCGCTGGATGCGCTCGGCACCAACCGCGCTACGCTGATGCTGCAGTTGCCCGAGGCGATGAAGGCAACCGAACAACTGGCGCGCGAACGCGATGCCGGGCAGGTATCGCTGTTCGGCGGCGTCAGCGATGCGGAAGCCTCGCTCACGATCGAACTGCCGGAAACCGAGGAATGGTCGCTGATGCGCAAGCTGTCCGGCGAACGCGATTCGCTCGGCCATTACCTCAGCGGGCATCCGATGGATCCCCACCGCGAAGACCTGCATGGCCTGGTCGGCCACGACTTGGGCGATCTGGAGCGGCTGTGGAGCGCGCAACCGGCAAGCGAGCGCAAGGGCTGGCGGGCGGAAATCGAAACGGTGCTGGCCGGACAGGTGGTCGCGCTGCGCCGCAAGGGCGATTCGCAGATCTTCGTGCGGCTGGAAGACGGCCGCGGTTTCGTCGAGTGCAGCGTGTTCTCGGATGCGGCCGCCGAGTTCGGCGAACTGTTCACCCGCGACCGCATCCTGGTCGTGCGCGGTGGCCTGCGCGAGGACGAGTTCAACGGTGGCTTCAGCCTGCGCGTGCGCCAATGCTGGGACTACGCCCAGTTGTGCGCGCAGCACGCGCAACGCTTGTCGTTGCGGCTCGACCTGCGCGAACGCGGCATCTGGGAGCGCGTGGATGCGCTGCTGGCGCGGCACCGCCCCGGCGGCACGCCGCTGCGGCTGGATCTGCTGGTCGGCAACGGCAAGGCGGCCGGCGCGCCGGAAGGCGTGGCCGGCGTGCTCGATCTCAACGGCGAGAACTCGGTGCGGGTGGACGCCGACCTGATCGACGCGCTGCGCAACCATCCAGGGGTACGCAAGGTGAAGTTGAGCATTCATCGCCCGTGGATGAACTGAGCCGATTCAAGCGGAAAACAATCCCGCACAAGTGAAGGACGTCATGGTATTTGCCGTTCACTCGGCTATCCGCCGGCAGGCCCTGCCGCCGTTGCACCGATGATGTATTCATCCAACTGAAATACAGGGTAATCTCAGCTACGTTTCCGATGTCGGCATGCCCGCACCGAAATGCGGCCTGCCACCTTCCCCGATGCCTTTCCGGAGTGCCGAATGCTTCGCCGCCGTCTTGTCTGTTTCGCCCTGCCGCTGATTGCCGCCGCCGCCCATGCCGAAGTGCCCGCACCGGCCGACACGCCCTACACCCCCGGCACGATCCGGGTCGAAGTCGACGCGACCAACCTGTCGCAGCGTATCTTCCGGATCCGGGAAACCATCCCGGTACGTCCCGGCGAACTGACCCTGCTGTATCCGAAGTGGGTGCCCGGCGGGCACTCGCCGCGCAATCCGATCGACAAGATCGCCGGCATCACCTTCACCGCCAACGGAACCAAGCTGGCCTGGACGCGCGATACCCTGGACGTCAACGCCTTCCATCTGACCGTGCCGGAAGGCGCGAGTACGGTCGTCGCCGAATTCGACTACCTCACCCCGACCGACCGCTCGCAGGGCCGGGTGGTGATGACCCCGAACATGCTCAACCTGCAGTGGGTCGCCGCCGTCCTGTATCCGGCCGGCCACTACGGCACGCAGATCGTGTTCGACCCGCGCGTCACCTACCCGGCCGGCTGGACCGCATTCACCGGCCTGCACGAAGACGGCCGCCGCGGCGACACCGTCGACTACGAGGACGTCAACTTTGACATCCTCGTCGATTCACCGGTCTTCGCCGGCAAGTACACCCGCAACATCGACCTGACCCCGGCCGGCAGCAAGGTGCCGGTGAAGCTGGGCCTGGTCGCCGACGCGGCCAAGTACCTGGAGACCAAGCCCGAACAGATCGAACAGCACAAGAAGATGGTGGAGCAGGCGGTCAAGCTGTACGGCGGCCAGCATTACGACCACTACCAGTTCCTGCTCGCCCTGTCCGGACAGATGAGCGGCATCGGCCTGGAGCACCAACGCAGCAGCGAGAACGGCGTCAGCGCCGATTATTTCACCGACTGGAACGCCAAGGTCGGCTTCCGCGACCTGCTGCCGCACGAATACACCCACTCCTGGAACGGCAAGTACCGGCGCGGCGCCGACCTGTGGACGCCGAACCTCAACGTGCCGATGCAGGACAGCCTGCTATGGGTCTACGAAGGCCAGACCCAGTACTGGGGCAACGTGCTAGCCGCGCGCTCGGGCATGCGCCCGAAGGACGCATCGCTGGACGCGCTGGCGCTGGTGGTCGCCACCTATGCCGACAACCGCCCGGGGCTGCAGTGGCGCGCCCTGCAGGACACCACCAACGACCCGATCATCGCCAGCCGTGCGCCGCGCGCCTATCGCAACTACCAGATGAGCGAGGACTACTACCGCGGCGGCCAGATGGTCTGGCTGGAAGCCGATGCGCTGATCCGCAACAAGACCCGCAACAGGAAATCACTGGACGACTTCGCCAAGGCCTTTTTCGGTGTCGATAACGGCATCTGGAAAGCGCCGAATACCTACACCTTCGACGATGTGGTCGCCGCGCTGAACAGTGTCGTCGCCCACGACTGGACCGGCTTCCTGCGCGAGCGCCTGGACGGCAAGGTGCCGCTGACCGGCGGCATCGAGGCCAGCGGCTGGCGGCTGGTCTATCGTGACGAACCCAGCGCCTATGCCAAGGCCATGAACAAGGCGGGCGGCGGCGCCGATTTCACCTATTCGCTGGGCCTGAGCCTGGACAAGGCCGGCAAGACCACCGACGTGCGCTGGGACGGCCCGGCCTTCAACGCCGGCATCGGCACCGGCACCGAAATCATGGCAGTCAACGACCAGGCCTACAGCCGTTCGGTGCTGGAGGATGCGATCAAGGCCGCCAAGGACGATTCGGCCCCGATTCGCCTGCTGCTCAAGGAATTCGACCGCTTCCGTACCGTCGAAGTGGACTACCACGACGGCCTTCGTCATCCGCACCTGGAACGGATCGAAGGCCGGCCGGACTACCTGAGCGACATCTTTGCAGAAAGGAAGTGAATCCCCTTCCGTATCAACGGGTTGGCGTTGCGCAGCAGTGCCAGCCCTGCTTGGGCCCGCCATTCTCCCGGGTACGGGGAACCGGCCCGGCATCGGCTAAACTGCGCGCTTGACCCGACATCCGTCGGTTGGAAACCCGGCACCCACCCCCGGCATGAACCCGAATTACCTGGATTTCGAAAAACCCATCGCCGACCTGGACGAGAAGATCCAGGCCCTGCGCGGTGCCAGCGCCGGACCGGCGGTCGATGTCGACACCGAGGTCCGCGCGCTGGAAGACAAGCTGCGCGTCCGCACCGCGCAGATCTTCCGCGACCTCAGCCCGTGGCAGGTATCGCAGCTTGCCCGCCACCCCGCCCGTCCGTACACCCTGGATTACCTGCAGGTCATCTGCGACGAGTTCCAGGAACTGGCCGGCGACCGCGCCTATGCCGACGACAAGGCCATCGTCGGCGGACTGGGGCGCATCAACGGCCGCAGCGTGATGATCATCGGCCACCAGAAGGGCCGCGACACCAAGAGCAAGATCGCGCGCAACTTCGGCATGCCGCGTCCCGAGGGCTACCGCAAGGCGCTGCGGCTGATGAAGATGGCCGAACGCTTCAAGCTGCCGCTGCTGACCTTCATCGACACCCCCGGCGCCTACCCCGGCATCGGCGCCGAGGAGCGCGGGCAATCCGAAGCCATCGCCCGCAATCTGATGGAAATGTCCGAACTACGGATACCGATCATCTGCACGGTGATCGGCGAAGGCGGTTCCGGCGGCGCACTGGCGATCGGCGTCGGCGACCGCACGCTGATGCTGGAATACGGCACCTATTCGGTCATCTCGCCGGAAGGCTGCGCCTCGATCCTGTGGAAAGACGCCGGCAAGGCCAAGGACGCAGCCGAGCAACTCGGCCTGACCGCGCCGCGCCTGCATTCGCTGGGACTGGTCGACAAGGTCGTGCGCGAGCCGATCGGCGGCGCCCACCGCAATCCGCGGCAGATGGCCAAGCGCCTGAAGGCCGTGCTGCTGAACGAACTCGACGCACTGGACCAGCAACCGATGGATCAGTTGCTGCAGAACCGTTACCAGCGCCTGCGCGGTTACGGCGCCTACGAAGCGGCCTGAGTTGCCGTGAGTCCTGTCCTGATCCTGTCGATCGCGTTGCAGGTGGCGTGCTGCGTGCATGTCGTGCGCACCGGCCGGCCGCTGTACTGGATTTTCATCCTGCTGCTGTTTTCGTATATCGCCGTGGCGATCTACTTCCTGGCGGAAGTGCTTCCCGATCTGCGCAACGGACTGGGATCGAGGAAGGTCGCCCGCAAGATGCGCAACGCTCTCGACCCGAAGCGCGACAAACGCCGTGCGGAAAGCAACCTCAAACTGGCCGACACCCAGGAGAACCGCCGCGAACTGGCAGCCGAGAGCCTGAAGCATGGAGACTTTGACCGCGCCGCCGAACTGTATGCCAGCGCGCTGAAAGGCATGTATGCCACCGATCCGGACCTGTTGCTGGGCCTGGCCAAGGCGCAGTTCGGCATGGGGCAGACGCGACAGACGCGGGAAACGCTCGACGCCCTGATCGCGGCCAACCCCGAATTTCGCTCGAAAGATGGCCATCTGTTGTATGCCCGGGCTGTGGAGGAGAGCGGCGATCTGGATGCCGCCCTGCACGAATACGAAGCCGTCGTGCAGGGTTTCCCGGGCGAGGAAGCCCGGCTCCGCTATGGACTGCTGCTCAAGCGTTGCGGAAAATCGGAGCAGGCCGTGGAGGTCTTCAACGAGATCCTGACCCGGTCAGCCGTTTCTCCCGGCTACTACCAACGGGATCAGCGCGAGTGGACCACAGCGGCACGCAAGGAATTGGCGGCACTGGAATCCTGACCGATTCCGGCACGTCGAATCCCCACGACGACTATGCAGGACCCCATTCCTGTCCGGGCATCGCCGGGATGGCAGTCTCACATTAATATGTAGCCGCCGGTTACATCCCGACCTGACGGAGAACCCCTTGGAAACCTCGAATCCCGCCATGCCCTGGTGGATGCTGCCCACGATTCTGTTTCTGGCACCTTTGCTGGTGGCGTTGATCCACAACCTGTTCTTCAAGCACAAGTGGGGCGTGAACGCGAACTGGGTGCTGGCCCTGTTCGTGCTCGCCTGTTGGATTTCCGCGCTGGTGATCATCCTGCGCGCGGTGAACTGAGCGACTTCGTATCGGCCGCGCGGCGGAATAGACTGCGCCGATGCCGCTGTTCCTGCCCGCCCTGCCCCTGCCGGATGCACCGCTGATGATCGCCTTCAGCGGCGGGCTGGATTCGACCGTGCTGCTGCACGCCGTGACCGCCGGCGCTCTGGCTGGAAACGAGGTGCGTGCGGTGCACGTCCACCATGGGCTGCAATCGCATGCCGACGATTGGGAACGCCACTGCCGAAGTGTCTGCGAATCCTTGCGGGTTCCGCTGGAAGTCCTGCGCGTGCGGGTCGAACGCGACGGCGGCCAGGGTCCGGAGGCGGCCGCGCGCGAGGCACGCTATGCCGCCCTGATGTCGCTGCTGCGGCCCGGCGAAGTGCTGCTGACCGCGCATCATCGCGACGACCAGGCCGAAACCTTCCTGCTGCGGGCGCTGCGCGCGTCGTCGGTGGAAGGGCTGGCGGCGATGCGGCCATGGCGACGTTTCGGCCCTGGCTGGCACTGGCGTCCGCTGCTGGGCATTGGTCGCGACGCATTGTTCGATCACGCCCACGCCGAAGGCCTGCGCTGGATCGAGGACGCCAGCAACGACGACACCGCGCTGGACCGCAACTACCTGCGCCATCGTGTCCTACCATTGCTACGCCAACGCTGGCCACAGGCTGACGCCGCCTTCGCCCGCAGCGCCGAACTGAGTGGAGAAGCCGCCAACCTGCTGGCCGACGAAGATCGCCGCGTGCTGGCTGCCTGCGGCACGCTGGACCCGCAGGCGTTGTCGGTAACGGCCCTGCGGGCCCTGCCCATCGCGCGCCGCGCACGCGTGCTGCGGCGCTGGATCCGCGCCCTGCAGCTGCCGCCGCTGCCAGCCGAAGGGATTGCGCGCATCGAAAGCGAACTGCTGTCGGCGCGCGACGATGCCCAGGCTAGGTTCGACTGGGGCGACGGTCCGCAGCATGCCGCCAGCGTGCGTCGCTGGCGCGACGTGCTGCACGCCGAATTCCTGCGCCAGCCGTTGCCAACGCACTGGCAACAGCCCTGGGACGGTCGCCTGCCGCTGATCCTCCCCGGAGGTGGCCTGCTATCGCTGGAAAACGCCGATGCCTTGCCGATGCCGGTGCAGGCACATGCGCGACAGGGCGGCGAACGCATCGCCCTGCCCGGCCGCTCGCATTCGCATGAGCTGAAGAAACTGCTGCAGGACGCAGGCGTACCGCCGTGGACGCGCGAAAGCCTGCCCCTGCTCAGCGACGAGGCCGGCAACCTGCTGGCCGCCGGCGACCTATTGTATTCGGCCGGTTTCGACGACTGGCTGCGTCGCCACGGCGCCCGCCTGCGCTGGCGCGAGCGTTCCGCCGCCGGGGCCGATGCCACCGGTTTGGATTAGACTTGACTGATGGCCAAGAAGAACGCCCCCGACACCAGCGCATCGCCGGTCGCGCATTTCGAACAGTCGCTGGACGAACTGGAAAAGCTGGTCGACCGAATGGAGCACGGTGAGATGACGCTGGAGGAGTCGCTGGCTGCTTACGAGCGCGGCGTCGGCCTGTACCGACAATGCCAGAACGCGCTGGAACAGGCCGAACTGCGCGTGCGCCTGCTCAGCGATCCGGCACAGCCTGATGCGGCGGTCCCGTTTGATCCGGTGGCCGATGCGGAATGAATTCGCCCGCTGGGCGCAGCGGCTCGAACACGCGCTGGAAGCCGCCCTGCCCGCCGCTGATGCTCCGCCGCAGCGCCTGCACGCGGCCATGCGCCATGCCGTGCTCGGCGGCGGCAAACGGATGCGACCGCTGCTGGTCTACGCCGCCGGCCGCCTGAGCAATGCCGACGAGACCTTGCTGGATACCCCCGCCGCCGCGGTGGAACTGATCCATGCCTACTCGCTGGTGCACGACGATCTGCCGGCGATGGACGACGATGCGCTGCGCCGCGGCCGCCCGACCGTGCACGTGGCCTTCGACGAAGCCACCGCGATCCTCGCCGGCGACGCGTTGCAGACCCGCGCCTTCGAATTGCTGGCCGCCGCCGATGCGTCCGCACAGTTGCGCGTGGCCTGGCTGCAGACGCTGGCTTCCGCAAGCGGCGCGGCCGGCATGTGCGGCGGCCAGGCGCTGGACATCGACGCCACTGGCCTGCAACAGCCGCTGCCTGCGCTGGAAACCATGCATGCGATGAAGACCGGCGCCCTGATCCGCGCCGCGGTGCGCATGGGCGCGCTGGCCGGCGCGATGCCTGACGAACGACTGCAGCAGTTGGACGATTACGCCGCCGCATTGGGACTGGCCTTCCAGGTGCGCGACGACATCCTCGATGTCGAATCCAGTTCCGAACGGCTCGGCAAGACCGCCGGCAAGGATCTCGCCCAGGCCAAGTCCACCTATCCGGCCCTGCTGGGCATGGCCGGCGCCAGGGCCAAGCTGGACGAACTGGATGCGCGGATGCGTGCGACGCTCGCCCCTTTCGGCGAGTCGGCCGCCGCGCTGGCGGCGCTCGGAGAACTGGCGATCCGCCGCGATCATTGAGCCGGCCGACAACGGTAAATCTGTCGAAGAAAAAGCCCGGCATTGCCGGGCCTTTTCGTTCCGGGATGCGGAACGTGCGCTTACTTGATCAGGCGCAACGCGAACGGGTAGCGATAGGCCTCGCCACCGTTGGCCTTGATGCCCCCGATGATGGCGAAGATCAATCCCGCCAGGCCGGCGAGCATGTTGATGAAAATTCCAATGACGATCACCGAAAGGATGATGCCGATCAGATAGACGATACCCAGCGTGATCTGGAAATTCAGCGCTTCCTTGGCCTGGTCACTGACGAAAGAGTTCGGATTCTTGTCCTTGTTCATCAGCCAGATGATCAGCGGGCCGATGAACCAGGTGATGATGCCCAGCAGATGGGCCAACATCGCCATGGTTCTCTCTTCCTGCGGAGCGGCACCGGTCGGAGCCGGCGGCGGCGTGGTGGCATTCTCGAAATCGCTCATGCGGTCATCCCCTTGCTTCTTGGTGGTGGTGGAAAATTCGGCCGGGCGAGCCAAACGCTTACTTTGGCCGTGCAGTCTGCCCCCGTCAATGTACATTTAACGTTACGTCGGTGCAGCATCCGCTTGCGGGGCGTGCGGCCCACGAGCGAAACCGCGACCGCCGTCAACCTCCATCAACCACGATGCGGCCGACTACTCCCCACCGGCCACGGTCATCCTGCCGACCAGGATCGAGCCGGTGCCGATGTGCGATCGCCGGTCAACGTCGCTGCCGACCGCCTCGATGGCGGCGAACATGTCCTTCAGCTTGCCGGCCACGGTGATGTTGTCGACCGGATGCACGATGGCGCCGTCCTCGACCCAGAAACCGCCGGCCCCGCGCGAATAGTCGCCGGTCACCGGATTGACGCCCTGCCCCATCAGCTCGGTCACCAGCAGGCCGCGGCCCATGCCGCGCAGCAGTTCGTCGAGATCGCCGGCATTGGCCCTGACCTGCAGGTTATGCACGCCGCCGGCGTTGGCCGTACTCTGCAGCCCCAGCTTGCGTGCCGAATAGCTGCCCAGCACGTAACGCAGCAGCACGCCATCGGCCACCAGAGGATTGTCGGCGGTGGCCACGCCTTCGGCATCGAAGGCCGCCGAACGCAGTCCGTGCCGCAGCAAGGGCAATTCGTCGATGGCGAATCCCGCGGGGAATATCTTCTGCCCGGCATGGTCGAGCAGGAAGCTGGCGCGCCGGTACAACGCGCTGCCCGATACCGCTCCCAACAAGTGGCCGATCAGCGAACGCGCCACTTCGGCGGAAAACAGCACCGGATACTCGCCGGTGGCCAACGAGCGCGGCTGCAAGCGCGCCAGCGTGCGCTGCGCCGCGCTGCGGCCGATCTCCTCCGGTGCCTGCAGGTCTTCCCGCGCCAGGCCGATGCTGTACCAGCCGTCGCGCTGCATGCCGTCGCCGTGGCCAGCGATCAGCGCGCAGCCGATCGAATGCTGGCTGCTGCGTTCGCGGCCGACGAAACCGTGCGAGTTGGCGTACACCGCCAGGCTGGTGCCGCTGCCGACCGCCGCACCGTCGGAATTGGCGATCCGCGGGTCGCTGTCGCGGCCGGCCGCTTCGCAGGCCAGAGCCAGATCGACGGCCTGGTCGGCCTGCAACGCCCACGGGTGCCAGAGGTCCAGCTCCGGGAAATCATTCGCCATCCGCGCCGGATCGGCCAGTCCGGCGGCCGGGTCTTCCTCGGTGTGGCGGGCGATGGCGCAGGCCTGCTCCCCCGTCGCCTCCAGGCTGTCCTCGCGCAGGTCGGCGGTGCTGGCCGAGCCCTTGCGCCGGCCGAAATAGACGGTGACCGCGATCCCGCGGTCGCGGGTGGATTCCACCGTTTCCACCTCGCCCATGCGCACGTTGACGTTCAGGCCGTGCTCTTCGCTGCAGCTGACCTCGGCCTGGCTGGCACCGCGCGCGCTCGCGCTGGCCAGCAGCCGGCGCGCGGTGTCCTCCAGCTGGTCCAGGCGGGCCAGGCTGTCGTCGGCAGAAGCATTGGTGGAAGAAGCGGTGACTGCGTTCAATGATTTATCCTGTGTCGATGCGAGGACGCGATCCGGAAACCGGCGAATTCTATAGCCCCAGCCGCAGCCAGCAGCGCGAAGACGCGCTGGAAGTGCGCGAGTTGGCCGCGCAACTGTCGGCGCTGTCGCCGGCGCAGCTGGCGAAACTGCCGGTGCCGGACCACCTGCTGCCGCACATCGCCGAAACCCGCCGCATCACTTCGCACATCGCGCACAAGCGCCAGTTGCAGTACCTGGCCAAGCAGATGCGACGCGAGGACGACGAGGTGCTGGAGGCGATCCGCGACGCCCTCGACAGCGATGGCGAGGCGGCCCGGCGCGAAACCGCGCAGATGCACCAGGCCGAACACTGGCGCGAGCGTCTGCTGGCCGACGGCGATGTCGCCCTAGCCGAGCTGCTGGCGCAGTTCCCCGACGCCGACCGCCAGCGGCTGCGGCAACTGGTCCGCAACGCCGGCGAGGAACGCGCCAGGAACAAGCCGCCGCGCGCGTTCCGCGAGCTGTACCGCGAAGTGAAGGCGCTGCTGTCGCCAGACGAGGAAGCGCCCGACGAGTCCGGAGAAGCGGCGGACAACGAGGAATAGCCCCTCTCCCCTCGGGAGAGGGTTGGGGTTGGGGTGAGAGTGCGGCGAAGCCGAATCATTTGATCGCCGCCACACGCGGCAACACTCCGGCGATTCGTCTTTCCATTGCGTCTCCGAACCCTCATCCGCCGCTTCGTGCCACCTTCTCCCGCCGGGAGAAGGGAATTCATGCCTTGGTACCGCCGACCGTCAGCCCTTCGATCAGCAGCGACGGCTGGCCGACGCCGACCGGCACGCTCTGCCCATCCTTGCCGCAGACGCCGACACCGGCGTCCAGCGCCAGATCGTGGCCGACCATCTTCACCTTGCGCATCGTCTCCGGCCCGTTGCCGATCAGGGTCGCGCCCTTGACCGGCGCGGTGATCCTGCCGTCCTCGATCAGATAGGCCTCGGTGGCCGAGAACACGTACTTGCCGCTGGTGATGTCGACCTGGCCGCCACCGAAATTGACCGCGTACAGGCCCCTCTTCACCGAACGGATCATCTCTTCCGGCTCGTGCTGCCCGGCCAGCATGTAGGTATTGGTCATCCGCGGCATTGGCAGGTGCGCGAACGACTCGCGGCGGCCGTTGCCGGTCGGCGCCGCGCCCATCAGCCGCGCGTTCAGCGTGTCCTGCATGTAGCCGACCAGCACCCCGTCCTCGATCAGCGTGGTGCAATGGGTCGGCGTGCCTTCGTCGTCGATGTTCAGCGATCCGCGCCGACCCGGCAGGGTGCCGTCATCGACGATGGTGACGCCCGGCGCGGCGACCCGCTGGCCGATGCGGCCGGCGTAGGTCGAGGTGCCCTTGCGGTTGAAGTCGCCCTCCAGGCCGTGACCGACCGCTTCGTGCAGCAGCACGCCGGGCCAGCCGCTGCCCAGTACCACCGGCATCACCCCGGCCGGCGCATCGACCGCGTCCAGATTGACCAGCGCCTGCCGCAGCGCTTCGCGGGCAAAGCGCTCGGGCTGGCCGTCGGCCAGCAGTTCGGCGTACGAATAGCGACCGCCGTAACCGGCATAGCCGGATTCGCGGCGGCCGTTCTGTTCGACGATGACCTGCACGTTCATCCGCACCAGCGGACGCACGTCGGCGGCCAGCACGCCGTCGCTGCGCGCCACCAGCACGGTGTCCACGCCGCCGGTCAGGCTGACGGTGACCTGCTGCACGCGCGGATCGGCCGCACGCAACAGGCGATCGATCGTGCGCAGCGCCTCGACCTTGGCCTCGTTGTCCATCGCGTCGATCGGGTCATCGCCCGGATACAAGGCGCGACCGCCGCCGACCACCAGCGCCTGCGGCGCCATCGCGGAACCGTCGCGAGCGATCGCGCGCGCCGAATGCGCCGCTTCCAGCAGCGCCGCGCCGTGGATGTCGTCGGAATAGGCAAAGCCGGTCTTTTCGCCGGAAATCGCCCGCACCCCGACGCCCTGTTCGATCGAATGCGCACCGTCCTTGACGATGCCGTCCTCCACCGTCCAGCTCTCGCGCCGGGCGTGCTGGAAATACAGGTCGCCGAAGTCGATGCCCGGCCCCAGCAGGGCGCCGAAGCCGCGTTCCAGGTCGCGCTGGTCCATGCCGGCCGGCAGCAGCAGGCGGGATTGGGCCAGCATCAGGGAAGAATCGTTCATGGCAGGGGAATGGTGTCGAAAAGGGGAAATGACAAGTAGGCGCGGCGGTGGTTCATGGAACCCCAGACGGCCGTGACGGTGCGGCAGTCTGCGTCCGGCTCTGTTCGCGGCTGATTACCTCGACCTTCGGCTCCTTCCACGGTCCGGTGACACGATAGGTCTTGGCGCCGATCTCGCCCAGCGGTTTCTTCAGCACCGCGTTGGCGGCCGCGCCGACCGCCGCGCCGACCGGGCCGCCGGCCACCGCGCCGACCACCGCCAGCAGGTTGCCGGACTTGGGGAACACATCGACGGTCTGGTCGAACTGCTGGTTGCGCAGATCGGCGCTGCCGTGGATGCGGATCTCGGCTGCCGGCCCGTCGATGCGCAGTCCGTCGCTGCGCGCCTGGCCATCGCCGAAGGCCAGCTTGCCTTCGATGTGGTTGTAGGCGAAGCCGGTATCGAACAGGTCGCGGAAGTCCAGCAGCATCCGCCGCGGCAACTGCGCCACGCTGAGCAGGCCGAGCACGCGGCCGGCACCAGGCTCGACCTGCAACAACTGGCCGTCGCGCGCGTCGATGCCGATCCCGCCCTGCAGCGAAGCCAGCGCGAAACCGCCCGGACTGCCCGGCCAGCTGGCGTCGAAGTCGATGCTGCCCTGGCCGCCCTTGAGCCGGCCCTTCATGCCGAGGTCGTCGAACAGTCCGCCGAAATCCTGACTGCGAGTGGCCAGCGTCAGCCGCGTACGCGCCGCCGCGCCGCGGCCGATCCAGTCGCCGCTGACCCGGGTGTCATGGTGCGGCGAATGCAGGTGCAGGCTTTCGATATGCATGCCGCCGGCGACCGGCCGGGTCTGCAGTTCGGCCGCGCCGAGTATGGCGTCGCCGACCTGCAGATCGTCAACCCGCAGGTCCAGCGGCGGCACCGCGGCCGGGTCGTAGTCGGCGCCGTCGCCGCCGGCTGCACTTTCGCCACGGGCGGCGAGCGGCCAGTGCAGCTTGCTCAGCCGGCCGCTGATCGTCGCGCCCTGCGCATCCGGCACCTGCAGGTTGCCGGCCAATGACGACCCGACGAAACCGACCGTCACCCCGCCGACCGCCGGCGACAACTTCAGCCGGGTATCGGCGAACTCGCCGCCGGCCAGCTGCAGGCGATCGGCGCCGATGTCGACATTGCGCAGCGGCAACGAAGCGCCAGGCTGGCCGCGGTTCTGCGACGCCAGCGCCATCCATCCGATCGCGTCCAGCACCCCGGCATGGCCGCTGGCGACCAGGCCCGAAGCCGGCGGCGCCTCGGCCACGCTGTCGCTGCCAAGCGCCACGCGCACGCCGCGCTGGCTGCCGTTGGCGCGCGTGCGCAGAGCCAGACGCTGGCCGAAAGCGACCTGGACCTCGCCGCTCTCCAGCGGCATGGCCGCGGTGATGCGGGTGGCCAGCGCTTGCGCCTCCGGCTTGCGCAAGGGTTCGGGCAGGCCGACCGCCGTGCCGACCAGATCCGAATCCAGTTGCAGCCGCGCCGGCGCTTGCACACCGTTGCGGGTGGCCGGCACCGCGATCCCGATGTTCCAGTGCGAACGGCCGCGGAAGTATGGCTTCAACCAGGCCAGTTCGGCGGCGCGATCGAGCAGTTCGTCGCTGCCGGCGGCAATGCCCAGGTCGATTTCGACCGCCTGCGCGGCATCGCGCACGCGATTGCCGATTCGCAGCCCCAGCGTGCCCGGCCGGCCGTCGTAGCGCACGTCCAGACGGTCGGCGGCGACGCCATCACGGGCATATTCGAGCACGCCGCGCACCTCGCGCAACGGCAGGTTCCAGCGCTTCTCGTTGGCGCTGGCGCCCAGCAGGTCCACCGTGCCGTGCAGCAGCCGGCGGACGTTGCCCTGCGAACGCAACGGCTGCTGCAGATGGAAGCTGGCACGCACCGGCCCGGCAACTTCCAGGTTGGCGAAGGTCTCGCCGTAACGTGCCTTCAGCGGACTGTGTCGCAGCAGCTCCAGCAACCGCGCCGCATCGTCCTGCGCATGCGCGTCGATCAGCAGCCGCCCCTCGCGGAAATCGGCGATCTGCGCTTCGAAACCGTCCACGCCCACCGTGTCCAGCCGGCCCGTGCCCTGGATCGAAAACCCGTTGCCAATGAAGGCAACGTCGGCATCGGCCTGCTCCAGCGCCGGCCAGTCGGGGTTGAACTTGAACTGGCCGTTGCGGATGTGCGCGCGTGCTTCGAAACGGCCGCGCGCATCGACGAACGGCCAGTCGTCGAGGTCGCCGGAGATCAGACCGTAACCGCCGATGACTTCGCCACCGGCCAAGGTGGCGTTGAGCCAGTCGATCGCCTTCTGCGGCATGCGCCGGTGAATCCAGAAGCCCTTGGCTGCGGTCACTGGCGCATCGTCCAGCGCGGCCGCCACATCGATCCGCGGGCGGCTGGCGTCGCCTTCGAACCACAGGCTGCCGCGCAGCTCGGCGCCGTAGTCGGCCCCGGTCACCCGCAGCGCCGGAGTGCCGATCCGCCAGCCGGCGCCTTCGCGCCAGCCCGCCAGTTGCCCGGCCAAGGTCACGTCATGGACCACGCCGAAACCGTCCGGCCAGTCGAAGCGCAGCGGTGCCTGCGTATCCAGTTGCAGGGCGAAGCCGTCCGCGTCGCCGGTCAGCTCGCCGCTCAGGCCGTCGATGCCGGGCGCGCCGTCCGCCGCGACGAAGCGCACCCGGTCCAGATGCCCCTGCACACTGACCCCGCCCACGCCGCTGCCCAGTAGCGAGAGATCGGAGAAGTGCGCGTCCGGCTGCGCCCCCGCCAGCCAGCGCCGCACCGGCACTTCGATCCGGTCGCTCAGCGCCAGCACCGACAGCAGCGGTCCGGCATCGATGCCCTTGGCGACGATGCCGTAGCGGTCGCCGCCGGCCAGTACCAGGCCGTCCAGCTGCTGCGGCGCGGCCGCGTCGCCCATCCGCAGCTGCGGCGCATCCAGGCGCCAGCCACCTGCGGCCAGCCGCCAGCGCAGGCGCCCATTGATCTGCGCGAAGCGGGCCGACGGCGCGATGTCGCCGCTGCCCGGATACGGCTGACCGAGCAGATCGACGTCGCGCAGGTGCAGCTCGCTGTCGACCATCACCACCCGGTGCCGGTGCAGCCGCAGCCAGGCACCGACGCGCCCGCTGCCGCCGGCGACCTGCACGCCGGCATAGCGCGACAGTTCGCCCCATTCCGACAGGTCGGCCGGATCGGCTTGCAGGAACGCCTTGCCGTCGCCGCGGCCACGGTCGAAATCCACCGCCGCCAGCAGCGGCTGCCCACCCTCGCGGGCGCGGACCCGGGCACCGGCGCGCACGCGCTGATCATCCACGCGCAGGCGCAGGTCGATGTCGGCCAGTTGCGTGTTCCAGCCCAGCTCCGGCGCATCGATCGCCAGCCGCCCGCCGATCACCTGCAATTCGCCCAGTCCGTCCAGGCTGTCCAGCGGGTCGCCACCGCCGGCCTGCGCCGGCAGTCCGCGCACCGACCACGCGCCGTCCGCCGCGCGCTGCAGGGTCAGCGACAGCCCGCGCAGGCGCAACTCGGTGAACGAACGCCCGGGCAGCAGCCCACCGTACATCGACACCAGCACTTCGGCCTCGCCGATCCGCACCTCGCCGCGTTCGCCGATGCGCAGGCCATCCAGCCGCAACAATGGCCCGCGCCGCGACCACGCGGTTTCGACGTGGTCGAAGGCCACCGGCCGGCCGGCGCGTTCGCTCAGCCAGGCCGCGACCTTGTCGGGGTGGCGTTCGACCATCGGCAGCAGCTGGCTGGCCAGCCCCAGCACCAGCGCCATGCACACCAACACCACGGCCACCGCGTACCAGAACCCGCGCTGCGCCAGACGGACGCGGCGGCGCCATGGCGTCGGCATCAGCCGGTCTTCCCGCGCACGGCGTCAGAGCAGCACGACATCGAACTGTTCCTGCAGGTACTGGTCGTCAGCCTGGAAGCGGATGCTCTTGCCGAGGAATTCCTCCAGCTCGGCCACCGCCTGCGATTCCTCGTCGGTGATCCGCGCCACCACTTTCGGCGAGGCGATCACCAGCAAGCGCGCGGCCTCGAACTGGCGGGTGGCGCGGGTGATCTCGCGGAACACCTCGTAGGTGACCGTCTCGGCGGTCTTGATGCTGCCGCGGCCGCCGCATTCCGGGCACGGTTCGGACAGCTGCCGTTCCAGGCTCTCCACCGTGCGCTTGCGGGTCATTTCCACCAGCCCCAGCGGCGAGAAGTCGTACACCGTGGTCTTGGCGTGGTCGCGCGCCAGCCCCTTCTCCAGCGTGCGCAGCACCTGGCGGCGATGCTCCGGGTCGTCCATGTCGATGAAGTCGATGATGATGATGCCGCCCAGGTTGCGCAGGCGCAGTTGCCGGGCCACCGCCTGCGCCGCTTCCAGATTGGTGCGGTACACGGTTTCCTCGAGGTTGCGCTGGCCGAGGAACGAACCGGTGTTGACGTCGATCGTGGTCATCGCCTCGGTCTGGTCGATCACCAGGTAACCGCCGGACTTCAGCGGCACCTGCTTGTCCAGCGCGCGGCCGATTTCGTCCTCGACCCCGTACAGATCGAAGATCGGGCGGTCGCCGGTGTACAGCTCGATGCGCTCGGCCAGCACCGGCATGTACTTGGCGACGAAGGCCTGCAGCCGCTCGTAGGTTTCGCGCGAATCCACCCGCACCTTTTCCACGTCCTTGCGAATCAGGTCGCGAACCGCGCGCAGCGGCAGGCTCAGGTCCTCGTAGATGCAGGTCTGCGGCGGCGCTTCGCGGCCGCGCTTGCCGACAATGTTCCAGACCCGCGACAGGTAGGCGATGTCGTCGGCCAACGCTTCCTCGGGCTGGCTCTCGGCGTTGGTGCGGACGATGTAGCCGTGGCCGCCGTGCAGTTCGGACAGGCCGCCGACCAGAGTTTTCAGCCGCTGGCGCTCGCCTTCGTCCTCGATTCGCGCCGAGATGCCGATGCTGGCCGACTGCGGCATCAGCACCAGGTAGCGCGAGGGAATGCTGATCTGGGTGGTCAGCCGCGCGCCCTTGCTGCCGATCGGGTCCTTGACCACCTGCACCACCACGTCCTGGCCTTCGCGCAGCAGTTCGGTGATCGACACCGCCGGCGGTTCGGTGACCGCCTCGGCCGCTTCGGCCTGCAACGGCCGCACGATGTCGTTGGCGTGCAGGAAGGCCGCGCGTTCCAGGCCGACATCGACGAAGGCCGCCTGCATGCCGGGCATGACCCGCTGCACCTTGCCGCGGTAGATGTTGCCGACCACGCCGCGACGCCAGCCGCGTTCGATGTGCAGTTCCTGCAGCATGCCGTTCTCGACCACGGCCACCCGGGTCTCGCGCGGGGTGACATTGACCAGGATTTCCTCGCTCATGCCATCACCCCGAACTGCTTCAGCAACCGCGCGGTCTCGTGCAGCGGCAGGCCCATCACCCCGGAATGGCTGCCGTCGAGCCGTTCGACGAAGCACTCGGCATAGCCCTGGATGGCGTAGGCGCCGGCCTTGCCCATCGCCTCGCCGGTGGCCAGATAGGCGGCGATGTCGGCCTCGGACAGCGCCGCGAAGCTCACCTGCGAGCGCGACACCGCCTGCGCCTCGCGCCCGGCGTTGACCACCGAGACCGCCGAGATCACCAGGTGGCTGCGTCCGGACAAGCGGCGCAGCATTGCCGCCGCGTCGGCCAGGTCAGCCGGCTTGCCGAACACCTCGTCATCCAGCACCACTTCGGTATCGGCACCCAGCACCACCGCCTCCGGCGCCGACATCACCTGCAGCAGGCCGGCACCGGCCTTTTCGCGCGCCACCCGGCGCACGTACTCTTCCGCCGCCTCGCCGGGTTGGCGGTGCTCGGGAATGTCCAGATCGATGCGGCCGAAGCGCAGCCCCAGGCGGGTCAGCAATTCGGCGCGACGGGGGGATTGCGACGCCAGATAGAGCATCCGCTCAGGATAACCTGCGCCGCCTGACTGAACCGCCCCGTAGCGGTCACAATCGTCGCCAACCCCGGACCGGCTCACAACCCGTTCATCGTCGGGACAACACGCTGGCCGTCGCACGACGCGCCCGGCGCCCGAACCACCCGCAAGGAGGACCCATGACCGCTTCCATCCGCCCGCTGCTGCTCGCCCTGTCCCTTGTTCTAGGAACCGCCCTGATGAACCCCAGCCAAGCCCAGACCCTCGCCGGTACCGGCGTCGTCGCCACCGACGGCACCCTGCTCAACGTGTCTTCCCAGGCCGAGGCCTCGCGCATCCCCGACGTGGCCACGGTCTCGGCCGGCGTGGTGACCCGCGCCGCCGACGGCAATACCGCCATGCGCCAGAATGCCGAACAGATGGCCGGAGTGATGGACGCCATCAAGGCCGCCGGGATCGCCGAAAAGGACATCCAGACCAGCGGCATCCAGCTCAGCCCGCAATACCGCTACAGCGAGAACCGCACACCGACGATCACCGGCTACCAGGCCACCAACACGGTCGGCCTGAAGGTCCGCGACATCGCCCGCCTGGGCAAGGTGCTGGACGCGCTGTCGGCGCAGGGCGCCAACCAGATCTACGGACCCGGCTTCGAGATCGACGACCCCGAACCGGTCTACGACGAAGCCCGCCTGGCCGCACTGAAGAACGCCCAGGCCAGGGCCGAAACCTATGCCAAGGCACTGGGTCTGCGCGTGCGCCGGATCGTCAGCATTTCCGAAGGCGGCGGCAGTTTCCGGCCGGTGCCAGTGAGAATGGCGGCCGCGGCCCCACGCGCCAAGGCGGAAATGGACACCCCGGTCTCGCCCGGCGAAACCACCCTGTCGGTCAGCCTAGACGTGACCTTCGAACTGGGCAAGTAAGCCGCCCGCCAACGGCCCGGAACGAGAGACCCCGCCGTCTCTCGTTCCCCACTCGTTCCTCGTTCCTCGCTTCTCGTTCCTCTCCACTCCCGCTGCACTTGCATCACCGCCGGCATCGGCGCATCGTCGAACCGCGGATGCCAACCCCGTTGGTCCCGCCCGGACGTTGTTCCCTCTGCATCCCAATGAACGGAGGTGGATCATGGTTCGCACACTGCGCACGCCCTCGCTGCAACTGGATACCGGCCGCATCCTCGCCCTGGCCGGCGCCATTACCGTCCATCTGCTGGCCCTGCTGCTGTTGCTGGTGCCGATGACCGCGACGACCCCGCCAGTCGCGCAGATCGTGGAAGAGACGATCTGGATACGGGCGATCAAGCCCGAACAGCCGCCGTTGCCACCGGAAATCATCAAACACGCAAAGACCACGCCCAAACCGCAGACCCAGCCGAAGGTTCCGGTCCAGATCGACGTGCCGGTCGTCAATGCTCCGGTAATCGTCGACAACGGCAGTCTCGCCGCCGACATGCCGATCGAGACAACCGGACCGGTCACCGATGTGGCACCGGTTTCCACCGGTCCGGTTGAGGTTGGCCAGCTCGGCTACGTGCGTGCCACCGCACCGTCCTACCCGGCCGCCGAAGCCCGTCGCGGCATCCAGGGCACCGTGCTGCTGCGGGTGCTGGTGGACGTGGACGGACGGCCGCTGCAGGTCAACATCGAACGCAGCAGCGGCAACCGCAATCTGGATCGCAGCGCCCTGCAGCACGTGAAAGCCAGCTGGCTGTTCCAGCCGGCCGTGCGCGATGGCCATCCGGTCCAGGCTTGGGGCCTGGTGCCGATCAGCTTCACCCTGCAGTGATCGCCGCCGCCCTGCCGCCGCGCCTCAGGCGCGGTGGTAGGGATGGTTGGCCAGCATCGCCGCCGCGCGGTACAGCTGCTCGGCCACCAGCAGCCGCGCCAGCATGTGCGGCAGGGTCAACGGCCCCAGCGACCAGGTTTCGTGGGCGGCAGCCAGCACGTCGGGAGCATGGCCTTCCGGCCCGCCGATCAGGAAGGCCAGATCGCGACCCTGGCCGCGCCAGTGCTCCATCCGCTGCGACAGCGCTTCGGAGCTGTAGGTCTTGCCGGTGACTTCCAGGGCGACCACGTGCGCCTGCTTCGGCAACGCCGCCAGCACCCGTTTGCCTTCGTCCTCGATCGCGCGCTGCGGATCGCGACCCTTGCCGCGCAGGCCCGGCTCGATCTCGACCAGTTCCAGCGGCAACCAGTGCGAAAGCCGTTTGCGGTATTCGGAAAATCCCTGCGCGACCCAGGCAGGCGCGCGTTCGCCGGTGGCGATCAGTCGTGCCTTCACGTCCCGCGCGGTGCGGCCCGGGCCGCGTCGATCGACCCCGAAACGCCCATCAGTCGCGGGCGTCCGCATCCACGGCTTCGGCCGCTTCCGCTTCCGGCGCCTGATCGCCGACCGTCCACAGGCGTTCCAACGCGTAGAACTCGCGTACCCGCGGCAGCATGACGTGGACGATCACGTCGCCCAGGTCGACCAGCACCCATTCGGCCTCGCGCTCGCCTTCCACGCCCAGCGGGATCAGGTCCAGCCGCTTGGCGAACTTGACCACTTCGTCGGAAATGGATTTGACGTGCCGGGTCGAGGTGCCCGAAGCGATGACCATGTAGTCGGAGACGCTGGACTTGCCTCGCACGTCGATTTCGACGACATCCTTGGCCTTCAGCTCGGCCAGTGCGTCGTGCACGCTGGCCAGCAGCACGGGGGTCGGGGGCGGCGGGTTGGGGATCCGGGTCTTGATGACTTGCGCTTGGCTGGACAAAAAAGGCTCTGCGGGCTGGTTGAACGGGGACGATTATAGCGCCGTACCCGTCGACGGGCCGTGGCCCGGGGTGGCGCCGCCCGCGCCGTACAGGCCGTGGGCGAGGATGTAATCGGCCACCGCGGCCGGCACCAGGCCGCGCCAAGGCTGGCCGGCAACGATCCGGCGACGGATGTCGGTGGCCGATTCGGGTCGCAACGGCTGCTGCAACCGCCAGATCCGGCCGGCCGGCGCGGTTTCCAGTGCCGTTGCCGAATCGCTCAGCCGTTCGGCAAGGATCTGCGCCAGTTCGGCCGGCAGTCCGCCGTCCAGCGGGCTGCCGGGACGGTCGGCGACGACGAAGTGCGCCAGCGCGAACAGCTCGCGCCAGTCGCGCCAGCTCGGCAGGCCGACGAAGCTGTCGGCGCCCAGCAGCAGTGCGATCGGTGCATGCGGCCCCAGTTCGCCGCGCAGTTCGTGCAGGGTGTCGATGGTCCAGGAGCGCCGCTCCGGATCGGCGTCGGCCCGGCGTAGCTCGCGCAGGTCCATCCGCAATCGGCCCTGCCCGTCCAGCGCCCGTTCCAGCATGGCGGCACGCTGGCCGGCACTGGCACCTGGCGGCGCGCGGTGCGGCGGATCGGCCGCCGGGGTCAGCCAGACCGGTACGCCAAGCGCATTGCCGGCATCGCGTGCCACCGCCAGGTGGCCGTTGTGGACCGGATCGAAGGTGCCGCCGTAGCTCAGGTGCAGGCGGAATGAATCCGGGGACGCCAACGCCCGCCCTCAGGCCGCCAGCAGGCGCACGGCCCTGGCGTCGGCCACCGCCAGCAGCAGGCGCTCCAGCACCCGCCACGGATCGCCGTCGCCGCGGCCCTTGGCGATGCGGTCCACCCGCGAAGCCTCGGCGACGAAGCGCTCCCAGTGCTGCGGATTCGCATGCCGTTGCAGGGCGCGGCGGAACGGCGCCTGCCGGCTTTCCCAGATGCCTTGCGATTTCATCTCGGCGGCCAGGTTGCCGCCGCGCGCCTGTGCCCGTGCCAACGTGGCGCAGCGCAGCAGTTCCTTGATCAGGATCGGGGTCAGCGCGGCAACCTGCTCGCCCTCGGCACGCAGGCCGGCGAGCATGCGCATGGCCGGCCCGGCCTGTCCGGACAGCATGCTCTCGGCCAGGCGGAACACGTCGTAACGCGCCGCATCGGCGACCAGCGACTGCACCGCCGCCGCGTCCAGGGTCTGCCCTTCGGCGCACAGCAGAGCCAGCTTGTCGATCTCCTGCGCCGCCGCCAGCAGATTGCCTTCGACCCGCTCGGTCAGCACCTGCACCGCCTCGGCGTCGGCGCGCAGGCCGCGCGCGCGCAGCCGCGATTCCACCCAGCCGCCCAGTTCGTGCGGCTTGATCGCCCAGGCCACCGACAGCGTGCCGGTCTTGGCGACCGCATCGGACCACTTGCCCTGGTGCGAGCGGCTCCATTCATGCGCGGTGATCAGCAGCACCACGTCCGGCGGCGGATCGGCGCAGAAGGACTGGATCAGCTCGCCTCCCTGCTTGCCGGGCTTGCCGCTGGGCAGGCGGACTTCGATCAGCCGTCGCGGGCTGAACAGGCTGGGCGCGTTGAATGCACTCTGCAGCTGTCCCCAATCGAAATCGCGGCCGTCGGCGTCGAACACTTCGCGCTCACCGATGCCCTGCGCACGCGCCATCGCGCGTACCGCATCGGCTGCCTCCAGCACGCGCAGCAACTCCGGCCCGGCGATCAGGTAGACCGGCTGCAACGGCGCGTCGGCGCCCTGCGCAGCCAGCCGTTCCGGGCTGAGCTCCATCAGGGCGTGGCCGCGGCGTCCCGCACCACCGCACCGCTCTGGATGACGCTGTCGATCCGGCGCAGGATCGAGGACGACATCTCCTTGCGCATTTCCTCGGCCAGGATGTCGCGCTCGGTATCGGTGCCGATGGCGTCGATCGGCGGGGCCACGTAGTCGCGCGACAATTCAACCACCTGCTGCGGCACCAGCACGCTGCCGTCGGCGCGGACGAACTCGAACACGGTGGCGTAACGCAGGCTGTATTCCTGAGCGCGGCCGTACTGGTCGATGGCGATCGGACGGTCGCCCCAGCGCTCGGACAGCACCTTCAGCGTGGCCACGTCGCTGGCGTCCTCGGCCGCCAGCGTAGCGCCGGCCAGTTCCAATCCACGGCCGAGCGAGCCGGTCAGCGGGCTGTAGGCGGTCGTGGACACCACCTTGATCGGTCCCAGGTCCTGCGGCAAAGCGATATTGCCGCGCAGGTGGAAGCCGCAAGCCGACAGCGCCACGATCAGCAAAGCCAGCGCAGCAAGGCGAGATACGGAACGCAACGAGGGGCGCAACGGAAAAACGGAAGTCATGGGCGACAAGTCTGGACGAGCGCGGCGGGGGCGGCAATAGCCAAGCCGGATGGCAGGTGAACACCGGCGCGGGGGCGTTATTCGACCAAATCCATGTATTTCCTGTACTTGCGATATGGCCGCCGAAGTCTGATGACCGTGGCCACTACTCCCGACATGGCACCTACCAGCCAGACATTGTAGAAAGCCATTCTCGCCCAGAAGGCTGCCGGATCGACGCAATACCGCAATTTTCGACCATGTCGGAGCTGGATTTCACCCGTCTCCAATCCTGCATACAGGACTATCGTCGGCAATATCCCAACCACCACGAACATCACGACAAGGCCTTCAACAGCAAGTCGGCGAGATGGAACTGCAACTTTCAGGAAGACGGCGACACCCGCCAGCAACACCACCAAGTCCGCAAAACCAATCGCCAACCAGATATCCCAATCCAACACTGGGCCATCTGCACATCGCTGAACCCGTTCGATCAGTTTTGCAACCGCAATCTCGAACTCCGGAATTTCCGGCTTGCCCATCCCACTCTCCGCACGCGTGATGTCAAGGGTGTTCAGGCCGCCACGATATTCACGATCTTGCCCGGCACCACGATGATTTTGCGCACCTGCAGGCCTTCCATGAACCTGGCGGTGTTCGGCTCGGCCTGGGCCAGTTGCTCGATCAGCTCGCGCGGCGCGTCGGCGGCGACCTGGATGGTGCCACGCAGCTTGCCGTTGACCTGCACCGCCAGCGTCACCTCGTCCTTCACCAGCGCGTCCGGGTCGGCCTGCGGGAACGGCACGTCCTCGAGCAGGGTTTCGGCGTGCCCCAGCGCCTGCCACAAGGCATGGCTGGCGTGCGGGGTAATCGGGTTCAGCAGCAGCACTGCCGCTTCCAGCGCTTCCTGGCGCACGGCGCGATCCTGCTCGCCGTCGCCGTCGAACTTGCCCAGCGCGTTGGACAGCTCCATCACCGCGGCGATCGCGGTGTTGAAGCCGTGCCGCTTGCCGTAGTCGTCGCCGACCTTGGCGATGGTCTCATGAGTCTTGCGTCGCAGCGCCTTCTGCGCAGCGTCCAGAGATTGCGGTTCGACCGCGACCGCGGGATCGGCAGCGGCATGCCGCTGCACCTGGGTCCACAACCGGCGCAGAAAGCGCGCCATACCTTCGACGCCGGCCTCGTTCCATTCCAGCGACTGTTCCGGCGGCGCGGCGAACATCGAGAACAGGCGCACCGTGTCGGCGCCGTACTTGTCGACCATCGCCTGCGGATCGACGCCGTTGTTCTTCGACTTGGACATCTTCTCCACCGCGCCGACCTGCACCGGCTGGCCGTCGGCGATCAACCGGGCGCCGGTCACCCGGCCCTTGTCGTCGCGCTCGATCTCGACCTCGGCGGGATTGATCCAGTCCTTCGAACCATCCGGATTGGCGCGGTAATAGGTATCGGCGATCACCATGCCCTGGGTCAGCAGGTGGGTGGCCGGTTCGTCGCTGTCCACCATCCGCGCGTCGCGCAGCAGCTTGTGATAGAAGCGGAAGTACATCAGATGCAGGATCGCGTGTTCGATGCCGCCGATGTACTGATCTACCGGCAGCCAGTAATTGCCGCGCTTGTCGACCATGTCCTTCGCGCCCGGCGAGGTGTAGCGCGCGTAGTACCAGCTCGACTCCATGAAGGTGTCGAAGGTGTCGGTTTCGCGCTCGGCCGGCTTGCCACACTGCGGGCAGACGGTCTTGCGCCATTCCGGATCGGCTTTGATCGGCGAGGCCACGCCGTCGAAGCTGACATTCTCGGGCAGCACCACCGGCAACTGTTCGTCCGGCACCGGCAGCGCGCCGCAGTGCTCGCAGTAGACCACCGGGATCGGGCAGCCCCAATAGCGCTGGCGGCTGACGCCCCAGTCGCGCAGGCGGTAGTTGACCCGGCGCTGGCCCTGGCCCTTGCGTTCGAAACGCTCGGCCAGCGCCTCGAAGGCACCGTGGAAATCCAGCCCGTCGAACTCGCCGGAATTGACCAGCTCGAACTCGCGGGTCTTGTCGGCATACCAGTCGCGCCACTCGGACGGGTCGTACTCGGCCTCGTCGTCGTTCTTCGGCGACTTCAATGCGATCACCTGGCGGATCGGCAGCCGGTACTTGCGGGCGAACTCGAAGTCGCGCGCATCGTGCCCCGGCACCGCCATCACCGCACCGGTGCCATAGCCCATCAGCACGAAGTTAGCGACCCAGATCGGCAGGGTCTCGCCGGTGACCGGATGCACTGCCCGGATTCCGGTGTCCATGCCGCGTTTTTCCTGGGTCTCCAGTTCGACTTCGGACACGCCGCCCTGCTTGAGCTGCTCCAGGAACGCGGCCAGCGCCGGATTGTCCCGCGCCACCTTCAGCGCCAGCGGATGCTCGCCGGCGATGGAGACGAAGCTGACCCCCATCAGGGTGTCCGGCCGGGTGGTGAACACGCGCAGCGGCTCGTGGCCCTCGACCGCGAATTCGATCTCCAGGCCCTCGGAGCGGCCGATCCAGTTGCGCTGCATGGTCTTGACCGATTCCGGCCAGCCATCCAGTTCGTCCAGCCCGTCCAGCAACTCCTGCGCATAGTCGGTGATGCGCAGGAACCACTGCGGGATCTCGCGCTTTTCCACCAGCGCGCCGCTGCGCCAGCCGCGGCCGTCGATGACCTGCTCGTTGGCCAGCACGGTCTGGTCGACCGGGTCCCAGTTCACCACCGAGTTCTTGCGGTAGGCCAGGCCCTTGCGCATCAGCCGGGTGAACATGCGCTGCTCGTGCACGTAGTACTCGGGCCGGCAGGTGGCGAACTCGCGCGACCAGTCGATCGCGTAGCCCAGCGACTTCAGCTGCCCGCGCATGTGCTCGATGTTGGCGTAGGTCCACTTCGCCGGCGCGGTCTTGTTCTTGATCGCGGCGTTCTCGGCCGGCAGGCCGAAGGCGTCCCAACCCATTGGCTGCAGCACGTTGTGGCCGGTCATCCGCTTGTAGCGGCTGATCACGTCGCCGATGGTGTAGTTGCGCACGTGGCCCATGTGCAACGCGCCGGACGGATACGGCAGCATCGACAGGCAGTAGTACTTGGGCTTGTCGGAGCCTTCGTCCACCTCGAAACAGCGGTGGGAATCCCAGTACTGCTGGGCGGCGGATTCGACGGCCCCGGGCTGGTAGGCGGCGGGGTCGTGGGTGGCGGGTTCGGCGGTGGCTGACATGGAAATCGGGGACACGGCGACGGCAACAAAGCGGCCAAGCGTACCGCAGCGCACCATGCGCCGCCACGGCATGGCCGGAATCGGCCTATGCTTCGCCCTGAACTCGCACGGTAGCGGTGGCCAGCCGCGCGGCGGGCCACGCCAGCCACGCGAACCAGGCGGCGATGCCGATCCGCTGGGCGGTACCGTCGGCGATCAGGTCCGGCAGCACGAAGGCGCCCAGCAGCATCCCCGCCGCGGCCAGCCCGCTGGCGGTGGCGAAATACCGGCGCCGGCCGCGCAGCGCCATGCCCAACAGGCCGATGCCGGCGATGCCGGCTACGCACCACAGCATCCAGGCCACGCCGTGAAAGCGGCCAACCCCGGCATGCAGGTCATCCAGCCGCAACGGCAGCAGACCCATCGCCAGAAAAGCCAGCCCGGCCAGCAGCACCAGCTGGCTGCCGATCCGCGCCCCCCAGCCGGCCGCGGACAATGCGTTGCGCATGCCGATCGCCACCCCCATCGCCAGCAGCCCCGGCAGCACGAAACCGATCAGGTTGAACGCCCATGCCTTCGGCACGCCATACGCGCCAAGGATCGCCACCGGATACACCGCCTGCTCGTAACCCGGCATCGCGGCGCCGAAGCCGGCTACCGCCAGCAGAAAAAGCACGGCCGCTCCCCATCCGGCCAGCCGGATTGCGTTCTCCAACTTCATCTCGATCCCGTTTGCTCGGCAGGCAGCGATTATCCCCGCACGCACTTGGATTCGTCGCCCCCCGCTACCATCTAGGATTGCGAACTCTTCCGGGACTCCCTCATGACCGCCAGCCCCCACGTATTCGACGCCACCCTGGACAATTTCGAGACCGAGGTTGTCCAGCGCTCCGCGCAGACCCCGGTGATCGTGGATTTCTGGGCCACCTGGTGCGGGCCGTGCAAGACGCTGGGGCCGATCCTGGACAAGCTGGCAGCCGAGTACAACGGCGCGTTCAAGGTCGCCAAGGTCAATGTCGACAAGGAGCAGCAGCTGGCCGGCATGTTCCAAATCCGCTCGGTGCCGACGATGGTGGTGTTCAAGGACGGCCAGGTGCTGGGCGCCATTCCCGGCGCGCTGCCGGAAGGCGAACTGCGCAAGGTGCTGGAACAGGTCGGCGTGCAGCCGGCGCCGGCGAACGACGAGGCTGTCGAAGAAGACGCGCCGGTCGCCCCGCCCGATCCGCATGCCGAGGTGCTGCGCCTGCGCAACGCGGTCGAGGCCGAACCGGACAAGGACGAACTGAAGCTCGACCTGGCCCTGGCCTTGCTGAAGATCGGCGCCAGCGCCGAAGCCGAGCAATTGCTCGATGCACTGCCGGCCAACCTGGCTACCGACGATCGTACCGTCCGCGCGCGCGCCAGCCTGGGCTTCGCCGCCCTGCTGAAGGACGCGCCGCCGCTGGAGGTGCTGCAATCGGCCATCGACGCCAACCCGGACGACCTGCAGGCCCGGCACCTGCTGGGCGTGCACCGACTGGTCGCGGGCGACGCCGAGGCCGCACTGACCGAATTCATCGAAATGCTGCGCCGTGACCGCAATTACCGCGATGGCCTGCCGAAGCAGACCCTGATCGATGCCTTCCGGGTGATCGAGGACGCCGACCTGGTCGGTCGGTACCGGCGCAAGATGTCGGCCCTGCTGTTCTAGTCGCCAAAAACATACCTATCCGTATGGTAGGCTGGCCATCCGTTCGCGACGCCATCCCCGCCCTGCATGAAGGCTTCCCTGTTCCGCCTTGGCCTGAACCTGTGGCCGCCATTCCTGTTTACCGGCATCCACGTCACCGACCTGTCGGACGACTATCGCCATGCGCGGGTCGAGCTGCGCATGCGGCCGTGGAACCGCAACTACGTCGGCACCCACTTCGGCGGCAGTCTGTTCGCGATGACCGATCCGTTCTGGATGCTGCTGCTGTTGCATCAGCTGGGCAGCGACCACTACGTCTGGGACAAGGCTGGCGAGATCGAATTCGTCAAACCGGGCAAGGGCACGGTGCATGCCGAGTTCCGCATCACCGACGAAGCGCTGGCGGACATCCGCGCCGCCACCGCCGGCGGGGAGAAGTGCCTGCGCTGGTTCCCGGTGGACGTGATCGACGCGCAGGGAGAAGTCGTGGCCCGCATCCGCAAGCAGGTCTATGCGCGCCTGAAACCGAAGGCGCGCACCACGACCAAAGCCAGCTGAATCAGGGCGCCGATCCGCTGTCGGCCATCCATTCCGGCAGCGGAAGTTGCCAGAAGCCATCAGGGAAGCGGCCGGCTTCGTACATGTCGATTCGAAGCGACTTGCCGTCTTCACTGACCGTGATAGAGCGTGCCGGACTTTTCAGCGCCTGTGGTCGCGACGCCAGCCGTTCGGCCAGTGGTCGCGCATCGCCGTCCCGCCCGCGCAACCACAGCCAGGTGGCCACCAGTTGCTGCTGCGCCTGCGCGTCCTGCAGGCGCAGACCGTATTCGTCGTAAGCAGGCGCGGCGATATCCATCAGGATGCAGCCGGCCGCGTTGGCCACGCAGTCCAGCGACCACATTGATGGCTGTGCCGTCGGATTGTGCAGGGGCTGGTCAGCAGCAATCTGTTGCCTAGCCTGTTCGTCGCAATACCACGTGAATTTGGATGCGCCACGCGCCGCGGTCTTCTCGACATCGAATATCAGCCTAGTCATGGCGGTCTCGATCACGCCCCCGGCCGGCGCCAGGTTCAACGTACGGAGACCGCCAGTGGAAAACCGCCCTTCTCCCATCATGGCCGAACAAACGGCGGCGCTCATGGCCACGCCACCATCGAACACCTCGCCGCATTGCGCCGGCAACGGGTAGTCCGACGGAAGCTCCGACAGCATCTCGATCAACAAGCTACCGGCACCCTTCACCATGGCGATGCCGACCATACTGGCGATCAGGGAATCGCTGCTGTCCACTATCTTGCTGGCGATCGAGGCGTCACGGCAAACGCCCTTCAACGCCACATCGATCTGTCCCTGCGCGAAGTCGTAGGCATGTATCGACAAGTCCCGAGTCAAGGCCTGGTATGGCGGGATCGGCGTATCAAGACGTGGCGCATACGGCATGTGGAAATAGCCGTACCCGTCCAGCGCTGCCACGCGACGGGAAATTTCCCTGCGCGATTCGATCACGGGCGCATAAGCCTCCAACGAGGCGCGTATCGTGGCCAGACAATTGCCATCGTGCAGGTTGCACAGGGCCGGTTCGGTCGGGGCGCCATCGTCCAGCCTCGGCACCTCGTCCAACAGGCTGGCAAAAGCCTGCGTGACCACGTTGCCGCCATCGGATTCCGGTTTGAAGTCGGCAAACCGTTGCACGTCCTGCGCCAGCAGCGCCTCCGCCTTGTCCACCGGGATGTCGTACTGCAGCGACCACAGCGCGGCGAAGCCGTTGCGGCCCGCCGGTACGGGTATCGGGGCATCCAGCATGGCCAGCGCCTGCGCCTGCTCGGGCGGAACCCGGCTCATCCGGCTGGCCAGCCAGACCAACACCGCCAGCAGCAGCACGCCACCCAGCATCCAGAACATCCATTTGATCGCCTTGCGCATTCCGTTCCCCGGCTGCCGTGTCCTGCCGGCGACTATAACGCGGGCAATCACCGCCCCGTACAATGGCCGGCATGACCATCCCCGAACCCCCGCGCCCCCGCGTCACCCTGCAACGGCTGTTCATCACCGGCCTGCTGACCCTGCTGCCGATCTGGCTGACCTGGGTCGTGGTCAAGTTCGTGTTCGTGCTGCTGTCGGACGTCAGCAAACCGTGGGTGGGACCGATCTCGCAACAGATCGCCGATTCGTTCCCGCGTTCGATGGGCTGGTTCAGCGCACTGTGGGTACAGAACACCATCGCCCTGGCGGCGACGCTGGGCGTGATCCTGCTGGTCGGCATGCTGACCCGGCGCGTGATCGGTCAGCGGATCCTGCACTGGTTCGAACAGCTGATCCTGCGCATCCCGCTGGCCAGCACCATCTACACCAGTTCGCGCAAGCTGCTGGAAATCCTGCAGGTCAAACCCGGCAGCACCGAGCGCGTGGTGCTGATCGACTTCCCGCACCGGGAGATGAAGTCGGTCGGCCTGGTTACCCGTGTCATCAAGGAAGAAGGCACCGGCCGCGAACTGGCCGCGGTGTACGTGCCGACCACGCCCAACCCGACCTCCGGCTATCTGGAAATCGTGCCGGTGGAGCTGCTGACGCCGACCGACTGGACGGTCGACCAGGCGATGAGCTTCATCATCTCCGGCGGCGCGGCGGCGCCGGAGGCGATCAGCTTCACCCGCGCCGGGGACCGCTGAGGCAGCCCATGAGCGCGAGCCAGCGGCCAACCGTCGCACTCGCACTGGGCGGCGGCTCGGCACGCGGCTGGGCGCACATCGGGGTCATCCGCGCGCTCGAAGAAGCCGGCATGCGCATAGACATGGTCTGCGGCACGTCGATCGGCGCGCTGGTCGGCGCGGTCTACGCCACCGGCGAGCTGGACCGCTTCGAGCAATGGGTGCTCGAGCTGGGACTGCGGGAAGTCGCCAGCTTCCTCGACGTGGGCTTCGGCGGCGGCCTGCTGAAGGGCGAGAAGCTGATGGCATTCTTCGAGCAGCAATACCAGGATCGTCCCATCGAAGAACTCGACATCCCCTTCGCGGCGGTGGCGACATCGCTGCGCACCGGCGCGGAAGTGTGGCTGCGCAGCGGCTCGACATTGCGTGCGGTGCGCGCGTCCATCGCCCTGCCCGGCCTGTTCACACCGGTGATCCACGGCGACACGATCCTGGTCGACGGCGGACTGGTCAATCCGGTGCCGGTGTCGCTGGCCCGGGCGATGGAAGCCGATGTGGTGATCGCGGTGGACCTGAGTTCCGACATGCTGGGACGCAACCTGCAGCAGAGCCGCGTGCAGGAAGCGCCACCGCCCGAAGAACGCGACGACTGGTGGGGCAAGTTGCAGGGGCGCCTCGCCGCGATGCGCCCGCCGTCTTCGAACCACGGTCGCGATCAGCCGCGCGTGCCCGATCTGCTCAACGTGCTCGCCTCAAGCATCAACATCATGCAGGTGCGGATCGCCCGCAGCCGCATGGCCGGCGACCCGCCGGAACTGATCGTCGCGCCGCGGCTGGCCCACATGGGCCTGTACGATTTCCATCGGGCGAAGGAAGCCATCGAGGAAGGGCGCAACGCCGTGGCGCGGGTGGCGTACAACATCGAAGCCCTCGTCGAACGGACCCGGTGAGCGGAGGGCGCATCCGTCCGGCGGACCGTACAATCGCCGCATGGAGCCCGCCGCGCCGCCCGCCCAAGCCACACGCACCCTCGACGACCGTGCGGTACGGCTGTTCATCCTGCTGGCGGCTTTCTTCTGCGTCAACGCGGTGCTGGCCGAATTCATCGGGGTCAAGATCTTCGCCCTGGAAGACACCCTGGGCATCGCCCCGCTGGAATGGAACCTGTTCGGCCAGAGCGGCTCGCTGAATTTCACCGTCGGCACCCTGCTGTGGCCGTTCGTGTTCGTGCTGACCGACGTCATCAACGAGTTCTTCGGTCGCCGCGGGGTGCGTTTCATCTCGTGGCTGACGGTGGCGCTGATCGTGTACGGCTTCGTATTCGCCTTCCTGGCCATCGCCACCGCACCGGCGACGTGGTGGGTAGGTGCCGCGGCCGATCGCGGAGTGCCGGATTACCAGGCCGCGTTCGCGGCGATCTTCGGCCAGGGCATGTGGTCGATCGCCGGCTCGGTAGTGGCCTTCCTGCTGGGGCAGCTGATCGATGTCGGCGTGTTCCACCGCATCCGCCGCGCCACCGGCGAGCGCTGGGTGTGGCTGCGCGCCACCGGATCGACCGCGGTATCGCAACTGGTCGACAGCTTCGTGGTGATCTGGATCGCCTTCGTGCTGGGGCCGCAGCACTGGCCAACCTCGCTGTTTCTGGCGGTCAGCAGCGTCAACTACGTCTACAAGATGCTGGCCGCGGTGGCGATGATTCCGTTACTGTACGCGATGCGCCACGCCATCCGTGCCTACCTTGGACACCAACGCGAAGCGCAACTGCGCCACGAAGCCGCGCTGGACTGAACCGGGCTTGCGTACACTCGGAACCAACGCGTCCGGGAGTCCGCCGTGAACCTGCGCAGCTTCGTTCCAACCCTCGCCCTGCTGATGCTGTTGGCCGCCTGCGGACGCGAAACCGTCGCCGGCGACGATCCGTCCTCACCAGATGCCTTCATCGACGCCTTGATGCAGCGTTACGCCGGCGACGTGCCTGGCGCCGCGGTGCTGGTGATCCGCGATGGCCAACCGGTTTTTCGCAAGAGCTACGGCATGGCCGAGCTGGAGACCGGGCGACCGGCAACAGCGGATACCCACTACCGGCTGGCCTCGGTCAGCAAGCAGTTCACCGCCGCCGCGATCCTGCTACTGGCCGAGGACGGCAAGCTGTCCATCGACGATCCGGTGAGGCGCTGGTTGCCGAGCCTGCCCCCGGCCGCCGATGCGATCACGATCCGCCACCTGCTCAGTCATACCGGCGGACTGGTCGATTACGAGGACCTGATGCCGGCCGGACAGACCGCCCAGCTGCACGACATCGACGTGCTGCGACTGCTGGAGCGGGAAGACCGACTGTACTTCGCACCCGGCAGCGACTATCGCTACAGCAACAGCGGCTATGCCCTGCTGGCGCTGATCGTCGGCGAGGCCTCCGGACAGGATTTCGCCGGCTTCCTGCGCCAGCACATCTTCCTGCCGATGGGCATGGACGGCACTTACGCGCACCAGGACGGCGTGGACGAAGTGCCCGAACGCGCCTACGGCTACAGCTCGGTCGATGGCCGCTGGCAACGCACCGACCAAAGCCTGACCAGCGCCGTGCTCGGCGATGGCGGCATCTATTCCTCGGTGGACGAACTGGCGAAGTGGGACGCCGCGCTGTACGACGAGCGGCTGCTGAAGGCCGAATCGCTGCGCATGGCCTTCAGCCCCGCGACCGTGACACCGGAACCGCACGCGCCGCATTACGGTTTCGGCTGGCGCATCGATGGCGACATGTTGTGGCACAGCGGCGAAAGCATCGGTTTCCGCAACGTGATCCTGCGCCTGCCCGACCAGCGGTTGACGGTGATCGTGCTGACCAACCGTAACGGCCCGGAACCCTACGACGATGCGGTGAAGATCGCCGACCTGTACCTGCCGACAGAAGCCCGGCTCAACCCAGATCGGCAATGACCGCCTGCGCGGCGTTGTGTCCAGGCGCGCCGGTGACGCCACCGCCGGGATGGGTGCCGGAGCCGCACAGGTACAACCCCGGGATCGCCCCGCGGTAATCCGCCTGACCCAGCATCGGCCGCGCGCTGAACAACTGATTGAGCGACAGCGCGCCGTGGAAGATGTCGCCGCCGATCAGGCCGAAGTCGCGTTCCAGATCCAGCGGGCTCTTGATCTGCCGGCCCAGCACCGAAGCGGCAAAGCCCGGCGCGAAACGGTCGACGGTGGCGACCATCAGGTCGGCGACCTCTTCGCGGTGATCGTCCCACGAACGCCCGCCGGGCAACTGCGGGGCGACATGCTGGCAGAACAGGCTGGCGACGTGCTGCCCCGGTGGCGCCAGCGAATCGTCGAGTGTGGATGGAATCAACATCTCCACGATCGGTTCGCATGACCAGCCGAAATCCATCGCATCGCGCCAGGCGCGGTCCATGTAGGCCAGCGACGGCGCGATAACGATGCCGGCAGTCAGATGGTCGCCTTCACCGGGCAAGGCGCTGAAATCCGGCAGCCGCGACAGCGCCACGTTCATGCGAAAGGTACCCGAGCCGCAGCGCCAGTGACGCATCCGCTCGCGAGTCGGTTGCGGCACCTGCGCGGTCGGCAGCAAGCGCTCGTACAGCAGCTTCGGGTTGACGTTGGCGACCACGCAGCGCGCGTGCAGGGTTTCGCCGGATTCGGTGCGCACGCCGCAGGCGCGGCCATTTTCGACCAGCACTTCACGGATGCCGGCATCGGTGCGGATCGTCGCCCCGGCCCCGTTGGCCGCCTTCGCCATCGCCTGGGTGATCGCGCCCATGCCGCCGATCGCGTGACCCCAGGCGCCCTTTTCGCCTTCGACCTCGCCGAACACGTGGTGCAGCAGGACGTAGGCCGAGCCCGGCGCGTAGGGGCTGGCGTAGTTGCCGACCACGCCGTCGAAGCCGAACAGCGCCTTGATCGGCTCGCTTTCGAACCAGCGGTCCAGGTACTCAGCGGCGGAGATCGAGAACAGGTCCAGCAGTTCCTGCCGCAGGGTTTCGTCCAGTTGCAGCAGACGGCGGCCGACGCGAGCGCCCCGCAGCAGTTCGGGGATCGCCTTCCACCAGCCATCCGAACCCAGGTTGGGCGGCGGCTGCAGGGCCAGCGCACGCAACACGTCGGCGATGGCCTCCAGCCGGTGCTCGTACTCGGGCAGACGCTCGGCGTCGCGGCGCGAGAATTTCGCCACTTCGTCGGTCGTTCGCCCGGCGCCGGTCAGCAGGTAGCCGCCTTCGGGCAGCGGCAGGAAATTGTTGCGCCGGCGCTTGACGATACGTAAACCATGCCGGCGCAGGTCGAGGTCGGCGATGACCTTGGGCTGCAGCAGCGAGACGGTGTAGGACGCCACCGAATTGCGGAAACCGGGGTGGAATTCCTCGGTGACCGCGGCGCCGCCAACCACCGGCCTGCGCTCCAGCACGGTCACCTTCAGCCCGGCCCGCGCCAGGTAGAACGCGCAAACCAGCCCATTGTGGCCGCCGCCGACCAGCAGAACATCGATCTCCGGGCGGACCGCCATCAACCGCCGCTCCGGTCGCCGGTGAGCGTCCCGCATCGGCGGAAGCATGAAGTGTCCATACGGGATAATGGCGGCATGACGTTGTCCTCTATAATCGCAGCCCGGTGGGGAACCTGCCCCCGGACAGGGAACCGATATTGATGGCCGGACGCTCCCGCTGGCAATGGTGGCTTGGTGTATTGCTGGTTCTGTCCGGCATCGCCACGCCTTTGTCGGCGCAGGACTGGAACTATCGCGTGCGCCCCGGCGATACGCTGTGGGATCTGAGCGGCGAGTACCTGAAGCCCGGCATCGGCTGGCGGCAACTGCAGTCGCACAACGACATCGCCAATCCCTATCACCTGCCCCCGGGATTGATCCTGCATATCCCCCTGTCGTGGCTGCTCGCGCAGCCGGCCAATGCCCGCGTGGTCGCCGTACATGGCGAGGCCACCGTGCAGACGCCCGACCAGGACAGCGCGGTCCCGGCGCGCCAGGGCGCGGAACTCGGCGTCGGCACGATGATCCGCACCGCCGCCGACGCCAGCCTGACGCTTGAATTCGCCGACGGTTCGCGTCTGCTGCTGGAAGGCGGCAGCGAGCTGCGGCTCGACCGGCTGAGCCGCTACGGCAAGCACGGCATCATGGCCGATACCCGCGTCCGCCTGCAGCGCGGCGGCGTCAGCAACGAGATCAAGCCCGCGCGCGGCGCGGCGCCCAACTTCATCGTCGATACGCCCAGTTCCAGCTCCGCAGTGCGCGGCACCCACTTCCGCATGCGCGCGGAGCCCGAGCTGAGCCATACCGAAGTCACCGAAGGCGGAGTCGAAGTCGATAGCGGCACGCATGCCGCCCTGGTTCCGCACGGATTCGGCGTGCGCGTGGCCACCGGGCAGGACGGTCCGGTCGAACCGGTCCGCCTGCTGCCTGCCCCCGACCTGTCGTCGGTGCCGGGCACCCTGCATCGCGCCCGTGCGCGCCTGCAATGGCCGGCGGTGGAAGGCGCCAGCGGCTACCGCGTGCAGGTCTCGGCCCAGCCCGGTTTCGATAGCCTGGCCGCCGATGCGCAAAGCGCGCGGCCGCAGATCGAACTGCCGGCGCTGGCCGACGGCGACTACCACCTGCTCGCCCGCGCCATCGACGGCAACGGCCTGGAAGGCATGGATGCGCGCCTGAGCTTCCGGCTCGAGGCGCTGCCGGAACCGCCGTTCGTGCTGGCGCCGGCCGATGACGCCACCGTGCGCGGCACTCACCCCGATTTCCGCTGGACGCAAAGCGAGCACGCGGACAGCTATCTGCTCGAGGTCGGCGACACTCCCGATTTCGAGCAGGCGCTTGCCCGCGCGGAAACCGCCGCCGCCGAAGTGCAACTGGCCGACCCCCTGCCGCCGGGACGCTACTACTGGCGCATCGCCAGCCGCGACGACCAGGGCCACCAGGGCGAGTTCGGCCAGACCCAGGCCTTCGAATTGCGCCCTGTCGCGACCACCGGCGAGATCGAGACTTCGCCTGCGGACGGCAACGACGATCGGGTGACCTTCCAGTGGCAGGCCGGCGAACCCGGCCAGCGCTATCGCTTCCAGCTGTCGCGCAAATCCGACTTCAGCCGGCTCAAGGTCGACGAAATCGTCGAAGAGCCGCGGATCACCCTGCCCAAGCCGGGTCCGGGCACCTGGTACCTGCGCGCCAGCGTCATCGATAGCGACGGCTACGAGGGCCCGTTCCAGCCGGCCCAGAGCATCAAAAACCCGTGCCGTCTATGCGAACTCGGCACCGGCGCCCTGGTGCTACTGCTGGTGATGGCGCTGTGAGCGCGCCGCGCCCGCTGGCCGCGCGGATACGTTCGCGCCTGCTGACCGCGCTGGGCGCATCGGCCATCGCCGTGCTGCTGATCGGCTTCGATCCCGCATGGCGAGTCGATGCCTGGTTCTACGACCATTTCTCCAGACATCTGGTGCACGAAGCCGACCCCGCCGTCGTCGTGATCGCCATCGACGAGAAGAGCCTGGCCGAGCTGGGGCGCTGGCCGTGGTCGCGGCGCGTGCACGCCCGGCTCATCGATCGCCTCGGCGACATCGGCGTGCGCGGCATCGGCCTGAACCTGCTGCTGTCCGAGCCGGCCCTGTACGACCCCGAAGGCGACGCCCTGCTGGCGCGCGCGCTGGAACGCAGCGGCAAGGTCGTGCTGCCGGTCTATGCCGAGGAGGAATACTCCAACGGCCCGTCGGTGGAGCTGTTGCCGATCCCGGAATTCTCCGCCACCGCCGCCGCGCTCGGCCATGTCGACCAGAGCGCGGACAGCGACGGCATCACCCGCAGCATGTACCTGCGCGCCGGACTCGGCTCGGCGCACTGGCCCTCGCTGGCGCTGGCGCTTGCCCAGCTCGACAAGCCTGAACTGGCCGGCGACTCGTCCCTGCCTGGGGAACAGCTGGGCGAGTTGCCGGAGGACGGGCTGGTGCCGCACCGCTGGGTGCGCAACAACCGCGTGCTGATGCCCTATCTGGACCCGCCCGACGGTTTCCCGGAAGCCTCCTATGCCGACGTACTGAACGGCAGGATCGCCGAGCCGATGCTGCGCAACCGCCTGATCCTGATCGGCATGACCGCCAGCGGCATGGGCGATGGCCTGGTCCCACCCGGTCGCGGGGCACGCCTGTCCGGGGTGGAATACCAGGCCAATGCATTGAACATGCTGCTGCAGGGCAAGGCCATCAGTCCGCTCGGCCTGCCGGCGCGCGTCGCCCTGTCGCTGTTGCTGATCTGCCTGCCGCTGGCGCTGCTCGGCTTGCCCGGCATGCGCAAGCTGTGGCAACCGCTGCTGCTGGGCATCGCGCTGGCCCTGCTGCTGTCGCTGCTGCTGCTGCATCTGGCTCACGCCTGGTTCGCCCCGACCGCGGTGCTGCTGGTACTGCTGCTGGGCCTGCTGCTGTGGCTGCTGCATGCGTTGCGACATACGTACCACCGCGCCCAGTCCGACGCCCTGACCGGGCTGGCCAACCGGATCCGCTTCAACGAGGCGCTGGAGCAGGAGTTGCGGGTCGCCCGCCGCAGCAAGCAGCCGCTGTCGCTGCTGTTGCTGGACATCGACTACTTCAAGCAGCTCAACGACAGCCGCGGCCACGCCATGGGCGACCGTGTACTGCACGCCCTGGCCGCCACCCTGCAGAACCGCGCGCGACGGCCGCGCGACCTGATCGCGCGCCTGGGTGGCGACGAATTCGCCGTGCTGCTGCCGGAAACCTCGGCGCAGGCCGCAGCCGCCATCGCCACCACCCTGCACGTCGATCTGGCCAACCTGCCCGGCAAGCGCGAAGGCGACCTGCCGATGGCGGCGCGCTTCACCGTCAGCATCGGCATCCACACCTCCGACAGCGCCGAGGAAACCGTCGCCGAGATGATGGAGCGCACCGATTCCGCGCTGTACCAGGCCAAGCAGCTGGGCCGCAACCGCAGCTTCACCTACGGCAACGATCTGGCCACCTGAGCCGGCCGAAGCAAGCCGCGACTCACACCGGCAGGCGCATCCCCGGCCGCGCCAGCATCACCTCGATGCCGTCGCGCTGACCGATCTCGCCGGCCAGCGCCTCGCGCGCGCGGTCTTCGCCATGCACCAGCACCAGCGGCGGATGCGCTTCGAAATGGCCATACCATTCCATCAGCCCGCGCTGGTCGGTATGCGCCGACAGTCCGCCGACCGTGTGGATGCGCGCATTGACGCGATAGTCGCGGCCGTGGATGCGCACCCATTTCGCGCCGTCCACCAGTCGCCGTCCCAGCGTGCCCTCGGACTGGTAGCCGACGAACACCACATGCGTGCTGTCGCGGTCGATGCCGTGCCGCAGGTGATGCTGGATGCGCCCGCCGTTGGCCATGCCGCTGCCGGCGATGACGATGGCGCCGTTCTCGATCCGGTTGATCATCATCGACTCTTCGGTGGACTCGGTGATGTGCAGGTTGGGCAGCCGGAACGGATGCGGCCGGCCTTGCCAGACCTCGCGCGCCTGCGCGTCGAACAGGCCCTCGTGACGATCGTAGACATCGACGACCCTGGCCGCCATCGGGCTGTCCAGGAAGATCCGCCAGCGCGCCAGCCCCCACTCGTCCCAGTAGCGCGCGAACCAGTACAGCAGTTCCTGCGAACGGCCCACCGCGAACGCCGGGATCAGCACCTTGCCGCGCTCGCGCCAGGCCAGTTCGAGGATTTCGCCTAGTTCGTGGACGGTGCTGCTGCGCTCGCGATGGTTGCGGTCGCCGTAAGTCGATTCCATCAGCACCAGGTCGGCCTCGGCCACCGGCTGCGGATCGCGCAGGATCGGCGTGCCCTTCGGCCCCAGGTCGCCGGAAAACACCAGCTTGCGCCCGTCCGCCCACAGCTCGACGATCGACGAGCCGAGGATGTGCCCGGCGTCGCGCAGGGCGATCTCCACCCCGGGCAGGATCTCCCGCCGCGTGTCGTAGCGCAGCGGCTGCACCTGCCGCATCGTCGCTTCCACGTCCTCCCGCGTGTACAGCGGCTGCACCAGCGGCTCGCCATCGGCCAGGTTGCGGTTGGCGCGCCGCGCGTCCGATTCAGCCAGCGAAGCCGAATCCAGCAGCATCACCGGCATCAGGTCGGCACCGGCGTCCTGGATGTGGATCGGTCCGCGGAAACCTCGCTTGACCAGCAACGGCACCCGCCCGATATGGTCGATGTGTGCATGACTCAACACCAGCGCATCCAGCTGCGCGGGCTCGAACGGGAACGGATCGGCATTGCGCGCTTCGGCCTGCCGGCCGCCCTGGATCATCCCGCAGTCCAGCAGCACCCGCTTGCCGGCCGCCTCGACCAGATGCATCGAGCCGGTGACCTCGCCCGCCGCGCCGTGGAAGTGCACTCGCATCCCGGATCTCCCTTTCCCGCTTCCGCGTAAACCGTTGATTATGCAGCACGTTCAGGGCGCACATGACCTCCGACACCCTGCATGACGATGGTCATGGGCGTAGAGTGCGGCCACCTGTCCTCGCTCTGCGGGGCAACCTTGTCTCTTCATGCGCCTGCGGGCGGGAGTAACGGAGTAACCCTAGTGAACGCATCGACCCCTCGTATCCTGCTGCTGTCCCTGGCCGTGACGGCCGTCCTGGCCGGCTGCAAGCAGCCCGAATCCACCACCGGCACCGACGCGGCCAAGCCCGAGGCCATGGCCCTGACCCTAGACGAATCCACCCTGCCTCCGGTCAGCCGTTTCCAGGGCTCGGATCTGGATACCAGCAAGAACGCCTGCACCGACTTCACCGGCTATGCCAACGGCAAGTGGCTGGAATCCAACCCGATCCCGAGCGACCGCACCAGCTGGGGCGCGTTCGAGGCGCTCGACGAGCGTTCCAATGCCGTGCAGAGGCAGTTGGCCGAACAGTCCGCCGCCGATACCAACGCCAGCGGCGTCGAGAAGCTGGTCGGCGACTTCTGGGCCACCGGCATGGACGAAGCGAAGATCAACGCCCAGGGCATCGACCCGATCAAGTCCGAGCTGACCGCGATCGACGGCCTGGCCGATAAGGACGCCATCACCGACTACCTGCGCAGCAGCGCGGCCAAGGGCCAGAACTTCCTGTTCGGCTTCGGCGCCGAGGCCGATTTCAAGGACTCGACGATGAACATCGCCTATGCCTCGCAAGGCGGCCTGGGCCTGCCCGATCCGGAGTACTACACCAAGGCCGAGAACAAGGAAAAACTGGACGCCTACCAGGCCCACGTGGCCAAGGTGCTGGAACTGTCCGGCTTGACCGCCGAAGACGCGGCCAAGCAGGCCGCCGACGTGGTCGCCTTCGAGACCCGCCTGGCCAAGGCCTCCAAGACCAGCGAACAGCTCTCGCGCGACGTCTCGCTGTACTACAACCCGGTCAGCCTGGCCGACGCCGACGCGCTGACCCCCAACTTCCCGTGGACCCGGTTCTTCGAGTCGCAGGGCGTCGCGCCGCAGGAGAAGTTCTCGCTGGCGATGCCGGACTTCCACAAGGAAGTGAACGCGATGCTGGACGACACCGGCGCCGATGTGTGGCGCGCCTACCTGCGCTTCCACACCGTGGACGGCGCCGCGCCGTACCTGAGCGACGCCTTCGTCGAGGAGAATTTCAACTTCTACTCCAAGACCCTGCGTGGCCAGAAGGAAAACAAGCCGCGCTGGAAGCGCGTGCTGCGCACCCTGAATGGCGAAGCCGGCGAAGCGCTGGGCCAGCTGTACGTCAAGGTCGCCTTCCCGGCCGAATCCAAGGCCAAGATGGAGGCGCTGGTCGCCAACCTGAGCACGGCGCTGAAGGCGCGCATCGAGAACCTGGCCTGGATGAGCGGCGAGACCAAGACCAAGGCGCTGGAGAAGTGGTCCAGCTTCACCCCGAAGATCGGCTACCCGGACAAGTGGCGCGACTGGAGCGGCCTGCAGACCAGCCGCGACAGCTACATCGGCAATGTGCTGGCCTCCAACGAATTCAACTACAAGTGGGGCCTGTCCAAGATCGGCCAGCCGGTTGACAAGACCGAATGGGGCATGCCGCCGCAGATGGTCAACGCCTACTACAACCCGCTGCAGAACGAGGTCGTGTTCCCGGCCGCCATCCTGCAACCGCCGTTCTTCGATCCGGATGCCCCGGACGAGGTCAACTACGGTGGCATCGGCGCGGTGATCGGCCACGAGATGACCCACGGCTACGACGACCAGGGCAGCCGCTTTGGGCCGACCGGCAACTTCGAGAACTGGTGGACCGAGGCCGACGCCAAGGGCTTCGGCGAGCGCACCGGCAAGCTGGTCGCGCAGTTCGACGGTTATTCCATCGCCGACGGCACCCATGTCAACGGCAAGCTGACCCTGGGCGAGAACATCGCCGACCTGGGCGGCCTGGCCACCGCCTACGACGCCATGAAGACCGCTACCGAAGGTACGCCGGACGACACCAGCGACGGCCTGACCCGCGACCAGCGCTTCTTCCTGAACTGGGCCACGGTGTGGCGCCGCAACTTCACTCCGGAAGAGCTGGCCGTGCGCCTGAAGACCGATCCGCACGCCCCGGCGCAGTTCCGCGCGATCGGCGCGCCGTCCAACCTGCCGGCGTTCGCGGCCGCCTTCTCGTGCAAGGAAGGCGACCCGATGGTGCGCCGCGGCGGCCAGCAGGTCGTGATCTGGTAAGCCTCCGTCCGCAAGGCTCCTCCCGCGAAGGCCCGGTTTGTCCGGGCCTTCGCTTTTTTGCCACCCGCGTCACGTTTGCCGATGAGGACGACTTCACCGGCGCTTCGGTAGAATCCCCCGCTTCACGTAGATGGAGCTTGTCCGGATGCCGTCGCAGCGCTGTGTTGCCCGCCCCCTCGCCACCGCCCTGGTCGCGGCCCTGATGGTTTCCGCACTGGGCGTCGGCGATGCCCGGGCCGCGAAGAAGAAGACCACGCGCGCAACAGCGGTCAGCGCCCAATGCACCGATTTCTATGCGTTCGCCAACGCCGACTGGCTGAAGGCCAACCCTTCGCCCGCCGACGGCAATGCGGCCAGCGTGCTGGGCGGCATGCGCGAGACCAGCCTGACCCGGCAACGCGAACTGCTGGAAGCGGCGATGGCCGCGCCGCAGGGCCACGTGCAGAAACTACTGGGCGACTTCTGGGCCAGCGGTATCGACGAAGCCGCGGTCGAAGCCGACGGCGCCAAGCCGATCGCGCCGCTGCTGGACCGCATCAACGCGATCCGCAAGTCCAGGGACGTGCCGGCCTCGATCGCCGCCCTGCACCAGGTCGGCATCCCGGTGGCGTTCAACTTCAGCCCCGACATCGACCTGCAGGATCTGGAACGCCATATCGGCTACTTCATGCAGGGCGGCACCGGCCTGCCCGACCCGGCCTACTACACCCGCACCGATGCCGAAACCCGCGACCTGCTCGGCCGCTACCGCAATTACATCAAGCAGATCCTGGCCCTGACCGGCACCCCGGCGGCCAAACTGGATGCCGAGTCGCAGCAGGTCATCGAAATGGAAACCTGGCTGGCGCGCGCCTCGCGGCCGCTGGCCGACCTGTCCGATCCGCGCGCCAACTTCGCCCCGGTCGAGGTCAAATCGCTGGCCAAGTCGTACCGCAACCTGCAGCTGGATGCCTTCCTGAAGGCGCAGGGCGTCCGCGACGACACCGTGTCGATGGCCAACCCGGAGCTGTTCAAGCAGATCAACGACCTGATCACCCAGGCCAAGCCCGACCAGTGGAAGGCCTATCTGCGCTGGCGGGTCGGCGACGCCATGGCGCCGTACCTGGCCAAGCCCTGGCGCGATGCGGAATTCGCATTCCGCGGCCGTATCCTGCGCGGCCAGGACGCGCCCAAGGCGCGCTGGCTGCAAGTGCTGGATGCGATCAACGTCGCCGCCGGCCCGATGCTCGGCAAGGAATACGCCGAACGCTACCTGGGCAGCGACGACAAGCGCCGCGCCGAACAGGTCGCCGACCAGGTGCGGCTGGCGCTGGGCAAGGCGATCAACGGCAGTCCGTGGATGAGCGAGCCGGCCAAGGCCGAAGCCGCCGCCAAGCTGGAGAAGCTGAAGATCGAGGTCGGTACCCCGCGCCGCGACCTGGACTACAGCGTGCAGCCGATGGGCCGCGGCAGCTTCGGCGGCAACGTGCTGATCGCCTCCACCTGGCACCACCGCGAGGAAATGAAGCGGATTGGCAAGGGCAACGCCCCGCGCCGCTGGAACGTGCTGCCGCAGCAGCCTGCACTGACCTACGACATCGCGCAGAACCGGCTGATCGTCACCGCCGCCGCGTTGCAGGCGCCGATCTTCGACCCCTCCAAGGGCGAGTCGTCGCTGTTCGGGGCCTATGGCGCCCTGGTCGGCCACGAACTCAACCATGGCTTCGACCGCACCGGCCGCATGGTCGATGCCAGGGGCGAAGTCCGCGACTGGTGGACGCCGGCCGACCTGTCGGCCTGGGACGCCATCGCCACCCGGCTGGGCAACCAGTACAACGGCCGCACCTGGCCGGATGCCGGCGGCGACAAGGTGCAGGGCAACCGCGTCGCCAACGACGCCATGGACGACCTGACCGGCCTGGAACTGTCGTGGAACGCCTGGCAGGCCAGCCAGCCCAGTTCGGACAAGGCCGCCCGCCAGGCCTTCTTCCTGGCCTGGTCGCAGCTGTGGGGCCAGCGCCTGAGCGAAACCGAAGCCAAGCTGCGCGCCGCTTCCGCCAACCAGGCGCCGGGGCAACTGCGCAGCAACCTGCCGCTGGCCAACCTGCCCGCGTTCGCCGAAGCCTATTCGTGCAAACCCGGCCAGCCGATGCAGCTGAACGACGCCGACCAGATCAGCCTGTGGCGCTGATCGCCGGTTTTCGCGGCGCCGGGACTCAGAACCGGCGCTGCGGTCCACGGCGTCCGAACGGCGGCTGCCCACGCCAGTAGCGGATCAGCAGCCAGCCGAACAGCATGCCGCCCAGATGAGCGAAGTGGGCCACGCCGGGCTGCAGCCCGGTGAAGCCCAGCAGCAGTTCGATCGCGCCGTACACGATCACCAGGGTGCGCGCACTCATCGGGATCGGCGGGAACAGCAGCATCACCCGTTGCCGCGGGAACAGCATGCCGTAGGCCAGCAACAGGCCGAAGATGCCGCCGGACGCGCCCACCGTGGGATACGGCATGCCGCCGCCGGACACCGTCCACCAGCCCACCCCGAGTTGCAGCAGACCGGCGCCGACGATGCAGACCACGTAATAGGTCAGGTAGCGGCGGTTTCCCCAGGTCTGCTCCAGCGGCGAGCCGAACATCCACAGCGCCAGCATGTTGAACAGCAGATGCGAGAAGTTGCCGTGCATGAAGCCGTAGGTCAGCAATTGCCACGGACCGAAGCCATAGCCGAGCGGCCACAGCGCGAACGGCCCGGAAAACGCATCGCGGGTCAGCATCTGCAGCAGGAACACCGCGCCGTTGGCGATCAGCAGCGCGCGGGTGACGGGGGGAATTCGCGGAAGCATGCGCATCTCGTCGTGGGAATGTACCCATGATACCGGCTGCTAGCCGGCACCCGGTCCCCACAGCTGTTCGTCCAGGCTGGCGGCGGCCTTCTGCCCCTGCACCCTGCCCTTGACCACGCGCACGCCTTCGGCGCGCAGACGCCGCCCCTGTTCGCGATAGCCGGCCGAGCCTTGCGGGAAGGCGATCCGCCCGTCCGAACGCAATACCCGGTGCCACGGCAGCTCTGGGTCGTCGTTCTGTCCCAGCACCCGCGCCACCAGCCGCGCCCGTCCGGGCAGGCCGGCGCGTCGCGCCACTTCGCCATAGCCTGCGACCTGTCCGCTCGGGATCGCGCGGATCGCGTCCAGGATGCGTCGGCTGCGCGCTTCGGATTCGCCGTCCATGCGGACAGCTTAGCGCCGGACCGTCGTCCGGATCAGGTCAGGCCGACAGCCGACAGCAGTTGAAAAAGGACGTAGGCGATGCCGCCCGACATCGGGATGGTCAGGATCCACGCCCAGATCATCTTGTGCACCACGCCCCACTTGATCGCGTTCAGCCGCTTGGCCGTGCCCACGCCCATGATCGCCGCGGAAATGTTGTGGGTGGTCGAGACCGGGATGCCGAGCGACGAGGCGGCCAGGATCACCGAAGCCGCGCTGGTCTCGGCGGCAAAACCGTGGATCGGATGCAGCTTGACCAGCTTGTGGCCCAGGGTCTTGATGATGCGCCAGCCGCCGGCGGCGGTGCCCGCAGCCATCACCATGGCGCAGGCGATCTTGATCCACAGGTCGATGTCGCCGTGTTCCAGCGCCGCCTGCGACGGATGCAGGAAGCCAAGCCAGCCCGGCAGGTTGTCCATGGTGCCGGTCGCCTGCGCGCTGACCAGGGTCAGGGCGATGATGCCCATGGTCTTCTGCGCATCGTTCATGCCGTGGGCGAAGCCCATGCCGGCGGCGCTGGCGATCTGCGCCTTGCCGAAGAAGCCGTTGACCCAGCGCGGACGCGCCAGCCGCGCCAGCCAGCCGCCGCTGCGCGCCATCATCGAGATGATGAAAAACAACAGGCCCATCACTAGGAAGCCGGCGGCGAAGCCGAGTACCGGCGAACTGACCATCGGCACGATCACCTTCCACAGCAGGCCGGCGCTCTTGTACAGCGGCTCGGCCGGCTGCGACCAGATGATCGCACCGAAATTGTTGTGCGCCGCCGCCAGCGCCGCGCCGACCAGGCCGCCGATCAGCGCGTGCGAGGACGAGGACGGCAGCCCGAGCCACCAGGTGATCAGGTTCCAGATGATCCCGCCCAGCAGCGCGCACAGGATCAGCTGCGAACCGACGTCGACCACGCCGGCATCGATCAGGCCCGAGGAGATGGTCTTGGCCACCGCGGTGCCCAGCAGGGCGCCGACCAGGTTCATCCCAGCGGCCAAGCCAACCGCCTGCATCGGCGTCAGCACCTTGGTCGCGACCACGGTGGCGATCGAATTGGCGGTGTCGTGGAAACCGTTGATGTACTCGAACACCAGCGCCGCGAGCACGACGATCAGGGCCAGGGTCAACATTGCCGGGGCCCGTCAGGAGTTCTTCAGCACGATTTCATAGGCGACCACGCCCGCCTCTCGACAGCGGTCGATGGCCTTTTCCAGGATTTCGAAGAATTCCTTGAGCAGGAACATCTGCAGCGGGTCGAGCTTGCCGGAATAGATGTCGCGGTACAGTTCCAGCATCAGCCGGTCGGCCTCGTTCTCCAGCGCGCGCAATTCGTCGTTCAGCGCCTTCATCGGCTCCAGCTTCATGTTGCGCAGCTGGTGGATCATCTTCATCACCACCGCCGAGGCCTGTTCCAGCATCGCCGCGCGCGGGGCGAAGTCGATGTGCTCCAGATGCTGGGTCGCCAGCGAGTAGCGGTCGGCGAATTTCTCGATCTGCTTGGGAATCTTGTACAGCGCCGAGCCCAGCGCCTCGATATCCTCGCGCTCGATCGGGGTGATGAAGCTGTCGACCAGGGCCTGGCTGATCTTGTTGGAGGCCTCGCGCTCGCGCAGCCGGGCCAGCTTGAAAGCGTCCAGCGCCGGCTGCCGGTCGGCGTCGCGCAGCATGGCGTGCAGGGCGATGGCACTGTCGTGCGCGGCCGAGGCGGCATCCTCCAGCAGCGTGTAGAACTGGTTGCCCTGGCCGAAGATGGTCTGCAGTGAAAACATGGACGCCGCCCCGCCGTCTCGGGGCGGACGGCCTGAAGGCGGAATTATGACAGTTGGGTGACATCCGTCGCCATCCATCTGGCTCCGTAGCCCCTGAAGGGCGCCCCGTGCCGGTTTTTGGCCGGCTACCGGCGGGCTGCTAACATGGACCCCCGCGCCCAGCGCGCCGCAATCAGCCCATGGACGACGCCCCGAGTACGCCGCCCGGCCCCGCCAATGCCGCCCTCCGTGGCCTTGCGCACGGCCACAGCCCCGCACGGACCGGGGGGCGCTGAATGCTGGAATTCCTGATCGTCCTGCTGCTGATCGCCTGCAATGCCTTCTTCGCCCTGTCGGAGATGGCGGTGGTGACCTCGCGCAAGCCCCGGCTCAAGCAGATGGCGGCCGACAGCCGCGGCGCACGCAAGGCGCTGGAACTGGCCGAGCATCCCGAGCAGTTCCTGTCGGCGGTGCAGATCGGCATCACCCTGCTTCCGCTGCTGGCCGGCATGGTCGGCGGCAACGCCATCGGCGCCAGCATCGGCGACTGGCTCGGCGCCCACCTGCCGATGCTCGGCACGCACGCCGGCACCGTCGGCGTGATCCTGTCGGTCAGCATCATCACCTTCCTCAGCATCGTGCTCGGCGAACTGGTGCCCAAGCGGCTGGCCCTGCTGGCGCCGGAGCGACTGGCGGCGCTGGTCGCCGTACCGATGCACTGGCTGTCGTGGATCGCCACCCCGGCGGTCTGGCTGCTCAGCGCCTCGGTGCGTGGCGTGTTGCGGCTGCTGCGGCTGGACAAGACCGAAGCGGCGCAGGTCACCGAAGAAGAGATCCGTCTGCTTGTCAGCGAAAGCCACGAGCAGGGCGTGATCGACGACGACGAACGCAACATGATGAACCGCGTGCTGCGGCTCGGCGACCGCGATGCCGAAAGCCTGATGACGCCGCGCACCCGGATCAGCTGGCTGGACATCGCCGAGAGCCAGGAAGAAAACCTGGCGGCCATGCGCACCACCCCGTTCTCCCGCTACCCGGTCTATCGCGGCAACGACAGCGACGTGGTCGGCGTGCTGGAAGTGAAATCGCTGCTGGATCACGTCGGCAAACCCGAGCTGGACCTGTTCGGCGGCCTGCGCGAAGCGCTGTTCGTGTCCGAATCGACCCCGGCGATGAAACTGCTGGAAATCCTGCGTGAGGAGCAGCAGTCGCTGGCGCTGGTGGTGGACGAATACGGCGAGATCACTGGCCTGGTCACCATCAACGACGTGATGGAGGCGGTGATCGGCCGCACCCAGAGCGGCGACGGCGCCGACGCCACCCCGCTGGTGGTCACGCGCGACGACGGCTCGCTGCTGGTCGACGGCAGCCTGGGCATCGAGAACGTGCGCGAACTGCTCGGTGGCGGCGCCTTGCCGGACGAGGACGATCACGATTATCACACCGCGGCCGGCATGCTGATCGCGCATTTCGGCCGCATCCCGCACGTCGGCGAATCCTTCGAGTGGGCCAGCTGGCGGATCGAAGTCGTGGACCTGGACGGTCCGCGCATCGACAAGCTGCTGTTGCAGAAGCTGCTGGCCGAAGAAGATGACGTCAAGCTCGACGCCTGAACCCGGACAGCCCCCCCCTGCGCGAGGAACCAGTACCCGGGCGGTGCTGGACGAACTGGCGGTGGGCGACCCCGCCGAACGGCTGCCGCTGAGCGAGCTGATGACCGACCTGCGCCAGAGCGCGTTCGGCATGCTGCTGTTCGTCGCCGTGCTGCCGTCCTTCATCCCGGTACCGGGCGCGGCCGGGATGATCAGCGGTCCGCTGGTGATCCTGGTCGGCCTGCAACTGCTGCTGGGCCTGCGTCGCCCGTGGTTGCCGCGCTTCATCGGCAGGCACGGACCGCAGCGGCAGACGATGCAGCGCTACGGCCAGCGGCTGTCGCGGATGCTGGGCTGGCTGGAACGGCTGGTGCGCCCGCGCCTGGAATTCCTGCTCGACCATCGCCTCGCCAGCGCCTTCACCGGACTGCAACTGATCCTGCTCGGCCTGCTGCTGGCTCTGCCGATCCCGTTCACCAACTACATCTTCGGCGGTCTGCTGTTGCTGTACGTGTTCGCCCTGCTCGAACGCGACGGCGCGCTGATGCTGGTCGCCTGGCTGGCCGGGCTGATCGCCATCGGCGTGTTCGGTTTCGCCACCGGCAACCTGCTGCAGATGCTGGTCGCGCAGTTCCAGACATGGTTCTGAGGCGATCCTTGCCGATCCGGCCGCCGGCCTAGCCTTCCGGTTCCAGGCACTGGGCATCCAGCAGATCGACCAGGGTTTCGGCGTCCACCGGGTAACCCAGCAGGTAGCCCTGCACGTAATCGCAGCCGCGCGCCTTCAGCAACTCCATCTGGGCCGATGTTTCCACGCCTTCGGCCACCACCGTGATGCCCAGCGAATGCGCCAGCGCGATGATCGCCGTGGTCAGCGCCAGATCGTCCGGATCGCGCTGCAGGTCGGCGACGAAGCTGCGGTCAATCTTCACCCCATCCACCGGCACCCGGCGCAGGTGGTTCAGGCCGGAGAAACCGGTGCCGAAATCGTCCAGCCACAGCCGCACGCCGGTACGGTGCAGCCGCGCCAGCATGGCGCTGGCCTGCGCCTCGTCCTGGATCACTGCGGTCTCGGTCAATTCCAGGTGCAGACAGCGCGAAGGCAGACCGCTCTCGTGCAGGCAGTCGGCCACCAGTTCCGGCAGATTGCCCTTGTGCAACTGCCGCGGCGACACGTTGACCGAAACGAACAGGTTGTCCAGCGATTCGTGCCGTTTGCGCCAGTCGGTCGCCACCGCGCACGCTTCACGCAATACGCGTGGGCCGATGTCTTCGATCAGTCCGCTTTGCTCGGCCACCTCGATGAATACTGCCGAAGCCACCGAACCCAGCTGCGGGTGCTGCCAGCGCAGCAATGCCTCGGCACCGACGATGCGCTGGTCGGCCACCCGGAACACCGGCTGGTACACCAGGCTCATCTCGCCGCGGTCCCATGCGCCGCGCAATTCCTGCTCGATCCGCACGCGCCGCTCCACCGCCTGATCCATCGCCCGGCTGTAGAAGCGATAGCAGTTCTTGCCGGCCAGCTTGGCCTGGTACATGGCGATGTCGCCATTCTTCATCAGCGTGCTGGCATCGGACGCATCCTCGGGAAACAGCGCGATGCCGATCGACGTGCCAAGGAACACCTGTCGACCGAGTACGGTAAGCGGCTGGCTCAGGTCCTGCACCATCTGCCTGGCCAGGTGGGTGGCGGTGGCGCGCACGTCGCCGTTCTGCACCAGGATCACGAATTCGTCGCCGCCAAAGCGCGCCACCAGCGCCTCGTCGCCGCCCAGGCGCTCGACCATTTCCCGGATCCGTCCGGCGAACTGCAGCAGGACTTCGTCTCCGGCATCGTGGCCGAGACTGTCGTTGACCCGCTTGAAGTCGTCGATGTCGGCGAACAGCAAGGCCAGTTGCCGGCCCGCACCACGCAGCATCAGCAGGCGGTGGTCCAGGCTTTCGCGGAAGGCAAGCCGGTTGGTCAGGCCGGTCAGCGCGTCGGTATAGGCCATCTTGCGCACGTCGCGGTCGTGGCGGGCGATGCTGTCGCTCATGTCGCCGAACGCGCGAATCAGTTCGCCCAGTTCGTCGTTGCGGGTGCTGACCAGACGCGTACCATCGAACTTGCCCACGCCGATGACCCGCGCCATGTCCGCCAGCTGTCGGATCGGCCGTACCAGGGTGCGCTGCACGTACCAGGCAGTACCGGCGCTGATCAGCGCCAAAATCGCCAGCAACACGGCGAACCAGCCCAGGTGCCGCAAGCCCAGCTCGCGCAACCGCTTGCTGAGCATGTCGGCCGCCCGGGTCTCGCTGGCATGCGCATAGGCCAGCGAAATGCCCACCCGCACTCCTCCCAGTCGCTGCTCGCCCATGGCGATGGGGTGCGAAGCGTCCACGACCTGCCGCGACCACTGCAGCAGGGTCTGGTCGGCGGACACCGCCGCGGGTGCCAGCGGATCGGTCATCCGTTGCCCGTAGGCGGAAATATCCTCCGATCCGTCGTGGAGAATATTGCCGTCCGGGTCGTACACCAGCACGTAGCTGATGTCGGGCTGCTGTTCGGCGGCGCGGACGATCCTGCCGATTTCGTCCAGGTCGTAGAAGTACAGCGGGTTGACCAGCGCATCGGCCATCTGTTCGATCATCGCCGTGCCGCGCTGGTTCAAGGTCTCGGTGACCAGTGCCTGCATGGCCTCGCGCCCCAGGCCGCCGACTTCGCGTTGCATGCTCGCCTGGCGCAGCAGCAGCAACGCCAGCAGGCCCAGCACCAGTGCCAGGGTCAGCAGCGCACCGGCCAGGAAGCGCGCCTGCAGGCCGAAGCGCAGCTTCATTCGACTTTTTCCCGCACCCGCACGATGCCGCCGCGCAGTTGCCCCAGAGCATGTTCGGATTCCGCATCCAGCGGCAGGAAGCGGGTCGTGCCGAAGAACTGCTTCATCGCCGCCGCCGCTTCCGGATCGTCCGCCGCCTGCAGCAGCACCTCGCGCAGGCGTGCCTTCACTGCCGGATCCAGTCCGGCGCGAACCATCTCCAATGCACGCGGGTAGTCCGGGGTTGCGTGGATCACCTTCATGTCGTTGCGGAACGCCGGCAGCATGCGCCTGTCGTTGTTCCAGTCCAGGCTGCTGAAGGCGCCAGCATCGACCAACCGCTTGTGCACCCAGGCGGCGATGTTGACTTCCGACCGCGCGAACACGTAACCCACCGTGTCCGGCGACGGCGTGTCATTGGGCGAAAGCAGGATCTCCGGCTTCAAGCCGGCATCCAGCAGGGTGATGACGGGCACCACGTAGGCACTGGTGGAGCCGGTGTTCTGGAAGGCGATGCTGTGCCCGCGCAGATCGTCCAGCGAATCCAGGCCGCTGTCGTTGCGCACGAAGAACACCGTGTGATAGCGGCTGACCCCGCTGCGCTCGGTCAACAGCAACGGCTGGGCGCCGGCGCGCTGCTGCAGTTGCATCGCCGTGCCGGCCGTTTCGGTCACCCAGTCCACGCGACCGCGGCGCAGGTAGCTGAGCATCTGCTGGGTGTCGCGCGCCATCAGGATGCGGCCGCGGGTGATGCCGACATCGCGCATCCGCGGCACCACGAAGTCGAGCAGCGGCTTGAGCTGTTCGTAATGCGCCTTGGGGTCGTCGCTGATGCGACCCAGTACCAGCTCCGTCGCGTCGTCCGCAACCGCCGTCGGCGCCGGCTCCGCCGCCAGCGCGTTCCCTATCCCCAGGAAACCCAGCAGGAAACACAGAAAAGTCCGCAATTCCGAACCTCTGGGAGTACTCCCCCTCATGCAGCCCGCAGGGTAGCCGAAACCACCCATTGCCGATAGTGATGCGTGTACTAGATTGGACCTTTGGTCGCCAACCGCGCCATCCGCTGGGCGTCGGCCAGCACCCCGCGCAGCAGCCGGACCTCCTGCTCGTCCAGCCGGCTGCGCACGAACAGGCGCCTCAGCTTGCGCATCGCCGATTCCGGCGCACGCCCCTTGTGGAAGTCGATCTGCTCCAGGGTCTCGGCCAGCTGCCCGAACAACCCTTCCAACTGGTCGTGGCTGGCCAGATCGCGGCGATCTTCCGGCCCGAGGTTCCCGCCGGCCGCCAGACCCGCCATCCGCGCCTCGTAGGCCAGCACCTGCACGGCCGCGGCCAGGTTCAGCGAGCCGTACTCCGGGTTGGCCGGGATGTGCACGGCAGCGTGGCACAACTCCAGCTCTTCGTTGAACAGGCCGGTGCGCTCGCGGCCGAATACCAGCGCCACCGGCCCGTCCCCGGCCATCGCCGGCAGCCTGGCGCCGGCCTGATGCGGGTCAAAAATCTCCAGCGACACCCGCCGGCTGCGCGCGGTGCAACCCAGCACATGGCGGCAGTCGGCCACCGCTTCGGCCAGGGTGTCGGTGGTCCGCGCCGCCGCCAGCACATCGTCGGCGCCGGCCGCGCGCCGGTAGGCCTCGTCGCCGGGAGGACGCTCCGGCGCCACCAACGCCAGTTCGCCGAAGCCCATGGTCTTGATGGCGCGCGCGGCGGCGCCGATGTTGCCCGGATGCTGGGTGCCGACCAGCACGAAGCGCAAATTCCGGGCCAACGGCGCCGGCAGGGAAGCGGAAGTCTGCATGGTGCCGATGGTAAACTGTGCTGGCACGGCCGGGAGCCGTGTCGCTCTTTTCCCAAATCTGTCGCCGCACCTGCCTGCCGAGGCCCGTTCGCCATGCTCAATCCTGTCGTCACCGTCATGGTCAAGGCCGCCCGCAGCGGGAGCAGCGTGCTGTTGCGCGGCATCAACCGCCTCGACAGCCTGAACGTGGTGCAGAAGGAACGGCTGGACTACGCCAGCGAAATCGATGCCGACGCCGAAAAGGCCGTCATCAAGGAACTGCGCCGCGCCTACCCCGACTACGGCGTGCTGGGCGAAGAAGGCGGCCTGCAACCGGGCCGCAACGGACGCTACTGCTGGGTGATCGATCCGCTGGACGGCACCAGCAACTACCTGCGCGGCTTTCCGCATTACTGCGTGTCGATCGCCCTGGTCGACAACGGCGAACCCTGCGACGCGGTGATCTTCGACCCGCTGCGCAACGAACTGTTCACTGCCAGTCGCGGCGGCGGCGCCCAGCTCAACGACAAGCGCATCCGCGTATCCGAGCGCAAGGATCTGGACGGCGCCGTGGTCAGCACCGGCTTCCCGCCGCGCGAACGCGAGCGCGCGCCGGCCCAGCTCAAGTGCATCGGCGCCCTGCTCGAGCACGCCGAGGACGTGCGCCGCACCGGTTCGGCCGCGCTCGACCTGGCTTACGTCGCCTGCGGCCGCACCGACGCCTACTTCGAAGCCGGAGTGAAGGCCTGGGACATCGCCGCCGGCGTGCTGCTGGTACGCGAAGCCGGTGGCCGGGTCTGCGATTTCCGCGGTGGCGCGACCACCCGAATGGACCACCAGGACGCGAAGACCCGGCAGATCGTCGCCGGCAACATCAAGGTCGGCGACGCGCTGCAGAAGCTGATCGTCAACAGCGGTTACGCCGCCGCCTTCAACTGACGCACACGACTTCGCCGCAACGGAAAAGGCCGCGCATTGCGCGGCCTTTTCGCATGGACAACGTCCTGTGGCGTGCGCTCACGGGCGTCGGGCCAGCGCCTCCGCGTCCTTGGCCTTCGGCAGCAGATCCTGCTTGGTGACCTTCAACGCGCCCATCGTCAGCAGCGGGCAGGCCAGGAAGATCGAGGACACCGTCCCCAGCACCGCACCGATCATCTGCGTCAGCGCCAGTCCCTTCAGCGACTCGCCGGCATACAGGTACAGCGCCAGCACCGACAGAAAGAACACCAGCGAAGTGATGATGGTGCGCGACAGGGTCTGGTTGATCGAACGGTTCATCACCTCCAGCGGCTCGACGCGCAGGCTGCGGAAGTTCTCACGCACGCGGTCGAACACCACGATGGTGTCGTTGATCGAGAAGCCCATCACCGCGAGCAGGCCAGCCAGCACGGTCAGGTCGAATTCGCGCCCGGTCGCGGCGAAATAACCGGCGGTGACCAGCACGTCGAACATCGTGGTCAGGCTGGCCACCACCGCGAACTTCCACTCAAAGCGGAACGCGATGTAGATCAGGAAGCCGACGATGACGAAGATCGCCGCGTACATGCCGTTGATGGCCAAGTCGCGACCGACCTGCGGGCCGACGAACTCGGCCGGCTGCACGGTCGCCGGATTGTCAGCGGTGCCGATCGCCTGGCGCACCGCTTCGGCGGTCTTCTGCGAGGCGTCCTCGTTGTTGTGATCGCCCTGCGCCGGCAACCGTACCAGCACCTCCTTGCCGCCGCCGACGCTCTGCACCTTGGCACTGTCCAGGCCCGCCGCGGCCAGCCGCTGGCGTACCGCATCGGCGTCCACCGGCTGCGCGAACTCGGTACGCACCAGGGTGCCGCCGGTGAATTCCAGCGCGTAGTTGAAGCCCTTGGTCGCGATCAGCGCGACCGAGACCGCCAGCATCAGCAACATCACGGTGACCGTGACGTAGCGCAACTTCATGAAGTTGTACTGGGTGTCGTTCGGGATCAGGTGCAACGGAAACAGTTTCATGGCTCTTGCCTTCTCCCGGTCAGATCGCCAGGGACTTCAGGTTCTTGCGACGGCCGTAGATCAGTACGGCCAGTGCGCGGGAGACGGTGATGGCGGTGAACATCGACGCCAGGATGCCGACCACCATGGTCACCGCGAAGCCCTTCAGCGGGCCGGTGCCGAACGCGTACAGCGCCACGCCGGCGATGATGCCGGTGAGGTTGGCGTCGAGGATGGTGCCGCCGGCCTTCTCGTAACCGGCGACAATCGCCGCCTTGGCCGGCATGCCGTGCCGCAGTTCCTCGCGGATGCGCTCGTTGATCAGCACGTTGGCGTCCACCGACAGACCGATCGACAAGGCCAGACCGGCGAAGCCCGGCAGGGTCATGGTCGCGCCGAAGACCGACATCACCGCGACCACGATGATCAGATTGAACACCAGCGCCAGCGCGGTGATCAGGCCGAACACGCGGTAGTAGATGGCGAAGAACACCAGGGTGAACAGGAAGGCGTAGACCACGGCGGTGACGCCGCGGCGCACGTTTTCGGCGCCGAGGCTGGGGCCGATGACGTATTCCTCGACGAAATTCATCGGCGCGGCCAGCGCGCCGGCCTTCAGCTGCTTGGCCAGTTCATTGGCCTCCTCGCTGCTCAGGCCGGTGGTCTGGAACTCCTTGCCGAACACACCCTGGATGGTCGAAGAGCTGATCACGCGCTCTTCCACCCGCGAAGAGCGCACTTCCTTGCCGTCGACCACGGTTACGGTGGGGATGCGCTCGACGTAGACGATGCCGAGCCGCTTGCCGACGTTCTCCAGCGTGTGGTCGAACATGCGCTTGCCGCCGGCGGCGTTGAGGGTGATGCCGACCGCCGGCGAACCGGTACGGCCGTCGATCTGCGGCGCGGCGTTGATCAGCTGGTCGCCGGAGACCAGCAGGCGCTTGGACAGCAGCAATGGTTGCCCAGCCTGGTTGTAGTAGATGCGCGAATCCGGCGGCACGTTGTTGTCGGCCAGCGCGGCGGCGGCGGCGGCTTCATCGCCGGTCACGGCACGGAACTCCAGCGTCGCGGTGGCGCCGATCAGACGCTTGGCCTCGGCGGTGTCCTGCAGACCCGGCAGCTGGATCACCAGTCGGTCGTCGCCCTGCCGTTGCAGTACCGGCTCGGCCACGCCGATCGAGTTGATCCGGTTGGCGATGACGTTGCGGTTCTGCTCGATTGCGTCGGTGGCGATGCGGGCCAGTTCGGTGTCGGACAGGGTCACGGTGATGCGCTCGTCCTGCGCCACGATACTCGGCGCGGCCAGCGTGCCGACCGCCGTAGTGCCGACCATGTTGGTCATGATGATTTCGCGCGCGCGGTCGGCGTCCTCGACCTTGTTCAGGCTGATGCGGATGCTGTTGTCGGGCATGCGGTCGACCGCCTTGTAACCGATGCGCTCGTCGCGCAGCGCCACCCGGATCGACTCCACGTACGAATCCACCCGCTTCTCCAGCGCCGCCGCCTGGTCCACCTGCATGGTGAAGTGCACGCCACCTTGCAGATCCAGGCCCAGCGACATCGGCTTGCCGCCGATCGCCTGCAACCACTTCGGCGTGGTCGGCGCCAGGTTCAAGGCGACGGTGTAGTCCTCGCCCAGTTCAGCCGGCAACGCGTCGGCGGCGCGGCCCTGGGTTTCGGCATCGGCCAGCCGCACCAGCAACTGTTCCTCACCCAGTTCCACTGCCAACGGCGCGATCCCCTGCGCCTGCAGCAGGCCTTCGACCTTCTGCTTCAGCGCGGTATCGACCACCGCGGTCGTGCGGTTCTTGGTGATCTGGACCGAAGGATCCTTCTGGTACGCGTTGGGCAGCGCGTACAGCGCACTGACCACCAGCACGGCGAGGATGAGGAAATATTTCCAGCGGGGAAATTCAAGCATTGCGATGACCCGCACAGGGCATGCCGCTCCTGCGCTCAGCGATGGCGGAAAACGGAATCAGGCGGATTTCAGCGTGCCCTTGGGCAGCACGTTGCCGACTGCGCCCTTCTGCACGCGCACGCGCACGTTGTCGGCGATCTCGACGGTGACGAAGTTGTCGCCGACCTCGATGACCGTGCCGGCCACGCCGCCGGAGGTGATGACCTCGTCGCCCTTGGACAGCTTGTCCAGCATCGCCTTGTGTTCCTTCTGCCGCTTCATCTGCGGGCGGATCATCAGGAAGTACATCACCGCGATCAGGATGACCGGCATCAGCAGCATGCCGAAACCACCGCCGGCCGGGGCCGCCGGAGCCGCGCTCTGCGCCTGCGCCGCGGGGATCAGGAAATCGAGAAAATTCATGGACTTGTCCATTGGAAGGGAAAAGCAGCCGGTAATTATGCCATGCCATCGGGCAGGCGTCCGAACCGGCTATCCGGCCTGTCGCTCGGCGTAAAAGGACCGGCGGAAGGCTTCGAAGGTTCCCGTGGCGATGGCCTGGCGCATCTGCGCCATCAGCCACTGGTAGTACCAGAGGTTGTGCAGGGTGCCCAGGATCGGTCCCAGCATCTCGTTGCAGCGGTCCAGGTGGCGCAGGTAGGCGCGGCTGTAGCCGCCGGCGCAGGCCGGGCAGCCGCAGCCCTCCTCGATCGGCCGCAGGTCGCGTTCGTAGCGGGCGTTGCGAATGCGCACGGTGCCGGTGCGGGTAAAGAAATGGCCGTTGCGCGCATTGCGGGTCGGCATTACGCAATCGAACATGTCCACCCCGCGCGCCACCGCTTCGACCAGGTCCTCGGGACGGCCGACGCCCATCAGATAGCGCGGCCGGTCGGTCGGCAGCTGCGGGCAGGTGTGCTCCAGCATGGCATTGCGTTCGGCTTCGGTTTCGCCCACGGCCAGTCCGCCGATGGCGTAGCCGTCGAAGCCGATCGCCTTCAGCCCGTCAGCCGAACGCGTGCGCAGTTCGTGGTGGACCCCGCCCTGGACGATGCCGAACAGCGCCGCGTCGTTGCCCTCGTGGGCGCGCCTGGAACGCTCGGCCCAGCGCAGCGACAGTTCCATCGAACGCTCGACCACCCGCCGGTCGACCGGCTTGCCGTCCACCTGCACCGGCGGGCATTCGTCGAAGATCATCACGATGTCGCTGCCCAGCACCTTCTGGATGTGCATCGACTCCTCGGGGCCGATGAACACCCGCGAGCCATCGGTCGGCGCGGCGAAGGTCACGCCCTGCTCGGTGATCTTGCGCCGGTGCGCCAGCGAGAACACCTGGAAACCGCCGGAATCGGTCAGGATCGGCCCGTCCCAGCGGGCGAAGCCGTGCAGGCCGCCGTGGTCGCCGATCACCTCCAGCCCCGGCCGCAGGAACAGATGGAAGGTATTGCCGAGGATGATCTGTGCGCCCAGATCGCGCAACTGCCCCGGCAACATGCCCTTGACCGTGCCGTAGGTGCCCACCGGCATGAAGGCCGGGGTTTCCACCACGCCACGCGGGAACACTAGCCGCCCGCGCCGCGCCGCGCCGTCGCTGGCCAGCAACTGGAACTGCATCCGACTCATCTAGACACCTTTGTGCCGACGCCAATATTGCTGCGCCCTGCCTTGTCTTCGTCATTCCGGCGAAAGCCGGAATCCATTCTCCCGTCGCTTCCGAACCTCGCGGAAAGAAGGTCAGATACGACTGCAACAGACACTGGATTCCGGCTTTCGCCGGAATGACGGTGGAGCATCTTCGACAAAATCATTTCCCCGACTCCGGGAACAGCAGCATCGCGTCACCATAGGAAAAGAATCGGTACTTTTCCCGCACCGCGTGCTCGTAGGCCTCGAATACCCGCGATTTTCCGGCAAACGCCGACACCAGCATCAGCAAGGTCGATTCCGGCAGATGGAAATTGGTCAGCAACGCATCGACGCTGCGGATGCGATAGCCGGGAAAGATGAAGATGCGGGTTTCGCCGGCGAACGGATGCAGTTCGCCCTCGTGCATCGCCGACTCCAGCGCCCGCACCACCGTGGTGCCGACCGCGACGACGCGACCGCCGGCGGCGCGGGTGCGACGGATCTGTTCGACCAGCTCGGCGCCGACGTTCAGCCATTCGCTGTGCATGCGGTGCTCGCGCACATCGTCCACCCGCACCGGCTGGAAGGTGCCCGCGCCGACATGCAGGGTGACATGGCCGAAACGCACGCCGCGTTCGCCCAGCGCCTGCAGCAGCGCCTCGTCGAAATGCAGTCCCGCGGTCGGCGCCGCCACCGCGCCGACCCGACGCGCGAACACGGTCTGGTAGCGCTCGGCATCGTCGGCGCCCGGCTCGCGGCGGATGTACGGCGGCAGCGGCAGTTGCCCGACCTGCTGCAGCCAGGATTCCAGCGCGTCCGGCACATCGAACTGCAGCAGATAGAAGCCGTCCTCGCGCTCGAGCACCGTGGCCCGGCCGCCGCCGTCCAGTTCGATCGTCCCGCCCGGCTTCGGCGACTTGCTGGCGCCGATCTGCGCGCGCGCGCGGTTGTCCGGCAGCAGCCGCTCGATCAGGATCTCGACCCGCCCGCCGCTGTCCTTCTGCCCGAACAGTCGCGCCGGGATCACCCGGGTGTCGTTGAACACCAGCAGGTCGCCCGGCTGCAGCAGTTGCGGCAGGTCGCGGACATGGGCATCGGCCAGCGCCTGACCCTCTGGCGGCACCAGCAGCAGCCGGCTGGCCGAACGCTGCGCCAGCGGCGCCTGCGCGATCAGTTCCGCGGGCAGGTCGTAGTGGAAATCTGACTTCTTCAAGGCGGGGGCAAGCGAAAGCGGGCCGGCATTGTAAGCGGGCGCTGCCGGCTCAGCGCTCGAACTTGGTCGAAAGCACCAGCGCCGAGGTCGTGCGCTCGACGCCCTCGACCGCGCCGATACGGTCGGTCAACTGGTCCATCTCGCCGACCGTGGCCACCTCGCCCAGCGCCACCAGGTCGTAGGGACCGCTGACCGAATGCAGCGCGCGCACTTCGGGCATGGCGCGCAGGGCACGGGTCACCGCCGCCATCTGCTTGGGCAGGATGGTGATCAGGATGTGGGCGCGGATCTGGCCATGCGCGTATTCGTCCGCCACCCGCACCGTGTAGCCGCTGATCACACCCTGCCGCTCCAGCCGTTCGATCCGGCTCTGCACCGTGGTCCGCGACAGTTGCAGGCGGCGAGCGATCTCGGCGGTGGAGGCGCGGGCGTTCTCGCGCAGCAGGGCAAGCAATTGCTGGTCGGCGGTCGAAAGCTTGGCCATGGAATTTTCGTCGAAACGACGAGATCAGTCGGGTGATTCGACGAATCATACCTGTCAAACGACGAGAACGGCAGACATAATCGAAGGCCTCGCAAGGCCGCCGCCGCCGATTCCGCAGCCCTGCGGCCTATCGCATGACCATAATTAGACAGGAGAGCCGCCATGTCCGTGACCGCCCCCCTCGCCCCGCTGCGCGCCCACGCCGGTGAGCGCCTGACCACCGGCCTGGACGATGCCGTGCTGGAACGGCTGGCCGCCAGCCATCCGACCCTACGGGCCGCCATCCAGGCCGGCGCCGACGAGTACGCGCGCCTGCGCGGCGAGTTCCCCGAACTGCTGGACCTGGACGAAGCCGAACAGCTGCGCACCGTCCAGGCCGGCTACCTCAACTTCTATCCCGACGATGCCGTGCAGCCCTATGTGGCGCTGGCCGCGCGCGGACCCTGGCTGGTGACCCTGAAGGGCGCCGTGCTGTACGACGCCGGCGGCTACGGCATGATCGGCTTCGGCCACACCCCGGCGCCGGTGCTGGAAGCGATGTCGCGGCCGCAGGCGATGGCCAACATCATGACCCCCAGCCTGTCGCAGCTGCGTTTCGAGCGCGCCCTGCGCAAGGAGATCGGGCGCAGCCGCGGCGGCTGTCCGTACCACCGCTTCCAGTGCCTGAACTCAGGTTCGGAAGCCGTCGGCCTGGCCGCGCGCATCGTCGACGTCAACGCCAAGACCATGACCGATCCGGGCGCCCGCCACGCCGGCCGCAAGATCAAGCGGCTGGTGGTCAAGGGCAGTTTCCATGGCCGCACCGACCGTCCCGGCCTGTATTCGGATTCCTCGCGCAGCACCTACCAGCAGCACCTGGCCAGCTACCGCGGCGAGGATTCGGTCATCGCCATCCCGCCCTACGATGCCGAGGCGATGCGCAAGGCCTTCGCCGATGCCGATGCCAACGGCTGGTTCATCGAGGCGGTGTTCCTGGAGCCGGTGATGGGCGAAGGCGACCCCGGCCGTGCGCTGCCGCCAGCCTTCTACGCCGTCGCCCGCGAACTGACCGCCGCCCACGGCAGCCTGCTGCTGGTCGATTCCATCCAGGCCGGTCTGCGTGCGCATGGCGTGCTGTCGGTGATCGACTACCCCGGCTTCGAATCGCTGCCGGAGCCGGACATGGAGACCTATTCCAAGGCGTTGAATGCCGCGCAGTACCCGCTGTCGGTGCTGGCCCTGTCCGAACGCGCCGCCGGCATCTACCGCAAGGGCATCTACGGCAACACCATGACCGCCAATCCGCGCGCGCTGGACGTGGCCTGCGCCACCTTGGCGATGCTGGACGACGCGATCCGCGCCAACATCCGCGAGCGCGGTCGCCAAGTGGTGGCACGGCTGGAACAACTGAAGACCGAGCTGGGCGGACTGATCACCGGCGTGCAGGGCACCGGCCTGCTGTTCTCGTGCGAACTGGACCCGCAGTTCAAGTGCTACGGCACCGGTTCTACCGAGGAATGGCTGCGCCAGCACGGCTTGAACGTCATCCACGGCGGCGCCAATTCGCTGCGCTTCACCCCGCACTTCGAGATCGACGAGGACGAACTCGAACTGATGGTCGAGCTGGTCGCGCGCGCACTGCGCGAAGGCCCGCGTAAGGCACAGGCCGAAGCGGCCTGAGAAAGGCCCGCATGCACGGCAGGCACAGCCATACGGCGGGCTTGAGCCCGCCCTCGCCCTACGGCTGCTTCGATTCGAACCGCCGCATCGCCTCGGCGATCAGCGCCCTAGCCTCGGCGGCATCGCCGAAGCCGTCCAGCCGCACCGGGTTCCGCCCTTTCGGCAGGTCCTTGTAGACGCGAAAGAAGGCCTCGATGCGGTCGCGCTCGATCTGCGGCAGGTCGGACAGATCGCGGATGCCGGCATAGGTCGGATCGACCTTGTCGGTCGGCACGCCGATGATCTTCTCGTCATGCTCGCCGTCGTCGAGCATCCGCAGCACACCGATCGGACGGAACCGGATCAGTACCCCGGGGTGCAGCGACTCACGAGTCAGCACCAGTGCATCGAGCGGATCGCCGTCCCCGGCCAGCGTGCGCGGCAGCGAGCCGTAGTTGGCCGGATAGGCCACCGGCATCGACTGGAAGCGGTCCACGTAGACCAGGCCATCCTCGCCGATCTCGTATTTGGTGAAACTGCCTGCCGGTATCTCCACCGCCAGCACCGCCTCCTCCGGCGCGTTCCCGGCCTGTTCGGCGAGAAACGGATGGATGATCGATTCGCCGGCCGATACCGCAACCGGAAGGACGGCCCATGCGCAGAACAACAGCATTCCGATGAGTGAAGTCTGGCGCAGCGGCGTGGCGATCATGGTCGTCGCGGGAATCGTCAAAAGCGTCATTGTGGCAACAGGTGTATGACAAACAGGTTGCACGCACCCTGTCGCCGCAAGGATGCGCGGCTTCCGCTTTCATTTTCCTGACACATCCGTGGATTACAAAAATGCGACGGGCGCGCGGCGCAGTCGCACCGTGCGTCTGATTCCTCCACCCACGGATTCCACCACCCATGAAACGCAACGCCCTGTCCCTGGGCCTGTCGCGCGCGCTGGCCTGCGCCGTCCTGCTCCCCTGCAGCCTTTCCGCCTGGTCGCAGACCGTCCCGCAAACCCCGGATGGCCCCGATCCGGCAGCCGACCCGAAGGAGCTCGACCGGATCGTCGTGCAGGCGGAGATCACCTACCGCAACCGCACCAGCGACATCGACCCGACCCTGGTCTACGACCTGGAATACTTCCAGCGTTTCGAGCCGAACACCGTCGGCGACATGCTCAAGCAGGTACCGGGCGTGGCCTTCGTCGATTCGGACATCATGGAATACGACGCCGTCGCCCTGCGCGGCCTCGGCGGCGGTTACACCCAGGTGCTGATCAACGGCAAGAAGGTGCCGGGCGCCGAGGACGACCGTTCGTTCTACGTCGACCGCATCCCGGCGGAAATGGTCGACCACATCGAGATCAAGCGCAGCGCCAGCGCCAACCGCAGTGGCGACGCCATGGCCGGCGCCATCAATATCGTGCTGCGCGACTCCTACGAATTCAGCGGCGGCTACGTCCGCGCAGGCGTGAACCGCTGGTACGACGGCGAAATCAATCCGACCTTTGGTGCCGTGGTTTCCGGAGACGCCCTCGGCGGCCGCGTCCTCGCCGGCATCAACGTGCAGGACCGCTACCGAGTCAAGGAAAAACGCTCGGACCGCTGGAGCGACGACAGCCGCGAAGAACTGGTCAGCTGGGAAGACCAGACCGAAACCAAGGACGGTCGCGATTACAGCGCGAACCTGTCGTACAACGTGGACGTGGGCGAAACCGGTCGTCTCACCCTGGAAGGCTGGTACGTCAAGACCGACCGTGACGTGACCGAGGTGTCCTACAGCGCCGAAGTGGACGACGACGAGGCCGAATACGCGGTGGTGCCGGGCCTGGACCCGTACGACCAGAAGAACTACGGCTTCGGTCTGGGCTACAGGTTCGACATGGCCGGCGGCACGACCAAGCTCGACGCCGACTTTTCGGCCTTCGAGAACAGCGAAGCCAGTACCGAGGGCGAAGCCGTCTACGTCGGCGACGCGACCGGCTTCCTGAACAACACCTGGAGCATCGACGGCGCCGAATGGGACGGCACCGAGTACGAAGCCGAAGCCGCCGACGCCAAGGACGACGAGGTTAGCTTCAAGCTCGCGCACATCCGGCCGGTCGGCGACACCGAGCTCGAATTCGGCGTGGATTACCGCAGCAAGAAGCGCGACGTCACCTACACCAACTACGAGTGGGAAGCCGACGACGAAGGCCAGACCCCGACCTGGCCGGCGGACTACGCACTGGACGACAGCGACGGCACCCGGATCGAGGAAAAGCGCCTTGACCCGTACATCATGTTCAGCGGCCGGGGCGACGTGTTCTCGTGGGAAGCCGGTCTGCGCTACGAGACCACCAAGACCGACATTTCCAGCCTCTACACCAAGTATGACGACGGCGAAGTGGAACTGGTCCAGGCGACCGCCAACTCGAAGGACTACAACGAGCTGCTGCCGTCGGTGAGCCTGCGCTGGGACCTGAGCGAGGCCGACCGCGTCAACCTGTCGCTGGCCAAGACCGTCAAGCGTCCGAACTTCAACGAGCTGATCCCGGCCCTGCTGGATGGCGAGTACGGCGACAACGACTATGTCGGCAACCCGGAACTGGAGCAGGAAACCGCCAACGGCTTCGACATCGGCTTCGAGCACCGGCTCGGCAAGAAGGGCGTGATCGGCATCAACTTCTTCTACCGCGACGTGAAGAACCTGGTCGAACTGGTCAACCTGGGTTTCGCCAGCCAGGAGTCGCTGGCCGACATCGGCGACGACGTACTGGACAACGAGGACTTTGCCGAAGACTTCATGGACGACTACATGGCAGCGAACCCGGGAGCGACCACACTGGACGCACAGGCCGCCGCCGATGCCGCACTGCGCGCCGCGGTCGCCGATGCCGGTGGCGAGTTCTCGCCGGAAAGCTGGGTCTACTCCTCGGCCAACGTGGGCGACGGCAAGGTCTACGGCGCCGAGTTCGACCTGAGTACACCGCTCAGCTTCATCGGCCTGGACAACACCGGCGTCTTCCTCAACTACACCTGGCTGGACTCGAAGGTCGACGATTTCATGGGCGAAAGACGTTTCAACGGCCAGTCCAAGAGCACCTTCAACGTCGGCTTCATCCAGGATATGCCGAACTTCGGCGCCAGCTTCGGCGTGACCTACCACAAGCAGGGCGACTACAAGGAGCGGGTGCTGGGCGAGGAAGGCCTGACCACCTATGACGCCGACCTGCAGGCGTTCGTCGAGAAGCGCTTCGGCGACAGCCTCTCGGTGCGGCTGTCGGCCTACAACCTGCTGGATGCCGGCAAGGACGAGTACTACGACAAGTTCGATACCCTGGAGGACCAGCTGGATCGCGACTACGACGAGTACGAGCACGAACACGAGGAAGCCGGTCCGGCCTACCAGTTGGTCGTGCGCTGGGCGTTCTGACCGCGGCCACCCGTTCCGTCGTAACCGAGAAGCCGGCGCAAGCCGGCTTCTTCTTTGAGCAGCCGCCCGCTCTGGTGCACACTTCGGTCATCGAACCGGGGATCGCCCATGAACATCGTCGAAGTCCGTCACCCGCTGGTGCAGCACAAGATCGGCCTGCTGCGCGACGCCTCGCTCAGCACCAAGGGCTTCCGCGAACTGGTCACCGAGCTGGGCACTCTGCTGGCCTACGAGGCCACTGCCGACCTGGAAACCGAACCCGCCATCCAGCAGGGCTGGGCCGGCGAGGTGCCGGTGCGCCGGATCGCCGGGGCGAAGATCACCGTGGTGCCGATCCTGCGCGCGGGGCTGGGGATGCTGCCGGGCGTGCTGGCGCTGATTCCGGCGGCCAAGGTCAGCGTGGTCGGCCTGCAGCGCGACGAGGAAACCCTGCAACCGGTGCCTTATTTCGAGCGCCTGACCGGGCGCCTGGACGAGCGCGATGCGCTGATCCTGGACCCGATGCTGGCCACCGGCGGCACCCTGATCGCCACCATCGACATGCTTAAGCGCGCCGGCGCGCGCCGGATCAAGGGCATCTTCCTGGTCGCCGCGCCGGAAGGTCTGGCCGCGCTGGAACGCGCGCACCCGGACATGCAGGTCTACACCGCCGCCATCGACGACCATCTCAACGAGCACGGCTACATCCTGCCCGGCCTCGGCGACGCCGGCGACCGCATCTTCGGCACCCGCATCGAATGATGCCGTCGAGCGGTGGCGATCAGTCCGTCAGCGGCCTGGCATGCAGTTCCGCCAGTTCGTGTTCGGTACCGAAACGCCCCTTTTCGTCGCAGACGACCCGGGCCAGCGCACAATCGGTGTCGTGGGTGAAGAACAGGCGCACCTCGCGCGTCAGCTTGTCTTCCAGGAACGCACGCTTCTCGTCGATCAGGGTCTCGGCGCAGCGGTCGTAACCCATCGTGATCGGCACATGCACCCAGAACCGCCCCGGGATCAGGTCGGCGCAGAACGCCACGCCGCCATGCGCCTGCCCTTCCACCTGCGAAGGTCCGACGACTTCGGCCAGCATTAGCCCCGGCGTATGGCCGTCGCTGAAGGAAAACCGCACCGCCTCGCCAAGCGCCCGCGAATGCTCGCCTTCGACCAGCTCCAGCCGGCCGCTGTCCTGCAACAGTCCGGGCAGTTCGGGAATGAAACTGGCGCGATCTCGCGAATGCGGCTTGCAGGCGCGTTGCCAGTGGCGGGCGCCGACCACGAAGGTCGCGTTGGGAAACAGCAGCTCCGGCGCACTGCCTTCGCGCCACGGCGCCAACAGGCCGCCGGCATGGTCGAAATGCAGGTGGCTCAGCACCACCACGTCGATGTCGGTGTGTTCGAATCCGGCCGCGCGCAGCGAATCCAGCAGCACATGCTGCGGCTCCTGCACGCCGTAGCGCTCGCGCAGCTTCGGCTCGAAGAACGCACCAATGCCGGTCTCGAACAGCACCGTCTTGCCGTTCAGCGGACTGACCAGCAAGGCCCGGCAGGCCAGCGAGATCCGGTTCTGTTCGTCCGGTGGCGCCCAGCGTTCCCACATCGCCCGCGGTGCATTGCCGAACATCGCCCCGCCGTCGAGCTTCTGCGAATTGCCGATGATCGACCAGAGTTTCATGCGCCCGCCCAACCGATGCCGTGCCAGTGCAACAGGCCGTGCAACGCCATCGCCAGCAGCAGCACGAACGTGGTCAGAGCGCCCAGAAAACGTGGCAACGACGTTGCGCTGCTGCGTCCCAGCCCAAGCGCATGCAGCACTCGCGCGACCAACAGGGTCAGACCATAACCCCAGATCCAGCATTCACCGACCCCGGCCGCTTCCAGCAGCATCAGCAGCAGCAGCGCCAACGGCACGTATTCGGCGAAATTGGCATGCACGCGGATGCGCTTGTGCAACTCGCGGTCGGCACCCTCGCCGATGCCGATGCGTTTGCGAAAGCGGTACAGCACCACCCGCATCGACAGCAGCACGAACAACAGCACGTGCAAGCAGGCAATGAACAGGCTGATCCTCACGGATTCGCCCCCGCCGGCGTCGACCACACCTCACCCTTGCCGACCGGATTGCGCGGATCGCTGCCGGCCGACAGCGTATTGCTGCGCTTGTCCCATTCCACCGTCTGCAGGTTGCCCCACGGGTGGCTGGAACCGAGCGTGCCGCCACCGGCGCCGACGATCTGGTGCCCCATCTCGGTCAGCGTCCGCACCGCTTCGGGCGAGATCGCATCCGCCTCGGCTTCGACCACATCCGGCATCCACTGATGGTGGAAACGCGGCAGCGCCGCGACGTCCTGCGCCGACAGGCCGGCGTCGTAGCCCAGCACGCCCAGCAGGACCATGGTGATGATGCGGCTGCCGCCCGGGGTGCCCAGCACCGCCACCTTGTCGGCCGACTCCATGAAGGTCGGCGTCATCGAGCTGAGCATGCGCTTGCCCGGCTTCGGCGCGTTGGCCGCGTAGCCCATCACCCCGAATGCGTTCGGCGTGCCCGGCTTCAGGGCGAAATCATCCATCTCGTCGTTGAGCAGCACACCGGTGCCCTTCGGAATCAGGCCCGAGCCGTACAGCAGGTTGACCGTCTGCGTGGCGGAAACCCGGTTGCCTTCGCCGTCGATGATCGAGAAGTGGGTGGTTTCCTCGTCCTCCAGCGGCGTTTGCTTGCCCGACAGCAGATCGCTCGGCGTCGCTTTGTCCGGATGGATGGTGGCGCGCAAGCCCTGCGCGTAATCGCGGCTGGTCAGCACGTCCTGCGGAATGTCGGTGAAGTCCGGGTCGCCGAGGAAGAAGGTGCGATCGCGGAAGGCGCGGCGCATCGACTCGACGATCAGATGCACCCGGTGCGCCTGGTCCATGTCCTGCAAGTCGTACGGCTCGAGAATCTGCAGCATCTCGGCCAGGGCGATGCCGCCGGAAGACACCGGCGGTGCGGTGGTGACCTGCCAGCCATGGTAGTCGAAGCGGATCGGCTCGCGCTGCTTGACCCGGTACGCGGCCAGTTCCTCCGGCGTCCAGCGGCCACCGGCCTGCTTGACGCCGGCAATCAGCTTGTTCGCCGTTTCACCCTTGTAGAAGCCGTCGAAACCGTGTTCGCCCAGCAGGCGCAGCGTGTGCGCCAGTTCGGGCTGGCGGAAGATGTCGCCCTCGGCGATCGGTTTGCCGTCGCGCTCGTACACCTCGCGTGTGCCCGGATAGCGGCGCATCACTTCGGCGCGGCGCGCATAACCGCTGGCCATCCGTGCATACACCGGGAAGCCCTCCTCGGCAATCCGGATCGCCGGCGCCAACGACTGCTTCAGCGGCAGGCGTCCGTGCTTGTCCGCCAGTTCGACCAGCATCGCCGGCAGGCCGGGAATGCCGGCCGACCACGGACCGTTCCGGGCCTTGTCCGGGTCGAGGTTGCCGGCATTGTCCAGGAACTTGTCCGGGGTGGCCGATTCCGGCGCGTATTCGCGCGCGTCCAGGAAGATGTCCTTGCCGCTGCCGGCGTCGTGCAGCAGGAACAGGCCGCCGCCGCCCAAGCCGGAACTGATCGGCTCGACCACGCCGAGCGTCGAGGACACCGCCACTGCCGCGTCGAAAGCGTTGCCGCCTTGCTGCAGGATCTGCATGCCGGCATCGGTGGCCAGCGCATGCGCCGAGGCGACCACCGCGCCGGGCGGATGTTGCGCCTGCACGGTCGGCGCCTGTTCTACGCCGCGCGATTCGCGTGCGGCGACATCCATCGACAGCGACGCCAGCGATGCCAGCAGCACGGCCAGCGCCGTGCCCAGTGTGATCTTCGGTTTCATGCGGCTTCCTGTTGCAGGCGATGCAGCTTGTCCAGCAGCTGCGTTTCCGTTTCCGGGTATTCGGGGTCCGGATCGATGCACTCGACCGGGCACACGGCCACGCATTGCGGCTCGTCGTGGTGGCCGACGCATTCGGTGCAGCGCATCGGATCGATCACGTAGATCGTCTCGCCCATCGAGATGGCCTGGTTGGGACAGGCCGGCTCGCAGACATCGCAATTGATGCAGAGTGAGTTGATCTTCAGCGACATGGGGGAGTCGGCCACCGCCCCGGCATCCCGGGGCAGCGACGGGAGCTTACTTGGCCTCGACAAACACGTAATCGACGCCGGACGGGGTCAACGCCGCCTGCACGCGTTCGTTGTCCTCGGCCTTGCCGATGAACAGCACGCGCACACCCTTCATGGTGTCGGCCGGCACTTCAGCGAACGAAGCGACGGCGATGTCGGCCATCCTTGCCGATTCCGGCGAACCGAAGGCGATCAGGTTGCCGCCGACGATGCCGCGGGCCATCGCCAGTTTGGCCTGGTCGAGCTGGCGCTCGTACTTGGCCTCGAACTCGGGATCGGATTGCGAGGGCAGGTAGTACAGGAACGGGCTGTTGGTGATCTTGCCCATGTTGCGGGTGACCACGTCCTGCAGGTAGGCCTTCCATTCGGTATCGCCATCGGTGGCGGGCACGCTCAACGGCACGTCTTCGGCTTCGGCCATTGCCGCGGCATCGTGCTTCTTGCAGGCAGTGAATGGCAGGACGAGGCAGGCGATCAACAGCAGGTATTTCGCGGTTTTCATGGTGGCTCCCTCCGGATGGTGCAGATGGATGAGTGTGGGGATGGGGTTTTCAGCTGGTGCCGAGTTTCCATTCCTTCTGCAGCGCGGCGACTACGCCGTGCGGCACGAAGCCGGAAACGTCGCCGCCCAGGCGCGCGATTTCGCGCACCAGCGACGAGGAAATGAAGCCGTACTGTTCGGCCGGAGTCAGGAACAGCGTCTCCACCTCGGGGATGAGGTGACGGTTCATGCTGGCCATCTGGAATTCGTATTCGAAGTCGGATACCGCGCGCAGGCCGCGCAGCAACACGCCGCCGTTGACCGAACGGACGAAATCCGCCAGCAAGGTATCGAAACCGCGAACCTCGACATTGGCGTGGCGGCCCAGCGCCTCCTGCGCCAGCGACACCCGCAACTCGATCGGCAGGGTCGGCCCCTTGCCGGGGCTGGCGGCCACGCCCAGCACCACCCGCTCGAACAACGGCGCGGCACGATCGACCAGGTCGACATGCCCGTTGGTGATCGGGTCGAAGGTGCCCGGATACACCGCAACACGGTTGCGCGCCACGCTCATTCAGGAGCCGTCCTCTTGCATTGCCCGGCAGTGTATCAAGAGCCATCCCCGCCGGGGGCGGCGGCATTCCGGCGATACAGCGCGTAGCGGACCTCGCGCGTGCGACCCTCGCGGTGCAGCATCCAGTCGACAGGTAACACTGGCAACCTTTCCGGCGGCGACTCGACATGGATCCAGCCCTCGTCTGCCATTTGCGGCAGCAACGCCGCCAGGGCCGGTTGCCACAGCGACGCCTCGAATGGTGGGTCGACGAAAGCGATATCGAAACTCTCCCCCTGTCGCTGCGACAGCCACGCCGGCGAATCGGCCTGCACCACCGCGACTTGGTCCTGCGCCGCCAGCCGCTGCACGCTGTCGCGCAACGCCGCGGCCAGCACCGGATCGCGTTCGACCAGCACCGCCTCGCGCGCGCCGCGCGACACCGCCTCCAGGCCCAGCGCGCCTGTGCCGGCGAACAGATCCAGCACGCGCGCACCGGGCAACGCCGGCATCAGCCAGTTGAACAACGTTTCGCGCACGCGGTCGCTGCTGGGACGCAGCCCGGGACGGTCCGCTACGGCCAGCCGGGTGCCGCGCCAGCGACCACCGATGATGCGCACGGAACCGCCGCTCGCCGGGCGCCGGTTCATCGGTTCGTGAATGAGGTCGGTGATACCATCGCGTGCATTTTCCGCCATTCCGACGCCATGGTCAGCTGGTTCCGCCGCAAGAAACCCGATGCACCCGCCGAACCGGCGCCGCCGCCGGCCGTGGACACGCCCACGGAAGCCACCCAGACCGAAGACATGCCACTGGAAGCGCCAAGCGAACCGGCCCTTGCGGCCGATCCGGCGGTGCCTGCACGTGCGTCCTGGCGCGAGCGCCTGCGCGGCAGCGCCTTTTCCCGCACCTTCGGCGGACTGTTCTCGCGCAATCCCAGGCTGGACGACGATCTGCTCGACGAGATCGAAACCGCGCTGATCACCGCCGATGTCGGCGTGCCGGCCACCACCGCCCTGGTCGAGGACCTGCGCAAGCGGATGAAGGCGCGCGAGTTCGCCGACGCCAATGCTTTGCTGGCCGCGCTGCGCGCCGATCTGGTCGCCCTGCTACGGCCGGTGGCGCAACCGCTGGCCATCGATGCCTCGGCGCGCCCGTTCGTGATCCTGACCGTCGGCGTCAACGGCGTCGGCAAGACCACCACCATCGGCAAGCTGGCCCGACGCTACAAGGACGAAGGCCGCCCGCTGATGCTGGCCGCCGGCGATACCTTCCGCGCCGCTGCGGTGGCCCAGCTGCAGGCCTGGGGCGAGCGCAACGGCGTGACCGTGATCGCCCAGGGTCAGGATGCCGATCCTGCGTCCGTTGCCTTCGACGCCCTGCAGGCGGCCAAGGCGCGCGGCACCGAGGTGCTGATCGCCGACACCGCCGGCCGTCTGCATACCCAGGCCGGGCTGATGGCCGAACTGGGCAAGATCCGCCGCGTGCTGGGCAAGCTGGACCCGACCGCGCCGCACGAGGTGCTGATGGTCATCGACGGCACCACCGGCCAGAACGCCCTGTCGCAACTGCGCCAGTTCCATGCCGCGGTCGGAGTGACCGGGCTGGTGGTGACCAAGCTGGACGGCAGCGCCAAGGGCGGCGTGGTGTTCGCGCTGGCGCGCGAATTCGGTATCCCGATCCGCTACGCCGGCATCGGCGAGCAACCCGAGGACCTGCGCGTGTTCGACGCCGAAGCCTTCGTCGATGCCCTGCTGCCAGAGGCGCTGGGTTCCCCGGCCGGGGCGGCGTAAGGGCCGCGATCACCATGCCTCCGGCCGCGGCTGACGCCGCTTCTGCGACGACATTCGCCCGCCGCCTGTTGCGCTGGTTCGGCCGTCACGGCCGCCACGATCTGCCCTGGCAGCATCCGCGCACACCATATCGCGTGTGGCTGTCGGAAATCATGCTGCAGCAGACCCAGGTAGCCACGGTCGTCCCGTACTTCCTGCGCTTCGTCGAGCGCTTTCCCGACATCGCCGCACTGGCCCGTGCCTCGACCGACGATGTGATGGCGCACTGGGCCGGGCTGGGCTACTACGCCCGCGCCCGCAACCTGCATGCCGCCGCCCGTCGCTGCGTGGAACTGCACGACAGCGAACTGCCGCGCGATTTCGACGCCCTGCTGGCCCTGCCCGGCATCGGCCGCAGCACCGCCGGCGCGATCCTCGCCCAGGCCTGGGGCGAACGCTTCCCGATCCTGGACGGCAACGTCAAGCGCGTGCTGGCGCGCTTTCACGGCATCGACGGCTGGCCCGGCACGCCCGCGGCGGAAAAGCGCCTGTGGCAGCTGGCGGAAGAACACGTCCGCCTGGTGCCCATCCGCCGTATCGCCGACTACACCCAGGCGCAGATGGATTTCGGCGCCCTGCTGTGCACGCGCGGCAAGCCGGACTGCAATGCCTGCCCGCTGCGCAGCGACTGCGTTGCCTTGCGCAGCGGACGGGTCGGTGCCCTGCCGACGCCACGTCCGGCCAAGGTCCTGCCGGAGCGCGAGGCCACCGCGCTGTGGCTGGAGAACGCAAGCGGCGAACTGCTGCTGCAGCGACGTCCGCCGGCCGGCATCTGGGCCTCGCTATGGACCCTGCCGCAGGCCGAGACCGACGCGGCGATGCGCGACTGGTTCGCCACGCACCTGCGCGGCGACTACGACGCGGCCGAGGAACTGCCAGTCCTCGTACACACCTTCAGCCATTACCGCCTGCACCTGCGGCCGCTGCGATTGCGCAAGCTCGTGTCGCGCGCCGCGGTGCGCGACAATGACGACCTGCGCTGGGTATCGCGCGACGCACTGGCGTCGCTGGGCCTGCCGGCGCCTATCCGCAAACTGCTGGAATCCTGACATGCCGCGCACCGTGTTCTGCCAATACTCGCAACAGCAAGCCGAAGGACTGGATTTCGTGCCCTGGCCCGGCGAACTGGGCAAGCGCGTGTTCGAACACATCGGCAAGCCGGCCTGGGCCGCGTGGCTGGCGCATCAGACCATGCTGATCAACGAGAACCGGCTATCGCCGCGCGACCCACAGCATCGCGCCTTCCTTGAAGAGCAGATGGTCAAATTCCTGTTCGAACGCGATGCCGAAGCGCCGGCCGGCTACGTCCCGCAGGATTGACGTCGCCCGCGGTCAGCCTGCTTCGGCCTGCCGCTCCTCCGACTTGGCTTCGCGCATTTCGCTCTCGGCCTGCTTCAGCGCCTTGCTGTCCAGTTCGCGGATGCTCTGGATATGGCAGGGAATGCGGATGCCGCCGCTGACGCCGAGCACGTTGACCTTGTCGAAGCGGGCCGAGACCCGACCGGACTGGCTGCTGATGCTGATCGCCGGCGCGTATCCCAGATCCTGGCAGGGGCCGCCGAATTCGAGCAGGTAGGCCTCGTTCGGCCGGGTCCACACCGCCAGCGCGCTGTCGCCCAGCGGCGTCCAGCCGCTCAGGCTGCCGGTGTAGCGGAAACTGCCGACCTCGGCGCCGGCATGAGCGCGGTACAGCGACAGCTTCTCATCGGTGCTCAGTCGGGAATCGCTGGCGCAGGCGCCCAGCAGCAGGACCGACAACAGCAGAAGCATCTGTTTCATGGGAATTCCATCGCCGGTGTCACGGGTAATGCGCCCATCATGCCCGCTACCGGAAGTCCGGGCACGCTGGCCGCGTTCGTGCGTTCAGCATCAATCCGGCTTGCCGAACCGCAGCCGCATCCGTATCATTCCGCCTCTTTCGCGGCCGCCCTGCCGGTCTGCGGCGAAATTCGGCCAGGTAGCTCAGTTGGTAGAGCAAGGGATTGAAAATCCCTGTGTCGGGGGTTCGATTCCCTCCCTGGCCACCATATCGATCAATCGCTTGCGAAGCCCGCGCCTGCCGCGGGCTTTTTCGTGCGCCGCCCGCTTGCCACAGTTCGCCGGCTCCGGCCGATGGACCCCGTAGTACCCTAGCCGCCTTGCCATCCTCGGAAGCGGAAACATGCAGCGACGCGGACTGATCGTCTCCTTCCTGTTGCTCGGACTGGCCCTGACCGCCTGCAGCGGCGGCCCGGTGCGTCGGGTGTCGCCGCCGGCGGTCAGCATCCAGCAACTGACGGTCAACGCCGACGGCAGCTGGAAGCTGGATCTGCGCCTGCAGAACTACAGCAGCATCCCGATGCGTTTCGACAGCCTGGACCTGGCGGTGTCGGCCGGAGGCCAGGACGCCGGACGCCTGCAGGGCTCCCCCGCCATCTCGATCGGCCCGGAATCGGCCGACGTGACCAGTCTGGCGTTCACTCCGACCTCGGCGGGCCGGATCGCCGTGGCCGATGCGCTGGCCGGCCGCAGGCCGCTGGGCTACGCGCTGGCCGGTACCCTGAGCGCTACGCCCGAAGACGCCAAGTCGCGCGAGTTCGAGGTCGATGCCCGCAATACCCTGAATCCGGCTCCCGGCCTGGACGGCGTCCTGCGCTGAACCCTCCCGCTTGCGGCAGCGCAACACCGCCACACCATACGCCGTAGTATGCTAATGGTGTCGCGGACGCCGCGCGTTCGCCATCTCGAATTCCGAACCCACGGGAAACACCACTGATGAGCACCTACAAAGCCCCGTTGACCGACCTCCGCTTCGCCCTGTACGACGTGCTGGGCGTCGAAAAGCAGTTCGCCGAACTCGGTTTTTCCGAGGCCAGTCGCGATGTCGTCGATGCGATCCTCGACGAGGCGGCGCGCTTCAACGAAACGGTGCTGGCCCCGCTCAACGCGGTCGGCGACGACATCGGCTGCAAGTACGACAAGGACAGCGGCGACGTCACCCCGCCACCGGGCTTCAAGCAGGCTTTCGACCAGTTCGTGGAAGGCGGCTGGACCGGGCTGACCGACGAACCCGAATACGGTGGCATGGGCATGCCGATGGTACTGGGCGGGGTGCTGACCGAAATGGTCGATGCGGCCAACCTGGCTTGGGGCAATTTCCCGATGCTCTCTCACGGCGCGGTCGAGGCGCTCAAGCGCTACGGCCAGGACTGGCAGAAGGAGGTATTCCTGAAACCGCTGGTCGATGGCCGCTGGACCGGCACCATGTGCCTGACCGAGCCGCACGCCGGCACTGACCTGGGCCTGCTGAAGACGCGTGCCGAACCCAACGCCGACGGCAGTCATTCGATCACCGGCACCAAGATCTTCATCACCGCCGGCGAGCACGACCTGGTACCGAACATCGTCCACCTGGTGCTGGCACGGTTGCCGGACGCGCCACCCGGGCCGAAAGGCATCTCGCTGTTCGTGACCCCCAAGTTCAAGGTCGGCAAGGACGGCGCGATGGGCGAACGCAACGCGCTGCGCTGCGGCGCCATCGAGCACAAGATGGGCATCCATGGCTCGGCCACCTGCGTGATGAACTTCGACGGCGCCCAGGGCTGGCTGGTCGGCGAGCCGCACAAAGGCCTGCAGGCGATGTTCGTGATGATGAACTCGGCGCGTCTGGGCGTCGGCGTGCAGGGACTGGGGCTGAGCGAACGCGCCTACCAGAACGCGCTGCGCTATGCGCGCGAACGCCTGCAGACGCGCTCGCTGTCCGGACCGAAGCTGCCGGAAAAACCCGCCGACCCGATCATCGTCCACCCCGACGTGCGCCGCATGCTGCTGGCGCAGAAATCGCTGGTGGAAGGCGGTCGCCTGCTTTCGCTGCACGCCTATTCGCTGCTGGACGTGGCCCACCACTCGCCGGACCCGGCCGAACGCGAGCGCGCGGAAACCCTGGTCAGCTTCCTGACCCCGATCTCGAAGGGCTGCCAGACCGAGTGGAGCATCGAGAACACCTACAACGCGGTCCAGTGCTTCGGCGGGCACGGCTACATCCACGAGCACGGCATCGAGCAGCTGGCACGTGATGCGCGCATCACCACGTTGTACGAAGGCACCACCGGCATCCAGTCGCTCGACCTGATCGGGCGCAAGACCGCCTCGACCCAGGGCGCCGGCCTCAAGCTGTTCCTCGGCCTGATCGAGGAGTTCGCCAAAGCGCACGAAGGCGACCCGGCGCTGGCCGAGTTCATCGCGCCGCTGCAAGCCAAGGCCGCTGAATGGTCCGCCCTGACCACCGGCATCCTGCAGCGTGCGGCGAACAACCCCGAGGAAATCGGCGCCGCCAGCACCGACTACCTGTTCTACTCCGGCTACGTGGTGCTGGCCTACTGGTGGGCGCGCAGCGTCGCCGCGGCCAATGCGTCGGCGCAGGGCGAGGCCTTCAGGCAGTCCAAGCTGGAAACCGCGCGCTTCTACTACGCGCGCATGCTGCCGCGCACGCTGGCGCACAAGGCGGTGATCGAAGCCGGCGCCGAACCGCTGATGGCGATGGCCGAGGAACGTTTCGGGGACTGAGTTCCCCGCCCGCGACGGCTGGCAAACCGGCCGTCGTTGCCGGTCTCCGACGCATCGCCGCCCATTTCGTTCACAAACTGCAAGAATTTGGGTATAACCTGTCTCCCCGATGGAGGCAGACACAGCTCAGCTTCAGTCGGTCCACGCCGGAGGCGCGCAATCCCCGGCCACGGTCTCCTTTTCCTCCCTGCATCGCCGCCCTCCCAGCGTCAGGCTGCTGTCGCTGGATGCGCACGGGCGCGTGCTCGACTGGATCAACTGGCAGGACGCGACCTGCCTGTACGCCCGCGACGCGGTGGCCTGGACCCTCGGCGAACCCTGCCTGCGCGTGCATGGCGGAATCAACCGCCTCAGCGGCGAGCAAAGCATCATCGAGCTGCACCCGATCGTCGCCTCGCGCGGCAGTGCGCGCAGTTCGGCGCTGTCGCCGACCCCGGCGCTGACCAATACCGCGCTGTTCGCCCGCGACGCCCATCTGTGCCTGTACTGCGGCAACGAGTTCAGCCGCCCTCACCTGACCCGCGACCACGTGATGCCGCTGTCCAAGGGCGGCCGCGACGTCTGGGAGAACGTGGTCAGCGCCTGCTTCCACTGCAATTCGCGCAAGAGCAACCGCACCCCGCAGCAGGCCAACATGCCGCTGCTGGCTGTGCCGTACCGGCCCAGCTGGATCGAGCACCTGATCCTGTCCAACCGCAACATCCTCGCCGACCAGATGGCCTTCCTGAAGGCCCACCTGCCCAGAAACCGCAGGCGGTCGGCGGTCTGAATCACCGACTCCGGCCGAGCCATCCCGGCGCGCAGCCGCCGCCAGCACCGATGTCGACCAATCCGCGGCCCGGCCGGCTTCGCCCCGACTTCACCGGTTTGCTTGCCCCGCTTCATGCAAGAGGGGGAAAATGGCGGGCCAGACCCGTTGCAGCCCGATGATCGACTCCTCCCGCTACCCCCGACTGTTCCGCATCCAGACGCCGGTCGACCTGCGCCAGTTCGACGAAGCCGAGCTGCCAGCCATCGCCGAGGAACTGCGCGGCTACCTGATCGAGTCGGTCGGCCGCAGTGGTGGCCACTTCGGCGCCGGGCTGGGCGTGATCGAGCTGACCGTGGCCCTGCACTACCTGTACGACACCCCGCGCGACCGCCTGGTCTGGGATGTCGGCCACCAGACCTATCCGCACAAGATCCTGACTGGCCGCCGCGACAGCATCCACACGGTCAAGCAGAAGGATGGCGTGGCACCGTTCCCGAAGCGCGAGGAAAGCGAATACGACACCTTCGGCGTCGGCCACTCCTCCACCTCGATCTCCGCCGCACTCGGCATGGCCGTAGCGCTGGCGCAGAACGGCGACGAGCGCAACGTGGTGGCGGTGATCGGCGACGGCGCGATGACCGCCGGCATGGCCTTCGAGGCGCTGAACCACGCCGGCGGCATGGAGCCGGAGCCGAACCTGCTGGTCGTCCTCAACGACAACCAGATGTCGATTTCCGAAAACGTCGGCGGCCTGACCAAGATGCTAGGACGTCTGAGCAGCAGCCGCACACTGAACGCGCTGCGCGAAGGCGGCAAGAAGCTGCTGGGCGACAAGAAGAAGCCGCCGGCACGCTTCATGCGCCGCTGGGAAGAGCACTGGAAGGGCATGTTCGTGCCGTCCACGCTGTTCGAGCAGATGGGTTTCCACTACACCGGCCCGATCGACGGCCACGACGTCGAGGCGTTGGTCGCCGCGCTGAAGACGCTGAAGACGCTCAAGGGCCCGCAGTTGCTGCACATCCTGACCACTAAGGGCAAGGGCTACGAACTGGCCGAAGGCGACCAGATCGGCTACCACGCGGTCGGCCCGTTCGACCCGGCCAAGGGCGTGGTCGGCAAGGCCGGGGCGAAGAAGCCCACCTACACCGACGTGTTCGGCGACTGGCTGTGCGACATGGCCGCCGCCGAACCGAAGCTGCTGGGCATTACCCCGGCCATGCGCGAAGGCTCGGGCCTGGTGCGCTTCTCGAAGGAATACCCGCAGCGCTACTACGACGTGGCGATTGCCGAACAGCATGCGGTCACCCTGGCCGCCGGCATGGCCTGCGAAGGCGCCAAGCCGGTCGTGGCCATTTACTCCACCTTCCTGCAGCGCGGCTACGACCAGCTGGTGCACGACGTCGCCATCCAGGACCTGGACGTGCTGTTCGCCATCGATCGCGGCGGCGTGGTCGGCCCGGACGGCGCCACCCACGCCGGCAATCTCGACCTCAGCTACCTGCGCTGCGTGCCCAACATGCTGGTGATGGCCCCGGCCGACGAGAACGAATGCCGGCAGATGCTCAGCACCGGTCTGCGCCACATCGGTCCGGCCGCGGTGCGCTATCCGCGCGGCACTGGCCCCGGCGCGGCCGTCGAAGCGACGCTGGACACGTTGCCCGTCGGCAAGGCGCAACTGCGCCGGCACGGCAGCGGCGTCGCCCTGCTTGCTTTCGGCGCCACCGTGGCCGCCGCGGAACAGGTCGGCCACGAACTGGGACTGACCGTGGTCAACATGCGCTTCGTCAAGCCGCTGGACCGCGACCTGTTGCTGGAACTGGCCCGGACCCATGCCGGCTTCGTCACCGTCGAGGACAACGTGGTCGCCGGCGGTGCGGGTTCCGGCGTGGCCGAACTGCTCAATGCCGAAGGCGTCCGCCTGCCGGTGCTGCACCTGGGCCTGCCCGACGCCTTCCAGCACCATGCCAGCCGCGAGGACTTGCTGGCCGAAGCCCGCATCGACGCCGCCGGCATCCGCGCTTCGGTCGTGCAGCGCTGGCCGGACCTGCTGCCTGCCGCCGACGGCGCGCGCAGCGTCGCCGGCTGATTCAGTCGAACTCCGGCACCCCGTACGGCGCTTCGACCGCATAGCCTTTGGCCGCCAGATCGGCCAGATAGCCGTCCGCCGCGAGCAGCCGCGATATCGGCAACATCGCGAACGTGCTGTGATTCTCCGCCAGCGCCTTTTCCGCGATCCCCAGCCAGTGTGCCTTCACCTGCTCCGCCACATTGCCGATGCCGCGCTTGCGCATCGTCTCGGACTCGGCCCAGGCCGCCCAGCACGACTTGCGTTCCGTCAGCGGCAACTCGCCCAGCGCCTGCAGGTCGCCGCTCGCCCAGGCATTGGCGCGCGCGATCACCTTCGGCAGATCGCGTTCGACCGTGTCCAGCACCTCCGACATGCACGCCACCTCCCGCTCCGTGGATTGTTCCTGACGGAAGTCGGCAATCGCCTGCCTGGGGTCTTCGACAGAGATCTTGAGTACGGTCGTCGTGTATTCCATCTTCCTGCGCTTGAGCACGTCGTCGATCACCGACGAAATCACGCGACCGCCCAGCCCGGAACGCTTTACCGCCTTCCCGTACAACTCTTCGGCGGCGATGAACGGCCGCTTCTTCTCGATCCCGCGATCCTTGCCGATGTAACGCTGCTTCAGCGCCGCCCAGCGTGCATAGGTTTCCGCCGGCAGCAATTCCTGCAAGGTCTCGCCCCCGGGATTCTTCATCGCCTTCATCGCCGAAGGTGCCAGCATCAGGCCGCGAAAGAAGCCGATGTCCGCACCGAAAGACACACCGGGAGAAGCCAATATCTGGTCGGCCTGCTCGAGCACCGCGCGGACCTCGTCGGACTTCCATTCGATCCCGCCCGGCAGTGGCGAAACGGTGCCGAGGATCCACAGCACATGATCCCCTTTGGACACCTTCCATAATCCCGGCCCCGGCTGCGTGCCACTGACCACGATCGTGTCCATGTCGATCACCGGGCCATCCGTTGCCGCATCCGGCGCAGGAGCGACCTGCGATTCGCCATCCTGCGCCAGCGCCGGCAGGACGACAGACAACAGCATCACCAGCAGCAACGGCTTTGTGGACATCTCGGACTCTCTGCAGTTCGAATCCGCCAAGTATCTCCGCCCCGCCTTGCGGACAGCCACTACAACGCGCGCAGGGTTCAGCCTGCGGTCAAGCCCCGGATCGATTCGATTCAGCTGTCTCCTGCTCGCGCAACCAGTCCGTCAGCGGTGCCTGCGGGTCCAGCAGCTCAAAACCCTCCCAGACGAATCCGGGCGTCACCGTGCATTCGACCAGCACGAACTCGCCCAACGGGCGCGCCAGCTGCCATGCACCGGCCGGAACCGTGTGCATCGTGTCCGGAGCCAGATGCAAGCGCTGCAAGAAGCCCGCTCCCTTTCTCGCCGGATCGAACTGCAGCAGTTCCAACCCGGCGCCCTCGCGCCAGGCCCATCGTTCCTCGGCATCGATTCGGTGCCACTGGCCGCATTCCCCGGCCCGCAGCAAGTACAGGATCGCCGTACGCGCCGGGCGCAGAAGGCCGTTCACGCAGACCTGCTCGGCATCGCTGTACACGCGCCGGTACCAGCCGCCTTCCGGATGCGTTTGCAGTTGCAACGAAGTGATCAGTTCGACTGCTCGTGCCGACATACTGTCTTGACAGAAACCAAGGCGGAGTTGAACCCGCTCTCCACCATAGTCGAATCCTAGTTGCACTCGAAAACAAAGAAAGTGTGATGCCTGCCGCATCAATACATATATTACATGGATCGCCAGATTAAAAATCTTTCATCTGCCAGCGCGACATCTTGACTTAAATGACGCAGTGCGGCAAAAGATAAGCAAGCCACAGGGAAGTGTTTCATTAACGCTCGCCGTCAAGCTTGTGGCAATAACAGGATTATGAATAACCCCGTGCGCGGCTCATCATGCGCGCGGTCGGGACTTTACGCCCAAAGACCACAAAAAGACAAACATTATGTTGCCTGCAATCCAATCACACATTAGAGAAGAGCTGATGAACATTGAATCAGAGGAATAGCGTCGAATTCACCACCTTCGATACTTGCAGTCCATGTACAGGAATCACAAAAATGGAGTAATTCATAGGTACATTCTATCTATGCAACAAGGATGACCTGCACTAGAAAACCACACCCACCAAATTTTCATTTACAAAGGATAATGACAACATGCGCAGAATGAAAAAATCCCAACGGCGGCCGCCATCCAGATTTATTCTGCGCCATGGAAAACAGAAAGCTGCGATATCTCTGGCATTGCTTATCAGCAGCGCCATGCCGCTTCCTTTGCTTGCGACAGGCATCTCTCCTCCGAAGTCCGTATTTGGATTCAATATTGGTGACGACTACCAGCTAACCAACTATACAGACACCGTAAAATTCTTCGAGAATATTACCTCGGAGTCTGATCGGCTAAAACTTGTAGATATTGGCCCCACCTCAGAAGGCCGTCGCCAGTACATGGTGATTGCCTCATCACCAGAGAATCTGAAGAACCTGGAAAAGTACCGGCAGATATCTGAAAAGCTGGCACGGGCAGAAGGTGTATCAGAAGAACAGGCCAAGATGCTGGCCAAGGAAGGCAAGGCCATCGTATGGATAGATGGCGGGCTGCACTCCACGGAGACCGTGGGAACACATCAGCTCATCGAAACCATATATCAAATAGCCTCGCGCAACGATGAGGAAATGCGCTATTTCCTGGACAATACGATTGTCTTGCTGGTACATGCAAATCCGGATGGTCATGAGTTGGTCAGTAACTGGTATATGCGCGAGCCGGTAAAAGAAAAGCGCGTCCTGGACCCGATCCCCACGCTTTATCATTACTGGGCGGGGCATGACAACAACCGCGATGCGTACATGAACTCCCTAGATGAAACCACAAACATGAGCAAGGTTCTGTACCTTCAGTGGTTTCCCCAAATAATGTACAACCACCATCAAACTTCACCTACCGGTACCGTCATCGCAATTCCGCCTTGGCGCAATCCGGTGAACTACAACATCAATCCTGGAATAGTTAACGACCTAGAGAAAACTGGCGCTGCAATAATGGGGCGCTACATAGCCGAAGGAAAGGGCGGCGCCATCGCTCGCAACGGACACTTTTATTCGGCATGGTGGAATGGCGGCCAGCGCACGACGCCCTATTTCCACAACATGATCGGTCTGCTCACCGAAATCTGGGGCAACCCGACCCCCACCGAAATTGGTTTCGTGCCAGACAAGCAGGTACCCAGCACGGATCTGCCATTGCCAATCAGGCCCCAGAAGTGGCATTTCCGCCAATCCATTGACTACAGCCTGACTGCCAACTGGGCAGTATTGGATTTTGCTTCTAAAAACAAGGATGAATTGTTGCTTGGAATATGGCGCATGGGCCAGGAATCCATTTCAAAAGGAAGCAAGGACACATGGACCTTCAATCCGAATCGCATGGATACGTTCAAGGCGATGATGGCCGACAGGAACAGAACCGCAAGCGGCGCGGATAGCGCCATGACACGCTATCGGGCAAAGCCTCTGACAATCGAAGAATATGACCAGGTGGAAGAGCCTGATCAACGCGATCCACGCGCTTACGTGATTCCATCAGACCAAGCGGACTTCAATACCGCGAAAAAATTCCTCAACGCGCTTATCAAATCAGGCGTAGGCGTCGAAGTGGCTGATGCGACATTCAGCCTGAATGGAAAGAGCTACCCGGCAGGTTCCTACATAGTCCGAACCGCGCAGTCGTTTCGGCCGCACATACTCGACATGTTCGAACCTCAGAATCACCCTAATGACTTCGAGTATCCCGGAGGCCCACCGATTGCACCGTATGACTCCGCAGGCTGGACCTTGGCTTATCAGATGGGCGTGAAGTTCGATCGTGTCCTTGACGGCTTCACGGCTAAAACGCATCGACTACCCTATGGAGAATTGCAGGTAGCAGAGCCTGGCAAGGTGATCGGGAGCGGCGCCTGTTACGTGTTTTCTCCGAAGATGAATGACTCCTTTCTGCTTGCAAACAAACTGCTGGCAGCAGGCGCAACAGTGTCACGCCTGACTTCGACCTCTTCCGGCCTTGATGCAGGCAGCTTCGTGGTGCCCGCAACCAAGGCCGACAGCATCGCGGATCTGGCCGCATCCACTGGTGTGGACGTGAGAGGCATGGACTGCCCATCGCCGACCATTGCAGTAAAGGCTCCTCGCATTGCCTTGGTAGACAAATACGGAGGTTCAATGCCCTCGGGCTGGAATCGCAAGATTCTGGAGGAATTCGGCTTTGAGTATACCGTGCTGTTTCCGCAGCAGATTGATGCCGGTAAGCTCAGGTCAAAGTTTGACGTGGTACTCATGCCCTCCGATATCAAGTTGCCCCTACCGGGCGCAGGAGACGGGAAAAGCGAGTCATTTTCATGGGGCCCTCCTGTGGATGAATCGCGCGTGCCGGTGAAGTTTCGCGACCGGCTAGGCGAAATGACGGAGAAATCGGCAGATTCACTCAAACAATTCATGGAACAGGGCGGCACAGTGATTGCCGAAGGGTCTTCGACCAATCTGGCCTATTACCTGGATATCGGCTTGTCCGATTATCTAGTCAAGAATGTCGACGGAAAGAAGGAAGCGTTGAAGAACACCGAAATCTACATCCCCGGCAGCATCCTAAAAGCTACCGTCGCATCAAATGCCCCGGCAACGTGGGGATTGGGCGAAGAGGTGGATTTGTACTACGCGGATGGAAAAATGTCGCGCTCGCCCGTATTCAAGATCAACAGCAACTCTCCAGCCAACGCCTTGCTTAAATTCAATACAAACAAGCCCCTGCGCAGCGGCTGGGCATGGGGGCAGCAGTACCTGGAAAATGGTGTGATCGGCGCGCAGGCACCTGTCGGGAAGGGCCAAGTGTACTTGTTCAGCACAGACATCACGTTCCGTACCCAAATGCATGGTGGCTACAAGCTGCTGTTCAACAGCCTGTATGACATAGAAACGCAGTAGTTCCGACTCTTACCCCGATTTCCCCAATAGTCATATGGCGGCATCTCCGGATGCCGCTTGCAGGGGGGCTTTGACCCAATTTAGAGGATTTCCAGATGAAAGTTCGCAACTCCAGCCTTTCCCGCTCGATCGGACTCATCCTTTTGGCCATGTCTGCAGGGAATGCCTTTGCTCAAGAACAGCAAACAGAGAGCAGAGCCAGTGAAGCTGCCACTCTGGACACTATCAGTGTTACAGCACTGAAGCGCACAACCAACCTGCAGGAAACCCCTCTGGCAATAAGCGCGGTCGATGGCGAAACCATCAAACAGATGGGTGCAGTAAGCTTCCAAGATTATTTCCGCACAGTGCCAAGCCTTCAGATTCAGGGGGACTCGCCAAGCTCACGGCGTGTCACGGTGCGTGGTATTCGCGCCACCGGCGAACCGACTGTTGGCGTCTATTATGATGAAACGCCACTATCCGGTCCTGCGGGAACTTCACAAGATGCCAGTGGCACAGTGGCAGACATGGATCTGTTCGATGTGCAGCAAGTAGAGGTGTTGCGCGGACCTCAAGGAACTTTGTACGGATCAGGCTCGATGGGTGGCACCATTCGCATGATCTACAACAAGCCTGACTCCACCGCGTACGAAGGCGCATTCGACTTGGATTTTTCTAAAACCAAGGATGCCGGCGATCCGAGTATCCAGGCCAAGGCCATGGTCAATGTCCCCTTGAAAGAAGATATTTTTGCAGCACGTGCCGTGGTGTACAAGTCAGAGCGCGCTGGCTACATCGACAACACAGTCCTGTACAACGGGATGGGCAAAGAGGACGTCAATGATTTGAACAGCAAGGGCGGTCGTTTCATGCTTCGGCTTACCCCGAGCGAAGCCATCACCCTGGATGTATCCACCATCTACCAGCGTACCGAGCAACTTGGCGGAAATAGCTGGAAACTCGGCGATGGGGAATACAATTCAGACAATGAAATGGAGGAAACAACCTTTGATGACATGAACCTGTTCAATGCCACCCTCAAGTGGGATCTAGGTTTTGCCGAATGGACAACTGCAGCGTCGTATTACAAATGGGAGCTCCTGCGCAACGGCGATTATACCTCCACCTTGCGCGGCCTGCGCACCAATGCAACGCGCTGCATGAATTATCACAATCGTGAATTCGGGGCGAATATAACTGTCGATGACTGTGCGGCCGGCTCGAGCTATATGACCGAGTACACCGCCTATGCCGATAGCCGCCTGCCGAGCACCTTGCGCCAGCCAATGACGCTGAGATCACGCAACTACGAATCCCGTCTGAGCGGACTGTCATTCAATGACAAGCTGGCGTGGACAGTTGGTATCTACCACGAGATCCGGAACGATAATGTGGAAAGCACTGTGGCCCTTGGAAATCCAGTCACGGGAAAGAGCGTGAGTGGCTACACTTCAGTGCCCTACACCAATGAAACATTTGCCTATGACCTGTCTGCATGGCGCCACGTGGGCACCGACCTGACTCAGACAGCGTTTTTCGGTGAAGCCACCTGGAGCGCAACCGACAAGCTGGACCTGACTTATGGCATCAGGCGCTACGACTACGACAAGATGGTCTATGGCCAAGTATGGCTGTCGAACTATATTACCGCATCCTACGCGGGCGACTACACCGAGGTGGATGCCAGTGCCAGTGGCTTCCTGCACAAGTTCAATGCAAGCTACAAATTCACACCGGAAATCATGGGCTATGTCACCGCAGGTAGTGGCTTCCGCCCTGGTGGAATCAACAATGTCCCAGGTTTGCCGAAGGAACTGGAAGCCTACCAACCGGATGAAGTATGGAACTACGAGACCGGGGTCAAGACCGAATTCTGGGATAACCGCGCACAGGTCAATGTCTCGCTCTATCAGATCGACTGGGACAATATGCAGGTATCTGGTCGATATGGCGTCAGCGGCAGTGGCGGCTCGGCATTCGGCTACATCGGCAATGCTGGCGCCGCCCGTATCCGGGGCCTAGAACTGGAAGGCTTGGTACGTCCAATTCCGGGACTGACCATCAATGCAATGGCGACCTATCTCGACGCGAAGCTGGTCGAGGACCAATTCAACCCACAGATGCAGGAAACCACCACCACCGGCCATGCTGGCGACCGTTTGCAATACGTGCCTGAATTCTCCGGCGCAGCAGGTGTCAGCTACAACTGGCCGATTGCCGATAGCGGCTACTATGGCATGGCGCGCTTTGACTTGGCTTTCGTAGGGAAAAGCTATACCTATTTCGATCCGGCGGACCCGAACAATGACGTGGTGGGAGACTACACGACCGTGAATTTGCGCACAGGCATCGAGTCCTCCGGCAGTTGGTCGCTGTACCTGTATGTGAACAACCTGTTGGACAAGGCGGGCATCATCACCAGTTCCAGCACTACCGCCGACCCGGATGAAGTCATGACCCTGCGCCCGCGCACTGTCGGCGTCACCTTGCGCATGAATTTCCGTTGATCAGAATGAATTCAGCACTACTTTGATGTGAGGCTGCACTGATCATATTTGCTCCTTCGTGATCATTCACCTCTCCGCTTGGATGATTTCGCAGATGTAACCTCCAACGAGATTCAAATAAATGCCCATGCAAAGATTGCACCAGCCCATCGAATTTTGAGTCAGACACGCAGCCTTGCCTGGAGTGCAGGCCCAGCTTGCACTCCAGGCCACCAAAGAATCACTCACATCCGGAGTTTCGCGTGGAGGCGCTTTCAATCTGGCATGGGATTGTCGGCGTCCAGTCAGGCTTTACACATATGATCCAGCATTATCAAACGCATTCATGCCTCCATTTGAGCTTGATAGCGATCCTGCCCTAGCCCTACTCTATTGACTTCTTGGTAACGCCTGAAACAATACCCACTTGCATCATATTGGCCTGCCCATCAACATGAAGGACAGGAGTGTACGTAGGACATTTCTCCTGCATGCCAAACGTTCTGATCATCGAGGATGACCTCGTCACCGCCCAGGAAATCGCAACTGAATTGCGGTGTCATGGCCATGATACATACTGGGCCAGTGATGGATTGAGTGGGCTTGAACACGCATCCAGTGGCCTCTACGACGTCATCACCCTCGACCGCATGTTGCCCGGAATGGATGGGCTTACTCTGGCTGCCGCGCTTCGCGAGCGAGGAGTTTGCACTCCCATCTTGATGATAAGTGCTTTATCCGACATAGACGAACGTGTACGCGGGCTGCGCGCAGGTGGCGACGACTATCTGACTAAGCCATTCGCGTCAGACGAAATGGTGGCACGTGTCGAGGCATTGGCCAGACGACAACAATCCTTCATCCATCCTGGCAGGACAATTCGACTTGGCGACCTAGAGCTCGATCTTCTATCACGCACCGCTCGCAGAGGAAGTCATGAACTAAAACTGCTCCCTACCGAGTTCAAGCTCCTGAAGTTCATGATGAAAAACTCAGGTCAGACCATGACTCGAATGATGATATTCGAAGGAGTGTGGGGTTACCATTTCGATCCTGGAACCAACTTGATCGACGTGCATATTGCCCGTCTGAGACGCAAGCTTGACATTCCCGGGAAACCTCCTCTTATTCACACAATGCGCGGGACCGGATATGTCCTCACTGAATCCCACTGACAGCAAATGGAGATCATCTTCCAGCTACCTGCTTGGAGTTTACTCCCTCATCATTTTTTTATGGGGATGCATGGCCGCGCTACTCGTCTACTGGAGAGTACACGTATACCTGGATGGCCTGGCAAGAGAAACCACGCAGCAGCGCGCACAAATATTCCTGCATATTCCCATCGAAGAATTGGATACATCGCTTGATGAGCATTACAGGCTGGATGCAAGAAGCCTGAATCACTACGGGCTTTTTGATTCAGACGGGCAGCCCATTGCCGGTCGACTGAAAGCAATACCCAATGGTCTCCCTGCAGACGGGCAGGTTCATGTAGTCCGCTGCATATCAACGCTGCCAAACGAGACGACCATCGATCATTGCCATGCGCTGGCCATCAAGCTCGCTGATGGGCGCCTGTTGGTCCTTGCGCGCGACAATCGAAACAGTTCTCTCAGCGACATATCCCATATCGTTCTCAGTGCAATCGCCTGGGGATCCCTGCCCATGTCCGCACTCGGATTTCTCGGATGGTATTATCTTAGATATAAGCCAATCCAACGCATCAAGGAAATAGACGAACGTTGCCAGAAAATAGTTTCCGGCGACTTAAAGCAAAGACTGCCCATCACCAATAATCGGGATGAATTGGACATGCTTTGCGGAATTGTCAACACAACGCTTAATCACATCGAGCACCTAATGGCCGAGGTGAAGAGCGTATCCGATTGCATCGCGCACGATCTCAGGACGCCCTTCACCCGACTTCGGGCTCATCTGTACAGGATTCGGCAACAAGCGGGAACCGACACATCGAAAACTGCCCCATTGGATCAAGTCCTAGACGATGTTGATTCCATACTCTCGCGTTTTCGCGCCTTGCTTCGGATTTCCGAATTGGAGACGCAAGGCAAGCGATCACAATTTGCAAAAATAAATGCACCATCGCTCTTTCGGGAAATATTTGAATTCTATGCTCCCGCTGCCGAAGATAGGCAACAGCACCTGACACTCGACATCGAGCCAGGATGCGAATCCATCCACATCCTAGGGGATCGTGAACTATTGTTCGAAGCTTTGGGAAATATCACTGACAATGCGTTGAAGTTTACCCCCGAGGGCGGAACGATACAGCTTCACCTGAGACTAAAAGGCAATACCCTGCGCTTCGAAGTACACGATTCAGGCTCTGGCATCCCCAAACAGGAACGAAAATTGGTATTGCAACGATTCCACCGAGGGAGCGATCACACCTATACCAAGGGCTACGGCATGGGACTATCCATCGTAGCGGCCGTCGTAAATCTGCACGGGTTTCGGCTCGAGATCGACGACTCCCCGCTCCACGGCGTCTCCGTAAGCCTCGCATGCACAGTACTGGACGAGTCGGCATGGCGGCATACGCCTACAGACCGTCGTTGTTTGGCAACAACTTGATCTGAGACGGGATACCGTCATGGCAGCGATGCGGAAGGACTGGTGGGCCGTGATGGATTCGAACCATCGACCAGCGGATTAAAAGGTCGTCACCGTATCCATCTATTGCGGGCGTTACATGGCAATTTGTTTTCAGGAGGCGAGCCCGTGAAACCCGCATGGAATCTAGCCGATTGCTGCCGTTTTCAGGAGATGAGACAGCGCCGGACTACCCTGCCGGCATGTACCCGATCAGCCCCGCCGAGTACCGCCGCCGGCTCGCCAAGTGGAACGGCCAGCCAGATCGCCGCTGCGTGCGCACACGCGACGACCGGGGCCGCCCGGTAGTGGAACGCTGGTCAACCGGCGTGTGCCGCCTGCGGGCCGTCTGGCACCCCGACGGCGTGACCCTGTGGGGCGACCGTGGCGACAAGACCCTGCCGCGCGTCCAGAAGCACGGGAAGATCGCGTTTACCTACTTTGGGGAGTAGCTGCCAGCGCCCCGCCCATCCCTGAGCGGGGCCGCTTGCGCGCGTAGGAGATTTCCTACTTTTCTGCGTCGCTGCCGGGACCACGGCCCCCTGTACTGCCCCCGGCTCCCGGCTTCCTTTTGCGCAGGATGACGTAGGCAATGACGGCGACGACAGCAATTCCAATGATCAACTCAATGCTCATGGCGTTAACCCCTACTCTTCTGTGGATGCAATGGTCAGGCGCTGTGTGCCCTGCGTTGTGGGAGTCCCCGATGCAGGATTTACCCGCAGCGTCATCGGGTAATTGGATGCGCCGCTGACAACAGCGCGGTACATGAAATCGCTGGTGGACGCATTTGTGTCCGTGATAGTGGTTGACCCTGACATGCCGTAACTGATGCTTGTGGCGCTCTCGGACGCTTCGTAGGTCGCGCTCTTGCTTCCGCTGACGACGAACGAGCCAATGCTCGTCCATGATGATCCGCCGTTCGTGCTGCGCTCCACTGTCACCGTTGCGGATATGGATTGACCGTCATAGGTCGATGCAACGTCCCCTGCAAGCCATCCACTTGCATTTACCTGCATGCTTACTACAACTGACTTGCTTCCACCATTGGTTCCGAACGGCCCAAGCGTTCCGGTTCCATTGCCGATGAAGCTGGCAGTGTTGGAGTTGTAAAGTACGCCGGCAGATAGTGATCCTCCCCAATAGGCATCACCAGATTTATCCATCCACATGACGGCATTAGCCTTGCTTGCACTGGCCGCCCCAACGTTCGGGCCGAAATAATCGACAAGCTCCTGTCCGGACACGCCGAAGTCTGACCCGATGATGCGCTGATATCCGGAGCCGTAGACGCGCAGATACCCATCACGCCATTCCATGCCCTCGGTGCTTCCACCCGTGACGCGGAACACGTCGGCGAGGATGTCGAACGCTGACGTAGTACCGTCGTTTTCCGTGCGGTAGCCGGCGATCTTGTCGTTGACATCAAGGTACATGCCGACGATTGCGCGAGAACGTTCGTCGCTCGTCGAAAGCCGCTCTACAAACACGTCGTCAACGGCAATCGCTCCGGATGCAAGGTCTGTAGTTTGCAGGTGATAGCCAATTTCTGACACGCCGTCCGGCACAGTATAGATTCCCGTGTCCGGATCATCTTGGAATGCAAATGACCTGTCATCCATGAGGACATTTACAGGGGCCGATGATGACCCCGACACGTAGTTTCCGTCTAGGTCGTAACCTCTACACCCAAACCTAATACGAGCGCCAGCAGAAGGGGCAGACCCGATTTTGCGTGGGAACATACCAAGACTGATCTTCTCGCCCACCCGAACGCTCGTCCTGCCTGCGTTGTACGCGACAGTTGACACGCCGGAGAATCTGAGTACCCGTGCCCCAGATTTGGCCGCTGCAGTATTATATGTAACCCCAGAGGGGAGGCCTCCTGTACCACTGGTTGATGAGTGCCACCCGGAATCATCTTCAAAGCTTCTGTTGCGTAAATCGACGCCGGCCGTCCCCGCCTGCACCATGGCTAGTTGCGTGATGCTGGATGACTGGTCTCCTACCGTTGTCTGTAGCGTCGTAATGTCAGTCGCAAGCGCCCCGGTTTCGCTGACACGCGCTGACTCCTCTGCAATGATCGCCGCTTCATTTGCTGCGGCCGAAGCGGACACCGTGGATATGTCGGACGCCAGCGCACTGTCCGCTGCCGCGCGTGCGCTTGCCTCGCTGGCCACTTCGGCGGAGGTAGCAAGCACTTCCGATCCGCCAGGCATCCGCGCCTGTACAGCATCGAGTTGCGCGGCCTCGGAGGCGATGTCGCTGGCGTTGACCGTGGACATGGATACAGCGGCGGCCGTGGCCTCGCCAAGCGATGAGTAGTTGCCGATGTATTGCCAATCCGATGGGTTCGTGTCCGGCTGCTTGTTGGTGTTTTCGGTCAGCGCCCGGTACAGGCCGCTGCCGTACTTGACCAGATCGCCGATTGGGTAGGTTTCGCTGCCGCTCCAGTCATCCGCCCCGGTAATGTCCGCGACCTGCGCGGCAACCGCCTCGGAGTGCGCCTGCGCCGCTGCTGCTGCCGCCTCTGCGGCCGCATCGCCAGACACGCGACTTGCGGCCTCGGCGTCGATGGCGGCTTGCAGGGCGACTTGCTCGTCGGTGATGGAGACAAGCTGCTCGCCGAGATTGCCCGTGAGCGTGGTCGTAATGACCTTGGCCGCGCCCAGCGCCCCGGACGTGTTGCGGGCGCGGCAGGCGAACGTCCAGGTGCCGGCGGCCGGCACTACAGCTTCGAAGGCGGCTGTATGGTAACCGTCATCGCCAACGGGCGTCATCGACTCCCAATCTGGCGTTGCATGCGTGCCGGACAGGTAGCGAATCTCTGCGCCGGCCAGGTCGGCGGGTTGCACGGTCTCTTCGCTGTCGTAGCTCCAGGTGTATTTGCGCACGCCACCGGCCAGCGCCGTGACGCTGAAATTTTCGAACATGGGCGGCGCAATGTCCGCGCCTTCCGTGGTGTAGGTCGTGCTGACCACGCCGCCGACGATGCCGTTGTCGTCGTAGGGTCGGATGACTACCTGATACACGCCGGCCGAAGGGATGCGAAACCGGATCGACCCGGTGCGCGATTCCGCGACTTTCTCCAGATCGGTCCACTCGCCATCGAGTTGCTGGGCGATATGCGCGGTGCAATAGGCCATCTTTCCGGTGACCGTGAAGGTGGCCTGCAACTCGGTGAAAACCGTGTCCCCCTGCACGGTCTGGAACTCGTCGATAATCAGGTCGGACAGTTCGGGACGCGACTGCAACAGCGAGGTATTGGACGGTGGCGTATACGCGCCCGTTTCGACGTACTCCCAAAACTCGGCGGACTCCGGTACAACCACGATGCGGCCCCCGGTCATGCCGGTTTCCGGCTCGATCTGCACCACCCGCACCCGCAGCCCAGGTGTGGCCTTGAAGTCGTAGGTCCACAGCGTGTCATGTGCCGGGTTGTCGGCGTCATCGCCCGGTAGTGCAGCGTCCCCTGGCCATGCCTCCGCAAGGGTCAGCGTGTCGGTTTCGCCGACGAATGAGGCGACTTCGAATACCCGGTATGCGCCCTCGCCCGGAATGCGCAGCCCCACGTAGGCGGTGCCGCTGTCCGGGGCCGGGACCGGCTCGTCCAACGTCAGGGTGACGATATCGCTGCCGTCGATGCTGGCAGCCATGACCCGGCCGCCATACCCCCACTGCGTCATGTCGTGCGACAGCGACAGCAGCGACATGCGCCGGTAAGTCAGATGCTCAAGGTCCGTGGAATAACTGATGTCCTTGTGCTGGTACAGCGATTGCCCGAGGTGATAGCGGGCCATCTTGGCCGCATGCGCTTCGCTGGTGATGCCCTCGCCGGATATGCGCGCCGGGTTCTGCATGATGGCCACGCCGGGGGCTTCCACCCGCAGGGTCTTTGTTTCCCACGTCGCGGCATCGACATAGCTGTACTCGATGCCGTCCGCCGCATTGGCGAGCGTGTAGTCCACCTGGAAGCTGGATTTTTTCATCGTCGCCATGTTGACGACGCCGGTCAGCGGCTGGGCGCTGTCGGCCCACACCGCCCCGAACTTGCCGCCGGCCCAACTGACCTGACCGAAGCCGGCCAGCGCGATGGCGTCGCACATTTCAAGGTGATTGCGCTGATCCTTGATATAGGCGTCGTAGGTGTACCCGTTGCTGCCGCAGTGGACCATGAATGCCTTAAGACCTTCGATGTCGATCATGCTGTCAGACAACCCGATTCCCAACAGCAGCCTGCCGTTACTGTCGTAGAGGCCTCGCGCATAGGCCAGCAGGTGCGCGCCGGGGTTGCTGGTCTGCTCGGTTGTCCAGCCCAACCCATCCCACACCGGGACCGGGATGGAGTTTGCGACCATCCTGATCGAGTTCAGCGCGCCGTTGAGTTGGCCCGTCGCCTTGATCTTGATGCCGATCCGCTGGATGCCGGTGTAGTCGGTGTCATCCGCCTGCACGCTGGTCATGGTGTTCCAACTGAAATCGGCCACCGAGTTGCGGGCGTTAGTATCCAGGCCGAGTCGATGGACGCGGATATCGTATTGGCCGGCGGGCAGGTCCGACGATATGGTTAGCCGCTTGGTCTGCTTGTAGTTGTTGTTGACGACAGTGCGCGACGTGAGCGGCGACCATGACGGCGCCCCTGTCGCGCGATACTCGACGGCGATGGTCTCCTTGTTGTTGTAGGGCTTGCCCTTGCTGGTCACGTCGCCCAGCACGTACTCGATATTGATCTGGACGCGGACGGTATCGGCGGGCGTGGTGCGCTCGACCCATGTGCCCTCGCGGTCAAGCTCGCCGCCGTCCACGGTGTCGGCGTTGCTGTAAAGCGGGATGTCCTGATCGGGGTGGCCGCCGAATCCGCTCAGGTAGACGGTGACGCCCTCGTAACTGGACAGCAGCGTGTCGCCGTTGTAGATGTCTCCGATGCTGTGGACGTTGACCCCTGGGGTCAGCACCATGCCGAGATACTGGTCGTCTCCCTCGAACCACGTATACGGTGCGGACGCAAGGTCCGGGGTGATACGTGTGGTTCCCAACAGCAGCGGAAGCGGCTCGTATGGCCGTGCCGTGTTGTTGGCAAGGCCGACCGAATACACCGGGTCTGCCGTGATGGCGGCAGGTGCCGAAGGCTTCGGCATCAGTACCTTGTTGATGAGTGCGGAGCCGGCAGCGAAAGCGACGGTGTAGGCCAGTGACGATCCGACTGCGCCAAGGCCCGCCGCCCAAGTCGCGCCAGCGCCCATCGTGAAGTACGCCAGCGCAGCAATAGCAACGATTGCCAGAACCTGCTTCTTGACGATGCCGCGCACTTCGATAAGCGCCGTGTCCTTTGGGCGCACGCGCTCAAGAACTTCATGCGGGACAATCACGCCATTGATGCGCACTTCCCATGCGTCATCCGTCCAGTTGGGGACAACGCGGCGCAGGAACCCGCCGAGTTTCTCGCCATCTTCCAGCGCGGCCACCATGTGCCGCTGGCCTTCCAGCGTGATGGGATGCGGGGTCAGGACAATTGGTGCGCCGCTGGTCGGGTCGGACATCAGTCCCATGCGTAATAGCCTTCAATCAATGCGCCCCACAGGGGCAGTTCCCGCACGCGGTGCAGGATGGACGCGCCATTGGTCTCGTTACTGTGCAGCACCCATTCCTCGCCGCCGATGCGGTAGAACAGGCCGACATGCCCGACTCCGGCACGCCGCTTCATCAGCACCAGGTCGCCATCTGCCGGGGTATCGGTTCGGTGTGCGTAGCTCTTGGAAAGCTCGCCAAGCACAACCTGCCCATGCTCGCCACGCGGGCGGCCGTTGGGTAGCTTCACTTCATGGCCGTGCAGTTCTCGCCGGACGTGGGCGACGAAATCCGCGCAATCGAACCGCTGCTCGTCGTAGACCATGCCGACGAATGCCTCTGCCGGATGCGCCATCAGAAAATCCCCTGCAGGATGAACGGGGTCGCACGAATGCGGACTGACGCCTGCCGCATAATGTAATCGACCCCGCACTGCGCGGTCGCCACGGTCGGCGTGACGCTTACGCTGGTCATTGGCAACACAAGCGTCTGGAAAATGTCGTTCGGTTCGCTCTTGTCGGCGATGCGGATGGTCGCCGTGACAATCTCGTTCGGCTGCAAGGTTTCAAGGTCGGCCGTCATCTCGCGGCCCACGTTGTCGATTTCCAGCACGGCGCGCGGAGAGACACCTTGAGTGTCGTCCGGCAGTTTGAAGCGGAACGGAAATCCGACGTAGGTCTCGCTATTGCTGACCCAATCCTGCGTATCGTTGACAAGTCGGAGCGTTGCGCCAAACGACGGGGCCGTCATTTCCAGCAACAGCAATATTCCCGATGTGTCGGTGACGCGCTGGCGTGCCTCGATGAATGACATTCGTCCGCCCAATAAAAAAGCCCCTCCGGAGAGGGGCTTGTGATGTCAAGAAAAAATGCGCAGAAATTCGTCTAGCGCAGGTACTCCAATGTCGCCTCGCGCTCAGACCACGAAAAATCTGGGATCAGAGGCGTCAGGCTGCCGATCTTGGCTTCCTTCAATCTGGCTGTTATGGATGCACCCGTGCGGGGATGGCTCATATCGAACCACCCGACCCGCTTGATCGTGTCGAAGTACCACGTCTCGAAACTGGCAGCGTCGGCCGACGACTTGAACAGCAGTCGCACGGTGATTTCCTGCATGACTTGGCTGTTGACGACGCGCTGCTTGGGTACGCCGCGCTCCATTTCCGTGCGCTCGATGGACGGATCGAACTCTTCGCCGTATCCGTCAAACAGGACAGTCACGTAACTCGGCAAGTCGGCCATCAGACCGCCTCCCTGAGCCCGTAGCGGCCTTTTAACGCAGCGCCAGTTCTACCGCCGGCCGACATGTCATCGGCGATGATGTCGATAACCATCTTGCGGATGTCCATACCGCCGGCCCCTTTCATCCGTTCCTCGCGGGTGCTGACCTTGTTGCTCCCGTAGTTATTAATTTGCACCTGCATGGGTCCAACACCGCCCCCCACCTGCGAAATTCTGCCGTTCTGGCCGGGAGTGAAAATCTCTGGCTTGCCGCCGTCTCCGACGAGGTAGGACTGGCCCGCCATGACCGGGCCACCGCCTGCGCGGCCGCCGCCAAAGCCCTTTGCGATACTCGCGAAGAACCCCGCCCAACCGCTAGACCCGCTATTCGACTCGCCCCACTGTCCAATGGAATTGAACAGATTTGATGCAACCGCTTCGGCAGCCATTCGCTTCAAGGTGTCGGCGAAGTTCCGAAGCATTCCGGATAGACCATCTTCAAATGGATCGAACAGGAAATCCGAGAATGCATCCTGAATATTGCGTGCCGCTTGTCGCGCAAACTCCGTCATCTGATCCGTAGCTTTCTCGGTACGGTCGGCCATTACTTGCGCATGTTCCGCTGCCGCATCCGCTGTACCCTGGGCTACGTCTGCCATTTCCTGCTGCCAATCGAGCCATTCCGCCTGCTCACGCAAGACGGCGGATTGCTCTGCGCTTATTCCCTTGAGCGCGCCATACTGGATTTCATAGTTAAGTTGAGCGAGTGATGTCTGCTTCCCGAATAGCTCGTTCGCACGGTGGAGATTGTCACCATACGACTCGTATGCACGGGACAGAGCATCTGCCGCCTTCTGCTGCTCGGTTATCTGTTTGGTAGCAGACCCGCCGCCGGTTCCGGTCGGCTTATCAGTTGGCTTGTCACCTAACGCAGGCGCTTCAACTCCGGACAATGCGGAAGCAGATGCGGAAAGCTCTTGTGACATCCTGAGCTTGTCCTGCTCTTTCTTTATTTCCTGCTGCAATCGTGCAAGTACAGTGTCAGGCCGGCTGATAAAGTCCTTCGCAGTAAGTTCTGACGAATTAAAGAACTTCGGAATGCCGAGAAGCCCGTCATCCTTTAGCGCCTGTACGCCCTCGGCAGTTTTCTTGAGCCTCTCAATGCGCTGCTCGATACGCACCGTGTCGCCTATGGCAGTACCACTCACACGCGACGCCAGTTCCTCGCCGAACCACTTGGCTACGCCAGCAGCGGTAGAAACGAGTTTCGCAAGTGCCTGCGTCGCCGTCAGCGCACCCGTGACCATCGTCTGAAACCCATCCTTCACGGCAGGGTCATTCAGCGTCTCGGTCAACTCGTTGATGGCGGCGGTCGCGCCACGCACGCCATCGCTTCCGCTGTCGCCTTCCAGCAAATCGCCGAAGGCGTTTTTCAACCCGGCGATTGCACCACCGAGCGTATCGCGAGCCGCACGGGCGCTGCCGCCCATCTGCGTCTCAAGCTCTTTCAGGATGATGCGCTGCGCTTCGGCAACCTTGCCAGTCTCTACGAGCTTCTTGATCGTCTCTTTCTGTTCATCGGTGAATTGCACGCCGACACGGGTCAGGGCCGTGACGCCCTGAATCGGGTCATTCAGCGCCTTGCCAAGCTGGATAGACGACTCTTTAAGCCCCTGGTCCATTGCCGTACTCATGTCCAGTACGGTTTCAAGCGCCTTCGGGAATACGTCGCGCCCGATCTTGGTGAAGGTCAGCAGCAGGTTTTCGGCCTCAATGACCGCCTCATCGCCATAGGTCGTCACGGCCTGCAAGCCGGACGCCATGTCAAGCAGTTCTTTTTTCGTGAGGCCGGCTGCCCCGCCCGTGGATTTCAGGCGCGCTTCAAGCTGGCGAGTCACTCGCTCTTGCTCGATGGTGTTCTTGATCGCGAGAGTGATAGCGCCGGCAGCGAGCGTGCCGATGGCGACGCCCGCGCGCTTGGCCTGCCGCATCAGGTCAGCCGTGGCCTTCTCGGCCGTCTTCGATCTACTGGTCAGCTTGTCCAAGTCGTCCGTCGCCTTGCGTGCGCCGGAGCTATCGACTTTCAGGATCAGACTTGCGGTATCTGTCATGACATTCTCTTTCGGTCAGCGAACGCGATCACGTCCAACTCCCACCTGGCGAAATGGCGGCGCGACATGCGCGACCACGCTTCGAGCGAGGCCCAATCAATCGGCGCGGCAAACTGCCCCAGCACGCCGACAAGTGGCGAGAACTCCTCCGGGCAGCGCGGTTGATCCCGCAACAGCGCCGGCATGGGCGCTCCGGATCGGTGTGCGACTTGCAGGTGATGACGCAGGGTTTTTCCGTCAGGCTGACGTGCGTTCAGGACTCGCTCTGACTCGATCCACTTTCCAAGCTGATCGAGTCGTTGCCGAAAAAAAGGCGACTGTCCGCCGCGAACTTGTCCAGAACCGGCCCGATCTGCGGGGAGTCACGGAGAAACGCTTGCACGGCTTCCGGTGTGCACTCGGTGTCGAATGACCACCCCGAAACCAATGTCGCCCACAACTTGAACTTGGCCTCGACCTTGGCCGCCGATATCTTGGCGTTGTCTCCCTCTGCCGCCAGTACCGTGTCGCGCACTTCGCCCAGCACCGCCTCGTTGGCTTCCTGAAAGGCGTCCGACCACACATGTCTGACTTGCAGCCAGTGGTCGGTCGGAGACCCATCAGGGGCGTACAGGGGTAATTTTTTACCCTCGTTGGCCTTGTCGCGGGTCTTGAACAACTCCATCCCGGCCGCAGTCATCAGGCGCTCCGGGTGATGGTGACGGTCGTCGCGGCAGAGCCGTCATAGCCGGCCGAGTAAGTGAAGCTGTTAGTGATGGCATCCGGCCCCGGAACCGCGTCGTCGGCCTGCGTGTAGATGACGTTCGGGAAGTCGAAGGTCAACGTATTCGTGCCGTCGCTGAATTGATGGCTGATGCTGGTCGCCGTCTCATTCAGGAATTTGGCGTACAAGCCGCCAGTCTCGCGGTAGGCGGTCAGGCTACCGGTAGCGGTGAATACGCCGTTCTGCACGTCGTAGGCCGCACGGGCTCCCAGCGCAAAGATCGCCGCCATGCCGTTGTTGAGCGTAAAGTTGTGCGACGTGGCATAGGCCAGCGGGCTGCCGCCTTCGGAAATGCTGCCGACGCTCGTCACCATCGGTTCGCTGGTCGTGGCCGCAGCGAACGTGGCATCAACCGGGACGGTGTAGGGCTCGGCATCGGTGCCGATCACGCCGAAGGTCAGCAGTACGCGGGCGTCGATATCAGCGGCCGGCGCGAAGGTGTTGAGACGGCAGCCGCGATAAATCACATCCTCGCCGGTATCGGTGTGGCGTTTCAGGATGGCGATGGTGCGGACAGTGCTGCCGACTTTCAGGGTGTTAGCCGTCCAGTCGGCCTGCTGCATCAAGATCGCCAGCAGGTCGTCGTAGCTGCCGTCCGACAGTTCGCAGGAAATCTCGCCTTGCGTGCTGTAGGTGCCCTGCTTGGCCGGCGGACGCTGGCGGGTCTGATTGATTTCGTTCGACTCGACCTGCGCGACGTTACGGGACAGGCTCGACGTGTTGAAACGAATCGGGATGAACTCGGGGGCGACGGCGGGGATATCCCCGGCCACTTCCTCGACGTAATAGAACTTGACGGCAGAACCGGATGCGGCCATTGCGGTTTCCTCTAGGCGAAAAAAACCGCCTTTCGGCGGTCTGGACGGGTGCGCTTGGCTGCGCTTAGAAACTCGGTCGGATTGAAAATGCCGAGTACGTGACCGACACGCTTATGCGCTGCCAGCCATCGACTCTTCGAATTTGGGATCGCTCGGCCCGGACAACCCGGACGCCCTGCGTCAAATGCGTGAACTCACGCCCAGCCACGAAATAGGCGCGGACGGTATCGGCAACGGCCAGAAGATCGGCACGCGGATTACCGCCAACCTCCGGCACGCTCACGTCGATCTGATAGACGCCGACGTGTTCGTCCATGCCGTTGACGCCGAGCGACGACACCGCCGCCCCTGCGGGCAGGTGAGTCAGTTGCGCCCAGCTACCGCTCGTCGGCGGCGTGAACGTGAACCCCTCGGCCGCAATCCGTCCGGTAAACGTCGGGCCAAGCGCCGCCACCGCCGCGACTTCCAGGGCGCGGTCGATGCTGGACTCAGACATGGGTTAGACCTTGTTGTCGCGGACGGCTTTGGAAACGATTTGACGGATGCGGGCGAAGCTCACGCGCACCATTCCGGCCGGCGCTTTGGTATGGCTCCAACCGTCGTACTCGATGCGATTGGCATACGGAAGATTATTCGCCATGTAGGTAACGCTGCCCCACCCTGTTTCGTATACATATTTAACCCTTTATACCCCTCCGCCGCAATAGAAAACGAGGGGAGCCGCACCCTGACTAA
>NZ_PDWQ01000038.1 GCF_010211745.1 Pseudoxanthomonas kalamensis DSM 18571 | reverse complement strand
CACCTTGGCCGCGCGCGAACGCCGGCATCTCGCGCGCGGCCAAGGTGGCATCCAAGGCATCGGGTTGCTGACCCAGCAACACAGCCAGACGATGGCGATATTGCGCCTCGGCGGTTTCCAGCAGCGGAATATCCGCTTCGATCGCCTTCAACCGCGCCAGGCTGCTCTGCACATCCAGCTCGCTGCCGGCCCCCAGATCCCAACGCGTCTGCGTCAGCTTCTGGGTGTCGCGCAGGTTGGTGAGCGTGCGCTTGGAGACATCCAGCCGCTTCTGGGTACCGCGCAGCTCGAAATAGTTGCGCGCCACTTCGGCAGCAACGGTGACCTGCACGTCCTGTAGGTTGGCCTGCTCGGCATCCAGGTCGGCACGCGCGGCCTCCGATGCACGCCGCTGACGGCCGAACAGGTCCAGCTCCCAGGCCGCATCCAGACCGAGCGTGGTCTGCTCGGTCAGAAAGCGCTGATTGCCGGCGATCACCTGCTGCTGTTCGCGGCGATCGAAGCTGCCCTGCGCAGTGATATGCGGCGCCTGATCCAGACGACGCTCGACGAACACCGCGCGCGCCTGCTTGACGCGCGCCACGGCGATGCGCAATGCCTCGGCCCGCTTTTCCCGCGCCTAGCGCAAGCCCAGCGGAGTCAGACCGTCGGCGCCGGACAGGGCCGCCACCGCCCCGTCGAGCAGGCCGGCGCGGCGGGCGGGACGGATGCCCTCGCCCCGCTGGCGTTGCGCAAGGCGCGGGAAACGCTGGCCGAGGTATTGCG
>NZ_PDWQ01000037.1 GCF_010211745.1 Pseudoxanthomonas kalamensis DSM 18571 | reverse complement strand
GTTGTTACATGGGTGTGGGTAAAAATAGAACGCTGTGTTCCGCAGGGTGCGGGACCGGTACGATATCCACACGTTTCCACAATCGCAGATCTGCTTGGCCGTCGTCCTCGCATCGTCAAGCATTGTAGCCATGTCGGGAGGAACTAGAGGGTCGGCAGGGATTCATGTAAAAAAAGCCAAAAGTGAGCTAAATTGTTGGAAGTAAAGGTTTTCCTGATTAGCCCTGACCCTCAGCCATCAGTCGCAGGATCTGCGCCGCGCTGTGTGGATGCTGCTGTCATCTGAAGCCAACGAGGTGACGTGATGAGCATCAATGCGGTGCAGTTCCAGGCTGGATTGTCGATGCCTGAGTTCTTCGCGTCCTACGGCACCGAGGCCAAGTGCTATCGCGCGCTCTACAAGTGGCGTTGGCCGCAGGGCTTTCGTTGCCCTGTTTGTGCCGGGCGCGTGCGCTCGCGTTTCAAGCGGGGTGCTGCGATCTACTCCCAATGCAGCGCGTGCCGGCATCAGACCAGTCTGATGGCAGGCACGATGTTCGAAGGCACCAAACTGCCGCTGCGCACCTGGATGCTGGCCTTGCACCTGTTGACCTCGACCAAAACCAACATGGCCGCACTGGAGTTGATGCGGCATCTGGGCGTCAACTACAAGACGGCCTGGCGGATGAAGCACAAGATCATGCAGGTCATGGCCGAGCGCGAAGCCACGCGGAAATTGGCGGGTTTCGTGCAGATCGACGATGCCTATCTCGGCGGCGAGCGTAAC
>NZ_PDWQ01000036.1 GCF_010211745.1 Pseudoxanthomonas kalamensis DSM 18571 | reverse complement strand
GTTCCTCCTCCAGCTCGATCCGGGTGCGGTACTCGCGGTGGCTGCGGCGCATCACCAACAGCATATACACAGTGTAGATCAGCCACATCGCACCGACGCCAGCCGACACGTTGCGCCACAGCACCGCCTGGGTCGGCAGCATCACCAGCAGGATGGGCAGCATCGACGGCACGGTGCGAATGCACATGGTGTGCGCCAGGGCCATGCCGAACGCGCCGGAGAACAGCAAAGCGATCAGCGGCGCGGGATCCGGCAGGGCCGCCTGCGCCCAGGCGCTGAACGCGCCCCACACCAGGGTATTGGCCAGCACCACCGCCCAGATCGCGCGCAGGTAGCGCAAGGCGCCGCGCTCGTCCGGCTGCGCCGCCAGCGGCACCAGCACCCGCAGGCAGGCCAGCGCGAACAGGACCGCCACCGTCGCCAGCGCCGCGACCCGGTATACCGGCTCCAGGCCGGTGACGGCGAAGGCCAGCGCCGCTGCCACCGCGTAGAACCAGCCGCCCAGGCGCGCCCTTTGCCGGGGCGCACCGCCACGACGCATATCTTCACTTTCATCGCGATAAAGAGATATTATCCCGGCCGACCCGCCGAAAAAAAAAAATAGTAAGGGCATGTCTCTTCTATTCTCCTCTACACCCCCCCAACATCTGTCTTAATCGTATGCCGTATTATGATTGAATAAAAACAACACACAAAATGATGTAGGTACCAATAGTGAGATCTAAAGTACTCCTAGATCGA
>NZ_PDWQ01000035.1 GCF_010211745.1 Pseudoxanthomonas kalamensis DSM 18571 | reverse complement strand
CGCTAACTGCGGTCAGAAGCTGCCTGTGCTGTAAGCTCACGGGTGTGAGCACTGCTGCGCAGAACTGATGAGCGATCCGAATAGCTCGATGCACGAGGAAGAAGATGATGGCTAAACCAGCGCGAAGACGATGTAAAAACGATGAATGCCGGGAATGGTTTCACCCTGCATTCGCTAATCAGTGGTGGTGCTCTCCAGAGTGTGGAACCAAGATAGCACTCGAACGACGAAGTAAAGAACGCGAAAAAGCGGAAAAAGCAGCAGAGAAGAAACGACGACGAGAGGAGCAGAAACAGAAAGATAAACTTAAGATTCGAAAACTCGCCTTAAAGCCCCGCAGTTACTGGATTAAACAAGCCCAACAAGCCGTAAACGCCTTCATCAGAGAAAGAGACCGCGACTTACCATGTATCTCGTGCGGAACGCTCACGTCTGCTCAGTGGGATGCCGGACATTACCGGACAACTGCTGCGGCACCTCAACTCCGATTTAATGAACGCAATATTCACAAGCAATGCGTGGTGTGCAACCAGCACAAAAGCGGAAATCTCGTTCCGTATCGCGTCGAACTGATTAGCCGCATCGGGCAGGAAGCAGTAGACGAAATCGAATCAAACCATAACCGCCATCGCTGGACTATCGAAGAGTGCAAGGCGATCAAGGCAGAGTACCAACAGAAACTCAAAGACCTGCGAAATAGCAGAAGTGAGGCCGCATGACGTTCTCAGTAAAAACCATTCCAGACATGCTCGTTGAAACATACGGAAATCAGACAGAAGTAGCACGCAGACTGAAAT
>NZ_PDWQ01000034.1 GCF_010211745.1 Pseudoxanthomonas kalamensis DSM 18571 | reverse complement strand
CCGGTATTGGGCTGATTGCCGAGTTGGGCGTCTGTATGTCGGCCAGCTTCGTTAGGCTCTTCGGCGTTCTTGTCGATGACCTACTCGAAATTGATCTTTGCGGCCAGGAACGCCTTTCCGGCCGCGTCCGTTGTCGCCTTCTCGATCTTTCCGGACAGTGCCTCGTCTGCTTGCTCGAAGCGACGCACGAGGGTGTCGGCATCTTGCAGCAGCTCGGCCATGAGCGCTTCACGGGCCGTCGATACGTTACTACCCATGACGTCCCCTCATCACTTGAACAACGCTTTGTAGACGTCATCGAGGTTCTTGTTAGCCGACTTGGCGAGCCGCTGCGCCGAGATCATGCTGACCGCGTGCGCCTTGGCGTCCTCGTCCTTGGCTTCACGAAGCATTGTCCGATAGTCCGTTTCATCGGCCACAATTTCCGAGACAGTCTTTTTCAGCGTCCGCAGCCTGTCGAAAATCTCGTTCTTCAACACCACGGCTTCCGGTCGCAGCGTGAAGCGTTTCTCGGCCTCGTGGAAGCCGAAGATCATCGTAAAGAGGCGCGGCACGTCGTTCGCGTCCTCCAATTCGACCTTGTTGAACCCCACGCGGATTTTCTTCGCCGGTACGCCTAGGTCTGCCAGCGTCCGGATGGTATTCAGCGTGTCGATTTGCTGCTTTTTCTCACTGACAGCCGGCACAACGAAGTAGTCGAATTCCTCATGGGAGCCATCGAACTGGCCCATCTGCTTGATGAACTCCTCGACGTTGGACGCGCCCACGTCCACGATGGCTGCGTCGAGCGTCATCAGG
>NZ_PDWQ01000033.1 GCF_010211745.1 Pseudoxanthomonas kalamensis DSM 18571 | reverse complement strand
GAGACACGCTGACCATCGGTGAGGAAAATTTCTGGGTAGATCGGGTTTCGCCGGATGATGGCGGAAGTTGTCATCTCTGGCTTGGACGGGGCGTACCGCCTGCCGTTAACCGTCGCCGCTGCAAGGGGGATGTATGGCCATAAACGGTCTTGAGCAGGCCGTTGAAAACCTCAGCCGTATCAGCAAAACGGCGGTGCCTGGTGCCGCCGCAATGGCCATTAACCGCGTTGCTTCATCCGCGATATCGCAGTCGGCGTCACAGGTTGCCCGTGAGACAAAGGTACGCCGGAAACTGGTAAAGGAAAGGGCCAGGCTGAAAAGGGCCACGGTCAAAAATCCGCAGGCCAGAATCAAAGTTAACCGGGGGGATTTGCCCGTAATCAAGCTGGGTAATGCGCGGGTTGTCCTTTCGCGCCGCAGGCGTCGTAAAAAGGGGCAGCGTTCATCCCTGAAAGGTGGCGGCAGCGTGCTTGTGGTGGGTAACCGTCGTATTCCCGGCGCGTTTATTCAGCAACTGAAAAATGGCCGGTGGCATGTCATGCAGCGTGTGGCTGGGAAAAACCGTTACCCCATTGATGTGGTGAAAATCCCGATGGCGGTGCCGCTGACCACGGCGTTTAAACAAAATATTGAGCGGATACGGCGTGAACGTCTTCCGAAAGAGCTGGGCTATGCGCTGCAGCATCAACTGAGGATGGTAATAAAGCGATGAAACATACTGAACTCCGTGCAGCCGTACTGGATGCACTGGAGATGCATGACACCGGGGCGACGTTTTTTGATGGTCGCCCCGCTGTTTTTGATG
>NZ_PDWQ01000032.1 GCF_010211745.1 Pseudoxanthomonas kalamensis DSM 18571 | reverse complement strand
AAGGAGGGGTCTGCCTGATGCTCCACTTGAAGACATCACCACAAAAGAAATTGCGGCAATGCTCAATGGATACATAGACGAGGGCAAGGCGGCGTCAGCCAAGTTAATCAGATCAACACTGAGCGATGCATTCCGAGAGGCAATAGCTGAAGGCCATATAACAACAAACCATGTCGCTGCCACTCGCGCAGCAAAATCAGAGGTAAGGAGATCAAGACTTACGGCTGACGAATACCTGAAAATTTATCAAGCAGCAGAATCATCACCATGTTGGCTCAGACTTGCAATGGAACTGGCTGTTGTTACCGGGCAACGAGTTGGTGATTTATGCGAAATGAAGTGGTCTGATATCGTAGATGGATATCTTTATGTCGAGCAAAGCAAAACAGGCGTAAAAATTGCCATCCCAACAGCATTGCATATTGATGCTCTCGGAATATCAATGAAGGAAACACTTGATAAATGCAAAGAGATTCTTGGCGGAGAAACCATAATTGCATCTACTCGTCGCGAACCGCTTTCATCCGGCACAGTATCAAGGTATTTTATGCGCGCACGAAAAGCATCAGGTCTTTCCTTCGAAGGGGATCCGCCTACCTTTCACGAGTTGCGCAGTTTGTCTGCAAGACTCTATGAGAAGCAGATAAGCGATAAGTTTGCTCAACATCTTCTCGGGCATAAGTCGGACACCATGGCATCACAGTATCGTGATGACAGAGGCAGGGAGTGGGACAAAATTGAAATCAAATAATGATTTTATTTTGACTGATAGTGACCTGTTCGTTGCAACAAATTGATAAGCAATGCTTTTTTA
>NZ_PDWQ01000031.1 GCF_010211745.1 Pseudoxanthomonas kalamensis DSM 18571 | reverse complement strand
CCGTGGCCATCATGCTTCTAACGGGTGCCCGCATTCAAAATGTTGTCTGCGATGGACTCTTCTTGGGGGCAGTGCACAACCAGAGCGGCATACAGCGGCTTAACAGTGCGTGACCAGGTGGGTTGGGTAAGGTTTGGGATTAGCATCGTCACAGCGCGATATGCTGCGCTTGCTGGCATCCTTGAATAGCCGACGCCTTTGCATCTTCCGCACTCTTTCTCGACAACTCTCCCCCACAGCTCTGTTTTGGCAATATCAACCGCACGGCCTGTACCATGGCAATCTCTGCATCTTGCCCCCGGCGTCGCGGCACTTCGGCAATAATCCGCATAAGCGAATGTTGCGAGCACTTGCAGTACCTTTGCCTTAGTATTTCCTTCAAGCTTTGCCACACCACGGTATTTCCCCGATACCTTGTGTGCAAATTGCATCAGATAGTTGATAGCCTTTTGTTTGTCGTTCTGGCTGAGTTCGTGCTTACCGCAGAATGCAGCCATACCGAATCCGGCTTGTGATTGCGCCATCCCCATAGCAGCCATCACATCAGTACCGGAAAGAGAGTCAGAAGCCGTGGCCCGTGGTGAGTCGCTCATCATCGGGCTTTTTGGCGAATGAAATTTAGCTACGCTTTCGAGTCTCATGCGCCTTCTCCCTGTACCTGAATCAATGTTAGGTTTCCGCAGAACACTGCGCCGGTATCGATATACATTTGGTTGGCAAACTTGAGTGGTTTCACTGCTGGCGTATGACCAAAGATGAACGTGTCCGCGCCTTTGATTTCTTTCACGATCCCGTTTTGTGAGTTGCTGATTCGTTCGCGGTTCC
>NZ_PDWQ01000030.1 GCF_010211745.1 Pseudoxanthomonas kalamensis DSM 18571 | reverse complement strand
CTTGTTGTAATCCGCCTGCAGGTTTTTCCCGTCTTTCAGTGCCTTGTTCAGTTCTTCCTGACGGGCGGTATATTTCTCCAGCGGCGTCTGCAGCCGTTCGTAAGCCTTCTGCGCCTCTTCGGTATATTTCAGCCGTGACGCTTCGGTATCGCTCTGCTGCTGCGCATTTTTGTCCTGTTGAGTCTGCTGCTCAGCCTTCTTTCGGGCGGCTTCAAGCGCAAGACGGGCCTTTTCACGATCATCCCAGTAACGCGCCCGCGCTTCATCGTTAACAAAATAATCATCCTTGCGCAGATTCCAGATGTCGTCTGCTTTCTTATACGCAGCCTCTGCCTTAATCAGCATCTCCTGCGCGGTATCAGGACGACCAATATCCAGCACCGCATCCCACATGGATTTGAATGCCCGCGCAGTCCTGTCTGCCCAGGTCTCCAGCGTGCCCATGTTCTCTTTCAGGCGGCGGGTCTGGTCATCAAACCCTTTCGTTGCGGCCTCGTTCGCCGCCTGCAATGCCCCGGCTTCATCGCCGGAACGCTGCAACTGAGCAACATACGCAATCTGCTCCGCCGACACGTTATGGAACTGGCGAGCCATCGCCGTCAGCCCCGACGTCGGGTCTGTGGTCAGCTTCCCGAAGGCTTCAGCGACCTTGTCCACCTCCACGCCGGATGCAGAGGAGAAACGCGCCACACTCTGGCTGATGGACGCAATCTGAGCCTCACCGCTTACCCCCGCCTTAACCAGTGCGCTGAGTGACTCGCTGGTCTGGTTAAACGTCAGCCCTGCCGCCTGCCCGGCTCTGGACAGGACCAGCATACGATCTGCCG
>NZ_PDWQ01000002.1 GCF_010211745.1 Pseudoxanthomonas kalamensis DSM 18571 | reverse complement strand
TTACACACTCCACCCTCGTCCGTCCCCGTGTTCTTGTCTCGTATACGCAAGCGACCCCCCCCCAACACCCCCCCCTTCTATCCGCCGGCGGCGTCGGATTGGTATAGGGGCCGGCCCCGCCGCCGATCCGCTCGACACTGCCCGCCGTCTGCTGGACGGTGGCGAGCCGTCGCTTGCCGAACTGGCTCGCCACACCGGCTTGAGCGCCTCGCACCTGCAGCGTCGTTTCCGCGCCCGCTACGGGCTCAGTCCGGCCGAATACCTGGCGCGGCGCAAGCTGGGCACGCTGAAGACCGCCTTGCGCGAAGGCAGCGACGTCACCAGCGCGCTGTACGACGCCGGCTACGGCTCGCCTTCGCGGGTGTACGAACAGGGCGCGCGCAAGCTGGGCATGACCCCGGCGACCTATCGCGCCGGTGGCCGCGGGGTGGAGATCCGCTGGAGCATCGTTGATACCGTGCTCGGCCAGGCGCTGGTGGCCGCGACCGAACGCGGCATCTGCGCGGTGGAACTGGGAGAGGACGGTGCTGCACTGGAACGCAAGCTGCGGGCCGAATTTCCGCAGGCGACGCTGCAGCGGGTGGACGCCGGCCGCGACGACTTCCTGGCCCCGCGCCTGCGCGCGGTGGCCGAACGGCTGGCTGGCGGCAGCGCCGAAGTGGCGGTCGATCTGCTGGGGACCGGCTTCCAGCAACGGGTCTGGGAGGCGCTGATGAAGATTCCCTCGGGGCAGACCGCCAGCTATGCGCAGATCGCCCGTCAGCTGGACGCGCCGCAGGCGGCACGGGCGGTGGCCGGCGCCTGTGCCCGCAACCGGATCGCGGTCATCGTGCCCTGCCACCGGGTGATTCGCGGTGACGGTTCTCCCGGCGGTTACCGCTGGGGGCTGCCGCGCAAGCGGCAGCTGCTGCAGCGCGAACACGAGGCGGCCGCGCCATTGCTCGACGCGCAGGCGTAGAATCGTCGCGCACTTCCCGTAGCGCACCCGAATGAACTCCCCCGCACCCGCTGCCGCCGCGCCCTCGCGTGGCGGCGTTTCCGTCTTGATCGCCCTGCTGATCGTCTATCTGGTCTGGGGCTCGACCTATCTCGGCATCCGTTTCGCGCTGGAAGGCGGCTATCCGCCGTTGCTGGCGGTATCCGGCCTGCGCTTCGTGTTCGCCGGCGCGGCAATGTACGCCTTCCTGCGCTGGCGCGGGATGCCGGCGCCGACCCGTGCGCAGTGGAAGCAGGTGGCGATGATGGGCGTGCTGCTGTTGATGCTCGGCAACGGCGGGGTGGTGCTGGCCGAACAGAGCGTGTCGTCCGGGCTGGCCGCGGTTGCGGTGGCCTCGGTGCCGGTGTGGATGGGATTGTTCGGCGCCCTGCGCGGGCAGCATCCGGGGCGCGGCGAATGGCTGGGCATCGCGATCGGGTTCGTTGGCGTGGTCTGGCTGAATTCCGGCAGCGCGATGGCGGCCAGTCCGCGCGGCCTGGTCCTGCTGTTGCTGGCGTCGGCGGCCTGGGCCTTCGGCTCGGTGTGGTCGCGCGGCCGCGATCTGCCGGCGCCGCCGATGACCGCGGCTGCGCAGATGCTGTGTGGCGGCGTGGTGCTGGTGATCGCCGGCCTGCTGCACGGCGAGCGCTTCGAAACGCTGCCGACCTGGCAGGGCACCCTGGCCTGGCTGTACCTGGGCGTGTTCGGCTCCATCGTCGCCTTCACCGCCTACGTGTGGCTGCTGCACCACGTGCGTCCGGCGCTGGCCGGCAGCTACGCCTACGTCAATCCGGTGATCGCGGTGGCGCTGGGCGCGTGGCTGGCGAACGAGCGTTTCGGTATCCACGAACTCGGCGCGATGGCGGTGATCCTGGCCGGCGTGGTCATCATCACCCTGTCCAGGGTGCGGCGCCCGGCATGAGCGCCGCGCTGGACCGCAAGGGGTTGGCGATCACCGCCGGCGCGTTCGCGCTGTGGGGTGTGGTGCCGCTGTACTGGCTCTTGCTCAAGGCGGTGCCGTCGCTGCAGATCATCGCCCACCGGATCGTCTGGAGCGCGTTGCTGGTTGTCGGCTGGCTGCTGCTGCGCGATGGCTTGCGCTGGCTGCGCGCGATCGTCGCGCGTCCGCGCACGCTGGCCCTGCTGGGCGTGAGCAGCCTGCTGATCGCGTTCAACTGGGGCCTGTACATCTGGGCGGTCAATGCCGGCCATGTGGTCGAAACCAGCTTGGGCTATTTCATCAATCCGCTGCTCAACGTGGTGCTGGGCGTGCTGGTGCTGCACGAACGGCTGAACCGGGTGCAGTGGCTGGCGGTGGCCTGCGCAGCGCTGGGCGTGGCCTGGCTGGGCTGGCATGCTGGCGCGCCGCCGTGGATCGCGCTGGGGCTGGCGCTGTCGTTCGGCCTGTACGGACTGTTGCGCAAGTTGCTGGCGGTGGATGCGGTGGCCGGGCTGGGAGTGGAAAGCCTGTACCTGGTGTTGCCGGCGCTGGGCTACGTGCTGTGGTGCGAACGTGGGCATGGTGGCGGTTTCGCCGGCGACTGGGGCCTGGGCATCGACGCGCTGCTGGTGTTCGGCGGGGTGGTGACCGCGATCCCGCTGATCGGCTTCGCCTACGGTGTGCGCCGGATTCCGCTGTCGCTGGTTGGCCTGTTGCAGTACATCGCGCCGACCCTGCAGTTCCTGATCGGCGTGTTGGTGCTGCGCGAGCCCTTCAATGCATCGCAGGCGATCGGCTTTGCCGCGATCTGGCTGGGGCTGGCAGTGTTCGCGGCTGACGGCCTGCGCCGGTCGCGGCGGATCGCGCCGGCGCAGGGCTGAGCCGACGCTCAGACCCGGTGCGGCACCGGCAGGCGTTTCGGCGCTTGCGGACAACTGGCGCCGTCGCCATCACCGGCGGTGCGGGCCAGCCAGCCATCGACCACCGGACCCAGTTCGTCCATCCGCATCGGCAGGGTCAGGTGGTCCTCGCCGGGAACTTCCAGATAGCGCGCGCGCGGCGAAGCCAACGCCAGCGCGCGGCCATGCTGGACGGGGATGTGGCGGTCGTTGCGTCCGTGCACCAGCAGCACGCAGGCGCGGGTGTCGGCCAGCGCGGCGGTCACGTCGATCCGGTCCAGGTCCACGTCCAGCTTGCGGTCGGCGGCGGCGATCACCGCATCCAGGTTCTGGTCGCCATAGCGCCAGCGCGCCAGTTGCAGGGTCGCCTGCGCTTTCAGCCCCTTCGGATCGCCCGACAGCATGTGCGGGACCATGTCGCGGATGCCACGGCCGGCATTGGCAAACGATTCCATCGCCACCACGCCCGCCACCTGGTCGCCGAGGCGGTCGGCGGTGAACAGTGCGGTCGCCGCGCCGTAGGACACGCCGAACAGGTACAGCGGGCCGCGGATCTCGCCGCGTGCGCGCAGGGCGGCGATCACCGCGGCCACGTCTTCGGCCTCGCGGGTGCCGTAACCGGCCGGCCCGCCGCCGGAATGGCCGTGGTTGCGCAGGTCCAGGCTGATGCTGCGATAGCCGGCCTGGGCCAGTTGCAGTGCCCACGGCAGCATCGAATCGCCGTCCATCATCCAGCCGTGCAGCAGGATCACCGTTCCGCGCGGTGCCGCTGCGGTTGCGGCTGGCGCAAGGAAGTCCAGCTCGAAGTCGGCGCGCGTACGGGTCGGCGAGGCAGGGTAGTAGGCGTAGTGCAGGCGGTAATCGCCCGGATCGATGGCGCGCCAGAAGATCGGCACCCCGGCCGGGGTGTCGACCAGGCCGCTGCGGCTTGGCAGGGCGGCCAGCATCGCGTCCAGCCGCTCGCGCGGGATCAGCGGCGAACTGCCGCCGGGCGCGACGATGCGCTCGCTGAGCGAGGTCGAGTCGGAGGTGAAAGCCTGGCCGGCCAGCCACAGGCCGGCGCACGCCAGCAACAGCAGATGGCGGAGCATGGGGGATGGGGGTTGTCGTCGAACGGACAGGCGAATCTACGCACCCGCGACCGCCGGCGCTATCGCATTACGGTGACAAAACGATGACAATTCAGCCGCGATTGTTCCGCCGTCGCAGCTGCATTCGGCTTAACCGCTAGAATTGGCGGCTCCCGTTCCCCCAGACCCTGCAACTTTCCGGTATCGACATGACGTCTTCCCATGCCAGTCCCCGCGGCAGCATCGTCGCGCTTGTCACCCCCATGCTTGAAGACGGCCGCGTCGATTACGCCACCCTGCGCAAGCTGATCAATTGGCATGTTGCCGAAGGCACCGATTGCATCGGCGTGGTCGGCACCACCGGCGAATCGCCCACGGTCGATGTCGACGAGCATTGCGAGATCATCCGGGTGGCGGTCGAACAGGCTGCCGGACGGGTATCGGTCATGGCCGGTTGCGGCGCCAATTCCACCGCCGAGGCGATCGCCCTGGCTAAATACGCGCGCCAGGTCGGCGCCGACAGCCAGTTGCAGGTGGTGCCGTACTACAACAAGCCCGGTCAGGAAGGGCAGTACCGCCATTTCAGGGCGATCGCCGAGGCGACCGGCGACCTGCCGATCGTGCTGTACAATGTGCCCGGCCGTTCGGTCGCCGACATGCAGCACGACACCGTGCTGCGGCTGGCGCAAGTGCCCGGTATCGTCGGCATCAAGGAAGCCACCGGCAACATCGAACGCGCGCTGTGGCTGATCCGCGAGAAGCCGGAAGCCTTTGCCGTGTACTCCGGCGACGACGCCACCGCGGTGGCGCTGATGCTGTGCGGCGGCCAGGGAAACATCAGCGTGACCGCCAACGTGGCCCCCCGCTTGATGCATGAAATGTGCATGGCGGCCCTGGCCGGCAACGTGCGCGAAGCAATGGCCATCCAGATGCGCCTGCTGCCGGTGCACAAGCAGTTGTTCGTCGAAGCCAACCCGATCCCGGTCAAGTGGGCGATGGTGCGCATGGGCCTGTGCGGCGGCACCCTGCGCCTGCCGATGACCGAACTGGACGCCGGCAACCAACCGAAGCTGGAAGCCGCGCTGCGCGAAGCCGGTCTGCTGGACGGCTGATCCCGCGCAGCCGGTATCGCAGCGGAGCCGGCAAGCACCGGCTCCGAGTAGGATCACACTGTTGTGCGCAATGCTGTCGTGATCGGCAGCCGCGCGGCGCGCAGGGCCGGGAACAGGCCACCGACCAGGCCAATCGCCAGCGCCCATTTCAGCCCGCCCCACAACAGCGCCGGCGTGACCTTGAACTCGAACATCACCTGGCTGAAGTTCGCGCCCAGCGTGGCTACGCTGTAGCCGTTGAACACCACCCAGGCGACCAGTCCGCCCAGCAGTCCGCCCAGCAGCGCCAGCAGCATCGTTTCCAGCATCACCGCCACCACTACCGGCAGGCCGCGGAAACCGATCGCGCGCATCGTGGCGATCTCGCGTGCGCGCCCGGCGACGGCCGCGTACATGGTGTTCAGCGCGCCGAATACCGCGCCGATCGCCATGATCGTGCCGATCACCGTGCCGAGGATGCGGATCAGCGCGGTAAGTCCCGAGGATTGCTTGGTGTAGTAGTCGCTCGTGGTCAGCACGTCCAGCTTCAGGCGCGGGTCGCCATCGACGGCGGCCTTGAACTGGTCGAAGCCGGCCTTGCCCTCGGTGCGCACGGTGACCGACTGGAAGGCTGGACGGCTGTAGGCCGAGGCCAGGGTTTCGGTGTCGGTCCACAGCTCCGAGTCGTGCGCGTCGCCGGAGGCGAACACGCCGACCACGGTCCAGTCCTGGTTGCCCAGCCGTAGCGTCTTGCCGACATCCAGTCCGCGGTATTGGCCCTTGGCGCCCTGGCCGACGACGATCTCGCGCAGGCCCGGTTCGAACTTGCGGCCCTCGATGATCTTCACCTTCGGACGCACCGCCCACGCGGCCTCGTTGATGCCGCGGAACTGCGCATTGGCGTCTTCGCCGCTGCCGGCGGTGGGCAGGTTGACGACCTGCGACAGTTCCGGCGACAGCACCGCATGGCCATCGGCATCCTTGGCGATTCCGGGCAGGGTCGACAGCAGCGGCACCTGGTCGCGGGTGATGACCGAATTGGTTTCGGCCTGCGATCCGCCGCGCAGCACGATGGCGGTGTCTTCGCTGCCGGTCTGCTTCAGCGTGGCGGAAAAGCCTTCGCCCATCGCCAGCATGGCCACCAGCACGCCGACCACGCCGGCGATGCCGACCACGATCACCGACGAGGCGCCCCAGCGCTGCGGCAGGCTGGCGATGCCGATGCCGGTGGCCGCCAGCGCCAGCCGCCCGCTGCGGGTGAAGGCCAGCCACAGTCCGAGCAGCAGCGCCGCGATCACGGCGCCCTGCCAGGGCAGCATGATCCACGCGGCCAGGCCTGCGGCGAGCAGAATCAACGCAGTCAGAGTGGACAAGAATCTTCTGCCCCGATTGACATCGCCCAGTCCGAGCAGCCAAAGGGGCAGCTGCTTCAGGAACATGGAGATTCGTTGGCCTCGTTGTGCATTCCCAAAGCCGAGAATCAGATGCAGAACGTGGCCGATCTGATAAATAAACGTTTTGATAAAGGACATGTCTGTTCTCCTACCGCCCGGCCAGCGCATCGACGATCTTCAGGCGCATCGCCCGCATTGCGGGCAGCGCACCGACAATCAGGCCGATGCCGGCCATCAGGGCCAGGCCAACCAGCCAGGTCTGGGTCGGGATGCTGGGCAGGGAGATCATCCCGTTGCTGGCACCGCTGACGATCGGCACGATCACTGCGGCCAGACCCATGCCGATCATGCCGCCCAGCACGATAAGCAGCACCGACTCCACCAGCACCAGCACCAGCACGGTACGGTTGGTGAAACCGAGGGTCTTCAACACGGCCAGTTCCGGAATGCGCTCGCGGACCGCCTGCGCCATCGTGTTGCCGGTCAGCAGCAGCAGGGTGAAGAACACCGCGCCCATGATGGCGGTGACGATCAGGCCGATGTCGGCGAACTGCTTGGCGAAGGCCTGGTTGAACGCCTGCTCGGTCTGGGTCTTGGTCTCGTGTTCGGAATTCTGCGAGATGGCGTCGACGGCCTTGGCCACCCGGGTAGCGTGATCGACGTTGTCGAGCTTGACCATGTACCAGCCGACCTGGCCGTTGACGTACTGGTTGGCCTCGTCGAAATACTTCCAGTGGAACATCAGCTGGTTTTCTTCGCCCTTGCGCTTGCTGTCGGCCAGCTTGAAGGTGCCGCGCAGGGTCAAAGGCCAGGCATTGCTGCCGTCCTTCTGCGGGAAAATCGTCGCCTGCAGCGGGATGGTGTCGCCGATCTTCCAGTCGAAGCGTTTGGCGAGGGTTTCGCCGACGATGGCGCCGGTGCGGTCGGCTTCCCAGGCCTTCACCTGCGCCGGGTCGATGACGTATTCGGGATACATCTCAAGATAGCCGGGACCGACCGAAAAGTTCGGGAAGAAATTCTTCGGGTCCTTGTAGATGCCGCCGAACCAGGCGGCATAGGTCGCCTGCTTCACTCCGGGAGTGGCTTCGATCTGCGGTAGCAGGCGGTAGGGCAGCATCTGCGTGATCGACAGTCGCGAGGCGACCACCAGGCGGTCGGCGCCGGCCACGCTGCCGCCGGAATTGAATGCCACCCGCACCGAGTCCAGCAAACCGAACAGCAGGAAGGCGGCGACCACCGACAGCAGGGTCAGCAACGTGCGCGTCTTGCTGCGAAAAAGCGCCGACCAGATCAGCGAGAAATATTTCATGGCGGCCTCCGGTCAGTGCGCGGCGGCTGGCGCATCGACCAGCTCGCCCTTGTCCAGATGCAGGGTGTGGGTGGCGTATTCGGCGGCCTTCGGGTCGTGGGTGACCATGATGATGGTCTTGCCGTGTTCGCGATTGAGCATCTTCAGCAGGTCGAGGATTTCCTCCGCCGAATGCCGGTCCAGGTCGCCGGTGGGCTCGTCGCAGATCAGGAAGGTCGGGTCGGAGACGATGGCGCGGGCAATGGCCACGCGCTGCTGCTGGCCGCCGGACAGTTCGTTCGGCCGATGCCGGGTGCGGTCGCCCAGACCGACCAGCTGCAACGCGATTTCCGCATTGCGCTTGCGCTGGGCCGAACCCAGTTTGGTCAGCAGCAGCGGAAGTTCGACGTTCTTCTGCGCGGTCAGCGTCGGCATCAGGTTGTAGAACTGGAACACGAAGCCGACGTGATGGCTGCGCCACTGCGCCAGCTGCGCGTCGTTCATGTTGTCGATGCGCTGGCCCTCGATCTCGATCTCGCCGCTGCTGGGCGTGTCCAGGCCGCCGATCAGGTTCAGCAGGGTGGTCTTGCCAGAACCGGATGGCCCCATCAGTGCGACGAAATCGCCACTGGGAATGTCCAGATCGATGCCGTGCAACACGTCGACCCGTTCCGGGCCGCGCTGGTAGGTCTTGGTGAGATCGCGGATGCTGACCAGGGATGACATGGCGATTTACCTTTGTGGAAAGTAAGTGGTCGGGGCGGGGCGCGAACCGCAGGTGCGGCGCGTCATGATTCGGGCGCTGGTTTCACCTTGGCGCCGTCCTGCAGTTCGTCGGACGGGGAGAGCACGACGGTTTCGCCGGGCGTGAGGCCTTGCAGCACCTGACGGCCATCGTCCAGTTCGCGGCCCAGTTTCAGCGTGCGGACTTCGACGGTGTCGTCGTCGCCGACGACCAGCGCGCTGTCCGCGCCGTCGCGCTGGACGATCGCTTCGGCCGGAACGCGCACACCCTGCGGCTCCTGCTTTGCGTCGTCCTCCGGCGCTTCCAGGAAACTGACCCGCACGCCCATGTCGGGCACGATGCGCGCATCCTTGGTCTTCAGCGCGATGCGGACCTTGACCGTGGCCTTGCTGCGGTCGGCGGTCGGGATGATGGCGATGACCTCGGCGGGGATCTTCCAGTCGGCGTAGGCATTCAGTACTGCCTGCACCGGCATGCCCGGCTGCACGCGACCGATGTAGGACTCGTTGACGTCGACTTCGACTTCCAGCGAATCCATGTCGACGATGGTGCCGATGCCGGTGCGGGTGTAGCCGCCGGTGGCCAGCGGTGAGACGATCTCGCCCGGTTGTGCGGCCTTGGCGATCACCACGCCGGCGAATGGTGCGCGGACCACGGTGTTGTCGACGCCGATGTCGGCGATCCGCAGGCTTTCGCCGGCGACTTTGGCGTTGCGCTGCGCGGTCAGCAACTGTGCGCGCAGCGAGTCGCGGGTGGCCACGGCCTGGTCGTACTGCGCGCGCGAAACCAGCTGCTGTTGCACCAGGGTGGACAGGCGGCGCGCGTTGGCTTCGGCTTCGGACAGTTGCGCCTGCACGCTTTCGACCTGGCTACGCGCCGCGCTCAGCTGCGCGGTGGCCAGTGCGCGTGCGGCATCGGCGTCGATCGGGTCCAGCGTGGCCAGCAGCTGGCCTTCTTCGACCCGTTGGCCTTCCTCGATCAGCACCTCGCGCACGCGGCCGGTGACCTTGGCCGAAACGGTGGCCATGCGGCGGGCGACCACGTAGCCGGTGGCGTCGAGTACCGACGCCGAGGCGCCGCCGTTGCCCAGCGCCACCACCGGCGCGGTCTGCACCTCGACCGCGGTGTCGCGGCTGAACCAGGCCCAGGCCAGCGCCGCCAGGGCCAGTACGGCGACGGCCACGCCCAGTGCGATCCACAGACCGCGCCGCGAGGTCTGCGGTGGTGGCGGTTTGCGGTCGATGCGGAGCTCGTTCAGCAGGTCGGCGGGGGTATTCATCGGCAAGGACGGGATCGGATGGCGGAACGCACAGTGTGGACGCGGACGGCGCGCAGGTCACGTGGCGCAGTCTAGGGATGCGGGCGGGAGCGTGCAGGTGAGGTTTGTCATGCGAATGGCATGACGTCGCCGACTGCAGGATGTGACGCCGTCGGCGCAGCATGCCGGCGTGCCGGAGGCGACGGATCGCGAAGGTGCGATCATGGATGCCTGCCAATGCAGGCGTATCGTCGATTACGCCTGTTTGCGCCGGATTGTGGCGCCTGGACCTGCCCGAAAGCCGTAGCGGACCGCATGCAATGAATTCCACAGGACTGCTCGAACGATGGTTCCCGCTGGCGCCGGATTCTTCGGCGGCGTTCCGCAAGATGCACGGCAAGTCGCCATGGTTCGACATGATCCACCTGCTGTGGACGGCGTGGGTGTTCGTCACCCCGGTGTTCTCGCCGGTTGGCTACGACCGTCGCTGGTGGCTGTTGACCCTGCTGTCGTATCCGCTGTTCCTGTGGCTGTACACGAAGATCCTGACCGTGTCGCGGCGCGCGGTGCACGGCTATGCCCTGTGCATCGTCGCGCTGGGATTGGGATTGATGCCCTGGTATCCGTCGGGGCTGACCTATTTCGTGTTCGGCTGCGTGCTGCTGCCGCATTCGGAGCGCCTGCGCTCGCTGTGGACCTATCTGATCGTATTGCTGCTGCTGGATGCGCTGGTGCTGGCCGAGGGCCTGTGGCTGGGCTATCCGTGGCCGGCGATGGTGCCGATCCTGGTGGTGACCCTAGTGGTCGGCATTGTTTCCTACGTGGAGTACGACGTCGCGCGCAAGGATGCGGCGCTCAAGCTCAGCCACGACGAAGTGCGGCGGCTGGCCGCACTGGCCGAACGCGAACGCATCGGCCGTGACCTGCACGACCTGCTCGGGCACACGCTGTCGCTGGTGGCGCTGAAATCCGAACTGGCCGGCAAGCTGCTGTCGAGCGATCCACGGGCCGCGCGCGGCGAGATCGACGAAGTGGCGCGAGTAGCGCGCGATGCGCTGTCGCAGGTACGACGCGCGGTCAGCGGCATCCGTGCCGCCGGGCTGGCGGCGGAACTGGCATCGGCGCGGCTGCTGCTGGAAACCGACGGCGTGCATCTGGACTACGAACTGGACCCGGTGAACCTGCCGCCGGAGCTGGAAACCGCGTTGGCGCTGTGCGTGCGCGAAGCGGTGACCAACATCCAGCGCCACGCGCGCGCCGGCCGCGCCACGGTGACGCTGCGACTGTCCGCGGGACAGGTCGCGCTGGCCATCAGCGACGATGGTCGCGGCGGCGCGCTGGAACCGGGCAACGGGCTGAGCGGCATGCGCGAACGGATCGAAGCGCTCGGCGGCACGCTGACGGTCGAATCCGTCCCCGGCCGCGGCACCCGGCTGCAGGCCATCGTCCCGCTGGCGCACGCCGAAGCCGCGCTGACGGAGCCGCAAACGCTGCCACAGCCATGAGTCGGTGCGGCGACGGCTCTGCTATCGTCGCCGCATGCGCAGAACGCCGTCCACGCCGTGATCCGGATCCTGCTGGCCGAAGACCAGGCCATGCTGCGCGGTGCGCTGTCCGCGCTGCTGGACATGGAGACCGACATGCAGGTGATCGGCAGTGCCGGCGACGGCGAATCGGCCTGGCGCGAACTGCAACGCCTCGCGCCGGACATCCTGATCACCGACATCGAGATGCCCGGACTGACCGGGCTGGAATTGGCGCAGCGGATCCAGCGCCACGAACTGCCGGTCAAGGTGGTCATCGTCACCACCTTCGCCCGCGGCGGCTACCTGCGGCGGGCGCTGGATGCCGGCGTGTCCGGCTACGTGCTGAAGGAGGCGCCGGTGGAGAAACTGGCCGAGGCCTTGCGTCAGGTCCATCGCGGCGGCCGCGCGATCGACCCGCAACTGGCACTGGAAGCCTGGTCCGACGCCGATCCGCTCAACGACCGCGAGCGCCAGGTGCTGCGGCTGGCCGGCGAAGGCCAGTCCGCCGGCGACATCGCCGCGCAGCTGAGCCTGTCCCAGGGCACCGTGCGCAACTATCTGTCCGAGGCGATCGGGAAGCTTGGCGCCGGCAACCGCATCGAGGCCTATCGGCTGGCGCGGCAGAAGGGCTGGCTGTAACTGCGGTTTCGCCGGTGGCCGGGTAGGCTGGGGCCACGGTTTTCACCAAGGGAGCGCGGGATGAACGGGATCCGGGTGTCGTGGGTGTTCTGGGTGGTGGCGGTGCTGGGGCTGTTGTGGAACCTGCTCGGGGCCGCGGCGTTGTGGATGGACATGGCGATGTCGCCCGACGCGGTCGCCCAGTTGCCGGGCGCGCAGCAGCAGATCCGCGCGGCGTCGCCATCGTGGTTGTACTTTCCGTGGGCGATTGCGGTGGCCGCCGGCGTGCTCGGCGCACTGGCGCTGCTGCTGAAGAAACGGCTGGCCGAACCGCTGTTCCTGGTATCGCTGCTGGCACTGCTGGTGCAGGTGATCGGCGGCTATCTGACCACGCCGGCGTGGTCGCTGACCGGCGTGCCGGGGTTGGCGTTCCCGGCGGTGCTGGTGGTCATCGCGCTGTTCCTGTGGCGCTACGCCAGCGGCGCCAAGGCCAGGGGCTGGCTGGGCTAGTAAAACGTGCGGCCTTAACCGGCGGCGTTGCAGCGCGCCTTCAGCATCGCGTAGGCCGAACGCAGGCCCAGCGCTTCGCCGCCGGCCGGTCGGCCGGGGCGGGCGCTGTCGTTCCAGGCGTACACATCCAGATGCGCCCACGGCGTGCCTTCGGGCACGAAGCGTTCCAGATACAGCGCCGCGGTGACCGCGCCGGCCATGCGCGAACCGGCGTTGGCCATGTCGGCGATCGGACTGGTCAGGTAGCGCAGGTACGGCCGCCACAGCGGCATCCGCCACACCGGGTCGCGCATCTGCTGTCCGGCCGATAGCCAGTCGTTGGCCAGCGCGTCGTCGTTGGCGAACAGTGCCGGCAGGTCGGGACCCAGCGCGATCCGCGCTGCGCCGGTCAGGGTGGCGAAATCGACGATCAGCGCCGGCGACGCTTCGCCGGCCAGCGTCAGCGCATCGCACAGCACCACCCGGCCTTCGGCATCGGTGTTGTCGATTTCGACGCTGACGCCCTTGCGGGTGGCAATCACCTCGCCGGGGCGGAAAGCCTCGGGGCCGATGGCGTTCTCCACTGCCGGGATCAGCAGGGTCAGCCGCAGCGGCAGCTGGCGCGCCATCACCAGCCCGGCCAGCGCCAGCGCATGCGCCGCGCCGCCCATGTCCTTCTTCATGTTGCGCATGCCGTCGGCCGGCTTCAGGTCCAGGCCGCCGGTATCGAAGCACACGCCCTTGCCGACCAGCACCACGTGCGGTGCGCCATCGTCGCCCCATTGGAGGCGCAGCAGGCGCGGTGCGCGATGCGAGGCGCGGCCGACGGCATGGATGGCCGGCAGGTTCTGCGCCAGCAGATCGTCGCCGACGATGCTGTCGAAGACGGCGCCATGCTCTTGAGCGATCGCGAGCGTCGCCGCTTCCAGTTGTTCCGGACCCATGTGCTCGGTCGGCGTGTTGACCCAGTCGCGCACGCGCCGGCAGGCGGCCAGCAGGTCCAGCGCTTCGCTGTCGGCGTGCTGCAGCCACAGCCGTGCCGGCAGCCGCGCCGGCTGCTTGTAGCGGTCGAAGCGGTAACTGCCCAGCCCCCAGCCCAGTTGCAGTGCGGCGCTCGCTTCCGGCGCCAGTTCGTCGGCCGCCTTCCAGTCGCCACCGGGCAGGGCAAACGGCGCATGCGCATAGGCGTAGGGATCGAGCGCGTCGCCGATGCCCAGTACCGCCGCGTCCGGGCCGTTGTCGCCGGGCAGCAACAGCAGCGTGCCCGGGGCGGCATCGAACGCCTGCGCCGCGGCCCAGGCCTGCCAGGCCGGCGATTGCGCGGCGATCCAGCCGGTGAAGCCGCCCTTGTCCAGCACGTGCAGCGGACGCGCGTTGTCGGAAGCGGAGGTGAAGCCGGCGGGAAGGTTCATGCGTGCACTCGGGGGTCGGTGTCGGGTTGGGTCGCATCCAGCCAGTCGGCCAGTGCGGTCAGGGTGTCGAACTGCAGGTCCGGTTCGATGTCGTCGTGCGGCCAGTCGTGGCCTTCGCGGTTCAGCCAGCAGCTGCGCAGGCCGGCGCGGATGGCGCCAGCGGCGTCGAGGTCGGCATGGTCGCCGACGTGCAGCACTTCACCGGGGGCGACGCCGAGGCGCTGGCAGGCGGCGTGGAAGATGCTGGCCTCGGGCTTGGCCGCGCCGTGTTCGCGCGAATGCAGTTGCGCGACGAAGTGCCCGGCCAGCCCGATCCGCTCCAGATCGGCGTTGCCGTTGCTGAGCGAGGCGAGCGGGAAGCGCGCGCTGATCCGCTGCAGCGCGTCCAGGCTGTCCGGGTACAGCTCGACCTGGTTGCGCGCGGCGTAGAAGGTTTCGTAGGCCGCGTCCAGCAGATCAAGGTCGGCGCCGCTGTCGCGCAGAGCGACCTCCAGCGTCAGCCGGCGCAACGCGCTGAGGTCGTGCAGCAGGTGACAGTTCTGCGCGAACACGCGCTCGCGCAGCTCGCGCATGCGTTCGACCGGGAACATCGATGCGGTCGCCGGGCTGTGTTCACGCAGCCAGTCGTCCAGCACGCGCTCGATGCGGGCGCCGACCGGGGCGAACGGCCACAGGGTGTCGTCGAGATCGAGGGTGATGGCGCGGACGGTGAAACTCACCCGGCCATTGTAATCGTGCCGGGGAACCGACGCCGGTTCTCAGCGGATCAGCAGATAGCCCTCGTGCAGCAGGGTTTCGCGGCGGGTCATGGCCGACAGGAACACCGTTACCCGCGGGTCCAGTTCGTCCCGTGCGAAGCCGCGTGCGTTGACCGACTGGCCGCAGATTTCGAAGCGCACCCCGGCTTCCATCAAGGCATCGATCAGCGCAGCGTTGGCGTGAGGCGCATTTTCGCGCGCCTCGAACGCTTCCGGCCGCAGCGCCAGCGATGCCGCCCCGCCGTGCAGCAGGACTACTGTCTGCACGCGATCATTCGGCACACCGGTCAGGGCAAACAGGTTCAGTGCCCGCGCCACCGTATCCAGGCCGCGATTGAGGCCTGCGGCATTGGTCGCAGGATCGGTCAGGTCGAACAGCAGTTTGCGCGCACGAGGGTCCTGCGCGTCTGGATGCTCGCCGATGTCGGCCACGCCGCCGGCAATGGCGATCCGCGGATGCTGCAGGACATCGGCGGCGCGGGCGGGACTGCTGATCATGGCTGCGGCCAGCAGCACGCCCGCGCAGCGTGGAAGAAGGGAAAGCGTGTTGGTCATTGGCGTGGTTCCATCGTGGTATTCATGTGCTTGTCCGTTGGCAGGCTATCGGCGAAGCGGCGCGCATGATCGCCGGCTCAGCGTTCGGACAGCTCGGTCGCGGCCTCGGCCGGCCGCGGTTGCACTGGTTCGGTGTCGTCGGTGGTGTTGCCGGCGGTCGTCGGCGCTGGCTGTGGTGGCGCATCGTCGCGGGTTTCGTCGTCGTTGCCGGCCGCCAGTCCGGACAGTTCTTCCATCGCTGCCTGTGCGGTGGCGAACAGGCCCGAGACCGAGCTCAGCATGCGCAACGCGCGCGGGCCGTCCAGCGCCGACAGTGGTTCGCTGCGACCGACCAGAAAGCCGCCGACCAGTCCGGCCGAGACGATCCGCAGCGGCGTCCAGCCTTCGCGCCAGGTGGTCCGCAACGCGCCCCAGCGCTCGGAGACCTGACCCAGGCGTCCGTCCAGCACCGACTCGGCGCGTTGTACCCGGCGCTGCAGCTGGCGGTAGTTCATTCGCTGTCTCCGTCGTCGCCGTCATCGCGACCCAAGCCGAACCGGGCCAGCTGGCGGCGGCTGGTTTCCAGATTGGCGTCGCCGAAGTAACGCAGCATCTTCCACGCGCCAAGCGCGGCCACCGCGCCGCTCAAGGCGGTGGCGATGGCCAGCGCCAGCGGCCACGACAGCCCGAAGCCGTTCAGTACCGCGACCAGCCATGCCATCAGCAGCAGCCAGGCCGAGGCGCCGAACACCGCGGCGACCACCAGCCAGACCAGGGCGCGGACCAGCGCGGCGCGGGCCAGGGCGATGTCGGCGGCGATCAGGTTGCGCAGCGCGCGGCCGGCATCGACCGCCGCGGACAGGCCTTCGCGCCCGGCCTGGCCGAACTGGCGCAGGCTGTCTTCCAGCGAAGGCGATTCGGACGCGGACGATTCCGGGGCCGGCGTTTCCTGCGCCGGGCCGGCGTTCTCCCCGGCGGGCGTCTGCTCGGGCGTGCGGCTCACGCGCGGAGGCGGCGGCTCACTTGTCGCCGCCGCTGCGCGCCAGCTTGGCGATGATCCAGCCGGCGGCGAAGGCCGCGCCGAACGAGACCAGCGGACGTTCGCGGATCAGTTCGGCGGCGCTGTCGATCAGGTCGCGGCCCTTGTCCATCAGCGCGTCCATCTGTTCCTTGGCGGCCGCGCCGCTGACCTCGGCGGCGGCGATTCCGGACAACGCGCCATCGGCCAGTTCGGCCTTGACGTTGGCCTTGCCCAGCTTCAGTTCGTCGCCGGCAACGCCAGCGGCTTCCTTGATCGCATCGCCGGCGGCGCTGGCCGCGGACTTCAGGTGCGAGCCGGCTTCGCCCAGATTGCTCTTGAAGCTGTCGCTGGCGGTGGGTTGGCTCATGGCGGGACTCCTCTGGACGGGCGGGAATGAGGAACAGCCTACCGCGTTGCGACGGCGCGTGCGTGACCGTGGACGTGGTCGGCGGCTATTGCATGATCAGGTTGCCGGTGCGGCCAGCGCGCCAGATCCGCAGCACCAACTGCTCGGGCTTTTTCTGGAAGCCGGCCTGGAAGCCGGCAAGGTCGCCGAACTCGCCGCTGCTGGCGGCCAGCACGATGTCGCCGGACTGCAAGCCGTTCTGTTCGGCGCGGCTGCCGCGCTCGACCTGCAGCACCTGCACGCCGCCGGCCGCACCGCGGCTGCGCAGCCGCTGGCGTTCGGATTCGTCCAGTTCGCGGAAGGTGGCGCCGGTCAGGCGCGGATCAAGGTTGGCGCCGCCCAGCTGGCGCACGCTTTCCTTCAGTTTCGCATTCAGTTGCAGCGGCTTGCCGTCGCGGCGCACGTCCAGCCTGACTGCGCTGCCGACCGCCTGCAGGCCTTCGAAGTTGTGCAGGGCGGCGGCATTATCGATGCGCTGGCCGTTGGCCGACAGGACCACGTCGCCGACCTGCAGGCCGGCGGTGGCGGCGGCCGAGCCGGGATAGATGCGGGTCACCAGTGCGCCGCGCGGGGTGTCCAGCCCCAGCGCCTGCGCCAGCCGCGCGTCCACGTTCTGGCTTTCCAGGCCCAGGGTGCCGCGCCGGACCTCGCCGGTGCTGAGCAGCTGCTGCATGACATTGCTGGCCAGGTTGCTGGGGATGGCGAAGCCCAAGCCGATGGCGCCGGCGCGGCTGCCCTGCGGGTTGAAGGTGGCGCTGTTGATGCCGACCAGGCGGCCGTCCAGGTCGACCAGGGCGCCGCCGGAGTTGCCGGGGTTGATCGAGGCGTCGGTCTGGATGAAGTTCTGGAAGCCGGCCATCGGGATGCCGCTGCGGCCCACCGCCGAGACGATGCCCGAGGTGACGGTCTGGCTGAGCCCGAACGGATTGCCGATCGCGACCACGAAGTCGCCGACCTGCAGCCGGCTGCTGTCGGCCAGCGGGATCTCGGTCAGGGCCTGCGCCGGGATCCGCATCAGCGCCACGTCGGTATCGGCGTCCGAGCCGATGAACTCGGCCTCCAGCGTGCGGCCGTCGGCCAGCGTCACCGACACGTCGTCGGCGCCGTCGATGACGTGGTGGTTGGTCAGCACATAGCCGTGCTCGGCGTCGATGATGACGCCCGAGCCCAGCGATTCGTTGATCCGTTCCTGGGTCAGGTCGGGGAACATGCGGCGGAAGAACGGATCGTTGCCGAACGGCCCCGCGCTGACCCGCACCACCTGCTTGGTGTGCACGCTGACCACCGCCGGCATCACCCGCTTGAGCATCGGCGCCAGCGAGGGCGTGGCTATCTGGCCGGGCACGCTGGCCGGCAGGGCGGCGACGGGCTGGACCGGAGCCGAGACCGGCGGCGGCGCGGCCTGCGCTGGCTGGTCGAAGGTCTGGTGCAGGGCGGTGGCGGCGAAACCGCCGAAGGCCGCGGCGGCGGTCAGGGCAAGCAGGGTAGGCAGCGGGCGCATGGTGTCGGGGCAGGGTCCGGATCGAGCCAGTGGGGATATCGGGCCGCCGCCCCGGTTCCCAAGCCTTGCCGGGGAGCCGGAAGCGGGGCGGCCAACCTGAACGAGTCTGCCGATGGACCGTTAAACCGGCGGTGAAGTTCACCAATCTGGGCCTCCCGGCCCCGCCCCGGCGCCGGCCCATCGGTGTTCGCCGGGCGATATGGCCGAAGACGACAGTTTTATGTTGACAGCCCGGATCGGCAGGGGTAGTTTTCAAACCTCGTGCCGCCACTAGATGTTGCGTCGCCAGCGTGAAACAAACCCAAGCAGTAGGGGTTTCATGAGGTCGGGGCGCCCAATTGGGGATCAGGCGCAGTGAAACTTGGCAAGTGGGATGACATGGGCAGCGTTCAGGGGTGGCAATCGCGGTGGCAGCCGGGGTCGGGGGACACGGCGATGAGCGTGAAAATCCGCGAGCCTCGCTTGCGGCGGTTTTCATCGGTATAGCAGCGACTTTTCCGGTCGGGAATGCCTGGCCGGAACAGGTAAGTATTGGTATCCGGTTCAGCATTTTTCACTAATTCGAACAACAAAAGATCCAGCGGGAGAACAACCAGAACATGAGCACGGTGCGCCTTGAGGCAGTGAAATCGGCAGACATGGCCGCGGCCATCCCGATGCAGCCGGCTTCCCAGGACATCTGGGACAAGAAATACCGCCTGAAGACCAAGCAGGGCGAGGCTATCGATGCCGACATCGATGGCACCTACCAGCGGGTTGCGCACGCCCTGGCCGAGGCCGAGGCGACGCCGGAGGCGCGCCAGTACTGGAACGAGCGTTTCCTGTGGGCGCTGCGCCGTGGCGCCATTCCCGCCGGCCGCATCACCTCCAACGCCGGCGCGCTGGAACACAAGCCGGCCACCAGCACCATCAACTGCACCGTCAGCGGCACCATCACCGACTCGATGGACGGCATCCTGGACAAGGTCCACGAGGCCGGCCTGACCCTGAAGGCCGGTTGCGGCATCGGTTACGAGTTCAGCACGCTGCGGCCGAAGGGGGCGTTCGTCGCCGGCGCCGGCGCGTACACCAGCGGGCCGATGTCGTTCATGGATATCTACGACAAGATGTGCTTCACCGTGTCCTCGGCCGGCGGCCGCCGCGGCGCGCAGATGGGCACCTTCGACGTTTCCCATCCGGACGTGCGCGACTTCATCCGCGCCAAGCGCGAGGACGGTCGCCTGCGCCAGTTCAACCTGTCGCTGCTGATCACCGACGGCTTCATGCAGGCGGTGGAGAACGACGACGAATGGCCGCTGGTGTTCCCGATCAGCGCCAAGGAGTCCGGCGACGTCGACCTGGACGACGCCGAGCAGGTGGTTTGGCGCGACTGGCCGCAGGCCGCCGGCTACGTGGTCCGCGACGACGGCTTGGTCGCCTGCAAGGTCTACGGCAGCCTGCGCGCGCGCCACCTGTGGGACATGATCATGGTCTCGACGTACGACTACGCCGAGCCGGGCTTCATCCTGATCGACAAGGTCAACGAGATGAACAACAACTGGTGGTGCGAGAACATCCGCGCCACCAACCCCTGCGGTGAACAACCGCTGCCGCCGTACGGCGCCTGCCTGCTGGGCTCGGTCAACCTGACCACCTTCGTGCGCGACCCGTTCACCGACCAGGCGCGCTTCGACTGGGAGGAATACAAGGAAGTCGTGCGCGTGTTCACCCGCATGCTGGACAACGTGGTCGAGGTCAATGGCCTGCCGCTGCAGCAGCAGCGCGACGAGATCATGCGCAAGCGCCGCCATGGCATGGGCTTCCTCGGTCTGGGTTCGACCCTGACCATGCTGAAGATGAAGTATGGCAGCGCCGATTCCTGCACCTTCACCGAGCAGGTGGCGCGCGAGATGGCGGTCGCCGGCTGGGAAACCGGCCTGGCCCTGGCCCGCGAGAAGGGTGCCGCGCCGATCATGGAGGAGCGCTTCGAGGTCACCGCTGAGATGCTGCGCAAGCGTCCGGAAATGGCCGCCGACGGCTGGCGCGTCGGCCAGCAGATCCCCGGCAAGGTCCTGCACGCCCGCTACAGCCGCTACATGCAGCGGGTCGCCGAAGTGGCGCCTGACCTGGTCGATGAACTGGCCGAAATCGGCTCGCGCTTCACTCATCACAGCTCGATCGCCCCGACCGGCACCATCTCGCTGAGCCTGGCCAACAACGCCAGCAACGGCATCGAACCGTCCTTCGCCCACCACTACAGCCGCAACGTCATTCGCGAGGGCAAGAAGTCCAAGGAAAAGGTCGACGTCTACAGCTACGAGCTGCTGGCCTACCGCGAACTGGTCAACCCGAAGGCGATGCCGTTCGCCGAGGAGGCCGAGGCGCGGCTGCCGGACTACTTCATCGCCGCCGACGACATCAGCCCGAAGGAGCATGTCGACGTGCAGGCCGCGGCGCAGAAGTGGGTGGACAGCTCCATCTCCAAGACCGCCAATGTCCCGACCGACTACCCGTACGAGGAGTTCAAGGACATCTACCGCTACGCCTACCAGCAGGGGCTGAAGGGCTGCACCACGTTCCGCTTCAACCCGGCCGCCTTCCAGGGCGTGCTGGTCAAGGAAGCCGACCTGGAGAACACCACCTACCGCTTCGAGCTGGAAGACGGCTCGAGCGTCGAGGTCAAGGGCAACGAACAGATCGAATACGACGGTGAGATGCACACCGCCGCCAACCTGTTCGATGCGCTCAAGGAAGGCTATTACGGCAAGTTCTGACCCTGCCGGGGGCAGTTCCCGGCGACCGCTGCCAAGGTCGCCGGAACAGTCCCCGCCGCGGCTTCGTTTCCCGTTCCACCCACCCATTCCACAGTGCCCGGCAACAGGTATAGCATCGCCGTCGTGACAACCCCCCAATGCCCCAGGAGGGCGCCATGAGCAACGGTAGTGGTGTGACGGCGACACTGTCCGAGGTCGCCGGAAGCGTGAAGGAAACCGCAGTGGAAATCGGCGAGGCGGCCGCCAGCAAGACCGGCGCTACCGTGGCCAAGGCCAGGAAGGCGGCCAGCAAGACCGCGAAGAAGGTGAAGAAAGTGGTGAAGGCCGACATCGCCAAGGCGAAGAAGGTCGCGAAGAAGGCCAAGAAAGCGATCGACAAGAAGACCGCGCCGGCCAGGAAGGCGGTCAAGAAGACTGTCGCCAAGACCAAGAAGAAGCTGGCCGCGGCCAGCGCCAGCGCGAAGAAGGAAGCCGCCGCGCTGAGCCGGAAGAAAGCGGCCAGAAAGGCACCGGCGAAGAAGGCAGCCGCAAAGAAAGCGGTCGCCAAGAAGGCGCCGACCAAGAAGGTCGCGGCGAAGAAAGCCCCGGTGAAGAAGGTCGCTGCCAAGAAGAAGGCTGCGGCAAAGAAAGCGCCGGCGAAGAAAACCGCCCGCAAGGCGGCGAAGAAGAAATAGGCGGTACCGACCCTCCTCCGCACCATGCGGGGGAGGGCAGGCCGGTCCGGAGGGACCGGCCGTTGCACCCGAACATACAACAAGACACAACACAGGATTTCAGCGTCATGGCCGTCAAGATCGAGAAGAAAATCAAGGGTTACAGCGTCATCACCCCGGAAGACAAGGCGCGCGAGAAGGCTGCGCCGGCCAAGGGTGGGTCGATCAGCCGCGCCGACGCCGAGTCCGAGTTTCCCTCGGCCGACATCATCCACATGCACGAGCGCATCGAGCGCCCGGAAGTGCTGATCGGCAGCACCTACAAGATCAAGTCGCCGCTGGTCGAACACGCCATGTACGTGACCATCAACGACATCGTGCTCAACGCCGGTACCGAGCACGAGCATCGGCGCCCATTCGAGATCTTCATCAACTCCAAGTCCATGGACCACTTCCAGTGGATCGTGGCGCTGACCCGGATCATGTCGGCGGTGTTCCGCAAGGGCGGCGACGTGACCTTCCTGGTCGAGGAAATGAAGGCGGTGTTCGATCCGCGCGGCGGTTACTTCAAGGCTGGCGGCGTGTACATGCCGTCGCTGGTGGCCGAACTGGGCAGCATCGTCGAGGAACACCTGAAGTCGATCGGCATGCTGCACGATCCGGAGATGAGCGAGCACCAGCGCGCACTGATCGCCGAGAAGCGCAAGCAGTACGAAGAGCGCTCAAAAAAAAACGCTGAAGTAATCGCCCGCCAGGAGGACGCCGGCCCGGTCGGCGAACTGCTGGCCGAGCAGGGCCGCGATGGCGCCGGCGAGGACATCGCCGTCACCGGCGAAGGCGCCAGCTTCCCGCCCAGCGCCACCATGTGCCACAAGTGCAGCACCAAGGCCCTGGTCATCATGGACGGCTGTGCCACTTGCCTGAATTGCGGATACAGCAAGTGCGGGTGACATGATCTTTGCCGGGAATGCGTTGGATCGCTTTTCAGCAAACCGGTGCAGTCGATGGGAGATGACGCTCGCAGCTTGACGGCAGGACTTCGGGGATGCGCAAGCTCAGTGACCGCGCCGAGTGCGAATGGATTCCAGGAATGCCGCGAGCAACGGCGAGCGGTCATCCCGTCGGTAGATGCAACTTAAATCGACGCCGGAGTCTTTCGGCATGCCGGACAAGCTGCGGTAGACCACGCCGGGCAGGCTCAAGACGGTAGCCGATTCCGGCACGAGGCAAGCGCCAAAACCACTGGCAACCAATGCCGCGCCCGTCACCGCGTCGCCCACTTCCTGCGATACGCGGGGGACGAAGCCCAGCTTATGGCAGATGCCGTGGACCTTGTCCACGAAGCCGGGATGCACGCCTGCCGGGAACAGGATCAAGGACATATCCCGGAGCGCATTAGCCGGAATCCGCTTCCTTGATGCAAGCGGATGGTTGGCGTTGATCGCCAGAAGCAATTGCTCGGTACGAACGAGTTCGCTGGTGATGTCCGGATCCGGTCCAAGCAGACGATTGAAGCCGATGGTGATGCGGCGTTGTCGAAGCGCTTCTATCTGTTCGTCCTTGGACATCGTGTGCAATACGACATTGACCTCGGGATAGGCATTCCGGAACGCCAGCACGAACTGCGGGATGGTGCCCAGAATCCCGGATCCGAATATGCCGATGTCCAGTCGTCCGAGTTGACCCTGTCCCGCGCGCTGAGTGCGCTCGACAGCGCGCTCGATTACGGACTGGATGTTGCGTGCTTCCTCGAGGAACAGGCTGCCCGCTTGAGTCAACTCCATGCCGCGAGGCGTTCGTTCGAACAGACAGACTCCTAGCTCTCCCTCCAATTGCTGGATTTGCCGGGTCAACGGCGGCTGGGAAAGATGCAGGCGGGCGGCTGCACGGCCCATGTGCTGCTCTTCAGCCACGGCAATGAAGTAACGCAGATGGCGGAATTCCATGATCTTTGAATGTCGGAAAAAGGAAGGAAAGGTAAGCGGCTTCCGGATAACCCGATGCGAAAAAGGTATCAGAAAAGCAGATCAATAGTATTAGACGGCACAGCTCCGGGTCGATAGCTTGGATACGGACCCGGAGGCATCAAGCGGCAATGCGACGCTCGGTGCTCAAGCCCCGGATCCGAATCAAAACCGAACGGGAACTTGAGGAGGGGGACCCGATGAGCAAGATATCCGTGGCTTCATGGCCGCGGTCTGGGGTTTTGGCTGTTGCTTGCGCTTCAGCACTGGCGGCCACGCCAGCGATCGCGTCCCAGATCACGACCAGCAATCCGGATCTGCAGATCACGTGGGACAACACCATAAAGTACAGCGCCGGTTGGCGCGTGGAAGAATCCGATCCCGGCGTGGCCGACAACACCATCGGGGTACAGGCCAATACCAACGACGGCGATCTGAATTTCGATCGTGGGCTGATATCAAATCGCCTGGATATCCTTACCGAATTCGATCTCCGGTACCGTCGCAACTTCGGTTTCCGCATCACCGGCGCGGCGTGGTACGACAGCGTCTACCATCAAAGCAACGACAACCCGGCCGAACTGGGCGGAGCCTTGGTGAATTCGCGCTCTGTCGGGCCCAGGGAATTCACCGAAGCCACCAAGAAATTGCATGGGGAGAAAGCGGAACTCCTGGATGCGTTCGTCTACGGGAATTTCTCGGCGGGTGACGCAAGCATCAACCTCAAGGCCGGACGGTTCACACAGTTGTACGGAGAGAGTCTGTTCTTCGGCAGCAATGGCATTGCCGCAGCGCAAACGACGCTTGACCTGGTGAAGGCGCTGTCGGTGCCCAATTCGCAGTTCAAGGAAATCATGAGGCCCGTGGGCCAGATTTCCACGCAGGTGCAATTGAGCACGAAGGTGTCCTTCGGCGCCTATTACCAGTTCGAGTGGGAACGGACGCGAATTCCCGGCGCGGGCAGTTACTTCAGCTTTGCGGATTTCGTCGACAAGGGCGGCGAATCGGTCATCCTCGGGCCGGGGCAGGTCGTTTTCCGCGGAAAGGACATCGAAGCAAGCAATTCCGGACAGGGAGGCGTGCAGCTCCGGGTCAAGTCCGGGGATGCCGAGTTCGGATTCTATGCTGCGCAATTCCACGACAAGATGCCGCAATTCTATTTGCGTCCCGGCGTCAACGTGGAAGCAGGAAGCATCGGCGATTACGTCGAGGTATTCGCCGAGGACATCAGGACGCTAGGCGCAAGCATAAGCACGCTGGTCGGGGACGCGAACGTTGCCGCCGAGGTTTCAGTGCGCGACAACATGCCGCTGGTGGCCAGCGGCAACGCCGTGATACTGCCGGGAGATGCGATATCTGACGGTGGAGACAACGCCGCGTTCCCGGTTGGCAAAACCCTGCATGCGAACATCTCGGTTCTGAGCGTTCTGGGCGGCTCGGCATTGTGGGACGGGGCGACCCTGCTTGGCGAGGTGGCATTCAACCGCCGTCTGAGTGTGGAGAAGAATGAAGGCCAACTTGATCCGCACGCGACGCGGGACGCGACTGCACTCCAGTTCCTGTTCACTCCCCAATATTTCCAGGTGTTTTCCGGAGTGGACCTGTCGGTCCCGATAGGGGCCAGCCTTGGGGTGTCCGGCAGGTCGTCGGTGAACGGGGTTCTCTTCCCGAGCGAGCACGGCGGCACGGTCAGTGTGGGTCTGATGGCGGATGTCAGGCGCACATGGCAGGCCGGGATTTCCTTCAGCCACTACTACGGGAAGGCAGGGTCGATCGTCCTTTATGACACGGCTGTTCCTGAACTTTCCTACAGGAATTTTCACGGCGACAGGGACTTCGTCGCCTTGTCGATCCAGCGCACGTTCTGACGTCGTGCAAGTACTTTCGAGGAAAAGATCATGAAAAATCAAACCAGAAAATTCCGTGAGATGTGCCGGATGGCGGCTGTTTCAGTGGCCTGCCTTGCTGCGGGCACGAGCATGGCCGCGGTTGGCGCGGGTGAAGCCGCCAAGCTCAAGAGCGAGCTGACTCCGTTGGGCGGCGAGCGTGCGGCAAATGCGGACGGCAGTATCCCGGCCTGGGAAGGAAAGATGCCGGCATTCACCGGCAAGGTCAGCGTTGGCGACATCCCGACCGGTGTCTACGCCAACGAAAAGCCGATATTCCAGGTGACGGCCGCCAATGCGGCCCAGTACAAGGAACTGCTTTCGGAGGGCACGCGTGCGCTTCTGGCCAAGTATCCGAAGACGTTCAGGTTGGATGTGTACCCGACGCACCGCGTGGCGGTCGCGCCACAGAAGGTGTATTCGGCCGCGTTGAAAAACGCGACCAGCTGCAAGCTGACCGAGGGCGGCAACTCGATTCAGGGTTGCATCGGAGGGACGCCGTTCCCGATACCCAAGCAGGGAGCGGAGGTCATCTGGAACTTCCTGATGCGAGTCGAGGCGCCATCGATCGAGTACAGCTTCAAGAACATCATCAGCAGCCCGAAAGGTGCTCATACCCTGGCGACACGCAATGACATCGCATTCCAGTACCCCTATTACTACGATGGCGCTACAGCGGATAGCTGGAATGGCGAATATGCGCTATTCCGGTTCAATACGCTGGCCCCGCCTTTCAAGGCCGGCGAATCCCTGGTGATTCGCGACAGCATCGATCCGAAGAACCCGCGTCAAGCATGGCAGTATCTGGTCGGGCAGCGCCGTGTCCGGCGCGCACCAACAGTGGCCTATGATACGCCTGATTTCGTGGCGTCCGGTGCAAACTATTTCGATGAAGTTCAGGGCTTTTTCGGGGCGCCGGATCGTTACAGCTGGAAGCTGATCGGCAAGCGCGAGATGTTGATCCCGGCCAACAACAACAACCTGCTCTCTGTCAGCGACGACAAGGCGATATCGGGAAACCACTTGAACCCGGAGTATGTCCGCTGGGAGAAAAGAAGGGTTTGGGTCGTGGAGGCCACGGTGGCCGCCGGCAAGCGCCATGCAGTGCCCAAGCGCAGGTACTATTTCGACGAGGACACCTGGTTGATCGCCCTGGTCGATGGTTATGACGCCAAAGGCTCGCTGTGGCGCACCTCGCAAGTCACGCCGTATCTGGTGCCGAAGCTGCCTGCAACCCTGATGAAAACGGCGGTTGTCTTCAATCTGCAGGCGGGAACGATGAGCGTGATCCAGGCGCTCAACGGCGAGAAGTTCAAAATCGTGCCGAAGAAGCCGGAGTCGTACTTCACCGGAGACGCGGTGGCGGCAGAAGGTGTGCGCTGAGGCAGCCCTCTAGGCCGAGCTTTCCTTCCGGCATCCGGAAGGAAAGCCGGCTTATAGCAAGGACATGCAACACATGTTAGGAAGGTATCCTTTTCGACCCATAGCGAGGTTCGCTGCAATAGGCCTGCTGGCAATGGCTTCGCTTGTGCCGCTGGCGCTGCGGCCCACACCGCTTCCTGACCTGTTGCAGCTGCCTGCGGTGCAGCATCCGAATGCGGCACAGTCGGTCCAACTGGCGATCGCACGGGCAGGTGACAAGCGGTTGGTGTCCGTTGGAGAGCGCGGAATCGTGCTGTTGTCGGATGACGATGGCCGTACCTGGAAACAGGCTGCAAGCGTTCCTGTCAGCGTGGCGCTGACGAATGTGTTCTTCGTGTCGGACAAGATCGGCTGGGCCACGGGGCACAGCGGAGTCATACTTCGCAGCGACGATGGTGGCGATACATGGCGATTGCAGCTGACGGGCTCCCAGGCTGCGACGCTGGTGCTGGAAGAAGCGAGAGCGCGCATGCAGGGGACCACAGAGGCCGCCGGGGAAGACGCACTCCCCGAGGGTTCGACCTCCCCCACTCCAGCAGATGTCGAGGCGAGCCGTGCGCTGAGCAATGCCGAGCGTTTGGTCGAAGAGGGGCCGGACAAGCCGTTCCTCGCATTGGCATTCGTGGATGAAAAGCACGGATGGGTTGTAGGCGCCTATGGCCTTGCGCTGGAAACCCGCGACGGTGGCATGCACTGGCGTTCAATCGTCGGCCGAATCCCGAATCCCGGCGGGCGCCACTTGTATGCCATCCGTTCCGGGGCTGCCGATGTGCTGCTGGTCGGGGAGCAGGGTCTGGTGATTCGCTCCGATGACGGCGGAGAAAGCTTCTCCGCCGTCGATACGCCTTACGAAGGCACGTTCTTCGGCGTAGTGCAGGGCGTTTCCGGTCCACTCGCGTACGGTTTGCGTGGCAATGCATGGGAGCAGGATGGCGAAGGTGATTGGCACCAGATCCAGCTCCCGAGACAGATCAGCTTGACCGCTGCAGTTCGAAAAGCCGATGGCCATCTTGTTCTGGCAGACGAGGCGGGAAACCTTTACACCAGGGCGAGTCCAACGGGAGCCTTCCTGGCGTCGGCACTGCAGGCGCCGACGGGTCTGACCGGAATCGTTGAATCTCGTGATGGCGAGTTGGTCGCAACGTCGACACGTGGGCCATTGCGACTGGCCAATGGAGTTGTGAAATGAGCCATGCCCATGGCACCGGGCCGCTGCCGGTAATAGGAGATCCAGCCCAGTTCGATCCGAAGTCCGGTTCATGGGTCGAACGCTTGCTGTTCAATCATCGTCTGGTCATCGTGATCATCTGTTTGATCATCACGGTCGTGCTTGGCTTCCAGGCGACCAAGCTGACGTTGAATGCCGCGTTCGAGAAGATGATCCCGACCGGTCATCCGTATATCACCAATTTCCTCGAAAACCGCGATCAGTTGGCAGGTGTCGGGAATTCGGTGCAGATTGCGGTCGAAGCCAGACAGGGAACGATTTTCGACGCCGAGTACCTCGATGTAGTCCGCAAGATGTCCGATGAGGTATTCCTCTATCCGGGCGTAGACCGGCCGTACATGAAGTCGTTGTGGGCGCCTGCAGTGCGCTGGACCGGCGTGACCGAAGATGGGCTGGACGGTGGGCCGGTGATTCCGGACGACTATGACGCATCGCCTGAAAGCCTGGAGCGGGTGAGGTTGAACGTCGAGCGTTCCGGAGAGATCGGCAGGCTGGTGGCCGCCGACTACAAGTCGAGCATCATTTCCGTGCCGCTGCAGGAAAACACCGGGGACGGAACCCGGCTGAACTATCACGAGTTTTCCGGGAGCATCGAATCGCTCCGGGAAAAGTACGAATCCGACAGGATCGCGATCCATATCACCGGTTTCGCCAAGGTCGTCGGCGACCTGATCGACGGACTGAAGCAGGTGCTGTTCTTCTTCGCTGCGGCGATCGTGGTTTGTGCCGCCGTACTGTTCTGGTACACGCGTTGCTGGCGCAGCACGCTGCTGGTGGTGCTCTGTTCGATCATCGCGGTTATCTGGCTTCTCGGCCTGCTGCCCACGCTCGGCTACGAGCTGGATCCGTATTCGGTGCTGGTGCCGTTCCTGGTCTTCGCCATCGGCATGAGCCACGGCGCTCAGAAGATGAACGGAATCATGCAGGACATCGGGCGTGGCACTCACAAGCTGATCGCAGCGCGCTTCACGTTCCGCCGCCTGTTCCTGGCGGGCATGACCGCCCTTCTTGCGGATGCGGTCGGTTTTGCAGTGCTGATGCTGATCGATATCCAGGTGATCCGGGACCTGGCGGCAACCGCCAGCCTCGGTGTCGCGGTACTGATCTTCACCAACCTGGTGCTCTTGCCCATCTTGCTGTCCTACACCGGCGTCAGCAAGAAGGCGGTTCAGCGTACCTTGCGCGAAGAAAGCGTGGAGGGAGGTGAACCCCGCAAACACCCGTTCTGGGCGTTTCTCGATCTGTTCACGCAACGCCGTCCCGCGCTGATCGCAATCGGCACGGCGGTCGTGCTCGGCGTCATCGGCTTCACCGTCAGCACGCATCTGAAAATCGGCGACACCGATCCCGGTGCACCGGAATTGAGGCCGGATTCCCGGTATAACCGGGACAACGCCTTCATGACTGCGCACTATGCCGCCAGCAGCGATGTGTACATCGTGATGGTGAAAACACCGCAATATGCATGCGCCAATTATTCCACGCTGATGGCGGTCGATGCCCTGGAACAGGAATTGCGGGCGTTGCCCGGGGTCGAGACGACCAACTCTCTTGCAGGTCTGGCGAAGATCGATAGTGCCGGCATGAACGAAGGCAGCATGAAGTGGTACGAGGTTCCGCGGTCCCAGGGCATGCTGAACGCGATCGTTACCCGTGCGCCGCGGGAGATGTTCAACCAGGATTGCAACCTTCTGACGGTGACCGCCTATCTGAAGGACCATCGTGCCGATACGTTGACGAGCGTGGTGAACACGGTCGAGGCCTTCGCCGAGCGCAATGACAGCGACGAGCTGAAGTTCCTGAACGCCGCAGGGAATGCCGGAATCGAGGCGGCGACCAACATCGTGGTGAAAAAGGCCAATGTCCAGATGCTGTTGCTGGTATACGCGGCCGTCACGATCCTGGCCTTCATTGCTTTCCGCTCGTGGCGTGCGGTGGTTTGCGCGATCCTGCCCCTGGTCCTGACTTCCGTGTTGTGCGAAGCCCTGATGGTGTGGCTCAACATCGGTGTCAAGGTGGCGACGCTACCGGTGATCGCACTGGGCGTGGGGATCGGCGTGGATTACGCGTTGTACGTGCTTACCGTGACGCTCGCCCGGCTGAAGGAAGGCATGACCCTTTCGCAGGCCTATTATCGGGCCTTGTTGTTCACTGGAAGGGTGGTGGTCCTGACCGGCATCACGCTGGGGATCGCGGTGGCGACCTGGGCGTTCTCCCCGATCAAGTTCCAGGCCGACATGGGCATCCTGCTGGCCTTCATGTTCATCTGGAACATGCTGGGGGCATTGATCCTGCTGCCTGCTTTCGCGCACTTCCTGCTGCGTCCGACGGAACCGGCCAAGGCCGGTTGACGGTGGCGCGGGCAGATTAGGTTTATGCTATCCACGGCGTCCCTGGGAGGGTGCGCAAGACCACTGGCAGGAACGTGGAGGGAGGCAGCGTGTCTTCGGTCACTGCAGTATGCGGCAGCGGGATGGCGCCCGAAATGCAGCGCCTGATCGAGCAGTTCAATCTGCGTTCGCATCTGCGCTTCGATCTGGGTGCGGGGCGGATCTGGCTGGACGAAAACCGGATGCTGCTGACCCACGCCAGGGCGATGGGCGCGCTCAGGGCGGAACTGATCCGTGTGCTTGGCACCCGGCGCGCCCGCATCCTGATGTTGCGGATGGGCTTCATCTCGGGTTCCATCGACGCCGAGGTGGCACTCAAGCTGCATGATGGGGGAGACAACTACGATGTATTCCGGCTCGGGCCGGAGTTGCACGGTTTCGAAGGTATCGTCAAGTCCACGATTACCGATGCCAAGATCGATTGGGAGAACGGCAGTTTCTTCGGCGAGGTCGATCTGAAGGACTCATGGGAGGCCGAGGCTCATCTGAACGCCTTCGGCGTGGGAGACGATGCCGCCTGCTGGAGCGTCATGGGTTATGCGACAGGGTTCGTCACCCGGTACTTCAACCGCTTCATCGTCTTCAAGGAGACCCAATGTGTTTGCTGCGGCGATGACACCTGCACCATCGTCGGCAAGCCGGCGGAAGCGTGGGGAGAGGACGTCTATTCCGACTACTTCGGCGAGAACGACAGCGACGACCCGATGCGTGCGATGGAAGAGGAACTGGCGCAGTTGCGCGGCCGGTCACGGGAACAGATTCCCGCTGGCGATCTGGTCGGCATGGCGCCTTCATTCCGCGCCGCCTTCGACCTGCTGAGCAAGGCCGCGGCCAGTCCGATCACGGTGCTGCTGCTCGGCGAGACCGGTGTCGGCAAAGAGATGTTCGCGCGTTGGCTGCACGATCACGGGCCGCGTTCCGATGCCCCGTTCGTCGCGGTGAACTGTGCCGCGATCCCGCATGACCTGATCGAGTCGGAATTGTTCGGTGTCCAGAAGGGTGCTTACACCGGCGCCGATGCATCGCGAGCCGGTCGGTTCGAGCGCGCCAACGGTGGAACGCTGTTTCTCGACGAGGTGGGCGACCTCTCGCCTGCGGCACAAGTGAAATTGTTGAGGGTGCTCCAGACCGGGGAAGTGGAACGGCTGGGGGATGATCGCTCGCGAAAGGTCGATGTGCGTCTTATTGCAGCCACCAACGTCGATTTGCAGCAGGCCATCGCCATGGGCCGGTTCAGGGCGGACCTGTACTACCGCCTGGCGACCTATCCGGTCACGATTCCGCCGTTGCAGGAGCGACGCAGCGACATCCCGATGCTGGCAGCGAGCCTGCTGGAGAAATACCAGGAGGCCTACGGGAAAAAGGTTCAGGGCATCTCCGAGCGAGGGATGCATGCCCTGCTCGCGCATTCGTGGCCCGGCAATGTGCGGGAGCTCGAGAACATGATCGAGCGTGCCGTATTGCTGGCTCCCCCCGGGGGGCTTGTCGAGATCGACCATCTGTTTGCCAGCGGTGCGCCACGAGAAGAAACGGGGGCCGAACTGGATTCCAGCGGAGCACTGGGCAATGAGCGTGAAGCCCGGCTTTCCCGCCTGTACGACGAGTTGCTGGAGGATGGCTTCGACCTGGAGCGTCACGAGGCCAGACTCCTGGCTCTGGCCATGCAGCGTTCGGGTGGCAACATGACGCATGCCGCACGATCACTGGGCATCACGAGGCGGCAACTGTCTTATCGGCTGAAGCAGGGCACAGGCGGCGAAGCTTCTTCTTCCTGACACTGCATCGGACGCTGCCGCGCAGCATCCTCCATCGTATTCGCACCTATTCGTCCGTTGCCTAATCAGCGTGCGGAAAACAATGCCGTGTGTTCGCGATTCTTGATGCTGCAGTGCAGCTTTACCGAACTGCAACCCGGACTGCCATTGCGTTCAAAAACGTCATGGTGCGTCGCCGCATGGGTGCCCTGATCGTCAGCAAATACAAGGGTTGTCCGGTTGGCACGCCTTCTGCTAGGTAGCTGATGGACAGCCAATGCGCTGCCGTAAATCGAAGCGCGCTCGTCTTCGTGCGAGGCATCGACATTCAAGCAATCGACTGGGAGGTAAGAACCATGGCAATGACAGGCGTCCTGCGGCCAGGACATGCTCAGCTGCGGGTGTTGGATCTGGATGAAGGTGTCCGACACTACCGCGACGTGATGGGTCTGGAGGAGACCGGCCGAGATGACCAGGGGCGGGTGTACCTGAAGTGTCGTGACGAGTTCGACCACAGCAGCGTCATCCTTCGGCAGGCGGATCATGCCGGCCTGGATTTTTTCGGTTTCAAGGTGCTTGACGCGGCCACGCTCGACAAGCTCGAAGCGGATTTGAACGCATACGGAGTACAGACGGAGCGAGTTCCGGCGGGCGACTTGTTGGCGACTGGCGAGCGAGTACGCTTCACGCTCCCCAGCGGACATGTGATGGAGTTGTATGCGGATAAAAAGTCGATCGGCAACAGTTGCGGAGATGTCAATCCGACGCCGTGGGCGCCGGACACGCGGAATGGAATCGCTCCGATTCGCTTCGATCACTTGCTGCTGTATGGGCCGAATGTCTCGGCGGTGCAGAAGCTGTTCACCGAGGTGCTTGGATTCACCGTGGCCGAGCGGGTTCTTAATCCGGAGGGTACGGAAAATCTGATCGTGTTCCTGGCATGTTCGATCAAGTCCCACGATATCGCCTTCGCCGAATACCCGGAACCGGGGAAGCTGCATCACCTGTCCTTCCTGATGGACAGCTGGGAGGACGTGCTGCGTGCCGGTGACATCATGAATTTCTACAAGGTTCCGGTGGATATCGGCCCAACCCGGCACGGCGTCACGCGCGGTAAGACCATCTATGCGTGGGATCCGTCCGGGAATCGTTTCGAGACCTTCAGGGAGGATCGTCAGGCGTATCCCGATCAGGAGCCGCTGACTTGGACATTCGATGGTCTTGGCGAAGGAGGAGGATTGGACTACGTGCAACGCAAGCTGCACGACACTTTCCTCACCGTGGTCACCTGAGGTCGCGGCATGTCCATTCCATTGACGATGGAGGCGCCGGCCTCGTTCGACACATGTCGGAATTTCGTCCGTGTCACCGGCGAGCGTGGAGATTTCGTCGAATTCGAGTTCGCGATCGGAGAGCCCGAGCTTTTCATCGAGATGATCCTGACTCGTGACGCTTTCGAGGATTTCTGCCGTGATCGCAAGCCGGTACATTTGCCGCCGAATTCCGCGGACAGGCCGATGTTGGAGTGCAATGAGGAGGAGAACGAATTCGACTGGCATCTGTCCGACGCGCGCGAGCAGCGTTTCCGCAACTGAATCCTTACGGCCCGCGTCTTCCGCGGGCCGAACCAGAGGCTTACCCATGCAGATTGATCTTCGAACCGTAGCGATCCAGCCTGTGCGTCAGACCTACGATCACTTGGCCCGCCGTTTCGGCGACAAGCCCGCATCGCGCTATCAGGAAGGCAGCTACGACGTCCAGGTCGTGGAAAACATGCACTACCGCCCGACCTGGGATCCGGACCAGGAACTGTACGATCCAACCCTCTCGCGCGTGCGGATGAAGGATTGGTATGCGATCCGCGATCCGCGACAGTTTTACTACAGCACTTACACACTGGCACGCGCCCGGCAACAAGAGAACACGGAGGCGAACTTCGCATTCGTCGAATCCCGCGGACTGGTCGAGATGCTTCCCGACGAGATTCTGGCGTTGACTTTGCAGCTTCTTGTGCCCTTGCGCCATGCGGCTTGGGGCGCGAATCTGAACAATACTTTTGTCTGTGGGTACGGTTATGGAACCACGTTCACGCAGCCATGCAACTATCAGGCGATGGACGATCTTGGCATCGCGCAGTACCTCTCGCGCATTGGCCTGTTGCTGGGTGATGTCAAGGCGTTGGATGAGGGCAAGCGCGCATGGATGCAGGATCCAGCATGGCAAGGGCTGCGCCGCTATGTGGAAGACACGCTCGTGGTCCGTGATCCGGTCGAGAACTTCATAGCTCAGAACCTTGCGCTCGATGGCCTGCTGTATCCCTTGGTGTATCAGCGGATCGTCGATCAGGAAATTGCATCGAGGGGAGGGCAGGCAGTTGCGATGCTGACCAGCTTCATGCGCGACTGGTTCGAGGAGACCCGCAAGTGGGTGGACTCGGTGGTCAAGACGATGGCCGCGGAGTCGGACGAGAACCGCTCGGCGCTCGAGGAGTGGAGCGGCCACTGGAGCGGTCGCGCCGCTTCGGCGCTGTTGCCGATCACGGCGATCGCACTCGGAAGCGAGGCCGACGATGCCCTGGCTGAAACTTTCGATGCGTTCAAGATGCGGCTGTCGAAGGCCGGCATTTCGATCTGAAGGAGAGCAGGATGTCTACCGTATTCCTGGCCTTGCAGGCCAATGAAGAAACCCGCCCGGTGATCGAGGCCATCCAGCAGGACAATCCGGAAGCGCGCGTCAACCGGGAACCCGCAATGGTCAAGATCGATGCGCCAGGCAGGCTGGTCGTCAAGCGGGAAACCATTGCCGAATTACTGGGCCGGGACGATTACAACTTGCAGGAACTGCTCGTCAACCTGATTTCTCTGGGCGGCAACGTCGATGAAGACGAGGACGCCCTGACGATCAGTTGGAACGGTTGATCCCGAATAGCGAACGCAACGATACCCCCCCCCAAGGAAACCACCATGGATACCCACGCCAAGAAAAAGCTCGGACTGAAGGATAAATATCGCCTGCTCACGCGCGACCTCGGCTGGGAGCCGAGCTACCGCACTCATGAGGAAATCCATCCCTATCTGAATTTCGAGGGGATCAAGGTCCATGACTGGGACAAGTGGGAAGACCCGTTCCGGTTGACCATGGACTCGTACTGGAAGTACCAGGCGGAAAAGGAGCGGAAGTTCTATGCGATCATCGATGCGCATGCCCAGAACAACGGTCATCTGAATCTTACCGACGCGCGTTATCTTTCTGCGATCAAGCTGTTCTTGCAGGCCATCAGCCCGAACGAATACTGCGCGCACAAGGGGTTCGCGCGTGCTGGCCGGGAATTCGCCGGCGTGGGCACGCAGGTCGCGTGCCAGATGCAGGCGCTCGATGAGTTGCGTCATGCACAGACGCAGATCCACGCGATGAGCAACTACAACCGATACTACGAGGGCTTCCACGCCTTCGCGCAGCAGCGGGATCGAATCTGGTACGCCACCGTTCCGCGCTCGTTCTTCGACGATGCGATGACAGCCGGCCCGTTCGAATTCATGATCGCGATCGGATTTTCGTTCGAGTATGTGCTGACGAATCTTCTGTTCGTGCCATTCATGTCGGGCGCCGCCTACAATGGCGACCTTGCGACCGTGACTTTCGGCTTTTCGGCGCAATCGGATGAAGCGCGCCACATGACGCTCGGCCTGGAATGCATCAAGTTCATGCTGGAGCAGGATCCGGACAACCTGCCCATCGTGCAGGGCTGGATCGACAAATGGTTCTGGCGAGGCATTCGCATCCTTGGCCTAGTCGGGGCGATGATGGACTACATGTTGCCCAAGCGGGTCATGAGCTGGCGCGAGGCATGGAACATCTACGGCGTCGAAAACGGAAATGCGCTGTTCCGCGATCTGGCGCGCTACGGAATCAAGCCGCCCAAGCATTGGGAAGATGCAGAAAAGAGCATCGATCACGTGCCGCATCAGTTCATGCTGGCGCTGTACCAATGGAACTTCGGTACTGCATTCCACACCTGGATTCCCTCGGACGACGATTTCGAGTGGCTGTCGAAGAAGTACCCGGAAACCTTCGATCGTTACTATCGTCCGCGCTGGGAGCATTTGAAGAAGCTGGCCGCGGCCGGAACGCCGTTGAAGAACGTTGGTCTGGCGCGTTTGTGCCAGGTGTGCCAGTTGCCTTGCATCTTCACCGAGCCGGACGACCCGACGCTCACTTGCCATCGTGAAACCGAGTATCGCGACGAGACATATCACTTCTGCTCGGACGGCTGCCAGCACATCTTCGAGAACGAGCCGGAGAAATACATCCAGGCCTGGATGCCGATGCCCGCGTTGTTCCGCGAACTGCAGGGCGATATCCCCCAATGGATGGATTGGGTCGGCATGGTCGAGGGCAAGGACAACCACGACTACGTGGGTTCGCATGACGAACGCAATTTCAACAATTGGCGCGCGGCTGCCGCGTCAAACAACGTTTGAGGAATCCGTCATGGCCGTCAAGTCCACCAAACCCTACGTGTTCGACCACAAGGATTCGGTCGCTGGCTTTCACGGAAACCAGCTCGTCTACGCGAGCTGGGACCGGCATTTGCTCTTCGCCGCACCGTTCCTGCTTTACGTCAGCCCCGACATGACCTTCCGCGAACTGGTGAATGGGCCGATCACGGCGCTGATACAGCCCGACCCTGATGCTTCGCAGGTCGATTGGGGGAAAGTCGAATGGTTGAAGGCGAACCGGAAGTTCACGCCGGATTTCGACGCTACGCTTTCGGATAATGGAATCCACCACAAGGCGATGTTGCGCTTCGACACCCCGGGTCTCAACTCGCTCGCGCCGCAGGATTGACGCAATGGGTTATGAGCTGACCATTGAGCCGCTCGGCCAGACGATAGAGATCGAGGACGATCAGACCATCCTGGATGCTGCGTTGCGCGCGGGAATCTACTTGCCGCACGCGTGCGGGCACGGCTTGTGTGCGACCTGCAAAGTGAAAGTCGTCGATGGCGAAGTCGATTTCGGAGAGGCATCTCCATTTGCCCTGATGGACTTCGAGCGGGAGGAAGGAAAAGCGCTGGCGTGCTGCGCGCGCGCGCAGAGCGATATCGTGATCGAAGCGGAAATCGAGGAAGACGAAGATGCGCAGAACCTTCCGGTACATGACTATCATGGCACGGTGGTGCGGATTGAGTCGTTGACGCCGACGATCAAAGGCGTTTTCGTGAGGCTAGATACTCCCGAGGGTTTGCGCTTCCAGGCTGGCCAGTACGTCAACCTGCACCTGCCGGATAACATCGGCACGCGTGCGTTCTCGCTCGCGAATATTCCAACCAGTGCGAACGAAATAGAGCTCAACATTCGCATCGTTCCGGGCGGGTCGGGAACGACCTACGTACATGAAAAGCTCAAGGTCGGCGATCGTGTGCATCTCTCCGGCCCGTATGGCCGGTTCTTCGTGAAGAAATCCGCCGGTCTGCCGTCGATCTTCATGGCAGGCGGCTCTGGTTTGTCGAGCCCGAGATCGATGATCCGGGATCTGCTTGCCGAAGGCAGTACGCTGCCGATCACGTTGATCTATGGCCAGCGCAACCGGGACGAACTGTACTACCACGATGAATTGATGGAGCTGGCAAACAGCCATGCGAGCTTCACCTACGTTCCGGCCCTCTCGCACGAGCCGGAAGATTCGGATTGGACGGGATTCCGCGGCTATGTGCATGAGGCGGCGAAGGCGCATTTCGGTGGAGATTTTCGCGGCCACAAGGCGTATCTGTGCGGTCCGCCTCTTATGATCGAGGCCTGCATTTCCACCCTGATGCAGGGCCGCCTGTTCGAGCGCGACATTCATACGGAGAAATTCATTTCGGCAGCCGATGCACAGCAGGTCCGCAGTCCGCTATTCCGCACCCTGTAAGAAACCAGGATGAACGTTCTGATCGTTCACGCATATCCGAAGCCCCGGTCGTTCTGCAGCGCCATGTGCGAGGCGGTTGGCGGGGTGTCCCGCCAACAAGAACATGATGTCGTGGTCGCGGACCTTTATTGTCAGGAATTCGATGCTGTGGCAGGGGATCGGGTTTCATGGAGAGGCAAGGTCCCGAATACTTCCCATGCTCTGGGTCTGCCGGGAGACGAGCGAGTGGCGTTGCTGGAGCGATATCGGGCGTATCTCGGGCGGATAGACCAGCCCCCGGTACCGACAATGCCGGACCTGGCGCGCTTCGACGACAGGACCCGGCCGCTGGAACGCGATGCTGTCGATGCCTCAGGCGTATCGATAGCCGGAGAACAAGGTATTGGACGGTATCTCCCGGTGCTTCCTAGACTGAGCAGTACATAAGCAAACGACAGGGGCAGAGTACTTGCGCTCTCTGATTGGGCGCGTTTGATGCTCTGCTGCAGATACGCAAGGGAGGAGTCATGCGCAGCATCGAGCATTTCATCGACGGCAAGTTCGTCGCACCCGCGAACGCGGAGTATTTCGACAAACGGTCGCCGGTGGATGGAAGCGTCATTGCTCGAGTCGGTGAAGGCAAGCAGGCCGATGTCGATGCTGCAGTGCAGGCAGCGCGGCGTGCGATGGAGTCCGATTGGGGCAAGTTCACCACCGAAAAGCGCGTCGAACTCCTCTATGCGGTCGCGACGGAGATCAACCGTCGTTTCGAGGACTTCGTCGAAGCGGAAATGGCCGATACCGGCCAACCCCGCCATGTGATGGAGCATGTGTTCATCCCGCGCGGTGCGGCGAACTTCCGCATCTTCGCGGATGTCGTGAAGAATGTACCAACCGAGGCCTTCCGCATGGCCACGCCCGATGGCCGTGGCGCGTTGAACTATGCGATCCGTGTGCCCAAGGGCGTGGTGGCCGTGGTCTGCCCGTGGAACGCGCCATTCCTGCTGATGACCTGGAAGCTGGGTCCGGCGCTGGCATGCGGCAATGCTGTCGTTGTCAAGCCATCCGAGGAGACTCCGGCGACCGCCACCCTGCTCGGTGAGGTCATGAACAAGGTCGGCATTCCGCCCGGAGTCTACAATGTGGTGAATGGCTTTGGCCCGGGGTCTGCGGGTGAATTCCTGACCATGCATCCGGGCGTGGATGCGATCACTTTCACCGGAGAAACCCGTACGGGTACCGCGATCATGAAGGCCGCGGCCGAAGGCATCCGCGACGTTTCGTTCGAGCTGGGTGGAAAGAATGCCGGTATCGTTTTCGCCGACGCCGATTTCGACGCGGCGGTAGATGGCATATTCAGATCCGCTTTCCTCAATACCGGACAGGTGTGTCTGGGCACCGAGCGTGTCTACGTCGAACGTCCGATCTTCGATCGGTTCGTTCAGGCGTTGAAGGCCCGCGTGGAGAAGGTTCGATACGGCCGCCCGCAGGACAAGGCCAACGACTACGGACCGTTGATTTCCCACGAACATCGCCAGAAGGTCCTGTCCTACTACAGGCGTGCCGTGGAAGAGGGCGCCGAGGTGGTGACCGGCGGCGGCATACCCGAGTTGCCGCCGGAACTCGCGGAGGGCGCATGGGTGCAGCCGACGATCTGGACAGGTCTTCCCGAAACCGCCTCCGTCGTGCGCGAAGAAATTTTCGGGCCGTGCTGTCACATCCGTCCGTTCGATGGCGAAGATGAAGTGGTCGCGCTGGCCAACGATACCGAATATGGACTCTCGACCACGGTATGGACGACGAACCTGGCTCGTGCGCACCGCATCGCCGAGCGGATCGATGTGGGTATCACCTGGATCAACAGCTGGTTCCTGCGAGATCTGCGCACGCCATTCGGCGGCAGCAAGCATTCTGGCATTGGTCGCGAGGGTGGCGTGCACTCGCTCGAGTTCTATACCGAAACCCGAAACGTTTGCATCAAGCTGTGAATCTGGGCATGAGCAGTTTGCAATATCGGCTCTTCTACTCGCCAGGTGCCTGTTCGCTGGCGTCGCACATCGTGCTTGAGGAATTGGGCGTTGCCTACGAGGCCGTTCGTGCCGAAATCGCGAAAGGAGAGCACCGGACAGAGGAATACCTGGCGATCAATTCCCGTGGGCGTGTTCCTGCGTTGGTGATCGATCCCGGACAAGACCAGCGAGTCCTCACGGAGTCGCTCGCCATCCTTGCGTATCTTGGACAGAAGCATGTCGAAGCCGGTCTGCTGCCCTCCGATCCGGAATTGTTCGCGCGCAGCCTGGAGTGGATGAGTTGGCTGGCGTCCAATCTGCACCAGACCGGCATCAGGGCTGTGCTCCGACCGGACCGATTCGCTCGGGACCCCGTCGTCATCGAAGGCATTGCCGAGCAGGGACGGGCTTTGGCGGTCGAGAGTTATCGGGATATCGAGGCGCGTCTGCCGAAGCAGGGTCATGCCCTTGGCGGAAACTTCAGCGTCGTGGATGCCTATCTGCTCGTGTTTTACCGGTGGGGCAACCGTATTGGCCTGGATATGTGGAAAGACTATCCGCGCTACTCCACGCTTATGGACATCGTCCATTCCAGGCCTGCGGTGAAGCGAATCGTCGAACGTGAAGGCATCCGGATCGATGGGTAGCGATGAGCATTCTTCATTCAACAACGGACCTGCACATGGAAGATAGATTAATCCAGCTCTACGGCGATGAATTGTTCGAATGCTGGCGTTCGCGTCGTACCGTTGCGCCCCTGCTGGAGCGGGAGCCGCACATCACGCTGGAGGATGCCTATCGCATCCAGTCGCGTTACGTCGAGCGCAGGGTCGAGGCCGGAGAAACCATCGTCGGCAAGAAGATCGGCGTGACCAGCAAGCCGGTCCAGGACTTCCTCGGGGTGTTCCAGCCGGATTTCGGGCAGTTGACGTCGGACATGGTGTATGCGGAAGGAGAGGACATCGACCTGGATGCGTTGATCCAGCCGAAGGCCGAAGCGGAGCTGGCGTTCGTGCTCAAGCACGATCTTGTGGGGCCGGGTATCACGGCGACGGACGTGATTCGGGCGACGGATTATGTCGCGCCGTGCTTCGAGATCGTCGATTCTCGGATCACCGACTGGAAAATCCGGATCCAGGATACCGTGGCCGACAATGCGTCCTGCGGCGTGTTCGTATTCGGCAAGTCCAAGGGAGATCCGCGAAAGCTGGATCTCACCCTGGCGGGAATGGTGCTGGACAAGAACGGCGAATTGTATTCCACCGGGGCAGGCGCTGCGGTACAGGGCTCCCCGGTCAATGCGGTGGTCTGGCTGGCCAACACCTTGGGCGAATTGGGTCTTCCGTTCCGGGCGGGAGAAGTGATCCTGTCCGGTTCGCAGTCGTCGCTGGTGCCGGTCAAAGACGGCGATGAGCTGGTTTGCACCGTCGGCGGACTCGGTCAGTGCCGGGTACGTTTTTCCGGGAGGGCGGCAGTATGAGTCTTTCGAATGTCACGCTTGCGCGGGAGGACATTGTGCGCCTTTCCGGGCGCATCGAGGAGGCGCAAACACGGGCCCGTGCGATTCCGAAGCTTACCGACGAATACCGGGACATGACGCTCGCCGATGGATATGCAGTGCAGTCTGAATTGCGCCGCCGATTCATCGCCCAGGGACAGCGGCTGGTAGGCTGGAAGGCGGGGTTGACGTCGTTGGCCAAGATGAAGCAGATGGGTGTGGATCAGCCTTCCATCGGCTTTCTCACCGATCGCATGGCGCGCCCGGAAGGTTCGGCGATTTCAGTCAGCGACCTGGTCCATCCGCGCGTGGAATGCGAGATCGCGTTCGTCACCAAGGCGTCGCTGTCCGGACCTGGCTGTACACCGGAAAAGGTTCTGGCAGCCACGGATTTCGTGCTGCCGGCGGTGGAGATCATCGACTCGCGGTTTTCAGGCTTCAAGTTCGATCTGCCCAGCGTGGTTGCCGACAATGGATCTTCCGCCCGTTTCGTGACGGGAGGTCGCCCGAGGTATCCGGACGAGCTTGATCTGCGAAGTCTCGGCGTCGTGATGGAGAAGAACGGAGAAGCCGTCGGCATTGCCGCTGCTGCTGCAGTGCTCGGTCACCCTGCAAGAGCCGTCGCGATGCTGGTGAACATCCTGGCCGAGCTCGGCGAAAGCCTGCCGGCAGGAAGCTTCGTGATGAGTGGCGGAATCACCGAGGCAATTCCGGTAGCGCCGGGAGACAGCATCGTCGCACGGTTCCAGGAGTTGGGTGATGTTTCGATGCGGTTCGTTGAATGAATCAGTGGGGAGATGACATGCCAATCATCGAGATGCACCTGATGGAGGGGCGTACGGATGACCAGAAGAGTGCGGTGGCCGAGGCGGTTACCGAGGCAGTAGTGCGCACGCTCGGGGTGAGGTCGGAAAGCGTACGCATCCTGATTACGGAACACGGTCCGATGGAATTCTTTGTGGCCGGAAAGCACAAGACGCAACGTGCGTCGCGCCCGAATGGATCCAGTGTGGAGAAGGCGATATGAACGACAAGACCAAGATACGCTGTGCCGTCATCGGTTCAGGCAATATCGGTACCGATCTGATCTACAAGCTATTGCGCAGCGAAATCCTCGAGCCTGTGTGGTTGGTCGGAATAGATCCGGCATCGGAGGGCTTGGCACGTGCCCGCGACATGGGGTTGAAGACAACGTCGGATGGTGTCGATGGCTTGTTGCCGCATGTGAAGGAAGACGATATCCGAATTGCCTTCGATGCAACGAGCGCCTACGTTCATCCGGAGAACAGCCGGAAGCTGAATGCGCTCGGTGTGATGATGATCGATCTGACTCCTGCGGCGATAGGCCCGTTGTGCGTGCCGCCGGTCAATCTTCGCGAACATGCCGAGAAGCTGGAGATGAATGTCAACATGATCTCCTGTGCGGGACAGGCGACGATTCCCATCGTGAACGCGGTATCGCGCGTGCAAACGGTTCCATATGCGGAAATCGTTGCAAGCCTTTCGTCGAAATCCATTGGCCCGGGAACGCGCGCCAATCTGGACGAATTCACCTACACCACGTCCAACGCGATCGAGGTTGTCGGCGGAGCCGGAAAGGGCAAGGCACTGGCGATCATCAATCCGGCCGAACCGCCAATGATCATGCGCAATACCATCTATTGCCTGACCGAAAGCGATCCGGACCGCGAAAAGATCACCGCGTCGATCATGGAGATGATCGAACAGGTGCAGCGCTACGTGCCCGGGTACAAACTAGTCAATGGTCCCGATTTCGATGGCAGGAAGGTCTCGGTATTCCTCGAAGTCGCCGGTCTGGGCGACTACCTCCCGCGCTATGCGGGCAACCTGGACATCATGACTGCCTCGGCGGCACGTACTGCCGAGATGTTCGCAGAAGAGATGCTTGCAGGAAACTTCATCCCTACCGCCGTGGAGGCCGCGTAATGAATACCGAATCCCTATCTCCGTTGCAAGGGCGCAAGGTGGTTCTTCATGACATGTGTCTGCGCGACGGCATGCACGCAAAGCGTGAACAGATCAGTATCGAGCAGATGGTCAAGGTCGGGTCTGCGCTGGATGATGCGGGTGTGCCGTATCTTCAGGTGACCCATGGTGCAGGGCTGGGCGGGAACTCGCTTCAGCATGGGTTCGCGATGCACAGCAACGAAGAGTACATAGAAGCCGTTTCGTCGAGAATGAAGCAAGCCAAGGTCTCGGTGCTGCTGATACCCGGGCTGGGCACGATGAAGGAGTTGAAGTCCGCCTGGGATCATGGTGCCCGCAGCGTGCATGTCGCCACGCACTGTACCGAGGCCGACACGTCGCCGCAGCACATGGCCTGTGCGCGCGAACTCGGATTCGACACCAGCGGTTTCCTGATGATGGCCCACCTGAACGACCCATCGGGTATCGCGAAGCAGGGCAAGATGATGGAGTCCTATGGGGCGCACACCGTGTATGTCACCGACTCGGCGGGCTACATGCTGCCGGCGGACGTGATTGCACGAATTTCCGCCTTGCGCGAAGTGCTCGAGCCGGAGACGGAGATCGGATTCCATGGTCATCACAACCTTGGAATGGGCATAGCCAATTCGCTGGCTGCGATCGAAGCGGGTGCCACCCGGATCGATGCATCGGTAGCCGGATTGGGTGCAGGAGCGGGAAACACGCCGCTGGAGGTGTTCGTTGCGGTCTGCGACCGCATGGGAATCGAAACCGGAGCCGACCTGTTCAAGTTGATGGATGTTGCGGAAGACATCATCGTGCCGATGATGGATCACATGGTCCGCGTCGATCGTGATTCGTTGACGCTCGGATTCGCCGGGGTGTATTCGACCTTCCTGCTTCATGCGAAACGCGCGGCCGAACGCTTCGGGGTTTCCTCGCGCGACATCCTCGTGGAGCTGGGCAGGAAAAAGATGATCGGTGGCCAGGAGGACATGATCTTCGATACCGCGATGACGATGGCCAAGGAGCGCGGGTCGTCCCGTCAGGCGGCATAAAGGCATGTCTTCAGCAGGTGCCAGGGTTGCGGTGGTGGTAGGCGCTACCGGCGAGTTCGGCAATGCCATCGTCCGACGACTGGCTTGTGAGGGGCTTCGCATTGTCGCGGTTGCGCGCAGCATCGAAGCTCTGGATATCCTGCGAGACGAAATTCCCGGACTGGTGCCATGCGTGGCCGATATCGGCTCGGACGAGGCGATCGAGGCCATCCGCCTCGCGGTCGATGAAGAGGTCAAGGTAGTGGTGCATGGTCCGGGTTTGTCGCAACCCGGTGGCGTGGCGCAGATAGCGCCTGGCGCACTTGGCGAGGCCACCAATATCAAGGCGGGGGGCTTGCTGCGGGTGTTGCGTGCACTGGACGACCGGCTCGTGTGCGGCGCCAGATTGATCGCGATCGGCGGGCATTATGGTTTCGAGCCGACGGACTATGCCTGCGCTCCGGGTATCGCGAACGCGGCGCTGACCAATCTGGTCAGGCAATTGGCGCTTGCATACGGGCGCCGCGGCATTACCGCGCACCTGGTGGTGCCAGGACCGGCGGACACCCCGCGCTTGCGTCGCATCGTTGAACGGCGCGCCCTGCAAAAGGGCGTCGAAGCGCAGGCCGTGTTGAGCGAAATGCGTGATGAAGCGGCACTTGGGGAATTCACGACGCCGGAGCAGGTCGCCTGGGCAGTTTCGGTGCTATTGGCGCCGGAAGCGTCATCGTCGACAGGTTCTGCATTCATGGTCGATGCCGGCAGGCGTCGCGGCTCCTGAGAGGCGGAAGAAACGAACGATGCCCGTCGTATGGTTCCATTTGAGTGAAGGTTGCGTCACCGCCGAGCGGGAGAAGGACCTGCTCGTGCAGGCCAGTACGCTGTATGCAGATGTATTGGCCGCTCCCATCGAGCGGGTACGCGTCTTCATCAGGGCATATCCCGCATCCTGTGTTGCCGTCGCCGGAGTGCAAATTTCAGAGCACGGCCCTGATGCACCCTTGTTCGAATTTTTTGTCCTGAAGGGGCGCCCACTGTCGGAACGTCAAAAACTGTTGGCGGGGTTCACGGACCTGCTGGTGAGAATCATGGATGTGCGCCGGGAACGGGTTCGAGGCAGGTGCATCCAGCTCGATCCCGAAGATTGGGCAATTGGCGGAGTACTGGCATCGGAATTGCGACGGCACGAGATCGATGCGCGGATGGAAGCACGGAAGGATGATGATCATGCCGCCGCATGAGGTGTGCATTGAAGATACGGGCGAGTGTTTCGATTGTCGCCCTGATGAGCCCGTTCTGAGCGCAATGGCTCGAACCGGCCGCAGAGGCATCCCCGCAGGTTGCCGCGGAGGGGGCTGTGGTGTCTGCAAGGTGCAGGTGATTTCCGGCGAATATGTGGCGGGACCGATGAGTCGATCACATGTCACCGAGGCGGATCAGGCCGAAGGCATCGCGTTGGCATGCCGCATCCGCGCATGCGGTAATCTGAGCCTCCGCGTCGTGGGTGGAATGCGCAAGGCGATGAAGAAGGGCCTTGGAGCCGAAGGCCCCTCGGCGCAATAAGCTAAAAACCACTGATGGTTTGTGTTGGGCCAATGGCGCCGGATGGTTGCCGGATCAGCAAGGTCAGACAAGGAGTCATTCATATCTGAATGGCGAATTCAGAACGAAGGCACTGCTTGCCGACATCGGGTTGGTGGGTATCTACATGCATTGCCATCTGGCCTTGGCGCGACCTGTAGTGTTCGGAGTCTTCAATGGAGGCGTCGTCATGCCAGACATTGAAGTGGCCTGGATTGCATTTTCATGGTTTTGCGGTCAGTGCAGATTTCCGGCTCAGGATTTCCAGGCAACGCTCCCTCCTGCTTGGGGGCAGCTCGTAAAAATATGCCGGCTTCGGCGACAACGTATCGGCTCCGAGTCTTTCCCGCAGTGGGGCGAGGGCCGATCTGGCCTGGATATTGTCTAGGATGCTGCGGTGGTCGGAATATTTTTCGATGAAGGGCAGCACGTACAGTTCCATCCCGCGCAGCCAGTAATCCGAATCGAATTCCAGCAGTTCGGCATTGCGGGCTTTCATGTCGCGGAGCGGAAACGCCAGATCGACATGGGCCAGATAGTCGTCGTGCTCGATCGTGCCGATGTCGTCGTCGAAATAGACCAGAGTGACCCGGTACGAGCCCGAGCCGAAGCGGATGTATTCGAAGAACAGGCACGCGGACAGTCCGTTCGCCAGCCGCTTGACCAGTCGCCTGGAGGTCTTCGTGTGCCGTTCGAATCCGTGCGGCTGCAGGAACGGCAGGATCTTGTCCGCGAAAATCCTGTCGAAGGCCTTGCCGCGGACCTTGGCGGTGAAGTCTGCGTCCTTGCCCTTGATCGCATTCCTGCGAGCATCGAACAGGGAGCGATAAGTCGCTTCGATCCTGTGCTGAAAGCCGGGGATGACGCCGAAGGACATGTCCAGCAATCGCAGCTTCAGCTGTTCGAGCGACATGCCCATGCAGACATGGGCGTCCATGCAGGTCAGGCCTTCCCGGTGCGTGGCCATGCGGTCGACCGCGGTGCCGTCCTGCGGGCTGCGGACCTTGAACCGACCATCGCCGGGATCGAAATACACTGCAGGAACATCGCAATGCAGGCCGGCGAAACGGCGGCCGTCCAGTTGGACGGCGCCATCAAGGCTGTCGAGACCTCTGCCGGGAATCGCGAACAAGGGCGTGATCTCTTCCGGCACGAAGGCGTCGATATTGTTCGGGTCGCGGAAATGCAGGTCGTGGAAGCACAGGCCAGCGGCCGTCGCCGATCCCAGGACGTGCCGGTCGTCCAGGTAGGGATAGGCGAAGCAGGTCGGCTTGAACCCGTTGTTTTTCATGACGGCTGCGCCGGTTCCGGGACGCAGCCATCATAGGGGATCATTCTTCGCGTGATGCGGACCAATCCAGACGCAGCCCCAGCAACAGGCCACGGCCGGGGCCAGGTTCGTAATAGCGGCCGTTGCCTTCGTTGACGATGACCGACCCGATGTAGGCCTTGTCCGTCAGATTGTCGATCCGCGCGAAGGCGCGCAGTCGCTGGCCGTCGAATTGCCAGTTGTGGGCCAATTCGGCATTCAGCAGACCGTATCCGGGCGCACTTTGGCTGCCGCTGTCGTTGACACTGACGTCGCTGACGCCGAGCCATTCCAGCGCGGCCTGCCACGGGCCGCTGTCCCAGCGCAGGGCCAGACTGGCTTGTTGACGTACGCTGCCGGGGATGCGGGTACCGGCCGCCACCTGGGTGGTGGGGTCGGTACAGCCACTGCCGGTGCAGATCGGGAAGCTGTCGCGGAAACGCGCATCCAGCCAGGTGTAGGCAAGGTCGATCCGCCAGCGGGCGGCCAGTGGCAGTGCTGCGGCCAGCTCGAAACCCTGCCGCCGTGCGCGGCCGACGTTGCGGTAACTGCTGCGCCCGCCGACGTTGCGTGCCACCGCCAGTTCGTCGTCGGTGTCGGCGCGGAACAGTGCGGCCTCGAGCGAGGCGCCGTCGCCATTGCGCCATTTTCCGCCCAGTTCCAGGTTGCGGCTGACCGCCGGACGCAGATCGAAGGCCAGTCCGGCGGCACCGTCGGCGCGATAGGCCAGTTCGTTGAAGGTCGGGGTTTCGAAACCGCGTCCGGCCGACAGGTACAGGCGCAGGGAGTCGTTGGGTTGCAGCGACAGGCCGGCAACCGGCAGCGTTTTCGAGTATTCGATGCTGCCGCTGTCGTCGGGATTGCCGGTGGCGATGTAGCCATCGCGCGAACGGAACTGGATGGCACTGTGACGCACGCCGGCCAGCAGCGACCAGCGTGGTGCGAACTGCCACCAGGCCTGGGCGTACTGGTCGAAGTTTTCGACCGTGTTGCGCTCGTCGCGCCGCAATGCGCCGGGTACGCCCAGGGTCTCGCCGATGAAATTCTCGTAGCCGCGGCGGTGTTGTCGCTGGCGGTCGGCACTCAGGCCTGCGGTCAGTTCCAGCCCGTGGCCTCCAAGATCGCCGCGCCAGCTCCAGCGCAGGTCGCCGCCGCCGAAGTCGTTATCCAGGTCGATCACGCCGCCCGAACTGAGCGGGTTGGCCTGGGCGAATGTCGGGACCGACAGGTATTGTTCGACATCACGTTGCCCGGCATAGGCCATTGCACGCAAGCCATGGCCATTGCGCAGCTGCTGTTCGAACGACAGCCCAAGCTGGTCCTGGCCAGCCGACTTGCGGGTGTTGTACTGATAGGCCACCGAAGTGGCTTGCCGCGAGTCCTCCCGTACCTGCGCCCAGGTCAGGCCAAGCGGATCCTGGGAGTCCGGGGAATCGAAATGGTTGGCAACCAATTGCAGTCGGCCATTGCCGGCAGTGTCGTAATGCAGTTTCAGATTCAGCGATTCGCGCTGCGCCGCACCGTGGTCGCGCCAGCCATCGGTGTCGAAGCGATTGCCGCTGAGGGCATAACCGAAGCCGCCATTGGCGCCGCGCAGGCTGGCGCCGATGCTGCGGCTGTCGTCGCGGCCGATGCTGGCCTGAAGATGCCCCTGTGTCGGCGCCTGGCCCTCGGCGCTGAAAATCTGCAACACGCCGCCCGAGGAATTTCCGTACAGTGCCGAGAACGGTCCGCGCAGGACCTCGATGCGTTCCGCCCCGGCCAGAGCGAAATGCGATACCTGGCCTTGTCCATCGGGCATGCTGGCCGGGATGCCGTCGGCATACAGTCGCACGCCACGCACGCCGAAGGTCGAGCGGGCACCGAATCCGCGCAGGGAGAGTTGGGTGTCCTGCGCGTAATTCTGCCGGTCGCGTGCGCTGAGTCCGGGCACGGTCTGCAGGAAGTCGGAGACATTGATGCCGGCGCTGATGGCATCGCCGTCGACATCCACGACCGAAACCGAAGCCGGAGTGTCGAACGCCGTCACTCCTTCCAGCCGTGCACTGACCACGATGCGGTCGAGCACGGTGGCCTCATCGGCAAGGGTTTGACCGGACACCAGCAGGGCGACCAGGCCGGCAGGCAACAGTGGCCGGAGGGGGTTCATCGCTACCTCTTCGGAATGCAGGCGTCTTGGCTGCCCCGGACGCACCAGCAGCGGTCGGGGCCAGGGATGTGGTTGTTCATGCGCGACGTTTGGCTGTCAACGCTTGCGCGACGCGGGAGCGGGTCGCTCGGCCGAGAAAATCGCAGATGAACTCGCCGGCCCGAACCAGCTTGTCCAAGTCGACGCCGGTGTCGATGCCCAGTCCATGCAGCAGGTAGACCAGATCCTCGCTGGCGACGTTGCCGGAAGCGCCGGCCGCGTAGGGGCAGCCGCCGAGGCCGGCGACCGAACTGTCGAAAGTAGCGATACCCATCTGCAGCGAGGCATAGACATTGGCCAGCGCCTGTGCGTAGGTGTCATGGTAGTGCCCGGCCAGTTGTCCGGCCGGCACATGCGCCAGCACGGTCTCCAGCATGCGCTTGGTCTTTTCCGGGGTGCCGACGCCGATGGTGTCGCCGAGCGAGATTTCGTAGCAGCCCATGTCATGCAATCGCGCGGCGACGTCGGCCACCGCCGCCGGCGCGACTTCGCCCTGATACGGGCAGCCCAGCACGCAGGACACGTAGCCGCGCACCGGAATGCCGTGCGCCGCCGCAGCCGCCATCACATCGTCAAAGCGCTGCAGGCTCTCGGCGATCGAGCAGTTGATGTTCTTCTGCGAAAACGCCTCGGAAGCCGAGCCGAACACGGCCACTTCCTCGGCGCCGGCGGCAAGCGCGGCCTCGAAGCCCTTCAGGTTCGGCACCAGTGCGGAATAGCGTACCGGGCCGCCCTTCGGCAGGGCACGCATGAGCTCGGCATGGTCGGCCATCTGCGGCACCCACTTCGGCGAGACGAAGGCGGTGGCCTCGATATTGCGCAAGCCGGCGATGGCCAGACGTTCGATCAGGCCCAGCTTGACCGGCGTCGGCACCGTGCCGGGTTCATTCTGCAGGCCGTCGCGCGCGCCGACCTCGACCAGCTTGACCTGTGATGGCAGGGCGGAGGCGTTCATGTCGTCGCCTTGAAATCGACCAGCGGCTCGCCGTCCTGCACTTGGTCGCCGACTGCGTGGAAATAGCCTTCGACCGTGCCGCGCGCGGGCGCGTCCAGTGTGTATTCCATCTTCATCGCCTCCATGACCAGCAGTGGCGTGCCCTTGTCCACGTCGGCGCCGGCTTCCGACAGCAGGGCGACAATCCTGCCCGGCATCGGCGCCAGCAGGCCGCCATGCGCTTCGGATTGCTCGCCGGCATGGGCCAGCGGATCGACGACATCGAGCGCGAAATGGCCGTCGCCGCAGAACACGTGCAATTGCTCGCCCGCCGGCACGACGGTGGCGTGGAGCGTGTCGTCGCCGATCCGGCAGTCGATTGCGTGATCGCCGTATCGCGTGCAGGAAGCCGGCTGATTATCCAGCCGATAGCCGTTTCCGGCATGGACCAGCACGACCGTGGTTTCCTGTTCGTCATGGCGGAATGTCAGCGACCGTTGCAGCGCACCGTTGACGCGCCAGCCATCGGCGATGGCCCACGGCGAATGCGGATCGCCGCCGGTGACGGCACGTGCCTGTTGTTGTCTGGCGACCTCGAGTGCCGACCACAGCGCGGCGGCCTGGAAGGCGGTAGCCGGAACGGTGGTAGGTGCCTTCAACAGGGCATCGCCTTCGCGGCCGATCAGGCCGGTATCGACTGTACCGGCACGGAATGCGGGATGGTCGACCAGCCGCGACAGGAAGCCGATGTTGTTGCCGACGCCGACGATGCGGAATTCGCGCAGCGCGTGCAGCATGCGTTCGATCGCCTGTTCGCGGCTGTCGTCCCAGACGATCAGCTTGGCGATCATCGGGTCGTAATGCGGACCGATCGCGTCACCCTGTTCCACTCCGGCGTCGATGCGGACATGGGCCGAGGCGGTCGGAGGAACGCAATATGCCAGGGTGCCGATCGAGGGCAGGAAGCCTTTCTCCGGCTCCTCGGCATAGATCCGGGTTTCGATCGCGTGCCCGCGCAGCGGGATCCGGTCCTGTGTCAGCGGCAGCGGCTCGCCGCTGGCGATGCGCAGCTGCCACTCGACTAGGTCGATGCCGGTGATCATCTCGGTGACTGGGTGCTCGACCTGCAGGCGGGTGTTCATCTCCATGAAGTAGAAGGCGCCGTCGGCATCGGCGATGAACTCCACCGTGCCCGCACCGACGTAGCCGACCGCGCGCGCCGCGTCGCAGGCGGCCTGGCCCATCGCCGCACGCCGTTCCGGATCCATGCCGGGGGCCGGCGCTTCCTCCACCACCTTCTGATGACGGCGCTGCGCCGAGCAGTCGCGCTCGTGCAGATGGACGAGATTGCCGTGGCTGTCGCCGAAGACCTGGATCTCGATGTGGCGCGGCCGTTGCAGGTATTTTTCCACCAGCACCCGCGCATCGCCGAACGAGGCGGCAGCTTCGCGCTGGCAGGAGGCGAGCATGGCGTCGAATTCGGCATCGCTCTCGACGATTCGCATGCCCTTGCCGCCGCCACCGGCGGTAGCCTTGATCAGCACCGGGTAACCGATGCGCCCGGCCTGTTCGCGCAGCAGATCCGGCGACTGCTCGTCGCCGTGGTAGCCGGGCACCAACGGCACGCCGGCCTGTTCCATCAGGGTCTTGGCCGCCGACTTGGACCCCATCGCCCGGATCGCCGTGACCGGCGGACCGATGAAGACCAGCCCGGCGGCGGTGCAGGCTTCGGCGAAGGCCTCGTTTTCCGACAGGAAGCCGTAGCCCGGATGCACCGCCTGCGCGCCGCAGCGCAACGCAGCCTCAATGATGCGGTCGCCACGCAGGTAGCTGTCGGCCGAGGCGGCCGGGCCGATCCGGCAGGACTGGTCGGCCAGCCGCACGTGCAGGGCATCGGCATCGGCGTCGGAATGCACGGCGACCGTGTCGATCCCCATGCGTTGGCAGCTACGAATGATGCGGCAGGCGATTTCGCCGCGATTGGCGATCAGGATTCGGGTAAACATGCTCATTCGGTCCCGTCGTCGGCCCAGGCGGGCTTGCGCTTGTCGAAGAAGGCGGCGATGCCTTCGCGCGCTTCCTCGCTGGCGCGTGCGGTGGCGATGCGCCGGCAGGTGTCCTCGATCAACGCCGGCGACAGCGGCTGGTGGTCGATGGCGTCGAGCAGTCGCTTGCTGGCATGCAGCGCGCCCGGCGCGCCGGCGAGCAGAGCCTTGACGATGGCATCGATGCGCTGGTCCAGTTCGTCCTCGCCACACAGTTCGTGAACCAGGCCCAGTTGCAGCGCGCGCTGTGCATCGATGCGTTCGCCGGTGAGGAAATAGCGGCGTGCCGCGCGCGGCCCGATCGCGCGGACCACGTAGGGGCCGATGGTGGCCGGGACCAGGCCCAGGCGGACCTCGGTGGTGCCGAAGCTGGCGCGCGGGCCGGCAACGGCGATGTCGCAGGCGGCAACCAGACCGGTGCCGCCGGCCAGCGCCGCGCCGTGCACGCGGGCGACGGTCGGTTTGGACAGCGTGGCCAGCGTGCGCAGCATTTCGGCCAGGCGGCCGGCATCCTCGAGGTTCGCGGCTTCGTCGTAGGCGGCCATGCGCCGCATCCAGTCCAGATCGCCGCCGGCGCAGAAGCTCTTGCCGCGTCCTGCCAGCACCACTACCCGCACCGTGTCGTCGGCGTCGAGTTCGCGCAGGCCGGTGGTGATCGCCGCGATCAGGTGTTCGTCGAAGGCATTGTGCACCTCCGGCCGGTCCAGCCACAGGGTGGCGACGGCGTTGCGGCGTTCGATGGCGATGGTCGTTGCGTTCATGGCGTCCTTACATGCGGAACACGCCGAAGCGGGTCGGCGGGATCGGGGCGTTCAGTGAGGCGGAAATGCCCAGCGCCAGCGTGTGCCGGCTCTGGGCAGGATCGACAATGCCGTCGTCCCACAACCGTGCGCTGGCGTAGTACGGATGGCTCTGGGTCTCGAACTGCTGCCGGGTCGGCGCCTTGAAGACTTCCTCTTCCTCCGCGCTCCAGGTCTTGCCGCGGGCTTCCAGGCCGTCGCGCCGGACCGTGGCCAGCACGTTGGCGGCCTGCTCGCCACCCATCACCGAGATGCGCGAGTTCGGCCAGGTCCACAGGAAGCGCGGCGAATAGGCGCGGCCGCACATGCCGTAGTTGCCGGCGCCGTAGGAGCCGCCGATCAGCAAGGTGAATTTCGGCACCTGCACGGTGGAGACCGCGGTGACCATCTTCGCGCCGTCCTTGGCGATGCCGCCGTTCTCGTACTTGCGGCCGACCATGAAGCCGCTGATGTTCTGCAGGAACAGCAGCGGAATGCCGCGCTGTCCGCACAGCTGGACGAAATGCGCGCCCTTCTGCGCGCTCTCGCCGAACAGGATGCCGTTGTTGGCGACGATTCCGACCGGGTAGCCGTGCAGGTGGGCGAAGCCGGTCACCAGGGTGGTGCCGTAGCGGGCCTTGAATTCGTCCAGCCGCGAACCGTCGACGAGGCGGGCGATCACCTCGCGCACGTCGTAGGGTTTGCGGGTGTCGGCGGGTACCACGCCGTACAGTTCCTCGGGATCGTACAGTGGCGCTTCCGGCGTACGCAGGTCCAGACCGACCTGTTTGCGCAGATTCAGGTCGGCGACGATATTGCGCACGATCGACAGTGCGTGGTGATCGTTCTCGGCCAGGTGGTCGGCCACGCCGGAGATGCGCGTGTGCACGTCGGCGCCACCGAGGTCTTCGGCATCGACGATCTCGCCAGTCGCCGCTTTCACCAATGGCGGGCCGCCGAGGAAGATCGTGCCCTGGTCGCGCACGATTACCGTTTCGTCCGACATCGCCGGCACGTAGGCGCCGCCGGCCGTGCACGACCCCATCACGCAGGCGATCTGCGGAATGCCCTGTGCGGACAGGTTGGCCTGGTTGTAGAAGATGCGGCCGAAATGCTCGCGGTCCGGGAACACTTCGTCCTGCATCGGCAGGAAGGCGCCGCCGGAGTCGACCAGATAAACGCAGGGCAGACGGTTCTGCAGGGCGATTTCCTGCGCCCGCAGGTGCTTCTTGACCGTGATCGGGTAGTAGGTGCCACCCTTGACCGTGGCATCGTTGGCGACGATCACGCATTCGCGTCCTTCGATGCTGCCAATGCCGGCGACCACGCCGGCGCTGGGGACTTCGCCGCCGTACATGTCGTGTGCGGCCAGCGGCGCGATCTCGAGGAACGGCGTGCCCGGGTCGAGCAGGGCATCGATGCGGTCGCGCACGAACAGCTTGCCGCGTGCGGCGTGCTTCTCGCGGGCCGCGTCGCTGCCGCCACGTGCCACCTGTGCGCTCAGTTCGCGCAGCGCGTCAACCTGCGTCTTCAAGGCAGCAGCGTTTGTCCTGAACTCGTCGGAACTGGTGCGCAGCTTGGAATGGATGACGGGCATCAGGCAGTTCCGTAGGAGTATTCGGCGGATACGCGCGGATCGCGTATTGCAACAGAAAACCAAAAACGTGAACGCGGGAAATCCATGCGGAGGATGGCAATGGCTCCATTGGATGTCGGGCTCATGGGTGCCTCCTGTTCCAGCGTGTGATCATAGACCTTGCGGCGAGTCTGCAGTCGCAGCGAGAGCGCAATGTACTGTGTTCCGTTGAAGAAGTGAAGTATGGTTCACAAAAGTTATCCGGGGATTGTTGAAATGGCCTATCGTCGTTCGCTGGAGATGCAGAAACGCCTGGCAGGCAATCGGCAACGCATTTTGCTGGCCGCGCGCAGCCTGATTGCCGAAGGCGGGTTCCGCAACGCAACAATCACCGCTGTGGCGGCAGGGGCCGGGCTTTCGACCGGAGCGGTTTACCGTTATTTTCCGTCGAAAGCGGATCTGTTCGTTGAGGTCCTGACCAATGCGGTCGAGCGCGAATGCGGGATTCTGAGGGAGGTCATCGCCAGGCCTGGCAATTCGATGACGCACCTGCAGGAAGCGGTGGAGTCTTTCGCGCGACGCGCACTGGCCGGCCCGCAGTTGGCCTACGCTTTCATCGTCGAGCCAGTCGATCCGGAAATCGAAACAGTGCGCCTGGTCTGCCGCCGGAAGTTCAGCAAAGTATTCGAAACGGTATTGAAGCAGGGCGTGGCTTCCGGAGAGTTTCCGAAACAGTCGGTGGAGGTGGGTGCCGCGTGCCTTGTCGGCGCGTTCACGGAGGCGCTGGTCCGTCCAACGGCATTGACGAAAAAACCGGGCAGCGACGCAAAGCTGGTCGACGAGATCGTTCATTTCTGCTGTCGTGCAGTGGTTTGTTCCGGCCACTCGAGCAGAAGGTCCGTGCGCCGCAAGACGAAAACTGTTTCGTGAAACTGTATCTCTTGCCCTCTCATTGTGCAGTGCGATAGCGCCTAGGATTGGCTCCGTGGCGTCAAGCCGACTGTGGAAATTTTCTGCTTCGGTGTGATGTCGGAAATGGGAGGAGACTATGAAAGCGCATCGGCGTCTGACGTTTGGCTCGGGTTGGGATGTGTCGCTTGATGCGGCGGGTGGGGTTCAGCATCGCCCGATGCTCAATCTCTTGAGAGTGAAGTAGCAACCCGAAACTGCTTTCGTCGACCTTTCGATTCGGCGCTAGCGCATACAGGCCATCTCGGGCGTCGGACCGAAGGCCTTCTTGGTTGTACAGATCATGCCTCGCGACTGGCTGGGTGGAGTGCGCGTGTCATGTCCGCATGGCATAGACAGGAACAAATATCCGGAGGGAGCAATGAGCGAAGTGAAAGAGAGCCGGCTGCGGCTGCTTGGAAGGTACAAATTCCCCATTGTCGTGACGCTTATCGTGGCGGCCGTACTGGCAGCTGCCGTGCCGATACTGGCCTCCATCGCGGGCAAGGAAGTATCGCCGGCGTCGGTCGACCAGAAGCGACTGATCAATGCCGGTTCGGATCCGAAGAACTGGGTCACGCGAGGCGGTACCACCGATGAACAGCATTACAGTCCGCTGGACAAGATAAACGTCTCGAACGTATCCAGGCTGGGCCTGGCTTGGTATGGAGAGTTCGATACCAATCGCGGTCAGGAAGCCACACCGCTGGTAATCGACGGTGTCCTGTATACCAGTACCGCGTGGTCGAAGGTGTATGCCTATGACGCCGTCACGGGCAAGCAACTGTGGTTCTTCGATCCCCAGGTTCCGGGCAAGAAAGCCCCGGACGGGTGTTGCGGTGTCGTAAACCGCGGACTGGCGGCCTGGAACGGAAAAATATATGTCGGTACATACGACGGCCGGTTGGTGGCTATCGACGCCAAGACCGGCACCAAGGTATGGGATACGCAGACCACCGACGTGAAGCGCAGTTACACCATCACCGGTGCGCCACGAGTCGCGCATGGCAAGGTGTTCATCGGCAATGGCGGTGCCGAATACGGCGTGCGTGGTTATGTGTCCGCCTACGATGCCGAAACCGGTGAGCTGGCGTGGCGCTTCTACATCACGCCGAATCCCGAGGGGAAACCCGACGGCGCGGCCTCGGATCGGATCCATGCGGAAATCGGCTTCAAGAGCTGGGGCGATGGCTGGTGGAAGAAGACCGGCGGTGGCGGCACGGCGTGGGACGCCATCGTCTACGACAAGGACTACGATCAGGTGCTGATCGGCACCGGCAATGGAACGCCCTGGAGCTACATGGCGCGTTCGGGTGGCGTCGGCGACAACCTGTTCATTTCCTCCATTGTCGCGGTCGATGCCAAGACGGGCGAATACAAGTGGCATTACCAGTCGACTCCTGCAGAGGAGTGGGACTTCACCGCGACCCAGCCAATCGTGCTGACCGAACTCGAGGTGGACGGGAAATCGACCAAGGTGGCGATGCAGGCGCCGAAGAACGGTTTCTTCTACGTGCTGGACCGCAGCAACGGCAAGCTGATCTCGGCCAAGAACTTCATGCCCGTGAACTGGGCAACCGGTATCGACCTGGAGACCGGTCGTCCGATCGAATATCCGGCGGCACGCTACTCCAAGCACGGTAACGACTTCCTCGCCATTCCCGGAGCGTTCGGTGCGCATAACTGGCCGCCGATGGCCTACAGTCCGGATACCGGGTTGGTCTACATTCCGGCGCAGCAGGGTTCGTACGGCTACAAGCATGATCCGAACTACAAGTACAACCCGCTCAACGGCGCCTGGAACCTGGCCAGCATCTCCGCACAGGCCACGCTTGCCCCGCAGAACGAGGCCGAACGTCTAGGCATCACGCAAAGCTTCCGTGGCGATCTGATTGCCTGGGATCCGAAGGCGCAGAAGGAGGTCTGGCGCGTCCCCTATCCGTCCATCGGTGCGGGCGGAACGCTCGCCACGGCCGGCAACCTCGTGTTCCAGGGAACCCCCGACGGCATCTTCCATGCTTATGCGGCAGATACTGGCAAAGAGGTATGGAGCTACGACGGACGCATCGGCATCGTGGCCGGCGCGATGAGTTACGAGATCGATGGTACGCAGTACATCGCCGTGCTGTCGGGCCTGGGTGGCTCGGCGGGTCTGCAGATCCCGCACATGAAGGATCCGCGCGCAGGTGTCGGCCGGGTACTGGTGTTCAAGCTCGATGGCAAGGGCACGCTGCCGCCCTACGAGCGCGTGCACCGTCCGGCCCAGGTGCCGGAAGAGGTCTTCCCGCCGGAGCTCGTCGCCAAGGGCGCCCCGTTCTACGGCAACTGCGTGGCCTGTCACGGGTATGGCACCTACACCAACGATGAGGTCATTCCCGACTTGCGCCGCTCGCCGATGCTGCTGAGCAAGGAGGCTTTTGCTTCTGTCGTCTACGACGGCATCCTCGAAAGCCGCGGCATGGTGAGCTTCGCAGACCGCATGAGTCGTGAGGATGTCGAGGCGCTGCGTGCCTACCTGGTCGATCGCGCAATCCAGCTCAAGGCCGACGAAGACGCCGAGCAGGCAGCGCAAGCCGCAGGCAACCCGGCGACCAAGGCCAATCCCTGAAATCCGCCTTCACGAGGAGCCGCCCCAGCACGCTGGAGCGGCTCCCACAAATCGAGAATGTAATCATGTCTTTTGAATTCGACGTTCGTTTGTTGAAGAAGCATTTGCTGAGTGTCGCCTGCCTTGGCGGCATCGCAGGCATGTTCGCGGTGCCGGCTTGCGAGGCGGCAACCGGCAGGAGCTTCATGGGACCGCATGAATACGCCCTTCCGGCCAATGTGCCGGATGGATTCAATGTTTTCCTCATGTACGGCTATTTCGAGAAAGCCGACCAGGTCTACGACGGCAATGGGAATGAGGTCGATGCCGACAGCACGGAAACCCTGGTTTCGCTGGCGAAGTTCTCGCAGGGCTGGACCCTGGAGAGCAACCCGAACTTTGGTTATGCATGGGAAGTGATCCTGCCGGTCAGTGGTGTCCGCAACAAGACGGCCAACACCTCCGCCAGCGGCGTCGGCGATCCCGTCGTGGCGCCATATGTCTGGTACAAGGTCAGTGAGAACGTCACGATCGGAACCGACTTCCTGTTCACGCTTCCCATCGGCGATGGTGATGTGGGAGGCGGGGACAGCTGGAAGCTCACGAACTCCGTGTTCATCGATGTCCAGGTCGGCAAGTTCGACTACACTGGAGACGTCATATGGAACTACCCGGGCGAGTCGGCCAAGCTGGACGAGAAGGCAGGGAAAAGCTGGTCCACGGAGCACATCTTCAGCTACCGCGCAACGGAGTTGGTCGAGCCTTACGTGGGTGTCGCCTATGAGCACCAGAAGGCATCGGCGATCAATCTGGCCAATGGCGAGACAGATGTTCTCGCCGGCCTGATGTTCCATTCCCGGAAGGGCCCCAGTGCCGCCATTCACTGGGTACATGCCGTGGATGGCAAGAACCGCCCCGTAAGCGATTCGTTGAACGTACGCTTCGTCTGGGCGCTTTGACAGGGCGAATTCGCCCTGATAACGACTTCTGCAGGAGGAAAGCAATGAATGTCGCCAGAATGATTCAATCGGCCGAGGACGTCGTTGTCGTTGATGTGCCCGGCATGCTGATCAACGGAGAGCTGGTCGCCGGTGCCACGACGGTTCCGGTTGTCGATCCAGCCACCGAGGAAGTGATCGCGCATGCGCCTGTCGCCGATCCGGAGCAGCTTGAGCAGGCGGTCCGGTCTGCCAGACTCGCATTCGAGTCCTGGAAGGACACGAGCCATGAAGATCGTGTGGCTGTGATTCGCAGGATTGCGGACGCCATCGAAGCCCGCCGCGAAGAAATCGCCAGGATCATTACCCTGGAGGTGGGAAAACCGATTGCCGCGGCTCGTGCGGATGTCGATCTGGCCCTGCAGTGGGCGCGCGAAGTGTCGGAAGTGGAGTTGAAGCCGGAGGTCGTGCAGGACGACGAACAGGCCTATGTCGAGGTGAGACGCAAGCCGATAGGCGTGGTGGCGGCGATCATCCCGTGGAATTTCCCGTTCTTCCAGACGATGTACAAGCTGATCCCTGCGTTGCTGACGGGAAATACCGTGGTCATCAAGCCGGCACCGACGTCGCCGCTGAATGCAATGTTGCTGGGAGATATCCTGAGCAACATCGTGCCGGCAGGGGTCGTCAATGTCGTCGGCGACGCGGGCGATATCGGACCGCTGCTTTCGAGTCATCCCGACATCGGGAAAGTATCGTTCACCGGCTCGACGGCAGCCGGGCGGAAGGTCATGGCCAGTGGCGCGCCGACGCTGAAGCGGATTGTTCTGGAGCTTGGCGGCAATGATGCCGCCATCGTGATGGACGATGCCGACATCAAGAGCGCGGCCCAGGGCATTTTTACCTGGGCCTTCATGAACTCGGGCCAGGTATGTATCAACATCAAGCGGATCTACGTCCCCGATGCGATGTACGACGAGTTCTGCGGAGAGTTCGCCCGGCTTGCGGAAGCGGCGGTGGTGGGGCATGGCTTGGACGAGGCGACTGAATACGGCCCCATCCAGAACAAGCGCCAGTTCGAGACCGTGCGGGATTGTCTCGAGATCGCAAGGCAGGATGGCACCGTGATTGCCGGCGGCCAGCCGCTGGCGGGCAAGGGGTACTTCGTACCGCCCACGGTGGTGCGGGATATCGACGAGTCCAGTCGGCTGGTCCGGGAAGAGACCTTCGGCCCGATTCGTTCGATCATGCGGTACTCCTCAATCGACGAGGCCGTGGAAAAGGTCAACGACACGCAATACGGATTGGGCAACTCCGTATGGGGCAAGGACCTTGCCAGGGCGACCGACGTCGCGAACCGGCTCGAAAGCGGCACGACATGGGTGAATACGCATTTTGCGCTGGCGCCGAATATTCCATTCGGCGGTCGCAAGCAATCCGGCATGGGCGTGGAGTTCGGCATGGAAGGCATCCATGAGTTCACGGATTGCCATGTCATCCATGTGGCGCGCGTCTGATCGAGACCTGACGAATCGGCCGGACATGAGGTCGGGTAGAGGAGGAAGGCCCGTTTTACGGGCCTTCTCTTCTGTCTCTACATGCAGGAACGAATGCTTTCGATGAAAAGCGGATCCTGAAGGTAGCCCACGTTCAGTCGAGTCCATGGCGATTTGGTGCGCGGGTTCAGCATGAATATGGAGCCGGGCGCAAGCACCACGCCTTTGGGCAATAGACGGAGCGTCAATTCGTTCATGTCATCTATGCCCGGGAATCGTGCCCACAGGTAAAGCGCCTGTTCCGGTTCGCAGAAAAGCTCGGCGCCAAGATCCTTCAGGATCCCGATGCCATCGCTGGTCGCATGCCTGACCCGCTCCTGAAGTTTTGCGACATGGCGAAGGAAGTGTCCTTCGGTGAGGATCACGTCCAGGATACGCTCGCTGTATTCGCTGCCACTGACGTGCAGCAGCATCTTGATGTCGGCCAGCTCCTCTATTCGGCTGATGTCACCTGCAATGAAGCCGGCGCGAAGCGATGCGGACAAGGACTTGGAGAAGCTGCCCACGTACAACGTGTTGCGCAACTGGTCCACGGCCGAGATCTTCGGCGATGAATTCCGTTTGAAGTCTGCGAGTGCATCGTCTTCAACCACCAGGAGGTCATAGCTTGCAGCGAGCTGGGCGATGCGCCTGGCCTTTTCCGCGCTGATGTCGGAGCCGGTCGGATTCTGGCCGCAGGATTGCACGAAGAATATCCTCGCGCGCTCGTGGCGTATCTTTTCTTCAAGGCAGTCAATATCCGGTCCGTCCGGAAGGCGGGGAATGCCGATCATGCGCGCACCCTGCAACTGCAGCTTTCCGAACAGCGGGTAGTAGCCGGGTTCCTCGACCAGGACCGGATCGCCCGGAGAGACGTAACGGCGGATGATCAGGTCCAACCCGTGGTTTCCTCCATGGGTCGTCATGATCTGCCGCTCGGACGCGGTGATCATGTGGCTGGCGAGTTTGCGATTCAGGTGCGTGCGTAGGTTGTGGTTGCCGTAGCGGCTTCCATAGCGGAACAGACCGCCGATGCCGCTGCGGGTGATCTGGCGGTGGAACTTGTCGAGCCGCATGTCGGCCAGCCATTGCGATGGCGGCAATGCAATGCTCAGGTTGGATTCGCCCGGGGCCTGCAGCAATTGCTGCCGCATCAGCCAGATCGTGTCGATGGCACGGTGGTAGGCCTGTGGAGGCTCGTCCTCGGCCTGGGGTTTGTCCGGAGCGCCGCGGACAAAGAACCCTTTACCTCGATGGGCTTGCACCATTTCCCATTGCGCGAGAATTTCGAAGGCGGCGACCACCGTGTTCAGGGAGTGCGAATAGAGACGCGCGTATTCCCGCAGTGATGGCAGCTTCTCGCCCTTCTTCAGGGTTCCGTTAAGGATTTGTTTCGCGATGTCTTGCGCAATCGTTTCCGCGGTACTTGCTTTTTTCATGATGTAAACAGAATCGTAGCGTGATGTTCCGGCGAACTGTTTTTCCCGACTGTACCTTTCACTGCCTGCCAGGCCTCGCTAGTTTCATTTGTTGCAAGTCCTGGCCGGTTTGGAGTCTCGGGAAGGGATCGTCCGGGTTGCTTGCCGAGGATCGTTCCGATGATTCGTCATGCGGGCGAAATCGCAGTTCCGAATTTTTCCTTCCCTGCATGGTAAACGGATGTGCGCGGAAATCGTGCATCTTTTCGCGCTGAAGGGGAGGGTCATGAAGAAAGTCGGGTCGATCGAAAGCGCGGCAGCAGATGCATCGCTGGTTATTCGCATGCCGGCTATCCCGGACAGGTACAACATCGGTGTCGATGTCTGCACGAAGTGGGCGAAAGGCGCCGAGCGGCTGGCCCTGATCTACGATACCGGCGAATCGATCCAGCGATTCACTTTTCAGGACATCGAGACGCTTTCGAATCAAACTGCCGATCTGTTGCGGGATGCCGGTGTGGCGCCAGGAGTCCGGGTGGCGCTGATGGCTCCGCAGCGGCCCGAAACCGCATATGTGCATGTAGCCATCTACAAGGCCGGAGCGATTGCGGTTCCGTTGTTTCCGCTGTTTGGCGAAGAGGCCATTGAGCATCGCTTGTCCGACAGTGGTGCCGAGGTTCTGGTGACGGATCGGCAGGGCGTGGAAAAACTGCGTGCTATCCGTCATCGCTTGCCGATGCTGAAGCGCGTGTTCTGCATTGATGGGGGTATGGACGGTGCGGATGATTTTCATGCGGCCAGACAGGGTTGCCGCGATGACTTTGTTGCGGTCGATACCTGTTCGGACGATCCTGCGCTGATCATCTATACGTCCGGCACGACCGGCAAATCGAAAGGCGCGCTGCATGCGCAACGTGTCTTGCTCGGGCATCTTCCCGGTGTCGAGATGTCGCACGGGGGGCTGGGTCTCTCGGACGATCTGATGTGGACACCGGCGGACTGGTCATGGATAGGCGGCTTGCTGGACGTTCTGATGCCGGCCTGGCACCACGGAGTGGCGGTGGTTGCAAGACGTTTCGAGAAGTTCGACGCAAAGCTGGCGATCGACCTGATGGCGCGTCACCGTGTCCGCAACGTGATGTTGCCGCCGACGGCATTGAAGATACTGCGTGCCGAGACCACGGTCGGCCGCGATTACGGCCTGTCGTTGCGTTCGGTAGCCAGCGGCGGCGAGAGTCTGGGCGCGGAACTGCTGGACTGGGGGCGTGCCGTGCTCGGTGTGCAGATCAACGAGTTCTACGGGCAGACCGAGTGCAACATGGTGGTTTCCTCCTGTGACCGGTTTTTCCCGGCAAAGCCGGGCTGGATGGGCAAGGCCGTGCCTGGACACGATGTGCGGGTCATCGATGCTTCGGGAAAGGTACTGCCGGCAGGCAAGTTGGGGCTCATTGCCGTGCACCAGCCTGATCCGGTCACTTTTCTGGGCTACTGGAACAATCCGAAGGCCACCGAGGAGAAGTTCATCGGCGAGTATCTGATCACCGGCGATCAGGGCGAGATGGACGAGGCCGGTTTCATCCGTTTCGTTGGCCGGGATGATGATGTCATCACAAGCGCCGGTTACCGCATTGGTCCGGGTCCGATCGAGGATTGTCTGCTGGGGCACGCTGCCGTCCGTCAGGCAGCCGTGATCGGGGTGCCTGACGATAAGCGCACGGAAGTGGTCAAGGCCTTCATCGTCCTCAATGAAGGCTACCGCGCGGATGATGCGTTGACCCGCGAATTGAAGGAGCATGTGCGTTGCAAGCTGGCCGGGCACGAGTACCCGAGGCTCATCGAATACCTGGACGATCTGCCGACCACCACGACCGGAAAGGTATTGCGTCGCGAGCTTCGGATGCGTACGCAGCATGCGGTCGCCGGTACGCAGGCATGACGGCGTACCGGTACTTGCGACTTGAAGTCGTGGAACGGGTGGGGGTGATTCAGATGAATCGCCCACAGGTGCTGAACGCAATCAATGACGAATTGATGCAGGAGCTGGTGTCTGCGTTGAGACGATGCGATGCGGACCCGGAGATAGGCGCCATCATTATTGGTGGAAGCGAAAAGGCCTTTGCGGCCGGCGCCGACATCGGCGCAATGGCTCAGTACGGTTTCGTGGAGGCATTCACCGGCAACATCATCGACTGGCAGGCCATCCGGGAGATCCGCAAGCCCGTCATCGCCGCCGTTTCCGGGTATGCGCTTGGGGGTGGTTGCGAGTTGGCGCTGATGTGCGATCTGGTCGTTGCCAGCGAAACCGCGCAGTTCGGCTTGCCGGAAGTCACGCTCGGCATCATGCCGGGGGCGGGCGGCACGCAAAGGCTTCCACGCGCCGTTTCCAAGGCAAAAGCCATGGACATGTGTCTGACGGCGCGCCGGATGGATGCCCGGGAGGCCGAGCACGCGGGCTTGGTATCCCGCGTGGTGCCGCCCGAAGATCTGCATGATGCGGCGTTGGAAATCGGCAAGACGATTGCCGGCAAATCCCTGCCGTCGGTGATGATGATCAAGGAGGCGATAAATCAGGCCTACGAGTCCTCGCTCAACGACGGCCTGCGTTTCGAACGCAGGCTGTTCCACTCGCTGTTTGCAACCGAGGACCAGAAGGAAGGGATGCGTGCATTCGAGGAACGGCGTCTTCCGGTTTTCAGGAATCGGTAACGGATACCCGGGAGCGAGCCGGCATGGTGGGTTGAGTGCGTGGCCGAGGGCGAGGCCTGCATGACGGATCCACGGGAGGGAGTTCAGGTTTCACGCCGGGTGGGCTCATGACGTTAAGCATGTGCCTGACCGGTGGCCATGCTCGGATGGAACGGACATGCGGTATCTGCCTGCGATCGTTTCCGCTGGCTGATCGGTCCATGTCGGCTCCGGCAGGGGTTGCGGTACAGGTGCTGCAGTCGTCATGCTTGCAGAAGGACAGCTTGGCTTCCGTTGGCATTTCCTGATCACGTGAACATGCGCAATCCACTGCTTGCCCTGCTGCTCGTGCTGGCGCTTGGCGCCTGCTCGACCGCGCCGGTGCGTGTCGATACCCGCTATGACTCGGTCGCGCAGGGCGACCGCGTGCAGTACCTGATCCTGCATTACACGGTGTCCGATTTCGACGAGTCGGTGTACCTGCTGGCCGAGAAGGGCCGGGTGTCGTCGCACTACCTGGTGCGCGACGACCCGGTGCGGGTTTATCGCTTGGTCGACGAATCTCGGATGGCCTATCACGCCGGCCGCAGCTACTGGGCCGGCGCAGCGGAGCTGAACGCGTCCTCGATCGGGATCGAGATCGTCAATCCCGGCTATGTGAACACACCGGAGGGACGCGTCTATGCGCCGTACCCGCCGGCGCAGATCGATACCGTGATCCGGCTGGTGAAGGAGATCGTCGCCCGCCACGGCATTCGCCCCGATCACGTGCTGGGGCACGCCGACATCGCGCCGGGGCGCAAGCAGGATCCGGGTCCGCTTTTCCCGTGGAAACGTCTGGCCGAGGCCGGCATCATCCCGTGGCCGGACCCGGCGCAGGTTGCCGAGCGGTTGGCGCTTTATCGTGGACAGCCGTTGCCGGAGGTGGCCTGGTTTCAGCAGAAGCTGGCGGCAGTCGGCTATCGCGTGCCCGACGGCGGCGAACTCGACGAGCCCACGCGCGCGGCGATCAGCACGTTCCAGATGAAATACCGTCCCGCCGATATTGCCGGCGAGCCCGATGCGGAAACGGCGGCGCTGCTCGAGGTGGCCACCACGCCCGGTGGCATGCGCATGCAAGCCGAACCCGGCAACTGAGCCGGGACACGGCAGGCACACCACTATCGCGATCCGTCTGCGGGGATGATCGGCTGGATCGTCCTGAACGGGATAGTGTTGTTTTCTCACATTAATTACCTTCCGTGACCGAAGGGTCCCGCGATCATCAGGCAGGTGCCATCCCGAGCTGCATGTCGATGTCCGGTGCGCCGTTTTTCTCTTGTGTGTCAATGTCTTGTCGTCCCGAAGATCAAAGGCGACAGGCAGCACCGCCACCAGAATTTCCGGAGATTTTCATGAACTTGCGTAGTGCACTGCTGGCGACGGGACTGGTCATGGCCGGTCTGGGATTCATGACCGATGTGCAGGCGACCGAGGGTGCCTTGGGCCGCCCGATCACGGCAATGCAGATCCAGCCGTTCACCGGCCTGATCCCGCCCGATCCGGGCATGCAGTGGTCGCTGGGTTATGTGCACTACAGCGGCGAGATCGGCGCCGGCCGCGAAGTGCCGCTGGCCGGGCAGATCGCCTTCGGCTTGGAGGCGGACGTCGACCTGTTCAGCGCCACCGGCGTGTACATCTGGCCGACCCGGGGGCAGAAGTGGAATTTCGCCTCGATGGTGACCCTGCCGTACATCGGCAACGACGTCACCGCCTCGGTGTCCGCGCTCGGTGGCACCCGCAGCGTGCAGCAGAGCGCCTCGGGCCAGTTCGACCTGTTCTTCGCCCCGGTGATCGCCAGCTACCACGTCGACCCGATGACGCACTGGTCGTTCGCCGCCTACGTCTATGCGCCGACGGCAAATTATTCGACCGACCGACTGGCCAACGAGGGTCTGAACGTATGGACGGTCTCGCCGACCGTCGGCTTCACCAAGCTGTACCTGCAGGGCGGGCTGGAGCTGAGCGCCAGCGCGGCGGTGGACTGGTACAGCGACAACGACGATACCGGCTACGGCAACGGCATGGTCGGACGACTGGAAGGCCTGGCCATCCTGCGCACGCCTTCGGGCTGGGGCGGGGGTCTGGCGGCCGGCTACATCCAGCAGATCGAGGACGACGAAGGTGCGCTGGCCGACGCCTTGAACGGTTTCAAGGGCAGCTCGCTGGGCGTCGGCCCGATCGTCACTTTCAGCAAGACCTGGGAAGACGGCGACAGCGTCAGCCTGTCGTTGCGCTACGTGAAGGAGTTCAGCGTCAAGAACCGTTTCGAGGGGTCGCCGCTGATGATCAGCGCGGGCGTGAATTTCTGACCGCGGCCGGCGGCGGGGCCACGTTTTCACGCGGGCCGGGAATACCTTACGAACCTTTCCTGGCTGCTTGATGGTGCTGCGGGGGAGTTCAGGCATCGTTCGATGCCGCAATCACGCAAAACAAACCTTTCCGTCGTGGCCTTGTCCTAGACTGACGAAAACGGTTGAACGGGAGGACGCCACATGGACAACCCGCATTTCCTGGCACGCGACGAGGCAGGCAACCTGCATCGCGTTGAAAAGATCGCAACCTCGCAGATCACCAGCGGCGCGCGTCGCGACAACGCGCCGGTCTATCGGTTACGGAACGGCAGCTGGGTCCGCCGCGTGGATACCGACACGTTCCAGGTCATCGATACCGGCGCCTACATCACCGCCGTGCGCGAATAGCGTCTGCGCGAACGCTCGACTTCGTCGATCAGGGCGGCGACTGTTCGACCGGATCGTCGGCCTTGGCCGCAGGTTTGTCGCCCGAATGCGACGAGAACATCCAGCCGAGCAGGACCACGGCCGACAGCAATGCCAGCGAAGCGAGTGCCAGGCAGGCGCGAGGCAACCGGCCCTGCTGTGGTTCGCACAGGGCAAGGGCTGGTCGCGGTTTGGGTTTCGTGTCGGTCGCGCGGTTCGATTCGGAGACCTGCCGCGCCAGTTCCAGATCGCGGTGCAGCGTATCCAGCCGCTCTTCGCCGAGCAGGATGCGCAACAGGCGACCGTCGACCAGCTGCAGGTTGGGGTAGTGATCAGCGGCTTCGCGCGCGCTGACGGTGAACTGGCCGGTCGTCACCACGATCAGGTCGCTGGCGCCTAGCCGCGGCAGGCGCGCGTACAGGCCCAGGATCGTGTGCTGCGTCACCGGATGCAGCGGATCATGGCGGCACGCCAGCACGATGAATCGTTCGTCCAGCTTCAGCAACAGGTCGAAGCCGTCGAAGTCGCGGCTGGATCCATCGCTTTCCAGGCGCGTGACCGCGTAACCCTGGCCGCGGTAATAGTCGGCCAGCGCCAGCTCCAGCGGGCGGCGTGCGATCAGATCGGGACGACGTGGACGCTGGCCAGGCCGTGGCGTCTCGGGTTGGTGCTCCATGCGGTGAGGTCCGGAATACGTTGAGGGGACCTACGCAAGCTCCATGCCATGTCCCTAGCGCGTCCAAAATACCCGATCCGGCGACCTTCAGGGTCACTTTTTGCCCCGGTACCCCGTGCGGATTCACGCAGTGCGTCATGTATTCGTATGCGGGCTATTGCCGGGGAAATCCGGGTTTGTCCGATTCGGGATAAATTTCGGCGGTGACGGGGCGCTTGCCCCGGACCGCAATGCCGCCGCTGCATCAGCCCGGTTCGGCAGGTATCTTGTAGCCACCGTTTTGTCAGGAATCGATTCGATGCACCCGAGCGTGATGCGTCCGACTGTGATGAACCCAATGGCCCTGGTCGCCGCCGGCCTGCTGGCCCTGGCGACGCAGGCCGCCGCTGCCGAATCCTACGGTCAGCCCGTGCCGGCCGCCGTCGCGGTGCCGGTGGCGCAGGCCGTGGCGGAATACGAGCGGTATGCCGGCAAGCCGCAGCAGTACAGCGGCCGCATTGCTCAGGTCTGCCAGGCCGAAGGTTGCTGGATGGTGCTGGAAGACGACGGCCAGTCCGCGCGCGTGCAGTTCAAGGACCATGCCTTCGTCATCCCCAAGGACAGCGCCGGCCTGGCCCGGGTCCATGGCGTGCTCTCGCGCCGCGAGCTCACCGCGGAGCAGATCGAGCACCTGCGCGAAGACGGCGGCGGCAAGCTCGAGGTTTCGCCGGTGGAATACCGCATCGTCGCCGATGGGGTCGAAATCGAGCCGGCCGGCTGAGCGGCCGGAGCGATGAACCTGCCCTTGCATTTCGGTTTCCTCGGTGTGGTCGAGGCCGGCCTGATCGCGCTGCTGCTGGGCATGGTCGCTTACGCCGTCTGGCGTTGGTTGGCTATGCGCTTCGGCTGGAGCGCCGGTCGCGCCATCGGCTGGGCCTGCGTCAGTGCGCTGGTGGTCGGCGCCGGACTGGACGCCTGGAACCTGTTCTACCTGGGATTCACCCGGCTGGAATCGCCGCTGTACGCGCGACTGGCCCTGGCCAGCATCCACGATGCCGATTCGCTTGGCGCGCGCGTGCTGTGCGAAGTGGTCGGCGCCCTGTCCGGGGTGGCGATCGGATACGCGGCGTTCAACCGGCATTCGGACGAATCAAGCGTGGGTGAAGTCGGCGAAAGCGGCGCGAATCGCGACTGAAATCACGCTTCAGGCTGGTTGTGGGGCATGCCGTCACGCCGTCGCCACCGGCGCTTAACGATGTTGGTAGTCGCAATGCGGAACGACGTGGTTAAGCGCGCGTGGAGATTCAGTTCGGCACGCAATCGCGGTTCATTCGGCTGACGTCAACGTGGCGACGTGCACTAGGCACGCCTTCCCTACCGAGGAGCAGACCATGATTCACAAGTATCGTTACCCGATCGCCATTGCTGCCGTGCTGGCCCTGGCCGTGCCGGCCGCGTTCGCCCAGGAAGCGCAGCAGGCACAGGACGCCACCGTGCAGGAGGCGCAGGCGACGCCGGAAGCCGCGACGGATTCGCAGATGGATTGGGCCCAGATCGATGCCGACAGCGACGGCAGCATCACCCGCGAAGAGGCCGCGGCCAGCCCGGGTCTGGCGCAGGTGTTCGAGCGCGCCGATGCCGACGCCGACGGCAAGCTGACGCCGGAGGAGTACCGCGGATTCGTCGGCAAGAATTACCCGGCCAAGGAGTAATCGTTTCGCCCGCCGGGCGATTTCCGCCACAGGGGCGATGCCGGGCATCGCTCCTGTGCGTTTTCCGGGGCTTATCATCTTGAGGTCAGGGAACGAAGGATGCCGGAGCGATGCGCGCGATACGCTGGGTGGGATTCGATGGCGACGACACGCTGTGGAAGAGCGAGGACTATTACCGCGCCGCCGAACTGGAGTTCGAAGGCATCCTCGGCACCTACCTGGACCTGGACAACCGGCGCACGCTGGAGCGGCTGCTGGAAACCGAGCGCCGCAACCTGCGCATCTTCGGCTACGGCGCCAAGGGCATGACCCTGTCGATGATCGAGGCGGCCATCGAGCTGACCGGCGAGCGGATCAGTGCGCGCGACCTGCACCGGATCATCGAGATCGGCCGCGCCACGCTGCAGCACCCGGTCGAGCTGATCGACGGCATCCGCGCCGCAGTCGAGGCGGTCGCCGCCGAACACGAGATCGTGCTGATCACCAAGGGCGATCTGTTCCATCAGGAATCCAAGATCGAACAGTCCGGGCTGGCCGACCTGTTCCATCGCATCGAGGTGGTGTCGGAGAAGGATCCGGCGACCTATCGCCGCGTGCTGCGCGAACTGGACGTGCCGGCCGAGCGCTTCGTGATGATCGGCAATTCGATGCGCTCGGACATCGCGCCGGTGTTGCAGGTGGGCGGCTGGGGTGTGTACCTGCCGTATCCGGTGACCTGGGCGCACGAGGCCGAGCACGACGAAATCGCCGACGCCGGGCGCTGGCGCGAAGTGGATGCAGCGGCCGGATTGCCGCAGGCGCTGGCCGAGATCGAACAGGCCGCGCGCGCGGCCGGGATCGGCTGAGGCGAGCGCGGTTTCTGGCAGAATGCCCGCATGTTGCCGCGTCGCGCCCGCCTGTTCCGGATCTGCTGCCTGATTGTCCTGGCCTGCGGCGGCAATGCCCTGGCCCAGTCCGCACTGGTGGTGGAAGCGGGTAGCGAAGCGCCGGCGTACCAGCCGGTGACCGGCGATGCCTGGATCGACCGCCACCTGCGCGACATCGATGTCTACGCGACGCGCTATCCGGACAGCTTCGTCGACGAAGTGTCGCGCTATGGCGAGGTGCCGCGCGACTATGTGCAGGCCTTGCTCGACGAGCAGCACTGGCAGGCCGGCGATATCTACTTCGCCTGCATGCTGGCGAAGGCGACCGCCCAACCCTGCCGCGCGCTGGTGCGGGCCTGGGCACAAGCGAGCGAAGCCGGCTGGAAGGACGTGCTGGCCGGGCTGCAACCGCCGGCGGGCAAGCGCGAGTTGCGTGCGGTGCGGGCCTCGATCGAAGCCAGCTACACGCACTGGGCGCGGCCCTTGCCGGATTGAAACGATGGAGAGGGCGGAATGAGTCACGACGCACTGGGCGCGAGCGGCCGGGTATGGATTGCCGGTTCGGCCAATCTGGATTTCGTCGTCCGCGCCGACCATGTGCCGGCGCCGGGCGAAACGGTGCTGGGCCGCGATTTCGCCACCTTCCCCGGCGGCAAGGGCGCCAACCAGGCGGTGGCTTGCGCCCGCGCCGGCGCGGCCGAAACCCGCATGTTGCTGGCGCTGGGTGAGGATGATTTCGCGGTGCCGCTGGAGCGTTCGCTGCGCGAGGCCGGGGTCGGGCTGGACGTGGTGCGCTGCCCGGATTGCGCCACCGGTACCGCCTTCATCTGTCTGGCCGACAACGCCGAGAACGCGATCACCGTGGCCCCGGGCGCCAATGCGCGACTGGCACCGACCGATCTGCCGCCGCTGACCGGCGCCGACTGGCTGCTGCTGCAACTGGAAACCCCGGTCGAGACGGTGGCTGCCTATGCGCAGGCCGCGCGGGAACAGGGCGTGCGGGTGGCGCTGAACGCCGCGCCGGCGCAGGCCCTGGAAGAAGGGTTGCTGGCCACGCTCGACCTGCTGATCGTCAACGAAGGCGAGCTGGCCGCGATCGCCGGCGCGCAAGGCAGCATCGCCGACGCCTTGCGGCGTCTCCCGGTACCGGCCGTGGCGGTCACCCTGGGCGCGTGCGGCAGTTGCGCGCGGGTTGGCGAAGACTTCCTGCTGCAGCCCGGTTTCGCGGTCGAGGCGGTCGATACCACCGGCGCCGGCGACACCTTCTGCGGCGTGCTGGTGGCGGCGCTGGCCGGTGGTGGCGACTGGCCACAGGCGCTGCGGCGGGCGGCGGCGGCGGCGGCGCTGGCCTGCACCCGCCTTGGCGCGCAGAGCAGCATTCCCGTGGCTGGCGAAGTCGATGGCTTCCTGCGGTCTTCTCCGCACGCCGCCGCGCCGGACGCCCTGGCCGCCCACTGCGGACTTTGATTGCCGCATTGCGGCATGCCGGTGCCGGCCCGACAATAGCCGGCATGGACATCTACAAGGTTTTCAGCATCGAAGCCGCGCACCGGCTGCCGAACGTGCCGGAAGGGCACAAGTGCGCGCGCCTGCACGGTCATTCGTTCCGGATCGAAGTGCACGTATCCGGCGAGATCGACCCGCAGACCGGTTGGGTGATGGACTACGCCGACATCAAGGCGGCCTTCGCGCCGTTGTACGCACGGCTCGACCACCACTACCTCAACGACATCGAAGGCCTGGACAACCCGACCAGCGAGCGGCTGGCGGTCTGGGTCTGGGACCGGTTGCGGCCAGCGCTGCCGGGGCTGAGCGAGGTGGTGGTGCACGAAACCTGTACCGCCGGCTGCCGCTACCGGGGTTGAGACCCGGCCCAGCCGGTCATACAAGCGTTTGATCTTGAACGGGAACTGACCGTTCGTCGGAAATCCGTACGGCGGATATTGCACTGCAACATGAAAGCCCGTATGTTGCACTGCAACAACAACGGCATCACCCTTTCAAGGAGCACGCCATGTCCGCCCAGTTCGACAATTCCGCTTTCACCGCTTTCACCCACCAGTTCGCCGCGGCTGCGGCCCGCGCCAACCGTCTGGCGCTGGAAAACGCCGAAACGGTTTTCGGCGTGCAGCTGAAGACCCTCGAGAAGAACATGGACGCCGCCACCAGCTACTTCGGCGAAGTCGCCGAGGCGCGCGATCTCGACGCCTACAAGGTCCTGTGGCCGAAGGGCATGCAGATCGCCAAGGACAACACCGAGCGTCTGGTCGCCGCTGGCCAGGAAGTGTTCGGCCTGAACCTGAAGACCGGCGAAGCGCTGGGTCAGCTGGTCAAGAGCCAGTTCGAGAGCGCCACCGACAAGATGCAGGCCACGATGGCCAAGGCCACCAAGACGACCAAGCGCTGAGCCATCGGCGCGGCCGTCCGGTCGCAGCAAACTTGCGCGGTTCCCCTCCCTCCGCGCAAACCGCCCGGCAGCTTTCGAGCTGCCGGGTTTTTTATGGGCGGCGGGATGGCGCGAACGCGGCCGGTAGCTGCAGGTGCGTGGCCAACACGGCAGGATCGGGCTGCGGCGCATGCGGCAGCCGGCCCCAGCACGCTGCCGGCAGCCGCGCCTGCAGCAGGGCGAAGTTCTCGTCCCGGCAATCCATCGCCGGGTCGATCTCGCTGGCGATCCAGCCGGCCAGCCGCGCACCGGACGCTTCGATCGCCTGCACGCTGAGCCGTGCATGGTTCAGGCAGCCCAGGCGCAGGCCGACCACCAGCAGTACCGGCAGGTTCAGCAGGCGCACCAAGTCGGCCTGGTCCAGCGTGGCCGACAGCGGTGCGGCCCAACCGCCGACGCCTTCGACCACGACCACGTCGGCCCGGGCCTGCAGGCGGTCGAAAGCCTCGCGGATCGGCTGCGGCCGCACCGCGACGCCGGCGTCTTCGGCGGCCAGTTCCGGCGCCAGCGGCAGCGGCAGGGCGTAGGGGTTGAGATCGGCATAGTCGGGGCGCGGCTGGCTGGCCGCCTGCAATCGCAGGGCGTCGTCGTTGCGCCAGCCCTCAGCCGTGCGTTCGCAACCGCTGGCCACCGGCTTCATGCCGATGGCGCGCAGGCCGCGTCCGCGCAGGGCGTGCAGGCAGGTGCAACTGGCGACGGTCTTGCCGATCCCGGTATCGGTACCGGTGACGTAGAGGGCGGATTCCATCGCCTCATGATAAGGCCGCGGAATACGGGCTTCCGGCATAGCGGCTAGAATCGCGGCATGAGTTTTTCCGCCACCGCCCTTGCGGGCAGCAAGCCGGAGCAATACGCCCAGTTGGCCGCCCAGGCCCGTGCCTTGCTGCACGGGGAACCGGACCGCATCGCCAACGCCGCCAACCTGTCGGCATTGGTCTATCACGCGCTGCCGCAGCTGAACTGGGTCGGTTTCTACTTCTTCGACGGCCGCGAACTGGTGGTCGGTCCGTTCCAGGGCCAGCCGGCCTGCGTGCGCATTCCGCTGGACACCGGCGTCTGCGGCACCGCGGCCAGCCACCGGCAGACCCAGCGGGTGGATGACGTGCATGCCTTCCCCGGCCACATCGCTTGTGACGCGGCTTCGCGCTCGGAACTGGTGGTACCGCTGCTGCGCGACGGCGAGCTGGTCGGCGTGTTCGATCTGGACAGCCCGCAGCCGGCGCGCTTCGACGCCGACGACCAGTACGGGCTGGAAGCGGTGGCGGCGGTGTTCGTGGAGTCGCTGGCATGAACGCGATGCCCAAGCTGCGCAATATCGGCCCGAAGAGCGCGGCCTGGCTGCGTCAGGTGGGCCTGCGTACGCACGAGGACCTGGCCGAGGTCGGCGCGGTCGAAGCCTACATGCGGGTCAAGCGCGCCGGGTTCCGTGCCAGCCTGAACATGCTCTACGCGCTGGAAGGCGCCTTGCTGGACTGCCACTGGCAGGAGATTCCCGACGATCGCCGCGCCGAACTGGTGGCCGCGGTGGAAGAGGCCACCGCCGGCCTGCCGGCCCCGCGCGGGCGTCCGGCGGCGGCGCCGGTGACCACCACCCACCACATGCGGGAAAGCGCGCCGGAACCGACGCTGTTCGACGCGCCGGATGCCGACGACGACTGAACGCGCGCCACGCGCCTTCGACTGGCCGCCGTCGTCGCGCCAGCGGGCCGGTAGAATGCCGGCATGACCCACGCGCCGGACACCCTCGCCAACCAGCTGCTGATCGCCCTGCCGGCGCTGGACGATCCCAACTTCGCGCGCACGGTGGCCCTGGTCTGCCAGCACGATGGCGAAGGCGCGATGGGTGTGGTGGTCAACCGCGCCTCCGAATACACGCTGGGCGAAGTGCTGCAGCAGATGGAACTGGATACCGACGATGCCGCGCTGCGCGAATGCGTGGTGCTCAGCGGTGGCCCGGTGCATCCCGAACGCGGCTTCGTCCTGCACGATGGATCGCGGCACTGGGATTCCACGCTGGAAGTGGCCGACAACCTGTACCTGACCACCTCGCGCGACGTGCTGGAGGCGATGGCGGCCGGCAAGGGGCCGGAACATGCGGTGGTCGCCCTGGGCTGCGCCGGCTGGGGCGCCGGGCAGCTGGAATCCGAGCTGGCCGACAACAGCTGGCTGACCGCGCCGGCCGATGCCGAACTGCTGTTCGCGCTGCCGCTGGAAGCGCGCTGGCTGGCCGCCGGCGGGCGCATCGGTGTGGACATGACCCGGCTGACCGACTACAGCGGCCATGCCTGAGCCGCAGCCCGCGCCGATCCGTCCGCACGGAACCGTGCTGGGCTTCGATGTCGGCGCGCGCCGCATCGGCGTGGCGGTCGGCAGTGCCTTCGGCGTCGGCGCGCGCGCGCTGGCAGTGATCGACGTGCATGGCAAGGGTCCGGACTGGGCACAGATCGACCGCCTGCGCGAGGAATGGCGGCCCGACGGTCTGGTGGTTGGCGACCCGATGACGCTGGACGGCGGCGACCAGCCGATCCGCAAGCGCGCGCAGGCCTTCGCCCGCGAACTGAGCGAGCGCTATCGGCTGCCGGTGGTGCTGGTGGACGAACGTTCCAGTTCGGTCGAAGCGGCGCAGCGGTTCGCGCTGGACCGGGCCGAAGGCCGCAAGCGCCGTCGTGATGCGGCCGCGCTGGATGCGGTGGCGGCGGCGGTCATCGTCGAACGCTGGCTGGCCGCGCCGGAGGATGCGACCGCGGTCTGAATCACCGGCCTCGCCGACCGGCGGGGCCACAACCACACGGGGAAGGCATGAACCTGCAACTGGATACCGATGGCCGCCTGCGCCACCTGCTGACGCTGGAAGCCCTGCCGAGGGAAACGCTGTGCCGCCTGCTGGACCGCGCCGGACAGATTCGCGATACCGCGCTGGGGCGCACCCACAAGCGCAACTCGCTGGTCGGCACCACGGTCTGTACCCTGTTCTTCGAGCCATCGACCCGCACCCGCAGTTCGTTCCAGATCGCCGCGCAGCGGCTGGGCGCGGACATCATCAACTTCGATGCTTCCACCTCGTCGGCGCGCAAGGGCGAAACCGCGCTGGATACCTTGCGCAACCTGGAGGCGATGGGCGTGCGCGGCTTCGTCGTCCGCCACCCGGACGATGGCGCGGCCGGGATGCTGGCCGAACACGCCGGCGAAGGCACCACCATCATCAATGCCGGTGACGGCCGCAGCGCGCATCCCACCCAGGGCCTGCTGGACGTTCTGACCCTGCGCCAGGCCAAGGGCGCGGATTTTTCCAAGCTGAAGGTGCTGATCGTCGGCGACGTGGAGCATTCGCGGGTCGCGCGCTCGGACCTGCATGCGCTGCGCACCCTGGGCGCGGGCGAAATCCGCGTCTGCGGCCCGCAGGCGTTATTGCCGAAGGACGACACCTTGCAGGGCTGCGCGGTCGGCAACGACTTCGACGCCATGCTGGAAGGTGTCGATGCGCTGATGATGCTGCGGCTGCAGCGCGAGCGGATGGAAGAGGGGCTGGTGACCTCGCTGGCCGACTACCACCGCGACTACGGCCTGACCGCCGAGCGCCTGCAGCGCGCCGCGCCCGGCGCGGCGGTGTTGCACCCCGGCCCGATCAACCGCGGCGTGGAAATGACCGACGAAATCGCCGATGGCCCGCAATCGCTGGTCCTGCGCCAGGTCGGCAACGGCGTCGCCATCCGCATGGCGGTGCTGGAGGCGTTGCTGGGTTGAGGTGATCCGGACTTAGTGCGATCGATTCTGCTTGAACAACCACTCCCACATGCCGGCCGAGCGGTAGGTCGAATCCCAGGCGTTGTGGTTATCGTCGGGGAATTCGGTGTAGCGTGCATCGGCGCCGGCATCGATCAGCGCGGCGAAGATCCTGTGGTCGTCGGTGGTGGGCACCACATCGTCGCGGGCGCCGTGAAAGATCCAGATGGGCAGGTGGCGCAGGCGCTCGGCCAGTGTCCGATAGGGGGCGTCGCTGTCCATCAGCCGGGTGACCGCCAGGGTCTGGCGTTCCGGGCGCGGCGGGTGGATCGCGCCACAGACCGGCACCAGGGCGGCGAAGCGTTGAGGTTCGGTCAGCGCTGTTTCCCAGGTGCCGTAGCCGCCCATCGACAGTCCGGTCAGGTAGGTGCGGTCGCGGTCGCCGTGGAATTCCCCGGTCGCCGCTTCCAGCATGGCCAGCGCCATGTCCACGGTTTCGCCGATCCAGTCGCGGTCGTCGGGTGCCTGCGGAAACACCGCGATTGCCGGGAAACTGTTCATGTGCGTGCGGACGTAGGGCCCCAGACCGACCTGGGTCTGCTTGTCGCCGTCGCTGCCGCGCTCGCCGGTGCCGTGCAGGAACAGGATCACCGGCGGATGCTCGCCGGCGACGGCCGCATCCGGCACGAAGACCTGGTAGCGATGGACAGCGCCGTCGAGGACGATTTCGCGCTTGACGAAACGGCCGCCGTCGCCGGAAGCCTGGGCGTGGGTCGTCATCGGGAAAGCCGCCAGCAGCAGCGTCATCAGCAGGGTCGATACGGATTTCATCAGCGAATCTCCTTATGCGCCATGTCGCGGTCGTGATTGTGCCCCAGCCCGAAGGCCGTTGCCTGCTGCGTCTCAGTGCAGCAGCACCAGCGTCGCCAGGCCGAGGAAGCTGAGGAAGCCGATGATGTCGGTGACCGTGGTCAGGATGACGCCACCGGCCAGCGCCGGGTCGAAGCCGGCGCGCTTGAGCCCCAGCGGCACCAGCACGCCGGCCAGCGCAGCGGCCGACAGATTGATGGTCAGTGCGGTGGCGATGACCAGCGACAGCTTCCAGTCGTGGAACCACAGCAGCGCCACCAGCCCGACCACGCTGCCGAGCATCAGGCCGTTGAGCACGGCGACCCGGATCTCCTTCCACAGCAGGACGCGGGCGTTGCTGGCGCCGACCTGGCCCAGCGCCAGGCCGCGCACCATCAGCGCCAGTACCTGGGTGCCGGCGTTGCCGCCCATGCCGGCGACGATCGGCATCAACACCGCCAGCGCCACCACCTGCTGCAGCGTGCCTTCGAACTGGCCGACCACGGCGGAGGCGAGGAAGGCGGTGATCAGGTTGATGCCCAGCCACAGCGCACGTCCCTTGACCGCGCGCCGGACCGGGCTGAACAGGTCTTCGTCCTCGTCCAGACCGGCGGCGCCGAGGGCCTGGTGCTCGGCCTGCTCGCGGATGATGTCGACCACGTCGTCGATGGTGATGCGGCCGAGCAGGATGTTGCTGTCGTCCACCACCGGCGCCGAGACCCAGTCGTGGTCGGAGAACTGGCGCGCCACTTCGTCGGCGTTTTCCTCGACATCGATCGCCGGCTGCTCGTCGTCCATCAACCGGTTGATCGGGGTGCTGTCTTCGTGGGTGACCAGATCGGCCAGCGAGACCCGGCCCAGGTACTGGTGGCGCCGGCTGACCACGTACAGGTGGTCGGTGTGGTCGGGCAGCTCGCCGCGCAGGCGCAGGTAGCGCAGCACCACGTCGACATTGACGTCGGCCCGCACGGTGACCACGTCCGGATTCATCAGGCGGCCGGCGGTGTCCTCGGGGTAGGACAGCGCCTGTTCGAGCCGTTCGCGGTTCTCGCGGTCCATCGACTTGAGCACTTCGTCGATGACGGTGCCGGGCAGGTCCTCGACCAGGTCGGCGAGGTCGTCGATGTCCAGGTCTTCGACCGCGGCGACGATTTCGTCCGGGTCCATGTCGGCCAGCAGGCTCTCGCGGACCTCGTCGCCGACGTGGACCAGCACCTCGCCGTCGTCCTCGGCATCGACCAGGCCCCACACCACCTCGCGCTTGCCGGGCGGAAGCGATTCCAGCAGGTTGCCGATCTCGGCCGGGGACAGGGTGTTGACCAGACGACGCACCGGGCCGAGCCGACCGCTGTCCAGTGCATCGGACAGCAGGCGCAGCTGGCGCGCGGTCTTGTCGTGGCGGACGGCTTCGGCCATGCGCGACTCCGGTCGGGGGTGATGCCGCGGCGTCGGTACGCGCGGTCGGTCAGGCGTTCATCCAGACATTATCGCCCGCGGGCGCGGCAATGGACACCCCGGCCGAATGCGGTAGAAGGGCGAAGAGGGGAGGCGGAACCCCTATACGGCCTGTTCCGCTGCGTCCATCCAGCGTTCGATGGCGGCGCGGTCGCGCAACTTAAGCAGCTTGTCCGTCTGCGCGAGCAGCCGGCCGCGGTCGCTGTCGCGAATCGCGCGCCGCACTTCCAGCAAGGTGGCCGGGTGCAGGCTGAATTCGCACAGGCCCAGCGCCAGCAGCAGGCGGGTGAAGCGCGGATCGCCGGCGATCTCGCCGCACATCGCCACCGGCACGCCGTTCTCCTCGCCGGCGCGCAGGATGTGCCGCAGCAGCCGCAGCACGCCCGGATGCAGCGGGGTGTACAGCTCGCCCAGCGCCTCGTTGTCGCGGTCGGCGGCCAGCAGGTACTGCACCAGGTCGTTGGTGCCGATGGAGGCGAAGTCGATCAGGTCGACGAACGCCTGCATGCCGATCGCCGCGGCCGGCACTTCGATCATCACCCCGAAATCGATCTGCTCGGCGACTTCATGTCCGTTGCGGCGCATGTGCGAGAGAATGCCGGCCAGGCGGCGGCGCACGGACAGGATTTCCTCGCGGTTGCTGATCATCGGCACCAGTACCCGCACCGGGCCGTAGCCGGAAGCGCGGGCGATCGCGCGCAGCTGGGTGTTGAACACCTCGCCGTGGGCCAGCGCCAGACGCACGCCGCGCACGCCCAGCGCCGGGTTGTCTTCGTCGGCGGCGACCAGCCCGGCGCGGTCGGCCTTGTCGGCGCCCAGGTCCAGGGTGCGGAAGGTCACCGGCCGGCCGCTCATGCCCAGCACCGCATCGCGATAGATGCGGAACTGTTCTTCCTCGTCCGGCAGGTGATCGCGCTGCAGGAACAGGAACTCGGTGCGGTACAGACCCAGGCCGCCAGCGCCCAGTGCATGCGCGCGGGCGATGTCCTCCTGCGATTCGGCGTTGGCGAGCAGGGCGATATCGGTACCGTCGAGGGTGCGCGAGGGCTTGCCGCGCAGGCGGCGCAATTCGCGCTGTTCGCGTGCGGCGTCGCGCTGGCGCGACTGGTGCGCGCGCAGGTCGGACGCGTTCGGTTCGACGATGACCTCGCCGCTGCCGCCGTCGACGACCAGCACGTCACCGTCGTTGATCTTCTGCAGCGCATGCGCCGCGCCGACCACCAGCGGCAGATGCAGGCTGCGGGCGAGGATGGCGCTGTGTGACAGGGTGCTGCCGGCGGCGCTGACCACCGCGACCACGCCCTGCGCCTGCAGTTGCGCCAGTTCGGACGGGGCCACGTTGTCGCAGACTAGGATCTCGCCGGCCAGCCCCTTCGGCGCATCGGCGCGTTCGTGCAGGTGGGCGTGGATGCGGCCGATCACATGGTCCAGATCGTCCATGCGGCTTTTCAGGTAGGCGTCGTCCATGCCCTCGAACACCGCCGCCAGCCGGTCGCGCTGCAGGCGCAGCGCATAGTCGGCGCTGTAGCGCCCGACCCGGATCAGTTCGTCCAGGCCGTGCAGCAGTTCGGGGTCGTCCAGCAGCAAGGCGTGCAGGTCGAGGAATTCGCCGACCTCCCTGGCCAGCGCGCCGTGCAGCTTTTCGCGCAGCGCGCGCATTTCGCCGCGGGTGGCGTCCACTGCCGCATGCAGGCGTGTGAGTTCGGGGCTGACCGCGCTGGCGGCGATCTGCTGTTCGGCGACCTCGAGCGCGTGCGGCTGCCTGACACGGGCCCGTCCCAGTGCGCTGCCGCGCGCGGCGCCGTGCCCGGAAAACTGCAGCCGCATGCGTCAGCTGTCCTCGTCGAAGCGGCGCTCGAACAGGCTGGCCACCGCGTCCATCGCCACGGCTTCGTCCTCGCCCTGGATGCGCACCGTCACCGGCGTGCCCTGGCCGGCGGCCAGCAGCATTACGCCCATGATGCTCTTGGCGTTGACCTCGCGCCCCTTGGCCGCCAGCGTGGCGTTGCAGCGAAACGGCGCCAGCACCTGCACCAGCTTGGCGGTGGCGCGGGCGTGCAGTCCCAGGCGGTTGGATACGATCAGTTCACGCTCAAGCATCGTCGATGACGGCTCCGTTGCGGGTGCCGGCCGCGGCGGTGGCCGGCAGTTCTTCCAGGTTCTGTTCCGAATAGTTCATCACCCGCAGCAGCATCGGCAAGCTCAACGCCGAAACACGCCGTACCGGCGTGCCCAGTTGCGCCAGCCGCCGGGCCAGGTTGCTGGGGCTGGCGCCGTACAGGTCGGTCAGCACCAGCACGCCGTCGCCGCCATCGACCTTGCGCATCGCGGCCGAGGCCTGCGGCAGCAGCTGGTCGAGGTCGGCGTCCAGCGGCACCTCGAAGGCTTCCGCCTTCAGCGGCAGCTGTTTCAGCAGCGCCTGCGCGACCGCCAGAATCGAGGCGCCCACGCCGGGATGGGTAATCAGGAGGATGCCACAAGCCATGCCCGGAAGTTAGCAGACTGGCGTGAAATCCGGGTAGCGATCAGTCCTGTTCGCGATGGAAGGTGGCCACGTCCTCCCAGCCCAGCTCGCGCGCGTGCGCGGCCAGGGTCTCGGCCAGGTACACCGAACGGTGCTTGCCGCCGGTGCAGCCGAAGGCGATGGTGACGTAGCTGCGGGTCTCGCCGCGCAGGCGCGGCAGCCAGGTATCGAGGAACTGGCTGACCTGCTCGACGTATTCGGCCACTTCCGGCTGCGCGTCGAGGAATTCCCGGACCGCCGTATCGCGCCCGCTCAGCGGACGCAATTCCGGATGCCAGTGCGGATTGGGCAGCACCCGGGCGTCGAACACGAAATCGGCGTCGGTCGGCACCCCGCGGCGGTAGGCGAAGGACTCGAACAGCAGCGACAGCGCGGTGCCGCTGCCCGGAGCGAATTCGGCGACGATGCGCCGGCGCAGCTGGTGCACGTTCAGCGCGCTGGTGTCGATGACGGTGTCTGCCTCGTCGCGCAACGGCTGGACGACCTCGCGTTCCAGGCCGATCGCCTCGCGCAGTGACAGGCCGAGGCGGGCAAGCGGGTGCCGGCGGCGGGTATCGGCGTAGCGCCGCAACAGGGCGTCGTCGTTGGCGTCGAAGAACAGCAGGCGGGGATCGAAGCCGAGCTCGGTGACCGCCGCCCGCCATTGCGCCAGCTTGCTCAGGTCGCTGTGGCGGTTGCGCACGTCGATGCCGACCGCGATCTTCTGCGGCAGTTGGTCGTCGCGCATCAGGCTGCGCACGAAGGCCGGCAGCAGCTCGACCGGCAGGTTGTCGACGCAGTAGAAGTCCAGGTCCTCGAACGTGCGCAGGGCGACCGACTTGCCCGAGCCGGACAGGCCGCTGACGATGACCACCGATGGCGCCGGCGTGCGCGGGACGTGCTCCTCGTCGGCGGCCGAGGTGGTCATGGCGCGCTGCGTTCGAGCAGGTTGCTGTGGCGGGCGATGAACATGGCGGCCGGGTCGATGCCCTTGGTGCGCAGGATGTGCAGGCGGGTGGCGGCCTCGGTCAGCACGGCCAGGTTGCGGCCCGGCATCACCGGCAGGGTGATCAGCGGCACGTCCAGGTCGAGCACGTGGCGGGTGCCGGAATCGCCGGTCAGGCGCTCGTAGCCGTGCGCGTGCGGTTCGGTCATCGGCTTGGTCAGGTGCACGATCAGGCGCAGGTACTTGTTGCGCTTGACCGCGGTGTCGCCGAACATCTCGCGCACGTTCAGCACGCCCAAGCCACGCACTTCCAGCAGGTCCTGCAGCAGTTCGGGGCAGGTGCCGTCCAGCACGTCGGGGGCGATCTGGGTGAATTCGGGGGCATCGTCGGCGACCAGGCGGTGGCCGCGGCTGAGCAGTTCCAGCGCCAGCTCGCTCTTGCCCGATCCGGATTCGCCGGTGATCAGCACGCCGATCGAATAGATCTCCATGAACACCCCGTGCAGGGTGACCCGCGGCGCCAGCGTGCGCGCCAGGTGGTAGGAGATGTGGTTGAACAGTTCGTGGCCGCGATTCGGCGATACCCACAAGGGGGTGTCGGATTCCTCGGCCGCCTCGCGCAGGTCTTCCGGGCACGACTGGTTCTTGCTGATCACCAGCGCCAGCGGCCGGTAGCGCATGATCTTCTCGATGGTTTCCCAGCGGATGCGCGAATCCAGCGAATCCAGCCAAGCCAGTTCCTCGGTACCGAGGATCTGCACCTTGTTCGGATAGATGGTGTTGAGGTAGCCGGCCAGCGACGGCCGCCGCGATACGGTATCGCCGGACTCGATGCTGCGTTTCTCGCCCTTCTGCCCGGCCAGCCAGCGCAGGGACAGCTTCTCTTTCTGCTGGTCGAACAGTTCGCGCGCGGTGATGCTGCTATCCATAGCCGGCATGATGCGGGCAGGGTCGTTGCCTGCGCAAGCCGTCCGGCGCAGGCAAAGGCCGCGCCGGATGGCAGGGGAAAGCGGAGATCAGCCGAGGATTTCGACCTTGCCGCTGCGCGCCTGGTCGAGCTTCTTGCGCTTGTGTTTCATCAGCAGGCGGTCGAGCTTGTCGGCGAGGATGTCGATGGCCGCGTACATGGTCTGTGCGCTGGCGTCGGCGTGCAGGGTGGCGCCGGAGACCGAGAGGGTCGCTTCGGCGACGTGGTCGGGCTTGCGGATGCCCAGTTGCGTTCGGACCTCGAGCGGTTGTTCGAAGTGCTTGCCCAATCGACCCAGCTTGGTTTCCACATACTCCCGCAGGGCAGGGGTGACTTCCATCTGCTGGCCATAGGTCTCGATACGCATGGTGTGCCTCCTGACAGATAAAGGTAGCCGCGAGCTACGCGGCAGGGTCTGGGACAACGGGTTTGGGGTCGAGGTTCCTCCTTTGTCGAAAGGTCGGGCCGACAGTGTGCCGCCATCGGCCGTTGGAATCTGGTTAAACGCTCCGTCGGCGCACCGGAACCGCTTTCCGGTCAGGCCATCCGCACGCGCTCGTGCGAGGACAGGATGTCCATGGCCTCACGATACTTCGCCACGGTGCGGCGCGCCACCGGTACCCCGGAGGCCTTCAGCAGATCGGCCAGCTTGGCGTCGGACAGCGGTTTGCGCGGGTTTTCTTCCTCGATCAGCTTGCGGATCATCGACTGGATCGCGGTGCTGGAGGCCTCGCCGCCGCCTTCGGTGCCGACGCCGGAGGCGAAGAACGACCGCAGCGGCAAGGTTCCACGCGGCGTGCGCACGAACTTGCGGGCGATCGCGCGTGAAACCGTCGATTCGTGCAGGCCGACTTCGGCGGCGACTTCGCGCAGGGTCAGCGGGCGCAGGGCCTGTTCGCCGAATTCGAGGAAGCCGGCCTGCTGGTGCAGCAGGCAGTGCATCACCTTCAGCAGGGTCTCGCCGCGCGCTTCCAGGCTCTTCAGCAGCCAGCGCGCTTCCTGCAGGTGCCCGCGCAGGTAGCTGGCATCGCTGTCGCTGCACTGGCGGATCATCTGTTCGTAGCCGCGGTGAATCGAGACCTTGGGCAGCGAGCTGGAAGACAGCCCGGCGCGCCAGACGCCGTTGTGCCGCCAGACCACGCAGTCCGGGACCACATAGGTGTCGTGGCTCAGTTCGCCGATCTGCGCGCCGGGCTTGGGGTCCAGCGAGCGCAGCAGGGCGATGCCGGCTTCGACTTCCTCGGCCGCCAGCTTCATCTCGCCGGCCAGGCCGGCCGCGGTGCTGCGCGGCAATCGTTCCAGCAGGCCGTCGTCGACGATCCGCAGGGCCGCGGCCTTGCCGGCGGTGTCGTCATCGTAGCCGGCCAGCTGCACGCGCAGGCATTCGCCCAGGCTGCGCGCGGCCACGCCGACCGGGTCGAAGCGCTGCAGCTGGTGCAGCACGGCCAGGATCTCGTCCTCGTCGGCGCGGATCTCCGGCTGCAGGGCCTGGGCGATGGTGTCCAGCGGTTCGCGCAGGTAGCCGTCCTCGTCCAGCGCGTCGATCAGGGTCGCGCCGATGCTCAGGTCGCGCGGGGACAGGTGCGACAGCTGCAACTGCCACAGCAGATGGTCCTGCAGGCTATCGGCCTTGGCCACGCGTTCGGCGGCGCTGCCCATGTCGTCGTCGTCGAAGGAACCGCCGCGACCGCCGCCTTCCATCGACCAGGGGCCGTCGTCGGGGGTGCCCCAGTCGTCGTCCGCACGTTCGCGGGATTCGTCGGCGGTGTCGGCATCCGCAGCAGGCTCGGCGTTTGCACCGCCATCGCTGTCGAAGTCGTCGTCGCCGTTCTCGGCCCAGTCCAGCAGTGGATTGGTCTCCACCGCCTCGGTGAGTTCGGCTTCCAGCTCGGTGGTGGACATCTGCAGCAAGCGGATGGCCTGACGCAGCTGCGGCGTCATGACCAGTTGCTGTCCCAGCGATGTCTGGAGGCGTGGTTTCATTCCGTCGTCCGGATCCGCATCGGTCCACGGCCAGGGGCCGGGCGTAGCGAGTCCCTAGAGCCGGAAGGTTTCCCCCAGATAGACCCGACGCACGTCCGGATTGGCCAGCAGCGCGTCCGGAGCCCCCTGCGCGAGCACGCTGCCTTCGTTGAGGATATACGCCCGGTCGCAGATTCCCAAGGTTTCACGCACGTTGTGGTCGGTGATCAGCACCCCGATGCCGCGGCTCTTCAGGTGCTTGACGATGCGCTGGATTTCCCCGACCGAGATCGGGTCCACGCCGGCGAAAGGTTCGTCCAGCAGCATCAGCCGTGGCCGCGCGGCCAGCGCGCGGGCGATCTCGCAGCGCCGCCGTTCGCCGCCGGACAGGCTGGCGCCGAGTTGGTCGGCGACGTGGCCGATCTGCAGTTCGTCGAGCAGCTGGTCCAGTTCGCGGTCGATGCCGGCGCCGTCCAGATCCTCACGCAGTTCCAGCACCAGGCGGATGTTGTCGGCCACGCTGAGCTTGCGGAACACCGAGGGCTCCTGCGGCAGGTAGCCCACGCCCAGCCGCGCGCGCCGGTACATCGGCTCGGCGGTGATGTCCTGGCCGTCCAGCTCGATCTTGCCGGCGTCGGCGCCGACCAGTCCGACGATCATGTAGAAGCAGGTGGTCTTGCCGGCGCCGTTGGGGCCGAGCAGGCCGACCACTTCGCCCGGCTCCAGAGTGAGGCCGAAGTCGGCCACCACCTCGCGCTGGCGGTAGCGTTTGCGCAGGCCCTGGGCGGTCAGCATCAGGGCGTGTCCCCGTTGGCGGGCACGGGGCTAGGTTCGCCGACCTTGGTCTGCCCGCGCGCGCCGCGCGGCAGGATCACGGTCTTGACCCGCGAGCCGTCGCCGCCGGCCTGCATGTTGCCGGAACGGGTGTCGTAGACCAGCCGCTGGCCGGATTGCGAGCCGCGCGGGGACTTCAGCGAATAGTTGCCGGTCAGGATGATGACCTCGGTGTTCATGTCGTAGTCGATGCGATCGGCGGCGGCGTTCATCCAGCTGCCATCGTCCATCTGCTGCTTCAACTGCACCTGCTTGCCGGTGAACACGGCGCGCGACGGGTCTCCATTGCTTTGCGCCAGTTCGGCGCGGGCGGCGGAAATTTCCAGCGTGCCCTGCTTGAGCGTGACATTGCCCTGCCACACGGCCGTGCTGTTGCCGTCCATCGTCCCTTCCTGGGTATCCGAATCCAGAAGGATGGGCTGGTTGCGGTCGGAGGACTTGGCCCAGGCGCCACCGGCGGCCAGCAGCGACAGAAACAGGAGGGCGCTAACGCGCGGCGTGGGGCTCATAACGGGATCGGACCTTGGATTTGAATGCGTAACGCTTGGTCTTGGTGTGGATTTCGAACCCCACGCCTTTGAGTATAGAACCGGGCTGGGTGAGGGTCACGGCGGCATCGGTGCGGGCCAGATTCTCGCGCGGGAGCACGTCCAGGTACGCGGTTTCGAAAGTGCCGGTCAGGCTGGAACCGGGCGGACTGGTGCCGATGACATCGTCCTTCAGCTTGACCTCGTCGCCCTTGGCGCTGGCCCAGCCGCTGTCCGCGCGCAATTCCCAGTTGCGGCCCTCGTCGTCCGGAATCAGGAACAGCGGGGTGGCGATGGTGTAGGTGTGGTCGTTGGGGTCGCGCTCCATCAGCGGCGCGCGCAGGCTCAGCGATTCGCTGCCGGCATCGTCCAGCACGATCATCTCGAAATCGCGCATCACGTAATCGGGGCGGCCGGTCTGCATCACCTGCGGCTGTGGTTGGTCGCGGTGTTTCCAGGCCGACCAGCCGCCGAGTATCGCGGCCAGCAGCAGGCCCAGCCCGAGCAGCAGGCGCCAGTTCATCGTTCCAGCTCCGCCAGCAACGCCGGCACGTGTCCCTGTGCGGCCAGCAGCAGATCGCACAGTTCGCGCGCCGCGCCTTCGCCGCCGGCCGCGCGGGTGATCCAGCGCGCGTGCGGGCGCGTCCACGGGTGCACGTTGGCCGGGGCGACGCTCAGGCCGACATGGCGCATCGGCGGGATGTCGGGCAGGTCGTCGCCCATGAAGCTGACCTGTTCCAGCGCCAGCCCGTGGCGCTCGCACAGTTCGCGCACGCAGGCCAGCTTGTCCTTGGCGCCGGCATGGACCTCGGCGCCCAGTTCCTCGCCGCGCAGACGCGCGACTCGGCTGTCGCGGGCGGTGACGAAGGCGACGCGCACGCCGAAGTGGCGCAGCTGGGCCAGGCCTTGGCCGTCGGCGACGTGGAAGGACTTGCTTTCGCGGCCCTCGCTGTCGAACAGCAGACGGCCGTCGGTCAGGGTGCCGTCCACGTCGAAGCAGGCCAGGCGAACGCGGGCGGCGCGTTGCAGCAGGTCTTCGCTCAGGTCGTGGAGATGGGAATGGGGCATCGTGTCGGCGGGTGAGGGGAGTGGGCGTTCGGGATTCACAGGCCCGGTTACACCACGCGGGCACGCAACAGGTCATGAATGTTGAGCGCGCCGATCACCTTGCCCGCGTCGTCGACCACGACCAGGCCGCTGCCGATCTTGCGCTCCTCGAGCAGGTGCGCGGCTTCCGCGGCGAGCTGGCGTGCGCCGATGGTGACCGGGTCGCGGGTCATCACCGCGTCGATGCGGGTGGCGTGGATGTCGGTGGAGCCGGCATCCAGCGTGCGGCGCAGGTCGCCGTCGGTGAAGATGCCGTGCAGCCGGCCTTCGCCGTCGACCACCGCGGTCAGGCCCAGACGCTTGCGGCTGATTTCCACCAGCGCTTCGGCCAGACTGGCGCCGAGCGGCACGGCGGGGATGTCGTCGCCGTCGTGCATCACGTCGGACACGTGCAGCAACAGGCGCCGCCCCAGGCTGCCGGAGGGATGCGAGCGGGCGAAGTCGTCCGGCCCGAAGCCGCGCGCTTCCAGCAGGGCCACCGCCAGCGCATCGCCCATCGCCAGGCTGGCGGTGGTGCTGCTGGTCGGGGCCAGATCCATCGGGCAGGCCTCGGCCGGCACCGCCACGTCCAGATGCACGTCGGCCTCGCGCGCCAGGGTGGAGCCGGCGCGGCCGGTCATCGCGATCAGCCGATTGCCCTGGCGCTTGAGCACCGGCAGCAGGGTCAGCAGTTCGTCCGACTCGCCCGAATACGACAGCGCCAGCACCACGTCGGCGTCGGTGATCATGCCCAGGTCGCCGTGGCCGGCTTCGCCCGGATGCACGTAGAAGGCCGGTGTGCCGGTGGAGGCCAGGGTCGCGGCGATCTTGCGGGCCACGTGCCCGGACTTGCCCATGCCGGTGGTGACCACGCGCCCGCGGGCGCCCAGGATCAGCCGGCAGGCGGCCGAGAACGCGCCGTCGATGCGCGCCTGCAGCGCCTGCAGGGCCTCGGCTTCCAGCCCGATCACGCGCTGGCCGCTGGATGCCAGGCTGGCATCGCTGGGGGCATCGGCGGGCGGAAGGTTGCGGGACATGGGCGCGGCGCGGCTGAGGGTAGAATGGCCGGCCATTCTATTAGGAAAGCCTTTTGGACGCCGGAATCCTGCGTGAACTCATCGAAACCGGCCTGCCCGGCGCGCAGGTGCGGGTGCAGGGCGAGGACGGCGTGCATTTCGAGGCGACCGTGGTCAGCGAGGCCTTCCGCGGCAAGCTGCCGCTGGCCCGGCACCGAATGGTCTACGCCACCCTGGGCGAACGCATGGGCGGCGAGATCCACGCCCTGCAGCTGAAGACATTGACGCCGGAAGAAACCGGCACCTAGCGGGCCGGGCGCAGTTCCCGCCCGCCCATCAACGACACACCCGGAAACCCATGCAGAAAATCATCGTCACCGGCAGCCAGCCCCTGAACGGCGAAGTCGTCATCTCCGGCGCCAAGAACGCGGTGCTGCCGATCCTGTGCGCCACCCTGCTGGCCGACGCGCCGGTGGAGATCACCAACGTGCCCAACCTGCACGACGTGGTCACCACCATCAAGCTGCTGGGCGAGCTGGGCGCGGGCATCACCATCGACGAAGGCACGCTGGCGCGCGGGCGCGGCATCACCATCGACCCGACCAGCGTGACCCGTTTCGTCGCCCCCTACGAACTGGTCAAGACCATGCGCGCCTCGGTGCTGGTGCTGGGCCCGTTGCTGGCCCGCCATGGCGCGGCGGTGGTGTCGCTGCCGGGCGGCTGCGCGATCGGTTCGCGACCGGTGGACCAGCACATCAAGGGCCTGCAGGCGCTGGGCGCGGACATCGTGGTCGAAAACGGCTACATCAAGGCGCGCGCGGCGCGGTTGAAGGGCGCACGCTTCGTGTTCGACATGGTCACCGTTACCGGCACCGAGAACGTGATGGCCGCGGCCACCCTGGCCGAAGGCACCACGGTGCTGGAGAACGCGGCGATGGAACCTGAGGTCACCGACCTGGCCGATTGCCTGAACGCACTGGGCGCGAAGATAGAAGGCGCCGGTACGCCGCGCATCGTCATCCACGGCGTCGAACGGCTGCAGGGCGGTCGCCATTCGGTATTGCCGGACCGGATCGAGACCGGCACCTTCCTGGTCGCCGCGGCGATGACCGGCGGCCGCGTCACCGTGCGCCAGGCCCGCGCCGATACCTTGGACGCGGTGCTGGAGAAGCTGAAGGAAGCCGGCGCCGCGGTCGAGTCCGACGACGACAGCATCACCGTGGACATGCAGGGCAAGCGGCCGAAGGCGGTCAGCCTGACCACCGCGCCGTACCCGGCGTTCCCCACCGACATGCAGGCGCAGTTCATGGCGCTGAACTGCATTGCCGACGGTGTCGGCGTCATCAACGAGACCATCTTCGAGAACCGCTTCATGCACGTGCAGGAACTGCAACGGCTTGGTGCGGACATCCGCGTCGAAGGGCATACCGCCATCGTGCGCGGAGTGGACAAGCTCAGCGGTGCGCCGGTGATGGCCACCGACCTGCGCGCCTCGGCCTCGCTGATCCTGGCCGGGCTGGTCGCCGAGGGCGAGACCGTGATCGACCGCATCTACCACCTGGACCGCGGCTACGAGAACATCGAGGAAAAGCTTGGTGGCCTCGGCGCGCAGATCCGCAGGGTGTCGTGATGTCGCCGGCACGCAATTCGTCGTCCAGGCGGGTGCGGGTCTGGCTGGCGCTGTCCAGCCTGCTGCTGATCGCGCTGGCCTGGCTGTATTTCACCGATGCGGCCGGCATCAGCGGCATGCGCAGCGAACAGATGGACTGGGACGGGGACGGCACCGTCACCGGCGGCGAGATCGCGCAGGCGTTCTACGCGGTCAGCGTCAGGAAAAACGAAGACGGCCCGCGTACCTGCAAGACCTATTACTGGCGCCGCGGCGGCGAGACGATCCGGGTCGAGTGCAAGACCACGTTTGCCGGCGACCCCGAGTGATCGTCCGCCGTCAGTTCCAGGAACGGATGCGCAGGTCGATGCTGTCCTTGCCGTCTTCGCGCTGAAGGATGCGTGCGGGCGCCGGCAGGTCCGGGGCCACCCAGACCACGGTTTCGCGGCGGCCGCTGGTGCGCGACAGCTTGGTCGCCGAGACCTGTTTGCCGGCCACGCTGATGGTTTCCTTGCCCAACACCTGATAGGACATCGGCGAAACGCGGCCGTTCTCGACCATGCGGTACTTCAGCGGCTTGCCGGCGGCCAGGTCGCGGATCACGGCCAGGTTGATCAGCAGCGCGTCCATGTCGCCGTTGCGCAGGGCTGCAGGGCCGGCGCGGTCGGCTTTGACGTCGCCGCTCCAGGTCGCCTGGCGCTGGTTCCAGTCGTAGGTGGTTTCCACGGTCTTGCGCTTCACCAGCAGCAGGGTCTTGTCCAGGCTGCTGAGCGGGCGGTACTGGCCATCGACCACGTCGAAGCGGGTGCTCTGGCTGAGCACGCCCAGGTTGTTGCGGATTTCCAGCGTGTACTGCCACTGGTCGCCGGCCTGCGGCGACAGCGACATGCTGCCGTCGGCCTGCAGGCCCATGTAGCTGGCCTGGTAATCGGCGGTGAAGGCCTCGATGGCCAGCGCCGGCGCGCTGGCGAGCGCAAGCAGGGCGGCGACGATCAGGGGCAGGCCGCGGCGCGGTGCGGGGAACATGGCTTATTGCACTCCTTGGTAATCGACCAGCCGCAGGTCCAGTCCGTCCTGGCCGTCTTCGCGCTGCAGGATCCGGACCGGGGTCGGCACGCCGCTGGCGACCCAGAATATCGTGTCGTCGTTGCCGCCGTTGCTGCGCGCCACGCGCATGGCATCGTAACTCAGCTCGTCGTCCGCCTGGACGATCTCGGTGTCGGCGGCGACCGCATAGCGGTATTCGCGCGCGCGGCCGTTGTCGACCACGCGGTAGTCCAGCGTGGCGCCCGGTTGCGCATCGCGGATCACCGCCAGATTCATCAGCAAGGTGCTCAGGTCGCCGTCGCGCAACGGCACCGGGTCGCGGCGCTTCTTGCTGATGTCGCCTTCCCAATGGGCCAGGTGCGCGTTCCAGTCGTAACGGCCGCTGACCTTGCGGCCGGTGAACAGCGCATGCTTGACCGTGCTCTGTTCGAGCGGACGGAAGCGATCGTCTTCCAGCTGGAAAACCGTGCTCTGGTCGGCATTCAGCCGCAGCAGGCCGGCCAGGCCGCGATTGCCGCGCACGTTCAGGTTGATCCGCCAGCGGTCGTTGGCTTCCTGCACGACCTGCAGGGTGGCTTCGCCGGCCTGCTTGCCTTCGTTGAAGGCCAGGTAGCGGGCGCTGAACGGTTCCAGCGCGCAGGCGCTGCCGCTGGCCAGGGCCAGCAGGACGGCGGCGAAGTGGATGGCGGGACGCGGAAACGGCATGTTCAATCGCTACGACGGCAAAGGTTTCCGGCGGAATCTAGGCGCAGCGGGCTGAAAAGGGGCTGACCGTCCAGCAGGACCGCGCCGCCACTTTCGGCGATCTGGCCGTCGGCGGCCAGCCGCGCTACCGCCACCAGCAGGGCGTGCTCGCGCGGCAGCAGGCGCAGGGCCAGGTCGTGCTCGCGGTCGCCCGGGATGAGCGGCACCTGAACCTGTGCGATCACCGCGCCGGCATCCAGCTCCGGGACCACGAAATGCACGCTGGCGCCGTGTTCGGCGTCGCCGGCCTCGATCGCTCGCCGGTGGGTGTGCAGGCCGCGGTATTTCGGCAGCAGCGAAGGGTGGATGTTCAACAGGCGACCACGGAAGCGTTCGACGAAGGCGCTGTCCAGGATGCGCATGTAGCCGGCGCAGATCACCCAGTCCGGCGCGGTGGCCGCGACTGCATCGGCCAGCGCGCGGTCGAAGGCGGCGCGGTCGGCGAACGCTTTCGGTTCGGCCGACCAGCGCAGCGGTTCGGCGACCCGTTGCAGGGCCGGCGCGGCCGGCTGGTTGGAGAACACGCCGACGACTTCCGCATCCAGGGTGCCGGCGGCGATGGCGTCCAGCAACGCCTGCAGGTTGCTGCCGCGACCGGAGACGAGGACGGCGAGACGCGAAGTCATGCCGTCAGCGCGTTCCGAACAGCGCCTTGACCGAAGGCCGGTTCAGCACGACCAGGGCATAGATGCCCAGGGCGGTGCCCAGCGGCAAGTCCAGGCAGATCAGGATGGAAACAGCCAGGCACAGCCCGTGGCGACGATGCCGCGCCAGATCGCGGGCGACGATGAACTTCAGCACCAGCATGACCAGCGAGAGCACGATCACGACGGTGAGGATGCCGATCAGGATCTGCCCGCCGATCGCCTGTTCCGATGTTTGTCCGGTCAGGTTCTTGCTGCGTTCGATTCCGATGCCGAGGGCCAGCAGGCCGCCGATCAGCAACACGCCCAGCAACTGCAGGGCGTTGTACACGTGGAACAGGATCGACAGCGTGCGCAGGTCCGCGGCGTCGCGCGAAGGCGGCATCGCGTTGGCGTGCGGGGCGGGCAGCGGGGGCGGGGCAGACATCAATCGCGGTATCCGGGGAAACGGTGCTGCAGGAAAGGATAGGTCAGTCCTGCGCCGATAGTGGCCAGCAGCATGTCGGCGTGCGCATCCCAGATATCGCCCTGCTGACCGTTGTAGGACTCGGCCGCTTCCGGCGACAGCAGCAGCGCGATCACCCACTCCAGCCACTCGTAGACCAGGCTGCTGCACATGATAAGCATCAGCATCAGCGCGAACGCCTGACGCAATGACAGCGACCGCCAACGCTGGCACAGCCAGTGGACCAGGGCGGGCGCCAGGCACAGGCCGTACAGCAAGTGGATCAGGCGGTCGAATTGATTGCGCTGCCAGCCGAAGGCTTGTCCGGGCGACCAGCCCAGCAGACTTTGCAGCCACTGCTCGTAAGGGACGTTGGAATACATCCAGCGCGCGCCGATGCAGTGCATGACGATGAAGCCGCAGACCAGGGCGAAGTCGCCGATCCGCATCGGCCAGCGGCGATCGTGCAGATGCAGCCAAACCAGGCCGACCACGGTCAGGCTGCTGTGCAACGCCTGTTCCAGAGGCCACAGCGGCTTGATCCAGGTGATGGCGAACACCACCCAGGTCGCGACCAGGATCAGGCGTTTTCCGCGAGCCATGGCCGGATCAGCCGATTCGCACCCGCTCGCCGGTTGTCGAGGGCACGACCTGGCCGATCCGCCAGTGCGGCAGCGCCAGTCGCTCGAGTTCGACTTCGATGGCAGCTATGTGGCTGGCGTCGGCGACCAGCACGAAGCCGATGCCGCAGTTGAAGGTGCGCCACATCTCGTTGTCGGCGACCCGGCCTTCGCGCTGCAGCCAGTCGAACACCGGCGGCAGCGTCCACGACGAGGCGTCGATCTCCAGTCCCAGTCCGTCGGGGACCACCCGGATGATGTTTTCGGTCAGGCCGCCGCCGGTGACGTGGGCCATGCCGTGGATGGCCGCGCCGTGGGCACCGCGCAGCAGCTCCAGCACCGGTTTGACGTACAGCCGGGTCGGTTCCATCAGCGCGTCGGCCAGCGTCGCGTCGCCGATGTCCAGGTCGGCGGGCCGACCAGCGGCGTCGTAGATGCGGCGGATCAGCGAATAGCCGTTGGAATGCGGGCCGCTGGAACCGATGCCGATCAGCACGTCGCCCGCGCGCACCGCCGAGCCGTCGCGCAGCTCGGATTTCTCCACCGCGGCCACGCAGAAGCCGGCCAGGTCGTACTCGCCGGGGCCGTACATGTCGGGCATCTCGGCGGTTTCGCCGCCGATCAGCGCGCAACCGGACAACTCGCAACCGCGGGCGATGCCGCCGACCACGGCTACCGTGGTGTCCACGTCCAGCTTGCCGGTGGCGAAATAGTCGAGGAAGAACAGCGGCTCGGCGCCCTGCACCAGCACGTCGTTGACGCACATGCCGACCAGGTCGATGCCGATGCTGTCATGGCGGCCCAGCTGCTGGGCCAGCTTGAGCTTGGTGCCGACGCCATCGGTACCCGACACCAGCACCGGTTCGCGATACTTGCCGGACAGGTCGAACAGCGCGCCGAAACCGCCCAGACCGCCCATCACCTCGGGCCGGAAGCTGCGTCGAACCAGCGGCTTGATGCGTTCGACGAGCTCGTTGCCGGCATCGATGTCGACGCCGGCGTCGCGGTAGGTCATGCCGCCCGGGGCGGGGGAGGAAGGCTGGTTCACGGCATCGGCATGGGTGCGGGCGAGGACGGAATTCTAAGGGAATCGCCGTCCGATCACCCGCTCGCCGCGGCCGGCGGTGGCGCCGGAAGCCGGTTCGGGCAACAATTCCCGCTTGCCGGGAACGTGGATTTCCGGCGTTTCGTCTGGCCCAAGGAAGCAAGATGCGCCGTATCGCCGTTCCGCTGACCGTATTCGCGTTGACCCTGTTTGCCGGCCTGGCCTGGGCGCAGAGCGGACTGCGGACCGAAGGCGACCGCGCCGGCGCCAGCGGCGTGTACGAGGCCGAAGTCCCGGTCGCCAGCCAGAGCGATACCGACTTGGAGCGCGGCATGGCGCGCGCGCTGGGCGTGGTGCTGGGCAAGATCAGTGGCGACCGCAACGCGATGGGTCGCCCCGGCGTCGCCCAGGAACTGCGCCGGGCGCGCGATTACATCGACAGCTACGACTTCCGCCAGGACCAGGGCAGCTCGCCCGGCGGCGCGCCGACCTACCGCACCATGCTGGTGGCGCGCTTCAAGCCGACCGAAGTCGATGCCCTGGCTGGCGTGCTCGGGCTGCCGGTCTGGCCGCAGCCGCGACCGAAGCCGGTGGCCTGGCTGGCGATCGACGACGGCAGCGGGCCGCGACTGGCCGCGCTGAAGCAGGCCAATGCGGTGCGCCCGCTGCTGAGTCGGGCCATCGAGCGCGGCTACCGGCTCGGCCTGCCGGCGGGCAACGCCGCCGAACAGGCGCTGGTCGGGGCGATCTGGCGCCAGGACACCGCCGCCGTGGCGCGCGCGTCCTCGCGCTACCAGCCGCCGATGCAGCTGATCGGCAAGCTGTACCGCAGCGGCGGTGGCTGGCGCGCGGACTGGGTGTTCGTCGACAACGGCAAGGTGCTGTCGAAATGGTCGGCCAGCGACAGCGACGCGCGCCGGGCGATGGTGTCGGGCGCCGATGGCGCGGCCGATGCGCTGATCAAGCGTTACCGCAAGGCGGGCGGGGTCGGCACGGCCGGCAAGTATCGGGTCGCCTTCACCGGTATCGATTCGACCGACGATTACCTGCGCCTGAGCGGTACCCTGCAGAAGATGAGCGTGGTGCGCGGGATCCGTCCGCTGCAGGCGACGCCGGGACGACTGGAACTGGAACTGGAACTGCTGTCGGGTCTGAACGGGTTCCGCAGCAGCGTGGACCCGGCGGTACTGGTTGAAGTACCGGTCGCCGAGCTGGCCGAGGGCGAACCGACGCCGACCCCGGAATACCGGCTGTACTGAGAACCGCACGAGGAACCTGCCGCCGATGAGCGAGACCACCGACGCCAATGCCGACATCGCCCGCTTCCTCAAGCGCCTGCAATGGGGGCTGGTGGCGTTCGTCGCCGGCTGGATCGTCTGGCTGCTGGCGCCGATCCTGACCCCGTTCGCGATGGCGGCGCTGCTGGGCTGGCTGGGCGACCCGCTGGTCGACCGCCTGCAGCGCGCCGGTCGTTCGCGGACGATGGCGGTGACCCTGGTCTATCTGCTGATGGTGGTGCTGCTGGCGCTGGTGCTGGTGATCCTGGTGCCGATGCTGGAGCGGCAGGTCTCGACCCTGATCAACGCGTTGCCCGGGTACCGCGACTGGTTCGTCGGCACCGCGCTGCCCTGGCTGGAGCAGCGGACCGGCTACACCCTGGCCGGTTGGTTCGACAGCGACAAGTTGATCGAACTGATCCGCAGCCACTGGAAGCAGGCCGGCGGCATCGCCACCGCGGTGTTCGGTTACCTGTCCAGCTCCGGTTTCGCCTTCCTGGCCTGGATCGCCAACGTCGTGCTGCTGCCGATCCTGGCGTTCTATTTCCTGCGCGACTGGGACCTGCTGGTCGAACGGGTCGCGGCGATGATCCCGCGCGACCACATCGGCACGGCGTCGCGGCTGGCATCCGAATCCAACGAGGTGCTGGGCGCGTTCCTGCGCGGCCAGTTCCTGGTGATGCTGGCGCTGGGCGCGATCTACGCCATCGGCCTGTCGCTGGTCGGGCTGAAGCTGGGCCTGCTGATCGGCATCATCGCCGGCCTGATCAGCTTCGTGCCCTATCTGGGTACGGCGACCGGTATCGTGCTGGGTCTGCTGGCGGCGCTGGTGCAGGCCAAGGGCGTGGACATCCAGTTGCTGGCGCTGGTCGGCGTGGTCTTCGTCGTCGGCCAGATGCTGGAAGGCTACGTGCTGACTCCGCGCATCGTCGGCGACCGCATTGGCCTGCACCCGATGGCGGTGATCTTCGCGATCATGGCCGGCGGCCAGCTGTTCGGTTTCCTCGGCATGCTGCTGGCGCTGCCGGTGGCGGCGGTTTCCAACGTGCTGCTGCGCTATGCGCACGAGCGCTACACGCAGAGCCGGCTGTACGCCGGTGCGCAGCCGGCCACGGCGCTGGCGTCCGCCGGATCGCCGGAAGGCGCGAATATCGACCCGCTGACCGATGCCGAAGCCGGGTCGCCGAACGAGGGTGAGGACGCCTGACCGGCTCCATGGGCAGCCCCACGCCGCAGTTGCCGCTGGCCTTGCGATATCCGCCGGAGCAGCGATTCGAAACCTTCCTGTCGCCGCCTCCGGGCGCGCTGGCGCAGTTGCGCGCGCTGGCGGTCGAGACCGATCCCCGTGCCTGCTACCTGTACGGGCCGGCCGGCAGCGGCAAGACCCATCTGGCGCTGGCGGTCTGCGCCGCCGCCGAGCAGGCCGGTCGCCGGGTCGCCTACCTGCCGCTGCAGGCCGCCGCCGGGCGCGTGGCCGACGCGCTGCAGGCCGTGGCCGGCAACGAAGTCGTGGTGCTGGACGGTCTGCAGCATGTCGTCGGCGGTCGTGACGACGAGGTTGCGCTGTTCGACCTGCACAACCGCGCCCACGATACCGGCATCGGCCTGCTGTACACCGCGGACGCGGCGCCGGATGCGCTGCCCCTGGTACTGCCCGACCTGCGCTCGCGGCTGTCGCAGTGCGCGCGGATCCGGCTGCAGCCGCTGGACGACGAAGGCCGCCGCGCGTTGTTGCGCGGTCGCGCGCAGCGTCGCGGACTGGTGCTGGAGGATGCGGCGGTCGAATGGCTGCTGGTCCGCACCGCGCGCGATCCGGGGTCGCTGCTCGGCCTGCTGGATCGGTTGGACCGCGCATCGCTGGCGGCGCAGCGGCGGGTCACCGTGCCGTTCCTGAAGCAGGTGCTGGGCGTGGCCGACGCCGGTTGATCGCGAAGCCGGTCAGGCCGCTTCGGCGAAGGCCGGGCGGGTCAGGTTCTCCGGCTCGGCGTCGGTGCACAGCACCTCGTCCTCGATGCGGATGCCGCCGCAAGGGCGGAAGGTTTCGACGCGATCCCAGTCGATACTGTCGCCGTGGCCCTTGCGCCTGACTTGCTCCAGCAGCATGTCGATGAAGTAGATGCCCGGCTCGATGGTGACCACCATGCCCGGCTCCAGCACCCGGGTCATGCGCAGGTAGGGGTGGCCGGGCGGGCGCTCGATGCGGCCGCCGCGGTCGTCGGCGGCGAAGCCGGCCACGTCGTGCACCTGCAGGCCGATCGGATGGCCCAGCCCGTGCGGGAAGAAGGCGGCGCTGACGCCGGTTTCCAGCGCGGCCTCGGGTGACACCCGCAGCACGCCGAAGTCCTTCAGCACCCCCATCAACGCCAGATGAGCGTCGAGGTGCAGGCGCTTGTAGTCGGTGCCGGCACGGACCGCGCGCCCCAGCGCCTGCTGCACGGCGTCCACGGCATCGATCATGGCCTGGAACTCGCCGCCGCGGTCGCGGGCATGGGTGCGGGTGATGTCGCTGGCGTAGCCGCAGGCGCTGGCGCCGGCGTCGATCAGGAAGCTGCGCGACTGCGCCGGTGCGCTCGTATCGCGATCCATGTAGTGCAGTACCGCGGCGTGTTCGTTGAGGCCGACGATGTTGCCGTACGGCAGGTCGTTCGCGTCCTGGCCAACCGCGGCGCAGTAGGCCATGTGGATGTCGAATTCGCCGGCGCCGTCGCGGAAGGCGGCTTCGGCGGCGCGATGTCCGCGCACGGCCAGCCGCTGTGCCTGCCGCATCAACGCCAGTTCGTAAGGCGTCTTGTACGAGCGCCGGTATTCCAGGTACTGGACGACCGCTTCCGGGTTGTTGGGGATGTATTCGCCCAAGGCGCTTTGCGCCTCGCCGAGGATGGCGCACCGCGCGGCCGGCCCCGGCAGCAGCGGCAACGCCTGCTCCGGCGTGCGGATGACGTGGACATCGAAGTGTTCCAGCCACCATCCGCCCGGCGCTTGCGGCACCACGTGCCAGTAGTCGAACGGCTGGTGGTAGATCAGGGTCGGCTTGCGGCCCGGGGTATAGACCAGCCAGCTGTCCGGCAGCCGGGTCAGCGGCAACCAGTACTTGAACTGCGGATTGACCGCGTAGGGATAGTCGCGGTCGTCATAGAGCTGGTAGTGCAGGGAGCCGCTGGGCACCAGCAGATGGTCGAAGCCGCCGCGCGCCAGGGCTTCGTCGGCATGCCGGCACAGGGCGGCAAGATGGTCGGGATAGAGGGCGCCCGGGTCGGCGCTGCTGGCGGCGGTCATGGACGGCATCGATGAACGGAAGAGCCGTCATTCTGCCGCAGCGGCGGCACCGCTGCAGCGCCGCGCAGGTGTCGCGCGTTCAGCCGGCCTTGTTGGCCATCGATGCCGACCAGCGGCGCAGCGATTCGATCTGTTCGTCGCTGATGGCGATGAAATGCAGGCCGGCCCAGTATTGCCCCGGCGTGTTGGCCGCGCTCAGCCACAGCAGATGCGAGCCGACGTTGAAGGCGTACTCCTTGCCGCCGTTGTCGTGCAGCCGGAAGTGCAGCTGGTACAGCGCGTCCTCGCGCAGGGCAGTGCCGGCGTTGAGCAGCATGCCGGTTTCGGAGATGTTGGCGACGAAGCCGACGGTATCGCCGGTCATGGTGTCGGTCACCGGGACCGGCTGGCGGACATCGTGGCGGATCGCGCGGCGCTGGTCCTGGCTCATGCCTCGTCTCCTCCGCCGGCCAGTTGCTTCAGTGTGCGCAACGTGGCCTGCCAGGCACGGTCGATCAGACGGCCCTTGTCCTGGGTGACCACCCGCGCCTGGTCGCGCGCCATCAGCCGCGCCAGGCTGTCCAGCGACTGCTCGCCGATCCGCTGGCCGCGCTGGTTGACGAACAGGGCGTTGTCGGTGATCGGACTGAACCACGACAACCGCTGCCGGGTCACGTCGCCCTGCTGGTTCCTGACGAACTCGAACCAGGTGCCGAACGGCAGGGTGCGCAGGTAGCGGTAGCACTCTTCTTCCTGCGGCGTGCGCTCCGGAAGCTTCTGCGGCTTGCTGGCGACCTGCTCGCCAAGCCGGGTCTTTTCCTTCAGCTTCGCCGCCAGTTCGGTGCGCGACAGACCTTCGTCGTTGTCGCTGCCGGACAGGCGGCCGGCGATGGCCGCGGCTTCGTCGCCGTGATAGCCGACCTGGGTCAGCGCGGTTTCGATCTGCGGCGCCAGCTCGGGGTCGTTGGCGGCGGCGTCCTCGGCGGTGGCGGCCTCGGCGATGCGCTCGGTCACCTGCTTGACCTGGGTCCACTCGGGCGAGCCTTCGCCGTTGCGCAGCAGGGTCAGGGTCAGGGCGTCGGCCCAGGCCTGCTGCATCAGCGTCTGCACGAACTTCTGCGGCTGCTTGCCTTCCAGCGCCGAGTCGATCGCTTCGGCGGCGCGGCGGCGGGCGATTTCCAGCCGGTCCTTGCCGCGCGCGGCCTCGACATGGCGGCGCTCGGTAATCTCGGCGCGCCGCGCCTGCGCCTGCATGTGGTCCTGGATGTCGCGGTTGGCCTGTTCGAAGACCTCCTCGCCCTCGCCGGTGTATTCGGCCACGACCCGGTCGACCGCGTCCTGCAGCTTGCGCACCAGGATCGGATCGACCTCTTCTTCGTCCAGCCAGTTGGCGCCGGATTCGGCCACCGAGTTGACCAGTTCGCGCGCCGGGTGCTGCGGGCGGATGAAGAACGAACGGTCGTTCAGCGCGGCCTGCGCCATCGGTACCTGCAGGCGGACCAGCAGTTCGACCGCCGGTGCGTCGCGGCGCACTTCGCGCTCGACTTCGTTGTACAGCAGGTCCAGCAGCTCGAAGGTGTCCGCGTCCTCCTGCACCATCGTCGCCTGCGGGCCGTGCTGCTCGCGCATCTGCTGCAGCAAGCCGGCCTGCACGTCGCGCAGGCTGCGGTGGCGCTGCCCGGGCACCATGCGCACCGGCTGCGCCTGCAACGCGCGCAACGTGGTCAGCACCTCCCGGGTCGGAATGGCGAGCGCGCCATCGGCGGCCGAACCCTCGGAGCCATCGAAGGCCACTCCACCGCCGCTGCCGGCAAGATCGCTGGCATTGCCACCACCGCTTCCGCCGGTGCCACCGCCGCCAACACTGACGGCGCCACCAGCCGTGCCGCCCGCACCACCACCAGTCGTACCGCCTCCAGCATTACTCACGCCGCCGCCTGCCTGCGCAGTGGCGGCGCGCCGTCCGGACAGCAGTTGCTGCAGGGTGGCGAAGGAGGTCATGTCCGCGGCGGGGGCGGAAGGTGCGGAGGCCGGGCCCGGACGGGCGCCGCCCGCGGGTGAGGTCAGCGGGGTCCAGGCCGAGGGCGAGGATTGTCCGTGCCAGCCGGTCATCGGCCGGTTGCCGTCGGCGGCATGGGTTCCGGCGCTTGCCGGCGCCTTGTTGGACCCCCGCGGACGTGCGGCTTGCGGGGTCCGGCTGCGTTGCGGGGCGTAGATCAGCCCGGGCAGCACGCCCTGTTCGGCGAGCAGTTCGTTGAGAGCGTCGATCCAGCCGGCGTACTCGGCCATGCCGCGCTGTTCGAACACCCGGAACAGCAGCAGCTGCGATTCCAGATCCAGCTGCAGCACCGGGATCGAATCGCGCAGGGCATTGGCCAGCGATTGCGGGCCGGCCGGAATGCGGGTGGCCGAGAAGGCCGGTTGCGCGGCCAGCACGCCGAAGCGCTGACCCAGCAGGTACAGCGGGGTATGCGCCCGGGTCTCGTGGCGACGGACGATTTCGCGCAGGGCGATCTCCAGGTCCATGGTCGCGTCTTCGACTAGGGTCAGGGTCCGGTATTCGATCGGGTCGGCATCGACGTTGTCGGGCTGGGCCGGCAGTTCGCGGATCGTTGCCAGCTGCGCGTCCAGCGTCGCCAGCATGTTCGGCAGCAGGTTGCTGCGGTGCAGCCGCAACGCATGCAGGTTGGCCATCAACTCGGCCTGACGGTCGTTGTTGTGCGCCCGTTCGGCCAACTTGAACAGCTGGTGCTCGAGTTCGGTCAGGGTACCGTTGATGCGCTCGCTCAGATCGGTCGAAACCGTCGTCGAGTACGCATCAAGGATTTTCCGTACCGGTTTCGGAATCTCGGCCGGCGCCGGGCGGTTTGGTGGTTGATTGGTCGGCATGAAATGCTGCGGCTTGTCCCCTTGAGTCTATTTAACATATTCCGGCTGAATCCGGCCGCTGCCGAGGGGGGAATGGTGGCCAGTAATGTGACTTACCGCTCCTGTGTGCCTGCCGCCAGGAACAGCGAGATGACATCGTTGGCGAACCGCCGGCCCAGCGCCGTGGGAGCGACCTGATCGCCGGCGCGGCGCAGCCAGCCGCGCGCGATGGCGGTAGCCAGTTCGCCAGCGATCAGGTCGCGGCCACAGCCGCTGCGGCGCTCGAAATCGGATAGGTCGAAGCCCGTATTCAGGCGCAGGGCATTGAGCATGTATTCGAACGGGCGCTGCTCCGGCGCGATGCGCTCATCGCCACCGAGGGCTTCGTCGCTGCCGGCCGCGGCCAGATAGCGGGTCGGGTGCTTCAGCTTCCAGCGGCGCAGGATCGTCTGCTCGCTGCCTAATGTGAGTTTTCCGTGGGCACCGGCGCCGATCCCGAGGTAGTCGCCGAAGCGCCAGTAGTTCAGGTTGTGCGCGCATTGGCGGTCGGGGCGGGCGTAAGCGCTGGTCTCGTACTGCGCATAACCGGCATCGGCCAGCCGCTGCTGGCAGCGCTCCTGCATGTCCCAGGCGGCATCCTCGTCGGGAATGTCCTGCGGCGGGCGGGCGAAGAACAGCGTGTTCGGCTCCAGCGTCAGCTGGTAGTGCGAGACGTGCGCCGGCTGCAGGGCGAAGGCGCGTTCCAGGTCGGCCTCGGCCATCGCCAGGGTCTGTTCCGGCAGGGCGTACATCAGGTCCAGATTGAGGTTGTCCAGGCCGGCGTCCTGGGCCAGTTTCACCGCGTGCCCGGCTTCGGCGCTGTCGTGGATGCGGCCCAGCCGCCGCAGGCAGCCATCGTCGAAACTCTGGATGCCGAAGCTGATCCGGTTGACCCCGGCGCGGCGATAGTCGTGGAAGCGGCCGTGCTCGGCGGTGCCGGGGTTGGTCTCCAAGGTGATTTCGCAGTCGGGAGCGAAACGCAGCCGGTTGCTGGCCGCCTGCAGGAAGCGGTCGATCTGCTCGGCCGGGAACAGGCTGGGGGTGCCGCCGCCGAAGAACACGCTGTGCACGCTGCGGCCCCAGACCAGCGGCAGGTCGAAATCCAGGTCGCGGATCAGCGCATCGACATACTCGGCGAACGGCAGCGGACCGCGCCCTTCGTGCGAATTGAAATCGCAGTACGGGCATTTGCGCACGCACCAGGGCAGGTGCACGTACAGCGACAGCGGCGGCGGGATCAGCATGGCGGCCATTGTAGGAGTGGCGTAAGCCGCGATGGAGCTTTCCCATGAAAGCCTCTCGCGGCTTGCGCCGCTGCTACTGCAGGTGCGCCAGCTTGAGCTTCAATGCCGCCAGCGCTTGTCCGCGGTGGCTCAGGCAGTTCTTCAGCGCCGAAGGCATCTGCGCGGCAGAGCAATCATGTGCCGGGTCGAAGAACACCGGGTCGTAGCCGAAGCCGCCTTCGCCGCTGCGCGCCGACAGGATGCGCCCGCGCCATTCGCCTTCGGCGATCAGCGGGCGCGGGTCCTTGGCATGGCGGACCAGTACCAGCACGCAATGGAACTGCGCCGTGCGTCCGTCTTCCGGCACGTCGCGCAGCTGCTCCAGCAACCTGTCGATATTGGCCTGCGCATCGCCGTGGGTGCCGGCGTAGCGAGCCGAATACAGGCCCGGCGCACCGCCCAGCGCATCCACGCACAGGCCGGAGTCGTCGCCGATCGCCGCCAGCCCGGTCGCGCGTGCGGCATGCCGCGCCTTCAGCAGCGCGTTCTCGACGAAGCTCAGCCCGGTTTCCTCGGCATCGTCCACGCCCAAGTCGCCCTGCGCGACCAGTTCGATGCCGTCGTCGGCCAGCAGTTCGCGCAATTCGGCCAGCTTGCCGGCATTGGACGAGGCCAGGACCAGTTTCATCGCGCGGGTGCTCAGCCGGCCAGCGCCGCCTGTTGTGCGGCCAGCAGCTCCCCGACGCCCGTCTGCGCCAGTCCGAGCAACGCGTCCAGTTCGTCGCGGCGGAAGGCATGGCCCTCGGCGGTGCCTTGCAGCTCGATGAAGCCGCCGCCGTCGTTCATGACCACGTTCATGTCGGTGTCGCAGTCGCTGTCCTCGGCGTAATCCAGGTCCAGCACCGGCACGCCGCGGTACACGCCGACCGAAACCGCAGCGACCGCGCCGAGGATCGGATTGCGCTTGAGTTCGCCGCCCGCCAACAGCCGGTTCACCGCGTCGACCAGGGCGACGTAGGCGCCGGTGATGGCGGCGGTGCGGGTGCCGCCGTCGGCCTGAAGCACATCGCAGTCCAGGGTGATGGTGCGTTCGCCCAGCGCGCCGCGATCGACGCAGGCGCGCAGCGCGCGGCCGATCAGGCGCTGGATTTCCAGCGTGCGCCCGCCCTGCTTGCCGCGCGCGGCTTCGCGATCACTGCGGGTATGGGTGGAGCGCGGCAGCATGCCGTACTCGGCGGTGACCCAGCCTTCGCCCTTGCCGCGCAGGAAGGCGGGAACGCGGTTCTCCACGCTGGCCGTGCACAGCACGCGGGTGTCGCCGAAGGAAATCAGCACCGAACCCTCGGCATGGCGGGTGAAGCCGCGCTGGATCGCGACCGTGCGGAGCTGGTCGGCGGCGCGGCCACTGGGGCGGGAGAAGCTCATGCGGAAATCCGGCAACGGGGCGCGCTAGGTTACCATTCGCTTCCGCGCCACCGATCGGGAAACCGCATGATCCGCAGCATGACCGCCTACGCCGCCGTCGAGCGCGCCATCGAAGGCGACGCACTGGTCGGCGAACTGCGCTCGGTCAACCACCGCTTCCTCGAACTCGGTCTGCGGCTGCCGGAGGAGTTGCGCGTATTCGAGCCGCAGCTGCGCGAACGCATCGCCGCGCGTGTCAATCGCGGCAAGCTGGATTTCAGCCTGCGCCTGCGCATGGGCGATGGCGGCGCCGCGTTGCGGCTGGACCCGGCCCGGGTCGCGCAACTGGCCGAACTGTCGCTGGACCTGGCGGCGCGCTTTCCCGGCGTGCAGACCGACCTGGCCGGCCTGTTGCAGTTTCCCGGCCTGTTGCAGAGCCGGGCGCTGGATGCCGATGCGCTGCAGGCGGCGGTATTCACCTTGCTGGACGAACTGCTCGACCAGTTCCTCGCCGCGCGCGAACGCGAGGGCGGCAAGCTGGCCGCGGCAATCGCCGAACGCGTGGACGGTATCGCCGCGCAGGCAGCCGCCGTGCGCGAACTGATCCCCGACATTCGCAGCGGCCAGCGGCAGAAGCTGCAGGCCAGGCTGGCCGACCTGGCCCAGGACGCCGATCCCGGCCGGGTCGAGCAGGAACTGGTGCTGTGGCTGCAGAAGCTGGACGTGGATGAGGAGTTGGATCGCCTGGATAGCCATGTCGCCGAGATCCGCCGCGTGCTGAAGCAGGGCGGGCCGGTCGGCCGCCGGCTCGACTTCTTGCTGCAGGAATTCAACCGCGAGGCCAACACTCTGGGTTCCAAGTCGGTCGATGTGCGCACCACCAACATCGCGGTCGAGCTGAAGGTGCTGATCGACCAGATTCGCGAGCAGGCGCAGAACATCGAATGAACATGCGCGGAACCCTGTACATCGTCGCCGCGCCGTCGGGCGCCGGCAAATCCAGCATCGTCAACGCGGTGCTGGCGCGCGACCCGCAGATCGCGCTGTCGATCTCCTTCACTTCGCGCGCGCCGCGCCCCGGCGAACGGCATGCAGAGCACTACCACTTCGTCGGCGAGGACGAGTTCCGGCGCATGATCGATGCCGGCGATTTTTTCGAGTACGCGCGTGTCCACGGCGACTGGAAGGGCACGGCGCGGCAGTCGTTGGAGCCGCAGCTGGCCGCCGGCAAGGACGTGCTGCTGGAGATCGACTGGCAGGGCGCGCAGCAGGTCAAGGCCAAGGTGCCCGACGCGGTCGGGGTGTTCATTCTGCCGCCGTCGCGCGACGCGCTGGAGCAACGCATGCGCAAGCGCGGCCAGGACAGCGAGGACGTGATCGCCCGGCGCATGGCCAATGCCCGCGAGGAGATGTCGCACTATGGCGAGTTCGACTTCGTCATCGTCAACGAGGTGTTCGAACGCGCGGTGGACGAGATGCAGGCGATCTTTACCGCCAGCCGCCTGCGCCGGACGCGGCAGGCCGAGCGTCACGCTGGGCTGATCCGGACCCTGCTGGACGGCTGAGCCGGGCCCGGCCGCAGGCATCGGAAAGCCCTGCAAGTGGCTGATTGAAAAGGGACTGCTTGCCCCGGGAGGCTTCCCGGACTACAATCCGCGCCCTTTCCCTTTACTTGTCGCGCGGCCGGCCGGCCGCCGGGAGCCCGCATGGCCCGCATCACCGTAGAAGATTGCCTGGAAGTCGTCGACAACCGTTTCGAGCTGGTCATGATGGCCGCCAAGCGCGCCCGCCAGCTGGCCAACGGCGTCGAGCCGACCCTGGACAACAGCGAATCCGAGGACAAGCCGACCGTGCTGGCGCTGCGCGAGATCGCCGCGCGCAGCATCGATGACGACTTGATCGAGCAGGTCGAGAAGGCCGAACGCGAGCGTGCCGAGCGCGAGGCGATGGAATGGGCCGCCGCCGAAGTGGTCGCCGACGAGGACATGTCGAAGAACGACGATTGATCCCGGCACCGCATTTGCCCGATCAAGGACGGCCCGCCTGATGCGGGCCGTTCGCGTTTGCGAAGCCCGGCGGCGGCGGCCGGCGTTGCCGTCCATCCGGCGCTGGCATAGGCTTCGGGCATGAGTCCGGGCCGTTCCGCCAACGCCGTGCCGCCGCATGCTTCCGAACCGGAGGGCGTGCCCGAGTACGTCCGCAAGCTGGAGCGCGCCGCGTCCTACCTGTCCGCCGAGCAGCTGGCGCAGCTGCGACGGGCCTGGCAAGTGGGCGCCGCCGCGCACGAGGGCCAGTTGCGCAAGTCCGGCGAGGCGTACATCACCCATCCGGTGGCGGTGGCCGGGGTGCTGGCCGAACTGGGGCTGGATACCGAAACGCTGATCGCGGCGATCCTGCACGACACCATCGAGGACACCCCGCTGACCCATGCCGAGATCGTCGCCGAGTTCGGCGAGACGGTCGCCGAGCTGGTCGAGGGCGTCACCAAGCTGGACAAGCTGAAGTTCCGCGACCGCCAGGAGGCCGCGGCCGAAAGCTTCCGCAAGATGCTGCTGGCGATGTCGCGCGACCTGCGCGTGATCATGATCAAGCTGGCCGACCGCCTGCACAACATGCGCACGCTGGGCGCGCAGAGTCCGGACGCGCGCCGGCGCATTGCGCGCGAGACGCTGGACATCTACGCGCCGATCGCCCAGCGGCTGGGGATGAACCTGGTCAAGTCGGAACTGCAGGACCTCAGCTTCCGTGCGATGTTCCCGTGGCGGCATGCGGTCATCGACAAGCACATCCGCAGCCGGCCGGTGGTACGGCGCGAGGCGATGGCGCAGATCGAGGTGCAGCTGTCGCAGAGCCTGGCCAAGGAAGGCATCGACCATCGCCTGATCAGCCGGATCAAGACCCCGTGGAGCATCTACAACAAGATGCATGCGGAAGGAAAGAGCTTCGACCAGGTCATGGACGTGTTCGGTTTCCGGGTGGTGGTCGGCTCGGTGCCGGACTGCTACCACGCGCTGGGCGCGGTGCATGCGCAGTACAAGCCGCTGGACGGGCGTTTCCGCGATTTCATCGCCATTCCCAAGGCCAACGGCTACCAGTCGCTGCACACGGTGCTGTTCGGCCCGTACGGTTCGCCGATCGAGGTGCAGATCCGCACCGAGGAAATGGACCTGATCGCCGAACGCGGAATCGCCGCGCACTGGAGCTACAAGTTCGGTGCGGAGGCGCCGAACAGCGCGCAGAGCCGCGCTCATGCCTGGATCGTCGAACTGATCGAGAATCAGCGCGCCGCCGGTTCTTCGCTGGAATTCCTCGACAACGTCAAGGTCGACCTGTTCCCGGACGAGGTCTACGTGTTCACGCCCAAGGGCAAGATCCTGTCGTTGCCGCGCAATTCCACCGCGCTCGACTTCGCCTATGCCGTGCACACCGACATCGGCAACCGGGCAGTGGCCGCGCGGGTGGACAAGAAGCTGGCGCCGCTGCGCACCAAGTTGGTCAGCGGACAGAGCGTGGAAATCATCATCGCCAAGTCGGCCACGCCGAAGCCGCAGTGGCTGGAATTCGTCGTCACCAGCAAGGCGCGCACGGCGATCCGCCACCAGCTCAAGCAGCTCGAGCACGAGTACGCGGTGCAATTGGGCCACCGCATGCTGGACAGCGCGCTGGAAGAACTGGACAGCTCGCTGGAGCGGCTGCCGCAGCAGCGGCTGGAGGCGTTCCTGGCCGAGCACCGCTATCCGCGACTGGAGGCGCTGCTGGCCGACGTGGCGCTGGGCAACTGGATGCCGGCGCAGGCCGCGCAGGCGCTGACCGCCTACGCCGAACTGCGCAGTGGCAGCCAGTCCCGGCATTCGCAGGAAAAGATATTGATCACCGGCAGCGAGCGCGGGGTGGTCAGCTTCGCCCAGTGCTGCCTGCCGATCCCCGGCGACGAGATCATGGGCTATCACACCGCCGGCAAGGGCGTGGTCGTGCACCGGCTGGATTGCCCAAACGTGGCCGAGTTCCGCAAGTCGCCGGACCGCTGGGTGCCGATTGCCTGGGACCCGAACGTCAGCGGCGATTTCGACGCCGCGCTGCTGATCGACGTGGAGAACCGCACCGGGGTGCTGGCGCAGGTGGCCGCGGCGGTGGCGCAGAGCCAGTCCAACATCGACCGCGTCGAATACCTCGAGCGCGACATGCACGCGGCGGTGCTGCGCTTCTCGATCCAGGTCCGCGACCGCAACCACCTGGCCGAGGTCATGCGCCGCCTGCGCCGCCTGCATGTGGTCAGCGGCGTGCGCCGGCAGTTGTAGGCGCACGCGCAGGCAAGGGCGGTCACGGATGGCGGGACGCCGGTAGAATGCCAAGTTTCAGAGCCAGCTTCCGGAGTGCCCAGCATGAGCAAGCAGATCGTCCACACCGAACAGGCTCCGGCCGCCATTGGCCCGTATTCGCAGGCGGTGCGGGTCGGCGACACGGTGTATTTCTCCGGACAGATTCCGCTCGACCCCGCGACCGGCGAGGTGGTCGCCGGCGGCATCGACGCGCAGGCGCGGCGCGCCTTCGACAACCTGAAGGCGGTGGCCGAGGCGGCCGGTGGCTCGCTCGACCGGATCGTCCGCCTCGGCCTGTTCCTTACCGACCTGGGCGAGTTCGCCGCGGTCAATGCGGTGATGCAGGAATACTTCCAGGCGCCGTATCCGGCACGCTCGACGATCCAGGTCGCGGCCCTGCCCAAGGGCGTGGGCTTCGAAGTCGAAGCGACGATGGTGCTGGGCTGAGGTCCGTTCCCGGCGCCGCGATCAATTTGCCAGCGTGCGCGCCTGGCTGGGTGTGTGCCCGGTCCAGCGCTTGAAGGCGCGGCGGAACTCGCGCGCATCGTTGAAGCCCAGCTGGCTGCCAACCTGGGCGATGCCCAGCTTGTGGTTCTCCAGCAGTTCCAGCGCACGTTCGGTGCGCACGCGGTCGTGGATGTCGCTGTAGCACTGGCCTTCTTCCGCCAGCCGCCGGCGCAGGGTGCGTCCGCTCAGGTGCAGGCGGGTGGCGATGTCGTCCATCTTCGGGTTCTCGCGCAGGCGCGGACGCAGCTGACGCTCGACCGCGGCGATGGTTTCCCCGGCGTTGCCCTGGGTCGTGGCCATCTGCGCCTGGCACATCGCCAGCGCCTGTCGCGAACTGACCGGGTTGTGGTGCGGAAACGGCAGCGACAGCCAGCGCCGTTCCAGCACCAGCCGGTTGTGGGACTGATCGAACAGCACCGGGCATCCGAACAGCTCCCGATACTGCCCGGCATGCGCCGGCGCCGGGTAGGCCAGTTCGACCCGCGTGGGCGCGAAGCGTGAGTCGGTCAGTTCGCGCGCCAGCATCAGCAGGCTGGAGAACATTTCCTCGCACAGGAATGGCAGGATCTCCGGTACCTTCAGCGGCGGCGTGGCGGTGACCGCCACGTGTTGCCCGTCGACATCGTCCAGCCGCAGGTCGAGCAGCGGGCCCTGGTTCTGCTGGAAGTCCAGGCCGATCCGCACCGCCTCGCCGAAATCGCGCGCCATCCGCATCGCCAGGCCGAGCAGGCCGAAGTTGCTGCCGTTCTGCCTGGCCCCGATTGCCAGCCCGGGCGCCGGCGCCGGCAGGCTGCGCAGGGCGCGGCGGATGACGGTGGCGGCCTGGCGGTAGGACACGCGGACTTGCGGGTCGCAGGTTTCGCCCGGACTCAGGCGCAGGCCGGCGAACCAGGGCTGGCAATCGATTCCCTGTTCCTCGGCCAGCAGCACCAGACTGCACAGCATATTGGTCGGCAGATTGGCCGCGACCAGACGCCGGTCGTTGCCCGCTTCGATGTGCTGATCCACGCTGGCCCCTCCAGCTTGTCCGCTTTGCCCCCCCTAGTATGCCGGTTCCGCCCTATGTTGCACGCGGCCCTGCGGCAAAACTGCGGGTTTCCAGTATTCGCTGGCGTATGGTGGCCGCGCGGTCGCCGCATTTCGGGAGGACGACATGCAACGCAACATCCTGACGATCGGTCTGCTGCTGGCCTTGGCTGCCTGCAAGCCCGAATCCGCCGGCCAGGCACCGGCCGCGAGCGGCGATGCCGATTACGCCCAGCAACTGCACGAGCGCCTGCTCGACGCCAAGCCGGGCGACGTCATCGAGATTCCGGCCGGCACCTACCGTTTCGACCGCAGCCTGACCCTGCGCGCCAGCGGGGTGACCCTGCGCGGCGCCGGTATGGACCAGACCGTGCTGAGCTTCAAGGGGCAGAAGGCCGGCGCCGAGGGCCTGCTGGTCAACGGCGACGATTTCCTGATCGAAGACCTGACCATCCAGGATTCGCGCGGCGACGGCCTGAAGATCAGCGAGTCGGAAAACATCACCATCCGCAAGGTCAAGGTCGAATGGACCGGTGGCCCCAGCACCGACAACGGCGGCTACGGGCTGTATCCGGTGCTGACAAAGAACGTGCTGATCGAGGACAGCGTGGCGATCGGTGCTTCCGACGCCGGCATCTATGTCGGCCAGTCCGACGGCGTCATCGTCCGTCGCAACCGTGCCGAGCAGAACGTGGCCGGGATCGAGGTCGAGAACACCCGCAACGCCGACGTGTACGAGAACGTCGCCACCGGCAACACCGGCGGCATCCTGGTATTCAACATGCCCGGGCTGTCGCAGCAGGGCGGCAACATCCGCGTCTACGACAACCAGGTGGTGGCCAACAATCACGAGAACTTCGGCGCCGAAGGCACGCCGGTGGCCAGCGTGCCGGCCGGTTCCGGGGTGGTGGTCAATTCCAACGACGACATCGAGATCTTCGACAACGAGATCCGCGACAACGCCACCGCCAACATCATCATCTCCAGCGTGTATTCGACCGGCTACAAGGACTCGACCACGTCCGACAGCTTCGACCCGTATCCCGAGCGCGTCTACGTGCACGGCAACACCCTGTCCGGTGGCGGAGATTCGCCCGACGGCCTGGACCTGAAGGCGCTGAGGATCGCGCTGTACGGCCTGCGCGGCAGCCTGCCCGACGTGCTGTGGGACGGCTACTACAACGCCGACCGCAAGGTCGATGACCAGGCGGTCGGCCCGGAAATCTGCCTGCGCGACGTCAGCGGCGTGATCGACGCCGATGGCCCCGGCGGCTACAAGAACCCGAACAAGGACGCCGCACCGTTCGCCTGCGACCTGCCCAGACTGCCGGCCGTGGACCTGAAGCGTGGTTGATCGCGTGCGTCTGGCCGCAGCGCTGCTGTTGCTGATGCTGCTGGCCGGGTGCGGCCGCCAGCCTTCGGTGAACTTCTTCGCCGATGGCATGCCGCCGAAACTGAGCGACTGGCATGTGCTCGATGTCGAGCAGGGACGCCTGCGCCTGAATGCCGGCGTGGTTCCGTACGACCTCAACACGCCGCTGTTCACCGATTACGCGCACAAGCTGCGGACGATCTGGATGCCGGAAGGCAGCTCGGCGCAGTACCGCGATTACGAGGCCTTCGACTTCCCGGTCGGCACCATCATCAGCAAGACCTTCTACTACCCGCTGCCGGCGGGGCAGGCCTGGGACGGCAAGTCGGTGGCGCGCAGGCCGCCGTCGGACAGCGTGCTGAAAGGCGAGAGCCTCGAGCTGTCGAAGGTGCGGCTGGTCGAGACGCGCCTGCTGGTGCATCGTCAGGACGGTTGGATCGCGCTGCCGTACGTATGGAACGACGCCCAAACCGACGCGGTGCTCAAGCGCACCGGCGATCTGGTTGACCTGGAGCTGGTCGCCGCCGATGGCAGCCGCGAGGCCCTGCCTTACCAGGTGCCGGACCAGAACCAGTGCGGCGGCTGCCACATCACCGACAATCGTTCGCGGTTGCTGTCGCCGATCGGGCCCAGGGCCAGGCACCTGAACCGCGACTTCGACTATGCCGACGGCCGCGAGAACCAGTTGACCCATCTGACCCGCATCGGCTACCTGAGCGGCGCGCCCGATCCGGCGCAGGCGCCGCGCAATGCCGACGCCGCCGATGCCGGCCACGCCAGCCTCGAACAGCGCGCGCGCGCTTATCTGGACATCAACTGCGGCCATTGCCACAGCCCCACCGGCGCGGCCATTACGTCGGGTTTGTTCCTGGATGCGCGGACCGAGGACCGCCACAAGCTGGGCTTCTGCAAGCTGCCGATCGCTGCCGGTCGCGGCACTGGCAACCGCCGACACGATATCGAGCCGGGCGATGCCGCGGCGTCGATCCTCAGCTTCCGCATGCAGAGCACCGACCCGGGCGAAATGATGCCGGAGGTCGGTCGCTCGGTGACCCATCGCGAGGGCGTGGAACTGATCAATGCCTGGATCCAGGCCCAGCGCAGCAGTTGCGACGATATGGCGGCGGACAGGATTTCCGCCGACGACACGAACGGATAACCGAAATACCACGCTTCTGGGAGGGAGTGATGAACTTGCATCAACGCGAATTGGCAATCGGCCTGCGCCGCGCCCTGCTGGCCAGTTGCCTGCTCAGCGCCGCCGGATCGGCACTGGCGCAACAGGCGACCGCCGAAGCGCAGGACGATGCCGCCACGCTGGACACCGTCACCGTGACCGCGCAGAGCCGTCAACAGGAACTGAAGGACGTGCCGATCGCCATCCAGGTGGTCAACGGCGAGACGATTGACCGCGTCGCCGCCAACGACATCGGCGACCTGGCCGACTTCGTGCCCGGCCTGGTGGTGTCCGATGGCAGCCCGACCCAGCCGCGCTACGCGATCCGCGGCATCTCGGTCGGCGATTTCGGCATCGGCACCGATCCGCCGGTGGGCGTGTACATCGACGGCGTGTATTCGGCGCGCACCGGTGGTGCCATGCTGGCGTTCAACGACATTGAGCGGATCGAGGTGCTGAAGGGGCCGCAGGGCACGCTGTTCGGCCGCAACAGCGCCGCCGGCGCGGTGTCGCTGATCACCAACAAGCCCGGAAGCGCGTTCGAGGCGAACGCCCGACTGCGCTTCGGCGAGGATGGGCGCGAATATCTGTCCGGTCTGGTCAACATCCCGTTCGGTGATCGCCACGCATTGCGCTTCAGCGCGCTGAGCAACCACAGCGACGGCTGGCTGACCGACGCCGGCAGCGGCGCCAAGCTCAACCCCGAGGACAGCTGGGCGACCCGTGCGGCCTGGCGCTCGGAACTGGGCGATGCGACCACGCTGAACCTGTCATGGGACCATGAAAGCATCAACCAGAAGGCGCGTCCGGCGATCGGGCTGGTGGCGCTGGATCCGTATCCGTCGGTCGCGCCGTATCCGGCCGATCCGGCCACGTACCTGAATCCGCTGGATGCACCGGTGTACAACGACGTGATCGGCAACGAGGAATCGCGCAATTTCAACGGCGTCACCCTGCAGGTCACCCACGATTTTTCCTGGGGCACCCTGCTGTCGACCACTGCATTGCGCGACTTCGATACCGTCAACCGCGAGGACGAGGACGGCAGCAACCGCCCCAACCTGTACTTCGATACTGCCAACATCGAGAGCAACCGCAGCTACTACCAGGAATTCAAGTTCAACGGCGTGGCCGGCAGTTTCGACTGGGTGGCCGGCGTCAGCTGGTTCAAGGAGGAGGCCGACCAGACCAGCGATACTCGCCTGCTGACCGACAGCCTCGGCACGGGGATGTCCAACCTGCAGATGCTGGGCGGGCCGATCGACGCCATCGCGCTGATCGACCAGATCCTGCAAGGCCAGGGCATTCCGTTCACCATGCTGGGCCATACCTGGACCGAAAGCATGATCAACCAGGGCGACGCGCAGGCGCTGGCCGCGTTCGGCGACGTCATCTGGCACGTCAACGACAGGCTCAACCTGACTTTCGGCCTGCGCCTGACCCACGACCGCAAGGAGTTCTCCTGGTACAACGGCCCGCGCGAAGCGGAGACGTTCGACTACACGCTGGCGGCGCTGGACCAGGCCGGGTTCTTCGCCCTGTTGCAGTCGATGGGCCTGCCGGTGGCGGCCGAGATGTTCCAGGAAGATTTCGTATTCGCCTTCGGTGAACTGGAAGGGGTCAAGGTCGGCAAGAAGGACTCCTGGACCGATATCAGTCCGCGTTTCGTGATCGACTACGCGCTCAGCGACGACACCATGGTGTTCGCCTCGTTGGCCAAGGGTTACAAGGCCGGTGGCTACAACAGCGTGCAGCCGCTGTCGTACTTCGACAACGAGGAAGTGTGGAACGCCGAATTCGGCATCAAGACCGTGTTCCCGGAGCAGAAGCTGTCGCTCAACGCGTCCACCTACTACTACATCTACAAGGACCGGCAGTCGATCTACCTGGATACCAGCACCGCCGGTTCGGCAGTGCCACGTTACCTGATCGATACCAGCGATCTGCAAGCCTGGGGTGTGGATCTGGACATGCACTGGCGGCCAGTGCAGGGGCTGGACCTGAACCTGTCCGGCGCCTTCATCGATTCGACCTACAAGGACGCCATGATCAACGGCACCGACGTTTCCGGTGATCCGACTGGCGAACCGTATCTGTCGTTGTCGCTGGGTGGCAGCTACACCTTCAACCTGGGGGATGCGGGCGACCTGAGCCTCTCGTTGCTGCATGCCTACCGCGGCAAAGGTCGCTGCAACGCGGAATCGCAGACCCAGGGCAGTTGCCAGAGCAGCCCCAACTTCAACGTCAACGAGGCGCAGAACCGCACCGACGTGCGCGTGCAATGGACCTCGGCCGACGGCGTCTGGGGCCTGGGTGTGTACGGCAACAACGTGTTCGACAAGCAGTACGTGACCGGGGTGAACAACATCAGCGCCTCGGTGCTGGGCACGCCGTTCGCTTCGATATCGGCGCCGCGTCAGCTCGGGGCGGAGCTGAGCGTCTCGTTCTGATCGTGGCCGGGTTCCGGCGGGCTGGCATCCGCCGGGGCCAGCCTGCATGCTTGTCGGCATGTCGCAAGCCGGTTCCGGGCACGACGAGGCGGCCCGCATCCCCATCGCCTCGCTGAAGGGCGTTGGCCCGCGGGTGGCCGAGAAGCTGGCCGCGCGCGGCCTGCTGACCCTGCAGGATTTGTGGCTGCACCTGCCGCGGCAGTACGAGGACCGCACCCGGCTGACGCCGATTGCCGAACTGCGGGCGGGCGAGACAGTACAGGTCGAGGGCAGGGTGGAAGCGGTCGAACGCGGCTTCCGCTACCGGCCGATGTTGCGGGTGGCGATCGCCGACGATTCGCAGGCAACCCTGGTCCTGCGCTTCTTCCACTTCCGTTCGCAGCAGGTCAACCAGTTCCGCGTCGGCGCACGGGTGCGTTGCTACGGCACGCCGCGCCCGGGCCAGCACGGACTGGAGATCGTCCACCCCAGCTATCGGGTGCTGGACGAAGAGGGTGGCGAAGACCTGGGCGAGGCGCTGGACCCGGTGTATCCGGCGATCGAGGGCATCGGCCCGGTCAGTCTGCGCCGGCTGGTGGCGCAGGCGCTGGATCGCCTGCCCGACGAGGCCTCGCTGGAGCTGCTGCCGGCGGACGTGCTGGATGCGTTGCGGCTGCCTTCGCTGCGCGAGGCCGTGCTGACACTGCATCGTCCGCCACTCGATGCCGACGTGTCCGCGTTGCTGACCGGCCAGCATCCGGCGCAGCGCCGGTTGGCGCTGGAGGAATTGCTGGCGCACCAGTTGAGCCTGCGTCGGCAGCGGATCGCCCTGCAGCGGCATCGCGCGCCGGTGCTGGCCGGCGACGGCGTGCTGGCACGCCGGCTGGAGCAGTCGTTGCCGTTCCGGTTGACCGCGGCGCAACGGCGGGTGTTCGAACAGGTATGCGCCGACCTCGCCAAGCCGTTGCCGATGCTGCGGTTGGTGCAGGGCGATGTCGGTTCCGGCAAGACCGTGGTCGCCGCGCTGGCGGCGATGCTGGCGGTTGAGCAGGGGCGGCAGGTCGCGCTGGCCGCGCCGACCGAATTGCTGGCCGAGCAGCACCTGCGCAACCTGCACGCGTGGTTGCAGCCACTGGGCGTGCAGGTGACCTGGCTGGCCGGCAAGGTGACCGGCAAGGCGCGCGCCAAGGCGCTGGAGGACGTGGCTTCTGGCGTGGCGCAGGTCGTGGTCGGCACCCACGCGCTGATGCAGGAGGCGGTGGTGTTCCACGATCTGGCCCTGGCCATCGTCGACGAGCAGCACCGTTTCGGCGTGCAGCAACGATTAGCCTTGCGCGACAAGGGCGCGGCCGGCGGCGGCGCGGTGCCGCACCAGCTGGTGATGACCGCTACCCCGATCCCGCGCACCCTGGCCATGACCGCCTATGCCGATCTTGATGTATCGGCGATTGACGAGTTGCCGCCCGGACGCACCCCGGTGCAGACGGTGGCGCTGGCCGCCGAGCGTCGGCCGGAACTGGTCGAACGCATCCGCGCCGCCTGCAGCGAAGGCCGCCAGGCCTACTGGGTATGCACCCTGATCGACGAATCCGACGAAGTGGTCGCCCAGGCCGCGCAGACCACCTTCGAACAACTGGATGCGGCAATGCCGGAGTTGCGCATCGCTCTGGTCCACGGGCGGATGAAGGCCGCGGCCAAGCAGGCCGCCATGCAGGCCTTCACCCGTGGTGAGATCGATCTGCTGGTGGCGACCACGGTAATCGAGGTCGGCGTCGACGTGCCCAATGCCTCGCTGATGATCATCGAGAACGCCGAGCGGCTGGGCCTGGCGCAGTTGCACCAGTTGCGCGGCCGGGTCGGGCGCGGCGCGGCGGCTTCGACCTGCGTGTTGCTGTACCAGCCGCCGTTGTCGCAGATGGCGCGGCAGCGGCTGGATACCCTGCGCCAGACCAGCGACGGCTTCGTGATCGCCGAAAAGGACCTGGAACTGCGCGGTCCCGGCGAGTTGCTGGGCACTCGCCAGACCGGGCTGGCCGATTTCCGCATCGCCGACCTCGGCCGCGACGCCGGCCTGTTGCCGCAGGTGCACGCGCTGGCCGACCGCCTGCTGGCCGAGGCGCCGCAGCAGGCCGACCGCATCGTCGCCCGCTGGGTCGGTGGCGCGGCCCGCTATGCCGGGGCCTGAAACCGCTTCGCGCATAATGGGCGAATGGACGAACGCATTCCGCTGTTGATCGATACCGACCCCGGCGTGGACGACGCGCTGGCCCTGCTGATGGCCTTCAACGACCCGCGCCACCGGGTGGTCGGGTTGAGCATCGCTGCCGGCAATGTCGGCCTGGCCCATACCGTGCGCAACGCGCTGAAGCTGTGCGAAGTGGCCGGCCGTGATGACATTCCGGTGTTCGCCGGCGCGCCGGCGCCGCTGCTGCATCCGGCCCCGGACGCCGGTTACGTGCACGGCGAGGACGGGTTCGGCGATGTCGGTTACCCGCCGCCGGCCCGGCAGGCCGAGGCCGAACATGCCGCGCTGGCCATCCTGCGCTTGTCGCACCAGCACGCCGGGCGCCTGCTGCTGGTGGCGCTGGGGCCGCTGACCAACATCGCGCTGGCGCTGAAGCTGGACCCGAGCCTGCCGCAGCGGGTGGCCCGGCTGGTGGTGATGGGCGGGGCGGTCACCGCGCACGGCAACATCACCGCGGCGGCGGAGTTCAACTTCTATTTCGACCCGGAAGCCGCGCATCTGGTGTTCCAGGCCTTCGGCAGCGCCATCGAACTGGCCGACTGGGAGGCCACCCTGGCTCATGGCCTGTTGCACGAACGGGTCGAGGAGTGGCTGCGGGCCGATACCCCGCAGGCGCGCTTCTACGCTGCCATCTCCGAGAAAACCCGGCTGTGGTCGCTGGATCGCCGGGGCGAATATTGGTACGCCGCCGATGCCCTGGGCATGGCGCTGGCGCTGCAGCCGGAGGGCGCGCTGGAACGGGTGCGGCGGCCGCTGGTGATCGAACTGCAGGGCGGCCACGGCCGCGGCGCCAGCCTGGTCGACTGGCGGCACGAGGCCGAGGGGACGGAGGCCGGGCCTGAGATCCTGCTGCGCTACGACCGCGACCGTTTCGAGGGCCTGATCCGGGAGGCGCTGGCCGCGACCTGAGCCGGCTTGCGCCGCGCCAGGGGCTTTGGTTACAATGCTGGGCTTCCCTTCGCACATCTGGTGCCGCCATGAAGGCCGACATCCATCCCGAATACCGCGAAGTCGTCTTCCACGACGTGACTTCGGATTTCAAGATCCTGACCCGGTCGACCCTTGCCAGCAAGGAAACCACGACCTGGGAGGACGGCAACGAGTACCCGCTGGTCAAGGTGGAAATTTCCTCCGCCTCCCACCCGTTCTACACCGGCAAGCACAAGGTCGTGGACACCGGCGGGCGCATCGACAAGTTCCAGCGTCGTTACCAGCAGAAGTAATCGCCGCGACAGCGTGGTGAAATGCTTCGGACTCGACGGCCGCGCCTAGCGCGGCCGTTTCCGTTTGTGCTTTCGCGCGGCTCGTCCTTTAGTCGGATTCGCCTCCGAAGACGCGTTTGCGCAGCCGCGGCGCGCTGGCGCGTATGCGATAATTCACAGTACCCGCGGGACCGCCGCGGGCTCCCGTCATGCGTCAGGTCGCGTGCCCGGCGCCCCCCACGAAGGAGCATGCTGTGTCCGATTCCAAAGCACTCGATCAGGTGACCCTGACCGCCGGCGACAAGGCGGTGGCGTTGCCGGTGCTCAAGCCCACCTTGGGCAACGATTGCGTCGACATTTCCAGGCTGACCAAGGAAACCGGCCTGTTCACCTACGACTCCGGCTTCACCGCCACGGCGAGCTGCAAGTCCGCGGTGACCTACATCGACGGCGACAAGGGCGTGCTGCTGTACCGCGGCTACCCGATCGAACAACTGGCCGAGCACTCGAATTTCCTCGAGGTGGCCTATCTGCTGATGAATGGCGAGCTGCCAAGCAAGGAAGCGTTCTCGGCTTTCGAGAACGAGGTCACGCATCACACGATGATGCACGAGAAGTTGAAGAACTTCCTGCAGGGTTTCAACTACGACGCGCACCCGATGGCGATGCTTGCCGCCAGCGTCGCTTCGCTGTCGGCGTTCTACCACGACACCCTCGACCTGGAGGATCCGGAGCAGCGTCGGCTGGCCGCGATCCGCCTGATCGCCAAGGTGCCGACCCTGGCCGCTGCGGCCTACCGCTACTCGATCGGCTGGCCGATCCGCTACCCGCGCAACAACGTCGGCTACGTCGACCGCTTCCTGCACATGATGTTCGAACTGCCGAGCGAGCCGCTGGAAATGAATCCGGTGGTGGCCAAGGCGCTGGACCTGCTGTTCATCCTGCACGCCGACCACGAGCAGAACGCCTCCACCTCGACCGTGCGGCTGGTCGGTTCGACCGGTGCCAATCCGTATGCCTCGGTGGCCGCCGGCATCACCGCGCTGTGGGGCCCGGCGCATGGCGGCGCCAACGAAGCGGTGCTGAAGATGCTCGATGAGATCGGCACCGCGGACAAGGTCGAAACCGCCGTGGCCCGGGCCAAGGACAAGAGCGATCCGTTCCGCCTGATGGGCTTCGGCCACCGCGTCTACAAGAACTTCGACCCGCGCGCCAAGATCATCCGCGAGATGACCCACAAGGTGCTGGGCGAGCTGGGCGTGGACGATCCGCTGCTGGAAGTGGCGATGAAGCTGGAAGAGGCCGCGCTGAAGGACGAATACTTCGTCGAGCGCAAGCTTTACCCCAACGTCGATTTCTACAGCGGCATCATCTACAAGGCGCTGAAGATCCCGACCGAGATGTTCACGGTCATGTTCGCCATCGGCCGCACCGCCGGTTGGGTGGCACACTGGCTGGAGCAGCAGGTCGATCCGGAAATGAAGATCGGTCGCCCCCGGCAGATCTACACCGGTTACGACGTGCGCGACTACAAGGGCGCCGGCGACCGCTAAGCCTGCGGGTTGTTGCGGTTGATCAGGATGGCGCCCCGCTTCGGCGGGGCGTCGTCGTTTCAGGCGGACGGCACGTCCAGGTAGTTTTCGATCTCGTCCTCGGCCAGCAATTCCCGCAGCTGGGCTACCGAGGCCCGGCGCATCGGCTTTTCGTCCACGGCGGACAGTGGCGCCTGGCGCAGGGCGTCGCGCGGCAGGACCAGCAGGTCGAAACCGATGCCGTCGGCGGAGAACCGCCAGACCGGCAGGTCGGTTTCCCGGTTGCGGTCCAGACGGACGTGGCGGCTGCGCGATTCGGCCGGGATGCCGTGTTCGTCGAGGAAGCGCGGCACCGCATCGGCGTCGTCGGCGAACAGGTGCAACTGCACCGGCGAGCGCGCATCGGCGGTGCCGTCCAGCACCGGGCCGACCAGCCGCGGCTCGAAACGGGCGAGGAACTCCAGCGCGTGCAGGGCGGCTTCGCGGCGCATGCGCAAGGCGGAAACCTGCGCGTCGCCGAAGAACAGGCGCTGGTATTCGCGCAGGGCGTCCTCGATCTCGCGATTGCGCGGCAGCGAGGCATCGTCGTGGATGCCCAGCCGGCTGGCGGCCTTGAGCTTGGCCTGGTGGAAGTCGCGGAACCCGCCCTCGGCCATCAATCGTGCGGCTTCGTGGGCCAGTCGTCGCCGACGCTCGCGGGTCCGCGTCTCGGCATGTTGGCGGGCGCGATGCATGTCGATGTCCCCTGCGGAGGCCTTGATCGACTCTACAGGAAACCCGTATCGGTCCGGGGAAGGACGATTCCTTCCGGATCAGAAGATGTCGAACGCCTCCTCGTCGGGCAAGACATCCTCGTCGTAGAAGCTGTCGTCGTCGTGCATGCGGTCGGCGTCTTCGACCTTGACCCATTCGGTCTTGCCGTTGACCGTCACTTCGACCATGCCTTGCGGCGGTTCATTCTGCGCCACCGGCTGATCCTTCAGCGCCACCCGCATGTAGTCGATCCAGATCGGCAGCGCGGCGCGGCCGCCGTACTCGCCGCGGCCGAGGCTGCGGAAATTGTCCTTGCCGACCCAGACCACGGTGGCATAGGGGCCGCCGAACCCGGCGAACCAGGCATCGCGGTAGTCGTTGGTGGAACCGGTCTTGCCGCCGACGTCCTCGCGGTTCAGTACCCGTGCCGCCGTCGCCGTGCCGCGAAGCACCACGTCGCGCATCATCGACACCAGTTGGTAGGCGGTACGTTCGTCGATCGCACGCGGGGCGGTGGTGGTTTCGGCGGTCGCGGGGTCGTTTCCTGCGGTTTGCGGCGCGCTTTCCGGCGAGGGCGCGGCCTCGGGCTTGGGAGCGGCCGATTGCGTCGGGCCGAAGTTGAAACCGTCGACGACGCTGCTGGTCGCCGAACTGCCGGCATGGCCGCCACAGCTGCGGCAGGCCACGGCCGGGACTTCCTTGAAGATGACGCTGCCGTCGCGGTCCTTGACCTCGTCGATCAGCCACGGGGTAATGCGCGAGCCGCCGTTGGCGAAGGCGGCATAACCGCGCGCCATCGACAGCGGGGTCAGCGAGGCGGTGCCCAGCGACATCGACAGGTTGGGCGGCAGCTCGGATTCCTCGAAGCCGAACTGGCTGATGTACTTGCGGGCAAAATCGACACCGATCCCGTCCAGCAGGCGGACCGAAACCAGGTTCTTCGAGCGCACCAGCGCCTCGCGCAGCGGCATCGGTCCGGAGAACCCGCCACCGTCGTTCTGCGGCCGCCACATGCGGCCGCGACGGTCGCGAAACACCACCGGGGCGTCGAGCACGATCGAGGCCGGGTTGAAGCCCTTGTCGAAGGCGGCGGCGTACACGAACGGCTTGAAGCTGGAGCCGGGCTGGCGCCGGGCCTGGGTGGCGCGGTTGAATTCGTTTCCGGCGAAGCTGTAACCGCCAATGATGGCGCGGATGGCGCCGGTGTTGGCTTCCAGCGAGACCAGCGAGGCCTGCGCGGCCGGGATCTGGTCGATCAGGTAGTCGCCCTCGTTCTTGCCGGGGCGGATCCGTACCAGATCGCCGCGCTTGAGCAGGGCGGCCGGCGTGCGCCCGGTCCAGCGGCTGGCGGCGGCGGGCAGGGCGATTTCGCGGCCATCGGCGGCGACCACGACCACCCCGTCGCCATCGCCGCGGGTGACCACGGTCGGCAGCATGTCGGCCTGGGTCGGGATGCCGTTCAGCAGGCGTGCCAAGGCCGTGGCGTCGGCATCGGCCGGCACGTCGAAGTGTTGCTCCACCCCATGCCAGCCATGGCGGTGGTCGTACAGCGACAGGCCATCGCGGACCGCGGTGTCGGCCGCCGCCTGGGTGGTCGGGTCGATCGTGGTGGTGACGTGGTAGCCCTTGGTCAGCACGTCGCCGCCGTAGCGGGCGATCATCTCCTGGCGGACCATTTCGGCCACGTAGGGCGCGTAGACCTCGATTTCGCGCTCGTGCGGTCTGGCATGCATGGCTTCGGCTTTGGCCGTGGCCGCTTCGGTCGGGGTCAGGTAGCCGTCTTCCCGCATGCGTTCGATCACGTACAGGCTGCGCTCGTGGTTGCGCGCCGGATTGCTGATCGGATTGCCGGTGGAGGGGAATTTCAGTGTGCTGACCAGGGTGGCGGTTTCGGCGGTGGTCAGCTGGTCCAGCGACTTGCCGTAGTAGTACTCGGCGGCGGCGGCCACGCCGTAGGCGCGGTTGCCGAAGAAGCTCTTGTTCAGGTACAGGCCGAGGATCTCGTCCTTGCCCAGTTCCTTCTCCATCCGCATCGCCAGCATCATTTCGGCCAGCTTGCGGGTGTAGCTGTACTCCGAGCTCAGGAAGAACTGGCGGGTCACCTGCTGGGTGATCGTGCTGCCGCCGGCTACCCGGCCTTCCTTGCGGCTGACGATCTGCCAGACTGCACGGGCGATGCCCTTGGGATCGACGCCCTTGTGCTGATAGAAGGTGCTGTCCTCCGCGGCGATGAAAGCGCGTTTGACTTGCTCGGGGACTTGATCGATATCCACCGGATAGCGGCGGGTTTCGCCGAACAGGCCGATCAGCCGGCCGTCGCGGGCGTAGATGTACAGCGGCTCCTGCAGCTGGACATCCCGCAGCGACTGGATATCCGCTTCGGGCAACTTGGAGGAAACCACGTAATACAGGATGCCAAGCCCGATTGCGGCGATCAGCGCGAAGGCGATGAAGAGGTAGATCGCCCAGCGCAGCAGGCGGCGGAAACGGGGCATCCGTACGGTTCCGATTGCACAATTGACAGCGGCGGAGTATAGATTAGGGCCGGCAAGCCAGTAACGATTCCGGGGGAAACAAACACTTGGCCTGCATCTCTAAACAAATGTGACAAGCGGCACACCCGGGACGAAACACCGCGAGTGCCGTAGGATATGCTCTAGATACCGATAACAAGACTGACAGGAACGGCCGGGGGCTGTGCCTGCTGGAAAGGGGAAAACCGTGGGGCTACTCCCGAAAAGCCAGCCACCGCTGGTTGGCGTTGACATCAGTTCGACCGCGGTCAAGCTGCTGCAGCTGTCGCGCGCGGGCAATCGTTTCCGCGTGGAACACTATGCCGTGGAACCTCTGCCGCCGAATGCGGTGGTGGAAAAGAACATCGTCGAAGTCGAAGCCGTGGCCGAGGCGATCCGCCGCGCAGTGACCCGCGCCGGGACCAAGGCCAAGTTCGCCGCCGCGGCGGTGGCCGGATCGGCGGTCATCACCAAGATCATCCCGATGCCGGCCGAGCTGGACGAGATGGAACTGGAAGCGCAGGTCGAGCTGGAAGCGGTCAACTACATCCCGTATCCGATCGACGAAGTGAACCTGGATTTCGAGGTGCTGGGCCCGGTTCCGAACAATCCGGAAATGGTGCAGGTACTGCTGGCGGCATCGCGTTCGGAAAACGTGGAGTTGCGGCAGTCGGCGCTGGAACTGGCCGGACTGACCGCGCGGGTGATGGACGTGGAAGCCTTTGCGGTGGAAAACGCCTTCGCCCTGATTGCCAACGAACTGGCGGTGCCCGCCGACGGTCTGGTCGCGCTGGTCGACATCGGCGCCACGATGACCACCCTGAACGTGCTGCGCGACGGGCGCAGCGTCTACAGCCGCGAACAGGTGTTCGGCGGCAAGCAGCTGACCGACGAGGTCATGCGCCGCTACGGCCTGACCTACGAGGAAGCCGGCATGGCCAAGCGCCAGGGCGGCCTGCCGGACAGTTACGAGGTCGAGGTGCTGGAGCCGTTCAAGGAAGCCACCGTGCAGCAGATCAGCCGTTTGTTGCAGTTCTTCTACGCGGGCAGCGAATTCAACCGGGTTGACCAGATCGTGCTCGCCGGCGGTTGCGCCGCGCTGATCGGCCTGCCGGAAATGGTCGAGGAGCAGCTTGGGGTACCGACCCTGGTAGCCAATCCGCTGGCGCAGATGACCCTCGGTCAGCGTGTGCAGGCGCATGCTCTGGCGCAGGACGCGCCGGCGCTGATGATCGCCACCGGCCTGGCGCTGAGGAGCTTCGACTGATGGCAAAGATCAATCTGCTCCCCTGGCGCGCGGAACGGCGAGCGGCCCGACAGAAAGAGTTCTACGGCATGCTCGGCTTCGCGGCGCTGGCCGGCGTCGCGCTCGCGATCCTGCTGTGGCTCTACTACGGTGCCCAGATCAGTGGCCAGGAGGGACGCAACCAGTTCTTGACCAGCGAGATCACCAAGCTCGATGCGCAGATCGCCGAAATCGAGACGCTGGACAAGCAGAAGGACCGCTTGCTGGCGCGCAAGAAGGTCATCGAAGAGTTGCAGGCCAATCGCTCGCAGATGGTGCACCTGTTCGATTCTCTGGTACGCACCATTCCGGACGGCGTCGCCCTGACCAACCTGAAACAGGAAGGCGAGGTGCTGACCATCGAAGGCCGCGCGCAGTCGAATGCGCGGGTCAGCAGCTACATGCGCAACCTGGAATCTTCCGGCTGGATGACCAAGCCCGACTTGGCCATCATCGAAGCCAAGGCGCCCGGCGACGCGAAGGGTGCGGCGGCCGGTTTTGCCCGGGCGTTGCCGTATACCTTCACCCTGCAGGTTCGCCTGGCCACCCCCAACGACGCGGAAGCGGCCGCTGCCGACGGGGCATCCGGGGACACTCAAGTGGTCGAAGTCATGCCGGCGGCGCAGGAAGCGGCTCCGGCGAATGCGCCTGCATCGACACCGGCCGACACGGAATCGACGCCTGCCAGCGCACCGGCGCAACCGGAAGCCGACCCGGCGACCGCGCCGGCCACTGAAACGGAGCCGGCGTCATGAGCCAGAAGAAACCTTTCAAGGTCAGCGACCTGGACTTCAACAACATCGGCGACTGGCCGCGCAACGCCAAGATCGTGTTCTGCGTGCTGGTCGGCTTGTTCATTCTGGTGATGGCCTGGTTCCTGCTGATCAAGGGCAAGAGCGAAGAGCTGGCAAGCCTGGAGGGCAAGGAAACCCAGCTGCGTCGGGACTTCGAAGACAAGGCCGGGCGTGCCGCCAATCTGGAGCCGCTGAAGCAGCAGCTGGCGCAGATGGAGCAGGTGTTGCAGCAGATGCTCCGTCAGCTGCCCAGCAAGACCGAAATGCCCGACCTGATCGTCGATGTCTCGCAGACGGCCTTGTCGAGCGGCCTGAGCAACGAGCTGTTCCAGCCCGGCCCGGAGTCGCCGAAAGAGTTCTACGCCGAAAAGCCGATCGCCCTGCGCATGGTCGGCAGCTACCACCAGTTCGGCGCCTTCGTCAGCGGCGTGGCCTCGCTGCCGCGCGTGGTCATCCTGACCATGCACGATATTTCCCTGCAGCCCAAGGATGGCAATAACGCGGGCATGCTCGAGCTGTCTGGCACGGTGAAGACCTATCGCTATCTGGACGAGGAAGAGACGGCCGCGCAGGAGAAGGCGGCAGCGGATGCCGCGGCCGGCAACAAGGGGGGCAAGTGAGCATGATGAATCAGGCTTCCCGAATGACCCGCATCGCGCTGCCCGTGCTTGCGATACTGGTGCTGGCGGGCTGTGGTCGCGGCATCACCAGTACACCGGGCGATGCGCCGAACCTGCGCAAGTGGGTGGAGGACGTGCGTGCGCGGCCTGCACCACCGCTGGATCCGTTGCCGGTCATGCAGCAATTCGAGACTTTCGAATACGCGGCGCAGGACATGCGCGATCCGTTCAGCGATGCATGGAACAACGCCGACAGTAGCGGTCCGCGTCCGGACCCGAACCGGCGCAAGGAAACGCTGGAGCAGTATCCGCTGGACAGCCTCGACATGGTGGGCACCATCGGAAGTGGTGGTGGGCTTGTGGCCCTGGTGATGGCGCCGGACAAGGTGACCTACCGGGTGCGCCCAGGCGTATACCTGGGACAGAGCGACGGTCGTGTCACCAGCGTGCACGAAGATCGCATCGAGCTTGTTGAACTGGTACCGGATGGAGCGGGGGGCTGGCTGGAGCGTCCGGCCGCCATCGCGCTTGAAGATCAATGATTAGGGGATACACGATGACCGCTTTGAATGTTCTCAGCCTGCGTCTTGCACGGCATCGGACCCGGGTCCGGGCCTGCGGCCTGGGACTGGCGATCGGATTGTTTGCCGCAACCGGTACCGTCGCCGCCGCGACCCCCGTGACTCCAGCGCAGGCGGGAAGCCAGGCGTCGGCCCCGTTGCAGGTGTCGGCCATCGACTTCAAACGAGGCCAGGACGGCGCCGGACGCCTGATTCTGCGCTTCGACGGCAACGGCGCCGCCCCCGACCTGCGCAATCAGGGCGACTCGGTGATTGTCGATGTCGGCAATGCCAGTCTGCCGGCGTCGTTGCAGCGTCCGCTCAACGTGGTCGATTTCGCCACGCCGGTGCAGCGGATCGACGCGCTTGCCAACGGCCGTGGCACACGCCTGGTGCTGAACACCAAGGGCAGCATCGAATCGCTGGCCTACCAGAGCGGCAACGAATACGTGGTGGAAATCCTGCCTGCTGCTGCCCAGCCTGCGGTCGGGTCGTCGGTCGCCACGGCGACATCTGCGGCCACCAGCGCGGCTGCCAGCAATCGCACCTACAAGGGGCGACCGGTCACGTTCAACTTCCAGGATGTACCGGTGCGTACCGTGCTGCAGCTGATCGCGGAAGAGTCGGGACTGAACATCGTGGCCTCCGATACCGTGCAGGGCAACGTGACCCTGCGCTTGGTCAACGTGCCTTGGGACCAAGCGCTGGAGATCGTCCTGCGCGCCAAGGGCCTGGACAAGCGCCGCGACGGTGGCGTGATCTGGGTGGCACCGCAGCCGGAACTCGCCAAGTTCGAACAGGACAAGGAAGACGCGCGCATCGCGATCGAGAACCGTCAGGATCTGATCACCGATTACGTCCAGATCAACTATCACAGTGCCACCGAAATCTTCAAGGCGTTGACCGAGGCCAAGGGCATTGGCAATCAGGGCAGCGGCGGCGGTGGTGGCAGTGGCAGCAACCAGTTCGAGAACGGCTTCCTGTCGCCGCGTGGTCGGATCGTTGCCGACGAGCGCACCAACACCCTGATGATCAGCGACATTCCGAAGAAAGTCGCGCAGATGCGTGAACTGATCGGCGTGATCGATCGCCCGGTCGACCAGGTGCTGATCGAAGGTCGCATCGTCATTGCGACCGATACCTTCGCTCGCGACCTTGGCGCCAGGTTCGGTATCGCAGGCCGCAAGCAGTACGGCGACAACACAGCCATTATTACCGGCGATGTCGAGGACAGCGTCTCGATCTCCCAGGACAATCTGCATGTCGTTCCGGATGGATTGAACGTCAACCTGCCTGCTGCAGGCTTCATCACCAATCCGGCCGCCAGTATTGCTTACACCTTGCTGGGGCAGAACTTCAATCTGGATCTGGAGCTGTCTGCGCTGCAGGAAGAAGGTCGCGGCGAAGTCATTTCCAATCCGCGCATTGTCACGGCCAATCAGCGCGAGGGCGTGATCAAGCAGGGTCAGGAAATTGGTTACGTCACCATTACCGGCGGCACCGCAGGTAGTGCGGCTACACCGAATGTACAATTCAAGGAAGCGGTGCTGGAACTGCGGGTTACCCCGACCATTACCAATGACGGGCGCGTATTCCTCAATCTGAATGTCAAGAAGGACGAGGTCCGGGAATACATCACCCTGGTCAACTTCGGTACTGTGCCGATCCTGGACAAGCGTGAGATCAATACCGCGGTACTGGTGGAAGATGGCCAGACTGTGGTGATCGGCGGCGTGTACGAGTTCACCGACCGCACCAGCATTTCCAAGGTGCCGTTCCTGGGCGATATACCGTTCCTAGGCAACCTGTTCAAGAAGAAGGGCCGGCAGAAGAACAAGGCCGAGTTGCTGATCTTCATCACCCCCAAGGTTCTGCAGGTCGCCAAGCGCTGATCTCGGGGCTGGCCATGAGTTCTGGAAAGGGCCGTCTTCGGACGGCCCTTTCGGTTTCTGCGGGCTGAATGCCTGTCGGGCATGACTGTTGCCGCTTGAACCATTGTGCGGCAATCGGGTCAAATCGACGTTCATCCCCGACGGGTACTCCCATGGATGTCTCTTCCCCTGTCACCGGACAGGTTGCCGAAAGCCGCCTGCACCAGGCTTTCCTTCGATTGCGCGATGAGCTGGGCGAAATCATCGTCGGCCAGGCGGCGCTGATCGAGCGCCTGCTGATTGCTCTGCTGGCCGATGGCCATCTGCTGGTGGAAGGCGCACCCGGCCTGGCCAAGACCACCGCGATCCGCGCCTTGGCGTCGCGACTGGAAGCGGATTTCGCTCGCGTCCAGTTCACCCCCGATCTGCTGCCGGCCGACCTGACCGGCACCGAGGTATGGCGGCCGCAGGAAGGGCGTTTCGAATTCCAGCCCGGACCCGTGTTCCACCCGATCGTGCTGGCCGACGAGATCAACCGCGCGCCGGCCAAGGTGCAGTCGGCCCTGCTGGAAGCGATGGGCGAGCGACAGGTCACCGTCGGCGGCAAGACCTGGCCGTTGCCGAAGCTGTTTCTGGTGATGGCCACGCAGAATCCGATCGAGCAGGAGGGCACGTTCCCGCTGCCGGAAGCGCAGCTGGACCGCTTCCTGATGCACGTGCGGATCGGCTACCCGGAGGCGGAAACCGAAACCGAAATCCTGCGGCTGGCCCGTGAACAGGCCCGGCAGACGCTGCAGCCGGCGGCAGCGGTGATGGCGCGGATCCCGCTGGAGGACGTGTTCGCCGCTCGCCGCGAGGTGCTGGACCTGCATCTGGCGCCGCAACTGGAGCGCTATCTGGTCGAACTGGTGCTGGCCTCGCGTGATCCGCAGCGGTACGACCCGACGCTGGCCGCACGGATCGCCTGGGGCGCCAGCCCGCGCGGCTCGATCGCGCTGGAGCGCTGCGCGCGCGCGCGCGCCTGGCTTGCCGGTCGCGACTACGTTACTCCCGAGGACGTGCGCGCAATCGCGCCGGACGTGTTGCGGCACCGGGTTCTGCCCAGCTATGAAGCGACGGCTGAAGGCTGGGACGGCGACCGCCTGGTTGCGGCGCTGGTCGAAAAGGTTCCGCTGCCCTGAGCGCGGACGGGCGCATGATGAAGGACACGGCCAATAACGGTATCCGTCCCGCGCTGAGCGAACTGGTGGCGTTGCGCGCCATTGCCCAGCGCCGGCCACCGGCCCGGCGCGGACGCTACGGCCAGGTCGGCGCGGCGCCATCGCCGCACCGGGGCCGTGGCATGGAATACGCCGAATCGCGTGAATATGTCGCCGGGGACGATGTGCGCCATATCGACTGGCGGGTGACCGCCCGCAGCGGACGGACCCATACCAAGCTCTACCACGCGGAACGCGATCGTCTGACCCTGCTGCTGGCCGATACCACGCCGTCGCTGTACTTCGGCACCCGCGAGCGCTTCAAGTCCGTGCAGGCGGCGCGTGCGGGCGCGGTCGCGGCCTGGGCTGCCGTGCGCGACGGCGACCGCATCGCGGCCCTGCGGGGGTGTCGCAGCGAAGCACCGATTCCGCCGGCCGCCGGCGCGCGCGGCGCATTGCGCGTACTGGATGCGCTGGTGCGCTGGTACTCGCAACCGCCGGTGCGGGACGATGGCCTGGCGGTGGCGGTCGAACACGCCCAGCGTCTGTTGCGTCCGGGCTCGCGGCTGGTGGTGCTGGCCGATCCGCACAGCATTGCCACGGTGCCTGCGGCGCGCTGGTCGGGGCTGGCGGCGCATGCCGAGGTGATCGCGTTGTTGCTGACCGACCCGCTGGAACTGGCGCCGCCCGCATCGGTGCTGCCTTTCCTGTCCGATGGCGAACGCGTCCGCCTGGATCTGGCCGGCGGCGCCCAGCGGCGTGAGTGGGATCAGGAATTCGTGCACGGGCTGGAAACGGCGATCGGCGCACTGTCGCGCTGCGGGGTGCGGGCAATGGCCTTGCCGACCGATGCCGCAAGCGAATCCTGGTTACCCCTGCTGGCCCGAGCGCAGCCGCAGGTGGCCTGATGCAGAACGGTGAACTGATCCTGCGGGATGTTCACGTGACCGCCGCGCCGGCCTGGTGGCCGCCGGCGCCGGGTTGGTGGTGGCTGGCCGTTGCGTTGTTGGCATTGGCCGTCTTTGGATTGTGGTGGCGGCATCGACGCCGTCAGCGGCAACTCGCCTGGGAACGGCATTTCGATGCGATCGTCGCTGCGGTGCATGGCGCACAGGCGGTGGCGGCGGCATCGGAATTGCTGCGTCGTGCATCGCGCCGCGCGCGCGCCGGGACGGATGCGCTGGAAGGCGAGGACTGGTTGCGTTTCCTCGACGGCGAGGAAGGCGGGCACGACTTCAGCGCCGGGGTCGGCCGCATCCTGCTGGACGGGCCGTTTCGACCGGACGTGGATGACGGGCAGCTGCAGGCATTCGTTCCGCTGGCGCGTGTGAAATTCCTGCAGTTGATGGCTGGTCGGCGATGAGCGAGTGGCTGCTCCGGTTGCACGAATTCTCCGGCGGCTTCGCCTGGCCGTGGGCGTGGTGCGCCTTGCCGTTGCCGTGGCTAGTCGCGTGGCTGTTGCCGGCGCGCAAGCCGGCCGGTGCCGCGCTGAAGGTGCCGTACGGGCAACGCCTGCGCCACATCGTCGAAGCGGGCGGAACGGCTCGGCGGCTCGGCGTGCCGTTGCTGGCGGCGCTGGCGTGGCTGCTGTTGTGCGCAGCGGCTGCACGCCCGCAGCGGCTGGGCGAAGCGGTGGTGCCGCCGCACAGCGGTCGCGACCTGATGTTGGCGATTGATTTGTCCGGCAGCATGAGTGAGCCGGACATGGAGTTGGGCGGCCGCGCGGTGGAGCGGCTGACGGCGGCCAAGGCCGTGCTCGCCGATTTCCTCGACCGGCGCAAGGGTGATCGTGTCGGCCTGCTGGTGTTCGGACAGCGCGCCTATACCCTGGCTCCGCTGACGCTGGATCGCGACTCGGTGCGCGAGCAGCTGCGCGACAGCGTGACCGGTCTGGCCGGGCGCGAGACCGCGATCGGCGACGCCATCGGCCTGGCGGTCAAGCGTCTGCGCGAACAGAAGAAAGGACAGCGTGTACTGATCCTGCTGACCGACGGCGTCAACACGGCAGGCATGCTCGATCCGCTGAAAGCGGCGGAACTGGCGCGTGCCGAACACGTGCGCGTGCATACAATCGGCTTCGGCGGCAGCGGCGCGTTGTCGCTGTTCGGTCTGGCGCTGCCGGTGGGCGGCAACGACGAGATCGACGAGGCGACGTTGCAGAAGATCGCGCAGACGACCGGTGGTCAATTCTTCCGCGCCCGCGACACGGCGGAATTGGTCGGCATCTACGACGAACTGGACCGGATCGAGCCGGTGACGCAGCCGGGCAAGGCAGTGCGCCCGCGCATCGAGCTGTATCCGTGGCCGCTGGCAGCGGCGATGCTGCTGGCGGTGCTGGCCTTCATCCGTCCGGGGCGCTGGCCATGAGCGTCTGGTGGGATGCCCTGCATTTCCTGCGCCTGCACTGGTTGTGGGCGCTGCTGGCATTGCCTGTGATTTGGCTGTGGGCGCGCCGGCGCGCGCAGCGGGCCGCCGTCTGGCGCGAATCGGTCGATGCGCATCTGTTGCCGCATCTGCTGGACGATGGCGGCAAGCCGGGGCGCAATGGCCCGTGGCTCGCATCGGTCTGCATCGTGCTGGCAGTGCTGGCGTTGGCGGGGCCGAGCTGGAGGCAGAGCGAACAGCCGCTGTGGCAGGCGCGTTCGCCGCTGGTGATCGCCGTCGATCTGTCCAGCCGCATCAGTGCCAACGACCTGCCGCCGTCGCGGCTGGCGCAGGTACGCGCCAAGCTGTCGCACCTGCTGCGTGCGCGCGAAGGCGGGCAGGTGGCTCTGGTGGCCTATTCCGGCGAGCCGTACACGGTGGCACCGCTGACCGACGATGCCGGCAATGTAGCGCTGTTCCTCGACGCACTGGATCCGGACGTGATGCCGGTCGACGGTCAGGATCCGGCCGCGGCCATCGCGTGGTCGCAACGGTTGCTGCAGCAAGCCGGATTCGAGCATGGCGACATCCTGTTATTGACCGACCAGGCGAACGCGGCCGCGCAAGCCGCCGCGGTCGAAGCGTGGCAGCAGGGCACACGGGTCTCGGTACTGGGGATCGGCACGCCGACCGGCAGCGCCTACCGCGCACGCGCGGGCGCAATCGAGCAGGCGCGGCTGGATACGGGTTCGTTGCAGGCGCTGGCCACGGCCGGCGGTGGACGCTATCGGACGCTGACGGCGGACGATGCCGACCTGCAGGCGCTCGATGTGCTGCAGCCGCGCGAAGCGGCATCGACCGCGCGTGGGCAAGGCGGCCTGGCCTGGCAGGACGAAGGCTACTGGCTGCTGCTGCCGCTGTTGCTGCTGGCATTGCCGCTGTTCCGCCGTGGCGGGATGACGGTACTGGCGTTGTGCGTGCTGTTGCCGTTGGCGCTTCCGGCGCAGGCCGCCGAAGGCGGCTGGTGGCGGCGTGCCGATCAGGTGCAGCACGGACGCCTGGTCGAAGGCGCCAGGGCCTATCGCGAGGGCGATTACGCAGCCGCGCAACAACAGTTCGAGGGTATCGACACGGCCGACGGCTATTACAACCTGGGCAACGCGCTGGCCAAGCAGGGCCACTACGACCCGGCCATCGCTGCCTACGACGAGGCATTGAAGCGGCAGCCGGACATGGAAGACGCGAAGGCCAATCGCGCGGCGGTGCAGGCCGCGCGCAAGCAGCAATCGGAACAGAATCCGGACGCGCAACCGCAATCGGGGCAGGACGGAAAGCAGGGGCGGCAAGGGCAGGCAGGTGGCAAGCAACAGGATTCGTCGTCGAAGCCGCAACCGGGACAGAAGCCTGAAACTTCCGGCTCGTCGCCATCGCAGCAGGAGCAGGATCCATCGACGCAGTCCCGGCAGCAGACACCGGAGTCAGCCGATCGCAAACCGCAATCTGAGTCGTCCGCGAAGGCGCAGGATGCGCAGTCGCAACAGCAGGCCGACGCGGCGCAGCGCGAACGCATGCGTCAGGCCATGACCGACGAGGAAGGCAAGCCGCAACAGGCGCAAGCGGTGGTCGAAGCGGACAACGAAACCGCCGAGCAGCGCGAGCAGCGGCAGGCGGTCGATGCCTGGTTGCGGCGCGTACCCGATGATCCGGGCGGCCTGCTTCGGGAGAAATTCCGGCTGGAACACGAACGCCGGCGGAGGGAAGGACGATGACGATGCGATGGCGCGCCTGCCTGGCGTTTGCGCTGGCGCTGTTCTCGACGGCGGCCGTGGCCGAGCCGCGCGTATGGCTGGATCGCAATCCGGTTGCTGCTGGCGAGGCGGTGGTGCTCAATGTCGAGACCGACCAGACCACGGCCACGCCGGATTTCTCGCCGCTGCAGGGCGATTTCGAGATCGTTGACCGTTCCAGCAGCCGCCAGGTCGAGATGGGCAACGGCGGCATGAAGACCCGCGTGCTGTTCGCGGTCACTCTGGTACCGCGGCGTGAAGGCGTGCTGGACATTCCGACCCTGCGCGTCGGCAGCGAGTGGACGCGGCCGCTGCAGTTGACGGTGAAGGTGGCCGCCACGGGACGTTCGTCCGCGCAACGCGGCGGTGCGGCATTCTTGGAAACCGAGGTCGGCGCGCGCGAGCCATACGTGCAGCAATCGGTCGGTGTCACCGTGCGACTGTATTACGCCACCCCGCTGGTTTCCGGCGAACTGGATCTGGATGCGCCGGACGGGGCTTCGCTGCAACGGGTCGGTGACGACACGCAGTATGCACGCGACGTTGGCGGGCGCAGCTACCAGGTGCTGGAGCGCCACTATCTGCTGGTGCCCGAGCGCAGCGGACCGCTGACCCTGCCAGCGCCGCGTTTCGAAGGCCGTGGCGCCGGCGGATGGATCGACGACATGCTCGGTGGCGGCGGGCGCGGCATCCTGCGTGCCAGCGGCGCCAGCCAGCGGCTGGAAGTGAAGCCGCAGCCGCAGGACGCGCCGCAGCCGTGGCTGCCGCTACGCAACCTGCAACTGCGCTACACGGCGGTGCCGCAGAACCTGCGCGCCGGCGAAGCGGCAAGCCTGGTGGTGGAGGCGACGGCAGTTGGCGCGACTCGCTCGCAATTGCCGGAACTACCCTCGCCGTCGGCGCCGGGGCTGCAGGTGTTTGCCGATCCGCCGGACTACAGCGAAAGTTTCGTCGATGGCGAACCGCAGGTGAAACTGACACGACGCTATTCGCTGGTGCCGGCCACGGCGGGCATGATCGACCTGCAGGCGCTGGAAATGAAGTGGTGGGATGTCCGCGCCGGCGCGGCCAGGAGCGCACACCTGCCAGCGTTGCGGTTGCCGGTGGCGCCGGGCACAGGCACCTTCGCCACATCGCCGCAGCCGAATGCCGCGATGCAGACGGCCGATACCGGCGCCGCCATGCCGGCGGTGGCGATGGCGCCTTCCCGATGGGCACGGTTGTGGCTGTGGCTGGCGGCGCTGTTCGGGATGCTGTGGCTGGCGACCCTGGTCTGGGCATTGCGCCTGCGTGGCGGTGGTGTTGCGGGGTCGGACACTGCGAGTCCAGTGCCGCGCGAGCCGGCGCGGCCGACCCATGGCATCGCCGATCTGCGCCGCGCATTGGATACCGGCAGCCTGGACGATGTAGGCGAGGTACTGCGCGGCATGGCCACACCGCCGGCGCCGGATCTGGATGCGCTGCTGTCGATACTGGCGCTGCCGGCGCAACGCGAGGCCGTCGAATTGCTGCGCCGCGTGCGTTGGGCGGACGGCGATGGCGTCGCCGCGCGCGCGGCCTTGCGCGAAGCCTTCCGCGAAGGCCCGCAATGGCGGACACGCCCAGATCCTGTGCAGGAGCTGCTGCCGCCTTTGTATCCGCGCTGAGCGAACGAAACAGCAGCCGTCGCGCTGCACCCTCCACTGCAAGTGGCATAGCCGGTACCGCAACGCTCATACTGGGCGCCTTCCGGCATTGGAGTGGAAGGGTGAGAAAGCTCGCAATGATTTGTCTGCTGACAGGGCTGGCGTTGCCGATGGCGGCGCCGGCGCAGGGCAAGTACGCTCTGGTGGTGCATGGCGGTGCCGGTACATTGGCGCCGGATCGCATGAGCGCCGAAGACGTTGCCGCCACCCGCGCGGTACTCGATCAGGCGCTGGATGCCGGTGAGCAGGTGCTGAAATCGGGCGGCAAGGCGATCGACGCGGTGCAGGCGGCGATCGTGGTGCTGGAGGAATCGCCGTATTTCAATGCAGGCAAAGGCGCGGTGTTCAACGCCAAGGGTGGCCACGAGCTGGACGCCTCGATCATGGACGGCGCCGACCAGAATGCCGGCGCGGTCGCTGGCGTGACCACGGTACGCAACCCGATTCTGGCCGCGCGTGCGGTGATGGATCACTCGGTCCACGTGATGCTGGCCGGCGAAGGCGCAGAGCGCTTCGCCGATACGCAACCTCGGTTGCAGCGGGTGGACAACCACTGGTTCGACACGCCGCTGCGCCAGGAACAACTGGAGCTTTTCCTGAAGAAACAGCAGGGGCAGGCCGGACTGTCCGGGCCCGAACGCTGGCAGGTGCCGGTGATCGACCTGGACGACCCTTACATCGGCACGGTCGGCGCGGTGGCGCTCGACATGGACGGGCATATCGCTGCGGGGACCTCCACTGGCGGCATGACCGGCAAGCAGTGGGGCCGTATCGGCGATTCGCCGGTGATCGGTGCCGGCACCTGGGCGGATGCGCGCTGCGGAATTTCCGGAACCGGCTGGGGCGAGTTCTACATCCGCTTCAATGCCGCGCGCGACATCTGTGCGCGGGTCGGCTATCTCGGCGAGCCGATCGCAAAAGCCGCCGATCACGTGATCCTCGGTGTGATCCCGGATGCGGGGGGCAATGGCGGTGCGGTCGGACTGGATGCCGACGGCAACATCGTCATGCCGTTCAGCACCAGTGGCATGAATCGGGGCTGGCTCAAGTCCGATGGCGATCGAGGGACGGCGATATTCCGCTGAACGTCCAACCCGACTGCGATCGGTCGATTTGCTAAGCTCGGCCATCGGGTCGGATTGACGGTCCGGACATTCGAGGAAGACGCATGTCAGAACAGCAAGGTCGCGGCGGCATGCCGCTGCACTGGAAGATGGCCATCGGTTTCGTGGTTGGCACCCTGGCCGGTCTGGCCTGCAACTTCTGGTTCGCGCAATCGGACTGGCTGCAGACGCTGATCACCTACGTGGCCGACCCGATCGGCCAGCTGTTCCTGCGCCTGCTGTTCATGCTGGTGATTCCGCTGATCTTTTCGGCGCTGGTGCTGGGCGTGGTCGAGATCGGCAACCCGAAGTCGCTCGGTCGCATCGGGATCAAGACCCTGCTGTGGATCATGCTGGTCACCACCATCGCGGTAATGATCGGTCTGGTCGTGGTCAACCTGCTGCAGCCCGGCATCGGCCTGCCCGAGGAGCAGCGCGCGCTGCTGATCTCGCAGGCGATGGAGCACGGTGGTGCGATCGCCGAGAAGGGCCGCAATGCGCCGTCCGGCATCGACATCCTGCTCAACATCGTGCCGAAGAACCCGGTGGCCGCGGCCGCCAGCGGCGACCTGATCGCGGTGATGTTCTTCGCGCTGATGTTCGGTATCGCCGCCACCGTGCTGCGCACCCACGGCACTCACCATTTCGTCGAGTTCTGCGAAGGTGTCTACGACATCTGCCTGCGGCTGATCGAATGGGTGATCCGGCTGGCGCCCTATGCGGTGGCGGCGTTGCTGTTCAGCATTACCGCGCGGCTGGGTTTCGACGTGCTGATCCAGCTGGCACGCTTCGTCGGTACCGTTCTGCTGGCGCTGGGTCTGCATTTCTTCGTGGTGTTCCCGCTGCTGTTGTGGCTGGTGGGCAGGATGTCACCGCTGAAGTTCTGGCGCGGCGCCGAGCCGGCCATCCTGACCTCGTTCTCGACCTCTTCGTCCAGCGCCACGCTGCCGACCTCGCTGATGGTGGCCGAGGAGCGCCTGGGCGTGCCGCGCCAGGTCGCGCGCTTCGTCTGCACGCTGGGCGCCACTGCCAACATGAACGGCACCGCGTTGTTCGAAGGCATCACCGTGCTGTTCCTGGCCCAGTTCTACGGCGTCGAGCTGGCGCTGGGCCAGCAGTTGATGGTGCTGCTGCTGTGCGTGATGGGCGGCATCGGCGCGGCCGGGGTGCCGGGCGGCTCGTTGCCGGTGATCGCGATGATCCTGGTCATGTTCGGCATCCCGCCGGAGGGCATCGGCCTGATCCTGGGCGTGGACCGCCTGCTCGACATGTGCCGGACCACGGTCAACGTCACCGGCGATCTGGTCGGTGCGGTGGTCGTCGGCCGCGGCGAGCCGGCGCATATCGGCGACGACGTCGACGATCTCGGCCCGGTCGAAGGCTGACCGCGATGGCCGCGAACCGGCCGGGCTTGCCCTGCCGGTTCGGTATGACTTATCGGGGCGCGGATGGGACAATGGCGGTCCGGGCGCCGCCGCGCCCGTTTCTTTCGTCCCCGGGGAACCTCTTGCCGCCATGACCCAGCCGAGCCGTCGCGATCTCGCCAACGCCGTCCGTTTCCTCGCCATCGATGCCGTGCAGGCCGCCAACTCGGGCCATCCGGGCATGCCGATGGGTATGGCGGACATTGCCGAGGTACTGTGGAACGACTACCTGCGGCACAACCCGAACAATCCCGGCTGGTTCGACCGCGACCGTTTCGTGCTGTCCAACGGCCACGGCTCGATGCTGCAGTACGCCCTGCTGCACCTGTCCGGCTACGACCTGCCGATCGAGGAGCTGAAGCGCTTCCGCCAGTGGGGTTCGAAAACGCCCGGGCATCCGGAAAACTTCATGACCCCCGGGGTCGAGACCACCACCGGCCCGCTGGGACAGGGCTTTGCCAATGCGGTCGGCTTCGCCCTCGCCGAGAAGCTGCTGGCGCAACGCTACAACCGGCCCGAACTGGAAATCGTCGACCATCGCACCTGGGTATTCCTGGGCGATGGCTGCCTGATGGAAGGCATCTCGCACGAGGCGGCCTCGCTGGCCGGCACCTGGGGGCTGGGCAAGCTGGTCGCATTCTGGGACGACAACCATATCTCGATCGACGGCGACACGGCCGGCTGGTTCACCGACGACACCCCGGCGCGTTTCGAGGCCTATGGCTGGCAGGTGATCCGCGACGTGGACGGCCATGATGCCGAATCGATCAAGGCGGCGGTCGATGCCGCGCTGGCGCAGGACGACAAGCCGACCCTGATCTGCTGCTGCACCACCATCGGCTTCGGTTCGCCGGCCAAGGCGGGCAAGGAGTCTTCGCACGGCGCGCCGCTGGGCGCTGACGAAGTGGCGGCCACCCGCAAGGCGCTGTGCTGGGAATACGGGCCGTTCGAGATTCCCGAGGCGATCTACGACGGCTGGCGTGCCGGCGGTACCGGCAGCTTCCGCCAGGGCGAATGGGAGCAGCGTTTCGATCGCTATGCCGCGCAGTATCCGGAACTGGCGGCCGAACTGGTTCGCCGCTCGCACGCCGAATTGCCGGAAGGTTTCGATGCGGCGGCCGATGCCTACATCGCCAAATTGCAGGCCGAAGGCCCGGTGGTGGCTTCGCGCAAGGCTTCGCAGATGGCGATCGAAGCCTTCGCGCCGCTGTTGCCGGAAATGGTCGGCGGATCGGCCGACCTGGCCCATTCCAACCTGACCCTGTGGTCCGGCAGCAAGCCGGTGGCCGATGGTGCCGCCGATGCCAACTACATCAACTACGGCGTGCGCGAATTCGCGATGAGCGCGATCAGCAACGGCCTGGCCCTGCACGGCGGCTTCCTGCCGTACGACGCCACCTTCCTGGTGTTCAGCGACTACGCGCGCAACGCGGTGCGGATGAGCGCGCTGATGCACGCGCACGCGATCCACGTGTACACCCACGACTCGATCGGCCTCGGCGAAGACGGACCCACTCATCAGCCAGTCGAGCACCTGGCCAGCCTGCGCTACATCCCCAACAACGACGTCTGGCGTCCCTGCGACGCGGTCGAATCGGCGGTGGCCTGGCGTTGTGCGATCGAGCGCAAGAACGGCCCGAGTTGTCTGGTGTTTTCGCGGCAGAACCTGGCCCATCAGCCGCGCAGCGCCGAACAGCTGGCCGCCATCGCCCGCGGCGGTTACGTGCTGAAGGATTCCGACGGCGCGCCGGAGCTGATCTTCATCGCCACCGGCTCGGAGCTGGAACTGGCGGTCAAGGCTGCCGAGCAGTTCGGCGGCAAGGCGCGGGTGGTGTCGATGCCGTCCACCGACGTGTTCGAGCGCCAGAGTGCCGAATACCGTGAATCGGTGCTGCCGGCTGCGGTGCGCCGGCGGGTGGCGGTCGAGGCGGGTGTCACCGGCTTCTGGCGCGCCTATGTCGGTCTGGACGGTGCGGTGATCGGCATCGACCACTTCGGCGCCTCGGCGCCGGCCGGCGAGCTGTACAGGCAGTTCGGCATTACCGTGGATGCGGTGGTTGCGGCGGCGCATGCTGTCATCGACGCGATTCCGGGGTAAAGTCCGGGCGTGATCCGCAATCGCCGCTTCCAGTTGCTGATGGCCCGTCTGGGGCTGGTCGCCATCCTGCTGGTGGCGCTGGCACCGTCGGTCAGCCGTTGGCTGGAAAGCGGCAGCCCGCGCTACCTGGATGCGCTGGCCGCCATGTGCACCACCGATGGCCTGTCGTGGCTGGATGCGCTGCATCCGGACGATACCGGCAAGCAGCCGTTGCCGGCGGGAGCGATGGGCGGCGATTACTGCGCCTATTGTCCGTTGCTGGCGTCGGTGACGACGGTCCTGCTGGCGCTGACTTTCCTGTTGCCATTGCCGGGGCGTTCGATCGCTCCGGAAGGCCGCGCGCCGCCGGCGCATCCGGCCGCGCTGTTGCTTGGATTGGGCGCGCGCGGCCCGCCCTGCCTGCTCTGAACCACAAGACCTGACGATTCTGCAGGACCCACGGTCCTGCCCTTGTGCTTTGGAGTTTCCATGACCTTTTTTCCTGCCGTACCGGCAATGCCGTCGCGCCTGAACCTGGCCCTGGCTCTGGCTCTGGCGGCCACCCCTGCCCTGGCCGCCGAACCTGCCGACGACGAGACCGAAACCCTCGACACCGTGGTGGTGACTGCCGCGCCGGTGTCGCCGTTGACCTTCGTTACCGATCCGCGTCTGCCGCGGCAGCCGGTGCCGGCCAGCGACGGCGCCGATTACCTGAAGACCATTCCCGGCTTTTCCGCCTTGCGCAACGGCGGCACCAATGGCGACCCGGTGCTGCGCGGCATGTTCGGTTCGCGCCTGAACCTGCTCAGCAACGACGGCAGCATGCCCGGTGCCTGCCCGGCGCGAATGGACAATCCGCTCAGCTATGTGGCGCCGGAAACCTATGACCGACTGACCGTGGTCAAGGGGCCGCAGACGGTGCTGTGGGGGCCGGGCGCCTCGGCCGGCACCGTGCGCTTCCAGCGCGATACCGAGCGCTTCGACGAAGCCGGGCTGCGCCTGCAGGGCAGCCTGCTGGGCGGCAGCTTCGGCCGCAACGACCAGGTGCTGGACGCCACCGTCGGCGCGCCGCTCGGCTACGCGCGGCTCAGCGCCAACCGCTCGCAATCTGACGACTACGACGACGGCGATGGCGATGGCGTGCCGTCCGAGTGGAAGAAGTGGAACGCCGATCTTGCCCTGGGCTGGACGCCGGATGCCGATACCGTGCTGGAGTTCACCGCCGGCAGCGGCGACGGCGAGGCGCGCTATGCCGGTCGCGGCATGGACGGCTCGATGTTCAAGCGCGAAAGCTACGGCCTGCGGTTCGAGAAGGGCGGCTTCCAGGGTGCGCTGAAACGTGTCCAGGCCAACCTGTTCCACAACTACGCCGATCACCTGATGGACAACTACACGCTGCGCGATCCGAACCCGATGAGCAGCATGCCGATGCCGATGGCGTCCAATGTCGACCGTCGTACCCAAGGGGGGCGGGCCGCGGCGGACTGGGCCTGGAACGCGTTCGAACTGAGCGCCGGCGTGGATGCGCAGCGCAGCCGTCATCGCGAGCGTAGCGCGATGGGCCGCGGCGCCTATCGCGAGTTGCCATGGTCCGAGGATGCCGAGTTCCGCAATCTGGGCCTGTTCGCCGAAGCGACGTGGACGCTGGCGCCCGGCCAGCGCGTGGTCGCCGGTGCGCGTGCCGACCGTGCCGAGGTCAGCGACCATCGAGCCACCGTGAGCATGATGGGCATGGGCGGGATGATGAGCATGCCCAACCCGACCGCCGGCGTGACCCGCGAGAAAACCCTGTCCGGCGGCTTCCTGCGCTACGAGCACGACATCGCCGACAGCGGTTTCGGCTGGTACGCCGGCCTGGGCCACACCGGGCGCATGCCGGACTACTGGGAACTGTTCTCGCCGGACATGGGGCCGATGGGTGCGGCCAACGCTTTCGCCGGCGTCGAGCCGGAGAAGACCACCCAGCTCGACATCGGCGCGCAGTACCGCAGCGAGCGGCTGGATGCCTGGGTGTCGGCCTACGCGGGCAGGGTCGACGACTACATCCTGTTCACCTACAGCAGCGGCGGCATGATGGGTTCGATGTCCTCGGTGGCCAATGTCGATGCGCGCATCCACGGTGCTGAGGCGGGTCTGGAGTTCCGCCCGGCCGCGTACTGGAAACTGGGCGGCAGCGTGGCCTGGGCCTGGGGCGAGAACCGCAGCGCCGGCACGCCATTGCCGCAGATGACCCCGCTGGAGGCGAAGCTGACCGCGGCCTATGACGGCCCACGCTGGACCGCTGGCGTGCTGGTGCGCGCGGTCGATGCGCAGGACCGGGTGGCGGTGGGGCAGGGCAACGTGGTCGGCCGGGATCTGGGCTCCAGCGCGGGCTTCGTCACGGTGGCATTGAACGGTGGTTACCGCTTCAACGACCGGCTGCAGCTGACCGCCGGCATCGACAACCTGTTCGACCGTGATTACAGCGAGCATCTGAACCTGGCCGGCAGTGCCGACTTCGGCTATCCGGCGATGCCGGTGCGGATCGACGAGCCGGGTCGCAGCGTCTGGGTGAAGCTGGGTTTCAAGTATTGAGCCGCGACGGGAGGAGGCGAAGATGAATGTCGTGCTGTTGTTCCTTGCCGGCATCGGCGTCTGGTTGCTGGCCTGGACGGTATTCCTGGGTCAGGCCCTGTTGCAACGCATTGACGCCGGCCGGCCATTGAGCCTGCTGGACGGCGATGTGATTGAACTTTGAAAACATGAGCATGGGAGAAAAAGCGATGAAACGAATGCTGTTTTGGGCCATGGCCCTGCTGCTGGCGACGGCGGCGTGTTCCGCCGAACCGAAGCAAGGCGTACGCGTCGAAGGTGCGTGGGCGCGGGCGACGGTGGCGGCGGCGCCGGTGGCCGGCGGTTTCCTGACCGTGGTCAACACGGGCACGAAGGATGATCGTCTGTTGCGGGCCGAGAGCGGGATCGCCGAACGGGTGGAAATCCACGAGATGCGCCACGAGGACGGGATGATGCGGATGCGCGCGCTGGCCGACGGATTGGCGGTGCCGGCCGGCGGCAAGGTCGAGCTGGCGCCCGGCGGATATCACCTGATGTTCATCCGCCCGACCCATGCATTGACGGCGGGCGAACGCTTCAGCGTGACGCTGGTGTTCGAACATGCCGGCGCGATCCCGGTGGAGTTCGAAGTGCGCGAGATGGGCGCCGGCAGCGCGCACATGCAGCACTGATCTTCGTCGAAGGTCCGGCAGGGCGGTGGAGCCGAATCCGGTCCGCCGTTTCCGCCGGCCGGACGTGCGTGCGGGGCTCAGCTCCCGTGCGTGCGCCGGTCGTGCAGGCCGCCGCCACGGCAGCGCGGCGATTCCGGTGCCGCGCCCTGTTCGGCCCATTCCTCTGGGGTGTAGGTATGCAGGGCGAGGGCGTGGATTTCGCGCATCAGCCCTTCCAGCGCGGCGTACACGGTCTGGTGGCGCTGCAACAACCGCTTGCCGGCGAAGACCGGGCTGACCACCACCGCCTTGTAGTGGCTTTCCTCGCCGACGTGGTGGGTGTGGCTTTCGTCGACCACGTCCAGATGGGTCGGTTGCAGCGCCGACAGCGCCTGGCGCAGGCGGTCGGCCTTGTTGGGAGCTTGGGACATGCGATCAGGGTGCCGAAAAAGGGGTTATGACGGGGTGATCGTGCGGGTTCATTCGCACAGCGGTTTCTGCGAGCAGTAGATGCCGTGCAGGGTATCGATGATCCGCTGTGCCGGCCCCGGAATCAGCGAATAGTAGATGGTCTGCGCTTCGCGGCGGGTGCTGACCAGACCGTCCTGGCGCAGGATCGCCAGGTGCTGCGACAACGCCGACTGGCTGAGGTCCAGCTTGGCGTTCAGTTCGCCGACCGACTGTTCGCCATCGACCAGCAGGCACAGCAACATCAGCCGGTTCTCGTTGCCCAGCGCTTTGAGCAGGCGGGCCGCGGAAGCGGAATGGCTGCGCATCGCTTCGGGATTGATGCGTTCGGGTGCGGAGGCGGCAGTGGTGGGTGAAGCGTTCATGCGGGTCGTCCTTGCGATATCGGGTGCCTGGCGGCGTGCGGGAGCGCGAGGGGAGGATGTACTCCGGCAACGCCGCGCAGGCGGAAAATGTACCGTCATTCCGCCGGAGACACCTCCGGCTTGCGCGCCACCAGGTCGATCAGCGCGGACATGCCGTGGTGGCCGTGACCTTCGGCGATCTCGCTGTCGTGCGCGTGCAGGTGCAGGATGTCCATGCCGGCGAAGGCTTCACGCAGCAGTTCGGCGGTATACAGGTTTTCGGCTTCCTTCGGCCCGCCGGTGCCGTAGCCGAGTTGCTCGGGCCGGTAGCCCTGCAGCAACAGCAGGCCGCCTGGCTTCAGCGCGGCGCGCATGCCTTCGAACAGGCGTCGACGCAACGCCGGACCGGCGAACTGGATGAAGATGGCGACGACGATGTCGTAGTCCCCGCGGCCCCAATCCCATTCGCCGAGATCGGCCAGTTCGGTGCGCAAGCTCACGCCGCGTGCGGCGGCCAGCGCCGCGGCCTTGTGCAGACCGACGTCCGAAGCATCCACCGACAGCACCTGCAGTCCCTGCTCGGCAAGCCAGACGCCATTGCGTCCTTCGCCGTCGGCGACCGCCAGCGCCTGCATGCCGGGCTGCAGGCGGAAGGCTTGACTGGCAAGGAAGGCATTGGGCGCGGTGCCGAAGACGTAATCGTCGGTGGCGTAGCGCTGGTCCCAGCGGGCGGTGTCGGCTTTCTCGTTCATCGCGTCGAAGGCGTTCAAGAACGGGGCGCCTTGCCGGGTTTGCGTACCGGCAGACCCGATTGCGACCAGGCCAGGATGCCGCCACTGAGATTGCTCAGCGACCGAGCGGTCTTGCCGGACAACTTGCCCTGCGCCATCCGCGATCGCATGCCGCTTTGGCAGAACAGCACGATCTCCTGTTCGCCGGCAGGCAGCGCGGCCGGATCGAGCCGGCTCAGGGGCAGGTTGATCGCGCCGGGGATGCTGCCAGCGGTGAATTCGTGCGCTTCGCGCACGTCCAGCATCAGCGCGCCGGCATTCTGCTTGCCGACCGCTTCGGCCGGGCCGATCTGCGGACCGGCCAGGCCGAACAGCGATTTGATCAGTCCGAACATCGAGGTTGCCTCTAGCGCTGCACGACCGGCAGGCCGGCCGCACGCCACGCGTTGATGCCGCCGTCCAGCGACTTCACCGCGGTAAACCCGAGCAATTGCAGGTTGCGTGCCGCCAGTGCCGAGCGACCGCCGCTCAGGCAGTACAGCAGCAGCGGACGGTCTTTGGCCGACAGCGCCGGATCGGTGACGCAGCCGCCGGCCGGCAGGGCCTCGATCTGGAACTCGATCAGCCCGCGCGGGATGTTGACCGCGCCCGGCAGGTGACCGGTGGCGTATTCGGCGGCTTCGCGCACATCGACCAGCGTCGCCGACTCCAGACCTTCGGCGGCCAGTTGGGCGGGGGAAATCTCGCGGATCTCGGCGCGTGCCTGGGCGACCAGATCGGATACCTGCAAGGTCATGGGGGCTTGCTCCTTGGATTCGTTGAGACTAATATAAGACATTGCTAATATAACTGCAACCGGAGCAGGCCCATCCATTCCGGGGTGGGCGCCGGAGACGCGGGAGGGCGTTGCAATGACTCATATCGTGGTGTTGGGAGCGGGCATCGGAGGCATGAGCGCGGCCTATGAGCTGCGCGGGACGCTGGGTGCGGGGGTGGACATCACCGTCATCGGCGAAGGCGACAACTTCTCGTTCACTCCGTCCAATCCCTGGGTGGCGGTGGGCTGGCGCAAGCCGTCCGAGGTGCAGATTCAGGTGCCGCCGCGCCTGGCCAAGCACAGGATCGCCTTCGAAGGTGCCGGCGCCGACAAGGTCGAGCCGGACGCGAACCGGGTGCTGCTGCGCGACGGCCGCTACATCGACTACGACTACCTGGTCATCGCCACCGGCCCGCGACTGGCGTTCGACGAGATCCCCGGCCTCGGTCCGGAGGGTGGTTACACACAATCCATTTGCACCACCGGGCATGCGGCCACCGGCTGGGACGCCTATCAGGAATTCCTGAAGGCGCCGGGTCCGATCGTGGTCGGCGCGGCGGCCGGCGCCAGCTGCTTCGGTCCCGCCTACGAATTCGCGATGATCCTCGACAAGGATCTGCGCAAGCGCAAGCTGCGCGACAAGGTGCCGATCACCTACGTCAGCCCGGAGCCGTACGTCGGCCACATGGGCTTGGGCGGGGTGGGCGATTCCAAGGGCCTGATGGAGTCCGAGTTCCGCCAGCGCCATATCCAGTGGATCGTCAACGCGAAGATCACCGAGGTTCGCGACGGCGAGATGGACGTGGCCGAGATCGGCGAGGACGGCCAGCCGAAGAAGACCCACACGCTGCCGTTCAAGTATTCGATGGTGCTGCCGGCGTTCACCGGCGTGGACGCGGTGCGCCAGGGCGAAGGCTTGTGCAATCCGCGCGGTTTCATCCTGATCGACAAGCACCAGCGCAATCCTGCGTACAAGAACATCTACTCGATCGGCGTCTGCGTGGCGATTCCGCCGGTGGAAGCCACCCTGGTGCCGACCGGCGCGCCGAAGACCGGCTTCATGATCGAATCGATGGTCACCGCGGTAGCCAAGAATATCGAGGCCGAGCTGAAGGGCGAAGCAGGCAGCGCCGAGGCGACCTGGAACGCGATCTGCCTGGCCGACATGGGCGACACCGGCGCGGCCTTCGTGGCGCTGCCGCAGATCCCGCCGCGCAACGTCACCTGGGCCAAGGTCGGCAAGTGGGTGCACCTGGCCAAGATCGCCTTCGAAAAGTACTTCATGATGAAGATCAAATCGGGCAACACCGAGCCGATCTACGAAAAGTACGTGCTCAAGCTGCTCGGCATCGTGCGCACCCGCTGACCCCAACGATACCCAACGGAGAATTCCCATGAACCTTGACCGTGCCGTCCTCGCCTTCGCCGGCGTGATGATCCTGATCAGCGTCGCCCTGGTGCACTTCGTGTCGCCGTGGTGGCTGCTGTTCACCGCCTTCATCGGCTTGAACATGCTGCAGGCCAGTTTCACCGGCTTCTGCCCGGCGGCGATGATCTTCCGCAAGCTGGGCGTCTCCAGCGGTTGTGCATTCAAGTGAGGAAACGCCCGTGAGGTCGAAGATGGCGATGAGCGGACGATTCACACTGCCGCTGCTGCTGGCATCGACGCTGGCGGCCTGTGGCGGGCACGACGAAGCGCACGCACCGGCGGCGATCCAGGGCTTGAAGACCCTGGAAGTGACCGCTGCCGATGGCGCGGAGGGACGCGCCTGGGATGGCGTGGTGGAGGCGGTACGCCAGGCCACGCTGACCGCGCAGACCAGCGGCCGGGTGGCCGCGGTCAACTACGACGTCAACGACCGGGTCAAGGCCGGCGCGGTGCTGCTGCGGCTCAGCGTGGTCGAGCAGCAGGCCGGGGTGGACAGCGCGGTGGCGCAATTGCGTTCCGCCGAAGCCTCGCTGGCCGAGGCCGAAAGCAACTACAAACGCTATCAGGCACTGGCCGGCAGCCAGTACGTGTCGAAGTCGCAGCTGGACCAGATGCGCGCGGGGCGCGATTCGGCGTTGGCCGCCCGTAATGCCGCCGCCGCCGGGCTGGCGCAGGCGCGGCAGTCGCTGGGCTATACCCAGGTGCGCGCGCCGTTCGATGGTGTGGTCAGTTCGCGCAACGTGGAGCCGGGCGAAAGCGTGGTCTTCGGCGGCGACCTGATCGGCGGACAGACGCTGATGACGGTGTTTGCGCCCGATGAGTTGCGGATCGAGGTCAGCGTGCCGCAATCGGAGGCCGAGCGGGTCCGCGCGCGGCCGGAGGCGAGGGTGAGCTTCGACGACGGTCGCCGCGTTGCTGCAGCGGGTGTCGTGGTGTTCCCGAGCGCCGATCCGGCCACCCATGCGGTCAAGGTGCGGATCAACCTGCCGGTGCTGGATCCGGCGCCGCAGCCCGGTGGCACCGCCAAGGTGGCGTTCCCGGCGGTGACGGGCGCGGCGTATCCGCGGGTGCCGGTATCGGCGCTGGTGCGGCGTGGCGAAATCAATGCGGTCTACGTGCTGGCCGATGGCCGGCTGAGCCTGCGTCAGCTGCGCCTGGGCGAACAGTCCGGCGACACGGTCGAAGTGATCTCCGGGTTGAAGCCGGGCGAGAAGATCGCCGTCGACCCGGTGGCCGCAGTGCAGGCGTTGGTGGCCGCGCGCAAGGGCGGAGACTGACATGCCGTCCGGAGCTCCGCACCGCCTCGGCATTTCCGGGCGCATCGCGCGTACCTTCCAGGACAACCCGCTGACGCCGATCCTGGCGTTGCTGGGCCTGTTGCTGGGCATGGTTGCGCTGATGGTCACCCCGCGCGAGGAAGAACCGCAGATCGACGTGACCATGGCCAACGTCATCGTGCCGTTCCCCGGCGCGGACGCGCGCCAGGTCGAGCAGATGGTCAGCTACCCGCTGGAGCAGACCCTGTCCGAGATCGAGCAGATCAAGCACACCTATTCGATCAGCCGTCCTGGCATGGCGGTGCTGACGGTCGAATTCGAGGTCGGCGTGAAGCGGCAGCCGGCGCTGGTGCGGCTGTACGACAAGGTCTATTCCAATCAGGACTGGATGCCGCGCGGACTCGGCATCGGCCAACCGATCATCAAGCCCAAGGGCATCGACGACGTGCCGGTGATGGCGCTGACGCTGTGGACCGACGATCCGCAACGCAGCGCGGTGGAACTGGCCGAAGTGGCGCACACGCTGGAGAACGAGCTCAAGCGCATCCCTGGCACCCGCGACGTCTACACCATCGGCGCACCGGAGCGTGCAGTGATGGTGACGCTGGATCCGGCGCGGCTGGCCAGCCATGGTTTGGCCGTGGCCGACCTAGCCGGCGCACTGCAGACGGCCAATCTGGCGCGCCAAGCGGGCGAGCGGATCGGTCCGGACGGGGTGGTGCAAGTGACCTCCGGACAGTTCCTGGCCGACCGCGACGACGTCGCCAGCCTGGTGCTGGGCGTCGCCGGCGGCCAGCCGGTGCGGCTGCAGGATGTGGCCATGGTGACCGATGCCGCCGACACTCCGGCGAGCTATGTCTGGCACGGCGCGCCGGCCGGCCGCGACGGTCCGGCCACTGGCATCGCCCCGGCGGTGACCCTGGCGATCGCCAAGAAGCCGGGTAGCAACGCTTCGGACATCACCCAGGCGGTGCAGCAGCGCATCGAGGCGCTGCGCGGGCAGGTCATCCCCGACGGCATCGAGATCGAAGTCACCCGCGACTACGGCCTGACTGCCAGCGACAAGGCGCAGACGCTGATGAAGAAGCTGGTGTTCGCCACCGGCCTGGTCATCCTGCTGGTGCTGTTCGCGCTAGGCCGGCGCGAGGCGGTGGTGATCGGCTCGGCGGTGATCCTGACCTTGTCGGTGACGCTGTTCGCCTCGCTGGCGATGGGCTTCACCCTGAACCGGGTTTCGCTGTTCGCGCTGATCTTCTCGATCGGCATCCTGGTCGATGACGCCATCGTGGTGGTCGAGAACATCCACCGCCACATGAGCCAGGGCGGCAAGAGCCTGCGCGAAGCGATTCCACCGGCGGTCGACGAAGTCGGCGGCCCGACCATCCTGGCCACCTTCACCGTGATCGCTGCGCTGATGCCGATGGCCTTCGTCACCGGCCTGATGGGGCCGTACATGCGCCCGATTCCGGTCAATGCCTCGGTCGGCATGCTGTTGTCGCTGATGATCGCGCTGGTGGTCACGCCGTGGCTGTCGCTGAAGCTGCTGCGTCACCACGCCGGTGCGGACGATCATGCCGGCGATGCCGCCGACGGCAATCATGGCCATGCGCCGGGCACGATGGCCGCGCGCCTGCACCGGCTGTTCGAACGGGTGATGACCCCGTTCCTCGACCGCGACAGCGGCAACAAGCGTCGGCGCCTGCTGTTCCTCGGCATGGTCGGTCTGGTGCTGTTGGCCTGCAGCCTGGCGGTGTTCAAGCTGGTGGTGCTGAAGATGCTGCCGTTCGACAACAAGTCCGAGTTCCAGGTGGTCGTCGACCTGCCGGAAGGGCGCACGCTGGAAGACACCAACGCGCTGCTGACCGAACTGGCCGCGGTGCTCGACCGCACCCCGGAAGTGCTCGATTACCAGGGGTATGCCGGCAGCGCTGCACCGATCAACTTCAACGGGCTGGTGCGCCAGTACTATCTGCGCGAAGGCGCCAACGTCGGCGACCTGCAGGTCAATCTGGTCGATCGCCACGAACGCAGTCGCAAGAGCCACGAGATCGCCTCGGACCTGCGGCCGCAGCTGGCCGGGATTGGCCGTCGCCACGACGCCTCGGTGAAGGTGGTGGAAGTGCCGCCGGGCCCGCCGGTGCTGTCGCCGATCGTGGCCGAGTTGTACGGCCCCGACTACGCGCGCAGCCGCGAACTGGGACGCGCGCTGGAACAGCGCTTCCTCGCCACCGAGGGCATCGTCGATGTCGATACCAGCGTCGAGGCCGACGCCGCGCGCGATGTGCTGGCAATCGACCGCGTGCGCGCCGCGCGGCTGGGCGTGGCGCAATCGGACATCGCCGACGCGATTGCCGCCGGCCTGTCCGGCATGGATGCCAGCCATCTGGTCGACGGCAGCTCCAAGTACCCGCGACCGATCCGCCTGCGCCTGCCGCCTGCCGATCAGGACACGCTGGACGACCTGTTGTCGCTGCGCGTGCGCGGGGGCAGCGGTCAGCTGGTGCCGCTGTCGGAGCTGGTGCAGGTGCGCAAGGCCGGCTGGGACGGCGCGATCCAGCACAAGGACCTGCTGCCGGTGGTGTACGTGATGGGCGACGAGAGCAGCCGCATCGACAGCCCGCTGTACGGCATGTTCGACCTGGTCGGCCAGGTGTCCGACAACGCCATCGGCGGGCAGGCGCTGCAGCAGTTCTTCATCCGCCAGCCACCGGAGACCGACAGTTTCGCGATCAAGTGGGACGGCGAATGGCAGATCACCTACGAGACCTTCCGCGACATGGGCATCGCCTATGCGGCCGGGATGATCCTGATCTACCTGCTGGTGGTGGCGTACTTCCGCAACTACGTGGTGCCGCTGGTGATCATGGCGCCGATCCCGCTGACGGTGATCGGAGTGATGCCGGGCCATGCGCTGCTGGGCGCGCAGTTCACCGCCACCTCGATGATCGGCATGATCGCCCTGGCCGGCATCATCGTGCGCAACTCGATCCTGCTGGTGGACTTCATCAACCATCTGGTCGAACGCGGGCAGTCGCTCGAAAGCGCGGTGGTCGATGCCTGCGCGGTGCGCGCGCAGCCGATTGCGCTGACCGCACTGGCGGCGATGGGCGGTGCGTTCTTCATCCTCGACGACCCGATCTTCAACGGCCTGGCGATCTCGCTGATCTTCGGCATCCTGGTCAGCACGGTGCTGACCCTGGTCGTCATTCCGCTGCTGTACTACGGACTGCTGAAGCGCAAGCGGGCGCGGCAGGATACACAGGAGGCCATCGCATGAACCTGCAAAGAATGATCGTGTTGTCGTCGGCGTTGCTGCTGGCGGCATGTCAGGGGGCTTCGCCTTCCGCGGATGCGCAAGACGCCGATACCGCGACCCCGGCGCCGGTGGCCGAAACCCAGGCGCCGGACCCGGCGTTGCTGCGCGCGCAGGCCGCGGCCGCCGATTTCAGCGGCCAGCTGCGCGCAGCCCTGCAGCAGTCGATGCAGTCCGGCGGGCCGGTGGCGGCCGTGGACGTCTGCCACACGCAGGCCCCCGGGATCGCCGACGAGGTGATGCGGCAACATCATGTGCGCCTGGGTCGGGTCGCTCTGCCCGGCCGCAACCGCAATCCGGGCCAGGCGGCGCAGGACTGGCAGCTGGAAACCTTGCAGCAGTTCCAGCAGGCGGTGGCCGCGGGCGAACCGGCGGCCGCGCAGCTGCGCGTGCAGCGCGACGGGCTGCCGGACGGCGTGTCGCTGCGGATGATGCGCGGCATCGCCACCGAACCGCCGTGCCTGGCGTGCCACGGCAGCGCGGTCGCGGCGCCGGTGCAGGCGGCCATCCGTGCGCATTATCCTGACGACGCGGCCACCGGCTTCGAGGTCGGCGACCTGCGTGGCGCCCTGTGGGTGGAAGTGCCTGCCGGGCAACCCTGATCCTTCCCGGCGCGGACGAACCCGGATTCCGCGCCGATCATCGAGGAGTTGTACATGAGTACCGGACAACCGATCCGTGTCGGCCTGGAACAGGAGAGCGACTATGCCTTCCGCATCAGCTTCGACGATACCGAACTGGACCCGCTGCTGACCGACGAGCCCGCGCCGCTCGGCCACGACCAGGGACCGAATCCTTCGCGCCTGCTGCTGGCGGCGATCGCCAACTGCATGGCCGCCAGCCTGCTGTTCGCCCTGCGCAAGTTCAAGAACACGCCGGGCAAGCTGCACGCCAGCATCAGCGCCGGCACCGAGCGCAATGCCGACGGCCGCTGGCGGATTCCGTCGGTGCAGGTCGAATTGCAACTGGCCGACCCGGCCGACGACTACCAGCAGTTCTCGCGCATCCTCGAGCAGTTCGAGAACTTCTGCGTGGTCACCCAGAGCGTGCGCGCCGGGATCGAGGTCGGGGTGACGGTCAAGGACGGCACCGGTGCCGTGGTCTACGACAGTGGTTCCGCGGAGCCGGCATGAACGACATGCTGCAGCTTGCCTGTCCGCACTGCATGGCGCTGAACCGGGTGCCGGCCGCGCGCCTGGGCGAGGCGCCGAAATGCGGGCGTTGCCATCAGGCGCTGTTTGCCGCGCATCCGTTGGCGCTGGAGTCGGCGGCGATGTTCGAGGCGCATGCGGTCAAGGCCGATCTGCCGCTGCTGGTGGATTTCTGGGCGCCGTGGTGCGGTCCGTGCCGGATGATGGCGCCGCATTTCGAAGCTGCCGCCGCGCAACTGGAACCGTCCATGCGGCTGGCCAAGCTCGACACCCAGGCACTTCCCGATCTGGGCACGCGCTTCGGCATCCGCAGCATCCCGACGATGGTGCTGTTCCGCCAGGGGCGCGAACTGGCGCGGCAGTCCGGGGCGATGGGCACGGCCGACATCGTGCGCTGGGCGCAGGCGCAACTGGCTGCCGTGGGTCGGTCGTGAGTATGGAAGGCACGAGATGAGCCGGATCAGCATCCTCGGCAGCGGGTTCGCCGCGCTGACCGCGATCCGCGAGCTGCGCAAGCAGGGGGTGGATGCGGAGATCACGGTGGTCTCGCCGCGCGCCGAACTGGTGTACCTGCCGAGCCTGATCTGGCTGCCGTCGGGCCGCAAGCGCGGCGAGGATCTGCGCATTCCGTTGCAGGACTTCTTCTCCCGTCAGCGGGTGCGCTGGCACCAGGGTAGTGTGCAGCAGGTGCTGAACGGCGGTCGTCGTGTGCTGACCGATCGCGGTGAAGTCGAAAATGATTACCTGGTGATCGCCACCGGCGGGCGCTACCTGCGCAAGTTGCCGGGGATCGAGCACGCGATCATCCCCTGCGAAGGCATTGCCGCGGCCGAGTCGATCCGCGACCGGCTGGCGGCGCTGGAAGGCGGCACCATCGCCGTCGGTTTCGCCACCAATCCCAAGGAACCCGGCGCGGTGCGCGGTGGGCCGATGTTCGAGTTCCTGTTCGGCATCGACACCCTGCTGCGCCAGCAGGGCCGACGCGACAAGTTCCGGCTGGTGTTCTTCAATCCTTCGCCGCAGCCGGGCCAGCGGCTGGGTCCGTCGGCGGTGTCGAACCTGCTGGCGCAGATGGCGCGGCAGGACATCGATACCCATCTGGGCCACAAGATGGTGCGGCTGGAGTCCGGCAAGGTGGTGACCGAAGGCGGTGAGTTCGATGCCGACCTGATTCTGTTCATGCCTGGCCTGACCGGCCCGACCTGGCTGGAGGGCAGCGAGCTGCCGCGTTCGGAAGGTGGCTTCGTCGCCGCCGATGCGAACTGTCGTGCGCAAGGCATGCCGCGGGTGTACGTGGCCGGCGACGCCGGCAGCTACCCCGGACCGGACTGGATGGCCAAGCAGGCGCACCAGGCCGATCTGCAGGCGGCGGCGGTGGCCAGGAACATCGCTGCCGAACTGCGTGGGCAGCCGGCGCGGCACGGGTTCAAGACCGAGCTGGTGTGCATTGTCGACAGTCTCGACAGCGGCATGCTGGTGTTCCGCAACGACAAGCGCAACCTCGTGCTGCCACGCCTTCGCCTGTTCCACTGGCTGAAGCGCAAGTTCGAGGATCGCTACCTGAAGGCGTATCGTTGAGCGTGTCGCCGCGCACGAAGGAGTCGAACATGCATTCAAGGATCCTCCGGGCCACGCTGGCCTTGTCGCTGGCTCTGGTCGGCGCCTGCGCTTCGCCGCCGCCATCACCGGCAGTGGCGAAGGTGGCCACGGTGGAGGTGCCGCTGTATGCGCCGTTGCCGGAACTGCTGACCGCCGGGCAGCCGACGGCGTCGGACTGGGCCGGTATCGCCGCGCAGGGCGTGGCCACGGTGATCAACCTGCGGCCCGAGGCGGAAATGCAGGGTCGCGACGAGGCTGCCGAAGTGGCGGCGGCGGGCATGCAGTACCTGAGCCTGCCGGTGGCCGGTGCGGCCGACCTTGATGCGGACAACGCGACCCGGCTGCGCGAACTGCTGGCCGCGGCGTCGGGCAAGGTGCTGCTGCATTGCGCCTCGGCCAACCGCGCCGGCGCACTGCTGGCGCTGGCGCAGATGCAGACCGGCATGGACCCGGAGCAGGCGCTGCAGCTGGGGCGCGATGCTGGCATGCGTTCGACCGAAGCGCGCGTGCGCGAGTTGCTGCAGGAAGCGCCCATCGATACTTGCTTGGCCGCGGCCTGTCCGTAACCGTCGCGGGCGACAGGGCCCTGCGATCAGGTCGCAGTGATCCATTGAAGTTCGGTGTGGCCGGTCGTCCTATGACCTCATGCGCCGGCCAGCAGGCTGGCGCCGCTGCGGTAGAGGATGTACAGCGCGACCATGAACACGGTGCCGGCGAAGATTCGCGCCAGCACATCGCGCTGGCGGCCCAGCTGCAGCGAGAGCCGCGTGCCGAGCAGGCCGCCGCCGATGCCGCCGGCGATGAATAGCGCGGCGACTTTCCAGTCGATCAGGCCGGAAGCGGCGTAGTTCAGCGCGGTGGCCAGGCCGAAGGTGCCGACCGCCAGCAGCGACGAACCCACCGCATTGGCCATCGACATGCCGGTGGCCAGCATCAGCGCCGGCACGATCAGGAAACCGCCGCCGATTCCGAAGAAACCCGATGCGCCACCGGCGACCAGCGCGACCGCTGCCGTACGCAGACAATTGCGCAGGGTGGTGACATCGGCATCGCCGCCGCGTTCGCGGCGGGGACGCAGCATGGCCAGGCCGACCACGATCATGACCAGACCGAACAGGAACAGCAGCAGCTGTCCGTTCAGCGACTTGCCGAGGCTGGACCCGGCAAGCGCACCGAGCGTGCCGACCACGGCGAACAACACCGCGCAACGCCAGCAGACGTTGCGTTTGCGCGCATGGGCGATGAAGTTGGAGTAGGCATTGGCGGAAACGGCCAGGGCGCCGGTCCCGATGGCGACATGCGGTTCGGCGATCCCGACCACGTACAGCAGCAGCGGCGTTGCCAGGATCGAGCCGCCGCCGCCGATCAGGCCCAGGATGAAACCGACGAGGGCGCCGGAACCCAACGAGGCCAGTGTCTGCAGGATGACGTGCAAGCTCATGTTTTCAGCCGTGCTCATTCATGGCCATGTGCCAGGCCAGCGTGCAGCGATTGCCGGAGGCGCAGTAGGACAGGACCCTGCCGGGTGCGCCGTTCATGACTTCGCGCAGGCGGGCGGCCTGCTGCGGTGTCACCGCGCCGGATCGCGCTGGAATGAAGTGGAAATCCAGGCCATGCCTGCGTGCCTGCGCGGCAATGTCGGCCCAGGCGGGCTGCCCGTCCACTTCATCGTCCGGGCGCATGCAGATCAGGGTCGCGTAGCCGGCACGCGCGACTTCGACCACGTCCTGCGGATGCAGTTGCGCGCAGACGTGGTAGGTATCGGAAACGGGTGTGATCGAAAGCACGGGGGACTCCGCGGTCGAGTGCCTGTACATAGAGAGTGAATGACCGGAAGGCCGATGCGGGCGAGGTCTTCGCCCGCATCGACGCGATTGCCACCCGGACTCAGGCGCCCGGCTTCATCGAGAAGTACCAGTCCACCGTTTCCAGCGACTGCCCGGCGCGGCTTTCCAGTTCGGCCACGCTCTTCGGCGCACCCAGCAGCACCTTCTCGCCCGGCTGCCAGCCTTCCGGAGTGGCGACGCCGTTGGCCAGGCTGTATTGCAGGCCCTTGACCAGGCGCAGGATCTCGGCGACCGAACGGCCGTTGGTCATCGGGTAATAGACCATCGCGCGCAGGATGCCCTTGTCGTCGATGACGAAGGTGGCACGTACCGCCGAGGTGTCGGAGGCACCCGGGTGGATCATGCCGTAGGCGCGGGCCACGTTCATCGACAGGTCTTCGATGATCGGGAACGGGATTTCGACGCCGAACTTTTCCTTGATGTTCTGCACCCAGGCCAGGTGCGAGAACACCGAGTCGATCGACAGGCCCAGCAGCTCGGTGTTGAGGGCGGCGAACTCGCCGGAGGCCTTGGCGAAAGCGGTGAACTCGGTGGTGCAGACCGGCGTGAAGTCGGCCGGATGCGAGAACAGCACCAGCCACTTGCCCTTGTAGTCGGCCAGCGAGCGCGGGCCATGGGTGGTCTGCGCCTGGAAGGCGGGCGCGGGTTCGTTGATGCGGGGAATGCCGATGACGGCAGGCTCGGCGGCAGGTGCCACGGCAACGGTCGTCGCCGGAGCGACGGCACTGGCGGCAGCCGCGGCGGTGATTTTCGGATCGGAATCGGTGCAGCTCATGGGATTGTCTCCTCGTTGGGGGGTGCGTCAGGGAAGGGCGTCGGCGGTGCAGGGCGACGCAGTGGCGCCGTCGACGAAGAACTCAAAGCGTGTTCAGCGGAACCTTCAGGAAATGCCTGCCATCGGCGTCGGCCGGCGGCAGCTGGCCGGCGCGCATGTTGACCTGCAGCGACGGCAGGATCAGGCGCGGCATCGACAGGGTCGCGTCGCGACCGGTGCGCAGTTCGACGAAGTCGTTCTCGTCGACGCCGTCATGGACGTGGATGTTGCCGGCACGCTGCTCGCCGACCGTGGTTTCCCAGCGGATCTCGCGTCCACCCGGGCCGTAGTCGTGGCACATGAACAGGCGAACCGGGGACGGCAGTTCGAGAATCCGGCGCACCGAGCGGTACAGCGTGGCCGCATCGCCGCCGGGAAAATCCGCCCGCGCGGTGCCGCCATCGGGCATGAACAAGGTGTCGCCGACAAAAGCGGCATCGCCGATCACATGCGTCATGCAGGCCGGCGTGTGGCCCGGCGTATGCATCGCGAAAGCCTCCATGCTGCCGATCCGGTAGCGCTCGCCATCGGCGAACAGGCGATCGAACTGGCTGCCGTCGCGCTGGAACTCGGTGCCTTCGTTGAACACCTTGCCGAAGGTTTCCTGCACCTGGACGATGTGCTCGCCGATGCCGATGCGGCCGCCCAGCTGCTGTTGCAGATAAGGGGCTGCGGACAGATGGTCGGCATGGACATGGGTCTCGATCAGCCACTGCACTTCCAGGCCGTGCTGACGGACGTGTTCGATGATGCGGTCGGCGTGTTCGAAGGCGATCCGGCCGGCGGCGTAATCGAAGTCCATGACCGAATCGATGATGGCGCAGGCCTGGCTGGCCGGATCCTTGACCACATGACTGACGGTGTTGGTGGCCTCGTCGAAGAAGGAGGTCACCTCGGGACGGGTGTCCAGATCGACGGGGTGGGGAATCGGGGCTGCCATGTCGTGTCTCCATATCGGTTCGTTTGGCCTGCGGAGACGATATGCCTGCTGACAAATCAATGGAAACGAATAAATTCAATTGAATTGATCGTTTTTTCCGATATGTTGTCCCGGCAACCGTGCAGCACGCCAAGTCGGCGTCGGGAGGAACTGCGCACATGAATGCTCTACCCAACCTGCGCCACCTGCGTTATCTGGTGGCGCTGCACGATCACTTGAATTTCAGTCGGGCGGCCGAAGCCTGCTTCGTCACCCAATCCACCTTGAGCGCCGGTATCCGCGAACTTGAAAGCGCGACCGGGGTCGCGGTGGCCGAGCGCAGCAAGCGTTCGGTGGTGATCACTCCGATCGGACGGCAGCTGGTCACGCGGGCGCGCCTGCTGCTGCGGGATGCCGAAGCGCTGATGGCCATGGGGCGCGAAGCCAGCCAGCCGATGTCCGGGGTGATGGAGATGGGTGTGCTGCCGACGATCGGCCCGTTTTTGCTGCCGCGGTTGGTGCCCGATGTCGGCCGCAGGTTCCCGCATCTCCGCCTGGCCCTGCGCGAGGACAAGACGCGGCTGTTGCTTGATCGCCTGGTCGAGGGGCGGCTGGACCTGGTGCTGATGGCGTTTCCCTACGAAACGCCGGGGCTGGAGACGTACATGCTGTTCGATGACGCCTACCGTTTCGTCAGCGCCAGCGCTTCGGCGCCGTTGCCGTCAGACCGGAGCGGTTTCCTGCCGGATGCCGACGACGGTGGGCAGAACCTGCTGTTGCTGGAGCACGACCATTGTCTGCACAGCCATGCGCTGCCGGCGCTGCAGCGCGCGGCCGAAATCGAAAAGGCCAACTTTTCCTCCACCAGCCTGCACACGCTGGTGGCGATGGTGGCCGAAGGTATGGGCGCGACTTTCCTGCCCGACTTGGCGATCGTCGGCGGTATCCTGGAAGGCAGCGACGTGGTCGTGCGTCCGCTGGGCGATCAAGCCAATGCGCGCACGATCGGCCTGTGCTGGCGCAAGCATTCGCCGCGCGCCGATTCGTTCCTGCAACTGGGTGGCTTCATGCGCGAGTGGGCTACGCGCAACATCCGGCCCTGGTCGCCGAAAGCGGCAAGCTAGGGCGCAGGGTCGAGCGCGTCGTTGAGCACCCTGGCCAGGCGCAGGCCGGCCAGGCGCAATTGCCGTTCGGCCAGCGGCCGCATGGCGTCGAGGTAGCGGCTGTCGAGCCTGTGCGAGTCCGGATACAACTGGTCGGCGTCGATCAGGCGGCAGGATTCGCGCGCCCAGTCGAGTGGAACGTTGTCCGCGGCGGCATCGGGTGCGGGCAAGGCGGTCAGTCGTTCGAGATAGGCGGGTGTCGACAGCCGCGCGTTGGCGAGGATGTAGTAATCCCACACCGAATGCAGGTTGGTGCCCATCACGCCATCGGCATAGCGGTTGCGCGCGTACGCTTCCGGTTCGATGTCGGTCCGCAGGCTGATCTGGAAATCGTTGCCGCCCTTGTCCGGACGGCTGCCGGCATGCATCGGCTGGTGCGCGTCGCCGACGAAATGGACGACGAACTTCAGCGCGTCGCGTCGCGCGTTCGCCGCTTGCGAGGGATCGGCCAGTATCTTCAGCTGGTTCTCGATTGCCATCACCACGCAATTGCCATCCGGGCAGTCGCGGACCAGGTCGAAATCGCAGCCACCGCCGCGGGCGTTGATGTAGTGCCAGCGCGAGGTGCGGCGGAACTCCCCGGGATCGGTGCCGCGCAAGTCGTCGGCCCAGCTGGCGATCGCGCCCAGGCCGGGTTCGGGCTCGTCGTGCAGCAGCGCATCGACTTCGGCGCGCGCGCGCGGGGTCAGGTCGGCCTCGGCCAGTTCCGCCACCAGACGATGGCCCTGCCGGCCCCAGGCACGCGCGTCCGGCGAGGGCAGCAGGAGCAGTACGAACAGCGAAAGAAGGAGGGGGCGGATCATGCCGGACATTCTATCCGACACGACCTGCCCCCGAAGCGACGGGACGTGACTGCTGCGGCGATTGCTGCTTCACGTCCGCGGCGTTCAGAACTTCATGACCCAGGCCATGCCATACACGATCGGGTCGATCTCGGCGGTGCCGACCTTGATGCCGTTGACCTCGACATCGGTGTCGATATCGGCCCAGCGCGCATCGACGCGCAGCGCGCTGCGATCGCTCAGGGCGAAGTCGACGCCAACATGGGCCGCCAAGCCCCAGGAGTCGTCCAGCTTCAGGTCGGTACCGGCCAGCGCGCCCGTGGTGTCCTCACTGAAGAAGAGGGTGTAATTGAGGCCGGCGCCGACGAACGGGGTCACCTTGCTGCTGTTGGCGAAGTGGTACTGCAGCGATACCACCGGCGGCAGCTGCTTGGTGCTGCCGACCTTGCCGACACCCTGGATGCTGATGTCATGCTGGAACGGCAGGGCCGCCAGTACTTCGATGCCGAGGTTGTTGGCGACGAAGTATTCAAAGGTCACCGTCGGCCGCACGCTGCTGTCCACTTCGGTTGGCGGCAACACCCCCAACTCAAGCGCGGTGGCGTCGAGGTTGCCGTTGTCGGACTTCGGGTCGACGTTGTGCACGCCTACCCCCAAGGTCCAGTCGCCGGCTGACTGGGCCAAGGCGGGGCTGGAAAGGCCGGCAGCCGCCAGCAGGGCGAGGGGCAGGTATTTGGTCTTCATGGTCTTGCTTCCGTCTTGTTGGATGGCGGGATTCTGTTACGGTCGCGTTATTCGCACCTTGATCGGGATCAATGCGATGGGCGGGGTTCAGGCAGGACCGGCCCGCAGCGCGCCTGCTAGAATCAGCGACCATTTTTCCACCCACGGGAGTCGGGCGTCATGGCGATCAAGGTAGGCATCAACGGGTTCGGCCGCATTGGCCGCAACGTGCTGCGTTCGGCGGTGCAGAACTTCGGCGGCGACATCCAGATCGTCGCGATCAACGACCTGCTGGAACCCGACTACCTGGCCTACATGCTGCAGTACGACTCCGTGCACGGCCGCTTCAAGGGTGAAGTCGAAGTCAGGGACGGCGCGTTGCACGTCAACGGCGACCGCATTCGCCTGACCGCCGAACGCGACCCGGCCAGCCTGAAGTGGGACGAGGTCGGCGCCGAGGTAGTGATCGAGTCCACCGGCATCTTTCTGACCAAGGAAGGCGCGCAGAAGCATCTGGACGCCGGCGCAAAGAAGGTGATCATGTCGGCGCCGTCGAAGGACGACACTCCGATGTTCGTCTACGGCGTCAACCACGACACCTACCGGGGCGAGGCGATCATTTCCAATGCCTCGTGCACGACCAACTGCCTGGCGCCGCTGGCCAAGGTCATCCACGACAAGTGGGGGATCAAGCGCGGCCTGATGACCACCGTGCACGCGGCCACCGCCACCCAGAAGACCGTCGACGGGCCCAGCAACAAGGACTGGCGCGGCGGTCGCGGGATTCTGGAGAACATCATCCCGTCCAGCACCGGCGCGGCCAAGGCGGTCGGGGTGGTGATCCCGTCGCTGAACAAGAAGTTGACCGGCATGAGCTTCCGGGTGCCGACCTCGGACGTGTCGGTGGTCGACCTGACCGCCGAGCTGGAAAAGCCGGCCACCTACGCCGAGATCTGCGCCGAAATGAAGGCGCAGAGCGAAGGCGCGCTGAAAGGCATCCTGGGCTACACCGAAGACAAGGTGGTGGCCACCGATTTCCGCGGCGAGACCTGCACCAGCGTGTTCGACGCCGAAGCCGGCATCCAGCTCGATTCCACCTTCGTCAAGCTGGTCAGCTGGTACGACAACGAATGGGGCTATTCCAACAAGTGCCTGGAAATGGTGCGGGTGGTGGCCGGCTGAACCAGACACGATCCTCTGTTCGGCCGCCGCTCGGGCAGGACCGCGGACAGAGAAGCGCCTGAATGGACGATTTGGCGGCAATCCTGACCCTGATCGGCCTCGCTGTGCTGGCGGTGCCGGTGCTGCTGGTCGTGGCCCTGGTCTCGCTGTCGCGACTCAAAGGCCGGGTCGGGGCGCTGGAAAGCGAGTTGGCGCAGTGGCGCGCGTCGGCGGTTCCTTCGCACGGTGAGGCTGCCACCGCCGCCGAGCCGGAACCCGAATTCGAGCCTGAGCCGGCACCGCTATCCGACCCGCAACCCGAGTCGCCGGTCGAATCGCCGGCCGATGTCGAAACGGCTGCTCCCGGGCTGCCGCCGCCGTTGCCGCCGGAACCGGCACGGCCAGTTGCTGCGGCGGCGTCGAAGCCCAAGCCGATATTCGAAACTGCACCCGCCACGCCGGCGCGCCCCGATCCGTTCACCCTGGGTCTGCGCGCGGCCAAGCGCTGGCTCACCGTCGGCAACGTGCCGGTCAAGATCGGCATGCTGGTGTTGTTCGCCGGCGTGGCCGCGCTGCTGAAGTACGCCAGCGACCAGGGTTGGCTGCGGATGCCGATCGAACTGCGTCTGGCCGGCATCGCCGCCGCCGCGATGGCCGGACTGGTGTTCGGCTGGCGCAAGCGGCTGAGCAACCGCAGCTTTGCTTTGAGCCTGCAGGGCGGGATGATCGGCATCCTGCTGCTGGTCGCGTTCGCCGCGTTCCGCCGCTACGAACTGATCCCGGCCTCGGCAGCTTTTGCATTCAGCGTGGTGCTGATCGCCGGGGCCGGCATGCTGGCGGTATTGCAGAATAGCCGTGCGCTGGCAGTGTTCGCGCTGCTGGCCGGGTTCCTGGCGCCGATCTGGCTGTCCACCGGCAGCGGCAACCATGTCGCGCTGTTCTCGTACTACGCGGTGCTGAACGCGGCGATCCTGGTCATCGCCTGGTGGCGGCCGTGGCGGGTGCTGAACCTGCTGGGTTTCGTCTTCACCTTCGGCATCGGCACGCTGTGGGGCGTGCTGGACTACGCGCCGGACAAGTACGCCAGCACGCAGCCGTTCCTGCTGCTGTTCTTCGCTTTCTATCTGCTGATCCCGCTGCTGTACGCGCGGCGGCGACCGGCCAGCCGGCGCGATTTCATCGACGGCTGCCTGGTGTTCGGCACGCCGCTGGTGGCGTTCTCGCTGCAGGCCGCGTTGTTGCACGACCAGCCGCGGATGACGCTGGCATTGTGGGCACTGGGATTGGCTGCGCTGTACGCGGTGCTGGCCAGGATCTTCATTCATCGCGAACGCTACGCCGCGCTGGGTCAGTCGTATGCCTTGCTGGCGGTCGGCTTCGCCACGCTGGCGGTGCCGCTGGCGCTGTCGGCGCGCGCGACTGCTTCGGTGTTCGCGCTGGAAGGCGCGGCCCTGGTCTGGCTGGGGCTGCGCCAGCGGCGCTGGTTGCCGCAGCTGACCGGCGCCGGCCTGCAACTGGCCGCGGCGTTCGCGCTGTTGCTGTCGATGGCGGCCTGGAGCCGGGATACCGTCGCTTTCGCCAACCCGACCTTCATGGGTGCGCTGCTGCTGGCGGTGGCCGGCTTCGCCAGCGCCGCGGCCTGTCGCAACGCCGGCAAGCCGCAATACGCGGCGATCTACTACCTGTGGGCGCTGGCATGGTGGTGCTTCGCGCTGATGCGCGAGGTGTTCGAATTCATGCCGCGAGAGTGGAATGCCGAAGCCGATGCGCTGCTGGCCCTGGCGGCGCTGAGCGGCTGGCTGGCAGCCGAGGCGCATCGCCGGCGGCCGGCGCTGTTGCTGGCACTGACCACGCTGGCTGCCTTCGCGCTGGCGGCGCCATTGGCGCTGGCACAGACCGCTCAGCACGACCAGCCGTTCGCCGGTCATGGCGTATGGGCATGGCTGGCGTTCGCGCTGCTGGGCGTGCGCAGCCTGTTGTGCCTGCGTGCGGCGGGCGATCGTTTCGCCGCGTGGGCGCAGTTCGTGTGGTGGCTGGTATGGCCGTTGGCGGCATCGCTGCTGCTTGGCTGGCTGTCCGGTCATCTGCAGCTGGCCGAGGGCTGGTCGTTGCTGGGGCTGGCGCTGCCGTGGCTGCTGGTCGCGGCGCTGGCCCAGTTCCGCTGGCCGTGGCTGGCCGCGCCGCTGGGCAGCGGGTTCGATCCGCTGCGCCGCGGCTTGATGGTGGTGCTGTTCGTCGTGCTCGGTTTCTGGTGGATGGTGGCGGTGTTTTCTTCCGGCGACAGCGCGCCGTTGCCGTGGTTGCCGCTGCTCAACCCGATAGAGCTGGGCCAGCTGGCGGTACTGGCGCTGGCCGCGCACTGGCTGTGGTCGGCGCAGGCGCCGACCTGGCTGCGGCCATTGCGGGTATTCAAGATGGCCGCGGCCGGTTTCCTGCTGGTCACCTCGATCACCCTGCATGCCGTACACCATTGGGGCGGCCTGGGTTGGGATGCCGATCTGTTGTCGTCCGGCCTGGCGCAGACCAGCCTGACCGTGGTCTGGAGCGTTCTGGGCGTGATCGGCTGGGTGATCGGTTCGCGCCGCGGCAATCGCGGCTTGTGGCTGGCTGGCGCGCTGCTGATGGCGGTGGTACTGGTCAAGCTGGTTCTGGTCGATCGCGGCAACCTCGGCAACGTGCTGGGGATCGCCTCGTTCATCGCCTATGGCCTGCTGTGCACGCTGGTGGGCTATTTCGCCCCGGCGCCGCCGCGCAAGCCGAGTGAGGAAACGCAAGCATGAAGAAGATCCTGATGGCCGCCCTGCTGTGGGTGCCATGGCTGGCCGTGGCCGGCGTTCGCGACGATTACGCGCGGCAATGGCCGTTGCAGCTCGACGACACCGTAGCCGGCGCCTACCGCGTCGAACTGACGCCGGAGATCTACCGGCAGGCGCGTTCGCCGCGGCTCGACGACGTCACGGTGGCCAATGCGGCCGGGGTGGAAGTGCCTTCGGCGCTGTTCCCGGCGGGGCAGTCGCCATTGTTGCCGGCCTCGACCCGCGAGGTGCCGTGGTTCCCGCTGCCGGCCGCGGTGCCGGACAGCGGCGCCGACGTGGCCTCGATCAGCGAGATCGCTGCCGATGGCAGCCTGCGCCGGGTGCTGATGCAGCAGCCGGCCGGCGACGACGCGGCCGGCGAGGTCCTGGTCGACCTGAGCCGCGTGCAGGAGCCGGTGGCCGCCCTGCGCGTGGAGTGGGACCCGCAGCAGGCGCCGTTCGAGCGCCGTTTTCGCGTGGTCGCCTCGGACGACCTGAAGCACTGGAGCATCGCCCAGGACGAGGCACGCCTGCTCGACCTGGACAACAACGGCCAGCGTCTGCTGCAGCGGCGGATCGCGCTGTCCGAGCCGGTGCGTGCGCGTTACCTGCGGCTGGTACCGCTGGACGAAGCACGGCCGCCGTTGCGCCTGAGCGGGTTGCAGGCCGAACTGCAGGCGCGCGCCGAAGCGCCGGCCTGGCAGTGGCGCGAATTGAGCGGGCAGCGGGTCGAGGAAGACGGCGTGGTTGTGTACCGCTACGAGCTGGACGGTCGTTTCCCGATCGAACAGGCCGACGTGCTGCTGCCCGGCAACAACAGCCGCGAATGGACCCTGTCCGCGCGCGACGACACCGATGCCGCGTGGCAGAGCGTGGCCGGGCCGTGGCTGGCGTTCCAGCTGCAGGAGTCCGGCGGTGCCGACCGTTCGCCGCCGCAGAGCCTGCGCGGGCGGTTGCGGCATCGCTACTGGCAATTGCAGACGCGCACCCCGGTCAACGACGCGGTGCCGGTGCTACGGCTGGGCTATCGCCCGGAGACGCTGGTATTCGTCGCCGAGGGGCAGGTGCCGTTTGCCGTGTTCGCCGGCAGTGCGCGTACCGTACGCGGCGAGGCGGCGGTGGCTTCGTTGCTGCAGGCGTTGCGCACCCAGCGCGGACAGGCCTGGCAGCCGGTGGCCGCGGTGCCGGGGCAGGCGCAGGACGCCGCCGGCGAAGCCGCATTGCAGCCGCTGCCGCCGGCGCGCGACTGGAAATCCTGGCTGCTGTGGGCGCTGCTGCTGTGCGGCGCGGCGCTGGTCGCCGGTTTCGCCTTCAGCCTGCTGCGCAAGCCGAATGGCGAAAGCTGAGCGGCCACACAACTCTCTCTCCACATCGAATCACGCATCGAGTAGAACATGACAATTCTTCGCATGACCGATCTCGACCTTGCCGGCAAGCGCGTGCTGATCCGGCAGGACCTCAACGTGCCGATCGACAACGGCCGGATCACCTCCGAACAGCGCATCACCGCCTCGTTGCCGACGCTGAAGCTGGCGTTGGAGAAGGGCGCGGCGGTGATGGTCGTCTCGCACCTGGGGCGGCCGAAAGAAGGGCAATGGAGCGAAGCCGATTCGCTGGCGCCGGTGGCGCGCCGCCTGTCCGAACTGCTGGGCAAGCCGGTGCCGCTGGTGCGCGACTGGGTCGATGGCGTGCAGGTCGAGCCGGGTGCGGTCGTGCTGCTGGAGAACTGCCGGATGAACGTCGGCGAGAAAGCCGATGACGAAGCGCTGTCGAAGAAGTACGCGGCGCTGTGCGACGTGTTCGTCATGGATGCCTTCGGCACCGCGCACCGCGCGCAGGCCTCGACCCACGGCGTGATCCGCTTCGCCCCGGTCGCCGCCGGCGGGCCGCTGCTGATGGCCGAACTGGATGCGCTGGGCAAGGCGCTGGACAAGCCGGCGCGGCCGCTGCTGGCGATCGTCGCCGGTAGCAAGGTCTCGACCAAGCTGGAACTGCTGAGCAACCTGGTCGGAAAGGTCGACCAGCTGATCGTCGGCGGTGGCATCGCCAACACCTTCATCGCCGCGGCCGGGCATGCGGTCGGCAAGTCGCTGTGCGAACCGGATCTGCTGGAAACCGCAGGCAAGATCGTCGAGGCGGCAAAGGCGCGCGGCGCCGACATTCCGCTGCCGAGCGATGTGGTGACGGCCAAGCAGTTCATGCCGGACGCGCCGGCCAGCATCAAGGCAGTCGATGCGGTGGCCGAGGACGACCTGATCCTGGACATCGGCCCGGACACCGCCGCGCGCTACGCCGGGCTGATCGCCCGCGCCGGTACCGTGGTCTGGAATGGGCCGGTCGGGGTGTTCGAATTCGACGCTTTCGGCCACGGCACCGCGACCCTGGCGCAGGCGATCGCCGATTCGCCGGCGTTCTCCATCGCCGGCGGCGGCGACACCCTGGCCGCGGTGGACAAGTACGGGATCGCCGACAAGGTCGGCTACATCTCGACCGGCGGCGGCGCTTTCCTCGAATTCCTCGAGGGCAAGACCCTGCCGGCGGTGGCGGCGCTGGAGGCGCGCGGCGGCTGAGTCGCGGGCGCCATAATTGGTAATTAGTTGGTATTCAATGTCCCGGACCATCCCGGGACATTTTCGTTTCTGCGCTCCCCAGACGGCTGATATCACAGTGTTCTGTGGTAGTTTGGGCGCTCAGGGAGAGGGAAGATGACTGCATACCAACGGCATACCAAAATTCTGGCCACGCTCGGTCCGGCGACCGATGCGCCGGGCGTACTCGACGAACTGATCCGCGCCGGCGTCAACGTGGTGCGGCTGAACTTCTCCCACGGCGATCCGTCCGCCCAGGCCAAGCGCGCCGCCGCCGTGCGCGCGGCCGCGCAACGGGCCGGCGCCGAAGTCGGCATCCTCGCCGACCTGCCGGGGCCGAAGATCCGCATCGAACGTTTCGCCGAGGGCAAGGTGTCATTGAAGCTGGGCGAACGCTTCGACCTGGTCGCCAGCGCCGATGCGCCGGCGGGCGATGCGTCCCAGGTCGGCGTCAGCTACCTGGGCCTGCCTGGCGACGTCGCTGCCGGCGACGTGCTGCTGCTGGACGACGGCCTGATGCAGTTGCAGGTCGAGCAGGTCGATGGCGAGCGCATCGTCACCCGCGTGCTCAACGACGGCGTGCTGTCCGACCGCAAGGGCCTGAACAAGCAGGGCGGCGGCCTGTCGCTGGGCGCGCTGACCGACCGCGACCGCGAACTGATCGCCTACGTGGCGCAGAACATCGGCGTGGACTTCATCGCGGTATCGTTCTGCCGCAACGCCGAGGACATGCAGGAAGCGCGCAGGATCGCCCAGGAGAACGGCAGCGATGCGGCGCTGGTATCCAAGATCGAGCGCACCGAGGCGATCGAGAACCTGTCCGAGATCATCGAGGCCAGCGACGTGGTGATGGTGGCGCGCGGCGATCTGGGCGTGGAGATCGGCGATGCCGAGCTGCCCGGTCTGCAGAAGAAGATCATCCGCGAATCGCTGGCGCGCAACCGGGTGGTGATCACTGCCACCCAGATGCTGCAGTCGATGGTCGACAGCCCGATGCCGACCCGTGCCGAGGTGCTGGACGTGGCCAACGCGGTGATCGACGGCACCGACGCGGTGATGCTGTCGCAGGAAACCGCGGCCGGCAGCTATCCGGTCAAGGCGGTGCAGGCGATGGCGCGGATCTGCCTGGGCGCGGAAAAGCAGTTCCATGCCGATACCGACTTCGAAGCGGCGCCGCGCAACCTGCAGCGCGCCGACCAGGCGATCGCGATGGCGGCGATGTTCCTGTCCGAGCACATCGGCGTGCGCGCGATCGTGGCGATGACCGAATCCGGCGGCACCGCGCGCTATCTGTCGCGTTTCCGCAGCGGCTCGCCGATCTACGCCTTCTCGCGCCACGACGGCGCGCGCCGGCGGATGGCGCTGATGCGTGACGTGTTCCCGATCGCCTTCGACAGCCGCGGGCTGGCCCCGCGCGAGGCCGCGCGCGATTCGCTGCGGGTACTGTTCGACCGCGAACTGCTGGTCGGCGGCGACCGCGTCGTTTTCACCAGCGGCGACCACATGGAGCGCCACGGCGCGACCAACACCCTGCGCCTGCTGCAGATCGGCGAGGGCGGCAAGGCGGTCGGGCTGGGCGAGTTGTAAACCCGGCACAAGCCGCCGCCACGTTCGGCGCTTCGCGAAAATACGTGCGGACTCGGGTGCTTCCGTTCGCGGCTTGCGCCGCTGCTGCAAGGGCGAGTCCGGTCTATAATTGGTCTTTTCCAGCCGACTCCACAGGATCGACATGAGCATCGAACAGCTTGCCGAAACCGCCCAGGCCATGGTCGCCCCGGGCAAGGGCATCATCGCCATCGACGAATCGGCCGGCACCTGTGCCAAGCGTTTCGCCGGCGTCGGCATCGACAACACCGAAGAGAACCGCCGCCGCTACCGCGAACTGCTGCTGACCACGCCGAAATTGTCCGACTACATTTCCGGCGCGATCCTGTTCGACGAGACCATCCGCCAGTCGACCAGCGACGGCGTGCCGTTCGCCAAGTACATGAGCGAGCACGGCATGATCCCTGGGATCAAGGTCGACAAGGGCACCCATGCGCTGGCCGGTTTCCCCGGCGAGGTGGTCACCGAAGGCCTGGACGGCCTGCGCGCGCGGCTGGAGGAGTACTACACGCTGGGCGCGCGCTTCGCCAAGTGGCGTGCGGTCATCAACATCGGCGAGGACATCCCGTCCGGCACCTGCATCGAGGCCAACACCCACGCGCTGGCGCGCTATGCCGCGCTGTGCCAGGAGCAGGGCCTGGTGCCGATGGTCGAGCCGGAAGTGCTGATGGACGGCAACCACGACATCCAGACCTGCTACGAGGTCACCGAGGCCACCCTGCGTTCGCTGTTCGGCGCCCTGTACGAGCAGAACGTGCTGCTGGAAGGCACTATCCTGAAGGCCTCGATGGTCATCGCCGGCAAAGGCTGCGAGGAGCAGGCCGATGCCGATGAAGTGGCCGAGTCCACGGTGATGTGCCTGAAGAGCACGGTGCCGGCGATCCTGCCGGGGATCGTGTTCCTGTCCGGCGGCCAGACCGACGAGCAGTCCACCTCACACCTGAACCTGATGAACCAGCTCGGCAATCTGCCGTGGCCGCTGAGCTTCTCCTACGGCCGCGCCATGCAGCAGGCCGCGCTGAAGCTGTGGTCGGAAGACCTGGTCGGCAACTTCGCCAAGGCGCAGGCGGTAGTCTACGAGCGCGCCCGCGAGAACGGCCAGGCTGCGCTGGGGCAGTGGAAGGGCTGAGCGGGTTCCGTCAGGTCTTTTCGCGCGACGCCGGCCCTGTGCCGGCGTCGTCGTTTCAGCCTTCCGTCCTGGGTGCCGGCGCGGCGCGCCTGGCCGCGTTCTCGGCGATCCTGCGGTCGGCTGCGTCCAGGCCGAGATCGGCCAGCGTCTTCAGCACGGTGAAGGCGACCAGGGTGAACGTGCCGCCGGAGATCGCCCCGCCGGCAAGGATGATCAGGTGCATCGGCAGGATGCGGATGTAGGGCAGGAACATCAGCGAGCCCAGGTTGGGCCGGCCGCGCAGGTCGGCCGCGTGCTGGACCTGGTAGGTCTGTCGCTGCGCCAGCACGAAGGACAGCCCGCACAGCGCCAGCAGCGTCAGATCGCGCGGGGCGGCGACCGGATGCTGGATGCACAGAAAGACCAGATAGGCCAGGTGGAACAGGCCGTAGTGCAGGCTGAAGAATGTGGCGGTGGAGCGCTTGCCGCGCTCGTCTTCCGGCACCGGCCGGTCGTTGGAAGTGAAGCCTTCGGTGCTGAAGCGGTCCAGCGCCAGCATGCGTTTGCGCGCATACCAGCCGATCACCACGCTCTGGATCCAGTACGGCCAGACCAGCCAGGCCGGCTCCCAATGCAGGATCAGGGCCAGGACCAGGGTCAGCAGGTTGGACAGGATCAGGTTGCGGGCCTGCGGGCGCATGGCCACAGCATAGCGTCGGCTTGAGCGATGTCCCGATTCCGATTGGTCTTATATGGGTGCTGTAGACATTATTGCCTAAGCAGGTATATTATGCTGCCATGCAGCAAAACTCTGCCAACATCGGCTATCTGGTGACCGACCTCGGGCAGCTGTTCCGGCGCGTGTTCGACCGCCGTGCCGCGCATCTGGGCCTGACCCGCTCGCAGTGGCGTGCGCTCAAGCGCATTCACGACGAGGAAGGTCTGACCCAGACCGCACTGGCCGAACAGATCGACATGGAGCCGATCGCGGTCGGCCGCTTGGTCGATCGCCTGCAGAAGGCCGGTTTCGTCGAACGCCGCAGCGACGCCAACGACCGCCGTTGCTGGCGGCTGTACCTGTTGCCGCAGAGCAACCAGCTGATGGACGCGATCCTGGCGGTGGCTTCTTCGCTGCGCGAGGACAGCCTGACCGACATCGATCCCGGCGAACTGGACACCACGATGAAGGTGCTGAACCGGATCCGCGAAACCCTTATCCAACTCGACCGCGAAAGCCGCGGCGACTCCCCCGCAAAGCAGGCTTGACCCCCATGACCAGCAAGATCAACGAAGCCGCGGAAATCCCGGCGGCCGCCACCCCTCCCGCGCCGCGTCGCCGTTCGCGCGCGCTGCTATGGATTCTCGGTCCGTTGCTGGTGGTCGGCATCTTCGGTTGGCAGTGGTGGATGTCCAGCCGCCACGTCGGCACCGACAACGCCTACATCAAGGCCGATACCCTGCTGATCGCGCCGCAGGTCGGCGGTCGGGTGGTCGAAGTGGCGGTCGGCCAGAACCAGCCGGTCAAGCAGGGCGACCTGCTGTTCCGGATCGACCCGGAGCCGCTGCAGATCGCGGTGGAACAGAATGAGGCCTCGGTCGCCTACATGGCCAACAGCGCCAACGCCAGCCGCGCCAAGGTCAGCGGCGCCGGCAGTTCGGTGCAGTCGGCGCGGGAAACGCTGAGCTGGGCGCTGCGCGACCTGTCGCGCCTGGAAGGGCTGGCGGCCAGGGAACTGGTCGCGCGCAAGGACCTGGACGATGCGCGTCACGCCGTGGCCGAAGCGCGGACCGACCTGGCCGACGCCATCGCCTCCGAGTCGCAGGCCACCGCCGACCTCAGCGGCAACGTCGGCACGCCGCTGGAAAAGCTGCCGGCCTACCGCATCGCGCAGGCGATGCTGGACAAGGCGCGGCTGGATCTGTCGCACGCCGAAGTGCGCGCGCCGGTGGACGGCATCGTCGGCCTGCACGATCTGCAGGTAGGCGAGTACGTCAACGTCGGCCAGGCGGCGATGCCGATGGTGGCCATCGCGCCGATCTGGGTGGAAGCCAACTTCAAGGAAACCGAACTGACGAAGATGCAGGTCGGCCAGCCGGCCACGATCGAGGTCGATACCTACCCGGGCGTGAAGTGGAAGGCGCACGTGGCTTCGATCGCGCCGGCGTCCGGTTCCGAATTCAGCGTGCTGCCGGCGCAGAATGCCACCGGCAACTGGGTCAAGATCGTGCAGCGGATTCCGGTACGGCTGGAGATCGACGACACCTCGACCGACAAGCCGGTGCTGCGCGCCGGCATGAGTGCGGAGGTCGATGTCGATCTGCGCGACGGCACCAAGGCGGCGGCGACCGCCGCGCGTTGATGCGGACTGTCCCGCCCACGGGGAACGGACCGGCATGATCGGATCGTTGCGACAGGCGCGCGCAAACGCCAGGGCCGGCGAAGGCAGTCGCGCCCTGCTGGTGGTGTCGGTGATGCTGGCCACGCTGATGCAGGCGCTGGACACCACCATCGCCAACGTCGCCTTGCCGGATATGCAGGGCTCGTTGGCGGCCAGTCGGGACCAGATTTCCTGGGTGCTCACCAGCTACATCGTGGCCGCGGCGATCCTGACCCCGGTGACCGGCTGGCTGTCCGGCTGGCTTGGACGGCGACGGCTGCTGATCATCGCCGTCAGCGGTTTCACCGTCGCCTCGCTGCTGTGCGGCATTGCCGGCAGCATCGGCGAGATGGTGCTGTTCCGCATCCTGCAGGGCGTGTTCGGCGCTTCGCTGGTGCCGATCTCGCAATCGTTGCTGCTGGATGCCTTCCCGAAGGAGAAGCACGGCGCGGCGATGGCGCTGTGGGGCATGGGCATCCTGGTCGGGCCGATCCTCGGTCCGCCGCTGGGCGGTTACCTGACCGAGTACTACAGCTGGCACTGGGTGTTCCTGATCAACCTGCCGGTCGGCTTGCTGGCGCTGCTCGGGATCATGGTCAGCGTCGGTCACGATCAGCCACACCGGCGACCGTTGGACGGCGTCGGTCTGGCCCTGCTGGCGCTGGGAATCGGCGGCCTGCAACTGTTCCTCGACCGCGGCCAGGGCGAGGACTGGTTCGGCAGCATGGAGATCCGGATCGAAGCCGCGCTGGCCTGTCTCGGCCTGTACATGTATGTGCTGTGGTGGCTGCGCAGGCGCGAACAGGCGCTGCTCGATCTCGACCTGCTGCGCAACCGCAACTTCGCCATCAGCTGCGTGCTGATCTTCGTGGTCGGCATCGTGCTGTTCGCCACCCTGGCGCTGCTGCCGCCGTACCTGAGTTCGCTGATGAATTATCCGGTGCTGACCATCGGTCTGGTGCTGGCCCCGCGCGGCATGGGCACCATGGTCAGCATGATGGTGGTCGGCCGCCTGCTGGGACGGGTCGATGCGCGCGGGCCGATCCTGGTCGGCATGGCGATGATGGTGTACTCGCTGTACGGCATGAGCCGGTTCGGCGTCGAGGCGCCGATGCACGACGTGGTCTGGCTGGGTGTGGTGCAGGGGCTGGGGCTGGGGCTGGTGTTTGTGCCGATCTCGACCGTGGCCTATGCCACGCTGGAGCCTTGGCAGAGAACCGAGGCGGCCAGCCTGTTCAGCCTGGTCCGCAACATCGGTTCCTCGGTCGGCATCTCGGTGGTGATGACCCTGCTGTCGCGCGCGCTGCAGGTCAACCACGCCGAGATTGGTGCGCGCATTCCCGCCTTCGGCGCCAAAACCGGCCTGCTGCCGGCGCTGGCCGACCCGGCCACCGCCAGCGGCCGCGCGCTGCTGGAGGGCGAAGTGCTGCGGCAATCGCTGGCCATCGGCTACATCAACGACTTCTACCTGATGATGTGGCTGACCCTGCTGTCGATGCCGCTGGTGCTGCTGATGCAAAGCGGAGTGAACCGCGCGCATGCCGCCGGCGACGCGGCGGCCGCGCATTGATTCCGGATGCCCCGATGCCTCAGTCCAGCGACGCCAGCCAGTCGTCGTCCGAGCCTTCGTTGACGCCTTCGAACAGCGGGGTGGAGAAATAGCGCTCGCCGGTGTCGGGCAGCATCGCCAGGATCACCGCGCCGTCGGCCGCCGATTCAGCGACCTGCAGGGCGGCACTGACGGTGGCACCGGCCGAGATGCCGACGAAGATGCCTTCCTCGGCCGCCAACCGCCGCGAGACGGCGACCGCGTCGGCATCGGCGATCGACAGGATCTGGTCGGCGACCTCGCGGTTCAGCACGTCGGGCACGAAGTCGGGAGTCCAGCCCTGGATCTTGTGCGGCGTCCATTCCTTGCCCTGCAGCAGCGGCGCGTTGGCCGGTTCGGCGGCGGTGATCTTCACTTCGGGGCGCGCCAGCTTCAGCACTTCGCCGACCCCGGTCAGGGTGCCGCCGGTGCCCCAGCCGCTGACGAAATGGTCCAGCCGCAGGCCGGCGAAATCGCGCAGGATTTCCGCCGCCGTGGTCTGCCGGTGATAGGCCGGGTTGGCCGGGTTGGCGAACTGGCTGGCCAGGAACCAGCCATGCGTGTCGGCCAGTTCCTTGGCCTTGCGCACCATGCCGGTGCCGCGTTCGGCGGCCGGGGTCAGGATGACCTTGGCGCCATAGGCGCGCATCAGTTTGCGTCGCTCGACCGAGAAGGTTTCGGTCATCGTCGCCACGAACTTGTAGCCACGCGCGGCACAGACCATCGCCAGCGCCACGCCGGTATTGCCGGAGGTCGCTTCGACCACGGTGTCACCGGGTTTCAGCACGCCGCGTGCCTCGGCGTCCAGAATGATCGCCAGCGCCAGCCGGTCCTTGACCGAGCCGCCCGGATTGAAGGACTCGACCTTGGCGTACAAGGTCTTGCCCGGTGGCGAGATGCGGTTGAGGCGAACCACCGGGGTGCGGCCGATGGTGTCGAGGATGCTGTCGTGGATGGCCATGTCCGGCTCCGGGCGAGGGAATGTGCAACGGCCGAAATCGGCAGATGCTGAAATCGTGGCGACGATAACCCCCGGTTATATGGGATGAGAAATGACCAGCGGCTTTCGACTTATTTCCGTTGGTTATAAGCTGGAGGGCCCGATCAGTTGTGGGTTCCTCTACAGTCGCCGCCGGAGTTGTGCCCCGATTTCCTGTCCGTTACCCGGAACCCTGCTCCCCCATGACCCTGACCCAGCTGCGCTACCTGATCGCCATTGCCGACGCCGAGCTCAACATCACGCAGGCGGCGTCGCATGTGCACGCCACCCAGCCGGGCTTGTCCAAGCAGCTCAAGCAGTTGGAAGACGAGCTGGGGTTCCTGTTGTTCGTGCGCAAGGGCCGCAGCCTGGAATCGGTGACCCCGGCCGGCGAGGAAGTCATCGCCCGCGCCCGCGCGGTGCTGGCTGAAGCCAACAACATCCGCACCTACGCCGCCAATCAGCGCCGCGAAAGCCAGGGTCAGCTGGTGGTGGTCACCACCCACACCCAGGCCCGGTTCGTGCTGCCGCCGGCCATCGCCCGCATCAAGCAGGCTTATCCGCAGGTCAGCGTGCATTTGCAACAGGCCGCCGAAAGCACCGCGTTGGACCTGCTGGGCGCCGGCGATGCCGACATGGCCGTGGTCAGCACCGCAGGCGACGTGCCGCAGGCCGGAGTGGCGGTGCCGCTGTACCGCTGGCGGCGGCTGGCGCTGGTGCCGCGCGGCCATCCGCTGGACAGCGCCGAGGCGCCGGACATGGCGGCACTGGCCGCGCAACCGCTGATCAGCTACGAGTCCTCGACCCGCCCGGAATCGTCGCTGCAGCGCGCCTTCGCCAGTTTAGGGCTGGAACCGAGTATCGCCCTGACCGCGCTGGACGCGGACCTGATCAAGACCTACGTGCGTGCCGGCCTGGGCGTGGGCCTGCTGGCGGAAATGGCGATCAGCGCCACCGACGCCGACCTGCGCGCATGGCCGGCGCCGAAGCAGATCAACGAATGCGTCGCCTGGGCCGTGCTGCCGCGCGAACGCGTGCTGCGCGACTACGCTTTGGACTTGGTGCAGGCACTGGCCCCGCAGATCGACAAACGCGACCTGCGCCGGGTGATGGAAGGCAACCAGGAAGCCAAATGGCCTGCACCCCCGAGTTGGGAATCGTTGAGCCAGACGATCACGATTTGAGGTGGGTTGCGGATAGCTGCGGGTGATTCCCGGCTTCGGCAATGTTAAGGGAAGCACATGATCCGGCAAGACGCTGGATTTGCCGCCTGTCGTGGATTGAGGATACTCCAATTAGTGCTGCAATTTAGCGGTCTAATCAGGTGTTAGGCTGCACAAGCATGCAGCTTCCTCAACCATCGAGTGAGATATGTCTATTGATCAGATTCCAGGGATTCAGTTCATTCCCACCAACCACAGGTGCTACGAATTTGCGCTGGACTTCGCCGTGGCGTCTTGCGCGATCGGGCGTTACATTGGCGCTTATCACGGCCGTTCTGTCGCAACGTTTGCACCGCATACGGAAAATGGGGCGCCGCAGTACCCGACCGCCGCATTTGCCGGACTAGCGAGCGGAAAAAATCTGGAGCTAGTTCCACACGATATTCTGACTAACGTTTTCAACCGCGATATGCGGACCGGGCAAATCCCCTATCTTGTCAAGCCAACTTTCGATCAGATTACTGGCGACTCGACAGTCGCTGTAGCGCAAGTTCTTGAAGGTCTTGCCCAGTCGATGTTCACTCGATATTGGGAGACAAACCTAGATTTGATTGAATCGACACACGGCAAGAGAAAATGCAATCAATGGCCTGCCGTACTTCAGTTCGCAGCCGTCATTCGAGATGCAATGAGCCATGGCGGATCCATACACATGTTCCCGTCGATTCTTCCTGTTTCTCATTTCGGCCTCAACTACAGTCAAGCCGACAACGGACGTAAGGTCATTCACAACGACATGTCTTGCGGTGACATTTTCTTCCTGATGCTTGATGCTGACGCTGCATTCTGATGCTTCATAAGAGGCGTGCAGCCTAACAATTCGTTCAAGCCGGGCCCGCTTCGCGGCCACGGTAGAGCGTCGTAACATGGTCACTCTGCCGTGGCCGCAAAGCGGCCCGGCTTAACTCAGGCGTTAGGTACTTGTAGACAATGAGCCGCGAACTACCGGACCACGTTGCTCGCTTCCTCCGGGCTCTAAGCAAACCCGCTGCCAAGCTTAGGCAAAAGGAAGATAGGAATCGGCACGCGCATGAGCGGAGCATCAAGCTGATCAAGACGCCATGGGGGTACGACCAAGGCGTTGTTGATGAGTCGCGCGAAGTCACCTTTCTGCGGGACTTGTTCAACATCTTTTACGAGTGCATGCAGTCTTGCGAAACGCTCGATGTAGTAGATGTGTTGGTCCGTCAGACCTTGCACACCACACCGTCAGAGCATGCCTCGACCGTGATCACGTTCTGGAACGAGGCTTACCTCAATGAGGTCTACATCTTTCAGCAACGCATCCTCGATCTTCTTAAGTACGTCGAGCGAAAGTATAAGAAGGACAAGGATTTCTCGGAGCCAGTCGTTGAGGTGTGCGAGTCCCTTAGAAAGCTGGTATTTGAGCAGCTTGGTGATCTAATAGAAACACGCGGTTCCCACGTACACCAAAGGCGCCATCGCCATGCAGATCCTGAATTGGCTCGCTTGGCAATTCTCAATACGTACATCGATGCCATGGGGAACAAGGACTTCGTCGGCGAACGAGAAAAGGCCATAGACGAGGCGCGTGTATGGCTCTTTAAACAGCTGGAATACTATGGCGATAAGTGCTGGGAAGTCTTTGATGGCGTCTGCATGGTGTTGGCTGAAGGGATAATTACCGAAAACGACTGGGTAATAGTCCCGATCCCCTTTAAGGACGATCCCAGCCCGTTTGTCGGTGCTTCCGAGCCAAGCACCTAACAATTCATCCAAGCCGAGCCCGCTTCGCGGTCTCGACAACCCGCGCAAGGCGGGCTTGAGCCCGCCCCACGGTTGAGGGTTGTAATGTTTGCGTAGGGTGGGCCTTGGCCCACCTTGGGTCACGCCGTTATGGGTATGCCCGCTCGGCAAGCAGGGAGAAGGTGCGCCGGTGACCCTCAGGCACGGGCACCCGAGGCCTGTGTGCTTGCGGCTCCGATTCCCAACGCACGATGCAAACCCAGGGCCAGCGCCATGCCGACCAGTTCGGCCAGCACGAAGCCGGGGACATCGGCCGGGGCGATGCCGGCGAAGCTGTCGCTGAACATGCGCCCGAACGCGGCGGCCGGGTTGGCGAACGCGGTCGAGGACGTGAACCAGTAACCCGCGCCGATCCAGCAGGCGACCAGCGCCGCAACCCGCGACGATGGTGCCCGCAGCACGATCAGCAGCAGGCCGGCGGTCGCCACGATCTCGGCCAGCCACTGCCCGCCGCCATGCCGTGCGTGCTGCGACCATTGCAGCACCGGCAAGTCGAACATCGCATGCACCAGCCAGGCGCCGCATGCCGCGCCGGCCAGTTGCGCCAGCAGATACGGCGCAAAGGCGTTCCACGGCAATTCGCCGCGCAGCGCCATCGCCAGGCTGACGGCGGGATTCATGTGCGCGCCGCTGACCGGGCCGAACAGTTCGATCAGCACGTACAGCGCGGCCATCGTGGCCGCGGTGTTGGCCAGCAGCGCGATTGCCAGGTTGCCGCCGGCCAGGCGTTCGGCCATGACCCCGGAACCGATCACCACCGCCAGCAGCAGCAAGCTGGCGCAGAATTCGGCCAGCAGTTTGCGGGTCACGTCGTCTTGCCGATCGCGTGCAGTTGCGCCTGCGCTTCCAGGCGCTCGAGTTTTTCGTCCGGCAGCGAGACCAGCAGTTCCACCCGCCGGCGCAGCAGTGAAAAGGCGTTCATGTAGGCGTGGCGGCGCCTGTCGTCGTCGCCTTGCACGGCCGCCGGGTCGGGCGCGCCCCAGTGCGCGAGCATCGGTTGCCCGGGCCAGTACGGGCAGGTTTCGCCGGCGGCGTTGTCGCAGACGGTAATGACGAAATCCATCACCGGCGCCTGCGCGTCCGCGAACTCGTCCCAGCTCTTGCTGCGCAAGGCGTCGGTCGGGTAGCCGAGCGCGGCGGCCAGTTCCGCGGCCATCGGCTGCACCTGTCCGCTCGGGTGGCTGCCGGCGCTCCAGGCACGGAAGCGGCCCTTGCCGAGCACGTTGAGCAGGGCTTCGGCCATGATGCTGCGCGCCGAGTTGCCGGTGCACAGGAACAGCACGTGGTAGACGCGGTCGGTCATGCGGAGATTTCTCGGGTAGAGGCGGAGCAGGCCGCCGGCGCGCAGGGTTCGCCGCCGCAGCAGTTTTCGGTCAGGTAGCCGAGCAGCGCATTCATTTGCGCGAAATCGGTGCGCAGGCGGATGACCCGGCCTTCGCGTTCGTCCTGGATCAGGCCGGCGGCGCGCAGCACGTTCAGGTGCGCGGTCAGGGTGGCCGGCGGCAGACCCAGCGCATCGCGCAATTCGCCCACGGCCAAGCCCGCCGGCCCAGCCTGGACGAGGGTGCGATAGGCCGCCAGGCGGCTGTCGTGGGCCAGAGCCTTGAGCGCGGTGACGGTGGTAGCGGCATCCATAATTCTATATTTCCAGAAATATAGAATTATATCAAGTATCCCAGTCAGGCGGCGGCGACCCACTAACATGCGCGTTCAGCCTGCTTACGAAGCGATCACGTCACATGCCGCTTGCCCGCCTATCCCACCTCGATGCGCTGGAGGCCGAAAGCATCCACATCCTGCGTGAAGTGGCGGCCAGCTTCGCCAATCCGGTGCTGCTGTACTCGATCGGCAAGGACAGCTCGGTGTTGCTGCACCTGCTGCAGAAGGCCTTCGCCCCGTCGCGGCCGCCGATACCGCTGCTGCACGTGGACACGCGCTGGAAGTTCGGCGAGATGATCAGCTTCCGCGACCGCCGCGCCGCCGAAACCGGCGTGGACCTGCGCGTGCACGTCAATCCGGACGGTATCGCCCGCGACATCGGTCCGGTCAGCCACGGGGCCGCCGTGCATACCGACGTGATGAAGACCCAGGGTCTGAAGCAGGCGCTGGAGAAGTGGAAGTTCGATGCCGCCATCGGCGGCGCGCGGCGCGACGAGGAGAAGTCGCGGGCGAAGGAGCGGGTGTTCTCGTTCCGCAGCAGCGCCCACCGCTGGGACCCCAAGCAGCAGCGTCCGGAACTGTGGAACCTGTACAACACCCGGATCAATACCGGTGAGAGCGTGCGCGTGTTCCCGCTGTCGAACTGGACCGAGCTGGATGTGTGGCTGTACATCTACCGCGAAAACATTCCGGTGGTGCCGTTGTATTTCGCCGCCGAGCGTCCCGTGGTCGAACGCGACGGCGCGCTGATCATGGTCGATGACGAGCGCCTGCCGCTGCGCGCCGGCGAAACCCCGCAGCTGCGCCGGGTGCGCTTCCGCACCCTGGGCTGTTATCCGCTGACCGGGGCCATCGAATCCGACGCCGACAGCCTGGAGAAGATCATTGCCGAGATGCTGGTCGCCACCACCTCGGAACGGCAGGGACGGGTGATCGACCACGACCCGTCTGCCTCGATGGAGAAGAAGAAGCGGGAAGGGTATTTCTGATGGGCGCCCAGACCGACATCGCCGCCTACCTGAAGGCGCACGAGTCCAAGCCGATGCTGCGGTTCATCACCTGCGGCAGCGTGGACGACGGCAAGAGCACCCTGATCGGTCGCCTGCTGTACGACAGCAAGTGCCTGTTCGACGACCAGCTGGCGGCGCTGGAGGCCGAAAGCCGCAAGCACGGCACCCAGGGCGAGCGGATCGACTACGCGTTATTGCTGGACGGGCTGTCGGCCGAGCGCGAGCAGGGCATCACCATCGACGTGGCCTACCGCTATTTCGATACCGACAAGCGCAAGTTCATCGTCGCCGATTGCCCGGGCCACGAGCAGTACACCCGCAACATGGCCACCGGCGCCTCCACTGCCGACCTGGCGGTGGTGCTGGTCGATGCGCGCAAGGGCGTGCTGACGCAGACCCGCCGGCACAGTTTCATCGTCTCCCTGCTGGGCATCGGCGAGGTGGTGCTGGCGGTCAACAAGATGGATCTGGTCGGTTACGACCAGGGCGTGTTCGACACCATTGCCGCCGAGTATCGGGAACTGGCCGAACGTCTGGGCATCGGTCGTGTGCAGTGCATCCCGCTGTCGGCGCTGGAAGGCGACAACCTGAGCGCGAAGTCCGCGCGCATGTCGTGGTACGACGGCCCCGCGCTATTGCAGCATCTGGAAACGGTGCAGCCGGCCGTGCATGGCGCCGAACGCGGACTGCGCCTGCCGGTGCAGTGGGTCAACCGCCCCGATCAGGATTTCCGCGGCTTCGCCGGCACCGTGGTCAGTGGCAGCGTGCGCCCCGGCGATGCGGTGGTGGTGTTGCCTTCGGCGCGGCGCACGCGGGTGGAGCGGGTGCTGGCGGCCGACGGCGGCGATGTGGAATCGGCGCAGGCTGGGCAGGCGGTGACCCTGACCTTGGCCGACGAGGTGGATGTCAGCCGCGGCGACGTGATCGCGGCGGCCGACGATCCACCGGAAGTGGCCGACCAGTTCGCCGCCCACCTGCTGTGGATGTCCGAACAGCCACTGCTGCCGGGGCGGCCGTACTGGCTGAAGATCGGCACCCGCACCGTGGCCGCCACCGTCACCGAGATCAAGCACCGGATCGACGTGAGCACGCAGGAGCATCTAGCGGCCCGCCAGCTGGAGCTCAACGAGGTCGGCTACTGCAACCTGTCGCTGGGCGAGCCGCTTGCGTTTTCGCCCTATGTGGACAACCGCGCGCTCGGCGGTTTCATCCTGATCGACCGCTACGACAACGCCACCGCCGGCGCCGGCATGCTGGAGTTCGCGCTGCGCCGGGCCGGCAACGTGCACTGGCAGCATCTGGACGTGGACAAGGCGGCGCGCGCACGGATCAAGGGACAGACGCCTAAGGTGCTGTGGTTCACCGGCCTGTCCGGCGCCGGCAAATCGACCATCGCCAACCTGGTGGACAAGCGCCTGCATGCGCTGGGCTATCACAGCTTCATTCTCGACGGCGACAACGTGCGCCACGGATTGAACCGCGACCTGGGTTTCACCGACGCCGACCGGGTCGAGAATATCCGCCGGGTCGCCGAGGTGGCCAAGCTGATGGCGGAAGCAGGCCTGATCGTGCTGGTCAGCTTCATCTCGCCGTTCCGCAGCGAGCGGCGGATGGCGCGCGAACTGTTCGACGAGGGCGAATTCCTCGAGATCTTCGTCGATGCGCCGTTGCCGGTGGTCGAATCGCGCGACCCGAAGGGGTTGTATCGCAAGGCGCGCAGCGGGCAGATTCCCAACTTCACCGGAATCGACTCGCCTTACGAAGCGCCCGAGCGGCCCGAGCTGCGTCTGGACGCGGACGGTCAGTTGCCCGAAGCGTTGGCCGGGCAGGTCCTGCAGGCGCTGGGGTTGCGATAACGGAGCGCCGCGAGCGTGGTTGCGCAAGGGCCGATCGTCATGCCTGCAATGGGTCGCGAGTGCGGTCATTTGCCAGACAAGAGACGTTAGACTTGAACGGTTCGTCCGACAAGGTTCCATATGTCCCGCCGACCCGCCGTGCGATTGGGCAGCATTGCGCTGTTGATGCTTGCGTTGTCCGCCTGCAACGGAAGGGGCGGGCCGAATGTGGGGTCGGCACGCGCGGCCGCCGAGGCGGTCCCCGTCACCACGCTGACGCTGGTCGAGGAGCCGTGGAACGACGTGCTGTCCGCGCTGGGCACGGTGACCGCGCACGAGTCGGTGACGATGACCGCCAAGGTCAGCGAAGTCGTGCAGCAGGTGCATTTCGACAGCGGCGACGAGGTCGCGGCCGGTGCGACCCTGATCACCTTGTCGGGCAACCAGCAGCACGCCGCGCTGCAGGCGGCCGAGGCCGAGGCCGCCGACGCCGAGCGCCAGTACAACCGCGGCATGGAACTGGTGCGCCAGCAGTTGATCGCGCGCGCCACCTTGGACACCCAGCGCGCCACCCTCGATGCGGCACGGGCCAGGGTGGCGCAGATGCGCGCCGACATTGGCGACCGCAGCATCCGCGCCCCGTTCGCCGGCACCCTGGGCATCCGCCAGGTCAGTCCGGGTGCGCTGGTGACGCCGGGCACGGTGATCGCCACCCTGGACGACATCTCGCGGGTTTATGTCGATTTCCCGGTCCCCGAGGCGCGGCTGTCGAACCTGCAGCGCGACGAGCGGCTGACCGCGACCAGCGTGGCCTGGCCGGGGCGCGAGTTCGAAGGCAAGGTCGAGACCATCGATGCGCGCATCGATCCGGACACCCGTGCGGTGACGGTGCGCGGCATGTTTCCCAACCCCGGGCGTGAGCTGCGTCCCGGCATGCTGATGCAGGTGCGGTTGCAGTTGCCGCAGCGGCAGGCGCTGGTGCTGCCGGAGATCGCGGTGGTCCAGGTCGGCAGCGACAGCTTCGTGTGGCGGGCCAGGGACGACAACACCGTCGAGCGTGTCGATGTCCGGCCCGGTAGCCGGGTATCCGGCCGGGTGGCGGTGGACGATGGTCTGCGTGCCGGCGACCGTATCGTGGTCGACGGTACCAGCAAGCTGCGCGCGGGGACTTTGATCGTCGACGAAAGTGCAGCCGCCAAAGGTGTACCGCCTGCGGTCGGTGACGGGCAGGGCTGAGCGGCCATGAACCTGTCCGAGCTGTCGATCAAGCGTCCAGTGTTCGCGGTGGTGATGAGCCTGATGCTGGTCGTGCTCGGCATCATGTCGTTCAGCCGTCTGACCCTGCGCGAGTTGCCGGCGATCGATCCGCCGATCGTGTCGGTCGAGGTCAGCTATCCGGGCGCTTCGGCCGGAGTGATCGAGACCCGCATCACCCAGATCCTGGAAGACGGCCTGTCCGGCATCGAGGGTATCGAGACCATCGAGGCGCGCAGCACCAACGGCCGCTCGGACATCACCATCGAGTTCAAGTCCACCCGCGACATCGAGGCCGCGGCCAATGACGTGCGCGATGCGGTCAGCCGGGTCGTGGACCGGATGCCGGACGAGGCGCGACCGCCGGAGATCGCCAAGGTCGAGGCCGACGCCGACGTCATCATCTGGTTCAACATGTCCTCGCAGACGATGGACGCGCTGCAGCTCAGCGATTATGTCGACCGCTATATCCGCGACCGATTCTCGACCATCGATGGTGTGGCCCGGGTGCGGATCGGTGGTCAGCAGCGTTACGCCATGCGGATCTGGCTGGATCGCGACCAGCTGGCCGCGCGCGGTCTGACTGTCGGCGACGTGGAAGCCGCCCTGCGCAGCGAGAACGTCGAACTGCCGGCCGGGCGGCTGGAATCCCAACAGCGCGACTTCACCCTGCGGGTCAGCCGCGACTACCAGACGCCGAAGGATTTCGCCGAGATTCCGCTGGGCAAGGGTAGCGATGGCTATGTGGTGCGGCTGGGCGATGTGGCCCAGGTCGAGCTGGCCTCGGCCGAGCGTCGTTCCTATTACCGCAGCAACGGCGAGTCGAATATCGGTATTGGCGTGATCAAGACTTCGACCGCCAACAGCCTGGAGGTGGCGCGCGCCGCGCAGGAGGAAGCCGACCGCATCCGGCCGACGCTACCCAACGGGACCGACATCTTCGTCTCCTACGACACCACCCAGTTCATCGAGGCGTCGGTCGAGCGCGTCTACGCGACCTTGGCCGAGGCGATTGCATTGGTGCTGGTGGTGATCTGGCTGTTCCTGGGCAGCGTGCGCGCAGCGCTGATCCCGGCGGTCACGGTGCCGGTGTGCCTGGTCACCGCCTTCATCGCGCTGTACGTGTTCGGCTTTTCGATCAACCTGCTGACCCTGCTGGCACTGGTGCTGTGCATCGGCCTGGTGGTCGACGACGCCATCGTCGTGGTCGAGAACATCCAGCGCCGCATCGACCTGGGCGAACCGCCGCTGGTCGCGGCGCGGCGTGGCACCGCGCAGGTCGCTTTCGCGGTGATCGCGACCACGGGGGTGCTGATCGCGGTGTTCCTGCCGGTGGGATTCCTGGAAGGCAATACCGGTCGTCTGTTCCGTGAATTGTCGGTGGCACTGGCAGCGGCGGTGGCGATTTCGGCCTTCGTCGCCCTGACCCTGACCCCGATGATGTCGTCCAAGCTGCTGCGCCCGCATGCCGGCGAGAAGCGGCTGCGGATCAGCTTGTGGATCGACCGCCAGTTCGAACGGCTGAGTCGCGCCTATCGCGGCCTGCTCGAGCGCAGCGTGGATCGCCCGTGGCTGTATGGCGCGCTGGTGCTGGCCGCGATCGCCGCGACCGTGCTGCTGTTCCGCACGATTCCGTCCGAGCTCGCACCGCAGGAAGATCGCGGTGTGTTCTTCGTGATGCTGGAAGGGCCCGAGGGCGCCGGGTTCGACTACACGGTCGAACAGATGCAGCAGGTGGAAAAGATCATGGCCGGGCTGACCGGGCCGGACAAGCCGATCCTGCGCGCCAGTCCGCGCGTGCCCGGCAGCTTCGGCAGCAGCGAGGAAATGCATACTGGACGAGTCAGCACCTTCCTGCAGCCCTGGAACCAGCGCGACGTGACCACTGCCGAGGTCGCCGCGCAGGTGCAGAAGGAGCTGTCCGTGCTGCCGGGCGTGCGCGTGCGCAGCCAGGTCGGTGGCGGTCTGGTGCGTACCCGCGGACAACCGTTCCAGATGGTGCTGGGCGGTCCGGACTACGCCGAACTGGCGCAGTGGCGCGACCGCATCCTGGCGCGGATGGAAGAGAACCCGGGTCTGGTCGGCCCTGATTCGGACTACAAGGAAACCCGTCCGCAGATGCGGGTGAACATCGATCGCGAACGCGCCGCCGACCTCGGCGTGTCGGTGACCGAGATCGGCAGCACGCTGGAGACGATGATGGGCTCCAAGCGGGTGACCACCTTCGTCGACAACGGCGAGGAGTACGACGTGCTGGTCCAGGCCGGCCGCGGCGATCGCGCCACGCCGATGGACCTGTCCTCGATCCAGGTGCGTTCCGACCGCGGCGAACTGATTCCGCTGTCCAACCTGGTCACCCTGCAGGAAATTGCCGAGCCCGGCCGCCTCAACCGCTTCAACCGCCTGCGTTCGATCACCATCAGCGCTGGCCTGGCGCCCGGCTACCGGCTCGGCGACGCGGTCCACTGGGCGCAGCAGGTGGTCGAGGAAGAACTGCCCGAATACGCGCAGATCGACTGGAAGGGCGAGTCGCGCGAATTCCAGAGGGCTGGCGGCGCGGTGATGCTGACCTTCGCGATGGCGTTGCTGATCGTCTATCTGGTGCTGGCGGCGCAGTTCGAGAGTTTCCTGCATCCGGTGGTGATCATGCTGACCGTGCCGCTGGGCGTGCTTGGCGCACTGATCGGCCTGTGGGCGACAGGCGGCACGCTGAACCTGTTCAGCCAGATCGGCATCGTCATGCTGGTGGGGCTGGCGGCCAAGAACGGCATCCTGATCGTCGAGTTCGCCAACCAGTTGCGCGACGAAGGCAGGAACGTGCACCAGGCCATCGTCGAATCGGCGTCGGTGCGCCTGCGCCCGATCCTGATGACCTCCATCGCCACCGTCGCCGGCGCGGTACCGCTGGTCGTCGCCGGCGGACCCGGTTCGGCGAGCCGCGCGACCATTGGCATCGTGATCATCTTCGGCGTGTCGTTCTCGACCTTGCTGTCGCTGTTCATCGTGCCCGCGTTCTATGCCCTGCTGGCGCCGTACACGCGTTCGCCCGATGCGCTGGCGAAGACGCTGGAGAAACTGGAAGCCGACACCCCGCAGGTCGGCGGGCATGCCTGACTCATGGACTGGCACGCTGCCGTCATCACGATCGGAGACGACATGCGCCTGCGTCGCTGGCGCGAAGACGATGCCGATGCGCTGTTGCTGCACGCCAACGACGAGGCGGTCGGACGCGGACTGAGCGACCGCTTCCCGTATCCGTACACCCGTACCGACGCCGAGGCCTTCCTGTCGGGCAAGGTGGTCGATCTGGACGATCCGGTGTTCGCCATCGAGATCGACGGCCAGGCCTGCGGCGCCATCGGCGCGCGCAGGCTGGCGGGCGAACGCCGGGTCGGCGCCGAGCTGGGCTACTGGATCGGCCAGCGTCATTGGGGACAGGGCCGGATGAGCCGGATCGTCGGCGCCTACGTGCCGTGGGTGATGGGCGCGCTCGACCTGCATCGGCTGCAGGCCACCGTGCTGGACTTCAACCAGGCCTCGGCCAGGGTACTGCTGAAGAACGGATTCGCCGAGGAAGGCTGCATGCGTCGCGCGGTGCTCAAGCACGGGAAAGTGCACGATCTGCGCCTGTTCGCCATCACCCGGGATCTGCCGGCCTGATCGGCTTGCGCGCTTGCGCACGCCCGAGCGAATGCGGTTATCTTGTCGATGGGTGTCGGCGGCAGCACGTCCGCGGCCCGCTTCCCACCTGCCTACCGGAGAGTGCCTGCCTGTGGATGCCGTACTGAACTGGTTGAATTCCGTGCTCTGGAGCCGTCCGCTGATCGCGCTGTGCCTGGGCGCCGGCCTGTACTTCTCCGTCCGTACCCGCTTCATGCAAGTGCGCGGGGTCGGCGAGATGATCCGCCTGCTGTTCAAGGGCAAGAGCTCGGCATCCGGCGTGTCCTCGTTCCAGGCGCTGGCGATGTCGCTGTCCGGGCGTGTCGGCACCGGCAACATCGCCGGTGTCGCCACCGCGATCGCTTTCGGCGGGCCGGGCGCGGTGTTCTGGATGTGGGTGGTGGCCTTCCTCGGCGCATCGACGGCCTATGTCGAATCGACGCTGGCGCAGATCTACAAGGAAAAGGACGACAACGGCCAGTATCGCGGTGGTCCGGCCTACTACATCGAGAAGGCGATGGGCCAGAAATGGTACGCATGGTTGTTCGCGGTGGTCACGGTGATCGCCACCGGATTCCTGCTGCCGGGCGTGCAGGCCAACAGCATCGCCCTGGGCATGAACACGGCCTGGGGCATCGCACCGACGGTGACCGCTGCGGTGGTGGTGATCGCGCTGGGCTTCATCATCTTCGGCGGCGTGCGCCGCATCGCCACCTTTGCCGAGGTGGTGGTGCCGTTCATGGCGCTGGGCTACATCCTGGTCGCGCTGGTGATCCTGTTCCTCAATATGCACATGCTGCCGGAAGTGGCCGCGCTGATCTTCCGCAGCGCATTCGGCGCCGAAGCGGCATTCGGCGCAGTGCTCGGCCTGGCGGTGGAGTGGGGCGTCAAGCGCGGCATCTATTCCAACGAGGCGGGCCAGGGCACCGGCCCGCATCCGGCCGCCGCGGCCGAGGTCGATCACCCGGCGCAGCAGGGCTATGTGCAGGCGTTCTCGGTCTACGTGGACACATTGTTGGTATGCACGGCCACCGCCTTCATGATCCTGTCCACCGGCATGTACAACGTGATGGGACCGGACGGCGTCGCCATCGTCAGCAACCTGCCGGGGGTCGAGGTCGGTCCCGGCTTCGCCCAGAATGCGGTGGAATCGGTGATGCCGGGCTTCGGCAAGATGTTCGTGGCACTGGCGCTGCTGTTCTTCGCCTTCACCACCATCGTGGCCTATTACTACATGGCCGAGACCAACATCGCCTACATCAATCGCAAGGTGCACCGGCCGTGGATCACCCAGGTGCTGCGCATCGGTCTGCTGGCCACGGTGACCTATGGTGCCGTCCACGAGGCGGCATCGGCATGGACGCTCGGCGATATCGGCGTCGGCCTGATGGCGTGGCTGAACATCATTGCCATCCTGATCCTGCAGAAGCCGGCGCTGAAGGCACTGCGCGACTACGAGTGGCGCAAGAAGACCGGGCAGCCGATCCGCTTCGATCCGGAGGCGCTGCAGATCCGCAACGCCGACTTCTGGCGCGACCGGGAGTGAGCGAACGCGGTCCGCGCAAGCCGGTCGGCCCGGGCCGCGATTCGCCGTGGGCCGGTCGCCCGCGCCGGGTCGCGCAGGAAGGCGCGCCCGAGACGCCGCCGGCGCGCGGACAGGCGGCGGAACAGCGTCTGTACGGACTGAACGCGGTGCTGGCGATGTTCCGCCACCGGCCGCAGGCGTTGCGCAAGCTGTACCTGCTCGAATCGCGGATGCCGGAACTGAAACCGCTGCTGGCCTGGTGCGTGCAGCACCGGCTGGGTTACCGAGTGGTGGAGTCGGGCGACCTGGACCGGCTGGCCGGCAGCCAGCATCACGAAGGCGTGGTCGCCGATGTGCTGAAGCTCGAGCCAATGCGGCTTTCGGACTGGCTGCACGCGCTGCCGTCCGCTGCGCCGGCACTGGCGATCTGGCTGGACGGGGTCGGCAATCCGCACAACTTCGGCGCCATCTTGCGCTCGGCCGCGCATTTCGGCGTGGCGGGATTGCTGCTGCCGCGCGATGCGGCGCTGGCGTTGTCCGGCGCTGCGGCTCGGGTCGCCGAAGGTGGGGCCGAGCAGGTGCCGCTGGTGCGGCTGGGACAGACCGACAACGCGCTGGCGCAGTTGCGCGGGGCCGGTTTCCGGTTGGCCGCCACCGTGGTCCGCGATGGCGAGGATCTGTTCGCGGCCGAGTTGCCGCACCGGTTGGTCTACGTGATGGGCGCCGAAGGCGAGGGCATGGACGCGGCGCTGGCCGCGCACTGCGAACAACGGTTGTCGATTCCCGGCAGCGGCGCGGTGGAAAGCCTCAACGTGGCGGCGGCGACCGCGGTGCTGCTGGCCGAATGGAAGCGCCGGCAGCCCTAGGCCTTCACGGCCTAGCCGCGGTTTCCTTCGGCGCACTGCCGAAACCGCCGTCGGCTTCGGCGGCCAGCCAGGCGAACACGGTGTAGGCGGCCACGTTCTGCGCCAGCGCCTTCGGATCGACCTTGTCCAGGGTGTCGTCGGCGGTGTGGTGCAGGTCGAAGTAGTCGCTGCCGTCCTGCGCCAGCCAGCCCCAGGCGGCGCCCTTGCCGGCGATGGCGCTGACGTCGGGACCGGGCCCGCCCTTGCCGGGTGCGTATTCGATGCCCAGCGGCGCCAGCGCGTCGGCGATCTGCATCGTTGCCTCGCGTGACGCTTCTGCGGTCGCCGGACCGGTATTGAAGGCATAGATGCGGCCGGCGCCGAAGTCGCTTTCGGCAACGATCTGGTGTTGGGTTACGTCCCCGGCATGGCGTTCGGCATAGGCCTTGCCGCCGAGCAGGCCTTGCTCTTCGTTGGCGAAGGCGATCACGCGCAGGCTGCGCTTCGGCGCCTGCTTCAGCATTCCGATCAGATGGCCGGCGGCCATCGTGATCGCCACGCCGGCGCCGTCGTCGATGGCGCCGGTGCCGAGATCCCAGGAATCCAGGTGCCCGCCGATCACCACGACTTCGTCCGGCAGCTCGCGCCCGGTGATTTCGCCGATCACGTTCTGTGAGGTGTATTCGCCGTCCCAGCCGCAGTCGAGCGACAGCCGCAGACGGGTGGGGCCAAGCGCGACCAGTCGCGCCAGCTGGTCGGCGTCGGGCATCGACAGGGCCGCGGCCGGCACCGGCGTCAGCCCTTCTTCGTATCGGGTCATGCCGGTATGCGGCACGCGATGCGAGTCGGTGCCAGCCGAGCGCATCACGTAGCCGATCGCGCCCTTGCGGATCGCGGCCGAAGGGCCTTTGCCGCGAACCATGCTGCCCATGCGATAGCCACTGCCGTCGCGCGCGGCCGACATGCGGTAATCGACGAAGGCGATCTTGCCTTGCAGCGAGCCTTCCGCTGCGGCTTCCAGCGCCTCGAGGTCGGCGAAGCGGACGACTTCGCCTTCGACCGTGCCGCCGGCGCTGCCGCCGAGCGCGGTCACGTGCAAGGGCTGCGCGCCGGCGCCGAGCACCTCGGCCGATTCGCTGCGGCGCTGCCACTTGGGAAAGGTCACCGGCTCGGTCCAGACCTTGTCGAAACCGAGCGACTGGAATTTCGCCTTGGCCCATTCGACCGCGCGGGCATCGGCCTCGCTGCCGGCCAGTCGTGGGCCGATCTCGGTGGTCAGCGATTCCAGCACCTGCCAGCCGGTGTCATCGGCCAGCGCCTGCTCGCGCAGTTCCGCCGCCGTGTGCAGCGCCGGGGCCGGGATGCGGGTGGCCGTTTCGGCCGAGGCATGGCAGCAGAAGGCAAACCCGAGGGCAAGCAGCAGACGGGAACGAAGCATGGCGGTTTCCGTGGGGCAGGGAATGATTGCAGCCGGATCGGCTGGGATCCGGCTGCCGGAGGATGTGGCCGTGAAGCTGCGGCTACTTTTTCAGCGAATCGCGGATCTCGCGCAGCAGCAGGATGTCTTCGGTCGGCTCCGCTTCCGCGGGCGGCTCTTCGGCCTGGGCGCGCGACTTGTTGTAGGCCTTCAGGAACAGGAAGATCACGAAGGCGATGATCAGGAAATCCAGCGCGGTCTGCAGCAGGCCGCCGTAGTTCAGCAGCAGGGCAGGCGCGACCTCGTTGCCGGCGGCATCCAGCTGGGCTTCGCGCAGGGTGATCGCCAGGTCGGCGAAATCGACGCCGCCGGTGGCCAGCGAGATCAGCGGGGTGACGACGCCTTCGACCAGCGCGCTGACGATCTTGCCGAACGCGGCGCCGATGACCACGCCGACCGCCAGGTCGACCACGTTGCCCTTGGAAATGAATTCCTTGAATTCGCTGATCATGCCCATGTCGCTGTCCCCGAATGCATGCGGAAGTGGGAAGAAGACACACTATACCCCGCCGGTGATGCGTCCTTGAAGCGTCGCCACGCCGTCCAGGCTGGCGCGAAAGACATCCCCCGGGTGCAGCGGACCGACGCCGGCCGGGGTGCCCATGAACACCAGGTCGCCGGCCTTCAGCGCGTACAGCGTGGACAGTTCGTGCAGGATCTCCGGCACGTCCCAGATCAGGTCGCCGAGGCTGCCGTGCTGGCGCAACTCGCCATTGACGTACAACTGCAAGTCGCGCGCGCCGAGCGGGCCGACTTCGGCAGCGGGCACCAGCTCACTGATCGGCGCGGAATGATCGAAGCCCTTGGCGATATCCCAGGGCAGGCCCTTGGCCTTGGCCGCGGCCTGCAGGTCGCGGCGGGTCAGATCCAGGCCGACGCCGTAGGCGGCGATCAGCGCGGGCGCGTCGGCCGGGTCGAGCCGGCCCGCGGGCGCGTCGCGGTCCAGCGCGACCACCAGTTCGACTTCATGATGCAGTTCGTCGGTGGCGGGCGGGTATGGCACATCGGCATCGCCGCAGACGATGGCGTCGGCCGGCTTCATGAAGAACACCGGAGTGCCGCGATCGGTTTTCGAAGCGGGCGCGGCTGCGCCCATCTCGCGCGCATGGTCGGCGAAGTTGCGGCCGACGCAGTAGATGCGGTGTACGGGAAAGCTGCCACCACCGCGCACGGGGACGCGCGCCTGCGCGGGCGGGGGGAACATATCGACCATCGGGAGGGAAGCCTAACGGGAAAGAGGCAGGGCCGGCTTGTCGACCACGCGGAATTCGCCTTCGACCACGCGCGGATCCTGCGCGATCGGCTGGCCGCGCTGGCGCAGCAGCTTGTACAGCAGGCCGCCGGCCAGCATGGCGGCGCCGACGAACAGGCCAAGCACGATCAGCACGCCCAGCATGGCTACGCCGACCAGGCCCAGCAGCAGCCGCAGCAGCGGATGCCGGGGCTTGCGCGGGGAGAACATCGAGCGCAGGCGTGCATGGCCGAACTGGAAGCTGCTGCGGTACATGGGCATCGGGCGTGGGAGAATGGCGAGAGCCGGTGCGACGAGTATCCGGTGACAGATCGATGACCGTGTAAGGACTTCGTTAAACCATGCGTTTGATTGCTCTTGCCGACCTGCCCGACGGCGTGCCGGCTGCCACCGAGGTGGAAATCGACGGCGTCGGCGAGTCGCTGATCCTGCTGCGCAGCGGCGATGCGGTGCGTGCGTGGTGGAACGTCTGCCCGCACGCGGGACGCCGGCTGGACTGGGCACCCGGCAAGTTCCTGCTCGGCAAGGACGGCCTGCTGGTGTGCGCGGCGCATGGCGCGACGTTCGAACTGGAAAACGGCCAGTGCGTGGCCGGCCCCTGCCGCGGCGACGCCTTGCGCGCGGTGGCGGTGGAGAAGATCGGCGACGACGTGTGGCTGGTCGCGTCCGGGACGGCCTAGCCTAGCCGAGTCTGCACCCAGAACATCAGGTTGATCACCAGCACGATCACCATCGAATAGATCAGCATCAGCGGCCCGGCGACCCGCCACAGCTGGCGTGGGCTGTAGTTGGCCGGTCCGATGATCATTGACACGATCGGGTTGGACGAGGTGATCAGGTTGTTGGACGCCGACAGCGCCACGATCAGCGCGAACGCGATCGGATTGCCGCCGGTGGCCAGCGCCAGGTTGATCGCGATCGGCACCATGACGATGGTCGCGCCGACATGGCTGATGACCAGCGAAAAGCCGGTGGCCAGCAGGGCCAGGGCGATTTCCAGCAGCCACACCGGGATGCCTTCGGGCAACTGTTCGACCGTGTGCCCGGCGACCCAGGCCGCCGCGCCGCTGCTGTCCATCGCCCAGCCCAGCGGAATCAGCCCGGCCATCAGGAAGATGGTCTTCCAGTTGATCGCCGAATAGGCCTCGTCCATCCGCAGTACGCCGGTCAGCAGCATGCCGGCCACGCCGGTCATCAGGGTCAGCGCCACCGGCAGCTTCGAGGTCAGCGCGATCAGGATGGTCACCGCGAAGATCACCATCGCGATCTTGAACTTGTGCGGGCGATGCTCGCCGGTCGGGTAGTCGGTGACCACGGCAAAGTCGCGGCTTTCGGCCGCCTGCGCCAGGTCGCGCCAGATGCTGTGGAAGACCAGCATGTCGCCGGCGCGCAGCTTGACCTGGCGCACGTCGTCGCGCAGCACCTTCTTGTCGCGGTTGATCGCCAGCAGGCTGATGCCCTGCTGCTTGCGCAGCCGCAGCTCGGCGGCGCTCTTGCCGATGAAGCGCGAGGTCGGCGGCACCACCGCTTCGGAAATGCCGGCGCGGCTGGGGTTGAACAGGTCGCCGAATTCGCGCAGCCGCGAGGACATGCGCAGGAACTGGTTCTGGGAAAAATCCTTGATCTGCTGGCGGCCGCCCATCACCCCCAGCACGCTGCCGACCCAGATGCGCATGTCGCCCGGCGGCGACAGGCGTACGTCGTCGCCGGTCTTCAGCGCCAGCATCAGCGGCGCTTCGTGCAGGGTTTCGGCCTCGCCCAGGGTCATTCCGACCAGCGGGCTTTCGGCGGTGACGGTCAGTTCGAACACGTCGCCTTCGATGCCGTAGGTGGTGGCGAAATAGCTCTCGGTGCGGGTCGGCACCGTGTTCGGTTCGATCTCGTCCTTCAGCTTGCCGTCGCCGTGGAAACGGAAATACAGCAGCGCGGCCAGCAGCAGGGCCACGCCGATCGGCAGCGGCGCGAACATCCGCAGCGGCTCCAGCGTGGCCATGCCCGAGGGCAGGTTGTTGTTGGCCGAGATCAGCAGGTCGTTGAGCAGGATCAGCGGCGAGTTGCCGACCATGGTCAGCGCGCTGCCCATGACGATGGCGGAGGCGATCGGCAGCAGCAGGCGCTGCAGCGACAGCGTGGTCCGCGCCGACAGCTGTGCGGCCACCGGCAGGTACAGCGACATCACCGACGGGTTCTGCATGAAGGACGAGTTCAGGCCGGCGATGCCCATGGTCATCATCATCAGCCGCGATTCCTTGCCGGCGCCGCGTCGCAGCAGCCACGCGGCCAGGCGGTTCAGCGCGCCGGTACGGTCCAGGCCGGCGCCGAGGATCATCGTGGCGATGATGCTCATCACCGCGTTGCCGGAAAAACCGCCGAAGATTTCCTCGGGGGCGATCAGCCCGGTGATGCCCAGCACCACCAGCACCACCAGCGCGACCAGGTCGGCGCGGATGCGTTCGAACACGAACATCGCCATGGTGAAGACCACCAGCCCGAGGACCAGTTTCATGTCGGTGGTCAGCGTGAGGGCGGCATCCATTACGCGCCGGGCACTCCGTCGGGTTTGGGCAATTGTGCGCCGGATGCAAAGTTCAACTCAATGCCGTTGCCGGCTGCCTCGCGCAGCGACCTGCAGCCGTGGCTGCGGAACGGCAGGCGCGGCCCTTCGTGCAGGCCGATAGCATCAAGGTAGAACCGGCGCATCTTCTCCGGCAGTTCGCGCGGGGCGTGCAGGTTGAAGTGATCGAATCCGCGGGCCGGCATGTCGGCTCAGGGTCCGCTGCGGTCGTAGATCAGGTCCCACACACCGTGGCCCAGGCGCTGCCCGCGGGTCTCGAAATGGGTCTGCGGTCGCCACGGCGGACGCGGCCCGTGCCCGCGCGGCCCGTTGCGGTTCCGCAGCCCGGCGGTGGCGTCGAGCACGTCCCACATGTGCTCGACATACGCCTGCCAGTCGGTGGCCAGATGCAGGCGTCCGCTTGGGCTCAGTTTGCGCACCAGAAGGGCGGCGAACTCCGGCTGCACCAGCCGGCGCTTGTGGTGGCGCTTCTTGTGCCAGGGATCGGGGAAGTAGATCCGCACCTCGTCCAGCGTGTCATCGGCGATTTCGTTCTGCAGCACTTCCACCGCGTCATGGTGGTAGAGGCGCACATGATCGCTGCCGTCCTCGGCCAAGGCGTTCAACAGGCGGCCGACACCGGGGGCGTGGACCTCGATGCCGATGTAGTCGCGGTCCGGGTCCTGGCGCGCGGCGAAGCGCAAGGCCTGGCCGTTGCCGAAGCCGATTTCCAGCACGCGCGGCGCGTGGCGGCCGAAGACGGCATCGAAGTCGCGCGGCTGGCCGCGGTAATCCAGCCCGAAGCGCGGCCACTGGGTATCGAAGGCGCGCTGCTGCGCCTCGGTGAAGCGTCCCTGCCGCAGCACGAAGCTGCGGACCTGGCGGCGGCCTTCGGTGGCCGTGAACGGCTTGGGTGGAGCCTTGGCGCCGGGACTGGCGAACGGGTCGGTCATCGTCAGCCGATCAGGCCGTCCACCGGGCTGGAAGCGCTGGCGTAGCGCTTGCGCGGGATGCGTCCGGCCAGGAAGGCCTCGCGGCCGGCCTGCACGGCCTTCTTCATCGCGCTGGCCATCAGCAACGGATCGCGGGCGCCGGCGATGGCGGTGTTCATCAGCACGCCGTCGCAGCCCAGTTCCATCGCGATGGTCGCGTCCGAAGCGGTGCCGACGCCGGCATCGACGATCACCGGCACCCTGGCGTTGTCGACGATTTCCAGCAGGCTCCACTTGTTCTGGATGCCCAGGCCCGAGCCGATCGGCGCGGCCAGCGGCATCACCGCGACGCAGCCGATCTCCTCCAGCCGCTTGGCCAGGATCGGGTCGTCGCTGGTATAGACCATGACCTGGAAGCCGTCGGCGACCAGTGTCTCGGCCGCCTTCAGCGTCTGGACCACGTCCGGGTACAGGGTCTTCTGGTCGCCCAGCACTTCCAGCTTGATCAGCGCATGGCCGTCAAGCAGTTCGCGCGCCAGCCGGCAGGTGCGCACGGCGTCCTCGGCGGTGTAGCAGCCGGCGGTGTTGGGCAGGATGGTGAAGCGGTCCGGCGGCAGCGCGTCGAGCAGGTTCGGCTCGTTCGGCGACTGGCCCAGGTTGGTGCGACGGATCGCCACGGTGACGATTTCGGCGCCGGCGGCCTCGGTGGCGAGGCGGGTTTCCTCGAAATCCTTGTACTTGCCGGTGCCGGTCAGCAGGCGCGAGGCATAGGTCTTGCCCGCGATGACGAGCGGGTCGGTGAGGGCGTGCGTGGACATTCGATGATTATCGCCGATGTTGCGTGGCGAGGGGGGGCGAAGCAGGGCCTGGTCGATGGCGTGGGCGCGCCTTCAGCCGCCGCCCATCGCCTGCACGATCTCGATCCGGTCGCCTTCGCCCAGCACATGCACGGCATGGGCACTGCGCGGGACGATTTCGCCGTTGACCTCGACCGCGACCCGGCGTTCGGTCAGGTTCTCGACCTGCAGCAGGTCCGCCACCGTGGCCGTGGCAGTCAGTTCTCTGGGCTGTCCGTTGAGCAAGATGTTCATCCTGTCATTCTCGCCGATCCCCCGTGTTCATGCCGCGGCGCAGCGTGTGTGTTGGCGTGCGGGGTGAAAGCATATGTCCCCATGCGCAGCCGTACGGCTGCTGCTGGCAGGCGACCTGGCCTGCCCCGAACCAGTACGACAATCCCAGGAGGGATCCATGCAATCGATCAAATTCCCGGCCTGCTCCGCCCTCGCGGCGGCGCTGGCCCTGGCGACGGCGCCGGCAATGGCCGGCAGCACGTTCTCCGAAACGGTCTTCATCGGCGACAGCCTGACCGACTCGGGCCATTTCCGGCCCGCGCTGGTCCAGGTTGCTGGTCCGGATGCGGCCGTGCTGGGCCGTTTCACCACCAACCCGGGTTGGGTCTGGGCCGAGTTCCTGGCCGACTATTACGGAACCAATGCGGACAGCGACAATCAGGGTGGGACCAACTATGCAGTCGGTGGCGCGCTTGCGGGCGAGGATCGCAGCAGCGATTTCGGCCCGGTCCCCTCGCTGCTGACTCAGACGGGCAATTATCTCGCCGCGAATGGCGGCAGCGCCGATCCTAATGCGCTCTATACCGTCTGGGGGGGTGCCAACGACCTGTTCGCGGTGGCCGCCGGTGCGCCGGCGGAAGCGACCATTGGTGCGGCGATCACCGCCCAGCTCGGCGCCATCGCCACGCTGCAGGGCGCCGGTGCGCAGTACGTGCTGGTGCCCAACATTCCCGATCTGGGCAAGACGCCGCAGTTCCTCGCCCAGGGCGCGGCGGGTGTCGCCGCCGGTACCCAGCTTGCGGCGACCTACAACCAGGCGCTGTATTCCAGCCTGGGCGCGGCCGGGTTGCGGGTGATCCCGCTCGACACCTTCAGTTTCATCGGCGAGATCGCCGCTGCGCCGGGGACCTACGGTTTCGCCAATGTCACCGGGACCGCCTGCAACATCGAGTCTTCGCTGACCTGCAGCCCGCTGAACTATGTCGATCCTTCCGCCGCGGAAACCTATGCGTTCGCTGATGGCGTGCATCCCAGCACCGCCGCCCACCGGCTGCTGGCGCAGTACGCGGTATCGGTGATCGAGGGTCCGCGCCTGATCTCCATCCTGCCGCATTCGGCGGCCGTGGTTGGCCGTGGACGCGCGGACATGGTCGCCATGCATCTGGACGGCAAGCCGGAGCAGGACGGCTTGCGCTGGTGGGGCGGCCTGCGTGGCGACATGCAGCGCTACGATCACGGCGACCTGTACGACGGGATGGCGCCGTCGGGCAGCTTCGGCGTGGACAGCGTGCGCGGTGACTGGGTGTTCGGCGGCTTTGCCGGCTACGGCAAGGGCACCCAGGATTTCGGTCAGAACAGCGGCGATTTCAGTCAGTCGGACACCACGCTGGGCGGCTTTGCCGGCTGGTATGGCGACCGTGCCTGGGTCAATGCCCAGCTCAGCTACAGCTGGCTGTCCTATGACGTGAAGCGCGACGTGGTGCTGGGGCCGGCGGTCCGCAGTCATCACGGCAGCGCCGATGGCAGCAATCTCGGCGTCGGCGTCAGCGCCGGTTACCGCATGGGCGAAGGCCGGCTGCAGCATGGGCCGGTGGCCAGCCTGTTGATGCAGCAGATCAAGGTCGATGGCTATGCCGAAAACATGGACAACTCCACGTCGCTGGCCTATCCCGACCAGGATCTGGATTCGCTGACCCTCGATGCGGGGTGGCAGGTCAGCTATGCGATCAACGACCGGGTGACCCCGTATTTCCAGGCCAGCTACCGGCATGAGTTCGAGGACGCCGACGAGCAGGTCTTCGCGCAGCTGGAGTCGGTAAGCGGGCTGGACGCCTATGCGGTTCCGGGCGTCGACTGGGACCAGGACTATGGCGTGGTGCGGCTGGGCGCGCGGATCGGCCTCGGCGAGCTGGAGGCCAACATCGGCGCGATCGGCACGGTCGGCCAATCCGGGGGCAGCGACAACAGCCTGTACCTGACCCTGGGCGGGCGATTCTGACCGACTCGGCACCGGGGTGGGCCATTGCGCCGCCCCGGGCCGCCACCTAAACTTTCCCGGGGCCTGCAACGGGCGCCCGTGCGGGTGTAGCTCAATGGTAGAGCAGAAGCTTCCCAAGCTTACGACGAGGGTTCGATTCCCTTCACCCGCTCCAGTCACCCCTTTCTCACACTAGTCGCCCTCGCCGACTTTCCGCGATCCCCGGTTCCGGTCCGGCACTGCCAGGAACGGTTCAGGGCGTGTCATTCTGTTGCATGAACAAGACCGGGCACGTGCAAGATGAAACTGGCGATTCTTTCGCGCAACAGCAAGCTGTATTCGACCCGGCGTCTGGTCGAGGCGGCGCGCGCGCGTGGCCACAGCGTTCGCGTGCTGGATCCGTTGCGTTGCTACATGCGGATCGCCCGCGGCGGTTTCGACATGCACTATCGCGGCAAGCCGGTCGCCGACTACGACGCCGTCATCCCGCGCATCGGCACTTCGATCACCCGCTACGGTACGGCCGTGCTGCGGCAGTTCGAACTGATGGGCGCCTACACGCCCAATCCTTCCGACGCCATCCTGCGCGCGCGCGACAAGCTGCGTGCGCACCAGTTGCTGGCGCGGGAAGGCATCGACCTGCCGATCACGGTATTCGGCGACAACCCGGACGACACCGCCGACCTGCTCGACATGCTGGGTCCACCACCGCACGTGATCAAGCTGACCGAGGGTACCCAGGGGGCGGGGGTGATGCTGACCGAGAAGCCGTCGGCGTCGAAGGGCGCGATCGAAGCCTTGCGCGGCCTGTACGCCAACTTCGTGGTGCAGGAATACATTGCCGAGGCCGAAGGTGCCGATCTACGCTGCTTCGTGGTCGGCGACCGGGTCGTGGCCAGCATGCGCCGGCAGGCGCCGGAAGGCGATTTCCGCTCCAACCTGCACCGGGGCGGCACCGCCGAGCCGGTCGAGATCAGCCCGCAGGAAGCCGAGGTGGCGGTCCGCGCCACCCGGACCTTGGGTCTGGAGCTGGCCGGCGTGGACCTGATCCGCTCCCGCCGCGGCCCGCTGGTGCTGGAGGTGAATTCGACCCCCGGACTGGAAGGCATCGAGCACGCTTGCGGCTGCGATATCGGTACCGAGATCATCGACTACATCGCAACAGCTTGTTCCAGAAATGCTTTTAGATCATGAAGATAGCGGGAAAATCCTGTTCAGTTTCGCAGGTTAAGAAAACTTTAACGTGCGCTTAATCGAGCTGGGTATAGCTTGATCCGGGCCGCGACTCTGCACGTACCACGTCAGCTCTGGAAACGACAGGATTACGGTAAATCGGGGTTGTTCTTGTAACCCGGGCGGCACGTGCCGCCCGGGTCTTTTTCTGGGGACTACGAAGTGTCTTCTTCGCGTTTGACTTGTCGTTCGGTCTGCTACAGTTTCCGAAGCATTCATCCCACGAAATCTTAGGAGGTTCGACGAAATGCGTTTTTCGATACCTGCATTACTGGTTTGCAGCCTTGCGATGAGTACTGCGTACGCAAATATTCAATCCGGTTCCGCAGCATCTGGCGCGGATTCCATTCTTGATTTGCATCAGTCGTTCATTGAGCAGCGTCAAGCCATCGAACGTGATCTGGCGGATGGTGAAACTTACAGCGAGATCAGCAGCGATGATCGCAAGAAGGTCAAGACTGCTCTTGATCGCATTTCCAGCTCATTGGCGGTTGCAGGCGGATTGACAACGTTGGACGAAGCCAAGAAGGCAGAGTTGTTCAATGACCAGGAGCTGGTGAACGCGATTCTCACGCAGGCTGGAGAGGACAGTCGTCTGGTGTGCACTCGTGAGAAGAAGGTGGGATCGCATCGAACAACCACGAATTGCATGACAGTGGCCGAGCGTAGAAGGGCACGCGAACAGTCACAAGACGCGGTTCGGCAAAACATAGGTCTTAAAGCACCCGTACAGAATTGACTGAAATGCGCATACTTGTCATCGAAGACAACAGCGATATCGCCGCCAACCTGGGCGATTATCTGGAAGACCGTGGACATACCGTCGATTTTGCCGCCGACGGCGTGACCGGTTTGCATCTGGCGGTGGTGCACGAGTTCGACGCGATCGTGCTCGACCTCAACCTGCCCGGGATGGACGGGCTGGAGGTCTGCCGCAAGCTGCGCAACGAGGCGCGCAAGCAGACGCCGGTGTTGATGCTGACGGCGCGTGACACGCTGGACAACAAGCTTGCCGGATTCGATTCGGGCGCGGACGACTATCTGGTCAAGCCGTTCGCGTTGCAGGAAGTCGAGGTGCGCCTGAACGCCCTGGCCCGTCGCGGCAAGGCGGTGCAGACGCGAATCCTGGAAGTGGGCGAGATGGAATACAACCTGGATACGCTCGAGGTGCGGCGCCAAGGCAAGCTGCTGCAGCTCAATCCCACCGCGCTGAAGATCCTGCAGGCGCTGATGGAGGCTTCGCCGGCGGTGGTGACCCGGCAAGAACTTGAAACCCGAGTCTGGGGCGAGGAACTGCCCGATTCGGATTCGTTGCGCGTGCATATCCACGGCTTGCGCGCGGTGGTCGACAAGCCGTTCGAAACGCCCTATATCCAGACCCGCCACGGTATCGGGTACCGCATCGCTGCCCCCGACGCCAGCAGCTGATTTACGTTGCAGGTGAGCAAGCGCAGGACATTCCGGCGGCGGCTGCGGACCCGCATCATCCTGTCCTTCTTCCTGCTGGGAACCGGCCTGACGGCCCTGTTCGCCTATCTGACCGACATGGCGCGGCAGAGGGTCGAGAACGAACTGGTCGAAGACGTGATGAACCAGAACATCGACGGATATGCGCGTCGATTCTATCTGGACCCCAACAATACCGATCTGCCCGTACAGCAGATGTACGGACAGATCGTGCGACCGGACGGTTTCGAGAAGCTTCGCCAGGAAGAGCCGGACTGGTACGAATTCAAGGACGGCATCCACAACCTGAGTGGCGTGGATGCCGAGACCGGCGCACCGTTCTCGTACAAGCTTGCCGTGCGCAAGACGCCGGATGCCTGGTTTTTCCTTGCCTACAACATGACCCAGAGCAGCAAAGGGCAGATGCAGCTCAAGATATGGCTGATCGTCGCCGTTTTCGTTTTCGGCGCGCTGTCGCTGCTGATCGGCTGGTGGTCGGCTTCCCGAGTTATGAGTCCCGTATCCGAACTGGCGGCACGATTGCGCGCCTACCGCGGCAGCGAGAACCCGAAGCAATTGGCATCGCATTTCCCCGACGACGAAGTCGGTGAACTGGCCAAGGCGCTGGATGACTATTCCGACCGGTTGACGGAAATGGTTCAGCGCGATCGCGAATTCAATGCCGACGTCAGTCACGAACTGCGCACGCCGCTGGCGGTGATTCGCGGCGCCACCGAACTGATGCTCAGCAACCCTGCACTCGACGACAAGCTGCGGCAGCGTCTGTCGCGGATCCAGCGCGCCGAGCAGCAATGTACCGACCTGATCAGTTCCCTGTTGCAGCTGTCGCGCAACGAGCGCGGGCAGGGCAATGCGCTGGTGGCGAAGGTGGTCGAGCAGTTGCTCGACGCGCATCGCGCGCAGATGGGCAACAAGCCGCTGGAGTTGCACATGCAGGGCGAAAGCAGCCTGACCGTCGATGCGCCGGAAGCAGCGCTGTCGGTGGCGCTGGGTAACCTGATCGGCAACGCGGTCAAGTACACCCAGGAGGGCAGCGTGACCGTGCGGCTGCTGGCCGATGCGGTGGAAGTGATCGATACCGGCCCGGGATTGAGCGAAGAAGACGCTGCGCGACTGTTCGAGCGCGGCTATCGCGGCGCCCATGCCGGGCGCTCGCAGGGTGGTGGTATCGGCCTGTCGATCGTCAGCCGCCTGTGCGACCTGTATGGCTGGCAGGTCGGCGTGCATCCGGGCAAGGAAAAGGGCGTGGTCGCCACGCTGAAATTTTCGTCGACGTAGGAGCGGCGTCAGCCGCGAAGAAGCTTTCCCGTGAAAGCCAGGTCGCAGCTCACGCTGCTCCTACAGCGTGATCCAGAAGCAGTTGTAGGCGCGGCGCAGACCGAACACGGTGGTCGAAGGCGTGGCGCTGTTCTTCAAAGTCTGCTCCAGCCGCAATCCGGTCGGCCGGGTGCGCGTGGTCTGCGGGTAATAGCCATCGGCATTGTCGTCGACGATGTTGCCTTCCTCGTCGAGAATCGGAGGCGGGTCGGGCCGGATCGGCACGATGTCCACCAATGGCCGCTGCGCGATGGCTTCCAGCCGGTCGAGGATGCGGTTGGCGGTCGCATCGGAGACGCCCCCCCATTGGTAGACCCCGGCCAGACGGTTGACGTCCCTGGCATCGATGGCCGCGGTGATCTGGTAGACCAGATCGCTGAGCGTGCGCGAGCAGCCACGCCGGTAATACGAGGACGACGAAGGCCGGCGCACGTCCGGCAGGCGGTCGATCGCGCCGACATCCTCGCAGCGCTTGTCGGTGTAGACGGTTTCGCCGCTCAGGCTGGTGCAGCGCTGTACCTGCTGAGCGGCGGCATCCTTCGGCCATCCCATGCTGGCGAAGGCCAGCAGCAGGGTCAACAGTCCGCAAAGCGCTCGCATGCGTGCAGCTTACCGTCGCCGGCGTGAACGCGGAATGCGCGATGCCGTCGTCGTTCAGCTAAGCCGCGACAGCACGGCCTGGGTCGGGCGGGCCAGGTTCAAGGTATAGAAATGCAGGCCGGGCGCGCCGCCATCCAGCAGGCGCCGGCACAGCGCCGCGACCAGATCGGCGCCGAACTCGCGAATACCGTCGACATCGTCGCCGAAGGCCTGCATGCGCTTGCCGATCCAGCGCGGAATCTCGGCGCCGCATTGCTCGGAAAAACGGCGCAACTGGCTGAAATTGGAGATCGGCATGATGCCCGGCACGATTGGTGCTTCCACGCCCAGTTTGCGTACCGCTTCGACGAAGTGGAAGTACGCGTCGGCGTTGTAGAAATACTGGGTGATGGCCGATTTGGCGCCAGCGTCGAGCTTGGCCTTGAAGTGGCGCAGGTCGATCACCGCGTCCTCGGCTTCCGGATGGGTTTCCGGGTAGCAGCCGACCTCGATGTGGAAGTGGTCGCCGTGCTCGGCACGGATGAAGGCAATCAGGTCGGTCGCGTAGCGCAGGTCGCCGGGGTGGCCCATGCCCGAAGGCATGTCGCCGCGCAGGGCGACGATGCGCCGGCAGCCGATGGCGCGGTACAGCTGCAGCAGTTCGCGGATCTGTTCGCGACTGCCGCCGACGCAGGACAGGTGCGGCGCGGCGTCCAAGGCGTGGCCTTGGCGCAGGTGACGCACGGTTTCGGCGGTGTAGCTGAGGGTCGAGCCGCCGGCGCCGAACGTGCAGGACACGAATTCCGGCCCGAAGGGCTTCAGCTTCCGCACCGTGCGATCCAGCTGCAGCCGCTGTTCGTCGGTCTTGGGCGGATAGAACTCGAGGCTGATGGCGGTCATGGCGGCGGGCCGGGCAAGGACGGGGCAATTATATCTCTCCATCAAGATGAATGTGAAGATTGGCGGGCGCGCCCGGCTGGTCGATGATGCACCGCCATTCGCCGTCCTCGGAACCGTGCATGTCGATCGTCCTGACCCCGTTCGCCCGAACCCGCCTGTTCCCATGCCCGCTGCGCGGCAACACCCTCCGTGACTGCACGCCGGAACAGTTCGAGGCACGACTGAACACGGAGCCGCCGCTGAAGGTACTGGACGGCTACGCGCCGTTCTGCAAGCTGCATGTGCATCGCAATTGGACCTCGACCCGCTGCCTGACCGTGCCGATCGACGATGGCAACCGTCACCTGCTGCGCTCGGCCTACGAGGCGCGCAGCCGCGACGAGTTGCCGGTACTGGTGCGCTGGTTCGAAGGCGTCGAGCCGCCGGTGGCCGATTACCTGGTCGTCATCCTCTACAGCGCCGGGCAACTGGCGAAGGAGGGCGCCCCCATCGAAGGCGACTGGGGCATCGTCGGTTGCCTGTACACGGCCGGACCGGAGGAAATCCCGATGGCGCCGATCACCATGATGCGCAACGCGCTCGGCGTGGAAGAGGGCGGCTCCGGCGTGCCGCTGGACCGCGAGGCCTACCGGCGCAGTGTGGAATTCTGGGAGGCGAACGCCAATTGGCGGCCCTGAATGAGTTTGCCTCGAATGAAAACGGGCGCCTCGCGGCGCCCGTTCCATATTGCACAGAGTGACTGCGCCGATCAGTAGCGGTAATGCTCCGGCTTAAACGGGCCGTCCACGCGCACGCCGAGGTAGTCGGCCTGGTCCTGGGTCAGGGTGGTCAGCTTCACGCCGATCTTTTCCAGGTGCAGGCGGGCGACTTCCTCGTCCAGCTTCTTCGGCAGGATGTAGACCTTGGGATCGTAGAAGTCCTTGTTGGCCCACAGGTCGATCTGCGCCAGGGTCTGGTTCGAGAACGAGTTCGACATGACGAAGCTCGGGTGGCCGGTGGCGCAACCCAGGTTGACTAGGCGGCCTTCGGCAAGCAGGAAGATCGCGTTGCCGTTGGGCAGGTCGAAGCGGTCCACCTGCGGCTTGATGTTGATCTGCTTCACCCCGTCCAGCGCCTTCAGCGCATCGACCTGGATTTCGTTGTCGAAGTGGCCGATGTTGCAGACGATGGCCTGGTCCTTCATCGCCGTCATGTGTTCCAGGCGGATGATGTCCTTGTTGCCGGTGGTGGTGACGTAGATGTCGCCGGTACCCAGCGTGTCCTCGACGGTCTTGACCTCGTAGCCTTCCATCGCCGCCTGCAGTGCGCAGATCGGGTCGATCTCGGTGACGATGACGCGGGCGCCGTAGGCGCGCAGCGAGGCGGCGCAGCCCTTGCCGACGTCGCCGTAGCCGCAGACCACCGCGACCTTGCCGGCCAGCATGACGTCCAGGGCGCGCTTGAGGCCGTCGGCCAGCGACTCGCGGCAACCGTACAGATTGTCGAACTTGCTCTTGGTGACCGAGTCGTTGACGTTGATCGCAGGCACCAGCAGCTTGCCCTGTTCGGCCAGCTGGTACAGGCGGTGCACGCCGGTGGTGGTTTCCTCGGACACGCCCTTCCAGTCCCGGACCACGGTGGTCCAGAAGCCGGGGCGTTCCTGGGCGACGCGCTTGAGCAGGTTCTTGATGACCTGTTCCTCCTGGCTGGACGAGGGCGTGTTTACCCAGTCCGAACCGTTCTCCAGTTCGTGGCCCTTGTGGATCAGCAGGGTCACGTCGCCGCCGTCGTCGACCACCAGCTGCGGGCCGAGGAAGCCGCCCTTGCCGTCGGGGAAGCTCAGCGCGTCCAGTGTGCAGTCCCAGTATTCCTCCAGGGTTTCGCCTTTCCAGGCGAACACCGGGGTGCCGGTGGCGGCGATCGCGGCGGCGGCGTGGTCCTGGGTGCTGAAGATGTTGCAGCTGGCCCAGCGCACGTCGGCGCCGATGTCCTTCAGCGTTTCGATCAGCACCGCGGTCTGGATGGTCATGTGCAGCGAGCCGGTCACGCGCACGCCCTTCAGCGGGGCCTGCGGCGCGTACTTGCGGCGGATCGACATCAGCCCGGGCATCTCGTGCTCGGCGATGTCCAGTTCCTTGCGGCCCCAGTCGGCCAGCGAGATGTCGGCGACCTTGTAGTCGCCTTCGGTGGAGAAGGTCTTGACCTGTGCGTTCATGGTGGAAGCTCCGTAAGTGGCGGGCGCGAAGGCCCTGTCATTACGGGCGCCGTTGTCGCAAACCGCTCCACCGAGCCTGGCCGCGTGCGCCTGTCGTGCAGGCCGCGCGGTCGCAGCGCCCCTCGGCGGGGGAATGGCGATTATATCGTTCGTTGCGGATGGAACGATAAATGGACGCCGGACGCGGATGGGGTAGGCTTGCAGTGGTTTGCTGCGATGCCGCATCCGGTCTGCAACTGGTCTTGTGGTAGTGCGTCGCGGCGGGCAAGGCGCAATCGACTTCCTTCCCGGCCCCCGATGTCCATGAATCTGAACCGCAATCCCGAATTCGCTGCTGTCGACACGCCGTTGCGCGACGACGTGCGCCGGCTGGGCGCCCTGGTCGGCGACATGCTGAGCGAGCAGATTTCGCCGGACTTCCTTGCGGAAGTGGAGCGCGTGCGTACCACGGCGATTGCCCGGCGCCAGCGCGACGAGTCGCTGGATGCGCTGGCGGGTTTGCTGACGGGGTTGTCGCCGTCGAATGCCGAGGCGCTGATCCGCGCTTTCGGCACCTACTTCCAGGTGGTCAACATCGCCGAGCGCGTGCACCGCATCCGCCGCCGCCGCGAATACCAGCGCAGCGGCGGGACCCGGCCGCAGCCGGAGGGCCTGCACGACAGCCTGCTGAAGCTGAAGGCGCAGGGGGCGACGCTGGAGGAACTGGCAGCCTGGCTGCCGAACGTCGACATCGAGCCGGTGTTCACCGCACATCCGACCGAAGCGCTGCGTCGCGTGCTGCTGGAGAAGGAGCAACTGATGGTGGCCAGCCTGGTCGACGACCTGGACGGCCAGCGCACGCCCAACGAGCGCGCCGCGGACATCGCCCGCTTTCGCATGGCGCTGACCTCGGCCTGGCAGACCCCCGATTCTTCGCCGGTGCGGCCCACCGTGCAGGACGAGCGCGAACACGTCGGCTTCTACATCACCGAAGTGCTGTACCGGGTGATGCCGGTGTTCTACGAAACGCTGGAAACCGCGTTCCGCGAAACCTTCGGCGACAGTCCGGAATTGCCGCGCCTGCTGCGCTTCGGCACCTGGGTCGGCGGCGACATGGACGGCAACCCCAATGTCGATGCCGGCACCATCGCGCAGACCCTGCGCGCGCAGCGGCGCGAGATCCTGCACAAGTACCTGAAGGAACTGCGCCAGTTGGCCAGACTGCTCAGCCAGTCGACCTCGCTGGTCGGTGTGGACGCGCAGGTGATGGCGCGCATGCAGTATTACCGCGAACTGCTGCCGCAGGCGGCAGCACGCTCGCGTCCTCGCCACGGCGACATGCCGTACCGGCTACTCAACGAGCTGATGCGCGCGCGCTTGCAGGCGACCCTGGACGAGCAGCCCGAAGGCTATGCCTCGCCGGAGGAGTTCGCCGCCGACATCGACATGATCCTGCGCAGCCTGGAGCACAACCGCGGCATCCACGCCGGCTGGTTCGCAGTGCGCCGGCTGGCCTGGCGGGTACGCACGTTCGGCTTCCACATGGCGCGGCTCGATGTTCGCCAGGAATCGAGTGTGCATGCGCGTGCGGTGGCCGAGGCGCTGGGCGACGCGGACTGGGCGACGCGCGACGCGATCGAACGCGCCGCCCTGCTGGCCGACTACGCGGGTGACGGCAAGCTGCTGCCGCGCGGCGAGGACGAGGGCAACCGCCGGCTAGACGCGGTGTTCGCCGCGCTGGCCGAGGCGCGCAGCATCCACGGCGCCGATGCATTGGGCGCCTACATCATCAGCATGGCGCACAACCGCGCCGATGTGCTGACCGTGTTGGCGCTGGCGCGACGCGGTGGCCTGGTCGATGCGCAGGGCCATGTGCCGCTGGACATCGCGCCGCTGTTCGAAACGGTGGACGATCTGCGTCAGGGGCCGGACACCTTGCGTGACCTCGCGGCCGATCCGGTCTATCGCGCCCACCTGGCCGCGCGCGGCAACGTGCAGATGGTGATGCTGGGCTATTCGGACAGCGGCAAGGACGGCGGCATCGCTGCCTCGCGCTGGGGCCTGCAGCGCGGCCAGGTGGAACTGCTGCAGGCCGCGCACGAACTGGGCATCAAGCTGACCTTCTTCCACGGCCGTGGCGGTTCGATCAGCCGCGGCGGCGGCAAGACCCCGCGCGCGGTGGAAGCGTCGCCGCGCGGCAGCGTCGATGGCCGCTTGCGGGTGACCGAGCAGGGCGAGGTAATCCATCGCAAGTACGGTATTCGCGCGCTGGCGCTGCGCTCGCTGGAGCAGGCCGCCGGCGCGGTGCTGGTGTCCAGCCTGCGCCCGCGTCCGCCGGAACCGCGCGAAGCCGAATGGCGCGCGCTGATGGATCGGGTGACCGCCGAAAGCCGCGCGGCCTATCGCGGCTTCGTCGAGGCACCGGGTTTCATGAGCTATTTCCGCACCGCGACCCCGATCGACGTGATCGAACGCATGACCCTGGGTTCGCGGCCGTCGCGCCGGCTGGGTCAGGACGCGGGACTGGACAACCTGCGCGCGATCCCGTGGGTGTTCGCCTGGACCCAGACCCGCGCCGTGGTGCCGGGCTGGTACGGTGTCGGCAGCGGACTGAAGGCAGCGGTGGAGGGCGGCCACGAGAAGACCCTGCGCGAGATGGCGGCCGAGTGGCCGTTCTTCCGCACCTTCCTCGACGATGTGTCGATGGTGCTGGCCAAGACCGATCTGGGCATTGCCGAAATGTTTTCGCGGCTGTCCGGCGACCTGCACGAGGAATTCTTCCCGCGCATCCGTCAGGAACATGCGCTGGCCCGCGAGTGGATCCTGAAGCTGATCGACGACGATTACCTGCTGCAGCACGACCGGCGACTGGCCTTGTCGATCCAGCTGCGCAACCCCTACGTGGACCCGATCAGCGTCATTCAGGCCGACCTGCTGCAGCGCTGGCGCGCGTCGGGTGGCGAGGACGAAATGCTGCTGCGGGCGCTGGTGGCCAGCGTCAATGGCGTCGCCCAGGGCGTGCAGAACACCGGCTGACGTGTTGAGCTGTCAACTATCCAGTTCGGCCCAGCGTGCGTAGGCGGCGTCCAGTTCGAGTTGCAGCGCGGCCAGGATTTCGTTGGCGGCGGTGATCGCGGCGCCGTCCTGCTGGTAGAAGGCGGGCTCGTTCATCGCTTCGCTGCGGGCGGCGATGTCCGCTTCCAGCGATTCGATCCGGCCGGGTAACTGTTCCAGTTCGCGCGCATCCTTGTAGCTGAGCTTGCGCTTGGCGACCGCTGCGGCGGGAGCGGGCGCTTCAGGTGTCGATACGGGTGAGGCGTCCGCCGTAATGGACGGACGATTGCTGGCGGCAATGGCCGGCCGTTGCCGCAGCCAGTCGGAATAGCCGCCGACGTATTCTCCCAGCCGGCCGTCGCCTTCCAGCACCAAGGTGCTGGTGACCACGTTGTCGAGGAAGTCGCGATCGTGGCTGACCAGCAGCAGCGTGCCTTTGTAGTCGGCCAGCAGTTCTTCCAGCAGTTCCAGTGTTTCCACGTCGAGGTCGTTGGTCGGTTCGTCCATCACCAGCAGGTTGGACGGCTGTGCGAACAGCCGTGCCAGCAGCAGGCGGTTGCGCTCGCCGCCGGACAGGCGGGTGATCGGCGCGCGCGCACGTTCCGGCGAAAACAGGAAGTCCTGCAGGTAGCCGATCACGTGCTTGCGCTGGCCGTTGATCTCGATGTGGTCGCGGCCTTCGGCGACGTTCTCCAGTGCGCTCAGCGATTCGTCCAGCTGGCTGCGGTGCTGGTCGAAATAGGCCGCCTGCAGGCCGGTGCCCAGTTCGACGCTGCCGCTGTCGGGCTTCAGCTCGCCCAGCAGGATCTTCAGCAGGGTCGACTTGCCGGCGCCGTTGGGGCCGATGATGCCGACCCGGTCGCCGCGCAGGATCGTGGTCGAGACCTCGCGCAGCAGGCTGCGTCCGCCGAAAGCCTGCGAGACTTCGTGCAGTTGTGCCACCTTGCGGCCCGAAGCCTGCGCGGCGGCGGCTTCCATCCGCACGTTGCCGGTCAGTTCGCGGCGCTGACCGCGCTCGTGCCGCAGCGCCTTCAGTGCGCGCACGCGGCCTTCGTTGCGGGTGCGGCGGGCCTTGATGCCCTGGCGGATCCAGATCTCTTCCTGCGCCAGCAGCTTGTCGAAACGTGCGTTCTCCTGCGCTTCGGCATGCAGGCGTTCCTCGCGCCGGCGCAGGTAGTTGTCGTAGTCGCCGGGCCAGCTGCTCAGCGTGCCGCGGTCGATCTCGACGATCCGGGTCGCCAGCGCGCGCAGGAAGCTGCGGTCGTGGGTGACGAAGACGATGCTGCCAGCAAAGGATTTCAGGAAGCCTTCGAGCCAGGCGATCGCCTCGATGTCCAGGTGGTTGGTCGGTTCGTCCAGCAGCAGGATGTCCGGGCCGCGGACCAGTGCCTGCGCCAGCAGCACGCGCCGCTTCATGCCGCCGGACAGGGCGGAAAAATCGGCGGCTTCCGGCAGTTCCAGCCGGTCCAGTACCTGCTGCACGCGCCGATCCAGGTCCCAGCCGTCGCGGGCCTCGATCTTCGACTGCGCATCGCCCATGGCTTGCATGTCGCCGGCGTGCAATGCATGGTGGTACTGCGCCAGCAGCGGACCCAGTTCGCCCAGCCCCTGCGCGACCACGTCGAACACACTGCCGTCGGTGTCCTGCGGCACTTCCTGCGCCATCCGCGCCACCACCACGCCATCCTGGCGGCGGATCTCGCCGTCGTCGGGCTTCAATTCGCCGGCCATCAGCCGCATCAGCGTGGACTTGCCGGCGCCGTTGCGCCCGACCACGCAGACGCGTTCGCCGGCTTCGATGGACAGGTCGACATGGTCGAGCAGGAGCGGCCCGCCGACCCCGTAGTCGACGCGCAGGAATTGCAGCAGGGACATGCGGATATTCTAGTCGCGGTCGGGGTTTCAGACGTCAGCGGGCGCGGTCGAGGCGAGCAAGGCGGCGTGGCGCTGCTCCATTTCCTGACGGAGTTGGCGGCGGAATTGCGCGGCGGCATGACGGCGGCGTTCGTCCGCCGTCTGCGGCTGCAGCGGCGGAACCGGGGTCGGTTTGCCGTCATCGTCCATCGCGACCATGGTGAAGAAGCAGCTGTTGGCGTGACGCACGCTCTGCCGCAGGATGTCCTCGGCCACGACCTTGATCCCGACCTCCAGCGACGAGGAGCCGGTGTAGTTGACCGAGGCGAGGAAGGTGACCAGCTCGCCGACGTTGATCGGCTGGCGGAACGTCACCTGGTCCACCGACAGCGTCACCACGTACTTGCCGGCATAGCGGCTGGCGCAGGCATAGGCGACCTGGTCGAGCAGTTTCAGCACCGCGCCGCCGTGGACCTTGCCGGAGAAATTGGCCATGTCCGGTGTCATCAGCACGGTCATCGACAATTGATGGCTCTTCAGGCTTTCCATGGCGGGCGGGTTCCGGTGCGACGACGGGAACCATAGGCTAACCGCTGCGTGGCCATTGGCGGAAACGCGACAGGCCGCTTGCGCGGCCCGTCGGTCGATCGGTGGCTGGCGTGCGCCGCCGTTACAGTTTGGCGTCCTTGCGCAGCGCATCGGCGCGGTCGGTCCGTTCCCACGAGAACGCCGTGGCGGTCTGGGTCTTGCCGGCAACGTCGAGGTAGCTCACCTGTTCCGGCTTGCGGCCGAAATGGCCGTAGCTGGCGGTGCGCTGGTAGACCGGGTGGATCAGGTCGAGCATCTTGATGATGCCGTAGGGGCGCAGGTCGAAATGCTTGCGGATCAGCTTTTCGATCCTGTCATCGCTGATCTTGCCGGTGCCGAAGGTGGTGACCGAGATCGAGGTCGGTTCGGCCACGCCGATGGCATAGCTGACCTGCACTTCGCACTTGTCGGCCAGGCCAGCGGCGACCACGTTCTTGGCCACGTAGCGGGCGGCGTAGGCAGCCGAGCGATCGACCTTGGAAGGGTCCTTGCCGGAGAACGCGCCGCCACCATGGCGGGCCATGCCGCCGTAGGTGTCGACGATGATCTTGCGCCCGGTCAGGCCGCAGTCGCCGACCGGCCCGCCGATCACGAAGATGCCGGTCGGGTTGATGTGGACCTTGCTCTTGGGCAGCGATTCGTACCACTTCTTCGGCAGCACCGGCTTGAGGATGTGCTCGCGCACGGCCTCGACCAGGTCCTTCTGCTTGATGCCCGGATCGTGCTGGGTCGACAGCACCACCGCGTCCAGGCCGAGGATGCCGCCATCCTCGCCGTAGCGCAGGGTGACCTGGCTCTTGGCGTCCGGGCGCAGCCACGGCAGCTTGCCGTTCTTGCGCACCTTGGCCTGGCGTTCGACCAGGCGGTGGCTGTAGTAGATCGGCGCGGGCATGTATTCCGGCGCCTCGTTGCAGGCGTAGCCGAACATCAGGCCCTGGTCGCCGGCGCCCTGTTCCTCGGGCTTCTTGGCCTTCTTGCGGGTGCCGTCGACGCCGGCGGCGATGTCCGGCGACTGCTTGCCCAGCATGTTGATGATGGCGCAGGTATGGCCGTCGAAGCCCACGCCGGAGTGGTCGTAGCCGATGTCGTTGATGACCTGGCGGGCCAGCCCCTCGATATCCACCCAGGCGGTCGTGGTGACTTCGCCGGCGACGATCGCCGCGCCGGTCTTGACCATGGTTTCGCAGGCCACGCGGGCGCGCTTGTCCTGGGCCAGGATGGCGTCGAGCACGGCGTCAGAGATCTGGTCGGCGATCTTGTCGGGATGGCCTTCCGAAACCGATTCGGAAGTGAACAGGTAGCTGGACATCGGCGGGAATCCTTGGGTTATATCCCTTCATCGGGATGAAAAGATGGCCGCGAATGATACACCTCCGCCGCCGTCGCTGCATCCTGCCAGCACCGGGATTCGGCTGCGGTTAAAACGGACGCCGCCTGCGACGTCATGCGTTTGCCGCAAAACCGCAACCGGGCTGTCGTCGTCGGGGTTCAGGCTGCCGGCCAACCGGGCCGACCCACGATGTCCATGCTCCAGATCGAAGACCGCCTGCAGCAGCGTTATCCGCACTGGTTCCGCGGTCCTCGGGCGAAACTGGCGCGACCGCTGCTGCGCACCGTGGGCCGCTGGTCGCGGCTGGACCAGATCGACGCGTTCCTGTCGGAAAACGGCCATCTGCGCGGTTTCGACTTCGTCGCCGCGGCGTTGCGGCGGCTGCAGAGTGACTACCGGGTGGAGAACGCCGCCGCCAGCGCGATCCCGACGCGCGGCCGCCTGCTGATCGTCGCCAACCATCCTTCCGGCGCGCTCGATGCGCTGGCCCTGCTGGATTGCGTCGGCCGCGTGCGCCGCGACGTGCGGATCGTCGCCAACGACCTGCTGACCGGGATCGAGCCGTTGTCCGGCCTGCTGCTGCCGGTGCGCATCCTTGGCGGCCGGCCCAGCGTGGACAGCCTGCAGGCGGTGGAAGCGGCGCTGGATGCCGAGCAGTGCGTGATCGTGTTCCCGGCCGGCGAAGTGTCGCGGATTTCGCTGCAGGGCGTGCGCGACGGCGAATGGCGGCGCGGCTTCCTGCGCTTCGCCCGCCACAGCGGCGCGCCGGTGCTGCCGGTGCTGATCCAGGCGCGCAATTCGGCGTTGTTCTACGGCGCATCGGCGCTGTTCAAGCCGGCCGGCACCGCCTTGCTGGCGCGCGAGATGTTCGCCCGCGGCGGGCGTCCGCTGACGCTGCGGATCGGCGCGCCGATGACATTGGCCGCCGATGGCGACGTGGCGGCGCAATTGCGACAGGTGCGGCGTGCGCTGTACGCACTGGCGCGCCAGCGTGGAATTACAACGCCGGGACAGGAGCCGCTGGCGCCCGCGGTCGCCGTGCCGCGATTGCTAGCGGAACTGGAACGGGCCGAATGCCTGGGCGAGACCGCCGACGGCAAGCAGATCCTGCTGGCTTCCTGTGGCGCGGGTTCGCCACTGCTGCAGGAACTGGGCCGGCTGCGCGAACTGACCTTCCGCAAGGTCGGCGAGGGCAGCGGCCGTCGCCGCGACCTGGATGCGTACGACCGCCATTACCAGCACATCGTGGTCTGGGACGCCGCGGCGCAGCGGATCGCCGGCGCGTACCGGATCGCTCGTGGCGCGACCGCGCTGGCGCAACGGGGGCTGGCCGGGCTGTATACGGCCAGCCTGTTCCGTTATCGCGACGACGCCATCCCGCGGCTGGCCGAGGGCATGGAGCTGGGCCGCAGCTTCGTGGTGCCGGAGTACTGGGGCAGCCGCAGCCTCGACTACCTGTGGCAGGGGATCGGCGCCTACCTGCGGCGCTACCCGAACGTGCGTTACCTGTACGGCGCGGTGTCGATCAGCGCCGCGTTGCCGCGCGCCGCGCGCGAGCAGCTGGTGGCCTATTACCAGCGCTATTACGGCAGCGCCGATCCGCTGGCGGAGTCGAACCGGCCGTTCCAGTACTTCGCCGCGCCGCCTTCGTTCGGCGAGCTGGACGCGGCCACCGCCTTCGAGGTGCTGAAGGCCAACCTGTCGGCGCTCGGCACCGGTGTGCCGACCCTGTACCGGCAGTACACCGACCTGTGCGAGCCCGGCGGCGCGCGCTTTCTGGCGTTCGGCGTCGATCCGGACTTCAGCGATTCGTTGGACGGATTGATCGAAGTGGACCTCCGGCGCATCCGCCCGAAGAAGCGGCAGCGCTACCTGCAAACCGCGAAGGAGACGGCATGATGCTCAAGGCGATCCCGCAACCGATGCGTCGCTCGGTGTTCATTTCCGACGTTCACCTGGGTTCCAAACACTGCCACGCCGCCGACCTGGCCGCGTTCCTCGCCTCGTTGCGCTGCGAGCGGCTGTACCTGGTCGGCGATATCGTCGACCTGTGGTGGCTGGCGCAGCGCCGGGCCAGCTGGGGCGCCGCGCACAACGAGGTGATCGAGGCCCTGCATGCGCTGCATCGGGCCGGGACCGAACTGGTGTACATTCCCGGCAACCACGACCGCCCGCTGCGGCGCGCGTGCGGGATGATGCTGCCGGCCATGCAGGTGCGGCGGCGGACGATCCACACCACCGCCGACGGCCGCCGCCTGCTGGTCGTGCACGGCGACGACTACGACAGCGTCACCCACTTCGGCGGCTTGCAGGAAAAGTTCGGCGACTGGTTGTACAGCCGCATCCTGACCGGCAACCAGTTGCTGAACCAGTTGCGACGCAAGCTCGGGCGTCGCTACTGGTCGCTGTCCGAATTCCTGAAACGGCAGAGCGGGGCGGCCGAGCGCTACATCGAGCGCTTCGTCCAGGCCGGCTTGCAGGACGCGCGCCGGCGCGGGCTGGACGGCATCGTCTGCGGGCACATCCACCGTGCCGCGCTGGAGCAGCGCGACGGCCTGGTCTACGCCAACGACGGCGACTGGGTGGAAACCCTGTCGGCGCTGGCCGAGGACATGGACGGCACGCTGCGGCTGCTGTCGCACACCGGCGAGACCCTGGCGCTGCTGCCGCCGCAGTCGCGACCGGCGCCGGAGCAATGGCGGAAGGCGGCCTGAGCCGCGCTATTGCAGGTTCACCACGACTTGCCCGTTGGCGATTTCGGTGCTGCTGACCTGACGCGAGCCGATCCGCCCGAGCAGGTTGCTGTCGAAGCGGTACACCGGCTCATCGCGCGAATACTCGGCCAGCCAGGTATTCAGCGCACCGCGGACGGTGTTGTTCATCGCACCACCCAAGGCCGGCACGTCCACCGATTCGATCGCGGGCTCATCCAGATGGATGCCCAGCGTGCGGGTATCGAAGCGCACGCCGCTGGACAGGCCGAAACTGCCGCTCGCGGTCCGACTTCCGAGCAGGTCGAGGGCGAGGGCGAGGTCCAGGCGCAGGCGATGGCTGTCCTGCGGAATGGACAGTTTCGGGTCCACCAGGCTCAGTGAGGCCAGTCCGCCGAGCTTGTCGTAGTGCTTGGGGAAACTGCCGTTGAGCGCGCTCTGGATCTGCATCGGGCCGAGCACGAACTGGTTGCCGAGCAGCGCGGCGATGTCGTTCAGCGAAGCGCAGCCGGCCAGGGCGAGCGGGGTAGCGGCGATGGAGGCGACCAGCAGGCGGCGTTGAGGATTCATGTCGATTTTCCCGGGAGGACACGACGACGATACGCGGGTTGCCCCCGGCTTCAAAGCCAAGGCCCGCAGTAGGTCTTGTGCCTGGTGGCGTACTGCTAGCATGCGCGCATGGATTCCCTAACCCAGATCGTTCTCGGCGCCTCGGTCGCCGCCGCCGTAGTGCCAGCCGGTCATCGTCGCGCCGCCCTGCTGGCTGGAGCCGTACTGGGGACGTTGCCCGACCTGGACTCGCTTCCATTGGTACTGCTGACCGACGATCCGGTCTTGCGTATGACCTGGCATCGCAGCTTCAGCCATTCGTTGTTGGTGCTGCCGCTGTTGGCCTGGGCAATCTGGGCCTGGTACCGGTCGCGCGGCAAACGGGTAGCCGAAGCGCCGGCACGATGGTTCTGGGCCATCCTGCTGGCCCTGGTGACTCATCCGCTGCTGGACGCGTTCACCGTGTATGGCACGCAATTGTGGTGGCCACTGCGTCCGATGCCGGCGATGTGGTCGAGCGTGTTCATCATCGATCCGATGTACACGTTGTGGCTGCTGATCGGCGTGGTCGTTGCGGCCATCGCCGGGGCAAGGCGCGTGGCGGGCAAGGCCGTGTTGTTCGGGCTGGTACTGAGTACGGCCTATCTGGGATGGTCGTTGCTGGCCAAGGGCCTGGTCGAGCGACAGGCCGGGCAAACACTGGCGACGATGGGTTTGCAGGACGCGCCTCGCTTTTCGGTGCCGATGCCGTTCAACACCCTGCTGTGGCGGGTGGTGGCGATGACGCCGCAGGGTTTCGTCGAAGGCGAGTATTCACTGGTGGCCGACCGCGGCCCGATGCGCTTCCGCGCCCATGCGTCCGATGTCGACGATCTGGCGCAGGTAACCGCGTACCCGGCCGTGCAGCGGCTGGCCTGGTTCAACCACGGTTTCATGAAGGCCTCGCGTCACGATGATGCGCTGGTGCTCAGCGACCTGCGGATGGGCGCCGAACCGGACTACAGCTTCAACTTCGTGGTTGCCGAGCGCACGGGCGATGGCTGGCGCGAAGTGCCGCCGACGCAGATGGCCTGGCCGTGGCATGCGCGACGACAACTGGGCGAGGCGTGGCGGCGGATCTGGCATGCGCCGGAGGCCGAGAGCGAAGGCCGCGAACCATGACGGGCATGACCTGTCGGGGCCGCCGACCCACGCGGACAGGCTGATGCGTGCGCTGCCAGGAGCAGAGCGCTGGCGGCGACAGCATCATGCGTGGTGATGGTCGTGCCCGAGGAGAACCCTACTCGGATTTGCCGCCCAGATAGCCCTCCACACGTGCGCGCCATCCCGGGGCGTTGATCCGTTCCAGCAGCGACTCGTTCAATGGCTCGCGCAACGCACTGGCGGCGGGCAGGGCGAAGGCGTAGTCCTGTCGCTCCAGCCGCAGCGGCAGCATTTCCAACCGGCCGCGATAGCGCTTGCCGATGGTCCATTGCAGCAGCGGAGCGTCATAGACCACGGCGTCGCACTCGTCGTTGGCCAGAGACGCAAGCGCAGCATCGATGTCCGCGGCATCGTCGAAGTCCAGCCCGCGCCCTTGCAGCCACTCCGCGCTGGTGGTGCCGGCCAGGCTGGCGATCCGCAAGCCATCGAGATCGCTGGCTTGGGTGATGCGCGAAGACAGCTGGCCGACCGTCAACGCACTGGTGATCGCCGCGGTGAAGGTGGAAACGATGATCAGCGCGGCGAACATCCACAGCAGTCCGACCAGGCGGCCGGCCAGGGTCACCGGCGCCTTGTCGCCGTAGCCGACCGTGGTCATGGTGACTGCGGCCCACCAGAATCCCGAGGCGATGCCTTGCGAAGGGGGGCCACCGAAATGCTCCGGATTGCGCCGGCGTTCGGCCAGCCATGTCAGTGCGCCGATGACCAGCAGCAGGGTCGCCAATGCGGCCAGCACCTTGAGAAAGCCGGGCGAGAAGAACGCGCGGGCCACCGCCAGCCAGCCGGCACCCCGCTGCGAACGTACCGCGATGCCCAAGCCTGAACTGGTGATCGGGTGGCTGAAATCCATGAGTTTCTCGCGCTCGGCGGTCGCGGTGATCGCGCCCAACCCTGCATCGACGTCGCCATGCTCGACCGCTTCCAGCAGATCGTCCAGTTCGTAGCGCTTGAACGTCGTTTCCCAACCGCGCTCCTGCGCGATCTCGTCCCACAGGTCGATGGCCAGGCCGGAATAGATACCATCGCCCTGTTCGGTCACGAATGGCGGCGCGACTTTCACGCCGACAGTCAGCTTGCGCGCAGGTGGCGTATCAGTGCCGGAAGGCGCCATCGTCTGGGCGCCTGCGACGGCGGCCATCAGCAGGATCGGCAGCGCGAGCGCGAGACGCAGCCACGGCGAAGCGGATGCAGGCATGCGAAGAATCTCCCTGGTTGCCAGCGATGCAGAATAACGGCTGCGGCACGAGGCTGCAGGCATCGCCCCGGCGCAGGTTCAGGCTACGGCGGATAATTCCGGCGGCGTGCTCGAAGGGGCTCCGGCATTCATGACCGGAACTCTGCCCAAGGGCCGGTAATGGCAAGTGTCTTTCCCGGGCTGTAGAGGTTGACGAAGAGTGTCGAACCATCGGGCGAGAAGCAGGCCCCCGCCAGCTCGGTCTGCAGGCGCAGACGCGCGAAGGTGTAGATATCTCCGTCCGGTGTTACTCCTCTCAGGTGGTTGTCCACGACGGCCGTGTATTGATCCTCGCACACGATCAGATGACCATTGGGTGCCACGGTCAGATTGTCGCCGAAATTGAAATGCGCCGGATCCGTGGACTCGACGAAGATTTGCAGCCGCCCTGGCTCGCTTTTTTCGGCAGGCAGCCCTTCGAAGCGCGATGGCTTGTAACGCATGATCTGCCCGAGGATCGCGACACCACCCGACGTGCAACAGAAATAAAGTTCGTCTTCGCCGAAGTGGATGCCCTCGCCACGAGCGAACAGCAGCGCGCCGCGCGCATGGCCCCGCATGCGCAGATCGTCATCCGGGCTTTTCACGTCATCCAGATCGATCCAGCGCACCTCGTGCCATGTGCTGCGCGACATGGTGATTCCATGCCAGTTGCGGCTGTCGCTGATGTCAGACTCGACCAACGCAAGTGCCTGCAAGCGCCCTCCCCGGGCCAGATCTCCCGGTGCGTCGGGAAGGAAGCGGTACAACAGGCTGTCATCCCGGTCTTCGGTCAGGTAGACGATCCCGGTGCGCGGATCGACCGCCGCCGCCTCGTGATTGAAGCGGCCCATGGCCACCAGCGGTGTTGGCGGCACTAGGCCGTGTGCTTCGGCCGGCACTTCGAAAACCCAACCATGGTCGCGGCCCACCCCTTCGCCAGCACGGGTCACGTCCTCTTCGCATGTCAGCCAGCTTCCCCAGGGCGTCGTGCCGCCCGCACAGTTGCGGATCGTGCCGACCAGACTCAAGTGTTGTGACTCGACTTGGCCCGAGGCCAGGTTGTAGATGATCGTCGAGGTGCCGCCTGGCAGCACGTCCCCCGAAATGTTGCGATCGTAAGCCGGTATATGTGCAGGCGTCGTGCCTGGTGCCGGGCCAAGAATCTGCTGATTCGCCTTCAACTCGTGATTGCGGACGAGCGCGACGCGCCGTTCACCCAGCGCGAAGCACCCCATGCCGTCGGCACGGTCGGGCACCACGAAGCCGTCGTCCATGCGCTGGCCGAACGCGGAAATCACGCGATAGCCGAATCCCTTCGGCAGGTCGAGCAATCCCGCTGGATCGGGGGCCAGATCACCATAGGCGTGCAACGGCTTTGTGGCACGAATTCCAACCGCCGGACTGCATGAAGCCAGGAGTCCGGCGAATGCGCTGCCGGTGAGTGCGAACGTGAACTGTCGACGGGTAACCATGGATTTGTTCTGCCAACTGCTGGTTTCAGATCAGTACACGGGCAGCGCGATCGAGCTCGCCGCCTCCGGCGAGTGCCAGACACGCTGCGTCGCCTTCTGGTAATCCGCAGGCTTGGCGAAGTAGATATTCGGCACGAATGTCTGCGGATTGCGGTCGTACAGCGGGAACAGTGTCGATTGCACCTGCACCATGACCCGGTGGCCCGGCAGGAACACGTGGTTGGCTTCTGGCAACGCGAAGCGGTACGCCAGCGTTTCATTCGGCGTGATCGCCTTGGCCTGCTCGAAGTCCTCACGATAGCGGCCGCGGAAGATCGCCAGCGACACCGACAGTTGGTAGCCGCCCATCTCGGGCGCTGAGGCGATCTGGTCGGGGTACACGTCGATCAGCTTGACCACCCAGTCGCTGTCGCTGCCGCTGGTCGAGGCTAGCAAATCCACTTGCGGGGTACCGGCGATGCGCAGCGGTTCGGTCAAGGGTTCGGTGACGAAGGTCAGCACGTCCGGCCGACCATCGACGAAACGCTGATCCTTGACCAGCCAGGTCGTCCACATGCCGCGGTCGCCGAAGCTTACCGGCCGTGGCGCGAACGGCACCGGCTTGGCCGGATCGGAGACGAACTCCTCGAAATCGCCTTCACCAGGTTGCGGCGGCTGGAACGAAAGTTGGCCGCCACTGCGCAGGTACAGCGGCTTCGCGCTGGCCGTGCGGGGCCATTGCCGCAAGCGGTCCCAGTGATCCTCGCCGGTGTTGTAGATCAGTACCGGTGGCGTGTCCGCTTCCGGCGCACCCTCGACCAGATACTGATCGAAGAACGGCTTGAGCACGTCGCGGCGGAACTGCAATGCAGTGTCGCCGTCAAATTTCAGCGCGCCGAGATTGCGTGCTTCGTAATTGACCTGGCTGTGTCGCCACGGCCCCATCACCAGATAGTTGAGGTTGTTGCCGGTGTCGCGCGGCTCCATCGCCTTGTAGCAATGGTTCGCGCCCCACATGTCTTCCTGGTCCCACAAGCCTTGCAGCCACATGGTCGGTACCTTCAGTGGCGTGCTCGCCATCTTCCGGTCCAGCGCCTGCTCCTGCCAGAACGAGTCGTAGGCTGGGTGCTCGGTCAGCTTGTGCCACCACGGTAGCTGCTCCAGACCGTTGGCGCGGGCGTAGTCGCCGGCGGAACCGGCGCGCAGGAACGCGGTGTAGTCGTCCAGGCCCACGCTCGGGATCGATGCGCCCTTGCCCCGCTTGGTCAGCTGGCCGGTGAAATAACCGAAATTGACCTGCCGGAAGGCGCCGTAGTTCAGCCAATCGTCGCCCATCCAGCCATCGACCATCGGGCTTTCCGGCGCGGCTACCTTCAACGCCGGGTGAGGGTCGGTCAGCGCCATCACCACGGTGAAGCCTTCGTACGACGAACCCAGCATGCCGACGCGGCCATTGGATTCAGGCACATGCTTGACCAGCCAGTCGATGGTGTCCCAGGCGTCAGTGGCATGGTCCGTCTTGCCGGGGTTCAGCGGACCGCGTAGCGGACGGGTCATCACGTAGTCGCCTTCCGAACCGTGCTTGCCGCGTACGTCCTGGAATACACGGATGTAACCGGCCTGCACGAACACCTCGTCGCCCTGCGGCAGGATGTCGATCATCCGCGGCGAATCCAGGCGCTTGGTGCGGCCCGCGGCGTCGTAGGGCGTGCGGGTCAGCAGGATCGGCGCGTTCTTCGCGCCCTTGGGCACCACGATGACGGTGTAAAGCTTGACCCCGTCGCGCATCGGCACCATGACCACGCGCTTGTCGTAGTCGAAGTTGCCCTTCGGCGTGACGAATTCCTTGCCGGTGATGTCCGGTGTGCTCGGTGCGGTCTGTGCCGATGCCCCGGCTATGGAAAGCGCGGAAACCAGCGCCATTGCCACCAGGCTGCGATACCACCGGCTTGCGAATAGTTTTTTCATTTCACCTTAGCTTCCTGATGAATAAGTGGAAACATCAGAACTGGTAACGTACGCCCAGCACGAGGTTGCGCCCACGCAGCGGCGACTGATCCTTCACGAATGAGGTGTGGACGTAGGCTAGTTCGTTGAGCAGGTTGTTTGCGCGCACATAGAACTCGGCTGATTGGCGCAACGTCAGTTCGAAGCGGTACGCGAAGGTGGCGTTGAGCATGTCGTAGCCGTCGGTTTTTGTTTCGTAGGAGGCAATGCGGTCCTGCGAGAAGGTATGGTAGTACTCCACATCTGCCGAGAACGGCCCGCTCGACCATGCGTAGCGTGTGCCCAGCCGGCCTGGCGGGATGCGCGGCAGATTGTCGTCCTCGTTCTTGAACTTGGTGCGCACGTAGTCACCGAACAGGCTTAGCGTGTGGCCACCGTCGAACTGACGACTGATCTGGCCGTCGAGGCCGGTGAAGGTGGCGTCGGCGGCAGTGTAAAGCAGGTAGTTATGTGGAAGGCCGGTTTCACTATCGGTTTCGATCAGGCGCGCGAAGACGTAGTCCTGTATGTCTTGGTGGAACAAACCGACCTCGAATTCAACTTCGCCACCTTGCTTGCGGATAGTCAGGTCAGCCGACTTCGTCGTTTCCAGTACATCGGTGCGTGATGCAGGGAACGACGGGGAGTAGTAGGTCGCCTGCGTCAACCCGACCTCGAAGCTGTTGGTCGCAAGGTTGTTTCCCGCAGCGTACAACTCGCGCACACTAGGTGCGCGCTGGGTGCGCGCCAGACTGAACGATGTCGAGTAGCCGTTGCCCGCATTCCAGGCCACACCAATCGAAACAGAAAGCGGGTCGTTTTCCACGCCGGGATTGTTGGCAATGAAATCACCAATGACTTGCTCCTTGTAGCTATCTAGCGCGGCCATATAGTCTGGGCCATAGAGCATAGAAAGAAGGGCCGCAAGCTGATCGGAAACGTGCGTGATCAATGGCGGCACAGGTCGAGTGATTTCGCGCTTGTCCTTGCGCATCGCGAATTCCACGTCGAAAGCGCCGAAGCTGCCGCGTTCGCTAAAGAAAATCCCGGTGTCCTTGGTGACGTAGTCGTAGGGTGGCTCGAAACCAACGAATAAGTCCACGTTTTCGTAAGTGGATGACCGATGCATGTCGTTGATGTTGAGGCCGGTGAACGTGCCATCAGTGTGTTGCACGCCGAATGTCCCGGTGAAGCCGAACAATGGCTTGTGCGTCAGTTCAATACGTGCGTCGTTCACTTCATTGGTGTAACGCGTGAACAATGCCGGGCCATCGATTTCGTCATGCACATAATCAGTATGCGAGGCACGCAGGCGAATGTGCTGGATTCCGGTAATCAAGTCATGGTAATCCGCACGTAGATCGCTACGCTCGCTATGCAACTTGATATAGGCGGTATGCGCATCGGATGAACCAAACGGATCGTCGTATTCGTCATGCGCGGCGCAGTGCAGGTCGGTTCCGTGGGTGTGGCAAACGCCATTGATGTGCGAGTGGCCAGGCAACCCGTACTCGCTGTCTTGCTCCGAATAACCCGCGCCGACATAACCCTTCGAGGTGATCCACGACGCACCAAAACCCTTGGTCGTGCTCTCGGCGAATGAGTCCTTCAACTCGCCGCCCGGGATGTCGTAATCGCTGCTGTGATGGCGCGCCACTTCGGCATGGAAGGCGAATGGTCCCAGTCCAGCCGTGATCCGACCGACGCCGGTGTTTTCCTCATCGCCGGAACCAAGTCGCACTTCCGCCGCGCCGGCAATGCCGTTTTCGGGCAGTCTCCTTGGGATGCGCCCGTCGATCAGGTTGATCGCGCCGTTCATCGCGTTCCCGCCGTAGATGACAGCCGCCGGGCCGCGGATGATTTCGATGCCGTCCAGCAGCAGTGGGTCGGTGGTGATGGCGTGGTCGGGAGATACTGAAGACGCGTCGAACAGGCTGGCTCCATCGGAAAGGATTTCGATCCGTGGCAAGGTCTGCCCGCGGATAACCGGCCGGGATGCGCCGCCGCCGAAGTTATCCAGGTGCACGCCTGGCAACCCAACCAAGGTTTCTCCCAAACCGCCTTGGCGACGGTGTGCAAGTTCATCGCCGCTCAGCACTGTAATGGGCTGTGTCGTTAGTCCGGGCTTGCGGGTCTTTTCGCTGGTGACGACCAGTTCGTCCAGTTCGACTGGTGTGCGGGAGGTGTCCTCCTGTGCGAAAGCCCCTATTGGGGTAAATACCAAGCTGGCGATGGCGGAGGAAAGAACGCGGGCTTTCATCATGGGTTTCATTTCAGGTTGCAGGTGGCGGGGGAAAGGAAATTCGTGTTTCCGGATCAGCGATGCCAAGTGGGGAATGGATCGGGCAGTCCGAGCCAGCCATCCGGTCCGAGTGCCATCTCCTCGTCGGTCAGCAGGCAGGCTTCGAGTTCGGCACGGGTACGGGCTTCATCCAGCCCCACACCGATGATCGCCAGTTCCTGGCGGCGGTCGCCCCAAAGTGGGTGCCACAGGCGTTGCATGGCTTGATATTCCCGGGAGTCGGGCACTTCCAGTGGTGAAGGTGCCGCCGCCGACCAGCGTGCTGCTTCGGCTCGCGCCCAACCTAGCTCGGTCAATGGCGCCAGTGTTCGCTCGATGGGCGCAGGCGGCATGCCGATGCTCCCGTTGTCGACGCGATGGCGGGCGGCATACCAAAATCCGGCGGCGTGCGTCTGTGTCGACCCGCCCACCACGGCCAGCTCACCGACCCAATCCATGCGACTGGCCAGCCAGAAGAAACCTTTGCTGCGGATCACGCCATCGAGGCCGCGATTGAGAAGGCTGCCGAAACGCAGTGGATGGAACGGCCGGCGCGCGTTGAAGACGAAGCTGGAGATGCCGTATTCCTCTGTCTCGGGCGTGTGTTCGCCACGGAGTTCCTTCATCCAGCCCGGCGCAAGCTGCGCCTTGACGTAATCGAAGCGGCCGGTATCAAGGATCTCATCCAGCGGCAGGTCGCCATTGCGCGATTCGACGATTTTCGCGTCGCGATTCAGGCCGCGCAGCATGGATTTGGTCAGCACCAGCTTCTCCGGATCGGCGATGTCGCATTTGCTCAGCACGATGACATCGGCGAATTCGATCTGGTCGGCCAACAGGTTGACGATGCCACGCGCATCGTCTGGCCCGGCTTGTTGTCCAATGTCGGAAAGACGTTTCGCCGAGCCGAAATCGTCGATGAAACGCGCGCCGTCGACTACGGTCACCATGGTGTCCAGTCGCGCCACGTCGGACAGGCTGAAACCATGCTCGTCGCGCACCGCGAACGTCGCTGCCACCGGCATCGGTTCGGAGATGCCGGTCGACTCGATCAGCAGATAGTCGAAACGGCCTTCGTCGGCCAAACGCCGGACTTCCTGCATCAGGTCGTCGCGCAGCGTGCAGCAGATGCAGCCGTTGCTGAACTCGACCAGAGCCTCGTCGGTACGGCTCAGCGCCGCGCCACCGTCGCGGACCAGCGCCGCATCGATGTTGACCTCGCTCATGTCGTTGACGATCACCGCGACCTTGCGGCCTTCACGGTTGCGCAGGACGTGGTTGAGCACGGTGGTCTTTCCAGCACCGAGGAAGCCGGAAAGGACGGTAACCGGCAAGGGCGGACGGGTAGGGTTGGCAGGCGATTGGAGCATGCGATGGATCCTTGGCTGGCAGGTACTTGCGGTCCCGTCGGTCAGGCGGACAGCCATGGTGTCGGGCACCATGGATTATAATGTTATAACGTATCATCAAAGTTGCTTTATTTCGTGTAACTGCCTTTGCCGCCTGACTGGGGCACGGAACTCCAATGCCGATGTCCAGACGACGCTGCTTCCCCTTCGGTCCTGACTTGCAGGCTTGTTGCCATTGCGGCTGTCTCTGTGGGATTGGATTGAAGCCGATGTTGGGAGCATGGACGGCGCGGTATCGCTGCAGGCGGTGTCCTGAGTCCGCCTGATCTTCCAGTCCGCTCCCAAGGAGTCCTCGCCATGAAAGACGATATTGTTCCGGACAGCTACGAAGCCTGGCGGTATTGCATTGAGGTCGATTGCGGATTGCAGTTGAACGCTAGCTACATCCGCGAACGCATCGCGGCACTCGGGGATGCCAGTGACTATCACACCCAGCAATTCGTGCGTCGCTGGGGTGAGCCGCATCGGCAACGTGTGGTCACCTGGTTCCTCCGGGCAGGAAAAGAACTCGACACACGCCCGTCTTCCTGAAATCTCCCATTGTCGGCAGCGCCATCGCCGGCACTCGTCATTGGCAAGTCCGTATATGTGGAACAAGGGGCGAGAGTACCGGCACAACGCCGGACAAATGGCTGCCTTGAACGAACGAGGATCGATCATGAAGAAGCACCACCGACCGCCGCGACAAGCAGTTCCCGGTGACCTCGTGTCGTTGCAGCGCCGGCAATTGTTCAAGACAGTGATTTCGGCTGGTCTGCTGGCCTGCGTCGAGCCGGCACGCACGGCAAGCCGCTTGGTCCTGTTCCCGGACTATCCGTTCAAACTCGGAGTCGCTTCCGGGACGCCTTCTGCTGACGGCTTCGTACTGTGGACCCGCCTGTGCCCGGATCCGTTGCATGACGGTGGAATGGGGGTGATGCAGGTTCCGTTGCGCTGGGAAGTTGCTACCGACGAGCATTTCGGCAATGTCGTGCGATCCGGTCGGTGGTATGCGATGGCCGGCCTGGCGCACAGTGCCCATGTCCCGGTGACCGGCCTCGCCCCGGATCGTTGGTATTGGTATCGCTTCATCGCTGGCAACGAGGTCAGCCCGGTAGGGCGCACGCGCACGCTTCCCGCGGCTGGTGCGGAGGTCGACAGGCTGCGCTTCGCGCTTGCTTCCTGCCAGCATTTCGAGATGGGCTACTTCTCCTCCTACCGACATATGCTGCGCGACGATCCGGATATGGTCTGCTTCGTCGGTGACTACATCTACGAATACAACGCCAGCGACCGACGCGTGCGGGTGCATGCCCATCCCGAACCCTATTCGCTGCAGGAATATCGTGCCCGCTACGCGCAGTACAAGCTTGACCCGGATCTACAGGCGATGCATCAAGCCGTGCCGTGGATGCTCACCATCGACGACCACGAGGTAATGAACGACTGGGGCGGTGAACGGGGCGAGGACTACGACCCGAACTTTCCCGAACGCCGTGCCAACGCGCTGCAGGCGTACTTCGAACACCAGCCGCTGCCCATGGGTGCGCTGTTGCCGGATCGGCGCTTGCAGCTTTACCGTGGTTTCCAGATCGGTCGACTGGCCCGTTTCCACGTGCTGGACGACCGCCAGTATCGCGACCCGATGGTCTGCCCGCGCCCCGGCATGGCCGGAAGTCGATTCGATGTGACCGATGCGACCTGCGCACAGCGGCTGGATCCGAAGCGCAGCATTCTGGGGCACACACAGGAAACCTGGCTCGACAAGCAGTTCGCCGCGAGCAAAGAGCGCTGGAACGTGATCATGCAGCAAAGCCTGGTGTCACCGCTTCCCACACCTTCCGACGAGGGGTCCGAGTTTTTCACCGACGCCTGGGACGGCTATCCAAAGGCCCGCGACCGGATGGTTTCCGGCTTGCAGCACCACCGCGTCCGCAACCCGCTTATCATCGGCGGCGACTACCACTGCACAATTGCCTGCGACGTCAAGGCCGACTACGCGCGTCCGGAGTCGGCAATCATCGGCACCGAGTTCGTCGGCACGTCGCTAACTTCGCCCAGCATGTCCCAAGCGGTGCTGGACGCGAAGATAGCGGCCAACCCACATGCGCACTACGGAGACAGCACGCGCCGTGGTTACCTGATGTTCGACATGCGGCCATCGGGGGTGGAAGTGGAGGTGAGGAATCCGGAGAGCGTAACCGTGCATGACAGCGCATGCGCGACTACCCGGAAGTTTCGGGTCGAAGACGGGCGTCCGGGAGTCATGTCCGCCTGAAACCCGGGAGATTTGCCCGGGCGTGCTCCCGAGAAGGTTGTCGGGATGTCTTGGTGCAGCTCCGAACTGCACTAAACTGCTGCCGTTTCGACAGGCTCTCAGATCCTCGGCAAATGCATATCGGTCCTTACCGCATCGATCCCCCGTTGGTGCTGGCCCCGATGGCCGGCGTGACCGACAAACCGTTCCGCCTGCTGTGCAAGCGGCTCGGGGCAGGTTATGCCGTGTCCGAGATGACGATCAGTGATTCCCGTTTCTGGAACACCAGGAAAAGCAGGCTGCGAATGGATCACGCCGGAGAGCCCGAGCCGGTGGGCGTCCAGATCGCGGGGTCTGAACCTGCGTTCCTGGCTGAAGCGGCACGCTACAACGTGGCGCACGGCGCAGAGGTGGTGGATTTGAACATGGGCTGTCCCGCCAAGAAGGTCTGCAAAGCCTGGGCGGGTTCGGCGCTTTTGCAGGACGAAGTGCTGGTCGGTCGGATTCTGGATGCAGTGGTGAGGGCGGTGGACGTGCCGGTTACCCTCAAGATCCGGATCGGCTGGAACCGGGAAAACAAGAACGGGGTCGCCATTGCCCGCATTGCCGAATCGGCGGGTATCCAGGCGTTGGCAGTTCATGGGCGTACCCGGGACATGCATTATTCCGGCGAAGCCGAGTACGACACCATCGCGGCCATCAAGCAGGCGGTGAAGATTCCGGTGATGGCCAATGGGGATATCACGGATCCCGTGAAGGCTGGAGATGTGCTGAGGTTGACCGGCGCCGATGCGCTGATGATCGGCCGGGCGGCACAGGGGCGGCCCTGGATATTTCGCGAGGTCTCGCACTACCTGAAGACCGGAGAATTGCTTCCGCCGCCAGAGCCGGCCGAGGTCGGTGACATTCTGCTGGGCCATCTGCAGCAGCTCTATGTCCATTACGGCGAGCAGGGTGGCGTGCGGGTAGCCCGCAAGCATCTGGGCTGGTATTCCAAGGATCGGCCCGAGAACACGGGTTTCCGGGCGGTTGTCAATCTGGCCGAAACCGCCGATGACCAGATGAGGCTCACCCGAGAGTATTTCGAGGCACTGCAGTCGGGCGCATTATCCAGATTCGCCAAGGCAGCGTGACTTTCCCTGAGTGGTGAAAGGCCGCCCTGAGTGTCGCCGATTTCCCGACCGGGGTGGGGAGGACGTTCCGAATCGATCCCAGCCCTGCATTTGCAGAGGCTTGAATCGGCACCAGCGCCAGTGGTGGGTCGAGCGTATATGGGCCGATCTGCATGACGCACATCCCGGCTGGCAGTACGGGCACGAAAAAGCCCGGACGTGCCGGGCTTTCCGTCATGCGGTTGTTACCATTGTGGATCAGGCGGTCTCGTCGACCACCTCGGCGTCCGGTGCGTTCTTCTTCACCGACTCGATGCCGTTCTCGCGCGAGGCCTCGCTTTCGTACATTTCGCTGGTGCCGATCACCTGGCCATTGCCGGCGAGCAGGTTGAAGAACGGCTTGCCGTTGCTGGAGGTCTTGCGCTCGAACTTGCCATCGTCCGGTGCGTTCTTCTGCACCGACTCGATGCCGTTCTTGCAGCCGGACTTGTCGGCATAGCCCTGGCTGGCCAGGATGACCTGGCCGTTGCCGGCCTTCAGGTTGAACTGGAAGTCTCCATTGCTACGCTTGCTGATCACGAATTTTCCGGCCATGACGTCTCCTTTCCGGTGGGTTGAAGGCACAGGGTAGTGCAGGAACGATTAGCGCTTTGTTACGGTTGCTGCGTCAGGTCAGGTTCGACAGCACGCCGGCGATGGTGGCGGTCATCAGGGTGGCGATGCTGCCGCCCAGTACGGCGCGCAGGCCGAGGCTGGCCAGATCGTGGCGCCGTTCCGGCGCCAGCCCGCCGATGCCGCCGATCTGGATGGCGATCGAACTGAAATTGGCGAAGCCGCACAGCGCATAGGTGGCGATCAGCACCGAATGCGGCTGCAGGCCGTCGCGGACCCCGGCCAGCTGCGCATAGGCGAAGAATTCGTTCAGCACCACCTTGGTGCCGATCAGCGAACCGATGTCGCCGGCGTCCTGCCACGGCACGCCGATCACCCAGGCCACCGGTGCCAGCAGGTAGCCCAGCAGCACCGACAGGTCGAGTTGGCGGCCGATGATGTCGTTGATGCCGCTGACTTCGCCCAGCCAGCTGATTGGCGCGTTGACCAGCGCGATCAGCGCGGTGAACGCCAGCAGCATGGCGCCCACGTTCAGCGCCAGCTTCAGGCCGTCCGAGGCGCCGGAGGCGGCGGCGTCGATGATGTTGGTGGTGGTCTTCTCCGCGGTCACGTGCACTGTGCCCAGGGTCTGCGGGGTGCCGGTTTCCGGCATCAGCACCTTGGCGATGACCAGGGTGGCCGGCGCGGCCATGATGCTGGCAGTCAACAGGTGCTTGGCGAAATAGGCCTGCTGCACCGGATCGCCACCGCCCAGCATGGTCACGTAGGCGCCGAGCACGCCGCCGGCGATGGTGGCCATGCCGCCGACCATCAGGGTCAGCAGTTCCGACCGGGTCATGCCCATAATGTACGGCTTGACCACCAGCGGCGCCTCGGTCTGGCCGATGAAGGCATTGGCGCACACGCTGAGGGTTTCCGCGCCGGACACCCGCATCAGCTTGGTGATGCCCCAGGCCATGCCGCGCACGATCGCCTGCATCACCCCGATGTGGTACAGCACGCTCATCAGCGAGGCGAAGAAGATGATCGTCGGCAGCACCTGGAAGGCGAAGATGAAACCGTACTTGCCGGCTGCGCCGGCGGAGGTGTCGCCGGCCCCCAGGGCGAAGGTCTGCCCGACCAGATTGGTGTCGGCCAGGCTGCCGAAGATCAGCGCGCTGCCTTGCTGGGTGAACCCCAGCAGCTTGACGAAGCCGCTGCTGAGCGCATCGAAGATGGCCGCGCCGAACGGGGTCAGCAACACGAAGCAGGCCACCACGATCTGCAGCACCAGGCCGGTGGCGACCAGCTTCCAGCTGACCTGCCTGCGGTTGCTGGAGAAGACCCAGGCGATGCCGATCAAGACCGCCAGCCCGAACAGGCCGAACCCGATACGCCCAAGTGCTTCCAGCATGCAGTCCCCGGCTCTTTGCAATAGGTATTCAAGCAGACTAGTGCAGTGCCGGGGTGGCGGCAAGCTGCGCCGGCATCAGCCGATGCCGCGGAACGCCACCCACAGGCCCAGCGCCAGGAATACCGCCGCGGCCAGCCAGCGCGCCAGCTTCAACGGCAGCTTGTCGGCGAAACGGTGGCCCAGCCAGACCACCGGCAGGTTGGCCAGCAGCATGCCCAGGGTGGTGCCGGCGACGATTTCCCACAGCGGCGAATAACGGGTCGCCAGCAGCACGGTCGCGACCTGGGTCTTGTCGCCGATCTCGGCCAGGAAGAAGGCGATGGTGGTGGCGATGAAGGCGCCGTGCGCCGGCAGTTTTTCGCCTTCGGTATCCAGCTCGTCCGGCTTGAGCGTCCACAGCGCCACGCCGATGAAGCTGGCGGTGACGATCCAGCGCAGCACCTGCGGCGACAGCAGGTTGGAGATTTCCATGCCCAGCCAGGCCGAGATGGCATGGTTGACCACGGTGGCGGCGAGGATGCCCAGCGCGATCGGCCAGGGCTTGCGGAAGCGGGCCGCCAGCAGCAGGGCGAGCAGCTGGGTCTTGTCGCCGATCTCGGCCAGCGCCACCGTACCGGTGGATACCCACAGGGCTTGCAGGGACAGCATGGGGGATTTCTCCAGGAGCCGGGCACTTCGCATGGACGCGAAGGCAAACGCCGCGCTGCCCGGCTCCGGGTTGCGCCACGCTTGCCTTCGGTCTTGCCCGGTCGGCGAAGCCAGGCTTCGCGACCCCTGCGCACCATGGCCGGCAGGCCAAGTGTGTTGATGCGCGGTCCCGCCAGATAGGCGGATGGGCTACTCCCCGGAGGAAAGTGGCCGGAATTGTAGGGCAGGGGTCCGGGTTGACTATGTAATGAGAATCATTATCATCAACTACCAAGCCGATATACCCGCCCTGTCACGCAGCACGAAGGAGACCATGCCATGCGCGTACACCCCGCCGTCCTGTCTTTGCCCGATGTCCGTCCGTTTCGCGAACCGGTCGCGGATGCGTGCCGGTCCGCCGAGGATGCGCTGAGCAGCGATACCCTGCTCAATGGCCGCCGTGAGGTGCTGATCCGCCATGGCGACCGCGTCTACCGCCTGCGTCACACCAGCAACGACAAGCTGATTCTGACCAAGTAATACCTGGGCACCGCATTTGCGGCTGGGTTCGCCGCAAGACAACCACGCAACGTTCTCTCCACCTGGGCGCCAGCCATCGGCAACACCGGCCGCCAGCCTTCCGGGTTCGCAATTCAAACCCATCAGGAAAGCTCCGTGCCGATGATCCGTCCCTCCGTCCTGACCGCTGCCCTTTGGCTAGCCATTTCGTCCCATACCCATGCGCAGGCCACGGCGTCTTCGGCGCCCGATGGCGCCGCCGATGCGGCCGTGACCGAATTCGATCGCATGCAGGTCACCGCCACCCGCACCGAACGCGCGGTGGCCGACGTGCCGAACAGTGTCGATGTGGTGACCCGCGAGCAGATGGACCGGCAACTGGTGTTCGACATCGCCGATCTGGTCCGGTACGAGCCCGGGGTCACGGTGACCTCCAGTTTCGGCCGCTTCGGTTTGGGCGGTTTTCGCATCCGTGGCCTGGAAGGCAATCGCGTGCGCATCCAGACCGACGGCATCCCGGTGTCCGATGCGTTCAGCATCGGCAGTTTCTCCAATGCCAACCGCAACTTCGTCGACCTGGATACGCTGAAACAGGTCGAGATCGTGCGCGGTCCGACCAGTTCGCTGTACGGTTCGGACGCGCTCGGCGGCGTAGTGTCGTTCATCACCAAGGATCCGAACGATTATCTGGCCGACGGCAGCGACGCCTACTTCGGCCTCAAGTTCGGCTATGCCGGCGACTGGGACGGCCTGTTCGCCGGCGCCACGGCCGCGTTCGGCGGCGAGCGCTGGAGCGGCATGGCCGCGGTCAGCCATCGCCAGGGCCAGGAACCGGAGAACCAGGGAGAAACCGGCGGCGCCGGCAGCACGCGCACCCTGCCGAATCCGCAGGACCGTGATGGCCGCAGCCTGCTGACCAAGCTGGTGTTTGCGCCCGACGCCGGCCAGCGCTTCCGGCTCACCGTGGAAGGCAACGAGGACAGCGCCGATACCGATGTGCTGACCTCGCAGGGCTATCAGGCGCTGACCGGAGCGAGCAACGACGTCGTGTTCGCGCACGACCACCAGACCCGGGCGCGAGTGTCGTTCGCCCACGAGTGGGACGACCTGAACGCCGCATTCGCCGACAGCCTGGACTGGCAGATCTATCGCCAGGACAGCGAGACGACCCAATACACCCGCGAGGAGCGCACGCTGCCGGCGCCGACCCTGCAGGACATCCGCGAACGCGAGTTCAACTTCGACCAGCGCAGCTACGGCGTGCAGGCCAATTTCCGCAAGCGTATCGACGGCGCGGTGACGCATGAACTGGCCTATGGCCTGGACCTGGTACGGACCGAGACCCGGCAGAAGCGCGATGGCCTGCGCAGCTATCCGCTGACCGGCGTCAGCACCCCGGTGATGCTGCCGGACATCTTTCCGGTGCGCGATTTTCCGATCAGCAGGACCACCACCGCGGCGCTGTACGTGCAGGACGAGATTGTCTTCGCTGACGGCGCTTTCCGCCTGGTGCCCGGGCTGCGCGTGGATCACTACCGGCTGCGATCGGACGTGGACAACATCTTCGCCGAGGACAATCCCGACATGGTCGTGGCAGACATCAGCGAAACCAGCGTGTCGCCGAAACTGGGCATGGTCTGGCGCTTCGCCGATGCGTGGTCGCTGTTCGGCGGATACGCGCACGGCTTCCGCTCACCGCCGTACAACGACGTCAACATCGGCTTCACCAACGTGATGTTCGGCTACACCGCCATCGCCAATCCCGACTTGAAGCCGGAAACCAGCGACGGCGTCGAACTCGGCCTGCGCTACATCGGCGATGCGGCCTGGGCCAGCCTGTCCGGCTACTACAACCGCTATGAGGATTTCATCGAGTCATACGTGTTCACTGGTATCAGCGATGAAGGCTTGGCGGTCTACCAATCGCAGAACGTGGCCGAGGCGGAGATCCACGGCGTCGAGCTTAAGGCAGGCGTGGACTTCGGTGCGCTGTCGGCGGCGTGGGACGGCTGGTCGCTGCGCGGAGCAGCGGCGTGGTCGCGTGGCGAGAACCGGACCGATGACGTGCCGCTGGACAGCGTCGACCCTTTCACCGCCACCGTGGGCATCGCCTTCGACCGCGAGCGCTGGGGCAGCGAGCTGGCCGTACGCCATGCCGGCCGCAAGGACCGTGTTTCCGATCCCACCCTGTTCCAGGCGGATGCCTATACCGTGCTCGACCTGTTCGCGCATTTCGATTTCGCCCCCGGCGCCAGCGTCAACCTGGGCGTGTTCAACCTGACCGACAGGAAATACTGGGCCTCGGGCGACGTGCCGCTGACCGCGGCCGGCAGCAGCGTGCTTGACCGCTACACCAGTCCCGGCCGCAACCTGTCGGCCAGCCTGACCTTGGCGTGGTAGCCGGCATGGCGCAGGCATTGCCGCATCCGCAGCAACTGGCCGCACTGGGTACGGTGCTGTGCCTGTACCGGCCGCAGCACGGCAGCGAGCTGTCGGGCTGGACGCAGGCGGTGCGCACGCAGGTGCAGGCCGGCGTGGACAGCGACGGTTTGCGCGAAAGCCTGTCGTTCTACGACGCGCAAGGCGCGTGCTGCTGGCGCTTGTGCCTGCTGCCGGACAGCGACTTCCTGGCCTGGGACCGGCTACTGGCCAGCCTGCCGGCCGCTGCGGAGCCGCCGGCTGTTTGCCGGGTGGACGAGCGCTTGTGGCGTCGCCTGGCCCGGCGCTTGCTGGGCGAGTCCTGGCGCGCCACTCCGTTGCAGTTGCACGCCATGTCCCGCTACGGTGCGCTGCCGACCTTGGCCGCCAGTCCGGTGCCGGTATCGGCGTTGGGCGCGGCCACCGCGCAGGCGATCGTCCGCGCCGAGGGCGCCGAAGGCGAATGCCGCGTGGACGACTGCTGCTGCGCGCGCTCGGCCCTGCTGGCCGAGGCCGCGTTCTCGACAAACAACCCGATTGCCGGGCCGGCGGCGGCAATGCCGCTGGTCAGGCTCGGATAAGATCCACCCCGTTCCTTGTGGAGACAGCCACCATGAAATTCACCCCGGTCGCCATCGCCTTGCTGATCGCCTTGCCGTTGCAGATCGGCGCCGCACACGCATCCGCACCGCTCGAACGCGACCGTGCCGCGATCCTGGCCATGCAGGGCGAGTACCTGGTCGATTTCGCCTTCGACGAGACCGTGCTGCTGCAACCCGGCTACGAGCGCGCGCCGGCGATGCGCAGCGGCGGCGACGAAGTGGTGATCGTGGTCGAGGACGCGCCGGGCAGGATCGTGTTGCAGCACCTGCTGGTGGACGAGAAGAGCGGCCACGTGACCAAGCATTGGCGGCAGGACTGGATCTACGAGGCGGCTAGCCGCTTCGAGTTCAGCGACGAACAGACCTGGACGGTGCATCCGCTGTCGCCCGAACAAACCGCTGAGGCCTGGACACAGTGCGTGTACGAGGTCAGCGACGCGCCGCGTTATTGCGGAACCGGGCGCTGGGAATACGCCAACGGCATCGCCAGCTGGACCAGCGACCTGAGCTGGCGGCCGTTGCCGCGCCGCGAATACACCCGTCGCAGCGACTACAACGCACTGGCGGTGGTCAATCGCCACACCATCACACCGGGCGGCTGGACCCACGAGCAGTTCAATACCAAGGTACTGCGCAAGCCAGACGGCAGTCAGGTCGAAATCGCGCGCGAGTTCGGTTTCAACGACTACCAGAAGGATACCGACGTCGACTTCACCCCGGCCTACGATTACTGGAACGCGACCCGCGACTATTGGGCGCGGGTGCGCCAGCGCTGGGACGGCTTCCTGTCCGCACCGCCGGGCTTGCACCTGAAGACCAGGATCGACGGCATGGCGCTGATCGTCCCGCTGTTCACCCAGGCCGAGCAGGTGCAGGAGGACAAGTCGGTCGCCGATGCGGAGATCGACGCCGCCTTCGCCGAATGGGTCGAGCCGGCGCACGCGACCACCGCGGCCACTGTCCGCTGAAGCCTTCGCGACACGCCCGCGGACGCGGTTACAGCACGCTGAGTGAAGGCGGTGCCGGTGGCTTGGGTGGCGCCGGCGGTTTGGGAGGTTTCGGTGGCGCGGGGATGCGGAACGGCATGGCCTTGGGCACCTTGATCCGGGTGGTCGCGGCCTTGCGGTCGCGCAGGTACTCCACATCGACCTGGCTGTCGGCCGGCTTGGCGCGCAGCGCGGCCATCGCCTCGCGCGGGGTGCCGACCGCCTTGCCGTCGATGCGGCGGATCACGTCGCCGGCCTGCAGCCCGGACAAGTCCTCGCCGGCACTGAGCACCAGCACACCGGTGTCGGTGCCGAAGTAGCGACCCAGGCCGGGGTCGACTTCGGCCAGGTTCAGTCCGTTCCAGCGGAAGGCTTCGCTGAGCACGCTGAAGCTGCAATCCTTGTCACCGCAGTCGCCGTTGATGGCCAGACTGACGTCGCGGCCGATCTGCGCGGTCATGTCGTGCAACTGCTGGATATCCACGCGCGCATCATCGATGTTGAAGCTGAAGTCGCCGTCGTCATTGTGGAACACGAAGGTCCGCGGCGTCCGTCGCGGGGTCAGCTTGACGCTGCTTTCGCGGCCACTGCGCACATAGCCGATGCGCACCGGCGTATCGGTGTCGAGCTTGCCCAGCAACAGACGTGCGTTCTTCAGCCGGGTGCCGGCATCGCTGCCCAGCAGCGGCGTGCTATCGACGCTGACGATGTGGTCGCCGGACTTCAGGCCCGCTTCGTCGGCAGCGCTGTCCGGGGTGACGCCGCCGATGCGCACGCCGGTCTGGTTGTCCGGCGTCAGAATCACGCCGATCACCGGGCGCTGCGAGAAACTGTGCGCCAATGCCTGCAGTTCGTCCGATTGCGACAGTTCCTTCGACAGCTCGGCGACGTGGCGCGCGGCTTCGGCCAGTTCCTCGCGCGCCGCGGCGAGTTCGCGCCGGGCTTCGGCGCGTTCGCGGTCGATCTCTGCCCGCTCCCGTGGACTGGTCTGCGCGCGCAACGGGCCGGTGGTGGCGATGCAGGCAAGCAGGGCGGCCGCCAGCAGGGAGGGGGAGGGTTTGAAGGCTTTCATGGGAATCACCTGTGCTTCGTCGTCGATGCGGGATGGGTGTCGGTTCAGTACACGGCGACCAGTTGGCCGTCGTAGGTCTGGCCGTGGGTGGACAGCCAGCGTTGGGTGCTTTCGAAGCCGACCAGCTGCTGCAGCGTGTCCACGCGTTCGCGCCACAGCCGGTTGCGCTGGGCGTCGGCCAGCGCCGGCTGCGCCAGGGCGGCATCGATCCAGCCCAGCCGCTGCGTCAGTTCGTCGCTGGTCGCCGCCGCCGGGCCGCTGAGCACGCGGTCGTCGCGAGCCTGCGCCAGCAGGCTTTCCAGCTGCGCGGACTGCAGGTACAGCGCGTCCAATTCCTCGCTGGCGGCGATCGCCTGCGCGGGCGCGGTCAGGGTCCTGGCTGCCGTTTCCGGCCTGGCGGGGGTCGGGTCGGCGCCGGGGTGTGGAATCCGCGAGCCGGCAGTGGCGGGATCGGTCGTTTGTGTCGCCACGACAGGCGTGTCGTCGGATGGAACGAGTTCGCCGCGCCATGCCAGCGGCACGACCAGGGCCAGGGCGAGCATCGCCGCCACCGCCCAGCCGATGGAGCGTCGGTAAGTCCGACGCGGTGGCCGGATCTCGGCGGCGAGCCGCTCCCAGGCGCTGTGCGCGGGCTGCTCCAGCGGCAGCGCGGACAGCGCTTCGGACCAGTTGCCGGGCAGGTCGCGGGGGCGGGTATCGTCAGGCATGGGCGGGTTCCTCCACCTGGAGCAGGGCGCGCAGGCGACGCAGGCCGCGCGCGAGTTGCGATTTGGAAAAGCTGGGCGTGCGTTGCATCAGCGCGGCGATTTCGTCGTGGGTGTAACCCTCGGCGTGGTACAGCCAGATCACGCTGCGGGTGGTCGCCGGCAGTTCGCCCAGCGCGCGTTGCAGCAGGGCGGCGTCGGCGGCGGCCGGCGGCAGCGGCGCCAGGTCTTCGCCGAACCGGGATTCCTCCACGCCGTCGATCTCGCAGGCGCGGCTGCGGTCCCGGCGCAGCCGCATCAGCGCCTCGTTGACCGCGATCTGCCGCAGCCAGCCCCAGAACGGGCTGCCGTTGTCGCCGCGGAAGTCGGCCACCTGGCGGATCAGTTTCAGCATGGTGTCCTGCAGCACTTCCTGGGCATCTTCGCGGTTGCCGCACATCCGCAGCGCCAGCGTGTAGACCGGGCGTTCGAACCAGCGGTACAGCTGCTCGAAAGCCTCGGCCTGCCCGGCACGGGCACGCCCCAGCAGGCTGGCGGGCACGTCGATGGCGAAGCTGGAACCGGGCGTGGCGGTGGCTGGCATACCCTGACAAGGATGCGCGGGAGGGGAAAAGCGTTGCAGCCGGCGGCGGCGCCCCGGCCCACCCCACCGGCCCCCATCGCAGCCCCTATACTGCCGCCAGGACATCCCGACTCATTGTGTAAGGAGAAATCTCATGCCAGGTGGAGTTCCGCTCGCCATCATCGTCCTGATCGCAGGCATCATCATCCTGTTCAAGACCGTGCGGATGGTGCCGCAGGGCTACGAGTGGACGGTGGAGCGTTTCGGCAGGTACACCCATACCCTGTCGCCGGGCCTGCACTTCCTGATCCCGGTGGTGTACGGCGTGGGTCGCAAGATCAACATGATGGAACAGGTGCTGGACGTGCCCAGCCAGGACGTGATCACCAAGGACAACGCGGTGGTGACCGTGGATGGGGTGGTGTTCTTCCAGGTGCTGGACGCGGCCAAGGCGGCCTACGAGGTGGCCAACCTGGAAGTGGCGATGATCGCCCTGGTGCAGACCAACATCCGTACCGTGATCGGTTCGATGGACCTAGACGAGTCGCTGAGCCAGCGCGAGACGATCAATGCCCAGCTGCTGACCGTGGTCGATCAGGCCACCAACCCGTGGGGCGTCAAGGTGACCCGGATCGAGATCCGCGACATCCAGCCGCCGCGCGACCTGGTCGATGCGATGGCCCGGCAGATGAAGGCCGAGCGCGAGAAGCGCGCGCAGATCCTCGAGGCCGAGGGCATGCGGCAGTCGCAGATCCTGCGCGCCGAGGGCGAGAAGCAGTCGGCGATCCTGGAAGCCGAGGGCGAGAAGGAGGCCGCGTTCCGCGAAGCCGAGGCGCGCGAGCGTCTGGCCGAGGCCGAAGCCAAGGCTACGCAGATGGTGTCCGAGGCCATCGCCCAGGGCGATGTGCAGGCGATCAACTATTTCGTTGCGCAGAAGTACGTCGAAGCGTTCGAGAAGCTGGCCACCGCGCCCAACCAGAAGTTCGTGCTGATGCCGATGGAAGCCAGCGGGATCATCGGTTCGCTGGGCGGGATCGCCAAGCTGGCGCAGCAGGCGCTGGACGACAAGTCGCAGGGCGGTGCGCCGGCCCGTGCGACCTTCCCGAGCGGGGGCTGAGCCATGCGCTGGGACGTGACGGCCTGGGCCGCGATCGCGCTGCTGCTGTTCGCCGCCGAGGCGATGGCGCCGGGCGCCTTCATGCTGTGGATGGGCTTCGCCGCAGCGGCGGTGTTCCTTGCCGTGTTGGTGGTGCCGGGCATTCCGCTGCTGGCCCAGGTGGCCGCGTTCGTGGTGCTGAGCTTCGTTGCCATCCAGGTCTATCGGAAGTGGTTCCGCCGCAGCGGGCGCGAAAGCGACCACCCGACCCTGAACCAGCGCGCCAGCCAGAACATCGGCCGGGTGGTGATGCTGGAACAGGCCATCGTCGGCGGCCACGGCCGGGTCAAGATCGGCGACACCTTCTGGATGGTGGAGGGCCCCGACCTGGCAGCCGGTGCGCCGGTGCGGGTCATCGCCACCGACGGGATGACGCTGAAAGTGCAGCCGGAGTGATCGTCGCCCGGCACGCGGGGCCGACGCATCTGGGATAATCGCGCCTTTCCGCAACCAGGCAGGCGCGATGACCCGCAAGACCGTCCTCAACGAAACCCACCGCGCGCTCGGCGCCAAGATGGTCGACTTCGGCGGCTGGGACATGCCGATCCACTACGGCTCGCAGATCGAGGAACACCACCAGGTCCGCCGCGACGCCGGCATGTTCGACGTCAGCCACATGACCGTGGTCGACCTGCACGGCGCGCGCGTGCGCGAATTCCTGCGCCGGCTGGTCGCCAATTCGGTGGACAAGCTCAAGCGCCCGGGCAAGGCGTTGTACACCGCCATGCTGGACGAAAGCGGCGGCGTGATCGACGACCTGATCGTGTACTACCTGGGCGAGGACTTCTTCCGCCTGGTGGTCAACGCCGCCACCCGCGACAAGGACCTGGCCTGGATCGGGCAGCAGGCCGCCGCGTTCGGTATCGAGGTCAGGGAGCGCGCCGACTTCGCCATGATTGCCGTGCAGGGCCCCAATGCCCGCGAGCGGGTGCTGGGCCTGCTGCGCGAAGCCGACCGTGATGCGGTCGCCGCCATCGGTCGCTTCAGTGCCGTCGAGGCGGTGGCGACGGCCGGCACGCCGCTGTTCGTCGCCCGTACCGGTTACACCGGCGAAGACGGCTTCGAGATCGTGTTGCCGCAGGAGGCAGCGGTCGGGTTCTGGAACAGTTTGCTCGAAGCCGGGGTGAAGCCGGCTGGCCTTGGCGCGCGCGACACCCTGCGGCTGGAAGCCGGCATGAACCTGTACGGCCAGGACATGGACGAGAGCACCACGCCGTACGAAGCGGCGATGGCCTGGACGGTGGCGCTGGACGCGGGCCGCGATTTCATCGGTCGCGCCGCGCTGGAGGCGCAGCAGGCCGCCGGCGTGCCGCGCAAGCTGATCGGCCTGGTGATGGACGAGAAGGGCGTGCTGCGGCACGGGCAGAAGGTGCTGACCGATGCCGGCGACGGCGAGATCCTCAGCGGCACCTTCTCGCCGACCCTGGGCAAGGCGATCGCCTTCGCCCGCGTGCCGGTCGCCGCCGGCGACCCGGTGCGGGTCGATATCCGCGGCCGCGAAGTGCCGGTGCGCACGGTCGGGTTCCCGTTCGTCCGCGACGGCCAGGCGCAGCCGGGCGTGCTGGGCTGAATCTGCGGGCTGCCCGCTTCCCACACCGTATTCCTTCGCTACACTAGTTCCACTTCCGCCCCACCCGCGCAATGCCGGAGCAGCCAAGATGAGCGATATCCCAGGCGATCTGAAATTCCTCAAGTCACACGAATGGGCCCGCGTCGAAGGCGACGGGCGCGTCACCGTCGGCATCTCCGACCATGCCCAGGGCCTGCTCGGAGACCTGGTCTATGTGGAACTGCCGAATGTCGGCGACCGGGTCGAAGCCGGCAACGCCTGCGCGGTGGTCGAGTCGGTGAAGGCCGCGTCGGACGTCTACAGTCCGGTGACCGGCAGCGTGGTCGAGGTCAACGAATCGCTGGCCGACAAGCCCGAGACGATCAACGAGGACGCCTACGGCGACGGTTGGCTGTTCGTGGTCGTGGCCGAAGAGCCGGACCAGCTCAACGACATGCTGTCGCCGGACGACTATGCCGAGTTGCTGGAAGACGAGGATCACTGACGCCAGGCAACGGCATCCGATCCGCCGTCGAACGTCATACCGACCCGCGCCCAGGCGCGGGTTTTTGTTTTTGCAAAACGACGCACCGGATTCGTTCGACGATGTCTTCGCTTGTCCCGCGCATGCGTCGGGGGTGGTCCGACAGGGGAGAAATTTTTGCGCAAAACGGTGCGTTCGGACCTTGTGCAGCGCGAAATCCGGGGTGCGGGCGAGCACCGTTCGTCAGCCGAAATTTAGCCGCGGTTCGGCATGTGACGATCCTTCCCGACGCGCATCCGCAAGTGCCGCGCAAGAACGCGGCCGCATTCAAGATGCAAAAAAACAGCGGGAAAAATGCGCTTTTCTTTTTTCGCGATCAATCGATGCGCATGCATTCGAAGCGAACGGCCGGATGGATGGACGGCGTATACCGACACGCGGCTTGCCGATCGTTCCTGCAGAGGTCGAAAAAAATTTTGGAAAAGTGTTGACACTTGAAAAAAGCGTGATTAGGTTTCGCCCCAGCAGAACTTTGCTGCGGAAGCAAGTGAGTCGGGTCATCGCGACGAAACGGACAACAACAAGGTTTCTCAACCGTACCGTCATCGAGAAGTACGTCGGCTTCGCTTCCCTCCGAAAATGTCCTGCCAGGGGAAATGCGAGTTTCAGATTCATGTCGTCCACCCGCGTCGAGCCTGTCGCGGGTGTTGGCGTGCATGGGGTAGCTGCAGCCATCGGCTGTGACGCCCGATCCATCCGCTCCGGCGCGCCTGGCGCGTTGGCGGTTGCCGCCGGGTCCGACTCCCGCGGCGTTTTCTTGCAACTGGGCTAAGCAACACGGATCCATCAATTGATAGCAAACTGACGAGGAGCCATCACATGGCAACGAAGAAAGCAACGAAGAAAAAGGTGGCCAAGAAAGCCGCCAAGAAGAAGGTAGCCAAAAAGGCCACCAAGAAGGCAGTGAAGAAGGTCGCGAAGAAGAAGGTAGCCAAGAAGGTCGCCAAGAAGAAGGTGGCCAAGAAGGTCGCGAAGAGGAAGGTAGCCAAGAAGGTCGCGAAGAAGAAGGTCGCCAAGAAGGCGGTGAAGAAGGCCGCGAAGAAGAAGGTTGCCAAGAAGGTCGCGAAGAAGAAGGTAGCCAAGAAGGTCGCGAAGAAGGCGGTGAAGAAGGCTGCCAAGAAGAAGGTCGCGAAGAAGGCCGTCGCCAAGAAGACCGTGAAGAAGGCTGCCAAGAAGAAGGCTGCCAAAAAAAAAAATAAGTCCAAAAAAGTAGCAGCAGTGGCGATGCCGGCCATGCCGGCGCCGCTGATCTGATACAACCCCGATAGACCGTAGTACCCACTCGAACTCCCTTCCCGGCTGCCCAGCGGGAGGGGAGTTTTTTATGGGCGCGTCAGCCGGTGGTCGCCGGCATGCACGGCATACACGCTGGCCATGCGTTCAGGCCGCAGCCTTGTCGCCGCGCGGAGCGGCAACCGGATCATTCCGGAGAGGCGCTGGCCTTGCTTGAAGAGCTGCCTTGGGTGCGCGGCGATGCGGATTCCGCATCAGCATCGTTCTCGTCCTTGTCCTCGCCTGCCAGCAGCAATTGGTCGGTCGGCAGAACGTCCAGCCAGGGGCCGCCCTGCAAACCAAATGCACGATCCAGGATGGTCGGTAGCAGGCCGCTGGGGAGCGAACTGCTGCCGTTCCACATCAGCGCCACGCCGAGGTCGCGCTCGGGCACCAGGGCGATCAGCGAACGGTAGCCCTCGACGGCTCCGGCATGAAACACCACCGGATGCCCGGCGTATTCGAACACCCGCCAGCCGAGCCCGTAGCCGGCGGCCCAGATGCGTTCGCGACGCCAGCCGCGGCCCATCTGTCCCGGCGTGGCGATGACCGGGGCGTGCAGGGTGGCCAGCAGCGGCAACGGCAGCACGTCGGTGCGGTGCCCGGTCTGCGCCAGCAGCCATTGCGCCATGTCGCTGGCGCTGGCGTTGACGCCAGCGGCGGGCGGCAGCCGGTAGTAGGTCGGCTTGGGCATCAGCGATACCCAGCCGTTGCGGCTGCGCGAATGCGGCTTGGCCCAGTGCCGGCTGTGTTCGATCCCGGCCAGGCCGAGGCTGGCGTCGCGCATGCCCAGCGGAGCGAACAGGCGCTGCTGCACCAGTTGCTCGTAGCTTTGCCCGCTGGCTTCGCGGACCACGTCGCCGATCAGGCTGAAGGCCACGTTCTGGTAGGCGTAGCAGTCGCCGGGGGCGCAGGCCAGCGGCGCGTCGGCCAGCTTGTGGGTGACCTGCTGGTAGCTGGCATAGGCTTCGATATCGCGATCGAAGCTGTTGTAGTGCTTCAGGCCAACGCGATGGCTGAGCAGGTCGGCCACCGTCACCTTGGCAGTGGCGTAAGGGTCGCTGAGCCGGAAGTCGGCCACGTAGTCGTCGACCTTGCTGTCCCAGCGCAGGGTGCCGTCGTTGACCAGCAGGCCGGTCACGGTGCCGGCGAAGGCCTTGGACAGCGAAGCCAGGCGGAACACGGTGTGGCCATCGACGGCCTGTGGCGACACCACGTCGGTCACGCCGTAGCCGCGCGCACTGAGCACGCGGCCGTCCTGGACGATGGCCATGGCCAAGCCGGGCACCCGCTGGCCGATAGTCAGCTCGCTCGCCATCGCCTCGAAACGGGCGACGTCGAAGCCGCGGGCAGGCGGCTGCACCTGCAGGCTGGCCAGTTGGGTGCGGTACGGCAGCGGTTGCGCGGGTGCTTCGTAACCTCCGCTGGCGGCCGTCTGCGCGGGCGCAGCGCCGTCCCAGCGCAATACTGCCGGCGTCTGCGCCGACAGCGGTGCGATGCAGGTGAGCAACGCGGCCGACAATGCCGTCCGCGGCGATATCATCCCCAGGAGCTTCCGTGTCGTGCCGGCGCCGTTCACTTTCATTGCGTCTCGTGCCTGCGTAAGCTGTGTTCAACCGGATAATAAGTCGGTTGTTTCGGATATCACAAACGGGGTGAAGTCAGATGGCCATGATGCTGTTCACATTGCTGGCGATTATCCTTGGACTGGTCGTACTGGCTGCGTTGTGGGCGATGGGCGTCTACAACGGACTGGTCACGGCCCGCAACGCGTTCAGGAACGCCTTCGCCCAGATCGACGTGCAGCTGCAGCGCCGCTTCGACCTGATCCCCAACCTGGTCGAAACCGCCAAGGGCTACCTGACCCACGAGCGCGAGACGCTGGAAGCAGTGATCGCCGCGCGTTCGGCGGCGCAGTCGGGTCTGGCCGCGGCCAAGGCCAATCCGGGCGACCCGCAGGCGATGGCCCAGCTGGCCGCCGCGCAAGGGCAGCTGAATGCGGGTCTGGGACGGTTGCTGGCGGTGGCCGAGGCCTATCCCGACCTGAAGGCCAATCAGAACATGATGCAGCTGAGCGAGGAGCTGAGCTCGACCGAAAACAAGGTCGCCTTCGCCCGCCAGGCCTACAACGACTCGGTGATGGCCTACAACAACCGTCGCGAGGTGTTTCCGTCCAGTCTGGTCGCCAACACGTTCGGCTTCGCTGCGGCGGCCCTGCTGGACATTCCGGCGGAGAAGGCCGAGCAGGTGCGTGAGGCGCCGAAGGTGCAGTTCTAGGCACCAGCGGCCGGTCGTCGGGCGGTTCGCCCCACCGATCCGGCGCGGCAGCGAGATGAATTTCTTCGAACACCAGGCCGCGGCGCGTCGCAGTTCCACCCGCATGGTGGTGCTGTTCGCGCTGGCGGTGGCCGGCATCGTGCTGGCGGTGGATGCCGCGGTGCTGGTGCTGTTCGGCGGCGTTCTCGGCGGTGGCGGCAGCGCTGGGTCGATGGCAGCCCTGTTGCTGCTGAGCACGCTGGCGACGCTGGCAGTGATCGGCCTGGGCTCGCTGTACCGCATCGCCAGCCTGCGCGGCGGCGGCGAAGCGGTGGCACTGCAGCTGGGCGGCAGCCGGGTGCCGGAGGACACCACCGATTTCAACCTGCGCCGGCTACGCAACGTGGTCGAGGAGATCGCGATTGCTTCCGGCGTGCCGATGCCGAAGCTGTTCGTGCTGGAGCAGGAGTCGGCGATCAACGCCTTCGCCGCCGGCTACGCGCCGACCGATGCGGTGGTGGCGGTGACCCGCGGCGCGCTGGAACGGCTCAACCGCGACGAGCTGCAAGGGGTGATCGCGCACGAGTTCAGCCACATCCTCAACGGCGACATGCGGCTGAACATCCGCCTGATGGGCGTGCTGTTCGGCATCATGATGCTCAGCATCATCGGCCAGCGCATCCTGGTACACACCCGCGGCGGGCGCAGCAAGGAAGTCGGCGCGGTGCTGGCGCTGGCCGCGGTGGCGATGGCGGTCGGCGGCATCGGCCTGTTCTTCGGCCGCATGATCAAGGCCGGCGTCAGTCGCCAGCGCGAGATGCTGGCCGATGCCTCGGCCGTGCAGTTCACCCGCCAGACCACCGGCCTGGCCGGCGCGCTGAAGAAGATCGCCGGACTGCACGACGGTTCGCAACTGGCCGATCCGGGCCAGGCCGAGGAAGTCAGCCACATGCTGTTCGGACAGGGGCGTCGCTATTCGAGCCTGTTCGCCACCCATCCGCCGCTGCTCGAACGCATCCGCAAGCTGGAGCCTTCGTTCAACCCGCAGCAGCTGGAGCGGCTGACCGCGGGCTGGGCGCTGTCGCCGCCGGATGGATTGCAGGAAGACATCGCCCTCGGCCTGGCCGAAGCTGGCGGAGCGCCGTTGCCGCCGCCGCTGCCGCCACGCGAGGGCACGGTGACGGTGACCGCGCCGATGGTGGTGGAGCAGGTCGCCACGCCGGCTGCGGACGACTATCGCCGTGCCGGCGACATCATGGACGCCATCCCGGCCGAACTGCGCGCACTGGCCGCGCAGCGCGACGCGGTGATGCCGCTGCTGCTGGGGCTGTTGCTGGACGCCGATGCCGGCGTGGCCGCGCTGCAGCGCAGCGAGATCGTGCCCCGCCTGGGCGAGGCCGTGGCGCAGCGCGCATTCGACCTGCGGCAGGCGCATCTGGCCGAACTGCACCCGATGCTGCGTCTGCCGCTGGCTTCGCTGGCCTTCCCGGTGCTGCGGCTGCGCCCACGCCCGGAGCTGGGAGCGTTCATGGATTGCGTGCATGCGGTGGTCAATACCGACGGCAAGGTGTCGCTATTCGAATACTGCCTGGGCCGGCTGCTGGAAACCCAGCTGGTCGAGTCGCTGGACCCGGCGCGACATGCGCGCCTGGGCCGGCGCAAGCCGGGCAATGTGAAGCAGGAGTTCGCAACCCTGCTGGCGGTGCTGGCGCAGGCCGGCAACCCCAGTCCGATGGACGCGCAACGCGCCTATCTGGCCGGGTTGCACCGGATCCTGCCGCGCGACCACCTGCCTTACGCGCCGCCGGCCGAAGGCGTGCGCGCGCTGGACGCGGTCTGGGGACCGCTGGACGCGCTGGACCCGCTGGCCAAACAGGTGATGGTCGAGGCCATCACCGAGACCATCAGCCACGACAATCGCGTTTCCGTGTCCGAAGCCGAACTGTTGCGCACCGTCTGCGGCGTGCTGCACTGCCCGCTGCCGGCAATGCTGGAAAAGGGCTGACTGGCCGATCCTCCGGGGAGCTCTCGTTGATTTGAGAAGGCCCGGTGGTGAGAGTTCCGCATGGAAGGCATGCCATATCCGGAATCCGGGCCAGGGGATCCGATTTCCGCTGTTCCTTGGTTGTCCCGTCGGATGCAAGGAGCCTTGCCATGTTTCGCAGGTTATCGTCCACGAACACCGGCCGGCGGGTCATCGCCGGCCTTGTCCTGATCCTGCTCGCCGCGCTCGCCGTGTTGCGCTCCTGGCATGGGACGCGCCTGGACAGCTTCACCGTTGACGAGCCCTGGCACATTGTCGCCGGCACAACATACGTGCGTGGTGGCGACCGTCATCTCAATCCCGAGCATCCGCCGCTGGCCAAGCTGTGGGTTGGCGCGTGGATGCCGGCGGATTTCCGGATCGGACCGGAACCGGCACTGCGGGAAAAGGTGCAGGAGCGCGAATGGGTCGAGCGCACGATGTTCGAGGACAACGACTCGGAACGTGCGCAGCGGCGCGCTCATCTCGCGATGTGGGTTCTGAATGGGCTATTGCTGGTTGCGCTTGGCTTCCTGCTGTGGCGCGCAGCGGGCTTCGCCTGGGCGGCAGGGACGCTGGCGTTTCTCGCGCTGGAACCGACCCTGGGCGCGCACCTTCCCGTGGTGATGACCGATGGTCTGCTGGCGCTGACGTTCGCGCTGGTGGTCGTTGCGGCGGGAATCCTGGCAGCGGGTTGGCAATGGCGGTGGGTGGTGGTGTTCGGCATCGCCACGGGATTGGCGCTGGGAGCCAAGCATTCGGCGCTGGCCGGGTTGATCGGGACCGGCGCCGTACTCGCGGTTTCCGCGTTGTCGGGCGTGCGGAACGGCGGATGGAAGGAGGCGGCGCGGCGCACGGGCAAGCTGGCCGCGGGCGTTTTGCTCGGGGTCGTGCTGCTGTGGGCGCAATACGGCTTCCGTTTCCATGCCGATGCCGATGGCGGTGACGCGTTCAACCTCGCGATGGAAACAAAGATCGCGGAAGTCACCAGGCCCGCGTTGCGAGGTACGATCGACGTGGCCGACGAACTGCAGCTGCTGCCGCGCGCCTATCTGTGGGGTCTGGCCGACACGGTGCGTACCGGCATCGAGGGTCGCGGCGGTGCCTTGCACCTGATCTGGGGCAGGGTGTACGAGGGGCGCACGCCATGGTTCACCTGGCCCGCGATCCTCGCCGCGAAGATCCCGATTGCGCTGATGGCGCTGTCGCTGCTCGGCCTTGTACTGCTTTTGCGTGCGCCGTTGCCAGCCACCGCGCGCTGGATGCTCGCGGCGCTCGCGGTCGCCAGCACGTTGCATTTCGCTGCCTTGATCGTGTCGCCGCAGGCGTGGGGCGGGGTGCGCCATGCTATTCCGCTGCTTGCCGCTGCCGCCGTGCTCGGCGGAGGCGCATTGGCCGAAGCGTGGCGCAGGCGTTCGCGGGCATTGCAGGGCGTGGTCGCGGTGCTGTTCGTCGCCGCCTTCGCGATGACGATACGCGAGCCGCGTCTGTGGGAGTACCACAACGAACTGGTCGGCGGCACCGAGGGCGGTTATCGCGCTTTCCGCAACGAAGGGGTCGATCTCGGCCAGCGTTTCGGCGAGATACGCGCGTATTACGATCGCGAGATCGCCGGTAGCGGGGAGCCTCTGTATCCGGACTACTGGATGATGATGGAGCGGCAATGGCGCGCCGGCCGAGTCGACTTTCGCCGGTTCGTCGAGGACATGGATGACAGCAACACGGCGGGGGTCTGGAATGGCTGGTTCGTCAACACCGTCGCCGACGAGTTGCCGTGGCCGCAGTTCGAATGGGATCCCGCCGAGGTGTTCAAGGACATGGAAAAGGTCGCGCAACTGGGTTACATCGGCATCTGGCGCGGACGTCTGACGCGGCCACAGATGCGTGCCTCCAGTCTTGGCAGTAAGGTGATGGAGTACCTGTACAAGGAAGATGGGCAGGATTTCACCCTGGTCGCGCAGCGCCTGGAAGAGGTCGCCGCGGTGCTGCCGCACAACGTCGCCGCCGGGGTCGAACTCGGCAACGCCTACCTGCGCCTCGGCGACGGCGCGCACGCGAAGCAGGCGTATGGTCGCCTGCTCGAGCAGAAGAAAGTGCCGCTGGACGCCAAGGTCGAGCAGCAGCTGCGCGACCAGATCGCCTCTATCGAAGCCGGTGGGGACCCGACGAAGATCGAAGCCATGCGCAACCCGTGGATGGAGTGACTCCTACCTTGTCCGGCGGCACCGTGATGTGAGGAAAGTTCAATCATGAACTTGGACTGCCCACTCTGCCGGAGAAATCCTGATCAGTGTCCGCCGTTTCCGGCTATCACCTTGATTATCCGGGTCGTCGCCTTGCTTTTGTTCGCAATCGACACGCTGCGCGGGGTAGCCCAGACAAACGTGACGCGCATCCGGATCGTGCGATGCCCGCTACGGGACGAGGCGATGTGAAAGCCTCTCGGTGATGGATTGGCAGCGGCGATACGGCAGCTATTAGCCGTTGGCAGTGCGGCAAAAAACAACCATCGGGTTCAGGCCGCAGCGGTACGTGCCATGACCTTGGTACATCGCCGGATGCATGGGCCAGGTTGGCAGATATCGCTTTGCATTTTCATCACATGCAAGCGCCTGATCTCACATTTACGATGTGCGTGCCATTGCATATCAGCTTCCCTATACGCGAGTCATGATCTTGACGCCATGTGACTCATCTCACATACTTTTTTCGTAATAGGGGTTTCACAACAGAAACTACGGAAAGGTACGTCCCGAAAGTCTAGCGCCGAGAGTGCATCGAAGAGCGGCTTTCGTGTGGGGTGGTTGTGCATTTGTCAGGGGGATGTAGTGAGCAAGCCAGTGATTGCGGTGCGTAGTGCCGTGTACGCAGTATTGCGGTCGGCGAAGAATTCGCCGGACGTGCGGCCACCCCGCAGACACGAGACCCTGGCCGCCTGGCGGCGCCTGGCAGCCGTGGCCTTGTGCGTGGTGTCACCCCTGGCGTGGTCGGCCGACCTGCAGATCACCGACTTTTCCGATAGCGGTTACGACCCGGCGCCTGCGGGCAGCGAGGTGGTCTACAGCATCACCCTGGAAAACGGCGCGGGCGATGTTGCCAGCGATACCGTCAGTATCTTCGACCTGCCGCCCGGCACCACGGCCGGCAGCCTTCCCGCATTCTGCGCAGCCGATCCGGTCGTTTCTACCCGCATTGTCTGCAATCACGGCGCGCTGCAGGGCACGCTGGCCGGCGGCTCGCCGGTCAGCTTCCAGATCGGCGTGGATACCGGCGGGCAGGCACCGGGTTCGGTGGTCGTGCACGGCGCAATCGGCTTCGGCACCAGTCTGCCGCCAGCCAGTACGCCGATCGACAGCCTCGATGTGTCCGATCCGTTCTTCGCCGGCGACACCAATACCGCCAACAACATCCGCAACCAGACCACCACGCTGATCGAGGCGGGCGATCTGCGCCTGCAGAAGACGGCGACGCCCAACCCCGTGGTGGGTGGCGGCGAAGTGACCTACACGCTGATGGTCACCAACGATGGCCCCAGCCCGTCCACCAATTTCCGTGTCGTCGATACGCTGCCCGCGGCCACGACCTATGTGCCCAACAGCTTCAGTGGTGCCGGCTGGACCTTCAGCGCCGGCACGATGACGGCCACCCACGCCGGTACGCTGGCGGTGGGCGCCAGCGCCTCCTTCACGTTCCGTGCGCTCGTCACGGCCGGCAGCGGCAACATCACCAACGCGGCGGTGGTGGAGGGCATCGGCACGCCGGATCCCGACCCGAGCAACAACGATGCCGATGTCAGCACGGCGATCACGCCGGGCGCCGACCTGGCGCTGGCCAAATCGGCCGCGCCTGCCCCGGCCATTGCCGGCCAGGAGGTTACCTTCACCCTGACGGCCCGCAACCTGGGCCCCAGCGTGGCGCAGAACGCGAGCATCATCGATGCGCTGCCCGCGGGTTTCGTCATCACCGGTGGCACCCAGCCCGGCGCGTGGGCCTGCGCGAATGACGGCGCCAACAGCACGCGCACCTGTACCCGTGGCGCGGACATGCCGGTCGGCGCCGTGGAAACGATCACGATCACGGCGACGGTGCCGTCGACCGGGGCGAACAGCAGCGGCGATGTCACCAACACCGCGACCATCGCCTCGAACACGCCGGACCCGAACAGCCCCGGCAGCGGCGTCGACAACAACAGCGGCAGCGTGACTTTCACGGTGCTGGCCGACGGCGCCGACCTGGCGCTGAGCAAGAACAAGACGCCCGCGCTGGTCGCCGTGTGGGACGGTATCGGCAGCGATGCCGACAGCCGGATGACCTCGAACATCGCCGTCAGCAACTTGGGCCCGCGTGCGGCGACCGACCAGGTGCAGGTGGTGGACGAACTGGCTGCAGGCGAGGAATTCGTTTCCGCCTCCGGACCGTGGACTTGCAGCGTCGACAACCCCTATGCGGTGCCGCCGGCACGTCAGCGCGTCACCTGCGATCTCAACCCCGGTTCGCTGCCGCTGGCCGTGGGCGCCGATGCTCCGCAACTGCAAATCGTCAGCCGCGCGCGCGCGCCCGGTTCGCTCACCAATACGGCGTGCACGGGCGGCTCCAACGGCTCGCTCGAACCTCTTACCGGCAACGGCATCGACACCGACCCGGAAGCCGGCAACGACTGCAACGGAGCGGGCACCCGTACCACCAACGAGCGTGCCGACCTGCGCATCGCCAAGCAGACCAACGGCCCCGGCACCGCCGACAACGTGCTGACGGCCAGCCAGACCACGGTGACCTACACGCTGACGGTGACCAACGACGGCCCCGACAGCACGACCGGCGTGGTGGTCAACGACGCCATCCCCGGTTTCGTTGCTGGCCGCACGACGGTGACCGCCAGCACGGTTCCGGCCGGTTGGACATGCACTACCGGCGGATCGGTGGTCTGTCGTTCCGGCACCACTGCCCTGGCCAGCGGCGCCAGCGCGACGATCGTGCTGACCGTGCAACGGGCGCTGTTCGACAGTGCCGGCACCGGCACGACCACCTGCGGTGGCGCGACGGTCAGCAACGCGTTCTGCAACACCGCCGGTGTCGGCGTCGATGCGTCCGTTGCAGGCTCGGTTGGCGAGATCAACACGGCCAACAACAGTGCTTCGGATTGGCTGCAGGTCGACCGTGTGGCCAATGTGCAGACCACGGCGAAGAACATCACCTCCGGCGCCACCGGCCAGGCGGGCGTCAATACCACCTACGTGATGTCGTACGCCAACCAGGGCCCATCCGTTGCGCCGGGCGTGGTGTTCCGCGATGTCTTCACGTTGCCGGCAAACGACGCTGGCTTCGTGCTGGTGTCGGCGGTCCGGACCGGAGGCGGCGTCACTGCCTGTACCGCGACCCCGGGGCCGGGGATCACCACCGCACCGGCTGGCGGCGGCACTTCGTACGCCAATCCGACCGCCGCCCCCGCCACGGTGACGCTGACCTGCGCCCCGCTGTCGCTTGGCAATGGTCAGACCGAAGCCATGACGGTGGTGGTCCGCCCCAATGTCAACGTCGATAACACCGGTCGCATCTTCACCAACGTGGCCGATTTCTATTTCGACCGCAACGGCGACGGTGTGCCCGATCCGGCGACCGGCAGCGATGCCAACGGCAGTTTCGATTACAACCTCGACCCATCCACTGGCGATGACCAGCGCAGTGCCACGCTGCCGTTCAACAGCGGCACCGCGGACCTGATCACCAACAAGGTGGACGTGGGCTTCGCCGGCGGCGTGGATCCGCTGGGCTACAACGCTGACGACATCAGCCAGAACCTGGTCACCTACCAGCTGACCGTGCTCAACAATGGTCCGTCGCTGGCTACCAATGTCCGGGTTTCGGACACGCTCATACCGCAGCCCGGCCGTACCGTGCGCTACATCGGTGCGTCGGAAACGACGGCTGGGCCGTTCGTGATCGGCGCGTGCAGCGTGACCGCCGGAGCCAATCCGACGGTGGGCGCCCCGATGACGCTGGACTGCGCGATGCCGGGTGCGGGCTTTGCCCCCAATCAGCCCGGCGTGGTTGCCAGTGGCCAGACCAGCACCTTGTACGTGCGTTTCCAGTACGAAACCCCGCCGGGTACCTCCGGCGACACCCTAGGCAATACGGTCACGGCGACTTCGGCGGAAACCGATCCGAACCCTGCCAACAACACTGCCGACGAGGAGACCACCATCCGTGCACGCGCCGACATGGGCGTGACGAAGACGGCCGTGGTCGCGTCGCCCGACACCGACCCGGCAGTGGCGCTGCCGCCGCAGGCGACCAGCGTGGCGTTGCGGCAGCCGTTCTTCTACGTGATCGACGGTGTCAACAACGGTCCCGGCGCCAGCCTGTCGATCGACCGCAGCGGTGACAGCCCGCTCAACGGCACCGGCACGGTGATCACCGACACGCTGCCGACAGGTCTGGTGGTCACCGGCGCGATCACCTGGCGCAAGGTGGGCCCCGACCCGGGCGGCGGCGAAGTGCCCGTGGGCACCGGCAACTGCAGCCAGGCCGGCAACATCGTGACCTGCAACCTGGGCGACGTGACCGCGACCGGACGCGTGCGCATCATCGTGCCTGCACGCTGGGACACGTATCCGTCCGGCGGCAGTGCCAACAATACCGCGACGGTCGCCACGGAGCAGGTCGACCCGGTTCCCGGCAACAACACGACGACCGTGCCGCTGGCGGTGACGCGTTCCTCGCTGGCGGGCGTGGTGTTCGAAGACCGTGATCGTGCCAGCGCCAATGGCGGCACGCACCAGGGTACGGCGGCCGAGCCGGGCATCGGCGGCGTGACCATCACCCTGACCGGCACCGATGCCTACGGCAATGCGGTCAGCCGTACCGCCACGACGGCGGCCGACGGCAGCTACAGCTTTGCCAATCTGTCACCGGCGGACGCGTCGGGCTACACGCTGACACAGACGCAGCCCGCGGGCTACATCAACAGCCCCTCGGCGCTGCCCACTGCGGGCGGGAACGAGCCCTCGCTGGGCGGCGGTTACAGCGTCGGTTCGCCGGACTCGGTGATCGCCGCGATTCTGGTCGGCGTCGACGATGCCGGTGTTCGCTACAACTTCCCGGAAGTGCGTCGACCCTCGTTGTCGGGTTTCGTATATGTCGATGCCAACTTCGACAACGTCCGCAATGGCAGCGATGGCGCGATCGCCGGTGCGACAGTCGAATTGCTGGATGCGGCCACCGGTGCCGTCGTGGCAACCACCACGACCAATGCTTCCGGCGCCTATGAATTCACCGACCTGGACCCGCTGCTCGTATACACGTTGCGCGAAGTGTTGCCGACCGGCAGCTACCAGAACCTGCCCGCTGCGGTGAATCCCGGCCAGATCGGCGGCGCGGCATGCACCAGCGGCTGCACGCCGGGCACGGGTGTGGGCGGCGACGCCACCACCACCGACCGCATCAGCACGATCGACCTGGGCGCGGGCACCGACGGTACCGACTTCAACTTCGGCGAAGCCGCCGTGGCCGGCATCAGCGGCAACGTCTACGTCGACCGCAACGACAACGGCGATTTCGATGCCGGCGATACGGGTATGGTCAATTCGAGTCCGAATGGCGGCCTGCAGGGCGTCACCGTCGTTCTGACCGGCGCCGGCGCCGACGGCATCTTCGGCAACGGCGACGACCCGGCGCCGGTGACGTTGCAGACCGACGCCAACGGCGCGTACCAGTTCACCGACCTGGTGGTCGGCCAGGACTACCGCGTCACCGAGACGCAGCCGGATGGCTACGGTGACGGCACCGAGAACCCGGCCAACGTCATCGACATCGCGGCGCTGCCATCCACCGGGACCTCGGGCCATGATTTCGGCGAGACGCTGGGCTCGCTGGCGGGCGCGGTGTTCGAGGACTTCTCGAGCACGCCAGCCAACAACGACAACGGCAACTTCGACGGCGGCGAGAACCCGATCTCCGGTGTCACCCTGACCCTGACCGGGACCGACCTGCTCGGCAATCCGGTCAACGTCAGCGTGCAGACCGATGCCAGCGGTGCGTACCTGTTCCCCGACTTGCTGCCGCCGCAGGGCGGTACCACGTACACGGTCACGGAAACGCAGCCGGTCGGCTACATCGATGGCCGACACACGCCGGGCAATGCCGCCACGCCGGGCAACGCGACTACGTCGAACGTCATCGACGGCATCATCATCGATGCGGGCCAGACGGCGACCGGCTATCTGTTCGGCGAACTTGCCAATGCCATTATCGACGGCACGGTCTACCTGGACCGCGACGACAATGGCAACCAGGATGGTGGCGAGCCCGGCCTTCCCGGCGTCACCGTGGTGATCGAAGGTGCGGGGCCGGACGGCGTATTCGGCACGGCGGACGATCTGCCGCCGGTCACCTTGGTCACGGATGCGAACGGCGGCTACAGCTACGGCGGCGCAATCACCGGCCAGAGCTACCGCATCGTCGAGACGCAGCCGGACGATCTGGCGGACGGCCAGGTGAATCCGGGCAATACCATCACCGTCAGCAATCTGCCGGCGACCGGCTCCAGCGGCAACGACTTTGGCGAACGTGCCGCGTCGCTGTCCGGCAGCGTGTGGCTGGACGCCAACAACAACGGCGTGCGCGATGCGGGCGAGAGCGGCATTGCCGGCGTCAGTGTGTCGTTGCCGGCGGGCACGGTGGACGCGCTGGGCAATGCAGTGTCCGCGGTGGTCACCGACGCCAATGGCGACTATCGCTTCGACGATCTGCTGGGCGGCACCTATACCGTCAGCGAACAGGCCGCGCAGCCGGTGGTCGGCGGCCTGACCACGATCAACGGCATCACCGTGGCCGGCACTGTCGGCGGCAGCACCAGTGGCGTCGCCACGCCCGTGGATGCAGTGCCCAGTGCGGTGGCCGGCATCGTACTGCCCGCGGGCGGCGCGTCGATCGACAATGACTTCGGCGAGACGCTCGGCGTGGCCCTGTCCGGCCGCGTGTTCTTCGATGCCGACAACGACGGCGTGCAGTCCGGTGCGGCCGAAACCGGCATCGATGGCGTGACCATCACCCTGACCGGTACCGACGATACCGGCGCGGCGGTGTCGTTGAGCACCACCACCGACGCCAGTGGCGACTATGCGTTCGAAGGCTTGCGGCCGGGCACCTACACGGTGACCGAACCCACGCAGCCGACCGGCACCAGCAACGGCCAGACCATCGCCGGCACCGTCGGCGGCACATCGACGGGGACCGCCACGCCGATCGCCACCGTGCCCAGCGCGATCAGCGCGATCGACCTGAGCACGCCTGGCGCCAGTTCGATCGACAACCTGTTCGGCGAGATTCCGCTCAACAGTTCGATCGGTGGGCGCGTGTGGAGCGATGCCGACAACGACGGTGTCGTCGATCCGTCGGAGGAAGGTATCGGCAACGTCACCGTGCGTCTGACCGGCACCGACCTGGCCGGCAACACCATCACCCGCGAAGTGACCACGCAACCGGATGGCAGCTACGCGTTCACCGAACTGCCGCCGGGCACGTACACGATCACCGAGCCCGAGCAGCCTGCGGGCACGCTGAACGGCACGACCGTCGCCGGGACCGGTGGTGGCGACGTCACCCCGCCCACGACCACACCCTCCGTCATCAGCAATGTCACGCTGGGCGTGGGCGAGGCCGTCACCGGCAATGACTTCGGCGAAGTGCCGGCCGGCACCATCGGTGGTCGCGTCTACAACGACGGCAACAACAACGGTGTCGTCGATACGGGCGAAGGCGGTTTTGCCGGCGTGCAGGTGGTGCTGACCGGCACCGACGACCTGGGCCAGCCCGTCGATGTCACCGTCACCACCGATGTCGAGGGCCGTTATCGTTTCGACGATTTGCGTCCGGGCACCTACACGGTGACCGAGCCGACGCAGCCGCCGGAGACGCTCAACGGCATCACCAGCGCCGGCACCATCGACGGCACCACCACCGGTACCGCGACGCCGGTGGACACCACGCCGTCGGCGATCAGCGGCATCGTGCTGCCGCCGGGTGGCGAGTCGATCGACAACAATTTCGGCGAGATCGGCGATTCGCCCGACCTGGTGGTCAGCAAGACCGCGACGCCGGCCATCTTCACCGTCAACAACACCGCCAGCTACACGCTGCGCGTGCGCAATATCGGGCAGCAGCCCAGCGCGGGCGAGTACGTGGTGGAAGATCGCCTGCCGGCCGGCCTGACGCTGGCGGCCACGCCGGTCGGTACGGGCTGGACCTGTACCGGCGCAGTGGGCGACACCGGTTTCCGCTGCGTCAGCAGCACGGCGATCGCGGCGGGCGCGACCTCGGCCGACAGCATCGTCGCCGCGGTGCACGTGGCCGCGGCCGCGGCGACGGCCACGCCGGTAAGCAATGCAGTGATCGTCGAGGGTGGCGGCGAAAACGAATTCCGCACGCCGACGCCGGAAGAGCGCGCCGATTTCGAAGGCAACCCGGGCGACCTGCCGGTGTGCGACCCGGCGATCACCCAGAACGCCTGCCAGCTGCCGACGCCGGTGCAACTGTCGGCCTCGGTGTCGGGTACGGTGTGGTTCGATCAGGGCAGCGACTTCGGCCGCATCGATGGCGGTGACCGTCGCCTGTCCGGCTGGGTCGTGGAAGTGGTCGACGCCAGCGGCCAGGTCGTGGGCACTGCGACCACCGGTGTGGACGGCAGCTATTCCATCGCCGATCAGGTGCCCGGCATTCCGCTGGACATCCGCTTCCGCGATCCGGCCACGGGCGTGGTCTGGGGTCTGCCGGTCAGCGGCGAAACCGTCGCCGGTCCGCCCGTGCCCTGCGATGCCGACAACGCCACGGCCAACGGCACGGCCAGTTCGTGCCGCAGCAACGAGGGTGGCAGCACCCACCTGGCCGTCGTGTTGGCGCCCGGCGCAAACCTGCCGCAGCAAAGCCTGCCGCTGAACCCTGGTGGTGTGGTCTACGACGCGACGACGCGTACGCCGGTTCCCGGTTCGCGCGTCACCCTGACGCCGATCGGTACCTGCGCGGGCTATGCGCCCGAGCAGCACGTGCTGAACGCCTCGCTGGGTGGCTACACCGTGCAGGGCTCGTCGGTGTCGATGACGGTCGGCGCGGATGGCTTCTACCAGTTCCTGCTGGGACCGGACGCGCCTGCGTCGTGCAGCTTCCAGTTGGCGGTGACGCCGCCGGCCGGCTATGCGTTCGAGTCCGGCATGATTCCGGCGGAAACTTCATCGTTGACGCCACCATCCACGCCGGGCGAAAGCTATCCGGTGCAGACCAACGCCACCGCACCCACCGGTCCGGTCGGCACGTCGACCACCTATTACCTGGAGCTGACGCTGGGTTCCGGCGTTGCGGCGCCGGTGCACAACCACATCCCGCTGGATCCGCAGGTCGCCCCCGGCCTGGTCATCACCAAGACCGGCGACCGCAAGACCGTGGAAGTGGGTGACAGCCTGGTCTACACCATCACCATCCGGCAGACCGCGGGCGCGGCGATGGGTACCGTCAACGTGATCGACCGCCTGCCGCACGGCTTCACCTTCATCGAAGGTACCGCGCGCGTCGACAGTGCCGGCATCGCCGATCCGCTCGGCAAGCCGGGCCCGACGCTGGTGTTCGACGTCGGCGAACTCGCCGTGGGCCAGCAGAAGGTGCTGACCTACCGCGCACGCGCGGGCGTGGGCAGCCAGCAGGGCGACGGCATCAACCGCGCGCGGGCCTATGGCTGTTCGATCGATGGCGGCTGCGTCGATCCGTCCACGCTGGCGCCGTACCCGAACGGTGGCGTGGTGCCGTCCAACCCGGCCGAGTACCGCGTGATCGTCAGCGGTGGCGTATTCGCCGACGAGGGCTGCGTGCTGGGCAAGATCTTCGTGGACTGCAACGTCAATCACCTGCAGGACGAGGAGGAGCTGGGCATTCCCGGCGTGCGCATGTACTTCGAGGACGGCACCTGGATGGTCAGTGATTCGGAAGGCAAGTACAGCTACTGCGGCCTGCCGCCGAAGAGCCATACGCTGAAGGTCGATCCGTCGACCCTGCCCGTGGGTTCGCGTCTGACCACCAGCAGCAACCGCAACCTGGGGGATGCGGACAGCCTGTTCATCGACCTGAAGAATGGCGAATTGCATCGCGCCGACTTCATCGAGGGCAGCTGCTCCAACCCGGTGGTCGAGCAGGTGAAGGCGCGACGCACGCAGGGTGAGGTCCGCGCGCCGGAAACCGAACGCGGGCAGCAGCCCCTGCGCTTCGAGAGCAAGCCGGCGCGCGCGCCGCAGCAGGGCACCGATTCGTCCGACCAGCGGCCGATCATCGATCCGAGGCCAACCGGTACGAACGACGCACGCAACGGGGAGGTGCAGCCATGAGCCGCTTCGCCCTGCGTTCGTCGATCCCGGAATCCCGTGCCATGCATGTTTCGCGTCATTCGCTCCATCCCCTCGCGCTGGCGCTTGCGCTCGCGGTGACACCTTCGTTGGCAATGGCGCAGAGCGTGTCCGGCGACCAGCGCTTCACCCCGGTGCTGGGCCAGGCCACGCCGCTGTATCCGCAATCGCCCGAATCGCGGGACAGCGCGCCGCAACCGCTGTACGCACAACCCGGCAACGTCGACTACAGCGTCAATGCCGGCGTTGATCGTGTGGTGGTCGAAGTCGACCGCGACGGCGTGCCGGCCGATGGCCAGTCGCCAGTAAAGGTGGTCGTGCAGTTGTACGATGCCGAAGGCAAGCCGATGGCGGGCGAGTCCTTCGCCACCATCGAGCACAGCGGCGGACGCATCAAGCTGGCCGACGGCCGTACCGACGAGCTCGGCCCCGGCCGTCTCGATGCCGATCAGGTTACCCCAGGCATCCAGTTGCCGGTACGCGACGGGCGTGCCGAATTCGAACTGCTGGCGCCGCACGATCCGCAGGATGTGCTGCTGCGAGTGACATCGGGCAGCCACAGCGCCGAAGGCGTGATCGGCTTCGTGCCCGAGATGCGCGAACTGCTCGCCACCGGCCTGATCGAGGGCGTCATCAATTTCCGCCGCGATGGCAACAACCTGATCAATGGCACCCAGCAGGGAGACGGGTTCGAACGGGAAATCCGCCGCTGGGAGAAGCAGTTTAACAACGGCAAGGCCAACGGTGCCGCGCGCACAGCGTTCTTCGTCAAGGGCGCGATCAAGGGCGAGTACCTGCTGACCGCGGCCTACGACTCGGACAAGGATGTGCGTGCGCGGCTGCTGCGCGACATCCAGCCGGAGGAGTTCTACCCGGTATACGGCGATGCTTCGCTGCGCGGGTTCGACGCGCGCTCGGCCGAGCGCCTGTACGTGCGCGTGGACAAGGACCGCAGCTACCTGCTGTACGGCGACTTCCAGACCGGCGACAACATCGCCACCCAGACCGGCGCCGATTTCGGCACCCAGGCGGGTCAGCGGGTACTGGGCACCTACAACCGCACCGCGACCGGCCTGGGCTGGCATTTCGAGAACACCCGCGTGCGCGGCAATGTCTTCGCCATCGAGGATTCGTTGCGTCAGGTGATCGAGGAACTGCCGGCCGCCGGCAGCGGTCCGTACGGGCTGCGCAACAATGCCGTGCTGGAAGGCAGCGAGCGGGTGGAAGTGGTCGTGCGCGACCGCGACCAGCCCTCGCGGATCGTCTCGGTGCGCCCGCTGGGCCGGCTGGTGGACTACAGCTTCGAGCCGTTCTCAGGCCGCATCCTGCTCAACAGCTTCCTGCCGGCGTTCGACAGCGACCTCAACCCGGTGTCGCTGCGCATCACCTACGAGCTCGACCAGGGCACCGAGAAGTTCCTGGTGCTGGGCGCGGATGCGCAGCTGCGTGTCGGCGAGCACGGCGAGGTCGGTGGTTCGTACGTGGACGACCGCAATCCGTTCGCTGCGTTCGAGATGGGCAGCGCCAACGTGGGCTACCGTTTCGGCGCCAACACCTGGCTGGTCGCCGAGGCCGCGCGCACGCGCAGCGAGGTCAACACCAACAGCGTCAACCAGTACGGCACGCCGGGCCTGCAGGGACTGAGCGGCCTGGTGGAAGGCGATGCATGGCGGGTGGAACTGGGCCATGCCGGCAAGGCGCTGGACCTGAAGTTGTTCGCGGGGCAGTCCGATCCGGAGTTCAACAACCCGGCCTCGCCGCTGTACGGCGGGCGGGGCGAGTACAGCGCGACCGCGCGCTGGCGCCTGACCGATCGCTTCGAGCTGTACGCCGAAGGCTTGCGCAGCGAGGATCGCAATCCGCAAGGCGGCGAGCGCGAAGCGGCCAGCGCCGGCACCCGGGTGAAGCTCACCGACAAGCTGACGCTGGATGTGGGCTACCGCGCCATCCGCGAAACCGTCGGTGCGTATTACACGTGGGCCACCAGCAGCGGTTACGGCAACATCGGCGGCCTGTCCGGCGGTTATGCGACAGGTTCCGGCGGCGGTGCGCTGGGCTACGGCCAGCAACCGCTGGACCCGCTGACCGGTCTGCCGATCATCAGCAGCGGCAATCCCAACGATGTGGGCAGCGGCCTGCCGGTCGGCACCGAACTGTCGTCGGACATGCTGCGCCTTGGCGTGGGCTATCGCCCCAGCGACCGTTTCAGCATCGGTGGCGAAGTCGAGCAGGACATCCATGGCGAAGACCGCAGCCGCGTGGCGCTGGGCATGGACTACCAGTTGCGCGAGCGCAGCCGCATCTACGGACGTTACGAAAAGCAGACCGGCATCAGCGGCGTGAACGGCCTGACCCAGGACGGGCGTGAAGCCGACACGCTGGCGCTGGGCGTGGACACCAGCTTCATCAAGGACACGCAGCTGTTCTCGGAATACCGCCTGCGTGATGCCATTGCCGGTCGCGATATCCAGGCCGCCTCGGGCATACGCAACCGCTGGGACCTGCGCGAAGGCTTGCGCCTGGATACCACGCTGGAGCACACCAACGTGATCTCCGGGAACATCGGCGATTCCACCGGCATCGGCTTCGCACTGGATTACAGCGCCAATCCGCTGTGGCGTGGCAACGTGCGGCTGGAACACCGCATTTCCGACGATGTCGCCGACACGCCCACCAACGAGGGCTACAACACCACGTTGTTGCAGTTCCTGGCCGCGCGCAAGCTCAACCGCGACTGGACCGTGCTGGCGCGCAACTACCTTTTGCGCACCGAGTACGACGCGCGCGGCGACGTGCTGCAGGACCGGTTCCAGGTCGGCGTGGCCTACCGCGACACCGACACCAACCGCGTCAACGCGCTGGCCCGCTACGAGTACAAGCTGGAGAAGGACGAGAGCGGCATGGACAGCTCCGGCTTCGGTTCGGATACCGGTCAGGACATCCGCAGCAGCGCGCACATCGTCTCGGCGCACGCGGACTGGCACCCGTCGCGGCCGTGGTGGCTGACCGGCCGGGTGGCGGCGAAGTGGCAACAGGACAGCTTCTTTTATGCCGATACCGGGCGCGTGGACGACGACTTCAACGCCGTGCTGCTGTCGGGTCGCATCGTCTACGACATCACCGAGAACTGGGACATCGGCGTGCTCGGCTCGGCCTTCCGCGGCCAGGACGATGCCAACCAGTATGCGTTCGGCGTGGAAGTCGGCCGCCTGCTGCGGCAGAACCTGTGGCTGTCGGTGGGCTACAACGCCACCGGTTTCCGCGGTGACGAAGACCTGACCGGCTACGAGTACACGCAGCAGGGTGCGTTCATCCGCCTGCGCTTCAAGTTCGACGAAGACATCTTCCGCAGGGAAGACGCCCGCTACCGCGATCCGGTGCGCTGAGGAATACCGACATGACCGATACGAAGACCTCCCTCCTGTGCGCCGCCGTGGTGGCGACCCTTGCCTTCTCCGCCGGTGCACAGCAGACGCAACTGGTGCCGCCGGATGCCCGGATCACCGACGAGGCGATCCACGCCGACCTTTCCGGCTACGAGCACACCCAGGGCCGGATCAAGGCACTCAACGACGCTGGCCGGCCGGTGCGCGATTACCATCTGTCCAAGGCCCAATGCTGGCTGGACGTGTCCTTCCACGAGTACAGCCGCAACGATCGCAGCGCCTTCCCGCAGGAAGCGCTGACCGAATCGGAGAAGCTGATCGTGGGCATGGAGCAGGGCGTGTCCCCGCTGCCCACCGACACGCCGTTGGTCAACAACGCCGCCCGCGTGCGCGAGGATCTGTGGAAGCGCCTGGGCGCGATCCACGGCACCCCGGGCTTCGAATGCGCGCAGCAGGCCGTGGCCTGCGGCGAGGTGGAGCTGGTGCATGCCGGCAACGAGTTCAACCAGCAGCAGTGGCGCCACGCCAAGCCGTACATCCAGATCGCCGAGGACTGGGTGAGCGATGCCGAGGCGCTTTCGCGCCAGTGCGCCGCCGCTGTCCTGCCGGCCGATGCCGTGCTTACGGCCAACGTGCTGTTCGAGTTCGACCGCTCGGGCCGCGACGACATCCGCGCGTACTCGCTGCAGAGCCTGGACCGCGAACTCGATCGCCTGCGCACGGAAGGCCTGACGCTCACCGGGGTCGAGCTGGTGGGCCATGCCGACCGCCTGCAGGGGCGCGGCCACGACTACAACCAGGCGCTGTCCGAGCGTCGCGCGCGAACGGTGCACGCGTTGCTGATCGAACGCGGCATCGATGCCGGCAAGGTGAGTTACAGCTTCAAGGGCGATACCGAGCAGGTGCAATCGTGCGATGGCGTCAAGCCGCAGGCGGCTTTGCGCGAATGCCTTATCCCGAATCGCCGGGTAGAGGTGCGTCTCAAAGTCGCGCGTTGAGCGGTGCCCACGATCCGACGATAGCCGACGGTCGCGCGCACTTGAACAGCACGGCTTCGCCGGGTCATCGTGCCGGTGGCGTTGATCCGGAAAAGCCCGGATCTAGAGGGGCTTTCGGCCCAGAATGAGGTCCGCCGCCCGTTCGGCGATCATGGTCGTCGGCGCGTTGGTGTTGCCGCCGATCAGGCGCGGCATCACCGAGGCGTCGACCACGCGCAGGCCGTCCACGCCGCGGACGTGCAGTTGCGGGTCGACCACGCTGGCGTCGTCGCGGCCCATCCGGCAGCTGCCGACCGGGTGGTAGACGGTTTCGGCCTTGGCGCGGACGAAGTCGGCCAGCTCGCGGTCGGACAGGTCGCTGCGGGCGGGGAAGATCGGTGCGCCGCGGTAGGGATCGAACGCCGGCTGGGCGAAGATTTCGCGGGACACCTTGGCGCATTCGACCATCATCGCCAGGTCGAAGCCCTCGGGATCGCTCAGGTAGTTGGGCTGGATGCGCGCCGGAGCACAAGGGTCGGCGCTGGCCAGGCCGATCGTGCCGCGGCTGCGCGGGCGCAGGAAGCAGGCGTGCAGGGTGTAGCCGTCGCCGGCAAGCCGGTGGCGGCCGTGGTCGTCCAGCATGGCCGGCACGAAGTGCAGCTGGATGTCGGCCCGCGCGTCGCCGGCCAGGCGTGAGCGCAGGAAGCCGCCGGCTTCGGCGATGTTGCTGCTGCCGGGCCCGCGCCTGCCGCGCAGGTAGTAGTCGAATGCGGTCTTCAGCTCGCTGGCACGGTCGTAGCTGACCGGCTGGGTGGAATGCTGCAGGGTGCAGATGTCCAGGTGGTCCTGCAGGTTGCCGCCGACCTGGGGCAGATCGACGGCCACGGCGATGCCGTATTCACGAAGATGGTCGGCCGGGCCGATGCCCGACAGCATCAGCAGTTGCGGCGAATTGATTGCGCCGCCGCAGAGCAGCACCTCGCGTTGCGCCCGCAGCAGGCGCTGCTGCCTGCCGTGCATGACCTCGACACCGACGGCACGACCGCCTTCCAGCACGATGCGCTGCACGCGGGCGCCGGTGGCGATTTCGAGATTGGGGCGGCTGCGTGCCGGATCCAGGTAGGCGACCGCGGTGGAACAGCGCGTGCCGTCCTTCTGGGTGACCTGGTAGAAGCCGGCGCCGTCCTGCCGCGGGCCGTTGAAGTCGTCGTTGCGCGGCTGGCCGGCCTGTTGCGCGGCCTCGATGAAGGCCGAGGACAGCGAATTGACGTGGCGCAGGTCCGAGACCTTCAACGGACCGTCGCCACCGTGCAAGGCGTCGCTACCGCGGCTGTTGCCTTCGCTGCGGCGGAAGTAGGGCAGTACCTCGCGCCAGCTCCAGCCCTGCGCACCGAGCGCACTCCATTCGTCGTAATCGTCCGGCAGCCCGCGGATATAGCACATGGCGTTGATCGAGCTGGAGCCGCCCAGCACCCGCCCGCGCGGCCACCACAGCCTGCGGCCGTTCAAGTGCGGCTGTGGTTCGGTGTCGTAGTTCCAGTTGACGCTTTTCAGCTTGACCAGCCGCGACAGCCCGGCTGGCATGTGGATGAACGGGTGCCAGTCGCGCGGCCCGGCTTCCAGTAGCAGCACGCGGGCGTCGGGGTCTTCGGACAGCCGGTGGGCCAGCACGCAGCCGGCCGAGCCGGCGCCGATGATGATGAAGTCGTACACGATGCAGTCCGGGCTGGGTGGAACGGAGCATAGCGGCAGCCCGCTTGCTGCCGATGCTGCGCTGCATCGTATACTGCGGCCGTCGGAATACGTGGGGCACGCACAGATGCAGACTGAACACGCGCCCACGGCAAGCCGGGTGCATGCGGGCGAATGGCGCGCGGTGGGCATCTCCTTCGTCTATTTCTTCTGCGTGCTGGCCGCGTACTACGTGATCCGCCCGGTGCGGGAGCAGCTGTCGGCCGCGGTCGGCTCGACCCAGTTGCCGTGGTTCTACGCTGCCACCTTCGTCGCCACGTTGATACTCACCCCGGTGTTCGCCGCGCTGGCCTCGCGCTGGCCGCGGCGCAAGCTGGTGCCGGTGGTGTACCTGTTCTTCATCGCCTGCCTGCTGGCCTTCGTGCCGGCGTTCACCAATGTGGGCCTGCTCAGCCCGCGCATGCTTGGTATGGTGTTCTTCGTCTGGGTCAGCGTGTTCAATCTGATCGTGGTGTCGGTGTTCTGGATTTTCATGTCCGACATCTGGAGCCTGGACCAGTCGAAGCGGTTGTTCCCGGTGATCGCCGTCGCCGGCACGCTGGGCGCGCTGGCCGGTCCGGCGCTGACGCGCTCGCTGGTCGACGTGATCGGGGTGGCGCCGTTGCTGATGGTGTCGGCCGGCTTGCTGGGCATCGCGACGGTCTGCGTGGTGCTGCTGGGTCGCTGGGCGCGTGTGCATGGCGCCCGTCGGCACGAGGCCGGCCACGAGGACGCGGTCGGCGGCAGCATGTGGGACGGGTTGAAGCAGATATTCACCGATCCTTTCATCCGCGGCATGGCGGTGCTGCTGCTGCTGGCCGACGGTATCGGCACGGTCAACTATGCGCTGATGATCGACTATTCCGGCGCGACCTTCGCCGACGCGGCGGCGCGCACGCGTTTCCATGCCGATGTGGACCTGGTCTGCAACATCCTGACCGTGCTGATGCAGGTATTCGTGACCCGTTGGCTGTTGCCGCGGAAGGGGCCGGGGGTGTTGATCATGTTGTGGGCGTCGATCAGCGTGGCGGTCCTGCTGGTCGTGGTGTTCGCGCAGGATCCGCATGCCCCGCTGTTCACCCTGCCGTGGTTGGTCGGCCCGCTGGCGCCGACGGTGCTGGCGCTGATCGTCAGCCGCGGCCTGGCCTACGGCATGGCCGAACCGGCGCGGCACAGCCTGTACACGCGGGTACCGCGCAACGTGCGTTACAAGGGCCAGGATGCGGTCGACACCGCCGTCTGGCGCTTTGGCGACGTGGCCATTGCCACCGGCATGAACGGCCTGAAGACGCTGGGCATGAGCATCGGCGGATTTGCCGCCCTCAGCGCGGGCGCGGCCTTCCTGGCGGCCGGGATCGGCTGGCGGCTGTGGCGCCGGGTCGAGAACACCACCGATGCCGTGGCCGCGCGCCGCTGAAGCGAACCGGGAGGACGTGATGCTGATGTTGGCCAAGATATTGACCCTGCTGGTGGCAGGGTTGCACGGGTATTTCCTGGTGCTGGAGATGTTCCTGTGGACCCGCCCGCTGGGGTTGAAGACCTTCCGCAACACGCCGGAGAAGGCCGAGACGACGCGGGTGCTGGCGGCCAATCAGGGCCTGTACAACGGCTTCCTCGCCGCCGGCCTGCTATGGGGGTTGTGTACCTCGCAATGGAATGTGGTGCTGTTCTTCCTCGGTTGCGTGGTGGTGGCCGCGCTGTACGGCGCGTACAGCGTCAGCAAGCGCATCTTCTTCGTGCAGGGGCTGCCGGCGCTCGCGGCGATCCTCACAGTGATCCTGGTGACCTGACGCTATCGGCTCGCGTCGTGGCGGGGCGTGTTCGCTACTGCGCCGCACGCTTCGGCGTTACCCACATGCCGATGCGGGCGCGGAACACCGTTTCACCCTGCGGGTCGGAGATCGTCACTTCGACCGGCAGCTCGTAGCCTTCGCTGGTTTCGTGCGGCTCGAAGGCCGGGGTGGCCACCGCATGCATCGTGCCCACGGCTTTCTTCAGGTATTCCACCGCCATGCCTCTGGGAATCCAGCGCATCGAGGGTGGCAGGCTGACCTCGCAGCTCAGGCCGCCGATGAATTCGGCCAGGTTGCACAGGGCGATCGCGTGTACGGTGCCGATATGGTTGGTGACGCCGCGGCGATGCCGGATTGTCGCTTCGCCGCGTCCCGGTTGCAGTCGCGTCACCCGCGGGCCGATGCTGCCGAAATATGGCGCCTTGAAGCAGATCAGCTTCGAGAACAACCACTTGCCGAGCGGCTTGCCGGCGAGCGTGTTGTAGAGGGACAGGACCTGATTGCTCATCGCGACCGCCATTGTTTCTTGTCCGTCATCCCGGCGGCTTTTAACAGCCGCCGGGATGACGATCCAAGGGTTTGCTTTCCAGTAAACAACGACGGCGTCGGGTAGACGCCGTTGTTGCGCATGCCTTACGCCGCTTCGCGCGGCTGCCGCTTGTGCTGCGGCAGGTCGTAATAGCTGGCCGCGCGCAGTTCGTGTGGGTCGAAATCGTCCACCGTGATCGCGTCCAGGGTGATTTCGCGCAGTTCTTCCAGTTGCTTGCGCTCATCGGCGGTGATCCATCCCTCGTTGACGCCCTCGTCGAGCTGGGTCTCGAAGTCCAGCGCCTCGATGTCGCTGTTCTTCAGCGCCTTCAGGAACTTGCGCTCCACCGGTTCGGCCAGCACCGCCTTGGCCAGATAGCTGTTAATGCGACCGCCGGGGTTGTTTTCGCACGGGGTCAGGAACACGCCGCGGGCCAGGCGCTCGCGGGCCTCGTTGGGCGCCATCAGCAGCAGGGCCACGCGATGGCTCAGGCGATCGCCCGGCGCGACCGCACGCCGGCCCCACGGAAACACCACCGGCCACAGCAGCCAGCCCAGCGGCTTGATCGGGAAGTTGCGCAGCGCCTGCGACAGCGCCAGCTCGATCTCGTAGGCGCTGTTGTGGAAGGCCCAGGCCAGCAGCGGACGGTCGCTCTGCGGCGCGCCTTCATCGTGGTGGCGCTTGAGCACCGCACCCATCATGTACAGATGGCTGAGCACGTCGCCCAGGCGCCCGGATAGCGACTCCTTGAACTTCAGCTTGCCGCCCAGCGCGCCGAGCGAGACGTCGGTCAGCAGGGCCAGGTTGGCCGCGTAGCGGTCCAGCTTGCGGAAGTAGCGGCGGGTGTAGTCGTCGCCCGGCGCCGAACCGAACTTCGAGCCGGTGATGCCGAACCAGAACGAACGCACCGCGTTGGAGATGGCGGCGCCGATGTGCGGGAACAGCGCCGCGTCCAGCGCATCGACCCCGGCGCGCGGGTCGCTTTCCTGCGCCGCCTTCATCTCCTTCATGATGTACGGGTGGCACAGGATCGACCCCTGGCCGAAGATCAGCAGGCTGCGGGTCATGATGTTGGCGCCTTCGACCGTTATCGCGATCGGCGAGGCCTGCCAGGCGCGGCCGGCGAAATTCCGCGGCCCCAGGATGATGCCCTTGCCGCCGATGATGTCCATCACGTCCTTGGCGACGTCGCGGCCCATGGTGGTGCAGTGGTACTTGGCGATCGCCGACGGCACCGACGGCACGTCGCCGCGATCGACCGCGGCCGCGGTCGCCTGCGACAGCGCGCTGATCGCGTAGGCCTTGCCGCCGATCCGCGCCAGCGCCTCCTCGACGCCCTCGAAGCGGCCGACCGACAGCCCGAACTGCTTGCGGATGCGCGCATAGGCGCCGGTCACCGCGGCGCCGGACTTGGCCCCACCGGAGGCGGTGGAGGGCAGGGTGATCGAACGGCCCACGGCCAGGCATTCGTTGAGCATGTTCCAGCCCTTGCCGGCCATTTCCACGCCGCCGATCAGCTGGCTGAGCGGGATGAACACGTCCTTGCCGCGGATCGGCCCATTCTGGAAGGTCGAGTTCAGCGGGAAGTGGCGACGGCCGATCTCCACGCCCTCGGTATCGCGCGGCAGCAGGGCTAGGGTGATGCCGATGTCCTGGGTGTCGCCCAGCAGGCCGTCCGGATCGTACATGCGGAAGGCCATGCCGATCAGGGTCGCCACCGGCGCCAGGGTGATGTAGCGCTTGTCGAAGGTCATGCGCACGCCAAGCACGTTGGCGCCGTTCCACTCACCCTTGCAGACGATGCCGTAGTCGGGGATCGAGGTGGCGTCGGAGCCGGCGAACGGCCCGGTCAGGCCGAAGCAGGGCACTTCCTGGCCGGCGGCCAGCCGCGGCAGGTAATGGTCCTTCTGTTCCTGGGTGCCGTAGTGCATCAGCAGCTCGCCCGGGCCCAGCGAATTGGGCACGCCAACGGTCGAGCTGACCACGCTGCTGACCGAGGCCAGCTTCTGGATCACCTTGTGGTGGGCCAGCGCGGAAAAGCCCAGGCCACCGTAGTTCTTCGGAATGATCAGGCCGAAGAAGCGGTTCTGCTTGATGAAATCCCACAGCTCCGGCGGCAGGTCGGCGTAGACGTGGGTGATCTCCCAGTCGTTGGTCATCCGGCACAGTTCTTCGACCGGGCCGTCGAGGAAGGCCTGTTCATCGTCGCTCAGCTGCGGCTTGGGATAGTTCAGCAGCTTGTTCCAGTCGGGGTCGCCGCTGAACAGGTCGCCCTCGAAACCGACCGAGCCGGTTTCCAGCGCGATGCGTTCGGTCTGCGACAGCGGCGGCAGCGCCTTGCGCAGGAATTTCAGCGCCGGCGCGGTCAGCAGCGGCTTGCGCACGGCCGGGATCAGCAGCGGCAGGGCGATCACGGCGAGCAATGCGCCGAGCACGACAACGGTCGGCGCGCTGGCGCCCAGCAGCCAGCAGGCGACCAGGGCCGAGCCGGTCAGTGCAGCCCAGACCGCCAGGCGCATGCGATGGAAGGCGGCAATGGCGCCGATCAGCAGGACGACGAGGATGGGGATCGCGATGCTCATGGGTGGGCTCCTGTAGCGGGGGCCGTGGCAGGGTGAGTGGAAACCGGGACGACGGCCGGCAGACCGGCCAGATAGTCGCGGACGGTGGAGGTGAAGCTGTCGTTGTCGTCGCCGGCCAGCATGTGGGTGGCGTCCGGCAGGTGCGCGTGTTGCGCATGCGGCGCCAGCGTACGGAATTCCTCGACCGTGCGCGCGGACCCCAGGTCGCTGCGTCCGCCGCTGATCAGTAGCAGCGGGCAGCGGATCGTGTGCGCGGCCTCGGCGATGTCGTCCTGGTGGCGGGCGCAGTCGCGGACCAGATCGTCGACCAGGCGCGGGTCCCAGTGCCAGTTCCAGCGCCCTTCGGCGTTCTGCCGCAGGATCTCGCGCAGTTCCTCGGCGCTCTTGCGAGTGCGCCGCTGCGGCAGGTAGGCGGCGATGACCTCGCTGGCGTGCTCCAGCGAATCGAAGCCCTGCGGGAAGGCGGTGATGAACGCCAGAATCCGCTCCAGGCCGGCGGCTTCCCAGCGCGGGGTGATGTCGACTAGCACCATGGCGCGGAACAGGCCCGGCCAGCGCGCCTCGGCCAGCAGGCCGAACAGGCCGCCCATCGAGGCGCCGACCAGCACCGGCGGCTGCGGCTGTTCGCCGGCGAGCACGATCAGGTCGTCGGTGAACTGTTCGCCGGCATAGGCAAGCCCGGCCGGGTTGCAGCCCGATCCGCCATGGCCGCGGGCGTCGTATGTCAGCCCGGGGTAGCCCAATCGCGCCAGTTGCTGGGCGCTGCGCTGCCAGGCATGGCGGGTCTGGCCGAATCCGTGGGCGAACAGCAGGGCCGGCCCCGACTGCAGCGCGGCCGGGGTGTCGAAACGGCTGACTGCCAGCGACAAACCTTCGGCGCCCGTCATCGTCGGCGATGACTGCAGACCAGTCTGCGCGAGAGTCTCGTCTTGTTCCATACGGATTAGTATGGAGTTGGCAAATTGCAGGAGTCAATCCGGAAGTCACATTATTGGCTCGAACCCGCGGATTGGCCCCCTCAGCCCGGAAATTCGGGCCTGCCGGTGCTGCGCCGCAGCGCAAATTTCCGCGATTGCGGCCGAAAACATACTGCTGCAAACCTCCCCGTATGGTTAAATGCGGGTCATGACCACGACCGCAGCCCAGGCACCCGTCCCCGCCCAACGCAATGCCCGCCTCAGCGCCGACGACTGGGCGCAGGCGGCCCTGGACCTGGTCGCCGAGCAGGGCGTGGCCGCGGTCGCGGTCGAGCCGCTGGCGCGCCGGCTGGGAGTGACCAAGGGCAGCTTCTACTGGCACTTCCCGTCACGCGACGCCCTGTTGCGCGCCGCGCTGGAGCGCTGGGAGACGGTCGAGCAGGAAAGCGTGTTCGGCAGCCTGGAGGCGGTGTCCGACCCGCACCAGCGGCTGCGTGAGCTGTTCCGCGTGGTCGGCTTCGAGGTCAAGCCGCACATCATCTACAGCGAACTGCTGAAAGCGCTGGACCATCCGGCCGTGCAGCCGGTGATCGACCGCGTGTCCAAGCGCCGGCTCGACTACCTGACCGCGACCTTCCGCCAGGCCGGCCTCGGCCGCGACGATTCCCGCCACCGCGCGCGCCTGACCTATGCCGCCTACATCGGCTTCCTGCAGCTGAATCTGCAACTGCAGCAGCCGAAGCTGCAGCACGACGAGTTCGAGGCCTATCTGGAACACGTCATCCAGACCTTGGTGCCCTGACCGCCCGCGCGGCTTAAACCATCGCGGCGGTCCCGGCATCCCAGACGGTATGCTGAATGCAGCCGTGAGCGAAGTCCTGACCGAAGCCCCGTCCGCCGATGCGGTCGCGGAGATCGATGCCGCCCTGGCGCGCGATGCTGCCGGCGGTGACGGCAAAGCCTTTGCCTCGCTCTACCAGCGCCACGCCGGACGCGTGCACGGCGTCATCGCCCGCCTGGTCGGCGGGCAGGGCGCGCGGGCCGAGGACCTGACCCAGGAAGCCTTCGTGCGCGCGTGGCAGGCCCTGCCGCGGTTCCGCTTCGAAAGCGCGGTATCGACCTGGTTGCACCGGCTGGCAGTGAACACCGCGCTGATGGAATTGCGCAGCCGTCGCAGCGGACCGCGCTGGGACGCCGAGGACGACACCCTGGACAGGTTGGACGTGCCGGATTCGGCCGGCCACGGCATGGCGCTGGGCATGGATCTGCAACGCGCGGTCGACAGCCTGCCGCCGCGGGCGCGGGCGGTACTGGTCCTGCACGACGTGGAAGGCTGGAAGCACGAGGAGATCGCCGCCGAGCTGGGCATGGCGGTCGGCAGTTCCAAGGCACAATTGCATCGCGCCCGGCAGTTGCTGCGCGGGCGCTTGGGAGACGGCACATGAACCGGATCGAAGAAACCCGCGACGATGGTTTGCGCTGGCAGCTGCGCGCCCTGCGTCAGGACACTCCCCCCGGCCGCGACCTGTGGCCGGAGATCGCCGCGCGCATCGCCGCCACCCCGCAGCAGCAGACAGCGACGCGCGATGCCCGCTGGCAGGCACCGCGCTGGTTGCCGGCCGCGCTGGCCGCCTCGGTGCTGCTGGCGGTCGGGGGCGTCTGGCTGGGCGGTGGGCCCGCCGACACGCTCGGTCATGCGCCCATGGCGAGCAGCAGTCCCGTCATCGAGCGCGAAGCCGTGCGCCTGGCGCGCCAGTACGAAACCGCGCTGGCGGTCATGCCGCAGGCCCAGGCGCGGCCCGAATACGCCCCGGCCTTGCAGGATCTGGACCGCAACGTCGTCCAGATCCTCGATGCCATCGACCACAACCCGTCGTCGCGACGCCTGCTGGAGCAGCTGCGCCGCACCTACGCCCTGCGCCTGGAACTGACCCAGCGCGCCATTCCGACCTGAGGAAACCATCATGCGTATCGCCTGCCTGTCTTCCTGCCTGCTGCTGGCCCTGGCGCCATCGGCCATGGCCGCCACCCCGATCAACGAAACCCGCCCGCTCGACGCCGACGGCCAGGTCGAGATCGAAAACCTCAAGGGCAGCATCCAGGTCCGCGCCTGCCGCTGCGAGCAGGTGGAGATCCGCGGCAGCCTGGGCGAGGGCGTGGAGAAGCTGGTCGTCGAAGGCGATGGCCGGCACCTGGTGGTCAAGGTCCGCTACCCGAAGAACAACGGCTGGCGCGGCGACAAGACCGAGCCGACCCGGCTGGAACTGATCGTGCCGCTGCAGGCCGGGCTGGATATCGAATCGGTATCGGCCGATGTCGACGTCAACGGCGTGGCATCGCGTTCGCTGTCCATCGACAGCGTCAGCGGCGATGTGGTCGTTGCCGCCGCGCCGCACGAAGCCGACATCGAGAGCGTCAGCGGCAACCTGCTGCTGACGCTGAACACCGCCGAGATCAGCGCCGAAACCGTCAGCGGCAACCTGAGCCTGAAGGGGCGCCTGGTGGGCGAAGTGGATGTCGAGACGGTCTCGGGCAACATCACCGTTCAGGTCAACCCGGAAGAGCGTGTGCGCAAGTTCTCGGCCAGCACGGTCAGCGGCCGCATCCGCCTGCAGACGGCCCTGGCCGAAAACGGCGAGATCGATGTCGAAACCGTCAGCGGCGACGTCGGCTTGGTACTGCCGGCCAACCTGTCGGCGCGGGTCAGCGCCGAAACCTTCAGCGGCAACCTCAAGGCCCCCGGCGTAACCGTCGATCGTCCCAAATACGGCCCCGGCGCCAGCTTCGACACCCGCTACGGCAATGGCGATGGCGAGATCCGTATCGAGACGTTCTCGGGCAGCGCCACCCTGAGGGTTGAATGATCCGATCATTGCAGCGCGCTTGAAGTAGCCAGACGTTTGTTCGGAGGAGAACATCATTATCGGGTGATGGATATCGTCGGTTCGTCTTATGATGTTGGCGTAGAGGAGAGAGCCCTAAGGTGTATGCATGCAGCTGACCTCAGCGCAAGCTTGGAGTCGTGCAGAAGCCATTGCCAGGAACCATCCTGAAAAGGCTCTCAATGCGTTTGAGTCCTTGCTTTCCTGTTCGGATCTGAAGGGGATGGCACACCTCAGACTGGGGGTCATAGCCGCCAGAGCGGGGAGGATGCGGGATGCGGTGGCGCATACCCTTGCATCTGCTTCTGCGCAACACCCTGATCCTGAATTTCAGCTGATGCTGGCGAGGCAGCTTGCCGATCTGGGAGAGCTGCAATCGGCACTGGGTTGCATAGAGGAGCTTGGCGTTCTGGATGGGATTGACCCCTCCGTTCTAGCGAATGCGGGGAAGACGCTCGCCGATTTTTCCTTTTATGACCGTGCAGAGGAGTTTCTCGTACGTGCTGCACGTGCCGGAGTCAGATCTGCCGTAATCGAGTATCTGATCGGTCTTTCGCGGATGTACTGCGGCAAGATTGGAATGGCGCAGGAATCGCTTGAGGCGTGCTTGCGCATCGATCCTGGCTTCGCCCCGGCCATGCGGGCCCTAGTAACTAGCCGCCGCCAAACTGCAGACAACAATCATGCTGACAGGATGCGTTCGCTCCTGGCGCGTGTCGGCGATCAGCATGCCTTCGCTCCGTTGCTGCATTACAGTCTGTTCAAGACATTCGACGACATGGGAGACGAGCGAACGGCTTGGACCCATCTGGAAGCGGGCATGAGGCTCCGGCGTGCCCAGATCAGCTATGACGAACCTGGACAGCGCGCCCTGTTCGATGCGCTGGAGCAGTTTGCGCCACAGCAATGTGATGCTGCGTCGGATGTAACCGGAGCGGTGCCGATATTCATCGTCGGGCTGCCCAGGTCCGGCAGCACCCTGCTGGAACGGATGTTGTGCACGAATCCAGGTGTGGTCGATGCGGGCGAGTTGCGTGATTTCGTCTGTCAGTTGCGATGGGTGTGCGACAGCATCGGTGGCCCGCATCTTGATGTGCAACTGGTAGATAGGGCGAAAGAGTGCGACTGGACAGAGCTAGGTCGCCGATACCTTGAACACACCCAATGGCGGGCCGGCAGCGCTGGGTTTTATACTGACAAACTTCCTGCAAATTCCATGGTCGCGGGCTACATTGCCCAAGCGTTACCCATGGCGAAGATCGTTCACATAGCACGCGACCCGATGGATGCCTGTTTTTCCAACATGAAGGCATTGTTCGCCGACGCGTATCCATACAGCTACGATCAGGGAGAGATGGCACGTCATTTCTTGTGGTACCGCCGACTGATGTCTCATTGGCATGAGATGTTTCCTGGGCGGATACTGGACATCCGCTATGAGGAGTTGGTGGCCCAGCCCGAAGTTGGCATGTCTCGTGTACTAGAGTTCTGCGGGATAAGGCGGGCGCCCGGAATCGATTTTGCGACGACGAGACTGGACGGAATGATAGGAACCGCTAGTACGGTGCAGGTGCGCGAGCCGGTCCATTCCGGCTATGTGGGGCAGTGGCAGCGGTATCGGGCCCATCTTGGGCGCTTGCAAAGTCAGCTCGGTGAGACAGAAGCTTGACTCGGGGCGGCGTAGATAAGTCGGCCGTAACCTGAGTTTTGCATTCAGCCCGTATTTGCCGGATTAAGACGGCAGAGGGGATTAGGTGCGCTCGTTGCAATCTCACGTTTTTGTGAGATCAATCATCAAGTGCATGAAAAATAAGAAGAAAAATCACAAACGGCTTGAATCGCAAGTAGTGAGCGGGAGGCCATTTCATCGCCGTAAAAATTGCGTTATCCTTCAGTCACCAGCTGTGGGTCCGTTTCCTGCAGCTGCTCCTTTGGTGCGGGTCGCAAGTCCGTGTCCATTATTCTGAACTCTGGAGAGAGCCTCTAAATGACTAACCTCAAGAAACTGCCCAACGCGATCAAGCTTGCGCTTTTCGTCAGTGCGGCGTCGTTGAGCACCGGGACTGCCTTTGCGCAGGACAGCGACTCGTCTGGTGAAGCCACGACGCTGGATCGCGTTGAAGTCACGGGTTCGCGACTGAAGCGCGCCGATATCGAAGGCGCATCCCCGGTCATCGTGATTGACCGTGCGCAGATCGATGCGTCCGGTGACGTGTCGGTTGCCGATGTGCTGCGCGACAGCACTTTTGCCTCGTTCGGTAACTTCAAGCCGCAGTCTGGTAGTTCGGCGCAGAGCTTGTCGACTATCAACTTGCGTGGTTTGGGTTCTGGCCGCACGCTTGTCCTGATTGACGGACGTCGTGCCCCGACCAACCCGATGTCGGCCTCGTCTGGCGCGGACGTGAATGCGATTCCGCTTGCAGCTGTGGAACGGATCGAAATCCTGTCTGATGGCGCCTCAGCTGTCTACGGTTCCGATGCAATTGGCGGCGTGGTCAACATCATCCTGCGTAAGGATTTCAATGGCGCAGAACTTCGAATTGGCACTGGCCAAACCGCGATCACTGGTGGCGATCTGGAAGATGCTTCGGCAGTGTTCGGCGTGTCCGGTGACCGTGGTCGTTTGGTGGGTGGTGCGTCGAAGGCCAGCCGTGGCATGGTGTTCACTCGTGACCAGATCGGTGGCGAAACTCTCGGTGTTTCGACTTACGGCAACAACTACTACGACTGGGATACCGGTCTGATTGTTGCTGTTCCAGGCTTCGACTGCCCGTCAACCACCGAGCGCAATGTCGACTATCCGTTCTGGGCGCAGTCGAACGGTCGTTGCTCGTTCGACTTCAACTCTGTGGCGGCTAACGAAGCGTCGGTGGACAATACTGCGGTCTTCGTGCGCGGGGATTACCAGATCAACGACGATTGGCTGGTATATGCCACGTTCTCCAACACAAAGGTCGAGACCTTCGGTCGTTATGCTCCGGTGCCGGGTGTTGTTATCGCCAGTGACGGTACTCCGAATGACGTCGTCCAGGGCGACGGTTTGCCGACATACTTCTTCCACCGCTTTGCGGCTGCCGGCAATCGCGATACTTACACCACGGCCAACAATGCTGACTATCTGATTGGCTTCCAGGGTCAGTTGACCGACAAGATTTCGGTCGAGTTTGGCGCTCGCCGCACCAACTACGACTATGACGAACTGGGCTACGGCTACATCATCCAGAGTCTGGCCAATCAGGCGGTGGATGCGGGTGATTACGTGCTGACCGATCCGTATGGTGCCAGTCAGGAAACGCTGAACGGCTTCACTGCCACGATCGGGCGCAATTCGTTCTTCAAGACCAAAGAATGGTTCGGTAACGCCACCTTCGATCTGTTCGAAATGGGTGGAGGCCTCTCTTCTGTGGTCGTCGGTGGCGAATACCGCGAAGAGGACTACATGGACTTGTATGATTCGCTGTCGCAGGCGGGTGTTGTCTTGGGTTCGGCGGGTGGCGCGTCTGCCGGTGGTCGTGAAGTGTCTTCCGCCTACTTTGAGTGGCTCTTTCCGTTCACTAGTGCGTTCGATGTGACCGTAGCTGGCCGTTATGACAAGTACAGTGATTACGGTAATGATTTCTCCCCGAAGATCTCGGGTCGCTGGCAGCCGATGGATAATCTGACATTCCGTGCGTCGTGGGGCCAGGGTTTCCGTGCCCCGGGTCTGGATATCCTGACTCAGGCGCCGTCTTTCTCGGCCGATCCAGTGCAGGACCCGGCAAGCTGCTTGTTCAACGGATTGACCGCGGACTGCCTCAACAACGGAGTTTCGGACGAAGTTCAGGTTGATACCTACTACATCGCCAATCCGGGCCTGTCTTCCGAGCAGTCCGAGCAGTACAGCATCGGCGTGGTCTGGGATCCGACCGAGTGGTTGGACCTGTCCGTGGACTTCTGGAACATCGAGATTGATAACAATATTTCGTCGATCAGTGCCCAGGACATCGTCAACATGGATCTGGATCCGGCGAATTACGGCGAGATTCCACCCGGTTTGAGCATTACCCGCTCTCCAGTGGATGGGCACATCACCGAAATCATCGCTGGTTACGGCAATGTGGGTAACTTGAAGACGAATGGTTTCGATTTCCGCGCCAATACGGACTTCGACTTTGGGGCTGCAGGCAGTCTGAAGAACATGCTGACGGTGTCGTATACCAACAAGTACGAAATCACCTCTCCGGGATCCACTATTGATTACATCGGGTATCTGGGGACGCCGAAGTACCGTGCCAACTTGCAGAACTATTGGAAGCTTGGTGATTTCGGTGTGATCTGGGGAATCAACTATATTGATGGTCAGGAAGATCCGGACGGTACCAGCGTCGGTGGTTATGCCACCAATGATCTTCAGTTCAACTGGGAGACCCCGTGGAACTCGACGATCAGCGTCGGCGCGATGAACATCGGTGACCGTTATCCGGAACTTGTTGGGTATGATGGTCGTCCATGGAACTTCTATCTCTATGATGCCTACGGGCGTACCACGTACTTCCGCTACACCCAGCGTTTCTGATACAGCTGGACCCTGTTGCATGGAAAAGGCCCCGCATGTCGGGGCCTTTTTCTTTGCGTGGAGTGCCGAATCGCATATCTTGTGGAAATCATGATGGATACCGGAAAACGGCAAGCTTGGTCCACCTATTGGTCATCGGGCGCCCTGCATTCATGCACAAGCAGTTTTCATGGAAATTATTCCGGCATATTGGCGGATTTCTGGATGGAGGTCTTCCAGGAGAGACCAGCAAGACGGATGCTAGATCTCGCGACGGGGAATGGTGCCGTGCCGAAGTTGGCCTTGGAATGCATACGGACACGGCCTCTCGAGATTGTAGGCGTGGATTTGGCAGATATCTTGCCGGATTGGATCAATGATGGGCAAAAGGATATCTTGCACATGCATTCCGGAGTTCACCTTGAGACGCTGCCGTTTTCGGACGGAGAATTTGACTTGATTACGAGTCAGTACGGGATCGAATACGCAGAGTGGCCGCAGGCCGTGAATGAAGCGGTCAGGGTGTGTGAAGCGGGTGGCCGACTTGCGTGCGTAATTCATCACGAGAATTCGGTCGTTGTTCGCGTTGGAGAGCAAGAGAACACTAATTTGTCTCTCTTGTTGGCGGATGATGGGGTTTTGGACGCGGCCTCGAAGGTGCTGCCGTGGTTAGGTGATGCAAGGCATGCGACAGTGCCGGCATCGAACTTCCCCGAGAAAGTGCAAGCTCGATTGGGCTACAACACCGCAATGGACAAGATCGCCGAAGTTCTAGTTGACAACTTTGTACCGGACATCTTGCTTCAGTTTCGGCATGAGGTTCATGCGCTACTGTCGCGCGTGAGCAGGGCCGAGATCGGGGTCGACACAGCGTTCAACCGACTCAGACAATGGCGCGATGCATTGGAAGCGTCCAAGTCGAGAACCACAAGCATGATCGAGTCTGCACGGAATGCTGATTCCATTCTCGAGTTCGGTCATATTGTGATGCGGAGGTATCCTGGTGCCAGGCTAGATATCACTGAATTGCAGCAGGATGAAGGAGTACTTGGCTGGGGCGTCAAAGCTCTTCTGCAATGATCGCGAGCTACTTCGAGACAAAATGCTCAGAATAATGGCGCCATCGGCCTACGGATTTGTGGTGGATCGGCTGCTGAACTTGCCAACGACTAGGTGTGTGAATGACGCTTCTTCCAAGGTGAGGGGAGAGGCAATCCTGCTCCCAATTCAGCCCCAAGAACTCGATCATCGCCTTTGATACTACTCGTGGCTCTTGCACAAGTCTTTCGTACTGTACTTCCAGGATGGGCAGTTGGGTATTGTGCTGCCAATGATGCATGACTTGCTCCTGCATGGCGGCATAGTGCGCAATGTCATCCAGATCAGTGGCGAAACGAGCTTCGGGGGCCATGTTTTCGCTATAGGTTGAAATTGCAAGATCGCGCGCATCCCTGCGGCACCAGATTACGTGCGCCAGGGGGAACATCAGCTGGATGAGCCCTAGTCTAAGAAAATTCAGCGGCGCCTTATCCACGATACGGATCGAGTCGTTTGGTGCTCCCTGGGTTAGTTCGTTCAAATAGTTTGAAATTTCTTCTTTGATGAGGGCTCGTGCAGCAACAGCAAACGAAGGCTTGTCTCGCATGGGCTGCAAACGAGACATCAATCGCCTTTCTATCCACCACAACTCCTGCAGCTCTCCTCGCCCATATGCCTTGGAGTGCGTAGAGATGATCTGCTCGACCAAAGTCGTTCCGCTGCGAGGCATGCCGACCACCAATACTGGCCTGGGATCCGTGGATGCCAAATCTTCTGCGGCGGATCGCAATTCTGCAGATACGAACTGCAATGACTGTCGCGTCCATCTGGACAACATTGCTCGATCCAGTGCGCCATATTTCTTTCGCTTGGCAGAGTTTCCAGCATGCCAGTGGAGCATCGCGCCGGCATAGTCGCCTCGCTTGTCCAATACCTTGCCCACTTCTTTCGAAAGAATGGAATATTCTTCTGCTTCCAGCTTCGTGCTGGAAAGCAATTTGTCTGCTTTGGCCAGCAGCTGAGTCATGTCATTGGTTGGCCCTAGCCCGAGCATGGCGGCGAGAGGAAGTCCCCAATCGGGTTTTACCGCGTGGGCGCGCTGGTATGCTTCCAATGCTTCCTCGCGCTTTCCAAGGTCTTCGCAAGATTGAGCCAGTGCCATCCACAGTTCGGGAGTGCCCGAGCTTCTACGTAGCGCATCCTGATACAAATCGCGAGCCTTCGAATGCTCTCCGCATTGGTCAAAAGCCCAGCCGGCTTTCAAGCGCAAGTCTTGATTGTTCGGTGAAAGCTGACTAAGTCGGAGGTAATGATTCGCTGCGATACGAAAATGACCAGACTCAAGCATCAGGCTTGCGAGTGGCTTGATCAATCTCGGATTGTCCGGAAGCAGGTGATTCGCTTGCTCCAAAGCTTGCGCGGCTTCTTCAGCTTTGCCCGATTCCTTGAGTACCCGTGCTAAGGTCTCCCATCCTTCTAAATGCGTCGGCACCATAGAAACATTGTCGCGAAGGTATTCGACGGCTTCATCCAAACGTCTAAGGTATGCAAGCAAGCAGCCAGTCCGAAATTTCGTATCAGAAGAGTTCGGATCGAGTTTGCACGCTCTGACCATGTATGGCGCCGCCCGCTCATGACATCCAAGGCGCGACCATGACAGTGCTATCTTCAGGCAGCAGTGAAGTGATGGATTCGTGGCAAGCGTCAGGCCGGACAGAACATGCTCGGCACCACGCAAATCCCCTCTGTCAATAAGCCCGCTGGCAGTCTCGACTTGGGATTCTAGACGCCTATTTTCCAACGAGTGAGCCGTCAGAGATCCTGCTGATACCGCACGTAGGGCACGGTACCCTCGTCGCTCTCGTTGTTAGGCGAGAAGGGGTTCTTGCCGCGGGTGACGACGTTTTCGGCGCCGACGGTGAGCTGACCGCTCCACGGGGTGCGCCAGGTCAGGCCGACGCCGAGGCCTTCCCAGCTGCTGGACTGGCCGGGGACATCGACCACGCGGCCGACGATGTTGGCGCTGAAGTCGCCGTAGCCGCCACCCACGCTGAGGCTCTTGCTGTTCCAGCGGTCGGCGATCGTCGGCAGATCGGCGGCGGGAATCAGGCGGGCACGGGCGATCGCGCCGCCGATGCGGACGAAGCCTTCGCGGCCGATGTTCTTCTCGCCGAATACGGCCAAGTCGTTCTGCTCGATCTGGGTGCCGCCCTTGCCGGACATCAGCCAGGAGGGCAGGGTGTCGCGCCCGCTGCCGGCCGAAAGGCCGAGCCGTGCGCCGGGGCGGGACAAGGTGGCGCCGGCCGACACGCGCTGGCTGGCATTCGAGTCGCCGTCGAACGCGGCCAGGTTGCAGTGGTTGACCAGACTGCCGATGGTGCTGGCGATGCCGGTCTGGCGGTTGCAGACCAAGCCCAGCGAATCGCCGGACTGCAGGCCGAAGGCGGTATTGATGGTATTGGCGCCGAAGCGCCACTTGGTGCCGGCGCTGGCTTCGCCGGTGGGCTCCAGCAGCAGCAGCGCTTCGACCTTGCCGTTGTTGTTGAGAACTGGCAGATACGCCGAGCCGTCATTGCCGGACTGCGTCCGCGATTGCGCATGCGCCCCCGCTGCCATGCCGAGGGCAAGCAGCAGTGCGAGCGATGATCGCAGGCGACGCGATTTCATGACGGATTTCAGGCTCCCAACGTGCCGAAGGCAGTTCCCCGCCCCTAATAAGTTAAGGGGAAAGCGAATCTTAGCCGATTCATGAATGTTCAACAAATGTTAAGCATCCACGCCCCGCCCGGTCAATGTAGCCGACTCGGGACAGGGGCTTCGACCGCCGCAGCGCTGAAAAGTTCATCGATTCCAGCCCGGCCGAACAAATAGTCGTGTCCACAAAACTCACATTTGACCCGGACGGTATCATCTTGCAGTGCAGCATGCGCTTCCTCGCTGCCAAGCGATTGCAGCATGGCCGCGACCCGTTCCCGCGAGCAGGAGCAGGCGAACGCCAGCGGGCGGGTACCCAGCAGCTGCACCTGTTCTTCGTGGAACAGGCGGACCAGCAGGGTTTCGGCGGAGGTGTCCAGCAGTTCCGGCTCGGCCAGCGTGTCGAACAGGGCTCCGGCCCGGTTCCAGCCATCCTCGTCGCCCTCGTCGCCGGGCAGCTTCTGCAGCATCAGGCCGGCGGCCTCATGCTCCGTGGCCGCCAGTAGCAGGCGGGTGGGCAGTTGCTCGGACTGCCGGAAATAGTCTTCGAAGGCCTCGGCCAAGCTGGGTGCCTGCAGGCTCACCAGGCTCTGATAGCGCTGCGGCTCGCGCGGATCCAGGCCGGGATTCTCGATGGTGATGGCCAGCACGGCGTCCTCGCCCAGCCGGGCCAGGTCGCGCGACGGCGTCGTGCCTTCCTCCCAGCGCGCGATCCCGCGCAGGGTGCCTTGGGCGGTGCATTCGGCGAACAGGGTGCGCAGGTCGCCACTGCCGCGCAATTGCACCGACAGGCGTCCGTCGACTTTCACGTGGCCGGTGAACAACGCCGCGGCCGCGGTGGCCTCGCCGAGCAGGCTTGCGACCGAGGCCGGGTAATCGCCATGCGAGAGGACCTGTTGCCAAGGATCCTGCAGGCGCACATGCACGCCGCGCACACCGGCGGCAGGCAGCAGGAAGCGGGTCAGGGCGTCGGAAGTCTGGTCAGGCATGGCGGGTGCAGGAAGGCGGGAAGGGATGCGGCTGCAGGCATAATGCAAGGGAAACGGATCGCTGGAAGATGGGGGCGATGGCGGACATGCGCAAGCGGGGAAACTGCCGGTGAACGAAACGGTTGCCGCTCCTCCGCGTCGCCACCGCTGGCTGCGGCGTCTGCTGGCGCTGCCGTTGCTGCTGGCGGCGTTCAGCGTGTTGCAGGTGCTGGTGCTGCGCTTCGTCGATCCGCCGTTTTCCTCGTTCATGCTGATCCGCCAGGGCGAAGCCTGGATGCAGGGCGACGGGTCGTTCCGCATCGCCTACGACTGGCGCGACCTGGACCGGATCGCGCCGTCGCTGCCAATGTCGGTGATCGCCGCCGAGGACCAGAACTTCGCCGCGCATTCGGGTTTCGACCTGCAGGCCATCCGCAAGGCGCAGGCCAGCAATGCCAAAGGGCGCAAGCTGCGCGGCGCCAGCACGATCAGCCAGCAGACGGCCAAGAACCTGTTCCTGTGGCAGGGCAGCAGCCGGCCCTCGCGCTGGCTGCGCAAGGGGCTGGAAGCCTGGTACACGATGCTGATCGAAGCCTTGTGGCCGAAGCGGCGGATCCTGGAGGTGTACGTCAACGTGGCTGAATTCGGCAATGGCATCTACGGTGCCGAAGCGGCGGCGGGCAGTTACTGGAAGAAGCCGGCCCTGCGGCTGGAGGCCGGGCAGAGCGCGCGACTTGCGGCGGTGCTGCCGGCGCCCCGGCGCTACAGTGCGACCCGGCCGGGGCCCTACGTACAGCGGCGGGCACGGTGGATCCAGCGCCAGGTGCGCCAACTGGGCGGTACCGCTTACCTGCGGAATCTGGAATGATCGCCCGATGAGCCAGGAACGCCTGACCGTGGTGATCGCGGCGAAGAACGAAGCCGCCTCGCTGCCGAAGCTGCACCCACGTATCGCCGCGGTGCTGCGCCGGCTGGACGACATCGACGGCCGGGTGTTGTACGTCGACGACGGCAGTACCGACGACACCTGGGCGCAGATGCAGCGCATCGCCCGCAACGACCCGACGGTGTCGCTACTGCGGTTGTCGCGCAACTTCGGCAAGGAACTGGCGTTGACCGCCGGACTGGACCGGGTCGAGCACGGCGCAGCCATGATTCTGGACGCGGACGGACAGGACCCGCCGGAACTGATCCCGCAGTTCGTCGCCCAGTGGCGCGAAGGCCACGACGATGTGCACGGCACCCGCATCCAGCGCGATGGCGAGGGCTGGCTCAAGCGCGCTACCGCAGCGGCGTTCTACCGGGTAATCGGGCGGCTGTCGAAGACGCCGATACCGGCCGACACCGGCGACTACCGCCTGCTGTCGCCGCGCGCGCTGGCCGCCCTGCGGCAGTTGCGCGAACGGCATCGTTTCATGAAGGGGTTGTTCGGCTGGGTCGGCTTCAACCAGGTGTCGATTCCGTACCGGCGCGAGGCGCGGCTGGCCGGAAGCAGCAACTTCGGCCTATGGAAGCTGTGGAACTTCGCGCTGGAAGGCATCACCAGCTTTTCCACTGCGCCGCTACGGGTGGCGACCTATCTGGGCGTGCTGACCGCGCTGCTGGCGTTCGCCTTCGCGGTGTGGATCGTGCTCAAGGCGCTGTTCTGGGGCGACCCGGTGGCCGGCTGGCCGTCGATGATGGTGGTGATTCTGTTCCTCGGTGGCGTACAACTCGTTGCGCTGGGGCTGATCGGCGAATATCTGGGGCGCTTGTACGACGAGGTCAAGCAGCGGCCGCTGTATCTGGTCGATGTGTGGCAACCCGATGCGGCAGGAGTATCCTTGTCTGGCATCCACACGGGGAAGGTCGGCCATGCGCACGGTAAGGCAGTTGTTGGGGGAGAAGACGCCTGAGATCTACGCGGTAGCTCCGGGCGATTCGGTGATCGACGCAATCCGGCTGATGGCCGAGAAAGGCGTCGGTGCGGTACTGGTGATGGAAGGCCCCAGGTTGGCCGGCATCGTTTCCGAGCGCGACTACGCGCGCAAGATCGTCCTGCACGGCAAGTCCTCGTCGGGCACACCGGTCAGCGAGATCATGACCGCCAAGGTCATCACGGTGGGCCCGGACGACAGCGTGGATCGCTGCATGCAGGTCGTCACCGAGCACCGCATCCGCCATTTGCCGGTGACGCAAGGGGACGAGGTCGTCGGAGTGATTTCCATCGGCGACCTGGTCAAGGCGGTGATCGAGGACCAGCAGGTCGAACTGGATCAGTTGCAGCGGTATATCGCGAGTTAGGGAACCTCTGAACAAGTCGCCCTCAATCGGTGACATTGCTTTGATTGTGATCTACGGAAATTATTTTTGACGAATGGATTCTCAGCAATGGAAACAGCGGCATACATAAGCGCGGTCGTTGCACTCATGGTAGTTGTCATTGCAATGCAACCAATGCAACCCAAGCCTCGTCCCGTTTCCGATTTGCCGGGGCCTTCCGATGAGGTTCGAGAACTCATGGGGTGTGGAAAGATGGTTGCCGCGATCCGTGCATATCGGAAGCAGACGGGCGCTAGTCTGCTTGAAGCCAGCAACGTCGTCGGATGCCACACGGACTGACAATCCACTCCAGTCGTATGTCTATTGTGATGCTGCCTTGCGTCAGGACAACACCTGCCGAGTCACCGCGACGAAGTGGCAGACGCTACCGGCGATGACGAACAAATGCCAGATGGCGTGCGAGTAGCGGATCGACTCGCGGTGGTAGAAGTAGGTGCCCAGCGTGTAGAACACGCCGCCGCCCAGCAGCCAGCCCAAGGTCCAGGCATCCAGCGACGACAGCATCGGCTTGATCGCCACGATCACCAGCCAGCCCATCGCCACGTAGATCAGGGTCGATAGCGTCTTGAAGCGGCCGGTGTAGAACAGTTTGAACAGCACCCCGGCAATGGCCAGCGCCCAGATCGCCGCGAACAGCCCCCAGCCCCACGGCCCGCGCAGGCCGATCAGGGTGAACGGCGTATAGGTGCCGGCGATCAGCAGGTAGATCGCGCAGTGGTCGAACACCTTCAGCCGGCCCTTGGCGACCGGGTGCTGGATGGCGTGGTACAGGGTGGAGGCCGTGTACAGCAGCAGCAGGGCCACGCCGAACACGATGGCACCGGCCAGTTGCCAGCCATCGCCGTAGATGGCAGCCAGGGTGATCAGCACCGCACCGCCGGCCAATGCCGCCGCCGCACCGACCCCGTGGGTCAACGCGTTGGCGATCTCGTCGCGCAGTTCGGTCAGATCGTCGTGCAGCGAGGCATGGGGGTTCATGCGCCCAAATTACCGCAATGCAGCAATCGGTGCATCCGTGCGCCGACGTCAGATTCAGCGGCGGGTATGGCTGGTGATGGGAATCACGCGCCCGGATCGATGCCTGAGGCCTCTATTCCACCGCCACGCTGTGCGCGTGTTCGCGGGTGGCGCGGAACTCGACGCCGGGGGCGCGTTCTTCGGCCAGTTGCAGGTTGACCCGGGTCGGGGCGATGTAGACCAGCTCGCCGGCGGCGTCCAGGGCCAGGTTCAGCGCGTTCTTCTCGCGGAACTCTTCCAGCTTCCTGGCGTCGTCGCAGTGGATCCAGCGCGCGGTCGCCACCTGCACCGGTTCGAAGCTGGCGTCCACGCCGTATTCGTCCTTGAGCCGGTAGGCGACCACGTCGAACTGCAGCACGCCGACCGCGCCGAGGATCAGGTCGTTGCTCATCAGCGGGCGGAAGAACTGGGTGGCGCCTTCCTCCGACAGCTGGGCTAGGCCTTTCTGCAACTGCTTCAGCTTGAGCGGATCGCGCAGGCGGGCACGGCGGAACAGTTCCGGGGCGAAGTTGGGGATGCCGGTGAACGACAGCGACTCGCCTTCGGTGAAGGTGTCGCCGATCGAGATGGTGCCGTGGTTGTGGATGCCGATCACGTCGCCCGGATACGCCTCGGCGGCGATTTCGCGGTCGCTGGCCATGAAGGTCAACGCGTTCGCCAGCTTCATTTCCTTGCCGCTGCGGACGTGGAAGGCTTTCATGCCCGCAGTGAATTTCCCCGAGCAAACGCGCATGAAGGCGACGCGATCGCGGTGTTGCGGATCCATGTTGGCCTGGATCTTGAACACGAAACCGCTCAGCTTGTCCTCGGTCGGTTGCACCGTGCGCCCAGTGGTGGCGCGCGGCTGCGGCGAGGGTGCGTGTTCGACGAAAAAATCCAGCAACGGCTGCACGCCGAAGTTGTTGACGCCGGAGCCGAAGAACACCGGGGTCTGTTCGCCACGCAGGTAGGCCTCGGGGTCGAATTCGGCGGCGGCGCCCTGCACCAGTTCCAGTTCATCGCGCAGCGCGGCCAGCATGTCGGCGCCGATCCTTTCGGCCAGCCCCGGCGCGTCCAGCGACGGGAAGATGGTCGAATCCTGGCGGGTGAAGTTGCGTCCCGGTTCGTACAGATGCACCTCGCCGCTGATCAGGTGGACCACGCCCTTCAGCCGCTGGCCCATGCCGATCGGCCAGGTCACCGGCGCGCACTGGATGCCCAGCACGCGTTCGACTTCGTCCAGCAGTTCGATCGGGTCCTTGCCTTCGCGGTCGAGCTTGTTGATGAAGGTCATGATCGGGGTGTCGCGCAGGCGGCACACTTCCATCAGCTTGATCGTGCGTTCCTCCACGCCCTTGGCCACGTCGATGACCATCAGCGCGCTGTCCACCGCGGTCAGCACCCGGTAGGTGTCCTCGCCGAAGTCGGCGTGGCCGGGGGTATCCAGCAGGTTGACGATGCGGCCCTCGTAGGGGAACTGCATCACCGAGCTGGTCACCGAGATGCCGCGTTCCTTTTCCAGCGCCATCCAGTCGGAGGTCGCATGGCGGGCGGCCTTGCGGCCCTTGACCGAGCCCGCCATCTGGATCGCACCGCCGAACAGCAGCAGCTTTTCGGTCAGCGTGGTCTTGCCGGCGTCGGGGTGGGAGATGATGGCAAAGGTGCGGCGGCGCGCGGCTTCGTGGGCGACATCGGAGAGAGGGGCAGCAGACATGGGAACGGCGCCGGAGACGGCGTCAGCAGGGCTCGGGAAGGCGGCGATTATAGCGGGGACTGGCCCATCGCCGGCCGCTGCCTCAGTGAATCGCCGGGAATTTCAGTTCGCCCAGCGGCCCCTGGATCCGCACCGGGATCGATTCCAGCCGCATGCCGCGGTTGACCTGGACCACGAAGTGCAGGTGCGGGGCGGTGCTGAAGCCGGTATTGCCGGACAGCCCGATGCGCTGGCCCTCGTGCACCGACTGGCCTTCGCGCACCTGCACGCCTTCCGGTTGCAGGTGCGCGTACACCGCCATGCTGCCGTCGTCGTGCAGGATGCGGATGAAGTTGGCGCGGCCGCCGTAGGCCTCGCGGTCCGGGCCGGCGCGGTCGAAGTCGCCCTCGACCTGCATGACCACGCCGGCGCGTGCGGCCAGTACCGGAGTGCCCTCGGGGATGGCGAAATCGACCGCGTACAGATTCTGCGCATCGTCATGACTGAAGCGGCCGCCGGGCCCCTGGTCCACGCGGACCATGTCGGCCTGGAAGGGCAGCCGGTACAGATGGTCGCGGGGATGGGCGCGCGGGTCGCCCGGCACCGAGCGCATGTCCAGTTCGAAGTCGCCCTTGCCCGAGCCGTCGGTGATCAGCAGTGCAGCCAGTTGCGTGCTGTCGCCGCCGGCCACGGTGGCGGCGACCGGCAGTGCCGGGGAGGCCAGCATGTTGCGGTTGCGGCGGAATTCCAGCTGCACCTGGACCGGCCCATGCATGTCGTTGTCGGCCCAGGCCAGGTAGCGGGTGGGTTGTTTTTCCAGGCGCAGACGGACCAGTGGCGCGCCGGGGTTGCGGTAGCGCAGGACTTCGACCTTGCCGGTCACGGGCTGGGCGTTGTCCGGGGGCTGGTCGCCGTAGCGGGTCACCCCCTGCAGGTCCTTCCACTTGTACAGCCGGGCCGCATCCGCCGTGGTGGCGAAGGCGGCCAAGCCGATCAGCCAGGCGAGCAGGGTGACGCGGCGCAGGGGGCGGGGGAGAGTGGAACCGGGCATCGCCGGAATTATGCGGTGTCCGTGCCGCTGGCGATGCATTCCATCGCTTCATGCGCATAAAGCGATTGACAAGCGGAAACCGGGCTGGCAATCTGCGCGGACCATCGAGACCGGCGGAGGGACAGGCCCTTTGATGCCGGGGCAACCAGCGGGCGCTTCGGCGCCGCGTGTTTGGTGCCAAATCCTGCGGGGACCTGCGTGCGTCCGCCGAAAGATGGTTCGATCCATGCCTCGTGCATGGCGAACGCGGGCTCCGCGAAGCTCGATGGCCGATCCACCGCTGGAAACGCCATGAGTCCCGTGAAAGAGCCGCCCACCGTACCCGCTTCGATCCCCCCGACCAATGCCGGCCCGGCGCGGACTTCGCACGCCAGCCGTGGCGAACTGCCGGTGGTGCTGGCCATGCGCCATGCGGGCACGCGCACGCTGACCCTGCGCTATGAAGTGCAGGGGCCGGCCGCAGCGCCGGTGGTGTTCGTGGCCGGCGGCATTTCCGCGCATCGCCATGTGTCGGCCAGCGCCGAATTCCCGGAGAAGGGCTGGGCCGACGAACTGGTCGGCGAAGGCCGCACGCTGGATCCGGCACATCGTCGGGTCCTGGCCTTCGATTTCGTCGGCGCCGACGGCAAGCTGGATGCGCCGATCGATCCCGCCGACCAGGCCGATGCCATCGTCGCCTTGCTGGACGCACTGGAGATCGAGCGCCTGCAGGGCTTCGTCGGCTATTCCTACGGCGCCCTGGTCGGGCTGCAATTGGCGGTCCGTCACCCGCAGCGCCTGCAGCGATTGGTGGCAGTCAGCGGCGCACACCGCGCCCATCCGTATGCGGCGGCCTGGCGCGCGCTGCAGCGCAAGGCGGTGGCGCTGGGCCAGTTGCAGTGCGCCGATGCGCAGGGGCTGTCGCTGGCGCGGCAGTTCGCCATGCTCAGCTACCGCACTCAGGAAGAATTTGCCGAACGCTTCGACGCCCTGCCTGAAGTGGTCAACGGTCGCGTGCGGGTGGCGGCGGAGGACTATCTGGACGCGGTCGGCGCGCAATACGTGGCGCGCACGCCGGTCAACGCCTTCCTGCGGCTGTCCGAATCGATCGACCTGCAGAACGTCGACCCGGCCGCAGTCGGCGTGCCGACCACGGTGATCGCGGTCGAAGGCGACCGTCTGGTGCCGCTGGCCGACCTGGTCGGACTGGTCGAGGGCCTCGGCCGGCTCGGTACCTTGCGCATCCTGCGCTCGCCCTACGGCCACGATGCCTTCCTCAAGGAAACCGATCGCATCGACGCCCTGCTTTCCCACGCATTGCACAGCGCCGACGGCGCCGGAGACTCCGCATGAGCGCCATCGACGGCACCGCCAACGACAGCACCCCCTTTTCGACCGCCACCTCCGCGGTGCGCGCCGGTATCGACCGCGATACCGCGTACGGCGCGGTGACTCCGCCGATCGTGCTGTCGTCCAACTTCAGCTTCGACGGCTTCGGCAACAAGCGCCAGTACGACTACACCCGCAGCGGCAACCCGACCCGCGACCTGCTGGCCGAGGCGCTGGCCGAACTGGAAGGCGGCATCGGCGGCGTGGTCACCGCGACCGGCATGGGCGCGATCGCCCTGGTCCTGCACGCGCTGCTGTCGCCCGGCGACCGGCTGGTGGTGCCGCATGATGCTTATGGCGGCAGCTGGCGGCTGTTCAACGCGCTGGCCGCCAAGGGCCATTTCGAACTGATCACCGCCGACCTGACCGACCCGCGTTCGCTGGCCGAGGCGCTGGCGCAGTCGCCGAAGCTGGTGCTGGTGGAAACGCCGTCCAATCCGCTGCTGCGGGTGACCGACCTGCGTTTCGTCATCGATGCCGCGCACAAGGCAGGGGCCAGGGTCGCGGTCGACAACACCTTCCTGTCGCCGGCGCTGCAGCGGCCGCTGGAGTTCGGCGCCGACCTGGTGCTGCATTCGACCACCAAGTACGTCAACGGCCACAGCGACGTCGTCGGTGGCGCGGTCGTCGCCCGCGATGCCGACGTGCACGAGCAACTGGTCTGGTGGGCCAATGCGCTGGGCCTGACCGGCTCGCCGTTCGACAGCTTCCTGACCCTGCGCGGCCTGCGCACGCTGGACGCGCGCCTGCGCGTGCACCAGGAGAATGCGCAAGCCGTCGCCGAATTGCTGGAGGGGCACGCGTCGGTGGCCAAGGTGCATTACCCGGGCCTGGCCTCGCACCGCGATCATGCGCTGGCCGCGCGCCAGCAGAAGGGATTCGGCGCGATGATCTCGTTCGAGCTGCACGGCGGCGAGGACGAGGTGCGCGCCTTCGTCGATGGTCTGCGCTGTTTCACCCTGGCCGAATCGCTGGGTGGCGTGGAAAGCCTGGTCGCGCATCCGGCGACGATGACGCATGCGGCGATGACGCCGGAGGCGCGGGCCAAGGCCGGCATTTCCGACGGCCTGCTGCGGCTGTCGGTCGGGATCGAGGCGCTGGACGATCTGCTGGCCGATCTACAGGCGGCCCTGTCGCGTGCGCAAACGGTGGTGGCCAAAGGCGAGCGCAAGCGCGCCGACGCATGAGCCGGGTACTGCGCCTGGATGTCGGCGCGGCCGCGGCGCCGCGGCTGACCCTGTTCGGCACCGGCACGGTCGGCAGCGCCTTCGTCGCGCGCTACCAGCGTCTGCGCACGCAGGGTCTGGAGTTGCCGTCGCTGGCGTGGCTGGCCAATTCGCGGGGAGTGCATGACTGCCGCGGTGGCGGCATCGACGCCGCATTGGAGCAGGCACGTGCCGCACCACGCGCGCGTGGCGCTTCGCCGTCATCGGCCGAACCCACCCCTTTGCGAGCAGGTGACTTCGTCATCGACGCCACCGCGAGCGATGCAGTAGCGGACCGGCATGCGGGCTGGTTGCAGGACGGCGTGCATGTAGTGACGGCGAACAAGCTCGGCAGCGGCGGAGAACTTGTGCGGGCGCAGGCGATCATCCGTGCCGCGCATGATTCCGGCGCGCGCTACGGCGACAGCGCCACGGTCGGCGCGGGGTTGCCGTTGCTGCGCTCGCTGCGCGCCTTGCTGCGCGGAGGCGAACGCATCCATCGCATCGAGGGGGTGATGTCCGGATCGCTGGCCTGGCTGCTGTCCGGTTTCGACGGCACCCAGGCATTTTCGCAACGCCTGCGGCAGGCCCGCGACGCCGGCTATACCGAGCCCGACCCGCGCCAGGACCTGTCGGGCGAGGATGTGCGCCGCAAGCTGCTGATCCTGGCGCGCGCGGCCAGCTTTGCACTGGAGTCGCACGAGGTCCGTGTGGATTCGCTGCTGCCGCCGCTGTTGCGCACCGCGCCGGACGGCGAAGCCGAAGCGCGCTGGCCCCTGCTCGACGAGATGCTGGCCCAGCGCTTGCGGCAGGCTGAATGGGACGATTGCCGGTTGTGCTTCGTCGGCAACTTTGCCCCCGAATCCGGCGCGGAAGTCGGGCTGCGCGCGTTGCCGCGTTCGCATCCGTTGTGCGCCGGCAGCGGCACCGACAATCGGGTCGCGATCTGGTGCGACCGCTACCCGAACCAGCCGTTGCTGATCCAGGGTCCGGGCGCCGGCGCCGAAGTCACCGCCGCCGCCTTGCTGGATGATGTGCTGGAATCCCTGACGGCCGATCGCTCCTGAAACCGAAGGGCCTGGTCTTCAGGCCGGACATTGCTTCGGGTCGGGAACGGGCAAGTCCAGGTGGTCGTCGTATTCGCGGCGCAGTTGCGCCAGCCGCTGGCGCAGTTTGCGCAGGGTGACGGCATGGGCGAGATCGCCGGCGAGGTTGCGCATCTCGTCCGGATCGTCCTGCAGGTCGTACAGTTCCCATTCCTGCGGGTCGTCGAAGAACTGGATCAGTTTCCAGCGATGGTTGCGCACGCCGCGATGGCGACGCACGCAGTGCGCGGCGGGGAACTCGAAGTATTCGTACAGAAAGTCCTGCCGCCACGGCACCGAGCCGCCGCCCAGACCCAGCAGCGGCCGCCAGCTGCGTCCCTGCATGTTGTCCGGCACGTCGGCGCCGGCCAGATCCAGCAGGGTCGGGGCGACATCGATATTGAGCACGAAGTTGTCGTCGTCGACTTGTCCGGCATCGACCTGTGCGGGCCAGCGCAGCAACATCGGCACCCGGATCGAGGGCTCGTACATCAGCCGCTTGTCGAACAGGCCGTGCTCGCCGAGGAAAAAGCCGTTGTCGGAGGTGTAGACGATCAGAGTGTTGTCCGCCAATCCCTGCCGGTCCAGGTAATCGAGCACGCGGCCGACGTTTTCGTCCACGCCCAGAAGCACACGGTAGTAGTGCCTGATGAAGGCCTGGTAGTTGGCGCGTGCCTGTTCGGCTTCGGGCAAACTGGCCGGAACGCCGCGATCGTGGAAGTCGGGCATGTCGGCGATGCGCATCTGCGATTTCTGCACCGCCAGAGGACGGGTGGCCAGACTCTCGTCGAAATGCGCCGGCAGCGGGATGTCGACATTCTCGAAACGCTTGGCGAAGCGCGGTGCCGGTTCCCAGCCGCGGTGCGGCGCCTTGAACTGGCACAACAGGCAGAACGGACGATCGTCCGGCACCTGCTGCAGGAAGCGCAGTGCATGGTCGCCGATGACGTCGTCCGCGTGCCCGCGTTGTGCCTGCAAGCGGCCGTTGACCAGCATCGGCGGATCGAAATACACCCCTTGTCCCTGCAGGATGGCGGTCAGGTCGTAGCCCTGCGGTGGTGAATTGACGTGCCACTTACCGACCATCCCGGTGTGGTAGCCGGCCTTGCCCAGTAGGATCGGCCAGGTGTCCTCGTTGCGGATCGCCGGCTGGTCGTTGAAGCCGGATTCCTCGCCGTTGGTCAGCATGCCGTGGGTATGCGAGTACTGGCCGGTGAGATAACTGGCGCGGCTGGGCAGGCACAGAGAGTTGGTGACGAAGGCCTGGCCGAAGCGCACGCCTTCGCGCCCGATCCGGTCCATGTTCGGCGTCTGCAGGATGCGGTTGCCGTACAGGCTCATCGCGCCGAAGGCCTGGTCGTCGGTCATCATGAAGATGATGTTCGGACGGCGTGCGGCGGAGCCGCGCATGGCGGCCCGCAGGCCGCCGCCGAACAGCGGGGCCAGCGACAGGCCAAGCGATGCGCCGGCCAGGCGCTTCAGTGCGGAGCGACGATCGTGACGGGTAGGCATGAGCGGGGTTCCTTGTCCGTTTGAGGTGAAGCTGGCGGCAATTGCGGGTTTCCGGATGCGAGGCAGTCGTGGTGCCTAGGCGGGGCACTTCCCGGGCTCGAGCACGGGCAGCGTTTCCCCTGGCTCACCGTGGTCGCCGGTTTCCGCACGCAGTTCCGCGATGCGCCGCTTCAGCCGTGCGAACGTGTCGGCATGCTGCGGATCGCCGGCCAGGTTGCGGGTTTCGCCGGGATCGTCCTGCAGGTCGTACAGCGCCCACTCTTCCGGCTGCTGCCAGAAGTGAATCAGCTTCCAGCGCGTGGTGCGGACCCCGTGGTGCTTGCGCGCGCAATGCACGGCCGGGTACTCGTACCATTCGTAGAGGAAATCCTCGCGCCAGTCGGTCTTGCGGTCCTCGACGATCGGTTTCCAGCTGCGGCCCTGCATCCAGTCCGGCGGTTCGACCCCGGCCAGTTCCAGCAGGGTCGGTGCCACGTCGATGTTGAGGACCATGTGATCCCCGTCGACGCGACCGGGCTGGATATGCCCCGGCCAGCGCATCAGCAGCGGAACGCGGATCGAGGGTTCGAGCATCAACCGTTTGTCATAGAAGCCGTGCTCGCCCATGAACATCCCATTGTCGGTGGTGTAGACGACGATGGTGTTCTCGGCCAGACCTTCTTTGTCGAGGAAGTCGAGCACGCGGCCGACGTTTTCGTCCACGCCCAGCAGCACGCGATAGTAGTTGCGGATGTAGGCCTGGTAGACGGCGCGAAGGCGCTGGTCTTCCGGCAGGCTCTCGTCGACCTGCGGCGGTCGCCGTTCGGCCTTGTGGAAGAAATCGCGCATGTTGGCGATTTCCTGCGTGGTCTTCGAGAACGCGACGGGCGCACCATCGGGTTGCGGCTCTCCGAAGCCCGGCGGTAAGGGGATGTCGACGTCCTCGAACGCGGAATAAAAGCGCGAGTCCGGTTCCCACGGCCCGTGCGGCGCCTTGAACTGGTAGCACAGGCAGAACGGCTGATCCTTGGGCCGTTGCCGCAGATAGGTCATAGCCTGGTCGCCGATCACATCGTCGGTGTGGCCACGGAAACGCACCGGCGCGCCGTTGACGATGAATTCGGGATCGAAATAGCTGCCCTGGCCGCGCAGGATCGCGGCGTGGTCGAACCCGGTCGGCATCGACTTGATGTGCCACTTGCCGACCACGGCGGTGTGGTAGCCGGCCTGGCGCAGCAGCATCGGGTAGGTGATCTGGTCATGGGCCAACCCCATCTGCTGGTACCAGCCCGGTTCCTCGCCGTTGCTGGTCACGCCGTGGCTGTGCGCATACAGGCCGGTCAGATAGGAGGCGCGGCTGGGCGCGCACACCGACGTGGTGACGAAGGCCTGGTCGAAACGCATGCCCTCCAGGCCGACGCGATCCATGTTCGGCGTCTTGAGGATGGGGTTGCCGTAAATGCTCAGGGCGCCCCTGGCCTGATCGTCGGTCATGATGAACAGGATGTTGGGCGCGCCCTTGCGGGCCTTGGCCGGTGGAGTATCAGCGCCGCGGGCACGGGCCTGGGCGAGGATGCCCGGCAGCGACAGGCCGGCGGCGCCCGCGCCGAACAACTGCATGGCCTTGCGGCGGTTGAATCGGGACGACATTGGCGGCTCCTGGGTCGATGGCAGGAAACATCGCCGCAGGACGGCATGGAGGGCGATGACCGACGTACCCTAACCGCTCATGAAAACGTTTTCACACTGCATCGCAGCATGGCCATGCAGTTGCAGGGAAGGAACTCAGCACTCGATGACGTTGACCGCCAGCCCGCCGCGGCTGGTTTCCTTGTATTTGTCCTGCATGTCGCGGCCGGTGTCGCGCATGGTCTTGATGACCTTGTCCAGCGAGACCTTGTGCTTGCCGTCGCCGCGCAGGGCCATGCGGCTGGCGTTGATCGCCTTCACCGCGCCCATCGCGTTGCGTTCGATGCAGGGAATCTGCACCAGGCCGCCGATCGGGTCGCAGGTCAGGCCCAGGTTGTGCTCCATGCCGATCTCGGCGGCGTTCTCGATCTGGCTGGGCGTGCCGCCCAGCGCCGCGGTCAGTCCGGCGGCGGCCATCGAACAGGCCACCCCGACTTCGCCCTGGCAGCCGACCTCGGCGCCGCTGATGCTGGCGTTTTCCTTGTACAGGATGCCGATGGCGGCAGCGGTGAGCAGGAAGTCGAAGATGCGCGCCTCGCTGCTGCCGGCGCAGAAGCGGTCGTAGTAGTGCAGCACTGCCGGGATGATGCCGGCGGCGCCATTGGTCGGCGCAGTGACCACGCGCCCGCCGGCGGCGTTTTCCTCGTTGACCGCCAGCGCATACAGGTTGACCCAGTCGAGTACGGTCAGCGGGTCGCGCATGGCCGCTTCCGGGCGCGAGGACAGTTCGGCGTGTAGCGTGGGCGCGCGACGCGCCACGTGCAGGCCGCCGGGCAGGGTGCCGGTCTGGCGGATGCCGCGGGCCACGCAGTCCTGCATCGCGTTCCAGATCTCGCGCAGGCCGGCGAATATTTCCTCTTCGCTGCGCCAGCTCTTCTCGTTCTCCAGCATCAGCGCGGCGATGCCCAGTCCGCTGGCCTGCGCGCGCTGCAGCAGCTCGTCGCCGGTGGCGAACGGATACGGCAGCGGGGTGTCGTCGGGCACGATGCGGTCCTCGGCCGCTTCGTCCTGGTTGACCACGAAACCGCCGCCGACCGAGTAGTAGTCGCGGGTGGCGACGACGTCATCGGCAGCGTCGTAGGCGGTGAAGCGCATGCCGTTGGTGTGGTAAGGCAGTTTCTGACGCCTGTTCATCGCCAGGTCGCGCTTCTCGTCGAAGCCAATGGCGTGGCTGCCGTGCAGCTGCAAGCGCTTCTCGCCGCGGATGCGTTCCAGTGCGGCCGGGATGATGTCGGGGTTGATGGCATTGGGATAGTGCCCTTCCAGCCCCATCAGCAGAGCCTTGTCGGTGCCGTGTCCGCGCCCGGTCAGGGCCAGCGAGCCGAACACTTCGGCACGTACGCGCGCCACGTCATCCAGCCGTCCTGGCTGCACCAGCAGGCGATCGACGAAGCGCGCGGCCGCGCGCATCGGGCCGACGGTATGCGAGGAGCTCGGCCCGATGCCGATCTTGTAGAGGTCGAAGGTGCTGACGGCCATGTGGCGTATTCTAAGGCCGCTCCCGGCGCGGACATCTTGCGCGTCGCAACAGCTTTCCGTCGGATGCCGCCGTGCCGCTGATCCTGTACCAGAGAGACGACTGCCATCTGTGCGACCAGGCACTGGAGGTGCTGGCGCAGGCGCGGGTGCCGGATTTCGACAGCGTGTTCATCGACGACGACGAGGCGCTGGAGGCGCGTTACGGCATGAGGGTGCCGGTGCTGCGCGACCCGCAGGGCGGCGCCGAACTGGACTGGCCGTTCGGTATCGGGCAGGTGCGACGGTTTCTGGGCCAGGGGAGCGGCTAGGACGGTTTGGTCCTACCTCGGCTGCAGCACGACCTTGGTGCTGATTGCCACCTCGTCGGGGATCAGCGCGGTGTCGGCCCAGTCGCCGCTGCCGATGCCGAAATCCAGCCGCCTGACCCGCGCCCTGCCGGCCAGCACCGGGCGTTCGCCGGGGGTCCAGGTGAAGGTCAGCGTCACCGGCTTGCTGACCCCGTGCAGGCTCAGGGTGCCGTCGGCGGCATAGCGGCCATCGCCGAGGTCGCGAAACGTGCGTGCGCTGTAACGGGCCTGGGCGTACTTGCCGACGTCGAAGAAGGCGCTGCCGACCAGGGTCGAATCGCGATCGTCGTTGCCGGTATCGGTGCCGGCCAGGTCGATAACGACCTCTAGGCTGGCGGCCTCCAGCCGGGCCGGGTCGAAACTGAGGCGGGTCTTGAAACCGCCGAAGCGGCCGGTGAAGATTTCGCCGTCGTACTGGGTGGCGAATACCAGGGTCGAGCCAGGCGCCTGCAGGTAGTCGGCGGCGCGTGCCGGCGCGGAGGCCATCATCGCCACCAGGGCGGCGGCGGTCAGGGCGGGCGGAAGCAGCTTATGCGACATGATCGGGCTCCGGGCTGGGGGGAGTCTGCCGGCGTCGGCGCGGCAGCATGCGGGCCAGCGTGTCGTCGCGCTGGAACAGGTGGTGATAGAACGCGGCGCCGGCGTGCAGCGCGACCAGCGCGATCAGCACCCAGAACAGCAGTTCGTGCGCCTGGTGGGCGGCGTCCTGCAGCGATTCGCTGGGCGCGACCAGCTTGGGCATTTCGAACAGGCCGAAATAGCGGAACGGGCGCAGCCCGCTGGCCGAGTCGTACAGCCAGCCCGACAGCGGGATCGCCAGCGCCAGCGCGTACAGCAGCCAGTGGGTGATGGTGGCGATGGCGTGCTGCCAGCCGGGCGTGCCGGGCACCGGCCGTGGCGCGCCGGCGTACAGTCGCCAGCCCAGCCGCAGCAGCATCAGCGCCAGCACGGTGATGCCCATCGACTTGTGCGCGGTATAGACCCAGAAGTATTTCGGCGTGCGCGGCAGCTCGCCCATGGTCAGGCCGACGATGCCCAGGCCGAGGATCAGCACCACGATCAGCCAGTGGAAGGCCTGGCTGACCATTCCCCATTGCGTGTCGGTGTTCTTCAAGGTCATGGCGTCGGTTCCGGTTCGGGGGAAGCTGTTGGCGCAGAAGTCTCGGTCGCAGGCGTTTGCTCTGCATCGTCGCCATTGCGATCGCGTACCGCTTCGGCCTCGATGCGCAGCTCGACTTCATCGCCGATCACCGACTTCCAGGCATCGATGCCGTAGTCGCTGCGCAGGAGCGTGGCGGTGGCGGAAAAGCCGGCGGTGCGCCGGAACGGCGGCAGCGGATGGCGCTTGAGCGCGTTGAGGGTCACGGTCAGGGTGGCCTCGCGAGTGGCGCCGCGCAGGGTCAGCTCACCGTGCACGTTGGCGGTCGATGCGTCGACCGGCTCGATCCGGGTCGAGACGAAGCGGGCGACCGGAAAGCCTTCCGCATCCAGCAGGTTGCGCGCCAGCACCGCGTGGTTCCAGTCGGCGTCGCCAAGGTCGGCGCGCTGCAACGGCACTTCGACCACCACCCGCGCCGTGCTCCAGTCGTCGGGGTCGAACCACAGCTCGCCGCGGCTACCGGAGATCGTGCCCAGCGCATGCGAGAAGCCGGCATGCTGCACCGCAAACATCACCCGCGTATGCACCGGGTCCAGTGCATAGCGCACGGGCTCGGCGTGTGCGGCGATGGACGCGAATCCGAAGGACAGCAGCAGCCAGCGGGCGAGGGCGATGGGGACGGGCATGACCGGGATTCTAGCCGCCCGTGCCGCAGGAGCGCGCTTGCATGCACAACGATCCGTTGCGAGGATGCGGCGGAACCGCGCGGGCGACTCGACGAGGACGGAAACAGGCCATGACGGCTCGGGGAATGGGATGCGCAGTGATGCTGCTGGCGCTGCTGCTGGCCGGGAAGGCTGCCGCGGGGTTGCCGGAGACTCCGCGCTTGCGCCAGATCACGGTAGCCAACGACATGCCGTCGAACTCGGTCAACGACATTGCCGAGGATGCCGACGGCTATATCTGGTTGGCGACCATGGATGGCCTGGCGCGGTACGACGGGGTGAATTTCCGGGTCTGGCGGATAGGCGAGGGCCTGCGCGACAACATCGTGCTGGCGGTGCACGTGGATGCGGACAACCGGGTGCTGGTCGGTACCCACGGCGCCGGTCTGGCGATACTGGATGCGCGCCGGCGCGAGTTCCGCTACTACGACAGCGCAGCCTATCCGGTGATCGGCAGCAACATCGTCTGGAGCGTGACCGCGACGCCGGACGGCGAGGTCTGGTTCGGCACCGGTTCGAGCGGGTTGTACCGGATCCGCACGGACGACACCGTCGAACGCTTCATGCCGGAGCCGGGAAACGAGCGCAGTGTGCCGGGAACTGCCATCACCGACCTGATCATCGCCGGCGACGGCACGTTGTGGGTGGCGACCGACGGCGGCGTGGCGCGCTGGACCGGGGACGATTTCGAGCGAGTGCCGGCCGAGGCGATGGTCACGCCCTATGCCACCGGGCTCTCGGATGACGGCGAGGGCGGCGTCTGGATCAACACGGTGCTGGGCATGAGTCATTACCGTGCCGATGGCAGCAGTTCGCTGGATCCCTGGGGCGTGCGCGGACGGATGACGCTGTATGGCCTGCTGCTGCACGACCGCAGCGGCGCCTACTGGCTGGACGCCTTCGAAGGCATGCAGCGCGCCGAGCCCGACGTGCCGATCCACCGGGTTCCGCTGTACAGCGACCTGACCCGCGGCGACGTCTACCCGCAATGGAGCCGGGCACTGGAAGACCGCGAGGGCGGATTGTGGTTCGCCAGTTCCGACGCCGGCCTGTGGTACCTGCCGTCCAACTGGCGCCAGTTCTCGGTGCTGACCAAGAACGAGCGCGACCCCGCCTCGCTGGGCAACACGCAGGTCTATTCCATCGCGCCTTCGCGCAGCGGCAACATGTGGATGGTCGGCAGCACCGGCATTCTCGACGAACTGGACCCCGAAAGCGGACAGGTCCGGCACGTGCTGGAGGATGCGGCCGGCGACCGCCCGCTCAATTGCGTGATGGAAGCCGCCGATGGCGGCGTGTGGATGGGGTATCTGGGCGGGGTGGCGCGCTACGATCCGGACAGCGGCCGGGTGCGGCGGTGGGGATCGGAGGATGCGAGCGACGCTGCGCTGGCGGGGGATGTGACCGCGATCGGACAGGATGCGCAGGGACGGATCTGGCAACTGGTGCGCAATGTCGGCGTCCAGGCCCGCGATCCCGGCGGTGCGGTGGTGGTGGATGCGCTTCTGGACGGCGGTCGGGCGCTGGAGGCGGGCTTCGATCCCTCGTTCCTGAAGATCGGGCCGGATGGACGGGCATGGCTGGCCGGCAATGGCGTGCTGGCCTGGGACGACGCGCAAGGCGCTTTCGTCCGGCCGCCGGGCATCGACGACACGGCGCGGGTCGGCACCTTCGCCTCCGACGAGGACGGCACGCTGTGGATCGGCACGATGGGCGCGCTGACGGCCTATCGCTTCGAACAGGGCCGCTATCGCCGCATCGAACACCTGGACCGGGCGCAGGACCTGCCGCAGGTGATCTTCGACGGCATGACCGTGGATCGGCGCGGGGTGATCTGGCTGTCGAGCAAGCGCGGCCTGATCCGGATCGACCCGGCCAGGAAGCAGACGCGCATCTACGACATCCACGACGGCCTGCCGGGGCAGGAGATCCTGGGCTGGCCGGTGCAACGCAAGGGCGATGGCCGCATCGTCGTGGCTGCCGCGCATGGCGTGGCGATCTTCGACCCCATCGCGGTACGGCCGGAAACCGAACCGCCGCGGCTGGCGGTCGATTCGATCATCGTGCGTACGCACGACGGCGAACGCCGGGTTGAACCCGGTGCCTATTTCGAGATGGCGCACGACGACCGCGACCTGCAAGTGACCGCACGCCTGCTGAGCTACACCAACGTGTCCAGCCATGTGTACCGCTACCGCCTGCCGGGGTTCGACGACAACTGGGTGCAGGTCGGCCGCAACGGCGAACGCACGCTGTCGCAACTTCCGCCCGGCAAGTACCGGATCGAAGTGCAGGGCCGCTCGGAAGACAACCTGTGGTCGGCCAGCCAGTTCGTCGATTTCGGCGTCGCTCCGCCATGGTGGCGCAGTCGCTGGGGCATCCTGCTGTTCGCCGTACTGGGGGTGTTGACGGTGCTGTTGCTGGCGGCCGGATACCGCCGGCGCGTGCGCGATCGCAGCGAGTGGCAGCTGGCGCTGCACAAGCGCGAGGTCGCCGAACAGGCTTCGCAGGCAAAGACCCGCTTCCTGGCCACCCTTGGCCACGAGGTGCGCACGCCGATGACCGGCGTGCTGGGGATGAGCGAGCTGCTGCTCGGTACCCGGCTGGACCCGCGCCAGCGCGGTTACGCCGAAGCGATCCGCAATGCTGGTGCGCACCTGTTGCGACTGGTCAACGACGCGTTGGACCTGGCCCGTATCGAAGCCGGCAAGCTCGAGCTGGACCAGCAGGATTTCGGTCTACGTGAACTGGTGTCCGAAGTGGCGTCGCTGACCGCACCGATGGCGGCCAAACGCGGACTGGCGTTCTCCAGCCAGATCGACGCGCGCGCGCCACTGGCGCTGCGCGGCGACTCGATGCGGGTAAGACAGATCCTGCTGAACCTGCTCAACAACGCGATCAAGTTCACCGAGCGCGGCAGCGTCGAACTGCGGGTCGAAGCCCTGGCCGGGGAAGGCGTGCGTTTCGTGGTCAGCGATACCGGCCCGGGCATCAACGCCGAGCAGCAGCAACGGCTGTTCCGGCGCTTCGAGCAGGCCGAGGGCGCGCAGACCGCGACCCGTTACGGCGGCAGCGGGCTGGGGCTGGCAATCTGCCAGGAGTTGTCGGTGGCGATGGGCGGACAGATCACGGTGGACAGCGCACCGGGCAACGGCACCCGGTTCATCGTCGAGCTGCCGTTGCCGGAGGCGGCGAGTTCCGGCCGTCAGCCGATGGAGCGCCCGTTGCTGAAGGCCAGCGCCAGCCTGCGCATTCTGCTGGTGGAAGACGATCCGACCGTGGCCGAGGTCATCACCGGGCTGCTGACCGCGCGCGGACACCGGGTGCAGCACGTGGCGCATGGATTGGCGGCACTGACCGAAACCGCGACCGATAGCTTCGACATCGCCCTGCTGGATCTGGATCTGCCGGGCCTCGACGGGTTGGCGCTGGCCCGCCAACTGCGGGCGCAGGGGCTGGATCTGCCGCTGCTGGCAGTGACCGCACGTGCCGACGCCGATGCCGAACCGGCGGCGCGCGCGGCCGGCTTCGACGGTTTCCTGCGCAAGCCGGTGACCGGCGAGATGCTGGCCGCGGCGATCGGCACGATGCTTGGCAACCGCCACGACTGATCGCGGCGGACGCGGCATTTACCTATTCGGCGACCGGCTCGACCGTGCGGGCAGGGGGGCGCTGGTCCGGCAACTGCCAGAACACCAGGGTCGATGCCAGCGTCATCGTGCCCATGCAGATGAAGGTGGCCTGCAGCGGCAGTTGCGCACCATGCGCTCCCAGGTATTGGTCGAAAGCCGCCAGCAGGCTGCCGGCGGCGGCCACGCCGAAGCTGGTGGCCAGCATCATTACCATCGACAGCAGGCTGTTGCCGGCGCTGGCGTATTCGGTATCCAGATCGCGCAGGGTGACGGTGTTCATGGCGGTGAACTGCAGCGAATTGACCGCACCGAACAGCGCGAACTGCACGATCCGCAGCCAGAGCGGCTGCTGTGCTCCGACCAGCACGAAGGCGGCGATCATCAGGCCCACCAGCACCGTATTGACCATCAGCACTCGTCGGTAGCCGAAGCGTCCGACCAGCATCACCGCGGCGCGTTTGGAGGCCATGCCGGCCAGCGCCACCGGCACCATCATCGTCCCGGCCTGCATCGGTGACAGGCCCATGCCCACCTGCAGCAGCAGCGGGATCAGGTAGGGGACACTGCCGCTGCCCACGCGCGAGAACAGGTTGCCCAGAATGCCGATCCGGAAGCTGGGCAGGCGGAACATCTGCAGCGGGAACAGCGGGTGCGCCACCGCGCCGGCGTGCAGCCAGTAACCGGCCATTGCGGCCAGGCCGAACACCGCCATCAGCAACACCAGCGCATGCGCCGTGCCCAGGCCGGACAGGCCGTCCAGCGCCAGGGTCAGCAGCACCATGCCAATGGCCAGCAGCAGATAGCCCACGGCGTCGAAACGGGTCCGTTCCCTGCCGCGATGGTTGGGCATGACCCGCAGCGCCACCGGAATGGCAAGAACGCCGATCGGCAGATTGATCAGGAAAATCCAGTGCCATGAGGCAATTTCGGTCAGCCAGCCGCCCAGGGTCGGGCCGACCAGCGGGCCGACCAGGGCGGGGATGGCGACAAAGCTCATCGCCGGCAGGAACTCCTCGCGCGACACCGTGCGCAGGATGGCCAGCCGCCCGACCGGCAGCAGCAGGGCGCCCCCCAGCCCCTGTAGTGCGCGCGAGGCGACCAGTTGGGCCAAGCTTTGCGAGAGGGCGCAGGCGAGCGAACCGGCGGCGAACAGCAGCACCGCGATCAGGTAGACGTGGCGGGTGCCGAAGCGATCGGCCAGCCAGCCCGAGGCGGGAATGAACACCGCATTGGCCAGCGCATAGATCATCACCACCGACTGCATCTGCAGCGGACTCTCGCCCAGGCTGTTCGCCATCGACGGCAGTGCCGTATTGACGATGCTGGAATCGAGCATCTGCATGAAGACGCTCGCCGCCACCAGCCACAGCAGCGGGCGGGAGGCGTGGGGAACCGCTGCCGACGGCATGTGGGGCTCAGCGCGCGCTGTAGGTATGTACTTCCTCGACCAGCACGGCGACGTGCTCCGGATTCATATCCGGCGACATGCCGTGACCGAGGTTGAACACGTGCCCTTCGCGCGAGCCGCCATTGCCGTCGCGGTAATTGTCCAGCGCGGCGCGGGCCTGGACGCGGATGGCGTCGGGCGAGCCGTACAGTACCGCCGGGTCCAGGTTGCCCTGCAACGCGACCTTGCCGCCGGTGCGGCGCGCAGCTTCGCCCAGCTCGACCAGCCAGTCCACGCCGACCGCCTCGGTGCCCGAGTCGGCCAGCGCCTCCAGATGCGCGGCATTGCCCTTGCCGAACAGGATCAGCGGTGCGCGCTGGTCGCCTTCACCGCGCGGCAGTTCGCGCGCGATCCGCGACAGGTACGGCAGCGAAAATTCGCGGTACATCGCCGGTGACAGCACCCCGCCCCAGGTGTCGAACACCTGCAGCGCCTGCGCACCCGCCGCGCGTTGCGCGGCCAGGTAGGCGATCACCGCATCGGTGTTGACCTTCAGCAACGTGTGTAGCGCGGCCGGTTCGTTCAGCGCCATCGCCTTGATCCGGGCGAAGTCCTTGCTGCCGCCGCCTTCGACCATGTAGCAGGCCAGCGTCCACGGACTGCCGGAGAAGCCGATCAGCGGCACCTTGCCGCGCAGTTCGCGGCGGATCAGCCGCACTGCGTCCATCACGTAGCGCAGTTCGGTTTCCATGTCCGGCACCGACAGCGCGGCGATCGAGGCGGCATCGCGCACCGGGCGTTCGAACTTCGGCCCCTCGCCCTCGGCGAAATACAGCCCCAGCCCCATCGCATCGGGAATGGTCAGGATGTCGGAGAACAGGATCGCCGCGTCGAGGTCGAAGCGCGCCAGCGGTTGCAGGGTGACTTCGCAGGCGATCTCCGGGTTCTTGGCCATGCCGAGGAAGCTGCCGGCGCGAGCGCGGGTGGCGCGGTATTCGGGCAGGTAGCGCCCGGCCTGGCGCATCAGCCAGACAGGGGTGCGGTCGACGGGCTGGCGGCGCAGGGCGCGGAGGAAGCGGTCGTTTTCGAGCGGGGCGTGGGACAAGGGATATCTCGGTAAGCGTTGGCGTTGGGTCGGGTCGGAAGCGGCGGGTCGCGGATCAGTGCTTCGGCATGTGCGCGCCCTGCGCGAAGGTCTGTTGGAAGCCGCGCTTCAGGCAGCTGTCGCGGGCTTTCTCGAAGGCATTGGTCGCCTCGTCCTGCAGCAGGTACTGCTCGCGCCGGAGTTGGGCGCGACCGCCGAGCTGGCCGCTTTCGCGCAGCAGCTCCCAGCCACCGAACAGATCCGGTTGCAGGGTCAGCTGGACGTAGCGGGGAGCTTCGCCCGCGGACGGGCGTTGCTGCAGAAAGACGCGCATGGCGTGAATTGTAGCGGTTGCCGGCGCCTGCGCTCTATCCTACGAGCACGCCCAGCACCGCGGCTTCGTCGACGTCGGGGACGATTTCGGCATGGCCGACGCCGCGCCACAGCACCAGCCGCAGGCGACCGGCCAGATTCTTCTTGTCCAGCCGCATCCGCGCCAGCAGGGCGTCCGGCGCCAGTCCGGCCGGGATCGCGGTCGGCAGGCCGTAGCCGGCCAGCAGGGTGGCCAGTCGCTCGGCATCTTCGGTCGTGGCCATGCCCAAGTCGGCCGACAGTCTTGCGGCCAGCACCATGCCGACGGCGACGGCCTCGCCGTGGTTCAGGTTGTCGTTGCCGGCGCCGCCGTAGCCCTGTTCGGCCTCGATCGCATGGCCGAAGGTATGGCCGAGGTTGAGCAGGGCACGCTCGCCCTTTTCCAGCGGGTCGCGCTCGACGATCTCGGCCTTGTGCTCGCAACTGCGGGCGATGGCCTGGGCCAGCGCAGCTGCATCGCCGGCCAGCAGGGCCTCGCGCTCGGCCTGCAGCCACTCGAAGAACAGCGGGTCGCGGATGGCACCGTACTTGATCACTTCGGCCAGGCCGGCACGCAATTCGCGGATCGGCAGGGTACGCAGCGCGCCGGTGTCGGCGAACACCGCCCGCGGCGAATGGAAGGCGCCGACCAGGTTCTTGCCCTGCGGAATGTCCACCGCGGTCTTGCCGCCGACCGAGGAATCGACCATCGACAGCAGGGTGGTCGGCAGCTGCACGCAGTCGATGCCGCGCATCCAGCAGGCGGCGGCGAAGCCGGCCAGGTCGCCGACCACCCCGCCGCCGAGGGCAAACACGCAGGCGTCGCGGGTGGCGCCCAGGCCGGCCAGTGCTTCGATGGCGCCGCCGAAGTGGGCCAGGGTCTTCGATTCCTCGCCGGCCGGCAGCACGAAGGTGGCGATCTGCAGTTCCGATCGCGCGGCGTGCAGGGCTTCGCGCACGCCGGCGGCGTACAGCGGGGCGACGTTGGAGTCGCTGACCAGCAACACATGTCGGCCGCGAACCTGCGCGGCCAACGCGGCACCTTCGGTCAGCAGGTGCGGGCCGATGTGGATGCGATAGGGCGTCTGTCCGCCGACATCGACGTGGCGCAGGGAGGAGGTCATGCGAGGCTTCCGTTGTTCTGCCACAGGCGGGCAATGCGCTCGACCAGGCTGCCGACCGCCTGGCCGGGGTTCAGTCCATCGGTATCGTGCACCAGGTCGGCGACTTCCTCGTACAGCGGATTGCGCAATTCGGCCATGGCGTGCAGGGCCTGTTCGCGGTCTTCGCGCTGCAAGAGAGGGCGGTGGCGATCGTGCTTCAGTCGCTTGAGCTGGGTCTCCACACGGGTACGCAGATAGATCACGTAGCTGCGGTCACGCATGCGGCTGCGGTTGTGCGCATCCAGCACGGCGCCGCCGCCGGTAGAGACCAGCTGGTCCTGACCATCGAGCAACTGATCGAGCACGGCGCGCTCGCGTTCGCGGAAGCCGGCTTCGCCGACATGCTCGAAGATGGCGGGAATGCTGGCGCCGACCCGGTCGACGATGGCCTGGTCGACATCGACGAAGCGCAGGCCGAATCGCTCGGCCAGGCGCTTGCCGATGGAGGTTTTGCCGGAGCCCATCGGGCCGATCAGGACGAGGTTCGGGGCGGGATTCATGCTGCAGGGATGCTAGCACCCCGTAGCGATCGCTTAACAGGCAACGGATTAGGCTGGCTGCCCCGGCGCATCGCCGCCACACGTAAGGAGACACCGAATGTCCATCGCCAAGATCATCGAAGTCAACGCTTCCTCCGCCAGCAGCGTCGAGGACGCGGTCAAGTCCGGGCTGAAGAAGACCGCCGAGACGGTGAAGGGCATCAAGGGCGCCTGGGTCAACGAGATCAAGGTGGTGACCGACGATGCCGGCAACGTGCAGGAATGGCGGGTCAACCTGCGCATCACCTTCGTGGTGGCGTAAGGCCTCCGTCGTCCAGCGGTCGCCGTCGCGCGTCTAGGCGGACGACGCGGTCGGCCAAGGCCGGCAGGGTGCGCAAGGCCTGCCGGCTGACCCGTTCGTAGTGCTGCACGAAGCGCTGGAGCTGCGCCTGCGACATCCCCGGACGTGACGGATCGGCGGCCTGCAGGCCCTGTTCCTGCTGCCAGCGCCATTCCGGTACGACCTCGAAACCTGGTGGTTGCAGGAACAGCAGGCGGTCGATGAGGTTCCACAGCGGCGGATAGTCGCGCGCCAGCGCCGTGTTGCAATGGTGCCGCCAGCGACCGTCGGCGTCCTCGTCGCGCTCCAGTGCGTTCAATGGCGTGGCCAGCGCTGGATCCGGTTCGGCCGGGGTGGCGAGGAACCAGCCCTCGAAGATCACCAGATCGACACCCGCATCCATGCGCGGCCAGCGCTCAGGCGGCAGGCGGTCGTCGGCCAGCTTGTCGAATCGCGGCAGGCTGGCCGGTTGCCGCATGCGGAGGGCTCCCAGGGTGTCCATCGCCAGGGTCAGATCGTGCGTTCCGGGCGGCCCCCGGGTAGCCAGCAACGGATGCGCCTGTTGCGCCAGCTGCAGCCGCTCCGCACGGGTCAGGTAGAAGTCGTCGATCGACACCATCGCCGTGCGCAGACCGGCGCCGGTTGCGGCTGCGGCCAGTTGCGCGGCTAGCGTGGACTTGCCGCTGCCCTGCAGGCCGCTGATGCCGAACACGGGTGCGTGTCCGTCGGCCGCCGTCGGCAGTTCGCGCAGCAGGGACTCGACCAGCGCGGCGGGGAACCCCGCAGCGGAAGGTGGGTGCGTTGCGGACGTCATCGCGCGACAATAGCGCAAACCCCCGCAGGCCAACCGCCATGACCGAGTTGTACACGGAAGCCCTGACGACCTTTGCCGAACTGTTCGAGGAGGCCAAGGCTAGCCACGAGGCCGAGCCGAACGCAATGACGGTGGCGACGGCCACGGCGGACGGGCGCCCTTCCGCGCGCATCGTGCTGTTGAAGGCTTTTGACGCGCGCGGTTTCGTCTTCTATACCCATACCGGCAGCCAGAAAGGGCGCGAACTGGCGCAGAATCCACAAGCGGCGCTGCTGTTCCTGTGGCGCACCTTGCGCGAGGCCGGCATCCAGGTGCGGATCGAAGGCAGGGTGGAGCCGGTCTCGGATACCGAAGCCGACGCGTATTTTGCCTCGCGTCCGCGGCTGAGCCAGATCGGTGCCTGGGCCTCGCATCAGTCGCAGCCGCTAGGCTCGCGTGAGGAATTCGAGCAGCACCTGGTGCAGGTCGAGGCCCGTTTCGAGGGCAAGCCGGTGCCGCGGCCATCGGGCTGGAGCGGCTACCGGGTGGTGCCGCAGGCGATCGAGTTCTGGTACGGCGCCGAATTCCGTCTGCATGAGCGCTGGCGTTATCACCGAGATGATGGTGGTACCTGGCACAAGCAGATGCTGTTTCCCTGAGTTGTTTGCAGCGTACGGCTGAGGAAAGGCGGTTTGTGAAGCGCATCGGCATTTCAGGCAAGTCTTTGTGTTTTCGCTGACCTCGGGCGCATCCCGCTGCGATATGCTTCAGTAGTCACGAGCGGCCGGAAGAGGCTCCGGCTGCGACGCGAATGGCATGGGGTAGAGCGGGCAGGAATTGATGGACGAGAACGCCACCGGCGACATCACCCTGTTATTGCGGCAGGCCGCCACCGATGATCCGGACAGTCTGTCCCGGGTCTGTGGGTTGCTGTACGCCGAGTTGCGCAAGATTGCCCGCGGTATCGCCCGCGGTGGGCAGGACACGCTGACCCCGACCGTGCTGGTCAACGAGGCCTACCTGCGTCTGTGCGGCAACGAGTCGCTGAATCTGGAGAGCCGCAAGCATTTCTATGCCACGGCCGCGCAGGCGATGCGCTGGATTGTGGTCGATCATGCGCGCAGGGCGCAGACCGGACGCCATGGCGGTGACTTGGTTCGGGTCGAGCTGGAGGACAACCTGCTGCAGGAGACCCGTCCCGAGGAAGTGCTGGCCCTGGACGCGGCGCTGGACCAGCTGCAGAAAATCGACCCAGCGAGGCGCGAGCTGGTCGAACTGCGTTTCTTCGCGGGGCTGGATTATGCCGAGCTGGCGCCGATGCTGGGTCGGTCCGAGCGCACGCTGAAGCGTGAGTGGGCGGCGGCCCGAGCGGCGCTGCAGACATTGATGGAGTAGTGGGCATGGCCCGCTTTTGCACCGCGCATCGAATGTCTTTGTTGGGTCCGGATGCAATTCGCCATCCGGTCCGAACCGGAGATTCGAATGAGCGTAACTTTCTTCCGTCGCCTGGTTCTGGTTGCTATTTGCGCCATTGCCGTCGGCCAGACCGATGCAGTGCTTGCCGACGGCAAGGCGACCAAACGACCGGCACCGGTGCGGCCAGCGACCAGCTCGAACGGCTGCGTGGTCGATCCGATCTTCGGCTTTTCCAAGACCGGAGGATTCCGGATAAAAGACCGGGCAAAGGATTCTGCCATCGATGACTGGAAGAAGAAGGCCAAGGAGAAATATGGGCCGGATTTTTCCAAATGGAAGCTTGCCAATCCGTATTCGAAGCGGATTGAATGCAGTACGTTTCGGGCACTTGGGAAACAGCATACATGCAAGGTCGAGGCGCAGCCATGCGATGGCTCCGGGACCTGGTTGTACAAAGATTGAATCCACGCGACAGTCTGGGGCAATGATCGAGGGCGATCGATGACGGACACACGGGAACCGTCGAAGCATTGGCAGGCCGCGCTGACATTGGTCGAGCGGCTGATGGATCTGCCCGAGGCCGAGCGGCAGGCCGAACTGTATGCGCCCGACGTGCCGTCCGAGGTGCGGGCGCTGGCCGAGCGGATGCTGGCGACCGAGCATCGTCCCAGCGTGCTGGATTCGCCGTTGCCGTCGCTGGCCGCCAGCGCTGGTGAAACCGCCGCCTTGTCTGGCCGCCAACTGGGGCGCTGGCTGCTGACCGATCTGCTGGGCAAGGGCGGCATGTCGGTGGTGTATCGCGCCCGCTCGCTGCAGCCGCCGGCAGGGCAGAGGGCGGCAGTGAAACTGCTGTCGCTGGCCGCAGCCACGGACGAGGGCAAGGCGCGCTTCGCCCGCGAGATCGACATCCTTGTGCGATTGAGCCATCCCGGCATCGCGCCGGTGCTGGACGCCGGCGTGGCCGAGGACGGCACGCCCTGGTTCGCGATGGCGCTGGTCGAAGGCATCGACATCGAAACCTGGTGTCGCGAGCAGGGGCTGGATACGGCACAGCGCGTCGAGCTGTTCCTGCAAGTCTGCGACGCGGTGGAATACGCCCATCGGCACTTGGTCATCCATCGCGACATCAAGCCGTCCAACGTCCTGGTCGATCACGAAGGCCGGGTGGTGCTGCTGGATTTCGGCATTTCGCGGATGCTGGAAGAGGGCGCCAGCGAGCTGACCGGTACCGGTATCTATGCCCTCACACCGCGCTACGCGGCACCGGAACAGCTGCATGGCGGAGCCATTACCACCGCCACCGACGTCTACGGCCTAGGCAGTCTTTTGCACCAGTTGTTGGTCGGAAAGCCGCCACAATTCCCCGAAGACGTTGCCGACGCCGAATGCCGCGATCCTGCCGTGCTGCTGGATCGTGAGAACGATCGCGCGCGGCGCAGGCTACTGGTCGGTGACCTTGGTGCGATCCTGAAAAAGGCGCTCGCCCGTGAACCGGTCCGGCGCTATCCCGGCGCGGCCGAACTGGGCGCAGATCTGCGCGCGTGGCAGGCTGGCAGACCGGTGGCCGCGCATCATGACAGCGGCTGGTACCGCTTCGGCAAGTTCATTGCGCGCCACCGACTGGCAGCTTCGCTGACGACCGCCTTGCTGCTCGCCTTGGTCGGAGGCATCTGGATGTCGTTGGTACAGCGCGCCGCCGCTCTTGCCGCCGTCGAACAGGCGACCACGGCGGAAGCCTCGGCGCAACGGCAACTGAAATTCCTGCAGGAACTCTTGCTGTCGCTTTCTCCTTCCAGGAACATGCCGACCAACATTCCGCGGAAGCAATTGCTGGCACACGCCGAATCCGAAGCGCACCGGCAACTGGCCGACGATCCCTCGACGCTTGCCGACGTACTCGTCTCGCTGGCGACCATCCACTCGCAGGCGGGCCGCAACAAGGAGGCGGTCGCCCTGCTGGAGGAAGCCAATCGTCTCGCGCCTCCCACCGCAGGCGACATCGACAGCCTGCTCCGGGAAGCCCGACTGATCGCTGCGCGACTGGTCCTCAAGCCACGCACGGACTGGGCAGCGGAAATCAAGCGCCTCGCCGAAATCGAGAATGCTGTCTCCCATGCTCGCCCTGGCAGCGGCGATCACCTGTCCATGGTGTCGTGGCTGACATCCGCCCTGATCGGCGCTTCCCGCTACGACGAGGCCGAAGCGGCGAATGCGCGCGCATGGGCGTTGTGTCCCGGCGCCGGCAAGCGGTTCTGCACGGCCATTGCCGTGCGCGAATCGGACATCCTGTGGAACGCGGGCAAGACTGCGGCATCGGTCGCGAAAAAGGACGAACTCTGGCGCCAGCCGGACTTGGAACAGTCGCTGTCGGCGGACGAGTACGATACCTTCCTGATGCGGTATGCGCTGGCACTGGAGGGATTCGGGCGCTTCGACGATGCATTGGCGCTGACGGACCGGATCCTGGAACGCCACGCCCGTTTCTATGCTGGCCCGACGGTCACTTCCATCAATGCGCTGAATGTCAGGGCCCTGAGCCAGTACCAGCTCAACCGCCTGGACGAAGCGCTGGCCACGATCGACCGCGGCATCGCGGATGCGGTCTCGATCGAGGGCAAGGCGTCCGTGCGTGCCGTCAATCTGGGGGAGGTGCGCATCCGGATCCTGCTGCGCATGGGCCGGAAGGACGAGGCCAACGCCGCGGTCGAGGACCTGCTGCCGCGGATGCGCGCCATCTACGGAAACGACAATGCCCGGGTGCTGACCCTCACCCGCCACAAGGTCGCGCACCTCGCCGACACCGGCCAGCTTCCCGAGGCCATCGCGCTCATGCGCGACCTCGTCGCACGCATGCGCAAGAGCAAGCCCGCCGGCAGCCGACAGCTCGCACAACTGCAGATCGCACTGGCGCGCCTGCTGATGCGCAGCGGCGATCCACGGGCCGCCGATGCGCAATATCTCGCCGCGCGGCCCGCCTATCTCGACGCGAACGGCAAGGACACGGCCGAATCGCTGGTCCTCGATGCCGAACGCGGCGTGGCGATGGCACAGCTCGGACGGCCCGAGGAAGCCTCCGCCATGGTGCTCGGCGCGCTGTCCGCACTGCGCAAGGACCACCGCGACACCTCGAATTACGTGACGGTGCTGATCAAGGCGATTTCCGGCAAGTGCAAGGGACCCGACCGGGAGGTCTGCGAAGCGCTGCGTGCTGAAGGCTGGGAGGTGATCGCACGCGACGTCCCAGCGCAACGACGGCTGTTCGGCAAGCTCAGGGAGGCCATCGGCACCTGACACGGCGCACCGGCGTGGCCCGTTTCCCGTCGAACTTCGAATGTCTGGACAAGCGGTCTTTGCAGCCGCGCCACGATTCGAGGAACTCGCGCCATGCATCGTCATATCCGCATCGCCACCGTCCTGCTGCCGTTGGCCATGGCCCAGGTGGCCATCGCCCAGGTTAGTCAGCCCACCCTGGTCAAGCCAGTCAAGCCAGTCAAGCCTGTCATTCCAGCCAAGCAGGTGACCCCGCCCAACGTGCTCAAAAGGCCGCCATTGTTCAAGCCTGGCGAATGTCTGGGACCGGACCCGGCCATTACCGAAGTGGGCGTGCAGCGCCTGCGCCGTACCGCCGACGGGAAATACTATTTCGATGTATTCGCCACGGTACGCAACCTGGGCAAGACCGCCTGGTCGTCCGGTACGGGTCAGCAGAGCCTGACCATTCGCGTCAACGGCCGCAATTTGCCCGGCATCGACTTCACCTCGCTCGAGCCCGGGCAGGAGCGCGGCCAGGTCGATGACCAGGAACGCTGGGCGCCCTACAACAATCTCGCCAATACCGTGACCGCGTCCATCACCTACGACCCGGACATCTACGCTGACGGCAACAAGGCCAACGACGACTGCAACCCCGGCAACAACCAGAAGACCCTGAGCAGCACGGAGGTGATCCGCCTGCTGCAATCCGGTCGCTGATCGCGGGAAGCGCCGGGAGCCGGATTCCCGCGCGCAGATGAAGGTGCGCGCATGCCTTCGTTTTCGCTCGCTTGGCCCGTTTCCCGCCGAATTTCGAATGTCTGTACAAGCGGCCTTCGCGGTCGCGCCACGACCCGAGGAGTTCGCGCCATGCGTTGTCATGCCCGCATCGCCATCACCCTGCTGCCGCTTGCCCTTGCCGCAGTGCCGGCCAGTGCCATTGCCCAGCAGCTGCCGCAGAAGACGCTCACACCGCAGGCGACACGCGCCATCCAGTCCAGCCAGATCAGCTCGACGCAGGTCGAGTTGCCCGCCAGTCACAGCGGCGTGCGCGTACCGGCACCGCCGAAAACACTGGCGCTGCCCAAGCCGCCGCCGCCCAGCGCCACCCAGCGGCGCAAGTTGCTCGCACTGCGCGATTGGGGCCTCAATGTCGGTGCCAGTGCATTGAAGCCGTCCTATCTGCTCACGCCGCAGCAACCCTATTTGGCCAATGGGGCGGTGATGAGCGTGGTCAGCGATCGCGGCACCACGATCGACTATGCCTCCAAGGAGGGGCTGCCCTATGGTTCGATCAAGCTCCTGGCCGTCGACTCGATGGTGATCTTCAAGGATATCCCCGCGACGCCAAGGGATTGGTTGCTGGTGGAGTGCTATGAGGCGGGCGATGGCTACCATTATCCCGACGGCTTTGACCTCACTGCTTCGGTTACGCATCCCAACTCGCCGACGCCTGCCTACATGCAGGGAAGGTCATGGCATGGCAGCGCGTACGACGACAACCAGATCCGGGGCTATACCCGGCACGTGCCGCCAGGGGGAGGAATCGTCGGCTTCGTGTTGGTGCCCAGTACGCAAAGCAAACGCACGATCACGCTGAAGCGCAGGCCGGTATCCACCTTCGGTGGCTGCGAAGTCACCCCGGTCAACCCCTGAGTCTAGGAGTCCGCCATGCATCGTCATGTCCGTATCTGCGCAACAGTGCTGTCCCTCGTTATTGCCCTGGCATTGCCGGGCGCCTTCGGGCAGGTGGTGAAGAGCCCGCAATCCCTCACGCCACGGGCGGCACAGACCATCCAGTCCGCGCAGATCCGGCCTCCCGCCGTCGGCAGCGGCGTGAAGGTGCCGGCGCCGCCGAAAACGCTGATGTTGCCCAAGCCACCTCCGCTCAGCGCCACCCAGCGCCGCAAATTGACCACGCTGCGCGCGTGGGGTCTGAATGTCGGCGCCAGTGCATTGAAGCCTTCCATCTTGTTGGCGCCACAGCAGCCTTACCTAGCCAGCGGTGCGCAACTGATGATGATGGGTGGCGGCGGCCAAATCGATTACAACTCCAGCGAGGGCATGCCGTATGGCCAGATTGCAGGTGCTCGCTCGATCCTGCTGGCAAACTTGCCTGCGGCCCCGAGAGACTGGTTGTTGCTGGAGTGTTATGTGGAGGGGGAAGGGAACCTGGTGGCCATGGATTCCTATGTACGTTCGCCGCGTGGCGAATATGGGAGTTCGACCGGCGGTACGGGTCGTTGGCAACCCTTGCCTCCAGCGCCGGGCAGCCTGGTCAGCTTTGTGCTCGAGCCGAACACAAGTCGTGAGCGCGCCATCCAACTGATTCCCGTAAGCGGAAGCAGGGGAGCGGGCGGTAGTGGCTATCGTTACGGCGGCTGCGAGATCACCCCGGTCAATCCCTGAGCGGAACACAGTGCCGCCGCGCCAGCGTGGCCTGTTTCCCACTGAATTTTCGAATGTCTGTACAAGCGGCCTTCGCGGTCGCGCCACGATCCGAGGAATCTGCCATGCACCACCGTGTCCGTATTGCCGCCTTCCTGCTGCCGTTCGCCATCGCGCTGGCCGCACCATCCACGGCGTCGGCGCAGAGCTGGCTCGATCGGCTGAAGAAGATCGCCGAAAACGCCGCCAAGAGCGAAGTCGAGCAGAAGGTCGACGAGCAGTCGCGCAAGGTCGCGCGCTGCGCGCTGGGGGACGAGGAGTGCATCAAGCTGGCCAGGCAGCAAGGTCAGGAAGTCGAGATTTACGATGACGGCTCGGGCGCCGGCTATTCGGATTCAGCTGGCGGTGCGGTCGCATCCGTCGATCCGGGCGGGGACCACCCGCTGATCACGCCGTACCAAGGATCCAAGCGCAAGGAGCGCAAGTATGACGACTACAACGAGTACTACCGCATCGTCGGCTGGAAGGACAAGGTAAACCTGACCGAACGCCTGGAAGGCACCCTGACCCGGTTGAAATACAACAACCCGAAGGGGCGTTCGACCTTCGAGGTCATCAGCAACTATCGCAATGCCTTGGTTGCGCAAGGCTTCCAGGTGGACTACGAGTGCGTGAAACGCGAAAACTGCGGCACTACGGGTTCGACGACCAAGGGTTCGCCGGGTTGGGGCGAGATCAACGGCATGAACCTCGGCATCGGCGGCGATGTACGCTATTTCACCGGCAGGGTCGGTTACGGCGGCGGAACCGCCTATGTCTCGGTCGGGGTGAATCCGAGCATCGCCTACGTGCACGTGCTGGAAAGCGCGGCGATGGATACCGGCATGGTCGGGGTTTCCGCCGACGCGCTGGCCGCGGGCTTGGCCGCAAGCGGCAAGGTTACCCTGGACGGAATTTTCTTCGATACCGGCAAGGCCAGCCTGAAGGCCGAATCCGATGCCTCGCTGGAACAGGTCGTGATCCTGATGGGCCAGCAACCGCAGCTCAAGCTGCTGGTGGTCGGGCATACCGACAGCACCGGCAACGCGGCGACCAACATGAAGCTGTCGCAGCAGCGCGCCGACAGTGTGCGCAAGGCGCTGATTGCGCAAGGCGTGGCCGCCACGCGATTGAGCGCGCAAGGCGTCGGCAGCAGCGTGCCGGTGGCCAGCAACGACACCGAGGACGGCCGCGCGCAGAACCGGCGGGTGGAACTGGTCAAGCAGTGATGCCTGTCTTTAACTTCAGGACCACGGAGTCGACATGAAGACCAAACTCCTGCTTGCCCTGTTGCTGTTCGGATCGTTGCTGGCCTGCGGCAAGCAGGCCACGCCAGAGGCGGACGTGTCCCCCGCCAAGGTTGCAGATGTCGGGAGCGATGGCGCAGCGCGTCCGCAAAGTGGTGACTACTCCGACCTGTTCTCGCTGGCCGAAGGGGCTTGCCCGTTCCTCTCCACCGAAGAGGTCGCGGCTGCGCTGTCCATCCCGGCGGGCAATGTTGAAGCGGATGGTTGCCGCTATGTGATCAACCTGGTCGATGGCAGCAAAAGCCCGCTGCTTTTCCGTACCGGCGAGATGGCCCGAGCCGAAGTCCGGCGTGCAATCGACGACATGCGCAAGGACCAGACCGGGCTGCTGTCGGCCGTGCCGGATGCGACCGGTGACAACGTTCTGGCCATGCACAAGCCGCGGGGCTGGTTGTTCATCTACAACCCGGACTACGACCGGTATTTCCGGCTGAGTTTCGACACGCTGGTCTTCGGCGCCGCCAACAAGAGGGTGACGGTGACCGACCGCAAGACGGCCGGAGAAAACGCACAGAAGGTGGCGAACGCGTTGATCGCCAAGTACCGCAAATAGACAGGTGCCCGACTGGAGGCGCAGGAGGAGTCGAATGGAATCCATGCAGTCCCGAACCCAGGTTTGCTTTCTGGCGACGATCCTGGCGCTGCTGTTGCCCGTGTTCGCCAGTGCACAGGAAAAATCGCCTGCCGTAAAGCCGGTGTTGAAAAGCAAGCCATTGGCGGGTCGGCAGATTTCCAGTGAACTGAAGCCGGCACCGCCGACGCAGTCCACTTCGCCCGAAGACGCCTCGCCTGCCGTGGTACACGTGCGAACGCGCACCGACCCGGACTTCAACCTCGCCATCAGCGGGTTGGCCGTGCCGGCGGCGAAGATCAAGAACCACAAGATTCAGGCATTTTCCATCGGTGCGAAGGTCAGCAACCGGGGTCGGATGCGCTGGGGCTTCGACGATGCGGTCCTTTTCAGGCTGGAGCGGGGGCGGCCGGTCGCTCGCAGCTCGAGCTGGCTGTCCGGCTGGCTGTCCGGCGTCTCCCACTCGACGGCGGTGATCGGAAGGTCGCAGTCGCAGACGCCGGCCTGGGAATCGGCTCATGTCGAGGGCGCTGGCGTGTCCAACGTTGCCGGAGGGCTGGCGCCGGGGCAGCTCGTGACGATCAATGCCGTACTCGAACATTCGCGCGCCGAGCGCATTTCGGTTCGCACCCCGTTGGGCTCGGCAACGCTGGCGCGCCGTCAGGTGACGCAGCCCCTGAACCTGGAAACCAACCGCTATTACACGCTGATCGCCGGCATCAGGGCCCGCGACGATGCAGGTACCGAGGACAACCATCTCGGTTACGTCTTTTTCGTGAACGACGCCGGGGTCGTGTCCGAAGGGCAGGTGTTCACCTTCGATGCCGGCGGCAGGGTCGTGTACGGCAACCCTGCATGGATGCCCCGATCCCGCTAGATGGACGGTTGATATCGCGTGTCCCGGGTCACATGGGGTGTCGGCAGGGGATGCGATCACTGTGGCAGTTCCACTCGGCGATGCAACTTGCGTCGGTGGGCAGGAGAATTTCGATGAAGACACATGAAGGCCGCAACCTGTCCACCCGTGGCATCGTGACGGGAACGCGGTCGTGAGGCGTGGCCTCGCCATCGTGCTTGGCTCCGGCGCATTGCTCGTTGGTGCTATGGCACTGGCATGGACCGGGGTGATTCCGTTGCCTGCCGGCGTGCGTGATTGGCTTGGGGATCCGGAACACCGCCCGACCCTGCTTGCGAGCACGGACGACTCTGCATCAGCTTCGGCGACGGATACGGACGGCGCGGGTGAGGGTGTCGACCCGAACGATGCAGCGATGCGCAGCTACCGCGAGGCATTTGCCGCTGCCAGCAGCTTTTCGCCCAATCCGGACGAACCGATTGGCATCTACAAATTCGACCTGGCCATTCGCGAGCATGTCGATAGTCACCTCGCCAACGGCGAAATCAACTATTACGTCAATACTGCCGATGGCAGCATCGGCCTGTTCGACCTCGAGAGCATAAGGCAGGCGATGGGCGGGCAGGCCATTCCCGGCGTCACCTACGAATTCGCCGTACTGCGCGGTGCCGGCAACGCGCTGATGTGCGGACAATCGGTCGAATACGGTAAAGCCTGCATCCAGGCCGGCGGCGATGCGACTCCGGGTGCGACCAACTGGTCGCTGGACTACGGCAACATGAACGAATTCCTGCGTAGTGTCGCGAACACCCCGCCGACGGCGATGGCCACGCCGGTTCCGAATACCAGCGACATGCGCGGGACTGCTTACGAAGGCAGCACGATGACGCTGTGGTACGACAACGTGCCCAGCACCGTGCCGACCGAGCAGCCTTGGCTCGGATTCTGCTCGGGGTTGTTCAAGGACTACCTGGCCCAGGTCAACCGCGTGGCCCGCTACGTCGTGCACGAGGGGGCCGACACGGACGGCGGCGACATCACCTGCCAGCTGCTGGACTTCCGCATGCAGCAGCGCAGCTTCGATACCGGTAGCTACCCATTGGTCACTGCGTTTACCACCCAGGGCATCGAGGAATCCACGGACATCGGTCGCCGGGCGATGCGCGGCGAAATGTCGTGCGAGCAACTCGCCGAGGAAATGCGTGAATTCGCACGCAAGCGTGGCCTGCCGGTCCCGGACGACACACCCTGCAAATAGCTGGGGTGCGCTGCAGAAGCCGGACAGTCCGGGATGGTGATCGGGCCGATCACTGACCTTTTGTCACTGCGGTGGCCCGCTTTGTAGTGATTTGTCGAATGTTCTCAATGAAGCCAGACATCCGTCGTGGCATCAAGGATGGGTCATGCGCAGCAACCATGCGGTTTGCTTGCGGCTTCGCCATGGCTGCATCGGCGGTTTCTTTGGCAGCAAGTGCAACGGCGGTTGCAAAAGCGATAACAACAGCAAGCGAATGACCAGCACGGGCCTGGCGTGGCGCATGCATGCCGTGCCCTGATCCGGAAGTTGTTCCATTGCACGACCGAACCCTAGAGGCGTGCATGCGTCATTGGGTCGCCCACAACACGATACGAACCGAAGGGAAATGAATATGAAGATACGACTGCGATATCCCGCGCCATTGGTCTTTGCAATTCTCGCGGCCTTGGGCTTTTCCGCGCCGGCGTGGGCGGTGGATGCGCCTTGCCCGGATGCCGGCAGTACAGATCGGGGCAACGAGGACGGAACCGACAACACGACCTGCGATCTTTCGGCAAGCGCCTACGGGCAGAACAATTCCGCCTCAGGAACCGTGGCGGTGGCGTTGGGCAACTACAACCTTGCGACCGGGGCATCGTCCAGTGCCGTGGGCTACGCCAATGAAGCCGATGGGCTTCGGTCGGTGGCCATCGGCAGTTTCAACCAGACCGCTTCCCAGGATGCCTCCGCCGTCGGTGCGCGTAACACGGCCAGCGGGTTGTCCAGTTCGGCTTTCGGTTTCAACAATCAGGCGACCGACGCGCGGAACAACGCATTCGGTTACAACAACCAGGCCGGGGGCAGCGCCAGCAATGCGTTCGGAATCAGCAACACGGCCGGGGGCAGCGCCAGCAATGCGTTCGGCAATAGCAACACGGCCAGCGGGGGTTCCAGCAGTGCGTTCGGCTATCGCAACACGGCCAGCGGAGGTTCCAGCAGTGCGTTCGGCAGTTACAGCAAAGCCAGCGGCGATTACAGCAACGCGTTCGGCAGTTACAGCATAGCCAGCGGCGAACGCAGTAGCGCATTCGGAACAGTGAGCGCAGCCGCCGGAAACGGCAGCGTGGCGGTGGCGGGCTGGTGGGACAGGAATGGCGACGGCGCCATCAATGCGGACTTCGATGCCGATGGCGACGGGATTCTTGACGCGAGCAGCGAGACGGGCTATGCCGCCGGCACCAGTGCGGTGGCGGTAGGTGCGGGTGTGGTGGCGCTGGGCGATTACAGTAGCGCGTTCGGGGTGAGCGCGCGGGCCGAGGCGGACTACAGCACTGCAATCGGCTATAGCAACGAGGCCAGCGGATATTCCAGCAGCGCGTTTGGCCTTCGCAACACGGCCAGCGGTGTTTCTAGCAGTGCGTTCGGCTTTAGCAACGAGACTAGTGGAGAATTCAGCGGCGCGTTCGGCTATAGCAACGAGGCCAGTGGAGAATTCAGCGGCGCGTTCGGCTATAGCAACGAGGCCAGCGGAGATTCCAGCAACGCGTTCGGCCTTCACAACACGGCCAGCGGAGATTCCAGCAACGCGTTCGGCAGCTACAGTATAGCCAGCGGCGAACGCAGTAGTGCATTCGGAACAGTGAGCGCAGCTGCCGGAAACGGCAGCGTGACGGTGACGGGGTGGTGGGACAGGGATGACAGCGGCTCCATCAATGCGGACTTCGATGCCGATGGTGACGGGATTCTTGACGCCAGCAGCGAGACGGGCTATGCCGCCGGCACTAGTGCGGTGGCGATGGGTGCGGGCGTGGTGGCGCTGGGCGATTACAGCAGTGCGTCCGGGGTGAACGCGCGGGCCGAGGCGGACTACAGCACTGCTATCGGCTATGGTGCGGTGGCCGATCGCGAGGGCACGCTGTCGGTAGGTAGTTCCAGCAGCCTGACCCAGATTACCTATGTCGCCGCCGGAACCGAGGCCACCGATGCGGTCAATCTGAGCCAATTGCAGGCCGCATTGGTCGATGCCTATGCCTACACCGACACGCAGATAGCTGGTTTGACGACGGGGCTTTCCGAGCCGGAGGTGCAGGCCATTGCCGACAATGGTGATGCGGCGACGGCTGCCGCCAGCCGGACATATGCCGATACGGGGGATGCAGCCACGCTGGCTTCCGCTCAGGATTATGCGGATGCCGGCGATTCCGACACGAAGGCGGCGGCGGAAACCTATGCTGACAATGGCGACGCGAGCACGCTGAGCGCGGCCAATGCCTATACCGATACGCAGGTCGCGGCATTGACCGGTTTCGATCCGTCGGCCATCAACGGACGGCTGGATGCGCTGGATGATCGTTTCGACCAGGTCGAACGCCGTCTGGGGCAGCAGGACCGGCGGATCGACCGCCAGGGTGCGATGGGCAGCGCGATGCTGAACATGGCGATCAACGCTGCCGGCACGCAGAGCCCGCGTGGACGGATCGCGGTCGGCGCCGGCTGGCAGGGAGGCGAGAGCGCATTGTCGGTGGGCTATGGCAAGCGCATCGGCAAGACCGCGACGTTCAGCCTCGGCGGCGCTTTCAGCGGCAGCGAAAAGTCGGCGGGTGTCGGTTTCGGCATCGACCTGTAGCGGCCAGGGCTTTTCGGCCTCAGAAGCTGCGCTGGAACTTCACCGTTTCGGTGCGGCCCTCGTGGCGGATCCGCGCCTCGATGCGATAGGTGTCGTGCGGGTCGATGGCGAATGTGCCGATATGGTCGACGTAGTCGCCGGTGCCGGCGGCGCGGAGCTCGACTTCCTGGCGCCGGCCCTGCAGGTCGACGACCACGGCTTCGACCTGGCCGTCGGCCGCGATTTCGTCCTCGGCTTGCGCCTTGCGTAGTGCGATCACCAGCAAGGCGGTGCCGGCGTCGCGTTGCACGCCGTATTCGCGGGCGACGGCTTCGTTCATCGACAGCGTCGGCAGGGCGTTGTAGCGCACGCGCAGGTCGCCGAACTCGGACACCGACTGCGTCGGCGGCACCGGCTGCGCGGGGCGAGGCTGTTCGCTTTCGGAGCAGGCGGCCAGGGCCAGCAGGAACGCCAGCGCGGGCAGGCGTGGGGACAGGGACGGAATGCGCACGGATATCTCCCGGTTCAATCGTTGGCTTGCGACAGTTCGCGGCCGCGCCGGGTGGCTGCGGCGATGGCATCGGCGACCAGTGCGGCGAAACCGCCGGCTTCGAAAGTCTCCACGGCGGCCTGGGTGGTGCCGCCGGGGGAGGTGACGCGGCGACGCAGCTCGGCCGGGGCTTCGCCAGTTTCGGTCAGCATGCGGGCGGCGCCGAGCAGGGTCTGCAGGACCAGGGCGCGGGCGGTGTCGGCGGGCATGCCCTGTTCGCGGGCGGCGGCTTCCATCGCTTCGGCCAGCAGGAAGGCATAGGCCGGACCGCTGCCGGACACGGCGGTGACCGCGTCGATCAGGGCTTCGTCGTCGACCCGCACGGTCTGGCCCGCCCCGGCCAGCAGGGCTTCGGCGCGGCGATAGCCGTCCTCGCCGGCCAGTGCGTTGGCATACAAGCCGGTGATGCCGGCGCCGAGCAGGGCCGGGGTGTTGGGCATCGCGCGTACGACCGGCAATTGCGTCCCCAGCCAGCGCTGCAATTGCCCGGTGGTGATCCCGGCGCCGATCGAGACGACCAGCGGCCGCGCGGCGCCGGCTTGCGGCGCCAATGCTTCGCAGACGGTGCGCATGACCTGCGGTTTGACCGCCAGCAGCCAGGTCGCGGCACCGGTCACGGCGTCGTCGGCGCGCTCGAAGGTGTGGATGCCGAAATCGTCGACCAGGGCTTCGCGCAGGGCCGCCTGCGGTTCGGCGACGCGGATCGATGCGGCCGGCATGCCGCCTGCGATCAGGCCGCCGATCAGGCTGCGCGCCATGTTGCCGCCGCCGACGAAGGCAATCGGGTCGGTGCTCATGCGGGGATTCCTTGTGGTTTGGGCGGGCGGGCACCGAACAGTGCGGTACCGATGCGCACCATTGTCGCCCCTTCGGCGATGGCCACGGCGAAATCGTCGCTCATGCCCATCGACAGGGTGTCGACCTGGCGATGGCGAGCGGCCAGGTCGTCGAACAGTTCGCGCATGCAGCGGAAGGCCGGGCGCCGGCGCTCGATGTCGGCATGCGGAGTAGGGATGGCCATCAGTCCGCGCAGGCTCAGGCCCGGCTGGCCGGCGATCGCGGCGGCCAGCGCGTCGACCTGCTCCGGCCGGCAGCCGTGCTTGCCGGCCTCGTCGTCCACGTTGACCTGGATCAGAACCTTGAGCGGTGGGCGGTCGACCGGGCGCGCCGAGCCCAGTGCGGTCACCAGCTTGGGCCGGTCCACGGTCTGTACCCAGTCGAACAGCTGGGCGGCTAGTTCGGCCTTGTTGGACTGCAGGTGGCCGATCAGATGCCACTCCAGCCCCAGTCCGGCCAGTTCGGCAACCTTGGCCTGGGCCTCCTGCACGTAGTTTTCGCCGAAGGCGCGCTGCCCGGCAGCGGCCAGCGCGGCGATGTCGGCCGCCGGTTTCAGCTTGGAAACGGCCAGCAGGCGGGGCACTGGCCTGTGCGCGGCTTTTGCTGCGTTATCAAGGCGTTGCAGGGTCTCGCTGAGGGTGCCGGCGAGCATGTTCCATCAACCGTTGGATATCGTGGCGGGGGCGCTATACTGCCGCGAGGGGCCAAAGGTTTCCAAATTTTCGCGGCATCTGGGGGAAAGCGACACATGGATATTGCCGAACTGCTGGCATTTTCGGTCAAGAACAAGGCATCGGACCTGCATCTGTCCGCCGGCCTGCCGCCCATGATCCGGGTGGACGGCGACGTGCGCCGGATCAACATTCCGGCGCTGGACCACAAGCAGGTCCACGCGCTGGTCTACGACATCATGTCGGACAAGCAGCGCCGCGACTACGAGGAATTCCTCGAGGTCGACTTCTCGTTCGAGATCCCGTCGCTGGCTCGCTTCCGCGTCAACGCCTTCAACCAGAACCGCGGCGCCGGCGCGGTGTTCCGCACCATTCCCTCGGAAGTGCTGACCCTGGAGGACCTGGCCTGCCCGCCGGTGTTCCGCCAGCTGATCGAGCAGCCGCAGGGCTTGATCCTGGTGACCGGGCCGACCGGCTCGGGCAAGTCGACCACTCTGGCGGCGATGGTCGACCACATCAACAAGAACGAATACGGCCACATCCTCACTGTCGAGGACCCGATCGAGTTCGTCCACACCTCGCAGAAGTGCCTGGTCAACCAGCGCGAAGTGCACCGCGACACCCACGGCTTCAACGAGGCGCTGCGTTCGGCCCTGCGCGAGGACCCGGACTACATCCTGGTCGGCGAGTTGCGCGACCTGGAAACCATCCGCCTGGCGCTGACCGCGGCGGAAACCGGCCACCTGGTGTTCGGCACCCTGCACACCAGTTCGGCGGCCAAGACCATCGACCGCATCATCGACGTGTTCCCCGCCGGCGAGAAGCCGATGGTGCGCTCGATGCTGTCCGAGTCGCTGCGTGCGGTGATCTCGCAGGCGCTGCTCAAGCGGGTCGGCGGCGGTCGCATCGCCTCGCACGAGATCATGGTGGCCACCCCGGCCATCCGCAACCTGATCCGCGAAGACAAGGTGGCGCAGATGTATTCGGCGATCCAGACCGGCCAGCAGATGGGCATGCAGACGCTGGACCAGAACCTGCAGGACCTGGTCAAGCGCAGCCTGATCACCCGCCAGCAGGCCAGGGAATACGCCAAGGACAAGCGCCTGTTCGAATAAGCCGACCACTGCCGGCGGGCTGTCGCCGCGACGGCCTCATACAGAGGAATTCCAATGAGCACCATTGATTTCACCTCCTTCCTCAAACTGATGGCGCACCAGAAGGCCTCGGACCTGTTCATCACCGCGGGCATGCCGCCGTCGATCAAGGTGCACGGCAAGATCTCGCCGGTGACGCAGACGCCGCTGACGCCGCAGCAGTCGCGCGACCTGGTGCTGAACGTGATGACGCCGGCGCAGCGCGAGGAGTTCGAAAAGACCCACGAGTGCAACTTCGCCATCGGCGTGGCCGGCGTCGGCCGCTTCCGCGTCAGCTGCTTCTACCAGCGCAACCAGGTCGGCATGGTGCTGCGCCGGATCGAGGCGCGGATCCCGACGGTGGAGGAATTGAACCTGCCGCCGATCATCAAGACGCTGGCGATGACCAAGCGCGGCATCATCATCTTCGTCGGCGCCACCGGCACCGGCAAGTCGACCTCGCTGGCGGCGATGATCGGCTACCGCAACCAGAATTCGACCGGCCACATCATCACCATCGAGGACCCGATCGAGTTCGTGCACAAGCACGAGGGCTGCATCATCACCCAGCGCGAGGTCGGCATCGACACCGACAGCTGGGACGCGGCGCTGAAGAACACCCTGCGCCAGGCCCCCGACGTGATCATGATCGGCGAGGTGCGCACCCGCGAGGGCATGGACCACGCCATCGCCTTCGCCGAAACCGGCCACCTGGTGCTGTGCACGCTGCACGCCAACAACGCCAACCAGGCGATGGACCGCATCATCAACTTCTTCCCGGAAGATCGCCGCCAGCAGTTGCTGATGGACCTGTCGCTGAACCTCAAGGGCGTGGTCGCGCAGCAGCTGATCCCGACCCCCGACGGCAAGGCGCGGCGGGTGGCGATGGAGATCCTGCTCGGCACGCCGCTGGTGCAGGACTACATCCGCGACGGCGAGATCCACAAGCTCAAGGAAGTGATGAAGGAATCCACCAACCTGGGCATGAAGACCTTCGACCAGAGCCTGTTCGAGCTGTACCAGGCCGGCGAGATCAGCTACGAGGACGCGCTGCGCCACGCCGACTCGCAGAACGAGGTCCGGCTCAAGATCAAGCTGTCGCAGGGCGGCGATGCGCGGACCCTGGCGCAGGGGCTGGATGGGGTGGAAGTGGCCGAGGTACGCAACTGAGAAGCGCCGCGGCGCGGTTGTGGCCGATGCCGCGGCAGACGGCAGCCCCTCAGTTCGCCTTCATGCTGCCGGTATCCAGCCAGCGCTGGTGCCAGGACAGCGCCTCGGGCAGCAGGTGGGGCGTGTGCCGTCCGTAGCTTTCCCGGCAGGCGCGGTCGAAATAGTCTTCCAGTTGATCGCGGTAGTCCGGGTGTGCGCAATTGTCGAGCAAGGCGCGGGCGCGTTGCTTGGGCGACAGCCCGCGCAGGTCGGCCAGCCCCCGCTCGGTGACGATGACCGCCACATCGTGTTCGGTATGGTCGACATGGCTGACCATCGGCACGAGGGAGGAAATGCTGCCGTTGCGCGCGGTGCTCGGGCTCAGGAATACCGAAAGATAGCCGTTGCGGGCGAAATCGCCGGAGCCGCCGATACCGTTCTGGATGCGTGAGCCCATGATGTGGGTGGAGTTGACGTTGCCGTAGAGGTCGACCTCGATCATTCCGTTCATCGCGATGCAACCCAGCCGGCGCACCAGTTCCGGATGGTTCGATATCTCCTGCGTGCGCAGGATGATGCGTTCGCGGTAGAAGCGGATGCCGCGCTTGAATTCCTCGCTGGCAGCCGGGCTCAGCGCGAAGCCGGTGCATGAGGCGCTGGCCAGGACGCCGGACTTGAGCAGGTCCAGCATGCCGTCCTGGATGACCTCGGTGAAGGCGTGCAGGCCGCGCAGTCCGCTGTTGCCGAGTCCGGCCAGCACTGCGTTGGGGATGTTGCCGACCCCGGATTGCAGCGGCAACAGGTTGGACGGCAACAGGCCGTGCTTGACCTGATGGCCGAGGAACTCGATGAAGTGTCCCGCGATCCGTTCGCTGGTCGCGTCGATCGGGGCGAAGGGGCTGTTGCGATCCGGCTTGTCGGTCAGCACCACGGCCACGACCTTGTCCGGATCGCAACGCAGATAGGGCTCGCCGATACGGTCGTCGGACTTCACCAGCGGGATCGGCTTGCGCTGCGGCGGCAGGGCGGTGCCGTAGTAGATGTCGTGCATGCCGTCGATTTCGGCCGGCTGCCACTGGTTGACCTCGATGATGACCTTGCGGGCAAGGTCGAGCCAGGTCTTGTTGTTGCCGACCGACGTGGACGGGACCAGGCGGCCGTCTTCGCGGATCGCAGTGGCCTCGACGATCGCGGTGTCGATGTCGCCGTATATGCCGAACCAGGTCTGCTGCGCGACCTGGCTCAGGTGCATGTCGATGTATTCCAGCTGGCCGTCGTTGATCCGCTTGCGCGCATCCGGGTCGGACTGGAACGGGAGCCTCAGCGAAATGGCGTCGGCCTTGGCCAGTGCGCCATCGAGTTCGGGCGCGGTCGAGGCACCGGTCAGCACCTTGATCCGGAACGGGGTACCCGCGGCGTGCGACTGCTCGATGCGCGCGGCCAGCGCCAGAGGCACCGATTTCGGATAGCCGGAACCGGTGAAGCCGCTCATCGCGACGGTTTCGCCGGGCTGGATCAGGGTTGCCGCCTGTTCGGCCGAGACAATGCGCTCGCGCAATTGCGGATGCAGGATTCGGTCTGATGACATGATCGGGGAAAAGCGTGGGGGAAGCGGATTATCGCGGATACGCCAGTGACGCGAAACAGGATCCGTCCGCAGGGTCGGCTCACTTGCGCGTTCGCATCCACGGCGGCCGCTGCTTCGCGGCGCGGCGGAAGGCGGGGCAGTCCTCGCGGTGCGCGCCGGGCAGGTAGCCCAGGCTCATCAGGAATTCGCCGGTGATTTCGCCGCCGGTGAAACGGAAGGTCCGCTTGAACAGCTTGACCCAGTCGGTCTTGGGCAGGGGATGGTGCGCATCCAGCCAGTCGGCAAAGCCGCCGTGGCTCTTGCGCAGGCCGCGGATGACCTGCGCGTTGTGGATGGCGGCGTCGATCTTCAACCGGTTGCGGATGATGCCGGGGTCGGCCAGCAGGCGCTGGCGTTCGCGTTCGCGATAACTGGCGACCTTGTCGACGTCGAAGCCGTGATAGGCGGCGCGGAAGCCCTCGCGCTTTTTCAGGATGGTTTCCCAGCTCAGGCCGGCCTGGTTGATCTCCAGCAGCAGGCGTTCGAACAAGATGGATTCGTCGCGCTGCGGAAAGCCGTATTCGCGGTCGTGATAGGGACCGTGGACCGGATGGCCTGGGGCGAAGTTGCAGTATCCTGACATGGGGTCAGGTTACCGCGAAGTGCCGCACCATAGCCGTCGCCCGGTGCGGCACTGGCATCGTCAGAAGAACACGCGCACGCCGAAAGCGAAGTTGCGATCCGGCAACACGACCGAATCCTTCAGGAACGAGGTATGCACGCGCGCGGTTTCGCCCGTGAGATTGTTCCCGTCCAAGAATACTTCCCAGGCGAGCTGACTGCCGGCATCGCCATGGTAGGCAAGGTGCGCGTCGACCAGCGTGTAGCCGTCGGTCGGCGTTTCGTTCTCGGCGACCCGGTCCTGTTGTGCATAGCGGACTGCGCCAAGACTGGCCCGCCAGGCGTTTGCCTGCCAGCGCAGCTGCGCGCCCAGGCGACCGGGCGCGATGCGCGGCAGATCGCCACCATCCCGCAGCGAACCGCGCACGCTGTCGCCGTAGATGCGCAGATCCCACAGGCCGCTGTCATTGTCGGCCAGATGGAAAGTGGCTTCGCCCTCGAAGCCGAAGAACTTGGCATCGGCCTGCGTCCATTGCCGGATTGGTAGATATTCGTCCTCTTCGTCGAAATACCATTCATCGCCGGTGTCGACCAGATAGACGAAGTCGTCGAATCGGTTGTAATAGGCGGACAGCTTCGCGTCCATCAACTCGGACTTGTACTGCACGCCCAGCTCCAGCTGGTTGGCTTTTTCCTCGGTCAGGTCGGAATTGCCGATTTCATAGGCGAGGGTGGCCAGGTGCGGACCGTCGGCGAACAGCTCTTCTTCGGCGGGAGCGCGTTCGGCGTGATCCAGGTTGGCAGTCAACCGCCATTGATCGTCGATGCGCCAGCTGCCGGCCAGCGACAAACTGATGGGAGTGAAGTTGCGCGCCGCGCCTTCGGCGGGATTGGATTTGACCTTGTCCACGCGCAGGCCCGCATCCAGCTGATAGACGTTCCAACTGCGGCGTGCGATGCCGAACAGGCCGTAGGCCCGGGTTTTGGTCTCGGGTACGAACGATTCCTCGCCGATGGCGCGGAATGTGGTGTCGCTGGCCTGCGCACCGATTGCGCCATTCCAGTCCGGCCCCCAGGAGAAGGCAGCCTCCACGCGACCTTCGTTGGCGTTCTTCTGGAACAACGTGCCGACTTCGTCACCTTCGAATTCGGTGTGCTCGTAGCTGGTGTGGCCGAGACTGTAGCGCAGGCCGCTCCCGTCTCCCCATGGCGAAGTCAGCCCACCTTTCAGGTCATAGCGGTCCTGGCGCATGCGGATCCAGACGCCGCGCTCGCCTTCGGCAAGGTTGCCCGGTTCACCCGGGTTACCGTAATCGTCTTCGAACCGAGATGCAGAGACGCCGACGAATCCCCAGTCACCCAGCAATGAAGCGCCCAGCGCACCGGTCTTGGTGTCAATGAAGGTATTGGCCTGCTTCCCGTCCGGCGTGTCGTAGTCCTTGTTGTTGCGGTACACGCCGTCGGCATGCACGGCAAAACCGTCGGAGCCGCCATCGACGCGGAACATGTCGGTATTGCCGTCGTTGACGGTCTCGAAGCGCATTTCGGCACGGCCGCTGAATCCACCTTCGATCGGAGTTTCCGGAATGCGTCCGTCGACGATATTGACCACGCCGCCGATAGCGCTGCTGCCATAGAGCAGGGTGGACGGGCCTTTCAGTATTTCGACCTGATCGGCAAGGAAAGCCTCCACCGCGGGAGCATGATCCTGACTGACCGTGGATACGTCGCTACTGACCATGCCATTGCTCAGCACGGCCACGCGGGGGCCATCCAGGCCCCGAAGTATCGGCCGGCCGACGCCAGGACCGAAGTTGGAGCTCTGCACGCCAGGCAGACTGGAGATGGTTTCGCCCAGAGTGGCGGCACGCTGTTCGTCCAGACGCTCGCCAGCGAGTACTTCGACCGGCTGACTCAACGCTTCGGCGCTGTCACGCAACGGACTTGCGGTGACCACGATCTTGTCGAGGTCCTTGACGTGCCGATCCACTTTCTTAGCATGCCGGGTGTCGCTGGTTGGGGCCGCATTCATACTTTCCTGCGGGGCGACCTGCGCCCAGACTGTGGAACTGACGGCCAAGGTCGTGGTGATGGCAAGGAATAGCTGGCGGTGCAGTAGCGGAGTCTTGTTCATGGCGAGGGATTGGGGCCTTGGAGAGGGAGACGGCAATACGTTTAATGTTATAATATATCCGACATGGTGATCTGCAACCCTCCCGGAAGTCATACTCGCGGCATGTCTTCCCGTCTTGGCTCATGGCTCGACCGGTTCGGCGCGACCGGCTCGCTGGTTTGCGCGATCCACTGCGCGCTGTTACCGCTCCTGATCACGGCGATGCCGGCGTTGGGGGTTTCCAGTTTGCTGGGCGAACGCTTCGAGCAGGCCTTCATCCTGTTCGCGAGCCTGTTGGGCCTGTTCAGCCTGACCTTGGGTTATCGCCGCCACCGCGCCTTGCAGGCATTGGGGTTGTTGTTGCCGGGCCTGACCGCCTTGTGGCTGGCGGCGCTGTATCCGCCACTGCATGTCTCGCAACTGCTGCACGGCGTGGTCATGGCTCTGGGTGGTTTACTGGTTGGGCTGGGTCACATGGTCAACCTGCGGCTCAGTCGCCGCCATGTTCACGGCGTGGATTGCCCGCGCTGAAACCTGGCTGTGTAAACGGCAGGGCCGCTGCGGCGGCCTTGTGGTAGGCTTGCCGCCCCTCAGCGGCGCTCTATCCAACGGGTTCTGACGCGCCGCGGGACACTTTTTCCTACCTTTCGCAGGAGCAGTCAGACATGGGCAAGGGCGACCGCAAGACCGCCAAGGGCAAGCGTTACAACTCCAGCTACGGCAATGCGCGCAAGCAGGCCAGCGCTACCGCCGTGGTCGCGGCGACGGGCGCGGTGAAGAAGCCGGCTGCCAAGGCGCCGGCGAAGAAGGCGGCCAAGAAGACCGTGGCCAAGGCCGGCTGAGATTCGCTCGGCAATGCGGTCAACCGGAACGCGGCGGAAACGCCGCGTTCCGCGTTTTGCAGGATCCATTCATCGACGAGCGTGTCTTCGCCGACGCCGCGCTCAGGTCGCGGCTGATCCTTGCGTCGGAGGTGGCCCGTCGTCGCCGGTCGGTACCGCTGCGGCGGCCAGCAGGCGTTGGGCCATGGCCTTGTAGATCGGGGTGCGGCAGACCAGCGAGGACATCGCGCGTGCCAGCAGCACCACGGCCAGGATCGGCAGCAGCATGTCGCTGCTGTCGGTCAGTTCCATCGAGATCACCGCCGAGGTCAGCGGCGCCTGGGTCACGCCGGCCAGATAGCCGGTCATGCCGAGCAGGACGAAGGCGCGTGGATCGACCTGCGGCATCAGCACCGACAGGTTGTGTCCCAGCCCGGCGCCGACCGCCAGCGCCGGCGAGAACAGGCCGCCGGGGATGGCGGCCGCCGAGGACACCAGGTTGGCCGCCAGTTTCATCAGGCCGAATTCGTGGCCGACGACCGCATGTCCCTGCACCAGGCTGCGCGCCTGTTCGTAGCCGGTGCCGAAGGCGCCGACGCCGAAGGCCAGTCCCAGCAACGCCAGCAGCAACCCGCAACCGGCGGCGAACAGAATCGGATGCGCGTCTCGCAACCGGCCCAGCCAGCGCGGCTTGCCGTCCATCGCCGCCAGCGTCGCGCGACTGAAGCCGCCGCTGAGCAGGCCGCAGACCACGCCGCACAGCAGCACTGCCAGCCAGCCGGTTCCCAGCGGCAGGGCGGCGCTGACCGTACCGAAATAGGTGTAGTTGCCGACCAGGCCCAGCGATACCACGCCGCCGACGATCACCGCGGTGATCAGGGTGCCAGAGAAGCGGTGCTCATAGCGGTCGCTGAGCTCCTCGATGGCGAACACCACCCCGGCCAGCGGGGTATTGAAGGCGGCGGCGATACCGGCCGCGCCGCCGGCGAGCAGGAAGCGGGTGGCCTCGTGCGGATCGCGGAAACCGAACCAGCGACCGACCACGTACATCAGGCTGGCGCCGACATGCACGGTGGGGCCCTCGCGCCCGACCGACGCGCCGCCAAACAGCGCCAGCACGGTCAGCCCCAGCTTGCCGGCCGACACGCCAAGCGAGAGGTTCTTCGACTGGTAGTCGCGGTTGGGGCGGTCGATGGCCGCGATCACCTGCGGAATGCCGCTGCCGCGGGTCGGTTTCAGCCAGCCCAGCGTCAGCCAGCTGAGCAGGGCGAACACCGCCGGCGTCAGCAGCAGCGTCCACCACGGCGATGCCGCGTAGATGCGCATGAAGCCGCCGAACGCCGCATCGCCGGCCTTGGCGAACAGCAACGCGGCCAGCGCCACCGCCACCGCGCCGCCCCACAGGGCCAGGCGCCGTTTCCACTGTTCGCGCGACCACAGGAACTCGTGCGCGGAACGGGGCAGGGGGGAACGCATGCGCGCATTGTCGCATGCCGCATCGTCGTCCTCAGGCGAACAGATCCGGTTCGCCCGGCAATGCGCCTTCCAGTTGCAGCAGGAAGCGCTTGGTCGGCAGGCCGCCGCCGAACCCGGTCAGCGAACCGTCGGCGCCGATCACGCGATGGCAGGGCAGCACGATCGGCAGCGGATTGCGGCCGTTGGCGGCGCCGACCGCGCGCACCGCCGAGGGCTGGCCGATACGTGCGGCCAGTTGCGCGTAACTGAGGGTCTGGCCGTAGGGAATCGTCGCCAGCGCGGCCCAGACCTGGCGCTGGAAGCCGGTACCGGACGGCGACAGCGGCAGCTCGAACTGCCGTCGCTGACCGGCGAAATACTCGTCGAGCTGGCGTCGTGTGGCGAGCAGTACCGGGTTTTCGCCGGCGTGCCAGTCCTCACCGCGCACGACCGGATGGCGGTTGCTGGGGAACTCGATCGCACACAGGCCGGCCTCGCCAGCCGCCAGCAGCAGTCGGCCGACCGGACTGTCGATGTGCAGGTAGCGGATCATGCAGGGCGCGGCGTGGCCGGTGCGCTCGAGCTATTCGCCCCGCGCATGCTCAAGGTGCTTTCAGTGCCGGCAGCAGTGGAGTCAGATCGCCGTCGTTGGCCGCGGGGGCAATGCCGAGCAGGTGCGCGAGCAGGGGATAGACATCGACGTTGTCGAAAGGCGGCAGATGCACGCCGTCGCGGAATGCCGGTCCGCTGGCGATGAAGGTCGCGCGCATCGACGGCAACTCGGGATCGAAACCGTGCGAGCCGCGATCGCGGTTCGGGCGTTGTTGCGCGTACTTGCGCGGCAGCGCATCCCAGCCTTCGTCCATCTGGCAGACGAACGACGGTACGCGTGGGTGGGTACCGTAGTGCCAGCGGGCAGGCAGGTCCTGCTTCCGCCAGCACTGGTAGTGATCGTGGCGTCCCAGCAGGTGTTGCGCGGCGGCGGTCTCGCGACCGGGCTTGGCGACAAAGCCGACGACCTGTCCGCCATTGATCGGCTCCACATCCTCGGCCGGCGCCATGTCTTCGATCGCCACGACATGCCCCGGGGCCACCCTGGTCATGCCGTGATCCGATACCACGATCAGGTTGAGATGGCCGGCGAGTCCACGCTGTTGCAGACCGTCCAGCAGGCTTCCCAGTGCCCGGTCGATTTGCTGGCGCGCTTCCAGGGCACGTTCGGAATCGGGGCCGAAATCGTGGGATTCGTGATCGACCTGGTCGAAATAGAGGGTCAACAACGTCGGGCGTAGGTCCGCGGGCAAATCCAGCCAGGTCAGCAGACGCTCGACACGGGCCTGCGGCGACATGGTCTTGTCGAACGGAAGCCAGTAGCTGGGTCGATGGCCGTGGATTTCGGCTTCGCTGCCCGGCCAGAACATGGTCGCCGTGCGCAGGCCCGCCTGTTCGGCGCTGACCCAGATTGGCAGGCCGTCGTTCCACCAGCGGCCATCGCCGACCGCGTTGCGGTCCGAGAGCGCGAATGGTCCCAGGGTGTCGTCGCGCATCGTGTTCTGGATGATGCCGTGATGGTCGGGGCGCAGCCCGGTCACCAGGGTGTAGTGGTTGGGGAACGTCAGTGACGGATAGGACGGCACCATGCCTTGGTCGGCGACGACGCCCTGCCGGGCCAGCCGGGCCAGGGCGGGCATCTGCGCCTCGGTCACATCGGTCGGGCGCAGGCCGTCGACGGAAACCAGCAGCAGCGGAACATGCGCGGACGGCAGCGAAGCGGCGGGGGGGCGACTGGCGCAGCCTGCAAGCAACAACAGGCCGGCCAGCCACAGGGTCTTCGGCAACGACAGACGCATGGGCGATGGGCGGGCATGAGTGGAGGAACCTCGCTAGCTTGACAGAATCGGATGCAATTCTCATGTCCGTGCGTGGTTCAGCGCGAATTCGCCCGGATCGGCCGCCAGCCCCTACACTGATCGAGAGAGCGCGGACCCCGCCGCGACCGGTGATGCGATGCGAGTTGTTCGAACGTGCTGGCTTCTGGCTGGCGCCCTGATGGCGACGGGTCTGGCAGGCTGCGGCGGCAAGCCCACTGCCGGGCCGGCGAGCACGGAGATGCAGACGGTCGAACTGACCAGTCCGGAAGAGGGTGGTGCGGTCAGCACGGCGCCGGTCGAGCCGGCTGTCGCTGTGCCGGCGGCGGTCGCGGCCGATCCTGCCCACCACGAGGTCGACTGGTCGCCGCGGGCGCTGGAATCCGGAGAAGCCTCGCTGGGGTGCGAACTGGACTATGCCAGCCAAGGCGATGGTGCGCCGCTGGTCGATCTGGACCATGACAGCATCGTCGCCCTGCTGGCGCCGTGCATCGAGCGTGGCGTCATGCGCCTACGCTACGTTGGCAAGGTGCAGCCCGACTTCACCGCGCTGGTCGAGCGGGTGACCACGGTGGCCGACGAACTGGGTATCGACAAGCGCGTGCTGGACATCAATTCCAGCGGCGGCATGGTCGAGGATGCGATCCGCGCCGGCGATTTCATCGCCGAGTCGCGCTGGACCGTGTGGGTGCGCGAAGACGCAGTCTGCCACAGCGCCTGTGTATTCGTGCTGGCGGCCGGCGATGTACGCATGATCGGCGGCAAGGTGGGCATCCACCGCATCATCCGCATGAGTTCGACCGCGTCCACGCGGCGCGAACTGAATCGCGAACTGCGGGTGGTGTACGACCACGTGCGCGACTATTTGGAGCGCAACGGCGCCGCGGTGGCGGTGGCCGACCTGATGATGGCGGTTCCCAATCGCAGTCTGAGGTTGCTGACGACGGCCGAACTGAAGCAGTACGGCCTGGACGGGATCAACCCGGCGCAGGACGACCTCGACCGCCTGCGGCTGATGCGCAAGTGCGGCCAGGACTTCGTTTCCCGGCGCGACGCCTTCGTGCGCGCCTTCGATGCCCGTTGCCGGGTCGAGTCCGCCGGGGTCGAGGAACTGAATGCCTGCGGCCTGTCGCTGCGCGGCGAATTCGGTTTTCCCGACGAAATCTGCCCGGACGACAGTCCGCTGTCCGAGTTCGATCACATGGCCGATGCGCCGGTGCAGGAAGAGAATGAGAGTCCGCCCGCGCACGGACAGGCGGGGCAGCCGGATACTGAATCGTCGCCGGACGCGAGTGCCGGATCGGGCCGTTGACGTTGCTTGCCAGTATGGCTGGCGTAAACTCGGTGTTCGGACACCGAATCAAGGACTTCGATATGAAAACCGGCTCCAGCCTCCTGCTTTTCGTCGCCCTCGGCCTGACGGCCGGCGGCGCCATTGCGCAACAGGCGAAGCCCCAGCCCGCAGCAGCGGCGCAGCAGCAGCTCTCGCCCGAGCAGCAGGCGCAGCTGGCCCGCTTCGAGCAGCAGATGGCGCAGGCGGGCGATCAGGTGATCGGCATGGTCGACGAGGGCAAGACCGGCGAGCTCTGGCAGGGCGCGTCCGAGGCGGCCAAGAAGATCGTCGACGGCAATGCCTTCGTTTCGCAGGTGGCGGCCGACCGCAAGCGCCTCGGCAATGTCGCCTCCCGCGAGCGCGTCGGCGTGACCTATGCGGCCTACAAGGCCGGCGGCGAGGTGCCGGAGGGCAACTATGTCAGCGTGGTGTACGCGACCAAGTTCACCGGTACGCAGCAGCCGATCCGCGAGCTGGTCTCGTTCCGCCTGGACGAAGACAAGGTCTGGCGCGTTTCCGGCTACAGCCTGCGCTGAGCCTTCGTCAGCCGATGCGGCGCCGGCTCAGGGCACCGCAGCCTCGGTCGGCGGGTCGATGAAGCCGCCCGACTGGCGCTGCCACAGCTGGGTGTAGAGGCCGCCGGCCGCGACCAGTTGCGCATGGCTGCCCTGTTCGACGATGCGGCCGCGATCCATCACCACCAGCCGGTCCATCGCCGCGATCGTCGACAGCCGGTGGGCGATGGCGATCACGGTCTTGCCCTGCATCAGCCGGTAAAGGTTTTCCTGGATCACTGCTTCCACCTCGGAGTCCAGCGCCGAGGTGGCTTCGTCCAGCACCAGGATCGGGGCATTCTTCAGCAGCACGCGGGCGATGGCGATGCGCTGGCGCTGTCCGCCGGACAGCTTCACGCCACGTTCGCCGACCTGGGCGTCGAAGCCGCGCCGGCCCTTGGCGTCGACCAGTTCGTCGATGAAATCCAGCGCGTCGGCCCGGCTCGCGGCTTCGCGCATGTCCTCGTCGCTGGCGTCGGGGCGGCCGTACAGGATGTTCTCGCGCACCGATCGGTGTAGCAGCGAGGTGTCCTGGGTGACCACGCCGATCTGCGCGCGCAGCGAATCCTGCTGCACGCTGGCGATGTCGATGCCATCGATCAGGATTCGGCCGCGTTCGCAATCGTGGAAGCGCAGCAGCAGGTTGACCAGGGTCGACTTGCCGGCGCCGGAGCGGCCGACCACGCCGATCTTCTCGCCCGGGCGGACGTGCAGGTCGAGGTCCTCGATCACGCCGCCCTGCTTGCCGTAGTGGAAACTGACGCCTTCGAAGCGGATATCGCCGGCCGGTTGCGGCATGGCCGCGGCGCCCGCGGCATCGTCGACGGTTGGCGGCAGCGAGATCGAGTGGATGCCGTCGTGCACGGTGCCGATGTTCTCGAACAGCGCCGACAGTTCCCACATGATCCACTGCGACATGCCGAGGATGCGCAGCACCAGGGCGATGGCGACCGCGATCGCACCGGCGCTGGCCGCACCCTGCTGCCACAGCCACAGGCCGGCGGCGACCACGCAGAACAGCAGCAGCATGTTCAGCGCGTACAGCAGGCTGGTGACCCGCGTGGCCAGCCGCATCTGCGGGTACACGGTGTCGATGAAGCCTTGCATCGCCTCGCGCGCGTAAGCCTGTTCGCGCTGCGAGTGCGAGAACAGCTTGACCGTGGCGATGTTGGTGTAGCTGTCGACGATGCGTCCGGTCATGGTCGAGCGCGCATCGGCCTGCAGCGCCGAGATCCGGCTCATGCGCGGGATGAAATGGCGCATCAGCAGGGCGTAGCCGGCGATCCAGGCGGCGAACGGCAGCATCAGCCGCCAGTCGGTGGCGCCGGCCACGACCAGGGTGCCGACGAAGAACACCAGCACGTAGTTGCCGATGTCGAGCAGCTTGATCACCGTTTCGCGCACCGCCAGCGAGGTCTGCATCAGCTTGGTGGCGATGCGTCCGGCGAACTCGTCCTGGAAGTACCCCATCGACTGCCGCAGCAGGTAGCGGTGCACGTTCCAGCGGATCCGCATCGGGAAATTGCCGAGCAGGGTCTGGTGCTGGACCAGTGCGTTCAGCAGCACCAGCAGCGGCAATGCCAGCAGTACCAGTGCGCCCATCCACAACAGGTGGCGGCCTTCGCCGGCGAAGAACCCGTCCGGGGTGGAAGCGCCGAGCCGGTCGACCAGCGAACCGACATAGGCATACAGCACCAGTTCGGCGATCGCGATGCCGGCGGTGGTCGCGGCCATCAGCAGCAGCCACGGCTCGGCGCCACGCGTGTAATGGCGACAGAAGGCATACAGCCCGGTCGGCGGCTGCGTTGGCAGCGCGGGCGGAAAAGGCGGCAGGCGGCTTTCGAACCAGCGGAACATGCGGGCTTTCGGGTAGAACGGGAACCTTATTGTCCCGCATCGGCCTCCCGGCCGCGCACAAGGATGCGAACGCCTTCCAGTTCGATCACTTGGCCGGCGCGGATCTTGGCGGTCTTGCGCAGCTCCTGCTCGCCATCGACCCGGACCGCGCCGCTGGCCACCATCGCCTTGCCCTGGCCGCCGCTGTCGCACAGCCCGCTCAGCTTGAGCAGCTGGTTCAGTTCGATGAAGTCGCGTTCCAGTTCGAAATCGATGATTCGCATGGCCGCAGTCTAGCGATTGGACATCGAGGGTGTTCGAACGGGCATGATCACTGCCGCTAGAATCATGCGTGGCGGCGGGGTGCGACACGACCGCTGCCAATGCCGAGGAGGGCGCGCGATGACGGTATTCCCGAGGTTGATCCTGTTGTCCTGCGGCCTGCTGGCCGGCCTGTGGCTTGCGTCCGCAGCGGCGGCGGCCGGCGATGCGCGGCCTGGGTTGCGGGTGATGAGCTTCAACGTGCGGGTACCGGTGGAGGCCGACGGTCCCAACCGCTGGGAAGCGCGCCGCGAGCTGATGGTGCAGGTCATCGGCGATGCCGCGCCGGATGTCGTCGGTACCCAGGAACTGGTCGCAGCGCAAGGCCGCTATCTGGTCGCGCACCTGCCCGGGTACGCGTGGTTCGGCAGCGGACGCCGTGGCGACGGCAAGCCCGACGACGAACGCATGGGCGTGTTCTACCGGACCTACACCCTGGGCCTGATCGAATCCGGCAACTTCTGGCTGTCCGAAACTCCCGAGGTGCCCGGCAGCATCAGCTGGGGCAATCCCTATCCGCGTATGGTCACCTGGGGCTTGTTCGAACGCTGGGCCGATGGCCGCCGCTTCTACCTGTTCAACACCCACTTTCCCTACCGGCAGGAAGACGGCGAGGCGCGACGCCGTTGCGCGGAACTGCTGGCGCAGCGCATCGCCGAACTGGCGGGCGATGCGCCGGTGGTCCTGACCGGCGACTTCAACGACGAGCCGGGCAGTCCGGCGTATGCGCGCCTGCAACAGGACCTCGACGACGCTTTCGTCAGTGCGGCATTGCGGGAAGGGCCAGCGGCGACCTTCCACGGTTTCAGCGGACGGGCCGAGCGCCGGATCGACTGGGCCTGGTCGCGTGGCCTGAAGGCCGAGCGCTTGCGCACCGTCGACGACCATGCCGGGGAACGCTACCCGTCCGACCACTTCCCGATGCTGGTCGATTATTCGGACGCGGAGCCGCGCTGACGCGTCTCCTCGCCGCGGGAACATCCCGGCGGCACGGGGTCCGGAACGCCGCCGTCGCGGCAAACCGGCGCGAAAAGGCGCACAATACGCGGTCTTTCCGCCCGCCGGCGCCCGGCCGGGCGCTCCGGAGCCTTCATGTCAGATGCCATTCCCGCGCCGCCGCGTTTCGCGGATCTCGGCCTAGCCGCGCCCGTGCAGCAGGCGGTGACCGAACTCGGTTACGAGTCGCCGTCGCCGATCCAGATGGCGACCATTCCCGCCCTGCTGGCCGGCCGCGACGTGCTGGGGCAGGCGCAGACCGGTACCGGCAAGACCGCCGCCTTCGCGCTGCCGGTGCTGTCCGGGCTGGACCTGTCGCGGACGTTGCCGCAGGCGCTGGTGCTGGCGCCGACCCGCGAGCTGGCGATCCAGGTGGCCGAGGCCTTCCAGCGCTATGCCGCGCGGTTGCCGGGTTTCCATGTGGTGCCGATCTACGGCGGGCAGAGCTACGGACCGCAGCTGCATTCGCTGCGCCGCGGCGCGCACGTGGTGGTCGGCACGCCGGGACGGGTGATCGACCATCTGAACCGGGGTTCGCTCGATCTGTCCGGGCTGACCACGCTGGTGCTGGACGAAGCCGACGAAATGCTGCGGATGGGCTTCATCGACGACGTCGAGACGGTGCTGAAGAAGGTGCCCGAATCGCGCCAGGTGGCGCTGTTCTCGGCGACCATGCCCAAGCAGATCCATCGCATCGCCCAGACCTACCTGCGCGACCCGGTGGAAGTGACCATCGCGGCCAAGACCACCACCGCGACCAATATCCGCCAGCGTTACTGGTTCGGCAGCGGCATGCACAAGCTGGAGGCACTGACCCGGATCCTGGAGGCCGAACCGTTCGACGCGATGATCGTGTTCGCCCGCACCAAGGCCGCCACCGAAGAACTGGCCGGCAAGTTGCAGGCGCGCGGGCTGGCGGCGGCGGCGATCAACGGTGACATGCAGCAGGCGCAGCGCGAGAAGACCATCGGCCAGCTGAAGGACGGCAAGCTGGACGTGCTGGTGGCCACCGACGTGGCCGCGCGCGGGCTGGACGTGGAGCGGATCAGCCATGTGCTGAACTACGACATTCCCTACGATACCGAGAGCTACGTGCACCGGATCGGGCGCACCGGGCGCGCCGGCCGCAGCGGCGAGGCGATCCTGTTCGTCACCCCGCGCGAGAAGGGCATGCTGCGCGCGATCGAGCGCGCCACCCGCCAGCCGATCGAGGAAATGTCGCTGCCCAGCGCGGAAGCGGTCAACGACCGCCGGGTGGCGCGTTTCCTCGGCCGCATCAGCGAGGCGCTGGCCGACGGCGACACCGCCGAGTTCCGCCCGCTGATCGAGACCTACGAGCGCGAACATGATGTGCCGGCGGTGGAAATTGCCGCGGCGCTGGCACGGCTGCTGCAGGGCGATGCGCCGCTGCTGCTGCCGCCGGACAGTCCGCGCGCCAGCCGCAAGCCGGAGGTTCGCGAGACTCGCGAGGGCGAAAGGCCGGCGCCACGCGCCCGCGCGGAAGCGCGCCCGCCGCGCCCGCGCGAGGATCGCGACCAAGCGCCGACGCGGGCGCCCCGATTCGACAAACCGGACAAGCCGCCGCGCGGGGCGCCGGAGATCGGTATGGAAAGCTTCCGCATCGAGGTTGGCCACGCGCACGGGGTCAAGCCGTCCAACATCGTCGGCGCGATCGCCAACGAGGCCGGGCTGGAGAGCCGCTACATCGGCCGCATCGACATCCACGACGATCACAGTGTGCTCGACCTGCCCGAAGGCATGCCGAAGGAAACCCTGCTGCACCTGAAGAAGGTCTGGGTGGCCGGGCAGCAGTTGCGCATCCGCCGGCTGGGCGAAGACGACGGCCATGCGCCGCCGCGGCGCGGCAAGCCCCGTTTCGCGGCCAAGCCGGTGGCGAAGAAGCCGCACCGCAAGGGCGGCAAGCGTTCGCAGGACTGAGCCGGCGTCAGTCGACGATCTGCCTGGCCTCGGCGGTGCCGAGGATTTCGGCATGCTCCACCGGTCGGCGTGGTTGCAGCAGCGGCTGCAGGAACACCGCGGCCAGGATGATCGCCACACCCAGGTAGAACAGCCCGCCCAGTTCGCGCTGCTCGCCCAGCAGCAGCATCGCCAGCACGATGGCGTAGACCGGTTCCAGGTTGGTCACCAACTGCACCGCGTAGGCGCTGAGGTGGCGCAACGCGACCAGCGCCAGCGCGAACGGCAGCAGCGTGCATAGCAGCGACAGCGCCAGCAGCCACAGGCCGTCGCGCCAGCCGGGCAGCGCCCACAGGTCGCCGGCGAAGGCCGGGAACAGCCACGGCATCGCCGGCGCCAGCGCGGTCAGCAGCAGGGTGCCGGCGCCCAGTTCGACGGCGGTGACCACCAGCGGGTCGCCGTGTTCGACCAGACGCTTGTTCAGTGATCCGAAGATAGCCACCAGCAGTGCCGACAAGGCGCCGACCACGATCCCGCTGCGCATGCCGTCCGGCACGCCGCCGACCACCAGCGCCACTCCGGGCAGCACCGCCAGGCCGAAGGCCAACTCGCGCGGCGAGAACGGCCGTCGCGCCAGCCACGGTTCGACCACCGCGGTGAATGCCGGCGCCAGCGCGATGCAGGTGGCGGCCACCGAGGCATTGGCCAGCTTGATGGCGCCGTAGAAAGTCAGCCAGTGCAGCGCCACCAGCAGGCCGATCCCGGCGTAGGCCAGGCGCAGGCGCGAAGGCATCGCCAGCAGCCCGCGCCAGACGCGCGGCAGCAGGGCCAGCGCCGCGACCACGATCAACATGCGCCACCACACCAGCGGCAGCGCCGGCAGCAGGATCAGCTTGCCGAGGATGGCGGTGAAGCCCCACAACAGCACACACAGATGGATCTGCAACTGGGCGCGGGCGGTGGCGGTCATCGGCATCCGCGCATTGTCGCCTATACCATCGATCATTGGCGCAGCCCCGCTGCTCGCGCGCCAGCGGTAACATCGGAACTCCCGTCCGCAGGATTTCCGCCATGACCTGGACCACGCCTGATCTTTGCGATGCCCATCCCGAGGTGCAGGTGGCCGAGCCGCTGTTCCTGGACTTCGGCGGCAACCACCGCTTCCACGGCCGCATCGCGACCATCCGCTGCTTCGAGGACAACTCGCGGGTCCGCGAGCAGGTCGGCAGTGACGGCCACGGACGGGTACTGGTGGTCGATGGCGCAGGCTCGGTGCGACGTTCGTTGCTGGGCGACATGCTGGCCGAGGCGGCGGTGAAGAACGGCTGGAGCGGCTTGCTTATCCACGGTGGCGTGCGCGACGTCGAAGCGCTGCAGCAGCTGCCGCTCGGGGTCAAGGCGCTGGCGGCCACGCCGATGAAGACCGAAAAGCGTGGCCTGGGCGAGGTGGAGGTGCAGGTCGGTTTCGCCGGTGTGGTGTTCACGCCGGGGGATTGGCTGTATGCCGATGCCAACGGGGTAATCGTGGCGAAGCAGGCGTTGCTGTAGTTTTCCGGATCGGACAGGAGTACGACATGGGCAAGTGGTGTGCGGGATGGATGCTGGCGCTGTCGGCCACGTGGGCGACAGCGGGTGAACTGCCGTCGCGATTGCAGGATCTCGACGCGCAGGTCGAGCGCGTGCGCGAGACTTTCGACGTGCCGGGCATTGCGGTGGCTATCGTCAAGGACGGTGAAGTCGTGCTCGAGCGCGGCTATGGCGTGCGCGAGATCGGCAAGCCGGCCGCAGTCACCGCGACCACGCCGTTCGCCATCGCCTCCAACACCAAGGCCTTTACCGCGGCGGCGCTGTCGATCCTGGCTGATCAGGGCAAGCTGAAACTCGACGACCGGGTGATCGACCATCTTCCGGGTTTCCGCATGTCCGACGACTACGTCACCGGGCAGATGCGCATCCGCGACCTGCTCTCGCACCGCTCCGGCCTCAGCCTGGGCGCCGGCGACCTGCTGTTCTGGCCACCCAGCGACTACAGCGTGGACGAGGTCGTGCAACGCTTGTCGAAGGTGCCGCTGAAGAAAGGATTCCGCGACGGCTACGCCTACGACAACATCCTGTATGCGGTAGCGCAGAAGGTGATCGAAGAGGTCTCCGGACAGAGCTACGTCGATTTCGTGCAACACGAGATCCTGGACCCGGTCGGTATGCGTGGCACCCGTTTCAACGACCGGGTCACGGCCGCCGATCGCCCGGCCATCGGCCACGCCAAGGCCGATTTCAAGACCCTGCAGCCGGTGGCGCGGATGAGCTGGTCGAACAATCGCGCCGCCGGCGACCTGTACGCCAGCGTGCACGACCTGGGCAAATGGATGAACGTGCAACTGGCCGGCGGCAAGCTGCCCGACGGCACGCCGTTGTTCAGCCAGGCGCGGCAGCGCGAGATGTGGTCGGTGATCACCCCGATCGGCGTCGGCAAACCGCCTGTGCCGGAACTGGCCGCGGCCACGCCGAACTTCCAGGGCTATGGCGAGGGCTGGCGGCTCAGCGACTATCGCGGCCGCAAGCTGGTCTGGCACACCGGCGGCTGGCCGGGCATGGTCTCGCGTCTGACCCTGATTCCGGAACTGAACCTCGGCGTGGTCGTGCTGACCAACCAGGAAAGCGGCGCGGCCTTCAATGCGGTCACCTACACCGTGCTGGATGCCTTGCTGGATGCGCCGGCCACCGACTGGGTGGATGCCTACGCGAAATCGGTGGCCAAGGCCGGCGGCGATGCCGACGAAGGCTGGCAGCAGCATCTGGCCGCGCGGGCAGAAGGTTCCACGCCATCGCTGCCGCCTTCCGGCTATGCCGCCAACTATCGCGATCCGTGGTACGGCGAGGTGCGCGTGTTCGAACAGGATGGCCGCCTGCGCATGCAGTTCGCGCACACGCCGCTGTTGCTGGGCACATTGGAGCACTGGCAGCACGATACCTTCATCGTGCGCTGGGACGAGCGCACGCTCAATGCCGATGCCTTCGCCAGCTTCAGCCTGGACCCGGACGGCAAGGTGCGCGAGCTGCGCATGCAGCCGGCATCGTCGCTGACCGACTTCAGCTTCGACTTCCAGGACCTGGTGCTGACCCCGGTGGAGGACGACGAAGACGACTGAGTCGCCACCAGGGCGGCCTGATCGAACACAGTGTCCTGAGATCTGCAGCGGAAACGGGTTCTGCATGCGGCGCCCGTGTCGCAGAATTCGCCGACCTTCTCACACGACACTGACGCAATGCCTGCCAACGAGATCCTGTTCCGCCCGTTCCAGCACAAGACCCTGCAGCTGGCCAACCGCATCGTGATGGCGCCGATGACGCGGCTGTTCGCTCCCGAGGGCATTCCCGGCAGCGCCAATGCCGACTACTACCGTCGTCGCGCCGAGGGCGGGGTGGGGCTGATCCTGTCCGAGGGCACCGTGATTGACCGTCCGGCCTCGCGCAACGAGCCGGGGATTCCGTTCTTCCATGGCGACGCTGCGCTGCAGGGCTGGAAAGGTGTGATCGACGCGGTGCATGCCGCCGGTGGACGGATGGGTCCGCAGATCTGGCATACCGGCGCGACGCGTGGGACCAGTGCATGGACGCCGGAAGCGCCGGTCGAAAGTCCGTCCGGACTGAACGGGCCTGACGATCCGAACGGGGTGGCGATGAGCGAGGAAGACATCGCCGACACCGTCGCCGCGTTCGCGCGCGCCGCCGCCGATGCACGCCGACTGGGCTTCGACGTGGTCGAAGTGCATGGCGCGCACGGCTATCTGATCGACCAGTTCTTCTGGTCCGGCAGCAACCGTCGCACTGATCGTTACGGTGGCGCCAGCCTGCGCGAGCGTTCGCGCTTCGCCGCTGAAGTCATTGCCGCCGTGCGTGCCGCGATCGGGCCGGATTTCCCGCTGCTGCTGCGGGTCAGCCAATGGAAGCAGCAGGACTACAAGGCGCGGCTGGCGACTACGCCGGACGAGATGCGTGACTGGCTATTGCCGCTGGTCGAGGCGGGCGTGGACATCCTGCATTGTTCGGAGCGACGGTTCTGGGAAGCGGAATTCCCGGAGATCGACGGCGAGCAGGGGCTGAACTTCGCCGGCTGGGCGAAGAAGCTGACCGGCGCGCCGACAATCTCGGTGGGATCGGTTGGCCTGTCCGGCAGCGACTTCCTCGGCGCTTTCGGCGGCAAGGGTTCGCAGGCCGCCGGTCTGGACGAACTGGTGAGGCGGATGGAACGCGAAGAGTTCGACCTGATCGCGGTCGGCCGTGCGCTGCTGGCCGATCCGCAATGGGCGCAGAAGGTCCGTAGCGGCGACAGCGTCGGCCTGCGCGATTTCGACCCGGCCTCGATGCGTCAACTGGTTTGAGCGCGACATGCCGCCGACGCCAGCGCGCGTCAGGTGGCTCAGCCGTCGTCGGCTTCGAATTCGATCACCAGATCGCGATTGGCTGCGGTCAGCTCGATCACGTTGCGCACGCGTTCGGCGAGCGCATCGTCGGGGGCGTCGATTTCCAGCAGGTGAGTGCCGGGGCCGATGTCGTCGGTCAGGCCGGCCGAGCTGGAGTCCGGGTCGTCCATATGCGGCATCAGGTCGGCGATTTCCTCGATGTGTTCGATGCCGTCGATGTCGTTGATGCGGTCGGCCAGCAGGCGCAGGTCGTCTTCGGTGCCGGTGACGCGGAAGCGCAACAGGGGCATGGGGGTTTTCTCCAGGTCGGGATGTGAGTGTGGGATCAGTGGCGTGCGGGCGTTACCCGTACCGGCAGCGGAACGTTGCACAGGTCGATGTGTCCGGAGGGGCGCTTGTAGAAGGCGTCGCGGCGATTGCGCCGGGCCTCGGTGGCGTCGTGGAAGCTCCGGGTGTCGGTGCGCAGCAGTTGCAGCGGCGTGCGTTCGGCCGCCGGCACGTCGCTGGCCAGGCGGATCGACACAATGGGCGTGCGTTCTTCGGCGTTCTCGTAGAAACCCATCGGCTCGGGGCCGCGCGGGATCACGCTGAGCAGTTCCATGCCCTTCACCACCCGGCCGACCAGGGTGATGTTGCGATCCAGTTGACGCGGCGACTGTCCGGTGACCACGTACAGTTCGGCGCCCAGGCTGCTGTCGGCGTCAAGGTTGCGGCCGGCGCCGAGCGCGCCGTAGCAATGCGCCAGCCAGGCCTTGCCGGCCTGCGGGTCGCGGCCGGCGGGGAAGCCGTCGGCAAAGCCGACCTGCGATGCCCAGCCATCGACGTCGGGTAGCGCGTCGAAGTGCAGTCTGTCGCTGGCGCGCTCGAATTCGGCCGGCAGATGGGTTTTCGCACTACCGAGGGACTTGGCCGTGGCCGGGTCTTCGCCGTCCGGATCGCCGAACTGGACTACGAAGTTGTCCTGCGAGCGATAGATGCTGGTGCCGTCCCAGAAATGTTCGTGGGCCAGGGTGCGGATGTTGCCGGCGTGCTCCGGGGCGAACTCCGGCGCCAGCTCGATGATCACCCGGCCGCCCGGCAACTCCATGTACAGGGTGTTGGCCGGGTCGAGGTCGCGCCAGTCGGTATCCGGCGCCGCGTCGACGATCTCCTGCGCGCTGCGGTAGACCGGCGCGTCGTCGGCAAGGACCGGCGCGGCGGTGGCAAGAGCCAGACAAAAGGCGAGCGAGGTGGTGCGCAGGCGCATATGCGGTTCCGGTGGCGAGCGAATGTGGTCCCCGATTCTGGCCGCAGCGGCCATGGCCGGCAAACCCGACAGGCGATGACTAATGGCACAATCACTATACTGAAGTAATTAGTAGTATTCCCTTCAACCTAGCCAACCCGGGTGGGAGCAGGGCCAATGAACGAAGTGGATGGGTCGCTGAAGAAGTTCCAGAAGGAACTGAGTACCGGCACGGTGTCGCTGGCCCTGCTGGCGGTGCTGGCGCAGGCTGGCGAACCGCTGTACGGGTATCTGATCGCCAAGCGCATGGAGCGGCTCGATGGTGTGCTGAGCGGCAAGCAGAGCGCGCTGTACCCGGTGCTGCGGAACCTGGAAGCGGCCGGGTTGCTGGAGAGTTTCATCGAGCCGTCGGACGCTGGGCCGCCGCGCCGCTATTACCGCATCACCGGACCGGGCCGGCAGGCCCTGCAACAGTGGGCCGCCGCCTGGGGCGCGACCCGCGATTCCGTCGATACCGTCCTGAAGGGGGCATTGCAATGAGCACCAGTGAAACCACCACCGCCTTGCCGACGTCCATTCCCGAATACCTGGAACAGCTGCGCGCGGCGCTGAAAGGCGCCGACCCGGCGATGATCCAGGATGCCCTGTACGACGCCGAGGAATATCTGCGCGCGGAACTGGCCGAGCAGGCCGGAAAGTCCGAGGCCGAGGTGATCGCCTCGGTGGCCGGCAGTTATGGCGCGCCCGAAGAGGTCGCCGAGATCTACCGCGATACCGAGGTCAAGGTGACGCGCGCGTTGCGGCCGCCGCCGCCGCCGCCGCGGACTTCGCTGCCAGGCCGCTTCTTCGGCGTGATCGCCGACCCGCGCACCTATGGCGCGCTGTTCTACATGCTGCTGGCCCTGGCCACCGGAACCTTCTATTTCACCTGGGTGGTGACCGGCGCCAGCCTGTCGGCCGGGCTGCTGATCCTGATCATCGGCATCCCGCTGCTGCTGCTGTTCCTGATGTCGGTGCGTCTGCTGTCGCTGGTGGAAGGGCGCATCGTTGAGGTCCTGCTGGGCGAACGCATGCCGCGGCGTCCGCTGTATACGCAGCGGGACAAGCCGTGGATGACGCGGCTGGGCGAGCTGTTCACCGACGGCCGCACCTGGACTGCAATGCTGTATTTCCTGCTGATGCTGCCGCTGGGAACCGCGTACTTCACCGTCGCGGTGTCGTTGCTTAGCACGTCGCTGGGGTTGGCGCTGGCGCCGTTGAGCTTGCTGTTCCCGTATTCCTACGAAATGGAATTCGGCAGCTGGAACATGGCTTCGGATGCGCCGTGGCTGCTGCCGGCGGTTTCGGCGACCGGGATCCTGCTGCTGTTCGGCACCCTGCACCTGGCGCGGGCGGTCGGCATGTTCCACGGCTGGCTGGCCAAGCACCTGCTGGTGCGCAATCCGGTGGTGTGAAGGGAGCGAGAGGAGCGAGGAACGAGTGGAGAGGAGTGAGAAACGAGTGAAGTCAACGGCGCAGCAGCCTCTGCCTTTCACTCACTCCTCGTTCCTCTCCACTCGTTTCTCTCCACTCGTTCCTCGTTTGCGCTCAAGCGTACTTGGCGATGAAGTCGCGCACCTGCGGATAGACTTTCTCGCGCCAGCGACGGCCGCTGAAGATGCCGTAGTGTCCGGCGCCTTCCACCACCAGGGTGCGGTGGCGGGTCTTGGGGATGCCGCTGCACATCGCGTGCGCGGCGGCGGTCTGGCCGAGGCCGGAAATGTCGTCCAGTTCGCCTTCGATGCTCATCAGCGCGGTATTGCGGATCGCGGCGGGATTGACCAGTTCGCCCTTGACCTTCCACTTGCCGCGCGGCAGCAGGAACTCCTGGAACACGGTGCGGATGGTCTGCAGGTAGTACGGCGCTGGCATGTCCAGCACGGCGTTGTACTCGTCGTAGAACTGGCGATGCGATTGGGCATCCTGCTGGTCGCCCTTGACCAGGTCGGAATAGAAATCCCAGTGCGACATGAAGTGGCGGCTGGGATTCATGGCGATGAAGCCGGCATGCTGCAGGAAGCCGGGATAGACCTTGCGGCCGTGGCCCGGATAGGTTTCCGGCACGGTGTGGATGACGTTGTTCTCGAACCACGACAGCGGCTTGCGTGTGGCCAGGCCGTTGACCTCGGTGGGGCTGTGGCGGGCGTCGATCGGGCCGCCCATCATGACCAGCGAGCGCGGGGTCTTCTCGCCGCGGCCGGCCATCAGCGATACCGCGGCCAGCACCGGTACGGTCGGCTGGCACACGCTGATCACGTGCAGTTTGTCGGCGCCGATGTGGCGGATGAATTCCTCGACGTAGGCGATGTAGTCGTCCAGGCTGAACTCGCCTTCGGACATCGGCACCATGCGCGCGTCGACCCAGTCGGTCACGTAGACCTTGTGGTCGCGCAGCAGGGTGCGCACGGTGTCGCGGAGCAGGGTGGCGTGGTGGCCGGACAACGGCGCGACCACCAGCACCGAGGGTTCTTCCTTCAGCGTGGCGATGCTGCCGGCGTCGTCGGTGTAGCGCTTGAAGCGCAGCAGACGGCAGAACGGCTTGCGGATGATTTCCTGCTCGACCACCGGGATCGAGGCGTCGTCCTTATCGACCTGGTGGATGCTCCACTCGGGCTTCTCGTAGTCCTTGCCCAGCCGGTAGACCAGCTCGTTGTAGGCCGACACGCGTTCGGCCCCCGGCAGCCGCGACAGCCAGCTGTTGGGGTTGGAGAAGATCTTGGCGTTGGCGTCGGCCAGCTGGATCCAGGGCGACATCCAATGGCGGCCGAGTTCATGCCATTGATAGAGCAGCATGCGGTTCAACTCCTTTTTGCTGCGATGCAGCATACCTCAATTCGGTGACGGAGGCACGTCGCATCATGAACAGGGGGCCAGCTCCAGCGCAGCTGCCTGTTCAGCCAGCGTCGGCGACAGCCAGCAGTGCGATCCGGCCTGCTGGAAGCCGGCTTCGGCGAAATGCCGACGGTACCAGCGGGCGGGGCGGGCGATGTAGCCGACATCGTCGCCGAGCGTCTCGTCCTCGCGTGCAAAACATTCCAGAAAAGCCACGCCGGCGCACAGTTCGGCCAGACCGGGCAGGCCGCGAGCGATCTCGCGTGCCGGCAGGTAATGCAGGACGTCGCTGCAGACCAGCAGGTCGACCGGCGCACAGGGGCGCAATTCGGCGAAGTCGGCAAAACGCGCCGGATGCAGGTTGCGCCGGCGACCGTAGCGGCCGATCGCGTATTCGCTGCTGTCGAAACCCAGGTAACTGCAGTTGGGCCGGAGCTTGAGCAGCGGCGCGCGCCAGGCGCCTTCGCCGCAGCCGATGTCCAGCACGCTGCGGATCGGCCGCTCCAGATGGTATTCGGCCACCGCCACCGCCATCGCGACCTTGCGCGCCAGCCGCTGGCGGCCGCCGATGCCTTCGCGGCGATACCACTTGTCGAAGTAGGCGCGGTCGTACTGCTTGCTCATGCGTGCGGATCCTGAGGTGCTGCGAAGGGCGTCTACAATACCCGCCTTCGTCCAGCACGCGCGGCACGGCCGCGGGAGTCCAGCGCATGCACGCCTATCTGTGGGTCAAGACCTTGCACGTGATCTTCGTCATCGCGTGGATGGCGGCGGTGTTCTACCTGCCGCGGATCCTGGTCAACCTGGCCGAAACGCAAGGACAAGCGGACGTGCAGTCGCGACTGGCGCTGATGGGGCGGCGGCTGTACAGCTTCGGCCACATCATGTTCGGCCTGGCCTTCGTGCTGGGCCTGCTGCTGTGGCTGGGCTACCGGCTGTGGCCGACGTTTCCGACCATGGTGGTGGCAGGTTCGGGCTGGATGCACGCCAAGCTGGCGCTGGTCGCGCTGATCCTCATCCACTACGTCGTCGGCGGACGCTGGCTGAAGGGGCAAGCCAAGGGCAAGACGCTGCCTTCGTCGAAGGCACTGCGCTGGTTCAACGAAGTGCCGCTGCTGCTGTTGCTCGGTGTGGTGTATCTGGTGGTGGCCAAGCCGTTCTGAATCCAGCTCGGCCAACCGACGCAGCCGTGCGCGCCGCGCTCATTCGCCCATGTAGCAGACGTTGAGCTTGTTGCCGTCCAGGTCGCGGAAGTAGGCGGCGTAGAAGCCGGGGTAGCGTTGCCCGGGCGCGCCTTCGTCGCTGCCGCCGAGTTCGAGTGCCTTGGCGTGCAACTGATCCACCAGCTCGCGGCTTTCGGCTTGCAGGGCGGCCATGGTGCCGTTGCCGACGCTGGCCGGCTGCTTGTCGAAGGGGTAGGTGATGCCGAGACCGGCGCCGTGTTCGCTGTTGGCCCAGGCGATGAAGTAATCCGGCTCTTCCATCATCCGCTTGCCGCCGATGACGGCGAGGACCTGGTCGTAGAACGCGGCCGCGCGGGCCAGGTCGCGGGTGCCGAGGGTGACGTAGGCGAGCATGTGAACCTCCTTGTGCTGTGGTCGGGTCAGGGAGCCTGCTGGAAATCCTGCGGCTTCGGCAATTCCACCGGTACGCCGTCGCGGTTGCAGGTGCCGGCCGCGCACAGGCGTTCACGCAGTTTCGGCGTGGCCTGGACGATGAAGTGGTAGATGGCGTTTTCCTCGACCGTGCCGCGCACGGCCTGGCTGCCGGGGCCGCGAGCCCAGATGCCGACATCGTCGCCGCCGTGGGTCTCGGACTTGGCGGGGAACAGCGCTTCCTGCAGGTAGTCCGGATTTTCGGTATCGACGTCGGTCAGGTCGGGCCGGCCGCTGGCGGGAGAGAACTCGGCAGGCGTGTGGTAGAAGTGCTTCGGGCCTTCCGGCTGGCGGTTGCTGGCACCGGCATAACCGGGGCCGTTCATGTAGTTCAGGGTGGTGTAGGGCAGGCCCATGCCGTCGCGGGCGTAGTCGCCGGTATTGGCGCCTTCGCCGCTGGCGCCGCGCACCTTGCCCAGAATCGGGTTGCCGCGTTGCGGATAGCCGACGAAGCCCAGCGTATGCGAGTGGTCGGCGGTGACGATGATCAGCGTGTCTTCGGCCGAGGTGGCGTCGGCCGCGGCCTGTACCGCTTCGGACAGGGCAATGGTGTCGGTCAGCGCGCGGAAGGCGTTGCCGGCGTGGTTGGCATGGTCGATGCGCGCGCCTTCGACCATCAGCACGTAACCATTGGCGTTCCGCGACAGGGTGCGGATCGACGCGCGGGTCATCTCGGCCAGGCTCGGTTCGCCGCCGATGTCCTGCGGGCGGTCGTGTTCGTACTGCATGTGGTCGTATTCGAACAGGCCCAGCAGCGCCGGTGCGTCCTTTGCGGCCTCGAACTGCTGGCGGTTCCAGACATAGGTGCCATCCGGGTGCGTCTGCCGCCATTCGGCGACCAGGTCGCGGCCGTCCAGGCGCAGGCCGACCTTGTCGCCGTACTCGGGATCGTTTTCGGCGACGGTCATGAACTCGCCGCGTCCGCCGCCAAGGGCCACGGTCGGACCCTTGCCGAAGTGCGGTGTCATCAACTGCTGGGCGATGTCGCGGCAGCCCTGTTCGACCGCTTCCGGCGGCAGGTCGACATCGGCCTCCCAGTTGCGCTCCGGCGAATGCGCATAGGTCGCCGCCGGGGTGGCGTGGGTCAGGCGCGCGGTGCTGACCACACCGGTGGCCAGGCCGGCGCTGTCGGCCAGCTCCAGCCAGCTCAGCAATTGCTTGCCCAGGCTGTCGGCGCAATCCAGGCGGCTGCCGGCGGAGACGCCGATGGCGCCCATGTGGGTCTTCACCCCGGTGGTGATGGCAGTCATGGTGCCGGCCGAATCGGGGGTCTGCGAATTGGTGTTGTAGGTCTTGCTGAGCGCGGTGGCCGGGAAGGTTTCCCACGACAGCCGGTTCTCCTCGCCCGGCCGCCCCTTGCGCTGGCCGTCGAGGATACGTGCGGCGGCGACCGTGGTCAGGCTCATGCCGTCGCCGAGGAACAGGATCACGTTCTTCGCCTTGCCCTGCATCGCGCCGTTGGCCGCGGCCTGCGCCGCGCCACTGCGGTACCACCAGGCAGGGGTTTCGCCATCCGGGTGGCTGACGGCGGGGACATCGACGACGGTGGCCGGATTGCCGGATCCGGGTTGCGAGGGCGTGGTGCTGCAGGCGCCCAGCAACAGGGCGGCGGTGGCAAGGCTGAACGAAGAACGGAGCATCGCGATCAGGGGGGAAGCGGAAGGGGGAAAGAGCATTATGCGCCGATCCATGTCCGCCCAGTGACAGCAGGGCGCAGCGGGCGATTGCCGCCGGGTGGCGGTGACCGATGCAGGCATGAAAAGACCGCCGTGCGGCGGTCGATCTCGGTGTGCTGCCGAAGCGGAGCCGGTGCGGCTACAGCGCGACCCGGCGCGCCTGCATGAAGTGCTTGCTCCAGTAGCCGCTGTCCAGCTGCGAAACCATCACGTCCTTGCCGGTACGCGGGGCGTGCACGAAGCGGCCTTCGCCCAGATAGATGCCGACATGATCGACGCGCTTGCCGCGGCGGCTGAAGAACACCAGATCGCCCTGCTCCAGTTCGCCGATGTCGCGGATCAGCTGCGCATCCTGCTTGGCGGCCATGTCGCGGGACACGCGCGGCAGCTCGATGCCGAGCGCGGTGCGGAACACGTAGCCGACCAGGCCGCTGCAGTCGAAGCCGGTATCCGGCGAGGTGCCGCCCCAGCGGTACGGCGTGCCGAGCAGGGTCAGCGCACGCTTCAGCAGGGTCTGCACCTTGCCGTCGACCCCGGCCTCGTCGAGCGTGCCGATCTGCTTGATCTTGTCCAGGCTGTGATCGGCCAGCAACCGGTTCAGGTCGTTGGCCAGCATCGCCGAGCGGTCCAGCAGCGGCAGCGCATCATTGGCTGCCAGCCGCGGCAACAGCAGGGTCAGGGTAGCGTTGGCAGCGTCGTTGGCTTTGGCCAGGAATCCGTCGCTGGCCGGTTTGGCGGCCGCAGGTGCCGGTGTTGCTGCTGCCGGAGCATGTTCGGTCGCAGCAACGGCAACGGGCTTGACAGGCGGTGCTTCGACGACGGCGACCGCTTCACCGGCATCGGTATCAGTTGTCGGCGCATCGGCGACAGGAGTTCCGGGGTCGGTCTGTTCTGCCGAAGTGGTCTCGACCGGCAGCAGGGCATCGGCGCTCGCCTCGGCTTCTTCCGTGGCCGGCAGGCTCTGGGCCATGCCGTTCGCGCTGACCATGGCAAGCAGCAGCCCGGAGGCGATCAGGAAACGTCGGGCGGCTGGCTGGCCTGGTGGGGTCAGGTCGTCGGTCGGCACGAAGGGTCAGGGAAGACGGGCTGGACGGAAATCATGCCGTTTGGCGGCCAGATAAAAGTTAAAAATAAGTTAAATAAGGAATGTATGCCCGTGATTCGTATCGCATATCCGGACATGACGATCAGTGCAGGACCCGCCTGGCCCCGCTGTAGTGGTCGCGCCAATAGGCGCCGTCCAGATGGTCCAGACGGACCGTGCCGCCGCTGCTGGGCGCATGGACGAAGCGGCCTTCGCCGACATAGATGCCGACATGGGTGACATTGCCGCGGCTGCCGAAGAACACCAGGTCGGCCGGCGCCAGCTTGCCGGGCGAAATCTTCGGCCCCTGCACCTGGGCCAGGTCGCGCGAGGTGCGCGGCAGGCGCAGGTCGAGCATGTCGCGGTAGACATAGGTGACCAGACCGCTGCAATCGAAGCCGGATTCGGGTGTGTTGCCGCCCCAGCGATACGGCGTGCCGACCAGTCCCAGGGCGCGCATCAGCACCGAATTGGCGGCCGCCGGGTCCTTCGCCGACACCACCGGCCAAGCGCTGCCGGGCGGCGGCGATCTGACCACCGGCTTGTCGCTGCCGCAGCCGGCGAGCACCAGCAGGGTGCCGAACAGCAGGATGGCAATGCGCGGAGCGTGCCGCAGGGCGGCTGGAATGCGTCCGGGCAAGCCGGGATAATGCGTGGCCCTCATGCGTCCATCTTGGGCGCATCCCTCCCGATCGACAAGCCGCCGCCCATTGGCGTCGGCCTGCACGAAGCCACCGAGTCCAGAATGAAGATCGCAAAAGACAGCGTCGTCCGTTTCCATTACACCGTGTCCGAAGTCGGCCAGGCGCCGATCGAAACCTCGAAGGACCGCGAGCCGCTGGCGATCCTGATCGGTCACGGCAACATCATCCCGGGGCTGGAGACCGCGATGATGGAGCACGAGGCCGGCGACAGCTTCGGCGCCGACGTCGGTGCGGCCGAGGCCTACGGCGAGCGTCGCGAAGGCATGACCCAGCGGGTGCCGAAGAAGCACTTCGGCAACCAGCGCCTGGTACCGGGCGAGCAGGTGGTGCTGCAGACCAACTTCGGCCCGCGCGCGGTGACCATCGCCAAGGTCGGCATGAGCGTGGTCGACGTGGACCTGAACCATCCGATGGCCGGCAAGGACCTGCACTTCGACGTCGAGATCGTCGAGGTGCGCGAGGCCAGCGCGGAAGAACTCGAACACGGCCACGTGCACGGCGAAGGCGGCCACCACCACTGAATACCGTTCCGCCGATGCCGGTGGATGCAGCGCTGGCGCCGGTGGCGCCGGGCGAGCGCTTGCAGTCGCTGGACGTAGTCCGGGGTTTCGCCCTGCTCGGTATCCTGCTGATGAACATGGAAGGCTTTGTCGGCCCGACCTGGTCGGCGGGCGGTGGCATTGATCCGGCGTTGGGCGGGCTCGATCGCTGGGCCGACGGCCTGATCTACCTGCTGGTGCAGGGCAAGTTCTACACCCTGTTCTCGCTGCTGTTCGGCATGGGCTTCGCGGTGATGTCGCAGCGGGCCGAAACTGCCGGTCGCGATTTTGCCGGGGTGTACTGGCGGCGCGGCCTGGTTTTGCTGGGAATCGGCCTGCTGCACGCGGTACTGGTCTGGTCCGGCGACATCCTGGTGGCGTATGCGCTGTTGTCGTTCTTCCTGCTGGCATTCCGTCCGTTGCGCGGCGGCTGGCTGGTGGTGCTGGCGCTGCTGGCCTATGCCGCGCCGTCGGCGTTGATGCTGATGATCGGTGCGGTCGGTTCGCTGATGCAGCTGGACCCGCAGGCGGCCAGCGGCTGGAACGAGATGATGTCCGAGCAGCAGAAGATGATGGCGTCGCTGATCGAGGCGCAACGGCAGGCGTTCGGCAACGGCAGCTGGCTGGAAGCGGTCCGCCAGCGCCTGCAGGACCTGGGCCTGGCGCTGACCAACCTGACCATGGTCGGGCCGCAGGTGTTCGGCATGTTCCTGCTGGGGGCGTGGTTCGTGCATTCGGGCGCGATCGTGCAGCCGCAACGGTTCCCGCGCCTGTACGCCGCATTGCGCTGGATCGCGCTGCCGGCGGGACTGGCGGCGATGGGACTGTCGATCGCGTTGCAGCCGGACATGTCGGTGCTGCGCTTCGACCTGCGCAGCGGTTTCGCCTACAGCCTGGCCATGCTGGCGGGCTTGCTGCTGTGCCTGGCCTACCTGGCCTGGCTCCTGCGCGGCCTGCAGTCGCCGCGCGGTCGGCGCTTGCTGGCCTGGTTGGCGCCGGCTGGGCGCATGGCCCTGAGCAACTACCTGCTGCAGTCGCTGGTCTGTACCTGGGTGTTTTACGGGTATGGACTGGGCTACTTCGAACAGTTGCCGCGCGCTTGGCAGGTGCCGTTCGCGCTGGCCCTGTTCTGCGCGCAGGTGCTGTTGAGCCGCGCCTGGCTGGCGCGCTTCCGTTTCGGTCCGGCGGAATGGGTCTGGCGCTCGCTGACCTATCTGAAGCCGCAGCCGATGCGGCAGACGGTGGCGGCCTGACCGTACACTTGCAGCGATGAACTCCCCCCAAGACGATGTCCTGATCCTCGGCGGCGGCGTGATCGGGCTGGCCACGGCATTGGCCCTGCTCGAATCCGGCCGCGGCGTGCGCATCCTGGAAGCCGGCAAGACCGGCCGCGGCGCCTCGCACGGCAACTGCGGCACCATCACCCCCAGCCACGCGCCACCGCTGGCCGCGCCCGGGCAGATCACCCAGGCACTGCGTTGGATGTTCACTCCCGGCGCGCCGCTGTACATCAAGCCGCGGCTGGACCCGGCGCTATGGCGTTGGTTGTTGAGTTTCGCCTCGCGCTGCAACCGCCGCGACTGGCGCGCCAGCACCTGGGGGCGGGCGGCGCTGCTGAACGATTCGCGCCAGCGCATGGCCGAATGGATCGACCGCTACGGCATGCAGTGCGAATTCGTGCAGGAAGGCATGGACTACGTGTTCCGCAGCCGCGAGAACTTCGAGCGGCACATGGCCGATTGCGAGGCGATCCGCGAGTTCGGCATCGACAGCCGCTTCATCGAGGGCGCCGACTACCTGCGCGCCGAACCGGCACTGAAGGACGGACTGGCAGGCGCGATCCGCTTCCCCGGCGATGCGCGCCTGCGCCCGGACCGCTACGCCAGCGAGTTGGCGCGGCTGGTGCGCGAACGCGGCGGCGTCATCGAGGAAGACTGCGCGGTGCAGTCGCTGCAGGCCGACGATGCCGGGGTGTCGGCGCACACCGCATCGGGTCAGCGCCGCGGCCGCGAGGCGGTGGTCGCGATGGGCGCGTGGTCGCCGCAATTCGGGCAGTGGCTGGGCATGCGCCTGCCGATCCAGCCTGGCAAGGGCTACTCGATCACCTATTCGCGCCCGCGGCGGGTGCCCAGCCATCCGATCACGCTGAAGGATCGCTCGGTCTGCGTCAGCGCCTGGGACAGCGGCTTCCGCCTGGGCAGCACGATGGAATTCTCCGGTTACGACACCACGCTGAACCCGACCCGGCTGGCTGCGCTGGAAACGGCGGCGCGCGAATACCTGCACGAGCCGGTCGGCGAAACGGTGGAAGAGCGCTGGTACGGCTGGCGGCCGATGAGCAGCGACGACATGCCGCTGCTGGGTCGCGCGCCACGTCATCGCCGGCTGTGGATCGCCGCCGGCCACGGCATGCTCGGCGTCAGCATGAGCGCGGCCACCGGTCAGCTGATGGCCGACCTGATCACCGGCACAGCACCGGCAATTGACCCGAAGCCCTACGCGCCGGAGCGTTTTTGATATGGCAGGAACAAGCTTTGATGTTGGCCTGGACGCTTGCAGGCGAGTCTGACCGCGCGTGATTGACGGTAGTCGGAGTGAGCGCTAAAAGGCCGAAACAGGGGAGTTTTGACAAGGAGAAGTTGATTATGAGGAAGTCCAAGCTAGCAATCTGCATCAATGCTGCCGCAAGAGCAGAAAATTGCACTAAGCCGTGCTCTGGAACAGATAGGTGGGGGCAGTGATTCAGATCATCATGTTGCTCTTTGGGCAATTTGTATTAGCGGGCTATGCCGTCTATTCACTTAGGTTTGTGCCAGAACGGTTGAGAAGAATCTGTAGGATCACGGTTGTGCTGGCAATATTGCTTATGATGTTTGCGCTTGGCCTTCCCTATTGGAATGTGATTAATTGGCCTTGAGGCATTGATGTATGGAATGGCGTAGCTCTGCATTATGTGCATCTGCGCCATTGCCTTGGATTGCGATGTTCGACGAGGACGGTACAACCTTTCCTCAATACTTTTCACGCTTCTCAGTGTTGCCAGATCGCCCTTCTGCTCCAGCCGCGCTGCGCGTATCCATCCGCCATCATGGCAATGATGCCGTCGCCACGGCTGATGTGGATGAATGGCCGGGTCAGACTTCCAGCGTGGCCAGATCGCCCTTGGTTTCCAGCCACAGCTTCCGATCACCGGCGCGCTTCTTCGCCAGCAGCATGTCCATCAGCGAGCGGGTTTCCAGATCGTCGTCGATGGTCAGCTGCACCAGTCGGCGGGTATCGGGGTGGATGGTCGATTCGCGCAGCTGCGACGGATTCATCTCGCCCAGCCCCTTGAAGCGGGTCACGTGCACCTGGCCCTTGATCTTCTCGCGTTCGATCTTCTCCAGCAGCAGGCGCTTTTCCTCTTCGTCCAGCGCGTAGAACACCTGCTTGCCGACATCGACGCGGAACAGCGGCGGCATCGCCACGAAGATATGGCCGGCGCGGACCAGTGCCGGGAAGTGGCGAAGGAACAGCGCGCTGAGCAGGGTGGCGATGTGCAGGCCGTCGGAGTCGGCGTCGGCCAGGATCACCACCTTGCCGTAGCGCAGGCCGGAGATATCGTCCTTGCCGGGATCGCAGCCGATGGCCACGGCCAGGTCGTGCACTTCCTGCGAGGCCAGCACGCCGCCGGAGGCGACTTCCCAGGTGTTCAGGATCTTGCCGCGCAGCGGCAGGATGGCCTGGAAATCCTTGTCCCGCGCCTGCTTGGCGCTGCCGCCGGCCGAATCGCCTTCGACCAGAAACAGTTCGGTGCGCGACAGGTCCTGACTGATGCAGTCGGCCAGCTTGCCGGGCAGGGCGGGCCCCTGGGTGACCTTCTTGCGCACAATCTGCTTTTCGGTCTTCAGCCGCGCGCTGGCGCGTTCGATGGCGAGCTGGGCGATCTTCTCGCCGAGATCGGTGTGCTGGTTCAGCCACAACGAGAAGGCGTCCTTGGCCGCGGCTTCGACGAAACCGGCGGCCTGGCGCGAGGACAGTCGCTCCTTGGTCTGGCCGCTGAACTGCGGGTCGGTCATCTTCAGCGACAGCACGAAGGCGACCCGGTCCCACACGTCTTCCGGCGCCAGCTTGACCCCGCGCGGCAGCAGGTTGCGGAAATCGCAGAACTCGCGCAGCGCCTCGGTGAAACCGGTGCGCAGGCCGTTGACGTGGGTGCCGTGCTGGGCGGTCGGAATCAGGTTGACGTAGCTTTCCTGCACCAGTTCGCCTTCCGGCACCCAGGCCACCGCCCAGTCGACCACTTCGGTGTCCTTGTCCAGCTGGCCGACGAACAGTTCCGGCGGCAGCAGTTCCTGGCCGGCCAGCGCGCCTTTCAGGTAGTCGCGCAGGCCGTCCTCGTAATGCCACTGCTCGCGCTCGCCGCTGGCCTCGTCGTACAGGCTGACGGTCAGGCCTGGGCACAGCACGGCCTTGGCGCGCAGCAGGTGCTTCAACGCGCGTAGGCTGAACTTCGGCGAATCGAAATACTTCGGGTCGGGCCAGAAGCGCACGCGGGTCCCGGTGTTCTTCTTGCCGACGCTGCCGACCGTTTCCAGCGGGGTGTCGCGGTCGCCGTCGCGGAAGCTGATGCGATGCTCGCTGCCGTCGCGTTTTATGTGCACCTCGACCCGCTTCGACAGCGCGTTGACCACGCTGACGCCGACCCCGTGCAGGCCGCCGGAAAAGGTGTAGTTCTTGTTGCTGAACTTGCCGCCGGCATGCAGGCGGGTGAGGATCAGCTCCACGCCGGGGATCTTCTCCTCCGGGTGGATGTCCACCGGCATGCCGCGGCCGTCGTCGGACACCTCGCAACTGCCGTCCTTGTAGATCGTGATGGCGATTTCGCGGGCATGGCCGGCCAGCGCCTCGTCCACGGCGTTGTCGACCACCTCCTGCGCCAGGTGGTTGGGGCGGGTGGTGTCGGTGTACATGCCGGGCCGGCGCTTGACCGGGTCCAGGCCGGAGAGGACTTCGATGTCGGCGGCGTTGTAGCGGGAACTCATGGACTGCCAGTGCATCCGTATTGCTGAACAATCGGGAAAGTGTGCGGCCTGAACCGCTTTTTTGCACGTTCAGGGGGCGGTCGGCCGGGCTGCGCTAAGGTCCGCGCATTCACACGCAGGGAGAACTCCCATGACCCAGCGCAAATCGTTCCTGAAACCGGCCTTGCTGGCCTTGACGGTGCTTGGCTTCGCCACGGCGACGGCCGCTTTTGCCCAGTCGGCCGACAAGAAGGGCACCGACGACAAGGCGCGAAGCGCCCAGGACGACCGCAGTCAGGCGCAGAAGAAGGCCGACCGCCGCGCCGCCAACCAGGAGCTGGCCGCGCAGCGCGCCAAGTCCAAGGACGAGTCCGTCCGCGCCGGCAAGGAAGAGGAAGAGGAGAAGGACAAGCCCTGAGCGGCTGGTCTTCTAGTGGTTTCCCGCACGCCCCGCTGGTCGGGGCGTGCGCGTTTCCGGGGCCGGCGGCGCGGTTTGGAGACCGGGGCCGCTGCCGCTAGACTATGGCTTTCCGGGAAGCCCGCGCCATGACATCCCCTGGCCCCATCACTCCGCTGGTATTCGTCACTGGCGGCGTCGTGTCCTCGCTCGGCAAGGGAATCGCCGCCGCCTCGCTGGCGGCTATCCTCGAGGCCCGTGGCCTGAAGGTCACGATGATGAAGCTGGATCCGTACATCAACGTCGATCCGGGCACCATGAGCCCGTTCCAGCACGGCGAGGTCTACGTCACCGACGACGGCGCCGAAACCGACCTCGACCTGGGCCACTACGAGCGCTTCGTGCGCACACGGCTCAGCCGCAGGAATTCGGTCACCACCGGCCGCATCTACGAGAACGTGATCCGCAAGGAGCGCCGCGGCGACTACCTGGGCGCGACCGTGCAGGTCATCCCGCACATCACCGACGAGATCAAGCGCTGCATCGACGAGGCCACCGCAGGCTTCGATGTGGCCCTGGTCGAGATCGGCGGCACGGTCGGCGACATCGAGTCGCTGCCGTTCCTCGAGGCGATCCGCCAGATCCGCACCGAGCGTGGCCCGGACAAGGCCGTGTTCATGCACCTGACCCTGGTGCCGTTCATCGCCGCAGCCGGTGAGCTGAAGACCAAGCCGACCCAGCATTCGGTCAAGGAATTGCGTTCGATCGGCATCCAGCCGGACGTGCTGCTGTGCCGGTCGGAACAGGAGATTCCGGACGGCGAGCGGCGCAAGATCGCCCTGTTCACCAACGTCAGCGAGCGCGCGGTGATCAGCGTCCCGGACGTGGACGTGCTGTACAAGATCCCGACCGGCCTGCACAAGCAGGGGCTGGACGATTTCGTGGTCGACCGCTTGCGGTTGCCGGTATCCGGCCCGGCCGACCTGTCAGAGTGGGAAGCGGCGGTCGACGCCACCCTGCATCCGCTGGACGAGGTCACCATCGCCGTGGTCGGCAAGTACGTGGACCACAAGGACGCCTACAAGTCGGTCGGCGAGGCGCTCAAGCACGGCGGCCTGCGTCAGCACACCCGGGTCAATCTGAAGTGGCTGGAGTCGCAGGACATCGAGGAGCAGGGCGATGCGGCGCTGCGCGATGTGGACGGCATCCTGGTGCCGGGCGGGTTCGGCGACCGCGGTTTCGAAGGCAAGGTGCTGACGGCGCGGTTCGCCCGCGAGAACCGCGTGCCGTACTTCGGCATCTGCTACGGCATGCAGGCGGCGGTGGTCGATTACGCCCGTCACGTGCTCGACCTGACCGACGCCAACAGCACCGAGAACGACAAGCAGTGCGAGCATCCGGTGATCGGGCTGGTCACCGAATGGCGCACCGCGACCGGCGAGATCGAGAAGCGCGACGAGAAGTCGGACCTGGGCGGCAGCATGCGCCTGGGCCTGCAGGAAGCCCGGTTGAAGCCGGGAACGCTGGCACGCGAACTGTACGGCAAGGACGTGGTCGCCGAACGCCACCGCCACCGCTACGAGTTCAACAACCGCTATCGCACCCAGCTGGAGGACGCCGGCCTGGTCATCTCGGCCAAGTCGATCGACGACCTGCTGGTGGAGATGATCGAACTGCCGCGGCAGGTGCATCCATGGTTCCTGGCCTGTCAGGCGCATCCGGAATTCCTGTCGACCCCGCGCGACGGACATCCGCTGTTCGTCGGCTTCATCCGTGCCGCCCGCGAGTGCAAGTCGTTCAAAAGCGGGGCCGGCGGCAAACTGCTGAAGGAAGTGCGCGCGTGAAGCTCTGCGGATTCGAGGCCGGACTCGGCCACCCCCTGTTCCTGATCGCCGGTCCCTGCGTGATCGAGTCGATGCAGCTGCAGCTGGACACCGCCGGCCGGCTGAAGGAGATCACCGGCAGGCTGGGAATCAATTTCATCTTCAAGTCCAGCTTCGACAAGGCCAACCGCACCTCGGGCACCAGCTTCCGCGGCCCCGGTCTGGAGGAAGGCCTGAAGGTGCTGGCCGAGGTCAAGCGGCAGATCGGCGTGCCGGTGCTGACCGATGTGCACGAGTACACGCCGATGGCCGAAGTGGCTTCGGTGGTGGACGTGCTGCAGACCCCGGCCTTTCTGGTTCGGCAGACCGACTTCATCCGCAACGTCTGTGCGGCCGGCAAGCCGGTCAACATCAAGAAGGGCCAATTCCTGTCGCCGTGGGACATGAAGCCGGTAGTCGAGAAGGCCAAGTCCACCGGCAACGACGCGATCATGGTCTGCGAGCGCGGCGCCAGCTTCGGCTACAACAACCTGGTCAGTGACATGCGCTCGCTGGCGGTGATGCGCGACACCGGCTGCCCGGTGGTGTTCGACGCCACCCACTCGGTGCAGCTGCCGGGCGGGCAGGGCACCTCCAGCGGCGGCCAGCGCGAATTCGTGCCGGTGCTGGCGCGCGCGGCGGTCGCGGTGGGCGTGTCCGGCGTGTTCATGGAAACCCATCCGGACCCGTCCAAGGCCCTGTCCGACGGCCCCAACGCCTGGCCGCTGGACAAGATGGAAGCGCTGCTGGAAACCCTGCTGGCGCTGGATGCCATCACCAAGAAGAACGGTTTTCTCGAATCCACCCTTTGACACGAGCCATAGACGACCCGATGACCAACATCGCCAAGATCCACGCCCGCGAAATCCTCGACTCCCGCGGCAACCCCACCCTTGAAGCCGAGGTCACGCTGGCCGATGGCAGCTTCGGTCGCGCCGCGGTGCCGTCCGGCGCGTCCACCGGGACCAAGGAGGCGGTGGAACTGCGCGATGGCGACAAGACCCGCTATCTGGGCAAGGGCGTGCGTACCGCGGTGGCCAACGTCAACGATGCCATTGCCGATGCGCTGAAGGGCTTCGATGCGGCCGATCAGGAAGGCCTGGACCGGCGCCTGATCGACCTCGACGGCACCGAGAACAAGGGCCGGCTGGGCGCCAACGCCCTGCTCGGAGTGTCGCTGGCCAATGCGCACGCAGTGGCCGCCAGCAAGGGCAAGCCGTTGTGGCAGCACCTGTCCGACACCGCCGAATCCGACGTCTGCCTGCCGGTGCCGATGATGAACATCATCAACGGCGGCGCGCATGCCGACAACAACGTCGATTTCCAGGAGTTCATGGTGCTGCCGGTCGGCTTCGCCTCGTTCTCGGAGTCGCTGCGCGCCGGCACCGAAATCTTCCATTCGCTGAAGTCGGTGCTGAAGAGCCATGGTCTGAGCACGGCGGTCGGCGACGAGGGCGGCTTCGCCCCCGATTTCCGCAGCAACGTAGAGGCGCTGGACACCATCCTGGAAGCCATCGGCAAGGCCGGCTATACCGCCGGCGAGGACGTGCTGCTGGGCCTGGACGTGGCCTCCAGCGAGTTTTTCGACAACGGCAAGTACCACCTGGTTGGCGAGAACAAGCGCCTGACCAGCGAGCAGTTCGTCGATTTCCTGGCGGCATGGGCGGCTGAATACCCGATTGTCTCGATCGAGGATGGCATGGCCGAGGACGACTGGGCCGGCTGGAAGGCGCTGACCGATCGCATCGGCAGCAAGGTGCAGCTGGTCGGCGACGACCTGTTCGTCACCAATCCGCGCATCTTCAAGGAAGGCATCGAGTCCGGCACCGCCAACGCGATCCTGATCAAGGTCAACCAGATCGGTACGTTGACCGAGACGCTGGAGGCCATCGCCATGGCCCATCACGCCGGTTACGGGGCCATCGTCTCGCATCGCTCCGGCGAAACCGAGGACACCACCATCGCCGACATCGCGGTGGCGACCACGGCGACCCAGATCAAGACCGGCTCGCTGTGTCGCAGCGACCGCGTGGCCAAGTACAACCAGTTGCTGCGCATCGAGGAGCAGTTGGGCGCGGGCGCGCGCTACGCCGGCCGCGACGCCTTCGTTTCGCTGAAGCCGTAAGCGATGCGCGGCATGCGCTGGCTGCTGCTGGTGCTGGCCCTGCTGCTGGGGGTGTTCGTCTATCTGCAGTACCAGTTCTGGTTCGGCCGCGCCAACTCCGGCGAGGTCGTGGCGATGGAAAGTCGTGTCGCCAGCCAGCGCCAGGAAAACGATGGGCTGCGCGACCGCAACGCGCGGCTGGCCGCGGAAGTGGAAGACTTGAAATCCGGCGGCGATGCGGTCGAGGAGCGCGCGCGCAGCGAACTGGGCATGATCAAGCCCGGCGAAACGTTCTACCGCGTGGTTGAAGAGCCGGCACCGGCCGATGCCGAACGCGCGGACGCTGATACCGAGGCGCAGCCCTGATGCCCGGCGTCTGGGCGGTGGTGCCGGCGGCCGGCCGCGGCACCCGCTTCGGCGGGACGGTGCCCAAGCAATATCTGCAGGCCGGCGGCCGACCGGTGATCGCGCACACGTTGACGGCGCTGCTGTCGCATCCATCGGTGGCCGGCGCGATGGTCGTCATTGCGGCCAATGACGCCGACTGGCCCGGTTGGGACAGCGTGGTCGGCAAACCGCTACGAACCTGTACCGGCGGCGCGACCCGTGCCGAGTCCGTGCTGGCCGGCCTGCGCGCCTTGCCCGACGACGTGCGCGCCGACGATTTCGTGCTGGTGCACGATGCGGCGCGCCCGAACCTGTCTGCTGCGGATTTGTCGATATTGCTGGAGCGCGGCCGCGCCGATCCGGTTGGCGGCATCCTGGCGGCGCCGGTGCGCGACACGCTCAAGCGCGCCGGCGAGGATGGCGGCATCGACGGCACCGAGCCGCGCGAAGGGTTGTGGCGCGCGTTGACGCCGCAACTGTTCCACCGGCTGCAGCTGTCGCGCGCGCTGGAAGCCGCCGCGGCCGCGAAGGTCGAAATCACCGACGAATCGATGGCGATGGAACGCCTGGGCCAGCGGCCGCTGCTGGTGGAAGGCAGCGAGGACAATTTCAAGATCACCACGCCGGCCGATCTGGACCGGTTCGAATTCATGCTCTCACGCTCATGACACAGACCGGGATACGCATCGGCCAGGGCTTCGATGTCCATGCTTTCGGCGAAGGCGACCACCTGATGCTCGGCGGCGTGCGGGTAGCTCACGAACGCGGCGTGCTGGCCCACAGCGACGGCGACGTGGTTATCCATGCCTTGTGCGACGCCATGCTGGGCGCGCTGGCGCTGGGCGACATCGGGCGACATTTCCCGCCGTCCGATCCGCAGTGGAAGGATGCCGACAGCCGCGCGTTCCTGCGCCACTGCAACGGCCTGATCCGCAAGCGCGGAGGCTGGCGGATCGGCAACGCCGACGTCACCGTGATCTGCGAACGGCCGAAGATCGGGCCGCACGCGCAGGCCATGCGCGAGACTCTGGCCAGGGACCTGGGCATCGATCCTGGCCAGATCAGCATCAAGGCGACCACCAGCGAGAAACTCGGCTTCACCGGCCGCGGCGAAGGCATCGCGGCGCAGGCGGTGGTGCTGCTGGTTCGCGATTGATGTCGGTGCCGGACACGTTTTGTGATCGGGCGGTGCTGTGTGGAGACGGTGCATGAATGAGGCCCCCGTTCCGCCGCCGCGCGCATTCGGCGACGCCGTGCTCACAGCGCAAATCCGCAGTGTTCCCGAAGACTTCTTCGTCGAGGAAGTCCCGGCCTTCGAGCCGGCCGGCGAGGGCGAGCACTTGCTGCTGACCATCGAGAAGCGCGGCCTCAATACCGCTTTCGTTGCCAAGGAGCTTGCGCGCTGGGCGAAGATTCCCGAGATGGGTATCGGCTATGCGGGCCTGAAGGATCGCAACGCGGTGACGCGGCAGCGGTTCAGCGTGCATTTGCCGAAGAAGATCGCCCCGGAGTTCGATTCCCTGTACGTCGAAGGATTGAAAATCCTCGAGTCCTGCTGGCACAACCGAAAACTGCCGCGCGGCGCACTGGCCGGCAACCGTTTCGTGCTGGTGTTGCGCGAAGTGAGCGGTGAGCGCGAGGCCATCCAGGCGCGGTTGTCGCAGATCGCCGCGCGCGGTATTCCGAACGCCTACGGCGAACAGCGCTTCGGTCGTGGCGGCGGCAACATCGCGCAGGCGTTGGCGATGTTCGACGGGCGCCGGATGCGGCGTGAGCAACGCAGCCTGCTGCTGTCGGCGGCGCGTTCGGAACTGTTCAACCGGGTGCTGGCCGCGCGTGTCGCGCAGAACTGCTGGGATACCCCGCTGGACGGCGAGGTCTGGGTGCTGGACGGCAGCCGCAGCGTGTTCGGCCCGGAACCGTGGAACGACGACCTGGCGCGCCGACTGGCGGAATTCGACATTCATCCTTCCGGACCGCTGTGGGGCGAAGGCGAACTGCGCAGCCGCGATGCTTGTGAGCGACTGGAGCGCGACGCGCTGGACGACGATCTGGCCCACCGCTTGCGCGCGGGACTGGAGCAGGCCGGCCTGAAACAGGAGCGCCGTGCGTTGCGCTTGCGGGTAGACGGCCTGCAATGGGCGTGGCCAGAAGAAGCGGTGTTACAGCTGGAATTCGGCCTGCCGCCCGGCAGTTATGCCACGGCCTTGCTGCACGAGTTGGGCCGGATTTGTGAGCCTTCCGGCTGACTAGTCCGCTTGTCGGAAAGGGATTACCGGCACTGGCATTTTCATGCAGAGGGTTTATAACCGCAGATACACCCGGGCGTGGGTGTCCGGGTGACTGAAGCATGCAGTTCTGCATGCAACCGGAGGGCGAACCATGAAACGTACGCTATCGGTATTTGTCTCTGTATCCGTGGTTATGGTGTTGTCCGCATGCGCCTCGGACCGGAGCAAGCTCGTGCAGGCGAATCCAGCAGGGCAATCGCAGAACAGCCAGGTGGTGACGGCTGATCAGTTGTATATTGCCAGAGTGGAGCACATCGCCAAGCAGCGTGGTGTCCGCGTGAAATGGGTGAATCCGCCCGACCAAAAGCAGAGCAATTGAAACAGATTGGCGGCGGTCAGGGCCGACGTTGTGCGAGCAATACCAGCACCGCGCCGGTTCCGCCCTGTGCCGGTGGCGCCGAGTGGAAGGCCAGCACTTCGGCGCGCTGGCGCAGTTGGCGGTCGACCAGGTTCTTCAGTAGCGGCAGTCCATCATCGGATTGCAGGCCCTTGCCGTGGATGATGCGCACGCAGCCCAGCGACTCGGCATGCGCTTCGCGCAGGAACCGGCGCAGCAACTGTTCGGCCCGGCGCAGGTCGCAGCCGTGCAGGTCCAGTTCGTCCTGCACGGCGTACTGGCCGCGACGCAGCCGGCGGAATGCAGTCGCCGGCAGGTTTTCGCGGCGGTAGGCAAGGGTGTCACCCGCCTGCAGGGCATCCTCTTCCAGGGCCAGGCGGAACTCGCTGAGCGCCTCGCTCTCGTCGCGCTCGGCCATGCGCCGGGACGGGCGCGGCGGAGCCTTGCGCGGTGGCGGCGGCGACTCGGGCAGCCGGCGGACCTCGCCGATCGATTCCCGGAACAATGCCGCGTCGTCCGCATCGTCGTCGGGGGCGCGTCTGGACATGGCCGACATGGTCGACGCTGCGTCCGCGCCGCGCAAGCGCGGGACTCGGAAGCGTGCGCATCCGGTATCATGTGCGCCGCACGAAGAGGAGTTCCATGCGCATTCTTGTCAGCAACGACGACGGCGTGGATGCCCCCGGCATCCGGGCGCTGGCGGAGGGTCTGCGCGCCGCCGGCCACGAGGTCCTGGTGGTGGCGCCCGACCGCGACCGTTCCGGGGCCAGTAATTCGCTGACCCTGGATCTGCCGATCCGGGTCAAGCAGCTCGATCCGCAGACCTGGCGCGTCGCCGGCACGCCGACCGATTGCGTGCACCTGGCCCTGACCGGGATGCTCGATTACGAGCCGGACATCGTGGTCTCGGGGATCAACAACGCCTCCAACCTGGGCGACGACGTGATCTATTCCGGCACCGTGTCGGCGGCAATGGAAGGGCGCTTCCTCGGCCTGCCGGCGGTGGCAATGTCGCTGGTCACCGTTGACCACAAGCCACAGTACCTGGAGACCGCCGCGCGCGCCGCGGTGGAAATCGTCCAGCGGCTGAAATCCGATCCGCTGCCGGCCAACACCATCCTCAACGTCAACGTGCCCGACCTGTCCTGGGATGCGGTGGAAGGCTTCGAAGTGACCCGGCTCGGCAATCGCCACCGTTCCGAGGCCTGCCTGCCGCAGCCGGACCCGCGTGGCGGTACGGTGTACTGGATCGGCCCGGCCGGCCCGGAACAGGATGCCGGCCCCGGCACCGACTTCCACGCAGTGCGCACCGGCTACATCTCGATCACCCCGATCCACGTCGACCTGACCCGCTATCAGGCGCTGGAGAAGGTTGCCAGCTGGGTCGATGGGTTGAGCGCTTCGCTCGAGGTTTCCGCATGACCCCGCGCTTGCGTCTGCAACCGGAGGCGGTCGGCATGGGCATGACTTCGCAACGGGTCCGCGACCGTCTGGTCGAACGCCTGCGCGAGTCCGGGATCAGCGACGAGCGGGTGCTCAACGCCATCCGCACCGTGCCGCGGCATCTGTTCGTCGATGAGGCTTTCGCCACCCGCGCCTATGAGGACACCGCCTTGCCGATCGGCCACGGCCAGACCATCTCGCAGCCGTGGGTGGTGGCGCGGATGACCGAAGCCTTGCTGCAGGATGCGCCGAAGAAGGTGCTGGAGATCGGTACCGGTTCCGGTTACCAGGCGGCGGTGCTGGCGGCGCTGGGGATGCAGGTGTACACGGTCGAGCGGATCGGCGACCTGCTGCGGCAGGCGCGCAAGCGGTTCCGGCAGTTGGGCCTGAACGTGCGCAGCAAGCACGACGACGGCCGCATCGGCTGGCCGGAAGAAGCTCCGTTCGACGCCATCATCGTTACCGCCGCGGCACCGGCGCTGGTGGACAGCCTGATCGATCAGCTTGCCGTCGGCGGCAGTCTGGTCGCGCCGGTCGGCGCGTCCGGCGGGCAGTCGCTGCTCAAGCTGACCCGACGCGAGGACGGCAGCGTGGAAGAAGACCACCTGGCTGCAGTCACCTTTGTGCCCCTGCTGTCGGGAACCCTGGACTGATGAAGCTGTTCGGCCCCTTGTACGACCGGTGCATCGCCTGGTCGAAGCATCGGCATGCGCCGCGTTACCTGGCAGGGATGAGCGCCGCCGAGGCGACGTTCTTCCCGATTCCTCCCGACGTGATGCTGATTCCGATGAGTCTGGCGCAGCCGCAGCGTTGGGCGCGGTTGGCGGCCGTCTGCACCATCGCTTCGGTACTGGGTGGGTTGGTCGGTTACCTGCTGGGCCATTACGCGCTGGAAGCGGTGATGCCGTGGCTGCAGCGCGCCGGCTATGCCGACACTTTCGCCCAGGTGCAGGGGCTGTTCGAACGCTACGGCTTCTGGATCATCATCGTCGCCGGCTTCACCCCGATCCCGTTCAAGGTATTCACCGTGGCTTCCGGTGCGGCCGGCATGCCGCTGTTGCCGTTCGCGCTGGGTGCGCTGGTCGGGCGCGGGGGCCGTTTCTTCCTGGTGGCCGGGCTGGTGGCCTGGCTGGGGCCGCGTTACGAGCCGATGATCCGACGCTACATCGAACTGCTGGGCTGGGTCGTCGGCATTGCCGTGCTGTTGCTGCTGGTATGGTTGCAGTGGCGGCATTGATCCGCAAAGCGAGCCGGTGTTCATCTGGCTGTCAGCGGGTCGCGGAGGCGTCTGTTAACTTTTCCGCTTCAATGGAGCGATGTGGCGAGCGATGAGGAATCGAATCTCCCTTCTGGTCAGGACGGCGGCGTGCATGATGTTGCTGGCGGCTTTGGCGGCGTGCAGCAGCACGGTGGTACGCGAGACGTCTTCCGGAAAGTCGACGGCCGGCGCCGCGAAAGATGGCAGCACGGTCAAGGTCAAGCGCGGCGATACGCTGTACGGCATCGCCTTCCGCAACGGGCTGGATTTCCGCGACGTCGCCCGCTGGAACAGCATCGCTTCGCCGTACACCATCTATCCGGGACAGACGTTGCGGCTGTATCCCTCTTCCGGTAGCCGATCCACGGCGTCCAGTGCCAGTACCTCCAAGCCTGCCGCAAGCGCCACGACTGGCCCGAAGCCGGCCAGTACGCCTTCCAAGTCGGCCGGCAGCACGGCGACTGCGGCGGTCAGCAGCAATATCCGCTGGCGCTGGCCGGCCGATGGCAACATCGTCGGCACCTATGCCGCGGGTGATGCCACCCGGCAGGGCATCGACATTGCCGGCAGCGCCGGCTCGCCGGTACGCGCGGCGGCCGATGGCGTGGTGGTGTATTCCGGCACCGGCCTGGTCGGCTATGGCGAACTGATCATCGTCAAGCACAACGACCAGTGGCTGTCGGCCTACGGCCACAACCGCAAGCGGCTGGTTGCCGAGGGGCAGACGGTCAAGGCCGGCCAACAGATCGCCGAGATGGGCCGCAGCGGCGCCACCCGCGACATGCTGCACTTCGAGATCCGCTACAACGGCAAGCCGGTTGATCCGGTGGGTTATCTGCCGAAGAAATGACCCAGTCCGGCGGAATCCGCTTCGCGGGTTCCACTTCTACGGTCCAAGCAGGAATCCGGCGGCCACACGCCGGCCTTCGCCGGCCAGCACGTTGAAGGTGCGGGCGGCGGCCGGGTTGGCCATCACTTCGATGCCGATGCCGCAGGTCAGGCAGGCGGCCATCACCGCGGCGGAAGGGAATACCTGGCGTTCGCCGGTGCCCAGCAGCACCAGCTCCGGCTCCAGTCGCAACAACGGCTCCAGATCGGCCGGTTGCAGGGCCGTGCCGGCGGCAACCGGCCAGTGCTCGACCAGTTGCGACGGGGTCAGGATGAAGCTGGCGGTCAGCACCCGGTCGTTGACGGTGGCGCGATGGCCATCGGCGCTGCGCAGCGCGTACTCGTAATCGGGGATTTCGTGGTTCAGCTGCATGGTGCCGGCGCCGGTCGCGGGCGATCAGGCTCGTGGCAGCACGATCTGACGCTTGTCCTTGCTGGGACGGTACAGCACGGCCACATGGCCGATCCGCTGTACCAGCGCGGCGTCGGTCTGCCTGGCGATGTCCGAAATCAGGCTGTCGCGGGCTTCGCGGTCGTCCGCGGCCACCTTGACCTTGACCAGTTCGTGGCGCTCCAGCACCTCGTCCAGCTCGGCCAGGAAGGCCGGGGTGACGCCCTTGCCACCGGTCTGCAGCAGCGCTTTCAGGTCGTGGGCCTGGCCGCGCAGGAAGCGACTCTGGGCGGGGGTCAGCACTGGAGCCATGCAGCAGTCAGGGTAGCGGAGGGGCTTCAGAGTATCATGGCGGCCCTTCCTTCCGATCTCCGGAACGGCCGCGGCCGCCCGGCCCCGTTCCATGGCGTCCCGCAGCAAAAGCAGCCAGCGCTGGCTCAAGGAGCACTTCGCCGACCCTTACGTCAAGAAGGCGCAGGCCGAAGGCATGCGCTCGCGCGCGGCCTACAAGCTGGAAGAACTGCTCAAGCGCGACCGCCTGCTGAAGCCGGGCATGGTGGTGGTGGATCTGGGGGCGGCCCCGGGCGGCTGGTCGCAGTACGTGCGTCAGGCCATGGGCGACCAGGGGAGGGTGGTGGCGATGGACATCCTGGAGATGCCGCCACTGGCCGGGGTGGAGTTCCTTCACGGCGACTTCAGGGAAGACAGCGTGTTATCGCAACTGGAAGCGATGCTGGCGGGCCAGCCGGTGGACCTTGTGTTGTCGGATATGGCCCCCAATAAGAGTGGCATGGGTGCGGTCGACCAGCCCCGGGCGATGTATCTGGCTGAATTGGCGATGGATTTCGCCGATCGCCAGCTCAAGACCGGCGGCGCGTTCCTGATCAAGCTGTTCCAGGGCGAAGGATCCGACGACTACATCCGCGAGCTGCGGCGGCGCTACGACCGCGTGGCGATCCGCAAGCCGGACGCCTCGCGCAAGCGCTCGCCGGAGGTGTATGCGCTGGGGCAGGGCAAACGTGCCCAGCCCCGATGAACGAATTGCAGTAAGGTAACCCCGTGGGGAAGGCCGGAAACGATCGAGGATGAACGACTTGACCAAGAATCTGCTGCTGTGGGTGGTCGTCGCCGTCGTACTGATGGTGGTGTTCCAGAGCTTTGCCCCCAACCGTGGCGGTGGCGCCGGCACGCATAGCGCCAGCTATTCGGAATTCCTGCAGGAGGTCAACAACGGCCGCGTGCAGTCGGTGCGCTTCACCAACGACACCACGCTGTCGACCAACGCCATTCAGTACACCCGCACCGACGGCAGCACCGGCACGGTGTACGGGCCGCAGGACGACAAGCTCGTCGACGTGCTGGTCGACAAGAACGTGGCGATCAGCCGCGACAAGCCCGGCAGCGGCATCTCGCTGGGGGTGATCCTGCTGAACTTTCTGCCGGTGCTGCTGATCATCGGCTTCTGGATATTCATCATGCGCCAGATGCAGGGCGGTGGTGGCGGTACCAAGGGTGCGATGAGCTTCGGCAAGTCGAGGGCCAAGCTGCAGGGCGAGGACCAGGTCAAGGTCACCTTCGCCGATGTCGCCGGCTGCGACGAGGCCAAGGAGGAAGTCGGCGAGCTGGTCGACTTCCTGCGCGATCCGTCCAAGTTCCAGAAGCTGGGCGGCAAGATTCCGCGCGGCGTGCTGATGGTCGGTCAGCCCGGTACCGGCAAGACCCTGCTGGCCAAGGCGATCGCCGGCGAGGCCAAGGTGCCGTTCTTCAGCATCTCCGGCTCCGACTTCGTCGAGATGTTCGTCGGCGTCGGCGCCAGCCGCGTGCGCGACATGTTCGAGCAGGCCAAGAAGCACGCGCCCTGCATCATCTTCATCGACGAGATCGACGCGGTCGGTCGTCATCGCGGCGCCGGCTTGGGCGGCGGCCACGACGAGCGCGAGCAGACCCTCAACCAGCTGTTGGTCGAGATGGACGGCTTCGAGGGTGGCGAAGGCGTGATCGTGATCGCCGCGACCAACCGTCCCGACGTGCTCGACCCGGCGCTGCTGCGCCCGGGCCGCTTCGACCGCCAGGTGGTCGTGGGCCTGCCCGACGTCAAGGGCCGCGAGCAGATCCTGCGCGTGCACATGCGCAAGCTGCCGCTGGCCGACGACGTCGAGCCGATGACGATCGCCCGCGGCACGCCGGGGTTCTCCGGCGCCGACCTCGCCAACCTGTGCAACGAGGCGGCGCTGTTCGCCGCCCGCGGCAACGAGAAGGAAGTGCGGATGGAGCACTTCGACAAGGCGCGCGACAAGATCCTGATGGGTGCCGAGCGCCGCTCGATGGCGATGAGCGAAGAGGAGAAGACGCTGACCGCTTATCACGAGGCCGGTCATGCCATCGTCGGCCGGGTGGTGCCCGAGCACGACCCGGTCTACAAGGTCACCATCATCCCGCGCGGCCGTGCGCTGGGCGTGACCATGTACCTGCCCGAGGGCGACAAGTATTCGATGAACCGCGTGGCCATCGAGTCGCAGCTGTGCTCGCTGTACGGCGGTCGCGTGGCCGAGGAGCTGATCTTCGGCACCGACAAGGTCACCACCGGCGCCTCCAACGACATCGAGCGCGCGACCAAGATGGCGCGCAACATGGTCACCAAGTGGGGCTTGAGCGACGAGATGGGTCCGATCGCCTATGGCGAGGAAGAGGACGAGGTGTTCCTGGGTCGCTCGGTGACCCAGCACAAGAACGTGTCCGACGAGACTGCGCGCAGGATCGACGAGGTCGTGCGCGGCATTCTCGACAAGGCCTATCAGCAGACGACCCGGATTCTGAGCGAAAATCTGGACAAGCTGCATGTCATGGCCAGGACCCTGCTGCAGTACGAGACCATCGACGCGCCGCAGATCGACGCCATCATGGAAGGCCGCGACGTGCCGCCACCGGCCGACTGGGGCAAGTCGGACAAGGGCGACAAGCCGGGCAATCGGCCGTTGCCGCCGATCGGCGGGCCGGCCGCGCAGACCTGATCCGCGTTGTCAGCAGACCCGTGAAAGGCCAGACTTCGTTCTGGCCTTTCCTTTTCCGGACCCGCAATCCATGTTCGACACCACGCCGCAGCTCGATTGCGCGGGCCGCGCGCTGAAACTCGATCGCCCGCGGCTGATGGGCATCGTCAACGTCACTCCGGATTCGTTTTCCGACGGTGGACGCCACGACAGCGTGGACGCCGCGTTCGCGCATGCGATGCGGTTGGCCGAGGAGGGCGCGGACATCCTCGACATCGGCGGCGAATCGACCCGGCCCGGGGCCGAGGATGTGCCGGTGGACGAGGAGCTGCGCCGGGTGGTGCCGCTGATCGAGCGGCTGGCGAAGGAATCGACGCTGCCGATCAGCGTGGATTCCTGCAAGCCGGAGGTGATGCGCGCGGCGGTCGAGGCCGGCGCCGGCATGATCAACGATGTCTGCGGCCTGCGCCGCGAAGGCGCGCTGGACACCGTCGCCGCGCTCGGGGTGCCGGTGGTGCTGATGCACATGCTGGGCGAACCGCGTTCGATGCAGGACGCGCCGCACTACGACGACGTGGTCGGCGAGGTGCACCGTTTCCTCGCCGAGCGCATCTTCGCCGCCGAGATGGCCGGTATCGCCAAGAAGAACATCGTGGTCGATCCGGGCTTCGGTTTCGGCAAGACCCTGCAGCACAACCTGGCCCTGCTGGCGCAGTTGGAACGCTTCACCGAACTCGGCGTGCCGGTGCTGGCCGGGCTGTCGCGCAAGCGCAGCATCGGCGAACTGACCGGGCGCGAGGTGCCGGACCAGCGCGTGGCCGGTTCGGTCGCCGCGCACCTGATCGCCGCGCAGCGCGGTGCGCGCATCTTGCGCGTGCACGACGTGGCCGCCACCGCCGATGCACTGAAGGTCTGGAATGCCGTGGCCGCAGTGCCGATGCCGCGCAAGGATGCTGCGCCCGCGATCCGCTGGCCGGACGAGGACTGAGCATGCCTCGACGGCCCGGTATCTGCTAGCCTCTGGCGCTTCGCCGGAAAGTCGAGAGCACCTGCCGATGACCGCAAGTACGCCTCTGCTCGTCACCTTCGTCGCCTACCTGCTGCTGATGGTCGGCATCGGCTTCTGGGCCTGGCGCTCCACCCGCAGCTTCGACGATTACATCCTCGGCGGGCGCTCGCTGGGCAGTTACGTCACCGCGTTGTCGGCCGGCGCCTCGGACATGAGCGGTTGGCTGATGATGGGCCTGCCCGGCGCGCTGTACCTCGGCGGCGCATCCGAAGCCTGGATCGCCATCGGCCTGGTCATCGGCGCCTGGTGCAACTGGAAGTACGTGGCCGGCCCGCTGCGCGTGTACACCGAACACACCCGCAATGCGCTGACCCTGCCGGATTACTTCACCCATCGCTTCGACGACCGCAGCCGCGTCCTGCGCATCCTGTCGGCGCTGGTGATCCTGGTGTTCTTCGCCATCTATTGCGCTTCGGGCATGGTGGCCGGGGCGCGGCTGTTCGAAAGCGTGTTCGGGCTGCCGTATGCGCAGGCGCTGTGGTGGGGCGCGGCGGCGACCATCCTGTACACCTTCATCGGCGGCTTCCTTGCGGTCAGCTGGACCGACACTGTGCAGGCTACGCTGATGATCTTCGCCCTGTTGCTGGTGCCGATGATGGCGATGGCCGGGGTCGGCGGTTTCGATCCAGCCGTGCAGGCGGTGCGCGAACTGGACCCGGCGCGGCTGCAGTGGGTCGGCGCCGGCGGTGCGGTGGCGATCGTCTCCACCCTGGCCTGGGGGTTGGGCTATTTCGGCCAGCCGCATGTGCTGGCGCGCTTCATGGCCGCCGACAGCCTGGCCACCATCCCGCGTGCGCGCCGCATCGGCATGGGCTGGATGGTGCTGTGCCTGCTGGGGGCGATGGCCACCGGCTTCTTCGGCCTGGCCTGGTTTGCCGTGCATCCGGACGTGGCCGGCGGGGTGCAGGCCAATCCGGAGCGGGTGTTCATCGAACTGGCGCAGCAGCTGTTCAATCCGTGGGTGGCCGGCGTGCTGCTGTCGGCGATCCTGGCCGCGATCATGAGCACGCTGTCCTGCCAGTTGCTGGTCTGCTCCAGCGCGCTGACCGAGGATTTCTACCGCGGCTTCCTGCGTCCGGCCGCCAGCCAGCGCGAACTGGTCTGGTTCGGTCGCAGCATGGTGCTGGCGGTGGCGGTGCTGGCGATCTGGATCGCGCGCGATCCCGACAGTCGCGTACTCGGCCTGGTGTCCTATGCCTGGGCCGGATTCGGCGCCGCGTTCGGGCCGCTGGTGCTGTTCTCGCTGTTCTGGAAGCGGATGACCCGCAACGGCGCGTTGGCCGGCATGCTGATCGGCGCGGTTACCGTGATCCTGTGGAAGCAGACCGGAAGCGCGCTGTACGAGATGATCCCCGGCGTGCTGCTGGCATCGCTGGCGATCGTGCTGGCCAGCCTGGCCAGTCGCGCGCCACCGTCATCGGTGCAGGACACCTTCGACGCCGTGCACGCCGAACTGGACAAGAGCGGCTACTGATCCGCGCCGCGCCCAAGCTTTCGTCGCAAGCCGCAACCGATGCCTTCCGATTCGCGTCCAGCCGTGATCGCCCTGATGGGGCCGACCGCCTCCGGCAAGAGCGCGCTGGCGCTGGAATGGGCGCAGCGGCGGGGTGGGGAGATCGTCAGTGTCGACTCGGCGCTGGTCTATCGCGGGCTGGAGATCGGCGCGGCCAAACCGACCGCCGAAGAGCGCGCATCGGTGCCGCATCACCTGCTCGACCTGCGCGACCCCTGGCAGGTCTATTCGGCGGCCGAATTCGCCGTCGATGCGAGACGGGCGCTGGATGACATCGCCGCCCGCGGCCGCCTGCCGATCCTGGCCGGCGGCACCGGCCTGTATTTCCGCGCCCTGCTGCAGGGCCTGTCGCCGATGCCCGAAGCCGATGCCGGGTTGCGCGCCGAACTGGCCGCGCAGGCGCATGCCGAAGGCTGGTCGGCCTTGCACGCGGAACTGGCACGGATCGATCCGCAGGCGGCGCAACGCATCCGCGCGGGCGATGCGCAGCGTATCCAGCGCGCGCTGGAGGTGTACCGGCTCAGCGGCAAGCCGATCAGCCAGTGGCAGCGGGAATCGACCAACCAGCGCCTGCCGTACCGGGTGCTGAAACTGGTACTTGCTCCGCGCGAGCGTGCGCAGCTGCATGCGCGGATCGAGCGGCGCTTCGACGCCATGCTGGCGGCTGATTTCCTGGACGAGCTGCGCGCATTGCGGGCCTTGCCGCAGATGCAGGCACTGGAACGGCCGCTGGATCAGCCGGCGGTGCGCGCGGTCGGCTATCGGCAGGCCTGGGAACACCTGGACGGAGTCACCGACGCGGACGAGTTCCGCGACCGCGCGATCTTCGCCACCCGCCAGCTGGCCAAGCGCCAGCTGACCTGGCTGCGCGGCGAGCTGGACGCGCCGTGGTTCGATCCGCAGCAGGACCGGGAGGGCCTCGAGCGGGCGCTGGCGCGGTTCGTGTAACGGTTCCGTGCACCGTCTGGCTGGTCAAATCGGCGCAGTTGTGTAACATCCGCAGTCCGGATGCGGCTGGGGAAGCACGATGCCGTGCCGGAACAATAACAACACCCTATCGAAGAATAGGCGGAGTACGACATGTCCAAGGGGCAATCCTTGCAGGATCCTTTCCTGAATGCGCTGCGGCGCGAACGCGTGCCGGTATCGGTGTACCTGGTCAACGGCATCAAGCTGCAGGGCACGATCGAATCGTTCGACCAGTTCGTCGTGTTGCTGCGCAACACGGTCAGCCAGATGGTGTACAAGCACGCCATTTCCACCGTGGTGCCGGCGCGCAACGTGCGCGTGGGTCCGGGAGGCGGCTACGTCCAGGGCGGCGATCAGGACGGCGGCGACGAGGCCGAATAAGCCGTCCGGCCGTCTGCGGGCGGTTGTTTTGCCCGCATTCGCCCATACCATCCGTGCATGTTCGAACGTTCGCGCAAGGGCGAGCACGCCCTGCTGATCCAGCCGCATGCCGGCGGTCCGCCCGATGACGGCGTCCTCGAGGAATTTGCCGAACTGGCCCGTTCCGCCGGCGCCAGCATCGCCGCGGTCGTGCCGGCGCGGATCGACCGGCCCAATCCCTCCACCCTGATCGGCAGCGGCAAGCTGGACGAGATCAAGGCCGTGGCCGAGGCCACCGGCGCCGATCTGGTGCTGGTCAACTTCGCCCTGTCGCCCGGCCAGGAGCGCAACCTGGAGAAGATTCTCGAGCGCCGGGTGCTGGACCGCACCGGGCTGATCCTGGACATCTTCGCCCAGCGCGCCCACAGCCATGAAGGCAAGCTGCAGGTGGAACTGGCCCAGCTGCGGCACATGGCCACCCGTCTGGTGCGCGGCTGGACCCACCTGGAGCGTCAGCGCGGCGGTTCGATCGGCCTGCGTGGCCCCGGTGAAACCCAGCTGGAAACCGACCGACGGCTGCTGCAGAAGCGGGTCGAGCAGTTGCAGAAGCGGCTGCAGAAGGTCGAGGTGCAGCGCGGGCAGATGCGCCGCGCGCGGGTCCGCAGCGAGCTGCCGCGGGTGGCCCTGGTCGGCTATACCAATGCCGGCAAATCGACCCTGTTCAACACCCTGACCGGCGCCGGCGCCTATGCCGCCGATCAGCTGTTCGCCACCCTGGACCCGACCGTGCGCCGGATTCCGCTGCCCGGTGGTGACGTGGTGCTGGCCGATACGGTCGGCTTCGTCCGCGACCTGCCGCACGAACTGGTCGCCGCCTTCCGTTCCACCCTGAGCGAGGCGCGTGAGGCCGATCTGCTGCTGCACGTGATCGACGCGGCCGACCCGTTGCGCGAGGAGCGCATCGCCCAGGTCGACGAAGTGCTGCACGAGATCGGCGCCGGCGACATCCCGCAGATGCTGGTCTACAACAAGATCGACCGCATCGACGGCGCGCAGCCGCGCCATGACGTGCCGCACGAGGCCAGCGAACGGGTGTGGATTTCGGCCCGCGACGGCAAAGGCCTGGATCTGCTGCGCGAGGCGCTGGGGCGGCGTTTCGCCCAGGCGCGGGTCAGCGGCCCGTTGCTGCTTGGCAACGGCGAGGGCCGCCTGCGCGCGCGCCTGCACGCTCTGGGCGCGGTGCGCGACGAGCGCCACGACGAGGCCGGCTGGCACCTGCGCGTGGACCTGCCGCTGACCGAGGCGCGCCGGCTGGCCGCCGAGGCCGGCGGACACGGCCTGGAACCGCTGCTGCCGGAACCGGAAGCGCCGTATTGAGTCCGGCCCGGACTTGCCGGCCGGGGTTCCGGCCCCATCTAGTAGAATCGGACATCCCGGAATCGAACACACCGGAATCGGATCGCGCGGCGTCCTGGCTGCTGCGGCACGGCGATTCCCCAACCCTGGAGTAGGCATGGCCTGGAATACCCCCGGCAACGGCTCGGGCAACGGATCGGACGGCTCCGGCGACGGTCCGCGCAATCCCTGGAAGCCGCGGCGCAACCGCAACAATCCGCTCGGCGAGTGGATCGACCGCCTGCGCGGCAGCGGCGCTGGCGGCAGCCCGCTGCGCTGGGTGGCGGTGGCGCTGGGCGTGCTGGTGCTGTTCAGCAGCTTCCAGCTGATCGGCGAACAGCAGCGCGGCGTGGTGCTGCGCTTCGGGCAATACGCCCGCACCATGCAGCCCGGCCCCAACTTCAAGTGGCCATGGCCGATCGAGAGCGTGACCAAGGTCAACGCCACCGAGGTGCGCACCTTCACCCGAAGCTTGCCGGTGCTGACCAAGGACGAGAACATCGTGACCGTCTCGTTCAACGTGCAGTACCGCATCAGCGACCCGCGCCTGTACCTGTTCGGCTCGCGCGATGCCGACGAGGTGCTCAAGCAAGCCGCGCAGAGCGCGGTGCGCGAGCAGATTGGCCGTTCCAACCTGGACGCCGTGCTCAATGCGCGCGGCCCGCTGTCGGCCGCGGCGTTCACTTCGCTGCAGGGCTCGCTGGACGCCTACCGCACCGGTCTGGTCGTCACCGAGCTGAGCCTGCAGGACGCGCGCCCGCCGGAAGAGGTCAAACCGGCCTTCGACGAGGTCAACAGCGCGCAGCAGACCAACGAGCGCCTGATCAATCTGGCGCGTGCCGATGCGGCCAAGATCGTGCCCGAGGCGCGCGGCCAGGCGCAGCGGATCCGTACCGTCGCCGAAGGCTACAAGACCGCCGCCATCGCCCGCGCGACTGGCGACGCCGAACGTTTCACCCTGCTGGTCGATGAATACCGCGCTGCGCCGGAAGTCACCCGCAAGCGCCTATGGCTTGAGACCGTGCAGCAGGTGCTGGCGCACAACCGCAAGGTGGTCGGCGGCGATGGCCGCCAGCTGATCTACGTGCCGATGCCGGGCACTGATGCCACCGCGCCGGCGCCGCAGCTGACCCCGGACATGGTGATGCCGCAGGTCGACAGTACGCCCGATTCGTCCATCCGCAACCCCGAGCGCGGACCGCGCCCGGCCGGCCGCGAATAAGGAGAGCCGACAATGAAATCTTCCGTGATTGTCGCGCTGGTGGTGGCGCTGCTGCTGGGCCTGATGGGTTCGGTCTACGTGGTCAACGAAGGCCAGGTCGGCCTGGTGCTGAACCTGGGACGGGTCAGCCGCAGCGAGATCGGCCCCGGTCTGCACTTCAAGGTCCCGCTGGTGGAAAGCGCACGGGTGTTCGACCGCCGCTTCACCGCCAACGAATTCCCGCCCGAACGCTCGCTGACCTCCGAGCGCAAGGACGTCAGCGTCGATTTCGTGGCCATCGGCTACATCGTCAACGTCGCCGACTTCTATCGCGCCACCGGCGGCAACGAGGACACCGCCACCGATCGCCTGGCGCCGATCATCAAGGAGTCGCTGCGCAACGAGATCAACTCGCGCACGCTGACCCAACTGGTCTCGGGCAACCGCAACGAGTTGATCGAGAAACAGCTGCCGGGCATCAACGAAGGCGCCAAGAACCTGGGCGTGCGCATCGTCGACATCCGCTTCAAGCAGATCGACCTGCCGACCGACAGCGAGGTGATCGGTCAGGTCTACGACCGCATGCGCGCCGAACGCAAGCAGGTGGCCAACCAGCTGCGCGCCGAGGGCGAGGAGCAGGCGCGGATCATCCGCGCGCAGGCCGACCGCGAACAGACCGTGCTGCTGGCCGAAGCCGAGCGCGATGCGCAGAAGCTGCGCGGCGAAGGCGATGCCGAAGCAGCGCGCATCTATGCGCAGGCGGCCAACCGCGACCCGTCGTTCTATGCCTTCCAGCGCAGCTTGGAAGCCTATCGCGCCGCGTTCGCCGACGGTCAGGGCGTGGTGGTGCTGGAGCGCAACGACCCGTTCTTGCAGTACCTGCGCAACGATCGCTGAGCGCGGGCATGTCGGACCTGTGGGCGGCGCTGAGCCTGGTGGCGATCCTGGAAGGCCTGTTCCTGTTCGTCACCCCCAACGGTTGGAAGCGCATGGCCGAACAGCTGCATGCGATGCCTGAAGGCCGGCTGCGCGTGTTCGGCGGCATGATCGTGGTGTTCGGCCTGCTGGCGCTGCACTACTGCCGCGGCTGAGCTTGCCGGCGGTTTCCACGCGGCGACCCGCAGCCTAGACTGCCGCGCATGAGGCAGATACCTCGCCATGGAGATCAGGAGTCGCGGGTCATCCCGGCCAACGAATACCGGCGCATGCGCTGGAGCAACGGCGCCGGTTGGACCCGGGAAATCTGTACCGGTCGCCTGCGCAAGGGCGGCAACGGGGATTGGGACTATCGCCTGTCGATCGCGGAGATCGAATCCGAAGCGGCGTATTCGCGTTTTCCCGGCATCGATCGTGAGCACGTGCTGCTGCACGGCAATGGCCTGCGCCTGCGCTTCGATGATGGCGAGGAATGCGCACTGGACCCGCCGCACACGCGCCTGCGCTTCGCCGGCGAGCGTGGCGTGACCGGCGCGCCGGTCGATGGCACGGCGCACGCATTCAACCTGATGTGGCGGCGCGATGCGTTGCAGGCCGAACTGCTGCATCGTCCGCTGGTCGGTTCGATGTTTTTCTTCGCCGAGCCGGGCACGCACTGGGCGCTCCACCTGATCGCCGGCCAGGCACGCTTCCGCGAGGACTGCGGTCTGCCGCCGTTGTGGGCCGGCGATACCGCCCTGCTGTCCGGCGCTGCGGGACGCCGGCGCTACATGCTGGATGGTGGCGGCGAGTTGCTGGCGATCCGGCTGCTGGCACGGGACTAGTCCTTTTGATCGTGGCCAGTCGCTGAACCGATGGCGACCGCGCGACGGTGAACGATGCCCGGTGGCGATTCGTGCGCTGCGCAGGCAGGGATAATCGACCCCCGATATTCCTTCGGTGCAAGGAAGCATGTCCCGGCAGCGTTCCCGGAAATCCCGTCGCCTGACCGCCGTGCTCGTGCTGCTGGCGGCTCCGACCTGCGCGGCGGGACAGGATGCCGCGACCGAAACGGCGAAAGAACCGCCGTCTGAAGTCGTGGACGCCGACGATGGCGCAACCGAACTGGAGGCGATCCGGGTCACCGCGCCGCGGCTGGGAACCGAAGTGATTGATCCGTACCGCTTCCGCAACCCGGTGCAGGTGCAGGGCACGCGTTTCGGTCGGGATTGGCACGAGACGCCCAGCCTGGAGGAGATCGGCAAGCAGGGCGGGATCGTGCCGCTGGCGGTGAATTATCTCGCGGGCAAGGTCAATCAGGGCATGAAGCACGTACCCGGCTGGAAACAGCAGATCCAGTCGGCAGTGGCGCGGCCGCCGCCGCTGGACGAAGCGCAGATGCGCCGGGCGGCCTCGATCTGCGAGGAGCCGCAACAAGCCGGTTGCGGCGAGCGCAATCGCGATCAGTACGATCAGTAGACGTCGCGGTGGTAACGGCCGTCGGCGAGCATGGTTTCGACCTCGGCATCGCCCAGCGTTTCGCGCAGCACCGCGTCTACCGCCGGGGCCATGCCGGCCTGGCTGCCGCAGACGTACACGGCCGTGCCGTCGGCCAGCCAGCGGCGCAGGTCGGCGGCAGCTTCGCGCAGGCGATCCTGCACGTAGACCTTGCGTTCGCTGTCGTCGCGCGAGAACGCCAGGTCCATGCGTTCGATCCAGCCGCGCGACTGCCATGCCAGCAGTTCCTCGCCGTGGAAGAAATCCATCGCGCGTTGGCGTTCGCCGAAGATCAGCCAGTTGCGGCGCGCACCGTCGGCAACGCGCGATTTCAGCAGTGCGCGCAAGCCGGCGATGCCGGTGCCGTTGCCGATCAGGATCAGCGGCCGCCAGGTTTCGGGCGGGTGGAAGTTGGGATTGGAGCGGATGCGCGCGGCGATTTCGCCACCGGGTTCGGCGTGATCGCACAGCCAGCCGCTACCGACGCCGGGACTACCGTCCGGCCGCAGCATACGTCGCAGCAGCAGTTGCAGTTCGCCATCGGCAGGCAGCGAGGCGATCGAGTATTCGCGGCTGGGCAGGGTCTGCAGGGCATCGGCCACGGTTTGCGCATCGGCGCCGGCCAGCATTTCCGGCAGCGGCAGGTGGCTGCGCGCCAGCGCGTCGCCCAGGGTGGTTGGTTGTTGCCCGAAACGCACCGGTGCGGAGGAGGGCAGCTGCAGTGCGGCGAGCGCGGCGGTCACCGCGGCAGGCGCGTTGCGCGGGCCGATTTCGACGATGTCGCCGGCCTGCCATTGCGGTGATGCGCCGGGCGGCGGCGACAAGGCGATGTAGTAGGCCGCACCACCCTGGCTGCCGGGGTTGAGCAGCCGGCGTTCGTGCAGACGCCATGGTTCGAAATCGGCCGGTGCCCAGTCCGGCAATTCCGTCGCGTCGATCCATTGTCCCAGCTGGTGCTGCCAGTGTCGCAGGGCGCCGGCGTCGCCGTTGTTGACTTCGACCAGATCGAACAGCGGGCGGGCGCCGGACCGGCGCAGCCATTGCTCCAGCCGATGGCCGAAGGCGCAGAACTGCGTGTATTCGCGGTCGCCCAGGGCCAGCACCGCGAACTGCAATTGCGGCAGCGCCGCCGCCGTGGTCAGGGTGCGGCCAGCGAAGGCCAACGCATGATCGGGCGGATCGCCTTCGCCGGTGGTGCTGACGACGAACAGTGCGCGTCGGCAACGTGACAGGCGTTCGGCGTCCAGCGCCGACAGCGACAGCAGCTGCACAGGCTGGTCGGCGGCGTCCAGGGCCTCGGCGGTGCGTTGCGCCAGTTCGTGGGCGAAGCCGGTCTGGCTGGCCCAGGCGACGATCACCGCGTCGGCATCGGCCTCGGTCGCCGCAACCAGCGCGGGACGCGTGCGCTGCCACAGCCAGGCGCAACCGCCGAGGTAGGCCAGCAGCACGGCGCCGGCCCACGCCCACTGCCGCGGACGCATCGCCAGCGGCCAGGCTTCGCCGCCTTGCCACCTCAGCAGCATCAGCGCCAGTGCGGCCAGGGCCAGCAGCACCAGCGCATTGCCGGTGCGGCTGCGCCAGCCGGTATCGGAAACGGCGACGGCGTTCATGCAGGCAGGAAGCGGTCGAACGCTGTCGTGCTGCGGATCTCCGCCACGCCGCCATGCGGACGATGATCGACGAAGCGTGCCGCCAGTCCGCGGGCTTCGGCGAAGGCGGGGCCGTGTTCCAGGCCCATCACCGTCAGCGCGGTGGCCCAGGCATCGGCGAGCATCGCCGATTCGGCGACGACGGTGACCGCGGCCGGCGCGGTATCGACCGGCCGCCCGCTGCGCGGGTCCAGCGTGTGCGAATACTCGCGGCCATCGGCGACGAAGCGGTGCCAGCGGTCGCCGGAGGTGGCCACCGCGGCATTGTCGAGTTGCAGCACGCAGGGTTCGGCATCGTCATCGTCGCGGTGTTCGACCAGGACCCGCCACGGGGTGCCGTCGGGCTTGCGGCCATAGCCGCGCAGTTCGCCGCCGACATCGACCAGGGCCGCCTCGATGCCACGCGCGCGCAGCATGGCGACGACGGCATCTACGCCATAGCCCTTGGCGATCGCCGACAGGTCCAGCGCCACGCCGCCCGGTTGCAGCAGGCGGGCGCCGTCGAACTGCAGCCGCCGCCAGCCGACGCGTGCACGCGCCTGCATCAGCGATTCGGTGTCCGGCACGCGCTGCTCGCCGCCCTCGGCGCCGAAGCCCCAGGCGGCGACCAGCGAACCGAGGGTCGGGTCGTAGGCACCGTCGCTGTCGGCGGCGACCTGCAGGGCAGCAGCGAGCACACGGGCGAAGGCGGCGGGCAGTGTCTGCCAGTTGCCGGCTTCGGCGCGGTTGTAGCGGCTGATGTCGCTGTCGGCGACCCAGGTGCTCATCTGCGCAACCACCGTGTCCAGTTCGCCCTGAATGGCCGCATGCAGTGTTTCCAGCGGCGCGCGTGCGTTGGCACACAGGTTCACGCGCCAGCGCGTGCCCATGGTTTCGCCATACAGCGTGTGGACGACGCTGTGGGCGCGGGCATCGGCGGGGGCGACGGAGACGTGCACGTGCGGCTCCCGCGCACCCCGCAGGGCACGCGGTGGGTGACGCTTACTGTGGCAGCACTTCCAGCGTGGCCACGTAGCTCAGCCGACGCTGCTTTGCCTGCGGGATCGAGGTCTTGTCGTCCTGGGTGGAGGTTTCCAGCCAGTACATGCCGGCTTCGGGCCAGGTCACCGAAAACCCGCCGTCGGCGCCGGTGGTCAGCTTGATCTCGTCCTGCGCATTGCGGTAGCGGGTTTCGCCGCGGACGATTTCCACTTCCAAGCCGGCGGCTGGCTTGCCATCGAGTTGCAGGCGGAACGTCGCCGGCTCGCCGGCGAACAGGTCGTTAGGATGGGTGGTCAGGACCAGCTCCAGGCCGCGACCGCTGGGCTGCAGCGCGGTGTCGTTCGGCGAACCGTTGGTGACGAAGGTTTCCACCCGGCCGATCGATTCGGACACGTTGGCGTCCTTCGGCACTTCCTTGGCGAAGGTGCTGGCGTCGCCGCGCCAGCGCTTGCGCTGGCCGTTCTCTTCCCAGGTCGCGAACAGGCCGTCGTTGACCACCGCGATGCGGTAGGTGCCGGCCTGTTGCAGTGCCACATCGAACACACTACGGTACTTGCCGGTGGCGGTGTTCTGCGCGTCGATGCGGCTGCCGTCCGGCGCGGTAACGGTCAGGCCGTCCAGCCGCAGCGGCACGTGGTTGAAGTAGAACAGGTCGTTGGACACGGCGGCATCGACGGTGATCCATGGATCGGTGCCGGCCAGCACGGTCTGCGACGGCCGCAACCAGGCCTTGTGGGCGGCGGCGGCGGCCGGCAGCAGTGCGGCGATGGCAAGGGCGATGGCGAGGGAACGCTTCATGGGTTTTCTCCAGCGGGTGCGGAACGGGAATCCGGTTCGGAGCGGCAACCGGGCAATCAGGGTTTGACGGTCAGGCGCACCGCGCCGAGTTCGCTGCTGCCTTGCGCCGAACCGGTCTGCGCGGCCTTGGCCGGCCAGGTGAAGGGGATCTTCAGCAGCTCGCGGCCGCCGACCTCGCGCACGGCTTCCACCACCAGGGTGTAGTTGCCGGGGCTCAGCTTGCGCAGCTCGGAGCTGTCCGCGTCGAACTGCAGCGCATGCGTGCCGACCGGGCGGGTGGGGCCGGTCACGCCGTCCACCGGCACCTGCAGGCTGCGGCCGGACTTGCGCCACCACTGGCGCAGGTCGGGCAGCCACTTGGTGCCGTGGCCTTCGCGGGTTTCGCGCATCTGGTACCACACGGCGAGGTTGGCGACCGCCTTCTGGTCGGCGCCTTCGACGAACACGGCCACGTAGGGGCGGTGGTATTCGGCGACGTTCAGCTGGGGGATTTCGACCTCGATATCCAGCGAGGCGGCATAGGCCGGGGTGGCCAGCAGGCCGCTGAGGGCGATGGTCAGTGTGGTGTGGATGGCGGTCTTCGACATGGTGGGGAACTCGTGCGGAAGGAAGGTCAATGGATGAACAGCAGGGCCAGCAGCAGCGGAACGACCAGTCCCAGGCCGACCCAGGGCCAGGTCATGCGCCGCTGGCGCGCATGCATCTGAAGCAGGAACAGCCCGGTAACGGTGAACACCACGCAGGCGATGGCGAACACGTCGATGAACCAGCGCCACGCCGGGCCGGTATTGCGGCCCTTGTGCAGGTCGTTGAGGTAGGACAGCCAGCCGCGGTCGGTGCGTTCGTACTCCACCGCGCCGCTTTCGCGGTCGATGCTCAGCCAGGCGTCCTTGCCGGGACCGGGCATGGACAGGTAGACCTCGACGTCGGACCACTCGGCCGGGGCGCGATGGATCGACGCATCCAGCGCCTTGCCGAGCCAGTCCGACACGGCAGGAGGCAACGGCGCCTTGCCTTCGTCCGGGCCCTGCAGGGCATCGCGCAGTCCGGGTGGCAGTTCCAGCGTGCGGTTCTGCACCTGCGGCGCCCCTTCGATCTGGGCGGCATGGTTCAGGGTGATGCCGGTCACGGCGAACAGCAGCATGCCGATCAGGCAGATCGCTGCGCTGATCCAGTGCCACTGGTGCAGCGTGCGCAGCCAGTAGCCGCGGCGTTGCGCATTGCGGGCCATTCCAGTGTCGGTCGATGCGTGCTGCAAGGCAGGGGCGTGGGCAGGGAAACGGGACCAGGATTATAAAACGAAAATGAGAATAATTCTCAAGACGGATCATTTCCCCGGCGCGTTCCCGCAGGCATCGCACCGGGGAATGCCCCGCCGGCTCAGAAGCTGATGTGCAGGCTCAGCCAGTAGTTCCTCGCCTTGTCCTTGTTGTTGTAGTCGTCCAGGTAGGTCAGGGTGTAGCCGCCGAGGCCGTCTTCGCTGAAGGTGGTCTCGAAGCTGGTGAAGTCCTCGTCGAGCAGGTTGTTGATGCGGCCGTTCAGGCTGACGTGCTCGTTGAAGCGGTATTGCGCAGCAAGGTGCAATACGTCGTAACGCTTGTAGTACAGCGGGTTGCCGTCGTCGTCGGTGCTGCCGCGATAGCGCCTGGAGCGCATCTCGCCGATCAGCTGCATGCCGAAGCGGTCGCTGACGGTCCAGTCCAGGGTGGCGTTGGCCATGTGCTTGGCCGACTGCGCCAGCGGCAGGCCGGCATCGTCGCCGCTCTTGCGTTCGCTGTCGGTGTAGGTGTAGTTGGCGCGCAACGACAACGGTTCGATGATTTGCCAGCGGCCGGCCACTTCCACGCCCTGGATGCGGGCCTTGTCGACGTTGATGTACTGGTTGACGTTGCCGGTGCCCAGCACCGCCCAGTATTCGCCCAGGTTGACGCAGGGGCGCACGCCACCGGTTTCGGTGCAACTCTGGCTGACCTCGGCGCGTTCGATCTTGTCCTCGAAGTCGTTGTGGAAGGCGGTGATGTTGAAGTTGTGCACACCATCGGCCGAAGTCCAGTACAGCGCGATCTCACTGTTGACGCTGGTTTCCGGTTGCAGGTCGGGATTGCCGGCCCAGGGGCTGGTGCCCTGGCCGCCGAAGCCGGTGATGCCGTCGTACAGGTCGGTGGTCTTGGGGGTCTTGTAGCCGGTGCTGACGCCGCCTTTCAGCGTCCAGTTCGGGGCGAGCTCGTAGACCGCGTATGCGCGCGGGCTGAGGTGGCCGCCGAACAGGTTGTGGTCGTCGTGGCGCAGGCCCAGGGTGATGGTCAGCGGATCGATCGGACTCCAGTTGTCCTCGGCGAACAGCGACCACATGCGGTGTTCCTGCACGGTGCCGTTGCCGTAACCGCCGCTCTCCATGCCGAACACGCCGTCCTCCAGTTCGCCGTCGATGGCTTGGCCGCCGACGACGAAGTGGTGGTAGCCGCCCCAGCCCTGCACCGGGATGTCCAGCTTGACGTCCAGGGTGTACTGGCTGCTTTCCATGGTCCGTTTCGGTCGTGGCAGGAAGGCCGCTTCGGCCCGCGCCTTGCGCTCGTCCAGGCTAAGGCCGGCATAGTCGCCGCTGGCGTCGTACATCTGTTGCAGCAGCAGACGTTCCTCGACCGAGAACGGCAGGGTGCGGCCGTTGTTCTCGGTGTCGATCCAGGCCAGCGAGACGAAGCTGTTGCCGAACTCCCATTGCCCGTTGTGCACCAGCGACCACTGGTTGCGGGTGAACTCCTGCGAGTCGGTATAACCCACGCGCGGGGCCACGTTGCCGCCGCTGGCGCGCCAGATGGTGGTGATGCTGTCGACCGTTCCCAGTGGATAGGTTTCGGTACCCAGATTGTTGAGGTAGGGCGTGTTGTCGTATTCCTGTTCGGAGCGATCCAGGTCGAACTGCAGCGACTGCCGATCGTCGGGCTTCCAGGTCAGGGTGATGCCGGCCGAGGTGTTGGTGTTGTCCACCGTCTTGCCGCCGCCGCCGAAACCCAGGCTGCGCTCGTGCGGCTCGCCGGCCGGGTCGTACACCACTTCGTATTCGGGTTCGGACGCGTTGCGCTCGTAACGCGAGCCGCGAATGCCCAGGCCCAGCGTATCGCCGGCCAGCGGCCCCATCAGCGCGAAGTCCAGGGTGCTGTCGCTGCCGAAGTCGTCGTTCTCCTGGACGTTGTGCGAAAGGGTGGCCGAACCGCGCCAGCGGTCGGAGACCTTGCGGGTGATGATGTTGATCACGCCGCCCAGGGCGTCGGCACCGTACAGGGTCGAGGCCGGGCCGCGGATCACTTCGATCCGCTCGATCATGTCCAGCGGCGGGATGTGGTTGAACTGGTTGCCGCCGAAGTTGTTCGGGTAGATGTCGCCGTGGTTGTTCTGGCGTTTGCCGTCGACCAGGATCAGGGTGTAGTCGGCGCCCATGCCGCGCATGCTGATGGTCTTCTGCCCGGTCTTGTCCGAGGTTTCGCCGACATCGATGCCTTCCAGGTCGCGCACCGCGTCGATCAGGGTCATGTAGGGGCGTTTTTCCAGTTCCTCGCGGGTGATCACGCTGATGCTGGCGGGCGCGTCGGTGATCTTCTGTTCGAAACCGGTGGCGGTGACCACGACCGGGTCGAGGTCGGTGGCGTCCGCGGCGTCGTCGGCCAGTGCGGGCAGCGGCAGCAGCGCGACCACGGCGCAAGCGAGCAGGGTGCGGGAAGGAAAACGGCGGGAATGAGCGTTCATGCGGATCGATGCCTTGCGAATAGGGCGCGCGGATGCGCGCGGGCAGGCTGGCGTGCCGTGTCGTGCCGCTGGCGGTGCAGCGGGCCACACGAAGGGCTGGCAGGGGGAAAGAGAAGAGCGGCTCGCGGAGCCGGGTTGCCGCGACGTTGCGGCGGGCGCAGCTCAGGCGCGCGGCGGGGCCTGTCCGGGGGGCTGTTGCGTCAGCGGCGAAGGCATCGGCAGCGCGACGGCCGCCTGCAGAAAGCGGGTGCGGGCCGAAGCCAGCCGTGCTGTGTCGGCATCGGCGGGAGTCGCGGCGATCAGGGGCGACGGCGCGGGTCGCGGCTGCGCAGGCAGCCAGTCGCCGCTGCGGCGCTTCTTGGCCGGCATGTCCTGATGGGTCGGCAGCGCCGGCTGGCCCTGGTCGCGTTCGTCCAGGACATGCGCATGAGCAGATTCGGCGCTGGCCGTGGCCGTGCAGCGACCTGCGGGGCCGCGGGTGCTATCGCCGTTGCCTGCCCAGGCCTTTGCCGGCAATGCCAGCGCCAGCATCAGCAGTGCCGGCAACAGCCAGGCCCGAGATCGGTGGCCGGCGGCGGGCGATGGGCAGCTTGGAAGGCGCGATGACGACAAGAGCGGAATTCCCCACGGGGCCGGCAGGCAGGCGGAAGGCGAAGGCGTGCCGGCGTCGGGGGAACATATTAATAAGAATCACTCGCAAAAGCAAACGAATCCCGTTTGCTTAAACTTCGGCCCATTGCCGCAGCAGGTTGTGGTACACGCCCGTCAGTTGCAGCACGGCGTCCTGATCGGCGCCGCTGTGGCGCAGGGTTTCGATCGAGGTGTCCATTTCGAACAGCAGCCGGCGCCGGGATTCGTCGCGGACCATGCTCTGTACCCAGAAGAACGAGGCCAGCCGCGCGCCGCGGGTGACCGGGGTGACCTTGTGCAGGCTGCTGGACGGATACAGGATCAGGTCGCCGGCCGGCAGCTTGACCTCGTGTTCGCCGTAGGTGTCGCTGACGACCAGTTCGCCGCCGTCGTATTCGTCCGGCTCGCACAGGAACAGCGTGCACGATAGGTCCGAGCGCAGCATGCTGCGGGTGTCGTCGTGGCCGCTGATCATCACCGCGCCGTCGACGTGGAAGCCGTATTCGCCGCCGCCCTGGTAGCGGTTGAAGCGTGGCGGCAGCGTGCGCAACGGCAGTGCAGCGGCGAAGTACAGCGGGTTGCGCTGCAGCGCCGCCAGCACGATCCGGCCCAGTTCGGCCTTCACAGGCGAGGCGTCGGGCAGTTGCTGGTTGCGCTTGACCTGCGCGCCCTGCACGCCGACCGTTTCCCGGCCGTCGGCCCAGTCGGCGCTGTCCAGCGCCCGCCGGATCCCGGCCAGTTCGTCGTCGGTCAGTACCTCGGGGATGTGCAGCAGCATGGTGTGGAACTCGGTCGCACCGCGGCCGGGGAAAGTCCCCGACCGCGGCAGGGGCTCAGAAGCGGAAGTCCGCGCTGAGCAGGAAGGTACGCGGCGTACCCGGAGTGTAGCGGTAGCCGCTCTTGTTGATCGCGGCGACGTATTGCTTGTCGAACAGGTTGTAGGCATTCAGGCGCAGGGTCAGGCTGTCGCTGACCTCGTACGAGGCCACTGCGTCCCAGACCGTGTACGACTTGGTGGTCTTCGGCGTGCCGGCGGCGCCGTCGGTGCCACGATGCATTTCACCGGAGTAGCGCACGCCACCGCCGACGGTCAGGCCGAACGGGAAGTGGTAGCTGGTCCAGCTGGTGAAGGCTTCCTCCGGGGTGTAGGTCAGGTTCGGGGTGCCGTCGGAGGTGATCGTGGGCCCCTGTTCGATTTGCGTGTCCATGCGGGTATAGCCGGCCGAGATCGACCAGTTCTCGGTCAGCTGGCCGACCGTGGACAGCTCGACGCCCTTCACCTGCTTCTCGCCCTGCTGGTAGTAGCCGCCGGCGCCATCGCTGATGACTTCGTTGGTGACGTCGGTCTGGAACAGGGCCAGGTTCAGGGCCAGGTTGTGCAGCAGTTCCCACTTGGCGCCGATTTCCCAGGTATCCGCTTCCTGCGGATCGTAGATCGGGTTGTTGGCGTTGTTGGCCGAGGCGCTCAGTTCCAGCGAGCTGCCGCCGGGCGGCTGCTGCGACAGGGCGAAGTTGGCGTACAGGCTGAGCGATTCGACCGGCTTGTACACCGCCCCGAGCTTCCAGTTGAACAGGGTGTCGGAGACGTCGGCATCGACCGAAGGCAGCACGGTGCCGGCGGGATTGTCGCCGCAGGCGGGGCCGCCGCGACCGCCGCAGACGGCGCTGCTCTGGAACTCGGTGTCGTAGCGGTCCAGGCGCAGGCCCGCGGTCAGCAGGAAGCGTTCACCGAACTTGAGCGTGTCGAACAGGTATGCCGACCAGGTAGTGGTCCGGCCGCGGCTGTGCGCACCGGTATGCGCCCAGGTCAGCCCGGTGACGTCCCAGTCCGGATCGTACAGGCTGGCCGCCGGCCAGCTGCTGCCGTTGCTGGCGCCTTGACCACGGGTTTCCAGCTCTTCGCGAGTGAATTCCAGACCGGTGCTCAGGTTGTGCTCGACGCCGCCGGTGGCGAAATCCGCGCGCAGGTTGAGCTGGTCGGTGACGATGGTGTTGGTCTGGTCCTTGAAGGTCGGCAGGCTGCGATTGACCGTGTAGGTCGACAGGTCGTCCGGGTCGCTGGCCTGCACGTTGCCGGTGGCGCCGCCGGTGGTCATGAACGCGGTCAGCAGGTAATCCTGTTCGGTTTGGCCCCAGCGCGCGGTGTTGGTCAGCTTCAGGGCGTCGGAGAAGTCGTGTTCGAAGCGCAGCGTGGCCATCTGCGCGGTCACGTCGTCGTGGTCGCTGCGGGTGCCGTAGAAGTTTTCCGGATCGACCGGGTGGCCGATCAGGTTTTCCAACCCAGCCTGCGGTTCCCAGCCAGGCAGGCCGATGGTCGGCACGCCGCCGTCGGGCACGTTGTCCTGCTTGACGTACAGCAGGTTCAGGAACAGCCGGGTATCGCCGTCCAGACCGAAGCCCAGCGAAGGCGCGATGCCCCAGCGGCTGCCGTTGACATGGTCGCGGCCGGGCGCGTCGCTGTCCTGCCACATCGCGTTGATGCGCAGGGCGCTGCCGGGCAAGCCGGCGAAGCCGTGGTTCCAGTCGCCGGTGCCGCGCTGCTGACCGTCGCTGCCGGCGCTGAGGCTGGCGGCGATCGCGTCGTGCAGGTTGGCCTGCTTGCTGACCATGTTGATCGCGCCGGTCGGCGCGGAGCGGCCGTTGTCGGTGCCGGCCGGTCCCTTTTCCACTTCGACCTGTTCGATGTTGAACACGTCGCGCGAGATCGATCCCAGGTCGCGCACGCCATCGACGAAGATGCTGCTGGAGGTGTCGAAACCGCGCATGTAGACGGTGTCGCCGGTGGTGGTATTGCCGTTTTCGCCGACGTAGAAGGTGCCTACGCCGGGACTGTTGCGCAGCGCCTCGGTCAGGGTGGTGGCGCCCTGCTGGTTGAACAGGTCGTCGGTGATGATCTGGATGGTCTGCGGGGTGTCCTGCAGGTCCTGGGTGAACTTCGGTGAGGCCAGGCGCTCGGCCTTGTAGCCGCGCACGCCCTTGACCTGGACACCGTCCAGTGTGGTGGCTTCGCGGGCGCCATCGGGCGCTTCCTGGGCGGCGACGATCGGAGTGGTCAGGGCCAGGCCGGTGAGCAGGGTGGCGGTGGCCAGGCTGGGCTGGGTGCGCTGCGAGCGCGGCGCGTGTTTGCGGCTCTTGATGTGGGTCATGGTGTCCAGTCAGTCGGTAGTAGGGTGGTTGGAGCGGCTACCGCGATGGGCGAGGGCTCGGCCTGCCGGCAATGGATCGCCGGACAAGCACTTTCCTGGCTGCAGCGAGGACGATCAGTCGTGCTGGCGTGCGGGTGGCTGTGGGGAAGCGGACAACGATGGCGCCTGGGTGTGGAGCGCAGGCGAACGCGGGCTGGGCTCAGCCGCGGGGCGGCGCCTGGCCGCGATAGCGGCGGCGTGTGTCGGCATGCGCGGGAGCAAGGCCGAAGCGAGGCAGGAAGGACGGATTGACCACGGCACGCAGCTGCGACGGGGCGTCCGCAAGGATGTCCTCGCCTTCGGGCAGCAGCCGGGTCGAATCGTTGGCTAGGTCATCCTGTTCCGCGGGGGCCAGCACGACCGGATCTGGGGTCTCGCCCTGCACGGCGGCATGGACCGGTAGCATGGGCTTCGATTCGCTATCCGGGACGGCCATCGCCACGCCGATGCCGAGCAGGCATGCCAGTCCGGCCAGCGACAAGCGTGTCGTGAGCCGGAGGCAGAAGGCGCGGGCAGTGGCGGCTTGCGGAATCAACGTGAACAGGGCGGCATGCGCCTCGGCATTCGAAACGAATGGACATGATAATGAGAGTGATTCCCGTTTACAACCAAGGCGTCACCCAAACCGGTGAAAACCGGCGTCAGTCGCGGTCGTCGCGGCTCCAGACGCCGCCGTGTTCGGTCTTGACCGGGAACTTGGCCACCGGTTCGTAGGCGGGCGCACACAGCGGGCGGCCGTCGCGGACATCGAAGCGGGCGCCGTGCAGGATGCATTCGATCGAGCCTTCGGCCGGGTCCAGGCTGCCAACCGACAACTCGAATTCCTCGTGACTGCAGCGGTCCTCCAGCGCGTACAGCTCGCCATCCAGGTTGAACACCACGATGCCGGCGCCGGTGACCTCGTCGAACGCGGTCTTCATCTCACCCGGCAGCAGTTCGCCGGTGGGGCAGATGAAGGTCCAGGTCTCGCTCATGCGGCGGCCTCCAGCGACAAGTCTTTCTCCAGTACCTCGAAGCGCAGGTCGTCGCGAAGCGGCAGGCCGAAACGGGCGTCGCCGTAGGGGAAGGGTTTGGTGATGCCGGTGCGCCGGTAGCCGCGGCGCTGGTAGTAGGCGATCAGTTCCTCGCGCACGTCGATCACCGTCATCCGCATCCGCGACAGCGACCATTCGCGGCCGGCGATGCGTTCGGATTCGGCCAGCAGCGCCTTGCCGAGGCCGGCGCCCTGCAAATCGGGACGCACCGAGAACATGCCGAAGTAGCCGACGCCGTCTTCATCGGCGATATGCGCGCAGGCCAGCAACTCGCCGTCGCGCTCGGCCAGCAGCACCCGGCTGCGCGGGCGTTCGATATCGTGGCGGAGCACGTCCGGATCGATGCGCTGGCCGTCCAGCAGGTCGGCCTCGGTGGTCCAGCCCTGACGGCTGACCTCGCCGCGATAGGCCGAAGTGACCAGTTCGACCAGGGCGGGGATGTCGGCCACGGTGGCCACGCGGAATTCCGGCGTCTGCATGGCGGAGATTCTAGCGCCCCGGCGGCGGTCGCGGCTTCAGCCCAGCAGCTTGCGCACCTTGCATAGCGCGGCCACGAAGGCCTCGATTTCCTCGTGCGTGTTGTAGAACGCCGGCGAGGCGCGGCAGGTGGCGGCCACGCCGTAGAACTGCAGCAGCGGATGCGCGCAGTGCTGGCCGGAGCGCACGGCCACGCCTTCCAGGTCGAGCAGGGTGGCCAGGTCGTGCGCGTGCGCGCCTTCGAGCAGGAACGAGACCACGGCGGCCTTGTCCGGCGCACGACCGAAGATGCGCAATCCTTCGATGCGGTTCAGCTCCTCGGTCAGGTGGGCCAGCAGCTCGGTTTCGCGCGCCTCGACGTTCGCCATGCCCAGCGTGGACAGGTAGTCCACCGCCGCGCCGAGGCCGACGAAACCGGCGATGTTGGGGGTGCCGGCCTCGAACTTGTGCGGCGGGTCGTTGAACACGGTGCCTTCGAAGCTGACTTCCTTGATCATCTCGCCGCCGCCGAGGAACGGCGGCATCGCCTGCAGGTGCTCGCGCCGCGCCCACAGCGCGCCGGTGCCGGTCGGCCCGCACATCTTGTGCCCGGTGAAGGCATAGAAGTCGCAGCCGATCGCGGCGATGTCGACCGGTCGGTGCGGAACCGCCTGCGAGCCGTCGACCACGCTGACGATGCCGCGCTTGCGCGCCTCCCGGCAGATCTCGCGCACCGGGTTGACCATGCCCAGCACGTTGCTGACATGGGCCACGGCCAGCAGCTTCACGTCCGCGGTCATCGACGCGTACAGCGCATCGAGATCGAGACTGCCGTCTTCGAGGATTTCCGCAACCCGGACCGTCGCCCCGGTGCGTTCGGCGACCAGTTGCCACGGCACGATGTTGGCGTGGTGCTCCATCCGCGACACCAGGATCGTGTCGCCGGCCTGCAGCCGCGGCAGCGCCCACGAATACGCGACCAGGTTGATGGCGAAGGTGGTGCCGCTGCACAGCACCAGTTCGTCGGCTCGCACGTTGAGGAAAGCGGCCAGTTTGCCGCGGGCGCCCTCGTAGGCGTCGGTGGCCTCGCTGCCCAACTGGTGCACGGCGCGGCTGACGTTGGCGTTGTGCTGGCGGTAGAAGTCGTCGACCGCCGCGATCACCGTTGCCGGCTTCTGCCCGGTGTTGGCATTGTCGAAATACACCAGCGGCTTGCCGTGCACCTGTCGTTGCAATAGCGGGAAATCGGCGCGTACGGCCTGCCAGTCGATCGGCGATGCCACTTGTCCGGGGCGGGCGGCGGCGTTCATTCGTCCAGTTCCCGCAACGCGGCGTCCAGCCGGGCTTCGGCCAGCGCGCGCAGCGCCGGTGAAGGCAGTGCCGCCAGCGGTTCGCGGACGAAAGCGGCGGTCAGCAGCTGTTGCGCCTGCGCCTGCGGCAGACCGCGCGAGCGCAGGTAGAACAAGGCATTGGGGTCGAGCTGGCCGACGGTGGCGCCGTGCGCGGCCTGCACTTCGTCGGCGTGGATGACCAGCACCGGCTGGGTGTCAATTTCGGCGGTGGGCGAAAGCAGCAGGTTCTTGTTCGACAGTTGCGCATCGCTGCCGTCGGCGCCGGCGTGGATGGTGATGCCACCGTGGAACACGGCACGCGCGCGGCCGGCGCCGATGCCGCGCCACAGTAGCCCGCAGCGGGTATCGCGGGCGACGTGCTCGATGCCCAGTCGGGTATCCAGGTGACGGCGGCCGCTGGCGAGCAGCACGCCATTGGCGACCACTTCGGCGTCGCGGTCGTCCAGCCGTACATCGAGCTCGTGCCGCGACAATGCCGCACCGAGTTCCAGGTCGCAGCGCAGGTAGCGGGCCGCACCCAGCAGTTGTGCATCGGTGCGCAGGAACGAGGTCGCGCCGTCGCTGCCGGCCTGCAGGCGCAGGTGTTCCAGCACGACGCCGGCTTGCAGGCGAAGCTCCAGCACGCTGTTGTCCAGATGGCGGTGTTCGCCGGCGGCCAGGTGGTGTTCGACCAGCGATAGCCGTGCGCCGACAGCCAGTTCGATCCGATGGCGCAGGTGCCAAGCCAAGTCGCGGTCGGCGCTGGCGCCGATGAAGACCAGATGCACCGGCGTTTCAGCATGGACGCCGGCCTCCACCGTCAGTCGTGCGCCGGTGCGCGCCAGCGCGGCATTCAGGCGCGCGAACACCTCGTCGCTGCCGGCTGTCGGTTCGGACGATCCGTCGGCGTTGTCCTGCACATGCAGGCTCACGCCGGCCGGCAGGTCGTGCATGTCGGAATAAGTATCGTCGAAACGACCATTGACGAAGACCAGTCGCGGCGCCGGAATGTCGGACAGCAGCGCCGGGTCGATGTCGATGGCAGGTGCATGTGGCGGCTGGTCGAAACGCCGGCGTTCCAGCGCGCGCAGCGAGGTGTACTTCCAGGCTTCGCTGCGCGGGCCGGGCAAGCCGTCGCGCAAGGCGGCGTCCAGCAACGCGCGGCGGCCGGCGTCGCCGTCGAAGCCCGAAGCCAGCGAATCGAGCAGGGCGTGGCTCACGCGGCCTGCTCCGGCGCTACCCGGTCCTTCAGCCAGGCGTAGCCATGCGCCTCCAGTTCCAGCGCCAGCTCCGGGCCGCCGCTCTGCACGATACGGCCATCGGCCAGCACATGGACCACGTCCGGCTTGATGTAATCGAGCAGGCGCTGGTAGTGGGTGATGACCAGGAAGGCGCGCTCGGGCGAACGCAGCGCGTTGACGCCGTCGGCGACGTTCTTCAGCGCGTCGATGTCCAGGCCGCTGTCGGTCTCGTCCAGGATCGCCAGCTTCGGTTCCAGCACCGCCATCTGGAAGATCTCGTTGCGCTTCTTCTCGCCGCCGGAAAATCCTTCGTTCACGCCCCGGTGCAGCAGCTCGTCCTTCAGGTGCAGCACGGCCAGCTTCTCGCGCACCCGCTTGAGGAACTGCATCGAATCCAGTTCCTCCTCGCCGCGCGACTTGCGCTGCGCGTTCAGTGCGCTGCGCAGGAAGTAGGTGTTGTTGACGCCGGGGATTTCCACCGGGTACTGGAAGGCGAGGAACACGCCTTCGGCGGCGCGCTGTTCCGGCTCTAGTTCCAACAATGGCTTGCCGTCGAACTCGACGCTGCCGGCGGTGACTTCATAACCTTCGCGGCCGGCCAGGATGTTGCCCAGCGTGGATTTGCCGGCGCCGTTGGGGCCCATGATGGCGTGCACTTCACCGGCTTTCACCTCCAGCGAAAGCCCCTTGAGGATTTCCTTCCCGGCGACGCTGGCGTGGAGGTTGTCGATCTTCAGCATGATGTTTCCAGTTCATTTTCGAATCCCTCTCCCGTTTGTGGGAGAGGGGTAGGGGTGAGGGAAATATGGAGTGCCCTCATCCGGCGCTCCGCGCCACCTTCTCCCGCTAGTGGGAGAAGGGTTCCGATGAAGTCATCCGACGCTTCCTTCCAGACTGACTTCCAGCAGCTTCTTCGCCTCCACCGCGAATTCCATCGGCAGTTCGCGGAACACCTGCTTGCAGAAGCCGTCGACGATCAGGCTGACCGCGTCTTCCTCGCTGATCCCACGGCTGCGGCAATAGAACATCTGCTCGTCGCTGATCTTGGAGGTGGTGGCCTCGTGCTCGACGGTCGCGTCGGGGTTCTTCACCTCGATGTAGGGGAAGGTGTGCGCGCCGCACTGCTTGCCGATCAGCAGGCTGTCGCACTGGGTGTAGTTGCGCGCGCCGTCGGCGCCGGCGCCGATCCGCACCAGCCCGCGATAGCTGTTCTGTCCGCGCCCGGCGCTGATGCCCTTGCTGACGATCTTGCTCTTGGTGCGCTTGCCGACATGGATCATCTTGGTGCCGGTGTCGGCCTGCTGGCAGTGGTGGGTCAGGGCGACGCTGTGGAACTCGCCGGTCGAGTCGTCGCCCAGCAGCACGCAGGACGGGTATTTCCAGGTGATCGCCGACCCGGTTTCGACCTGGGTCCAGGTCACCTTGCTGCGCGCGCCGCGGCATTCGGCGCGTTTAGTCACGAAGTTGTAGATGCCGCCGCGGCCCTGCTCGTCGCCCGGATACCAGTTCTGCACGGTCGAATACTTGATTTCGGCGTCTTCCAGTGCGACCAGTTCCACTACTGCGGCATGCAGCTGGTTTTCGTCGCGCATCGGCGCGGTGCAGCCCTCCAGATAGCTGACGTAGGCCTGGTCCTCGCACACGATCAGGGTGCGTTCGAACTGCCCGGTGTGGCCGGCGTTGATGCGGAAATAGGTGCTGAGCTCCATCGGGCAGCGCACGCCGCGCGGCACGAACACGAAGCTGCCGTCGGAGAACACTGCCGAATTCAGCGCGGCGAAGTAGTTGTCGCCGACCGGCACCACGCTGCCCAGGTACTGCCTGACCAGCTCCGGATGCTCGGCGATGGCCTCGGACATCGAGCAGAAGATGATGCCCTTCTCGGCCAGTTCCTTGCGGAAGGTGGTGCCGACGCTGACCGAGTCGAACACCGCATCGACCGCGACGCCGGCCAGCTTGGCGCGTTCGTGCAGCGGCACGCCGAGCTTGTCGTAGGTGTCCAGCAACTCCTGCGGCACCTCGTCGATGGACTTGTACTTCGGGCCCTTGGGTGCCGAATAGTAGCTGATGGCCTGCAGGTCGATCGGCGCGATCTGCAGTTTGGCCCAGTGCGGCATCGGCATGGTCAGCCAGTGCCGGTAGGCGGCCACGCGCCATTCGGTCATCCATTCGGGCTCGCCCTTCTTGGCCGACAGCGCGCGCACCACGTTCTCGTCCAGGCCCGGCGGCAGCGAGTCGGATTCGATGTTGGTGACGAAGCCGGCGTCGTAGCGGCGGCCGAGCTGCTGCAGGATCTCCGCGTTGCGGACCGGAGTCTCGAGGGTGTCGGTTGGGGTGGCCATGGGCTGCCTGCGGGTCATGCGTGGGTCAGGCGGGCGGCAATGCGTTTGCCTCCGCCGGTGCCGGAAGGAAGCGGGGCGTCTGCGAGCATCTGCGCCAGGCTGACGCTGCGCAGGGCGTCGGCGACGACATCGTTGATGCGGCGCCAGTTGGCGCGGACCCCGCACTGGTGGGAAATGCCGCACTCGCTGTGGTCGAGGCTGCATTCGGTCATCGCCAGCGGGCCTTCCATCGCCTCGACGATGTCGACCAGGGTGATCGCCTCGGCCGGGCGCGCCAGCCGGTAGCCGCCGTGGACACCACGGAAGCCTTCGACCAGGTTGGCCTGGGCCAGCGGCTTGAGCACCTTGCTGACGGTGGGCGTTTCCAGCCCGGCCTGCTCGGCCAGGTCGACCGCGCTCAGCACCGCGCCCGGCCGCGCGGCGAGCACGGTCAGGATCACGGTGGCGTAGTCGGTCAGCTTGGTGACGCGAAGCATGGAGAGGCGGGCACCTTAAAACGGACCAAAATTGTACTCTTTATGCCGCGATCAGACCAGTATTGTCATGACGCCGATTCGGCGGCGTGTTCCTGTGCCCGCGTTTCGCGCGGTTTTCTGCAGGATGGCCTGCGCCACGCAGGCAACGTCGTCGTGCGACAATCGAGCTCCCACCGCCGAAAACGCAAGCGTGATGTCCAACAAGAAAAGGAAGAAGATCGAGGCCCGACTGTCCAGCATCCACGGCAATGGCGTGTTCGCCACCGAGGCGATCAGGAAGGGCGAGCGCATCGTTCGCTACAAGGGCAAGGTACGAACCCACGAGGACGTGGACGACGTGTACGGCGACGACGACGAGGATGGCCACACCTTCCTGTTCACGCTCAACGACGACTACGTGATCGACGCCAACGTCGACGGCAACATCGCGCGCTGGATCAACCACAGTTGCAATCCGAACTGCGAATCCGAGGTGGAAGAGCACGACGGCAAGAACCGCAAGAAGGACAAGGTCTACATCCACGCCATCCGCAACATCAAGCCGGGCGAGGAACTGACCTACAACTACGGCATCGTGCTGGACGAGCCGTACACGGCCAAGCTGAAGAAGCTGTGGGCGTGCAAGTGCGGTTCGAAGAACTGCACCGGCACCATGTTGCAGCCGAAGGACTGAAACCGGCACGGCATCGGCCGCAGGTACGATGCCCGGCGCCGTTCTGCTGAGGCAGGATGGCGGCAGACTCCCCCAAGATCGAGGAACTGGACATGACTTCTTCATCCCTGCACGGCAAGGTCGCGGTGGTCACCGGCGCGGCCAGCGGCATCGGCAAACAGATCGCACTGGTGCTGGCCGCACGCGGCTGTGCGGTCGCCATCGCCGACCTGAACGCCGATGGCGCCAAGGTGGTGGCCGACGAGATCATCGCCGGTGGCGGCAAGGCGACCGGCGTGACGATGGACGTCACCAACGAAGCGGCGGTCAACGACGGCATTGCGCAGGTGACCGCCACGCTGGGCGCGGTGGACATCCTGGTGTCCAATGCCGGCGTGCAGATCGTCAATCCGATCGAGCAGTACGCGTTCTCCGACTGGAAGAAGATGCTGGCGATCCATCTGGACGGCGCCTTCCTGACCACCAAGGCGGTATTGCCGGCGATGTACGCCAACGACCGCGGCGGTGTGGTGATCTACATGGGTTCGGTGCATTCGCACCAGGCTTCGCCGCTGAAGTCGGCCTACGTGACCGCCAAGCATGGCCTGCTCGGGCTGGCGCGGGTACTGGCCAAGGAGGGTGGCAAGCACAACGTGCGCTCGCACGTGGTCTGCCCGGGTTTCGTGCGCACGCCGCTGGTGGAAAAGCAGATCCCGGAACAGGCCAGGGAACTGGGCATCAGCGAAGAGGAGGTCGTGAAGAAGGTGATGCTGGGCGAAACCGTCGATGGCATCTTCACCACCGTGGAGGACGTGGCCGAAACGGTACGCTTCCTGTGCGAATTCCCGAGCGCGGCGCTGACTGGGCAGAGCCTGGTGGTCAGCCACGGCTGGCACATGCAGTAGCGCGATGGCGACCCGGCGCAGCCGACCCGGCACGACCGGGCGCAAATCCGCAGCGAATTCGGCGCGTGGCGCAAAGGAGGATTCGCAGCCCGCGGCGACCGCGCTGGTCCTGCAGGGCGGAGGTGCGCTGGGCGCCTATCAGGCCGGCGTGTACGAAGGCCTGCACGCGGCCGGGATTGAGCCGGATTGGCTGGCCGGAATCTCGATCGGCGCGTTCAACACCGCGATCATCGCCGGCAACCCGCCGGGCAAGCGGATTGAGGCCTTGCGTGAATTCTGGCGCACGATCTCGCGCCCGTACTGGCTGCCGGCGACCACGCTGGGGCAGGAAGCCTGGCTGGAATACATGGATGCCGATTCGCGCGGCTGGCTGGATGCCTGGGAAGCGTGGCGGGCGATGATCGAAGGGCAGCACGGTTTCTACACGCCCAGGCCGTGGTTCGATCCGTCGGCCACCGGCCCCGGTACCGCCAGCATCTACGACACCCGGCCGATGCTGGATACGCTGGAGCGGCTGGTCGATTTCGACCGCCTCAACGACGGCGGCATCCGCGTCAGCGTCGGCGCGGTGGATGTGGCCAGCGGCAACATGGAGTACTTCGACAACGCGCAGATACGACTGGATGCGCGCCACATCATGGCCTCGGGGGCGCTGCCGCCGGCGTTCCCGGCGGTGGAGATCGACGGACGCTGGTTCTGGGACGGCGGCATCGTCTCCAACACGCCGCTATCGCAGGTATTCGCTTCCGAGCCGCGACGCGACGCGCTGGTGTTCCAGGTCGATCTGTGGAACGCGCGCGGCGAATTGCCGAAGCACCTGCTGGACGTGGCCGAACGCGAAAAGGAGATCCGCTTCTCCAGTCGCACCCGCACCATCACCAACCTGCAGCGGCTGGACCAGCATTACCGACGCATGCTGCGCGAACTGCTGGAGAAAATTCCGGCGGGGCAGCGCGCCGACAACCCCTGGTGCCAGCGTGCCGAGGCGCTGGCCTGTCCGCGCCGCTACAGCGTGATCCATCTGATCTACCGCGAGCGGGCCCGGTTCGGGCATTTCAAGGACTACCAGTTCGGCCGCACCTCGATGCGCGAGCACTGGAGGGCCGGGCTGACCGACATCCGGCGCGCGCTGGAACATCCGGAATGGCTGCAACTTCCGGAAGGGGAAGACACTTTCGTGACCCACGACGCCACCGCGGACTGAAAGGTCTCAGCCGTGGTGCGGATTGGCCGCGAGCGTGATCTTGCGCTCTTCGGTGTAGTGCCACCACGGCCGCGCCGGTTCGCCCTGCATGAAACGCACCGCGCTGATGAACGTATCGATGACGCAGGGGTCGTGTCGCTGTCCGGTCGTTGCGCACAGTGCGTCGTACAACTGGTAGGGGTCGCGATCAGCCAGTTGCTGCGGTCGTTCGATACCGAGCAGGTGGAAGTCCCCGAGCATGGCAGGGCCGATGTTGGGTAGCTGCAGCAGGTGCTTGGCTTCGGAAGCGGTCTTCGCCTTGCGCATGGCGGTACGTGTGCGGCCGGGAGGCGTGCGGAGCGCACTTTCGGTTCAGGGAGACGTGAGTGTACGCGCGAAACGATCCAGCTCGGCACTCAGTGCGCCCAGCGCGGCGTTGTCGGGGTGTCGTGCCGCCACGCCGTTGAGCAGGCGCAGGCCGATGGTCAGGGCGGTGCGCTCGTCGCCGCAGGGACCCTGCACGCGGCGGGCCGATTCCAGCAGCCGGGTCCAGTTGTCGCTGTCGCGATGCTCGAACTCGATCGTGCAGCGCCCGTTGCAGGGCAGGCCGTCGTCCTCGACCGGAGTGACGGTGATGCGGTAACGGTGGCTGGGCATTTCCATGGGCTGCGGCCGGCATTCGATGCCGCCAAGATAGGCCGACGCCGAGGCCAGCAGGAATGCCGGCGACGCGATGCAGTGTTCCAGCGTATGCGGCCGTGGCCGTAAACGACTCGGGATGACCGAAGCCATCCCGAGCGCGGAACCTCAAAGCCTGTGCGCTGCGATCAGACCGCGGCGTCCTTCAGCTTCTTCAGCGGGCGCACCTTGACCTTCACGGTGGCGGGCTTGGCGGCGAACCACTGCTCTTCCTTGGTGAAGGGGTTGATGCCCTTGCGCTTCGGCTTGGCCGGCACGCTGACGGCGGTGATCTTCAGCACGCCGGGCAGGGTGAAGGCGCCAGCGCCCTTCTTGCTGATCGAAGCGTGCACGGCGCTTTCCAGCGAGGCCAGCACGGCGCGCACGTCCTTGGCGGCGACGTTGGTCGCCTCGGCGATGTGGGCGACCAGGCCGGACTTGCTCAGGGCTTCCTTGATCGGCTTCAGCGCAGCCGGCTTGGCGGCTTTGGCGGCCTTCTTCGGGGCGGCCTTCTTCGCGACGGCCTTCTTCTTGGTCTTTGCCATAGTGATCCTGTTTACCTAGGTAGGTGGGTTGTTCTTGCCGAACCATTCGGCATGCGAAATGTAGGCCATTCGGAGCGCTTCGCCAATAGGAAATTGCAAAAAAACCCGTCTTTTTCCGGTCCGCGTGAACAAGGCGATCACGCGTGATGATGTCGCTGTCGGTGCCATGCACGGGCGCGCGAGGGTCGGGCGACGGCCCGCGCGCAGCTTCGGAGGCCGGGGAATCCTGCGCTTTAGGTCGCCGCAGAGGTTGAAGGATGTGCCGCAAGTCCCTTGTATTGCGGGGTTTCGTGCAGGTCAGCCCTCGTCGTCGTGATGCGGTCGGTAGCCGTCCACCAGCTTCTGCTGCACCTGCACAGGCACCGGTTCGTAGTGGCTGAAATCCAGCGCGTAGCGTCCCTTGCCGGCGGTGACCGACTTCAGCTCGGCGGCGTAGTCCTCCAGTTCGGACAGTGGCACCTGGGCGCGGACCACGACTTCGTCGCGACCGCCGTCGGTGCCGTGGATGCGCGCGCGACGCGACGACAGCCCGCCGGTGATGTCGCCGATCTGGCTTTCCGGCACGCTGACTTCCAGTTCGACCACCGGCTCCAGGATCTGCGGGCGGGCCCTGGAAATCGCGTCGAGGAAGGCCTTCCTGCCCGCAGCGACGAAAGCGACTTCCTTGCTGTCGACCGGGTGGTGCTTGCCGTCGTAGACCACGACCCGGACATCCTGCAACGGATAGCCGGCGATGGCGCCACCATCGACTACCTGGCGCACGCCCTTTTCCACTGCCGGCAGGAACTGTCCGGGGATGGTGCCGCCCTTGACCTCGTCGACGAAGTCGAAGCCGGCGCCGCGCGGCAGCGGTTCCACCCGCAGGAAGACTTCGCCGAACTGGCCGGCGCCGCCGGTCTGCTTCTTGTGCCGGTGGTGCCCTTCGGCGCTGGCGGCGATGGTTTCGCGATAGGCGATCCGCGGCGGCCGCGTGCGCACGTCCACCCCGTGCCGCTCCTGCAGCCGTTCCAGCATCAGACGCAGGTGCAGGTCGGACAGGCCGTGGACGACGGTCTCGTTGGTCTCCGCGCGATGCTCGACCGAAAACGCCGGGTCTTCCTCGCCCAGCTTGTGCAAGGCGGTGGCCAGCTTCTGTTCCTGGCCCTTGCTGGCCGCCTCGATCGCCAGACCGAACATCGGCCGGGGGAAATCGATCGGCGCCAGGTGGATGTTGTCCTCGTCGTGGCTGTCGTGCAGCACGGCGTCGAAATGCAGTTCCTCGACCTTGGCGACCGCGGCGATGTCGCCGGGGATCGCCTGCTCGATCTCGACGTGGTCCTTGCCCTGCAGCCGGAACAGGTGGCCGGCGCGGAACGGCTTGCGGCCGTCGTCGACGAACAGCTGGGTGTCGCGGCGCAGGGTGCCCTGGTAGACGCGGAACACGCCGAGCTTGCCGACGAAGGGGTCGTTGACGATCTTGAACACGTCGGCGATGACGTGCGCGGACGGATCGGGTTTGGCCGCGATCGGCTGGCCGCCCTTACGGAAGTCCGGCGGATTGGCTTCGCCGGGATGCGGGAACAGCCTTGCGGCCACCTGCAGCAGTTCGCGCACGCCCGCGCCAGTGCGCGCGGAGGCGAAGCAGACCGGGACCAGATGGCCTTCGCGCAGGCACTGCTCGAAGGCGTCGTGCAGTTCCTGCCCGGACAGGCCGCCTTCGCCGAGGTCGAGGAAACGTTCCATCACCGTCTCGTTGATCTCGACTACCTGGTCGATGATCTTCTGGTGCCAGTCCGCCACCGGCCCCAGGTCGGAATCGCCGGCGCTCTGTCCGAAGCAGTCGATCACCCGCGCGCCGCCATCGGCGGGCAGGTTGATCGGCAGCAGTTCGGGGCCGAAGGCCTCGCGCAGGGTGGCCAGCGCGCCGACGCAATCGGCGCCATCCTGGTCGATCTTGTTGATCACGATGGCGCGGCACAGTCCGCGTTCGCGCGCGCGCTCCATCAGCCGGCGCGTGCCGTGGTTGGCGCCGGCGACGGCCTCGGCCACGATCAGGGCGGTATCGGCCACAGACAGCGCCGATAGCGCCTGGCCGCGAAATTCCGGATAGCCGGGAGTGTCAATCATGTTCAGGTGCAGCGGTTGCCCACCGCTGCCGACATCGAGGCTGGCGATGCTGCTGTCGATCGAATGGCCGCGTCGCCTTTCCATCGGGTCGAAATCGGAAACGGTGTTGCCGCGTTCCACCGTGCCTGCCGTCTGTACAACGCCGCCGGCGTGCAGCAGGGCTTCGAACAGCGTGGTCTTGCCGGCGCTCGGGTGGCCCGCCAGGGCCACGTTGCGGATATGTTCGGTGTCGTAGGACATGGCCACTCCTTGCAGGGAGGCTTGCGGGCGGGGCGCCGGCGCAATCGCCGGGTCCGCGCGAAAGCGTTCGCATCGGCTCGTCATGGCTGTCCGCGGAGCGTGCGCAACCGTGCGAGCGTTGCGCTCGACGGGCGGTCATGGCGGACGGCCAGCATCGTGGCGGGCATCGGGGCGGTCAAGTCGCACTGCGGCAAGCGTCCGGGTGTACCCTGCGCCTTCCTCACGACACCGAGTGCGATCATGGCCTTCAAGCGATATGCCGACGCGGTATGGAACGGCGATCTGACCAGCGGCAAGGGCGGATTGAGCACGCCGCAGAGCGGGCTGTTCGATACCCAGAACTATTCCTTCAAGACCCGCTTCGGCGACGAGAAGGGCACCAATCCGGAAGAACTGCTGGCAGCTGCGCACGCCGGCTGCTTCAGCATGGCGCTGGCGGCGGTGCTGGACAAGGCGGGTTTCGTGGCCGAGGAGATCCGGACCCGCGCTGAAGCGACGATGGAACCGGGCATGGATCCGGGGCCGACGATCACCGCGATCAAGCTGGTGCTCGACGCGCGTGTGCCCGGCATCGGTGCGGACGTTTTCCAACAACTCGCGAACGAGGCCAAGGCCGGCTGCGTGATTTCGCGGGCGTTGTCCGTGCCGGTGACGCTGGAAGCCACGCTGCAGGAGTGAGTCGTTGCCCATGCTGCACGTCTTGCTGATCCACGGTGCCGGGGGCGGCGGCTGGGAATGGAATGTGTGGCGGCGGGTGCTGCAGGCGCACGGCATGACGGCGCATGCGCCGGATGTGCAGCCGGCGGCGACCGGGTTGGCGAAGACCTCGTTGCAGGATTATGCGGGGCAGGTGCGCGATGCCCTGCGTGCCTTGCCGCGGCCGCGGGTCGCGGTCGGCGCCAGCCTGGGCGGGTTGCTGGTGCTGCGCAATGCCGATGCCGCCGATGCGCTGGTGCTGGTCAATCCCTTGCCGCCGGCGCCTTGGCATGCGCGGCTGCCGGCGCGGGAATGGCCGGAGATCGTGCCCTGGCAGGTGCAGGCGCGGCTGGCATCGACCGGCAAGGCGATGCCCGATGCATACGCAGTCAATGTGCTGTACGCGCACCGGCACTGGTGCGACGAATCCGGACTGGCGCTGAGTCAGGCCCATGCTGGCGTGGAGATTGCGCAGCCGGCCTGTCCGCTGCTGCTGGTGTTGTCGGCGCAGGACGACGATGTGCCGCCGTCGGCGGGCCGCGAACTGGCCGCCGCCTGGCGGGCCAGCGTGATCGAAACCGCAGCGACCAGTCATGTCGGCCCGCTGTTCGGCCGCGATGCCGCGTTCGCCGCGGAGCAGGCGGCGCTCTGGCTGCGCGGATTGCGGCTGGATCGCTAGCCCTTCGCGATGCGCGCGGCTACCAGTCGATATGGCCGCGGATCACCGTCCGTACGCGACCGCCGGACCAGATGGCGCCATCGGCGTCGATGCGCATGTCCAGTTGTGCGTCGTAGCCGATTTCGCGGCCCTGACTGACCGTGTAGCGACCATCGTCGCGCGGCAGGGCGCCACGCTGCTGCAGCCACGCGGCCAGCACGGCATTGGCCGCGCCGGACGCGGCATCCTCGAAACGACGGCCGTTGCCGACGAAGGCGCGCACGGCAAGGTCGAATTCCTGGCCGGCATCGGCGCCGGCAAAAGCGAACACGCCCATGCTGGCGGTCGATTCGGCCAGCGTGGCGATCGCGTCCCAGTCCGGCGCCAGCGCGCGCAAGCTGGCTTCGTCCGCGGTTTCCACCAGCCACCAGCGCCGCCCGCCATCCATCAGCGCCGGCGGCAACGCACCCAGCCGCCAGCCGCGCAGCGCGTCGGCCAGGCGCGGGTCGTTGCCGTCGACCGCTTCGATCAGGGACGCCGGCGGGCTGCGAATGGCGATGCTGCGCTGGACGCCTTCGCCATCGACCCGCAGCGGCAACAGGCCGGCGATGCCTTCCTGCATCAGCACGCCGTCGCGCGGCGCGGCCAGCCCGGCTTCCAGCACCGCATGCGCGGTGCCGACGCTGGGGTGGCCGGCGAACGGCACTTCTTTCTGCGGCGCGAACATCCGCAACCGGTAATCGGCCTGCGGGTCGCTGGCGGGAAATACGAAGGTGGTCTCCGGCAACCCGGTCCAGCGCGCGATGGCCTGCATGGCCGCGTCGTCCAGTCCCTCCGCCTCCAGCACCACCGCCAGCGGATTGCCGGCGCCGGGATATGGCGAGAACACGTCGAGTTGCAGGAAGGGGCGGCTGGTCATGGCTGAGGTTTGCCGGGTCGGCTTGGACTAGAATTGGCAGTTCATGCCCGGACGGTCCGGGCGACGGTCCGTGCATTCTATCCATGTCCTCTGCATCCGCTTTCCCCGATCGCTGGTTCGTGCTGAAGTTCGGCGGCACCTCGGTGTCGCGTCGCCATCGCTGGGACACCATCGGCAGGCTGGCCAGGCAGCGTGCGGACGAGGACGATGCGCGGGTGCTGGTGGTGGTGTCGGCGCTGTCGGGCGTGACCAACGAGCTGACCGCCATCGCCGACGGAGCCGCCGACAGTGCGCAGCGCATCGAGACGCTGCTGCAGCGGCATCGCGATTTCGCCGCGGAGCTGGAACTGGATGCCGATACCGTGCTCGGCGAACGGCTGTCCGTGCTGCGCGGGCTGCTGGACGATCCGCGCGCGGCGTCGCGAACGCTGGATTGGCAGGCCGAAGTGCTGGCTCAGGGCGAATTGCTGTCGTCCACGCTGGGCGCGGCCTACCTGCGCGCGCAGGGGCTGGATTTCGGCTGGACCGATGCGCGCGACTGGCTGCATGCGCTGCCGCCGCAGCCCAACCAGACCGAGTGGTCGAAGCGCCTGTCGGTCAATTGCGACACCGTCATCGACGAGGACTGGGGCCGGCGCTTCCGCGCCCAGCCGTCGCGGCTGCTGCTGACCCAGGGCTTCATCGCCCGCCACGGCGATGGCGGCACCGCCGTGCTCGGGCGCGGTGGATCGGATACCTCGGCGTCGTATTTCGGCGCCGTGCTTGGCGCACAGCGCGTGGAGATCTGGACCGACGTGCCGGGCATGTTCAGCGCCAATCCGAAGGAGGTGCCGGATGCGCGACTGCTGACCCGGCTGGACTACTTCGAAGCGCAGGAAATCGCCACCACCGGCGCCAAGGTGCTGCATCCGCGTTCGATCCGCCCCTGCCGGATCCACGGCGTGCCGATGGCGATCCTGGACACTGAGCGCCCGCAGTTGCCGGGCACCCGGATCGACGATGCCGCCGAGCCGGTGCCGGGGGTCAAGGCGATCAGTCGCCGCAACGGCATCGTGCTGGTGTCGATGGAAGGCATCGGCATGTGGCAGCAGGTCGGCTTCCTGGCCGATGCGTTCGCCCTGTTCAAGCAGCACGGCCTGTCGGTCGACCTGATTGGCACCGCCGAGACCAATATCACCGTGTCGTTGGACCCGAGCGAAAACCTGGTCGATACCGACGTGCTGGCCGCGCTGTCGGAAGACTTGTCGAAGATCTGCCGGGTCAAGGTGATCGCGCCGTGCACGGCGATCACCCTGGTCGGCCGCGGCATGCGCTCGCTGCTGCACAAGCTGTCCGACGTGTGGGCCACCTTCGGCAAGGAGCGCGTGCACATGATCTCGCAGTCGTCGAACGACCTGAACTTGACCTTCGTCATCGACGAGGCGGCGGCTGACGGCTTGCTGCCGGTGCTGCATCAGGCGCTGATCGACAACGGCGCGATGCCGGTGGGCGAGCAGGGCGTGTTCGGCGTGCGCTGGCGCGAACTGGACGGCGGCCTGCGCCCGCGTCCGCGGCCGTGGTGGCGCGACGCCCGCCCGCAGCTGCTGCGGCTGGCCGAGGCCGGCACCCCGCGCTACGTCTACCATCTGCCGACGATCCGCGCGCGCGCGCGACAGCTGGCGGCGATCGCGGCGGTGTCGCATCGCTACTACGCGATCAAGGCCAATTCGCACCCGGCCGTGTTGCGCACCTTGGTCGAGGAAGGTTTCGGACTGGAATGCGTATCGCTGGGCGAGCTGCGCCACGTATTCGCGCAGGTGCCGGGGTTGTCGCCGCAGCGGGTGCTGTTCACCCCCAGCTTCGCCCCGCACCACGAATACGCCGAGGCCTTCGCGCTGGGGGTCAACGTCACCGTGGACAACGTCGAAGCGCTGCGCCGCTGGCCGGAGATCTTCCGCGGTCGGCAGATCTGGCTGCGCATCGACCTCGGCCACGGCGACGGCCACCACGAGAAGGTCAATACCGGCGGCAAGGCGTCCAAGTTCGGCCTGTCGCTGACCCGGGTGGACGAATTCGTCGATGCGGCGCGTGCGCTGGGCATGACCATCACCGGCCTGCACGCGCACCTCGGCAGCGGCGTGGACAATCCCGGTCACTGGCGGCAGATGTGCGACGAACTGGCCGGCTTCGCCCGCCGCATCGGCAGCGTGAAAACGCTGGATATCGGTGGCGGCCTGCCGATTCCATACAGCGACGAGGACGAGCCGCTGGACCTGGAGGCGTGGGCGGCCAGCCTGGACGACGTGCGCGCGGTGCATCCGGCCTTCGAGCTGGTGATCGAGCCCGGCCGCTTCCTGGTCGCCGAATCCGGCGTGCTGCTGTGCCATGCGACCCAGGTGGTGGAGAAGGACGGCGTGCGCCGGGTGGGCCTGGACGCGGGCATGCACACGATGATTCGCCCGGCGCTGTACGACGCTTGGCACGACATCGCCAATCTGCAACGGCTGGACGATGGCGACGAGGCGGTGTTCGACGTGGTTGGGCCGATCTGCGAGTCCTCCGACGTGTTCGGCAAGCGCCGCCGGTTGCCGGCGGCGACCGCGCCCGACGATGTCATGCTGATCGCCGACACCGGCGCCTACGGCTACGTGATGGCCAGTCTGTACAACCAGCGCGGGATGCCGGCCGAGGAGATCCTGGAATGAGCGCGTGGACGTTCGACCGCGACGCGGTCAAGGCCTTCCGCTTCGTCCGCTGCGGCCTGGATGCCGATACCGGCGTGGCGCAACTGGTCTACGCTTTCGACGACGACCCGGAGATGACCGAGACGGTCAGCTTCCCGGGCGCGCCGTTCGCGTTCGACGCGCCGCGGCAGACTGCCGTGCAGGGTGCGTTGCAGCTGCTGCACCTGATCGCCGGCATCAGCTACTACAAGGCGGCGGTGCCGAATGAGATCCGCATCGAGTCGTACGACATCGACGCGCGCACGGCGGCGTTGCTGGAGACCATCTACGAGAACGGTTTGGGCGAGTTCGCCTATCGCAACGGCCTGGACCTGCGCGGGAAGATCAGGTTCCCGGCAGCAGCGGCGTCAGCCGCGACCGCAGCGGATGCGGCTCCTGCGGTCGGACTCAGGCAGCATGCGCTGACCGCGATCGGCGGCGGCAAGGATTCGCTGGTCACCATCGAGGCCCTGCGCCGCGCCGGGGTGGCGCAGACGGTGAGCTGGATCGGTGGCTCGCAGCTGATCGCCGCCTGCGCCGCGCATTCGGGCCTGCCGACGCTGAACATCGGCCGCCAGCTGGCGCCGGAATTGTTCGAACTGAACCGCCAGGGCGCCTGGAACGGCCACATCCCGGTGACCGCGGTCAATTCGGCGATCCTGGTCCTGGCCGCGCTGCTGCAGGACGCCGACCAGGTGGTGTTCTCCAACGAACGCTCGGCCAGCTACGGCAGCCAGATCGTTTCCGCCGACGGTCGCAGCACCGGCGAGGTCAATCATCAGTGGTCGAAGGGCTGGGCGTTCGAACAGGCCTTCGGCGACTACGTGCAGCAGCGCGTCGCCGCCGACCTGCAGTACTACTCGCTGCTGCGGCCGCTGTCGGAACTGGCGGTGGCGCGGCAGTTCGCCCGCAGCAGCCATTACGACGCGCACTTCTCCAGCTGCAACCGCAATTTCCACATCCTCGGCGAACGCCCGGCCAACCGCTGGTGCGGGGTCTGTCCGAAGTGCCATTTCGTGTTCCTGGCGCTAGCGCCGTTCATGCCCAAGCTGCGGCTGGTCGGCATCTTCGGCCGCAACCTGCTCGACGATGCGGGCCAGATCGCGGGTTACGACGCGCTGCTGGAATACCGCGACCACAAGCCGTTCGAGTGCGTGGGCGAAGGGCAGGAGTCGCGCGCGGCGATGGCCTGGCTGGCGCAGCGGCCGGAATGGAAGGAAGACGCGGTAGTGGCGCGCTTCATCCGCGAGATCCAGCCGCAGGTGCATGCGCCGCCGCTGGCCTCGCTGCTGGAGATCCACGGCGAACACCGCATCCCCGCCGCGTTGTGGGAACGCCTGCGTGCGGATTTCGCAGCTTGACGGCCGCAAGCTGGCCCTGTGGGGCTGGGGCCGCGAAGGCCGCGCGGCGTACCGGGCACTGCGCACGCGGCTGCCCGAACTGCCGCTGACGCTGTTCTGCGCCGCTGACGAGGTCGCCGCGGCGCAGGCGGCGCTCGGCGATCCGCTGCTGCAGGTGGACACCGCGCCGGACGGCGAGCGGTTGGGTGCCTTCGACGTGGTGATCAAATCGCCGGGCATCAGCCCGTACCGGCCCGAGGCGCAGACGGCGGCCGCGCGCGGAACGCGCTTCGTCGGCGGCACCGAGTTGTGGTTCGCCGAGCAGGCCGGCACCGATGGCGTGGCTGCGGGCACCGTCTGCGTGACCGGTACCAAGGGCAAGAGCACGACCACCGCCTTGCTCGCCCACCTGCTGCGCACCGGCGGCCGGCGGACCGCGTTGGCCGGCAACATCGGCCTGCCGCTGCTGGAATTGCTCGACCCGCAGCCGGCGCCGCGCTACTGGGCAATCGAACTGTCCAGCTACCAGACCGGCGACGTGGCCGCGAGCGGGGTTCGGCCGCAGGTGGCGGTGATGCTGAACCTGTTTCCCGAGCACCTGGACTGGCACGGGAGCGAGGCGCGCTACATCGAGGACAAGCTGGCCCTGGTCACGCGCGCGCGACCGCAGCATGCGGTGCTGAATGCCGCCGACTCGCGACTGGCGGCGCTGCAACTGCCCGACAGCCGCGTGCACTGGTTCAACCGCGAGGACGGCTGGCACCTGCGCGATGACGACCTCTACCACGCCGACCGCCTGGTCATGGATACCCGCTCGATACCGCTGCCCGGCAGACACAACCGCGGCAATCTGTGCGCGGTACTGGCTGCGATCGAGGCGCTCGGTCTGGATGCCGCGGCACTGGCGCCGGTGGCGCAAGGCTTCCAGCCGTTGCCGCACCGGTTGCAGACCCTGGGGCAGCGCGACGGTATTACCTGGGTCAACGATTCGATCAGCACCACGCCGCATGCCAGCCTGGCGGCGCTGGAGTGCTTCCGCGGACAGCGCGTGGCCCTGCTGGTCGGCGGCCATGATCGCGGGCTGGACTGGAGCGACTTCGCCAGCCGCATGACCGAGGCCGCGCCCGCAGCGATCGTCACCCTCGGCGAGAACGGCCCGCGCATCCACGAGCTGCTGGCGCCGCTTGCCGCGGCCGGGCGGTTCCACCTCGGTGCCGCCGGCGACCTGGAACAGGCCGTGGCCGTGGCGCGCGACCTGCTGGCCGGTCCCGGCCTCCTGCTGCTGTCGCCCGGCGCGCCCAGCTTCGGCGCCTACCGCGACTATGTGGCCCGTGGGTGCCACTTCGCCATCCTGGGCGGCTTCGATCCGGAGGCGATCAGCAGCATCGCCGGCATCGGCGTGGCCTGACAGAGTGCGCACCTTCACGTACCGTCAACCGGCAATCGGGTAGCTTCACAAACCTGAAGGAATGCTGGAGGCCGCATGCGAACCACGCAGGAGCCCGCGGGGCTGGTTCTGGTCGTCGAGGACAACCGCAACATCTCCGAGATGATCGGCGAGTACCTAGAAGGCAAGGGCTTCGAGGTCGATTACGCGACCGATGGCTTGGACGGCTACCGGCTGGCGGTGGAGAACAGCTACGACGTGGTCGTGCTGGACCTGATGCTGCCGCGGCTGGACGGGGTCGAGGTCTGCCGCCGCCTGCGCGAGGAGGCGCGCAAGTCCACGCCGGTGCTGATGCTGACCGCGCGCGACACCCTGGACGACAAGCTCACCGGCCTGGGTTCCGGTGCCGACGACTACCTGACCAAGCCATTCGCCATCCAGGAACTGGAAGCGAGACTGCGTGCGCTGATTCGCCGCGAGCGCCGCCAGGTCGGCGCCGAGGTCATGCAGGTGGCCGATCTGGTGCTGGATCCGGTCAGCCTGCGCGCCACCCGTGCCGGCGCCGAACTGGCGCTGTCGCCGATCGGATTGCGCCTGCTGACCATCCTGATGCGCGAATCGCCGCGGGTGGTGGCGCGGCAGGAGATCGAACGCGAGATCTGGGGCAATGGCTTGCCCGATTCGGATACCCTGCGCAGCCATCTCTACAACCTGCGCAAGGTGATCGACAAGCCGTTCGAGAAGCCGCTGCTGCATACCGTGCAGAGCGCCGGATACCGGATCGCCGACATCGCATGAACCCGCGCGGGGTCTTCGGCAGCCTGTTCCGTGGCGCGTCGGTGCCGCACGGGCTGTCGCGCAAGATCCGGGTCGCCTTCATCCTGCAGGTGGTGATGGCCAGCCTGGCCATCGTCCTCAGCGTCTATCTGATCTCGGCGGTGGTGAAGCGCAGTCTGGTCAACGCCATGCTGCGCGAGGAGGCCGCGCACTACTGGGAGTTGTACGGCGCCTCCGAGGCGCAGCCGCCGCCCAATACCTATGGCCTGCGCGGCTACATGGTGCTGAAGGGCCGCTCCAACCTGGTACTGCCGGAGAACCTGCGCCCGCTGCGCCCGGGCTTCCACGAACTGAAGGACGACGGCGTGCTGGTGTTGGTCGACGAGCAACCGGTCGGCCGACTGTATCTGGTGTTCCTGCGCTCGCAGGCCGAGCGGCTGACGTTCTGGTTCGGCACCTTGCCGATCATCGTGATCCTGTTGGCCATCTATCTGGTGTCGTGGCTGACCTACCGCGCATCGAAGCGACTGGTGTCGCCGGTGAGCTGGCTGGCCACCCAGGTCGCGCAATGGGACCCGCGCCGGCCCGACGTGGGCGCGCTGGCGGCGGACCGGCTGCCGGCCGATGTGCAGGGCGAGCCGCGGCAGCTGGCTGAGGCGCTGCATGGGTTGGGTCAACGGGTCAGCGCGCTGGTCGCCCGCGAACGCAATTTCACCCGTGACGCCAGCCACGAGCTGCGCACGCCGCTGACGGTGATCCGGGTCGCCAGCGACTTGGCCCTGGCCGAGCACAGCCCGCCCAAGGTGGTGCGTTCGCTGCAGCGCATCCAGCGCGCCGGCCGCGACATGGAGGCGGTGATCGACGCCTTCCTGATCCTGGCGCGCGAGGCCGAGACCGAGCCGCAGAGCGAGGACTTCGACATTGCCGAGGTGGTGCTGGACGAGGCCGAGAACGCGCGCAGCCTGCTGATCGGCAAGCCGGTCGATCTGGAGGTCACCTGCAACGCCAAGCCGCGGCTGCAGGCGCCGCCGCGGGTGATGCACGTGGTGGTCAGCAACCTGCTGCGCAACGCCTGCAGCTACACCGACCACGGCCGCATCGACGTGATCGTCGAACAGGACCGGATCGTGGTCCGCGATACCGGCATCGGCATGAGCGCGGCGTCGGCCGAGCGCGCCTTCGAGCCGTTCTATCGTGCCGACGAGTCGCGCCCGCACGGCACCGGGTTGGGGTTGTCGATCGTGCAGCGGCTGTGCGGCCGCTTCGGCTGGAAGGTGGAACTGGAAAGCGAACTGGGGCGCGGCACCGTCGCCAGCATCCGTTTCCATCCATAATGGGGCACGCACGCGGAAACCGGACCGGTGGACGGGCTGTCAACCGGAAGCGGTCGCGTGCGTTCATTCCTGCAACCCGTCCCAGCCGATACCGCCGCGCATGAGCCATTCTCCGTCCCGCCCGCCGCAGACCCGCGGAAAGCTGCTTCCACGCCTGATCGCCGCCATCGTCGTCCTTGCCCTGCTGGGCGCGGGCTGGTGGTACTGGAGCCACCGCGACGCGACCGCCAGTGAAGGGGCCTACCGCACCGTCGAGGTGGAGCGCGGCAACATCCGCGTGGTCATTTCCGCCACCGGCACGCTCAGCGCGACGTCCACGGTCACCGTCGGCAGCCAGATTTCCGGTCAGGTGACCGACGTCCTGGTCGACTTCAACAGCAAGGTCAAGCAGGGCGACGTGCTGGCGCGGATCGACCCCAGCACCTACGAGGCGCAGATCGAACAGGGCAATGCCCAGATCGCCGCCGCCCAGGCGTCGCTGGCGCAGGCCCAGGCCACCTTGCTCAACGCCGAACTGGATTACCGTCGCAAGGTCAATCTGGGCAAGCAGCAGCTGGTCGCACAGAGCGACATCGACCAGGCCAAGGCCACTTACGAGCAGGCGACGGCGCAGGTGCGCTCGACCCAGGCGCAGATCCGCCAGCAGACCGCGTCTACCCAGACCACCCGGGTCAACCTGCAGCGCACGGTGATCCGCTCGCCGGTCGACGGCGTGGTCCTGACCCGCAGCATCGAGCCGGGCCAGACCGTGGCCGCCAGCCTGCAGGCGCCGGAACTGTTCGTCATCGCCGAAGACCTGTCGAAGATGGAAATCGAACTGGCGGTGGACGAATCCGACATCGGCCAGGTCAAGCCGGAGCAGACGGTCAGCTTTTCCGCCGATGCCTTCCCCGACCGCCAGTTCAAGGGCGTGGTCGACCAGGTGCGGCTGTCGGCGGCGACCACCAACAACGTGGTGACCTATCCGGTCATCGTCAGCGTCGACAACAGCGACGGCACCCTGTTGCCGGGGCTGACCGTGAATGCCGAGATCGAGGTCAGCAATCGCGAGAACGTGCTGAAAGTGTCGAACGCGGCCCTGCGCTACAAGCCGGCCGATGCCGACCAGATCGGTGCCGCGCAGCGGTCCGGTCCGCCCAGCGGTGGCGGCATGACCGACGAACTGGCCAGGGTCGCGGCCGGAATGAATCTGAACGACGAGCAGCAGGCCGCCTTCGACACCGCGATCGCCGCCATGCGCGAACGCCAGCAGGCGATGCGCGAACGCATGGCCAGCAGCGCCAGCGGCGGCAATGCCGGCGGTCCGCCGCCCGGCATGATGGTGATCCGCGCCGGCGGCGACGCCAATATCCAGGCGCAGATCCGTCAGCGCATGCTGGAACGTTTCCAGCAGGACTTCGCCGGCTTCACCCAGTTGCTCGACGATGACCAGCGTACGCAATGGAACCAGGTCCTGAGCGCGTCGCTCAGCGCCACTCGCGCCACCCTGTACCGGCTGAACGACGGCAAGCGCGAGGCGGTGCCGGTACGGATCGGCGCCAGCGACGGCAACAGCAGCGAAGTGTCCGGCGATCTGAAGGAAGGTGACGAGATTGTCAGCGGCGAGCGCGCGCCGAAATGAACGCGCAGGCGGACGTGGCCGCGGTTCCGGTGATCGAGACCCGCGGCCTGAGCAAGGTCTACGCGGCCGGCACCGAGGCCGAAGTGGTGGCGCTGAACCATGTCGACCTGCGCATCTGGCACGGCGATTTCGTCGCGATCATGGGGCCGTCCGGGTCGGGCAAGTCGACCCTGATGAACATGGTCGGCTGCCTGGACACGCCGACGGCCGGCGTCTACCTGTGCGACGGCGTGGACGTGTCGACGCTGGACCGCGAGCAACTGGCCGCGCTGCGCCGTGACAAGATCGGCTTCGTGTTCCAGGGCTTCAACCTGCTGCCGCGGATGAGCGCGCAGGACAATGTCGCCATGCCGCTGGGCTATGCGCAGGTGCCCCCGGCCGAGCGCAACCGGCTGGCGCACGAGGCCTTGCAGGCGGTGGGGCTGGGCGAGCGCGCTTCGCACCGGCCCAGCGAACTGTCCGGCGGCCAGCAGCAGCGCGTGGCGATCGCCCGCGCGCTGATCAACCGGCCGCCGATCCTGCTGGCCGACGAGCCGACCGGCGCGCTCGATTCGAAGACCGGCGAGGAGATCCTGGCCCTGTTTAAGCGCTTGCGCGACGAGGGTCATACCGTGGTGCTGATCACCCACGATGCCGAAGTGGCCGAGCATGCCGACCGCATCTTCGTGATGCGCGACGGCGGATTGCACGAAGAGGAGCGCACGTCATGAAACTGATCGACATCCTGCGCACCGCGGTGTTCGCCTTGCGCGGCAACTGGATGCGCAGTGCGCTGACTTCGCTGGGCGTGATCATCGGCATCGCCGCGGTGATCGTGATGGTTTCGGTCGGGCAGGGCACCCAGGCGGAAATCGACAAGATGGTGTCCGGACTGGGTTCGCAGCGTCTGGACATCAGCCCGAACGTGGCGCGCGGCATTGGTGGCGTGCGCATGAGTGCCAGCAGTTTCTTCACCCTCAATGTGGACGATGTGGACGCCATCCGCGACGAGATTCCGGAAATGGAATACGTCTCCGGCTCGTTGCGTGGCAGTAGCCAGGTGGTGTTCGCCGAGAACAACTGGTCGAGCAGCTGGCAAGGCGTGCAGCCGGATTATCTGGTCATCAACGGCTGGAGCGTGGTCGAGGGCGAAGGCTTCGACAACTTCGGTCCGGAAGACAAGGTCGTGGTGATCGGCGAGACGGTGCGGCGCGAACTGTTTGCCGACGGTACCGGGATCGGCGAGACCGTGCGCATCGGCCGGGTGCCGTTCACCGTGATCGGCGTGCTCGGCGCCAAGGGCCAGAGCAACTGGGGCCGCGACCAGGATGACGTGATGATGGTGCCGCTGGAAACCGCGCGCCGCCGGCTGATGGGTTCGATGGGGCTTCCACCGGGTGCGGTGATGGAGATTTCGCTGGCGGTGCGCGATGCGGATGATCTGAACTACACCAAGGGCGAGGTCGAGTCGCTGTTGCGCCAGCGGCACAAGATCGGTCCCGGCGACGAGGACGATTTCCGGGTCCGCAACCTGGCCGAGATCATCGCCACCCGTACCGCGACCACCCGGCTGATGTCGCTGCTGCTGGGCGCGGTGGCGACCATCTCGCTGATCGTCGGCGGCATCGGCATCATGAACATCATGCTGGTGTCGGTGACCGAGCGCATCCGCGAAATCGGCCTGCGGATGGCGGTCGGCGCCGGCCCCGGCGACATCCGCCGCCAGTTCCTGGCCGAGGCGATGCTGCTGTCGCTGGGCGGTGGCGTGCTGGGCATCCTGATCGGCGTGGTCGGCGCGTTGCTGGTCGGCCAGTACAGCGACCTGCCGACCGAGCTGAACTGGAAGGTGGTCAGCCTGGCGGCCGGGTTCTCCATCGCCACCGGCCTGTTTTTCGGCTACTACCCGGCCAGCAAGGCCTCGCAGCTGGATCCGATCGAGGCCCTGCGCCAGCAGTAGTCGCCGGACAACTGTGTTCGGTACGGGCTTCCATGGAGCATGGTGTCCGCTGCGATTGCCTCCATAATGCCGGCCCATGGATGCCAATCTGATTCGAGACCTGCGCGCACAGGCCTTGCGGTTGACGCGTCATGCCGCGGATGCCGACGACCTGTTGCAGGAGACATTACTGGCTTCCCTGCGGGCCGGCCGCGACGAACCTGCCTGGTTGGCTGGCGTATTGAAGAAACAGGCGGCGATGCAGGCGCGTGGCGAGGCGCGCCGCCGCCGTCGCGAACAGGCCGTTGCCGGCGATGCGGAAATCGTCGGAATGTCCGAGCCGCAGGGCACGATCCCCGCCTTTGCGCTCGACACATTACCCCGGGCCGCCAGACAGGTAGCGGTGCTGGTTCTGCACGGGTTGTCCGCCGACGAAATCCGCTGGTTGCTGGACTTGACTCCGATGGCGTTCCGGCAGCGCCTGACCTCGATCCGCAAGCACCTCCGCCAACTTCCGGTGGAACTGGAGTGTCCGGGCCCGCCGCCGCGAACTGTGGAGTTACAGTTCGGGCTGGTCCGGCGCGCCTTGCGGACCGCGATGCGGGATGCGGCGGTGCTGGGCAGTCACGACCCCGATGGCCATCTTTTGCTGATCGGCCGCGCTCACGTTTCGGTACCTGGCGGCAACTGATAGGGAAACCCACCCGCAGGAGAATATCCGTGCTTGCTTCCGCCCGTCTTGAAAACCTGGTGTTCTTCGTTGCCGAGCTTTCGCGCAGCGTGGCTTTCTATCGTGACGTACTCGGTCTGGAAGTGGTGCCGATCGACAGCGAGGATGGTCCGATCGCCGTTGCGCAGGCCGGCCCGGTCGCCCTGGTGTTCATACCGCGACCGGCGCGGGCTGGCGAAAGCCCGATCCCGGTATTCGAGATCGATGGCGGCATCGATGCCTGCGCCGAGCAGTTGGCGGCGCAGGGCGTGGAAATCGTGACCCCGGTCAGCGAGGCGCCGGACGGCGGCCTGACCGTGGATTTTCTCGACCCGGACCGCAATATCCTCAGCCTGCACCAGCAGGCCGGCGCGTCGCGACGGTAACCCGTCGAGCGTCTCCCCGAACCGGCGCGTCAGCTCAGCGCAGCAGGACCGGGTCGATCCGCTCGCGCCACAGCGCGTAACCGGTCGCGTTCATGTGCAGCCCGTCCTCGATGAACAGTTCCGGACGCGGCTGGCCCTGTGCATCCAGCATCGGGGTGAACACGTCGACGAAGGCGGCGTTGCGCATCCCGGCGATCTCGGCGGCGATCAGGGCATTGGCCTGGCGCTGGGTGGCGAGCTGTTCGGCCCGGGCCAGGCTGGGCTTGCAGGAAATGTAGGCGATGGCCACGTCGGGCAGGTCGCGGCGCACGCGTGTGACGAAGGCGCGGAAGTCGGCCAGCAGCTGTTCCGGGCTGCGGCCACTGTTGATGTCGTTGTCGCCGGCGTACAGCACGATCTGGCGCGGTGCGTAGGGCACGACGATGCGGTCGGCGTACCAGGTGCTGTCGCGAATCTCCGAGCCGCCGAAGCCGCGGTTGACGACCGCCAGGCCGGGAAAGTCCTGCGCCAGCGACTTCCACATCCGGATCGAGGAACTGCCGACGAACAGGATCCCCCCGCGCGGCGGCGGCTGGACGGCGTCCTCGGCGGCGAAGCGCTGCATGTCCTGTTCCCAGCCCGCGTTGGAGACCTGGGCGGGAACCTGCGGCGCCGACACGGTCGGGGCGGCGGGCGCTGCGGCTTCCGGGTGCGAGGTGGCGCAGGCTGCCAGCAGCAGGAGCAGTAGCGGAACCAGCAGAGGGAACGGGGAGACGTTACGGGCGCGAAGAATCCGGTGCATCGGGCAGGCTTCCTTACGGGACGAACGGCATTTTCGGTCCATTGCACCGGTTATGGCAAAATTGCCGCCTCCATTCCCCCGGATTCCCCTTCGCATGTCGCTGGATGCCTTCGTCGTTGCCCTGAAGCAGTGCCTGCTGTCGGCATTGTGCCGGTCCGCCTGAGCCCGGACAGGATGGCCGACGAGTTCGGACACCTGCCGCGCGGGCCGGGGCGCATCCTCAAGGCGGCGGTCTGGTCGTGGCAGGGGCTGCGGGCGGCCTGGCTGCACGAGTCCTCGTTCCGGCTCGAGGTCTACCTGCTGATCGTGCTGGGTCCGCTGGCCGTGTGGCTGGGACACACCGGGGTGGAACGCGCGCTGCTGCTGGGCTCGCTGTTGCTGGTGCTGGCGGCCGAGTTGCTGAATTCGGCGGTGGAAGCATTGATCGAACGCTACGGACCCGAACACCACGAGCTGGCCGGTCGCGCCAAGGACATGGGTTCGGGCGCGGTGTTCGTGCTGATGATGAACGTGTTGCTGTGCTGGGGCCTGATCCTGGGCCCCCGACTGCTTTGAACTTCAGGAAGAACCGATCGTGAGCTTCGAATTTCTCGCCGACCCGAACGTCTGGCTGACCCTGGTGACCCTGAGCGCGCTGGAAATCGTGCTGGGCATCGACAACCTGGTGTTCATCTCGATCGCGGTCGGGCGGCTGCCGGAGACGCAGCGGCCGCTGGCGCGCAAGATCGGCATCGCCGTGGCCTGCATCACCCGGATCGGACTGCTGGTGACGCTGGCCTTCCTGGCGCGCATGCACAAGGACCTGTTCCAGTTGTTCGGCATGGGCATCTCGATCCGCGACCTGGTTCTGATCGTCGGTGGCCTGTTCCTGCTGGTCAAGGGCGCGCTGGAGATCCGCGAGCTGATCAGCGGCGGCGAGGACGAGGACCCGCGCACCACCAAGGCCTCGGCGGTGTTCGGGCTGGTGATCGTGCAGATCGCCATCATCGACATCGTGTTCTCGCTGGACTCGGTGATTACCGCGGTCGGCATCGCCGAGCACATCCCGATCATGGTGTTCGCCATCCTGCTGGCGGTCGCGATCATGCTGCTGGCGGCCAACCCGCTGGGCCGTTTCATCGACGAGAATCCCACGGTCAAGATGCTGGCGCTGGCCTTCATCCTGCTGGTCGGCGCGGTGCTGGTGCTGGATGGCCTGGACGTGCACGTGCCCAAGCCGTACATCTATTTCGCCATGGCGTTCTCGGTGCTGGTGGAATGGCTGAACCTGCTGATGCGCCGGCGTGCGGCCAGCCACCATGTCCCCGGCGCAGGCGAGTGGTAGCCCGGAGCGGTCGGCAACGGTTTCTTAACCGGGCATTTCGATAATTCCGCCACGATCCGACGGCCAGACCCGGCCGTCCCCCGACAGGAGTGCCACCATGCGCGTGTTCGTCCGTTCGATGTTGCTGCTACTGGCCGTCAGCCTGCTTTCCGGCTGCGGCTACAACGCCATCCAGCAGAAAGACGAGGCGGTGACGGCCGCCTGGTCGCAGGTGCTGAACGTCTACCAGCGCCGCGCCGACCTGGTGCCGAACCTGGTGGCCACGGTGAAGGGCTATGCCGCGCACGAGGAAAAGGTGTTCACCGACGTCGCCGAAGCGCGTTCGAAGGTCGGCAGCATTAATGTCGATGCCAACGACCCGGCCTCGCTGGAGCAGTTTCAGCAGGCGCAGTCCGGCCTGCAGAGCGCGATCGGCCGCCTGCTGCTGGTCAGCGAGAACTATCCGCAGCTGAAGGCCGACCAGAACTTCCTGCAGCTGCAGGCGCAGCTGGAAGGCACCGAGAACCGGATCAGCGTCGAGCGCCAGCGCTACATCCAGACGGTGCAGGACTACAACACCTACATCCGTTCGTTCCCGCAGGTGGTGACCGCCAAGTTGTTTGGCTACAAGGTCAAGCCGAATTTCAGCGTCGAGAACGAGGCGCAGATCCAGCAGGCGCCGAAGGTCGAGTTCTGATCGCGCCGGCGCGGCGCGGGGACCGATGATGGCGATACCTGCCGACATGCGCAGTCGCGGCCTGATCGCGGCGTTCGCGCTGTGGCTGCTGTGCCTGTGTGGCGTGTTGCAGGCGCAATCGCTGGCGCCGATCCCGGCGCTGGACTCGCCGGTGGTGGACACCACCGGCACCCTGGATGCGGCGCAGAAGCAGCAGCTGGTGCAGCAGGCGCTGGCGTTGCAGCAGCGCAAGGGCAGCCAGTTGCAGGTGCTGGTGGTGTCGAGCACGCAGCCGGAAGACATCTTCGACTACACCCAGCGGGTGTTCGACAGCTGGAAGCTGGGCCGCGACGGCGTCGACGACGCGGTGATCCTGGTGGTGGCCAAGGACGACCGCCGGGTCCGCATCCACACCGGCTACGGGCTGGAAGGCGCGATTCCGGATGCCACCGCCAACCGGGTCATCCAGGAGTACCTGGTGCCGAAGTTCCGCCAAGGCGACTACGGTGGCGGCATCATCGATGCCACGGCCGTGCTGACCCGGCTGATCGATGGCGAGACATTGCCGGAGCCGGTCAGCGGCCATCGCGCCGCGCCGGACAATGCCGGCAACTGGCTGTTCGCGCTGTTCGCGGCCTTCATCGTCGCCAATATCGTGCGCGGCATCTTCGGCAAGGCGCCGGCCGGGATCCGCGGCCTGCTGACCGGCGGCGCTTCCGGCATGGTGGCTTGGCTGGTGTCCTCGGCCCTGCTGTTGGGCGGGGTGGCCGGGTTCTTCGGCCTGCTGTACGGCCTGGCCAGCGTGTCGACGCGCCGCGGCTATGCCCGCCATCGCGACTGGGGCGGTGGCGGCGGTTGGGGCAGTGGCGGCGGCTTCGGCGGCGGTGGTGGTGGATGGTCCGGCGGCGGCGGCATGTCCGGCGGCGGCGGTGCATCGGGCAGCTGGTGAGGGGGAATCGATGAGACTGCTGCGCCACCTGTTCGCACGATCGGCTCAGGGCGTGTTCCCGGAGCCCAGCCTGCACCGCATCGCCGATGCGATTTCGGCCGGCGAAGCGCGTCACTATGGCGAGATCGTGTTCGCGGTCGAATCCGAACTGGGCATCGGCCAGGTGCTGCGCGGCGTGCAGGCCGGCGAACGCGCGCGCGACGCCTTCGCCCGGCTGCGGGTCTGGGATACCGAGGCCAACAACGGCGTGCTGATCTATCTGCTGCTGGCCGATCACCGTATCGAGATCGTGGCCGACCGCGGATTGGACGGAAGGGTCAGCGCCGAGCAATGGCGCGGGGTGTGCCTGCTGATGGAGGAGAGGCTGCGGGCCGGCGAAGCCGAAGCGGCGGTGATCCGCGGGGTGGAGGCGGTTTCCGACCTGCTGGTCGCGCACTATCCGCAGACCGGCGAGCGCGTCGACGTGGACGAATTGCCGAATCGCCCCCGGTTCCTGTGAGCCGACGCATGCGGATGCCGTCCGTCGTGCGGGCGTTTGCCGGTGGCCTCGGGCAAAATAGCGGCATCGACGCCGGAAACCCGCAGCTCACATGATCCATCTCCATCAGATCGACCCCGTGGCCTTCTCGCTGGGGCCCCTGAAAGTGCATTGGTACGGCATCGCCTACGCGATCGGCTTCGTCGCGGCCTGGTATCTGGGACGTCGCCGCATCGTTGCCGGCCGCCTGCCGGGGATCAATGCTGAGGCGCTGTCCGACCTGGTGTTCTACGCGATGCTGGGCGTGGTGCTGGGCGGGCGTATCGGCTACATCCTGTTCTACGACCTGCAGGCCTACCTGCAGCAGCCGTTGCAGGTGTTCAAGGTGTGGCAGGGCGGGATGAGCTTCCACGGTGGCCTGCTGGGCGTGTTGGCCGCGGCCTGGTGGTGGAGCCGCAAGCACCGCCTGCATTTCTTCGACACCATGGATTTCCTTGCGCCGCTGGTGCCGCCGGGCCTTGGCATCGGGCGGCTGGCGAACTTCGTCAACGGCGAGCTGTGGGGCAAGCACACCGGCGCCGACTGGGGCTGGGTCTTTCCGTCCGACCCCGCTTTCGACGCCATGCGCGGCCAGGCGGACTTCATGGCCCGTTTGCAGCAGCAGTTCGCCAGCGGGGCGCTGGATATGCATGCGCGGCACCCGACCCAGTTGTACCAAGCCGCGCTGGAAGGCGTGTTGCTGTTCGCCGCGCTGTGGTGGTTCTCCTCGCGTCCGCGTCCGCGCTATGCGGTGTCGGGGCTGTTCGCGCTGCTGTACGGTCTGTTCCGCTTCATCGTCGAATTCGTCCGCGTGCCTGACCAGCAACTGGGCTATCTTGCGTTCGATTGGTTGACGATGGGCCAGTTGCTCAGCCTGCCGCTGATCGCGCTGGGCCTGTTCCTGCTGTGGCTGTCGCGCCGTGCGCCGACGCTGCAGCCGGCCGTCGCCGACGTTGCCGCCGACAAGGAGACCGCATGAAGCCGTATCTCGACCTGCTGGGCCACGTGCTGGAGCATGGCGCGGAGAAGTCCGACCGCACCGGAACCGGCACCCGCAGCGTGTTCGGCTGGCAGATGCGCTTCGACCTGGGCGAAGGCTTCCCGCTGGTCACCACCAAGAAGCTGCACCTGCGCTCGATCGTGCACGAGCTGCTGTGGTTCCTGAAGGGCGAAACCAACATCGCCTACCTGAAGGAGAACAAGGTCAGCATCTGGGACGAGTGGGCCGACGCGGACGGCGAACTCGGCCCGGTCTACGGCAAGCAGTGGCGGCGCTGGGCGACCGCCGACGGCGGCGAGATCGACCAGATCAAGTGGGTGGTCGACGAGATCAAGCGCAATCCGGATTCGCGCCGGCTGGTGGTCAGCGCCTGGAACGTTGCCGACCTGCCGCAGATGGCGCTGATGCCGTGCCACAACCTGTTCCAGTTCTACGTGGTCGACGGCAAGCTCAGCTGCCAGCTGTACCAGCGCAGCGGCGACATCTTCCTCGGTGTGCCGTTCAACATCGCCAGCTACGCGCTGCTGACCCACATGGTGGCGCAGGCCTGCGAACTGGGTGTCGGCGACTTCGTGCACACGCTGGGCGATGCGCACTTGTATTCGAACCACTACGAGCAGGCGCGCGAGCAGCTGTCGCGCACGCCGCGTGCGTTGCCGACGCTGCGCCTGAACCCGGACGTGGACGACCTGTTCGCGTTCGGCTACGACGACATCGAGATCCTCGGCTACGACCCGTACCCGGCGATCAAGGCACCGGTGGCAGTGTGAGGTTGTACGTGCCCGTCGATTGCCAGTGAAGATTTCCCTGATCGCCGCGCTGGATCGCAATCGCGCCATCGGCCGCGGCAACGCCATGCCTTGGCACCTGCCGGACGACTTCAGGCACTTCAAGGTACTGACCCTGGGCAAGCCGGTGCTGATGGGGCGCAAGACCGCCGAATCGCTGGGCCGCGCCTTGCCGGGGCGGACCAACCTAGTGTTGACGCGTAACGGGCAGGTGCCGTTCGAGGGCATGCGGGCGGTGGCCTCGGTGGACGAAGCGCTGGCGCTGGCGGCCGAATCGGGCGCGGACGAGCTGTGCGTGATCGGTGGTGCCGAGATCTACGCGTTGCTGCTACCGCTGGCCACGAACATGCACCTGACCCATGTCGATGCCGAAGTAGCGAATGCCGATGCGTTCATTCCGGCCTTCGATCCGGCGCAATGGCGGGTGCTGTCGCGCCGGCCACATGCGGCCGATTCGCGGCACGCCTATGCTTTCGAGTTCGTCGACTACGTTCGCGCCTGAGGCAGTCGCGGTCGGTAGTGGCCGATGATGGTGTGGCGGAACAGGAGGTCGTTCTCCTGCGTGCCGGCACCGATGTTGTGGATGACCAGCGGGGTTGCGTCCGCGGCGCTGCGGTCGGAGACGATGCCGACATGAAGCAGCCCGCTTCCGCTGAGTTTCCATGCCACGATGTCGCCGGCGGCGTAGTCCGAAGCCTGGTCGCCGATCGGCATGCCCCAGCCGTTGCGTTCGAACCAGCGCATCAGGTTGGGCACGCGGCGATGGTCGATGTTGCGGTCCGGGCCGGTCAGCCCCCATTGCTGCGGATAGAGGCGGAAGTTCGCCCGCATGTCCTCGTGCACGGCCTGCTGTAGGTCGATGCCCTGGGTACGCAGGGCGCGCACCACGACATCGGTACAGACGCCGCGATCACGCGGGACATCGCCGCCGGGATAGTCCAGCACCACGTAGGCAGGATCGTACAGACGGGTGACGCCGATCTGCTGACGCGCTGCGGCGACCAGTGGCGGGGACAGGGCGGCTGCGTGTTGCGCCGGAACCCCGGCATCGGGCGACAGCGAGGGAATCGCGTCGGCCCTGCATCCGGCGACCGACAGCATCAGCATAGGCAGTGGCAGCAGCAGCGAGATCGGCATCCTGCCCGCGAAGTTCACGGCGTGGGCACCTCGCGGCCCGCCACCTGCACCAGGTGCAGGTCGTCGACATCCAGTTGCAGTGCGGTCAGCTGGCCGCCCCAGACCGCGCCGGTGTCGATGGCGTGTACGCCATGGCCGATCATCAGCCCCAGCGTGGACCAGTGGCCGCAGACGATCTTCAGGTCGCGCTGTGCGCGGCCGGGCACTTCGTACCAGGGATACAGTCCGGCCGGCTGGGTGCCGGGAGCGCCCTTGTCCTCGATCGAGATGCGGCCACGCGGCGTGCAGTAGCGCATCCGCGTCAGCACGTTGATCGTCGCCCGCCAGCGGTCCGGGCCGCGCAAGCCCGACGACCAGTTCGGCTTGTCGCCGTACATGCTGCGCAGCAGCTTGGAGTGGTTCTTGCCGCGCAACTGCTGCTCGATCTCGCGTGCGTACTTCTCGCAATCCTGGGTCGTCCATTTCGGCGCCAGGCCGGCATGCACCATCATCCAGCCCAGCTCGCGGTCCACGTGCGCCAGTTCCTGCCCGCGCAGCCAGCCCAGCAGTTCGTCGCGGTCGTCGGCCAGCACGATCCGCTGCAGGTCGGGATTGACCTTGCGCTGCTCGTCGGCGCTGCGTTCGCCGATGGCCAGCAGCGACAGGTCGTGGTTGCCGAGCACGACATGGCTGCATTCGCGCAGCGAGTGCACCAGACGCAGGGTTTCCAGCGATTGTCCGCCGCGGTTGACCAGGTCGCCGCAGAACCACAGGCGGTCGCGCGCCGGATCGAAGCGGATCTTGTCCAACAGGCGCCGGGTGACGTCGTAACAGCCCTGCAGGTCGCCGATGGCCCAGACGCTCATGCCGGATGCCGCGCGTTGCGTCCGCGGCGCGGACGGAAGGGGGCGATGATGTCGGTCCTGTGCGCGGAAACGTCCATCCAGCCAGTGTAAGCAAAATCGGCGGCGACTTCCGCGCGGAGGTCGCCGCTGCCGCTTACTCGATGTTGGCCAGGCGCACGAATCCGTCCACGTCGACCTGTTCGGCGCGGGCATCCGGACGCAGGCCGGCCTGTTCGATCCGCGCACTGTCGCAGACGCCGTCCAGCGCATTGCGCAGGGTCTTGCGGCGCTGGCCGAAGGCGGCGCGGACGACCTGTTCGAACCGCTGCGGGTCGCGGACGCCAATCTCCGCGGCCGGTTTCGGCAGCAGTCGCACCACCGCCGAATCGACCTTCGGCGGCGGCCGGAACGCGCCTGGCGGCACCACGAACAGCGGCGTGACTCGGCAATAGGCCTGCAGCATCACGCTGAGCCGACCGTAGACCTTGCTGCCCGGCGCGGCGCCCATGCGGTCGACCACCTCCTTCTGCAGCATGAAGTGCATGTCGCGGATCACCGCAGCGTGCGCCAGCGCATGAAACAGGATCGGCGAGGACAGGTTGTAGGGCAGGTTGCCGACCAGCCGCAGCGGGCCTTCGTCGCCGGCCAGCTTGCCGAAATCGACCGCCAGCACGTCCTTGTGGATGATGGTCAGGCGGCCGACGCCTTCGGCGGTTTCCATCAGCGGGGTGATCAGGTCGCGGTCGAACTCGATCGCGGTCAGTTCGCCGTGCCGTCTCAGCAGCGGCAGGGTGATGGCGCCCTGGCCGGGACCGATTTCGACCAGGCGGTCGCCGGGCTGCGGATCGACCGCCAGCACGATGCGGTCGATGAAGCTGCGCTCGTGCAGGAAATGCTGGCCCAGCGACTTCTTCGCCGGTGCGCTGAATCCGCCGCGGCTCATGCAGCCTCCTGCCGCTGGCGGGCGAAGCGGGCGCAGGTCTCGACCGCGGCGAACAGGCTGGACGGATCGGCCAGGCCGCGCCCGGCCAGTTCCAGCGCGGTGCCATGATCGACCGCGACCCGCGGGTAGGGCAGGCCGAGGGTGATGTTGACCGCGCGCTCGAAACCGCTGTATTTCAGCACCGGCAGTCCCTGATCGTGGTACATCGCCAGCACCGCATCGAAATCGCGCAGCTTCTGCGGCAGGAAGGCGGTATCGGCGGGCAGCGGGCCGGGCAAGCGCATGCCTTCGCCGCGCAGGCGTTGCAGCAGCGGTTCGATGATGTCGATTTCCTCCCGCCCCAGATGGCCGTCTTCGCCGGCATGCGGGTTGAGGCCGAGCACGGCGATCACCGGATCGGCGATGCCGAAATCGCAGCGCAGGGCGGCGTGGGTGATGCGCAGTGCGGCATCCACGGTGTTGGCATCGATCGCATCGGCGACTTGGCGCAGCGGCAGGTGGGTGGTGGCCAGGGCGACGCGGACGATGTCGTTGGCCAGCATCATCACCACCTTGCAGCCGGCGCCGGCCGCCAACCGCTCGGTGGTGCCGGTATAGGCGATGCCACCGGCGTTGACGACGGCCTTGTGCACCGGGCCGGTGACCAGGCCGTGCAGCTGGCCGGACAGGCAGGCCGCGGCGGCTTCGTCCAGCGCCTGCATCACCGCCGCGGCATTATTCGGATCGGGCTGGCCGAAACGCACCGGCACGGCGTTGGCGACTGGCTGCAGACACAGGTCGCCCGGCGCGACGGCGTCGGCCTCGGCGGGCAACAGGTTCAGCGGCAGGTCGAGCGCCGCGGCGGCATCGCGCAGGGTTGCGGCATCGCCGTAGGCGAGCAGGCGGCAATCGCTGCGGACCTGCTGGGCCAGACGCACGCACAGTTCCGGGCCGACACCGGCCGGTTCGCCCGGGACCAGCGCCAGGCGCGGGATCATTCAGCCTCCGCTGCTGGCGGGAGGCGCAGTGCTGGCGTCGCGGACGTTGACATAGGCTTCGCCGCGCATTTCCTGCAGGAAGCGGTTGTACTCGTCCTCCAGCTTGCGGCGGCCGATCATCTCGCGGACTTGCGCGCGCTGGTTCTGGTCGGTGACGTCGGTCTGGCGGGTGCCTTCGCGCTGCACGATGTGCCAGCCGGCCTCGCTGCGGAACGGCTGGGTGATCTGGCCGTCGGCGATGCCGGACAGCTGCTTCTGGAAGTCCGGACCGAAGGCATCGGCCGGGAACCAGCCCAGTTCGCCGCCATCGGCGCGGGTATTGGCGTCTTCCGAGGACTCCTTGGCTACTTCGGCGAAGTCGGCGCCGCCGGCGATGCGCGCGCGCAGGGTGTCGATCTTGGCGCGCGCCTTGGCGTTGTCCTGCAATTCGGTGATCCGGACCAGGATGTGCCGTGCCTGGTACTCGGTCACGCTGCGCTTGGCGGCCTGCGAAGCGTCGCGGGTCTCGACCAGTGTGAGCAGCTGGAAGCCGCTGGGGCCGCGGATCGGGCCGATCACCTGGCCGGGGCTCATCTGCTGCAGCATCTGCACGAAGGCGGACGGGATTTCGTCGACGCTGCGCCAGCCCAGGTCGCCGCCTTCCAGCGCGTTGGGGCTGTCCGAATAGCGCACCGCGGCGGCGGTGAAGTCCATCTCGCCCTTGTCCAGCAGGCCCTTGATGCCGTCGATCTTCTTCTGCCCGGTGGCGATCTGGTCGGCGGTGGCGCCATCGGGCAGCGCGACCAGAATGTGCGCCAGGTGGTATTGCACGCCGCCGTCCGCCTGCGCGGCCAGCGCCGCGTCGACCTCGCTCTCGCTGACCTGGATGCGCGACTGGGCGAAGCTCTGCCGCAGTCGTTGCACGGTGATCTCGTCGCGGATCGAGTTGCGGAAATCCTCGAAACCCATGCCCTCGGCGGCCAGCCGCTGGCGCAGGCCGGCGACGTCGGTGCCGTTCTGCTGGGCGACGGTGGCGACGGCGTTGTTCAGTTCGTTGTCCGATACGCGGATGCCGCTGGAGTTGGCGCGCGCGACCTGCAGCTTGACCAGCACCAGCCGTTCCATGACCTGCCGGCGCAGCACGTCGTCCGGCGGCAACTGGCCGGGCTGGCTGGCGTACTGGGCACGGACGTTGGCGACCGCGCGCTCCAGTTCGCTCTGCAGGATGACGTCTTCGTCGACGATGGCAGCGATGCGGTCCAGCGGTTGCGTCTGCTGCGCCTGCGCCGGGAACGCGGCGGCCGCGGCGAGCAGTGCGGACAGGAACAGGCCGCCGAGGACGGTGCCGGTGATGGATCGTGTGTTCATGGTATTCATGGCAGGAGTTCGCCGGAGGATGAGTCGTCGTCCCCGCTCGGCGCAGCGATGCTGGGCGGGACCAGATAGAGGTCGTCCCGGTAGTAGCCGAGGATAGCACGGCGCAAGGTGCGCTCGGTGTCCTGGCCGGCCGAGCCGAGGCCCTTGAGCACGAATTCCACTTGCAGGGCATTGTTCATTTCGCCGTCGCGGTTGCGTACGTAGCGGCGCACCACCGCGCGCACGGCCAGGCAGCAGCTGTCCCACTGCACGCCGGCGATGCCTTCCAGCAACTTGTGATCCAGCAGCGAGTAGTAATAGCGGCCGACCACGCTCCAGCTGCGGTTGACCGGATACAGGAAGGAAAAGTCCGCCTGTTCCAGCAGGTTGGTACGGCTGGCCGCGTTGCGCCGGTAGCGGTAGCTCAGGTTGACCACGCCGTCGTCGGGCAGCAGGTAGCGGGCACGCAGGCTGGCCAGATCCTCGGCGCGGTACTTCGGATTCCACTGGTAGGACAGGCCGATGTTCCAGCGGTCGGTCGGCGCGTAGCTGGCATCGGCGACCCAGGCCGAGCGTCCTTTTTCGACCGGGACTTCGCCGGGAAAGACGACCTGCGAGTCCTTGAAATAATGGATCTGGCCGAGGTTCAGCGCCAGCCGTTCGAAACCGTCCTCGCTGCGCAGGAAGCGGCTGCTGACCGCCAGCGTCAGCTGGTTGGCGTCGCCCTGACGGTCGGGGCCGGAATAGCGGTTGTCGCGGAACAGCTGGCCCCAGCTGAAGGTGAAGGCGCGGCTGTCGAAGCGCGGCAGGGTGTCCTGGTCGCGGTACGGCACATTCAGGTAGTACAGCCGCGGTTCCAGCGTCTGCAGGTAGGAGCGGCCCTTGATGGTGGTGTTGCGGTCGAAATACAGGCCGGCATCCAGCGAGGCGATCGGCAGGCTGCGCGACGGCGTGCGGTCGGGATTGCCCAGCGAGGCCTGCAGGTCTTCCTCGAGTTGATACCGGGTGTAGCGCCAGGCCAGGGTCGGGGTGATGTACCAGGCCGCGCCCTGCAGCGGCAGCGACACGTAGGGCTTGATGTCCAGCCGGCTGCCGTCGCCCTTGTCGTTGTGCTGGAAGCGCACGGCCTCGGCGTCGATCCCGACCTGCAGCCAGCGGCGATAGGACTGTTCCCAGTTCAGATAGGCGCGCGGCAGACGGTTGTAGGGCAGCGAACTGTCGCTGAGGGTGTAGTCGGCCAGTTGCTGGCTGTCGGCCATGATCCCGGCGGTCCAGCCGTTGCCGCGTCCGTACAGGCCGACGGTGCTGGTCAGGCGGGTGGCGGCCTGGCCGTACAGCGAATTGCCCTGGTCTTCCAGATAACGCGAGTCGCTGATCCAGGCGATGTTGGCGCGTGCCTGCCAGTGGCGGTCGAGATTGTGGTTGCCGACGAACTTGGCCATGCCGCGGTTGTCGGTGCGCAGCGGGTCGTTGCCGACCGTCGGCGCGCCGTTGGCGATGTCCTCGATCCGGCGTTCGACCAGGTCGTCGCTCGGCATCCAGTTCAGGTCGAGCTGGCCCTTGCCCTTTTCGTACAGATAGCGGAACTGGCCGCCCAGCTGCACGCCGCGGTCGCTCATCCAGCGCGGCAGCAGGGTGGCGTCGTAGTTCGGCGCCAGGTTCAGGTAGATCGGCTGGCGGTAGTCGAAGCCGTTGCGCCCGGAGTTGCTGATCGCCGGATACAGCAGGCCGGTATGGCGCTGGTCGTCGATCGGGAACTTCAGCCACGGCATGTACAGCACCGGCACCTTGCCCAGGCGGATGCTGGCGCCGCGGGCCACGCCCCAGCCTTCGTCGGTATCCACGTCGATCCGCCGCGCGCGCAGCTCCCAGTGGCGCTGTCCCGGGTCGCAGGTCGAATAGGTCGAACCGATCAGCGCGCCGTCGGCACCGTGCATTTCGATGCGGTCGGCGCCACCGTTACCGCGCCGCGACACCAGCTGGTATTGCAGGTTCTCGATCGAATGGGTGTCGTTGTCCTGGTCGCCGTGCGCGGTTTCGGCGATCACCCGCATGCCCGAGTCCTGGTAGCGGACGTGGCCGGCGGCCTGGTACTTGCCGGTTTCCTGATCGACGATCAGGTTGTCGGCGCGCAGGTACTGGTCGCCGCGCCGCAGCTCGACATCGCCCTGGTAGGCCATGTTGGTCTCGGTGCCGGTCTGGCTGTCCCCGGTGATTTCGGTTGGCAATTCGGCGCGCTGTTCGCGGCTTTCGGCCGGGCTCAGTTCGATGCCGTTGGACTGCGGGTCGGTGCGCAGGTCGAACGAAGGGATCGCGTCCTGCACCGTGCACAGCCCCCAGTTGGGGGGCTTGCCTTCGTCGGCGGCCATGGCCGGCAGGGCCAGGGCGATGCAGCAGGGCAGGGTCAGCAGACGAAGGGCGAGGCGCACGCGGGCGGGGGATCCGGGGTGAAAACGCCCGCTATCGTGCCGTATCGCCGGCAGGCGGGCAATGAAACCGCCAACCCGGCGTCGGCCGGGGTTCAGACGCACCGTGGCAATCCCGTGACCGGCGCGGGCTCAGCGCAGGGCGGCGACGTGGGCGACGCTGCATTCGCGCAGCGCGTCCAGGCTGTAGCCGCCTTCCAGCATCGACACCAACCGTCCGCCGGCGTGCTGCGCGGCGATCTGCTTCAGCCGGCCGCTGAGCCAGGCGAAGTCCTCGGCTTCCAGCATCAGGTCGGCCAGCGGGTCGTGCATGTGGGCGTCGAAACCGGCCGAGACCAGCACCAGTTGGGGACGGAACGAGGCCACGTCCGGCAGCAGCTGGTCTTCCCAGACATTGCGGAAGCGGAAGCCGCCGCTGCCCGGCGGCAGCAGCACGTTGTGGATGTTGCCCGAGCCGTGCTCGCGCGGGGCGCCGGTATGCGGGTACAGGTCCGACTGGTGGCTGCTGAAGTAGGCCACCCGCGGCTCGTCCCAGAAGATCGCCTGGGTGCCGTTGCCGTGGTGGACGTCGAAATCGATCACCGCCACCCGGCTCAGGCCGTACTGCTCGCAGGCGTAGGCGGCGGCGATGGCGATGTTGTTGAACAGGCAGAAGCCCATCGCCGCCTGCGGGGTGGCGTGGTGGCCGGGCGGGCGCACCGCGCAGAAGGCGATGGTATCCGGGCCGTTCATCACCGCGTCCACCGCGGCCACGCCGGCGCCGGCCGCGCGCAGGGCCGCCAGCCGCGATTTCGGGCTGACCACGGTGTCCGGGTCGAGCATGCGGTGGCCGTCGAAGTCGCCGTCCATCACCGCCTCGACCAGGGCATGGTCGTGGACCCGATGCAGTTCGCCGAGCTTGGCCAGCGGCGCCTGGCGCCAGTCGAGGTCGCCGTGCGCCTCGCGCAGCGATTCCAGCACCACCCGCAGGCGGTCGGCGCATTCCGGATGTTCCGGGCCGGTGTCGTGCTCGAGGCAGGCGGGGTGGGTGAAGATGATCACGTGGCGTGCGTCACCCGCGGGCGGGCGGAAGCCTCCGGGAAAGGGATACCCCGCATTCTATGCCCGCGTCGCCGGCGCCGGCATTCGACCTTGGCGGCAGTCAGGCCTTGCGGCGCTCGTGTCGCCACAGCACTTCGCCCTGACCTTCGGCCCGCGCCAGCACCCGCGCCAGCACGAACAGCAGGTCCGAAAGCCGGTTCAGGTAGCCGATCGCCTCGGCGCGCACCGGCTCCAGCCGCGACAGCGCCACCGTCTCGCGTTCGGCGCGGCGGACGATGGTGCGGGCCAGGTGGCAACGCGCCGCGGCCTCGCCACCGGCCGGCAGGATGAAGTCCTTCAGCGCCGGCAGTTCGGCGTTGTAATGGTCCAGCTGGCGCTCCAGCGCGTCGATGTCGGCCGCGTGGATCGCCGCATGGCCGGGGATGCACAGCTCGCCGCCAAGGTCGAACAACTGGTGCTGCACCGTGGTCAGCAGGTCGCGGATGTCGTCGCTCACCGAGGCCGTGGCCAGCACCAGGCCGATTGCCGAATTGGCTTCGTCCACGGTGCCGTAGGCCGCCACCCGCGCCGAATCCTTGCCGGTGCGGCTGCCGTCGCCCAGCCCGGTGCTGCCGTCGTCGCCGGTGCGGGTGTAGATCTTCGTCAGGCGGTTGCCCATGCGCTCCGGCCCGGCGTCGGCGCGATCAGTGCGCCGTGCGGTCCTGCGGGCGGGCCAGGCGCGCGATCTGCTGCACGCCGACATGGGCGATCACCGCCAGCCCGGTGTAGATCGCGGTGGTCCGCAGGTAGGGCAGGAACCAGTCGGCGTAGTTCTGCCACCAGCCGGCCACGGTCGGGACCCGGCCGCTGTCGCCGATCCAGCTGTCGCTGAGCCAGTAGAAGCTGCCCTGGCTGAGCAGGTGGCAGACCGCCACCGAGGCCAGCAGGCTGACTACCAGGGTCGCCAGCGCGTGGCCATCGGCCTTGCGATACCCGCGCCGGACCAGGTTGCCGCCCAGCCACAGCGCGCCGTAGGCGGGAATCAGGAACCAGTACGCCGGCGACATACAGTAATGCGCCCAGAAATTCAGGCCCTGGCCGCTGATGGCGACGTAGTCGGTGGCCACCGCCAGCGCCATGAACAGCGGAAAGGCCCAGCGGCTCCAGCCGCGCAGGTAGAAGCCGGCGATGAAGAACACCGCCCACGAGGCGTCCGGCACCGGCGCAAAGTGGTACAGCAGGTGGCTGCGGGTGACGATCATCAGCGCGGCGAGCAGGACCAGGATCAGGGCACGGGCGGTGGTGTTGTTCATTGCGTGGCGGCGGTTGCGGGAAACTGCCGCCATTCTAGCGGCTCGCCGGCCGCCGTGCCGTGGCGGCGGCTATCATGGCGGCATGACGCATTCGCACGACGTGCTGATCGTCGGCGGCGGCCTGGTCGGCGCCAGCCTGGCGATCGCCCTGGACCGGCTGGGACTGGATGTGGGTCTGGTCGAGGCCACCCCGGCCGGGACCCTGCCGGCGGTGTTCGACCAGCGCAACCTCAGCTTCGCCGCCGCCACCGTCAACGCGCTGACCGCGCTGGGGGTGATGGCGCGCCTGCGCGCCCCGACCGGGGCGATCCGCCGCATCCACGTCAGCCGTCGCGGCGAATTCGGCCGGGTCCGGCTGGACGCCGCCGACTACGGCGTCGAAGCCTTCGGTCAGGTGGTGGTGGCGCGCGATTTCGGCGAGGCGCTGGAAGCGCGGCTGGATGAGCTGACGAACCTGACCCGCTACCGCCCGGCGCGCTTCGCCGGCCTCGGCAGCAGTGAAGACGGCCTGCGCCGGATCCGGATCACCGATGCGCAGGGCGAACGCGAACTGCGCGCTCGGCTGCTGGTCGGCGCCGACGGCAACCACAGCGGCGTGCGCGGCGCGCTCGGCATCGGCGTGCGCGAACACGATTACGGCCAGACCCTGTTCGTGACCCGGATGCGCGCCGAACGTGCGCCGGACGGCACCGCCTACGAACGCTTCGGCGACCACGGCCCGACCGCGCTGCTGCCGCGCGGCGACCGCCACTACGGGGTGATCCACGGCGTCGCCCGCGACCAGGCCGACGCGGTGGCCGCGCTGGACGACGCCGGCTGGTGCGAACGCATCCAGCAGGCCTTCGGCTGGCGGGTCGGCCGCCTCCTGGCCGCCGGCGAACGCAGCCGCTATCCGATCGTGCGCATGGTCGCCGAGGACACCATCGGCGAACGCGCGGTGCTGCTGGGCAATGCCGCGCAGACCATCCACCCGATCGGCGCGCAGGGCTTCAACCTTGGCCTGCGCGACGCGCTGACCCTGGCCGAACAGCTGGACGGCGCCGCCGACCCCGGCGATCCGGCCCTGTTGCAGCATTACCGCCAGCGCCGCCGCGAAGACCGCGAACGCACGCTGGCGTTCTCCGACCAGCTGGCGCGGCTGACCGCCAGCGATGCGCCGCTGCTGCGCCCGCTGCGCAGCCTGGGCCTGCTGGCGGCCGATGCATCGCCCAGCCTGCAGGGCTGGCTGGTCGGCGGCGCCATGGGCTTCCGCGGCGACGTGCCGCAGCTGTGCCGGGGCGAAGGCCGATGAGCCGTCGCGCCCGACTGGACGCGGTAGTCGTCGGCGGTGGCGTGGTCGGCGCCGCCAGCGCGCGGATGCTGGCGCAGCAAGGCCTGGCCGTCGCCCTGGTCGAAGGCCGGCCGCCACCGACGTGGTCAGCGCAATCGCGCGACCTGCGGGTGTACGCCTTCGCCCCGGACAACGCCGCCCTGCTGCAGCGCCTGGGCGCGTGGGACGCGGTGCGCAGCGCGCGCGCGCCGGCCTACCGGCGCATGCGGGTATGGGACGCCGGCTGCCCGCGCGGCGAACTGGTGTTCGACGCCGACGCGCTGGGCCGCACCGAGCTGGGCTGGATCGTCGAGAACGACCTGCTGGTCGACCGCCTGTGGGCCGGGCTGGATGCGGCCGGGGTGGAACTGCGCTGCCCGGCGCGGGTCGAGGCGCTGGAACAGGACGACGAAGGCGTGCGCCTGCGGCTGGACGACGGCAGCCGGCTGGACGCGCGGGTGGCCATCGCCGCCGACGGCGCCGCTTCGACCTTGCGCACGCTGGCCGGCATCGAGGTCGATGCGCACGATTACCGCCAGCGCGGCGTGGTCGCCTTCATCGATACCGAACACCCGCACGAAGCCACTGCCTGGCAGCGCTTCCTGCCCAGCGGGCCGCTGGCCTTCCTGCCGTTCGAAGGCTGCTGCTCGATTGTCTGGACCCTGCCCGAACACGAGGCCGAACGGGTGCTGGCGCTGGACGAAGCCGCTTTCGACCGTGAACTGACCGCCGCTTTCGCCGCGCGGCTGGGGCAGACGCGGCTGGCGTCGAAGCGGGCCGCGTTCCCGCTGCGGCGGCAGACGGCGGAACAGTTCCTCGCCGGCCGCGTGCTGCTGGTCGGCGACGCCGCCCACGCCGTGCATCCGCTGGCCGGGCAGGGCGTCAACCTGGGCCTGCGCGACGTGTCCGCGCTGGAAGCGCTGTTGCAGGACGCGCAGGCGCGCAAGGCCGACTGGGCCGCCCCGCACCGGCTGGCACGCTGGGCCCGCACCCGCCGCAGCGAAAGCGTGCTGGCGTCCAAATCGTTCAGCGCCATCAACCGCCTGTTCTCCAACGACGAACCGCACCTGACCCTGGCCCGCGGCCCGCTGCTCGCCACCGCCGGCAAACTGCCGCCGCTGTCGCAACTGTTCTGGCGCAAAGCCTCCGGCCTGTAGCGGCTCAACCCCGCCCGCGGGGGAAGGTGCCGAAGGCGGGTAGGGGCGGCGCTTCCCGCTTTTGTTCGTCATTCCCGCGCAGGCGGGAATCCACAGGTTTTCGGCGACATGGATCCCCGCCTTCGCGGGGATGACGGCGGTGTGGGTCATGATGTTCCCGCGTGGATTCAGCCCCTCACCAGCGCCAAATCCACCCTTCCCCCGCTTGCGGGGAAGGTGCCGAAGGCGGATGGGGGTAGCGCCTCCCGCTTTTGCTCGTCATTCCCGCGCAGGCGGGAATCCACAGGCTTCGGCGACATGGATCCCCGCCTTCGCGGGGATGACGGCAGTGCTTCGATTCATGCGAGGGCTGAAACAGCCCTTCCCAGTCCGCCAAGACGCCCGGAACCCACCCTTCCCCCGCCTGCGGGGGAAGGTGCCGAAGGCGGATGGGGGCGGTGCCTCCCGCTTTTGCTCGTCATTCCCGCGTACGCGGGAATCCACAGGCTTCGGCGACATGGATCCCCGCCTACGCGGGGATGACGGCAGTGTGGGTCATGATGTTTCCGCGGAGATGGCGGCGGTGTGGTCACGATGACTTCGCACGGATTCAATTCCTCACCAGCGCCAAATCCACCCTTCCCCCGCCCGCGGGGGAAGGTGCCGAAGGCGGATGGGGGCAGAGCTTCCCGCTTTTGTTCGTCATTCCCGCGCAGGCGGGAATCCACAGGTTTTCGGCGACATGGACCCCCGCCTTCGCGGGGATGACGGCAGTGTGGTCACGATGACTTCGCACGGATTCAATTCCTTACCAGCGCCAAACCCACCCTTCCCCCGCTTGCGGGGGAAGGTGCCGAAGGCGGATGGGGGGCTGTCACCCCGGAATAAACGGAAACACGATCTTCAGCAGCCCCTTCAGCCCGCCCTCGGCGGTGCTGGCGATGGCCTTGGCACCCAGGCTGTTCAGCGCATTGCGGGCGTCCTCCCAGCGCAGCTTGCCCACGTCCTTCTTCAGCAGGTCGGCCACTTCCTCGGCGGCCGGCGCCAGCTTCTTCAGTTCGCGCACCACCGGCTGCGGGTCGGGCTGCAGCCAGCCCCAGGTTTCGCCCAGCTTGAGCAGGGTGTCGAAGCGCACCGCCACCACTTCGCGGTTGCGCTCGTACACGGGCAGGGCGTCCACGTCGAGGATGGCCTGCTCGAAGCGCTGGGCATCGTCCGGGTGTTCGACCCGGATCGCCAGAAAGCCGTCCTTGCGGCTGGCGGCGCTGACGTGGCGCACGCCGGCACGCAGGTTGACCTCGGTTAGCACGGTGGACAGGATGCGGCGCATGGCGTCGGCGTTTTCCTCATGCACCAGCGCGCGCCAGCGGGCATAGCCGTCGCGGCGCAGGGCCTTGACCTTGGCCGGGGTGACCCGCAGCCGGGCGGCCACGGCGGCATTGCCTTCGCCACGGCCGATGGCGCCGTCGCGTTCCAGCAGGACGAAGATCAGCAGTTCCAGGTCGCGCTTGGTCAGCGACTGGAAGCCCTGCAACAGGGTCAGGCGCAGGAATTCATTGCCGAAAGCGGCAGGGTCCCTGAGTTCGATGGCGTGCATGGCAAAGGCTCCGTTGCTGGTTGAACAGCATGCCACGGCAGGGTTTCAGGGCTTGAGACGGCGCCGGGTTTCAATGTGAGATGGTGGTATAAGGCGGATGGGGCCGCGGAAGGGCGGTGTGAACGATATTTAGGCCTTTCTCATCATTCCTATGAGCCAACGTATTGCCGACTGCCTTGAAGTTCTTGATCTCGTGCGATCACTTGCTCGCCAGAGTCCTCGAAGCCATTCAAGCGAATGGAGGCAAAAGGCGATTGCGCATGTAGCTTCGCGCGGTGTCAGAACAAAGACAGTTTTTGCTCATCTCGTTGGAAAAAACACAAATGACACTTTGAGCGCCAATGAAATCGACCAGCTCATTACCGAATGGATCAAAGATGGCTCTCCATTACTACGGCAATGGCTCGCGCGGTCATGCTCTGAAAGTGACGCTGAGCGTGTTGCTCGGTTCTTCCTGACAGAAGATACAACGCCAATCGCGACAGACATTGGCGAGCCAGAACCAACAGGGCGCCACCTTGTAACCACCTATCGAGTACTCCGTGATACTGCTCTTGCCCGTCGCATCAAGGCGGATATGGATTACACCTGTCAGAACTGTTCTGCTCGTATTGTTCTTGGCAACGGAGCGCCCTACGCAGAAGCGCACCATGTCAAACCACTTGGGGCACCTCACAATGGCCCAGACCACCCCGGAAATATCGTCTGTGTATGCCCGAACTGCCACGTCATGCTTGACTATGGCGCAATCGTGGCCGATCCGACAAAGTTCAGCAATGTCTTGCCGGACTTCATCAGTTACCACAATGATGTCATTCTCCGGGGAAAGGCCTAACAATTCATTCAAGCTGATGCCGCTTCGCGGTGCGGCTTAATTCAGGTGTTAGATTGCACATGAATGATCTCGCTGTCCTCATTGGGCTCATTTCCTTCCCCGGCCTTATTGCGACCGTCATATGCGACAAGCTCTTGGTACATGCCGAACGTTGGAACAGCTTTAAATACGGCATCTACACATTCATCTTTGGCGTTGGCTCTTACGTTGTACTCCAGTTCTTGGCATGGGCCACCTTCCTTTGCTCCCGTCATCTTCCTTTTTTGTCCAAGAGCGCAGCGCTTGGACTATGGGGTACGCTTTCCTCTGGGCAAGACCTTCATTTTTCTGAGGTCGCATGGGCAACAGGCTTGTCACCTCTCATTGCATTAGCTGCAGTCTACTGCGTAAACAAGAAGCATCTGACTCGCTTCGCACAGCTATTGGGAATTTCCAATAAGTACGGCGACGAAAATTTATTTAGCTACTTCCTCAACTCGCCTGACGTACTCTGGGTGTACCTGCGAGATCCAGCTGCGGGATTCAGCTATCGGGGGGTCGTCCGATCTTTCTCAGAGACGAAAGAAGTGCAAGAGATCGCGCTGACTGACGTCACTGTGTACTCGTACGAGGATTCCGATCCGCTTTACCAACTTGACTCAATCTATCTAAGCAAACCACTCGGAACCTTTACCATCGAGTCACCCTCATCCGCTGAAATGGAGTTGTCCAATGGCAGACAAGAGAATCCCACTACAGGAAGGGGTGGAACGCGGCCAAGTAAAAGGCGGCGTAACAAGAGAAACAAGTCAGCGACCACCACCGCCTCCACCGCCGCCTCCACCCAAGAAAAAGTGAGTTAGGTGCATCTAACCCGCGTAACTCGTGTAAGGCGGAACCCGCGCAGCGGATTCCTCCATCAATGAGCTGATGGATCGCAACGGCGGAATCGCCTTCGGCGGTTCCGCCCTACGTTGCCGACGGCAAATTTGGACAAATTTTGTCCATCCGCCGAGCAAATAACTCGGCGATCCGAGCAAAAAGCTCCGAGCGCCAGCCTTTTTGCTCGGAGCGCGGGCTTCTGAGCCCCGAGCGCCGACCTTTTTGCTCCGCGTACGAGCCTTTTTGCTCGGCCGGCCGACCTATTTGCTCCGTGCGCGAGCCTATTTGCCCGGCTGGCGGGCCTATTTGCTCGGCCAGCGGACCTTTTTGCTCGGCGGACCGGCTTCCGAGGGCCGTGGGCCGGGAAATTCGGGCGGTCGGCCGAGCAAATTGCCCGGAATGCGGGCCTTTTCTGCCGGCGCGCGGGCCAATCCGGGCGGAACGCCGCCGGTCGAAGCCGGTCGGCGGGCCTATTTCCCGCAACCCACAAGGGCGGAACCTGTGCGGCGGATGACCCGCCTCGGCGGTTGACGGCCTGCCGACGATGCCGCTGATCGTGTTTTTGTGAGCCGCGAAAGGCGATTGCGACGGCGTTTCGGGCCCCAGGGCATGTCGTGTCCGGGATGGGGCGGGGTGGTCCGGGGGCATCCTCAAGCCAGGCGCTGAAGGTGCAGCGCCAGCTTCGCATGCAGGACCGGCGGCATCGGCGCATTCCTGTCGCCACTTTGCCATCGCCGGACGAACGGCTCGACATACTGGATGTCGTAGGCCGATTTTCGCGGACGGTCCTGCATCCTTTTTTCCAGTTTGCGCACGCAATCATCGGCAAGCGTCAGGTTTCCCCGGTCACGGGCATGCATGGCAAATGCCAGCAGGACAGCCTGCGGGCTGTCGAACAACACATCCTCCGGGATGATTTCGCCATCAAGCAGCACGGACAACAGCTGATCGGGAGTGGTCCTGAAATAACGCTCCTGGAAGGTGTCGTCAATGAAGTCGAAATAGGCCTGCACCATCATCGGAATGGCGGATTCGATCTGTTTCAGGGTGGCTTCCAGCGTGCGCTCGGAGCCCGCAATGTCGAACTTCCAGCCCCCGAACGCGTGAATGCGTTTGCCCTGGCCCAGTTCCTCGGGCAGGAACACGGTTCCGATGCGGTAGAAGTGCACATTGTGGAATTCCGTGGAGGCCGTGCGTTGCTGCCAGCGCAGCATCAGCGCGTGTTCGATGCCCAATTCGCACATCAGCAACTTCAGCTCGGGGTGGAGCTGGAAATGGGCGAATCGCCGGTGGCCATCGACATCAAGAATCCATAGCCATCGATCCGTATCCGTGTCGGGTACGCGCGTCCAGCCCAAGCGGGAAAAGGCCTGTTCCAGGCGGTCGATGATGAAGTCGTTGCCCCGCGCCTTGCGCGCCATTGCCATGGCGAAATCGCGCCTGAGGGTGGCCGCGGAACTGCCCGGCGACAGCAGGTAGCGGAGGCAGGCTTCCTGCTCGGGGTCTGCCGCAAGCGACAGCGCTTCCTGCAGGTCCGGAACGGTCAAGTCCTCGTCGCGGTCGGGGTCGGGATCGACTCGCCGGGCCGTCCGGTCGGCCAGCGACCGCGCGCGTTTCATGTTCGCATCCGCCACGAGGCTTTCGAAGCCGTCCGGAAACCCCAGGGATGTATCCAGCGTGCCGTCCCACCAGCCATTGACCAGCAGTCCGTACCAGTCGTGCACCAGCGGAAAGGCCTTGTTGTCGAACGCCAACTGCATGGTTTCAACGAACACGCCGGGCAATGGCACCGGCGATGTTTCGTCCAGCAAGCGGTAGACGAAGGCGCCATTCTCGTCGACACGCAGGTAACCGGTTTCGTCTTCACCGGTCTGCCAGCCATCGACGGCTTCGGTTTCCGGCGGCGCGGCGGTCCGCGAGAGGACATCGAGTCCGATCAGGATTTCGTCCATGCGGAACCAGGTCAGACTGGTGTCGTACAGCGCCTGCACGCGCAGCAGGCCATGGACCCATGCCTGCTTGTCCGCTTTCGGCAGTGCGCAGGCATCGACCAGACGAATGCTGTCTTCGACAAGGTCTTCGATGGCGTGTTGAGACATGTGCAACCCATTCCCGGTTTGGTCCGTGCGGAAGCAGCCGTCAATCCGCATGAAACGGGCTTGAATCCGTCCGACCGCTGCCGCGCATTGTAGGGTGGGCCTCGGTTCGCGGTTTCGGGGCGACTCAATCATTACGCCGGTGAACCCGGAATGCAGGCCTTTTCTGCTGATGCACGGGCCAATCCGGGTGGAATGTCGCCGGTCGAAGCCGGTGGGCGGGCATGCTTTTCCGCAATCCCGACCGAAAAGCCCGGCAATCCGCGTAATCACGGGGTAACGGGCCGCCACGGCGAAATCGCTCCCGGTGGTTCCGCCGTAGGATGGCTTGGCTGGCGCAAGCGGTGAAGCCCCGGCCATACGGTCGCATTAGGAGGCAAGCATGTTCCTGCCCATGTGGTTCATCGTGTTGGCGTGCCTGGTCTTCGTGGCCCTTGCGGGGTGGTCTTTCCTGCTGGCCACCGGGCGCAATCCGCTTCCGTTCCCGGATCGCGGCTCGCGCATCTTTTCCGCATCCACGCCAGAGGCCAAGGACGCGGTTGTCGCGTTGCTGGCCCGGCACGGACTGAAGGAACGCTTCCGCTTCGACAGCAGCGGTATACGGCGCTCGATCCTGTGGGACGGCACCATCATCAACCAGTCGCCGCCCGAGGTACTGCAGAAGCTCGGCCACGCTTCGGCCAGCATCGGGCTGGTCGCCAGCGACCCCGCCGCCAGCGCCAACGGCGCGGCAGAGTTCCTGAAGTCGCGCGGCTTCGAGGCCCGCGTCGTCCTGGACGCGGAACCCGAACTGCCCATCGCCTTCGTGGTGACCAATGCCATGACCGGCACGGTGTTGAACTTCCGCAAGCACGTCATCCACCTGCCACGCCCGCAACCGGTACGTGCAGGAGGTGGTTGAGGTCGCCTTGCCGCCTGCGGGTTACCATGCGCCGGTGGTTTGAACAGGAAGGATCGGGATCATTCGCCATGCATGCATTGCGCAAAAGACTGAGCCGGAAGCTCCGCGAGATCGGGGTCGAGGAACAGGCATGGCCGGGGCGCGATGATGGATTCGCTTCGTTGATGTACGGCGGCAAGGAATTCGCGCATTTCCATTCCGAATGCGAGCTGGATATTCGCCTTGGCAAGGACGTGATAAAGCGCGAGCGCCTGTCCCGCCTGCCGGATTCCACGGTGCACCCCGACCGTTCGGCGTCTTCGCCGTGGCACGAGATGCGGATACTCGCGGATGCCGACGTGGACGAGGCCGTGCGGCTGGTGCGCATGGCGGTCGAGCGCATCGGGTCGGGCAAGTGAAACCTGATATCGTTCCGCGCACCCCGCGTGTCGCGTGAACGGAGTCGATCGATGAAACACCTGTCTGTCGCGGTTCTGCTCAGCCTGTCGGCGTTCGCCATGTTCGCGGCCTGCGCGCAGGACGGCGAATCCTCGCTGCCGCCGCCGGCAGTGTCGCCGCAATACCTGGCCGATCCGGCCACGCTGGATGCCGGGCAGGTCGGCGGGATGCAGAAGCAGTTGCTGGACTGGCCGAACCTGGCGCGTTACCGCGACGACAATGCCGCGCTGCCGGCGAGCGAAGCGGGCCGGGTGGTGTTCTATGGCGACTCGATCACCGATGGCTGGGGCCGCGTGCCCGGTACCGAGTTCTTCCCCGGCAAGCCGTATGTCAACCGCGGCATCTCCGGGCAGACCACCGCGCAGATGCTGCTGCGCTTCCGCCAGGACGTGATCGAACTGCGGCCCGAGGCGGTGGTGATCCTGGCCGGCACCAACGACATCGCCGGCAACACCGGCCCGGCCACGCTGGACATGATCGAGGACAACCTGCGCTCGATGGCGGAACTGGCCGCGGCCCACCGCATCCGCGTGGTGCTGGCCTCGGTGCTGCCGGCCAGCGCCTACCCGTGGCGGCCGGGTTACCGGCCAGCCGGACGCATTCGCGCGTTGAACGACTGGATGCGCCGTTACGCCGCCGACAACGGGCTGGTGTATCTGGACTACTACACCGCGATGGCCAATGCCGAAGGCGGTCTGGACCCGGAACTGGCCGGCGATGGCGTGCACCCGACCCCGACCGGCTATGCGGTGATGGCGCCGCTGGCCGAACAGGCCATCGCCACCGCGTTGAAGCAGTAGGCCGAGCGCCCCGACCATTGCCCGACCGTGGCGTATCGGCGATGACATTGCCGATGGGGTAAAAGAATCTTCTCGCGTCGCGCTTGCGCGTCGGTCATGCCAACTCATGCAGAGGAAGAAGACATGTCCATCCTGAGAACCGTACTTGCCATTATCGTCGGCCTGCTGGTGGGCAGTGCCGTCAACATGGGCCTGATCCTGATCAGCGGGCAGGTGATCCCGCCGCCGCCCGGCGCCGACATGACCACGGCCGAGGGCATCCGTGCCGCGCTGCCGATGCTGGAACCGCGCCACTACCTGTTCCCGTTCCTCGCGCATGCGCTGGGGACCCTGGTCGGCGCCTTCGTCGCCGCCAGGATCGCCTTGCGGCACAAGCGCGTCGCGGCGATGATCGTCGGCCTGCTGTTCCTGGTCGGCGGAATCATGGCGGCGCGGATGATTCCGGCGCCGACCTGGTTCATCGCGCTCGACCTGATCTGCGCCTACCTGCCGTTCGCCTGGTTGGGGCAGCTGCTGGCCCGTCCGCGCGACAGCGGTTCCTGAGTCGTCACCTACCCACAAGGAGTCATGCACATGTCGGTCACACACTACCAGGGCGGATGCCAGTGCGGCGCAGTGGATTACGAGGTCGATCTGGACCTGGACAACACCGTCACCTGCAATTGTTCACGCTGCCAGAAGATGGGTTTCGTGCTGGCGTTCACGCCGCGGTCGGGCTTCCGGCTGAAGTCGGGCGAGGACAACCTGACCGAGTACCTGTTCAATCGCAAGGCGATCCATCATCTTTTCTGCAAGACCTGCGGCGTGGAGAGTTTTGCCTACGGACAAACGCCGGACGGGTCCGAGATGGTGGCCGTCAACGTCAACTGCCTGGCCGGGGTCGAGCCGCGGCAGCTGCACAGCAAGCATGTGGACGGAAGAAGTTTCTAGCCTTCGGTTGATCGCGTCGAACGGATCGGAGGAATGGCAGGGTCAGGCATGCGGATCGAAGGCGGCTGCCATTGCGGCAATATCGCGTTCACCCTGGACTGGGACGGCGAGCCGGAGGAAATTCCGGCGCGCGCCTGCGATTGCTCGTTCTGCGTCAAGCACGGCGGGGTATGGACTTCCAGTCCCGGCGGACAGCTGCAGGTCCGCATTGCCGATGCCGGTGCGCACCAGGAATACGCCTTCGGCACCGGCACCGCGCGTTTCCATGTCTGCCGCCGTTGCGGCGTGGTGCCGGTGGTCAGCTCCGAGATCGACGGCAGCACCTATGCGGTGGTCAGCGTCAACGCGCTGGAAGGCATCGACCGCTCGCGATTGAAGATGACGACGGCGAATTTCGGCGACGAGGACGTGGCCACGCGGTTGCAACGCCGCACCCGTGGCTGGATCGCGCACGTCGAGTTCGTCGGCCGCACCGCGTAGGGCGGGCCCCGGCCCGCCGGTTCAAACTGTCCGGAAGTCGTCCGGTCTCAACTCGCCAATGCATAAGCCGCCAGCGCGAACGCCAGCACCGCGGCAGTGACGGCAACCCAGGCCAGCGCCTGCGCGCCACGCACCTGCTGCTCGGCCCGCTCGGCGCCGACCTGCAGGATTTCCAGCGTCTTCTGCATGTCGCTGGCCAGCTTGCTGATCGAATCGGCATTGGTGGTGGCCGCGGACTGCAGTTCGGCGATCTGGCTTTCGATCAGTTCCAGCCGTTGCTGCTGCGATTCGTCCACCTGCGGCGGCTTGCGGGTGAACAGCGGTTTGGCCAGGCGGATGATTTCCGGCACGTAGGGCGCGGCGATGGTGAGCCAGCTGGCGGCCATGGTGGACTCCTTCTTCATGCGCAGGTCGCGAACACGGTGATTTCTTCGCGGTCGTGGTAAAGCTGCCTGGCGCGGACCTGCAACGGGCGCGCGGATTGCGCTTCGAACAGCTCCAGGCACAGCCGGGTTTCGTCCCAGCGCTTCTTCATCGGCAGCTTGAGGTTGAAGATGGCGTGCCGACACCAGCCTTCGCGCAGCCAGGTGGCCATGCGTTCGGCGACCCGGCGCGGCTGTTCGACCATGTCGCAGACCATCCAGTCCAGCGGCTGCGGCGGTTGCCAGTGGAAACCGTCGGCGCGCAGGTGCTCGACCAGGCCGGTGTCCAGCACGTGCGGGCGCAGCGGGCCGTTGTCGATGCTGGTCACGCGCAGGTGGTGGCGGGTCAGCACCCAGGTCCAGCCGCCCGGTGCGGCGCCAAGGTCGGCCGCGCGCATGCCCGGCTGCAGCAAAGCCTCGCGCTGGTCGTCGTCGAGCAGGACCAGCAGCGCTTCCTCCAGCTTCAGCGCCGAACGCGACGGTGCGTCGGCCAGCAGCTTCAGTCGCGGGATGCCCTGCGGCCACGGCGCGCTGTTGCGGGTGTCGGCCTCGGCGAGCAAGGCATGGTCGCCGGCGATGAAGCACACGTGCAGGCGCGGGATGTGCGGGTTGTCGCGCGCGCTGAGCAGGCCGGCCTTGCGCAGCGCCGGCCGCAGCGCATTGCCGAAGCTGCGTGCCAGCCCGGCCAGCGGCTTGCCGGCGTCGGAATCGGGGTGCTCCACGCACAGCTCGCCAAACGGTGCGTGTCCATGCAGGGCGGACAGCATCGGCGCGATGCGGTCCTTCGGGTCCAGTCCGCGCAGTTCGGCCAGCAGGGTCAGTTTCTGCCGGGCGAACACCAGCTCGCGCCAGGGCAGGGCCGCAGCCAGGGCGGGATCGTCGCTGGCGTAGACGACGAAACCGTCGTTGCGGTTGGCGCGTGCATAGCCGGCGATTCCGGCTGCGGCGGCGCGTTCGCCCAGTTCGGCGGCCAGTTCCGGCTCGAAACCGGGACGGCAGTAGCCAAGCAGGCCGATGCCGGCAGGCGGAGCGGAATCGGCGCGGATCGTGGTCATCGTGCGCGCATTATCCATGACCGCGGCAGGGCCGATGGCGGACGAGGGCAGCCGTGTTCCCGCGCGAAGGCCTCAATACCGCGGGCCGCTTTCGCCGTAGGCGCGCAGCACCTCGCAGGCGGCCTGGCGGTGCAGGTCGCGCACGACCTGAATCCCGCGCCGCTGCAGTTCGCCGATCCAGTCGGCGGGCAGCGGGCCTTCGTCGAATGGGGTCAGCGCCATCACGTCCTCGGCGCGCGCACCGATCAGCAGGCGGTCGATGCCGGCCCAGACCGCCGCGCCATAGCACTGGCAGCAGGGTTGCGAGGAGGTGGCCAGCGTCACCGGCGCAGCAAGGGCGGCGTTGATGCGCGCGCTGTGCAGGCGTTGCTGGGCCAGCATGAAGGCGATGTTCTCGGCATGCGCCAGCGAGGTGTGCTGCGGCATCACCCGGTTGACGCCGGCGGCGACGATGCGGCCTTCGGCGTCGAACACGATGGCGCCGAACGGCCCGCCGCTGCCGGCGTCGACATTGCGCCGCGACAGTTCGATGGCCAGCGCGACCTTGTCCTCGTCGCTGGCGCAGACGGTGTGTGGGTCGGGGAAGTGCTGCATCCACTCGGGCAGTAGTAGTTGCACCCGGGCGGGCAGCGGCAGTGGCGAAGAGCTTTCCATCATGCGGGGATCGTGCGGCGCAGGGCGCGGTAGGGTGGGGTGGACAGCACCATCTCGGCCAGCGAATGCGCCAGTTCGCGCTCGGCCATCACCGCGCCGTCGGCGCCGTGTTCCAGCAGGTGCCGGACCTCGGCGTCGCTGTGCGCGCGCGCCAGCAGGGTCAGGGTCGGGTTGGTGGCGCGCAGCTTGGCGATGGCTTCGCCGGCCTCCAGCGGTTGCGGGATGGCCAGGATCGCGATGGTCGCCTTGTCCGGATGCGCTTCGGCCAGCACCTTGTCGGCGGCGGCACTGCCGCGGATGCCCGGAATGCCGCGTTCGTGCGCGCGCTGCACGTGGTCGCGGTCGGCGTCGATGATCAGCACCGGCACGCCGCGCTCGCGCAGTACCTCGGCCAGTTCGCTGCCGACGCGGCCGTAGCCGATGACGATGGCATGGCCTTCCAGTTCCAGCGACGGCCCCGGCAGCGGTTCGGGTTCGGCTTCCTGCGGGGCTTCGGCCAGTTGCCGTGACTGCCGGCGGTCGAGCAGGGCGAACAGCAGCGGGTTGAGGATGATCGACACCAATGCGCCGGCCAGCACCAGGTCGTGCCCGGCTTTCGGCAGGATGCCCAGGCCGAGGCCGAGCGCGGCCAGGATGAACGAGAATTCGCCGATCTGCGACAGGCTGGCGGCAACCGTCAGCGAGCTGTCCATCGGTTGCCGGTACAGGCGCATGACGCCGAACGCGACCAGCGATTGCCCGCCGTAGATTACCAGCAGCACGCCGAGCACCTGCCAGGGCTGTTCGAGCAGGATCGCCGGGTTGAACAGCATGCCGACGGCGACGAAGAACAGCACGGCGAAAGCATCGCGCAGCGGCAGCGAGTCGGCGGCGGCCTTGTGGCTCAGTTCGGATTCGTTGAGCAGCATGCCGGCGAAGAACGCGCCCAACGCGAACGACACCCCGAACAGGGCGGCCGCGCCGAACGCCACGCCCAGCGCGATGCCGAGTACCGACAGGGTGAACAGTTCGCGCTGGCCGGTACGCGCCACGCGCTCCAGCGTCCACGGGATCGCGCGCTTGCCGATCACCAGCATGAAGGTCACGAACAGGCACAGCTTGAGCAGGGTCCAGCCGAGCAGGGGCAGCAACGGACTGCGTTCGCCGGCCTCGCCGTGGCCGGCTTGCGCCAGTACCGGCAGCAGCACCAGCGCCAACACCATCACCAGATCCTCGACGATCAGCCAGCCGATGGCGATGCGCCCTCGCAGCGTATCCAGTTGCCGGCGTTCCTCCAGCGCGCGGGTGACCACCACGGTACTGGCAACCGACAAGGCCAGTCCGAACACCAGTCCATCCAGCGTCGGCCAGCCCATCGTCCAGGCCAGGCCCCAGCCGAGCAGGGTGGCCACGGTGATCTGCACGATGGCGCCGGGGATGGCGATTGCCTTCACTTCCAGCAGGTCGTCGAGCGAGAAATGCAGGCCGACGCCGAACATCAGCAGCATCACCCCGATTTCCGACAACTGGGTGGCCAATGCCTGGTCGGCGATGAAGCCGGGCGTGTACGGACCGGTGATGATGCCCGCAACCAGATACCCGACCAGCGGCGACAGTCGCAGCTTGTGCGCAATGGTGCCCAGCACGAAGGCCAGGGCCAGGCCCACGGCGATCAGGGTGATCAGGTCGGTGTCGTGATGCATCGGGTGGTCGGGAAGCGATACTCGGAAGATGCGATCAGTGTCGCCGATGGGGCAGGTGGCGGCAATGTGTTGCCGTTCGCGTTCGGGGCAATGAAAAAGCCCCGCAATGCGGGGCTTTTCCGTTTGCCGGTTGCAGCGGTGATTACCACTTGTAGCCGATGTTGGCGTACATGAAGGCGCCGTTGAAACCGAACGGCGAGCTGCCGCTGTACGGGAACTGGCCGTTGTTCGAGGTGGCGTAGATCAGTTCGTCCGGGTATTCGTTCAGGACGTTGTCGCCGCCCAGGGTGAACTCCCAGCCGTTGATCCGGTAGGTGGCGGCCAGATCAAGCGTCCATTCGGCGCCGAAGGTCTGGTCGTTGTCCGGATTGCTGCTGAACGACGTGAACTCGCCATAGCGGGTCGCGCTGGCCGAAACGTCGAACGAGGCCAGATGCCAGGTGCCGCCCAGCGAGAGCTTGTCGCGCGGGGCGCCCTTCTCGAAGCGACCGATCTCGACCCGGCTGAAGCGTTCGGCGGTGGGGTCGATGGCTTCCAGCGCAGCCGGGTTGCCGGCGACGCGGTCGATCGTGGTCTTGTTGTAGTTGTAGCCGGCGGTCAGGTCGATGCTGCTGTTGGCCAGTTTCCAGTTGTAGGTGCCGACGATGTCGATGCCGTCGGTGGTGGTGTCGATGGCGTTGGTGAAATAACGCCCGCCACCGACCGACGGGAACCCGTTGGCATTGAGGTAGTTGCGTACTGCGGTACTGGTCAGGTTGGCGGACAGGGTGATGCGGTCGTCCACGGCGATGCGGTAGGCGTCGATGGTGACGTACAGGCCGTCGGCCGGTTGCAGCACCAGACCCAGGCTGTAGTTGACCGATTCTTCGGGCTTCAGGGGTTCGGCGCCCAGGGCGACCGCCGCCGGATGGTCGACGCGGAAAGTGGCGATGTCGTAGGGAATGCCGTCGATGAAGTTGGTCGAAACCGCCTGGAAGTTCTGCTGTTGCAGCGCCGGCGCATGGAAGCCGGTGGACACGGTGCCGCGCAGGGCGACCGCCGGGCTGAAGTCGTAACGCGCGGTGATCTTGCCGGTGGTGGTATTGCCGAAGTCGCTGTAGTCCTCGGCACGGGCGGCCAGACCGAGGGCGAACTTCTCGGTGATGTTGCCCTCCAGGCCGGCGTAGAACGACAGGCTGTTGCGGTCGTAATTGCCGCTGTAGCCGGGCTGGAAGCCGGGGAACACCTGCGAACCGGCGGCGCCGCCGAAGCTGCCGTTGGCGTAGGAATCGGGTTCGCCCGGAGTCTGGATGAACTCTTCGCCCCGCCACTCCACGCCGTAGGACAGGGTGACCGGATAGGCCAGACCCCATTCCAGCGCCTTGTTGAAGTCCAGGTTCAGCACGTGCTGCTTGTATTCCAGCGCGCCGGCGAAGAACCGTGTCGGCGAGGTGGGACCCAGGCTGCGGTTGAGCGTGTTCTTGATGTCGAAGGTCAGTTCGTTGGAACCGTAGGTGTAGCTGAGGTCGATGTTGGTGCCGCCATCGGTCCAGGTCTTGGCACCCAGCACGAAGTCGTAGTCGGTGGAGACGTTGTTGATCTGCGGCAGGAAGCCGTTCGGATAGATTTCCTGGATGTTGTTCGGATCAAGGTCTTCACGGAAATAACCGTTGGAGAGCACGTCGCGCTTGGTATAGATGCCGTACGAATACAGGGTGAGGTAGTCGGTGAGGTTCAGTTCGCCGTTGTAGGCGAACGAGCCATGGTCGACTTCCGGATCGCCCAGCCGCTGCGAGACCTCGCCCGCGGGCGGGTTGGACGAATTCGGGCCCGGGTTGGAACCCAGGTAGGGACGGGCGCGGTCGGTCTGGTCCTGATGGCCGCCCTGCGCGGCGAAGTGGATCTTGCCGGCTTCGCCGAGTTTCAGACCGGCATCGGCGGACAGCTGGTACTGCTGGCCATCGCCGGCGCTGTATTGTCCATAGCGCGCGGCGATGCTGCCGCCGCTCTCGCTGCCCTTCAGCACGATGTTGATGACGCCGGCGATGGCATCGGAGCCGTACTGTGCCGATGCGCCGTCGCGCAACACTTCGACGCGGGCAATGGCGGCGATCGGAATGGTATTCAGGTCGGCCGGTGCAGAACCGCGGCCCTGGGTGCCGTTGACGTTGACCAGGGCGCCGCTGTGGTAGCGCTTGCCGTTGACCAGCACCAGCACATGGTCGGGCGAGAGGCCGCGCAACTGGGCCGGGCGCACGGCGTCGGTGCCGTCGGAAACGGCCGGACGCGGGAAGTTCAACGATGGCAGCGCACGCGACAACGCGGTGGCCAGTTCGGTGGTGCCGGTGCCTTCCAGCACTTCCGGGCTGATGATGTCGATGGGGGCGGTCGACTCGGCCACGGTACGGTCGGCGACGCGGGTACCGGTGACGATCAGGGTATCCAGCGTGTTGGCCGGGGCGCTGTTGTCTTGGGCAAGCGCCGACTGGCTGGCCAGTGCGCCGAGGACGGCGATGGACAGCAGGGACAGTTTGTTCTTCATTGGAAGCTCTTCCTTGGGGTTTGTAGTTATGTCGATGTCACACGCCAGGGGGCGTTCTCTCCACCGCGTGGCGGAGCAAAGGTTGCAAGTGGAATCACTTTTGTGCGATGCAGCACATGCCTTGATTACACTGGGATGACATCGTGGTCAATCGGATTTTTATGAACGACGTTGACGACATGTTCGGCTGCAATCGCATGCATTCCCAATGGTCTGGGCTCATGTGCAGATGCGGTTCGGCTATCAACGACGGATTGCTTGCAAGCCAGTTCGGCAGGGGGCGGGCCGCGCCCGCGCCTTCGAGGGGTGGCTGCCCTGCGGAAGGTGGATGACCTTGATGTCCGCTCGCCTTGCAAGGCAATGCGGGGTGCCGGCAACCGGTAGAATTGCCGCATGATTTCCTTTCGCAATTTCGCCCTGCGCCGGGGCGAACGGCTGCTGCTGTCCCAGGTCGATCTGGCCCTGCATGCGGGCTGGCGGGTTGGCGTGGTTGGGCGCAACGGCACCGGCAAGTCCAGCCTGTTCGCCGCCATCCAGGGTCAGGTCGAGGCCGACCGTGGAGACATCGATGTGCCCAACCGCCTGCGCATCGCCAGCGTGGCGCAGGAAACCCCGTCGCTGCCGGACGCGGCGATCGATTTCGTGCTGGGCGGTGACGAGACCATCGCCCGCGTGCTGCGCGCCGAGGCCGAGGCCAATGCGCGCGAGGACTGGGAGGCGGTCGCCGAGGCGCATCAGAAGCTGGCCGAACTGAACGGCTACGACGCCGAGGCCCGCGCCGGCCGCCTGCTGCATGGACTGGGCTTTCCGGCCGCGACCCATCGGCGCGCGGTCAGCGAGTTTTCCGGTGGCTGGCGCGTGCGCCTGAACCTGGCCCGCGCGCTGATGATGCCCAGCGACCTGCTGCTGCTGGACGAGCCGACCAACCACCTGGACCTGGATGCGGTGCTGTGGCTGGAGCAGTGGCTGCTGAAATACCCCGGTACCCTGCTGCTGATCTCGCATGACCGCGAGTTCCTCGACGGCGTGTGCACCCATACCCTGCACCTCAACGAAGGCCGGGCGAAGCTGTACGCCGGCGACTACACCGCATTCGAACGCCAGCGCGCCGAGCACCTGCGCCAGCAGCAGATCGCCTTCGACAAGGAACAGGCCGAACGCGCGCATCTGCAGAAGTTCATCGACCGCTTCAAGGCCAAGGCCAGCAAGGCGCGGCAGGCGCAATCACGAATGAAGCGGCTGGCCAAGCTGGCCGGCACCGAGGCGGTGCGCGCCGAACGCGAGTTCCGGATCGATTTCCCGCCGCCGGCGAAGCTGCCGCATGCGCTGTTGCGGATCAACGACGGTGTCTGCGGCTATGGCAACGACGTCCGCATCCTGTCCGGGGTCGGCTTCGGGCTGGAGGCCGGTGACCGCATCGGCCTGCTCGGGCCGAACGGGGCCGGCAAGTCGACTCTGGTCAAGTCGCTGGTCGGCGAACTGGCGCTGATCGACGGCGAGCGTTACGCGCACCCGGACCTGCGGATCGGCTACTTCGCCCAGCACACGGTGGAGTCGTTGAAGGAAGGCACCTCGCCGATCGACCACCTGCGCGAGTTGTCGCCGGACACCGCGACTCAGGCGTTCCGCGACTTCCTCGGCAAGTGGTATTTCCCCGGCGATCGCGCCTTCGAGAGCATCGACGGCTTTTCCGGCGGCGAGCGCGCGCGGCTGGCGCTGGCGCTGATTGCCTGGAAGCAGCCGAACGTGCTGCTGCTGGATGAGCCGACCAACCATCTGGACCTGGACATGCGCGAGGCGCTGGCCGAAGCGCTGAGCGACTTCGATGGCGCGATCGTGCTGGTCTCGCACGACCGCCACCTGATCGGCCTGGTCAGCGACAGTTTCTGGCGCGTGCACGACGGTATCGTCGAGCCGTTCGACGGCGACCTGGACGAATACGCCGCGTGGTTGCGTTCGCGTCCCTCGGGCGAGCAGGCGCGTGCGCCGGCGATGCCGAAGGCGGAAGCGACGCCGGTCGCCGCACCGAAACCCGAACGCCCCAGGATCAACCCGCACAAGCTGGGCAAGGCCGAGCAGACGGTGGCGGAACTGGAACGGCAACTGGTCGAGGTCGAGATGCGGCTGGCCGATCCGGCGGTGTTTGCCGGCGACGGTTCGCAAGGCGCGGAACTGGGGCGTCAGCAGACGCAATTGCGCGCGCAGCTGGAGATAGCCGAAGAAGCCTTGCTTGCGCTGTACGACGCCGCGTCCTGAGCGTGTGGCTGTCGCGGTCTGGCGACCGTCGATTTGTAATGCGTGGCCATCCGTGTTTCCCTGAAAACACCCCCGCACGCATTGCACGAGGAAGATGGGAGCGCTGCACACGCTCGACTACGCCGTTCTGCTGGCGTATCTGCTGATTGTGATCGTGGTCTGCGTGCGCGTGGCGCGACGCAGTCCCGACAGCGACGAATTGTTCCTGGCCGGGCGTTCGCTGGGAGCGGGCATGGTTGGCTTGTCGCTGTTCGCTTCCAACATCTCCTCGACCACCCTGATCGGCCTGCCTGGCGCGGCCTGGTCCTCGGGCATCGCGGTGGCCAACTACGAATGGATGGCGGCGCTGGTGCTGCTGTTCGCCGCCCGTTTCGTCATCCCGGTGTTCCTGCGCGATCGCCTGACCACGGTGCCGGAGTTGCTGGAAAAGCGCTTCGATGCGCGCATGCGCAAGTACCTGTCGGCGGTGACGGTGTTCCTGGCGATCGTGCTGGACACCGCCGGCAGCCTGTATGCCGGCGCGCTGGTGTTGCAGGTGTTCTTTCCGCAGTTGCCGCTGACCCCGACCATCGTCGCGATCGCGTTGTTCGCCGGCCTGTATACCGCTGCCGGCGGCCTGCGCGCGGTGGTCTATACCGATGCGCTGCAGACCGTGGTGTTGCTGGCCGGGTCGGCGCTGTTGGCCGGGGTAGTGTTCTCGCAGTTCGACTTCTCCTGGTCGCGGATGATGGCGGCGGTGCCCGACGATCACCTGTCGCTGATCCGTCCGCTGGACGATCCCGAACTGCCGTGGCTGGGCACCCTGATCGGCCTGCCGATCCTGGGCTTCTACTACTGGACGATGAACCAGTATGTGTCGCAGCGGTTGCTGGGCGCACGCAGCGTCGATGCGGCGGCCGGCGGTTCGCTGATCGCGGCAGCGCTGAAGCTGCTGCCGTTGTTCCTGATGGTGCTGCCGGGAGCGATGGCGGCGGCGCTGCTGCCGGACCTGCAGCGCGGCGACGAGGTGTTTGCCCAGCTGATCCGGCATTACGCGCCGGTCGGCGTGGCCGGACTGATCCTGGCAGGCCTGCTGGCGGCGATCATGTCGAGCGTGGATTCGGCGCTGAACTCGGCTTCGACCCTGATCAGTGTCGATTTCGTGCAGCCGCACCGGCCGGGCATGGATACCCGCGCGCTGGCCCGGCTTGGACGTGTGCTGACCCTGGTGCTGATGGCGCTGGCGGCATTGTGGGCGCCGCAGATCCAGCATTTCCCCGGCCTGTTCGCCTATCTGCAGCAGGCCTTCGCCTATGTCACTCCGCCACTGGTGGCGGTATTCGTGATGGCGATGTGGAACCGCCGCATCGGCGCCGACGCCGCTTTCCTCGGCACCCTGAGTGGGCATGCACTGAGCCTGGCCTGGTTCGCCGCCACCCAGCTGGGCTGGGCGAACCTGCATTTCAGCATCGTCGCCGGCGTGCTGTTCGCCGCCACCTGCGGCTTCATCCTGCTGTGGCAGCTGCTGCGCGGCCGGCCGGCGGACGCGCAGCAGCTGGCGGCGGTGGCATCGCCTCAGGCGGCGGCGCTGCCGGCCTTGCCGCTGCGCCTGGGCATGCTCTTGGTCGCCTTGCTGACCTTCCTGCTGGTGCTGGCCTTCTGGTGAGCCGGCTGCACGGCCTGTTTCACCGCGGCCAGGAACTCGCGGCCCCAGCGGTCGATGTCGTGGTATTCGACGATGTCGTACAGCTGGCGCATGCGGCCGGCGGCTTCGTCGTCGGGCATCGACAGCGCCTGTTCCAGCGCCGCGCTCAGGTCGGCCTGGTCGTGCGGGTTGGTCAGCACCGCGCCCTTCAGCTCGGCGGCGGCGCCGGCGAATTCGGACAGCACCAGTGCGCCGCTGCTGCCTTCGATGCCGTGGGTGGCGACGAATTCCTTGGCAACCAGGTTCAGGCCGTCGCGTAGCGGGGTGATCCACATCACCTGCGCAGCGGCGTAGTGCGCGACCACGTCCTCGAACGGCAGCGCCTGGGCGAAGAAGCGCACCGGGGTCCAGTCCAGCCGCGAGAAGCGACCGTTGATCCGGCCCACCGCCTGCTCGATCTGGTTCTGCAGGGTGCGGTAGACAGTCATCTCTCGTGCGGCCGGCACGCAGACCATCAGCAGGGTGACCTTGCCCTGCAGCTGCGGCCGGGTTTCCAGCAGGCGCTCGTAGGCTTCCAGCTTGGCCAGGGTGCCCTTGGTGTAGTCCAGCCGCTCGATCGACAACACCAGCTTGCGTGCGCCGATCTCGCGCCGCAGTTTGTACACGTTGTTGCGCACGTCCGGATTGGCTAGCACGTCGCGGATCCGCTTCAGGTCGGTACCGACCGGATGCGCGCCCAGCGCGACCACGCGATCGCCGACCCGCAGGCGCGTGGTCATGGTGTCCAGCCCGACCGCGCAGCCGTAGGTGACGAAGCGCGGTGCGCAGTTCTGCATTTCCAGCCGCTCGACCGGCATCACCCCGCGCACGACGTCGACGAAGTTTTCGACCTGGCGCGGGATGTGGAAGCCGATGTAGTCGCAGCTGAGCAGGCTGCCGATGATCTCGCGTCGCCACGGCACCACGTTGAAGACGTCGGCGGAGGGGAAATAGGTGTGGTGGAAAAAGGCGATCTTCAGGTCCGGGCGGATCTCGCGCAGGTACGCCGGCACCATCCACAGGTTGTAGTCGTGGATCCACACGGTGGCGCCGTGCGCGGCTTCGGCGGCGGTGGTTTCGGCGAACTTGCGGTTGACCTTCAGGAATACCTGCCAGTCGTCCTCGCGGAAACGCGCGCGTTCCCAGAACACGTGCAGCATCGGCCAGAACGCCTCTTTCGAGAAACGCTTGTAGAAGATGTCCACTTCCTGCTTGCTCAGCGGCACCCGCGCCGCGGTCAGGGTGGGGTAGTGCTCGGGATCGACTTCGGTATGGACCTCGAATGGGCCCTGCTTCGGGTCCTCGATGCTCCACGCCACCCACGAGCCGGCCTGGCCGCCGTGGAAGAAGCTCAGCAGCGAGGGAATGATGCCGTTGGGGGATTTCGGACGCCGGCGTACCCGCTGGCCGTCCTCGACGACCTCCTCGTACGGCAGCCGGTGATAGACCATCACCAGTTCGGCCTTGCCCTTGTCGGGACGGCTCGGCGTGTCCAGGCCGCTGTCGTCATCGGCGAGCAGACGGAAGTGGTCGATGGCCTCGAGGATGCCGCCGCAGCCCGGCGCTTGCGCGTGGTAGGTCTCGGACAACGAGCCGGTGGCCTCGATCAGCGCCGGCTCGGATTCGCCGACGCAGACGCCGTGGAAGCCGGCCATGTACATCGACAGGTCGTTCAGGGTGTCGCCGGCGACCAGGATGCGCTCGCGCGGCAGGTCCAGTTGCCGGGTCAGCGCACGCAGGGTGCGGCCCTTGTCGGTGTCCGGCGGCAGGATGTCCAGGTAGCGGTCGGCCGAATACAGCACGTCGCAGCCCAGCGCGCTGGCCACATGCTCGATCGCCGCGCGGATCGGGCCCAACGTTTCCGGGTCGCAGAAGTACGAACAGCGGCGCTCCTGCGGCACGTCCTGGCGCTGCAGTTGCGGGAAGGCGCGCATCGCCTCGAGCACGACCTGTTCGCCCGGCCAGCGCGATTCGATGGTTGATTGCAGCGGCTGCAGCGGCTGCAGGCTGCGGCCGTCGACCACGGTGGCGCCGACATCGCAGACCACATGGTCCGGGCGCGGCATCGACGGGTCGGTCAGCAGCGGCATGACCGCTTCCAGGCCGCGTCCGGTGATGAAGATCAGGTGGATGTCGGGGTGCTGGTCGACCAGCCGGTACAGGCGGTGGCGGTCCTCGGCCGACCCGGCGAGGAAGGTACCGTCGAGATCGGTGGCCAGGATCAGTCTGGGCGTGCGGCGCGGGGCCACGGACGGACGGGACGGGGAATTGCGGACAGCGTTTTTGGGGGTCAACGGACTTCCTGACAGCGGGCGGGAGCGGGTGCCGGTGCCTGGAAACTTCTTCCGTGGAAAGCAGGAGCGGTCCCGGTGGGCGGGACCGGTTCGCGCCGGCGTCGGGGCGCGGTGTTGCACCGGTGGAGTTCTATCTTGGAATCATAACATATTGATTGAATTGGACAAAATTCCGGCGATGGGCGGAGCCGGCTTTGCGGGGGTGGTAACGTGGCACGGAGGGAATGCGTTGCGGGCGTGGTTGTCCGGGCGCCATCAGGACTTCGAGGACCCCCACCGCCGATGAGCAACGAACTGATCTACCTGCTGCTGATTTTCGCTCTGCTGGTCATTCCGCGCGCGCTGCAGCGCTGGAAGATCCCGGCGCCGCTGACCTGCCTGCTGTTCGGGGTGGCGGCGATGCTGGTCTGGCACGAACGGGCGCACGATCCGGTGATCGGCATGCTGGCGACGCTGGGCATCTCCTCGCTGTTCCTGTTCGCCGGCCTGGAGGTCGAGCTGCGCGACCTGCGCAAGGGGCTGGGACCGCTGTTGGCGCATCTGGCGATCCGCACCGTGGTGCTGGTCGGCCTGTCGTGGCTGGCCTGGCACTACTTCGACCTTGGCTGGCAGGCGTCCGGCCTGCTGGCGCTGGCGCTGCTGACGCCGTCCACCGGCTTCATCCTCGATACCCTGGCGCGGCTGGGTCTGGACGAGCAGGAGCGCTTCTGGGTCACCAGCAAGGCCATCGCCGGCGAGCTGCTGGCGCTGGCGGCGCTGTTCGTGGTGCTGCAGGCCAGCGACCCGACGAAGATGGCGGTGTCGTCCGGGGTCATGCTGGCGATGCTGGTCGGTTTGCCGCTGGTGTTCGTCGCGCTGGGGCGCTGGGTGGCGCCGCATGCGCCGGGCTCGGAATTCTCGCTGCTGGTCATGGTCGGGCTGGTGGCGGCCTACATCAGCTACAAGCTGGGCGTGTACTACCTGGTCGGCGCCTTCATCGCCGGCCTGGTCGCGCGCCTGCTGCAGGTACGGATGCCGCTGCTGGCCTCGGAGGCCAACCTGCATGCGGTGCGCCTGTTCGCCTCGTTCTTCGTGCCGTTCTATTTCTTCAACGCCGGCACCCGGGTGCCCGAGGATGCGCTGAGCTGGAAGGCGCTCGGGATTGGCCTGGCGCTGACCGCGGTGGTGCTGCCGCTGCGGATCGCGGTGCTGTGGTTGCAGCGGCGGCTGATGTTCCGGCAGGAAAGCAGCGGCAACAGCCTGCGGGTATCGCTGGCGCTGGCGCCGACGCTGATCTTCACCCTGGTGCTGGCCGGGATCATGCGCGACCGCTTCCATATCCCGCCGGAGCTGTTCGGCGGCTTGCTGCTGTACGCCACCCTGACTACCCTGCTGCCGTCGCTGGTGTTCCGGGCGCCGTTCGATGTCGAACCGGTCGAGGATCGGGTGCTGCATCCGGACGACGTGATCGCGCGCCGGCTTGATTCCGCGGCCGCCGCCCCCAAAATTGCCGATTGAACCCCCTTTCCGCCGTTCCGACGCCATGCCGATCTATGCCTTCCAGTGCGCCGCCTGTGGCCACAGTTTCGACCGCCTGCAGAAGATGTCCGACCCCGATCCCGACACCTGCCCTGAATGCGGGGCGAAGGCGGTCAAACGGCAGGTGACCGCGCCGTCGTTCCGGCTGGCGGGCAGCGGCTGGTACGAGACCGACTTCAAGAAGGACGGCGACAAGAAGCGCAACCTGGCCGCCGGCGAGAGCGGTGGGTCGTCCGGCGAATCCAAGCTGGACGCCGCCGCAGGCAAGACCGAAGCGGCCAAGCCTGCCGAGAGCGCCAAACCGGCGGCGAAATCCGAGTCCAAGCCGTCGAGTCCGGCATCGTGAGTCTGTGCCGCGCCGATGGCAGGAACGCGCGATGAAGGCGCATCTTGCGGCCGTGCTGCTGGTGTTCGCAGCCTCGGGTTGCGCCAGTACTTCCGAACCGCCGGCGCCGGCCGATGCCTTTCTCGCCGCGCTGGCAGCGCATTGCGGGCAGGCTTACGGCGGCCGCATCGTCGCCAACCAGCCGGCTTCGGCCACGCCGGATCCGTTCGAAGGCAAGGCGCTGGTGATGCATGTGCGCGGCTGTGCACAGCCCGGGCACGAGATCCGGGTGCCGTTCCACGTCGGCGAAGACCGCTCGCGGACCTGGGTCCTCAGCCGCACGGCCAGCGGCTTGAGGCTCAAGCACGACCATCGGCATGCCGATGGCAGCCCCGATGCGGTGACCCTGTACGGCGGCGACACTCTTACTCCCGGCAGTGCTTCGAAGCAGGAGTTCCCGGTCGATGCGGAGTCGGTGGAGATGTTCCGCCGGGAGGGGCTGACCGCCTCGCTTCGCAACACCTGGACGATAGAGCTGCAGCCGGGGCAGACCTTTGCCTACCAGCTCGGCCGGCCCGACGGGCGCCTGTTCCGGGTCGAATTCGACCTGACCCGGCCGCTGCCGACGCCCCTGCCGCCCTGGGGCGCCGAAGACTGAGCCGTTGCCGGTTAGACTAGGCGGCTTTCCGGCGCGACCGGACGGATTTCGCGGAGCCTCCATGCGTACCCACTATTGCGGCCTGATCGACGAATCGATGATCGGGCAGACGGTCACCCTGTGTGGCTGGACCGACGTTGCCCGCAACCTGGGCGGCGTGTGCTTCATCGACCTGCGCGACCACGAAGGCATCGTGCAGGTGACGGTGGAACCGGATGCCGCCGAGGTGTTCGCGGTAGCCGAGCAGTTGGGCTACGAAGACGTGTTGCAGGTCGAAGGCACGGTGCGCGCCCGCCATGCGGTCAACGACAAGATCCGCACCGGCAAGGTCGAGGTGATCGCGACCAGGATCGGGATCCTCAACAAGGCCGAGCCGCTGCCGTTCCACGCCCACGAGAATCCGGGCGAGGACACGCGCCTGAAATATCGTTACCTGGACCTGCGGCGGCCCGAGATGCAGCGCATGCAGCGCACCCGCATCCGCCTGGTGCAGGCGCTGCGTCGCTGGCTGGATGCGCGCGGCTTTCAGGACATCGAAACGCCGATCCTGACCAAGGCCACGCCGGAAGGCGCGCGCGACTTCCTGGTTCCGGCGCGCATGCACGCCGGCGAGTTCTACGCCTTGCCGCAGAGCCCGCAGCTGTTCAAGCAGATCCTGATGGTGGCCGGCTTCGACCGCTACTACCAGATCGCGCGCTGCTTCCGCGACGAGGCGCTGCGCGCCGACCGCCAGCTGGAGTTCACCCAGCTCGACATGGAATTCGCGTTCGTGCAGGAGCGCGATGTGCAGGACACGGTCGAGGGCATGGTCCGCGACATCTTCAAGGAAGTGATGGACGTCGAACTGGACGCGCAATTCCCGCGCCTGACTTGGGCCGAGGCGATGCGTCGCTACGGCTCCGACAAGCCCGACCTGCGCATCGATCTGGAACTCGTGGACGTGGCCGAACTGGTGAAGGACAGCGGGTTTGCCGTGTTCACTGGCCCCGCCAACGACCCCGACGGTCGCGTCGCTGCGCTGCGCATCCCCGGCGGTGCGTCGCTGTCGCGCAAGCAGATCGACGAATACGCCGCGCACGCCGCCAAGTACGGCGCAAAGGGGCTGGCCTACATCAAGCTCGACGAAGCGGGCGCGGTCAGCTCGCCGATCCAGAAGTTCTTCGACGAGGACGCGTTCGGCGTGCTGCTGAAGCACGTCGGCGCCGGCAACGGCGACATCGTGTTCTTCGGCGCCGGCGGCTACAACAAGGTCAGCGATTTCATGGGCGCGGTGCGGCTGAAGGCCGGCAAGGACTTCGGCCTCGTGCAGGATGGCTGGAAGCCGCTGTGGGTCACCGATTTCCCGATGTTCGAGTGGGACGAGGAGGCGCAGCGCCACGTGGCCCTGCATCATCCGTTCACCGCGCCGGCGGTCGATGACGTGACCGAACTGAAGGCGAATGCGAAGACTGCGGTGTCGCGCGGCTACGACATGGTGCTGAACGGCAACGAGATCGGCGGCGGCTCGATCCGTATCCACCGTCCGGAAATGCAGAGCGCGGTATTCGAACTGCTGGGCATCGGCGCCGAAGAGGCCGAGCTGAAGTTCGGCTTCCTGCTGGATGCGCTGAAATACGGCGCCCCGCCGCATGGCGGCATCGCCTTCGGCATCGACCGCATCGCTGCGTTGATGGCCGGCACCGAATCGATCCGTGACGTGATCGCGTTCCCGAAGACCACCGGCGCGCAATGCCTGATGACCGGCGCGCCGTCGCCGATTCCCGACGTGCAGCTGGCCGAAGTGCACGTGCGGGTACGGGAAAAGCAGGAGTGAGTGAAGAGGAGTGAAGAGTGAGTGGAAAGCACCATGCGTTGCGTTCTTGACTTCACTCGTTCCTCTCTCCTCGCCACTCTCCACTCGCTCCATGCTGATCCGCCGCGCGACCCCCGACGACGCCGGGACGATGTCCGCCATCGCCACGGCGACCTTCATCGAGACTTTCGGCCATCTGTATCCGCCCGAGGATCTCGAATACTTCCTGCGCACCTGCTATGCGCCCGAGGCGCAGCGCGAGGAACTGCAGGACCCGCGCAAGGCGATGTGGCTGCTGGAGAACGACGGCGTGGCCATCGGCCATGCGGCGGCCGGCCCCTGCGGCCTGCCGCACCCAGAGGTGCAGGCGGACGACGGCGAACTGAAGCGCCTGTACGTGCTGCGCGAATTCCACAATGCCGGACTCGGCGCGCAGCTGATGGACGCGGCGATGGACTGGCTGCTGCGCGAGGGGCCGCGGACGCTGTGGGTGGGCGTGTGGTCTCAGAACTTCGGTGCGCAGCGGTTCTACGCGCGCTACGGTTTCGCCAAGGCGGGCGAATACCACTTCCCGGTTGGCAACACCCTGGACGACGAGTTCATCCTGCGCCGGCCGGCTGGCCCGGCGGGCTGAATCCGGACAGACTGGCGGCATGATCCGTCGCGTACTGCTCGTGCATGGCCTGTTGAATGCGCCCTGGTGGCTGTTTCGGCTGTCGGCGGGATTGCGCGCGCAGGGCTTCGAGGTCGCGACGTTCGGATACGCCAGCGTGCTGGAGGGGCCGCGGAAGGCATTGCCGCGGCTGGTCGAGCGCCTGCGACGGCAGCCGGTCGAAGGCATGGTCGGCCATAGCCTGGGCGGACTGATGGCCTTGCAGGCCCTGCGCGCCGCGCCGGAACTGCCGGTACGGCGGGTGGTCTGCCTGGGCTCGCCCTTGCGCGGCAGCGCCACCGCGCGCAACGTGGCCGCGCACGCCTGGAGCCGGCCGCTACTGGGCTACAGCGCCGAGCTGCTGCTGGACGGCTTGCCGACCTGGGACGGGGCCGCCGAGGTCGGGATGATCGCCGGCGACGTGGCGCGCGGGCTGGGGCGGCTGTTCGCGCGCCCGGACGGGGTATCCGACGGCACCGTCGGCCTCGAGGAAACACGGCTACCGGGGCTGGCCGACCACTGCATCGTCCACAGCAGCCACACCGGACTGGTGTTTTCGGACCAGGTCGCGGCGCAGGCCGGGCAGTTCCTGCGCGAGGGCCGTTTCCTGCCGCCGTGAGCGGCAGATCGGCCCCCGATCGGGGGCAGCGTTATAATTCCCCGCTTCGCTACACCGTTTGCCGGATAACCCCATGGGCCGTGGTCCCTCGATCGAAGCACGCAAGAACGCCAGCGACGCGCAGCGCGGCAAGGTTTTCACCAAGATCATCCGCGAGATCTCGGTCGCGGCCCGCAAGGGTGGCGGCGATCCGGCAAGTAATCCGGCATTGCGCTCGGCGATCGACAAGGGTCTGGGCTTCAACATGCCCAAGGACACTATCGAGCGCGCGCTGAAGAAGGCCACCGGCGAGCTGGAAGGGGTCGAATACGAAGAGGTCCGCTACGAGGGCTATGCGCCCGGAGGAGTGGCCGTGATCGTCGATTGCCTGACCGACAACCGCGTACGCACCGTGGCCGACGTGCGCCATGCCTTCGGCAAGTTCGGCGGCAACATGGGCACCGAGGGCTCGGTGGCATTCATGTTCAAGCGGCTCGGCGTGCTGAGCTTCGCCCCCGGCGCCGACGAGGAGGCGATCACCGAGGCCGCGATCGAGGCCGGTGCCGACGACGTGGTGGTGTATCCGGACGATGGCTCGATCGACGTGCTGACCGCGCCGGACGGGTTCGGCGCGGTCAAGGCGGCGATGCAGGCCGCCGGGCTGGAGCCGGGCATCGCCGAGGTGACCTACCGCGCCGACAACGACGTGGCCGTGGAGGGCGAGAACGCGCAGCAGGTGGCCAAGCTGCTGGCCTGGCTGGAAGACTTGGACGATGTCCAGAACGTCTACTCCAACGCCGATCTCGGTGCCGACGCGTACGCGTAAGCGGACGACATGACCCGGATCCTCGGCATCGACCCCGGTTCGCAGAGGACTGGCATTGGCATCATCGACGTCGATGCGGCGGGCAAGGCCCGCAGCGTCTATCATGCGCCGCTGGTACTGCTGGGCGAGGGCGATTTTCCCCGGCGGATGAAGCGCCTGGTGAGCGGATTGAACGAAATCATCGAAACCTGGCAGCCGCAGGAAGTCGCGATGGAGAAGGTGTTCGTGTCGCGCAACCCCGACTCGGCGCTGAAGCTGGGCCAGGCGCGCGGTGCGGCGATGGCGGCGGTGGTCATGCACGACCTGCCGCTGCACGAATACGCCGCGCGCGAGGTCAAGCTGGCCGTGGTCGGCGGCGGCGGCGCGGAGAAGCAGCAGGTGCAGCACATGGTGGCGATGATGCTGGGGCTGGCCGGCAAGCTGCAGGCCGACGCGGCCGATGCGCTGGCGGTGGCCATCACCCACGCGCACGTGCGCGCGACCGCGGCGCGGCTGGGAGTGGACGCGCGACAGGCCTGGGGGCGCAAGTGATCGGTCGTCTGCGCGGCGTGCTGGCCTACAAGCAACCGCCGTGGCTGGTGGTGGACGTGGGCGGGGTCGGCTATGAACTGGAGGCGCCGATGAGCACCTTCTACGACCTCCCGGAACTTGGCCGCGAGGTCTGCCTGTTCACCCACCATGCGCAGAAGGAAGACAGCGTGTCGCTGTACGGCTTCCTGCGCGAGTCCGAGCGCCGGCTGTTCCGCGACGTGCAGAAGGTCAGCGGGGTCGGTGCGAAGATCGCGTTGGCGGTGTTGTCCGGCGTATCGGTGGACGAGTTCGCCCGCCTGGTCCAGGCCGGCGACGTCACTGCGCTGACCCGCATCCCCGGCATCGGCAAGAAGACCGCCGAACGCATGGTGGTGGAACTGCGCGACCGTGCGGCCGACTTGGCCGGTGGCGCGACGCTGCCGGCCGGCGGAGGCCCGGCCGACCCCTTGTCCGAGGCGACCATCGCGCTGCAGCAGCTGGGTTACAAGCCGGCCGAGGCGCAGCGCATGGCCCGGCAGGCCGCCGCCGATGGCGACGCGGCCGAAACCATCATCCGCAAGGCGTTGCAGTCGGCGTTGCGCTGACCGCCCATCCGTCATCGGTCGTCCGTCCATGTCCCCAGCAGAAAAGCCGCCGCTTCACGGCCAGCCGTCCTCCGCTTCCGGCCATCACGGCCACGGCAACATCGGCCTGGCCGGACTGATCGTCGGCGCCATCGGCGTGGTGTTCGGCGACATCGGCACCAGCCCGCTGTACACCATCAAGGAAGCCTTCCTGCCGCATTACGGGCTGACCGCGAACCACGACACCGTGCTCGGCGTGTTGTCCCTGGTGTTCTGGGCGCTGATGCTGACGGTGACGCTGAAGTACGTGACCATCATCATGCGCGCCGACAACGAGGGCGAGGGCGGCATCATGGCATTGATGGCGCTGGCCCAGCGCACGTTGAAAAACGGCTCCCGGTCCGCCTATGCGGTGGGCATCCTCGGCATCTTTGGTGCCTCGCTGTTCTTCGGCGATGGTGTGCTGACCCCGGCGGTGTCGGTACTCAGTGCGTTGGAAGGCATCGAGGTGGCCGCACCCAGCTTGCATGCCTGGATCGTGCCGCTGGCGCTGCTGGTGCTGGTGGGGTTGTTTGCCACCCAGCGTTTCGGCACCGCCAAGGTCGGCAAGGTGTTCGGGCCGATCACTGCAGTCTGGTTCCTGGCGCTGGCGGTGATCGGGGTGGCCAACATCCTGCATGCGCCGGAAGTGCTGAAGGCGTTCAACCCGTGGTGGGGAGCCCGCTTCTTCATCGAACACGGCTGGCATGGATTGTTCATCCTCGGCGCGGTGGTGCTGGCGGTGACCGGCGGCGAGGCGCTGTATGCCGACATGGGTCATTTCGGCCCAAAACCCATTCGCTACGCCTGGTATTTCTTCGTGCTGCCGGCGCTGATGCTGAACTATCTGGGGCAGGGCGCGCTGGTGCTGGAAGACCCGGCCGCGGTCGAGAATCCGTTCTACATCGGTGTGCCGGAATGGGCGCGCTGGCCGATGATCGCGCTGGCGACCGCAGCCACGGTGATCGCCTCGCAGGCGGTGATCACCGGCGCGTTCTCGGTGACCCGGCAAGCAATGCAGCTGGGCTATATCCCGCGCATGCGGGTCAAGCACACCTCGCAGGACACCATCGGCCAGATCTACGTGCCGGGGGTGAACTGGGCGCTGATGGTGATGGTGGTGCTGCTGGTGCTGACCTTCAAGACCTCGACCGCGCTGGCCACCGCCTACGGCATCTCGGTGTCGCTGACCATGCTGATCGACACCCTGCTGCTGGCGCTGGTGGCGCGTGCGCTGTGGCCGCGCTGGCGCAAGTGGGTGCTGCCGCTGTGCGTGGTGTTCTTCCTGATCGAGCTGGCCTTCGTGGTGGCCAACGGCGCCAAGATCATGCAGGGCGGCTGGGTGCCACTGGCGATCGGCCTGACCCTGTTCACCCTGCTGCGCACCTGGCGCCGCGGACGTGAACTGCTGCACACCGAGGTGCAGAAGGAAGGCATCCGCCTGGACGTGTTCATCCCCGGGCTGATGCTGGCGCCGCCGGTGCGGGTGCCGGGTACGGCGGTGTTCCTGACCAGCGACATCGGTGTGGTCCCGCATGCCTTCATGCACAACCTGAAGCACAACAAGGTACTGCACGAGCGCAATGTGTTCCTGACCGCCGAGACGCTGACCACGCCATACGCGCCGAAGAACAGGCAGCTGAAGATCGAGTCGATCGGCGACGAGTTCTACCGGGTCACGGTGCGTTTCGGCTTCATGGAAACGCCGGACATTCCGCAGGCGCTGATGCGCAGCTGCGACAAGGGCGGCATTTATTTCGACCCGATGGACACCACCTATTTCGTCAGCCGCGAAACCATCGTCGCGCGCGCGCGCGGCGGCATGCCGATCTGGCGCGACAAGCTGTTCGCATTGATGCACCGCAACGCCGCGCCGGCCAACCAGTTCTTCCGCATCCCCGGCAACCGCCTGGTCGAGCTGGGTTCGCAGGTGGAGATCTGATCCGGCGCGGGCATTGCCGATGCAGTGACGGTCCGCAGCATTCCATGCCGGGGGCCGACAGACGGCGCAGGGCGGGGGAGAATTCCTGTCCATGAACTCGCCATCCGAATCCGCGCTCTGTCGCATCCCGTATTCCCTGCTCGACCTGGCGCCGGTCTGCGAAGGCAGCACGCCGGCGCAGGCCTTTGTCAATACGCTGGACCTGGCCCGGCATGCCGAAATGCTGGGCTATACCCGCTACTGGCTGGCCGAGCACCACAACATGCCGGGCATCGCCAGCGCGGCGACCGCGGTGCTGATCGGCCACATCGCCGGCGGCACTTCGCGTATCCGGGTCGGTGCCGGCGGCATCATGCTGCCCAACCACGCGCCGCTGCAGGTGGCCGAGCAGTTCGGCACGCTGGCGTCGTTGTATCCGGGGCGGATCGACCTGGGGCTCGGGCGGGCGCCGGGCACCGACCAGCCCACCGCCCGCGCGCTGCGGCGCTACTACGCCAGCGCCGATGCGTTTCCGGCCGACGTGACCGAGCTGCTGCGCTATTTCGAACCGGTGCGCCCGGGACAGGCGGTGCAGGCGGTTCCGGGCGGCGGCATCGAGGTGCCAGTGTGGATCCTGGGCTCCAGCCTGTTCGGGGCCCAATTGGCGGCGGCACTGGGACTGCCCTATGCCTTCGCCTCGCATTTCGCCCCGGCGGCGATGGAGGAAGCGCTGGCGTTGTACCGGCGCGATTTCCGTCCGTCCGCGCGCCTGCAGCAGCCGTACGCGATGCTGGCGCTGAACGTGGTCGCCGCCGATACCGGCGCCGAAGCGAGGCGGCTGTTCACCACCCAGCAGCAGAGTTTCGTGCGTCTGCGCCGCGGCCAGCCGGGACTGATCCCGCCGCCCCTGGACGACATCGAGACGTTCTGGACGCCGCAGGAGAAGGCCATGGTGGAGCAGGCGCTGGCCTGCGCGGTGATCGGCGACGCCGCCGACGTGGCCGAGGGCATCGCCGCTTTCGCCGCCCGTCACCGGCCCGACGAGCTGATGCTGACGGCCAACATCTTCGACCATGCCGCGCGCCGGCATTCGTTCGCGCTGGCGGCTCGCGCCTTTGCCGCCCGGGGCACGCAGTAGGCGTAGCCGGTGCGCCGCCGCGTGCGGCATGCGAACATAGCCGGATGAGCGAAGAGCGCATCATCGCCGCCGGTTCCACCCGCGAGGACGAGGCCATCGAGGCCAGCATCCGCCCGCAGCGACTGGACGACTACCTGGGCCAGCAGCCGGTACGCGAGCAGCTGGGCATCTACATCGAGGCGGCCAAGCGCCGCGGCGAATCGCTCGACCATGTGCTGATCTTCGGTCCGCCGGGGCTGGGCAAGACCACTCTGAGCCATGTCATCGCCAACGAGCTGGGGGTCAGCCTGCGGGTGACCTCGGGACCAGTGATCGAGAAGGCTGGCGATCTGGCGGCGCTGCTGACCAACCTGCAGCCGCACGACGTGCTGTTCATCGACGAGATCCACCGCATGTCGCCGGTGGTCGAGGAAGTGCTGTACCCGGCGATGGAAGACTTCCAGATCGACATCATGATCGGCGAGGGCCCGGCCGCGCGCTCGATCAAGCTGGACCTGCCGCCGTTCACCCTGATCGGCGCCACCACCCGCGCCGGCCTGCTGACCGCGCCGCTGCGCGACCGCTTCGGCATCGTGCAGCGGCTGGAATTCTATTCGGCCGAGGAACTGGGGCGGATCGTGCAGCGTTCGGCGCGGATCCTCGGCATCGACTGCCAGCCCGAGGGCGCGGCCGAGATCGCGCGCCGTTCGCGCGGCACCCCGCGGATCGCCAACCGCCTGTTGCGGCGGGTGCGCGACTACGCCCAGGTCAAGGCCGCCGGCCACATCGACCGCGAGGTGGCGCATGCGGCGATGGCGATGCTGAAGGTCGATCCGGAAGGGTTCGACGAACTCGATCGCCGGCTGCTGAACCTGATCGTGGAAAACTTCGACGGCGGCCCGGTCGGGGTGGAATCGCTGGCCGCGGCCCTGTCCGAGGAGCGCGGCACGCTGGAAGACGTGATCGAGCCGTTCCTGATCCAGCAGGGCTTCCTGGTCCGTACTGCGCGCGGGCGCATGGCCAGCCACAAGGCCTACCGCCATCTGGGGCTGAAGCCGCGCAATCCCGACGCCGACCTGTTCGCCGAGACCCAGGACGAGGCATGAGCGATTCGCCGGTGTTCAGCCTGCCGACAAGGGTGTACTGGGAAGATACCGATGCCGGTGGCGTGGTGTACCACGCGCAGTACCTGGCCTTCCTTGAGCGCGCCCGTACCGAGTGGCTGCGCGCCCATGGCTACGGTCAGGAACTTCTGCGCCAGTCCCACGATCTGGTGTTCGCGGTGCGGGAAATGCGGATCGATTTCCTCAAACCCGCGCGGCTGGACGACCTGCTGCAGGTCGAAGTGGAGCTGCGCCAGTGCCGGCGCGCCAGCTTTGCGTTCGCGCAGCGCATCGTGCGCGACGGGACGCTGCTGCTGACGGCGCAGGTGCGGGTGGCGGCGCTGAAAGCCTCGGCCTTCAGCCCCGTTGCGTTGCCTGCCACGTTGTACCAGGCATTCAAGTCGCTGGAAGCGGCGGATGTCTGAACCGATTCCGGGAACGAATCCCGACATGTTCCCCCGAGACAACAACCGCTGCCTGCCAGCACGAGGACCCAACGGATGATCGCAACATTCCTGGCCCCGCTTGCCACCGTCACCGAGGCGCTGCCGGTGGACGTCAGCCAGGCCGCCGCGCAGGCTACCGCCCAGGTTGCGCATGGCGGCATCGACTATTTCGACCTGATGCTCAAGGCCAGCCTGCCGGTCAAGCTGATCGTGCTGCTGCTGCTGCTGGGTTCGCTGATCAGCTGGCTGATCATCTTCCGCAAGGCGCGCATCTTCGCCCGCGCCAATCGCAGTGCGGACGAGTTCGAGACCCGGTTCTGGTCGGGTACCGACCTCGGCAAGCTGTATTCGGCCGCATCGGACCGCAACCGCGAACTGCGCGGGCTGGAAGCGGTATTCGAGGCCGGTTTCCGCGAATTTGCCCGCCTGCGCGACAAGCGCGGCCTGGACGGGCGGGCGCAGCTGGAAGGCGCGCAGCGCGCGATGCGGGTGGCCTACACGCGCGAGGTCGATCATCTGGAGCGCAACCTGGAACTGCTGGCCAACATCGGTTCCACCGCGCCGTATGTCGGCCTAGTCGGCACCGTGTTCGGGATCATGGTGACCATGCACGACATGGTCAGCAGCGGTGAGCAGGCAGGCATCGCCTCGGTCGCGCCCGGCATCTCCGAGGCGCTGTTTGCCACCGCCATCGGCCTGTTCGTGGCGATCCCGGCGGTGTGGGCCTACAACCGCTTCACCACCCGGGTCGAGCGCCTGAGCGTGCGTTTCGAAAGCTTCGCCGAGGAGTTCAGCTCGATCCTGCAGCGCCAGGGTTCGGGCGAGTAGGGCGCGGACGATGGCCGGAGGCATCTTCCATCGCAAGCGGCGCAAGCTGAAGTCCGAGATCAACGTGGTCCCGTACATCGACGTGATGCTGGTGCTGCTGATCATCTTCATGGTCACTGCGCCATTGCTGACCCTCAGCGTGGACGTCAAGCTGCCCTCGTCCACCGGCAAGGCGCTGGAAAGCAAGCAGGAGCCGGTGATCGTGATCGCCTACCCGGACGGCCGGCTAGGGCTGAAGCTGCCCGGCGACGAGCAGCCGCGCGAAGTCGATGCGGCCGCGCTGGAGGCGATGCTGGCGCCGATCAAGGCCCAGCAGGGCAACGACATGCGCGTGTTGCTGGCCGGCGAGGGCAATGCCCCGTACCAGCGCATCATCGACGCCACCGATGCGCTGCGCAAAGCCAAGGTCACCAACGTCGTGTTGTGGACGCAATAGCGCGGTCGCATGCACGCCGAAACGCTCCCGCGCAACGGATACGACGACGGTGGCCTGGGCGGGCCGCTGGCGCTGGCCATCGGTGTGCACCTGCTGCTGGCGCTGCTGTTGTGGCTGGCCGCACGGATTGAGTGGGACCACGATCCGGCCGCGGCCGGCGCGCCGGTGATTGAGGCGACCATGGACACTACCGCGGCCGAGGATCGCGCGGTACGGCGGGCGCTGCGTGATGACCCGCTGCCATTGCCTGAACCGGTCGAGCCCGAGCCGGTCGAAGAGGACACCGCGCCACCACCGCAGCCGATTCCCGAACCACGCCCGCAGGATGCGCCGGTACCGCAGCAGACCCAGGCGCAGGAGCGCATCCCGGTGCCGGACCGGGTGGATCAGGACGAAGTCAGCGCCGACGCCATCGCGCAGGAAACCGCGCGCAAGGAGCAGGAGGCCAAGCGCCGGCAGGAGCAGATCGACTTGACCGAACGCCAGCGCCAGCAGGAAGCCGAGAACCGCCTGCGTTTGGCCAAGCAGCAGGAAGAAGAGCAGAAGAAGCGCGACGAAGAGGCGCGGCAGAAGAAGCTGGCCGCGATCCGTGCCGAGCGCGCCAAGCTCGACCGCGAAAAGGCGCGGGCCGAACAGAAGCTGCGGCAGATCAACGATGCGCAAGCCGCTCAAGCCAGTTCGGCCAATGCGGTGCAATACGGCTCCGAGTCCAGTGCTCCGGCCGGGCAGGCCGGCGTCGATGAAGGCTTGCGTGCGCGCTATGCAGCAGCGATCCAGGAAGCCGTGCTGCGGCAGTGGGTGCGGCCGGAATCGGTCCCGCTGGGGACGCGCTGCCGTGTGGTCATCAGGCAGTTGCCCGGCGGCGAGGTGATCAGCGCCGAAGTGCAGTCCGGTTGCGCGATGGACGCGGCCGGTCGCGATTCGGTCGAGCGCGCGGTACTGAAGGCGCAGCCCTTGCCGTATCGGGGCTACGAGTCGGTGTTCAGCCGCACCCTGACCCTCAACTTCGAAGCCCAGGACCGCTGAGTGGCGGCGCCGTTCACGGTAGCGCAAGCGTCGGCATGCACACTGTCGAATCATTCCGGAACCTGAACCAGATACTGCGCCCATGAAGACACTGACGCATCGGCTTGCCGCATTCGCCCTTCTTCTGCTCGCTCCGCTGGCGGCGATGGCCCAGCAGGGGCTGGAAATCGACATCGTCGGCGGTAATGCCTCGGCCCTGCCGATTGCCGTGGTGCCGATGCCCTACCAGGGCGCGGTGGCGATGCCCGGCACCGACGTGGCCGCGGTGGTGCGCGCCGATCTGGAGCGCTCCGGCCAGTTCCGTGCGCTGGCCGATGCCAGCATGGTCGAGCGCCCGACCCGCGGCGGCGAGATCGATTACCCGACCTGGAAGGCGTTGCGGCAGGACTACATCGTGGTCGGTCGCGTCGTCGATGCCGCCGAGGGCAGCTACCGGGTCGAATACGAGCTATTCGACGTGGCCAAGCAGGAGCGCCTGCTGGGCCTGGCGATGACCGCGCGCGCCAACGCGATGCGCGATGTCGCCCACCAGATGGCCGATGCCATCTACGAAAAGATCCTTGGCGTGCCCGGCGCGTTCTGGACCCGGATCGCTTACGTCACCCAGACCGGGCTGGGCCGTGACGCGCGCTACGCGCTGATGGTGGCCGACGCCGATGGTTTCAATCCGCAGACCATCGTGCGCTCGGCCGAGCCGCTGCTGTCGCCGGCCTGGAGCCCGGATGGCCGCCGGCTGGCCTACGTCAGCTTCGAGCGCGGCAATTCGTCGATCTACATCCAGGACCTGGGTACCGGTGCGCGCGAACTGGTGTCCAGTTTCCGTGGTATCAACAGCGCGCCGACATTCTCGCCGGACGGCCGCAAACTGGCCCTGTCGCTGTCGCGCAGCGGCAACCCGGAAATCTACGTGATGGATCTGGCCAGCAAGGCGCTGACCCAGTTGACCCGGCAGTTCGGCATCGACACCGAGCCGGTCTGGAGCGCCGACGGCGGCACGATCTATTTCACCTCCGACCGTGGTGGCAAGCCGCAGATTTACCAGGTTCCGTCGGCCGGCGGCAGCGCCAGCCGGGTGACCTTCGACGGCAGCTACAACGCCACCGCCAGCGTGTCCTACGACGGCAAGAAGATCGCCGTGGCCCAGGGCAGTGGCAATACCTACCGGATCGCGCTGATGGACAGCAGCCTGGGCTCACCGCGCTGGAGCATGCTGTCGCCGGGTGCGCTGGACGAGTCGCCCAGCTTCGCCCCCAATGCCAGCATGCTGCTGTACGCCGCCCGGGATGGTGGCCGTAGCGTGCTGTATGCGGTTTCGGCCGATGGCCGGGTCCGCCAGCGGCTGGTTCTGGCCAACGGCGATGTCCGCGAACCGGCATGGGGGCCGTACCGGAAAGCCCGCTAGTTCTCCCGGCGCATGCAGCCGTAACCGATTACGCGCTAGAATCCCCCGCAAACCCCCGTAAAACCCACCCTGTAAGCGAGACGAAGGATTCTTCCATGAACACCAGCGCACGCGTAGTCATGCTTTCCCTGCTGTCCGTCGCCGTACTGGCGGGTTGCAAGAAGGACGTCAAGCCGGAAACTCCGCCGGTCGACGACACCGTCACCGCTCCGACCACCCCGACCGCTCCGGTGACCTCGGGCGTGTATGGTCCCGAAGACCTCGATACCGATGCCTGCCTGCGCCAGCGCGTGGTCTATTTCGATTTCGATCAGGATGCGCTGAAGCCGGAGTTCCAGGCGATCATCGGCTGCCACGCCAAATACCTGCGCGATCGCCCGTCTTCGCGCATCACTCTGGAAGGCAACGCCGACGAGCGCGGCAGCCGCGAGTACAACCTGGGCCTGGGCGAGCGTCGCGGCAACGCGGTGTCGTCCGCGCTGATGGCCAATGGCGGCTCGGCCGGCCAGTTGAACACGATCAGCAATGGCGAGGAGCGTCCGGTCTGCACCGAGTCCAGCGAGGACTGCTGGGCACGCAACCGCCGCGTCGAAATCGTCTATACCGCCAAGTAAGCCGCGCCACCCGGCCGGATTCCGGCCCGGGAAACGCCGACGAATGCCCGCGCAAGCGGGCATTCGTCTGTGCGGCGGCACGATCGCGACGGGGGCGCCGTTCAGACTTTCCCGTGCCCCTCACAGTAAGGTCATGCAGGCTGAATACCGGTTTCCGACACCCGACACCCGGCACCCGTAACTGAAACACGACGACATTCTCCATGCGCATCCCGACTCGATTCTTCTTCGCCGCCGTACTGTCCTTCGCCCTGGTTCTGCCAGCTCAGGCACAGCGCCAGAGTCTGTCCGACCGGGTCACGGCGCTGGAAGCGCATGCCGCGGCCGACCAGGGCAATACCGAGCTGGTCAACCAGATCGAGCAGTTGCGCCGCGAAGTGATGCAGTTGCGCGGGATGCTGGAGCAGCTGCAGAACGAGAACGAGCAACTCAAGCAGCGTAATCGCGATCAGTACCTGGACCTGGACAGCCGTCTGAACCGGCTGGAAGGCGGCGAGACGCCAGCAACGGCACCGGTATCCGAGGGAGACCAGGCCGCGGCGAATCCGGTTCCGGCACCTGCCGACAGCCGGCCGACCGTACATGGCGATGTCGGCGCCTTGGCCCAGGCCGGCGACGAGCGCGCCGCCTACGACGTGGCTTTCGATGCGCTGAAGGCCGGCGAGTACGCCGACTCGGCCAAGCTGTTCCAGGGTTTCCTGGAGCTGTACCCGGGTGGGGTCTATGCGCCCAACGCCCTGTACTGGCTGGGCGAAAGCTATTACGTGACCGGCAACTATCAATTGGCTTCGCAACAGTTCGGTGCACTGCTGGACCGCTATCCCACCCATGACAAGGCCGCCGGCGCATTGCTGAAGCTGGGCCTGTGCGATTACGGGCTGGGCAAGACGGCCGAGGCCGAGCGCATTCTCAACGATGTCATGGCCCGCTATCCGGGCAGCGACGTCGCCCGCACCGCCGACGACCGCCTGCGTGCCATCCAGGTCGGCCGGGCCGGCCTGCGCTGATCGGACAAGGCCGCTTTCCCGCCGCGGTCCATCGCGGCATAGTGTCGCCGTCATGAATACCGTTGCTGCCGCTACCGATACCGCGCCGTCCGCGGAATCGCGACTGAAGATCACCGAAATCTTCCTGTCCCTGCAGGGAGAGGCCGATGCCGTCGGCTGGCCGACCGTATTCGTGCGCCTGACCGGCTGTCCGCTGCGCTGCCAGTATTGCGACACCGCCTACGCCTTTCACGGCGGCCAGTGGCGGGCCATCGACGACATTCTGGACGAGATCGCCGGCCACAACGTTCGCCATGTCTGCGTGACCGGCGGCGAGCCGCTGTCGCAGAAGCGTTGCCTGGGCCTGCTGCAGCGGCTGTGCGATGCCGGCTACCAGGTCTCGCTGGAAACCTCCGGGGCGATCGATATTTCCGCCGTCGATCCGCGGGTGTCGCGGGTACTGGACATCAAGACGCCGGGGTCGGCGGAAGTCGAGCGCAACCGCTGGGACAATCTGGCGTGCCTGACCGCGCGCGATCAGGTCAAGTTCGTGCTGTGCGGTCGCGCCGATTACGAGTGGGCGCGCGAGGTGATCCGCGAGCATCGCCTGCACGAGCGCTGCATGGTGTGGTTCTCGCCGAGCAAGTCGGAATTGCCGCCGCGGATGCTGGCCGACTGGATCGTCACCGACCGCCTGCCGGTGCGCTTCCAGATGCAGTTGCACAAGCTGCTGTGGGACGACGCGCCGGGCCATTGATCCGGTCCGCGGGATTCGGGCGGCATCGCTGCCGAGGCCGTACAATTCCCGCCATGAAGAATGCAGTGGTTCTGGTCTCCGGGGGCATGGATTCGGCGGTGGTGCTGGCAATCGCGCGCGAGCGCGGGTTCGCCGTGCATGCACTCAGCGTGCGCTACGGCCAGCGGCATACCTCGGAACTGGATGCCGCCGCACGGGTGGCCGGGCAGTTCGGTGCGGTGGCGCACAAGACGGTGGATGTGGACCTGCGCTCGATCGGCGGTTCTGCGCTGACCGACGATATCGAGGTGCCGGAAGCCGGCGGTGCCGGAATTCCGGTCACCTACGTGCCGGCACGCAACACGATCATGCTGTCGATCGCGCTGGGCTGGGCCGAAGTGCTGGGCGCGGCCGACATCTTCTGCGGCGTCAATGCAGTCGACTATTCCGGCTATCCCGACTGCCGCCCGGAATTCATTGCCGCCTACGAGCGGCTGGCTAATTTGGCGACCAAGGCGGGGGTGGAAGGGGCGGGTATCCGCATCCATGCGCCGCTGATCGAACTCGGCAAGGCGGACATCGTCCGCGAAGGCCTGCGCCTGGGCGTGGACTTCGGCCTGACCGTCTCCTGTTACCGTGCCGATCCGCAGGGCCTAGCCTGTGGGCACTGCGATGCCTGTCGCCTGCGCGCGGCCGGCTTCGCCGACGCCGGCGTGGCCGACCCGACCCACTACGCCTGATTTCGCCGGTGGCGGTGGTCTGGGGTAGAATGACGTGCCCGGCGCAATGCCGGGCGTTTGATTTGCAAGGCTTTCCAGCCCGTGGGCCGTTAGCTCAGTCGGTAGAGCATCGGACTTTTAATCCGCTGGTCGATGGTTCGAATCCATCACGGCCCACCATGTATTTCAGTCACTTACAGGGATCGTTACCGCTACTCCTGAAATCACTCCTGAAAACTCCGTTGTTTTCGATGGTTCCACGACCGGCGTATCGTGGTCATAGTGCTGCCGCATCCGTTCCGTCCGGTGCCCGCCCGCCGCCTTGTCGGCGCTGTCAGTGATGCCGCGATGCTTGAGCCCGTGCAAGGTAAATCGCTCATCCTCTGCAATCACGCCCTCTTTGACGGCCATAGCCATCAACCGCTGCCATGCGGTGTCCAGAGCCGACTTCCTCAGCGCATGTCCGGCCTCGGCCACAAACATCGGTCGATCCTCTGGTCGAAGAGGGTAGGGGACTCGATTCCGTTCCCAAGCGTCGCCGCGAATCCTCAACAGTTCATTCCACGCGGCCGATAACTCGGGCGTCCACGCTGTCACGTTGTCCCGGCTACCCTTCCTGCGGACTGCGCGAATCCCATCTGGTGTTCCCTGTGCTTCCGTGATGGTCACTACCTCGATCCCACGGAGGCGGCAGACCGTAGCTATCAGCATCAGGTGGGGGAGATACGCTGAGACGCTACCAGCGGAGTGAGCCTGTCTCTGGCTGCGTTCGCGGGCGAAGGACAGGACTCTGGCAAACGCATGTAGGGATGGCATCCCAGACCTGGCTCGCTCTTTTGCCTGTTCAACGCCCTTCGCAGGATTAGATGGTAGCCCTTCGTGGCGCACGGCATGGCTCAGTACCCTGCGCAAGTAGCGGAGCAGGTGATTTGCCTTAGTCGGCGTGCCCGCATCTTCCAGTTTATCTACGACCCTTTGGATTGACGTTGGCGACAGACGCGTGGCAAGCACGGCAGAAAGCGGTATCCCCATCGGGGTCATGTAGCTACGAATGATATTTGCCTGCCGTTCGTAATCGCTCTGAGTCCGTGGTGACAGCTTCCCGAACTTCGCGCTCGCGTGGAATCGCTCAATGAAATATCCGACCGTATCCCGCGCGGAGCCGCCTTTTCGCTGCTCCACAATGTCGTGGAGGTCAGACAGTTTGGCAGCGGGTCCGGCTACCTTCATCGCGCGCTCGCCGTCTCTCACATACCAGCGGCCGTTTCCAGAGGAATCCCAATAGATGCCCTTCGGGATTTTGGTCTGATCGATATGCGTGGGAATGGTTTGATTGTGCTTGCGCGGGCGAGGCATGTCAGGCTAAATCCTCGGGACGGTAGGCCTCCAGTTTGCCACCAATCCCGAGCGCGGAGTTGATGGCCTCTGGTGTCGTCCAGACGCCGCCGTTGCCGTCGTAGTGGTACGGGATGCGCTGCCGGATCAGCCATCGCTCAACGGTTGCAAGGGTTGGGTTCCCTTCCGGCTTGCACATGGATTTCAGGTCGGCGTAGGTGTAAATTCCGGGCAGTCGCTCAGCCGCGCCCATCTCCGCCTCCGGTGTGGCTAAGGTAACTGCGCAATGCGTCTTGCGAGAATTTTCCAGTGGTGACCCACTGCTTAACGCCTTTGCCCGATTGTTGAACCATCACCCACTCACCTGATCTGGTATTAAGAACCCGGATAGCGCCGTCTATCACGACTTCGCAAAGCAACTGCTTTGTCTTGAATCCGTGCGGAGTTAGCTCAGCCATCTTCGCCTCCGTACAGCTTGAGTCTGTAGGCGCGGACGAGTGCAGCGGATGCCACAAGCGATACCGCCAATGAAATAGGCCAAACCACAGCTAATCCTATCCCTGCGATTGGCCTGCACTTAACTCCAGCAACGTGGCCGGCGATCATGTCAGTAGCATAGAACCACGCAGCTAGCACAAAATACGCTTCAATCACCCCGCGCCCTCCTATCAATCTCCGCCTGCAAGCAGTCGGCGCAGAATCCCGATCCGCGCGCCGGGTGTCCACATCGACCTGTTCCCCAAGTGTGGATGCCGGTGGCTTGCTGGAATGCAAGCTCGTACCTGAGCGTCGCCATGTCCCATCCCGTGCGGTCCTGTAGCTCCTTGCGGGCGGCGGCGTAGGTCTTAGCCATCGTTGCCTCCAATCATGGGGACAGATCGCCCCGGTTTGGCGATCAGGAGGAAGTGGAACGACGCCTCTTTATCGCCCCAGTCGATCCCGTCCATCATCACGGCATAGTTTCCACACCCGGAATCCTTGGCTGCGGATACCAGCAGTTTCCTCGTGTTTTCGATAACGCCGCCAACGGTCTTGGCTTCGATGGCATCGCCTTCCCACGTCATCCGAAAAGTCATTCGCTCTGACTCAAGCGGGACAATTTCCGTCGAAAGTTCTACTCCACAATTCGGGCATTCCATCACTCCCTCCCATCCTCAGCGATCAGTCGGTCAGCGACATTTTCAGCCTGTCCTGGCGTACACCTGTCGTCTATTGCGACCACAACGTATCCGGCTGACGATCGAAGCTGCCGGTATTTAATCAATACCCGCCACCGCTCAGCATTCTTCCTCAGCAGCTCAATCTCGGCCTGCATTTCTTTGAGCTTGCACTCGTGGTTTCGGCAGTTTGGTTCACTGGCGCTCATGCTGCCGCCTCCAAGGGATGATCGCCCCATTGCTGCGCCATCGCCGCCGCAATCCCTGAGTACGTCTCGCTGCGCTTGTCGGCTCGGTCGTCGGACGGCGGCATGCGGTGGATGCGGCTTTCTCGCCCCTCGACAACGTTTGTAGGCATCAGCGGCGGCAGCCCGCGCAACCACAAGCAGGTAGCCTTGGTCTCACCGTGGCCATACATCCACGGCTGGATGATCTGATCTGGCTTGCGCCACAGTGTTGACAGGATCGACACGGGCTGCTCGATAGCGACGCGAGGAATATGTGCCGACCTGCGAACAATCGCCATGATGAAACTCATGCCGGCGTACAGGCGTCCGTCCATCCGCTTTTCGGCGAAGTGCCTGGCCCCGCTGACCGCAGTGTGCGTGCATGGTGGATGAAAGATGGCGAGGTCGAATGGGTAGTCAATCACGTTGAAAATATCCCCCATGTAATGCGCCCCCCCCACTTCGGGCAGGCTCAATGTCGCAGGACAGGACTTCATGCCCGAGCGCTTCAAACGCCTGGGCGACAACCCTGGATCGCTCGCAGCCGACCAACACCCGCATCACCCCACCCCCGGCTCTGGCGCTGCATTTCCGACAACCCTGAGCGATGGTCGGCCTGCTACTCGTTCGCCGGGTTCCAGCGCCGTGCAATCGCCGCATGTCCACACGCCGTCTTCCCAATGTGCGCCGCTGTTGTCGCCATCGAGCCTTGGCTTGTCGCATCCCTCACAACGCTCGATCACATACCGCTGCTCGCCGGATTCGTCGCAGTACACGCTCACCGCCTTCGCGCCGCGAACAACCTTTTCGGCGGCTCGGATCGCGGAAAGTGCGTCATCGGCCATGACCGTCACGGATTTGGTCAGCGTCACTCGGTATTCCATTTGTTCGCTCATCGGTCTGTCTCGGTGGTGCTAGTCGCGGATTGGTTTAGGGATTGGGGGCGCATAAAAACTAACCAGTGGGTCAGACCTTTGCGGCCTGTTGGGTGACCGAACAGTGGCGCGACTGGAGTCAGCGCCAGCACTTCGGTCACCTTGACTTGGGTTTCATTCCACTTGAAAACCAGCACACCGTCGGTGGCCAACACGCGGAAGCATTCGGCGAAGCCACGGCGCAGGTCATCGCGCCAGTCCTCTCCTAGCTTTCCGTACTTCGCCGCCAGCCAGCTTTTCGGACCCGCGCGAACTAAGTGCGGTGGATCAAATGCAACGAGGTTGAACGTACTATCGGCATAGGGCAGCGCCCGGAAGTCCAGCGGCACGTCCGGTTCTACGCGCAGCACGCGCTGGCCACTGGCGTTTCCATGCGAACGGTCGGTGACAGTTATCGTCTCGCTGCGCTTGTCGCCGAACACTACGTCCGGGTGCGCGCGGTGGAACCACATCATGCGGGTACCGCAGCACGGGTCCAGCACTCTCTTGTCTGTCGCTTCTGTCACTTCATTCCATCCACACCGCGCGGCTCTGGCGCGGCGTTGGTCTCACCTGCCACCATCGCGGCGGAAATAACGCGGAGCCACGCTGTAAGCGTGATCCCGTGGAAGCTCTTGTCTATCGCTCCGCGTTGCGCTTGTTCTTCCTCGCCGCGCTTCCATCGTGCCAGCGCATACTCGATTACCATGTCGCGCTCTGCGTTAGCCTCGTATCCGCACCGACGCAACTCCTGCATCCCGGCTGTGATATCGATCCTGTCTGAGTTATATCCGGGCACGAGGGGCATTCCATTGATGTCACGCATTGGACTCTCCCAGCTCTGGCGCGGCGGCGAGCATGGCCCTGTCGATTTCTTGGTCAAGATCAGCTGGCACCCCGCCGCAGTTAGGTTCAAGAGACCCGTCAAACCACAACTCATGCAGGCTGTCATTCGCAAAACGGAAGTGTTCGCGAAGCCAGCCGTACCGCTCCGCATTGAGCATCGCGTCATCCGGCCCGCCCTGCTCACCCATCACCACAGTCCGCGCCTGTGCGGTGGCGTTGTCGGCTTCACGTAGCAGGCGGGCTTGTTCGCGCATCGACTCAACCGCGAAACCGTGCGGATTTTCCAGCATGCTCGCGCTCAGCTCCCGGTCGTAAGCAGGCTCCGGTGCCGGCGCGGGCTGCGGGGCGGCATGGAACCTTTCGGTGGCGGAGCCAGCCCACGCCGCGTATCGCTTTGCTTCGGCGATGCGCCAGTCAGGGAGTTGTTCATGCGCGCCCATCCCAAGGGCGAAGCGGAGTGGCTGTCCTATCGGGCTGCTTCCGCCTTGGTGGTGGTAGAGAACCCACGCAATAGCTGCGCGCGCCGTGTCAGTGAAGTCCGGCGACATTTCGTCCGGCTCTGGCGCGGACTGAGGGGCGGCGTAGAGATTAAGGTACTGGATTGACCCCTTCACTCCATTAGCGGGCGCAGCCCCAAAACAAAACACCGTTTCGTTTAGATTCCACGCGCGCTCTGAGCTAGTGTCAGATGTGACACGATAAACGTAACCGAACGGCATATACTCCACCGCCTCCCCGCCGGCAGGTAGGGGTGCAGAAAGAGCCTCAATCGCGACATCAATAGCAATCCCCAGCTGCATCGGGTCTGTCTGCGGGCCGTCTCCACCACGCCGCCATTCGTTGTGCGCTCGAAGAATGTCCGCCGCTTCGGGGATGGTGGTCATTACATTTCTCCTGCGATGAACTCAACGAAGGCATCTTCGTTTTCCTCGTCGATCACGTATTGCATAATCACTTTCATGGTAACGCCGCCGTCGCAGTAGACTCCGTGCGTCCTGACGTTAATTAGCAGATCGTCTACTTCTGCTGCGTTTTTTAGGGTCGCTAGTCGGAATGAGTCTGCGCTGTTGATCGAGCGTATATACACGTCAATCATTCTTCGTTCCTCCGCTCATGCGTACTTCTCGATAAGTTCATCGGCGCGTTTAGAGATTGAGCTTGCTTGCCGGTCAATCGCGCGGAAGTCCGGAAGCGCCCACACGGGCAACTCGACGTTGTTAGCAATCCAGTTAAGCAGAGCCGCCGCGTTGCGGACATCCATCACAAGCTCGGAAACTTCTCCCGCTTCCTCAAGGCCAGCCGCGATATCGTCGTCCGCCTCCTCATACCCGTATTCCGGCTCCACGTAATCCGGGCTGTTCGGATGATTTGGGTCGCCCGGAAGATCGCCGGGACCTTTCGTGCGGTAGTCGTTCGGTTGGGCGCTCATGCCGCACCCCCTCGCGCGCGGCGGAGGGCGGCGCGGAGGCCGGTGCGAAAGACGGCTTCTGAGGCGGCATCCCAGCCGCGCAGGAATACGGCGCGCTCGGCCTCGGGCAATCCAGACACGTCGGGGCGGCCCAACACATAATCTTCGCGGTTGGTGTCCTGCGCCTTGCCAGCCGCCTCGATCAGCTCTTTCATGGCGTCGCGAGCTTTGCGAATACCCTCATCGACACGCCGTTTCTCGGCATCGCTGGCGCAGACGGCCCCGCATCGCACTTGCTCAGCGGCGTTGTCCAGCAACTCCAGCGCGTTCACGGGCTTGTTGTCGCCACTAGGCCCAACCGGCGGATCAATGCGGGGCAGGGCGTCGGGGATTTCGTGTTCGGTGGTCATGGGCTGGTCTCCGTTGTGTTGGGAGTAAGTGTCTATCCAAAAGATAGACTTGTCAAGCAGAGGAAAGACCGCTCATCGCCTCGGCCAGCCAAGCCGGCGTCTTGCGGGCTTCCAGCGTAGTCGCCTGCTGTTCCGCGACGGCCTCGGCATCCCATTCGCACCCAAGCACCTGCGGATACTTGTCAGTCTCGTCAACTGTGATCCTGGCGGGAGTAGGGAGGCCGTAGGCCCGCCCAAGAGCTTCCTCGACAGTACGCGGCGGCACGCCGGCCGGGTCGCGTCGAATCCACCATTCCAGTGCCTTGCGGCCGGCGAATCCTCCATGCTCGACGCAGATCCATTCATGCACCCGGCGAAGCCCGCACTGGTAGGTCGCGCGCATGCTGTCCAGCTTCCCGCCCTTGCCAACGTGCCGCTCGTACTTCACCGACGACACGGGCAGCGATACCACAACCCGCTCACGCTCGCTGGATAGCACGGGCGCATTGACCGGCCGGTCTAAATGGTCGGGGGCGCTGTGCGTGAACTGGTGGCCGCATTCCGGGCAGGTTCGTGTCCCGAATGGCAGCAGAGTTTCGCATCCGGGACACTGCTTGGCCTTACCGGCCTGAACCTCGGCGGCCTTCCCTGGCCGTGGCGTGCGGACGCGGATTTGATCTACTGGCCCGTGCTCCAGCACGTTCCCGGCGTAGTCCAGCACCAGGCAATTCGCCTTGCCGGGGGCCATACGGAATCCCCGCCCGACTTGCTGGTAGTACATGCCTGGTGACTTTGTAGGGCGCAACATGACAACGCAATCAATATGCGGCGCGTCGAATCCCTCAGACAGCACATTGACGTTGACCATCGCACGCAATTGGCCGTCCTGAAACTGGTCAAGCAGTGCGGTGCGCTCACCCTTCGGCGTTCCGCCGTGGACGAGTCCGGTGGCAACGCCGCGCCGGGTCAGCGCATCGCGTACAGCCTCGGCATGGGCGACGTTGACGCAAAACACGATGATGGCGCGGCGTTCGGCTGCGCGCCGCACAAGGTCGTCCGCCGTACGCTCCACGAGCCGGATCATGGCGTCGGCCAATTCGTCCTCGATGTACTCACCTCCTTTCAGGTGGACGGCACTAAGGTCGGGGTTGTCGCCCGCAATGCTGATAAGTGGAGACAGGTAGCCATCGGCGATTAGGTCGGGGATACGGGCTTCATAGGCGATTTCGGTCGCGATGTAGTCGGGACCACATATCGGGACGGCTTGACCCTGCAACCGGTACGGGGTCGCCGTCAGGATCACGACGCGAAGATTGGGCGACCACCGCCGGCAGCCCTCGATGAATCTGCGATAGCGCCCCTCGCCCTTGAGTGGAATGCGGTGCCCCTCGTCAATCAGCAACAGGTCGAATTTTCCGAGTGCGTCTGCCCGGTGCGCAACGCTCTGAATTTGCATGAACATGATCGGGTCGAATCGGTCGCGGCGGTTCAGGCTGGCCGAGTAAATTCCGGCAGGTAGGTCGGGGGCGACTTTGCGAAATTTGTCAAAATTCTGGCCGACCAATTCCTGGGTGTGCGCGATCACCCCGACACGCCCACCCCAATTCTGGTAGGCATCGCGTGCAATGGCCGCCATGAGTGGACTCTTCCCCGCGCCAGTCGGTAAGACGATGGCGGGGTTGCCGGTGCGGTTGCGCAGGTAGTCCCAGCAGGTGGAGAGGGCGGCAGACTGGTAGGGGCGGAGTTGCATTAGGCTGCCAGATCAATGACGCTATGCGCCCTGTTGAAGATCGGGAGTTCGGTGCGGATCGCGTGAACCTCGGCGGCGGCGGCCTCCTCTCTTGAATCAAAGTGCTGGATCGTGACGTTTGCAATCAGCGGGAACCACGCCGAATCGTTCCTATGTTGCGCCAGACGATTTACGAAGTTGCACGCGATCCCGACGTACAGCAGACGGCCATCCTTGTCCCAGTGCCGGTAGAGTTGGGCGGGGGATCGCTTAACGGATTGCGCAGCATTTAATACTTTTTTTGCTTCGCGCCGGACGGCAAGCTCGTCGCGTTTTGCGCGTTCCTCTAGGAACTTTTGGTATCGAGCAATGCGGGCGCGGATTTGGCCGTAGGTGTGCGTATGCTTTTTCCCTACGATATTTCTTATCGTTACGCGATCTTCGTAATCCTCGCTGTGATTCCTTGTCCTGGTTATGTCCCTATAACCATCGAAGTAAGTCCCCTCTGTTACACGTATGTGCCTAGTTGCAATGACGCTCCCACGCCCGAAAATCCCTGAATCTCCCACGTACTTGTCAATTGCCCGATTCCACGCCCCAACCGTGCAGTGCCCGTCGTGGTGCCGGCGAAAGTACCTCTGCAAACACTGACCCATTCTTTCTTTCCAACTGAACACAAGGTAATTTGGAACGTTGTAGAGTGCGCTGTTGGCTTCCGACCTGTTGGAAATTAAATCTTCAATGTAAGATCGGTCGTATACTCGCCGATAGCTGCTTATTGCGTTGTACAGACCGCGCCTACGCGCCGCCATCACGCCACCCTCCCAAGCCCACCAATCCGAAGCTCATATTCGCATCGCAAATCAGCCTCGATCTGACGCCACAACTCCATTCGCCCGATGGTCTTGTTGTACACGCCGATCACATCGGACGGCACCGAGTCGTCGTATTCCCCGACCGTAACCCTTAGCGCGGGGTCAACGCATACCGCCATCGGCACGGCACGCGGCCGTGAAATGAACTCGGCGCACTTGTTCGCAATGCTGGACACTGGCGTTTTCCCGATTACTCCCATGTATCCGTGGTGTGCCATTAGGCTGCATCCTTCCATTCTGAACCTTCGACAATCCTTGCGTTCGTGTCTCGCCTGATAGACATGAATTGCTCGTTGCGCAACAACTCCGGCGACGCAGCGAACAACTCCTTGCTGGTGAAACTCGTCACGCCCCACGGTCCGTTGCGAAAAACAAGGCCATCCGTGGCCCGATACTCAACCCAGCCATCTTCCTGACTGGCGTCAACGGCCTCGCCCCAATTGTGGAGTAGGGCAGGAATGTATAGATGCGACCGACACTGCTCTCCGGACGCTCTCTGGATATCGACGCTCAGGTCGCAATTGAACTTCGCGCACGACCATCGACCATCACCGTCCGGCTCTGGCGTCGCGTGTAGGCAGGTGCGGCACGACACCTGCGGAAGCGCGGATGCGTGACATACCTGGGAGGCGGGGCAAAACTTGCACTTGAAAAATGCTGGGTCATCGGAGAGGCGGGGCAACGGCTCGGGCGCGTACACGATCCGCTCGGCCTTCGTCAGCACCCTATCGGCGAAGTCGGAGTCGTAGTGAATGCGCTCGGCATGCAGTTCGTCGGTGTCCTTGTTGACGGCAAGGTATAGCGTCCGCGTCAATTCCGACAGCTTCATGCAAAGCTGCACCTGTGCGTAATGCTCGGGCTTCGACTTTGCTACGCCATCCTTCACAAGCGCCGCAAAGCTCTTTGCGTTGTGGGTCTTGTACTCCCCCAAGTGCCAAGTCTTTGACGCCTCCGGAACGCCGAGAATCACGGAGTCCAAGCCGCACCCGACATGCCCGCCGACCGCCTTGAACCGGAACTGATCCCCGGTGCTAGGATCAATGTCCTTGACCGTGCACCCGATGGCCCGCAACTCCTCGATGAACACGGGTTCCTCGCGGTGGCCGCGATTGAAAAGCCGCTTCATCCGTCCGTCAAACTGTTCCCCGCCTGTCGCCCAGCGGAAGCCATACCAAAGTTGCCGATCGCACTCGCGGCCGATGGCGCTGGCCCCAAGATAGGCGCGCGGCGGCTCCATCTTTCCCTGCCACCATGTATAGATGGCCTCGACAGTCTGTGAGCGTGGCGGCGGTAGGGCGGCCATGAGTGTCCTCGGTGTTGGGTGGGGTGGCCGGTGCTGATCTCCGGCTCAGGAATCGTTCTGGTTTCCCATGCGGCTTATTCCTGCGCCGCTACAGCGCATCAGCCTGCGCATTCACCCCATTGAAAGTTGGCCGGTTGTTGCGTCAGGACGCCGGCCCGCCCTCGGAGATACACGCGCAACTCGTGGGCTGGATCAGGCCGACTTAGCGACCCACGGCGGGGTGGACGACGCGGAAGTGGCAGGCTGCGGGGAATCCTGAGTCGGGGCCATGCCATCATTGGCAGGCTTCCACTCATTCAGAAAGTTGCGGTCCTTCTGGTAGGTGTTACCAGACTTGGATGATGTTCCGGCTGCGACAAACGACAGCCGGACCCAATGCGGTTTGTAGTGGAAATCCTGGGTGTCGTTGGGAGCGCCTTTGATGCCGCAAGCGGCGGTGATGGCATTGATTTCGCCTTGCCCCTTTCCAATTCGGCTTGTATCGGGTCCGCTACGGGCAATGGAGTGCCAAAACTTCCGTCCCTTGTGGTCGCCATCCATGACTTCGTAGGTGAATTGGTATTCCTCGCCGTCCTTGTTGTAATTGTCTCGGAGTTCCGATTCGATGATCTGCGCGAAATACCACCCAGCGGGCAATGCCCCGCCCCCGGTTGGGATTTCTGCGCTCGGGTCATAAAAGCCGGTCAAGTTAGCCATTACTGTTTACCTCTATGTGGTTGCTTCGTTGAAAGTGGTGGGGCGAGGGTGTCGAATCCGTCTGCACCGTCATTGGCAGCGCCGGTGCCGCCCCGTGGTCGTTACGCCGCCTGCTGCTGCGGCTGCATTGCTTGCATCAGTGCGCCCCACTCAAGCGGGATCACACCGGGCAGGGAGTAGCGGTTCTTAGCGACGCACGCCGGAGTTTCGGCCACGCGCAGTAGTCGGCGTCCGGTTGCCACGCCACGGGCTCGGGTCTGGAATCCCATGTTTTCCTTCTTGATGGCTGTTTCGTGGTGCGCCCATCCGATGATGTCGGCCCACTCACGCACCAGTGCATTTGCTCCCTTGTGTAGCTTGATCTGATAGCGGTCAAACGGCTCCGAATCTGGGGCTTCGAATCGCTTGATTTCGCTGTGCGCGATCAGGATCACGGCCATGCCTCGCTTCTCGCGCAGGTAGTTCAGCCCATCGAGAAGTTTTGCCCACAACGGAAGCGCCTCGACATATCCCTTTCCATACGGAATGGCCTCGATGCTGTCCTTACCGTGCGCCTTCGCAACCTCGGCCCACACCAGCGGTTCCAGCCAATCCAGCGAATCCACGACGACCGTGCCGAACTCGTGTTCGCCCTGCGCAAGCGAGGCAATGGCGTCGATGGCATCCTGGTATCCGGTCAGTCGTGGGAAGGCGTCAACCTCCAAGCCAGACAAGCCATCCTCGAACGGCAGGAAAATCGACTTGTACGCACTGGCGGCGAACGTGGACTTTCCGACTCCGCCATCGCCGTGGATCACCACGCGCGGCGGGAGGCTGTTGCGCGAAGTGCGCGAGATTGAAGTGAGTGAAATTGCCATGATTTTCTCCGTTAAGCGGCATTCGCCGCAGTTTCAATGCGCTCCACCTTCACGCTCGGCTTACTCGGCTTGGCAGTTATCGCCTGCGCAATCAGCGCGTAGGTGTCCGGTTCGCTCGATTGCCAGTAGCGCAGTTCCTTCGTGTCGATGCCATGCTTAACCGGGAACACGCGCCTCGCCCCTTCCGGTAACCGCTCCCACAAAGCATTGAGTGCGGCCTGGTCAACCGTTCGATTCATACCGTAGGTGACCGTGACCTTGTAGTTGCTCCCGGTCGTCGTTGCGCTTCCTTCATTGCGGCTGACACAATCCGCGAGTAGCGCTTCATGCGCCTCATTCAATCGCGTCTGCGCAATGTTCAGTTCTTGCTTGCGCTGCTCGTACAGCGCGGCCTTTTCGTCGAAGTTCATAGTTCCTCCCCGGTTGCTTGTCGTTCGCGGCCGTCCATCATTTCGGACAGTTCGTATTCGTGCCGCTTGCGCCACCCCCAATCGAAGCCATTGCCAAGCTCTACCGGCGATAGCGCCCGGTACGCCTGAATGCGCTCCCGGTTTGTCGGCACCTGCGGCACCATTCGGCGCGGCGGGCAGTGGACGATTGACAGGTGGGCGAGGGCGGTCATCCCCTCACCGCCGAGTGCGTGAACACGCCGAAGTCGTACACGGTCTGCGCGTGCGCCCACATGTAGGGGGCTAGCGCGACGGCCAGTGCAATCGCCACGCCCCACAGAAACATCACCACGGCTGGATACAGGTCAGGCCAGTACCGCAGCCGAAACCATGCGCGAGTGATCCGCAGGCTGACCGGGACCCGGCGGCGAGGCATCGGCTTGATGTCCTTGTCGTCCGCGATCCGCATCCGGCCGTAGTCCGTGTGGATCATGTGGACGCCATCGGCCAGATTGCGCAGGATCGTCGCCGCCTCGCCGTGGGCAAGAACCCGGTTTCCCGGTGCATAGGGGTCTTTGCGGGATAGAAGGGTCATTCGGACACCGCCACCGGCTTGCCATCCTTGAGCGTGTACCAGGTATCCGGCTTGATCCCGTTGTCGCCGACCCGGCTGGCGAACACGGCCAGGAACTCGCCGCTGTCATCTCGCTCTGCCAGATAGATCGCGCTACCCATTGGCGCGCGGGCCTTGCCTGCATAGCCAACCGCAATGGCGGACGCGGCCATACTCTCTCCATATTTGTTCGGAGTGATCTGGCTCGATGAATGTGAGCCTGTAGACAAGCTGGCCGACTGGTCCCCTGTGGCGCTACTGGCCGACCGGTACCCCGTGGCGCTACTGGCCGACTGGTCCCCCGTGGCGCTACTGGCCGACTGGTCCCCCGTGGCGCTACTGGCCGACTGGCCCCCCGTGGCGCTACTGGCCGACTGGTACCCCGTGGCGCTACTGGCCGACTGGTCCCCTGTGGCGCTACTGGCCGACTGGTACCCCGTGGCGCTACTGGCCGACTGGTCCCCTGTGGCGCTACTGGCCGACCGGTACCCCGTGGCGCTACTGGCCGACTGGCCCCCCGTGGCGCTACTGGCCGACCGGTACCCCGTGGCGCTACTGGCCGACCGGCCCCCCGTGGCGCTACTGGCCGACCGGTACCCCGTGGCGCTACTGGCCGACTGGTCCCCCGTGGCGCTACTGGCCGACCGGTACCCCGTGGCGCTACTGGCCGACTGGTCCCCTGTGGCGCTACTGGCCGACTGGTACCCCGTGGCGCTACTGGCCGACTGGTCCCCTGTGGAATGCTTGGCCCTTACGGGGTTGCACCGAGATGTGGTGTATTCGATGGCGGCCTTGATGATGCCGGGGATACCAACCTCGGCCCCGATCTTGATCTTCCTGCTGGCGACTTTGCTGTCTGACTCATGCCGCGAAATGTCGCCAGACTGCTCGACTTCGGCGTACCGACTCAGGATACCGGGCGGGTAGTAGCCGAAAACATCGAGAGGGTATTCGCAGGCGTGGAAGCCCGAGCGGCAGGCTAAAACCACTCCTACATGCTCGTAGGTCTCGTCAACTGCGTACTGGAAAGGCTCTGAGCCGCCCATGCAGGTGAAGTCCTTTGTGAAGCCCTTGTAGGAGGTGATGGTCTCTTCCGGGGCCTGCGTCTTCTTGCTGGTCATGCCGCACCCCCGCGCCCGCCATTCATCACCAGCCCCCAAGCGATATGCCGGTAGGTGCTGGCGACGGTCTCGCCGGTCTCACCCTTGCGCTGTGCGGCCAGTACGTCGCGTACCGCTGCCTTGTCCGTGACCCCGATCCGGCGGCCTTGCTTGACCGCTGACTGGAACGGCATGATCTGGACTACCTGTGCCATTTGTCTGTCTCCCGTGCCCGGTGTGTGCGGGCTTGGGAGTAAGTGTCTATCCAAAAGATAGACTTGTCAATAGGCCAGTGGAAAAAAGTTTCAGGCAAAGAAAAAGCCCGCCGGAGCGGGCTTTAGATACGGCTATTCGGAGTCGTTGGATTACTGTGGGTACACGTCATCTGCGGTTATCCCGCATAAAGCATCTATCTGCCCCCGGTCTCTTGCTCTCGTGGAGTCCTTAATCCGACCCTTGAACTGGTCGCACGTCGTCCATACGTCCCTCTTCCCAATGGTGTACTCAAGCCGCTCCCAGAAAAGCTGGTATGGAGCGCCCTGCGTTATCAGCGCGCCAGGTGTGGACCCGACAACAGGCGCGACCCCTGATCCACCAACAACTGGCGCGGCAGTTGTCGTAGATGACTCTCGCGTTATCGTCGTAGTTACCCGCGTGACCCCATTTGACTCACTCGTCTCCACAGTCCAATGATCTTTCCCGCCAGTGATGGCGATCACAGCGAACACCGTCCAGTTTCTGCTGGCAATCAGCCTTCCGTCTGGATACTGGAACGAAAAATCATGGTCGGCGAGCCGCAATACCTTCTCGGCCGCGTCTTGAACTTCTCTGGCGGTTACCCCTTCGTACTGACGAACGTGGATATCCTCCCAGTCACTTCTGCTCATGGGCGGAGGCGTAGATGCGCAGGCGGCTACAGCCGTCATTACCCCGATCAAAGCAATCCTCTTCACTACTCCCCCTGTTTCAATTTTGGATGCGCGCCAAGCTATCCGCACTCGCGGTCACCCTTAAATACATCGGTCGTCTTGCAATTGACAACCCATCGGCGCAGGCCGGTATTCAAATTCTGCTGCCAAGTGACGACCTTTGAGTTCACCTGCGCGTCGGTCATTGGCAACCTACTTGCGGCTTGGCCTACCCAAAAATGGACGTTGCATATTGCTCTCCCGGCGCAGGATTCTGCGACCGCAATCCTGTAAACGTCCTCGTTGTCCTTTTGGGACTTATCTACGGACACAAACACCATAGCGCCTTGTCTCCCAGCGACTTTGTACCCGTCAGCGGCAAGCGCCGACGCCGCTACCAAAGAAAGGAGCGCGATCAGTGCCATCTTCATATCAGTCCCCTAATTGGTCTAAGTTCCGAAACTGGCGTTGCTCCCGCCCGCCGGATTCGTCAATCACAATCCTGATCCCGTCAGGTTCGACCACGCCCAGCCGCCTTGCTCTTGGCCTTGCCTTGGATAGGGCCTTTTTTGCTTCTTCCAGCAACGTACTCAAGTGGTCCGAGTGATCCGCTCTCAATGCCTTCCCCCAAGTTCTCGGCGACCTTCCTGTCGAAATCGTCCAGCGCTTTATCGCCCCTCACCGTACCTCTGACCGGCAACTTGCCTGCGAAGGTTCGCATGGCTAACGCATATGCATACATCACGACCGGAGCCAATACGCCCATCTGCCCCTCTATGCGTATCAACCGATCTCGGGCAACCTTGTCCACCGATGTAAGCGCGATTCCAAGAATCGCCGGGTCGGGTATCACCGACTGCGACGCCGCCTCATCGACATCCAGCCAGCCGGCCGGCTTCATCGCCTTGGCCTCTACCTCGCGCGCTGTTGCGTGGCTGATCTGTTTTGCGTGCGGCTTGGCTGGGTCCGCCAGCCAGAAGCCAACATAAGCCCTTGATTTGCCGATTGACTCGGCGAACGCGGCCTGATTTCCATCAAACAACTCATCAATCAGTTGCCGGAGTCGGGCGCGCCGGATGTCAGTGATTGGACGCATACCCAAATGGTAGGCGTGCCCTCGATAGGTGTGGTCTACCTCTTGGGGACACATGGGCCTTGCAAGGACGTCTACCTTACGGATAGACTTATCCGTCATGGACCTGGAAACTTTCGTGTCAGACACCAGTCGGCGCTCCGAATTGGCGCGTCGTCTGAAACGTAGCCCTGACTATCTGTGGCAGTTGGGGCAGGGGTGGCGAGGAAAGCGCCCGTCTCCCGAGCTTGCTCAAGCAATCGAGGTTGAGACAGCGACATGGGGGCGGCGATACCGCGTGCGGAAAGCGTCTTTGCGGCCTGATATTTGGGGTTGAACACATAGCAGCTCGTCCTGTTGGGCGGGCTTTTTTTGTACATCCGGACGGTTGTCCCACGCCGTCCCCCGCAGGGGTAACGAGAGTGACAAGCGCACAAATCCCTTTGTTTTACGACACTTACGAGGACGCCATCCGCGACTGCGTGACGGCACTTGGTGGCTTCAAGCAGGTGGGGAACATGCTCTGGCCAGCCATGCCGGCAGACGATGCCGGCCGCAAGCTGGCCGCCTGCCTCAACACCGACAAGCGGGAAAAGCTGGACCTGGGCGAGTTGCGCCTGATCCGGCGCACCGCGCGGCAGTCGGGGGTTCACATCCTGGCCCACTACGAGGCGCGTGACGCCGGCTACACCGAGCCGCAGCCCCTGAACCCGGAGGACGAGGCGGCCCAGCTTCAGCGAGAGTTCGTGTCGGCCGTGAAGGCGCTGGAAGTCCTTCAGAAGCGGATGGCGATTGCTGCGTCGTGATCACGGCCGAACTCGACGCCGACACCCTCCCCGAATCGATGCGTGATGCGCGTCGCTGGCTGGTATGGCGAAGCATTCCCGTCCCTGACAAGAAGCCCCGGAAGGTTCCGTTCTACGCCAACGGCAAGCCCCGGCACGGGCGACTGGACGACGCTGCCGACATTGCGCAACTCGCCTCATTTGTGGACGCCTGCGATGCCTTGGCATCAGGGCAATACACAGGACTCGGGTTTGCCCTTGGGCCCGACGGAACCGGGGGCCATTGGCAGGGGATCGACTTGGATGACCTGCCAAGCCGTCCTGAGCTTGCCCTGTTGGCCGACGACGGACTGCCCGGTTACACCGAGTCCAGTCCGTCAGGAAACGGCCTCCATGCAATCGGGTATGGCCGCCCATTTCCAGCCCTTGGCTCCAACGGATCAGGAATAGAGGCATACAGCGCCGGCCGGTTCTTCACAGTCACGGGCGAGGGCGCAGGGCTTGGCGAACCCATCGACCTGCACGACTACGTGACCAGGACTCTAGCGCCACGCCACGCCCCGAACGCAGCCCCGACTCCGGACAACGTAACCGAGTACATGGACCCTCGCACTGCGGCCGATCTGCGCAGTGCCCTGGCTTCCATGCGGGCGGATGATCGCGACCTATGGGTTGCCAACGGTCAACGGCTCAAGAAACTTGGAGAACGCGGACGCGCCCTGTGGGTCGAGTGGTCGCAGCAGTCCGACAAGTACGATCCGGCCGACGCGGCCCGTGTGTGGGACAGCTTCACGGCCGACCATACCGGCTATCAGGCCGTGTTCGCGGCGGCCAGCCGGCACGGTTGGCTGAATCCACTGTCCGGAGTGGTCCCATCCTCCAGTGCGCCCCCCACGCAGCCGACCGCCATTGTCGCCAGCATCGGTTCCGCACTGGATGAGGCCGCGACTCCGTTCACCGATGCTGAGTTCGACGCCGCTGCCATCCCGCACCCGCACGCCTTCATGGCACCGGACGGAAAGCGCGGCTTGTTCCCGGCTGGCGAGGTTACCGTGCTTGCCGCCCCCGGACGCGAGGGCAAGACGACCGTGATCACGGCCATTGCCAAACACTTCGCGCTTGGCTGGGCGCTGGGCGGCATGGCTCCGGTCGAAGTCGGTAGCGTGATGATTTACTCGGCCGAGGACGACCGCGCCCAGTACGCCCGAAAGGTGCAGGCCCAACGCTCTCGCCTTCCGGCGGACGACGCCGCCCGACTACAGTCCAATATCATCGTCCCCGACCTTCACGGCGAGCTGCTTGCCGGCTGGCGCGAGATTGTGCGGCTGGAAGGCCGGCAACCCGTGCGCGGCCCAATTCTGGCGGCCCTGATCGACACGATCCGGCGCTTGATGGCCCGCGAGTGTCCGCTTGGGCTGGCCATCTTCGAGACGGCCAGCACGCTTTCGGACGCCGAGGAGGACAACGTAGGCCTGCGCGTGCTGGTCTCGGCCCTCAAGCACGTTGCCAAGGTCACCGGCGTGGCCGTCGTACTGACGCACCACACAAGCCAGGAGGCGGCCAAGGCCCTTCCGACGCTTGACCTGTCAGAGTCGGCCTTCCGTGGCGGCACCGCGCTGGTCAACAACGCTCGCCAGACCCTTCTGGCCGTTAACTTGGGGTCGGCCTTCGACCCGTTCCCCGAGGCCGACAGCCGCGAAGTCCTGCGATCACTGGTAGCCCCCGGCGAAAAGGACCGGGTGACCCTGCTGGCATGCCTGTCGTCCTCCAAGTCGGCCGAGCCGGTGCCACTGTTCTTCCGCTGGGATGACGTGGACCCCTATGGCCCCCGCGCGGTAGAGATAAACACTCCGGCCGACCTGTCGGGTAAATCGTGGCGGTCTGTCCATAAGTCGCTCCAGGGGGCCAAGGCGGACGCGGCGGCAGAACGGAAGCTGGAGAAAGAGCAAGCGAATGTGCGCCTGGTCATCCGGGCGGTGGTCGAGCTGTGTGAGGCCAAGGAGTACGCGACCGTCCGAAAGGTATCGAACCGGTGCGGGTTCGGTGCCGATTGGGCCAAGAGCCGTCTCGCTGCGGCCGTCGAGTCCGGCGATCTGGTCCGATCTACCGAGCAAATCCCGCGTGTCAACGGCCTGACTGACGTGTTCAGGCCGGCTGGCGCTACTCGTCCGTGGGACGACTCGTCGGCTCCGTGGAGGAATCGACCTGTCGGTTCCTATTCTGAAAAACCGACAGGTGACTATAAATGATTGATTTTAAAGACAACTCGACCTGTCGGTTCGATTTTCGGCAGAAAGCGCCTTTCCGCACTCCTCCTGAGCGTCCAATCCGGGCCTCGGATTCACTTCCAGGTGGGTCAATCCGGCTACATGTCGGATCACCTGTCGGAAATTCTGGAGAATCCGACACGTCAACGCAAATGATTGATTTTCAAGTGGTTAACCTGTCGGATTACCTGTCGGCAACATGTCGGGCCCCCGAAAGCCGACATGTCGATGGGGAAAAGCGCGCTTTTGTGGCGCTTTCCCCCGATTGTCGGCCGGTTACGGACGGGTCTGACTCACCTGTCGGTTCCTATACCCGTAAGGGCCGACAGGTCGTTCCCGACAGGTCGCCGCCTGTGGATAACCCTGCTGTGAGGGCTCCATACGGATTTGACAGCCTCAGTATGGTGACGCCATGACCTCAGAACACACCGAAGCGGTGGTGTTCATGCGAGCCGTGCGCGGGGCGGAGGATCGCTGGCCCGACCTTCGATGGCTCCATGCGGTGCCGAATGGGGGGCTGCGCAACAAGCGCGTGGCCGCCCAGCTCAAGGCAGAGGGCGTCCGCCCCGGCGTGCCCGATTACCTGTTGCCCGTGCCACGCGGCCCGTTCGTGGGGCTGGCCCTCGAACTCAAGCGCCTGCACGGCGGGCGGGTCAGCCGGGAACAGCACGAATGGCTGGCGCACCTGACCAGCGCGGGATGGGCGACGGCCGTTTGCCACGGCTGGGAGGCGGCATGGGCTTCTGTCGTGGACTACATGGGGCAGGAGCCGCACCAGTCGCTCTGCGCGGGTCGTCCTCCGTTCGAGTGCGGCGAGGGTAGCGGAACACAGGGGCGGGCCTCACAGGCCCGCACAGGGCGAATCAAGAGGGTATCGACATGAACGAGATTCTTTTGGCGGCAGCAGTGGGTGCGGCGTTCGGATTGGGGCGCTGGTCTGGAGTGCGGTCGGCTTACATGGCGCTGGCACGGTTTGCGGTCAGGTCGCCACTGGAATTTCTGGCTTTCGCGCACCGGGCGGTTGCCGCCGGGAGGGGAGTACGCCATGACTAACCCACGCGAACTACTCGCACGCCTGAACCCGACGACGATCCGCTACGACGTTGGCCGGGGCGGGGTCGGGGCGCTGTCGAATCAGGACATTGCCGCCGCGCTGGCGTTTGTGCCGGCGGGCCTGGGCCGTGAGGTACTGGAGGCCTGCTGGTGGCCGGACGGGGCCGCAAGGCGCTCCCACAAGCTCAGGGACGCTGTGTACATGCACGTACAGCCGGAGATTGCGCGGCAAGCCAAGGAGCTATCCGAGGCGCGAATCCACCGGGGCATGCTCCACGCCTGCGCCGGCTGGGCAAACAATCCGGGCGCTGGGCTGCTGCGAGAGCTTGCGGCGGCCGAGGCCAAGGTCGAGGCGATCAAGGCCAGGTGCTGGCCGGTGTCGGCGTTCGAAATGCTGCCGGCGATGTCCAAGGCTGTCATCGACGAGTTGGCCCATCCGAATCAGTGCCCGGACTGCAAGGGTCGCGGACAACTCCGGGCGGGCGAGCTTGTCGTTACCTGTCCGACCTGTGGCGGACGCGGAACGCTGGCAATCTCCGACCGTAAGCGTGCAGCGGCCATCGGGCGGGACAAGGCGACCTACCGCGTGGTGTGGCGGCCCATGTACGAGTGGATGATCCGCGAATTTGGGGACGCCGAGCAGGAAGCCGCGCGGCACCTGTCGGCAGCGTTGCGGGATGCAGCCTGATCGGGGGATTGATGCTCCCCCAGTTTTTGGATGATCGTCGCTACAACGCGCGAGATGGGTAACTGCTCGTGCAACTCCAAGACCGCTGCTAGGCCGAAAGGTAGTAACAGCGGCCCTTCGGACTGATCCACGAAGGTCGATAACAACACCCCCCACGCCTCTCGTCAGACCGGCGCACCATGGGGGGTTCCTATTTCAGCAAGCGTCGAATCCGGCCGGTGGGTAGCTCCTGCTGGCGAGGTCGGGACGAGGGGGGAGCGGAATCCCGCACTGATCCCCGAGTAAACCTTGGGAACCCGGACGTGCCCCGTAGCGCTGCGGGGCTGCTGAAACCTACATCAACGACCAGAGTTCACATGACACTTCCGACAGACGCGGCGGCCAGAAAGTTGATTCCGCTGGCGACCGGCTGCTTGGATTATTTCCCAAATGCTTTGGCCGCCGTAGCAGAGTTATCCGCGATTGGTAACGAGCAGCACAATCCAGGCCAGCCGCTTCATTGGGACCGCAGCAAGTCGGGCGACGAGGCTGATGCGCTGATGCGACACCTTATGCAGCGCGGGACCGTCGATACCGATGGCGTGCGTCATTCTGCCAAGGTGGCGTGGCGTGCGCTGGCGCTTTTGCAGAAGGAAATCGAGGCGGCACTGGTGCATGTGGACGAATCGGATTTTGTCGCCGTGGGTACAGCCGGCCGAATCACCGGGATACGTGTCCGACAGGACACGGGCGACTGATGCAGTGTCCCAAGTGCGGAAGCACACACACGTACAAGAAGGGCAGCGGTCGAGGCGCATGCCACGACTGCAAGAGGACGTTCAACGTCATGCCAGAGCTTGAGCAGCAGTGGGCCGACCGCATTATCGCGGCAGCGAAGGGCGTGGCGCACGAAAGCGACATGGTTCACCCGACGGCACCGGGCTTCAACGTCAAGGGCACGTCCACGCTGTACCGGGAGGACGGCTCCGTTGCGGCTCAATGGGTCAAGACCACAGCCGACGCCGAGGCGCGTCATGCTGCGATGGTCGCGGCAATCGATGCGATGGCGGCAGACCTGCCGAGGGTCAAGCCGAGGAAGGCAAAGGGCGTATTCCGCGACGACCTGCTGACGGTGTATCCAATCGGCGATCCGCACTTTGGCATGTTGTCTTGGCCGGATGAGACTGGCGAGGATTGGAATTTGGATATCGCCCGGCAGGTGCATTGCGACGCGATGTCGGCACTGGTCGCCGCCGCCCCGGCAAGCGAAACCGGGCTGGTCATCAACCTGGGCGACGCGCTGCACTTTGACTCGATGGAGGCAAAGACGCCTCGCAGTGGCCACATGCTCGATGCGGACGGACGCTATGCCCGCGTAGTTGATGTGGCTGTCACGACCATGCGCCAGTGCATCGAGTCGGCGCTGGAGAAACACAAGCACGTGCATGTGATCTGCGTCCCCGGCAATCACGATGAGACGGGCGGGCTTTGGCTCGCGCGAGTGCTGTCAGTCGCCTACGAACGCGAGCCAAGGGTAACGGTAGACAGTTCGCCGGCTGTATTCGCGTATTACAAATTCGGGCGGGTATTGCTCGGGGTCCATCACGGACACACCTGCAAGCCTGACAAGCTGCCGGGGGTCATGGCCGCCGACCGCGCGAAGGATTGGGGCGAGTCAGATCACAGGCATTGGCTGATGGGCCACGTCCATCACGAAAGCCGCAGAGAGTTTGCAGGCGTGACGGTAGAGAGCTTCGGGACACTGGCGGCGCGGGATGCCTACGCCACCAATGGCGGATGGCGATCTGCGCGCCCGATGCAGGCCATCGTGTACCACGCCAAGCATGGGGAGGTTGGCCGCAGCCGCGTCAATGCGGAAATGTTCGCGGAGGCGGCGTGACCACAATCGTGTGGGATGGCAAAACCCTTGCCGCTGATCGTCAGATGGCGGGGTACATGACGACCTGCAAGATATTTCCGATCCCGAACGGCTATCTGGCCGGCGCGGGGACGATGCACCAGTTGATCGAGGTAGCGGCATGGATGCAGGAAGGTAAGGACAAGCCGGCCCTTCCTGAGTCGGAGGATAGCGAGTTCATCGTGATCCGCGGAGACGAGGCTTTTTGGCTGACCTGGCCGTACTTGCGCGAGGTTCGCATCCGCGAGCCATTCGCCGTAATCGGTTCAGGTGCCCAGTTTGCGATTGGTGCACTTGCGATGGGGTCGGACGCAAAGACAGCGGTCAAGATCGCCGCGCAGTTCGACCCGGAGACCGGCGGAGGCATTGACTCGGTAACCCCATGAACATCCGCGAGCTAACCGACGACATCATCGAGGAACTGCACGACGCAGCCTGCGACGGCGATGTCGCCGAGGTTTTTGTCATCTACAAGACGCAAGCGGGCGGGTATCAGGTCGGGGTAGCGGCCGAGGATTTGCTCGCCCTTGTGGACATCGCGCGGCAGACGCTCGCGCATATCGAGGAACGCCGGGAATCCGGCCCATTGCACTGAGGACCGGAAGTGAAGGATCAGGCTGCCGAGGCGACGATAGCCGCCATCGCAAATAAAGCTACGTTCGGAGGGAGTGCTGCCGCAGTAATCGGCGGGCTCACTGCCAGCGACGTGATGACATTCACTGGTGCATTCGTCGCCATCGTCGGCTTGGCGGTCAACTGGATTTACAAGCACCGTGATGACGTTCGCAAGTCGGAGTTGCACAAGGCGCAATTGCGGGATTTGCAGGACGACCAATGAGCCGAGGTCAGGTGGGGACAAAGACCGTTGTAGGCGGCACGGTGGCCGGGGTTGTCCTAGCGTCTGCTGTCCTGATGGGGTTCGTCCAAAAGTGGGAGAGCGGCGGGACTCGGGGGTTAACAGTCTATGCCGACAGACTGGCGGGTGGACTGCCGACCGTGTGCGACGGACTTACAAAGCATGTGACCGACACCCCGATCATCGTTGGCGATGTTTGGACTGACGAGCAATGCGAGGCCGAGGAAAGGGCTGCGATGGTGAAGCATGTACAGCTTCCGCTGATTAACTGTCTTGGCCGCACACCGCCACAGTCGGTGTTTGATGCGCTCTCGTCGCACGCATGGAATTTCGGCGTAAACAAGACCTGCGGAAGCGTTGCTGCGCAGTACGCAAGGCGCGGGGATTACGAGACGGCCTGTGAGCGCATCCCCCGCAACGCTGCCGGAAAGCCTGTATGGAGCAGCGCGGGAGGGAAGTTTGTGCGAGGTCTTTTCAACCGCCGCCTTGATGAGCGGAAGTTGTGCTTGAGGGACGTTCAATGACCAGAATCCTGCTGGCCTGCTTCGCGGCTCTTGCAGTCTGTTTCGGCGTCGTGTCCTGTGATCATGGACGCCAGAAAACCAGCGCAACTGAGGCCAATAATCGCGCCGACGCTGCCGAGGCAAAGGTTATCTCCCTACAAGACGCCCTTGAATCCGAGCGCTCTAGATCAGCAGAGCTAAACGCCGTCGCCGAACAATACGAGAAGGAAAAACAAGATGCGCAAGCCCGCGCTGAAAGTGTTGCTGCTGCTTTGCGTGCAGGCAATCTCCGGCTGCGCCACGAAGTCGCAGCGCTCCACACCGCCCGTCTGTCCGGTGATACCGCCGCTGCCGCCGAGCCTGACCCAGCCGTTGAACGCGGAGCAGAGCTTGTCTCGGATGCTATTGGAGTCGGTGCCGCCTGCGACGCCCGAATCGAAGCCCTAATACAAGCCTACGAGGTGAACCGATGAAAGCCATCCTGATCTGGGTTATCGCCAAGCTGCACAAGCTGCTGCTTGAAACACCAGGCGCTGCAACCCCCGCCCGTTGGGCGGATCGCGCTTTGGGAGTGCTGGAGCGCTAACGTGGCAAAGAGCAGCACCACGTTCCAGAAGGGTAAGTCCGGGAATCCTGGGGGGCGTTCGCCTCGCGTTGGGCCGAATGGGGAGACGGCTGCGCAGTTGGCGCGACTGCACACGGCGGAGGCGATCCAGACCCTTGCTGATGGATTAACCGCGCCGGAGTGGCAGGTGCGCGTCGCCTGCTCGCAGGCGCTACTTGATCGAGGATGGGGAAAGCCTACTGAGTTCGTTGACGCCAAGGTCGAAGGCGCAGGACTTCCAGTGATCCAGATTGTCCGCGCTGCGGAGGCTCCCGAGCGCGAGGACTGATCGTGCGTGTCGAGTTGACTGGCCCGCAGTACGAGTTCGTCACTGCGACGGACCAGTTTCCGGCGATGGTGGCGGGTTTCGGCGCAGGCAAGACGCACGCGGCGATTCTCCGCCTGCTGACGCTGAAATTGCAGTACCCGATCCAGTCGGTTGCGTACTACCTTCCGACGTATGACCTTGTAACGACGATTGCGTGGCCGCGCGTCATGGAAACGCTGGAGTCATGGGGGCTTGGGTACAAACAGAACAAGAACGACAAGATCATCAATGTCGAGGGAGCGGGATCGATCATCTTCCGGACGATGGATGCGCCGGAGCGGATCATCGGCTACGAGGTGGCAGACAGCATTGTCGATGAGTTGGATACGCTGCCTGAGGAAAAGGCAGCGCATGCATGGAACAAGATCATTGCGCGCAACCGGCAGAAAAAGCCGGACGGAAGTCTTAATACTGTAGGCGTTGCGACGACCCCTGAGGGATTTCGATTCGTCTACGACCGATGGGTTCGTCGGGCCGAGTCCGGATATCGAATCATCAAGGCCGGGACGATGAGCAATGCGGCCAATCTTCCGACCGGGTACATCGACAGCCTGCGGACCACGTACCCGCCGCAGTTGTTGGCCGCCTACTTGGATGGAGAGTTCGTCAACCTCGTGGCCGGGTCCGTGTATCCGGAGTTCGACCGGGCGGCAAATGCGAGTGCTGAGCGCATCAAGGAAGGCGAGGCGCTGCACGTCGGGATGGACTTCAACGTAGGCAAAATGTCGGCGGTTATCCACGTACTGCGCGGAGACGATCCGCATGCGGTCGTCGAGCATACCGGAGTGCTTGATACGCCAGCAATGGCTGCGTTGCTGAGCCGAGAGCATGAGGGGCACAAGATCATCGTGTATCCGGACGCCAGCGGAGCGAGTCGCAAGAGCAACAACGCGAGTGAGTCTGACTTGGCGATCTTGCGAAAGGCCGGATTCGGCGTCCGCGTGAATCCGTCGAACCCGCGTGTGAAAGACCGTGTGCTGTCAGTCAACAAGATGATTTGCTCGGACGGCGCAAGGCGCTACCGGGTGAATCCAGAGGGGTGCCCCGATTTGGTCGAGTCACTGGAAAAGCAGGCTTACGACAAGCACGGCGAGCCTGACAAGTCGGGCGGGCTGGATCATGTGATCGACGCCGCCGGGTACTTCATTGCCTACCGATACCCCATCAAGAAACCCGCCACCGCAATCAAAATTGGATTTGCCGCATGAGCGTTGAATTTATCCGTCCCGAGGCTAAAGATAAGCGTGCGCAGTGGAAACTCGTGCAAGATGCCGTCTCAGGGTCAGATGCGGTCAAGACATCCGACTACATCATCCAAGTGAATCCGACCGACCTGTCGCCTGAGAACACAACTCGGAACGATCAGCGCAGGCGGCGGGCGGTATACACAAATGCCACCGGGCGCACGCTGTCGGCAATGATCGGTATCGCGTTCGGGAAATCACCAGAGGTCAAGTGTCCGTCAGGATTGGATTTCCTAAAGAGCGACGTTGACGGTTCCGGCGTCGGGATCATCAATCAGTCGCAGTCCACGGTATCCAATGTCTTGCAGACCGGGCGATCCGGCCTGCTAGTGGATTACCCGAAGTCAGACGGTGAAATGGTCGCCATCGATGCCGAGCGTATGGGCGTGCGGCCGACAATTTCCCTGTACGACGCAAACTCAATCATGAACTGGCGCACCGAGAAGATGGGCGCACGTAACATGCTGACGCTCGTCGTGCTGCGTGAGTCATACGAGGAATGGAGCGATTTTGAGGTAAGCAGCAAGACGCAGTATCGGGTGCTGCGCATGGACGGAGGCGTGTATGTGCAGGAGGTATGGCAGGAGTCTAACAGCGGCGGCTGGGTTGTCGTAGAGAAAAGGCGGCCAGTCATCAAGGGCAGTAAGCCGTGGTCGGAAATCCCGTTCACCTTCATCGGAGCCACGAATAACGACGTGCTTCCGGATCAGCCGCCGCTGTATGACCTTGCGACCCTGAACATTGCGCACCTGAACAACAGCGCCGACCATGAGGAATCACTGTTCTTCGCGGGGCAGGCGATGTATTGGGTTAGCGGCGCGGATGCGGATTGGGCCGAAGAAATGCAGAAGTCCGGTGTGTACGTCGGCAGCCGGAGCATTCTTCCGGTTCCGTCCGGCGGGCAGGCGGGGCTGTTGCAGGCTCAGGCGGTATCCGGGTTGTCAGAGGAAATGCAGCACAAAGTCGATCTGATGGGGATGCTTGGGGCAAAGCTGATCGCCCCCGGCGAGGCCAACCGTACCGCCACCGAGGCCGCAGCGAACGACAAATCCAGCAACAGCATCCTGTCCATCGTCTGCGACAACGTGAGCGACGCCTACCGGACCGCCCTTGGTTGGGTGGCACAGTTCGCTGGCGTAGCGGCGACACCCGAGAATCTTGACTTCACCATCGGGACCGAGTTCTCCGGCGTGCAGTTCGACGCGCAGCAGATGGGGCAGGCTCTGGCGGCGGTGCAGTCTGGCAAGCTGCCGGAATCCGATTTCTGGACGTACTGCCGCGCTATCGGGCTGATCGCGGCTGACAAGTCGGATGACGACATCCGCGACGAGCTTGAGACGCAGGGCGGCGGGGTCGAGCTTGATCCGATTGAGCCGGGTGTCGACCCTGCGCAGGCTGAGTAATGGCACAGGCCAATCTCGCCTTTGCCGACGACCTGACCCGGCATGCGGTCTATATCGAGCGCCTGAAATCCGGCCAGGTCCGCAAGTTCGCCCCGTTCCTGCGCGAGATCGATCGCAGGCTGCGCGAGATACTGACGCGCGGCGGACTGACGGCCATTGAACATGCTCGCATGGAGGCCATGTTGCGCGAGGTGGATGGCGTACTGGCGGCAACCCTGTCGAAGTACACCGGGGCGCTGGACGACGACCTGCGGGCGCTGGCAGCCTATGAGGGCGAGTTTGTCGGCGGGATGCTGGCCGAGCATGGGTATCGGGCCAATGTGCCGACCGCAGGTCAGTTGTGGACAGCGGCCAGTTCCCAGCCGCTGGCGGCCGGCAAAGGGAAGTTGCTGGCCGGGTTCATCGGCGAATGGTCGCAGGCTGAGCGTGAGCGTGTCGCCGGGGCTATCCGTCTCGGTGTGGCCGAGGGGCAGACCACGGCGCAGATCGTGCAGGCGGTACGCGGCACGAAAGCGGCGGGGTACGCCGATGGCGTACTGGCGATATCTGCACGCAAAACCGAAGCCGTGGTACGGACGGCGGTTGCTCATGTTAGCGCCTCGGCGCGGCATGAGACCTACGCCGACAATGCCGACATCCTGGCCGGGTATATGTGGTCCGCCACGCTTGACCAGCGCACCAGCGACACATGCAGGGCGCTGGACGGCCGTATCTTCCAGTTCGGAAATGGGCCGCTGCCGCCGGCTCACGTCAATTGCCGATCCAGCACAACCCCGGTCCTGAAAGACGAGTGGAAGGCGCTGACGAAAGGGGCCAAGCGTTCGAGCATGGATGGCCCGGTAGATGCCGGGACGACCTACTACGACTGGCTCAAGCGCCAGCCGGCCGCATTTCAGGATGAGGTAATCGGTCCGACCCGAGGAAAGCTGCTGCGGGACGGCGGGCTGTCGTCCAAGCGATTCGCCGAATTGCAGCTTGACCGACGTTGGCAACCGCTGACGCTGGAGGAAATGAGGCGGCTGGAACCTAAGGCGTTCAAGCGGGCCGGGTTGGGGGATTGAAGCTCCCCCGGATTATTCGACATCGTTACCAGCATCGCGCGTGCCCGGTCGTGCCGGGGCGAGCAAGCAGGGTCGCCAGTGGCGGCCCATTCTTTTGGCCTGCGGCCGTAACCCGTCCAGAGGACATTATCCGTGACTGACGTTGACCTGACTGCGCCTGAGGTGCAGGCGGCGATTGATGCTGCCGTACAGAAAGCTACTGCCCCCCTGCTTGCCAAGCGTGACGAACTGCTTGGCGAGGTGAAGAAGCTCCGCAAACAAACGGAAATCGATCCGGCCGACCTTGAAAAAGTCGAGTCAGAGCGAGACGACCTGAAAGCGAAGCTCGCTGATGCAACCAAAGCGCTATCCAAGGCGACCAAGGCTGCGGAGGATGCCACCAAGCAGGCGGCAGAAACTGATGCGGCATATCGAAAATCCCTAGCCGACACGGCTCTTACCGAAGCGCTGACCAAGGCCGGCGTGACCAATCCCGTACACCTGAAAGCAGTCAAAGCGCTGCTCGGCGGCGCGGTATCGGTTGCGGACGACAACGGTACGCAGGTGGTCAAGGCCGGCGACAAGGCGCTGGGCGACTTCATCACGGAATGGGCCGGGACTGACGAGGGCAAGCACTTCGTCATTAACGGTGCAAGCGGCGGCGGCGCACCCGGTTCACAGGGTGGCGGCGGCGGCGAACAACTCAAGCGGTCGTCCATGAGTCATGTCCAGAAGGCGGAATACGTCTCCAAGCATGGTCAGGACGCCTTCATGAAATTACCTGACTAGAGGTTAAAGAAATGGCTACCACTCTCCCCACTGATACCAAGTTCCGCGACCCGTTCTTCCAGAGCGGCTACAGCGAAGTTATTGCGCAGGCGGTTGACAAGTTCAACGCTGGCAGCAACGGCACCATTCGCCTGACCAGCAACCGCAAGCCCGGTGACTACGATTATGCTGCGTTCTTCAAGAACGCGGGCGGCCTCGTTTCTCGCCAGGATCAGACCAGCGTCGCCATCGCGTCCGGCATCAAGCTGTCGCAGGACGAGTACGCCGCCATCAAGCTGAATCGCAAGATCGGCCCGGTGGAATGGACCCGTTCGGCGTTCTTGAAGCCCGGATTGTCGCAGGACGCTATCCGCGTCGCTGCCGGTGAGCAGGTCGCCAAGGACGTACTGGCGGACATGCTGAACAACGCCATCCGCGCCGGCCGCGCCGCGCTCAGTGGCAACGCTGCCAACAAGTTCACCGTCCCGACCAATGGAACGATGGCGACCACTTCGCTTGTGTCCGGTCTCGCCTTGTACGGCGATGCCGCCTCGCGGATCGACGCTTGGGTGATGCACTCCAAGGTCGCGTTTGACCTGTTGCAGTACCAGATCGCCCCGAGCAACAACGGCGACGTGGTTGCGAACACGGCGGTTGTGGCGGCGTCTCCGCTGACCCTGAATCGTCCGATCATCGTCACCGATTCGGACGCGCTTGCGGTAACGACCGGTTCTGGAACTGCTGCGGTGACCGACTACTTCACGCTTGGCCTGAGCGCCGACGCGCTGCGAGTGGAGGACACCGAGGAAGAGCATGTAGTGATTCAGGAAGTCACCGGACTGGAACAACTCCTGATCCGCATGCAGGGCGAGTTCGCCTACAACGTCGGCATCAAGGGCTTCACCTGGGATGTCAGCAACGGCGGCAAGAACCCGTCTGACTCGGCGCTCGGCACCAGCGACTATTGGGACAAGGTATTCACGTCCCACAAGGACCTGGCCGGCGTGGTGATCCAGTCGCGCTAATGCGGGTAGGGGTATACGCCCGCAGTGACAACCTTGAGGCCGGGGCATTTCGCTCCGGCCTCTTGGCTTTAGGGCATCGTCCGCACTGGCGGTCAGTATCAGATTACGGGCAAGGCCAGGTAGAGCAGTTCGAAGTTGTTGTCGTTTCCGGGGTCCGCGACAAGGGCGGGCAGGTCTGCCGAGACTATACGGAGGCCGGCATCCAAGTTGTGGTAATCGACTACGGCTACCTTGATCGGGTGTCAGGTGTCGATACGTGGGAAACAGGACATTGGCAGGTAGGGCTAGGCGGGCTGAACCGCATCCCTAGCTTCGAATGCCCTGGCGACAGATTCGACGCACTTGGGGTCAAGCTCATGCCGGCCAAGGCTGGCGGCAGACCGCTTGTCTTGGGCCAGCATGTAGGCGATCCGTCGCATGGGTACACCGAATGCGGGATGGCTGCGTGGGCGCAGTCCAAGTGCGATGAGCATGGCGCTGTATTCCGGCCGCACCCGCACAGCCCCGGCGTGAAGGTTGATGCCGACCAGTCAGTCGGGCCGCTGGCCGATGCGCTATCGGCGGCGAGCGTCGTGTACACGCTTTGCAGCACTGGCGGACTTGAGGCGATGATCGCGGGGGTTCCGGCGGTTGCTGATCTTCCGGACAGGGCTTGCTGGGGCGAGCTTTCCGGGCCGGCGCTACCGAGCCGAGCCGCGCTGCGCGCATTGTGCGCACGCATTGCCTACGGCCAGTGGACGCTCGATGAAATGCGTAGCGGCCAGTGCGTAGATTTTGTACTGAATCACCTGATCCCCGGTATTGGGGTTGCAATGCCCGCCGTGCGGGCGCAGCCTGACCGGCCCGCCAAGAATAGGAGGCGCAAGCGTGGCACTGACCATTGAGGACGGAACCGGCGTAACCGGGGCCGACAGCTACGCCACTGCCGCCGAACTGGCCGACCGGGCAGCCGCCTACGGCTGGACGATCCCGGCAACTGAATCCGAGCAGGAAGTCTTGCTGAGGCGCGCTGCTGAGGCCATGAACGGCTTGGACTGGAAGGGCAGCCGGAAGGGTGGGGCATCACAGTCGATGGCGTGGCCGCGTACTGGCGTCGCCGTCGATGGCGAAATTCTGGCGGACGACTACATTCCGGCCCCGATCCTGTACGGCCAGATGGCGCTTGCGGCTGAAATCCACGCTGACGACATAGACCCGCCGGAGGCCCGCAAGGGCGCGGTGACAAAAGAAAAAGTGGACGTACTGGAAGTCGAGTACGCGACCGTCGAGAACAGCGGGAAGCTGATGCGCGCCGCGCCGGATCGTCCGTCGCAGGTGCAGTTCGCAGATTACCTTGCGCGTCGTGGTCTGTACGCGCTGAGCGTAACTCGGGCCTGACAATGGCATTCGATTATCCGGCCAGCGCAGCGACTGCCGCCGCGCTGCTGGACACGTTCGGCCAGACGGTCACCCTGTCGCGCGTTGTTCCGGGCGGATACGACCCGGCGACCGGGACGGTATCCCCGGATACGGTGCAGTCGCAGACCTGCAAGGCTGCGATCCTGCCGTACCGCGACGGCGATTATCTGGATGGGACGGTAAAGGCTGGCGACCGCAAGGCGCTGATCGAGCCGAACCTGTCATGGGCCCCTGACGCCACCACTAAGTTGACCGAGGTCAGCGGCTCCGTGTGGCAGCTTGAGGCCGTGACCGAGGTTGCGCCGGCCGGCGTGCCGGTGCTGTACAAGGCCAACGCGACGCGATGAGCAGTTTCGCTGTTGACGTAGGCAAGTGGGCTATTAAGTCTGAAAAGGCGGTTGACCAGACCGTCCGCGCCATCACCTTCGCACTGTTTTCCGAAGTTATCGACAGCACGCCTGTCGATACGGGCCGCCTGAAAGGCAACTGGCAGGTATCGGTCGGAAGTCCTGCCAGCGGCACGCTGACCACGACCGATGAGTCAGGGGCCAAGACGAAAGCCAACATCCTTGTCGGGATGGGTGGGTGGGTGTCTCTTATACCCATCTTACTCTGCCGACCCATCGCGAGATATAGAGGTGGTAGGTAGCCGCATTATATCAACAATAATAGTG
>NZ_PDWQ01000029.1 GCF_010211745.1 Pseudoxanthomonas kalamensis DSM 18571 | reverse complement strand
CTTTCTCGTAGGTACTCAGTCCGGCTTCTATCAGCATCACCGCTTCCTGAACTTCTTTCAGACCATCGATGGCCATACGACCGGAGCCTATCCAGTCGCAGTTCCCCCAGGCACTGCGGGCTTCCTGAAAACTGAAGCGCGCTTTTGAAGGTAACGTCACCACGCGGCGAACGATGGCCTCTTCCAGCCAGCACAGAAACATCTGGCTCGCCTGACGGGATGCGACGAATTTTCGCCGCCCCATAAAGTACGCCCACGACTCGTTCGCACTGGCCCGTGCCGTGGAGTAGCTCATCTGGGCGTAATTCCGGGAAAGCTGCTCATACGAGACACCCAGCCCGGCAGCGATATACCGCAGCAGTGACTGCTCAAACACGGAGTAGCCGTTATCCGTATCCTGAGCCGTCTGCAGGTTCAGTGAGTCACCCGGCATCAGGTGCGGTACTTTTGCGCCTCCCAGCCGGACCGGCGCTGCGGCGTAATACGCGGCAATTTCACCAATCCAGCCGGTCAGCCTTTCCCGCTGCTCCTGACTGTTCGCGCCCAGAATAAAATCCTGCACGGACAGGCCGGTATATGCCGACACCTTCTGCGCAAACATCTGGCGGGTTGCGTCCATCCGGGACTGCAGTGTCTCCCGGACGTCATCCGGAAGATGGCTGTAGGGGTTGCCATCCACCTTATGGCTGCCGCTGTAAATCAGCGTGATTTCCACACCCTGTTTCTCCAGCGCAGCACCGTAATTACTGTGAGCCATCATGACGCCGATGGAGCCTGTCCGGGCGGTCTGCGTGACCAGACGCCGGGAGGCGGCACTGGCAAGCAACTGACCTGCACTGCAGTTC
>NZ_PDWQ01000028.1 GCF_010211745.1 Pseudoxanthomonas kalamensis DSM 18571 | reverse complement strand
AATACACCGTTCGCCAGACCTTACCTTCGATAACCAGAAGACCTGCCCGTGCCATTTTAGCCGCGGCCTGATTTATGCTGGTTACTGTTGCGCCTGTTAGCGCGGCAACGTCCGGCGCACAGAAGCTATTATGCGTCCCCAGGTAATGAATAATTGCCTCTTTGCCCGTCATACACTTGCTCCTTTCAGTCCGAACTTAGCTTTGATTTCTGCGATCTTCGCCAGAGCCTGTGCACGATTTAGAGGTCTACCGCCCATGACAGGAAGTTGTTTTACTGGTTCAGGGATCGCCTCACCACGGTTAATTCTCGCAGTCATATGGACAAGCTCATCTGCGGCCTTACGGCGTAATTCCGCATCAGTAAGCGCATTGGCCCGCATGTTCTGATACAGGTTGGTAACCAGCCAGTAGTGCGCGTTTGATTTCCACGGATAAGACTCCGCATCCGGATACAGGCCTCGCTTCCGGCAATACTCGTAAACCATATCAACCAGCTCGCTGACGTTTGGCAGTCCGGCGGTAACGGATGCTTCTTCCCGGCACCATGCAACAAACTGCCCGGGTGATGGCAGAAATGGTCGATTCTGCCGACGGGCTACGCGCATTCCTGCGTTAACCTGTTCCATCGTGGTGATCCCGTTTTCCCGAAAAGCCAGAACCCACTGGCGACGGATTTCGTTCACTTCGTTCTGGTCACGGTTAGCCAGGCTCGCCGGGAAAGTTGCCAGTAACTGGCTGAACACACCGTTGATGATCTGCGCTACCTGCTGTACCTGCGGCTTTTCGTCGTACTGTTCCGGCATGTTGTTGGCGATCCGACGCATCTGCTCACGGTCAAAGTTAACCATC
>NZ_PDWQ01000027.1 GCF_010211745.1 Pseudoxanthomonas kalamensis DSM 18571 | reverse complement strand
AGCCATGAATGTAACGTAACGGAATTATCACTGTTGATTCTCGCTGTCAGAGGCTTGTGTTTGTGTCCTGAAAATAACTCAATGTTGGCCTGTATAGCTTCAGTGATTGCGATTCGCCTGTCTCTGCCTAATCCAAACTCTTTACCCGTCCTTGGGTCCCTGTAGCAGTAATATCCATTGTTTCTTATATAAAGGTTAGGGGGTAAATCCCGGCGCTCATGACTTCGCCTTCTTCCCATTTCTGATCCTCTTCAAAAGGCCACCTGTTACTGGTCGATTTAAGTCAACCTTTACCGCTGATTCGTGGAACAGATACTCTCTTCCATCCTTAACCGGAGGTGGGAATATCCTGCATTCCCGAACCCATCGACGAACTGTTTCAAGGCTTCTTGGACGTCGCTGGCGTGCGTTCCACTCCTGAAGTGTCAAGTACATCGCAAAGTCTCCGCAATTACACGCAAGAAAAAACCGCCATCAGGCGGCTTGGTGTTCTTTCAGTTCTTCAATTCGAATATTGGTTACGTCTGCATGTGCTATCTGCGCCCATATCATCCAGTGGTCGTAGCAGTCGTTGATGTTCTCCGCTTCGATAACTCTGTTGAATGGCTCTCCATTCCATTCTCCTGTGACTCGGAAGTGCATTTATCATCTCCATAAAACAAAACCCGCCGTAGCGAGTTCAGATAAAATAAATCCCCGCGAGTGCGAGGATTGTTATGTAATATTGGGTTTAATCATCTATATGTTTTGTACAGAGAGGGCAAGTATCGTTTCCACCGTACTCGTGATAATAATTTTGCACGGTATCAGTCATTTCTCGCACATTGCAGAATGGGGATTTGTCTTCATTAGACTTATAAACC
>NZ_PDWQ01000026.1 GCF_010211745.1 Pseudoxanthomonas kalamensis DSM 18571 | reverse complement strand
ATTCGTTACGTCGCACCAGCACAATCTCATCATATATGGCCGTAACTTGAGCTATTAATTCATGCTGCATCTTTGCCGTTGTAGCGCAATGCGGATCTACCTATCTCTGATGCTTTTTATTCCGGGCCGTAACCGAGTGTAATAGACCCTTGTCTTGATATACTGTGCTTTTGTTTTTTTCAAGCAGAAGAGGGCCAGTAGGCATCGCCGTTGGCGGTGATGGTGCCGTCGCCGTTGGCGATCAGCTGCAGTTCGTTGTCGCCGTCGTGCCACTGGCCGACCCAGGCCTGCGGCTTCGGTGCGGCCGTCGCCGGCAGTGGCTGCACGCTCGACGCCGCCACCCAGCCGGCGCTGCCGCCGACCTTGTTGGGGTAGAACGCGCAGACGAAGCCGCCCCGACGCTGCGCCAGGATCACCGTGTCGTCCTTGACCACATAGGCGCGCTGCCGGCACGCGGCCTCGCCCTTGGCCGGGCAGCCGTCGTCGTCGTTGAGCAGGTACAGGCGCGGCACCGCGACCTTGGCGAGCGAGAACCCGGCCGTGCTCATGGGGAAGCCGCCATTGCGGCACATCGCCGTGTCCTCGTCCGGCGCCGCGTAGGCCAGTGCGGGAACCGCCAACAAGGCGAGCAGCCAAGTCTTGTGCATCAGAGTCGCTCCAAAGGTGGGGCGATAGTGTGGTGCATTACGGGTGAACCGGTGGCGAGCGAATCGGTAGGCGAGGACGTAGTGCGGCGCGCCCGGCATCGCGCCTGCGGAGAGTGACGTGGTCTTCTCGCAACCCATGCGCGTCGCCAGCAGCACCGACGCTGGCGAACGCCTCGAC
>NZ_PDWQ01000025.1 GCF_010211745.1 Pseudoxanthomonas kalamensis DSM 18571 | reverse complement strand
CCGGCATCCGAGAGGCCCAGGAGTCGCGTGGGCTCGGAGAGGCGGATAAGAGACAGGCAGGAGGCCGACGACCCGAAACCTGAATGGGGGTCACACGGCCAGGTGAAAGCCGATATGGCGAGCCAGAGAGCGGCGTTGCAGCGTCGCATCGAAGGCATGGGCGGTGATTACACCCGCCGTGGCCCGCCGTTGGTCTAGGGGTCCGGGGAGCAATGGAACAGGGAAGTCAGTTAAGCCGATATCAATGAAATATTGGCCCGCCGGTAGCACAGCAATGCTTGTACTTCCGCCCACTGCCACATGGACATTGATCGTTTCTCCCAACTTTAGGGCCTTGCCTGCGTAAAGGCACGTGGGTTGCCAATTGGCGATGTGACGCGAAGTAGCGATAGATGTGTGTAAGTCCGGCAATCAGGGACTGAAGCAACTCATCGCGTTTGTCAGGCGCAATCTCTGGCGGGCGCATGGCGGGATCAGGATCATGTTCATAGGTCAAAATCATAATTGGCAGCATTGGCCCGCCAAACTCGTCGCTGCCGATCAGCTCTTGCCAACTATTGGGCCGTAATTGAATGCCGCGCATGAAACCATGTGCCCAGTCATTGCCGTGTACGGCCCCATCCGCATCTTCGAGCAGCACGGGAAGGTAGACATCGTCTTTCTCCAGAGTGCGGAACAGTTCTGATGCAATCGTGTTCCAATGCCGCATGACCAAGCCAAGAATCTCCGCCGCTTGGTCATTGCTGTCGAAGCAATGTCCTTCCCCAAGTACGTGTGGCACGTATTCGCTGGGCAATACCGTTTCAGGGCCGCAAATGAGTGCGGCAAAAAACCCATCGAGCATTTCGAGATTCATTGCAGGTGCGCCGACTCCTTCGAGAAAGTCGCCCAACC
>NZ_PDWQ01000024.1 GCF_010211745.1 Pseudoxanthomonas kalamensis DSM 18571 | reverse complement strand
TTCATTATGTATTAAAATTAGAGTTGTGGCTTGGCTCTGCTAACACGTTGCTCATAGGAGATATGGTAGAGCCGCAGACACGTCGTATGCAGGAACGTGCTGCGGCTGGCTGGTGAACTTCCGATAGTGCGGGTGTTGAATGATTTCCAGTTGCTACCGATTTTACATATTTTTTGCATGAGAGAATTTGTACCACCTCCCACCGACCATCTATGACTGTACGCCACTGTCCCTAGGACTGCTATGTGCCGGAGCGGACATTACAAACGTCCTTCTCGGTGCATGCCACTGTTGCCAATGACCTGCCTAGGAATTGGTTAGCAAGTTACTACCGGATTTTGTAAAAACAGCCCTCCTCATATAAAAAGTATTCGTTCACTTCCGATAAGCGTCGTAATTTTCTATCTTTCATCATATTCTAGATCCCTCTGAAAAAATCTTCCGAGTTTGCTAGGCACTGATACATAACTCTTTTCCAATAATTGGGGAAGTCATTCAAATCTATAATAGGTTTCAGATTTGCTTCAATAAATTCTGACTGTAGCTGCTGAAACGTTGCGGTTGAACTATATTTCCTTATAACTTTTACGAAAGAGTTTCTTTGAGTAATCACTTCACTCAAGTGCTTCCCTGCCTCCAAACGATACCTGTTAGCAATATTTAATAGCTTGAAATGATGAAGAGCTCTGTGTTTGTCTTCCTGCCTCCAGTTCGCCGGGCATTCAACATAAAAACTGATAGCACCCGGAGTTCCGGAAACGAAATTTGCATATACCCATTGCTCACGAAAAAAAATGTCCTTGTCGATATAGGGATGAATCGCTTGGTGTACCTCATCTACTGCGAAAACTTGACCTTTCTCTCCCATATTGCAGTCGCGGCACGATGGAACTAAATTAATAGGCATCAC
>NZ_PDWQ01000023.1 GCF_010211745.1 Pseudoxanthomonas kalamensis DSM 18571 | reverse complement strand
CCCCGTAACCTGTCGGATCACCGGAAAGGACCCGTAAAGTGATAATGATTATCATCTACATATCACAACGTGCGTGGAGGCCATCAAACCACGTCAAATAATCAATTATGACGCAGGTATCGTATTAATTGATCTGCATCAACTTAACGTAAAAACAACTTCAGACAATACAAATCAGCGACACTGAATACGGGGCAACCTCATGTCAACGAAGAACAGAACCCGCAGAACAACAACCCGCAACATCCGCTTTCCTAACCAAATGATTGAACAAATTAACATCGCTCTTGAGCAAAAAGGGTCCGGGAATTTCTCAGCCTGGGTCATTGAAGCCTGCCGTCGGAGACTAACGTCAGAAAAGAGAGCATATACATCAATTAAAAGTGATGAAGAATGAACATCCCGCGTTCTTCCCTCCGAACAGGACGATATTGTAAATTCACTTAATTACGAGGGCATTGCAGTAATTGAGTTGCAGTTTTACCACTTTCCTGACAGTGACAGACTGCGTGTTGGCTCTGTCACAGACTAAATAGTTTGAATGATTAGCAGTTATGGTGATCAGTCAACCACCAGGGAATAATCCTTCATATTATTATCGTGCTTCACCAACGCTGCCTCAATTGCTCTGAATGCTTCCAGAGACACCTTATGTTCTATACATGCAATTACAACATCAGGGTAACTCATAGAAATGGTGCTATTAAGCATATTTTTTACACGAATCAGATCCACGGAGGGATCATCAGCAGATTGTTCTTTATTCATTTTGTCGCTCCATGCGCTTGCTCTTCATCTAGCGGTTAAAATATTACTTCAAATCTTTCTGTATGAAGATTTGAGCACGTTGGCCTTACATACATCTGTCGGTTGTATTTCCCTCCAGAATGCCAGCAGGACCGCACTTTGTTACGCAACCAATACTATTAAGT
>NZ_PDWQ01000022.1 GCF_010211745.1 Pseudoxanthomonas kalamensis DSM 18571 | reverse complement strand
GTTTTGGGGGCGATCGTGAGGCAAAGAAAACCCGGCGCTGAGGCCGGGTTATTCTTGTTCTCTGGTCAAATTATATAGTTGGAAAACAAGGATGCATATATGAATGAACGATGCAGAGGCAATGCCGATGGCGATAGTGGGTATCATGTAGCCGCTTATGCTGGAAAGAAGCAATAACCCGCAGAAAAACAAAGCTCCAAGCTCAACAAAACTAAGGGCATAGACAATAACTACCGATGTCATATACCCATACTCTCTAATCTTGGCCAGTCGGCGCGTTCTGCTTCCGATTAGAAACGTCAAGGCAGCAATCAGGATTGCAATCATGGTTCCTGCATATGATGACAATGTCGCCCCAAGACCATCTCTATGAGCTGAAAAAGAAACACCAGGAATGTAGTGGCGGAAAAGGAGATAGCAAATGCTTACGATAACGTAAGGAATTATTACTATGTAAACACCAGGCATGATTCTGTTCCGCATAATTACTCCTGATAATTAATCCTTAACTTTGCCCACCTGCCTTTTAAAACATTCCAGTATATCACTTTTCATTCTTGCGTAGCAATATGCCATCTCTTCAGCTATCTCAGCATTGGTGACCTTGTTCAGAGGCGCTGAGAGATGGCCTTTTTCTGATAGATAATGTTCTGTTAAAATATCTCCGGCCTCATCTTTTGCCCGCAGGCTAATGTCTGAAAATTGAGGTGACGGGTTAAAAATAACATCCTTGGCAACCTTTTTTATATCCCTTTTAAATTTTGGCTTAATGACTATATCCAATGAGTCAAAAAGCTCCCCTTCAATATCTGTTGCCCCTAAGACCTTTAATATATCGCCAAATACAGGTAGCTTGGCTTCTACCTTCACCGTTGTTCGGCCGATGAAATGCATATGCATAACATCGTCTTTGGTGGTTCCCCTCATCAGTGGCTC
>NZ_PDWQ01000021.1 GCF_010211745.1 Pseudoxanthomonas kalamensis DSM 18571 | reverse complement strand
CTGCTCTATAATATCTCCGTTCTTTTGTTGAGCACAGTATTGATGATGTTGGTTGTGTTGTTTTTTTAGTAGTCAGGCTATCCAAAGGAACCACTACTGTTCAATTGGCGGGAGCGGCAGATGTGTTATAGGGGCAAGAACGGGAAGGAAAGATGAGCACGAACCTGGTTTTTAAGGAGTGTCGCCAGAGTGCCGCGATGAAACGGGTATTGGCGGTATATGGAGTTAAAAGATGACCATCTACATTACTGAGCTAATAACAGGCCTGCTGGTAATCGCAGGCCTTTTTATTTGGGGGAGAGGGAAGTCATGAAAAAACTAACCTTTGAAATTCGATCTCCAGCACATCAGCAAAACGCTATTCACGCAGTACAGCAAATCCTTCCAGACCCAACCAAACCAATCGTAGTAACCATTCAGGAACGCAACCGCAGCTTAGACCAAAACAGGAAGCTATGGGCCTGCTTAGGTGACGTCTCTCGTCAGGTTGAATGGCATGGTCGCTGGCTGGATGCAGAAAGCTGGAAGTGTGTGTTTACCGCAGCATTAAAGCAGCAGGATGTTGTTCCTAACCTTGCCGGGAATGGCTTTGTGGTAATAGGCCAGTCAACCAGCAGGATGCGTGTAGGCGAATTTGCGGAGCTATTAGAGCTTATACAGGCATTCGGTACAGAGCGTGGCGTTAAGTGGTCAGACGAAGCGAGACTGGCTCTGGAGTGGAAAGCGAGATGGGGAGACAGGGCTGCATGATAAATGTCGTTAGTTTCTCCGGTGGCAGGACGTCAGCATATTTGCTCTGGCTAATGGAGCAAAAGCGACGGGCAGGTAAAGACGTGCATTACGTTTTCATGGATACAGGTTGTGAACATCCAATGACATATCGGTTTGTCAGGGAAGTTGTGAAGTTCTGGGATATACCGCTCACCGTATTGCAGGTTGATATCAACCCGGAGCTTGGACAGCCAAATGGTTATACGGTATGGGAACCAAAGGATATTCAGACG
>NZ_PDWQ01000020.1 GCF_010211745.1 Pseudoxanthomonas kalamensis DSM 18571 | reverse complement strand
ATACTCATCAAACTGTAGGGGTTGTAATAGTTTATCCGATTTCTCGCTGTAGGGGTACACGAGAACCACCGAGCCTGATGTGGTTAAAAGACAGGCACAATCTTTACTACCGCAATCCACTATTTAAGGTGATATATGGAAGAAGAATTTGAAGAGTTCGAAGAGCATCCTCAGGATGTGATGGAACAATACCAGGACTATCCGTATGACTACGACTATTGATAAAAATCAATGGTGTGGACAATTCAAGCGATGCAATGGATGCAAGCTGCAATCGGAATGCATGGTTAAGCCTGAAGAAATGTTTCCTGTAATGGAAGATGGGAAATATGTCGATAAATGGGCAATACGAACGACGGCAATGATTGCCAGAGAACTTGGTAAACAGAACAACAAAGCTGCCTGATAGTGGCCTTTATTTTTGGCATAAATAACAGAATAAACACTGCACTGTGTATTCATTCCAACGAGTGAATACACGGAGCAATGTCGCTCGTAACTAAACAGGAGCCGACTTGTTCTGATTATTGGAAATCTTCTTTGCCCTCCAGTGTGAGGGCGATTTTTTATCTGTGAGGATATGAACAGATGTCAAACATCAAAAAATACATCATTGATTACGACTGGAAAGCATCAATAGAAATTGAAATCGACCATGACGTAATGACAGAGGAAAAACTTCACCAGATTAATAATTTCTGGTCAGACTCTGAATACCGACTCAATAAACACGGCTCTGTATTAAATGCTGTATTAATCATGCTGGCGCAACATGCTCTGCTTATAGCAATTTCAAGCGACTTAAATGCATATGGTGTTGTGTGTGAGTTCGACTGGAATGATGGAAATGGTCAGGAAGGATGGCCTCCAATGGATGGTAGCGAAGGAATAAGAATTACCGATATCGATACATCAGGAATATTTGATTCAGATGATATGACTATCAAGGCCGCCTGAGTGCGGTTTTACCGCATACCAATAACGCTTCACTCGAGGCGTTTTTCGTTATGTATAAATAAGGAGCACACCATGC
>NZ_PDWQ01000001.1:692500-877852 GCF_010211745.1 Pseudoxanthomonas kalamensis DSM 18571 | reverse complement strand
TCGCCCTGCCGGCGGGTACGGTCGCCGCCGCCAGCGATGCCGTGCCGGCCACCGATTCCGCAACCGATAATGCAAATACGGCTGCGGATAATCCCGTCCCCGACAATGCCGACGCCGCCATTGCGGTCGCCGACACCCCCACGACCGACGGCAACGACCTCGACGACGGCACGGCAGTCACGCCCGCCACCGACGCGCGTGACGACAACGCCAATCGCAGCACGCCACCCGAACGTTCCGGCTCCGGTACCGGCCTGGCCAGCGCCCTGCTGCTGGCCCTGCTCGGCGGTCTGGTGCTGAACCTGATGCCCTGCGTGCTGCCGGTGCTGTCGCTGAAGGTGCTGGGGCTGGCGCAAAGCGGCGAGAGCCATGCGCGCGCGCGCAGCCATGCGCTGTGGTACACGCTCGGCGTGCTGGTCGCCTTCGCCGCGATCGGCGGACTGGTGCTGGCCCTGCGCGCCGGCGGTCAGGCGCTGGGCTGGGGCTTCCAGCTGCAGCAGCCGGGGTTCGTCGCCGCCCTGGTCTATCTGATGTTCGCCGTCGGCCTGAGCCTGTCCGGCGTGTTCACTCTCGGCGGCAGCGCCGGCGCGCTGGGCAACCGGCTGGCCGGCAAGACCGGACCGGCCGGCGACTTCTTCACCGGCATCTTGGCCTGCGTGGTCGCCAGTCCCTGCATCGCCCCGTTCATGGGTACCGCGCTGGCCTTCGCCTTCACCGCCCCGGCCGCACTGGCGCTGGCCGTGTTCCTGGCCCTGGGGCTGGGGCTGGCGCTGCCGTTCCTGCTGATCGGCTTCGTGCCGTCGCTGGCCACGCGCCTGCCGCGACCGGGCGCCTGGATGGAGACGCTGAAGCAGGTGCTGGCCTTCCCGATGTACCTGACCGCGATCTGGCTGCTGTGGGTGCTGGGCAAGCAGCGCGGCGTCAATGCGATGGCGCTGGTTGCCGCCGGCCTGGCGATACTGGCGCTGGCGCTGTGGTGGTTCGAACGCCGGCGCTGGCGCGGTTCGGTCGCCAGCCGGGTACCGGCCCTGCTGCTGGCGCTGATCGCCCTGCTGCCGGTCTGGGGCGTGACCCGACTATCCTCACCGACGACGCAGGCCGTGGCAGGCGAAGGCCGCGAAGCCTGGTCGGCCGAGCGCCTGCAGGCACTGCGTGACGAAGGCCGGGTGGTCTTCGTCAACATGACCGCCGACTGGTGCGTGACCTGCAAGGCCAACGAACGCGCGGTGCTGTCGCGCGAACCGTTCCGGCAAGCCCTGAAGAACGCCGATGCCGCCTATCTGGTTGGCGACTGGACCAATGTTGATCCGGCCATCGGCGCCTATCTGGAACAGCACCACGCGGTCGGCGTGCCGCTGTACGTGGTCTATCCGCGCGGCGGCGGCGAGGGCGAAGCACTGCCGGCAGTGCTGACCGAGGACATCGTCGTTTCCGCCCTGCAGCGGGCGACGCAATGAGCCGCTCCACCACCCTGACCCTGCTGGCAGCCTTGCTGGCCGGCCTGCTGGGCCTGGCCGGTGGGCTGTGGCTGGAGCATGGCCGCAAGCCGTCGCCCCCATCCCCGGCGCCGGAACAGGTCAGCGTAGCCGCGCCGATGGTCGCCATCGGCGATCCGATGCCGGCGCTGACCCTGCCCGACCCGGACGGCCAGCCACTGAAACTGCCCGGCCGTTTCGCCGGCCGGCCGCTGCTGATCAACGTCTGGGCCAGCTGGTGTGGCCCCTGCCTGCAGGAAATGCCGGAACTTGACCGTTACTCCCGCGAACAGGGCGATAACGGCGTGCAAGTGATCGGGCTGGCGCTGGACACCCCGGAAGCGGTCCGCGCCTTCCTGCGGCAGCTGCCGGTGCATTACCCGATCGTGCTGGACCTGCCCGGTGCGGACGATGCCAGCGTGCGCCTGGGCAATGTCCGTGGCGCCCTGCCGTACACGGTGCTGATCGACGCCAATGGCCGGATCGCCAAGCAGAAGCTGGGCCCGTTCCAGCCCGGCGAAATCGACGGCTGGACCCGCTGAGCCCGCCATTGCAGGATTTGCGCTGCATCCTCAACAAATTCAAACGTTCGCTTAAAACAACGTCAACTTCGTTGATCTGGACACTAACGCCAGCATCCCGCACACTGCGCGCCCTGCCGCTGGAGTTCCCCCATGGCCAAGCTGCTGGTCCTGCACGGGCCCAACCTGAATCTGCTGGGCACCCGCGAGCCGGACATCTACGGCCATGCGACGCTCGAGGACATCGACGCCGACCTGAAGGCGCGGGCGATGGCCAAGGGCCACGAGCTGGAAAGCTTCCAGTCCAATGCCGAGCACGAGCTGGTCGCCCGGGTCCAGGCCATCCGCGAGGACGACACCGACTTCGTGCTGATCAATCCGGCCGCCTTCACCCATACCTCGGTGGCCCTGCGCGACGCGCTGGCCGCAGTGGCCGTGCCGTTCATCGAGGTGCACCTGTCCAACCCGCACCGCCGCGAACCGTTCCGCCACAGCAGCTACTTCAGCGACCTGGCCGTCGGCGTGGTCGCCGGCTTCGGCCCGCTGAGCTACGGCCTGGCGCTGGTCGCGGCGATGCGCCAGCTGGACGCCAGCGTCGAATGACTCCGGTTACCGAAGGTCACGCCATGCTGAACGGACTGCGCCTCGGCATCGAGTCCGCCGCCATCAATGCATACCTGTACTCGGACGTTGCCGATGCCGGCGTGTGCTGGTCGCTGGATGTCCGCTGCAAGGAACACGTCTTCCCGGACGCCACCGATGCGCCGTGCTTTGCGCCGTGTTTCTTCACCGACGTATTGCCGTTGAGCGTGCCGGACTGGAGCGCGATTGCCGGAAGCCGGCTGCACTTCGACCTGGAAACCGACCCCGGCGAAGACGGCGGCCCTACCCTGTACCTGTGCGATTACGAGCCGCTGCGCGAATCCGACATCCGCATCGGCCAGCGCCACGACAACCGTTTCGACCTGGAATGGAGCGGCCGTGCCGACGCCAACTTCGACGAGACCTATGGCAGCAACATGCCGTTCTGCATCCGCGGGCAGGCCGAATTCGGCCAGTTGGAAGTCCGCTTCTGGTCCGAACCGGGACAGCAGGACGGTTTCGAAACCGCCGCCAAAGCCCTGCTGGACGCGCACGGATTGCGCCACGACAACCTGACCTACGACGGCATGCGCCGGTTTCGCGACGATCCCGACAACCCGAACTACGGGCTGATCCGCTGCTTCTTCACCCCTTCGCGGTCATCGGGCCAGCAGCAACTGTCCCCTGCCCCTACTTTCCACATTCACTAGACAAGGGCCGAACCATGGACCTTCGCAAGATCAAGAAACTCATCGACCTGCTGGAAGAATCCAATCTCGCCGAGATCGAGATCAAGGAGGGCGAGGAGTCCGTCCGCCTGTCGCGCAATACCGTCACCGCGCCGGTCGCCCACATGATGCATGCCGCCCCGGTCGCCGCCGCGCCGCGTGCCGAGGCGCCGATGCCGATGCAGTCGCCGACCGAATCAGCCACCGGCGGCAACGCGCGCCCGGCCGCGTCCGACCTGCCTGACGGCCACGTGATGCGCGCGCCGATGGTCGGCACCTATTACGCCTCGGCCTCGCCGGACAAGCCGCCGTTCGCCACCGTCGGGCAGACGGTCAAGGCCGGCGATCCGCTGGCGATCATCGAGGCGATGAAGATGTTCAACCCGATCGAAGCCGAAGTCTCCGGCACCGTACTGGCGATCCTGGTCGAGAACGGCTCGCCGGTGGAATTCGACCAGCCGCTGTTCGTGATTGGGTGAGCAGGGAATTCGAGCGCCGCAGGCGCGCGCCTGCGAACGCCCGCCGGCCTGCATGCCGGCGGGCCGGACGAGCGAAACAACCGAGAACCGACCATGCTCGATAAAGTAGTCATCGCCAACCGCGGCGAAATCGCCCTGCGCATCCTGCGTGCCTGCCACGCGCTGGGCATCCACACCGTGGCCGTGCATTCCACCGTCGACCGCAACCTCAAGCACGTGGCCATGGCCGACGAATCGGTGTGCATCGGCCCGGCGCCGTCGTCGGAAAGCTACCTCAACATCCCGGCGATCATCGCCGCGGCCGAAGTCACCGACGCCCAGGCCATCCATCCTGGCTACGGCTTCCTGTCCGAGAACGCCAGCTTCGCCGAGCGTGTCGAACAGTCCGGCTTCGTCTTCATCGGCCCCAAGGCCGACACCATCCGCCTGATGGGCGACAAGGTCGAGGCGATCCGCGCGATGAAGGCCGCGGGCGTGCCCTGCGTGCCCGGCTCCGGTGGCCCGCTGGACGACGACGTCGTGACCAACACCCGGATCGCCCGTGAGATCGGCTACCCGGTCATCGTCAAGGCGGCCGGCGGCGGCGGCGGTCGCGGCATGCGCGTGGTCCACTCCGAGGCCGCGCTGAACAACGCCATCGCCACCACCAAGTCCGAGGCCAAGGCCGCGTTCGGCAACGATCAGGTGTACATGGAGAAGTTCCTGGAGAATCCGCGCCACGTGGAGATCCAGGTGCTGGCCGACGGCCAGGGCAACGCCATCCACCTGGGCGAACGTGACTGCTCGATGCAGCGCCGCCACCAGAAGGTGGTCGAGGAAGCGCCGGCGCCGGGCATCAGCGACGAACAGCGCGCCGAGATCGGCAAGGTCTGCGTCGAAGCCTGCCTGCGCATCGGCTATCGTGGCGCCGGCACCTTCGAGTTCCTTTACGAGAACGGCCGCTTCTACTTCATCGAGATGAACACCCGCATCCAGGTCGAGCATCCGGTGACCGAGATGGTGACCGGCATCGACCTGCTGGCCGAGCAGCTGCGAATCGCCGCCGGTCGCAAGCTGAGCATCCGCCAAGAGGACGTGGTGCTGCGCGGGCACGCCATCGAGTGCCGGATCAACGCCGAAGACCCGGAAACCTTCATGCCGCATCCGGGTCTGATCAACACCTTCCACCCGCCCGGCGGCCCCGGCGTGCGCGTGGACACCCACATCTACAGCGGCTACCGCGTGCCGCCGAACTACGACTCGATGATCGGCAAGCTGATCGTGCACGGACCGGATCGCGAAACCGCGATCGCGCGGATGAAGGTGGCGCTGAGCGAAATGGTCGTGGACGGCATCCGCACCAACATCCCGCTGCAGCAGCGGATCATGCGCGACAAGGGCTTCCAGGCCGGCGGGCAGAACATCCACTACCTGGAAAAGCGCCTGGCCGAGCGCAAGAACAAGTCGATCGCGCTGGGCTGAGGCCGGCACCACGGTGACGGGATGCGTATCCTTGCGCTTCCCGTCTCGACTTCGACCCTGCCGTGCCCTACCTGGAACTTTCCCTGCGCTGCGCCGAATCCGAGCAGCCGCGTTACGAAACCGCGCTGGAAGACGTTGGCGCGCTGTCGGTATCCCTGCTCGACGCCGAGGCCGACACGAGCAACGAGCGCGCCATCCTCGAGCCCGGCGTCGGCCAGACCCCGCTGTGGGACACCCTGGTGCTGACCGCGCTGTTTCCGGCCGGCACCGACGCCCTGTTGCTGCTGGCCGCGCTGGAAAGCTTCGATCCCGGTCTGGACTGGAGCCGCGCCGGCTTCCGCAGCATCGAGGATCAGGACTGGGAGCGCGTCTGGCTGGACCAGTTCCAGCCGATGCGCTTCGGCAGCCGCACCTTCATCGTGCCCTGGAATCACGCCCTGCCCGACGAGGCGCAGGCCGCCGACGCGGCCGTGGTGCGGCTGGACCCGGGGCTGGCCTTCGGCTCGGGCACCCACCCGACCACCGCACTGTGCCTGCGCTGGCTGGACGGGCTGGCCATCGGTGGCGAACTGCAGGGGCAACCGGTGCTGGATTTCGGCTGCGGCTCGGGCATTCTCGCGCTGGCGGCGCTGAAACTGGGCGCGGCGCAGGCGGTGGGCGTGGACAACGATCCGCAGGCCCTGCTGGCCACCCGCGACAATGCCGAACGCAACCAGGTCGGCGAGCGGTTGGCGGTGTTCGCGCCGCAGGACGAACCAGCCGGCGCCTACCCCATCGTCGTCGCCAACATCCTGGCCTCGGCGCTCGATGCGCTGGCCGATACCCTGGCCGCACGCGTGGCCGCGGGCGGGCGGATCGCGCTGTCGGGTATCCTGCACGGGCAGGAAGGGGAACTGCTGCAGCGCTACGCGGCCTGGTTCGACGACTTGCGCACGGAACGGGAAGACGACTGGATGCGCATCGACGGCGTGCGCCGCTGACCCGGCCGACGCCTGCCCTTGCAAGCCGCCGCGCCCTGCGTGGCGACCATGTTGGAATACGCCGGTGAGCCAGCTTTGCCCACATTGCCAGTTCCCCTTCGATGCCGACTGGCCGGCGGACGCTTCGCGTCTCTGTCCGCGCTGCGGCAAGCCGGTCGACAGCGCCGCTGCGAAGGCGCCGACCAGCCTGGCCACCTTGCTGCGGGTGCCGGCGCCGGAACTGCTTGCTTCCGAGGCATCCACCGCAGCCGAAGACACGGTCGGGCAGGAAACCGTCAGCGACGACGTCATTGCCCCTTCGGAACCCGAGAGTGACGACGAGCCGCTCGCGGCCGAAGCAGAGGAAACACCGGAACTGGTGGCCGTCGAGGCCGTGGAGATCACGGAAGCCGTAGCGACCGATGTCGCCACTCCCAGCGAAGACATTCCGGAACCGGCAGACGCGCACCTCGAAGCGACGTCGCCCGATGCCGTCGATGCTTCCCAGGTCGTCGTCATCTCCGACGCCGCCGATGAAAGCGCCGAGACCCTGCCCAGCTTCACCCGCCCGGACGCGGCACCGCGACCACCCGTTCCCCGCTGGCAATGGGCCTTGCTGATCGCGCTGGCCCTGCTGCTCGGCCTGCAGGTATTGCTGGCCGACCGCGCGCGACTGGCGGGCGATCCCGAATGGCGGCCGGTCGTCGAAACATTGTGCAATTCGCTTGGCTGCGAACTGCCGGCCTGGCGCGAACCGCAAGCCTTCGCCATGCTCAGCCGCGACGTGCGTCCGGTGCCGGAACGAGACGGCGCATTGCAGGTGCAGGCCAGCTTCCGCAACGATGCGCGCTGGGCACAGCCGTGGCCGGTGCTGGTGCTGTCGTTGTCCGATGCCGACGGCCGCGTGGTCGCCACCCGCGCGTTCCAGCCGGACGATTATCTGAGCCAGGCCGACGCCGACAGCCGCGATGCCGCCGATACATTGATCCTTCCAGGACAAAGTGCGCAGATCGCGTTCCGTTTGCGCGAGCCGTCGACGCCGGCGGTCGCCTTCGCATTCGAATTCCGCTGAGTTTGATCCGGACGGACGTGCGCAAGCCGCGCTCACGCGCTAGACTCGCTCCCCCGCCGATTCCACAACAACAGTCGCGGCGGCCGGCAATGCCGGGTTTTTGTCCACGTTTCGAGCACAGTCCGCTGCAATACTCTCCGGGGAGTCGCGTTGATCACCGCCACGAACCGCCATGATCCAGGTCGTGGCCACAACCGCCAGCCCTTGCGCGAACACGTCGCGCAATCGGTCCGGCGCTACCTGTGCGATCTGGATGGCTGCACCGCCAACGACGTGTACGACATCGTCCTGCGCGAGATGGAAATCCCGCTGTTCGTCGAAGTGCTGAACCACTGCGAAGGCAACCAGAGCCGCGCCGCGGCACTGCTGGGCATCCATCGCTCGACCCTGCGCAAGAAGCTGCGCGACTACGGCCTGGACTGAGCGGGTCGCGGCCGGCGCGCGGACAGCCCCGCCGCGCAGGTCTTACAATGTGCGCCCGTTTCCCAGCGCACACCCCACAATGTCCGAACCGACGCCCGTCCGCCGGGCCCTGCTGTCCGTATCCGACAAGACCGGCCTGATCGAACTCGCCAAGGCGCTGGCCGCGCACGGCGTGGAACTGCTTTCCACCGGCGGCACCGCGAAAGCGATCCGCGACGCCGGCCTGGCGGTGAAGGACGTGTCCGACGTCACCGGCTTCCCGGAAATGATGGATGGCCGGGTGAAGACGCTGCACCCGATGGTCCACGGCGGCCTGCTGGGCCGCGCCGGCCTGGACGATGCGGTGATGGCGCAGCACGGCATCGAGAAAATCGACCTGCTGGTGCTGAACCTGTATCCGTTCGCGCAAGTGGCGGCCAACCCGGACAGCCGCTTCGAGGACATCATCGAGAACATCGACATCGGCGGCCCGGCGATGCTGCGCAGCGCGGCCAAGAATTTCGCGCGCGTGGCCGTCGCCACCGACCCGGCGCAGTACGCCGGCATCGTCGAGGAACTGGACGCCAACGCCGGCGCGCTGTCGGCGAAGACCCGCTGGCAGCTCGCCGTGGCCGCGTTCAACAGCGTCGCCTACTACGACGGCTGCATCAGCAGCCACCTGTCCTCCCTGCAGGAAGACGGCAGCAAGGCGCAGTTCGCCGCGCAAGCCAACGGCTGCTTCGTCAAGGTGATGGACCTGCGCTACGGCGAGAACCCGCACCAGCAGGCCGCGTTCTACCGCGACCTGTACCCCGCGCCGGGCTCGCTGCCCACGTTCACCCAGTTGCAGGGCAAGGAACTGAGCTACAACAACATCGCCGACAGCGATGCGGCGTGGGAATGCGTGCGCCAGTTCGATGCGCCGGCCTGCGTGATCGTCAAGCACGCCAATCCCTGCGGGGTGGCGGTCGGCGCGGCCTGTGGCGACGCCTACGAACTGGCCTACGCCACCGACCCGACCAGCGCCTTCGGCGGCATCCTCGCCTTCAACCGGACGCTGGATGCGGCCACCGCCAAGGTCATCCTGGACCGTCAGTTCGTCGAGGTGCTGATCGCGCCGGACTACGAGGAAGGCGCACTGGAGTACGCCAAGAAGAAGGTCAACGTGCGCGTGCTGCGCATCCCGCTGGCGCCGGTTTCGCCCGGCTTCATCGATGCCAAGCGGGTCAACTCCGGCATGCTGCTGCAAACCGCCGACGACCGCGTGGTCACCCGCGACGAGCTGAAGGTCGTTACCCGGCAGGTGCCCACCGAGCAACAGTTCGCCGACCTGTTGTTCGCCTGGAAGGTCGCCAAGTTCGTCAAGTCGAATGCGATCGTCTATGCCCGCGACCAGCGCACCATCGGTGTCGGCGCCGGGCAGATGAGCCGGGTGTATTCGGCGCGCATCGCCGGGATCAAGGCAACCGACGCCAACTTGGTCGTGCCCGGCTCGGTGATGGCTTCGGACGCCTTCTTCCCGTTCCGCGACGGTATCGACGCCGCAGCCGAAGCCGGCATCAAGGCGGTGATCCAGCCCGGCGGCTCGATGCGCGACGCCGAAATCGTCGCCGCAGCCGACGAACACGGCATCGCCATGGTATTCACCGGCGTGCGGCACTTCCGCCACTGACCGATCATTTCCGCTGCCGGAGCGCGACATGGCCACGACCTCCTTCCTTCGCCCCGCGATCCTCGCGCTCGGCCTGCTCGTGCTGGCCGCCTGCACCACCCGCGACCCGGCGGTGCAACAGGTGCGCGAACAGATCGCCGCCACCCTGCCGGCGCCGTACTTCGAGGACCTGGTCACCGAATCGGTCGAGGCCAGAGGCAAGCGCCTGGTGTTCCTGATCCGCAGCCCGGAAGGCGATGCCGACACGCTGCGCAAGAATCCGCGCTTCGACGAGCTGCACCAGAGCGAACAACGCGAATTGCCGCGATTGTGTGCGCTGCCGGCCATCGCTCCGCTACGCGGCACCGATGCTGTCCTCGTCCGCCGTTTCGTGGATGCCTCGGACAAGCTGATCTTCGAAGTCTCGATGCCGGCCAGCGAGTGCCCCGCCCCGAGGACTGCTTCATGAAGCTCCTCGTCATCGGCGCCGGTGGCCGCGAACACGCCCTGGCCTGGAAGCTGGCGCAGTCGCCGCGCGTGAGCGAGGTAATCGTCGCCCCCGGCAACGCCGGCACCGCGACCGAAGCCGGCTGTCGCAACGCAGCCGTCAAGGTCACCGACATCGCCGGTCTGCTGAAGCTGGCGCAAGACGAAGGCGTGGGCCTGACCGTGGTCGGCCCGGAAGTGCCGCTGGTGGCTGGCGTGGTCGATGCCTTCCGCAATGCCGGGCTGCGCATCTTCGGCCCGAGCGCCGCCGCCGCGCAGCTGGAGGGCAGCAAAGCGTTCGCCAAGGATTTCCTCAAGCGTCACGCCATTCCCACCGCGTTCTACGAAGTGCATACCGACGTGGATGCCGCGCTGGCCTATGTCCGCGACAAAGGCGCACCGATCGTCATCAAGGCCGATGGCCTGGCCGCCGGCAAGGGCGTGATCGTGGCGATGACGCTGGACGAAGCCGAGGCCGCGGTGCGCGACATGCTGGCCGGCAATGCTTTCGGCGAAGCGGGGGCGCGGGTGGTGATCGAGGAGTTCCTCGACGGCGAGGAAGCCAGCTTCATCTCGATGGTGGACGGTACCCATGCGCTGCCAATGGCGACCTCGCAGGACCACAAGCGGGTCGGCGACGGCGACACCGGCCCCAACACCGGCGGCATGGGCGCGTATTCACCGGCGCCGGTGGTCACCCCCGAGGTGCATGCGCGAATCATGCGCGAGGTGGTCGAACCGACCGTGGCCGGCATGGCCGCCGATGGCGTGCCGTTCACCGGTTTCCTGTACGCCGGGCTGATGATCGACAAGAACGGCGCACCGAAGGTGATCGAATTCAACGTGCGCTTCGGCGACCCGGAAACCCAGCCGGTGATGCTGCGCCTGCAATCGGACCTGATCGAACTGGTCGAGGCCGCCATTGACGGCCGGCTGGATACCGTCGATGCGCAGTGGGACCCGCGGCCGTCGCTGGGCGTGGTAATGGCGGCCCACCCGTATCCGGAATCGCCGGTCACCGGCGAGGTCATCGATGGTCTGGACGCCGTACCGGACACCGCCAAGGTCTTTCACGCCGGCACCGCACTGGACACCGAGGGCCGGGTGGTCAGCGCCGGCGGCCGCGTGCTGTGCGTAGCCGCGCTGGGCGAATCGGTATCAGCGGCGCAACGCGACGCCTATGCCGGGGTCGCCGCGATCTCGTGGTCGCACGAATTCCACCGCCACGACATCGGCTGGCGCGCGATCGAACGCGAACGCGGCACGGCCTGAATCCGGCGCCGCACTGCCGGCGTCACCCTCACTGCTGCGCGACGAGCAGTTTGTCCAGCCCGTGCGGCGTGCAGCGCAGGTACTGCGGCGCGACCGCGACCTGCGCACCCAGCTCGGCGGCGGCATGCCACGGCCAACGAGGGTCGTAAAGGATGCCGCGCGCCAGCGCCACCGCGTCGGCCTGTTCCTGCGCCAGCACCGACTCGGCCTGCCTGGCCTCGGTGATCAGGCCGACCGCGACCACCGGCATCCGCACCTCGCGCTTGATCGCCTCGGCGAACGGCAACTGATAGCCAGGACCGATGCTGATCTGCTGGCGCGGGTCCAGCCCGCCGCTGGAGACGTGGATGTAGTGACAGCCGCGCGCATCCAGCACCTTCGCCAGCTCGACGCTCTGCACCAGATCCCAGCCATCTTCGACCCAGTCGGTCGCGGAGATGCGCACGCCCAGCGCCATCGACTCCGGCACCGCCGCCTTGACCGCGTCGAACACCCGCAACAGCAGCCGCATGCGGTTTTCCAGCGAGCCGCCGTATGCGTCCTGCCGCAGGTTGGACAATGGCGACAGGAACTGATGCAGCAGATAGCCGTGCGCGGCATGGATCTCGATCAGATCCAGGCCCAACCGCACCGCGCGACGCGCGGCGGCGGCGAAGGCTTCGACCACCGCATCGATGCCGGTAGCGTCGAGTTCGTCCGGCGCGGGATCGCCTTCGGCATAGGGCAATGCCGAAGCCGAAACGGTCAGCCAGCCATGTTCCTCGCCCGCCGCGATGGCTCCACCACCCTGCTCCCAAGGCCGCTACGTCGAAGCCTTGCGCCCGGCGTGGGCAAGTTGCACGCCGATCGGCATGCGCGAATAACCACGCGCGACCGCCAGCGCGGCGGCGAAAGCACGCTCGGTGTCATCGTCCCACAGGCCCATGTCGGCCCAGCTGATGCGCCCGCGCGGCTCGACGGCGGTGGCTTCGATGATCATCAGCCCGGCACCGGACAGGGCCAGGTTGGTCCAATGGAAGTGGTGCCAGTCGCTGGCGCGGCCGTCATTGGCCGAGTACTGGCACATCGGCGCGATGACGATGCGGTTGGACAGCGACAGCGGACCGATGGACAACGGAGCGAACAAGCGGCTCAAGACGGACTCCCGGACAGGATGAAGGTGCGGCGGATATCGCCCATGCGCACGCCGACCCCGGAGTGCGCAAGGTCGCCACTATCGGCGCGAGCGCGCCGGTGTTCAACGCCACCGGCGGAACACAGCCGCGCAGCGCTCAGATGTTGGCGCTCTCCGGCGGCAACACCGTTTCCAGCGGCGCCGCGCCATCGGTCGCATCGCCAGCTTGCGGACAGTGCGCATCCAGGGTGTACGAGGTCATCGACAGCGAGCCGTAGGCATCACCGTCGACGAGGACGCTGGCGCCGGTCTTTTCCGCCGCCGCCAGTCCGGCCAGGTACAGCAGCGGCAGGAAATGGTCGGGCGTCGGCACCGCCAGCCGGTAGTCGCGATGCGCAACCAGTGAAGGCAGTTCGTGCGGGCGCTCGGCCATCAACTCGCGCGCATCGGCATCGAACCGCCGCGTCCAGTCGAATGCACCATCCGGCTGCTGCCAGTCGATCGCGCGCAGGTTGTGCACCACGTTGCCGCTGCCGATGACCAGCACGCCGCTGGCGCGCAATGCCGCCAGCCTGGCGCCCAGCGCCAGATGCCATTCGAACGGCCGGCGCGCATCGATGGACAGCTGCACCACCGGGATGTCGGCCTGCGGAAACGCATGCACCAGCACTGACCAGGCGCCATGATCCAGACCCCAGCCGTCGCGATCCTGGCCGGCAACGAAGTCCGGTTTCACCAGATCGGCGACTTCTTCTGCCAGCGATGGCAAGCCCGGCGCCGGGTATTGCACGTCGAACAGCGCCTGTGGGAATCCGTAGAAATCATGAATCGTGCGCGGCGCCGGCATCGCGGTCAGCGCCAGCGCGTTGACGTACCAGTGCGCGGACACCATCAGGATCGCCCGCGGCTTCGGCACCGATGCGCCGAACGCGCGCCACGCCTCGGTGTAGCGATTGCGTTCCAGCGCGTTCATCGGGCTGCCATGGCCAAGGAAGGCGGCAGGCATCAGCGGCTGCGTCATGGCGACACCCTCGTCCGGACCGTGACCGCACTCTAGCAAGCCCGGCGCGACCGATTGGCGAAGCCGGTGGAACGGACAGGTGCGCCGACATCGTCCGCCATCGCGCATCTGCTAGGCTTCGCCCAGCCAAGGAGCCTTGCATGTCCGGACACAGCCAGTTTGCCCTGCTCGGGCAGCGCCGATTCCTGCCCTATTTCACCGTACAGGCGCTGGGTGCGTTCAACGACAACGTGTACCGGCAGGCGATCATCGGCCTGCTCGCCTTCATGGCCGTCGGCAGCGCGGAAAAGGCGCTGTACGCCAACCTGGCTCCAGCCATCTTCATCCTGCCCTACCTGCTGTTCTCGGCCAGCGCCGGGCAGATCGCCGAAAAGATGGAGAAGCAGAAGCTGATCGTGATCACCACAACGATGGAGATCGTCATCATGTCGGTGGCCGCAGCCGGCTTTCTGCTGCAGAACATGACCATCCTGCTGGTCGCACTGTTCTGCACCGGCCTGCAATCGACCCTGTTCGGACCGGTCAAGTATTCGATCCTGCCTTCGGTACTCAAGCCCGAGGAACTGACCGGCGGCAACGGCCTGGTCGAGATGGGCACCTCGATCTCGATCCTGATCGGCATGATCTTCGGCGGCATGATCTTCGAACTGGCCGGCGAATGCGGCCCGCAGGTGGCGGCGATCTCGATCATTCTGCTGGCCATCGCCGGCAACGTGGTGGCGCGGCGGATCCCGAAGGTGGATGCCGGCGAACCCGGACTCGAGATCAGCTGGAACATCGCGCGCGAATCATGGGCGATCTGGCAGCTGACCCGCAAGCGCCTGGCCGTGCGCAACGCCGTACTCGGCGTGTCGTGGTTCTGGTTCATCGGCACCGTGCTGACCGCACAGTTGCCGGTGTATGCCGAGGTCAACCTCGGCGGCACGCAGAAGCTGTACATCCTCGCGCTGGCGCTGTTCTCGCTGGGCGTGGGCGTGGGCTCGCTGCTGTGCGAAAAACTGTCCGGGCGCATCGTCGAGATCGGCCTGGTGCCGCTGGGCGCGTTCGGCGTGAGCGCCTTCATGCTGGACCTGTATTTCGCCCAGCCCGGCCGCGCGCTGGCGTCGGGGCTGAGCATCGGCCAGTTCGTCGAAAGCGCCGGCAGCTGGCGGATCATCCTCGACCTGACCGGCATCGGCCTGTTCACCGGCTTCTACGTGGTGCCGCTGTATGCGCTGATCCAGAGCCGCACGCCGAAATCGGAGCTGGCCCGGGTGATCGCCGGTATGAACATCCAGAACTCGCTGTTCATCGTCGGCGCGGCCCTGATCGGCATCGCGCTGCAGCGCTGGCTGGGCTGGAGCATCCCGCAACTGTTCCTGGCGCTGGCGATCGCCAACGCGGTAGTCGCCCTGTGGATCTTCACCATCGTGCCCGAGTTCCTGATGCGTTTCCTCAGCTGGATGCTGGTCAGCGCGCTGTACCGGCTGCGCCTGCACGGGATCGAGAAGCACGTCCCCGACGAAGGCCCGGCCCTGCTGGTGTGCAACCATGTCAGCTACATGGACGCGCTGATCCTGGCCGCCAGCGTGCCGCGTCCGGTGCGCTTCGTGATGTACTACAAGATCTTCAACATCCCGGTGATGCGCTGGATCTTCCGCACCGCCAAGGCGATCCCGATCGCCGGCGCCCGCGAAGACCCGGAGATGATGCAGCTCGCCTTCGACCAGATCGACGCCGTGCTGGCCGAAGGCGAGCTGGTGTGCATCTTCCCCGAGGGCGCGTTGACCAGGGACGGGCAGATCGCTCCGTTCAAGTCCGGCGTGGAAAAGATCCTCGAACGCCGCCCGGTGCCAGTGGTACCGATGGCGCTGAAAGGCATGTGGAGCAGCATGTGGAGCCATCGCGACTCGCGACTGCACCGGATGCGCGTGCCGCGCCGCTTCCGCGCGCGGGCGGACGTGGTGGCCGATGCGCCGGTCGATGGGAGCACGGTCACGGCAGAGACGCTGGAAGCCAAGGTCCGCGAACTGCGCGGCGACGCGGCCTGACGCTTTCCCGGGCACGCCGACTTGGTTACCCTAGCGGCATAAGGCTGCCTCGCGTCCAGCGGGCCAACGCTTCTGCACCATAGTCTCTGGGGAACCGATGAACGCGACGCCTCCGCTGCCCGGCAATACCGTCGAATACATTCCCAACCATCTGGTCTGGGCCATCCTCAGCACACTGTTCTGCTGCCTGCCCATCGGCATCGTCTCGATCGTGTATGCCTCACAGGTGGACGGCAAGCGCGCTGCCGGCGACATCAGCGGCGCACGCGAATCCTCCGCCAAGGCCAAGTTCTGGGCCATGCTGTCGGCCGGCCTGGCCCTGGTGCCATTGTTGCTGTATCTGCTGTTCATCCTGCTCGTCGGCGGGATGGGCGTGCTGGGCGGCCTGAGCAACATGAATTGACAAGCTGCCAGTTGTTGTATTTTCGTATCACCACCCAATCGAGGAGCACCCATGAGCGCAACCCCTCCCAACGCACCCACAGCCTACGTTCCGAACAACTTGGTCTGGGCCATCCTGGCCACCTTGTTCTGCTGTCTGCCGCTGGGCATCGTCTCGATCGTGTATGCCGCACAGGTCAACGGCAAGCTTGCTGCCGGCGATGTGGCTGGAGCGCAAGAGTCATCCAACAAGGCCAAGCAATGGGCAATCTGGTCGGTCATCGCATGGGTCGTGCTGGTCGTCGCCTATCTGATCTTCCTGTTCGCCTTGGGTGGACTGGGCGCGCTTCAGGGTAATTACTGATCGCAAGTGAGCGGCCCGGACAACGTCCGGGCCGTCTTGGCCCGAATTCATGCACCATAGCCTCGTCTCAAGAATCCCGCGCTGGGCACCTACGGCCCTGCTGGCTGTCGCCGGTGTCGGCGCATTGTCAGTGGTCAGCCGGATCGATCCGAACGCACAGGGCAGTCTGTTGCCGGAATGCCCGTTCCACGCACTAACAGGTCTCTATTGCCCTGGATGTGGCAGCACGCGTTGCCTGCATGCACTGACCCAGCTGGATGTCCTGCAGGCATTGACGATGAATCCGCTGCTGACATTGGCGTTGCCCTTCATTGCCCTGATGGCGCTGAACGCGGCCGGCGTGCGCCTGCGCCCGCTCGATCCATTGATCCGAGTATTGGCCAAACCTCAACTATGGCTGGTTCTGCTGCTCGGTTTCGCCGTATTGCGAAACCTGCCGTGGATGCCGTTCACGCTGCTGGCGCCGGGCTGAGCCGCACGCCTTCCGGCAACGCCCGCCTCAGCTGACCCAGCCGGCGATCACCAGTACCGCCAGCACCGCCAGCCACAGCAGCAGCACACGCCAGGCCAGGCTCATCGCATCGCGCAATTCGGGCAGTTCGGGCAATACCTGCACCATGCCTTCCTCGGCGTATTCCTGTGCTTCTTCGGCCAGTTCCGAGCGTACGCTGGCGCGTGCGGCCGCGCCCAGGAAGCCGCTGTCCAGTTGCAGGCGATTGCCGCCATTCGAGCGCCAGGCCTGGTAGACCACGTCGAAATTGCCGACCAGCGCCATCGACCACGTCATCAGCTGCGCCACCGGCCATTCCAGCAGCGCGCGCAACACGCGCGCACCGGCCGCGTTGGCCTCCGGCAGGCCGTAGGTTTCGCCGTGCTGGGCCGCCAGCTCGGCAAGGCGATACAACAGCGCGCCGGCCGGCCCCAACAGCAGGAACCAGAACACCACGCCGAACCAGCGCTGCAGAGCACTGCGGAACACCGCCTCGACCAACGCCGGCCCCTCACTGGACGGCTGCGCATCGGACGGCCACAGGTCCGCGATGGCGATACGGCGCGCTTCAGGATCGTCGCTGTCGATGATCGCCTCGACATCCACATCGAGGTCGCGCGGCCCCCACGCGTACACCAGCGCAACGACGCCAAACAGCAGGTCGAACAACCCCATCCACGGCAGTCGCCAGACCCACTGCACCAGCCCGACCAGCAGCAACGGCGGCAGCAGCGCCAGCACGATGCCGTAGCGTCCGCGCCAGAATTCCCAGCCCTGCGCCTGCCGGCCCAGCCAGCCGGTCCAGTGCGCGAACCAGCCGTACTGCCGCAGGCCGGCAACCAGCGTCGGCGCCACATGGCCCAGCACCAGCGCGACCACCACGGCTAGCAACGTGATCGACATCCGCGACTCCTCGACGCGTCGTCCCCTTCCATGACCACGATTCTAGCCGAGCGGCCTTCCCGCCGGGTGCCGGTACCCCGGATCACGCGGGCATCGGGCCGTGCCGGTACCAGCGTTCGACCAGGGCACGGGCGATCGAAAGCCGCGGCGGCAGCCGCAACGGCGCATCCTCGCCACCGCGCTCCAGCGCCGCGCCCACCTGTTCGCGCTCGAACCAGCGCACGTCCTCCAGTTCGTCTTCCAGCCGCGGCGGGTCGGGTTCGGCCAGCGCCTCGAAGCCCAGCATCAGCGCGCCGGGGAACGGCCATGGCTGCGAAGCCAGGTATCGGCTGCGACGTACGCGCACGCCGGTTTCCTCCATCACCTCGCGCGCCACGGTCTGTTCCAGCGTCTCCCCGGGTTCGACGAAGCCTGCGATCAGCGAATAGCGCCGCGCCGGCCATTCGGCCTTGCGCCCCAGCAGCAGGCGCCGGCCGTCGCTGACCGCGGCGATCACCGCCGGATCCACCCGTGGATAGTGTTCGGCATGGCATTGCGTGCAGCGGCCCAGATAGCCGGCGCGCTCGAACCGCACGCCGCCGCCGCAGACGCCGCAGAAACGGGTGCGCGACTGCCAATGCAGCAAGGCGCGCGCCAGCGCGAACACGCCCGCCTCGCGCGCCGGCCAGGTCGCTCCCGCCTGGCGCAGATCGACGCCCGGGGTTTCCGCATCGGCCGCATCGCCGGCCTGGGCGAACCAGGCCTGTTCGCCGTCCAGTCCTAGGAAGATCGCCCCTTCCGGGCCGGCCCCGGCCTGCGCGCCGGTCCGCGGCATCGGCTGCCCCTGCGCGTCGGCGCGCGCGCGGCCCTCTGCATCCAGGCACAGCACCCGCGCCTGCGGCCACAGGCGGCGCAACGCTTCGGCATCGCCGCGCAGCAGATCGGCGCGGTCGAGCGGATCGTCGACGAAGGCGAAGCCGGAAACGCGGGCGTCCGTGGCGGCGCTCATGCGATCGCGGTGCGGGTCAGACCGAGAAGCTGCTGCCGCACCCGCAGGTCGTGCTGGCGTTGGGATTGCGGATCACGAACTGGGCACCCTGCAGGCTTTCGCTGTAATCCACTTCGGCGCCCATCAGGTACTGCAGGCTCAGCGGATCGACCAGCAGGGTCACGCCGTTGGTCTGTACCGCCAGATCGTCTTCGGCGCGGTTCTCGTCGAACTCGAAACCGTACTGGAAGCCCGAGCAGCCGCCACCTTCGATATACACGCGCAGGGCCAGAGCCTCGTTGCCCTCTTCACGGATCAGCTCGCGCACCTTGGCCGCCGCCGCCGCGGTGAAATGCAGCGGTTGCTCCAGCGACTGGTAGCCGGGCGCGGCTTCGGGCAGGGAAATCAGCGTGCTCATGCACTCAGGATGGGCCCGGAACCGATGCGGTTCAAGTCCGCCGCTTCAATCCGGTTCCGGCGATCCCCCGTCCGGCGCGGCTTCCGGGGCCACCACTGCGTTCCAGGCAAAGGACTGTTCCACCGCCGTACCGCCGCGCGGCTGCAGGCGCACCGCGATCCGGACCGGCTGGAACCCCGGCGGCAGCAGCAGATCGCCTTCGAGGCGCTGGAAGTACTTGAACGAATACGCCACCCCCGGCGCATCGGCCTGCTGACGCAGGTCGGACCAGTCCAGCCGGCGCAGCTTGCCGTTCTCGGTGCCCTCCACCCGCAGCCGCAGCTGGCCGGCGTTGACACTGCGGCCGAGGGTCTGGCTGAGAGTGGCGGTGAAATGCCAGGCCTGGTCGTTCTGCGCCTGCAACCGCAGCGCATGCACGGTCAGGCCGCGCCGCTGCGCGGTCGGCCCGACCAGGCGTTCATAGAAGGCCACGTCGGCGCGCAGCGCGGAAATTTCCTCGTCGCGCTCGGCCAGCGTGCCCTGCAATTCGAGATTGGCGTCGCGGCTGATCTGGTCGGAACGCTGCAGGCTGACGGCCTGCTGCTCCAGTTCGTCGATCCGGCGCTGCTGCGCCTGCCATTGCTCGGCGGTGACCTGCGGCTGGCTGCGCGTCGCCCACACCCTCCACAAACCCCAGACACCGAATCCCAGACACAGCAGGACCCCGATGCCCAGTGCCAGCGAACCGATGCGGGCAGGAAGGCCCGACGGTGGATGTGCAGGATGTCCCATGGCTCAGGACAACGACCGGCTTCAGTCGCCGTTGGCCGCCGGCCGGGACGACGGCACCGCGCTGAGCGCGGGCGATTCGGTCTCGGCATCGGCGTGGATCAGGCGTCCGGTCAGGGTAGCGCCGGCGCTCATCTCCACCACCTTGTAGTGGATGTTGCCCTGCACCCGCGCCTTGGCCGCCAGTTCGACCTTTTCCGACGCGTACACGTCGCCGTGCAGGCGGCCGTTGACGATCACCACCGGCGCGCGCACTTCGCCCTCGATGCTGCCCTGCTCGGACAGCGTCAGTATCGCCGCCTGGCCCTCCTCGGCGACCACGGTGCCGTGGATGCGGCCTTCCACGTACAGCCCGCCGCTGAAACTGATGTCGCCGCGCAGGGTAACGTGGGCGCCGATCAGGGTGTCGATCTGGGTACCGTCGGGATTCGGTCGTTTCTGTTTGAGCATCGGGAGTTCTCCGACAGGGGTGGGGGATGCCGCTCGGCGGTCGCGCCACGGCTCAGGGGGTGGCTTCGGCAAGCGTCCAGTCGAAATCGCGCTGCACGGTGACGTTGTCGCCACGCAACCATACGCGCACGCGCTGCGGGGTGAAACCGGGCGGCAAGGTGACATTGCCTTCCAGCTGCTGGAAATAGCGGAACGAATACGGCTGTTGTTCGATGTCCGGCTTCTGGTGCAGTTGCGCCCAGTCCATGGTGGCCAGCTTGCCGTCGCGGATGCCTTCCACGCTGAAACGCATGCGCCCGCTGCTGACCGAACCGCGGTTGAGGTTCTGGGTCAGCACGATCTGGTATTTCCAGGTGTTCTCGCCGAGCGGGACGAATTCGGCGTTGAACACGTTCAACCCCTGGCGCGGGCTGGTCGGTCCGACCAGACGTTCGTAGAAGGCCACGTCGGCGCGCAGCGAGGCGATTTCCTCGTCGCGCTGCGCCAGCGTACCTTGCAGGTCCAGGTTGGCCTGGCGGCTGATCTGGTCCGAACGGCGCAAGGTGGCGTCGCGCTGGTCGAACTCGCGCAGGCGCGCCTTGGCCTGCCGCAGTTCCTTTTCCAACTGCTGCGTCTGTTGCTGCGAGGTGGCCCGCTGCGGTCCGACCGCCTGGCGCCCGGCGAGCAGCCAGACCGCAATCAGGCTGGCCAGCCACAGCGCCGCGACCGCCCAGACCATCCAGCGCCGGGTCGCCGGATCGCGGGCCACGATCCGGTAGTGGACGAACGAATCGGGATTGGGTACGGCGTTCTTGGACATCGGATGACAGGGAAACCGGGTCTGGCCGCCCCGTGCCCACCGCTGACGGGCGACTCAGGCGGCATCCAGTCAACAATCCTATACTCGGAGGCATGCCGGGCCATGACGGCCCATTGGCGCCCAGTCTAGGGGAATCCCCGCCATGTCCGAAGCACATCTTTTCGCAATTGGGATCCTGTTGGCATGGATGGCCGGGATCCGCGTCTACCTGACCGTGTTCGGCGTCGGCCTAGCCGGCGCGCTGGGCTGGCTGGACCTGCCGCCGGCCCTGGAAGCCACGACCTCGTGGTGGGTGCTGGGCACGTCGGGCGCATTGGCGCTGACCGAATTCTTCGCCGACAAGATCCCCGGCGTCGACTCGGTCTGGGACCTGCTGCAGACCCTGGCCCGGGTCCCGGCCGGCGCCTTCCTGGCCGCGGCCACGCTGTCGCCCGACGGCGAGCTCGGCGCCGGCGCGCTGGCGGCAGGGGCTGGCGTGGCCCTGACCAGCCATCTGGTCAAGAGCGGTTCGCGCGCCCTGCTCAACACCTCGCCGGAGCCGGCCAGCAACCTGACCGCGTCGATCGTCGAGGATGCGGTGGTGGTCGGCGGCCTGTCGCTGGCCTTTGCCCACCCCTGGATTGCGTTGGTACTGGTGGTAGGCATCAGCCTGATCGTGGCGCTGACCGTCTGGTGGGTATGGCGGAAGGTGACCCGCGGGCTCAAGCGCCTGTTCCAGACCGACGAATCTCCGGGCGCGGGCCCGGCCGCGGCCGCCGAATGAGTTTTCCGGCCGGCGCCCCAACTCGTGAACTTCGTCGCATAATGTGAGATAGCTTGGGGAAGCCTAGATGTCCGGGATCGAATCGACGCCACGACCGCCGAACGAACGAACGCAGCTGCGCGCGGAAACACCGCCGCCGCATTTCTGGCGGCGCTGGACCGGCGATGCCCCGGCCGAAGACGCCCCCGAACCCGCCACTGCAGCCGCGCCGGCGCCGCCTATCCCCGGACCGCAAACGACTGCAGCGCCGTCCGCGGCCGACACCGGCGCCACGATGTCCCCTCCGGCAACCGACCGCAACGGCGGTGCCGATGGCGGCAATGTCGCCCCCTACCGGGTCCTGATCATCGAGGACGACCGCGGGCAGGCGCTGTTCGCGCAATCCGTGCTGCACGGGGCCGGCATGCAGGCCGAAGTGCAGACCGACCCGGCGCACGCCCTGGAAGCGATCGAACGCTACTCGCCCGATCTGGTGCTGATGGACCTGCACATGCCCGGCAACGACGGCATGGTGCTGACCCAGCAACTGCGCAAGCGCCCGGAATACCTGCACATGCCGATCGTGTTCCTGACCGGCGACCCGGACCCGGAGCGCCAGTTCGAAGTGCTGGAAAGCGGCGCCGACGATTTCCTGACCAAGCCGATCCGCCCGCGCCACCTGATCGCGGCGGTCTCCAACCGCATCCTGCGCGCGCGCCAGCGCGCGCCGGTCGCCGCCCCCGCGCCGACGATCAACCCCGAGACCGGGCTGCATGTGCGCTCGCACGTGTTCCAGCGCCTGAACGCGCTGCTGGAGGCCCATCGCGGCTCCGACGAGGTCGCCGGCGGCGTGTATTTCGTCGAAGTCGGCGGCGCGCCGGGCCTGCGCGAGCGCTTCGGCTATTCGCGCTTCGAGCAGCTGATGATCCAGGCCGGACAGCGGCTGGCGCAGGCGGCCGCGCCGCACCTGCTGGCCCGGCTCAACGACAACAGTTTCCTGTGCCTGGCCGAAGGCATCGCCGCGGAGCAGCTGGAGCCGCTGGCCACCGGCCTGCGCGACAGCCTCGGCCATGCGGCGTTCGAACTGCCCGGCGAAGACCAGCCGCTGCGCCTGCGCGGGGTGATCGGCTATGCCGCGCTGCCGTACGGGTTCGCCGATGGCGGCAGCGCGCTGGAAGCGGTCGAACGCGCCGCCCTCGACGCCCGCCAGCAGACCAGCGACATCGCCGCCTACATGCCGGCCGTCGCCGACGAGGATCAGGACAAGGTCTCGCTGGAAGACGCTTCGCTGGAACTGGCGTTCCAGCCGATCGTCTCGGTCGCCGGCAGCGATCTGGCGCAGTACCAGGTCCTGCTGCGCATGCGCCAGGACGACGGCCACCTGCTGACCGCCGCCGAAGCCGTGCCGGCGGCCGAATTCGCCGGCCGCATCGTCGAGCTGGACCAGCAGGTGCTGGAACGGGTGCTGGAGCTGCTGGCCCAGCGCAAGGATCAGACGCCGCCGCTGCGGCTGTTCGTCTCGCAGTCGCCGCGCACCCTGGCCCGCGACGGCGTCGCCGACTGGCTGCTGAAGGGCATCGCCGAGCGCGGCATCGACCCGAGTTCGCTGGTGATCGACCTGCGCCTGGCCGACGCACTGATCCACACCGTCACCCTGCGCGAGTTCTGCCAGCGGTTGATGGCGGCCGGCGTGCAGTTCTGCCTCAGCCAGTTCGAGCCCGGCGCTGAAGCCGAGTCGCTGCTGGCGCAGCTGCCGCTGGGCTTCCTGCGGCTGGCCAACCGCTACGCCCAGGCGCATGCCGACCCGGCCCTGCACGACCAGCTGCGCAACATCATCGAGCTGGCCCATCGCCACAGCCTGCAGGTCATCGGCCAGCACATCGAGGATCCGCAGGCCGCTGCCGCGATGTGGCTGGGCGGCGTCGATTTCATCCAGGGCAATCTGGTGCAAGGCGTCGGCAGCGAGCTGAGCTTCGATTTCTACAACGCGGTCCTGTAGGAATGGGTTCAACGCCGCGTTCGTCCCGCATGGCCTGGCTGACCCTGTCGGCCGCATTGCTGGCGCTGTGCTTCCTGGCGCTGGACGTGCTGCGGGTGCCGGGGCCGTGGCTGCTGCTGGCCCTGCCCTGCGCCACCGCGACCCTGCTGCTGGCGATCGCCGCACTGTTGCAGTACCGCCAGCTGGCCGATGAAGACGACATGATGCGCACGCGCGCGGCCATGGCCGAATCCGAGCGCGACAGCCTGCACCGCGAACTGCGCCGCCACGACCAGCTGGAACAGGAACTGATGCAGGCCAAGCAGGCCGCCGAGGCCGCAGTGCTGGCCAAGGGCGAGTTCCTGGCCACGATGAGCCACGAGATCCGCACTCCGCTCAACGGCATCGTGCCGATGCTGGACCTGCTGTCGCGCGCGCCGCTGGCGCCCGACCAGCGCGAGATGCTGGTCACCGCGACCGCGTCTTCGCAGCAACTGCTGCGGATCGTCGACGACATCCTCGACTACTCCAAGCTCGAAGCCGACAAGCTCGACCTCGAGACCACCACCTTCAACCTGCGCGAACTGCTCGACGGCGTGCTGCACCTGATGCTGCGCCCGGCCGAAAGCAAGGGCCTGCGGCTGGAACTGCAACTGGACCCGGCCGTGCGCCTGTCGGTGCGCGGCGATCCGGTGAGACTGCGGCAGATCCTCAGCAACCTGATCGGCAACGCGGTCAAGTTCACCGAGCGCGGCGCGGTCACCGTCACCGTGCGCCGGCTCGGCGAGAGTCAGGACCAGCACCTGCTGCGCTTCGAGGTCCACGACACCGGCATCGGCATCGAGGAAGACGCACAGGAGCGTCTGTTCCTCCCCTTCAATCAGGCCGACGCCTCCACCACTCGCCTGTACGGCGGCACCGGCCTGGGCCTGGTGATCTGCAAGCGCATTGTTGACCTGATGGGCGGCAGCATCGGCGTGGTCTCGGCACGCGGGCGTGGTTCGACATTCTGGTTCGAGATCCCGCTGCTGAAGATCGTCGGCGACCTGCGCAACCACACGCTGGCCGGCAGCACGCCACGGGTCCTGCTGGTCACCTCCGATCCGCGGCTGCGCCAGCGCATGAGTTTCCTGCTGCCGTCCTGGAACCTGCAGCTCAACGCGGTCGAAACCACCCAGGAGGCGCTGGAACTGCTGCGCACGCATGCGCCCGGCAGTTACGCCTGGGTGATCGGCGACCTGGCCGGCATCCCCGGCAGCGCCCGTGCGCTGCAACGCAACCTGGAAGGCAACGACCGCCATACGGACACCCGCCTGCTATGGCTGTACGGCGACGAACGCGTCCCCGACGAGCTGCGCATGGCTGCCGCGCTGCTGCCCCGGCAGATCCCGGAATCGGAGCTTCGCGAAGTCCTGCTGGCACCAGCGGGATCGTCGATTCCGGCCGCAAAACCGGAACCCGAACCGATCCCGGCGGCGGCGGCGCCGTCCGACGTCGCCAAGCCCGCCTCCGCCGACATCGCCACCGCCTCGTCAGTCGCCTCCAGCCGACGACTGCTGCTGGTCGAGGACAACCCGGTCAATCTCGCCGTCGCCCGCAAGCTGCTGGAAGTGCTGGGTTACGACTCGGACATCGCCGGCAACGGCGAACAGGCGCTGGAGAAGATGGCGACCGGCGCCTACGGCCTGGTGCTGATGGATTGCCAGATGCCGGTGCTGGACGGCTATACCGCCTCGCGCCGCTGGCGCGACATCGAGTCCGGCCGACCGGGCACGGCGCGACTGCCGATCGTGGCGATGACGGCCAACGCCATGTCCGGTGATCGCCAGCGCTGCCTGGATGCCGGCATGGACGACTTCCTGTCCAAGCCGGTCTCGCGCGAACAGCTCGATGCCTGCCTGCGCCGCTGGCTGCCTTCGACCCCGACACCGAAGCCGGTCAAGCCGCTGGCCACCGCCGAAGGCTCCCCGCCGACGCCGTCGATGGGTGGCGCACCTGCCGCCACCCTGGCCACCGGCAAGCCGGCGCCCTCGCCGGCCAGCTTCCCGGTACTGGACCACAACCTGCTGGACGAATTGCAGGAAATCGCCGGCGACGAAACCGTGCGCATCATCCAGCTGTTCCTGGAAGACGCCCCGCAGCTGATCCAGCAGCTGGAAGTGGCATCCGTCGCCCCCGACATGAATGCCATGCGCGATGCCGCGCATACGTTGAAATCCTCCAGCGCCAACGTCGGCGCCATGGCCCTGTCCACCGCGGCCAAACGGGTGGAGCTGGGCGCGCGGGCGCAGAAACTGGACCGCCCTGCGGTCTCGGTGGCGCTGGTGATCGCCGAATACGCGCGGGCGCGCATGGCCTTGCAGGGCTACATCTCGCAGCACGCCTCGCGTGCCCCGGTCGACAACCCCTAGTCTTCCAGCTTGGTCAGCAGGTAGCTCGGTTCGCCGATCCGTTCGATCAGCGACAGCTGGGTCTCGATCCAGTCGATGTGCTCTTCCTCGGATTCGAGGATATCGGCCAGCAAGTCGCGGCTGACGTAATCGCCCATGCCTTCGCAATGGGCGATCGCCTCGCGCAGCAGCGGCACGGCCTCCATCTCCAGCGCCAGGTCGCATTGCAGCAGCTCATGCGGGTTCTCGCCGATCCGCAATTTGCCCAGCGACTGGAAATTCGGCAGCCCTTCCAGAAACAGGATCCGCTCGGACAAGGCATCGGCGTGCTTCATCTCGTCGATCGATTCCTTGTACTCGTGTTCGGCCAGTTCCTTCAGACCCCAGTTCTTCAGCATCTTGGCGTGCAGGAAATACTGGTTGATCGCGGTCAGCTCGTTGTAGAGCGCCTTGTTGAGGAACTCGATGACCTTGGCATCGCCCTTCATGGCAGGTTCTCTCGGCGGGGAGTGGCCGCAGCCTAGCAAGCCGCGCAGGAGAATGACGAAACGCGAATCGTGATCAGTTCGCGAATGTGTCGGAACAGGTTCAGGCCGCCTGCGACAGATTCAGCAGCGGCAGGCCGAGGTCACGTGCGCCGGCGACTTCGTCCAGCAGCGAAGCCGCCAGGTCCAGACAGGTGCCGCAGCAGGCACCGGCGCCGGTACGCATGGTCAGTTCGGCCACGCTGCGGCAACCACCGGCCGCGGCTTCGCGGATCTGGCGATCGGTGACTCCATTGCAGACGCAGACATACATGGCAGGCGGGTTGTTCGGCTTCGCGGGCTGAATCGGCCCGTGCCCATTCAACATTGAATGAGAATGATTGTCAATTCTTCCCCGATTCGCCGCTTCTGCCGGGCCTCGGAGCGCCCTCCTGGCCGACTCCCGCCTCTTTGCAGCGCGGTCCGTTCCGGTGTCGCGCCGGGCGTCGCCGGCGCCCCGGGTCCGGCAGCAGGCTGTCCAGCAACGCCTGCGGCAGGTCCTGGATGCCGGCGACCTGTTCGGCGTAGGACGCCAGATGACGCAGCGCCCGGGCGTACACCCCGCGCTTGAACATGACCACGTGTTCCAGCGGATACCAGAAATCCACCCAGCGCCAATGGTCGAACTCGGGCGCCTCGGTCAGATCCAGCTGCACATGCCGCTCATCGCCGACCAGCCGCAGCAGGAACCAGACCTGCTTCTGACCGATACAGACATGGCGCTCGTTGCGGCGGATCGCCCGTTGCGGCAATCGGTAGCGCAGCCAGCCTGGCGTCGCCGCCAGCACTTCCACGTGCTCGGGCAGCAGGCCGGTTTCCTCACGCAATTCGCGGTACATGGCCTCGACCGGGGTCTCGTCCGTGTTCATGCCGCCCTGCGGAAACTGCCAGCCGTCGCGGCGCACCCGCCGCGCCCAGAACACCTGGCCGTCCTGGCGCATCAACACGATCCCGACATTGGGTCGGAAGCCGTCCGAATCGATCACGATGCGGACTCCTGATATCTACTGCGCCCGACTGTGCCACGGCCACGCGGAAGGCTCAAGCCGGAATCGCCCATAGCGGCAGAAAATTGACAAGCCTCCCGGACCCGGGAAAAATACGCGGTTCCATGGCTATGTAGCTCAGACGGTTAGAGCGCGAGACTCATAATCCCGAGGTCGGTGGTTCGATTCCACCCATAGCCACCAGAATCAATTGCAAAAACAGCTCGTTACGCAACGAAAGCCCGCCCTTGATGCGGGCTTTTCCGTGTCGATTCAACTGCCGCAGGCGAAGGACAGAGGGGATTCCCTCAAAAGCGCGATGCCGTCGTCCAAGTCTGGTACATCCCCGGCTACGCAGACAGTCGGGTACTGAAGCAAACCGAGAGCGGCACATTGGCCAAGATATCGATCATCAGCTTCCGGCCCGTCTTCGTGGCTTCCTGAAAAACGATCTGTGCAGAATGATGAAACCCGGCAGGAAACTGAAATCGAACCGGTATCCTGATCCTTCCCAGACAAACGCCTGCCGCCATGTCCATGCCGAACTCGCCATCACGCTTCGTCTTGCTGTCCTCGCTTGCCGCCGCGCTGCTCTGTGCCTGCGCCACGGCACCGGCTCCGCTGGCCTCCGGTCCGCGCACCGATGTGCCCGAAGCCATACCGGGCTTCCTGGCCGGATACCTGGATCCCGCCGCCGTACCCAGCAGCCTGGAATTGCTGCCACCTCCGCCCGCCCCGGGCACGGCTGCCCTTGCACACGACGAGGAAGTGCATCGCAATGTCCAGGCCCTGCGTGGAACGCCGCGCTGGGAGCAGGCTGCCGTCGATGCCGATCTGCATTTTCCGGGCGCGGCCAGCGCCTTCGATTGCGCTCTGGGAACCGCGGTCACTGCCGAGGGAACGCCGCGCCTGTACCAGGTGCTGCAGCGCCTGATGGCCGATGTCGGCCATTACGGCACCAGGTCGGCCAAGAATCATTACCTGCGTCCACGCCCGTTCATGGCGCACGGCGAAACCACCTGCACTCCCGACAACGAAGCCGGTTTGCGCAAGAGCGGTTCATACCCGTCAGGGCATACAGCGATCGGCTGGGCCTCCGCGCTGGTGTTGGCCGAGGCATCGCCGGATCAGGCCGAAGCCGTGCTGGCCCGCGGCCGCAGCTTTGGCGAGAGCCGGCTGGTCTGCAACGTCCACTGGCAAAGCGACATCCTGCAGGGCCGCTTCGTCGCCGCTTCGGTAGTCGCCCGTTTGCACGCCAATCCACAGTTCACCGAGGACATGGCCATCGCCCGGCGCGAACTGGATACCGCACGCACACAAGGAACGCCGCCGGCCCGTGACTGCAAGGCGGAAGCCGAAGCGCTGTCGGTGCCCATCCCCGATGTCTTGTAAAAGCCCCCGGCTAACCGGGGGCTTTCGCAAACGGACCTGAAACCGCAGTCAACCGAGCCCGCAGGCCAGACCCCTGTTCATCCGGCCGCCAGATCAATACGTTCCGACAAGGTTGATGAACCATCCCTTGTGGTCGTAATCGAAATCGGTCAGATCGTCGCTGAAATCGGTGAAGTTGTAGCCCACGCCGATGCGGAAGTTCTTGCCCAGGTCGCGGTCCACGCCGACCAGCCAGCCGGTGCGGGTGCCGCCGTCCTTGACGTCCAGCCAGCGGTACTCGGCCAGCGCGTGCCACTGCTGGCGCAGGTCGTAACGGATCTGCCCGGAAGCGAACGTGGTCGCCGAGTCGGCCCAGTCGCCGGTCCCGCGGCCGTAGCGCACCTCGCCTTCGCGCCGCGCGACCTTGGCCGCGAACTCCCAGCGGGAGTCGTGCTTGTACACGCCTTCGACCGAAACCACCTGCGACTTCTGGTCGTAGTCCGCCCCGCCCATCTGCCCCAGCGTGGCCAGGTCGTACAGGTAGGTGTAGCGACCGAACACGCCCCAGCGGGTGCTGTTCCACGGACGCCAGGCAAAGCCCAGGTTGCCCTCGATGAACTTCGCCCCGGCCGCCGGATCCAGCTCGTCGTCGGTATCCGAGTAGTTCAGCCGCGCCGCGATCCGCCAGCTCTCGTTGATCTTGTGCGTCAGCCGGTTGGTGCTGACCCACTGCTCGCGCTGCTCGGCGCCGCTGTCCTGACGCCACTCGAGCTTGCTCTGCCAGTCGGTATCCGGCGAGGTCCGCCCACCACTCAGGCTCACCGTCTTGCGGTCGACGTTGCCGCCCACACTGTTGACCAGTTCGCCATAGCCCAGAGTGAACCCCAGGTTCCAGCCCTGACCGGGATAGAAGTCCATGCCGAACGTGTGCGCCAGCCCGGCCTCGCCGGTGGCGCGGTCGGCTTTCAGGTACTGGCTCTCGTTGAACATGTTGACCTGGTTGCTCAGCCGCCAGCGTTGGCCCAGGGTCCAGCCGGTCTGCCGGTTGGGGTTGAACAGCGAGTCGTACTCGGTGGTGTCGGTCGAATAGGTGTAGCTGCCGTACAGCGTGTGCTCCGGGTTCAACTCGTACTCGGCGCTGGCGGTCAGGGCATCGCCGCGATCGCCGGTGGTCGCCTCGGCGCCCACGCTGGAACGCTCGCCGAACAGGTACTTGGTGCCCAGGGTGAACGCGTCGTTGTCCTCGTAGCGCCCGCCATCGTCGTCCAGGGTCAGCTGCGCGGTGCCGTACACGTCGAAGGCGGTGCCGAAGCGGTGGGTGTAGCGCACCGCGCCCAGAGTGCCGGCCGCATCGCCGCCGGTCTGCTCCTGTTCGACCCGACGGATCTCCGCGCTCCAGGTGCTGTACTCGCCCATCCGCCATTCGCCGCTCAACTGCGCCTGGGTCAGCGCCTCGGCGCCGCGTTCGGCACGGGTGTAGCGGGCGTACAGACTGATGTCCGGGGTGAACTTGCCCAGCACCTCGGCGCCGTACTCGGTGGTCTCCAGCCCGGTGTCGGCACGGTTGATCGAGTAACCCGCGCCCACGTTGCGCCACCAGGCGCCCGCACTCCAATCCTGCGCCGTCCAGCCCAGTTCCTTGAAGTTGGCCCGCGCCTCGACCGACTTGGCCTCGCCTTCGCGCGGACCAGTCGGGTTGAGCTGGGTGAAGCTGAAGCCGCCGTTGTCCGAGAAGAACACCGGTGCGCTGAACGACTCGGTCTGCGCATACTCGGCCTTGACGTAGGTGCCCTTGCCCGCCTGCAGGGTCAGGTCCGCGCCACTGAGGGTGTAGTCCTCACCGGCCCGGTTCTCCTGCACATAGGTCAGGCCCACCCCGAGGTGATCGCCGAACCACTGCTTGCCGCGGAACCCGGCAGTGGTCTCGTCGGCGTCGAACCCGTTCGGGATCCACTCGTAGTCCACCAGCAGGCGCTGCTCGAACCCGCTCAGCGGCGTATCGCGGGTCAGGGTCGGGATGTTCTCCCGGGTGATCTGCGACAACGCCCGGGTCAGCAGGATCCGCCCCTGCAGCTCGTCGATCTCGTAGTCGGCCCCGCGCACCAGGTTGACCCGGTTCTCGACCCGGCCGGTGGTGACATCGCGCACTTCCAGCACCACCACGTCCGAGCCCGGCAACAGGTCGGTGTGCTTCAGGTAGTACAGGCTGCCGCCGGTGCCAATGAATTCGCTATGCCCCGGCGCACTCTGCGCCTCGGAGCCGAACGCGCGCAACTGGGTCTTGGCATCGCCCCAGGCGTTGATTCCGCGCGAGCGCCAGTCCAGCGCCGCGCCATAGAGCGAACGCGTGTACTGGCTGTACTCGGTCCCGGTCAGACCGGTGTAGAAGTTGCCCCACAACGCTTCGTTCTTGTCCCAGTCCACCCGCAGGTAGAACCGGCCCTGGGTGTCGACGTCGCGATAGGTCGTGGAGTCGTCGCCGTAGACCGGGTAGTACAGGTCCGGGTCCAGCCGCCGGAACACATCCTGCGGATAGGCCTCGGTGAAGCCGTCGAACAGGTGCTCCAGGTCCTTCTCGGTGGTGTCGGCCTGCGCCGTCACCAGGTACTTGCCCTTGAACTTGGCCTTGCCGTAGAACGCCAGCCGGCCATCGCTGATGATGTCGTCCTGGTAGCGCGGATCATTCTGGAACGCCGCGGTCGAGCCGCCGATCTTGTTCTGCGCGATCGTCACGTCGGCCAGGCCCACGCCGAAGAAGTACTGACCGGTCACATCCACGTCCAGCGTGTGGTGCGCCGCGGCGTCCTGGTTGCCCACCGCGATGTCGAAGCTGTGCCGGCCCACCGGCACCAGATACTCGGCAACGAACTTGCGCTCCAGATCGACCGGATAGTTCTCCTCGTTGATCTTCAGCTGGGTGTTCTGCGGGATGTTGCGGCCCTGGATGCGCACCCGCGAGCCGTACAGCGGGATGTTCTGCAGGCGCAGCCCGTTCTCGGCGAACACCGCGTCCAGCAGGCTCTGCGTCTGCGCCTGATCGGTAGTCAGCGAGGTACCCAGCGACTTCTCGGTACTGTCGCGCAGCTGCTGTCCGCCGCGATCGGCTTCCTGCGGCGTGACCAGTTGCAAGGTGCGCGGCCAGGTCTCGTCGTAGGCGCCGTGCGCATCGTAGGCGCGCAGCACGTAGACCAGCTCGTCGCCGGCGCGGAACGGATACGACGCCGGCAATGCGCCGTCCCACTCGCTCGCGCTGACGTTGCCCACCTTCAGCGGCACCGTGGCGATCGGCTCGATCAGGTCCACGTCGCTGGAGCGGTACACCGACAACTCGTAGCGCTCGACGAAGGCCGAGTAGTTGCTGCGCACGTAGAACTGCACCGGCTTGGTGATCGCCTTGCCGTCGAACGCCACGATCGATGGTGCGGTCACCGTCAGCTCGGCATCGCCCAGCACCGGATCCTCGGTCGCCCAGATCGCGCCACCGTTGGCCAGTTCCACCGAGAACGTGCCCCGTGCCACCGCCTTGCCCGGCCCTTCCAGGCCGACGGTGACCCGGCGGTCCGGCGCCAGTACCCGCGCGTCCGGGTTGTGCGCCGTGCCTTCGGTGACCGGCTCGCGCTCGCCGCGGGTACGCAACTTGAACAGCAGACCCTCCTGCGAGGCGCAACCGTCATCGGTGCAGTTCATGTCCGCGGCCGGCGCCGTGCCGGCCTCCTGCGCCGCAGCCAGCGGCGCAGTACCGGCCAGCAGGCCGATCAGCGTGTAATCGAGCAGTTTCATCTTCATCTTCATGTCCCGCCCCCCTTACTTGCGTTCCATGCCAGCGGGAGCCGCCGGATCGTTGTTCGCTTCGACCCGGACCTTGCCACGGACGTCCTGACTCAATTTCGCTGCGATCGCTTCGTACACTGCTCGTGCCCGACGCATGCCCAGGGCCGCGTTGTAGGCATCCGAGGCGCGCCAGTCGGTATGGCCGACCACGGCCACCGTGCCGCCACCCTGCTGCTCCAGATACGCGGCGATCTTGTCGATCAGCGGCTGGTACTGCGGCTTGATCGTCGACTTATCGGTATCGAACAGCACCACGCCCAGCACCGGCGAGCCGCCATCGATCCCGGCCAGCATCGTGTCCGGGTCGGACGGGTCGTTGCGCACGCTGACCTTCAGCGCCGAGGCCAGTTCCGGCGTCAGCCGCGACAACAGCGCGTCCTTGACCGCATTGGCGCGGTCGAAGGCCAGCGCCTCGCTGTAGCCGTTGGCGCTGATCACCACCTCGCCGCCCTGGTAGCGCTGGACCTGCTCGGCGATCTGCTCGATCGCCGGCAGGTACTGCTCGCGCACTTCGGCGCTGCCCGGGGCGAAGAACACCTCGCCCAGCTCCAGCTCCACCTGTTCGCTGCCGCCCTGGATCTCCACTTCCGGCAACGTCACGCCGAAGTCGAACCGCACCGGCACGCCCTGGGTCACCCGCCGCAACAGCGGGTTGTCGGTACTGAACACCGCGCCCGAGGGCAACGTGGCCTTGTCGACCTTCAGGATAAAGTTGCGTCCACGCGCCAGGTTGCCGCCGTCGATGCCTTCCAGATGGTAGCGACCGAACTGGTCAGTCTCCACCAGAAGGCCCTCGACCGAGGCGATCCGCACGCCGGGGATGCCGCGTTCGTCGATACCGGCATTGCCGATCACGTAGTCGACGATGTAGCCGCCTTCGCCCTGCGAGACCTTGCGCTGGACCACCGGATCGGCTGCGGTCAGGCCCTTGGCCGCCTGGCCCGAGCGCTCCACCGTGGTCTGGCCGGCCGCATCCATCCGCACCGTCACGCCCTGCGCGCTGGTCAGCATGAAGTCGTCGGTGAAGGCCAGTTCCTTCAGGCGCTGACGGATCACCACCTGATGCGCGCCCACCGGATCAGCGGTCGAGGCACGGCCGCTGATGCCACCCACCTCGATGCCATGCAGCATCGGCGAGCTGGCATCCGGCTCGGGCTGCATGCCCGCGCCACGGTCGACCGTGGTCGAGTTGGCCACGTAGGCGCCTGGTGCGAAGCCGCCCTGCACCCGTACCCCGCCCAGGGCCGCGCTGTCTTGCCAGCCGTCGCCATCACGATCGTTGAACACCGTGCCGAACACCAGCGAGTCGTCCATCAACGGGTCGCTCTCCACGGTCACCGATGCCGTGGCCACGTTCGACAGCGGCTGGCCGCTCGAACTGTAGGCCTGGGCCTGGTTCTCCAGGGTGCCCGGACGCACGCCCGCGCCCACCCGCATCAGGTAGACCAGGGTCGCGCTCTGGCCCACGCCGATGTCCAGGCCCTCGAAGCGGACCGGGTTACTGCCGGTGGCCGTGCCGGCGTTGTCGCCGTCGACCACGCTCAGCGAACCGTCCACGTAGCTCAGGCCGGCTGCCGCGGTGTCCACGATGCTCACGGCCACAGCCGGGCTGTCGCCCACGTTCTCCACCGTTACCGTGTAGCGGACCAGATCGCCGACATTGACCTCGCGCACGCTGGCGGTCTTGGTTACCCGCAGCTGCACATCGCCCAGCACGCCCACCGTCACCGTCGTGGTACTGCAGTTGCCCGGGTTGATCACGTCGCAGATCGTGTAGGTCAGCTCGTAGGTGCCCGTCGGCGTTCCCGGATCGACGATCACCGCACCGGTGGTCGGATCGATGTGCACGCCGTCGCCGGTATCCGGATCGTCCACCGTGATCGTCACCTGGCTGATGTCGGTCACGCCACCGTTGTAGGTGTCGTTGTCCAGCACGTTGCCAACCGGGCCGCCATCGGTCCCGTCCACGCCGTCATAGACGTCGGGGTTGGCGATCACTTCCGGCGCCGTCACCGTCACCGTCACCGTCGCGGTGTCGCAGTTGCTCGGGTTCAGCACCTCGCAGATCTGATAGGCGATCGTGTAGTCGCCCGCCGGTGTCGCCGCCGGCACCGTCACCTCGCCCGTGCTTACGTCCAGCGTCGGCACCGGGCCACCGTTGATCGGCGTGGCCGGTGTGGTCACCGTCCCGGTGATCTCCGTCGGGTCGACCGGGTTGCCGTTCAGCGTGTCGTTGTCATACGCATTGCCGGCACTGCCACCGTCGCTGCCGTTCACCGGATCCAGCGCGTCGTCATTGGCCTCGATCGGCGCGGCCGTCACCGTCACCGTCACCGTCGCGGTGTCACAGTTGCTCGGGTTCAGCACCTCGCAGATCTGGTAGGCGATCGTGTAGTCGCCCGCCGGCGTGCCCGCCGGCACCGTCACCTCGCCGGTGCTTACGTCCAGCGTCGGCACCGGGCCACCGTTGATCGGCGTGGCCGGTGTGGTCACCGTCCCGGTGATCTCCGTCGGGTCGACCGGGTTGCCGTTCAGCGTGTCGTTGTCATAGGCGTTACCCGCGCTGCCGCCGTCACTGCCGTTCATCGGACCCAGGGTGTCATCGGTCGCCTCGATCGGCGCGGCCGTCACCGTCACCGTGATCGTCGCCGTATCACAGTTGCTCGGGTTCAGTACCTCGCAGATCTGGTAGACGATCGTGTAGTCGCCCGCCGGCGTCGCCGCAGGCACCGTCACCTCGCCCGTGCTCACGTCCAGCGTCGGCACCGGACCGCCGTTGATCGGCGTGGCCGGGGTCGTCACTGTCCCGGTGATGTTTTCGTCCGGGTCGACCGGATAGCCACTCAGCGTGTCGTTGCTATACGCGTTGCCCGCGCTGCCACCCTCGGCGCCATTAACCGATGCCAGCGTGTCATCCACCGCGTCGATTGCCGTAGCCGCCACCGGCACCGTAATGGTGGCCGTGTCGCAATTGCTCGGGTTCAGCTGCTCGCAGATCTGGTAAACGATCGTGTAGTCCCCCGCCGGCGTCGCTGGTGGCACCGTCACCTCGCCCGTCGTCGGATCCAGTATCGGTACCCGACCGCCATTGATCGGCGTGGCTGGCGTCACCACCGTGCCGGTAATGTCGATCGTCGTGATCGGATTGCCGTTCAGCATGTCGTTGTCGAACGCGTTGCCCGCAGTGTCACCTCCAGCACCATCCACCGGGGCAAAGGTGTCATCCACCGCATCGATCGGCGCGGCCGTCACCGTCACCGTGATCGTCGCCGTATCGCAGTTGCTCGGGTTCAGTACCTCGCAGATCTGGTAGACGATCGTGTAGTCGCCCGCCGGCGTCGCCGCAGGCACCGTCACCTCGCCCGTGGCCAGATCCAGCGTCGGCACCGGACCGCCGTTGATCGGCGTGGCCGGGGTCGTTACTGTCCCGGTGATGTCCGTCGGAGCAACCGGGCTGCCATTGAGCGTGTCGTTGTCGTAGGCGTTACCCGCGCTGCCTCCATCACTGCCGTTCACCGGACCCAAGGCATCGTTCGCTGCATCGATCGCGGCAGCATCCACTGTCACCGTCGCCGTCGCACTGTCGCAATTGGTCGGGTTCAGCACCTCGCAAATCGTGTAGTCGTAGGTGTATGCCCCGGCCGTCGTCCCCGGCGCCACCGTGATCGTGCCATCGGCATTCATCGTGATGCTGCCATTGGCCGGCGTCGGTGCCGTCCCTGGCGTCAGTGTCACGTCCGCAGGATCCAACACCACCCCGTTCAGCGTGTCGTTGATCAGCACGCTGCCCGTGGTTGCACCATCCGAACCGTTGATCCCCGGGTAGCTGTCGTCCACTGCATTGATCGGCGCGGCCGCCACACCCACCGTAACCGTGGCGGTATCGCAGTTGCTCGGGTTCAGCACCTCGCAGATCCGGTAAACCACTTCGTAGCTGCCCGCCGGCGTGCCTGGGGCAACGCTTACCGCACCCGTTGCCGGATCCAGTACCACGTTCGCATGCGTCGTTGATACCTGAGCCAACGTCACCGTCGACAATGTCGGTACCGCGCCATTCAGACTGTCGTTGGATAGAACGTTCGTCACTGCCGTGCCGCCCGTGGCGCCGCTCGAAACACTGCCCGTGTCGTCCACTGCATCGATCACGGCGGCATCCACCGTCACCGTCGCCGTCGCGCTGTCGCAATTGGTCGGGTTCAGCACCTCGCAAATCGTGTAGTCGTAGGTGTACGCCCCGGCCGTCGTCCCCGGCGCCACCGTGATCGTGCCATCGGCATTCATCGCGATGCTGCCATTGGCCGGCGTCGGCGCCGTCCCCGGCGTCAGTGTCACCTCGGCCGGTACCACCGCCGCACCATTGAGCGTGTCGTTGTCCAGCACGCTGCCCGTGGTCGCACCATCTGAACCGTTGATCCCGGTATAGGCATCGTCCTCGGCCACGATCGGCGCAGCCGTCACCGTCACCGTCACCGTCGCGCTGTCGCAATTGGTCGGGTTCAGCACCTCGCAAATCGTGTAGTCGTAGGTGTACGCCCCGGCCGTCGTCCCCGGCGCTACCGTGATCGTGCCATCAGCATTCATCGCGATGCTGCCATTGGCCGGCGTCGGCGCCGTCCCCGGCGTCAGTGTCACCTCGGCCGGTACCACCGCCGCACCATTGAGCGTGTCGTTGTCCAGCACGCTGCCCGTGGTCGCACCATCTGAACCGTTGATCCCGGTATAGGCATCGTCCTCGGCCACGATCGGCGCAGCCGTCACCGTCACCGTCGCCGTCGCGCTATCGCAATTGGTCGGGTTCAGCACCTCGCAAATCGTGTAGTCGTAGGTGTACGCCCCGGCCGTCGTCCCCGGCGCCACCGTGATCGTGCCATCGGCATTCATCGTGATGCTGCCATTGGCCGGCGTCGGTGCCGTCCCCGGCGTCAGTGTCACGTCTGCAGGATCCAGCACCACCCCGTTCAGCGTGTCGTTGTCCAGCACGCTGCCCGTGGTCGCACCATCTGAACCGTTGATCCCCGGGTAGCTGTCGTTGACTGCGACAATCGGGTTTACCGATTCGGTAATGATGACGGTATCGGTCGGAGCCGTCAGCGTGCCGCCTTCCGGCGTGCCATTGCCGGTCGCGACATTGGTGATCGTGCCTGGAGTCGCTGCCAGGTCACTCGCCTGGATGGCATAGGTCGCCGTGCAGGTTGATGTTTCGGTCGGCGCAATGTCAGTCGGTGCACAGGTAACCGGACCCAGCTTGTCGTCCGAAACCGACACGCCGGTGATCGCGTTGTTACCGGTATTGGTCAACGTATAGGTGTACGTGATCACCTGACCAATGGTGGAATACGTGTCGACATCCGCGGACTTGACCAGCGTCATCGCAGGAGCCGGCTGGAATGTGTTGACGATGGTGCAAACCGTGTCCTGACCAAGCGAAAGATCGATCTGGCCTGCATTGACAGCGATGCCGTTCGTACAGACCCAGTCTCCTGCCGTGTAATCAGTCGGGCCGCCACTTTCGGAAAGGGCATACGTTCCCGGCAACACGGCCACATCGGTGACGGCTGCATTGCCGCTCTGCCCGCTTATTGGCGTCGGTCCTGATGCCTGCAGTGTCCACGCGTCGGCCGCTGCCGTTCCACCGCCGGTGTTATCCACCGATTTGACCAAGGTCAGCTTCGGATAAACGTCATCGGTATCCGATGTAGTGTTGTTGCTCAGATCCGGGTCGACGACGCCACTGGAACCGGGATTGATCGTGGCGGTATTCGTGATCTGGGCTCCGGTGTAGCCGGAATCGACCGTCGCCTCGACCGTGAATGTGGCAACTCCGGAAGGCGCCAGGTTGACGCGGGTATTGATACTGCCCGTCCCGCTGCTTGCGTCACAGCTGGAGCCTGCGATCGCCGTGCAGGTCCAAGCAGTGAAACTCATCCCCGTCGGCTCGAGATCCTCGAACAGGATGCCGGACACGAACCGGTTCGTGGAATTGTTGGTGACGTTGATCTGATAGGTCGTGCTGTCGCCCTTGCCCACACCCGGCACGCCATCATCCTTGGTCACGGCAATGTCGGCGTCGCCGGAACTCACCAAGGTCGCCAGCGCGGAATTCACGTTGCTGATGTTCTGCGTGGAACTCACTGCGCCGCTGGGTATAGTGTTGACGAAGGTGCCGATAGCACCAGTCGTGACATCGAACGCCAGCTCACAAACGGCATTGACGCCGATCGATCCGCTCGACCAGGTTGCCGTATTGCCACCGGCCGGTGCCGACGCGTTGCCACCGCATGTACCAGCGATCGGGCTGATGATCGCATTCGGCACAGCGGCGATCTCCAGCCCGGCAGGCAATGCATCCGCCAGATTCACTCCGGTGAGTGCAACCGCACCGAAACCGGTATTGGAAACCACCACACTGACGCGAGAAGTCCCTCCCGCCGCAATATTGATCGGCGAGAACGACTTGCTGACACCTAGCCCGGAGGTGACATTGATATCATCACTTGCAGCCGTGACATTTGCGACTTGGCCGACATTCGTCATGCCAGTCACATCACCGATCTCGATCCTGTTGATGTACTGCCCGGTTGTGATAGGTGCCACGACATCGACGTAGACGTAACAATTGTCCGCGCCCACGAAATCACTAGAGCCTAGTACGCCCCCACTCAGCGTGAACGAATCATTTCCCGGAACAGCAGCTACGCTGCCCCCCGAGCAGGTGGTGCTTTCATTCGGAGTCGGGGCGATGACGAAGCCAGCAGGAAGCGTGTCGGTAAAACCGATATCGGTGATTCGTGCCGCCTGATTGGTTCGCAGGACCTGCACCCTGACCCGGACGATATCGCCGGCATTGACCGAAGTGGCGCCGGCGGTATTGGATCCCGGGCGAAGCCATGCCTTGGCTGCGCGCAGCGCATAAGTGACATCCATGCGTTTGCGAATGCGCTGCGGGTTGCTTCCCAGATCGCTGCTGATGGCACCCGGCAAGATGTCATTGTTACGGGCACTCCTTGTCGCATCTGCGGCAACCCTGACCGGCACTTCGATATAGCACTCGCCCGGGTTGGCCGCGCTAGTTCCGGGAGGAATGCTGCCGCCCGTGAGGGAAATCAGCGTCGTTCCTGGAACCGCAGTCACCGTGCCGCCGCAGGTGTTCGCAGTAGCGCCTCCTGTTCCACCGATGCTGATCCCTGCACCCATCGTGGCCAAGTCGTCCGTGATACTGAGGTTGGTGGCCGGCGTAGTCGTACTTGTATTGGTCGCCCGGATCCGCAGAGTAGTCTGGCCCGACTGCGGAATATCCGGATTCGCGCCGCCATACGGAGTGAAATCCTTGTAGCCGACGATCTCGGTGCCGATGACGTCAAGATCATCGGTAGCCTGCGTATGCGGCACGCCGCCGGAGAATGTCCCGGCAGGGATCGTATTGGTATAGGTCCCGAGGGCATTGGCCGTCACTGGAATTGTCACCGTACAACTGGCACTCCCAATGTCGTACGGGACATTGGCGTTGATACTGGTTTGATAGCCCGACCCTGGCACGGTGGCGCCACTCAACGTCACATCGCTGCCGACGACATCGACCGTGCCGCCCGAGCATGTCGTCGTCGGTGCGCCAGTAATCGTAACCCCCGCCGGAAGGTTGTCGGTCAGGCTGAAATTGTCGATCGGGATGGCGTTGCGGTTACCGATGGTGATGGTCAGGGTGCTGTCGCCATCCGGGGCAATCACCGCCGGACTGAACGCCTTGGTAAGCGTTGCACCACTGAATGCATAGAAGTTCCTTGATGCAACCGTGTTGGATATACCCTGGTCGCTCGATAATGTCCCCGCAGCGATGGTATTGGTCGGGCGGGCACCGTAGAGATCCGTTCCACCTCCGCTGAATTCGATATCGACCTCGATGACGCAGCTTGACCCCGCAGCAATCACCCCGCCCGCAAGCGAGAAACTGGTCGCGCCGGGCGTGGCCGTGACCGTACCACCACAGGTTGAATTCACATCAGGCGTCGCCGCCACGACCAGAATTCCACCTCCGGGCAATGGATCACTGACGCTGACTCCGGTCACGTCGAACAAATTCAGATTGTTCAGCGTGATCCGGACTGTCGACTCGGCGCCCCCTCGCACGGGAAAGTTGATTATGGTCTTGCTTACGCCAATCTCGGTTCCAGCAATGACCGACAATGAAGCGGACACATCCGCACCCGGACTTCCGACACTGCTGGTCACATTGCCCGCGGGAATCTCGTTGAGGTAGCTGGCAGGCGCCGTCGGCGGCATTCCGACCACTTCGACCACGATCTCGCACTGCCCCGGAAGAACGCCCGAAGCTGCCGGAATCGCGCCGCCGCTGAGCACAATGGATGCATCGCCAGTATTGGCCGCGACCGCGCCACCACAAGTATTGCTGAGCAGCCCTCCCGGCCCCACGGTCAGGCCGGATGGACTGGCCGGAAAATCGTCGACAAGCGATACGTTTAATGCCTCGTCCGGACCGTTGTTGAACAACAGAATGGAAAGTGTACTGGTGCCGCCGGGCGGAATAACCGCCGGAGAAAACGACTTGTTCATAGCCAGCTGTGCCATGGCTACGGTCGGCACCAGCCACAACGCCAGCAACAACAATGTCGCGCGAAGCACCCCTCGCGCCATCGAGCCCTTCACGTCCATTCGTATTCCCTGATACACCGCATCATCCCCTGATCAATGGCGTGGACTGAGCATCCACTCCACCCGAAACTGCCTGTCGATTTCACCAAAAACGGATGCCATGCCCTTTGGACACGATTCCGCACACCTCAAGGACACCGACACCAAAGGCGTCAGCGTCATGCTGATGAGTACGGATGTCGACAGCGGAAAACGCAGGGCATGACCTGCATGCACTTCCGGATCCCCTGTACAACCCCCTATACCCCTGCGGTCACGATGCCGAACTGGCTGGACTCAGCCACATGAACGGCACTTGCAGATAATCCCCCAGCCCGTGCACTCCGTGACTCGCAGGCAATTATAGTCTTGAATCCAAAATCAGAACAAGTCGCGCCTGTCAAGGGACTTCGTCTCACAATTGAAACTAAAGCGCCTATTACACTGCCAAGAATCTCATCGAGCATTCAGCGGCTAGTGCTCAGCAGGAAGCTCAAGATAAAGACAGCGCGGTTTTACGCCGACGCCTGGTGATCGCCACACCTGCCAGAGCGGGGAGATACATCAACAAGCCATAGATTCCGGCCGGAAGCGCGGCCTGCGGCATCCGCAACACCGAAAGCGCCACCACGATCGCCAGCGCGCAGTTCTGCACCCCGACCTCGATCGCGATGGTGGTGCTGTCGGCAGCGTCCAAGCGCGCCATTCTGGCCAATGCCCAGCCCCCGGCCAGACCTGCCATACACATGACCAGCGCCGCCGGACCCAACCGCAGAATCGTTGACTGCACCAGTTCGATCTGCGCCCAGGTGATCAGCGCGATCAAGCCCAACAGCAGCAGGAAAGACACCAGGCCAACCCACTTCTCGACGCGAGATACAAACGCGGGTGCATATCGCCGGGCAAGCATTCCCGCCAGGATCGGCAGCAACACGATCATCGTCAGGCTGCCCATGGTGTTCATGATCGGCAGATGCACTGTCTGCATCTGCGCACCCCGCCAATGCAAGGCCAGGTTCACCAGCAGCGGAATGCTGATCAGGGTGACCACGCTGCAAACGACGGTCAGGGTCACCGACAATGCGACATTGCCGCGCGAAAGATAGGTCAGCACATTGGAGCTGCTGGCGCTGGGGCACGCGGCCAGAAGCACGAAACCGACCGCATACGCCGGTGTGTTTGTGAACAGGGCGGCAATCATGAATCCGATCGCGGGCAACAACAGGTATTGCCCGGCCATGCCGACGCCGACCGCGCCGGGATACCGCATCACCTTGCGGAAGTCTCCCGCCCTCAGCGTCATGCCGATTCCGAACATGATCAGGATGTTGATCAGCGGCAGCGCCGTCATCACCCATGGGTCGTCCAGAAGACCGGAAACCGCGGCGTCGTTCATTGTCGTCTCTGTTTCGGAAGCAACGCCCCGGAATCCGTCGCCACGACACGGCCGCTCGGAAGCCTGAGGTCGGGTATGGACACATTTAATGTGTCTTTATTTCACTTTACTGGAATATCGTACAGCAGCTCCGGGGCTGGAACCGCCTGGAAACTGTAATGCCACCATTCCAGCGGGTAGTTGCGAAAACCGGCGCTCTCCATGGCGCGCCGCAAGCGCAAACGGTTTTCGTGCTGAAGTTTCGTCACTTCGGACGAGTCCGTATTGGCCTGTGGGCCGAACAGATCGAAATCGGTTCCCATGTCCAGTTCCCGGCACACGTCATCCTGCTCGCAGCGCATCAGCGTCAGGTCGACAGTGGCGCCCTTGCTGTGCCCGGAGACCGGCGCAATGTACTCGCCCATCAGCTGCGACTTGTCCAGGTCCGGATAGTGTCCCGGCTTGGTCTTCCGGTCGGACAGATCCTGCGACCATTCGACGAAATGCGCCACCGCGCGCGCTGGCCGGTAGCAGTCGAACACCTTCAGCGCATACCCTTGCGCTCGCAGCTCATGTTCGAGCCTCACCAGCGCCGCCGCCGCTGGTGCCAGCAGATAGCACTTCGGTGCCTCGTATCCACGCACCGGCACACCGACGAAATTGTCGGCCGTGGCGTAACGGATATCCAGCAGGATATCGGGCGCCAGCCGGGTCAGATCGATCAGATCCGTCTGCTCGAACCGGGTTGCCGGAGAGATTGTCTGAGCGTGCAGTAAAAACGTGACTGCCAACAGCGCGAACAAGGCCGGGATGCGACCCCACGCGCGTTTACGGACAGTCGGCAACCCGACTGAAATCGAGATCGGGGAAATCGAAGCTGGAATCGGCATCGGGATCGACATGCGACAGGCTAAGTCGGCCTCCAGTATCGGCAGTCCGCGGATGGAATTCCAGCCACGCCTCGGCATCGACGCTGTCGTCGAACCAGTCGATCAGCCAGCGACCGCCGACTTGCATCACTTCGCCGCGCATCAGCGGCGACTTGTCCGAGGCAAAGACAACCCGGTCGTCTACCGTGCACAAACTGATCGTGCCGAACCAGGGGTCGACATAACGCCCCAGCGCATCCTTCGCCTGCGCTGGCGGCAGCGATGCGCGCGCCGACGTGTCGGGGACCTGAACCGAAGACCGCCCGGTCTTGCCACGCTCGCCGGCCAGGGCTTCGGCATAACCAGCCACGGTTGCCCGCTGCTCCGGCGCGGTGAAATGCTTGGTCAATGCTTGGGTCAGCACCGTGCGTGCTTCGCCGCCGCTGCCGTTGATCAGGACCACGATGCCCGTGCGCTGGTCGGGCAACAAGGTCACCGAGGAATACATCCCCGCGAGGGTGCCGGTATGCGCAACCCGCCAGACGCCATCCACGTCCGACAGACGCCAGCCGTAGCCGTAGCCGTTGAAATGCGTGTTGTCCCAGTTACGCATCCGCTGCGAGACCGGCATCGGCATCTGCACGCTCCACAGTGTGCGCCGCTGAGTCGCGGAGACCCACTGCGATTGCGGGTCCAGCCACATCCGCACCCAGGTCAGCATGTCGTCCAGGCTGCAACGGATACCGCCGGCCGCCATTCCGGTCGCATCGGGCACGAGATCGCCGTCGCGGCGGATCACCTGGTTGCCGTCGCCGATGCGCATGTGCGGCTGGGCAACGTTCCCGACCTCGATCCGATTCCATTCGCCTACCTGGCATCGCTGCATACCCAGCGGCTGAAACAGCTGCTCGCGCAGCAGTTGGTCGTAGGGCTTTCCGCCTGCCGCCGCCGCCACTTCGCCTGCCACCACGTACATCAGGTTGTCGTAGGTGTAATGCGCACGGAAGCTGTGGGTCGGCTTCAACCACCCCAATCCGTTGATGATGTCCGCACGGGTGAAGTGGTTGGGCTCCGGCCATAGCATCAGGTCGCCGGCACCCGGACCCAGGCCGCTGTTGTGAATCAGCAGGTCGCGCACCTGGATGTTCTGCGTCACCCAGTCGTCGTGCATGCGGAACTCCGGCAAGTACTTGCTGACCGGATCGCTCCAGGCCAGCTTGCCCTGATCGACCAGCCGCGCCAGCAGGCCGGTAGTCATCGCCTTGCTGTTGGAGGCGATCTTGAATAATGTCTCGGTCGTGATCGACTCGCCCTTGCCCGCCTCCAGTTCACCAGCGGCGCGTGTGTAAACGACCTTGCCGTCCTCGACGATGCCGACCGCCAACCCCGGCAGGTGATAGCGGTTGAAGGTGTCGTCGAAGGCGGCATCGAAGATCGCCCGCTCCCCGTTGTCGCGTGCGAGTACCTGCCCCGAACCGCAAAGCAGCAGACATGCAAATACGGCCATCGCCCTGCAACGGAGTGATTCCGACTCTGTTCCAGTCCGCCGGAAGTTTGTTCGCGCCTGCTTCATGCCCGCCTCCACTTTCGATTGTCGCGTCGGGCATGCCCGCCCGACCCCGCAAAAAGGAAAGCGGCCCGTTCAGGCCGCCTCCCCGTATCACAACATCAACTTCCGGATCAGAAGAACTTGTACTCGACCTGCAGCGTATAGGCACGTCCCCGCGGATCTGCGATACGCGGCTCCCATGCTGCACCAGCCGCCCAGTCGTTCTTGTGGGCGGTGAACGGCGGATCGGTGTTCAGCAGATTCTTGATGCCGAACGACAACTTCATCTTCTCGAACCCCGTGTAGGTCAGGTTGTAGTTGTAGACGATGTAGGCATCCACATCCGGGTCCCAATTGGACGGAATGTAATTGCCGCTGGCGACACCATTGGGCTCTTCGTCCTTGTAGCCGGCACGATAGACCTGAGTCAGATTGTGTGCCCAGTCGCCGCGACGCCAGCTGAAATCCAGAGTGTGCTTCCAGCGGATCGGCAAGCTGTAGTAGCGAATGTAGTCGCCGACCAGATTGTCCGTGTACGGCAGGGTCTCCAGATCTTTAGTCTGGAAAGTATCCAAATAGCTGCCATTGAGATGGATACGCAAGTCGCCATCGAACACATCGTCGAACATCAGGTTGGCATCCAGCTCGATGCCTCGCATCAGACTGCCACCAGAGTTGAGATAGCGCTGATCGATGGCAATCACATCACCATTGGCGTCGCGAATCCAGTTATCGGCGAAAGTGTCGTAATTCTCAATCAACGTATCTACCGAAATGCCGGAACGGATGGTCTTTTCGCGTTCGATCTCCCACCAATCCAGGCTCATGTTGAACCAGTCGATCGGTGAGAACACCACACCGATGCTCTTCTGCGTGGATTCCTCCGGATCCAGATCCTCCTTGCCTCCGGTCAGCAGATCTGGCTGGATCATCTCGCAACCCGGAATCGACGGATCCGCAATGCCACTCGGGCAGGTCGCCGGATCGGCCAAATCAAGTCCTGTATACGGGCTCAACGAGGTGCCATAGTACAACTGGTTGAAAGTCGGCACTTTGAAGCCAGTGCTATAGGCACCACGGAAAGCCAGCGAATCGATCGGCTGCCATTTGAACGACACCTTCGGATTGTCTGTCCCTCCGAAACCCTCGTAATCGTCATGACGACCAGCGATGGTCACGTCCAGACTATCTAGGATCGGCAGATAGACCTCGGCATAGACCGCCCAGACATCACGCTTGACTTGCTTCAGCACGTTGCCATTATCAAACGGCGCCAGATAAATGCCGTCAGCTTCCGCATCCAAGTTACCGCCGAACTCGTACTCCTCACGACGCAGCTCAAGACCCGTTGCCATTTGCGCTTCACCACCGGGCAAACTGAACCCCAAGCCTCCGGAGAAATTGGCATCCAGAGTACTCATCGTCGAGGTACCGCCATACAGCTCAGTACCGGAGGCGGAGGCTGCTGCCAGCGCCGCCATGCCTGCTTCCGACTGCTCCTCGCCCGGAAGCAGGAACGGATTCAGCAGCCCGCTGCCCAGCACCGCTTTCAGCTTGTCGGTGTAGTAGTAGCCCCCATATAGCTTGGACGTCGACTTGCTCTCGGCGCGCGACACACCGACATCATAATCCCAGCTACCCAATGAACCTTCGACTCCTGCCAGGAAGCGATACGACTTGGTGTTGGTCGATATCTGACGCGAGCCACAAGCCATGCATCGCCAGCGATAAGCGATCGGCTCACCATAATTCAGCTGCGCGGTACCGAAATAGTCGGCCAACGCATCGTAGATCATGTCGTAGGCTTCCCCGGTACTCGGGTACCAAGTGGTCGCATCGAAGGTACTGCCGGGCGAGATCTGGTACGGCTCGAACGACTTGCGTGCATCGACTTCCGAACCCATGAATTCGATGAAGGCTTGGGTCGTATCGGACACCTTGAAGGTCGCTCGCCCGATGAAATCCTTGCTCTCGACCGGCTGCTGAATCACTGCCGCGGCCGGATAATCGTAGGCACAGGCATAGGTCGAGTCGACCAAACCCCACAACTGGTAGTCATACGGACCCATCATGTCGTGACCGCTCTCGCAGCTCGACGCACCTGGCAGGTTCAGGATGTTTATGTATCGCTGGTTCGACCCATCTGCCGGATCGGTAAGCCCGGCTCCGATCAGGGTCGGAGTGGAGGTTGGCCGATAGGCAATGGTCGCAAACGGCGTGCCGCGGGTGTCCGGCGACAAGCCGCGGTCAGGCTGGAACGCATTGGAGAAGTCTCGATCGGTGCCACGCAGGATCTCGTTCTTCTTCCAGCTCAGGCTCGCAAAGACATTCCAGCGATCTGTATCGAGATCGCCGGCACCACCCAGCACGTTGACACGATAGATGTTGCCGCCACCTTCCTCGGTAGTATCGGTGAAAGCCGAAGCCTGCAGGCCTTGATAGTCGGTTCGGGTGATGAAGTTGATCACGCCGCCGATGGCGTCGGTGCCGTATATGGCCGAAGCACCGTCACGCAGGACTTCCACACGCTCGATGGCAGCGAACGGAATCGAGTTCAGGTCAACCACTCGCCCCTTCAGACCATGTGAAGCAACGCGACGACCGTTCAGCAATACCAGAGTCGCATCGGCGCCTTGGCCGCGCAGGTTGGCCGAGGAAACGCCGTTATTACCACGCTGATCAACACCGGAAATGATGCCGGCGTTGCTGGCCAGGTTGTCCATGCCGTTGCCGGCGATGTTCAGGTAATTCATCAACTGCTCGGCAGAGCTGATGCCCTGGGCATCGATTTCTTCCTTCTTGATGATCGTGACCGGCAGCTGCGTTTCGATATCGGCGCGCTTGATGCGCGAACCGGTCACGGTCACGGTATCGAGCGTCTTGGATGTCGTGTCCTCGGCGGGAGCCGTGGTTTCCTGCGCCATCAGCGGAGCACATGCGCTCGCAATGGCCAGGGACAAAGCCAACCTCTTCAGTTTCATGACGATCTCTCCTGGAATGTGTCGTATGTACCGTTACGGCCCGTATCTGCCCGATCCCGCCACGAAACCGGCGCTGCCACGGATCCGCCGAATTGCCTGATTCCCGCGCCCGGCCGATCCCCGATCGGATACGGGCAAAACCGCTATCGCCTCCCGCCTGCCTGACCGCCTCCATGCCCGCAATCGCCCCGGACTGACGTCCTGTACGATTGCTTAATATTCCGTTACATTGCGATTTAGCATGTGCCGGACGCCAGTGTCAATAAATTATTCGTCGAATTTGAAATTGGCCGAATAAATATTCCCAACTGAATTCCCGGCTGAATCGGCGCCCCGCAACCGGTCTGCGCCTATCCCGCCGGTACACACGGCCCATTACGGCTGGACGTCCCCTGCCGGCAGCCGGGTCAGCGCCCACAGGACTCGCAGGTCCTCTGCATCCAGCTCAACGCCCTCCATGCCGCGGAAATGGTGATGAAAGCTGCGCACCGCGGCGGCACGGTCCTGCAAGTCGTAGCCGATCGCCTGCATCGCCAGCCACGGGTCGAAACCCGGAGCGGGGTCGCCAGCATCGGCGGCCGGCCAGACGCCGAAACCGGCGTCGGCCAACTGCTTCCACGGGAACAGCGGACCCGGATCGACCTTGCGCCGCGGCGCCAAGTCGGAATGGCCGATCACCTGACTGCGCGGGATCTGCCAGCGCGTGCACAGGTCGTCCAGCAGCTTCAGCAGAGTCTCGATCTGCGCCTGCGGATAGGGGCTTTTGCCGTCGTTGTCGATTTCGATGCCGATGGAGGCTGAATTGACGTCGGTGATCGTGCCCCAGCGCCCGGCGCCGGCATGCCAGGCACGCTTTTCGTCGGACACCAACTGGTACAGGCTGCCGTCCTTGCCGACCAGATAGTGCGAACTGACCCGTCCGCCGCTGTTGCGGTTGCGCAGGGTGTGCAGCGACTGCTCGACCGAGTCCTGCTCGGTGTAATGCAAGACGATCAACACCGGGCGGCGGACGTCGTAGTTCTTGGAGCGCACCCAGTCCGCCATCGGGTTGCGCGGCCCGCTGCTCACGCAGCCCGCCAGCGCCACCACGGCCAGACCGGCCGCAAGCGCACGCACCCATTGCCGGTACCGCCCCGGCCGCATTCCCATCATCATTCCACCCCACGGGTTCCCGACTTGTCGGTGCCAAGACGTATCACGTAACCGGGACCCAGCGCAATAAATTATTACGTTCATGTTGTAATTTCGAAGCAAATATTCCATAACATCGGCCAATGCCGGACGAAAGACCCGACGTGAACCACGGAACTGGCCCCGCAAATCCGCTTTCCCTTGCCTGCAGGCAGGCCTGCCGGCCGGTCGTCGCCCACGTCCCGATGAAACGGCCGACGATGAACCCGGCACCGATGCTGGCCCTGCTGCTGGCGCTGGCACCGGGCACGGTGGCGCTGGCGCGTGAGGCGCTCTCGCCCGACACCGGCCTGCTCGGCATACGCATCGCCCAGCTCGAGCCCGGCTATTGGCAGTCGCGATTGGCCCACCCCGACCGGCCGGTGATGGACACGGCCGCCATCGCAGCCCAGAACGCGCGGCTGTATGCCTTGGACCCGACCATGCATCGGCTGGCCGAGCTGCCGGCGACGCTGCCCGGCGAACAGGTACGTGCCTGGATATCCAAACTGTCCGCGCCACCAACACGAACGCTGTACGACGCACAGGGCAAGCAGATCGACGATGCCGCCCTGGACAACCTGCAGCAATCGCTGCAATTGGCCGCGATTCCCGCCAGCGTCGCGCCGCGTTTCGGCCTGATCATGCGGCGCGGCGACCTGCGCGCCTTCCCGACCCGGTTGCGCACGTTCAGCACCATCGGCGATACCGACATCGACCGTTTCCAGGAATCCGCGCTGTTCCCCGGCACCACGGTCGCGGTGGTCCACGAAAGCCTCGACGGCCAGTGGTGGTTCGTGGTCGGGCCGAATTACGCGGCATGGATCGAGAAGCAGTACGTCGCCCTGGGCGAGCGCACCGAAGTGCTGGATTACGCCGACCAAGGGCCCTCTCTGGTAGTGACCGGCGCCGACGTGCTTACCACCTTCACCCCGGAAGAACCGCGCGTATCCTCGCTGCGGCTGGACATGGGCCTGCGCCTGCCGTTGCTGACCGACTGGCCGCAGGACCGCGCCGTCAACGGCCAGCATCCTTATGCGTCCTATGTGGTGCAGCTGCCGGTGCGCGACGCCAATGGCGGCCTGCAGCTGGTGCCGGCGCTGGTGCCGCGCAGCGCCGACGTGCGCGAAGGCTATCTGCCGCTGACACCGTCCAACCTGATCGCACAGTCGTTCAAGTTCCTCGGTGAACGCTACGGTTGGGGCCATTCCTACGGCACCCGCGACTGCAGCGGCTTCGTGTCCGAAATCTACCGCAGCATGGGCGTGGAACTGCCCCGCAACACCAGCGCGCAGGCAGTCAGCCCGGCCTTGAACCGGATCGCCTTCGACCCGGCCGACAGCCTGCAGACGCGGCTGGCCGTCGTCCGCGACACCCGCCCCGGCGACCTGATCTACATCCCCGGCCACGTGATGATGGTGATCGGCCATCAGGACGGCCGCACCTGGGTGATCCACGACACCAGCGGGACCTCGTATCGCGATGCCTCGGGTCAGCGCGTCAGCGCCCACCTCAACGGCGTCTCGGTCACTCCACTGGAGCCGCTGCTGTTCAACGGCGACACCAGCTATGTCGAACGCATCACCAGCATCCAGCGCATCCGCCCCTGAGTCCCGCATGCCTACCGGAACCGAAGCATGAAGATCACCGACATTCGCCTGGGCATGCTGCGCGTGCCGTTGAAAACCCCGTTCAAGACCGCGTTGCGCACCATCGACACCGTCGACGACATCGTGGTGCTGGTGGAAACCGACGCCGGCAAGATCGGTTATGGCGAGGCGCCGGCCACCGCGGTCATCACCGGCGACACCCACGGTTCGATCGTCGAAGCCATCGACAAGATCATCCGTCCGCGGCTGATCGGCCAGGACGTGTCCAACCTGAACCGCATCACCCGGCTGATCCAGACCTCGCTGGAAGGCAACACCAGCGCCAAGGCCGCGGTCGAGATCGCCGTCTACGACCTGTGGGCGCAGCTGCACAACGCGCCGCTGTACCGCATGCTGGGCGGCGGCGACCCGGTCATCACCACCGACATCACCATCAGCGTGGATTACATCGACAAGATGGTGGCCGATTCGATCGACGCGGTAGAACGCGGTTTCGCCTCTCTGAAGATCAAGGTCGGCAAGGACATCGGTCTGGACGTCGAACGGGTCAAGGCGATCCACGCCGCGGTCGAGGGCCGCGCCCTGCTGCGGCTGGACGCCAACCAGGGCTGGACCGCCAAGCAGGCGGTGTTCGCCATGCACAGCCTGGAAGACGCCGGGGTGGTGCTGGAACTGCTGGAGCAACCGGTCAAGGCGCAGGACATCGACGGCCTGAAATACGTCACCGACCGCGTGCACACGCCGGTGATGGCCGACGAGAGCGTGTTCGGCCCGGCCGACGCCATCGACCTGATCAAGATGCGCGCGGCCGACATCATCAACATCAAGCTGATGAAGACCGGCGGCCTGTCCAACGCCATCCGGATCGCCGACATCGCCGCCCTGTACGGGGTGGAATGCATGATCGGCTGCATGCTGGAGACCAGCATCAGCGTGGCTGCCGCCGTGCATCTGGGCGTGGCCAAGGCCGACGTGATCACCAAGGTCGACCTGGATGGCCCCTCGCTGTGCCAGTACGACCCGGTCGAAGGCGGGGTGATCTTCGACGATTCGGAGATCACCATCACCGACGCGCCGGGTCTGGGCATCCGCGAAATCCGCGGGCTGGAAATGCTTTCGCGCTGACCATGGCAGGATACGACGGAAGAATCCGGGGGGAACGCATGCCACCACTGGTGAGAATCCGCTCCGAACGCGACCAGATGTCGGCCATCGAGCGCCGCATCGCCGATTTTGTCCTCGAAAACGCTGCCCTGCTGCGCGACTACTCCTCGCAGCAGCTGGCCAACGCGCTGGGCATCAGCCAGTCCAGCGTGGTCAAATTCAGCCAGAAGCTCGGCTTCAAGGGCTACCCGGACCTGAAGTACTCGATCGGCGAGGCGGTCGCCCGCAACGGCAACGGCCAGATGGTCGATCTGCCGGAAGCAGCAGCCCCCACCGACGCCTACGGCCAGCTGCTGGACGAACTGCGCCGCAGCAAGGCCGCGGCGGAGGAGGAAACCCGGCTGCTCAATCCGCGCGAGCAGATCGAGCCGATCGTCGGCCTGCTGGACCGGGCCGGCAAGGTGTTCGTCTGCGGGCTGGGCGACGACGGCCTGTTCGCGCGCGAATTCGCCATGCGGCTGTCCCTGCTGGGCGTGCTGACCGTGCACCAGGCCGACCCGATCCTGATGATGGCCAACCTGTCGGCGGTGCGCGACGACGACGTGCTGCTGATGTTCTCCGAACATGGCAAGCTGCCCGAACTGTCGCAGATCAGCCGCCAGTTCCAGGCCGGCGGCGGCAAGGTGGTCTCGATCACCCGCCATACCGCCAATCCGCTGCGCGCGCACGCCGACGGCACGCTGGTGATCTCCGCGCACGACCCCTCGCCGCACGTGGCGCAGCTGCTGTACCGCAACTCGCTGCACTACCTGCTCGACTTCCTGTTCGTGCTGCTGTGTCATGCCAGCCCGGAGCGTCGCCAGCAGCTGGACATCAACCTCGAACGCATCCAGCACCTGCTGGACTCCTGACCGGATCGCCCATGACGTCCTCGATTTCGCGTTTTCGCCGCGCCTTCGCCCTGCTCACCGCGCTGTCCGCGACCGCGCTGGGCGCCTGCGCCGGCACGCCCGCAACCGCGCCGCTGCCGTGGGACGGCGCGCGCCAGCTGGTGTTGGTGATCCCGGCCAACTGGGACGCCACCACCGGCACCCTGCAACGTTTCGAACGCGATGCCGGCGGCGACTGGAAGGCCGCCGCACCCGCCGCACCGATCGCGATCGGTCGTGCCGGCGCCGCCTGGGGTCTGGGCCTGCATCCGGCGCAGGCCGAGGGCCCGCAGAAGCGCGAAGGCGATGGCCGCGCGCCGGCCGGCGTGTTCGCCCTGGGCACCGCCTTCGGCTATGCCGGCAGCGCCGATACCGCGATGCCCTACGCGCCGATGCAGGCGACCAGCTACTGCATGGACGTGCCCGCCTCGCCGCTGTACAACCGCATCGTCGATGCCGCCGAGGTCGGCGCCGACGCGGTCGAGGGTTCCAGCGAACCGATGCGGCTGGACCTGCACCACGACGGCGACCCGCGCTACCGCAACGGCCTGGTGATCGGCCACAATCCCGATGCCCGGCAAGGCGCGGGCAGCTGCATCTTCGCCCACCTGTGGCGGCGTCCGGGCGAACCGACCGCCGGCTGCACGGCGATGGCGCCGGAGACGATGGATGCGCTGCTGGCCTGGCTGCGTCCGGAAGCGGAGCCGGTGTTCGTGCTGCTGCCGCGTTCCGAATACCTGCGCCTGCAACACGCCTGGCGCCTGCCCTCACCCGACAAGGACACCTGATGACCCAGCCCGCTTCCGAACCCGGTTACCTGCGTGCGGTCGGACGCTGGCAGATCCTCGGCCTGTCGATCAACGACGTCATCGGCAGCGGCGTCTACCTGCTGCCGGCTGCCACCTTCGCCCTGCTCGGCCCCTTCAGCCTGTGGGCGGTGCTGCTGGCCGGCCTGGCGGTGGCGCTGCTGGTGATGTGCTACGCGCAGGCGGCCAGCTACTTCGACCAGCCCGGCGGCAGCTACCTGTACGCGCGCGAGGCCTTCGGCCCGTATGTCGGCTTCCAGGTCGGCTGGACGATCTGGCTGACCCGGGTCAGCGTGGCCGCCTCGCTCAGCAACGGCCTGGCCGATGCGCTGACCCGCTTCTGGCCGGCCGCTGCCGACGGTCCGGTGCGGATTGCGATCGTCGCCGGCTCGCTGCTGCTGCTGATCGGCATCAACATCGCCGGCGTGCGCTGGGCGGCACATGCCGCCAGCGTACTGGTGATCGGCAAGGTGGTACCGCTGCTGCTGTTCATCGGCATCGGCCTGTTCGCCATGGACTGGGGCCAGGCCTTCAGCGGCCCGCCGGTGGACACCCACAACTACAAGATGATGGGCGAAGCGGCGCTGCTGCTGCTGTTCGCCTATGCCGGCTTCGAGAACCTGCCGGCCGCCGCCGGCGAATACCACCGCCCGCAGCGCAACGTGCCGTTCGCCCTGCTCAGCATGATCACCATCGTCACCCTGCTGTACGCCGGCGCGCAGCTGGTCGCGCAGGGCACGCTGCCCGACCTGGGCGCATCGAAGGCGCCGCTGGCCGACGCTTCCGACCTGTTCGCAGGCCCGTGGCTGGCGGTGCTGCTGACATTCGGCGCAGCAGTGTCGATCCTCGGCACCAACAGCAACACCATGCTGCTGGGACCGCGTTTCCTGCAGAGCCTGGCCCAGGACGGCTACGGGCCATCGTGGTTCGCCCGCCTGCATCCGCGCTTCCACACCCCGGCGGCGGCGATCGCCACCCAGGGCCTGATCGCGCTGGTGCTGGCGCTGAGCGGCTCGTTCGTGCAACTGGCCCTGCTGTCCACGGTGACCCGCCTGCTCGGCTACATCTGCACCGCCGCTGGCGTGCTGGTGCTGCACAAGCGCTACGGCGACCGTCCCGATGCCTTGCGGCTGCCGGGCGGTCCGCTGATCCCGGTGCTGGCCCTGCTGCTGACGCTCGGCCTGATGGCCGCGGCCAGCTGGCAGAACCTGCTGGCGATGGGCGTGGCCCTGCTGATCGGCACCGGCATCTACCTGGCCCGGCGCACTCCGCGCAGCGTCTGATCGCGCTCGAACGGCTGCGGCCCGGCGCGTGGCGGAAACGTCGTGCGCCTGAAACCGTGCCGACCGATACTGTCACCGCGCTGCCATCCGCAGACATGGAGGGAAAGACGTGGGACTGATCTCGCTGCAGGGCAAGAAGGGGCTGATCGTCGGCATCGCCAACGAACACAGCATCGCCTGGGCCTGCGCCCGCGCCTGCCGCGACGCCGGCGCCGAACTGGCGGCGACCTGGCAAACCGAGAAGGCGCGTCCGCATGTCGAGCCACTGCTGGATGTGCTAGACGTGGATTTGCGGCAAGCGCTGGACGTGGCCGACGACGCGCAGATGCAGGCGCTGTTCGCACGCATCGCCGAGCAATGGGGGCGACTGGATTTCCTGCTGCACGCGGTGGCCTTCGCCCCGAAGGCCGACCTACAGGGCCGGGTGACCGACAGCAGCCGCGAAGGCTTCCTGCTGGCGATGGACGTGTCCTGCCATTCCTTCGTGCGCATGGCGCGGCTGGCCGAACCGCTGATGGCGCAGGGCGGCAGCCTGACCACGCTCAGCTATCTGGGCAGCGAGGAAGTCGTACCGCACTACGGCCTGATGGGCCCGGTGAAGGCGGCGCTGGAATCGACCGTGCGCTACCTGGCCGCCGAACTCGGGCCGTCAGCGATCCGCGTCAACGCGATCTCGCCGGGCGCCATCCCCACCCGCGCCGCCTCCGGCCTGGCCGAATTCGACGCCCTGGTCGCCGACCAGTCGCGCCGCGCGCCGCTGCCTTCCGCGCTTTCCATCGACGATGTCGGCCCGCTGGCCGCCTTCCTGGCCAGCGACGCCGCACGCGCCATCACCGGCACCACCCAGTACGTCGACGGCGGCTACCACATCCTCAACTGATCGCCCCAACTAGACATTTCGTCGAATCCGGCCCTGCCGGCTTGGCCGCAGGGGCCGGTTTCGGCGTAGTCTTTAGCGATCCGGACGGGGCTGCCCGGACGGATGTCTTCCCCCACGAATCCCTGAGAGGTCTCACGATGAACAGCAAGACCGAATTGCCGTTGAGCCTGTACAAGGCGAACCTGGAGCTTCAGGTGAAGATCGGCCGCCTGATCCAGGAAAGCGGCCAGCAATGGCTCGACTACGGCAACCGCCTGATCGGCGACAGCATCGCCGAAAGCAATGCCGAGATGGACGAGCTGCTGCAGGCGCAGGATTGGCAGCAGCTGGCCAGCCTGCCGGCCGAATCGCTGTGGCGGCAGCTGCAGCAACGCGTCGGCGACAGCCAGGCGGTGGCGCAGATCGCGGTCAACGCGCAGAACGCCTTCGCCAGTGGTCTGCAGCAGATACTGCAGGACTGGCAGTACGAGACCACCCACCTGCTCGGTCAGGAGGCCAGCCTGATGCCATCCGTGCCCGAGGGCTGGGACGACCTGGTCAAGCCCTGGGAAGAACTGCTGCAAGCCACCGGCATGACCGCAGTGGCACCCAAGCCCGCTGCAAAGAAGAAGGCAGCAGCAAAGAAGGCGCCAGCGAAGAAAGCCGCGTCCAGGAAGGCAGTCGCGAAGAAGGCCCCGGCGAAGAAGGCCGCCAAGCGCAGCCGCTGAACCGCAGCGGCCGGCGTATCCTCCACTCGATGGTCACCTTTGCAGGATAAGGTGGCTGGCGGACACGCTTGGCCTTGACGACAACATGAACGATTCCGGCGACCGTACCGACAGCGACCTGCTGATACTGCGCAACCGTACCTTCGATGAGCTGGCCGTCGGCGACTGCGCCAGCATCGAGCGCACCCTGACCCAGCAGGACATCCAGCTGTTCGCGCTGATGTCCGGCGACGTCAATCCCTTCCACGTCGATCCGGAATTCGCCGCCTCGGCGCGCTTCCACGGGGTGATCGCCCACGGCATGTGGGGCGCAGCGCTGATCTCGGCCGTGCTGGGCACCCACCTGCCCGGTCCGGGCACGATCTATCTGGATCAGAGCCTGCGCTTCCTCGCCCCGGTCCACGTCGGCGACCGCCTCGTGGTCAGCGTAACGGTCGAGACGCTGGAACCCGAGCACAAGCGCGTCGATCTAGCCTGCCGCTGTGTCAACCAGGACGGCAAGACGGTCATTGACGGTCGCGCCCTGGTCGTCGCGCCCAGCGAACGGATCGAACGCCGGCGCACGACCCTGCCGGAGATCCGCCTGGACGTGGCTGGCGCGGATGGCCTGCAGCGCTTGCTGCAACACACCGCCAGCCTGCCGGCGATCCGGGTCGCGGTCATCCATCCCTGTGACGCACTCAGCCTGTCGGCAGCGCTGGAAGCACGCGACGCCGGCCTGATCGTGCCGGTGCTGATCGCACCCCGGGCACGACTGGAAGCAGTCGCCGCCGAAACCGGCCTGGACCTGGACGGACTGGAAATCGAGGACGTGCCGCACAGCCACGCCGCCGCCGCGCGCGCCGCCGAACTGGCCGCCGGCGGCCAGGTGGAAGCGCTGATGAAAGGCAGCCTGCACACCGACGAAGTGATGGCCGCGGTGGTCGCGGCCGGCGCCGGCCTGCGCACCAAGCGCCGGATCAGCCACTGCTTCCTGCTGCAGACCCCGGCCTATCCGCGGCCGTTCATCGTCACCGACGCGGCGATCAACATCGCCCCGGACCTGCAGCAGAAGGCCGACATCATCCGCAATGCGATCGAACTGGCGCACGTGATCGGCGTGCAAACGCCACGGGTGGCGATCCTGGCCGCGGTGGAGACGGTCAACCCCGAAATGCCCGCCACCCTGGATGCGGCCGCGCTGTGCAAGATGGCCGATCGCGGACAGATTTCCGGTGCTCTGCTCGACGGCCCGCTGGCCTTCGACAATGCCGTCTCGGCCGCCGCCGCGCGCACCAAGGGCATCGTCTCCGAAGTGGCCGGCCAGGCCGACGTGCTGGTGGTACCGGATCTGGAAAGCGGCAACATGCTGGCCAAGCAATTGATGTTCCTCGGCGACGCGGCCAGCGCCGGGATTGTGCTGGGCGCCAAGGTTCCGATCATCCTGACCAGCCGCGCCGATTCGCGCGAGTCGCGGATCGCCTCGTGCGCGATTGCGCTGATGCTGGCCCATCACTACCGCGACCATCCGCCGTGAGCGCACGCCACGACCGCTACCCGAGCCGCGGCGAGCTGGTCCTGGTACTGAATTGCGGTTCGTCCAGCATCAAGTTCGCGCTGTTCGACGCCGGACAGTCGCCGCTGCCGCGACAACCGGTGTGGAACGGCAAGGTACAGGGCATCGGCGGCCCGGCGCCAACCTGCGGCGAAACCGGGGTAGCGCCGTTCGCGGTCCAGCTTGATGCCGACCAGCCCTACCACGCCGCGCTGGAACTGATCCGCCAGCGCGTGCTCGCGCGGCTGGGCGAACGCCGTCTGGCCGCAGTGGCGCATCGCGTCGTCCATGGCGGCAGCAAGTATTTCGATCCGGTACGCGTCGATGCCGGCGTGCTGGCCGATCTCAAGGGCTACATCCCGCTGGCGCCGCTGCACCAACCGTTCGCGCTGGACGCAATCGAGATCCTGCTGCGCGAGCGCCCCGAACTGCCGCAGGTGGCCTGCTTCGACACCGGCTTCCACCACACCCTGCCCACGGTCGAACAGGCATTGCCGCTGCCCTGGGACGCCTGGCGACGCGGCCTGCGTCGCTATGGTTTCCACGGACTGTCCTATGCCTACATGGCCACCGCCTTGCCGGAACGGCATGGCGAGCTCGCCCATGGACGCACGCTGGTAGCGCACCTCGGCAGCGGCGCCAGCCTGTGCGCCATGCGCGAACTGCGCAGCATGGCCACCACGATGGGCTTCTCGGCGCTGGACGGACTGATGATGGGCTCCCGCACCGGCGCGCTCGACCCCGGCGCGCTGCTGTACCTGATGGAAATCGAGAAGCTTTCATTGCGACAGGTCGGCCACCTGCTCTACCACGAGTCCGGTCTGCTCGGCGTCTCCGGCATTTCCAGCGAGCCGCGGACGATCGTGCAGCACGAAAACGACGTCGGCGAACGCGGCGAACGCGCGCGGCTGGCGCTGGACCTGTTCGTGCGCCGGATCGTACGCGAGATCGGCGCGCTGACCGCCGTCCTCGGCGGACTGGACCTGCTGGTCTTCACTGCCGGCATCGGCGAGCACAATGCCTTCATCCGCGAACGCGTCTGCCGCGATCTCGGCTTCCTCGGTATCGAGCTGGACGCGGATGCCAACGCCGGCGATGCGGCGGTGATCTCGACGCCGGACAGCCGGGTGCAGGTCGCGGTCGAACCGACCAACGAGGAGTGGATCGCCGCGCGCATGGCCGCCGAGCTGATCGGCATCGGCTGATCCGCCGCGACCTGTCCACCCGCAGCCGCAATCCCGTACAATCCTCATCGCTTCGAGGTGGCCCGCGGCTTTTCGCCAAGGGCTGAAACGGGAAGCCGGTGACGCCACCGCATGCATCCGCATGCCACGGCCATTCCGGCACTGCCCCCGCAACGGTAAGCGAGAAAGGTCCAGGCAACCGCCACTGTGCATGCGCATGGGAAGGCGCCGGGATCGGAGTCATCGACTCCACTCGCGAGTCCGGAGACCGGCCCCGAAGTCCACTGGTTGCGATGCGGAGGGCGTCGCGCGTGCCGCGCTTTCCCTGCGCTGTCCGCTTCCGTCCTCCCGCGCGACTTCCCACCGCACCGATGCGCGCGGGGCGCGCGATGGAGTCGACTTCATGCAGTACCGCCACCTTTTCACCGCCACTACCCTGGCGCTGTCCCCACTGGTCCATGCGCAAGCTGTCGATCCGGCCACCGAACTGGACCAGATCGTCGTTACCGCCACCCGCAGCGAACACCGGCTGGACGACAGTCTGGTCCCGGCCCAGGTCATCGACCGCGACGAAATCGAGCGCAGCCAGGCCACCTCGCTGCTGGAACTGCTGAAAGGCCGCGCCGGTATCAGCCTGTCCAACCAGGGCGGCCCGGGCAAGATCACCACGCTGAACCTGCGCGGCACCGAATCGGATCACGTGTTGGTGCTGGTGGACGGCATCCGCATCGGCTCGGCCACCGCCGGCCTGCCGGCGCTGCAGGACCTGCCACTGGGCCAGATCGAACGCATCGAAATCGTGCGCGGCCCGCGCTCCAGCCTGTACGGTTCGGACGCCATCGGCGGCGTACTGCAGATCTTCACCCGACGCGCGAACGGCTTCGCCCCGCATCTGGAGCTCGGCGCCGGCAGCCACGGCCTGCGCCAGCTCGGCGGTGGCTTCGGCAACGGAGGCGAGCGCGGCTGGTTCGGGGTGCACGCCGCACAATTGCGCACCGACGGCATCAACGCCTGCCGCGGTTCCGGCACCCTGTTCACCGGCTGCTACACCGATGAACCGGACGAAGACGGCTACCGCAACACCTCGGTCTCGGTGAATGCCGGTCTGCGCCTGAGCGACTCCCTCAGCGTGGAAGGTCGCTTGCTCGACGCCCGCGCCGAGAACGAGTACGACGGCAGCTGGACCAATCGTTCCGATACCGTGCAGCAGGCCACCGGCGTGCGCATGGACTGGCAGGCGTTGCCGGCGTTGAAGCTGGGGCTGAGCGTGGGCCGCAGCCGCGACCAGTCCGACGATTACCACGACAACACCTACATCAGCACCTTCGACACCCGCCGCGATCAGGCCGGCCTGCAGGCCGACATCGCCCTGGGACGGACGCAATCGCTGAGCCTCGGCGCGGACTGGCTGCGCGACGACATCGAGAGCACGACCGCCTACGCCGCCGACAGCCGCGACAACACCGGCGTATTCGCCCTGTACCAGGGCCGCTTCGGCGTGCAGCAACTGCAGGCCAGCCTGCGCCACGACGACAACGAGCAGTTCGGCGGCCACACCACTGGCGGCGTCGGCTGGGGGCTGCAGTTCGGCGATGGCTGGCGGCTTTCGGCCGACTATTCCACTGGCTTCCGCGCACCCAGCTTCAACGACCTGTACGACCCGTGGAGCGGCGTGCCGACGCTGGATCCGGAGACCTCGGAAAGCGTCAACCTCGGCATCGGCCAGCAAGGCAACAGCTGGCAATGGCGGCTGGACGCGTACCAGACCGACGTTGACGACCTGATTTCCTACAACCTGTCCACATTCGTGCTGGAGCAGGTCGAGCAGGCACGCATCCGCGGCGCGGAACTGACCTTGTCGCTGCGACTGGCCGACTGGGAAATCTCGACCCAGCTCAGCCATACCGATCCGCGCAACCGCACGTCCGGCAGCGCCAACTACGACAAGTTGCTGCCGCGGCGCGCGCGCGATACCGGCCGCATCGACATCGACCGCGCTTTCGGCAAGCTGCGCCTCGGCGCCACCCTGTTCGGCTCCGGCGAGCGCTACGACGATGCGGCCAACAGCGTGCGCCTGGGCGGCTATGCCACCTTCGACCTGCGCGCCGAATATGCCTTCGCCCCCGGCTGGAGCGTGCAGGCCCGCGCCAACAACGTGTTCGACCGCCAGTACGAAACCATCGCCTGGTACAACCAGCCCGGCCGCGAGTACGGCATCAACCTGAGATACCAGCCCGCGCGCTGATATCTCGCGACGATCGCTATTCCACCGTCACCGACTTGGCCAGGTTGCGCGGCTTGTCCACGTCGGTGCCGCGCGCCAGTGCGGTGTGGTAGGCCAGCAACTGTACCGGGATGGTGTGGACGATCGGGCTGAGCACACCGACATGGCGCGGAGTGCGGATGACGTGCACGCCTTCGGACTCGCCGAAGTTGCTGTCCTGGTCGGTGAACACGAACAGTTCGCCGCCGCGCGCGCGCACTTCCTGCATGTTGGACTTGACCTTTTCCAGCAGACCGTCGTTCGGCGCGATCACCACCACCGGCATGTCGGCATCGACCAGCGCCAGCGGGCCATGCTTGAGCTCGCCGGCCGGATAGGCTTCGGCGTGGATGTAGGAGATTTCCTTGAGCTTGAGCGCACCTTCCAGCGCGATCGGATAATGCACGCCACGGCCCAGGAACAGCGCGTGCTGCTTCGGCGCGAAACGTTCGGCCCATGAAGCGATCTGCGGCTCCAGGTTCAGCGCATGCTGCACGCTGCCCGGCAGATGGCGCAAGGCCTCGATGTAGCCGGCCTCCTGCTCCGCGTCCAGCCGTCCGTTCAACTTGGCCAGGGTGGCGGCCAGCAGGAACAGACCGGCCAGCTGGGTGGTGAAGGCCTTGGTCGAGGCCACCCCGATCTCGGCGCCGGCGCGGGTGTAGAACACCAGCCGGCTGGCGCGCGGGATGGCGCTCTCGGGCACGTTGCAGATCGACAGCGTATGCGCATGGCCCAGCGACTTGGCGTATTTCAGCGCCTCCATCGTGTCCAGGGTTTCGCCCGACTGCGAGATTGTCACCACCAGATGCTTCGGATTGGCGACAACGGTGCGATAACGGTATTCGCTGGCAATCTCCACGCTGCACGGCAGGCCGCTGATCGACTCGATCCAGTAACGCGCCACCGAGCCGGCGTAGTAGCTGGTGCCGCAGGCGAGGATCTGGATGCCTTCGACCTGCTGCAGCACGTCCTCGGCACCGGCGCCGAACAGTGACGGTTCGAAACCAGCCGCGTCGATCACCGCTTCCAGGGTATCGCCGAGCGCGCGCGGCTGTTCGTGGATTTCCTTCTGCATGAAGTGCCGGTACGGGCCCAGCTCCAGCGAGGCCAGCGACACGTCGGACACGTGTTCCTCGCGCTGCACCGGCTGGTCGTCGGCGTCGAAGACGCGGACGCGGTCGCGCGCGACTTCGGCGGTATCGCCTTCTTCCAGGAAGATCACCCGCCGGGTGGCCTGGATGATCGCCGACACATCGGAGGCGACGAAGTTCTCGCCTTCGCCCAAGCCGACCAGCAGCGGACAGCCCATGCGCGCGCACACCAGCCGCTCGGGCTCCTTGCGGCTGACCACGGCCAGCGCATAGGCGCCGGTCAGTTCCTTGACCACCCGCTGCAGCGCCTGCAGCAGGTCGGTGCCCTGCTTGAGGTGATGGTGGATCAGGTGGGCGATGACCTCGGTATCGGTCTGCGACTCGAATTCGTAGCCCAATGCGCGCAGGCGTTCGCGCTGCTCCTCGTGGTTCTCGATGATGCCGTTGTGAACCAGCGCCACGCCGTGGCTGATGTGCGGATGGGCGTTGGCCTCGGTCACGCCACCGTGGGTAGCCCAGCGGGTATGGCCGATGCCGAGGCTGGAACGGAAGCCTTCGCCGGCCGCCGCACCCTCCATTTCGGCCACGCGGCCGGTGCGGCGCACACGGCGCACATCCTGGCCATCGACCACGGCGATGCCGGCCGAATCGTAACCGCGGTATTCCAGCCGCTTCAGGCCTTCGATCAGTACCGGGACCACATTGCGATCAGCGATCGCACCCACTATTCCGCACATCGTGTTGTTGTCCCCGTACTGTCCTGTTGCCTGTCCGATGGTCGAGTGTATCGTCCCCTCCATGACCGCGACGCGAACCGGGGCCTCGGTGTCCGCCGACTGTCCGCGGACACCCGGACAGACCGTCCGCCGGGTCGCCGCGCTTTGCAATCAACGACTTGGGGTTGGCATGGGGCTTGCGTCACCCCTGCCATGACCATAAACGCATGCTCGCAATGATTCGGGACACCTCCGGACAGGATCAGGTCCTGCAGAAGCCGGCTTCCGGCTTCCGGCCGCAACGCTGGCTGCTGATCGCCGTCGCCGTCGTCCTGCTGCTGAGCCTGCTGTGGCTGGTGCGCGCCTGGGTCTCGGGATCGCGTTCGATCGACGAATCGCGGGTACGCATCGCCGAGGTGGTCCGCGGCGATCTGGTCCGTGACATCCGCGCCGACGGCCGGGTCATCACCGCCAACAGCCCGACCCTGTACGCCATCGCCGGCGGCACCGTGGCGCTGAAGGTGGTGGCCGGCGACGCGGTCAAGCATGGCCAGGAACTGGCGGTCATCGACAGCCCGGAACTGCGCAGCCGGCTGGTGCAGGAGGAATCGACCCTGGCCAGCCTGGAAGGCGAGGCCCGTCGCGCCCAGCTCGACGCCCTGCTGGCCCAGGCCAACGCGGGCAAGTTGGTCGATCAGGCGCAGATCGAACACACCGCGGCGCAGCGCGACCTCGAGCGCATGCAGCGCGCCTACGAGGGTGGCGCCGTGTCCAAGAACGACCTGGACCGCGCCCAGGACCTGATGAAGAAGGCCGACATCGGCCTGGCCACTGCGCGCAAGGAATCTGGCCTGCAGGATCAGGGCGCCGGCATCGATTCGCGCAACAAGCGCCTGCTGGCGGACCGCCAGCGCGCGGTCGTGGCCGAACTGCAGCGCCAGGTCGAGGCGCTGACCCTGCGCGCGCCGTTCGACGGCCAGGTCGGCCAAGTGCAGATCGCACAGGGCACCAACGTGGCGATCAACGCGCCGATCCTCAGCGTGGTCGACCTGAGCGTGTTCGAGGTCGAGATCAAGGTGCCGGAAAGCTTCGCCCGTGATCTGGCCATCGGCGTGCCCGCGCAGATCACCAGCAGCAGCAAGCAGTACGCAGCGCAGGTCGCGGCGGTATCGCCCGAAGTGGTCAACGGTGAGGTCACCGCACGACTGCGCTTCGACGAAGGCCAGCAACCGCCGGGCCTGCGGCAGAACCAGCGCCTGTCTGCGCGAATCGTGCTGGATACCCGTCCGAACGTGCTGAAGGTCGAACGCGGCCCCTTCGTCGAGCAGTCCGGCGGTCGCTACGCCTATGTCATGGATGGCTCGGTCGCGGTCCGACAGCCGGTCCAGCTGGGCGTCAGCAGCCTGGGCGAAATCGAAGTGGTGGAAGGCCTGAAGCCCGGCGACCGCGTCGTGGTCTCCGGCAGCGACCAGTTCGACGACGAGGAGCGCGTGAAGATCAATTGACCGGCGACTGCCGGCCGGCGACGACCTCTCTCCCGTCCGTCGCCGGCAGCCGCCCACCCCATCCACTCATCCCAATCCCGAGGAATCTCCCATGTTGGAAATGCGCCAAGTCTCCAAGGTCTACCGCACCGAGCTGGTCGAAACCCATGCCCTGCGTTCGCTGGATCTGCATGTCCGCACCGGCGAGTTCGTGGCCGTCACCGGCCCGTCCGGTTCCGGCAAGACCACCTTCCTCAACATCGCCGGCCTGCTGGAGACCTTCACCTCGGGCACCTATCTGCTGGACGGCGAGGACGTCAGCCATCTCAGCGACAACCAGCGCAGCAAGCTGCGCAACCAGAAGATTGGCTTCATCTTCCAGAGCTTCAACCTGATCCCTGACCTGAACCTGTTCGACAACTGCGACGTGCCGCTGCGCTACCGCGGCATGCCCGCCACCGAACGCAAGCAGCGGATCGAACAGGCGCTGGGCCAGGTCGGCCTGGGCTCGCGCATCAAGCACTACCCGGCCGAACTGTCCGGCGGCCAGCAGCAGCGCGCCGCCATCGCCCGCGCCCTGGCCGGCAGCCCCAAGCTGCTGCTCGCCGACGAACCGACCGGCAACCTGGACTCGCACATGGCGCGCGGGGTGATGGAGCTGATGGAGGAGATCAACCAGCAGGGCACCACCATCGTCATGGTCACCCACGACCCAGAGTTGGCCGCGCGCGCGCAGCGCAACGTGCACATCGTCGACGGCATGGCCACCGACCTGACCGCCGATCCTGCGCTGATCGCCGCCGAATCCGCGGCCGACGCATCTGCCTCCGCCTGAGGCCATCCCATGTTCGGTTACTACTTCAGCCTGGCCTTGCGCAGCTTCCGTCGCAACAAGGTATTGACCGTGCTGATGGTGCTGACCATTGCCTTGGGCATCGGCGCCAGCATGACCACGCTCACCGTGTTCCATGTGCTATCAGGTGATCCGATTCCGCAGAAAAGCGGCAAGCTGTTCTACCCGCAAATCGAACCACGCACGATGGGCAGGAACGGCAAGCCGGAACCGGAGCCATCCGACCAGATGACCCGCTTCGACGCCGAGGAACTTCTGCGGCAGAAGAAGGCCGACTACCAGGCGGTGATGACCGGCGGCTCGCTGACCGCACAACCCGAGAACAGCGGCATACAGCCGTTCCGCGTTCAGGCCCGCTATACCAGCGCAGACTTCTTCCCCATGTTCGAGCCGCCAATGCTGGCCGGGCGAAGCTGGACAGCAAAAGAAGATGAGGCGCGTGCGCTCGTAGTGGTCATCAGTCGCAAACTGGCAGAAAAACTGTTCGGAGACGGCAATGCCGTTGGCCGCGAATTGCGCACGCTGCGCAGTACATTCCAGATCATAGGGGTGATGGACGAATGGAAACTGAGCCCGCGTTTCTACGATTTAACCCACAACCGCTTCGGCGGTAACGAGATGGTATTCCTGCCGTTTTCCACTTCGCGCGAGCTGCGCCTGGGCACTCGGGGCAGCATGAACTGCTGGGGCGACTCCCGGCAGGACGAAGAAGGCAGCACCGGCATCAACGCGCCCTGCGCGTGGCTGCAATACTGGGTACAACTGGACACACCGCAGAAAGTGGCCGATTACCGCAAATATCTGGTGGACTATTCCGAGCAGCAACGCCGTGCCGGGCGCTTCACCCAGCCGGCAAACACTCGCCTGCACAGCGTGATGGAATGGCTGGATTACAAGAAAATCGTGCCGAATGATGTTCGCCTGCAGATGTGGCTGGCCTTTGGCTTTCTACTGGTGTGCCTGGTCAACACCGTGGGTTTGCTGCTGGCAAAGTTCCTGCGCCGCAGCGGCGAGATCGGCGTGCGTCGCGCGCTGGGCGCATCGCGGCTGGAAATTTTCAAGCAATGCCTAGTGGAAGTGGGTTGCATCGGTATTGTCGGTGCGGTATTGGGCCTTGGCTTCGCGTGGCTGGGCCTGTGGCTGGTGCGCCAACAACCGGACGACTATGCCAAGCTGGCACAACTGGATGCGCAGATGTTGCTGGTCACTTTCGTCTTGTCGCTGCTGGCGAGCTTGCTTGCCGGGGTACTGCCCGCATGGCGCGCAATGCAGATCGCTCCCGCGGTACAACTCAAGACGCAATAACCCCATTTCAACTCTTTCCCCTGCAAGAGGAATGAGCTTACAGAGAACGCCATGGAAATCCGCCCTATCCTTTCTTCACTACGCAGGCACAAACTAGCCGCCGCACTCATCATTGTTGAAATCGCGCTGGCCTGCGCCATTGTCTGCAATGCAACATTCGTGATTGGAAGCCGCATACAGCACATGCAGCGTGAAAGTGGCATCGCCGAGGATGAATTGGTGGACATCGAAGTCGCCACCCTGAATCCCGACCGCAACATTGACGCGGGACGGCGCGAAGACATCGCCGCGCTATCCGCCGTGCCCGGCGTCAAGGCCGTTTCCAGCTTCAACATGATTCCCTACGGCGAGAATACATGGATGAGCGGCGTGAATCTGGCCAAGGAACAGCCCGAGCCGAACCTAAGTGCCTACACCTATATGGATGATGGCGGCATGCTGCCGACCTTCGGTCTGACGATACTGGAGGGCCGCACCTTCACTCCGGAAGAATACGTTGACCTGAGCGAAATGGAGAAACCCGGCTCTACCACCGTCTTCGGCGCGGCGCTGGTGACACGCACGCTGGCACAGCACCTTTTCCACGGTGAAAGCGCACTCGGCAAGACTGTCTATGTCTGGGGAGAGAACCCCATCCGCATCGTTGGCGTCGTCAATGATCTGGTCGGCCCCGGCAACAGCCGTGCCTCAGTTGGTGGCAGCAACGAGGATTACGACTCCATCATTCTTCCAGGACGCGTTTCCAATGGAAGCTTTGCGCTTCGCACCACTCCTGAACGCCGCGACGAAGTGATGAAAGCCGCCATCGCCGCATTAAACAAAGTGGATGCCAACCGCATCTTCAACGACCAGAGAACCATTACCGACATGCGCCACGATTTTTACAGCCGCGACCGCGCCGTGGTCTGGCTGCTGATTGCGGTGAGCATCACCCTGCTGGCGGTGACGGCACTAGGCATCGCCGGTCTGGCGAGTTTCTGGGTGCAGCAACGCACCAAGCAGATTGGCGTGCGCCGCGCGCTGGGCGCCACCAAGGGCCAGATCCTCAGCTACTTCCAGAGCGAGAATTTCATCCTCACCAGTTGTGGCATCGTGCTGGGCATGCTACTGGCCTTCGCCATCAACCAATTGCTAATGAGCAGGTACGAACTAACGCGCCTGCCATGGTTCTACCTGCCTGTCGGTGCCGTTCTGTTATGGGTGCTGGGACAACTGGCCGTGCTGGGCCCTGCGCGCAAGGCCGCCAGCGTTCCGCCGGCCATCGCCACCCGCAGCGCCTGATCTTCGGAGGAGACCATGCTTGCCTACTACTTCAACCTGGCCCTGCGCAGCTTCAGGCGTAACAAGGTCCTGACCGCGTTGATGGTGCTGGCCATCGCTCTGGGTATCGGTGCCAGCATGACCACGCTGACCGTGTTCTACGTGCTTTCCGGCGATCCGATTCCCGGCCGCAGTCATGCGCTGTTCCATCCGCAGTTGGACCCGCAGGCGCTTCGCGGCTACCAGGAAGGCGAAGAACCGCCCATCCAGCTCACCCGCTTCGATGCGGAAACCCTGTTGCGCGAAAAGAAAGGCGACCGCCAGGCGATGATGACCGGCGGCAGTGTGTCGATCACGCCGCAGAACTCCGATCTGGCCCCGTTCCGGGTCGACTCGCGCTATACATCGACGGACATGTTCACGATGTTCGACATGCCGTTCCTGCACGGTAACGGCTGGGGCAGCCAGGAAGACGACGCTCACGCGCGCGTGGTCGTAATCACCAAATCCCTGAACGAAAAGCTGTTTGGTGGCGCAAACAGTGTCGGCAAGACGATTCATGTCGACAAGTCGGATCTCACCATTGTCGGTGTGCTCGACGATTGGCGTCCGACCCCACGCTTCTACGACATGTTCGCCAATCGCGGTTACGGCGACGGGGAGGACGTATTCGTGCCGTTCTCGACTTCCCGCGATCTGAAGATGGACCGTTCCGGCAGCATGGACTGCTGGGGAGACAGCAGCGGCGACGAAACCGACGTGAATGCACCATGCGTCTGGATCCAGTACTGGGTGCAGCTGGATTCGCCGGACAAGGCCGAGGCCTATCGCCAATACCTGTCCAACTATTCGGACCAGCAACGCGCGGCGGGGCGCTTCGAGCGGCCGAACAACATCCGTCTGCGCAACCTGATGGAATGGCTGGATTTCAACCGCATCGTGCCAAGCGATGTGGTCATGCAGATGTGGCTGGCATTCGCCTTCCTGGCCGTCTGCCTGCTCAACACCGTCGGCCTGCTGCTGGCCAAGTTCCTGCGCCGCAGCGGCGAGATCGGCGTGCGTCGCGCGTTGGGCGCAACCCGCACGGAGGTGTTCAAGCAGTTCCTGGTCGAAGCCGGCGCGGTCGGTCTGGCCGGCGGCGTGCTCGGTCTGGGCCTGGCACTGCTGGGCTTGTGGGCGGTCCGCCAGCAACCCGTCGATTATGCCGATCTGGCTCACCTCGATCCGTGGATGCTGCTGGCCACCTTCGCCGTGACCGTGGTCGCCAGCCTGCTTGCCGGCGTACTGCCGGCATGGCGGGCAATGCAGATCACCCCGGCCGTGCAACTGAAATCGCAGTGATGCCGCTCTCCCCGTTCGCGGGGAGAACGCCCCGATCATCGAGGACACTTCCATGGAAATCCGCCCCATTCTCAGCACCCTGCGCCGGCACAAGACCGCAGCCGCCCTGATCGTGCTGGAAATCGCCCTGACCTGCGCCATCATCTGCAACGCGCTGTTCCTGATCAGCGGACGCCTGAACCAGATCAACGAAGTCAGCGGCCTGGCCGAGGACGAACTGGTCCGCGTGCAGCTGACCGGCATCGGCACCAACGAGAACGACGAGGCCATGACCCGGACCGATCTGGCCGCGCTGCGTGCCATTCCCGGGGTCAAGGCCGCCACCGTGCTGAACCAGGTGCCGTTCGTGAATTCGTCTTGGAATTCCGGCGTGAACCTGAGCAAAGATCAGGAGCGCTCCACTCTAAACGCTACCGTATATCTTGCCGAGGACCAGTTCATCGACACGTTGGGATTACGCCTGGTTCAGGGCCGCAACTTCGAGCCCGACGAATACATCGAATGGTCCGTGGGTTCCACCCCCGACTACGAAGGCGGCATTCCCGTTGCCATCATCACCCAGAAGATGGCCGACAAGCTTTTCCCCGGCGAAAGCGCCATCGGCAAGACCTTCTATAGCTGGGGGGGCGATAAACCGACCCGTGTAGTCGGCGTAGTCGAACACCTGATCCGGCCCAGCATGCAGGGCGGTCCGGCGGCCCGCGAATTCAGCATGGTGTTTCCAATCCGCGTTCCTTACAGCATGGGTGGAAACTACCTGTTACGCACCGATCCGGGTCGCCGTGACGAGGTCATGAAAGCCGCCAAGGATATCCTGCGCAGCAATGACCCGAACCGGATCATTCTGGAGGAAAACAGCAAGACCATGCAGGAACTGCGCCAGGAGTACCACCAGCAATCGCGTTCGATGGTCTGGCTGCTCGGCATCGTCATCGCCGCCCTGCTGGTGATCACCGCGCTCGGCATCATCGGCCTGGCCAGTTTCTGGGTACAGCAGCGCACCAAGCAGATCGGCGTGCGCCGCGCGCTCGGTGCGACCAAGGGGCAGATCCTGCGATATTTCCAGACCGAAAATTTCCTGCTGGCTACGCTCGGCATCGTCATCGGCATGCTGGCCGCCTACGGCATCAACCAATTGCTGATGAGCAAATACGAGCTGGAACGGCTGCCGCTGCTCTACCTGCCAGCCGGCGCATTGGCGCTGTGGCTGCTGGGGCAGATCGCGGTGTACTGGCCTGCACGCCGCGCCGCCGACGTGCCGCCGGCCACCGCCACCCGCAGCGTGTGATCGATGCGTTGCCCGGACTGTCACCCCGCCGGCCAACGTTCAAGCCGTTAGGATAGAACCGTCCGCATACTTGCACTTGCCATGCCCACCGTCCTGATCATCGACGACAACCCCTCGGTCGCCACCGCGCTGGAAGTGCTGTTCTCGCTGCACGACATCGCTTCCGTGCATGCCGAATCGCCGGAAGCGGGGTTGGCGTTGCTGGAATCCGAATCGATCGACCTGGTCATCCAGGACATGAACTTCAGCGCCGACACCACCTCCGGCGCCGAAGGCGAGGCGCTGTTCGCCGCCATCCGCGAGCGCCACCCCGACCTGCCGGTGATCCTGCTGACCGCATGGACGCATCTGAGCAGCGCGGTCGAACTGATCCGCGCCGGCGCCGCCGACTATATGGCCAAGCCCTGGGACGACGGCAAGCTGCTGACCACGGTCAACAACCTGCTGGAATTGTCGGAAACCCGGCACGAGCTCGACCGCCGCCGCAGTCACGAACGCCGCAGCCGGCAGCAGCTGGAGCAGAAGTACGACCTGCGTGGGGTGGTCTTTTCCGACCCGGCCAGCGAGCGGGTGATCGCGCTGGCCTGCCAGGTGGCGCGCTCGGACCTGCCGGTGCTGATCACCGGACCGAACGGCGCCGGCAAGGAGAAGATCGCGGAAATCATCCAGGCCAATTCGGCGGTACGCAATGGTCCGTTCGTGACCCTCAACTGCGGTGCGCTGCCCGGCGAGCTGATCGAAGCCGAACTGTTCGGTGCCGACGCCGGCGCCTACACCGGCGCCAACAAGGCCCGCGAAGGCAAGTTCGAAGCCTCCGACGGCGGCACCCTATTCCTCGACGAGATCGGCAACCTGCCGCTGGCCGGGCAGATGAAACTGTTGCGGGTGCTGGAAACCGGCCGTTTCGAACGGCTGGGCTCCAATCGCGAACGCCAGGTGGATGTGCGGGTGATCAGCGCCACCAATGCCGATCTGCCGGCGATGATCCGCGAAGGCACGTTCCGCGAGGACCTCTACTACCGCCTCAACGCGATCGAACTGAACCTGCCGCCGCTGGCCGAGCGACCGGGCGACATCCTGCCGCTGGCCGAACTGTTCTGCCCGCCGGAAAAGCGGATCGGCGAAAGCGCACGCGCCGCGCTGTTGCGCCACCCCTGGCCGGGCAACGTGCGCGAACTCCGCAATGTCATCCAGCGCGCCGGCTTGCTGACTGCCGGCGAACGCATCGAGGCAAGCGACCTCAACCTGCCGAAATCCGCACCGGTGCAGAAGACGACGAGCGCCGAAGAACCCGACCGCGAGGCCGTCGAAGCCGCGCTGGCGCGCGCTGGCGGCGTGATCGCCCAGGCGGCTGCGGAACTGGGCCTGAGCCGGCAAGCGCTGTACCGGCGCATGGATCGCTACCAGCTGCCGCGGGAATGAAGCGCCGCTCGCTCGCCGGTCGTCTGCTGTTGTGGATCTCGCCGCTGCTGCTGGCGGCGATCGCCCTGCCCCTGCTGCTACAACGCTGGCTCGACGATGCGTGGTTCAGCACCATCCTGTCCGCAATGCTGATCCTGCCGCTGGCCGCATGGACCGTACGCCGCGCACTGCTGCCGCTGGCCTCGCTGTTCCGCGCCCTGGCCGGCAGCATCAACACCTATCGCGACGGCGAATACAACTTCGGCGTGCACTGGCGCAGCAACGACGATCTCGGCGAGCTGGTGCAATCGCATGCCGAGCTCGGCCAGGTACTGCGCGAGCAGCGTCAGACCCTGGTGCAGCGTGAACTGCTGCTGGACACGATGGTGCAGAACACCCCGGTGGCAATGCTTCTGCTCGGCAGCGGCGGCGATGGCGTGCAGCGGGTGGCGTTCGCCAACCTGGCCGCGCGCAAGCTGCTGCATGGCGGCTGGAAGCTGGAAGGGCAGCGGCTGGACGAACTGATGGCGCATGCGCCGCTGGAAATGCGCGAAGCGATGGCGCGCGGCGGCGATAGCCTGTTCGCCGTCGGCGGCGAGGGCAGCGGCGAGACCGGCACCGGCGAGTCCGGAGACGAACAGGTCTATCACCTGGCCCGGCGCAACTTCCGCCTCAACGGCCGCCACCACGAACTGCTGCTGCTGCGGCAGCTGACCAGCGAACTGCGACGACAGGAAGTGCAGACCTGGAAGAAGGTCATCCGGGTGATCAGCCACGAACTGAACAACTCGCTGGCGCCGGTCGCCTCGCTGGCGCACTCCGGTGCGGAAATGGTCCGTCGCGGCCGGCAGGAACGGCTGGAGGAGATCTTCTCCACCATCGAGGAACGCGCCCGCCATCTGGAAGGCTTCATCCGCGGCTATGCCCGTTTCGCCAAGCTGCCGCAACCGCACCTGCAGACGGTGGACTGGCAGGATTTTCTAGCCGGCCTGCAGCGACAGGTCGGATTCCGTCTGGAAGGCGACACCAGCGATGTGGATTGCCGCATCGATCCGGCGCAGATCGAGCAGGCGCTGCTGAACCTGCTGAAGAACGCACACGAGTCGGGCGGCGACGACAATGAAGTCAGTCTGCGCGTGACCCGCCTGCCGGAATGGCTGCGGATCGAAGTGATGGACCGCGGCAGCGGCATGAACGACGCCGTGCTGCAAAACGCGCTGGTGCCCTTCTACTCCACCAAGCGCAACGGCACCGGTCTGGGCCTGGCTCTGACCCGCGAAATCGCCGAGGCACATGGCGGACGACTGTCGCTGCACAACCGCGATGGCGGTGGATTGTGCGTGGCCTTGCAGTTGCCGCTGTCCGGCTGAGCGGCCGTCGCCGTCCTGAACGAATTCAGTCGACGCGTGCCGTCAGGACTTCTTCTGCGGCCGCTGCCAGCCATCCACAGTGACCTGACGCGAACGCGAGACGGTCAACTTGCCGGCCGGCGCATCCTTGGTGATCACCGAACCGGCACCGATAGTCGCGCCGTCGCCCAGCGTCACCGGCGCGACCAGCGAGGAATTGGAGCCGACGAACACACCATCGCCGATAGTAGTGCGTGACTTGTTCACGCCGTCGTAGTTGCACGTGATGGTCCCCGCACCAATGTTCACCTTGCCGCCCACGACCGCATCGCCGAGATAGGTCAGATGGTTGGCCTTGCTGCCGATCCCCATCCGGGCGTTCTTGGTCTCGACGAAGTTGCCGATGTGGACGCCATCGGCCAGCACCGTGCCGGGACGCAGCCGCGCATACGGGCCGATCATCGCCGCACCTTCGGTCTGCACGCCTTCGAGGTCGCAGTGCGCGCGCACTTCGGTCCCCGGACCCAGGCGCACGTCCTTGAGCCGGGTGAACGGACCGATGCTGACGCCATCGGCCAGTTCGACCTCGCCTTCCAGCACTACATCGACATCGATGCGCACGTCGCGACCGACGCGCACGTTGCCGCGCTGGTCGAAACGGGCCGGATCGGCCAGATGCGCACCCTGCAGGCACAGCGCCCGCGCCTGCCGGCGCTGGAATGCGCGCTCCAGTTGCGCCAGCTGCCAGGGATCGTTGGCGCCTTCGGTTTCCATCGGGTCGGCGACCAGCACCATTTCGGCCGGCGTGTATTCCCTGGCAGCCGAGGCGAACACGTCGGTCAGATAGTATTCGCCCTGCGCGTTGTCGTTGGACAGGCGCTGCAGCCAGCCGCGCAAGGCGGTCGCCTCGGCGGCGATGATCCCGGTGTTGATGGTGCGGATCCGGCGCTGCTCTTCGCTGGCGTCCTTCTGTTCGACGATCGCCGCTACCTTGCCTTCCGGGTCGCGCAGCACGCGGCCATAGCCGGTGGGATCTTCCGGCTCGGCAACCAGTACCGACAGCCGGCCGCCGGCATCCAGCAGCCGCTTCAGGGTCTCGCTGCGGATCAGCGGCACGTCGCCGTACAGCACCAGCACGGTGCTGCCATCGGGGATCTGCGGCATGGCTTGGGCCACGGCATGGCCCGTACCCAGTTGCTGCGCCTGTTCGACCCATTGCAGAGCCTGCACCGGACTTGATCCGGGGTCGTCCTGGCCGGCGAACGCCTCCCGCACCTGCGCGCCGCCGTGGCCGTGCACCACGTGGATGGCCTGCGGCTGCAGGCCGCGCGCCGCGGCGATCACATGCGCCAGCATCGGCTGCCCGGCAACCGGTTGCAGCACCTTGGGCAGGGCGGATTTCATCCGCTTGCCCTCGCCGGCGGCAAGAATGACAACGTGCAGGGCTTGGGTCATGTCGGGTCCATCCCGGAGAATCGATGTCGAATTCTATGCCAGCCAACCGTAAGATCGGCATCGATGATCCCTTCACACCACCTCGCATGACCCTGCTGCGGCAAGGCCGGCTGTTCCTGCTGGTCGGCGCGGCGCAGCTACTGCTCGACTGGGGCGTGTTCGTCGGCGCCACTGCACTGGGCATGCCGCCCCCGCCGGCCAACCTGCTGGCGCGGGTGAGCGGCGCCCTGCTGGGCTTCTGGCTGCATGGCCGGCATACCTTCGCCCACCAGGGCCAGGCCCGCCTGGGATGGTGGCGACTGACGAAATTCGTGTTGATCTGGCTGTCGCTGACCGCACTGAGCACCTGGCTGGTCAGCAGCGTCGCCCAGCATATGGGGCTGCAGCTGGCCTGGCTGGCCAAGCCGCTGGTGGAAGCCGCGTTGGCGGTGCCCGCCTTCTTCCTGTGGCGGCATGTGGTCTATCGCTGAATCCTGACAGCCGGAAAACGCAACGCCGGCACAGGGCCGGCGTTTGCGCTGCAGCGGATCGGCCGGGACCGACCGATCAGTGCTTGAGGTTCTTGCGCAGACGCTCCAGCGCGCTCAGCTGGGCCAGGCTCATGGCCAGCTGCTGCTGCGCTTCTTCCATGCTCATCTTCGGATCCTTCTGCGCCAGCACGCGCTCGGCCTCTTCCTTGGCTGCACGCACCGCGGCCTCGTCGATGGCGTCGGCGCGCACCGCGGTATCGGCCAGCACAGTCACCACCTGCGGCTGTACCTCGAGGATGCCGCCGCTGATCGCAAAGTCCAGAACTTCGCCGTTGTCGCGGGTCACCACGACCTTGCCCGGCTTCAGCCGGGTGATCAGCGGCGCGTGGCGGGGCACGATGCCCAGCTCGCCGATTTCGCCGGTGGCGACGACCAGGGTGACCTCGCCGTGGAAGATCTCGGCCTCGGCACTGACGATGTCGCAACGGATGGTGGATACCATGATGTGGTCTCGCTTTGTTCGGCCCGGGAAGGTAAGAAGTCAGAAGTGAGGAACAAGAGAAAGGCTTTTACTGACTCCTCACTCCTCTTCTCTCACCACTGCTCTTACGCCTTCTCTGCGATCTTGCCCGCCTTCTCGACCGCTTCCTCGATGGTGCCGACCATGTAGAAGGCCTGCTCCGGCAGGTGGTCGTACTCGCCGTCGACGATGCCCTTGAAGCCGCGGATGGTGTCCTTCAGCGACACGTACTTGCCGGGCGCGCCGGTGAACACTTCGGCCACGTGGAACGGCTGGCTGAAGAAGCGCTCGATCTTGCGCGCACGCGACACCGCCTGCTTGTCTTCTTCGGACAACTCGTCCATGCCGAGGATGGCGATGATGTCCTTCAGTTCCTTGTACTTCTGCAGGGTGGCCTGCACCCGGCGCGCGGTGTCGTAGTGCTCGTGGCCGATCACGTTCGGGTCCAGCTGGCGGCTGGTCGAATCCAGCGGATCGACCGCCGGGTAGATGCCCAGCGCAGCGATGTTGCGGCTCAGCACCACGGTGGCGTCGAGGTGGGCGAAGGTGGTCGCCGGCGACGGGTCGGTCAGGTCGTCCGCGGGCACGTACACGGCCTGGATCGAGGTGATCGAACCGGTCTTGGTCGAGGTGATGCGTTCCTGCAACACGCCCATTTCCTCGGCCAGGGTCGGCTGGTAGCCCACCGCCGACGGCATGCGGCCCAGCAGCGCCGACACTTCGGTACCGGCCAGCGTGTAGCGGTAGATGTTGTCGACGAACAGCAGCACGTCGCGGCCCTTGCCCGAAGCGTCCTTCTCGTCGCGGAAGTACTCGGCCAGGGTCAGGCCGGTCAGCGCGACGCGCAGGCGGTTGCCCGGCGGCTCGTTCATCTGGCCGTAGACCATCGCCACCTTGGATTCTTCCGGGGTGTCGACGTTGACGACGCCGGACTCGATCATCTCGTGGTAGAAGTCGTTGCCTTCACGGGTACGCTCGCCCACGCCGGCGAACACCGACAGACCGCTGTGCGCCTTGGCGATGTTGTTGATCAACTCCATCATGTTGACGGTCTTGCCGACGCCGGCGCCGCCGAACAGGCCGACCTTGCCGCCCTTGGCGAACGGGCACATCAGGTCGATCACCTTGATGCCGGTTTCCAGCAGCTCGGTCGCCGAGGACTGGTCCTCGTACGAAGGCGCCGCGCGATGGATTTCCCAATGGTCGGCGGCCTTGACCGGGCCGGCCTCGTCGATGGCGTTGCCGAGCACGTCGAGGATGCGGCCGAGGGTGCCGGTGCCGACCGGGACCGAGATCGCCTTGCCGGTGTTGTCGGCCAGCAGGTTGCGCTTCAGGCCGTCGGTGGAGCCCAGCGCGATGGTGCGCACCACGCCGTCACCCAGCTGCTGCTGCACTTCCAGGGTGATGTCGGTGCCCTGCACCTTCAGCGCGTCGTACACCTTCGGCACTTCGCTGCGCGGGAACTCGACGTCTACCACCGCGCCGATGATCTGAACGATCTTGCCCTGACTCATTTTGGTTTCCTCTTAACTTTCCAATATCGTTGTAGGAGCGGCGTGAGCCGCGACCGCTTCGTTCGGGTTGCAGGTCGCGGCTTGCGCCGCTCCTACAGTGGATCTCGTCAGACGGCTGCGGCGCCACCGACGATTTCGGAAATCTCCTGGGTGATCGCCGCCTGCCGGGACTTGTTGTAAGCCAGGTTCAGCGTTTCGATCAGTTTGCTGGCGTTGTCGCTGGCGGCCTTCATCGCCACCATGCGCGCCGCGTGCTCGGAGGCCACGTTCTCCAGCACCGCCTGGTACACCAGCGACTCGATGTAGCGGGTCAGCACGTGCTCCAGCACCGCTTCCGCGTCCGGCTCGTACAGGTAGTCCCAGTCGTGCCGGGTCTCCAGCTGCTCGCCGGCGGCCAGCGGCAGCAACTGGTCGAAGGCCGCGCGCTGGGTCATGGTGTTGACGAAATCGTTGTACACCAGATACACGCGGTCGACCTTGCCGGATTCGTAAGCATCCAGCATCACCTTGATCACGCCGACCAGCTGGTCCAGGTGCGGCACGTCGCCCAGGTGGGTGACGCTGGCCAGCATGTCGACCTTGATGCGGCGGAAGAACGCCGACGCCTTCTGGCCGATGGTGACCATGTCGATCTCGGCGCCCTGCTGCTGCCATTGGCGCATCTCGCCGACGGCCTTGCGGAACAGGTTGTTGTTCAGGCCACCGGCCAGACCGCGGTCGGACGACACCACGATGTATCCGACCCGCCCGATCTCCTTGCGCTCGACCAGGTACGGGTGCTGATACTCGGAATTGGCCTGGGCCAGGTGTCCGATCATCTGCTTCATGGCGCGCGCGTACGGGCGCGAAGCGTTCATCCGCTCCTGCGCCTTGCGGATCTTGGACGCCGAGACCATTTCCAGCGCGCGGGTCACCTTGCGGGTGTTCTGCACGCTCTTGATCTTGGTTTTGATTTCTCTGCCGCCCGCCATTTCGTCTCTCTCTGTCGTGGGCGCCGCATCAACCGCGGCTCCCGTCGCGGCTTGCGCCGCGCCTGCGATTACCAGCTACCGGTCTTCTTGAAGTCCTCGATGCCCTGCTTGAACGCCGCTTCCAGCTCGTCGTTCCAGTCGCCGCTGTCGTTGATCTTCCCGACCACGTCGCCCAGGGTGTTGTCGAAGTGGGCCAGCAGCGATTCCTCGAACGCTAGGATCCTGTTGACCGGCACGTCGTCCAGATAGCCTTCGTTGACGGCGTAGATCGACAGCGCCTGATGCGCGATCGACATCGGCGCGTACTGTTTCTGCTTCATCAGCTCGGTCACGCGCTGACCGCGCTCCAGCTGCTTGCGGGTCGCTTCGTCCAGATCCGAGGCGAACTGGGCGAACGCCGCCAGCTCACGATACTGGGCGAGCGAGATGCGGATGCCGCCCGACAGCTTCTTGATGATCTTGGTCTGCGCGGCGCCGCCGACGCGCGACACCGAGATGCCGGCGTTCACCGCCGGGCGGATGCCGGCGTTGAACAGGTCGGTTTCCAGGAAGATCTGGCCGTCGGTGATCGAGATCACGTTGGTCGGCACGAACGCGGAGACGTCGCCGGCCTGGGTCTCGATGATCGGCAGCGCGGTCAGCGAACCGGTCTTGCCCTTCACGGCGCCGCCGGTGGCCTTCTCGACATAGTCCTCGGACACGCGGCAGGCGCGCTCCAGCAAACGGCTGTGCAGGTAAAACACGTCGCCCGGATAGGCTTCGCGGCCCGGCGGGCGCTTCAGCAGCAGCGAGATCTGGCGATAGGCCACCGCCTGCTTGGACAGGTCGTCGTAGACGATCAGCGCGTCTTCGCCACGGTCCAGGAAGTATTCGCCCATCGTGCAACCGGAGTAGGCGCTGATGTACTGCATCGCCGCCGATTCGGAGGCGGTCGCGGCGACCACGATGGTGTGTGCCAGCGCGCCGTGCTCTTCCAGCTTGCGCACCACGTTGGCCACCGACGAGGCCTTCTGCCCGATCGCCACGTACACGCACTTAACGCCGGTACCCTTCTGGTTGATGATGGCGTCGACCGCCAGCGCGGTCTTGCCGGTCTGGCGGTCGCCGATGATCAGCTCGCGCTGGCCGCGGCCGATCGGGATCATGGCGTCGACCGACTTGTAGCCGGTCTGCACCGGCTGCGATACCGACTTGCGCCAGATCACGCCCGGGGCCACGCGCTCCACCGGGGCATGGGTCTTGGCATCGATCGGGCCCTTGCCGTCGATCGGCTCGCCCAGCGCGTTGACCACACGACCCAGCAGCTCCGGACCGGTCGGCACTTCCAGGATGCGGCCGGTGGTCTTGGCCACGTCGCCTTCGCGCAGGTGCTCATAGTCGCCCAGCACCACGGCGCCGACCGAATCGCGCTCCAGGTTCAGGGCCAGCGCGAAGCTGTTGCCCGGCAGTTCGATCATTTCGCCCTGCATCACGTCGGCCAGGCCGAAGATGCGCACGATGCCGTCGGACACGCTGGTCACGGTGCCTTCGTTGCGCGCCTCGGCGGCCAGCTTGACCTTTTCTATCCGGGTCTTGATCAGTTCGCTGATTTCGGAGGGGTTGAGCGTGGTAGCCATTTTGGTTTCCTGTAGGGCGGGCCCTGGCCCGCCATCCTGTTCGGTGGGCCGGGGCCCGCCCATGTGTTTCGGTTTAATTCGCCAAAGCTGTCTGCAGCCGCTCCAGCTTGCCCTTCAGCGAGCCGTCGATCACCACGTCGCCGGCGTCGATGACCGCGCCGCCGATCAGCGAGGCGTCCACCGCCGTCTCGACCTGTACTTCGCGGCCGAAGCGGCGCTTCAGCGCCACCTTGATGCCGTCCAGTTCGGCCGCCGGCAAGGCCTCGGCCGAGGTCACCGTGGCGCGGATCACGCACTCGGCTTCCGCGCGCAGCTCCTCGTACAGGCCGGCGATTTCCGGCAACAGCGGCAACCGGCGGTTCTCGGCCAGCAGGGCCAGGAAGCGCGAGAACGCTTCGCCGCCGGCATCGCTGCCGACCAGTGCAATGGCGTCGGCGTCGTCCAGTTCCGGATTCAGCAGCAACGGCGCCACTCGCGGATCAGCGGCCACGCGCGCAGCCAGGCCGAGCGCTTCGGACCAAGCCGGCAACCGACCTTCGTCGCTGGCGATGCCGAACGCGGCGCGGGCATACGGACGGGCGAGGGTGAGAGCCTGGCTCATGGTCAGATCTCGGCCGCCAGCTCGTCGAGCAAGGCCTTGTGCGCGTTGGCGTCGATCTCGCGCCGCAGCAGCTTCTCGGCGCCGGTGACCGCCAGCGCGGACACCTGCTTGCGCAGGTCTTCGCGGGCACGGTTGGTCGCCGCCTCGATCTCGGCCTGGGCGATTTCCTTCTGCCGCGCGGCTTCGGTCAGCGCCTCGTTGCGCGCCGCCTCGATGATCTGGTTGGCGCGCTGGTGGGCCTGCTCGATGACCTCGTTGGCCTTGGCGCGGGCCTGCTTCAGCTCGTCGTCGATCTGTTCCTGCGCCTGAGCCAACGCCTTCTGGCTGTTGTCGGCCGCGGCCAGGCCTTCGGCGATCTTCTGCTGACGCTCTTCGATGGCCGCGATGATGCTCGGCCAGCCGAACTTCATCACCAACCACGCCACCGCGAAGAACGCGAGGCCCTGGACGATGAAAGTGAGATTGATATCCATGACGTACTCCAGGGCGCCGGCGGGTCGCGCCGACGCCGTGCCAGGGCGCTAGATCAGCCGGCGATCGCCGAGAGGAACGGGTTGGCGAAGATCAGCAGCAGGGCGATGGCCACACCGATGATCGGCACCGCGTCCAGCAAGCCGGCGACGATGAACATCTTGGTCTGCAGCATCGGGGTCAGTTCCGGCTGGCGGGCCGAGCCCTCGAGGAACTTGCCGCCCAGCAGGGCGAAGCCGATGGCGGTACCGAGGGCGCCAAGGCCGATCAGCAGGCCGGCCGCGATGACCGTGAACTTCGCCACTTCGGCGTACAGGGCAATGTTTTCCATGGTGTTCTCCGTGGTGCTACGAGTTGATTGAAAGGGTAAAAGGAACTGAAACCAGTACTGCGAAACGTTTGCGGAACGCGGCAAGCCGCGATCAGTGGCTTTCCACCGACATGCTCAGGTAGACGATGGTCAGCATCATGAAAATGAAGGCCTGCAGGGTGATGACCAGGATATGGAACGCGGTCCAGACGAAGCCGGAAATGAACTGGATCGGCGCCATCACGTAGGTGAGGCCGCTGGAGAAGGCCGCGTTCCAGGTCATCAGCGCGATCAGGATGAAGATCAGCTCGCCGGCGTACATGTTGCCGAACAGTCTCAGGGTCAGCGACAGCGGGCGCACCAGTTCCTCAATCACGCGCAGCAGCAGGTTGACCGGGGCCAGAATGATCTTGCCGACCGCGCCGTGGGCGTGGAACGGGGCGGTGAAGGCTTCCTTGACGAAGGTGCCGACGCCCTTGTGCCCGATCGCGAACACCTGGATCAGCAGGAACACCATCAGCGACAGGCCAAGGGTGATGTTGAGGTCGGCGGTCGGCACCACGCGCAGGTAGGCATGATGGGGGTCGTGGCCGGCCAGCTCGTTGAGCTTCATCCACGCGCCCGGCAGCCAGTCGACCGGGATCATGTCCATGAAGTTCATCAGGAACACGATGCAGAAGATGGTGATGGCCAGCGGCGCGATCAGCTTGCTGCGGCCGTGGAAGGTTTCGCGCACCAGGCCGTCGACGAATCCGACCACCATCTCGACGAAGGTCTGGAACTTGCCGGGCACGCCGGCGGTCGCCTTGCGCGAAACGCGCAGGAACACCACCAGGAACAGCAGCGACAGCAGCAGCGAAATCACCACACTGTCGACGTTGAGGGTCATGAACTTGCCCTCGCCGACCTGCCACTGCAGGTGCTGCAGGTGGTGCTGGATGTATGCGGTGGAACCGCCGGAACCCGCTTCCGCTTCAGCGCTCACGTTCAACCCTGACACTAAGATTCAAAAGGATCGGGTACGCCACCACGCCGGTCGCGAACCCTGCCAGCACCGGCAGCGGCGCCATGCGCCAGACAGCCAATGCCACTGCGAATACCGTTATTGCCGCCGTCCATTTCAGCAGCGTGGCAATCAGCAAGCGCCTGAACGCCGGTCTGGCCGCCACCACCCCTCCGCCCAGCGCGACATGCGCAGCCAGGGCATTGCCCAGCACCACTCCCGCTCCGCCCACGGCCGCGGCGATGGCGGCCTGAGGCCCCTTGATCAGGAAGGCCAGTGCCGCTATCGCTACCGCAACCGCCTGCCAGACCGCCGCGCGCAATGCCAGCCGCCGGCCCGCGGCAACCGAATTCGACACACGAAAAGCCCGGAAGTGGACAGGGGGACAAGGCCAATCAAAGCACCTCGCCGAGCAGCGAAAGTATAGCAGTCGTTAATTTTCAGCGGCAACCGCCAAAGGTCGAATGCCGGCGGTGCCGGAATGGCGTCGACGTGGCGTCGGCCTTGCCGCAAACACCGTTCCTGATGCCTCGTGCAGGGCGGGGTATCCCGAGCTGTACAGCCACATCGGAACAGGAGGTGACTCCGTCAAGGGGTCGACCTTTCGATAGGAAATGTCTATCAATTTCTTTCAAGCAATCCATTTGACAAGAGAACTCCCATCTAGATAATAGGAATCATTCTCAATTGGAGTCGGTCATGGCCAAGACGATGAGCTTCGCCGCCCTGCACTTCAGCGTGGCTTTCCTGCTGGGCTGGTTGTTTACCGGCAGCTGGCTGGTTGGCGGCGCCCTGGCCCTGGTGGAACCGGCCTGCAACACGGTGGTGTTCCACTTCCACGAGAAGTTCTGGAAGCGGCGCGAGCTTCGGCGCTCCGGCCAGTCCGAGGCATTGGCCGTCTGACCCTCCCCGCCCGCAGGCGGGGCGAGCCAGCTATTTCTTCTTCGGGATGTACAGGTCGGTGATCGTGCCTTCGTAGACTTCGGCCGCCATCGCCACCGACTCGCTGAGCGTCGGGTGCGGATGCACGGTGGCACCGATGTCGGCCGCCTCGCAGCCCATCTCGATCGCCAGCGCCAGTTCGCTGATCAGGTCGCCGGCATGCACGCCGACGATGCCGGCGCCGATGATGCGGTGGCTGTCCTCGTCGAACACCAGCTTGGTGAAGCCCTCGCCGCGGCCGATGCCCACCGCGCGCGCCGAAGCCACCCACGGGAACTTGCCGACGCCGACTTTCAGGCCCCTGGCCTTGGCCTCGGTCTCGGTGACACCGGTCCAGGCGATTTCCGGATCGGTGTAGGCCACCGACGGAATCACCCGCGCCACCCACTCCTTCTTCTCGCCAGCGGCGACTTCCGCGGCCAGCTTGCCTTCGTGGGTCGCCTTGTGCGCCAGCATCGGCTGCCCGACCAGATCGCCGATGGCGAAGATGTGCGGCACGTTGGTACGCATCTGACGGTCGACCGGGATGAAGCCGCGTTCGCTCACCTGCACGCCGGCCTTGTCGGCATCCAGCTTGCCGCCGTTCGGCGTGCGGCCGACCGCGACCAGCACGCGATCAAACATGCCGGACTCCAGTTCCGGCGCCTGGCCTTCGGTGGCACTTTCGAAATGCACGGCAATGCCTTTCTTCGACGCTTCGACCTTGGCGGCCTTGGTCTTGAGATGCACGACCACACCCTGCTTCTTCAGCCGGTCGGCCAGCGGCTTGACCAGATCCTTGTCGGCACCCGGCATCAGTTGGTCCATGAACTCGACCACGGTGACCTGCGCGCCCAGCGCGCGGTACACGGTCGCCATTTCCAGACCGATGATGCCGCCGCCGACCACCAGCAGCGTTTTCGGCACTTCGGCCAGCTGCAGGGCGTCGGTGGAATCCATCACCCGCGGGTCGTCCCACGGGAAGTTGGGCAGCTTCACCGCCTGCGAGCCGGCGGCGATGATGCATTGCTCGAAGCGCAGCAGCTGCGTCTTGCCGCCGGCGCCGGCGATTTCGAGCTCATTCGGCGAAACGAACTTCGCCACGCCGGTCACCGTGCGCACCTTGCGCTGCTTGGCCATGCCGGCCAGGCCCTTGGTGAACTGGCCGACCACCTTGTCCTGCTTGAAGCCGCGCAGCTTGTCGATGTCGATCTTCGGCTTGCCGAAACTGATACCGATGGCGTCCGAATGCGCCGCCTCCTCAATCAGCGCCGCCGCGTGCAGCAACGCCTTCGACGGGATACAGCCCACGTTGAGGCAGACGCCACCCAGCGTGTCGTAGCGTTCGACCAGCACCGTGTCCAAGCCGAGGTCGGCGGCGCGGAACGCCGCGGTGTAGCCGCCGGGGCCGGAACCGATCACCACCATCCGACACTCGATGTCGGCCGGCTTGCCGGTACCGGTCGCGGCCTTCGGTGCCGGAGCGGCGGGTGCGGCCGGCGGCGCGGCGGCAGGAGCCGGGGCAGCAGGAGCCACCGGGGCGGACGCCGGCACCGAAGCGGCGCCTTCAGCCTCCAGGATCGCTACCACCATGCCTTCGGACAGGCTGTCGCCCAGCTTGACCCTCAGCTCCTTGACCACGCCAGCCGCCGAGGACGGCACTTCCATCGTCGCCTTGTCCGACTCCAGCGTGACCAAGCCCTGGTCCTTCGTCACCGTGTCGCCGACCGCAACCAGCACCTCGATCACCGGCACGTCGCTGTAATCGCCGATATCGGGAACCTTGACTTCGATATTCGCCATTCTTCCGTTCCCCTTACAGCAGCACGCGGCGCATGTCGGCCAGCACCTGCGCCAGGTACGCGGCGAAGCGCGCGGCGGCGGCGCCATCGATGACGCGATGGTCGTAGCTCAGCGACAGCGGCAGGATCAACCGCGGCTGGAACTGCGCACCGTCCCAGACCGGCTGGATCGACGATTTCGATACGCCGAGGATCGCCACTTCCGGCGCGTTGACGATCGGGGTGAACTTGGTGCCGCCGATGCCGCCCAGCGAACTAATCGAGAAGCAGCCGCCGGACATGTCGGCCGGACCCAGCTTGCCGTCGCGCGCCTTCTTCGCCAGGTCGCCCATTTCCTGGCTGATCTGCAGCACGCCCTTGCTGTCCACGTCGCGCAGCACCGGCACCACCAGCCCGTTGGGCGTGTCGGCGGCGAAGCCGATGTGGAAGTACTTCTTCAGGGTCAGGTTTTCGCCGGCGGCGTCCAGCGAAGCGTTGAACTCGGGGTATTTCTTCAGCGCCGCCGCACTGGCCTTGATCAGGAAGGCCAGCATGGTCAGCTTGATGCCGGCCTTCTCGTTCTCCTTGTTCAACTTCACCCGCAGCGCTTCCAGCTCGGTGATGTCGGCGTCTTCATGCTGGGTGACATGCGGGATCATCGCCCAGTTGCGCGCCAGGTTGGCGCCGGAGATCTTCTTGATCCGCGACAGCGGCACCGTCTCGGTGTCGCCGAACTTGGAGAAATCCACCTTCGGCCACGGCAGCAGGTTCAGACCGTTGCCGCCGCCTGCCGGCGGCGGCGGCGCGCCCGTACCGGACATCACGCCCTTGACGTATTTCTGCACGTCGGCCTTGCCGATGCGCCCACCCTTCTCGCTGCCGGCGACCTGCGACAGATCGACGCCCAGTTCGCGCGCGAACAGGCGCACGGCCGGGCTGGCGTAGGGCACCTTGGACGGCAACACGCTATCGGCGCCGAAACTGACCGGCGGCGACTGCGGCGGGGCCGCCGACAAGGCAGTCAATTCAGCCGGCTCGACCGCAACCGGTTTCGCTTCCGGAACAGGCGCCGGTGCAGGTGGTTCCGGCTTCGACGCAGGCGCGCTGGCCGACGCTGCCGCCGCCGCGGTGTCACCGACTTCGATCAGCGCCACCACCTTGCCTTCGGCCAATTCGTCGCCCAGCTTGACCTTCAGCTCCTTGACCACGCCATCGAACGGCGACGGCACTTCCATCGTCGCCTTGTCCGACTCCAGCGTGACCAAACCCTGGTCCTTCTTCACCGTATCGCCGACCGCGACCAGCACCTCGATGACGGGGACATCGCTGTAATCGCCGATATCGGGAACGCGGGCTTCCTTGACTTCAGCCATACGGGGAACTCCGGGGGAACACGTGAACGGGAGAACTGCTATTGTGGACAGCGCAACGCACTGCGCACAACCTCTGCAGTGCAGCAATTTCGCCGTCTCGGCAGGCCATGCCGACGATACTGCCGCGTATTCGTCGAAACCGACGCCGCTGGTATGGCTTTGGTCGGATCAGCAGACCGCATCGCCATCTGTCCCTTCGTCCACGGGCGACGACCGAACCGGTCAAGCGTCTGCCGCAGCCAACACCGACCATGCCCGAACCAGCGCGGGCAGATCCATCGCGGCATGCGCCGGACTGGTCGATGGCAACGGCAGCACGGTCAGCGTCTGCAACCGTTGCGGCTGTAATTGCGGCACCACGTATCGACGGAACGCCGATGCCGCCTTGCCGCCATTCAGCGCGACCACGGCGATACCAGTTTGCTCTTGCAGTATTTCGGCGACGGCATTGGGCAGCTCGCTGCCGCGTTCGATGGCCGAATCCAGGCTGCCACGGCGCCGGCAGCGGCCGATCACGTCCCACAGGCCCACGCCTGCGCGCTGCAAGCCGACGATGCGCCGTTCGTATTCGTGCCCGGCCGGGATGCCGAACAGGTGCTGCATCAGCGGCCAGAACCGGTTGCGCGGATGCGCGTAATACTGCCCGGCCTGCAGCGAAGCGCCGCCGGGCATCGAGCCCAGCACCAGCACGCGGCAATCGGCCGCAATCCGCGGCCCCAGTCCGACCAGTTCCTCCGCCATATTCAACCGGCAGGCGATTGCCAGGGACGCACCACCAGCAAGGCGCCGACGACGACCAGTGCGGCACCCAGCATGCGCATGCCGTCGATCGGCTGGCGCGCGTGCAGCACGCCGAAATGATCGAGCAGCAGCGATCCGATCAACTGGCCGAACACCACCAGGCAGATCAGCGGCGCGGCGCCCATGCGCGGAATCAGCAGGGTCGCCGCGGCCACGTAGACCGCGCCGATCACGCCCCCGGTCCAGGCCCACCACGGCACCCGCACCAGCGCCGCCACTTCGAACACCGGCTTGGCCGCCCACCACCACAACAGCAGCACCAGCGTGCCGACCGCGAACGACGCCAACGCGGCGAACAGCGGCCCGAAGGTCTGTCGACCCAGCGCGGCGTTGATCAAGGCCTGCAACGGCAACAACATGCCGATGAAAACCGCCAGTCCCAGACTCATTGCTTTCACGTGCCGCCTCCACCCGTCCGATTCTGGCAATCACGATACGCGAACGCCGGCCGCGGTTTGGCGACGCCGACGGATCAGTGCGGTGCGCGGCCCAGGTGCCGGTCGAAGAAATCCGCGATCAGCCCGTAGGCTTCTCGCGATTCGGGCAGTTCCGGAAACACGAAGAAGGCGTGCCACATGCCATCGAACAGCACCAGATCGGCCTCGACCCCCGAACCCAGCAGGCGCCGATGCATGGTGGTCAGGGCACTGACCGAAAAATCCCTGCCACCGGCCAGCAACAGCGTCGGCGGGAAGCGTTCGAGCAGTTCCGGAAACTTGCCCGGATACGCCGCCGGACCATCGACCGAATCCGCCAGCAGATAGGGGGGGCGCGCGTCGCTGTCGGCCTTCATCGGCGCGGCGCCGGTCGCCAGTTGTCCCAGCACAACCGAGTCGCCGGCGAACGGCAAGCCGGTGCCGCAGAAGGTGCCGATGGCACCGGGGCGCGGCAGGCCCGCCCGCAGGATCCTGGCGGTTGCCTGCGCGGTCAGCACCCCGCCGGCCGAACAGCCGTAGATGCCAATGTTCTCCGCCCGGTATTCCTCCAGCAGCGCCCGGTACACCGCCTCCACGTCTTCCGCAGCGGCCGGGTACGGATGCTCGGGCGCCAGCCGGTAGTCGACCGCCACCACCCGCATGCCGGCAACGACGGCAATCGGAATCGCCTCCACCAGCGCGCCGCTGCCCGCGCCCCACATGAAGGCGCCGCCATGCAGATTGATCAACACGCGCGCGCCGTTACCTTCCGCGACGCCGGCCGCCGGGTCGACGACCTGCACCGGCACTCCGCCCATGGTCGTTGCTTCCACCCGCGCCAGGTAACGCGATTGCACTTCGCGCAGCCGTGCATCGTTGTAGTCCTGATAGAAACGCCGCAAGTCGGCGATGTCGGTAGAGGGCGGGCCTTGATCCGCCTGCAGCTGCTCGAACCGGGTTCTGGCCTCGGGGCTGGCGAAACGGCTGTAGGGCAACGACGTCGCCGGCATGTCCACCCGGCTGCCTGTAGCCGGTTCGACAGCCGCCTGCGCTAAAACCGTTCCGCTGCAGAAGAACAATATCGCGACGAAGACCGACCATCTGCTCATCAGGAGCACTCCCTGCAATAGCGAAAATCGCGAAGACGCGCAGCCAGTCGCGTCGATGCGCCGGAAACGGCCCGGTCAGTCGTCATGATCCGTGGCGGATTCTGCAACATCCGTTGTCTCGACCGGCGGTTTCACCGCCAGGTACACCGTGCTCCACAACTGCGCGGCATTGGATTCGTCGGCATCGCCGCCGCTCTGGCCGAACGGCTCTATCCGGTAGCGGCCATCCTTCCACGACCAGGACCACAATTCCGAGGTACGCAGATCGCGGGTGGCATCGATGACCCGCCACAGGCGGCGCTGCGCCGAGCGCAGACGGTCCCGCACGCCGGCAGGCAGGTCGGTCCGGGCCAGCTGCCGCGCCAGACCGTCGGCCAGCAGTGCCTGTTGCCAGGACCAGACCACGGTGCCGTGGTAGGCCGTGCGACCCAGCAGCTTCGCGACTCCGGGATCGGCATAGGCCGGATTCGCCACCAGCATGCCGACATCGGTCATCAGGCCCGCCGGAAACGGACGCATCATGTCATCGACCATTCGTTCGAGCGTTCCGGGGTCGGGGTTGCCGAACAGCAGGGCAAAGCCGTAATCGGAATGCAGTACCGGAATCGGCTTGCCCTGCGCGTCCAGCGCCAATGCATCGAATTTGAGCCCCTCCGACGGCAGGCTGTCCAGCGCCGCCGTCGGATCGATGCCCTGCCCGTTCGCATAGGCGCGCACGGCTGCATTCGCCGCTCCGGCATCCAGCTTCACCCTGAACATGGCAGGCGCCTTTTCCGCCCAGACCCGTGCCAGGACCTTGCAATCGTCGAACATCCCGCCATTCGCATACGGCTGCAGCAGTCCGGAACCGGCAAAGCGCGCAATCGCCTCGAGCGCCGCCGGCATCCAGACCGCATTCACGTCGTAGGCGTAGCGCCCGTAGGCATTGCCCTCCTGACTGTCGCGCCACTGGCCGGTGCTGCGCCCTTCGCCGAAGGCGATCAGGTGGCCGGCTTCCGGCGCAGATGCGAAAGCGCGCGCCGACTTCGTCACGAAAGCGAAGTTGCGCACCAATGCCGAACTCAGGGCTTCGCCCGTTGCCGTCCTTCGGGCCAGGAACGCTTCCGCGCGGGCACGATCTGCGGCGCGATCCAGGTCCAGCGTATCGAGCAGATAGGTCGCCGCGACCGGTGCCAGCATGCGGTCGTCATCGACCATGCCGTAGTCGTACAACGGCGCATCGCCATCTTCGCCCCGTTCGCGGCGGCGAAGCACGGCGAATTCGCCGATGTCCTCCTCGTGCGCCACCTCGCCGTTCGCGTTCAGGCGGTCGAGCACTGCAGCCAGGCCGGCCTCGACGGCATCCGGCTGCAGGACCGGCATCAGCATCCGCAAGGACAACAAGGTATCGCGACCGAAATACGTGTCGAAACGCCAGGAGCCGGCCAGATACTTGTCCCGGTAGGCGAGGAAACGCAGCGCCTGGCGGCTGCGCGGATCGCTGCCGGCATCGGCGTTGAACAATTCCCCGGCCGCGAACGGGGTCAGCGGCGTTTCGCCGGTATACGCCTCGATTCGCAGGCGCAGCGGTTGTCCCGGACGATCCGGCACCAGGGTCAACGGCGACTGCCCGGCAATCCGTCCCTGCTCGATCACCAGCGCCATTCGGTAGCCGGGGGCGCCATCCAGGCGGTGCCGCCGCCAAAGGATCGTGTCGGTCGACACCTCCGCCCTGGCTGCCGTCTGCGGCGGATACGGCTGCCCCAGCTGGTAGTCCCGCAACACGCGCACGCTTCCCAGCACCGCATCCTTCACCACCAGTCGCGTTGCATCGACGCTGGCCGTGGCGACGATGCCGTGCAGTGCACGCCCCGCATCATCGACGACCGTGGCACCACGCATGTCCTCGAGCGTCCATCGCACGGTCGAGTCGGTCGCCTCGAACCAGACGCCGACCCCGCTGTTGCCGGCAGGGAACGCCACCAGCGCGCGCGGATGCACGCCCGAGTCGAGCAGCACATGCACCGCGACCGGTCCCTCCTGGTAGAACGCATTCTCGACCCTGCCCTCGCTGATCCTGAACTGCAGGGGTTCGGCAGTCACCTGTACGCATACGCCACACAATGCGACCGCCAACAGCATGGGCCAGGCCCTCATTGCGCAATCTCCATCGCCGCTGGCGAGGTCGTGCCGCGACGATCGGACCACCGCTTGAGCAGCAATACTGCGGGCAACAGCAGCGCCAGCGGTATCAGCGACAGGTAGAATGCCGTCTGTCCGCCGAACCGCGCGAATACGTGTCCGGTGACGAACGAGCCGGTGCTGCCGCCCAATGCCGAGAACACCACGGCCAGGCCGGCCATCGCGGCATGCCGCGTCCTGGGCAATGCGCTGAGCACCGCCGAGACGATCGAAGGGTAGATCGGCGCGATGAACAGGCCGATCAGCGGAAACAGGAACGCCGCTTTCGGCGCATGCCACCAGCCATCGGCGGCCGGTGGCTGGGCATTTGCCGCCAGCGGCAGGACCACCAGCACCAGACCCGCCGTCGCCAGCAGGCAGAACACCAGCAACCAGTGCCAGGACATGCGACGCAACAACAGGCCCGCACCGAGGCGGCCCAGCGCGGTGCTGGCCGCGAACAGGCTCCCCAGCTGCACGCTGGTCGCAGTCGACAGATGCAGCACATCGGCATTGAAGGTCGGCAGCCAGGTGTTGATGCCCTGTTCGAGCAGCACGTACAGGAACGCCGACACCAGGAACACGATCACCAGCGGCACCGCGATCAGCTTGATCATGTCCAGATAGGACTGGGCGATGTTGTGGCCATCAGTCGCGGCGCTTTCGTCCATGCTCGACACTGCCAGCAGGCCGATGATGATCACGCACGCCCCCACCAACCACCAGTAGATGTGCAGCCAGACCGGATCATCCGGGGTCTCCTGCTGGCCGATGAAGATGCTGTACAACCATGGACCGGCCAGAACGCCGATCATGAAACAGCCTTCGACGAAACTGGTCAGACTCGCATGCCCCTTGCTGTCTTCGGTCAGCAGGCCGATGCTGGAATAGACCGAAACCTTCACGAAAGCGAAGGCCACGCCCAGCACGGCCAGCATCAGCTTCATCACCCAGAACGTGTTGGCCAGCGGCATCATCGCGCATGCCGCCGCGGTCGCGACCAGGCCCAGCATCATCCCGCGGCGATAGCCCAGTCGCGGCAGCCATGACGCAACCAGAAACGCCACGACCGCGATGGGCAGATCCTTGTACGCATCAAGAACGCTGGTCGCCTCCTTGCTGACACCGTAAGCCTTCTGGCTTATCAGGATCAGGGTACCCACGCTGTTGAGCAGTATGGCGAAGACCATGTAGGTCAGGATCATCGCCAGAATCATGCGGGAACGGCTCATTCATGGACTCCGATCATGGACGACAGGACGACAAACGCTCCGGCCGGGACATGCCCCGACTGCGGATGCACCGTCAGCGCGGGAAACACGACGTCATCGTACTTGGGCGACTTCATGGTTGCGGATCTGCACAAGGCGGGGCGCGCCAACGCGCCCCGCCGCCGGATTTCGCCAATCCGGGCCGGCAACACCGTTACCAGCTGTACTTGGCCTGGAAGTTGATCTCGCGGCCTTCCAGCGGACGCGCCAGCAGCACACCGCCGCTGCTTGCGGCTGAACCGAAGATGCGCGAATTGCTCTCGGTCAATCCCAGCTCGTTGGTCACGTTGGTGCCGCGCAGCGCGAACGACCAGTTGTAACCGACGTTGGAGGTGATACCGAAATCCAGCGTGTGGTACGAGCCAAGTTCCTGCAGACCCGACTGGTCCTGGGTGTGATCCCCGACATGGGTATAGGTGATGTACGGGGTGATGTCGCCCCAGGCGAAGTCGAAGCGGTAGCTGGGCGTCAGCATCGCGCGGATCTTCGGTTGCCGCTGCAGTTGCTCGCCATCGATGGCGGCGCACTGGTCGACACCATTGATGTCGGTATACGGGAAACAGGCATCGTAGTCGGTGTATTCGCCGTCGAGATAATTGGCCACCAGCTGGATGCGCAGGTTGTCGGTCGGCGTCACCGCGCCAATGAAGTTGACCCCGAACGAGTCGGAACCATAGACCTGCACGTCACCGGTCGGAGTGCCAAGGCCGTTGGTCGGCTGGTACTGCAGGCCGGTGAACTTGCGGCGATAGGCACTGATGTCGGCGTACAGCAGCTTGGACTGGTACTTGAAGCCGATCTCGTAGTTGCGAATCTTCTGCATGGGTGGCGTGTTGCCGGTGGTGCTGCCGCGAATGCCGTTGTCGAAATCAAGGAAATGTCCGCCCGTATTGACGCGTCCGTACATCGACATGTGGTCGTTGAACGAATAGTTCGCCCCCGCACTGAAGGACGGATGGGTCTTGTCATAATCGGTCTTGGCATAAGTGCCGTTGCAAACCGGAACCGCGTTGTCGTACAGCGTAGTCGGGTCGCCGTCCAGGTCGACGTTGTCCAGGTTGCACACGTTGTTGGTGGCATCCTGATTCTCGATGCGACCGGACAAATCCAGCAGCCATTTGCCGACCCGCCACGAATCCGACAGGTACAGCGCGGTGTTGGTTGCGCTGCCGTGCTCGGCGATATGGAATCCGCTGAAATCGGCAAAGCCCTGGCTGTCGGTGCGATAGTAGGTGGTGCCGCCATCATCGTAGGTGACCATGATGGGACGCGCATTGGGTTCATTGGTCATCAGCATCTGATTGCCCAGCGACCACTTGTCGTCCATGGTGTAGTGGTTGACATACAGGCCGATGGTCAGCGTGTTTCCGTCAAACAATTCCTTGCTCAGGCGGAAATCGTTGTTGAAACTCTTCAGGTGCTTGTGAATATGCCACCAGCCCTGCTGGATGACGCTCTGGTCCAGCGCCACGTCTCCACCACCGACGTAGGTTGCCGTGGCAGTCCCCGCGGGCAGGGCGAAGCCGCCCGGAACGCCGGCGGTGTACAGCATGTCGTTCAGGCTGGCCGGGTTGTTGCCGGAAAACAGCGCACTGGTGTCCATGTCGCCTTCGTCGAACAGGAACTTGTCGCTGATCGACCAGCCGTTGCCCAGGTCGTAGTCGAAGTTGCCGCCGACGAAGATCATGTCGGCGCCGCGGCCATCGGCCAGATCGGCGTCCACGCCCCCGGCCACGCCGCCGTAGGACGGCAAGTGCACATGCTGGATGGCCTTGCTGTAGTAGGTGTCCTTCAGCGGATCGAAGCCGGGATAGGCGCGGAAACTGTCCGTGCCGGTCTGAACCAGCGGAATCGGGGTGATGAACTGGTTCTTGTCGTTCAGATAGCGCGCGTACAAGGTCAGGTTGCCCTTGTCGTCGGCGAAGTCGTGCGACAACGTGGCGGTCAGCTGGCCGCCCTCGTCGGCCTTGAACTGCGGATCGCGCACGCCGTCGGAACTGCGCCAGAAGCCGCCAACGCTGCCGTACCAGCCATCGGCCACCTTGAAGCCGCTGAAGGCATCCAGCCGCAACAGGCCTTCATCGCCATAAGTCAGACCGACGCTGCCATAGGGCGTATCGGAACCGGTCTTCAGGAAGAAGTTGGCCGTGGCGCCGATCTGGCCGTCGGCGAACACCACCGACGGGCCGCCTTGCAGGATTTCGGTCGAACCCACCGTGTCGTCAAGGCGGAACATCGAGGTCGTCTCGAAGAACGACAGGGTCGGCATGCCATACAACGGCGAGCCCATCAGCAACGTGGAGAAGTACGGCGCGTCGCCGCCACCAGGGAAGCCGGCGATCTCGATGTTGGCGCCGGTCTGACCGCCGGTCGATTCCGGCCACAGTCCGGGCGAGATCTTCAGCAGGTCGGCCGTGCTCTTGGGATTGGCCATCTTGATCTGCTCTTCGCTTGCGCGAACGATGTTGTAACTGGCCTCGAGTTTCTTGACGCCGCCTCTGACCGCGCTGCCGGACACGACCACCGCATCGAGCGTGGTCGCCGCCTGGTCGCTGGACGGAGCGGTATCGGTGGCTTCCTGCGCCTGCGCGTACACCGGAGCCAGGGCCGCGGCGATGGCGGCAGAGAGCGTGTAACGGATGAATTTCTTGTATCTCATGATATTTCCCTCCAGTGGGTGCTTCTTTTTGAGTCGATACAGCTGATGCGTCGCAGTCTTTGCCGCGACGTTTACGGCAACACGAAATCCTCCAGCCGGAACGCCGCCAGCGACGGCAGCACGCGGTCGGCCTGCGCCAGTTCGACGGGATCGCCGATGCCCACCGCGGGCATGCCGGCATCGCGGATGGCGACGATGCCGGCGGCGGCGTCTTCAACGCCGATGCATTGCGCCGGGGCGACGCCCAGCGCATTGGCCACGGTCAGGAAGATTTCCGGATCGGGCTTGGCGTTGCGGATGCGGGCCGCATCGGCCACGTAGTCGAAGCGATCGGCGATGCCCAGCCGCTGCAGCAACGCCGCGGCATTGCGGCTGGCCGAGGCCAGGCCCAGCTTCAGACCACGGGCACGCGCCTCGGCCAGTAGACGCTCGACACCTTCGAACAGATCCGCCGGTGTGACGTGTTCGATCTCAGCCACGTAGTAGGTGTTCTTGCGCGCGGCCAGCGCCTGCTTTTCTTCGTCGGAATAGCCACGCTCGGCACGTTCCAGGATGATTTCCAGCGAGGCCATGCGGTCGACGCCCTTCAGGCGCTCGTTGACCTTGCGGTCGAACGGCACGCCGATCTCGTCGGCCAGCCGCTTCCAGGCGCGGTAGTGGGTGCTGGCGGTATCGGTCAACACCCCATCCAGGTCGAAAATCAATGCGCGACACTGGCGCGGGAATACCGCCGTCTCAGCCAATTCGTCGGCGATGACCTGCGACTGGCCAGGCAACAGGTCCAGCACCCGACCTGCATGGCGGATGCGCAGCGGCGCCTGTCCGGTCAGCGTGTAGTGCACGCCACTGGCATCCACTTCAACCCGCAGCGCGCTGCCGCGCCAGCGCAGGCCGAAGCGATAGCTCTGCCAGGCCGCGGGCAAGCGCGGATGGAAGTGCAGTTCGCCTTCGACTACACGCAGCCCGCCGAAGCCCTGTGCCAGCCCCAGCCAGCTGCCGGCCAGCGCCGCCATGTGCACGCCGTGGTCGGTATTGCGGTGCAAATCGTCCAGATCGACCCGCAAGCCGGCGTCGAAATAATGCCAGGCACGCGCCGGATGGCCGACCTCGCCTGCAAGGATGCCGAACACCGAGGCCGACAGGGTGGAATCGTGGGTGGTGATGGCTTCGTAGTAGTCGAAGTCGCGGCGCTTGCTCGCCGCATCGATGCCGTCGCCGGCCAGCACCAGGGCCATGACCACGTCGGCCTGCTTGCAGACCTGGTAGCGGTACAAGGTCAGCGGGTGGTAGTCGAGCAACAGCGGCCGGTGTTCGCCCTGCTGCAGCGGATGCGGCCAGCGCGGCTTGTCCAGGAAGGTGTCGTCCTGCGCATGCACGCCCAGCGCCTCGTCGTAGGGCAGGTACATCGTGTCGGCCGCGCGTTGCCAGTTGGCGACTTCGTCGGCGTCCACCCTCAGCTGGCGCGCCAGTCCGGCGATCGCATCCGGCCGCTGCTCCTGCAGCAACTGCCAGACCTGCGCGGCGCGCTGCAGGTGCCGCTGCGCCATCCGATTGGTGTAGTAGTTGTTGTCGACCAGGGTCGTGTACTCGTCTGGCCCGGTCACTTCGTGGATGCAGAAGCGGTTGTCGCGGTGCGGATTGAAGTGGCCGATCTGCATCCACACCCGCGCAGTTTCGAACAGCATCTCGGCGCCGGCCTCAGCCAGGAAATCCACGTCGCCGCTGGCGTCGAAGTACATGCCGATGGCGTAGGCGATCGCGGCATTGATGTGGTAGGCCGCCGAGCCGCTGGGGTAGTGGGCCGAGCACTCGCCACCGGCGATGGTGCGCCAGGCGTACAGCGCGCCGCTGTCGTGGTTCATCTCCCGCGCATGCGCGCGCGCCGCGTCCAGCGTGCGATGGCGGTACATCAGCATGGCGCGGGCGATGTCCGGCGCCGTCAGCGCCATCACCGGCAGCACGAAAGCCTCGGTATCCCAGAAGCAATGACCTTCGTAGCCTTCCCCGGTCAGGCCCTTGGCCGCGGTGCCGTGCACACCGTCGTGCGCGGCCGACTGCAGCAGATGAAACAGGTTGAAGCGCAACGCCTGCTCGCTGGCGGGATCGCCACCGACACCGAGTTCGGCCGCCTGCCAGAACTCGTGCAACCCTTCGGCATGGCGGCGGGCCAGGCCGTCGAAGCCCAGGCTCATGGCCTCGCGCAACGCCTCGTCCGCCCGTTCGTGCAGCGTGGCCGACGAATCGCCACAGGCATAGGCCACGTACTTTTCCAGGGTGACGCCCTGCCCGGGCTGCAGGCGCACGCGATAACGTTGCGCCACCCGGTCCGGTTCGCGCTCACTGCCGTCGTAGGCGGGCATGTCATCGCCGCCGTGGCGCTGCGCACAAACCAGATGGATGCCACTGTGGCGGGTGCGCTGGCGCAGGCTCGCCTGCACTTCGCTGGCTTCGCCGGCCTCGGTGATCAGGCCTTCGCCTCCGGACACGCCGATGCGTGGGTCGTCGCCCTGCGCCGCCGCCTGTTGCCCGCTTTCCAGCGCCGACACCAGGGTCAGCGGACCGTCGTAATCGACCGATTCCACGCGATAGCGGATCGCCAGCAGATCGGCCGCGCCGGGACGTGTCGTCGTTGGCACCACACGCTCGGCGACGATATCCAGCGTCCTGCCCTGCGGTGTGCGCAAGCGCGCACGACGGGTCAGGCGCCCATCGCGCAAATCCAGTTCGCGCCGAAACCGCAGCCATTCCACGCGCCCCGGATCGACCCGCTCTTCGTCCAGCCAGATGCCGATGCGGGCGCCGTCGGCGACCGGCAGGCGGGTATCGGTATGGCGGGCGAAACCGGGGAAACGCTCGTGGTAGTGAATCGGATGGCGCTCGTAGACACCGGCCATGAAGCTGCCACCACGACCGCCTTCCTCCAACCCGGCACGCACGCCGAGCGAACCGTTGGCCAGCGCGAACAGGGTCTGGTCACGGGCGTCGCTGACGGGGTCGTAACCGTCGCGGCACAACCGCCAAGGGTCGATTGCCCCCGTGGTTGCGTTCGCCCCGGTATCGATCTGCGCCTGGTTCGTCAGCTCCTGCCTGCCCACGTCGCCTCGCTTTCCAATGCCACCGGTCCGGTGGCCGCGGCGGACACTAGGCGGCCATTGTTATCGATGTCAAGTTATCGATAACAAATGCGGATTTTGTTCGAAAACGGCGCTCCAGACAGATCCGGCGCCACCGCCCGATATCGACGACATGCCGATGAAATCCAAGGAGTTATCTGCCGAAAGACGATCATCATCCGGATGCGATTCGGGATAACCGCACGCTGCGGCGCACAACGCGTCCGCGGTTCAGGTGGCGCGCAGCACCAGATGGGTCGGCAGGGTCTCCGAATCGGCCGCTTCGCCCTCGATCAGGGCCCGCACCTTGCGTGCCAGCAGCACGCCGGCATCGAGGAAATTCTGGTGGACCGAACTCAGCGGCGGCACGTAGGTCGCGCCCAGCGGGGTGTCGTCGTAGCCGATCACCGAAACGTCTTCCGGAACCCGCCGGCCGCGTTCGAGCAGGGCACGGATTGCACCGATTGCCAGCAGGTCGCTGGCCGCAAACAGCGCGTCAAACTGCGGCTGCCGCTCGAGCAGGGCACGCACGGCCTCGGCCCCGGCGCTGACGGTGAAGCCACCCACCGGCGGGGTCAGCGGCTGGATGCCGTAACCGGCCAGGGTGTCGGCAAAACCGGCCAGGCGCTCGGCGAACTCGCCGTGGGCGGGATCGCCGAGGAACACCGGCCGGCTGCGACCCAGGGCAAGGAAGCGCTCGGCGACCAGCGCGCCACCGCGGCGGTTGTCACTGCCGACCACCACCTCGGACTCGTGCCGGCTGACCGCACCCCAGACCACCAGCGGTCGGCCCCAACTGCGCACGGCGTGCATGGCGTCCTCGTGCGCGCCCTGGCCCAGCAGGATCACCCCGTCGGCCGCCTGCACGCTGGGCGGCGGCGGCCCCTGCAATGCGGTCAACAACACGCTGTAGCCGGACGAGGTCAGTTCCTGGGTAATACCACCGAGCAGTTCCAGCGGATATGGACCGGACATCTGCCGCTCCAGACTCGGTTTCATCTCCACCACCACCGCCACCGTCATGCTGCGGCGCAGGCGCAGGTTGCGCGCATTGATGTTGAAGGCGTAACCGTGCTGGCGTGCCACTTCCTGCACCCGGGCCCGGGTCTCGGCGTTGACCAGCGGACTGTCGCGCAGGGCACGGGACACGGTGATCGCCGAAACGCCGGCGATCTTGGCCAGGTCCGCCATGGTCGGTCCGGCGTCCGGCAAGGTCTGCGGGGATCTGGGGCGGCGCTTGGGCATCGGCGGTCACGCGGCTGCGATACGACCATTGTAGGCCAGCCATTGCCGCGTTCAGGGATGCTCGGCTTCGGCGTGCACCTGTTCGCGACGCAGCAGATAGAAGCCGCTGGCAATGATGATTCCCGCCCCAAGCCAGGTCACCATGTCCGGCAGCACGCCCCATACCGCCAGATCCAGCCCGACCACCCAGATCAGCGCGGTGTATTCGAGCGGCGCGATCAACGAAGCCTCGCCGCGGCGGAAAGCCTCGGTCAGCGCCACCTGTCCCAGCCCACCGACCACGCCAACGCCGGCGATGATCGCCGCATCGTCCCAGCGCAACGGCTGCCACTGTGGCAGCGCCAGCATCCCGGCGCCCAGCGAGAGCAGCGTCAGCATCCACACCACCATGGCCTGGGTGCTGTCGCGCTGCGCCAGCACCCGCACGGTCAGCGAATTGCCCGCGTAACAGGCGGCCGACACCAGCACGGCCAACCCGGCGCGGATCGGGAACCCCTCGCCGTTGGGCCGCAGGATCACCAGCACCCCGAGCATGCCGATCGCGATGGCGACCCAGCGCTGAGCACCGACTTTTTCCTTCAACACCGGCCCGGCCATCGCGGTGACCAGTAGCGGGGCGACGAAGGCGATTGCGTACGCGGTGGACATCGGCATCTGCCGCAGGCCGTAGACGAAACCGACCATCATCGCGATGCCCAGCGCGCCGCGCAGCAGGTGCAGCGACCAGTGCACCCGCAGCAGCGAACGCGGCGGCACCGTCAACAGCGCCCATACCAGCACGAACGGCAACGAGGACAGCCCGCGCAACGTGGCCACCTGCAAGGGCGGGTAATGCGCCGACAGCAGTTTCAGGCCCGCGTCCATCAGCGCGAACAGTGCCACCGCCAGCAGCATCAGGCCGATCGCGGGCAGTGGCGAAGTCTGGCGGGACAGCGGCACGGAGGTCATGGTCCATTATCGCATCGCGGCCGGGTTACCCTGATAGCCCGGAATGATTCCCGCACCCCTCTCCGCAACCAGGAGCGATCCGCCGCCATGCCCTCCTTCGACGTCGTATCCCAGGTCGATACCCACGAACTGACCAATGCGGTCGACCAGGCCAACCGCGAACTGTCCAACCGCTTCGACTTCAAGGGGGTGGACGCGAAGTTCGCGCTGGACGAGCGCCTGATCGTGCAGTCCGCACCCAGCGACTTCCAGCTCAAGCAGATGTCCGACATCCTGCGCGCGCGGCTGATCGCGCGCGGCATCGACGCCCGCTGTCTGGAGTTCGGCGAGGTGGAAACCAACCTGGCCGGCGCACGGCAGAAGATCACCGTGCGCCAGGGCATCGAACAGAAACTGGCCAAGCAGATCGTGGCCAAGATCAAGGAATCGAAGATCAAGGCCGAGGCGCAGATCAACGGCGACAAGCTGCGGGTCAACGGCAAGAAGCGCGACGACCTGCAACAGGTCATCGCCCTGCTGAAGGCCGCCGAGTTCGAGCTGCCACTGCAGTTCGACAATTTCCGCGACTGACATGCACGCAGACGAACCGGACGCCATCGCCGCGACCCGGCGCTGGCTGGAACGCGCGGTGATCGGCCTGAACCTGTGCCCGTTCGCCAAGGCGGTGTACGCCAAGCAGCAGGTGCGCCTGGTCCTCAGCGACGCCAGCACTGCCGATGCGCTTCTGGAGCAGCTGGCCGAGGAACTGCTGGAACTGCGCGACGCCGACCCGGAACGGATCGACACCACCCTGATCGTGCACCCGCAGGTACTGGGCGATTTCCTCGACTACAACGATTTCCTCGACCGCGCCGATGCGCTGGTGGAAGCGCTGGAGCTGGACGGCGTGCTGCAGGTCGCCAGCTTCCACCCGCAATATCGCTTCGCCGGCAGCGGCGAAGACGACATCGACAACTTCACCAACCGCTCGCCCTTCCCCACCCTGCACTTGCTGCGCGAAGCCAGCATCGACCGTGCGGTGGAAGCCTTCCCGGACCCGGACGTGATCGTCCAGCGCAACATCGACACCCTGCGCGAACTGGGAGCCGACGGCTGGCGGCGCCTACTATCGGACTGAATCCGCGACCGAAAACAAGCGTTCCCGATCCGCAGGTTCCAGCAACCGCCACTGCCCTTCCGGCAATCCGTCCAGCGCCAGTCCGCCGACGCGGCTGCGATGCAGCGCCAGCACATGGTTGCCGACTGCGGCGAACATCCGCCGCACCTGGTGGTAGCGGCCTTCGTGCAGGGTCAGCCGTATCCGTCGCGATTCCAGCACCTGCAGATCCGCCGGCAGCAGCGGCACGGTTTCCGACTCCAGCAACAGCGTGCCGCTGGCGAACAGCGCGGCCTCGTCGCCGCGCAGGTCCTCGGCCAGCACGGCTTCGTACACCTTGGGCAGTTTCGCCTTCGGCGAGATGATCCGGTGCAACAGGCTGCCGTCGTCGGTCAGCAGCAGCAGGCCACTGGTGTCGCGGTCGAGCCGGCCCACCGTCGACAGCACCGGCTTGCGCAGGCGGAAACGCGGCGGCAGCAGATCGTGGACCAGTCGCCCGCCATCCTTGTTCGAACAGGTGCAGCCGACCGGCTTGTGCAACATCGCCAGCATGCCTGGCGGCGGGTCCAGCGGCTCGCCGTCGATTCGCACATCGTCGTGCGCGACTGCATCGTCGGCGTACAGCACCTCGCCGTCGGCGTCGGTCACCCGGCCTTCGCGGAACATCCACGCCACCTGCTTGCGGCTGCCGTAGCCAAGATTGGCCAGATGCCGGACCAGTTTCATGCCGCACCCCTACGCGCACGCACCACTTTGAAGCCGTCGCGCTGGGCCAGCGTCTCGACCTCGCCGAAGCGCGTGTCCAGCACCTGTTCGTAGGGCAGCTGGCGATTCGCGACCAACCACAGTTCGCCACGCGGGCGCAGCGCCTCGGCGGCGGCGGCGATGAAGGCGCGGCCGATATCCGGACGCGACTGCCGTTGCTGCGCATGGAACGGCGGATTGCTGACGATGAAGTCGTAGCGCTGCGGCAAGCCAACGGTCACGTCGTGCCAGCGGAAATCGAGCGCGACCGCTCCCGTGTACGCCTGCAGGTTGCTGCGCGCACAGTCCAGCGCACGCGCCTCGGCCTCGTACAGGTGCAGGTCGGTAATGCCCGGACAACGCGCCAGCAGTTCGGTCGACAGATAGCCGTAACCGGCACCGAGATCGGCGCCGCTTCCGGCCAGCGTGTCGGGCAGATGCTCGGCCAGCAGCGCCGAGGCGGCATCGATCCGGTCCCAGGCGAACACGCCGGGACGGCTGACGAAACGCCCGGCAGCGATTGCGCGCGGCGCATCCAGCAGGGTCCATGCCGCCAGCACATCCGCATCGCCATCGCCGTCGTCGCCACGCCGGGCCCAGAACACCCGGCACTTGTGCTTGCTGAGCGCATGAGCCGGTCCGAACAGCTTTTCGAAATCGGCCTGCCCGGATTTCGCGCCTTCGTCGTTGGCCATGCTGGCAACGACGATGCCACCCGCCTGCGCACGCGTCCATGCCTGCGCGAACAGCGCGCGCGCCTCGTCGCGCTGACGCGGCGGCAGCAGCAGCACGCACGGCCAACCGGTGTCGTCACCGCTCATTCGCGCCTGCAGACCGGAGCGCAGCAGGGCGTCGTGGGCCGGCTTGAAGCTCTGCTCGCACACCAACGACGGAATCGACTGCCGATGCAGCGTCCCGCCGTCGCGCGCGCGCAGGAACAGACTGCCTCGCTGCGGCCAGTCCAGTTGCCCGGAAGCGAACGGCAGCAGCAAGGCGTCCAGCGCAGGATCGGATCCGGCTGCAGTCAAGCCAATGCTCCATGATCAAAGAGACGGGCGGCGATTCTAGCTTTGCCTCGGCAAGAATGTGAGAACCCGCGACCGCAAGCCGCTTGAATCCCCAGTTTGCATTTCGCCCGCACAATCGCCGTGATTCCGGCAACTTGCGAAACACAGCCAAAAATCCGCTCGAATTCCGCATGCGCACCTGCGCAACTGTCATCGGTGAATCCTGCTGGCTGTGCTACGGTAAAAGCACGCATCCATGGAATCCGTCGTCGTCGACGGACCCGATTTCCGCAGACATTGCGCGGAAGCGGGCAGGATCGATGCGGCTTCCCGGCGAAGCCTGCCCCTGCCCGACTCCATGCGTGCGCCGCGTCCTGCCGCTGCAGGGCTCTTGCCACAGACATCGCGGGTCATCGCGCGATGGCATCAACCGGGGAAATCCATGGACCTCCACAACCTGCTCATGCAACTCCAGCAAAGCCTGGGGAACTACCTGCCCAGCGTACTGGGCGCAATCGCGATCTTCGTCGTCGGCCTGGTCGTCGCTCTGCTGGTCCGCGCCGGCGTGCGCAAAGCGATCGTCGCCACCGGCATCGAGGCGAAAGTCCACGACCAGACCGAAGGCTCGTTGCCGCTGGCGCGCATCGGTTCGCTGGTCGCCTTCTGGCTGGTGATCGTGCTAACCCTGGCCGGCGTGTTCAGCGTGTTGAGGTTCGAAGCGCTGTATTCGCCGTTCTCGGCACTGGCCTCGGAAGTTATGCTGTACCTGCCGCGGATCCTGCTGGCTGCCGTGCTGGCCGGATTCGCCTGGGTACTGGCGGTCCTGCTGCGCGCCGGCCTGAACCGGCTGATGGCCGCCACCCAGTGGGACGAGAAGCTGTCCAGCTCGGCCGGGGTCAAGCCGATCGCCTCGACCCTGGGCAACGTCGTCTACTGGCTGGTCCTGCTGCTGTTCCTGCCCGCCATCATCGCCGCGCTGAACATCCAGGGACTGATGGCGCCGTTGAGCGACATGACCCACACCTTCCTGCAGGCCTTGCCGAACGTGTTCTCGGCCGCGTTGATCGCCGGTGCCGGCTGGTTGCTGGCGCGCGTGCTGCGCGGCCTGGTTACCCACCTGCTGGATGCGGCGGGCGCGGACAAGCTCGGCAGCGAAGTCGACTCGGGCCTGAAGCTGTCGAAGCTGGGCGGCACCCTGGTCTTCGTCCTGGTCATGGTGCCGGCGCTGATCGCCGCGCTGGACACGCTGGGCATCACCGCGCTGTCGGCACCGGCGATCCGGATGCTGGAAATCTTCCTGGCCGCGATCCCGCACGTGCTGGCCGCCGCCGCGATCCTGATCGTGGCCTGGTACCTGGGCCGCTTCGTCGCCGGTCTGATCGCGCGCCTGCTGCAGAGCCTGGGCTTCGACCAGCTGCCGGCACGGCTCGGTCTGGGGCAGGCCTTCGACGCCCCGAAGCCGGGCGATGACGCGCCAGGCGGCAACAGCCTGTCCACCTTCGCCGGCAAGCTGGCGCTGTTCTTCGTCATGCTGTTCGCCACCGTCGAGGCCGCGCACCAGCTGGGCTTCGCCGGCGTGCGCGAACTGTTCGAACAGTTCATCGCCTTCGGCGCCGACATCCTGCTCGGCGGCGTGATCCTGGCGGTCGGCTACTGGCTGGCCGACGTGGCCGCCAAAGCCATCCAGCGCGCCAATCCGGACAAGGCGATCGGCCTGTCGCGGATCGCCCGCATCGCCATCCTCGGCATGGTGCTGGCGATGGGCCTGCGGGCGATGGGCATCGCCGACGACATCGTCAACCTGGCCTTCGGCCTGATACTCGGCGCGGTTGCCGTAGCCACCGCCCTGGCCTTCGGCCTCGGCGGTCGCGAAGCCGCGGCGACCCTGACCCAGCGCTGGGCGCGCGACTACCTGCAACACAAGGACAGGCAGGACTGATCCCTCTCGATTGCTGCTGACCCGTACGGGCCCGTGCCAACCGCTCGGGCCCGTACGGCTTTCGGACCCGCGATTCGGATTTTTCCTACCCGCAGGCGCGGCATGCCCCGAGTGGCAATTGTGAGGCGGACTCGCATGCTGGCAGGCACCGGTCCAACCGAGGTTGCCGTCATGCACCGATTGCTGTTCACCATCGCCGCCCAGGCCACCGGCTGGCAGTTGTACGAAGGCGACGAAGGCAAGTTCTGGTTTTCCCGCTGGGACGACGCACTGGAAACGGCCGACATCATGGCCGGCGCGCTGCACGAACGTCACGGCATCCCGACCGCCGTGGTCATGGACATGGCCGGCCGCGAAGCGGTACTGGTCAGCAGCCACGGCTGACCGGCCGTGGTTCACCGCAAGGCGCCGGGGCTGTAATCAGACCGGTGGGGGATTGCGGTAGGCGAACGCGGCCTGGTGCCAGTACGGGTACGGCTTGGGCACGGCGCTGGCCTCATCCAGCTTGGCCATCTGTTCGGGACTCAGGTTCCAGCCCACCGCGCCGAGATTCTGTCGCAACTGTTCCTCGTTGCGTGCACCGACCACCACGGTAGAGACGGTCGGCCGCTGCAGCAGCCAGTTCAGCGCGACTTGCGGAATGGTCTTGCCGGTTTCCTGCGCGACCGCGTCCAGCGCGTCGACGACCCGGTACAGGTGTTCCGGATCCACCTGCGGACCGGCATCGTTGGCGACCTGCGATTGCAGGCGGCTGGATGCCGGCAGCGGTTGCCCGCGGCGGATCTTGCCGGTCAACCGGCCCCAGCCCAGCGGGCTCCAGATCACCGTACCGACACCTTGGTCGGCCGCCAGCGGCATCAGCTCCCACTCGTAATCGCGACCGACCAGCGAGTAATAGGCCTGGTGCGCAACGTAGCGGGTCCAGCCATGGCGGTCGGCGGCGGCCAGCGACTTCATCAGGTGCCAGCCGGAGAAATTGGACACGCCGAGATAGCGGATCTTGCCGGCCTTGACCAGGGTGTCGAGAGTGGACAGCACTTCCTCCACCGGCGGCCGCGCGTCGAAACCATGCAATTGGAACAGGTCGATGTAATCGGTGCCCAACCGCTGCAGCGCCGCATCGACGGCGTTGATCAGGTGATAGCGGGAAGAGCCGACCTGGTTCTCGCCCTCGCCGAAGCGGAAGGTGGCCTTGGTGGAAATGATCAGCGAATCGCGCGGACGGCCTTTGATCGCCTCGCCCAGGATCGATTCGGCCGCGCCTTTCGAATAGATGTCGGCGCTGTCGAACATGTTCAGCCCGGCCTCCAGGCAGATGTCGACCATGCGCCGCGCCTGCGCCACATCGGTACTGCCCCAGGCCTTGAAGAACTCGCCCTGACCACCGAAGGTGCCGGTGCCCAGGCTGAGGGCGGGGACGCGGAAGCCGGAGTTGCCGAGGTAGCGGTATTCCATGGACAGTCGCCTGCGAAGCATCGGGGGAAGGTCATCATTCGACCCGCGAGCGACTGGCTGCGCAAGGTCGAAAACGGAATGCTGCATCGCAACTTGCGGACCGTGTCGCGCACTACGCGCGCCTGAACCCCGCGCAACTGCGATGGCTTCGAGGATTGCTGCGCATTGGTCGGCCGGCGCAGAATTCTCACATTGCCGATTCCCCCGGAGTTCCCATGAAAATCGCCGCTCTGATGTTCACCCTGGCCCTTGGCCTGGGCACGGTCGTCACCGGCCACGCCCGCAGCGTTTCGGTCACCGACGCCGACTATCCGCGCAGCCTGCCCGAGGAAGGTCCGGTCTCGGTGACCTGGACCGATCCGAACGAGTTCAGCGAGATCAAGTTCAGCGGCAACAGCTGGGAAGCCAAGCGCGGCAATTGGGTCGTGGATCTGGCCGAACACCTGCGCGAAAGTGCCGCCAAGCAGCTGGCGCCGGGCGAAACCCTGAGCGTCAACATCACCGACATCACCCGTGCCGGGCATTACGAGCCGGGGCGCGGACCGAATCTGGACCATGTCCGCATCGTTCGCGACATGTATCCGCCACGGATGGAGCTGAGTTACGTGCTGCGCAATGCCGACGGCCAGATCATCGCCGAAAGCGACAGCAAACTGGCCGACACCGGCTTCCTGATGCACAGCTCGATGTACCGCGACAGCGACATGCTGCGCTACGAAAAGAACATGATCGACGACTGGACCCGCAACGGCCTGCGTGCGATCCGCGAACCGAAGGGCGAATGACCCGCCCGCGATGACGGACTTCGACCTGACTCCGCCGGACGACACGCAGCGCGCGCGGCTGACGGCGGAGCTGTCGCCGGAAGAACGCCATGTGCTGTTGAGCCACGGCACCGAGGCGCCGTTCTGCGGCGTGTTCCTCGACAACAAGCGCGAAGGCGTCTACAGCTGCCGCTTCTGCGGCCTGCCGCTGTTCCGCTCCAGCGCCAAGTTCGATTCCGGTACTGGCTGGCCCAGCTTCTTCCAGCCCTACCACCCGCAGCACATCCGCTACCTGCGCGACAGCAGCCACGGCATGACCCGCACCGAGGAAGTCTGCGCCCGCTGCGGCAGTCATCTCGGGCATGTATTCCCGGACGGCCCGCCGCCGACCGGCGAACGGCATTGCCTGAATTCGGTGTCGCTGACCTTCACCGATCGCGGCCAGCCCCTGCCCGATCTGTTGCAGCGCGGCGGCGCCGACGCCGGCCCGGCCGACTGACCCGGTGGCGGTCTACGTCGACGACGCGGTGACGCCGTGGCGCGGGCAGCGCTGGGCGCACCTGATGGCCGACACCCTGGACGAACTGCACGCCTTCGCCGCCGCGCTGGGCATTCCACGGCGCGCCTTCCAGGACAAGACCAGCGGCGCGCACTACGACCTGCCGGCACCGCTGCGCGAGCAGGCGCTGCAACTGGGCGCGGTGGCCATTTCCCGCCATCGCGATCGCGAGCAGATGCGTGTGGTGATCGCCCGCGCCAAGGCGCAGGGACGCGGCCAGGCACCCTGACCTGCTACATTGTCGGCCCTTTCCGCATCCGCTCCTGCCGACGATGACCGCAACCGATACGCCCCCCGATCGACTGGCCGTGGACGAGGACAGCCGCTATCACGATGCCGCCGCCCTGGACCGCGGCGTCGGTGTGCGTTTCAACGGCGTGGAGCGCGACAACGTCGAGGAATACTGCATCAGCGAGGGCTGGATCCGGGTGCAGGCCGGACGCGCGCTGGACCGCCGCGGCAAGCCGATCACGATGAAGTACACCGGCGAAGTGGTCGTCTGGTACAAGAATCCGGCCTGAACCCCGGCCGCATCATTCCCGCTGCCGGCAGGCGTGGGCGCGCGCCTGCATCTGCATGCGTTCGCCGGCATTGCGGGTCAGCGCGGCGGCGCGTTCGAATTCGATCCGCGCCTCGGCATGGCGCTGCAGCCGCTCCAGCAGATCGCCACGCAAGGCCGGCAGCTGCGGGTAGTCGCGCAGCAGGGGCTCGTCCACCAGCGCATCGACCAGCGGCAACGCCGCCTGCGCGCCCTGCGCATGGCCGATCGCCGCCGCGCGGTTCAGTTCGACCACCGGCGACGGCATCGCCTTGGCCAATTGCGCATACAGGGCGGCGATACGGGCCCAGTCAGTCCGTTCGGCGCGGGTCGCGGTGGCATGACAGGCGGCGATCGACGCCTGCAGTGTGTACGGTTCCTGCGCACCACCCAGCCGCAGCGCCTGCTGCAGGGTCGCCAGTCCGCGCGCGATCTGCAGCCGGTCCCAGCGGCTGCGGTCCTGGTCCTGCAGCAGCACCGGTCGGCCATCGCGACCGCTGCGCGCGCGCAACCGCGATGCCTGCAATTCCATCAACGCAAGCAGGCCATGCACTTCGGCCGCCCGCGGCATCAATGCGCACAACACGCGCCCCAGACGCAAGGCTTCCTCGCACAGTGCCGGGCGCATCCAGTCCTCGCCGGCGCTGGCCGAATAGCCTTCGTTGAAGACCAGATAGACCACCTCCAGCACCGAGTCCAGGCGCTCGTCCAGTTCGTCCTTGCGCGGCACTTCGAACGGCACCCGCTTCTGCGCCAGCATGCGCTTGGCGCGGACGATACGCTGGGCGATGGTGGCTTCGGACTGCAGGTAGGCACGCGCGATCTCGTCGGTACCCAGGCCGCACAGCAGGCGCAGGGTCAGCGCCACCCGCGCGTCCGGCGGCAGCACCGGATGGCAGGCGACGAACACCAGCCGCAGCAGGTCGTCGTCGATGCCCTCGTCCAGCCGATCCTCGTCGATCCAGGCCATGGCATCATCTTCCGTTTCGCTCGCCAGCAGGACGTGCTTGTCCGCACGCAGGCGCCGCTGGCGCAGATGGTCGATGCCGCGCCGCCTGGCCGCCGTGGTCAGCCAGGCGGCCGGATTGTCCGGCACGCCGTCGCGTGGCCAGCGCTCCAACGCGGCCAGCAACACGTCCTGCGACAGTTCCTCGGCCGCGCCGACGTCGCCGGTCATCCTCGCCAGACGGGCGACGATGCGCGGCGACTCCAACCGCCACAACGTGTCCAGTTTCGCGTGCAAACCCGTCATGGCGGGGGATGACACCACCGCGCCATCACGATGGCAATACCGGGTTTCAGGTCGAAACCAGGGTCTTGAAGCCGCCGTAGATCATCCGCTTCCCATCAAACGGCATGCTCTTGAAATCCATCTTCGCGAAGCGCTTGTCGTTCATCGCCAGCTTGTTGACCTTGTCCCGGTGCGCGCGCGACTTGTAGACGATGTACGAGAACACCACGACCTCGTCCTCCTTCAGCTTGACCGACTTCGGAAACGAGGTCAGCTTGCCGACCGGCACGTCGTCCGCGATGCATTCGTGGTAGGCCAGCGCGCCATGCTCCATCCACACCTTGCGGCCCAGCCGCGCCATTTTCCTGTACTCGTCCAGTCGTGCCATCGGCACCGGTACCACGAATCCGTCCACGTAGCTCATGTTCGTTCTCCTGTCGGGGTGAATTTGCGAAACCGCTCACGGCGTTTTCATGCAATTGACCATCCACGGCTTGCCGTAGCGGTCCTCGAACATGCCGAAACGTATCGCCCACGGGGTTTCCGCCAACGGCATCCGTATCTGTCCGCCGGCGGACAGCGCGGCGAACACGCGCTCGGCATCCTCGACGGTTTCGACTTCGACATTGACCGTGGTGTCATTGCGGCCATCGTCATCATCAGCGGCAGCCCCGCCCATGACGTTGTCGCTGCCCATGATCGATGCGCCGCCGGCGATGAGGTGAATATTGGCGATCCTCTCCAGGCTTTCCGGTGGAATGTGCTCGGGGGAGTCGGGCATGTCGCTGTAGCGGATCAGTGAGACGATCTCGCCACCAAGGGCTTGTGCGTAGAACATGAACGCCTCGTGGCAGGCGCCCTTGGTGAACATCAGGTACGGCATCAGTTTCATCTCGTTCTCCTTGTCGGTGGTCGTGGCATTTGTGCGCAGCGGCCTCAGTCGCCGCCTTGCAGGCGCTGGCGCAGTCGTGCTTCCAGTTTGCGCAGTTCGGGGGTCATGGCCTCGCCGAAATCCTCGGCTTCATACAGCGGACGCAGTTCGATCTCGCACTCGCCATCCAGCGGCGGCGGACAGCGTCGCGCCCATTCGAGCGCCTCGTCCATCGAGCGCACCTGCCACAGCCAGAAGCCCGCAATCAGTTCATTGGTTTCGGTGAACGGCCCGTCGATCACCGTGCGCGTAGCCCCGTGGTAGCGGATCCGCGCGCCGTGGCGGCTGGCACGCAGGCCCTCGCCAGCCAGCATCACCCCGGCCCGGACCAGTTCCTCGTTGAAATTGCCCATCGCCTCCAGCAAGGCGGTGTCGGGCATCTGTTCGGCTTCCGACGCCGTCGTGGCGCGTACCATGGCCATCACTCTCATTGCGCTGTCTCCCTGGGTTTCGTTTGCCTGTTCGTCGGCCGGATCGACCGCTCTCATGGCATACGACGAACGGGAATGACGAAAATCGACGCCTGGACGAAAATTTTTTCACCGCCGGTGCCGGAACGCCCGCTGCCGCGCAGCAATCACATTCACAAGCCAGCCGCAGTCTTCGGGCATCATGGCCTTCCCGCCCTGCCGGAGCCCGGCATGCAATACCTGCTGCTGGTCTATACCGACCCCGACCTGCTCGCCGCCCTGCCGGCCGAGGAATACGACCGCCTGATGCGCGGTTGCCTGGAGCACGCCGCCGAGTTGCAGGCGCGCGGCATCCTGCTGGCCGCGCAGAAACTGGAACCGCCGACCACGGCGCGCACCGTGCGCTCCCGCCATGGCCTGTCGCGGGTCACCGACGGACCGTTCGCCGAGACCAAGGAAATCCTGGCCGGCTTCAACCTGATCGAGGCCCCTGACATCGAAACCGCGGTGCAGGTGGCGCACGAGTTCCCGTGGATTCACTACGGCAGCCTGGAAGTCAGGGCCCTGCATGACATGCAGGGGGAGCGCCAACGGGTCGGCGCAACGGGAGCCCCGGGCGGGTTATAGACGAGAATCGTCCGCCCGAGTCCGCTTCGGATACTGCCCTAGCCGCGACAGGCCTGCAGTTGGTCGCGGGCGTACCACAGCGCGCGGCGCGCCAGGTTGTAGGCGCTGTCGGCCTGGCGCGGCAGCAGGTGCTCGGCCTGCACCGGGTCGGCACCGTGAGCATGGGCGTATTCGGTCCGTTCCAGGTCGGCCAGATGCCGGCGTGCCGGTTCCAGCAGATGCTGCCGGCGCGCGCCGTCGCAACCGGCGTGACGCTTCTCGACCTCGGCGATGCCGCTGCGGATCCGCCGGCTGGCTTCGCCGTCCAACCCGGGTGCCTTCTCGAACGCGATCGGCGCGGCCTGGTAGGCATTCCCGGTCGCCTCGCTGCCGAGGTCGGCGCTACGTTCATGCAGGGCCGGGTTGAAGCGCACCTCTGGCGGCGGCCGCGCGGCGATGGCCTGGCGGTCCTTGCCGAAGATGATCTCTTCGATCCTGCTCTGCCCGCCAGCCAGGTCGCGTTTGGCCTGGTCGAATACCGTCTCGCGATATTCCACCGGATTCCTGCGCTCCAGCACCCGTTCGGCTTGGTGGCGTTCGCGCTCGTTCGTCACCCCCGGCGGATGCGCGGCGAACTCCGGCGTCAGCTCGACCGCATCGGCGATCCGTACCTGCCCTTGTCGGGTGTACAGGCCTTCCGCAGCCGGCGTTGTCGCTATCGTTGTCGATGCCGCTTCGTCACGACTGTCCGGTCGCGCCGCAATCCTCGCCGCAGGTGCCGGTATCGCAGGTGTCTGCGCCAACGGCGCGACCGCCGTGTCCGCCGGCTGCCGCGGGACCGGCCCGGCATACGTCGGCAACGGGCGCAGGAAACGCACCTGGATCCGTTCGCCATCGGCACCCGACCCGCCTTCCGGGCCGAGGCGAAGCAGAGACAGCAACAAGGCCAGCACCAGCACCACCACGACAGCCGCGATGCCACGGTCATGATGCCCGGAACTCCAGGCCTCCCTCACACCGATCCGCCCCGCATCGCCCCGCCGATGGTGTCGCTCGTCATGCCCGTCCATTCACCGCAACCGATTGTCCGGGAACGGGCGTCCCGCCGTCGCGTTGACCTGCGGACACTGCAGCCGCAACCGGCGTTCAGCAAGCCTTGTCCCTGGCGAACGGATTCAGCCGCCGCACCCAGCTGTCGCCGCAGTCGATGTCCTTTTCCGCCGTCGCCGGTTGCGCGACGGCCGCGGCCTGCGCGCGCTTGCGCTCGGCATCGGCCAGTGCGCGACGGATCTGCGGCAACGCCGCCAGCGCCGCGCGCTCGCCCTGCAGGATCGCCGCGTTGCGTTGCTCGAAACTGGCCGGGCCGATGTCGTTGACCTGCGGGCGGATCACCGCGTCGGCACGCGCCAGCTCCTGCTTGCCCAGGGTCTGGCCCATGATGGTGATCGACTGGTTGACGATCCCGACCATGCTCTTGGTCGGCGTACTACCGTCGGTCTTGGTGGAAATGTCCACCGCGATCACCACATCGGCGCCAAGCTGGCGCGCGGCATCCACCGGCACCGGGCTGACCACGCCGCCATCGACGTAGTTGCGGTCGCGGATAACCACCGGTTCGAACACCCCGGGCACGCTGCTCGAAGCGCGCACCGCCTGGCCGGTATTGCCGCGCACGAACACGGTGCGGTCGCCGGTTTCCAGCCGCGTCGCCACCGCCGCGAACGGCTTGCGCAGGCGTTCGATCGGCAGCCCGCCGACCTCGCGGTTGACGTAGTCCTGCAGCGCCTGACCCTGGATCAGCCCGCCGGAGAACAGCCGCACGTCGCGGATGCTGGATTCGTCCAGCGCCAGTGCCTTTTCCTGCATCGTGAACGCATCCATGCCGCTGGCATACATCGCGCCGACCACGCTGCCGGCGCTGGTGCCGGCGACCACGTCGATCCTGATGCCATTGGCTTCCAGCATCTTGATCACGCCGATGTGGGCGAAGCCCTTGGCCGCGCCGCCGCCCAGCGCCAGACCGATCTTCAACGGCGGCGGTGCCTGCACGACTGGTGGCGGCGGGTCCGGGCGCACTTCGTCGCCACCGCAACCGGCCAGTGCCGTCAACAAGCCAGCCACCGCGAAGATACGGACGGAATGCAGGGAAATGCGCGACTTCATGCCGAATTCGATCACTGGAGACGGCGTCCAGCATAGCCGCCACCGACTGGTCGGCAGCTGAAGCGCCGATGTACCGGCGGCCGCATCGGCTTGCCGTTCTGGGCTTGCCGCAGGTATTGATGGCCGCATGTCCCGACGCCTGTTCCTTCCTGCCACGCTGGTCGCCTTGCTGCTCGGCGCTTGCGCTAGTGGCCCGCAACTGCCGCAGCGCACGCCCGAGGAGGTCAAGGCCGACATCGCACGGCGGATTCCCGCCCGTGCCGGCGACCGCCAGGGCTGGGCCAACGATATCTACGTGGCACTGTCGGCACGCGACCTCGCCACCACGCCCGACAACATCTGCGCGGTGTTGGCGGTGATCGAACAGGAATCGGGCTGGCAGGCCGATCCGGCGGTGCCCGGCCTGGGCCGCATCGCCCGCGAGGAACTGCGCAGGCGCGCCGCCACCCTGCATGTGCCGGGTTTCGTGGTCGATACGGCGCTGAAGCTGGAATCGCCGGACGGCCGCAGCTACGGCGAACGGATCGACACGGTACGCACCGAGCGCGAGCTGAGCGAGCTGTTCGAGGAAATGACCGCGCGCGTGCCGATGGGCCAGCGCCTGCTGGGCGGTTTCAACCCGGTACATACCGGCGGTCCGATGCAGGTCTCGATCGACTTCGCCGAAGCGCATGCGCGCGAGTACCCTTACCCGTTGCCCGGCAGCGTGCGCCAGGAGGTGTTCACCCGTCGCGGCGGCGTGTATTTCGGCACCGCCCACCTGCTGGACTATCCGGCCAGCTACGAATCGCTGATCTACCGCTACGCCGACTTCAACGCCGGCTGGTACGCCAGCCGCAACGCCGCTTTCCAGGTCGCCGTCGCCCGCGCCTCGGGGATTGAGCTGGCGCTGGACGGCGACCTGCTGCTGCCCGGCGCCGATCTGGAACATCCCGGTGCAACCGAACGCGCCGTGCACGCGTTGTCCACACGGCTGGACATGGATGCGCGCGAGATCCGCCGCGCCCTGCAGAAAGGCGATTCGCCGGACTTCGAGAAAACCGCGCTGTACCGACGCGTATACGAGCTGGCCGAACAGGCCGCCGGCAAGCCATTGCCGCGTGCGGTACTGCCCGGCATCAAACTGCAAAGCCCGAAAATCACCCGCAACCTGACCACCGCCTGGTTCGCCAACCGCGTCGATGAACGCTGGCAGCGCTGCATGAAGCGCTGAAACGGATTTCGAATTCCGGTCGTGTGCCGGATCACTCCAGCACCAGGCCGACGTCGCGACCGGCCTGCGCTTCGTTGCCGCTGTAGTCGCGTGCGACGATGCGCAGGGTGTATTCGCCGGGCGGCAACTCGCCGGGGCGCCAATACCCGGCGGCGACCTCGCCGTTGTGCACGGTGTTGCTCAACACGTAGCGGAAACGGGTGCTCGCGCTGCCGTGCACGGTGATGCCGCTGTCCGGCGCATAAGCCAGCATCACCGCGTCCGGATCGGCCGGCATGCGGTCGAACACGATGCTCATCCGCGGCGACGCATAGCCCGGCGCCGCCGCGCCGTTGGCGTCTAGCAATTGATATCCCGCCGCATACAGGCCCAGTCGCCGCCGCGGCAGATTGTCGTCGACCTGGTCCCAGGCCTCGACGACGATCTGCACACCAGCATCGCGCGGCACCACGATGCGACCATCGGTGTTCTTTGGCAGCGGTTGGCCGTCGGCATCGGACAACTCGACGGCGACGATCCGCGGCGGCTGCCGGTCGGCATAGCCGACGAAGCCAAGCTGCACCGCGTTGCGCTGGAAACCGCTGGCGCCGACCTGCAGGTGCACGTGCGCCATGCCGTTGATCGTGCCCAGCGCGTCGCCGGCACGGAAGCGGGTGCCGCGCGGCACGCGGATGCGCCGCAGCCTTCCATCCTCGTCGTATTGTGCGTGGAAGCGCGAAGGGTCCAGCACGCGTCCTGCAGGGTCGCGGCCGACCCGCATGTGGATGTAATCCAGATCGGCGATCGCGAAACCTTCGTTCAAGCTGCCAGCCGACCGCGCCGCCAACGGACTGTCGACCTTGCCATCGGCAATCGCCAGCACCGTCGCGCCGACATCGCCGCGGATGTCCAGTCCGGCGTGCAGGTGATCGCGGCTGTCGCCCCGATAGTTGCCGCGCACCTCGCCCAGCGTGCCGACCACTTCATGCCAGCCATTCTGCGGCGCCAGCGGCCAGCGACCGCCGGTGTCGGGCAAGGGGTCGTCGATCGACGGCCCGACCACCGGCACGGCAGCGGCGGCATCGGTCGTCGGCACGATGCGATGCACGCGATGGCTGCCGGCATCGGCCACCCGCAGGCTGCCATCGACCGCCAGCACCAGTCCGGCCGGACGCGACAACCGCTGTGACGGTTCGGCGCCGATCAATTCGTGACGCACGCCACTGCGCGAAATCTGCACCACCCGCCCGGACATTTCGCTGGCGTAGATGGTGCCGTCCTCGGTCAGTACCAGTCCCAGCGGGCGCCGCACCAGTGGCGGTCCGTCCAGCGGTGGCAGGAACGGCGTACCGGCCCAGCCGTCACCGGCGGCGATCCGGCGCAGCGTACTGTTGCCGGTATCGGCCACCCACAGGTTGCCGTCGGCATCCAGCGTCAGCGCGGTCGGCGTGTCGAAGCGCGCCTCGGCGCCGATGCCGTCCCACTGCCCCGGACCACCGCCGCCGGCCATGGTGCTGACCCGCCCCTGCGCATCGATGCGGCGGATGCGGTCGTTGTAGGTATCGGCCACGTAGACGTTGCCCACCGCATCGACGGCCACGCCCATCGGCCCGTTGAAGCGCGCCTGCGCACCGATGCCGTCGCGCTCGCCCGGCTGTCCGTCGCCGGCCAGTGTGGTCACGATGTCGTCGGGCGATACCTTGCGAATCGCGTGATTGCCGGTATCGGCCACGTACAGATTGCCGGCCGCGTCCAGCGCCAATCCGGACGGGGTATTGAAGCGCGCCGCCGCGCCGCTGCCGTCCACGAAGCCTTCACCGCCGCCCGCCAGGGTAGTCACGTTGCCATCCACGGCGATACGACGGATGCGATTGTTGTCGCCGGCATCGGCCACGTACAGCGACCCGTCGGCGGCCAGCGCCAGCCCCCAGGGATCGTCGAAGCGCGCCTGCAATGCCGCACCATCGCGCCAGCCGCCGACGCCATCGCCGGCTTCCAGCTGAAGCTGCGCCAGCCAACCGAACGGGGTCGGCGGCGGACCCTCGACCGGCGACGGTCGTGTCCTTTCGTAAATGTAGGTGGCGGCCAGGGCGACGGCGGTCAGTGCCGTCACCGTCCATAGCCAGGTCTTGCGGCTCATCGAATGCATCGGTGGCGTGTCGGCGCGCCACCATACCGGCCCGGACCACGGCAGCACAACCGATACACTGGTCATCCGTTCGTTCGTGGACCGTTGCATGCCCGTTCCCTACCGCGCCGTGCTGTTCGACCTCGATGGCACCCTGATCGACAGCGCCGTCGGCATCGCCGATGCGGTCAACCACACCCTGCGGGAACTGGGCCACACCGGTGAGGACGAGGCCACCGTGCGCGCATGGATCGGCGATGGCGCACGCCTGCTGCTGCACCGCGCACTGCAACACGCCGGCGCCGACGTGGCCGATGGTCCGGATTTCGAGGATGCCTATGCACGGCTGATGCGTCACTACGGCGATTCTCTGCCGCTGCAGGCCCGCGCCTATCCGGGCGCATGCGAAGCGCTGGAGGCGCTGCGCCAGCAGGATATACGGATCGCCCTGTGCACCAACAAGCCCGAGCGCTTCATCGCCCCGCTACTGCAGGCGCTGGACTGGCGCGAGCGCTTCGACGCCATCGTCGGCGGCGATACCCTGCCGCAGCGCAAGCCCGATCCGGAGCCGTTATTGCACATCGCCGGCAAGTTTGGCCTGATCCCGGCGCAATGCCTGATGGTCGGCGATTCGCGCACCGATGCCGAAGCCGCCGATGCCGCCGGCATGCCGCTGGCGCTGGTCGATTACGGCTACCGCCGCGACTTCGACCTCGATGCCGCCGGTGCCTGCGCCATCGTCGGCGACCTGCGCCAACTGCCCGGACTGCCATGACCGAGGCCACCGGCCGCCTGCGCAAGATCCTCCATGTCGACATGGATGCGTTCTACGCGTCGGTCGAGCAACGCGACGATCCCGCACTGCGCGGGCGTCCGGTAGTGGTCGCCTGGCGCGGCGCTCGCTCGGTAGTGTGCGCGGCCTCGTACGAAGCGCGCACCTTCGGTGTGCGCTCGGCGATGCCGGCGCTGCGCGCGGAACGGCTGTGCCCGCAGGCGGTGTTCGTGCCGCCGGATTTCCCGCGTTACAAGGCCGTCTCGCGGCAGGTACGCGAAATCTTCCTGTCGCATACCGATCTGGTGCAGCCGCTGTCGCTGGACGAAGCCTACCTGGACGTCACCGAGCCGAAAATTGCCTCGCCCAGCGCCACCGCCACCGCGCAGGCGATCCGCGCGCAGATCCGCGAGGCCACCGGGTTGACCGCCTCCGCCGGGGTGGCGCCGAACAAGTTCATCGCCAAGATCGCTTCGGACTGGAATAAGCCGGACGGGTTGTTCGTGGTCAAGCCGGCGCAGGTCGAGGCCTTCCTGACCCCGCTGCCGGTCGGCAAGATTCCCGGCGTCGGCAAGGTCATGCAGGGCAAGCTGGAACAGTTGGGCGTGCTGACCGTCGGCGACTTGCGCCGCTTCGGGCAGGAGGAACTGCAACTGCGCTTCGGCAGCTTCGGCGCGGCGCTGTACCGGCGCGCGCGCGGCATCGACGAGCGCCCGGTGCAGCCGGATCAGCCGGTGCAATCGATCTCGGCCGAAGACACCTTCGCCACCGATCTGCCGCTGTCGGCGCTGGAGCCGGAGGTGCGGCGCATCGCCGAGAAAGCCTGGAACGCCAGTCGCAAGACCGAACGCATCGGCCGCACCGTGGTGCTGAAGTTGAAGACCGCGCAGTTCCGCATCCTGACCCGCAGCCTGACCCCTGAATCCCCACCGGATTCGGTACAGGCCTTCACCGAGATCGCGGTCGGTCTGCTGCAGCGCATCGACCTGCCAGACGACACCCGCTACCGCTTGGTCGGCGTCGGCCTGTCCAACTTCCACGACACGGAAGAAGTGCCGATGCAGCCGGGGTTGTTTGGGTGAATCGACCATATGGGCAAACAATTTCCCTGACCTGATGCAGTCACAGATCACAGCATGGACTTGAGCATGCTTTACAGGCTGCTATCCTGGCACGCATAGATTCCTGGGGACGCCATGACCACATCGAACGGGGTCGCGGGTGAAGACTGGACGCCGGCGGAAGTGCGGGAAACCGTGCAGAGCTATTTCCGCATGTTGCGGATGCAGGAGCTTGGCCAAAGTTTTGTGAAATCCAGACTTCTCCAAGAACTTGGCGAGAAACTCCCCGCACGCAATCGATCTGCCATCGAATACAAATTCCGAAACATCAGTTCCGTGCTCCACTCGTTCGGCGTGCCAGCCGTATCTGGATACAAGCCACTCTCCAACTTCCAGGGGCTGTTGGTAGATGCGGTTGCCGATGCCCTCGAGATTGACCGCCAGCTCGATGATGCAACCCTTCGCAGCGTCGAAACTCCAGCGGAGAAACCCCTACTGGAAAGCATGGAAGATTTTGTCGTTGACATCCCTGTGCCAAAACACAGGGTCAATGAAGCTCAAAACGGATTCATACAGCGAAAACCCATCCGGCGGGACTATCTGGAGCGTGAGGCCAAGAATCGCTCCCTTGGGCATGCAGGCGAGCTGTTGGTCATGGAGTATGAGGCACGTCGCTTGTTTGCCGAAGGTGCAAAGAAGCTCGCCGATCGTATCGAGCATGTATCCAGCCGTCGAGGTGACGGCCTTGGCCATGACATCTTGTCGTTTGATGCCGACGGACGAGAGCGTTTCATCGAAGTCAAGACCACTGCCTACGATGCCGAAACCCCTTTCTTTATTACGCCGAACGAAGTGGAGTTCTCCGCCGAAAATCCATTTCAGTTTCACCTCTATCGGCTCTTCTCCTTTCGCAAAAGGCCTCGGATGTTTACCCAAGTCGGGCCTGTGGAAGCTAATTTCCATCTTGAAACTTCCAACTATCGCGCCACCCTACGCGGCTCATGAAAAAGCGGCCTTGCGGCCGCTTTTCACTTTCCCTCACCCGCCTTCGGCACCCTCTCCCGCACGCGGGAGAGAGGTTGGGATTCACACCCCGACCGGGTTGGCCTTTTCCGGATCGATGTTCCACTGCTTGATCGCGCGGGCGACGTCCTTGCCGGTCATCTTGCCTTCCTTCGCCAATGCGGCAATGGCGGCGTGGGCGATGTAGTAGCGGTCCACCTCGAAGAAACGGCGCAGGTTGGCGCGGGTGTCGCTGCGGCCGAAGCCGTCGGTGCCCAGCACCGTGTAGTGGCCCGGAACGAAGGCGCGGACCTGGTCGGCGTAGCCGCGCACGTAGTCGGTGGCGGCGATGGCCGGGCCCTGGCGGCCTTCCAGGCACTCGGTGACGTAGGGCTTGCGCGGGGTTTCCTCGGGATGCAGGCGGCTCCAGCGCTCGGCGTCGAAGCCGTCGCGGCGCAGTTCGTTGAAACTGGGGCAGGACCAGATGTCGGCGGTGACGCCGAACTCCTTGTCCAGCAGTTCGGCGGCCGCGATCGCCTCGCGCAGGATAGTGCCGCTGCCCAGCAGCTGCACGCGCAGTTCGCCCTTCTTCGGCTTGCCGGCGTCTTGCAGCAGGTACATGCCCTTGATGATGCCTGCCTCGGCGCCCACGGGCATCTCCGGGTGCGGGTAGTTCTCGTTCATCAGGGTGATGTAGTAGTACTCGTCGATCTGGTCTTCCAGCATCGCCTTCATGCCATGCTGCAGGACCACGATGACTTCGTAGCCGAAAGTCGGGTCGTAGCTGCGGCAGTTGGGAATGGCGCCGGCCAGCAGGTGGCTGTGGCCGTCCTCGTGTTGCAGGCCCTCGCCGTTGAGGGTGGTGCGACCGGCAGTGCCGCCGAGCAGGAAGCCGCGGGTGCGCATGTCGGCCGCCTGCCAAGCGATGTCGCCGACGCGCTGGAAACCGAACATGGAGTAGTAGATGTAGAACGGCAGCATCGGCACGTCGCTGACCGAGTAGCTGGTGCCGGCGGCCATCCACGAGGCGATCGCGCCCGGCTCGCTGATGCCCTGCTGCAACACCTGGCCGGACTGGTCCTCACGGTAGAACATCAGCTGGTCGGCGTCGACCGGCTTGTACTTCTGCCCGAACGGCGCGTAGATGCCGATCTGGCGGAACATGCCTTCCATGCCGAAGGTGCGCGCCTCGTCGGCGACGATCGGCACCAGCCGCGGACCGATCTGCTTGTCGCGCAGGGCGATGTTCAGGCCTTGCACGAAAGCCATGGTGGTGCTGAGCTCGCGCTCGCCGCTGGACTTGAGCAGGCGCTCGAAGCTGTCCAGCGCCGGAACCGCGAACGACTGGCTGGCCTTGCGCCGACGTTGCGGCAGGTAACCGCCCAGCGCACTGCGGCGCGACTTGAGGTACTGCACTTCCGGCGAATCCTCGCCGGGGTGATAGAACGGGATCTGCTCGGCTTCGGCCAGCTGTTTGTCGCTGATCGGAATCTGGAAACGGTCGCGGAAGGTGCGCACCGCGTCGTCGTCGAGCTTCTTGGTCTGGTGGGTCGGGTTGAGCGACTCGCCGGACGAGCCCATGCCGTAGCCCTTCACGGTCTTGGCCAGGATCACCGTCGGCATGCCTTTGGTATTGACCGCCTGGTGATAGGCCGCATAGACCTTGTGCGGGTCGTGGCCGCCGCGGTTCAGGCGCCAGATGTCGTCGTCGGACATGTTGGCCACCAGCGCGGCGGTTTCCGGGTACTTGTTGAAGAAATGCTCGCGGGTGTACTTGCCGCCGAAGGCCTTGTAGTTCTGGTACTCGCCGTCGACGGTTTCCATCATCAGCTTCTTCAGCACGCCGCCGCTGTCTCGGGCCAGAAGCGGATCCCAGTAGCTGCCCCAGATCAGCTTGATGACGTTCCAACCGCCGCCGCGAAACACGCCTTCCAGCTCCTGGATGATCTTGCCGTTGCCGCGCACCGGGCCGTCCAGGCGCTGCAGGTTGCAGTTGATGACGAACACCAGGTTGTCCAGCCCTTCGCGGCCCGCCAGCGCGATCGCGCCCAGGCTCTCCGGCTCGTCAGTCTCGCCGTCGCCGAGGAAGCACCAGACCTTGCGGTCGGACGGCTCGATCAGGCCGCGGTGCTCCAGGTACTTCATGAACTGCGCCTGGTAGATCGCGCTCAGCGGGCCCAGACCCATCGACACGGTCGGGGTCTGCCAGAACTCCGGCATCAGCCACGGGTGCGGATAGGAGGAAATGCCGCGACCATCCACTTCCATGCGGAAGTTGTCCAGCTGCGATTCGCTGATGCGGCCTTCGAGGAAAGCGCGCGCATACACGCCGGGCGAGCTGTGGCCCTGGATGTACAGCAGGTCGCCGGGATGGCTGTCGCTGGGCGCGCGCCAGAAGTGGTTGAAGCCGACGTCGTACAGGGTGGCCGAGGAGGCGAAGCTGGCGATGTGACCGCCAAGGTCGCCGGGCTTGCGATTGGCGCGGACCACGGTGGCCATCGCGTTCCAGCGGATCAGGCAGCGCAGCTTCCACTCCATCTCGGCGTCGCCGGGCGATTTGGCCTCCAGCGCCGGGGCGATGGTGTTGACGTACTCGGTGGTCGGCGAGAACGGCAGGAAGGCGCCGGAACGGCGGGTGACCTCGACCATGCCTTCCAGCAATTGATGCGCGCGCTGCGGGCCGGAGGCGTCGATGACCGCCTTCATCGACTCGACCCATTCGCGGGTCTCGACCGGATCGGGGTCGTTGTGCAGCATCTCGTTCAGCCAGTTCATCGCCACTCCCTGAGGTGCCGCGCAGCAGAGCGGCAGTCGTTCTTGTTCGAACTTCGAAGTCTAGCGCAGCAAGGCGCACCGACACAGGCGTATGGATGCGGTCGGCGTGTGCCCGTCCCGAGGCAAGGCATGACCAAAATGGGACCACTGTCGTCCCCCTGCAGGAAATCCGGCGTATGATCGGCTCGGGGACAAATTCAGGGAAAACGGGACCGATGCTCGGAACCCGGCAGGACCCATCGCTGTCGCAGGCCGGCCGCGTCCGCTGGCGGCACAGCCTGCGCACCCGGATCGCGCTGCTGACCGGGGCATTGATCGTGGCCGTGCTGCTGCTGGTCACGATCGGCGCGGCCTGGTACGCGCGCCGCGCGATCCTCGACGAGGCCCGTCTCGACGTCCGCGCCAGCAGCAAGGAAACCGTCGACCGGCTCGGCACCATGATGCAGATGGTGACCATCACCACCCGCGGCGTGTCGGACCTGGTGGCCAATTCGGATCTGGACTCCGGCGAACTGATGACCGCGATGCGGGCGATGGTGCGCGCCACCCCGGATTGCGCTGGCGGCCTGCTGATCCTGGAGTCCGACGACCCGGCCGTGCCCGCGTTCGCGCACTACATTTCCGCACACGGCGCCGACCGCGACTTCATCGCCAATGGCTACGACTTCCGCAGCCAGGCCTGGTACCGGCGCACGATCGCCGCGCCGGACGGCTGGTGGTCGGACGCCTATTTCAACGAAACCGCCGGCAACGTGTGGATGCTGACCTACAACCGGCCGCTGCGCCGCGAAGGCGCCGGCGTGGCCACCCGCGGCATGGTCAGCCTGGACGTGCCGCTGTCCAGCCTGAAGCAGCGCATCGAGCCGCTGGCCCGTACCGCCGGCTGGCGCGCCGGCCTGATCTCGCCCTCCGGCACCCTGGCCGACTACCCCGGCGTGGACGTCGCCGACAACCTGTCGCTGCCGCAGTTCGTCCAGCGCAGCGGTCGCAGCGACCTGCAGCCGCTGGCCGACGCCGCCGCGGCGCCGGTACCGCATTTCGCCTATCTCAGCCACACCGCGGTGGACAGCGGCGAGAAGTACTTCACCGTGATCGAGCCGGTCGACGAGAGCGGCTGGAAATTGCTGGTCTCGCAGGCGTCCTCGCCGATCACCGCACGGCTGGAACACGCGCTGTGGTTGCTGCTGGCCGGCGGCGTGCTGCTGACCCTGGTCTGCATGCTGCTGATCAGCCGGATGTCGCGCCGCATCAGCCAGCCGTTGGAGCAGTTGACCGCCGCCGCCGCCGGCATGGTCGAAGGCCACTACGAAACCCCGGTGAGCGAAACGCCGGGCAGCAACGAGGTCGGCGTGCTGGCGCGCACGCTGGAGCAGGCCCGATTGTCGATCCGCCAGCAGATGGACGAGATCGAGGACATGGCCGCGGCGCGGCAGAAGCTGGAGAGTGAGCTGTCGATCGCGCGCGACATCCAGCAGGCGATGCTGCCGCGCGGCCGGGTAATCGGCCTGGGCGGCGCACTGCGGCTGGAGGTTGGCGCCCTGCTCGAACCGGCGAAGACGGTCGGCGGCGATTTCTACAGCTTCGTCGATGCCGAGGAAGGCGCGCTGTGGTTCGCCATCGGCGACGTTTCCGACAAGGGCGTGCCGGCCGCGCTGTTCATGGCGCGCACCGTCACCGTGCTGGAAGTCGCCGCCCGCGGCAGCCGTTCGCCCGACCAGGTGCTGGCCGAGGCCTCGCGCCAACTGGTCGAGGGCAACGACACCTGCATGTTCGTCACCGTGCTGTTCGGCCGCATCGACCTGCACAGCGGCGAATGCGCGCTGGCCAGCGCCGGCCACGAACGCCCGCTGCTGCTGCATGCCGACGGCCGCTGCGAGACGCTACCGGTCGAAGCCGGGCCGCCGCTGGGCTTCGAGGTCAGCGAGGACTTCCCGGTCTGGCACGGCCGCTTGCCGCCCGAGGCCACCCTGGTCGCCTACACCGATGGCGTCACCGAGGCCTTCAACCCCGACAACGTGGCCTTCGGCAGCGGCCATCTGGTCGAATCGCTGCAGCCGGAACTGGACGTGCAGGGACTGTGCGACAGCGTCGCCGCGCGCGTGCACGCTTTCGCCAAACCGGCGCCGCAATCGGACGACATCACCCTGCTGGCGATGCGTCTGCACCACGATCCACACCCGACCCCTTCCACCACCCGACAGGAACCGCTCGCATGCTGATCCGGCTGATCGTGCCCGGCGAATACGCCCGCGTCGAAGACCTCAATGCATCGCTGGAAGCGGTGCTCAACCTGCATCGTATCGACCACAGCGTGCGCAACGACGTGCGGCTGGTGGTCGAGGAGCTGGCCAGCAACGCCATCGACTACGGTGGCGAACCCAATGGCATGGCCCAGCACGAGTTGTCGGTGGACATCGGTATCCACGGCGACATCCTGCGTCTGGAATTCCGCGACACCGGCGCGCCGTTCAACCCGCTCAGCGCGCCCGAACCGGATCTGGACACCGACATCAGCGAGCGCCCGCTTGGTGGGCTGGGCGTCTATCTGATCCGCCAGCTGGCCAGCAACATCGACTACGAACGCGACGGCCATTGCAACGTGCTGCGGGTGGATCTTCGTATTCCCGAATCCGGGGACGCGGCATGAGTCTGGACATCCGACTGCAGGACGATCGCGGCGGCAGTCGCCGTGTGCAGCTGAGCGGCCGGCTGGATACGCACACCTGCGACGCGTTCGATGCGGCGCTGGCGCCCGCGCTGGCCGAGCGTCCGCATTCGCTGTTGCTGGACCTGACCGAGCTGGAGTACATCAGCAGCGCCGGCATCCGTTCCATCTTCAAGGCGCGCAAGGCTCAGGCCGAACACGGCGGCAAGGTGCTGGTGCTGAACCCGCAGCCGCAGATCCAGAAGGTCTTCGACGTGGTCAAGGCGGTACCGCTGGGAGACATCTTCACCTCCATCGAGGAAGTCGACGCCTATCTGGACGCGATGCAGCGCAAGGTGTTGCAGGACGACGACGAAGACTGACACGGAAACGCAAGGAATCCGGCCTGATGAGCCTGCAGATCGAAATCTACCCGCCAGTGAACGGCAACCAGTACGTGACCCTGGACGGGCGGCTGGACACGCTGACCCACGAATCGCTGGACGCCCGGCTGGAGCCGCTGCTGGCCGAACGCCCGCAGACCCTGGTGATGGATTTGGCCCGGCTGGAATACATCAGCAGCGCCGGCGTGCGCTCGATCCTGAAGACGCGCAAGATCATGAACCTGTTCGGCGGCCGGCTGGTGGTGGTGCATCCGCAGGAACAGGTGCGGCGGGTGATCGAACTGGTGCAGGCGGTGCCGCCCGAGGTAGTGTTCGCCTCGACCGAGGAGCTGGACGCCTACCTGGACGCAGTGCAGCGGCAGATCCTGGGCCAGGACGGCGATCCGGAGGCTGGATCCAGATCCTGACCCATCCCCGTTGCGCTCAACCCGCTTCGTCGGCGCGCACTTCCAGCTGCGCGCGGATCTGCGCGTCGACCGCGGCGATCGCGGTCATGTTGACCACCCGGCGCGCAGTGGCGCTGCTGGTCAGGATGTGCACCGGCCTGGAAATCCCCATCAGGATCGGACCGATGGCCACGCCGTCGGTCATCACCCGCACCAGGTTGTAGGCGATGTTGGCCGCTTCCAGGTTGGGCATCACGAACAGGTTGGCGCGGCCTTTCAGCGTGCTGTCGGCCATGAACTTCTGCCGCAGAACCTCGTCCCAGGCGGTGTCGCCCTGCATCTCGCCGTCCATGTTCAGATCGGGCTTGCGCTTGAGCAGCAGTTCGCGCACCTGACGCATCTTGCGCGAGGCCGGACTGTCGTGGTTGCCGAAGTTGGAATACGACAGCAGCGCCACCCGCGGCTCGATCCCAAACAGCTTCAGCCGGTACGCCGCCTGCAGGGTCGCCTCGGCGATCTGCTCGGCGCCGGGGTCGTCCTGCACATGGGTATCGACGAAGAACCACGCCCCGAGCGAATTGATCACCCCGGTCATTGCCGAGGTCGATTCGACGCCGCGATCCAGCGGGACCACGCTGCGCACGTAGCCGAGTTTCTTGTGGTAGCGGCCGACGATGCCGCTGACCATCGCATCGGCCTCGCCGCGCGCGACCATTACCGCCGCAATCAGGGTCGGCCGCGAACGCATCAGGTTCTTCGCCGCCGACGGGGTTACCCCGCGACGCGAAGTCAGCTGGTGGTAGAACTGCCAGTAGTCGTTGAAGCGTGGATCGTCGTCCTGGTTGGTCAGCTCGAAATCGACGCCCATACGCAGGCGCAGCCCCAGCCGCGCGATCCGCGACTCGATCACCTCCGGGCGACCGATCAGGATCGGGAAGGCCAGGCCCTCGTCGACCACCGTCTGCACCGCGCGCAACACGGTCTCCTCCTCGCCTTCGGCATACACCACCCGCTTGCGGTCGGCGCGCGCGCGCTCGTAGACCGGCTTCATCATCAGGCTGCTGCGGTGGACGAACTGGCCCAGTTGCTCGCGATAGGCGCGCATGTCGGCGATCGGACGGGTCGCCACCCCGGAGTCCATCGCCGCCTGCGCCACCGCCGCCGACAGTTCCACCAGCAGGCGCCGGTCGAACGGCCGCGGAATCAGGTAATCGGGGCCGAAGCTGGGCGCCTCGCCGCCGTACACCGCGCCAAGGTCGGACGTTTCGCGCTTGGCCAGCGCCGCGATCGCCTTCACGCAGGCGATCTTCATCTCCTCGTTGATCTCGGTGGCACCGACGTCGAGCGCACCACGGAACAGGTAGGGGAAGCAGAGGACATTGTTGACCTGGTTCGGATAGTCCGAGCGGCCGGTGCCGATGATCGCGTCCGGTCTCACCTTGCGTGCATCTTCCGGACTGATTTCCGGGCTGGGGTTGGCTAGGGCGAAGATGACCGGCTGCTTGGCCATTGTCGCCACCATCTCCGGCTTCAGGATGCCGCCGGCGGACAGCCCGAGGAAGATGTCCGCGCCCTCGACGATCTCGGCCAGCGTGCGCTTGTCGGTGTCGCGCGCAAAGCGGCGCTTCTCGGGGTCCAGGTCGGTACGCCCGCTGTGGATGACGCCGCCACGATCGAATGCCAGCACGTTGTCCGGATTCAACCCCAGCGAGATCAGCATGTTGACGCAGGAAATGCCGGCCGCGCCCATCCCGGTGGTCGCCAGCCGCACCTCGCCGATCTTCTTGCCGGTCACTTCCATCGCGTTCAGCACCGCCGCGCCGACGATGATCGCGGTGCCGTGCTGGTCGTCGTGGAACACCGGGATGTTCATCCGCTCGCGCAACTTGCGCTCGACGACGAAACATTCCGGCGCCTTGATGTCTTCCAGGTTGATGCCGCCGAAGGTCGGTTCCAGCGAGGCGATGATGTCGACCAGCTTGTCGGGGTCGGATTCGTCGATCTCGATGTCGAACACATCGATTCCGGCGAATTTCTTGAACAGCACGCCCTTGCCTTCCATCACCGGCTTGCCGGCCAGCGGGCCGATGTTGCCCAGCCCCAGCACCGCGGTACCGTTGCTGATCACCGCCACCAGGTTGCCGCGCGCGGTCAGCTGGCTGGCTTGCCCGGGATCCTCGACGATCGCTTCGCAGGCGTAGGCCACACCGGGCGAATAGGCCAGCGACAGGTCGCGTTGGGTAACCATGGCCTTGGTCGGCGAGACCTTGATCTTGCCGGGGCGCGGGCAGCGGTGGTACTCGAGAGCGGCCTGCTTCAAATCGTCGTTGTTCATTGCGGAGCCGAAAGCCGTGGGAAAAGGCGAAGGAGCCCGGATTCTACCTGCTCCATTCGCGACTCGTGCCGTCGTGATTGCGGCACTGCGGCAAATTTGCCGCTCGACTTCCGGGTCGACCGTGACGGATCTAGTCCGAGGTCAATCGAACCGGATCGCCCGGCCCGGCCGCCGGGTCCGGTGCGGCGGCCAGCGTACGCGGCACACCATGCAGGGCCTGCGCCAACGCCTCGCGATCCAGTTCGCCTTCCCAGCGCGCGACCACCACGGTGGCCACGGCGTTGCCGATGAAGTTGGTCAGCGAACGGCATTCACTCATGAAGCGGTCCACGCCCAGGATCAGCGCCATGCCGGCCACCGGCACTTCCGGCACCACCGCCAGGGTGGCGGCCAGGGTGATGAAGCCGGCCCCAGTCACGCCGGCGGCGCCCTTGGAGCTCAGCATCGCCACCAGCAGCAGGGCGATCTGGTGGCCCAGGGTCAGTTCGGTATTAGTGGCCTGGGCGATGAACAGCGCCGCCAGGGTCATGTAGATGTTGGTGCCGTCCAGGTTGAACGAATAGCCGGTCGGCACCACCAGCCCGACCACCGACTTGGAACAGCCGGCGCGCTGCATCTTCTCCATCAGCGACGGCAGCGCCGACTCCGACGACGAAGTCCCCAGCACCAGCAGCAGTTCGGCCTTCAGGTAGCGGATCAGGCGCAGGATCGAGAAACCGCAGGCCCACGATACCGTGCCGAGGATGACCAGCACGAACAGCAGCGAGGTCAGGTAGAACGATCCGACCAGCCAGGCGAGGTTGGCCAGGGCACCCAGTCCGTACTTGCCGATGGTGAAGGCGATCGCGCCGAAGGCACCGATCGGCGCCGCACGCATCAGCAGATGCACCAGCTGGAACACCGGGGCCACCAGCGCTTCCAGCAGGTTCTGCACCGGCTTGCCGCGTTCGCCGACCAGTGCCAGCGACAGGCCGAACAGGATCGAGACGAACAGCACCTGCAGGATGTTGTCGCCGACGAACGGACTGAGCAGGGTCTTCGGGATGATGTCCAGCGCAAAGCCGACCAGGGTCAGCTCGTGCGATTTCTGCACGTAGCCCTGTACCGCGGTCTGGTCCAGGTCGGCGGGATCGATGTTCATGCCAGCGCCGGGCTGGACAGTGTGCGCGACCAGCAACCCGACCACCAGCGCCAGGGTCGAGAAGAACAGGAAGTAGACCATCGCCTTGGCGAATACCCGGCCCACCGTGCGCAGGTGGGTCATGCCGGCGATTCCGGTGACGATGGTCAGGAAGATCACCGGCGCGATGATCATCTTGACCAGCTTGATGAAGGCATCGCCCAGCGGCTTCATCGATTCGGCCAGTCCGGGCCAGAAATGCCCCAGCAGGGCGCCCAGCGCGATGGCCACCACCACCTGGAAATACAACTGCCGATACAGGGGGGTCTTTCGCGCCGGTTCGGGCCGGGGATTTTGATTGTGATGCACGCAACAGCTCCGGTTCGGCTTCGCGCATGGTGCCGCCGCGGACAGCACGCCCGCAACCCGCCATCGATGCCCTGCCGCTATTCGATGGCCGTCAGCCGGTCCATCCGGATGCGATTGGCGAACAGCGAGAACGCCAGCATGCCGGCCAGACCGCTGGCGCGTTCGACCCATTCGGGCAGCCAGCGCGGTGCGACCAGCACCCCGGTTTCGAACAGCGGCGCGAATCCGTGCAGGTCGTCCAGGGTCATCTTGCCGGCGAACAGCCAGCGACAATGCGGCAGGCGCTCGTGCTGCAGCGACTGGCGGAAGAAGGTATGCACGCGGACCAGGCCGCGCAGATAGGTCGCGTCCTTGGTGAAGGCCGCGCCGCCGGACACCGGCACCCCACGGAACACGCGCTGGGCCGAGGAAAAGCTCTCCACTTCATTCTGCCCTTCGCCGACGAAGTAGCGGAACACCTCGACGAAGTCGGCACCTTCCAGCGCCATCGCAACCGCCTCGGTGCGCAGACTGATCCGCTTCATCCGCTCGATGTCGATGCTGCCGGTGATCTGCTCGGCGAAGGTCGCCAGCCCCTCCTGGGTCTCGGTGACCCGCGGCGAGGACAGCGCCAGGCTCGGCAGCACGGCCTGCTCGCGGCCGTTCAGCGCGGTCAGCGAATGCACCAGCGCCTCGTGATTGAACAACTGGCGGCGATCGTAGTCACCGAACGCGGCACCCTGGCGCAGGCGGATGCGAGTGGCGCCGGCGGCGGCCTTGGCCAGCAGCTCGGAGTCCAGTTCCACCGTCACCACGCGGCCGTCGAAGAAATCGTCCAGATCGCCCTGCAACTGCAATTGCAACGCGGTGGCCGAGACCGGCACCTGTTCTTCCGGCGCCAGCAATTCATGATCCAGCTCGTCGGCGATGCCGATGAAGTGCCGCGCCGCCTCGCGCGTGGTCGGGCCGTCGCCCGGCAGCGGCTGGTCGGGACGGCCGAACAGTTCGATCGACAATTCCCCCGCCCGCGCACTGCCCAGCGATTCCAGCAGGCGCGCGGCCAGGTCCCAGCTGCGGACCGATTCCTGCAGATAATTGCCCAGCGGATGCGCCGGATCGGCCGCCGTCGCGATCTCGCCAAGCTCACGGCGGGCATCGCCGAAATCGTGGTGCGGGTACTCGATCACCGGCAGTCGTGGCTGCCCGCGGCGCACGCTTTCCAGAAACGGTTCCTGCTGCCCGGCCGGCCAGCTGCTCAGGCCGAGCAGGCGGATGCCGCGTACGGCCTGCACCAGACGGGCGTCCAGCACGGCGTGGCGGGCGATGTCCATGTCCTGGGGCATCTGCTGCTCAGTGCTTGCCGTATTTCTCGTCCAGGCGCTTGTTGAGCGCCTTCCCCTGGGTGCGCGCCTGCGCCTTCTGCGCCAGTCGGGTGGCCAGGCGATCGGCTGCGCCGGCCACCTCGTCTTCCAGCTTCAGGTAGTTCTGCAGCCGTGCCGGATCCAGTTCGCCGCGCTCGACGGCCGCACGCAGCGCGCAACCGGGCTCCTGCCGGTGCGAACAGTCGCGGAAGCGGCATTCCCGCGCCAGCGCCTCGATGTCGGCGAAACCGCCTTCGGCCAGGTCCTCCTCGCCGGTCGGTTTCAGCTCGCGCATCCCCGGTGTGTCGATCAGGCAGGCGCCACCCGGCAGCGCGATCAACGCGCGGTGGGTGGTGGTGTGGCGGCCACGGGAATCCGATTCGCGCACCTTGCCGGTCTTCATCTTCTGCTCGCCCAGCAGGGTATTGGCCAGGGTCGACTTGCCGGCACCGGACGAGCCGACCAGCACCACGCTGCGGCCGGGGCCCAACCAGGGATCGAGCGCGGTCACGCTGTCGCGGTCCTTGGCATTGACCGCCAGCACCGGCACGCCTTGTGCGGCAATGTCGGCCAGTCCCGCCAGCGCCGCCTCGACATCGGCGCCGCGATCGGCCTTGGTCAGTACCACCACCGGTTCGGCGCCGCCACCACCGACCAGCAGCAGGTAGCGTTCGATCCGCCGCGGATTGAAATCCTCGTCCAGGCCGCAGACCACGAACACGGTGTCGATGTTGGCCGCGATCACCTGCTGCTGGTAGTGCTCGCCGGCGGCGCCGCGCTTGATCACGCTATGCCGCGGCAGCAGGGCGACGATGCGGACGTCCTCCAGCAGCACCCAGTCGCCGACCGCGGCGCGCTCGTGCATCGGCGCCTCGCCCTTGCGGAAGGCCGGTCGGCGCAACCATTCCGGCGGCGATTCGGCGCGCAGGGCGACGCCCGGGGCATCGGCGACCACGTAGCCGCTGCGGTGCTGTTCGACCACCCGCGCCGGGCGCGCCTGTGGATGGGCAGCCAGCAGTTCACTCCAGGCAGGCTCTTCCGCCTCGCCGGCAGCAGGCCAGCCGATGCGGTGCAATACGGCGAAATCCACGGCGTTCGAAGTCATGTACCGATTCTAATGTCGGATGCAGGCAAACCGTACCGGAAGGCGAATGTTCGCTATCATCGGCCGCCTGTTCAGCGTTTTCCCGCCAGGGTCGCCATGTCCCCGCTGCCACCCGATCCATCGCAAGCCTCGCTCGCCGTCCGCGAGCGCCTGTCCGAGGTCCGCTACGAAATCCGTGGCGAACTGGCCAAGCGCGCCCGCGAGCTGGAGGCCAGTGGCCGCAAGCTGATCAAGCTGAACATCGGCAACCCGGGCAATTTCGGCTTCCGCGCGCCCGAGCACCTGCAGCGCGCGATCGCCGACGACATGGGACGCACCGACCCCTACACCCACCAGCAGGGCCTGCCGGAAGCGCGCGAGGCCATCGCCGCCTACTACGCCCGCCGCGGCGCGCCGGACGCGGTGCCGGAACGGGTCTTCATCGGCAACGGCGTCAGCGAGCTGATCGACCTGTCGCTGCGCGCGCTGCTGAACCCCGGCGACGAAGTCCTGCTGCCCTCGCCCGATTACCCGCTGTGGTCCGCGGCGACCATCCTAAACGACGGCCGCCCGGTCTATTACAGCTGCGACCCCGAAAACGGCTTCCTGCCCGATCCGGCGCAGATCGAAGCACGCGTGTCGCATCGCACCCGCGCCATCGTGTTGATCAACCCCAACAACCCGACCGGCGCCGCCTATCCGCGCGAGTTGCTGGAACGGATCGTCGCCATCGCCGCCAAGCATCAGCTGCTGCTGATGGTCGACGAGATCTACGACCAAGTGCTGTACGACGACAGCGAATTCGTGCCGCTGGCGCCGCTGGCCGGCGACGTTCCCTGCCTGACCTTCAGCGGCCTGAGCAAAGTCCACCGCGCCTGCGGCTGGCGGGTCGGCTGGGCGCTGCTGTCCGGCACCTGGGACCGGATCGGCGAGCTGCACCACGCGATGGACCTGCTCGGCGCCCTGCGCCTGTGCGCCAACGTACCGGGGCAATACGCGGTCGAAGCGGCGGTCAACGGCCCGGACACCATCAGCGCGCTGTGCTCGCCGGGCGGGCGCCTGTACGAAACCCGCCGCGCCGTGATCGAGGCCTGCGGCGCCAGCGAACACCTGCAGCTGGTCGCGCCGGCCGGTGCGCTGTACGCCTTCCCGGCCGTGGTCGGCCCGGCGGCCAAAGGCTTCGACGACCACGACTTCGCCCTGGACCTGATGAACAACGAAAGCGTGCTGATCGTGCCCGGCTCCAGCTTCAACGTGCCGTACCGCCACCATTTCCGCATCACCCTGCTGCCGGAAGCGGACGCCATGCGCGAAGTGTTCGCCCGCATCGACCGCGCCCTGTCGCGCCGCGCCGAGGCCGCCACCAAGGTGGTGCCGATGAAGTCGAAGGCGAAATCGGCGGCGTGACCCGAGACAGCAAGTCACCCGGCGAATCGCTGCCGGGCTACCTCGCCCTCGGCGATTCCTACACCATCGGCGAAGGCGTCGAGCCGCACGGACGCTGGCCAGTGCAGCTGGTGCGCGCCTTGGCTGCCGAAGGCATTGCCGTGGCCGAACCGCGCATCATCGCCACCACCGGCTGGACCACCGACGAACTGGCGACTGCGCTCGATGCCGTCGAACCGGTCGGCGAATACGGCCTGATCAGCCTGCTGATCGGGGTCAACAACCAGTACCGCGGCCGCGACCTCGACGAATACCGCCATCAATTTGCCGAACTGCTGGCGCGCGCCATCGGCTACGCAGGGCGGCGACCGGACCGGGTGCTGGTGCTGTCGATTCCCGACTGGGGCGTGACCCCGTTCGCCGGCCGCGAACTGCGCAGCCGACGCCGGATCGCAGCCGAGATCGACGCCTTCAACGCCGCCGCGCACGACATCTGCGCCGATCGCGGCGTCGTATTCGTCGACATCACCGCGGTCAGCCGCGCGCACGGCGCCGAGCCGAACATGCTGGCCGCCGATGGCCTGCACCCCTCGGCGGCGATGTACGCCGAATGGGCGCGACTGGCCCTGCCGGCCGTGCGCGCCATGCCGGAATAGCCCGGAACGCGCTGCGGCGACACTGCGTTGCCCTGCCGTTACGGCAGCCTACGACGGGCAGGCGTAAACTGCGGGCCTCGAAATCCCCCGGAATCCGCCGATGTCCCTCGACCCCGCCCTGCGTTCGCGCATCGAATCCCTGCTGCAGTCCAACCGCGTGGTGCTGTTCATGAAGGGTCAGCCCTCGATGCCGCAATGCGGCTTCTCGGCCAAGGCCGCCGGCGCGCTGGATTCGCTGGGCGCGGACTACGCCCATGTCAACGTGCTGGCCGATGCGGAAATCCGCGAAGGCATCAAGGCCTATGGCGACTGGCCGACCATCCCGCAGCTGTACGTGGACGGCGAACTGGTCGGCGGCAGCGATATCATCGAGCAGATGACCGCCTCCGGTGAACTGGCCAGCCTGCTCGGCGTGCCGATGCCCGACCGCACGCCGCCTGTCATTACCGTCACTCCGGCCGCCGCCGACATGCTCAAGCAGGCGCTGGCCGATGCCGGCCCCGGTGCCGCGCTGGCGTTGTCGATCAACACCGCCTTCCAGCCCAACTTCCAGATCGCCCGCCACGACCCCAACGCCATCGCCAGCGAATCCAACGGCGTGCGCGTGCAGTTCGACTTGACCAGCGCGCGCCGCGCCGAAGGCATCACCATCGACTGGATCGACGATATCCGCGGCAAGGGCCTGGCCATCGACAACCCCAATGCGCCCAAGCCGGTGCAGGCGATGTCGGTACAGGACGCAGATGCCCGAGCACGTAACGGCGAACTGGTGTTGATCGACGTCCGTCCGCCCGAGGAACGCACCATCGCCGCGGTGCAGGTGCCGTTCCGTACCTTCGACGGCAACGACCGTGCCGAACTGGAAGCCCTGCCCAAGGACACTCCTCTGGCCTTTCTGTGTCGCAGCGGCGCGCGCAGCCAGACCGCCGCCGAGGAATTCCGTGCGCTCGGCTTCACTGATGTCTACAACGTCAGCGGTGGCATCCTCGCCTGGTCCGACCAGGTCGACGGCAGCATCGGCAAGTATTGAGTACTAAGTACCGACGCCTGCGACTCAGCGCGTCTTGCGGAAGGTCAGGTTGATCCGCTGATCGCCGAGCAGCGGATGCACGGCACGCTTGACTGTCGCGACGCCGTGATAGCGCAGGCGATCCACGCCGCCCCAGACCGCGACATCACCGTGACGCACCTCGATCCTCCGGATCGCGTCGTTGCGCTTCAGGCCGCCGAACAGGAAGGTCGCCGGAATGCCGAGCGAAACCGACACGATCGGTGCGATCTTGTCGCCTTCGTCGCGATCCTGGTGCAGACCCATCCGCGTACCGGGTCGATAGCGATTGATCAGGCAGGCATCCGGCCGATAGTCCGGGAACCCCGCCGCCTGCGCCGCCCTGCAGGCGAGATCGCGCAGCGACAGCGGCATCGCCGGCCACGCACGACCGCTGTCCGGATCGGTCGCACTGTAGCGGTAACCGCACGCATCGCTGCACCATCCGCGCTCGCCGCAGTTGCTCATCGCCACCGACATCAGGCCGCTCGGCGTACGCAGCTGGCGGAACGGCGCGATGGCGACAACCTCGTCCACAGCCGACAACAGCGCCTCCGCCTGCAGGATGGCGAAACCACGCAGCACGCGTGCCTGTTCGCCGAGTACTTGGTCGTCATCGTCGATGACTTGTGCGAACAGATCCGCGTGCATCTCGGCTCAGAATCCCCCACCCGCCTCCAGCCACGCCTGCTCGTCCGGGCTGTTCGCCCGGCCCAGCGCCGCATTGCGATGCGGGAAGCGACCGAAACGCTCGATGACGTCATAGTGCCGCTGCGCGTAATCCAGATACCCGGCATTGCCCAGCGCAGCGAACAACTGCAGCGAACGCGCCTGATCGGCCAGCGCCTCGGAATGCTCGTACGGCAGGTAGAAGAACAATCGCAGCGCCGGCTCGATACCGGCATCCAGACCGGCGGCGATGACGCGTTGCGCGTACTGTCGCGCCAGCCCGTCGGCAGCCCAGGAATGCGCGCTGCCGCGGAACAGGTTGCGTGGAATCTGGTCGAGCAGGATCAGGACCGCCAGCGCGCCCTCGGCATCGTCAAGCCACGGCTCGCACTCGCCGCACGCGGCGGCGAAGTGCGCGTCGCGGAAGCGCTCGCATTCGGCATCGAACGCCACGCCGCCGCCGAACCACTTGCCGGCTCCGGCTTCGCGCCAGAACCGGTTGATTTTCCCGATGCCTTCCGTCGTCGTCATCGTGCTCACTCATCGAACCGCAGATGCCGCACCGACTTGCCGTTGCGCCGGATCAGCTTCAGCGCCTCGATGCCGATGGTGATGTGGTCCTCGACATATTGCGCGCTGACCTTGGCGTCGGACGCCTCGGTCTTGACCCCTTCCGGAATCATCGGCTGATCGGACACCAGCAGCAGCGCACCGCAGGGAATGCGGTTGGCGAAGCCGGCGGCGAAGATGGTCGCCGTCTCCATGTCGATGGCCATGCAGCGCATCTGTCGCAGTCGTTTCTTGAACGCGTCGTCGTGCTCCCACACCCGGCGGTTGGTGGTGTAGACCGTGCCGGTCCAGTAGTCGTGGTCGAGGTCGCGGATGGTGGTCGAAATCACCCGCTGCATCGCGAACGCCGGCAGCGCCGGCACCTGCGGCGGCAGGTAGTCGTCGCTGGTGCCTTCGCCGCGGATCGCCGCGATCGGCAGCACCAGATCGCCGAGCTGGTTCTTTCGCTTCAAGCCGCCGCACTTGCCCAGGAACAGCGCCGCCTTCGGCGTCACTGCCGACAGCAGGTCCATCATCGTTGCCGCATTGGGACTGCCCATGCCGAAGTTGATGATGGTGATGCCGTCGAAGGTCGCGCTGGGCATCGGCCGGTCGCGACCGACCACCTCGGCGCCGGTCAGGCGCGAAAAGGCGTCCAGGTAACCGCCGAAATTGGTCAGCAGGATGTGCTGGCCGAAGCCGTCCAGCGGCACACCGGTATAGCGTGGCAGCCAGTTCTCGACGATCTGTTCTTTCTCTTTCATCCGCGTTCTCCGTATCTGCGCTATTCTGTCACGCCGCATGCGCTTTCACTTGGCAGTTCGCGAACGGGCCGTTACTGTACGGACTCGTCCCGGGGAGCGTGACCGATCCGCATGACCAAGACCTTGAGCCTGGCCCTGTGCGCCGCCCTGCTGGGCGGCTGCGCGCACACGGGCGACACCAAGCGCAGCGCGACGACCGCCACCACGCCGAAGCCGGATACCTCACCCGCCTTTCCTAGCACCTACCAGCCGATTGCCTCGCCACCGGTGTTGATCAGCGGTGCCACCGTGCTGGTCGGCGACGGACGCCGTCTGGAAAACGCCGATGTGCTGCTGCAGGACGGCAAGATCGCCGCCATCGGCACCGGCCTGTCCGCCCCCGCCGACGCCATCCGCGTCGACGGCCAGGGCAAATGGGTCACGCCGGGGCTGATCGACATCCACTCGCACCTGGGCGTGTACGCCAGCCCCGGGGTGCGCGCAAGCAGCGACGGCAACGAGGCGGTCAGCCCGAATACCGCCCAGGTCTGGGCCGAACACTCGGTATGGCCGCAGGACCCCGGCCTGATCACCGCGCTGGCGGGCGGCATCACCACCCTGCAGATACTGCCCGGTTCGGCCAACCTGTTTGGCGGCCGAGGGGTAACGCTGAAGAACGTGCCCTCCACCACCATGCAGGGCATGAAGTTCCCCGGCGCGCCGTACGGGTTGAAGATGGCCTGCGGCGAGAATCCCAAGCGCGTCTACGGGCAGAAGGGCGGTCCGTCCACCCGCATGGGCAGCATGGCCGGCTACCGTGCCGCCTTCATCGACGCTGCCGAATACGCCCGCAAACGCAAGTCGGGCAGCCCGGGCAAGCGCGACCTCAAACTGGAGACGCTGGCCGGCGTGCTGGATGGCTCGGTCCTGCCGCAGATCCACTGCTACCGCGCCGACGAAATGGCCAACATGATAGATTTGTCGAAGGAATTCGGCTTCAAGATCGCCGCTTTCCATCACGGCGTGGAAGCCTACAAGCTGGCCGACACCCTCGCCGCCGAAGGCATCTGCGGCGCACTGTGGGCCGATTGGTGGGGGTTCAAGATGGAGGCCTTCGACGGCATTCAGGAGAACGTCGCCATCGTCGACCGCGATGGCAAGGGTTGCGCCATCGTGCATTCGGATTCGGATGAAGGCATCCAGCGCTTGAATCAGGAGTCGGCCAAGGTCATCGCCAACGCCGAACGCGCAGGCATGAACGCGATCACGCCGGAACACGCCATCCGCTGGCTGACCGCCAATCCGGCCAAGGCGATGGGCATTCTCGACCAGACCGGAACGCTGGAAGAAGGCAAGATGGCCGACGTGGTGCTGTGGAACCGCAATCCGTTCAGTTCCTATGCATTGGCCGAGCAGGTCTACATCGACGGCGCTCGCCTGTACGACCGCAACGACCCGGCCCATCGACCCGTTTCCGATTTCATGCTGGGCCAGGAGGCGACGCCATGATCCGTCGCTCCCTGCTCGCCGCCGCGCTGGCCGCGCTGGCCATCCCGGCCTGTGCCCAGAACGTGCTGATCCACGACGCCACCGTGCATACCGCCACCGCGCGCGGCACCCTGCAGCACACCGATGTGCTGGTGCGCGACGGCAGGGTCGCCGCCATCGGCAGCGGCCTGTCCGCCACTGGCGTGCCGGTGGTGGAGGCCAACGGCAAGCCGCTGACGCCGGCGCTGTTTGGCGGCATCACCGACATCGGCATCGAGGAAGTCTCCGGCGAATCGAGCACCGTCGATGATGCCGTCGACCTCAAAGGCGAACAGCCGGCGCGTCCCGAATTCGATGTCACCCTGGCCTACAACCCCGATTCGGTGCTGTTGCCGGTCGCGCGGGTGGAAGGCATCGGCTTCACCCTGCTGGCAGCCGGTCAGGGCGGCGCCTTCGTTGCCGGACAGGGTGCGATGATGCGGCTGGATGGCGGTCCGGACACGATCGGCCCGCATGCGCTGTTCATCCGGCTGGGCAGCAGTGCCGCCAGCCGCAGTGGCAATTCGCGCGCCGCGCAATGGATGCTGCTGGACCAGATGGTCGCCGAGGCGCGCGGGCGCGTCGCCAGCGATTCGCCGCATGCCCTGCTGACGCCCGCCGGCCGCAGCGTGCTGGCCAAGTATCTGGACGGCCAGGGACGCGTTGTCGTCGGGGTACAGCGCGCCGCCGACATCCGCCAGTTGCTGCGCTGGGCCGGCAAGCAGAACGTGAAGATCGCGATCGCGGGTGGTGCCGAGGCGTGGAAGCTGGCGCCGGAACTGGCGAAGGCCAGGGTGCCGGTGTTCGTCGATGCGCTGGCCAACCTGCCCTCCAGCTTCGACCAGATCAACGCCACGCTGGAGAACGCCGCCCGGCTGCGCGCCGCCGGTGTCGATGTCGGTTTCACCCAGAGCGGCGATGCTTCGCACAATGCGCGCAAGGTACGCCAGCTGGCCGGCAACGCGGTGGCCAACGGCCTGCCCTGGGACGACGGGCTGGCCGGCCTGACCCGGGTGCCGGCGCAGGCTTTCGGCATCGGCGACCGTCTGGGCGGCATCGCCGTCGGCATGAACGCCGATCTGGTGTTGTGGAGCGGCGATCCGCTGGACGTGGCCAACACCGCGCGCCAGGTCTGGCTGGGCGGTCGCGAAATGCCGATGCATTCGCGCCAGACAGAGCTGCGTGATCGCTATCTGCCGACGCCGAAACCGGCGTCCGAGGGCGGTCTGCCGCGCGCCTACCCCGGACAGTAGGCAGGACCAAAGCCGCCGCGGTTCAGACCACCCGGTTGCGGCCGGCATGCTTGGCCGCGTACATGGCCTGATCCGCGCGCCGGATCAGGCTAGCCACGGTGTCGGCGGGATTGCTCTCGGCCACGCCGATGCTGACGGTGATGTACACCGGAGCGCCCTCGACTTCCCTGCAATTGGATTCGATCTTCCGCCGCAGCCGCTCGGCGGTCTGCAGCGCGTCCTCGCCGTCGGCGCCCGGCAGACCGAGCACGAACTCCTCGCCGCCCAGACGACCCAACTGGTCCCCGTAATGCAGCTCCTCGCTGATCGCGCGCACCACGGCCCGCAGGCAACTGTCGCCCACGCCATGCCCATGATGGTCGTTGACCCGCTTGAAGTGGTCGATGTCCATGAACAGCACCGACAACGGCAACCCCTCGCGACGGGTATTGATGATCGCCCAGTCCAGCCGGTACTCGATGCCGCCTCGGTTCAGCACACCGGTCAGGTAATCGCGCTCGGCATGCTCCTTCGCGCTGTCGCGTTCGCGGCGCATCGTCAACGTGCGGTCGGCCAGCCCCAACGCCATTACCACCCCGGTGAAGGCCAGCATCAGCGGCATGCCGTATTCCATCCAGCCGGGCATCGGCCGCTGCGACTCCAGCTGCACGGTGCGTGCGGCGATGAACAGCACCATCGGCACCCAGGCAATCAGCAGAATGCCCGCATGGCGTCCGCCCTTGCGCCAGGCGGCGTACAGACCGACGATCCCCAGCGCGCTGCTGGCCACGAACAGCGCGTTGCTCGCATTCGGCAGCCACCCTTTGGCCTGTAGCCACGGCAACGCCTGCAACAGCAACAGCAGCATCGGCAGGTAGATGCCCAGCCAGCGCATCGCCTGGCTGATCCGCGGTACCCGCCAGCGCATGCCGGCATAGGCCAGCAACAGCATGGTGGCCGACACCATCGCCAGTACGCTCACGATCCAGACGCCATAGGTACCGAGCGGCGCCAGCTGCCGCAATACCGGCATGGCATAGCCTTCGCCGGACAGGTACAGCAGCGACAAGGTCTGCAGCGACAGGGTGACGGTGTACAGCAGATAGACCGCTTCGCGCAGCATGACCCAGAACAGCAGGACCGTCAGTGCCAGACCCACCAGCACACCTGCGACCAGCATGAAATTCCGCAGATGCCGCTGATCGCCGCGCTGGTACGCCGCCTGCGGCACCACGGCGACGCGTGGCGGGTAGCGCGCATTCTCGACCCGGACCCGGACCGGTCCCCGCACACCCAAAGGAAACACCAGGGCTTGGCGCGAAAATCCGGCATCGAGTTCCGCGTCGAACACGGATTTCTCATGCCACGCGCCGTCACCTTCCTGCACGCCCACCCGTGCCGAATAGGCGTGCGAGATCACCAGCAGCGGCGTATCGATGCCCGGCTCAGTTTCGATTTCCCAAGTTCCGTTGCCCAGCGACCAGCCGACAGCGAGTTCGGAACCCTGTTCCTGCCGGGAATCGACCTTCGATTGAGCGGAATTGCCCGTATCGTTGACTGGCGTGACGCGGACAATGCCGGCGTTCCCGGCCATCGCCGCAAAGGCAGGCAAGACTAACAACCCGCCCCATGCCACGAAAACCGGTAACCACCCCTGCTTCATGCCGCACCTTGCTCCTTGGGCGATCAAGTGTCTTGTCCTCACATGAACCGGGCAAGACGGCAACCACAGTTAACGTGATGGCCGTCACATATTTTACGGTCGTGGCCGCAACATCGTTGCCTGCTCCCCGGAATTTGTCTCTGTTCACGATGCTTTTGTGACTCGTATCACTTTTCTCCGACCGCCTGCGCACAACCTCCAGGCAAGCCGCTACTGTTCCGGGCCGGGGAACTCAAGAAAGCCAGAGGGGAACACATGCGCATCGGGATCGTCGTCGATTCGGCCTGCGACCTGCCAGCGGACTACATCGACCGCAACGACATCGTGGTGCTGCCGATCACCGTGCGCATCGGCGAGGCGATCCTGGCCGACCACCGCGATGAGGAGGCCACGTTGAGCTTCCTGCATGCGCACGTGGCCGAACGCGGGCACGAAGCGGAGACCACGCCGTTCACCGTCGACCAGATCCGCGACCTGTTCCTGCAGAAGCTGGTCATCGACTACGACCATGTGTTCTGCCTGACCATCTCCAAGCTGCGCAGCCACATCCACGAAAACGCGCTGCAGGCCAGCTTCGCCATCCTCAACGACTACAAGCCGGTCCGCCGCGCGGCCGGACACAATTCGCCGTTCGCGCTGCGCGTGATCGACACCCTGAGCCTGTTCGCCGGCCAGGGCATCACCGCGGTCGAGGCGGTCAGGATGCGAGACGAAGGCGCCAACGTCGCACAGATCCGTGCGCGGATCGAACAGCTGACCGAGAACACCTACGGCTACATGATCCCGCGCGATCTGTACTACCTGCGCAATCGCGCGCGCGCCAAGGGCGACCGCAGCGTCGGCCTGATCGGCGCCACACTGGGCAGTGCGCTGGACATCAAGCCGGTGATCCGCGCTTTCCGCGGCGAAACCGAGCCGGTCGCCAAGCTGAAGGGGTTCGAACCGTCCGCGCAGAAGCTGTTCGAGTTCACCGCCGGCAAGGTGCGCGAAGGGCTGATGACGCCTACCGTGTGCATCTGCTACGGCGGCGAGCTGGAGGAATTGCGCATGCTGCCCGGCTACACCCGGTTGCGCGAAATCTGCGCCGAGCATTCCGTCGACGTCTACGAAAGCGTGATGAGCCTGACCGGCATGGTCAACGTGGGCAAGGGCGCGGTCGGCATCGCCTTCGCCGCAGATCCGCACAAGTTCGCCACCTGATCCGTCATCGCGGGGATTCGGTTACCCTTCCGGCCTGATCCTGCCGAAGGGGCTCGCCGTGACGGCCCGCTACTACATCACCCTGCCCGACCCGGAACAAGCACGCGCCGCCGGCCCGTTCGCCTTCCGTTCCCACAGCGCCGAAGGCCTGGCCGAAGAGTTGCAGGACGCCTTGCGCGGCGATGCGCTGTTCCAGCGCTGGCTCGGCGCGCAGGACGACCCGGATGCCACCGACGGCAGTCTCGCCGCGGTCGATCCGCAGGCCAGCGTCAAAGGCGAACAGCACGACCTGCACGTCGACCTGATCGTCGTCACCGCCATTCCCGGCGCGGTGTTCCGCCATCGCATGGGCCTGCTGGCCGGCAGCGCTTGGCGCCTGCACGACGTCTCGTCGGCCTGAGCCTGTCGTCCGCGCCTTATCCCTGTTTCAACATTCCTGTTTCAACGCGGCAGCATGATGTGCGAAATGCTCGCCAATGAAACTGGCGATGAAGTAGTAGCTGTGGTCGTATCCGGGACGTAGCCGCAAAGTCAGCGGATGCCCGGCCGCCTCGCAGGCGGCCTGCAGCAATTGCGGCCGCAGCTGCCCGTCGAGGAATTCGTCATCGCCGCCCTGATCGATCAGCAGCGGCAGTTTTCCGTCTGATGTTTTCACCAGTTCGACCGCGTCGTACTGCCTCCACGCAGCAAGGTCATCTCCAAGATAGGCACTGAACGCCTTCTGCCCCCACGGCACCTGGCTGGGCGCGACGATCGGCGAGAACGCCGACACACTGCGGTAGCGCCCGGGATTCGCCAACGCCAGGGTCAGCGCGCCGTGTCCGCCCATCGAATGACCACTGATGGCGCGCGCATCGTTCACCGGAAAATTCGCCTCGATCAGTGCAGACAGCTCGTCGACGAGATAATCGCGCATCCGGTAATGCCTGGCCCACGGCTCGCGGGTAGCGTTGAGGTAGAAGCCTGCGCCCTGGCCGAGGTCGTAGCCGGCATCGTCGGCCACGTCCTCGCCGCGCGGGCTGGTATCCGGTGCGACCACGACGATGCCGTGCTCAGCCGCATAGCGCTGTGCCCCGGCCTTGGTGATGAAGTTCTGCTCGCTGCAGGTCAGCCCCGACAGCCAGTACAGCACCGGCAGCCTGGCGCCATCTTCCGCCTGTGGTGGCTGGTAGACGGCAAAGTTCATCGTGCAATCCAGCGTCGCCGATTCATGCCGGTACACATCCTGCCAGCCGCCGAAACAGGCGCGATGTTCGATCCGTTCCATCAGTAATGCACCACGCTGCGGATCGACTTGCCCTCGTGCATCAGATCGAAGGCGGTGTTGATGTCGTCCAGCGGCATGGTGTGGGTGACGAATGGCGCCAGTTCGATATCGCCCTTCATCGCATCCTCGACCATGCCCGGCAATTGACTGCGCCCCTTCACCCCGCCGAAAGCGGTTCCCATCCACTTGCGACCGGTGACCAGCTGGAACGGCCGCGTACTGATCTCCTGCCCGGAGCCGGCCACGCCGATGATCACGCTCTGGCCCCAGCCACGGTGCGCGCATTCCAGCGCCGCGCGCATCACGTTGACGTTGCCGATGCATTCGAAGCTGTGGTCCACGCCCCAGCCGGTCATCTCCACGATCACCTGCTGGATCGGGACGTTGTGGTCCTTCGGGTTGACGCAGTCGGTGGCACCGAATTGCTTCGCCAACTCGAACTTCGACGAGTTGGTGTCGATGGCAATAATTCGCCCGGCTCTGGCCTGACGCGCACCCTGGATGACCGCCAGGCCGATCCCGCCCAGCCCGAATACCGCCACCGAATCGCCTTCCTGCACCTTGGCCGTATTGTGCACGGCGCCGATGCCGGTGGTGACCCCGCAACCCAGCAGGCAGACATGTTCGGGATTGGATTGCGGATTGACCTTGGCCAGCGACACCTCGGCGACCACGGTGTATTCGCTGAAGGTCGAACAGCCCATGTAATGATAGAGCGGCTGACCGTTGTAGCTGAAACGGCTGGTACCGTCGGGCATCACGCCCTTGCCCTGGGTGGCGCGCACCGCGGTGCACAGGTTGGTCTTGCCGCTCTTGCAGAACAGGCACTCGCCGCATTCGGCGGTATACAGCGGGATGACGTGATCGCCCGGCTTGACGCTGGTCACGTCTTCACCGACCTCGACCACCACGCCCGCGCCCTCGTGACCGAGTATGCACGGGAACAGGCCTTCCGGATCGTCGCCGGACAGGGTGAAGGCATCGGTATGACAGATGCCGGTATGAGTGATCTTCACCAGCACTTCGCCGGCCTTGGGTGGGGCGACGTCGATCTCGACGATCTGCAGGGGTTCGCCAGCGGCGAAAGCGACGGCGGCACGTGATTTCATGGGATTCCCTCCGTTCGGGCATTTATTTGAGATAGGAGCGCACCAGGGCCACGGCATCGTCGATGCCAGCCTGATGCGTCGCCTTCGACGGCGACGATTGGACTAGGGTCTCGCGCAGGTGGCTTTCCAGCACCTCGGACATCAAGCCGTTGACCGCGCCGCGCACCGCCGCCAGCTGCTGCAGCACCGGCGCGCAATCGGCACCCGCATCCAGCGCGCGTTCCAGCGCATCCAGCTGACCGCGGATCCGGCGAACCCGCGTTAGCGCCTTCTTCTTGTCCTCCGGCGAATGAGGCATGGATGACCACCCGTCTTGATACTGGTGGGGAGTATACGACAACCAGCGGCACGCTTCTGCCTAATCGCAATAGCCTGATCTGCCGACTGTGCCAATACCGAGCCCCTGCCAGCCCGGGCAAGTGATCGCCATCGGCAAGATGGCATGTGGTCAAAAGACTGAGTGAATACCGCAATTACTCAAATTTCGAATGACTATTCTTTTCCAAAAATTAGGACCAGTATCAACAACCCCACAACGATTCCGTGCAGTGTTAAGGCATACCATGCAGGAGACAGGGACACGCCTTTCCTTCTGTGGTTTACCAGCAACAATATGAAGGCCGTCACCGCGAATATCAGGCCATAGAGGCCATGCAGAAGAAGAATAAGCGCAACTCCAATCGACCTGGACATGCCTAAGCCGCCCTGAGCTTATGGATATAAGGAATTTGCCAACAGCCCAATCAGTACGGCTACAATTCCAACGGGAAAGGCATATAAAGGAATACGACCCACCTGAATTTTATCTGGCATGCCAATTACCTAACCCAAATCGAGTAACGAATTCTCACGACGTTTTGTTACTCCAAACTGTACCGCCCATCAATCTGCAAGGATGGCCGTACGCAAGCATCCATTTCGCATTCCACAAGGGAGGCGACATCTATCCACATAGACATCGATTGTGAGTGGGTTGGAGTTTATGCCGCACCTGGACGCAGGCGTATCGAGTCGAGGATGGCGTCCCACAACTCCAACGCCTCTTCGTCGGATTCGAATGCTGGCGGTGGTGGGTTGCCATCGTCACCCTCGCCGCGCTCAAGCACATTCAACTCCAAGCTCAATGTGGGCGAGGCAAGCGAATCGTCCTTGCCTTGCGACTCCCACTTGAAGCCATAACTCCGCTCGCCGTTGGCACTGGCCGCAATCAAGTATTCCTCGGCCCGGATTGGCCCGATGTTGCGCTTGCCTTTGCGCAAGGTATGCAGGCCGGCGATGCTTTTGGCAATTCCCTGCAAGAAGCCATCAGCGCGCTCCAGCAAGGTGGTTTCCGTGGTGCCCGTACTGCTCCAGAATGAAATCTGCATCCCGGGATGTTCTGGCATCTGCACCCCTGCACGAACCGATTCGGACTGGAAGGTATTGCCGGCAATGAAACCGCCGTCGATGCAGAATCCGGGGTCAGTGGGGATTTCGCTGGGGGTACGAGAGCGGATATTGCGAGCGAGTATCTCTATAAAATTCAAAGACGATTGCTGCTTGTCAGGCGATACTTTGCCGGTGTATTCGTATGCCACCCTTGAGTCTGGGGTAACCAAGTAGGTGTCTCTCCTCATCAAAGACTTTCTGTTCGAGCTATCCCATGAAAACAGGCTGGTGGATTGAAATTGCGCGTATCGACCTATAAACATACTTCCGCCTTCTTCATGAGGCTGCACCTTCAGTTCTTTCTCTCGCTGATCAATGCCAGATGCCAGCGACGAAGGTGAGCCCTGCAAACGTTTAATCTTCTTCCCCCCATATTTCATAGCTTGCGGTCACCCTGACCGATGGTGGCAGGTCCACCAGAAAGCGGCCGAAGCAGTACGTGCTCCATCCAGTCGTGTCCATGGCATTACTCCGGGTGGCTTGGCCGGGATACGCGCAGGCGGACACCGCCGCCAGCGCAATGCAGCACATCAAACGCAGCGATTTCATCGGATTCAACCCTTGTCATTAGGATGCCAGTCGGCCTGTTGCGCCAATTTGACCATGCTATACAACGTGGCCCATTGCGCGCGATCGCCCTTGTCGTTGTAGCTGTTCTGATGGTCGTAACCTTCACGCGCTGTCGCATACTGGCCGTTGCCGAGCGAGCCTTGCCGGAAGCTGGCCCTTACCCCGGCTCGACTTGGCGCGGCGCCGGAAGGCTCACTGACCGTGCCGTCGCCTGCACCATGGACGGCGATAATTTCCGGTGCGGTGCGCGTGCCGCGACGGCGGTAACTACCATTGCCATCGTCGCAAGGCGCGGAGGCGTCAAATGGAAGCTGAGCCCGGGCGCAAGCGAATCGATTCGATGATCGCATCCCAGAGACTCACAGCTTCGTCATCATTAAGGGAGGTATCGACTTCCTCCGTCGACATGGATGCAGGGTCCGGGGTTACTGGGATGTAGGAGGGAAGTCCCTTGGTCGGTAGATTCGGGATCCTCCCGCCAGTTTTCATCCTCAACTGCAATACGGCCGATCCAATTCCAGGCGACAGCGGATAAGATTCGATGCTGAACGCATGTTGGGTTCGCCCATCTTCCCGATGGCGCCCAAGCCATTCTTCCGCCGGCATGCCGGCCAATTGTGTCTGCCCCTTGCGGAACACTTTGGGACCAAATCCGAACGTGGACATTACAGAATCAATGCGGTCCACCAGTCGTGAAGCATCCCCGTCCTGCTTGAAGGTATTCATTTCAATATCAAGACTCACATCCCGATGGGCGCGATTTCCATCTCGAAAATGGACATCTGCCAATTCATAGTCGTTCTCTGCATCAATCACGATTGGACCCAAGCAGAATCCAGGGCCCGCATTCTTTAAATCGGAAACGGCATGAATTCGCTTTGCAAGCTTTATTAGTCTGGCCTCCACAGGGGCAATCACCCCCTGATATGAATTTGCCTTCAGAAAAACATGCACCCCTGAAATCAATAGGTGAACTTCATGAACCTGAGACCGATCGGATATATCACTTTTTTGATAGCGCAGAAGAACTTCATCAGATTCAATCTCTTCTTTCAGAAGAAGCATTGATCCATTCGTCACATCACTTGTTTCTGCCGCAATCTGCTCACTCCGCTTCTCCACAGCGGCGATATACTCATCAGAGCTTATCCCTTCTTCGGAAATTTGAACATCCACAGTCTCAAAATTTTCATCGCGACCAAAATATAAAGTCACAGAACTGACCCGATAATTAACTCGAAAGGTTTCTGGTAAATCAACCAAAAACCTGCCAAAGCAATGCGTCTTCCAGTCCGTTGTATCCATGGGATTCACCTTCGCATGACCACAGCCAGATACGAACACGCACAAGCCGGCGATGAAAAACCACTTGCGCACAACCAAGAATTTACTGCGCATGCCAGTCGGCAAGCTGCGCCAGCTTGGCAATGCTATACAGCGTTGCCCACTGTGCACGCGAGTCGTTGTAACTGCTCTGGTGGTCATATCCCTCGGCCTTGTTGAAGGTCCCGCCCCCCCCCATGTTGCCGTGGCGGAAGCTGGGTTTCACGACTAATGGCCGCATGCTGTCGTCGGACTCGGTGGCGTCGTTGCGTTGGAAACGGATGCTGTCACCCGCTGCGCAGGCATCGTCCGACAGGGTCGTGCTGTCGGCGAAGATCAGTAGCCGATGCCCGGCCGGCGCCGAGGCGTCAAATGGAAGCTGCGCCAGGGCGCAAGCGAATCGATTCGATGATCGCATCCCAAAGGGCAACCGCTTCGTCGTCATCCTTGAAAGGCGGCTGGTAGGGATGCTCTTCATCGACCACGCTCTGGCCCAGCACTTGAAGCTCGACCGTCATATACGGCGCGGCTATCGAATTCGCCTTGCCAAGAGCCTCCCACGTGAATCCGTAGATCTTTTGCCCATCTTCTTCCGATGTCATCAAGTACTCGCCGCCGGGAATCGAACCATGGTCGCCGGTATTGCGCTTCCCCTTTCTCAGCAGCTTGCCACCCTGCAGCAATACTGCAGCTTCTACCGCCCCGGCGCGGTCCAACAGCGTCTCCTTGTCCACTTCACCCTGTGTCGTGACGAATAGAGTGATGTTCATTCCCGGATGCTTTGGCAGGGTCACTCCTATGTTGAACGACTCTGACTGAAGATCGTCACCCGCAATGAAAGCTCCATCAATGCAGTAGCCGGAGCCAGATGGAATTACATCCATCTCCAAGGAGGAGATATTTGACGAAATTTTTTCTGCAAAACTCTGAGATGAATGTTGTTTATCAATCTCCACCAAAGATTCCATTTGATAAACAAAACCCTTGGGAGGAGCAACAAAATATGTGCTCATCCACATAAATTCCGAAGATCTTGCTGAATCCCAGCGAAGAACCCCAGTAGATCCATTATCATACCCAATGGTCTTTATGTACATAGATCCGGAGCCCTTATGGCTCGCCGACTTTAAATCGTCTTCAATGCTGCTTATTTTCCCGTCGAGAGATTTGAAATCAATTGAAGTTCTTTTGAATTCATTACTCCATATCTTGTACATCTGACTGACTCTTGCCTTTGGCGGCAAATCCACCAAAAATCTGCCAAAGCAATGCGTCTTCCACCCTGTTGTATCCATAGGATTCACCTTCGCATGACCACAGCCTGATACGAACACGCACAAGCTCGCAATGAAAAACCACTTTTGAAAAACCAGCAATTTACTGCGCATGCCAGTCGGCAAGCTGCGCCAGCTTGGCAATGCTATACAGCGTTGCCCACTGCGCACGCGAGTCGTTGTAACTGCTCTGGTGGTCATATCCCTCGGCCTTGTTGAAGGTCCCGCCCCCCATGTTGCCGTGGCGAAAGCTAGTCTTTACCCCCGCCATGCCCGGCGCTGCCCCCGATAGTATCGGAACCGTGCTGTCGCCAGACCCTCCCTCCCCCGAGCGCAGGCTAGCTCCGGTAATGGTACTGGTAACCGCTCCCATGGGCGTCGGGATGATTTCCGTTCTTGAGTAGTTTCCGTTCTGGTCATCGAAATATTCCGAACCCATCTTGCTCACCTCCCCCACCCATTCTATCGATGTCCAGCTGTCGCGCCTGCTATCTGCCCCATAGTGCGCATAAGTTTGATCATTATATTTGTGATAAATATCATGATGAAAATCAGAGACCATATTAATGGTTTTATAAAATCTCGCTCTTGCAGAAGCGATCGGACCCCCGCCTCCCAGGCTAGATAAGTCTAGATATTTAGAATTCCCCTGCGGCACCAATCCATACCAAGCGGGATTCTTGTAGATTTCCGTGTATGGGTCTTTTGTTGCCGGCAGCAGCGTCTTCTTGTGCGTACTCGTATCATGCAACGTCAGCCACGGATTGCCACTGTTGTAGTCAAATGTCGGCGCCAACTCAAGCGCTCCCGGCGCATTGGCAATGACTGCCACCACCTCGCCCGCATTCCTTCCCAGGACGACCTGCTCCAAGCCCGTATACCCGCAGCGCGCATGATGATAGAACGCCGGCGCCCCTGTCGCTGGCTGGACGCCACTCACCACACCAAGCACTTTGTCGTAACCATGTATTTCGGTCAGCGCACGACTGACCAGCCCACCCATGGAGTGAGTCACCAGAATCACTTTCTCGGCTGGTATGTTGCTGTCTTTGTAATATTTCAGAACCGTGTTCTCGATGTAATCCCTGACATCAAGACCGGATTGACGATTGGATTGAAGCCAGTTGTAGCCAGCACACCACACATCAAATCGATAATGAGCCGCCCGAACCAGCTCATCATGCGTCAAAGCCGGCGACTTGCGGCGCTCGCCGTACTCGGCAGGATCATTCAGCCCGTCTTTCTTCCATCCATCATGCAACGTGACAGATGCCGTTGGAGATTTCAAAGGTGCGCCCGAACTGAAGAATGCTATCGCATTCAATCTCTTCTGCATCAGCGCCATGATCGGGTGGTACGAGCTTTGCATGGCCGCGCCCCAACCACGGGCGCTTGCCACAGCCGTTGAGATACCTGAGTTACCTACGTCGATCGGGCCAGTCGGATCCACCTCGACAGCGTTCATGTCCAGCAATCCCTGCCGTGTCTTCGGACCTCGCCATATCCATGTGAACGCCGCGGAAAGTTTCCCGCCTACCGTATTCGGCGGCCGCCATACCGCGTCATTCTTGCCGCGTGTACGAAGATTTGTCCCCATGATGCCCGGTATGAACACGATGGGGATCACAGCGCTCGGCTTGTGATACAGCGTCTTCTCCCGCTGGTCAGTTGTCGCCGTAAGCTGCGGACGCCAAAGGCGCGCGCCCGTCTTCGGGTCGATGTACGAAGGGATATCGACACTTTCTTCTGAGTTTTCGCCCATCCTTAGCTACTCCTCTTCCTTCACCTTCTCAAGCACGCGCATCGTCACCTGATCCATCCATGCGCTTTGCTGCCTTGGAAGCTTGCCTTGCGCGTCCGTTTTCAGTCTGAGAATTGCACCATCCGCCCGTTGCAGTTCGACCTCCACATCCTTCAGCGGCTCACCTGTCAATTCATGCCTGACCACGTAAACCTCATCGAACTTCGCCTCCGGCCACGAGTTCATCTCGCGGCTCAGGTGCGCCGGTCCTTCGAAGTCCTTCCTGGCCGCGTGCACGGTGATCTTGCCGGGGCAGGCGATGACGATGTTGCCGCCTTCGAGGGTGAGGCTGGCGCCGCCGGCCACGGCCAGGTGCACGGTCTTGCCGGCCGCCAGTTCGACTTCGGCGTTGGCGCTGACGATCTTCAGGCCGTCCCGAGATTGCAGCCGGGCGCTGTCGTGCTGGGCCTCGAACTCCAGCTTGCCTTCGCCGGCCACCAGGCTCAGCGCGGTCTGCTCCGGCGCGCCTTCCACCGCCGCGGTCAGCCAGCCGATGGCCTGGCCGCTGTGCAGACGCAAGTTGCCGGCGATGGCGGCGTTGCTGGCCTGCCCGCTGGCCAGGGTCAGGGTTTCACCGACGCTCCAGTGCAGGCTTTGTCCGGCCACCAGACCGATGCCCGCCGGGGCGGCGATGCCCAGCACCGCATCGCCGCTGTGCGGAACCCGGCCGTCGCCTGACGCCGGGCTGCGTTCGATCGCTTCGCCGCGCCCGTTGCCGTAGTCGCTGCCGTCCACGGTGGTCTTCACGCTGGCCAGCAGCGCCTGCAGCGGTGCCTGATCGTCGATCAGCGAAGACTTTGCTTCGCCCACGCCTTCGTGCACGGCCAGCTTGACCGTGCGGTGGGTGCCGGCCGCCTGGCTGAACACTTGCGCCACCGCCTGCGCCTGCTTCAGCAGCGCCGCCGGCGCCACCGCGTCGCCGGCGGGCGTTTGCCCGGCATGCGCATGAGCGCTCAGCCACAGCCCGGCCTCGGCGCGCACCGCGCCCCAGCCATCGGTCCGCAACTCGAAACCTTCGCCACGGAAGCTGCCGCGGAAGTTGTCGGCCTGATGGATCAAATGCCCCAGGTTCAACTGGCTGGCCGCCTGGGTGGTGGCCAGCTGCAGTCGCAACTGGCCGTCGCTGTCGTCGAACACCAGCCGACTGTGGCCCGAACCATTCCATTCCTTCGACTGAATGCCCCACATCGCCGCCGCATTGCGGTGGGCCTGATCGCCGGCGCCCATGCCGTGCCACAGCGGCGCCTGCCCGCCGGCCAGGTTGGCCTGCGCGCTGGGGCGGTGGTCGCCGGCCTGCGCGTAAGCCGACAGATCGCTCTCCGCCGCCTGCCCGCCCGGCGTGGCCGCGACACCCGCTTCGCCGCGGCCGTTGTACAGGCTGCCGAGGATCAGCGGTCGGTCGATGTCGCCGTCCAGGAAGCCGACCAGCACTTCCTGCCCGATTCGCGGCAGGAACTGCGCGCCCACCCCGGGACCGGCATAGCGCTGCGCCACCCGCAACCAGCAGCTGTTGCGGTCGTCGGCTTCGCGACCCTGCTGGAAGTGGAACTTCACCTTCACCCGGCCCAGCGCGTCGCAGTACAACTCCTGCGCATCGGCGCCTTCGTCGGCCACCACGATCGCGCTCTGGTAGCCCGGCGCGGTCGGACGCGGATTCAGCAGGGCGCCGGTTCCGTCCTGCAGCACCGGCCGCCACGGCTGTTGCCGCGACAGAGCGAGGAAGGCATTGGCGTAGCCGACCCGTTCGGCGCGTTGCCATAGCGCCTGCCAGCCTTCGCCGGTCGCCGGCGTCGGCGATGCCGGTTCGGACGATGGTCCCAGCAGCGCCTGCACGCCTTCGCGCAGCGTGTCCGGCAGGTTGTTGAACCCCGCTTGCTGCACGCTGAGCAGCAGATATTCGCCGCCGTCGGCCGCCGACAGCGGCGCCTGGGTCAAAGTGAAGCCGGTGCCGGCGCGGAAGCTGCGCACCGTGCCTTGGCCTTGCCAGTGCTGCAGCTGCGCTTCGCGCGCCTGCGCCAGTAGACCGGCGTAACGTCGGCCTTGCGCGGTGTCGGCGAAGGCGTAAGCGCCGGCCGGGTCGTAGACCTCGCCCGACACCGGCACATCGTCCAAGCCCAGCGGCAGTTGCGCCGTGATCGCCTGGTCGTGCTTGTAATCGGTACCGAGCAGGCTCAGCTTCGCCGCGCCCAGCCGGTGTTCGCGGCCGATGGCCTGCACGCTGTCGTCGGACTCGGTGGCGTCGCTGCGATGGAAGCGGATGCCGCCGTCCGCCGCGCAGGCATCGTCGGCCAGGGTCGTGCTGTCGGCGAAGATCAGCAGCCGGTGCCCGGCCGGGGCGGATTCGTCTTCCTGCCAGCACCAGCCCAGCCCTTCCTCGGCCAGCAGCCGGGTCACGAAGGCATGGTCGCTCTCGCGATACTGCACGCAGTAACTGCGCGGCGGCGCCTCCGCCAGGAACGGGCCGACCTCGTCGGCCACCTGCCAGACCGCCAGTGGTGCGTAGTCGGCGAACACTGCCTCGACGATTTGCAACACGCTGCGGTCCTGGAACACCCGGCTGTGCCGGCCCTGCCCCAGCCACCACGTCCACGGCACCAGGCACAGGCGATAGCGCGCCAATCCGCCATCGGCGCCGAGGCAGGCCGCTTCGCGGATCACTCCGCTGCGCCGCGCGAAACCGTCGCGCGCCAGTCGCGTCTTCAGCGTGGCCGGCTGCCCGCCGAGTGCGTCCAGATCCCAGCCGGCATCGGACGACAGCACGTCCACCCACCATTCGTAACCGTCCGCCAGCCGTTCCCACCCCTGCCAGCGCTCGACGGCGGCATCGGCCGGAACGGCATCGGATTCCAGTTCGTGCAGACGCCCGCTGCCGACATAGCGCGCCAGCGCCGCCAGCAGGGATTGCGATGTCTCGACAATGCCCATGTTTCCTCCATGAAACTGCCCGCGTCTCGCTTCCGGCGATACGGGCGCAACCGCCTCCGCGGCCCGGCCCGCGCGACGCCGACCGAAAAGTGAAATTAGCAGATGTCGCCGGACAGATGAACACTCGTGCGCGATACGACATGCGACGGAATCACATTAAGCCGCCGTCCGCACGGTTAGCCGGGTGAGTTCTGCTGACGTAGAATCGCGACGACATTCCATCGGATGGAACCGACATGACGGAAGCGGAAGACCTGACCGGCGGCCTGCTGGCGCCGATCTCCGAAGCGCAGCCCTGCGGCGAGGACCTGTCCTTCTCCCTCGAATACGACCGCATCCAGGACGCCCGCCGCAGCGACGACCCGACCCTGGAACAGGGCGAATGGGTCACCGACCTGAAAGCCGCCGACTGGCCGGCGGTGCTGGCGCAGACCGGCACGCTGCTGCGCAAACGCAGCAAGGACCTGCAGCTGGCCGTATGGCATTGCGAAGCGGCGGCACGCACGCAGGGCTTCCGCGGACTGGCCGAAGGCTACCGGCTGGTGGCCGGCCTGTGCGAACGCTACTGGGACGCGCTGTATCCGCCGATCGAGGACGGCGACAGCGAGCAGCGCATCGGCAACCTGGGCTGGCTGCTGGCCAATTCCGGGGCCTGGATGAAGGACATTCCACTGACCCGCACCGCGCAGGGACAGTTCGGGCTGATCCAGTTCGAAACCGCGCGCAGCCGCCACAACCATCCCGACAACGCCGCTCAGGCCAATGACGGGCTGCCGCCGCTGGATGTGCTGGAGACCGCGCGCCGCGAGACCCCGCACGACTACTATCGCGAACTGCTGGAGTCGATTCCCGATTGCCAGCGCGCGCTGAAATCGCTGGAGGACGTGGTCGATGCCCGCCTGGGGCTGGACGGCCCCAGCTTCGCCGCGGCCCGCGACCAGCTGCAGTTCCTGCACGACCTGGTGCTGCGTTCGGCGCGCGAAGCCGGCATGCTGGTCGAAGGCGAGGAGGCGACCGAAGCCGCCGATTCCGCGGACGCCGATGCGGCACCGACCACCGGCGGCGGCAACGGCCCGCTCAATTCGCGACGCGAAGCGCTGGCGCAACTGCGCCGGGTCGCCGAATTCTTCCGCCGCACCGAACCGCACAGCCCGGTCGCCTACCTGGCCGACAAGGCCGCGCGCTGGGGCGAAATGCCGCTGCACGTATGGCTGAAGCGGGTCATCAAGGACGACAGCACCCTGGCCCAGGTCGAGGAACTGCTGGACGTGGACCAGCAGAACAGCGGCTGGGACGACAACAGCTGACTTGCGGTCGTTGGCTGCATAACCTGCATGCCGGGCCGCCCACGCCACGAGACGCCATTCACGACTCGGCTTCTGCTCGTCATTCCCGCGAAAGCGGGAATCCAGCCTTTCGCATCCGCGATGCACGCATGTGGATCCCCGCCTTCGCGGGGATGACGGCCCGCTTCGTCACCCGCACGAATCGCGCGTCACAGCACCTTGAACTGGATCCGCCGGTTGCGGGCGCGGCCTTCGGTGGTGGCGTTGTCGGCCACCGGCTCGTCCGGGCCCTTGCCCAGCACGCTCAGGCCGGCATCGGGAATGCCGCGCTGGCGGAAATACTCGCGTACCGCCTGCGCCCGCGCGTAGCTCAGCGCGATGTTGGCCTGGCGCGCACCGACGTTGTCGGTGTGGCCGATCACCTGCACCCGGGTATCGCCGATCTGCCGCATCGGTTCCACCAACTCGTCGAGGATGGCGCGTCCGGTCGTCGTCAGGTTGGCGCTGCCGCTTTCGAATTCGATGATGCGGTCGGCCAGCACGTCGTCCAGCAGGGTCTGCGGCGAGCCGCCGACGCGCAGGCCGTCGGCATCGACCGAATAGCTGGCGTTGAGCGAGGTCAGCAGGTGATTGACCACCTGCTGGCGCTGCGCCTCGTTCGGCACCTGGCCGCTGATGCGCACGCTGTTGCCGTTCACCTCGAGCTTGCCGGGCGAAACCTGGCGTAGCTGTGCGGCGGCCAGCTTGGCCACGTTCTCGCTCCAGTTGGGCGGTGCGACCACCGGCTCGACGCGCAGGCGATCGACCACCCGGCCGGCGCCGTACAGTTCGCCCAGCCGCGCCAGCAACTGCGCCTTGGTCGCTTCGTCCGGCACCACGCCTTCGGCCACGACCGGCCGCTCGCCGGTCGCCGGCGCACGCTGCGCCTGCGTCGGCAGCGCCGATGCCGAGAGGACGGCGCACAGCAGGATGCTCGCGGTTCGGAATCTCATCTCACGCTCCCAGGAAAGTCTCGCGGAACACCTGCCGGATCGAGCGCAGGCTGATGTCGTCGTGATCCAGGTAGGACGCCAGCTTGTTCAGCGCGTAATCGCCGGACAGCTGGTCCTCGATCCACTCGGCGTCGTCGACCCGGATCAGCTGCTCGCGCGCGACCTGCGGGTCCAGCAGGCTGTGCAGGGTGGCGCCATCGGCGCCGTTCAGGCCCAGCACCAGTCGCGGCTGTTCGGAATCCGGCAGCAGCAGGGCCAGCTGGTAATCGGCGCGGGCGAAGAAGCCGGCCATCAGGTCCATCCAGAACGCCGCCGCCAGGCTGCGGTGGATCGGGTCGCGCGGCAGCGGCAGCGACAGGCCCTTGTCGATCTGGCCCGGCGCCTGGCTCAGCGCCGGCTGCAGCAGCAGGCCCAGCGCCGGCAGGGTCCACTTCAACTCGACCGCGCCATGCCCAGCCGACTGCAGCATCTCGCGCAGGCTGCCGACCGACTGCATGTCGAGGAAGTCGAAGAACGGGGCGTCGTAGGACCCGGGCGCCAGGTTCAGCGCCGGCCGCGATTCGGACAGCCGGCGCAGCGGCTCGGACGGGTCTTCGGCCATCGTCACCTCGCGCGACATCCGCGACAGCGCCGCCCACAGCCGCGACAGCGCCATCGGGCTGCGCGCAAGAAAATCCAGCGGCGGTTGCGCGTCGATCCGCGCCGCGGCCAGGAACGGGAAGCGGCGCTGCGAAGCATCCTGGCTGGACAGCCAGTGCCCGGCGATGGCGTTGCGGCTGCGCGCGCCCATCACCGCGAACGCCAGCGGCGGGGCCTGGTCGTAGGCCTGCTTCCAGGCCACGTCGCGGCTCAGCAGTTCCAGCCCCTGCCCGGCCCATTGGTCCAGCCAGGACAGCAGGGCGTGGTCGTCGCCGCTGCGGACGAAATCGCCGCGCGCGGGCAGCTTGCCGAAGAACCCCAGCGGAACCTGCGTCTCACTCATCGGCCTGCTCCGTCGAAGTGGCCGCCGCCGTTGGCGTGGCAGCAGCAGCCGGCGCGCCGGCGACCCGGGTCGGCAGGCGCAGGCCGCGCATGCTGGTCGGCGACAGCCCACCGACGCTGCCGCTGTCGTTGGCGGCCTGCACCGGTGCGCTGACCACCTGCAATTCCACCGAGATGGCGACGTTGCCGTTGCGCCAGGTCAGGCGGTAATGGTTGTCGCCCAGGGTTTCCTGCTCGGCGGCATCGAACAATTTGCCCAGGCCCTGGCTACCCGGCGCGTTGACCAGTTCGACCACGCTGCCATCGGGCACGGTCGCCGATACCCGCGCGCCGGGGGTGCCGGGGCCGGGCCAGCGGAAGCTCTGCCATTGCGGCGGCGTGTTGCGGTAGCGCAGCAGCTGGCCGTCGATCTCGATGCTGTATTCGTTGACCCCGGCTACCGGTTGCGGCTGGATGCGGAACATGCGCCCGTTGGACTCGGCCGCCGCGCCACCGCCGCCGCTGCCGACCTGGCCCAGCGGCGCCACCCAGCTGGCGTAGCTGGTGGTGAACTCCGGCGACAGGCCGATGCCGATGTCGGCCCAGCGCGCCGGCTCCATCTGGTTGCCGCGGCGGGTCACCAAGGTGCCCAGCGCGTCTTTGCCGAACTGGGCGATGCTGCCGTTGGGGCCGAATACCTGCTCGATGTCGGTCCGCATCGCCTCGACCGAGGCGTTGGGCGCGAACGGATAGCGCTGGGCGATGCCGTTCTGGAACGGCTGGTAGACCTGCGCCGTCCAAGTGCGGTTGAGCTCGCCTTCGGTCGGCGCCACCAATGCCGCATAGGTCTGGGTCAGCGGCCGCAGCAGCAAGGCGCGCAGCACCTGCCGCTGCTCGTCCTCGACCCCGTCCAGCATCTGCTCGTCGACCAGCTTCAGCGCCGCCGCCAGTTCCGAGGCGTCGCCGTTGGACAGGGTTTCCTGCATCAGCTTGCCGGCGCCGGGACCGGGTTCGCCCTGGGTGCGGATCGCGTTGAGGCGACCGCGGATCTTGCCCAGCGCCTCGAAATAGGCGTCCAGCATGGACGGGCTGCCGTCGCGCGACAGCGCCAGCCGCGCCAGCCCGGCGAACTCGCGCCCGACCGGGCCGGCCGGGACCGGCACCTTCTTGCCGGTTTCCGGGTCCAGCCGCACCGGGATCGTGGTCGGGTTGCGGCGCATGATGACCCGTTCGAACCAGGCCACGAAGCCGGTGCGCACCTTGCCCATCAGTTCGCTTTCGGCTTGCGGGTTGTCCCAGATGGTGTTGTGGTTGACCGCTTCGATCAGCTTGCGCAGCGGCGAATTGCGCACGTCGCCCAGGCTGCCCATCCGTGCCACCGCGGTTTCGAAATCGGGGAATCCGGCCACCGCCGCCCCGGCCAGGAACTTGCGCCACTCGCGCGCGTATTCGTTCTTGTACAGGGCAACCAGCTCCTGCTGGATGTGTTCGGGACTGCCGGCCAGGGTCAGGTCGGTCGGCGCGTTGGTCTCCAGCACCCAGTCGGTGGTGTTGAGCTGGGTGTTGGAGGCTTCCTTGATCGCATCCTGGACGTAGTTTTCCCAGGCCTCGCGCGAGAACGCGCCGGAAATGGCGTAGTTGCCGGTGATCGCGCCCTTGTTGGCTTCCTCGCCGATCAGGTAGTTCGCGGTGATGGTGGGGAAACGGGTCGCCGCGCGCGCCTTGATGTCGGTATACACGCGCTCCAGCGCCGGCTTGCCCTTCATCACCTCGCGCAGCAGGCCGCGGCTGTCGTCGACCAGGGCGAAGCGCGGCTCGATCCGCGGCCATCCCGACGTCGCGGACTGGGCCACGTAGAACGACATCAGCCGCTCGGCGTCGCGGATCATGTCCTCGCGCGGCATCTGCCCGCGATTGGCTTCCAGCCAGCCGCGCCAGAACCGGGTCAGCTCGGCGTTCAGGTGGGTGGCTTCGACCCGCGCCGGATCGCCGAGCATCAGGTAGGCCTTCAACGCGTTGTAGGCATCGTCGGGATTGTCGGCCGACGCTTCCTGGTACAGCTGTTCGCCCGGTTCCGGCTTCGCCTCGGCCGCACTGCCGCGATTGCCGGCCGCAGTGCGGATGGCGTCGCCGTTGCCGACCACCTCGGACAGGAACGTCTCCAGTCGCTCGCGGGTCGGTTGCAGCATCACCTGCTGCATGCCGGCGAAGTATTCTTGGCGCAGCTTCTGCTCGATGTTGTCGCCCTGGTACAGCCCCAATCCCATCGACAGCGGCTTTTGCTTGCGGTACTGCTCCAGTTGCTCCAGCCGCATCTGCAAGATCAGCAAGGCCTCGATCCGCGATTTCAGGTCGAACTTGTCCTGCTGCACCTGCACCGCCTTGTCCAGGTCGGCCGCGACGTTGCTGGCGAACTGGCGGTTGCTGGTGTACGACCACGCCCATCCGGCCAGCACCACCGCCAGCAACGCCACCGAACCGAGCAGCGCCGCGTAGCGCATCCGGGTGCGGCCGGGGCTGGCGTACTGCCGCACCAGCTTGCGATCGGCGAACACGACCTTGCGGAACAGGCCCTTGAGGAAATAGCCGGTGTCGCCGGTCGCGACCGGATCGACCGCGGTCGGCTCGTTGCGCGCCTGCAGGCCGAACTGGTTGGAGATCCGGTCCGAGGCGCGCTGCATGCTCAAGCCTTCCTGCAGTGCACTGGTGAAGTAGAAGCCGCGGAACACCGGCTTGAACTGGTACGGATTCTCCTCGAACAGGGTGGCGATGAAGGTACGCAGCGATGGCTTCAGCGAGGTGAATTCCAGCGGCAGGGTCAGCAGGCCGGGACCGATGTCGCGGCCGCGGCGCAGCGCCAGCTGCGACAGCGCCATCTCGCGCAGGCCTTCGGACAGGATGTCGAAATGAGTGTCGAACGCGGCCAGCGCATCGGTCTCGCCCTTGCCGTCGAACGGCAGGGTCGCGCCCCAGCCGTTCTCGCGTTCGCCCGGGTCCAGGCTGGCGAAGAATTCCGGGAACCCGGCGATCAGGTCGGCCTTGGTGAACACCACGTAGATCGGCACGAACACTTCCAGCCGTTCGGTCAGCTCCTGCACGCGCTGGCGCAGGTTCTTGGCCAGCTCGATGGCGAACTCGGGCTTGCTGCCGCTGAGCTCGGCGATGCTGGCGGCGATGATCACGCCGTTGATCGGCGCCATCGGCCGGTTCTTCTTCAGCAGTTCAAGGAAGGTCAGCCAGTCGAGCCGGTCTTCGGCATTGACCGAATAGCGGCCGGCGGTGTCCAGCACGATGCCTTCGGTGGTGAAGTACCAGTCGCAGTTGCGGGTGCCGCCGATGCCCTGGACCACGTTGCTGCGGTTGTCCTCGAACGGGAACTGCAGCCCCGAGTTTAGGATCGCCGTGCTCTTGCCGGCGGCCGGATTGCCGATGATCACGTACCACGGCAGTTCGTACAGCGCGGACGCACCGTGGGTATGTCCCAGCCGCGAACCCTTGATCGCCTTGACCGCCTCCAGCATCTTCTCGCGCAGCACTTCGGTGTCGGCGCGCGCGGCCGGCTTGGCCGAGGCGACCGCGCGGTCGGCCTGCTCGCGCACCATGTCGTCCAGTTGCGCCGCCGCGCGCCGCGCGCGGATGCGCTTGACCGTCCACACCAGCAGCCACACCAGTAGCAGGACGATGGCCGCCACCAGCAGCCAGAAGCCGATCTGCCGCCAGCGGTCCGCGCCCATGAACATGACCCCGCCGCCGAAGATCAGGCCCAGCGCGGTCAGGGTGCGGTAGTCGGTGAGGAAGTAGCGGAATCTGCTCATCATGCGTCCATGGGTCGTTCGCTCATGCCGCGCCGTGTCCGGCCGGCGCGTCTGGTTCGTCTTCTGCGGCGTGCGGCGGCAACAGCAGGGCGGCGATGCGCTCGCTTTCGGCACACAGGCCAAGGGCGAGCACCGGCGCCTGTTCGCGCTCGGCACGCGCCGCGGCCAGCGCCAGCAAGGCCGGCGCCGCCGCCGCACCCAGGCTGCCGCAGGCCATGCCGAAATCGGTCTGGCCTTCCTCGGGATCGACTGCGTCCAGCCCGGATGCCACCGCGGCCGATATTTGCCGACGGCTCTTGCGGTGATCTGCATCGCTGACCACGGCCACCACCTCCTTGTCCGGCGCGCCTGCGCGGGCGAACACCTGCGCCAGCATCTGCGCCACTTGCTGTTGCGCGGTCCGTTCGCGCCAGGACACGCCCTGGTCGATATCCACCAGTCCGCAGGCCTGTGCCAGCGGCTGTCCCTGCGCCTGCCGATCGGCCACCGTCAGCAGCAGGCCAGCCGCGCCTTCGCCGGGTACCTGTCCTTCCGGCGTGGCCGCATCCATCAGCCGGCCGGCCGACTGCAGCCGCTGCACGCTACGTTCGCCGAGTTGCGAATCGCAACCCAGCCACAGGTAATGCGTCGGCGGCGCGGCGATGTCGGGCATGGTTCGCTGCAAAGCTTGCAGCCATTGCCAGGCCTCGGTCGGCGAGCGATAGGCCTGGACGTCGAAGGCAACCCGTTCCGACGGCAAGCCGCAGGCGGAAGCTTCGGCCTGCAGCAGGGCGCGCGTGCCTTCGCGGACCGCCACGTTCCAGTCGGCCGGCAGCTGCAGGCGAACCTGCAACGACGGCGCCGGCAGCGGTTCGCGCCGGCGTTGCAGCGATGGCGGTTCCGGCGCATCAAGCAGGCCATCGGCCGCCACCCGTTCCAGCAACTCCCGCGCCACCGGCTGCAGCAGCGACAGCGCACGCCACTGCTCGTCGTCCAGTGCGGGCGGCTCGCCCGCCAGCCCGGCCCACCAGTCGCGGCCGGCTTCGGCATCGGCGTCCTCGACCCAGGCGGCGAACACCGGAAATCCGGAGGCGTCCTTCAGTTTCCCGTGCAGCCCGGCCTGGCGCGACTCGCGCGCCGCCTGTTCCACGTCGGAGGCATTGCCGCCGGCCGGCAACCGCAGGGCGCCGGCGCGGATCGCCAGCACCGCGACATCGACCGGCTCGGCAGCGGCGGCAGCCGCTTCCGGAGTCGTTGTATCGTCGCCTTCGACCGTATCGCTGGCCTTCGCCTTGTCGGCGGCGCTGCGCAGACCGCGGCGCAACAGCACCGCCACCGCAAACATGCCCACCGGCAGCACCCCCAGGTACAGGGCGATGTCGCGCGCGCCGGGACGGATATCGTTGACCTGCCAATACAGCAGCACCGTGCACCACACCAGCGCGGTGAGTACCAACAATCCTGCGAATGCGCCGAACAACCTGCCCCTGCTCACTAGCCCTACCTTCCTGGTAGTGGCCGCCGCGGCGGCCACGGTATCGATTCCCTGATGTGTTGCGGCGAAGTGCCGTGTAGCGAAAATCGCGCGGTCGCTCCGGGCCGCGCGGGTTCAGCCGATATGGGTCGGCGCCTGGCTGGAGATCAGTTTGGCGCCGCAAGCGGTCTTGTCGCCGTCGCGGGCGACCGGTTTGCCATCCACGATCACCGTGCTGTCGCCGCTGGCGATCACGGTGGGACCATGCTTGCTGCAAACGCAACCGTCGCCGACGCGGGCGATGGGTTTTCCGCCGGTGCCGCTCTGGATCGAGGCGGACGTGACCTTGCCGCCGTGATCCAGCGAATCGCCCAATACGATGAATGGCCGCGACATGAATGTGACTCCCGTTCCGTGGGTTCAATGTCCGATAAAGATAGCAGGTCGCTAGCGTTTCATCACACCCGGCCGGCGCTGCTCGACATGCATCAGGTCCTTGATGCTGCGCCAGTCGCCGCCCCAGGTCAGCCCGGCCTGCTTGGCCACCTGCCCGTACAGCTGGTAGCCGCGCATGGCCCACGGGTCGCGCTCGGAGATCACCAGCTTGCCCTCACGCAGGAAGGCGCTGTCGGCCGCCAGTCCGTACTGGTGCCAGCTCTGCCCGCCGCGCGCGCGGGTCACGTCCGCGCCCTGCGCCGCCAGCCGGTTCTGCCGCTCGGGACTGCGATAGCCTTCGACCAGCACCATCTCGTAGCCGTACTGCTCGCGCATGACCTTGTAGACCACCAGCAGCTTCTGGGTGAACTCGGGGTCCAGCCGCTCCCACTTGCGGTCGGCGCTGGCGGTCATCGGCCGCACCTGCTCGACCTCGGCGGTCGTGAACACCTCCGGCGGCGGCGGCGGCGGCGGGGTCAGGCGCTCGCCGCGCAGCAGTTCCTGCACCAGCGGATTGACCGCCGGACGCTGGACCGCATCGAACCCTTCCAGAATCACGTTCCGCCGCAGCACCAGGATCGACAACGCCGGGACCAGCAGCAGCGCGACCGCGATCACCAGCACGCCGCGGTGCGCATGCAGTGCGCCGGCCACCCGTCCGCCCTGCTTGCGCGTGCGCGTCGCGGCGACCTCCGCACGCGACGACCAGCGGCCCAGCCAGCGCCTGCAGACCGCCGCCAGCGCCGATCCGCCACGGCGCAAGCCGCCGAACACGCGATCGCGCGCCTGCTCGAACAACAGCAGCCACACCAGCAGCGCCGAGACCAGCAGAAACGCCAGCATTCCGATTGCAATCACGCGATCCGGTCCGTGTGGGTCGATTGACGGCCTCGATGCCGCCGGAGTTAGAATGCCATGCGCTGCGGATTCCGCCGCCATGGACGACAAGGCATCCTATTGGACAGGAACGACTCTAGGCCCGCCCGCCCCAGTCTTTTCAAGACGGGCGATGCCGCACCGACTACCGGCGGCCCCGCCCTGCCCCCCGCGCCCTCGGCACTACCGACCGCGCATCGTCGCGTGCGTTCGCCGCGCTGGCTGATTCCGTCCGCGATCGCCGCGCTGCTGCTGGTCGGCGTGATCGGATGGTGGTTCTTCGGGCCAGACGCGCAGGACCCGGCGCCGACCGTGGCGATCGCAGCGATGCCAAACGATGGCGGACACGAAAGCGATCCGGCCCGCCCCGACACCGCGATCCTGGTCGGCGACTCCGCCGGCGCCGTCGCGGCGCAATCTTCGGCACCGGAAACGGATGACCCGCTGGCGCGGCTCGGCCAGCCAGCGGCGACCGGCAGCGCGCCTTCGGCCGAACCCGTCGCCGCGAGCACCAGCCCGGCCTGGCCGGCCCTCGACGCTCCTGCCGCTCCCGGGGCGATGGCATCGACCAAGACGCCTTCGCCGCGACGGACCGCCGCCGGTCCGCGCAGCGCGCGCGCAACGCGCAGCGCTTCCGTCCAGCCGGGCGACGAGAATCTGCTGGCCACCCTGCTCGACAACATCTACCAGGGGCAGTCGCGCGGCACCACCACCGTCGGCCAGCCGCAGACCATGGACGAACTGGTCGAGGACCTGCTGAAAGAAGACGCCTCGACCGCTTCCGTCGACGGCATCGAGCAGAGCTCGGCCAAGCTGCAGTCCCGCATGCGCAATTGTCCGCCCGCCAACACCGTGCAGGGCATCAGCTGCCGGCAGAAACTGTGCGCCAAGCTGAAGCAGCCCGATCCCGCCTGCCCCAGTCCGCAATAGTCCGTCGTCCACTGCGGAGTGCGAGAATGCCGACATGGACACGCTCTCCGCCGAACACGCCGCCGGCCGCCTGCATGCGGGCGGTGTGATCGCCTACCCGACCGAGGGCGTGTGGGGCCTGGGTTGCGACCCGCTCGACGAATTCGCGGTGATGCGCCTGCTGGCGATCAAGCACCGTCCTCCCGACAAGGGCCTGATCCTGATCGCCGATGCGCTGGAGCCGCTGCGTGATTTTCTCGACCTGACGGCGCTGCCCGCCGAACGGCTGTCCGAAGTGCTGGCGAGCTGGCCCGGGCCGCATACCTGGATCCTGCCAGCCAGCGCCAAGGCGCCCGGCTGGATCACCGGCAACCACGACGGCATCGCCGTGCGGGTCAGCGCACATCCTGCGGTCGTCGCCCTGTGCCGCGCCCATGGCGGTGCCCTGGTCTCGACCAGCGCCAACCTGGCCGGGCAGCCGGCACCGCGGCGGCGCGAAGCTCTCGATCCGGCCCTGCTGGCGCTGGTGGACGGCGTGCTGGAAGGCGAAACCGGAGAGTTGGTCGAGGCCACGCCGATCCGCGATGCGCGCAGCGGTGCGCGACTGCGCGGCTGAACAAACACGATCGCCGGACTTGCATGGACGGCCCGTTCGCGCACACTGCGGCCATGTCCCGAGCGGAAACCGCCTGCCTGCTATTGTTCCTGCTGCTGTCGGCAACGGCGTTGCCACTGCATGCCGACGAAGTCGTCATCTACCGCTGCACTGACGCCAGCGGCCACACCAGCCTGCGTGATTCGCCATGCCTGGCCGGCGAAACCCAGGAGATCCGCAGCATGCAGCGGCCGAAAGACCCGCCGCCGGCGCTCGCGGTTCCTGCTGCGCCCGCCGACGCGGTCGAACCGCCGTCACCACCGCGTGAAGTGCAGGTAGTCTACCGCGCCCCGCCGCGGCCGATGTACGAATGCGTCACGCCCGAAGGCGATCGCTACGACAGCGACGATGGCGAAGGCAATCCGCGCTGGGTGCCGTTGTGGACGCTGGGCTATCCGCCGGTGCAGCGTCCCGGTGGACCGGTGGTGGTGCCCACAGGCGGTGGCACCTGGGTGCGCGACAGCTGCCACATGCTGCCGCAGCAGGAAGCCTGTGCGCGGCTGTCCGACCGTCGCTACGAAATCAAGCGGCGTTACCACAGTGCGCTGCAGAGCGAACGACGCGCACTGGATCTGGAACAACGCGACATCGAGGCGCGGATGAACAACGATTGCGGAGGCTATTGATGCGACAGGTCGCATTGCTCGCGCTGGCTGCGTCCCTGCTGCATCTCGCCCAACCAGGCATGGCCACGGACGTGGTGATCTATCGCTGCACCGACGCCGCCGGCCAGCTGACCCTGCAGAACGAACCCTGCGGTGCCGGCATGCACGAGGAGAAGCGCACCGTGTCCAGCGTCAACACGGTGCCGATGGACAATCTGCCCGCGCGCCCGGCCACGCCATCGCCGGCAGCGCCACCGGTCCCCGCGACGCAAGCGGGCAGCGCTGTGCTGGACACGGCCGCCGCCCCGTCGAGCCCGCCTGAAGCCCCGCCGCCCGCGGAAAACCGCCTGCCGCCACCAGTGATCTTCAGTTGCACCGCGCCCGACACCGGCGGCAGCTACATCACCGAAAGCGACCAGCCGCAATCCCGCTGCGTGCCCTTGCGTACCGTCGGTCTGGACGGCAACCCGCAGACCGGCGCCGGCCAGGCCTGCGAAATCGTGCACGATGTCTGCGCGCGCGTGCCGGACGAGCAGCTGTGCGAGACCTGGCGCAAGCGCCTGAGCGAAACCGAAGTCGCCTGGCGCTTCGGCCGAGCGGAAAACGCGGCGAAGAACCGGGCCGAATTCGAGCGCGTGCAGCGCATCCTGGCCGAAAGTACCTGCAGCGGCCCGTGACCGCGATGCCCGCGTTTTTCAGAAGCCGTAGCGCAGGAAGCCGCCGTCCACGGCGATGCATTCGCCGGTGATGTAGCTGGCCGCCGGCAGGCACAGGAAGGCGACCGCCGCGGCCACTTCCTCCGGTTCGCCGATCCGGCGCATCGGCGTGCGTTCGATCACTTCCTCGTAGTAGTCCACATCGGCCAGCGGGGCCGAGGTGCGCCGGGTGCGGATGTACCACGGCGCCACCGCGTTGACCCGCACGCCGTCCTCGGCCCATTCGGTCGCCAGGTTGCGGGTCAGCTGGTGCAGCGCGGCCTTGGTCATGCCGTAGGGCGAGCCGCTGCGCACTGCGGTGATGCCGGACACGCTGCCGACGTTGACGATCGCCGACGCCGCACGCCGCGACAGCAAGGGATGGGCGTAGCGCGACAGCTCGAAGGCCGAGAACAGGTTGGTCTCGAAGATGTCGCGCCACTCGTCCTCGGTGTAGTCGACGGTGGCCTTGCTGATGTTGCCGCCGGCATTGTTGACCAGCAGGTCCAGGCCGTCGGCGTGGTCTTCCACCCAGTCGAGGATCTCGCGCCGGTCCTCGTCGTCGGACACGTCCGCAGCCAGACCGAGCACGCCCTGCTCGGGGAATTCGTCGGACAACTCGTCGCGGACCGTTTCCAGCATGTCGGCATTGCGCGCCACCAGCATGACGTCGGCGCCCAGGCCGAGCAGCTCGCGGGCGACGGCCAGACCGATGCCGGCGCTGGCGCCGGTGATCAGCGCCAGTTGTCCGTCCAGCCGCCAGCGATGGGTGCTCATGCGATCTTCGCCTCCGTGGGCGTAGCATACCCCTGCCTACTCACCGGGAGCTTGCATGAGTACTTTGCATCCGCTGGCCGTGCTGGCCGCAATCTGCGCCTTGGCCGGCTGCCAGCCCGAACCGCCGCCGCTGGAGCAGCCGCCCGAGCCTCAGGCGACCGCCGCAGCGAAACCGGCGAACACCGAACTCCGTGACGCCATTCAGGCGCCGCAGGACAAGGCGCGCGCCGTGGAAGACACCTTGCAGCAGGCCGACCAGAAGCGCCGCGAGGAGCTGGAGGCGGCGGAGCAGTAAGCGACCGCGTCAGTCGGTTGCCTTCAGCTTCTCCAGATACTCCGCCTGCAGCGCCTGCAGCTTCGGCATCATCCCGAGCACGCGCTGCTGGCTCAACTCCATGCTGTATTGCATGACCTGCGGCATCTTGGCGATCACCGCCTTGCCGGCATCGCTGCGATAGAACTGCAGCATGCCGTCGATTTCGTCCTGGCTGAAGGACTTGCGGTAGATGTCGATGAAGGACGGCTCCAGGCTGTCCCAGTCCAGCGTCTCGCCGAGCAGGCCGACGAGCTTGGCGTTCATTTCCGCGACCAGAGCCTGCTGCGCATCGTCCAGCTCGTGGCCCTGCAAGGCCTGCTGGGTCGTGGCCTGCATCATCGGCTCGATCTGGGCGATCGAGGCATCGATCATCTTGCGCGCCTCAGTCACCTGCAACAGGTCGCGCACCGAGGCTTCGCTGGGCAGCGATTCGGCGGCGACGGCGGTGGCAACGATGGCAAACGGGAACAGCAGCAGCAACACGGCAACCCACGACTTCCTGATCATCACGCGAACTCCTTGAGTGAAGTGGTAAACGGTTGCGGACCTACATCCCGCAGAAGCAGTAGGCCAGCGACTTCACCGGCGTGCCGTTGCGGTCCTTGACCGCATTCTCGACGAAGCGCAGCTGCGCCTCGGTTTCCGGCAACGCCTTGACCAGCAGCGCACGCGCCAGCCCCGAATCCTTCAGCCAGGCCGAGCCGAGGCGGCTGCCGGCGAAGCCACCGAGGAACCGCTCGAACGGCGTTGCCATGCGCTCGATGTAGCGCACGCGGTACTTGCCGACATCGCCCAGCGTGGCGCGGGCGGCGGCATCGGCGATCGCCGCGTCCAGTCCGCCCAGTTCGTCGACCAGCCCGCGCTCCTTGGCCTGTGCACCACTCCAGACCCGGCCGCGGCCGATCGCGTCGATCTCCTCGACACTCTTCTTGCGCGCCGTGGCCACCTTGCCGGTGAAGTCGGCGTAGCCCTTGTCGATCACCGACTGGATGACCTGGCCGACCGCCGGGTCCAGCGGACGGCTGATGTCGAAGGCGCCGGCGAAGCGGGTAGTACCGACGCCGTCGGTATGCACGCCGACCTTGTCCAGGGTGCGGGTGATGTTGGGGATCAGGCCGAAGATGCCGATCGAGCCGCTGATGGTCGACGGGTCGGCGTAGATGCGGTCGGCGTTCATGCTGATCCAGTAGCCGCCGGACGCGGCCAGGTCGCCCATCGACACCACCACCGGCTTGCCGGCTTCCTGCAGCGCGACCACCTCGCGGCGGATCTGTTCGGAAGCGAACACCTCGCCACCGGGCGAATCCACCCGCAGCACCACCGCCTTGACGTCCTCGTCGTCGCGCGCCTCGCGCAGCAGGGCCGACGTCGATTCGCCGCCCACCGTACCCGGCGGCTGCTGGCCACCGGTGATTTCGCCAGCCGCCACCACCACTGCGACCTGCGGACGCTCATCGAGCGGATTGCGCTTGGCGTCGAGCTGGGCCAGATAGGCGCCCAGACCGATGCTGCGGAAGCCGTATTCGGAATCCTCGTCGGCGACGCCGCGCTCGGCCAGCAGGTCCTCGACTTCCTCGCGGGTTTTCAGGCCATCGACCAGCTTCTGCTGCAGGGCGAACTTGGCCAGGTCGCCGCCGGCTGCGGCAACGCCTTCGGGCAGGGTGTCGATGCCGGCCGCGATCGCTTCCGGGGTCAGCTTGCGCGCGCTGGCGACGTCTTGCAGATAGCGCTGCCACAGGTCGCCCATCCAGTACAGGTCGGCTTCCTTGGACTCCTTCGACGCGGCGTCGAGAATGTACGGCTCGGCGGCCGACTTGTATTCGCCGACGCGGAACAGGTGCACGTCCACCCCGAGCTTGTCCTGCAGCGCCTGCCGGTAGTACTGGCGATAGCGTCCCAGGCCTTCCAGCACCAGGCCGCCCATCGGATCCAGATAGACCTCGTCGGCCTGCGCGGCCAGCAGGTACTGGCCCTGGCCCAGCCCCTGGCTGAAGGCGACGACCTGCTTGCCGGACGCGCGCAGATCGGCCAGCGCCGCCGCGACTTCGCGCAGCGAGGCCCAGCCGCTGGCCTGCAACTTGTCCACGTCCAGCAGCACGCGCTCGATGCGCTTGTCGTCCTTGGCCGCCTCGATTCCGCGGATCAGGTCGCGCAGCTGCACTTCCTCGACGCTGGGGTCGCCCAGCGCACGACCGACATCGCGGGTCAGCGCATCGCGCGTGTACTGTTCGACCAGCGCGCCTTCCGGCGCAATCACCAGGGTCGTGCGCTCACCCATCGGGGTGATGCCACCGCCACTGCCGGCCACCATCACCAGGATCACCAGGAACAGCAGCAGCAGGCCGAAGAACAGCAGGTTGAGGATCAGCCGGCGGGTGAAATTCATCACGTCCCACAGGCCGACGAAGAAAGTGGCGATGGGGCCGCGCGACGGGGCGGGTTGGTTCATGGGGAAGCTCCTGCTGCGATACCGGCAGCTTAACGGCTGCAAGCGGCGGTTTCATGCGCCGATCGTCATTGCGTCCGGGCCATGTGCATGAGCGGACACAGCCCGGCATCTCTCATTGACCGTCGGCGAAGGCCTGCAATCGTCGGCTGCTGCGCAGGAAGCGCCCGCCCAGCAAGACCGCCGCCACCACCAGCCCGGCGATCAGGCCCGCCCACATACCCTTCGGCCCCAGGCCCAGCCCCAGCCCCAGGCCGGCGCCCAGCGGCATGCCGACGCCCCAATAGGCCAGCGCCGCCAGCAGCATCGGCACCTGGGTGTCCTTCAGCCCGCGCAGGGCGCCGTTCGACAACGCCTGCACGCCGTCGGGGAACTGGAACGCCGCCGCGAACAGCAGCAGGCTGGCCGCCAGCCCCGCCACCGCGGCATCACGGGTGTACCAGGCGGCGATCACATCGTGCCCCAGCAGCAGGGCCAGGCCGGTCAGCGCCTGGGTCGCCAGCACCAGCGCCAGCCCGGCCCACACGGCGCGGCGCACGCCTTCGGTGCCGCGGCCGCCGCCAAGCGCATGCCCGACCCGCACCGTGGTCGCCTCGGCGACGCCGAACGGGATCATGAAGCACAGGCTGGCCACGTTGATGGCGATCTGGTGCGCCGCCGCCGGCACTTCGCCCAACCGGCCGATCAGCAGCGCGGTGGCGATGAACAGGCCGCCTTCCATCAGCACGGTGATCCCGATCGGCAGCCCGGTCCGCAGCAGGGCGCCGATCTGGCGCGCATCCGGTGCTTCCAGCCGCACGAACAGATGCAATCCGGCGAACCGCTTCGACCGCGCCAGATAGGCGAAGAACACCGTCGCCTGCGTCCACATCATCACCGACGACGCCAGTCCCAGCCCCTTCGCCCCCAGTTCCGGCAAGCCGCCCAAGCCAAAGGTCAGCGCATAGCCTAGCGGGGCCAGCAGCAGCAGGCCGCCGAAGCCCAGCACCAGGGTCGGCAGGGTCCAGTGCAAGCCGTCGCTGAGGTAGCGCATGGCGTAGTACAGGGTCAGCGCGGGCATGCCCCAGCGCAGGCCGTCGAGAAAAGCGGCCGCCGCCGGACGCACTTCGGCGGCGATCCCCATCGGCGCCAGCAGCAGGCCGGCCAGGCTGAGGAAGCCGAACAGCAGCAGCCCAAGCGTCGCCGCCAGCCACAGCGCCTGCCGGAACAGCGGCCCGATCCGTTCGTGCCGGCCGCTGCCGTCCAGTTGCGACACCATCGCCGGCAAGGCCATCAGCGTGCCCATCGGCACCATCATCGGCAGCCAGAACATCGCCGTGCCCACCGCCACCCCGGCCAGGGTATCGGTGCCGTGGCGACCGGCGATGACGCTGTCGACGAAGCCGAACAGGCCGGTGGCCAGATGGCCGCCGACCAGCGGCGCGGCAAGAACGGCCGTGCGGCGCACTTCGCTGGCGAAGGGCGTCCGGGCCTGGGCACGGGAGGTCATGCGAGTGCTCGAACGGCTGCGGTCGCGCCATCGGAATGCGGCGCTGGCCCCGGGCCGGGACACGCATTCTAGCCAGCCCGGCTGGCCGGCGGTGCCCCGCACCGGAATGGTGCTTGGACCGCACCGTTGCGGCAAGCCGGGCTGTCATGTCGCTGCAAACCTTTGATGCAGACCGGAATTTGCCCGGCAAGGTTGTGCACAGCGGCACGACGCGGGAGTGCGGCCGTGTTCGCGCCCGCTCCGGCGCCCGGATGACATTCCCGTTTCACGCCTATCTGTTTGATTTTTAAATGAATTATTTATTTGGCGATTTTTTCGCCAATCCAGATGACAGGCTTGTGATACGGCGTCCGGGCCGTGAAGCCACAAGCCCATGCACAGTTTTATCCACAAGCTGTGTGGATAAGCGGGAATCTCCATGCGCGGCAGCAGCTTGCGTGATTCTCATCAATCGCGAGCCAGCTTTCCTTCGCAACTGTAGTCCCGCGCCGCGGCCCGCTGACGAGGCAAGGACGCTGGTTACACTGAGCCGATGTCCGCCGCCGCATCCGTCCTGCGCATCGCCCTGCCCTTGCCGTTGCCGCAGGCCTTCGACTACCTGCCACCGGACACTGATACGGTCGGCGCGGATGCTGTCGGCCGCCGCGTCCGGGTGCCGTTCGGCCCGCGCGAGCTGGTCGGCACCGTGGTCGAAATCGCGCCGACAGACCCGCAAGTCGGCGACCTGCGCACCGCGCTGGCCTGGCTGGATCCCGAACCGTTGCTGCAAGGCGAGTTGCTGGCCTCGCTGCGCTGGCTGGCGCGCTACACCCAGGCTCCCCTCGGCGAAGTACTGGCCACCGCCCTGCCGGCCGCGCTGCGCCGCGGCGAACCGCTGCCGGACACCCATGCCTGGGCCTGGCAACTGACCGAAGCCGGCATCGAGGCCCTGCCCGGCCTGCGCAAGAACAGCCGACCGCGTCGGCTGGCCGAACACCTGCACGCGGCGGTGTTGCACGAAGACGCGCTGGACCGGCTGCTGGACGGCTGGCGAACGCCGATGCGCAGCCTGGCCGCGCGCGGCCATGTCGAACGCCTGGCGGTGCCGGCCTCGTCGCAAGCGCCGTTGCCGCACCCCGGACCGGCGCTCAACGCCGAACAGCGCGCGGCGATCGAATCGGTCCGCGCCACCGACGGCTTCGCGCCATTCCTGCTGGACGGGGTGACCGGCAGCGGCAAGACCGAGGTCTATTTGCAGGCCATCGCCGATTGCCTGGCCCGTGGCAAGCAGGCGCTGGTGCTGGTGCCGGAAATCGGCCTGACCCCGCAACTGCTGGCGCGGTTCCGCAGCCGTCTCGGCGTGCCGGTGCATGCCAGCCATTCCGGGTTGAACGACAACGAACGCGCGCGCACCTGGGCGGCGGCCTGGCGCGGCGAGGCGCGGGTGATCGTCGGCACCCGTTCGGCCGCCTTCGTGCCGTTGCCGGACGCCGGGCTGATCGTCGTCGACGAGGAACACGACGCCAGCTACAAGCAACAGGACGGCATCCACTACCACGCCCGCGATTTCGTTCTGGTGCGCGGCAAGGCGCTGGAGGTTCCGGTGTTGCTGGGCAGCGCAACGCCGTCGCTGGAAAGCCTGTACAACGCGCGCAACGACCGTTACCGACTGCTGCGCCTGAGCCGGCGCGCCGGCGAAGCGAAGCCGCCGCAGGTGCGGGTGATCGACGTGCGCAAGCGTGCGCTGCAGGCCGGACTGTCGCAACAGGTGCTGGACGCGGTGCGCGCCGCGCTGGATGCCGGTGGCCAGGTGCTGGTGTTCCGCAACCGCCGCGGCTACGCGCCGGTGCTGCTCTGTCACGACTGCGGCTGGAGCGCGCGCTGCCCGCGCTGCGACACCCCGCTGACCGCGCACAACGGCGGCCGGCGTCTGCAATGCCACCATTGCGGCTATCGCAAGCTGTCGCCACCGGCCTGCCCGGATTGCGCCAGCCTCGCCCTGCAGCCGCAGGGCGTCGGCACCGAGCGGCTGGAGGAACTGCTGGCAGAGCAATTCACCGACGTGCCGGTGCTGCGCATCGACCGTGGCAGTACCCGCCGCAAGGACGCGCTGGAAAAGCATCTGCACGAACTCGCAGACCGCCCCGGCATCCTGATCGGCACGCAGATGCTGGCCAAGGGCCACGACCTGCCGCACCTGACCCTGGTGGTGGTGGTCGGCATCGACGAAGGGCTGTTCTCGGCCGACTTCCGCGCCGGCGAACGGCTGGCGCAATTACTGGTGCAGGTAGCAGGGCGCGCCGGGCGCGCCGGCAAGCCGGGCGAAGTCGTGTTGCAGACCCATCACCCGGAGCACCCGCTGCTGCAGACGCTGATCCGCGGCGGTTATCACGCCTTTGCCGAACAGGAACTGGAGCAGCGCGAAGCCGCCGGCTTCCCGCCATTCGCGCATCTGGCCCTGCTGCGCGCCGAAGCCAAGCATGCCGGACCGCCGATGGATTTCCTGCGCGCGGCCCGCGATACCCTGCTGCCGGCCTGCGCCGAGCAGGTCGAGCTCAGCGGCCCGCTGCCGGCGCCGATGCCGCTGCGCGCCGGCATGCATCGCACGCAGTTGCTGCTGTCCGCGTCCTCGCGTCGCGAACTGCACGCCGCGCTGGAAGCGGCCATGCCGAAGATTCACGCGCTGCCTGACGCACGCAAGACCCGCTGGTCGCTGGACGTGGATCCGATCGACCTGTACTGAGACCCGACTCGCGCAAGGCGTGACGCCGACGCCCGCAACCGCCAGAATCGTGGCGACGCCCGCCCGCGGACAACGAATGGCCCCGACTGCCGGACCCGGAATGACTCCCGCGCACCGCCTGCGCAGCATCTTCAGCGGCTCGATCGGCAACCTGGTCGAGTGGTACGACTGGTATGTCTACGCGGCGTTCTCGCTGTATTTCGCCGAAGCGTTCTTCCCCGGCGGCGACCGCACCAGCCAGCTGCTGAAAACGTCGGCCATCTTCGCCGTCGGTTTCCTGATGCGTCCGCTGGGCGCCTGGATGCTTGGCCGCTACGCCGACCGCCACGGCCGCAAGCGCGCACTGATGCTGTCGGTGACGATGATGTGCAGCGGCTCGCTGCTGATCGCCTGCACGCCGGTCCACGCCAGCATCGGCATGGCCGCGCCGGTCCTGCTGGTGCTGGCGCGGCTGCTGCAGGGGCTGAGCGTGGGCGGCGAATACGGCACCTCGGCAACCTATCTGAGTGAAGTCGCTTCGCGCGGGCATCGCGGTTTCTGGGCCAGCATGCAGTACGTGACCCTGGTGATGGGCCACCTGATCGCGCTCGGCGTGCTGATCGCGCTGCAACGGCTGTTCCTGGACGAACAGCAACTGCGCGCCTGGGGCTGGCGGATCCCGTTCGTGATCGGCGCCATCGCCGCAGTCGTGGCGCTGTGGCTGCGGCGGGCGATGGTCGAAAGCGAGTCGTTCGAACGCAGCGAAACCATCGCATCGGCCGCCGACAACGCGCGCCAGGGCACGCTGCACGAACTGGCGAAGCATCCGCGCGCGGTGCTGACGGTGGTCGGCCTGACCATGGGCGGCACCCTGGCCTTCTATACCTACACGACCTACGTGCACAAGTTCATGGTCAACAGCGCCGGTATCGCCAACAGCACGGCGAGCCTGATCAACGCGTCGACCCTGTTCGTCTTCATGCTGCTGCAACCGCTGGTCGGCGCGCTTTCGGACCGGATCGGCCGACGCCCGATCCTGATCGCCTTCGGCGTGCTCGGCACCCTGTGCACCTGGCCGATCCTGTCCGCGCTACAGCATGCGTCCAGTCCCGCGCAGGCCTTCTGGCTGATCCTCGCGGCGCTGGTCATCGTCAGCGGATACACCTCGATCAATGCCGTGGTGAAGGCCGAACTGTTCCCGGTCGAGATCCGCGCGCTCGGCGTCGGCCTGCCGTATGCGCTGACCGTGGCCCTGTTCGGCGGCAGCGCCGAATACGTGGCACTGTGGTTCAAGCACATCGGCTTCGAGCGCGGCTTCTACGGCTACGTCACCGCCTGCATCGCCCTCTCGCTGCTGGTCTACCTGTGGATGCCGGATACCCGGCGCAACTCGCGGATCGACCTCGACTGAAACGGCATCGTCGCACAAATGGAAACGGCCCGGAGCGATTCGGGCCGTTTCGTTTCACGCAGTACACGTGATCAGGCGGTGAACAGCGCCTTCATCTTCTTCAACGCATTGGCCTCAATCTGGCGGATGCGCTCGGCGGACACGCCGTATTCGTCGGCCAGTTCCTGCAGGGTGACCTTGTTGTCGGCGTCCAGCCAGCGGCGGGCGACGATGTCGCGCGAACGCGCATCCAGGCTGGCCATGCCTTCGCGCAACAGCTCAAGCTGGTTGTCCTCGCTGTCGGCGCGCTCGTAGGCCTGCGACGGATCTTCCTCGTGCGCGACCAGATAGTTGGCCGGCGCCGGCGGCGCGTGATCATCGTCCTCGCCGGACGGAGCATCGAAACCGATGTCACGGCCGGACAGGCGCGATTCCATTTCCATCACTTCGCGCTCGGACACGTTGAGGTCGCGGGCGACCGCGCTGACCTCTTCGGCATTCAGCCAGCCGAGGCGGGTCTTGGCCTTGCGCAGGTTGAAGAACAGCTTGCGCTGCGCCTTGGTCGTGGCGACCTTGACGATGCGCCAGTTCTTCAGGATGAACTCGTGCATCTCGGCACGGATCCAGTGCACGGCGAAGCTGACCAGGCGCACGCCCTGGTCGGGGTCGAAGCGCTTGACCGCCTTCATCAGGCCGATGTTGCCTTCCTGGATCAGGTCGCCCAGCTGCAGGCCGTAGCCGCTGTAGCCGCGGGCGACGTGAACGACGAAGCGCAGGTGCGAATGCACCAGTTCGCGGGCCGCATCCAGATCGTCATCGTCGCGAAAACGGCGGGCCAGCGCCTGCTCGTCGTCGACCGACAGCACCGGAATCTGGTGCACGGCGCCGATGTAGGCCTCCAGCGAACCCAGCGCGCTGGGCACCGGCAGGCTGTGGGAAACCAAGGCTGTGGATGTCATGTTCTGGCTCATGGAATTCATCTTAGCAATCACGGGGTTTGACTGCTAATCCGGCCGATAGTTCCCTGTGTTCCGCGGCTGGAACGGCTGCCGAAGGCAGAAATTTTATCATTCAGAATCAATCACTTGAGGTTTGCTTGTGGACAGGGTCGCCACGCCGGTCGTTTCCCGCGCGGTCGCTGTCGGGAAAACCGCTTGCCGGCAGATGCATTGATCGCATCCATCAAGATTGATCAATGGGTTCTCCGGTGCCAGATTGTCCTCCCGATCCGCCGGTCCGGCGCCTTCCGCCCCGATCCCCGCCAGTCCGTGCCAGCCCCGAACACCGGATGCCCGCCATGAACACCAACTACCGCAAACCCCTGCCCGGCACCTCGCTGGAGTACTTCGACGCCCGCGCCGCAGTTGAGGCCATCGCCCCCGGCGCCTGGGACGGCCTGCCCTACACCTCGCGCGTGCATGCCGAGAACCTGGTCCGCCGCGCCGATCCGGACCGGCTGCACGATTACCTGACCCAGCTGATCGAGCGTCGGCGCGTCCTGGACTTCCCGTGGTTCCCGGTGCGCGTGGTCTGCCACGACATCCTCGGCCAGACCGCGCTGGTCGATCTGGCCGGTCTGCGCGACGCGATCGCCGACAAGGGCGGCGATCCGGCCCAGGTCAATCCGGTGGTCCCGACCCAGCTGATCGTCGATCACTCGCTGGCGGTCGAATATCCCGGTTTCGACAAGGACGCCTTCGCCCGCAACCGTGCGGTCGAGGACCGCCGCAACGCCGACCGCTTCGACTTCATCAACTGGACCAAGCGCGCGTTCCGCAACGTCGATGTCATCCCTCCCGGCAACGGCATCATGCATCAGATCAATCTGGAGAAGATGTCGCCGGTGGTCTACGTACAGGACGGCGTCGCCTTCCCCGACACCTGCGTCGGCACCGACAGCCACACCCCGCATGTCGATGCGCTGGGCGTGATCGCGGTCGGCGTCGGCGGCCTGGAAGCCGAAAACGTCATGCTCGGCCGCGCCTCGTGGATGCGGCTGCCGGACATCGTCGGCGTGCAACTGACCGGACGCCGCCAGCCGGGCATCACCTGCACCGACATCGTGCTGGCGCTGACCGAGTTCCTGCGCAAGGAAAAGGTGGTCGGTGCCTACCTGGAGTTCTACGGCGAAGGCGCCGACAGCCTGACCATCGGCGACCGCGCGACCATTTCCAACATGTGCCCCGAGTACGGCGCCACCGCGGCGCTGTTCTACATCGACGCGCAGACCATCGATTATCTGAAACTGACCGGCCGCGAGGACGAGCAGGTCAAACTGGTGGAAACCTATGCCAGGCACGCCGGCTACTGGTCCGACGCCCTGAAGGACGCGCGCTACGAGCGCGTACTGAGCTTCGACCTGTCCACCGTGGTGCGCAACATGGCCGGTCCCTCCAACCCGCACCGGCGCCTGCCGACCACCGCCCTGCACGAGCGCGGACTGGCCGACGAGGCCAAGCTGGCCGCGGCGAAGGCGGAAGAGGCGCAGGGCCTGATGCCGGACGGCGCGGTGATCATCGCCGCCATCACCAGCTGCACCAACACCTCCAATCCGCGCAACGTGATCGCCGCCGGCCTGCTGGCGCGCAACGCCAACGCACGCGGCCTGTTGCGCAAGCCGTGGGTGAAGACCTCGCTGGCGCCGGGTTCGAAAGCGGTGCAGCTGTACCTGCAGGAATCCGGTCTGCTGCCGGAACTGGAGCAACTGGGCTTCGGCATCGTCGGCTTCGCCTGCACCACCTGCAACGGCATGAGCGGCGCGCTGGACCCGAAGATCCAGCAGGAAATCATCGACCGCGACCTGTATTCGGTTGCCGTGCTGTCGGGCAACCGCAACTTCGACGGCCGCATCCATCCCTATGCCAAGCAGGCGTTCCTGGCCTCGCCGCCGCTGGTGGTTGCCTACCCCATCGCCGGCACCATCCGCTTCGACATCGAGCAGGACGCGCTGGGCGTCGATGCCGACGGCACGCCGGTCACGCTGAAGGACCTGTGGCCGAGCGACGAGGAGATCGACGCCATCGTCGCCGCCAGCGTGAAGCCGGAACAGTTCCGCAGCGTGTACGGACCGATGTTCAAGCTGCACGTCGAGTCCGGCGACAAGATCGACCCACTGTACGACTGGCGCCCGCAGAGCACCTATATCCGCCGTCCGCCGTACTGGGAAGGCGCGCTGGCCGGCGAGCGCACGCTCACCGGCATGCGCCCGCTGGCCGTGCTCGGCGACAACATCACCACTGACCACCTGTCGCCGTCCAATGCCATCCTCGCCAGCAGCGCCGCCGGTGAATACCTGGCAAAAATGGGTTTGCCGGAAGAGGACTTCAATTCCTACGCCACCCATCGCGGCGATCACCTGACCGCGCAGCGCGCCACCTTCGCCAACCCCAAGCTGATCAACGAAATGGCGGTGGTCGACGGCGAGGTCAAGCAAGGCTCGCTGACCCGGCTGGAGCCGGACGGCACCGTCATGCGCATGTGGGAGGCGATCGAGACCTACATGGATCGCAAGCAGCCGCTGATCATCGTCGCCGGCACCGATTACGGTCAGGGCAGCTCGCGCGACTGGGCGGCCAAGGGCGTGCGCCTGGCCGGGGTCGAGGCGATCGTCGCCGAGGGCTTCGAGCGAATTCACCGTACCAACCTGATCGGCATGGGTGTGCTGCCGCTGGAGTTCGAGCCGGGCACCAACCGCAAGACGCTCGGCCTGGACGGCAGCGAAACCTACGACGTCATCGGCGAACGCACCCCGCGCGCGACCCTGAAGTTGATCGTGCATCGACGCAATGGCGAAAGCATCGACGTCCCGGTCATCTGTCGCCTCGACACCGCCGAAGAAGTCTCGATCTACGAAGCCGGCGGCGTGCTGCAGCGTTTCGCCCAGGATTTTCTCGAATCGTCGAAGGCGGCCTGACATGAGCCACGTTGCGCAGATCCGCATTGCCGCCACTTACATGCGTGGCGGCACCAGCAAGGGCGTGTTCTTCCGGCGGGAAGACCTGCCGGCCTCGGCGCAAGTTCCGGGAGCGGCGCGCGACAAGCTGTTCCAGCGTGTGATCGGTTCGCCCGACCCCTACGGCAAGCAGACCGACGGCATGGGTGGGGCGACCTCCAGCACCAGCAAGTGCGTGATCGTGTCGCCGTCCGCAAAACCCGATCACGATGTGGATTACCTGTATGGCCAGGTGTCGATCGACAGCGATTTCGTCGACTGGTCCGGCAATTGCGGCAACCTGTCCACGGCCGCCGGCGCCTTCGCGCTGCACGCCGGTTACGTCGATCCGGCTCGCATACCGGAAAGCGGCACCTGTGTCGTACGCATCTGGCAGGCGAATATCGGCAAGACCATCATCGCCCACGTGCCGGTGACTGGCGGCCAGGTGCAGGAAACCGGCGATTTCGAACTGGACGGGGTGACCTTCCCGGCCGCCGAGATCGTGCTGGAATTCCTCGACCCGGCCGACGAGGACGAAGCCGGCGGCTCGATGTTTCCCACCGGCAATGTCGTCGATACGCTGGACGTGCCCGGCATCGGCGGTCTGCAGGCCACGATGATCACCGCCGGCATTCCGACCGTGTTCGTCAATGCCGCTGACATCGGTTTCGACGGTACCGAACTGCAACCTGCGATCAATGGCGATCCGGCGACCCTCAACAAGATGGAAGCCATCCGCGTGGCCGGCGCGCTGCGCATGGGTCTGATCAAGACGCCGGAAGAAGCGGCCAGCCGCCAGCACACGCCGAAGGTCGCCTTCGTCGCGCCACCGGCGGAATACGCGACATCGGCGGGCAAATCGATTCTGGCCGACGACATCGACCTTAATGTGCGGGCGATGTCGATGGGCAAGCTGCACCACGCGATGATGGGCACCGCCTCCGTCGCCATTGCCACTGCGGCGGCCGTTCCGGGAACGCTGGTCAACCTGGCGGCAGGCGGTGGGCAGCGCGACGCAGTCCGCTTCGGTCATCCCTCCGGCACCTTGCGTGTTGGCGCGGCCGTGCAGCAGGTCGATGGCCAGTGGACGGTGACCAAGGCGGTGATGAGCCGCAGCGCCCGGATCCTGATGGAAGGTTGCGTCCGCGTACCGGGCGACGCCTTCTAGATACGGCGACCGGAATCGTCGGCGTGCAAGGCGCGTGGCGAAAGTCGCGCGCTTTTTTCATGCCGGAATCGGATCGTCCGCCATCGGCAGACACCCCAGAAAAGCAAAAAGAAGAACCCCCAGCCTTGCGACTGGGGGTTCCGGGTAAAGACCCTGGCGATGACCTACTCTCGCATGGGAAGCCCACACTACCATCGGCGCAGCTGCGTTTCACTTCCGAGTTCGGAATGGGATCGGGTGGTGCCACAGCGCTAATTTCACCAGGGAGACGGTGGAGCGTCGCACATCCGTGCCGAAGCTACGGGCGGCGCCTGTCTCACATAGGGTCTTGGGACGTAGCGTTAACCTGGATTCTCTCCGACGTTTCGTCGAGTCCAAGGCAACTTGAGGTTATATGGTCAAGCCACACGGATCATTAGTATCAGTTAGCTCAATGCATTACTGCACTTACACACCTGACCTATCAACCACCTGGTCTTGATGGTTCCTTTAGGGGGCTTGTGCCCCGGGAGATCTCATCTTGAGGCGCGCTTCCCGCTTAGATGCTTTCAGCGGTTATCGCTTCCGAACATAGCTACCCGGCAGTGCCACTGGCGTGACAACCGGAACACCAGAGGTTCGTCCACTCCGGTCCTCTCGTACTAGGAGCAGCCCCTCTCAAATCTCCAACGCCCATGGCAGATAGGGACCGAACTGTCTCACGACGTTCTGAACCCAGCTCGCGTACCACTTTAAATGGCGAACAGCCATACCCTTGGGACCGACTACAGCCCCAGGATGTGATGAGCCGACATCGAGGTGCCAAACACCGCCGTCGATATGAACTCTTGGGCGGTATCAGCCTGTTATCCCCGGAGTACCTTTTATCCGTTGAGCGATGGCCCTTCCATACAGAACCACCGGATCACTAAGTCCTACTTTCGTACCTGCTTGATCCGTCGATCTTGCAGTCAAGCACGCTTATGCCTTTGCACACAGTGCGCGATGTCCGACCGCGCTGAGCGTACCTTCGAGCTCCTCCGTTACTCTTTGGGAGGAGACCGCCCCAGTCAAACTACCCACCATACATGGTCCCCGACCCGGATTACGGGCCTGGGTTAGAACGTCAAGCACATCAGGGTGGTATTTCAAGGTTGGCTCCACCGAAGCTGGCGCCTCGGTTTCAAAGCCTCCCACCTATCCTACACAGACGAACTCAACGTTCAATGTAAAGCTGTAGTAAAGGTTCACGGGGTCTTTCCGTCTTGCCACGGGAACGCTGCATCTTCACAGCGATTTCAATTTCACTGAGTCTCGGGTGGAGACAGCGCCGCTGTCGTTACGCCATTCGTGCAGGTCGGAACTTACCCGACAAGGAATTTCGCTACCTTAGGACCGTTATAGTTACGGCCGCCGTTTACCGGGGCTTCGATCAAGAGCTTCGCCTTGCGGCTGACCCCATCAATTAACCTTCCGGCACCGGGCAGGCGTCACACCCTATACGTCCACTTACGTGTTTGCAGAGTGCTGTGTTTTTGGTAAACAGTCGCAGCGGCCTGGTTACTTCGGCCTCCCCCAGCTATTCACCAGAAGAGGCGCACCTTCTCCCGAAGTTACGGTGCTATTTTGCCTAGTTCCTTCACCCGAGTTCTCTCAAGCGCCTGAGAATTCTCATCCTACCCACCTGTGTCGGTTTACGGTACGGTCTGTGCAAGCTGAAGCTTAGGAGCTTTTCCTGGAAGCGTGATATCAGCAGCTTTGTCCTAAAGGACTCGTCCTTAGTCTCAACGTTGCGCCCCCGGATTTGCCTAAGGGCACCGCCTCAACTCTCTCACCGGGACAACCAACGCCCGGCCTGCCTAACCTTCTCCGTCCCTCCATCGCACTTGCACGAGGTGCTGGAATATTAACCAGCTTCCCATCGACTACGGCTTTCGCCCTCGCCTTAGGGGCCGACTAACCCTGCGCCGATTAACGTTGCGCAAGGAAACCTTGGGCTTTCGGCGTGCGGGTTTTTCACCCGCATTATCGTTACTCATGTCAGCATTCGCACTTCCGATACCTCCAGCAGACTTCTCAATCCACCTTCGCAGGCTTACGGAACGCTCCTCTACCGCGCACACCAAAGTGTGCACCCCAAGCTTCGGTTCAGTACTTAGCCCCGTTAAATCTTCCCCGCAGACCGACTCGACCAGTGAGCTATTACGCTTTCTTTAAAGGGTGGCTGCTTCTAAGCCAACCTCCTGGCTGTCTGTGCCTTTCCACATGGTTTTCCACTTAGCACTGAATTTGGGACCTTAGCTGTGGGTCTGGGTTGTTTCCCTTTTCACGACGGACGTTAGCACCCGCCGTGTGTCTCCCATACAGTCCGTCTTGGTATTCGGAGTTTGCAATGGTTTGCTAAGTCGCGATGACCCGCTAGCCATAACAGTGCTCTACCCCCAAGAGGATACATATGAGGCGCTACCTAAATAGCTTTCGAGGAGAACCAGCTATCTCCGGGTTCGATTAGCTTTTCACTCCTAATCACACCTCATCCCCTACCTTTGCAACGGGAGTGGGTTCGGGCCTCCAGTACCTGTTACGGCACCTTCACCCTGGGCATGACTAGATCACCCGGTTTCGGGTCTACTGCCCGCGACTATGCGCCCTTTTCAGACTCGGTTTCCCTTCGCCTCCCCTATACGGTTAAGCTTGCCACGAACAGTAAGTCGCTGACCCATTATACAAAAGGTACGCAGTCACCCCGAAGGGCTCCTACTGCTTGTACGCACACGGTTTCAGGGTCTATTTCACTCCCCTCTCCGGGGTTCTTTTCGCCTTTCCCTCACGGTACTGGTTCACTATCGGTCGGTCAGGAGTATTTAGCCTTGGAGGATGGTCCCCCCATGTTCAGACAGGGTTTCTCGTGCCCCGCCCTACTCGTCTTCACTGAGGTGGCCCTTTCGAATACTGGGCTATCACCATCTATGGCGCACCTTTCCAGGCGCTTCTTCTAAAACCATCTCAGCTTAAGGGCTGGTCCCCGTTCGCTCGTCACTACTGAGGGAATCTCGGTTGATTTCTTTTCCTCCGGTTACTTAGATATTTCAGTTCACCGGGTTTGCCTCCAGCAGCTATGTATTCACTGCAGGATACTGCCGAAGCAGTGGGTTTCCCCATTCGGACATCGCGGGATCAAAGCTTGTTGCCAGCTCCCCCGCGCTTTTCGCAGGCTACCACGTCCTTCATCGCCTCTGACCGCCAAGGCATCCACCGTGTGCGCTTATTCGCTTGACCATATAACCCCAAGTCGCCTCAGGGTCGTCTGTGCTCGTGGGTACAAACCACGAACGCGAATATCAACGACATTCAAGTTTAGGGGCTTATATGCCCCCGCCTTAGCCTCAACGACACGTCTAGATGAAAATCCAAACGCTCGCTACGTCCCAAGTTGTCAAAGAACACAATGCCGGCCTCAACGCCAAGCATGTTTCATCGAACTTTTTTAGTGTGCGCAATGCAGAGTATTCGCCCGACCGGGATGGTGGGTCTGGGAGGACTCGAACCACCGACCTCACCCTTATCAGGGGTGCGCTCTAACCACCTGAGCTACAGACCCAAAACGTACAGGCCGAAGCCAGATGGTGGAGCCAGTCGGGATCGAACCGACGACCCCCTGCTTGCAAAGCAGGTGCTCTCCCAGCTGAGCTATGGCCCCGGAGCATGCGGCCCATGTGGGCTTC
>NZ_PDWQ01000001.1:0-690000 GCF_010211745.1 Pseudoxanthomonas kalamensis DSM 18571 | reverse complement strand
GCCCGGTCACGCCGGGCGAAACCCATATCGAATGCCATGCGCGACTGCTCGAGCGCACGCGCAACACCCTGCACCTGGCCGGCGAGGCCCTGCTTGGCGATGGCCGGCGCGCGGCGGTCTGCCAGGCGATCTGCCAGATCCTGCCGACGCCGGGCTGATCAGGCCGCCACCAGGCGGACGCGGGCGAAGTTGCGCTTGCCGACCTGCAGCACGCCTTCGAAGCCCGGCGCCAGCACCAGACCTGCGTCCTCGACCACTTCGCCATCGACCCGCACCGCACGCTCCTTGAGCTTGCGATTGGCCTCGGAATTGCTGGGGGTGATGCCGGCGGCCGTCAGCAGCGCGGCGATACGCAGGCCCTCGCCGGGCACGGCGACTTCCTGCAACGGCAGCAGGGTGGTGTCGCCCTGCCCGGTCACCGCCGCATGCCAGCCGGCGATCGCGGTGTCGGCAGCGGCGGCATCTTGGAAACGCGCGGCCAACTCGCGCGCCAGCCGCAGCTTGATGTCGCGCGGATTGAGCCCGGCGGCGACGTCGGCCTTCAGCCGGGCCGCTTCGTCGATCGATATCTCGAAACTGAGCAGCTCGATCCATCGCCACATCAGTTCGTCGCCGATCTTCATGGTCTTGTTGACGATGTCGATCGCCGGCTCGCCGATGCCGATGTAGTTGCCCAGCGACTTGCTCATCTTCTGCACGCCGTCCAGGCCTTCCAGCAGCGGCATGGTCAGCACGATCTGCGGCGGCTGGCCGTGGTGCTCCTGCAGCATGCGCCCCATCAGCAGGTTGAATTTCTGGTCGGTGCCGCCGAGTTCCACGTCGGCTTTCAGCGCCACCGAGTCGTAGCCCTGCACCAGCGGATACAGGAACTCATGCACGGCGATCGACTGCTGCGCGGCATAGCGCTTGGCGAAATCGTCACGCTCGAGCATGCGTGCGACGGTGTACTGCCCGGCCAGCCTGATCATGTCGGCCGCGCCCATCTTGCCGAACCATTCGCTGTTGAAGCGCAGCTCGGTCTTGTCGCGGTCGAGCACCTTGAACACCTGCTCGGCGTAAGTGCGCGCGTTGGCTTCGACGTCCTCGCGGGTCAGCGGCTTGCGGGTGGCGCTCTTGCCGGTCGGGTCGCCGATCATGCCGGTGAAGTCGCCGATCAGGAAAATCACCTGGTGGCCAAGGTCCTGGAACTGGCGCATCTTGTTCAGCAGCACCGTGTGGCCCAGGTGCAGGTCCGGCGCGGTGGGATCGAATCCGGCCTTGATCCGCAACGGGCGACCCCGCTTCAGCCGCGCCTCCAGCTCTTCGGTCTTGAGGATTTCGTCGGCGCCGCGGCCGATCAGGGCGAGAGGGTCGTTGGGGAGCAAGCGCGTGGTTCCGTGGTGAAGGCGTCGATGACGAAGGTGAATGTCGAATTAAATTTGCGTTAATGCGAGTCGGGGCGAAAAAACCCAATTCGGTCAAGGGTTTGACGCGAACATTTCGCGTGACTATGGTACGTCAATTGGCCCGCGCCCCTGCGGGCGGGAACCCTTCCGATGCAGCATCATGGCGATGGCGACGGCCGCAAGCAACGTTTCCGGGACCGTCTGGAAATCCACCATGATACGAGCCTGCATCAGCAGTTGCGCCAGCATCTCAACGCACGCCGCTGGGGACGTCGCCAGTGGATCCACGCCTGCCTGTTCACCACCATCGGCCTGCTGGTGGCGACCATCGTGCCGGGCTTTTCCTCGGCCCTGCAGACGCCGGTCAGCGAGCCACTGGCCACCCTGCCGCTGAGCCTGCCGGCGCTGTCCGAGCGCACCCGCGCCGGTGGCGAAGAGGACGGCTGGCAATTGGTGCGGGTCAAGCCCGGCCATACCCTGAGCGCGATGTTCGAGGAACTGGGCATCCCGGCCGCCACCCTGTACCGGCTGCTGGACAACAAGGACGCCAAAGCGAAGCTGTCGCGCCTGCGTCCCGGCAACGAGATCGCCTTCGACCTCGATGACGACGGCAAGCTGCGCGCCCTGCGCTACGACCGCGACCCGCTGAGCCGGGTCGAGCTGCGGCTGGACGGAGACCAGGTCAAGCAGACGGTGATCGAACGCGAATCGGTCACCCGCACGGTGGTGCTGAGCGGCAAGGTCGGGCGCTCGTTCACCCGTTCGGCACGCAAGGCCGGCCTGACCGCCGCCAACATCAACGCGCTGACCGACGATATCTTCAAGTACGACGTCGACTTCAATTCCGACCTCGATGCCGACGACCGTTTCAGCGTGGTGGTCGAACAGACCTGGCGCGAAGGCGAGCTGGTCGGCACCGGCCCGGTGCAGGCGGCGACCTTCACCGTCGACGACAAGCTGTATTCGGGTTTCCGCTTCGCCCGCCAAGGCGGCAAACCGGAGTACTTCACCGCGCAAGGCCGGCCGCTGAAGAAGAGCTTCATCCGCATGCCGATCCCGTACGCGCGGCTCAGCTCGCGCTTCGGCTCGCGCCGGCATCCGGTGCTGGGCAAGATGCGCATGCACAAGGGCGTGGACTACGCTGCCGCGCGCGGCACGCCGATCATGGCCGCCGGCGACGCGCGGGTGAAGTTCGTCGGCCAGCAGCGCGGGTACGGCAACGTGGTCATCCTCGACCACGGCAAGGGCTACACCACGCTGTACGCGCACATGTCGAAGTTCGGCAAGGTCCGTACTGGCCAACGCATTCCGCAGGGCACGGTGATCGGCTACGTCGGCTCGACCGGGCTGGCGACCGGCCCGCACCTGCACTACGAATTCCGGGTCAACGGCGCGCACCGTAATCCGCTGTCGATCACCATGCCGCCACCGGAACCGCTGGCGGGCAAGGAACTGGCGGCGTTTCGCAGCTACACCTCCAGCGCACTGGCGCGTATCCGCACCGTCGAGGACGTGATCTACGCCGAAGTCCCGCCAGCGAAGGAAGATGCCGGCGGCAAGACCGTCGCCAGCAGCACGGTCAAGCCCGCCGCGGCAAAGAAGGGCTGAGCGCACAGCGCGCCAGCCACCCCGCAAGCAAACTCCGATGTCCGCAAGCGAGCTTTATCTGGGCCTGATGTCGGGCACCAGCGTCGATGGCATCGACGCTGCGCTGGTCGATTTCGCACACGGCCCCCGCTTGCTGGCGGGCCGCGCCTGCCCGTGGCCGGAAGATCTGCGCGCGCGCCTGATCGCACTGGGCCAAGGCGGAGAGGCGACCTCGCTGGATGAGCTGGGCGAACTGGACGTGCGCGTGGCGCATGGCTTCGCCGACGCAGCCAACGCGCTGCTGGAATCGGCCGGCGTGCCGCGCGAGCGGGTTCGCGCGATCGGCTCGCATGGGCAGACCGTGCGCCACCGTCCGCACGCCGCCTACCCCTTCACCTGGCAGATGGGCGATGGCAACGTCATCGCCGAACGCAGCGGCATGACCGTGGTGGCCGACTTCCGTCGCCGCGACGTCGCCGCCGGCGGCCATGGCGCGCCGCTGATGCCCGCCTTCCACACCGCCATGCTGCATGCGGACGATGAAGACCGCGCGGTGCTGAATCTGGGCGGGATCGGCAACTTCACCCTGCTGCCCCGCCACGGCGAGGTGCGCGGCTTCGATACCGGCCCGGCCAATGCCTTGCTCGATGTCTGGTGCGAGCGCCATACCGGCCACCCATTCGATGCCGACGGCGGCTTTGCCGCCAGCGGCCGCTGCGACCCGGCCCTGCTGCAACAGCTGCTGGCCGACCCCTGGTTCGCCCAGCCACCGCCGAAGAGTACCGGCCGCGAACAGTTCCACCTGGACTGGCTGCAAGCCGCCCTGGTCGGCGGCGAAACGCCGGCCGACGTGCAGGCCACCCTGCTGGAACTGACCGTCGCCACGGCGGCTGAAGCATTGCTGCGAGAACAGCCACAGACGCGCCGGGTAATGGCCTGCGGCGGTGGCGTGCGCAACCCGGTGCTGATGACCCGGCTGGCCGACCGCCTGCCGGGCATCGTCGTCGAGTCCACGACCGCGCACGGACTGGACCCGGACTACATGGAAGCGATGGGTTTTGCCTGGTTGGCGCGCGAAACCCTGGCCGGCCGACCCGGCAACCTGCCATCGGTCACCGGCGCCCGCGGGCCGCGCATTTTGGGAACCGTGTACCCGGCCTAGAAACTCTGACCTTCCGGCACGTCCTTCAGCGCCGCGATCGCCTCGGACAGCACGTCCACCTCGGCATCGTCGAAACCGCCGCGCACCTCGGCCTCGACAGCAAACAGGCCCAGCTCGATCAGCTGGGCGATCGTCTCGTGCTCGCTCCAGCCGCGCGCCTCGGCCACCCGGCGGATGCGATCACGCAGCACCGAATCGATATCTTTCAGCACCAGATCGGTCATCCGGACACTCCCTCGCCGGCTTCTCGGGCCGGGTCGCGGATACGCTGCCACAGCCAGGCCAGCAACAGCAAGGTCGGCACTACGGTCGCCGCGCTGAGGATGAAGAATGTACTGTACGAAGTGGCCTCGACGATGTAGCCGGACACGCCGCCGACGAACTTGCCCGGCAGATTGGCCAGCGACACCAGCAGCGCGTACTGGGTGGCAGTGAAATTGCGGTCGGTCAGCGACGACATGAACGCCACCAGCACCGTGCCGGCAAAGCCCTGGAACAGGTTGTCGGCGGTGATCGCGGCGTAGAACGCCCAGATCTGCGAGGGATGCTGCGCCATCAGCAGGAAGGCCAGGTTGGAGATCGCCACCCCCAGCGCGGCGACGAACAGCATCCGGCGGAAGCCGAAGGCCGCCACCGCGGCGCCACCGGCGAACGCACCCAGAATGCCGACCCAGATGCCGAACAGCTTCGACACCGTGGCGATATCGGCCTTGGTGTAGCCCGAGTCCAGATAGAACGGGCCCGACATCACCCCGATCACCTGGTCGGGGAACTTGAACAGGCCGACGAAGGCCAGCAGGACCAGCCCCATGACCCAGCCATTGCCGCGGAAGAAGCTGGTGAACGGCTGCCAGAACGCGCCGACGAAGTCGATCCGCCGTTGCACCGTCGCTTCCGGCGCGACCGGTTCCCGGCACAGCAGGGTCGTCAGCAGCGGCAACAGCATCAGCGCGGCCATTGCCAGATAGGAAAATTTCCAGCCGCGGTATTCGGCCAGGTACAGCGCACCGGCACCGCCGAGGATCAAGCCAATGCGGTAGCCCAGCGTATAGGTCGCCGCCAGCGCCGCCTGCGCGGTGGCCGGGGCGATCTCGATCCGGTACGCGTCCACCGCCGAGTCCTGGGTGGCGCCGGCGAAGGACGCAATCAGCACCCAGACCACCAGCCCGGTCACGCCCTGTTCCGGCCGGGTCAGCGCCAGCGCCGCCAACGCCACCAGCACCCCGATCTGCGAGGCCAGCAGCCACGAACGGCGACGGCCGAGAAAGGCCGTCAGCGGAAAGCGATAGCGGTCGATCAGCGGCGCCCACAGGAACTTCAGCAGGTAGAAGAAGCTGGCCAGGCTGATCAGGCCGATGCTGCCCAGGTCCAAGCCGACATCACGCAGGCGCGTGGACAGCGTCATCGAAGCGATCAGCAAAAACGGCAGGCCCGAACCAAAGCCCAGCAGCAGCATGGTGACCGCCGAGGGCGTGGCGAAAGCCCGGCGGATGCCGGACCAGCCCTTGTACGAAACCGTCTCGTTTGCCGCCTGCGCGTCGCTCATTCCGCGTATTCCACCAGGTACGGGGCATGATCGGAGAAGCGCGGTTCACGGAAGATGGCGCAGGACCTGGCGCGTTTGGCCATGCCCGCGGTGACCAGTTGGTAGTCGATCCGCCAGCCGACATCGTTGGCGCGCGCCGCACCGCGATTGCTCCACCAGGTGTATTCGACCGCTTCCGGCTTGATGACCCGGAAACTGTCGTGCCATCCGTGCGCGGGCGCTTCGACCAGGCCGTCGCCGCAAGCGTCGGCGATCATCCCGTTCAGCCAGGCGCGCTCGGCCGGCAGACAGCCGGAATTCTTCTGGTTGCTGGTCCAGTTCTTGATGTCGTTGCGCGCGCGCACGATGTTCCAGTCGCCGCACAGCACGTATTCGCGGCCGCTGGCCAGCCACTGGTCCATGATCGGTTTCAGCCAGTCCATGACCTGGAACTTGAAGCCCTGGCGCTCTTCGCCCGAGGAGCCGGACGGGATGTAGAACGAGACCACGCTGAGCTGGCCGAAACGCGCCTCGATGTAGCGGCCTTCGTCGTCGAACGGCGCCCAGCCCAGTGCCGTGCGCACCTCGTCGGGTTCGCGGCGGCTATAGATGGCCACCCCACTGTAGCCCTTCCTGGTGATGGCGTCACGGTAGAAGCAGTGGTGGCCATCGGGACGGAAGGCCGGGTCGGTCAGCTGGTCCTCCTGCGCCTTGGTCTCCTGCAGGCAGACCACGTCGGCCTGCTGCTGCGGCAGCCAGTCGAGGAAGCCCTTGTTGGCCGCCGAACGGATGCCGTTGGCGTTGAAGCTGATGATCTTCACGAATCAGGACAAAACTCTTGGGGAATACAGCGGCAGAGCATAACCGCTTCGCGCGCCGGCGCCGGACCGGGCCGGTGGTAGGCTGTGCTGTCGGCGTTTCCCGTTCCCCGCAACCCCATCCCATGCACAAGCAACGCTTTCTGCAACTGGCCCTGGACGCACAGGCGCTGCGCTTCGGCGAATTCACCCTGAAGTCCGGACGCCTCAGCCCGTATTTCTTCAACGCCGGCTGCTTCGACAGCGGCGCCCGCCTGGCCGCGCTGGCTGCCTGCTACGCCGACGCGATGGACGCGTCCGGGGTCGGATTCGACCTGCTGTTCGGCCCGGCCTACAAGGGCATCCCGCTGGCCACGGCGGTCGCCTGCGCGCTGGCCGGCCGCGGCCGCGACCTGCCGCTGGCCTTCAACCGCAAGGAGGCCAAGGACCACGGCGAAGGCGGCCGCCTGATCGGCGCGCCGCTGCAGGGGCGCAAGGTGCTGATCGTCGACGACGTGATCACCGCCGGCACCGCCATCCGCGAGGCGCTGGGCATCATCCGCGAAGGCGGCGGCAGCCCGGCCGGGATCGTCGTCGCCCTCGACCGCCAGGAAGTGCTGGACGAAACCGACCCCCGGCGGCGCTCGGCCGCTCAGGCGGTCGCCGACGACACCGGCGTTCCCGTGATCGCCGTCGCCAATCTGGCCGATCTGCTTGCATTCGCCGGCGAAAACGCCGAACTTGTCGGCTACCGGGATGCACTGCTGGCCTACCGTGCACGCTACGGGGCCGCGACGGAGGCCGGATGAACACGCAACCGACACAGCAGGGGGCTGTGCGATGCCGATGACACGGAACGCCTGTCTGGTTCTGGCGCTGGCCCTGGCAGTCGTTGCGCCACTGCCGGCACAGCAGAACAAGACACCGGCCAAGAAGCTCTATTGCTGGAACGAGAACGGCAGCCGCGTGTGCAGCGACACCCTGCCGGCCAATGCCGTCGATCACGCCCGCGACGAGTTCAGCGCCGCCAGCGGCCTGCGCACCGGCGAAGTCGAGCGCGCCCTGACCGAAGACGAGCGCAACGCCGCCGCCGTGCAGGCCGAACAGCAAAAGATGGACGAAGCCGCCGCCGAGACCCGGCGCCGCACCGACGAAGCCATGCTGAACTCCTATCCAACCGAGAAGGATCTGCGCCGGGTGTTCGAGGAACGCACGGCGCTGCTGGAGAACAGCCTGACCACCGCCAACTACAACCTCACCAGCCTGCGCGACGGCCTGATCCAGTTGCTGCAGCAGGCCGGCGACCGCGAGCTGGCCGGGCAGAAGATCAACGACGAACTGGCCGCGAACATCCACCAGCGCGAAACCGACCTGCGCCGCCAGCTGCAGCTGCAGACCAGCTTCCAGCGCCAGCGGCTGGAACTGGACCAGGACATCGCCGACACCCTGGCCCGCTATCGGGCAGCCAAGGGCATCGCGCCACCGGGCGCCGACGAAGCGCCACCGCCGACCAGCACGCAATAGCCGCGCGACCCTCGGGTGCCGGCGTGAAACCGGCGGCGAAGCTCAGAAGGTCGGTTTCAGCTCCGGCGCCACCTGCGCCAGCAGTTCGCGGAACTGGGTCTTGATCCGCTCCAGCACGTCTTCGCTGTCGGCTTCGAACCGCAGCACCAGCACCGGCGTGGTGTTGGACGCGCGCAGCAGGCCCCAGCCATCATCCCAGTCCGCGCGCAGGCCATCGATGGTGGTCAGGCGCGCGCCTTCGAAGCTGGCCGCCTCAACGAAACGCTCCACCACCTGATGCGGGCTGCCCTTGACCGGCACCTTTATCTCCGGCGTCGACACCCCGTCCGGCAGCGCCTGCAGCACCTCGCCCGGCGCCTCGCCGCGCCGCGACAGAATCTCCAGCAGGCGCGCGGCCGAGTACAGGCCATCGTCGAAGCCGTACCAGCGCTCCTGGAAGAAGAAGTGGCCGCTCATCTCGCCGGCCAGTTCGGCGCCGGTTTCGCGCATCTTGGCCTTGATCAGCGAATGCCCGGTCTGCCACATCATCGGTGTGCCGCCGTGGCGCAGCACCCAGCCCTGCAGCTTGCCGGTGCACTTGACGTCGTACAGGATCAGCGCGCCGGGATTGCGCTCCAGCACGTCGGCGGCGAACAGCATCAGCAGGCGATCGGGGAAGATCACCGAGCCGGCCGGGGTGACCACGCCGAGGCGGTCGCCGTCGCCGTCGAAGGCCAGGCCGAGGTCGGCGTCGAAACGCTGCACCATCTGCACCAGGTCTTCCAGATTGTGCGGCTCGCTGGGATCGGGATGGTGGTTGGGGAAGGTGCCGTCGACCTCGCAGTACAGCGGCACGACCTCGGCACCGATCGCTTCCAGCAGCTGCGGGCCGAGCTCGCCGGCCACGCCGTTGCCGGCGTCCACCACCACCTTCAGCGGGCGGTCCATCTGCACGTCGTCGGCGATCCGCTGGATGTAGTCGGCGCCGACGTCGCGTTGCTCCAGGCCGCCGGGCAGGTCGGCGCTGTGCAGGCGCTTCTCGCTGATGCGGGCATACAGGTCGGTGATCGCCTCGCCCGACAGCGTCTGCCCGCCAACCACGATCTTGAAGCCGTTGTAGTCCGGCGGGTTGTGGCTGCCGGTCACCGCCACGCAGCTGCCCGCGCGCAGGTGATAGGCGGCGAAATAGGCCACCGGGGTCGGCGCCAGGCCGATGTCGATGACGTTGCAGCCGGCCTTGCGCAGGCCTTCGATCAAGCCCGCCGCCATTTCCGGTCCTGACAACCGGCCGTCGCGACCGACCACGATGTCCGGCAGGTCCTGTTCGCGCATCAGGGTGCCGATGGCCTGGCCGATCAGTTTGGCGACCTGCGGGCTGAGCGACTGTCCGACGATGCCGCGGATATCGTAGGCGCGGAAAATCTCCGGATCCACGGCGATGTCCGTCTGCTCCGCGTAGTTGAGCTTCGTGCTCGTGTCGTCTTCGCTAGAGATATTGCGCTCCTGCTTGGGTAACGGGTTGTCCTGCAAGGTCTGCCCCAGGGTGGGCTCGTTGTCGGTCGGCGCACCTGCCGGCACGCCGGCGCTCGCGCGCGCCGGCATCCGCAGCCGGCCCTTCCACAGCAGCAGCAGCAGCACCGCCAGAACCCCGCACAGTCCGGCCACGATCAGGCAGGGCATGGCGCCGAGTCCCAGCGGGCCGTCGGTGCCGTCCGGCAATCCGGCCACCACCCGCAGGCTGCTGTCACCGACCGGCCGCGCCAGCGATTCCGCGCCGCCGGACAGCGAGGTGTTGCCCTTCTGGGTCAGGGTATAGCCGCCCTGGCGCAGGCCGACATAGGTGCCGCCGGGAACCGGAGCGCGATCGAGCGCGTCGGTCACCACCGAGGGGGCAAGTTTCATCAGCACCAGGCGGTCGCCGGCAACCGCCGCAACGCCGAGCGCAGGCTGGCCGTCTTCGCTGATCATCCGCGCCACCGGCTTGCCGTCGCGCTTGACGGTTTCCAGCAGGGCCAGCTTGGCATAGCCGAAGCCGGCCGCATCGACATACGAGGAATGCAGGTCGGTGGACAGCAGTTCCGCCTCCTGCGCGCCGTCCCAGCCTTGCTTGAGCAGCGCCGCGACCGCATCGGCATCGCCCGCAGCCAGCGCCGCCTGCACCGGCGCCTCGGCCAGCCGCGCGGCCAGCGTCGAGGTCTGCGCCGTCACCGCCTGCTCGGCGGCCTGCATGACCTGATCGCGGACCTGACGCAGCTGGTCGGCCTGGCGCTCCTCGCGCCACTGCTGCACACCGGACAGGCCGAACCACAGCATCAGCACGCCGCACAATGCGGCCAGGTACGGCAACAGCCGCCTGACGGTGTCAATCGGCAACCCACCCACCATCCCCGGATTCTTTTCGGCCATAGACGTTCCCGACTGTCCCCTAGCGGATGCCCGTGTGGCCGAAGCCCCCTTCACCACGCGCGCTGTCCGCGAAAGTATCCACGACCTGCAAGCTTACCCGCGTGACCGGCAGCACGACCAGTTGCGCGATGCGGTCGCCGGGCTGGATGGTGAAGGCCTCGCGCCCGCGGTTCCACACGCTGATCAGCAGCGGGCCCTGGTAATCGGCGTCGATCAGGCCGGTGCCGTTGCCGAGCACGATGCCGTGGCGATGACCCAGCCCCGAGCGCGGCAGGATCACCGCGCACAGGCCCGGGTCGCCAAGATGAATGGCGATGCCGCTGGGGACCAGGGCGGCGTCGCCCGGCGCCAGCACCAGCTCGGCCTCCAGCGCGGCGCGCAGGTCCATGCCGGCGCTGGCCTCGGTGGCGTAGGCCGGCAACGGCCATTCGTCGCCGAAGCGCGGGTCCAGCAGTTTCACTTCCATCGGACGGGTCCGGCTCATGCCTGCAGTCGCTCCACGATCAGGTCGATCAGTTCGTCGGCCAGTTGCGTCTTCGGTGCCGAGGCGAAAGCGCGCTCGCCGTCTGGCCAGTAGGCGGTCATCGCATTGGAATCGCTTTCGAAGCCGCCCCCCTCGATGCCGACCCGGTTGGCCACGATCATGTCCAGCCGCTTGGCCTGCAGCTTGCCGCGCGCGTAGCCGGCGACGTTCTCGGTTTCGGCGGCGAAGCCGACCACCAGTTTCAGCCGACCCTCGGTGCGGGCGGCCACTTCGGACAGGATGTCGGGCGTGCGCACCAAGTCCAGCCCCAGCGATTCGCTGGACTTCTTGATCTTGTTGGCCGCCGGCTGCCGCGGCGTGTAGTCGGCCACCGCCGCCGCGCCAATATAAATGTCGGCCGGGAACGCAGCGAACACCGCCTCGCGCATCTGCGCGGCCGAACGCACGTCGACGCGGGCCACCCCGGCCGGAGTCGGCAGATGCACCGGCCCGGCCACCAATACCACTTCGCCGCCGCGCCGGGCCGCGCCGTCGGCGATGGCGAAACCCATCTTGCCGCTGCTGCGGTTGCCCAGATAGCGCACCGGGTCCAGATCCTCGTAGGTCGGGCCGGCGCTGACCACCACCTTCAGCCCGTGCAACGGCAGGGAAGGCCTGGCCGGCAGCGCCGTGCCGGCCAGCGCGGCCACGATGTGCTCCGGCTCGCTGAGCCGGCCGGGCCCGGATTCGCCTTCGGCCAGCGGGCCGTCTTCCGGGCCGACGACCTGCACTCCGCGCTGGCGCAGAGTTTCGACATTGGTCTGGGTGGCCGGGTTCAGCCACATGCGGTGGTTCATCGCCGGGCACACGGTCAGCGGCGCGTCGGTCGCCAGGCACAGCGTGGACACCAGATCGTCGGCATGCCCGCCCGCCAGCCGCGCCAGCAGGTCGGCAGTGGCCGGGGCGACCACCACCCGGTCGGCCCAGCGCGCCAGTTCCAGGTGGCCCATGGCCTGTTCGGCGGCGTGGTCCCACAGACTGGTGCGGGTCGGCTGGCCGGACAACGCCTGGAAGCTCAGCGGGGTGACGAACTGCTGCGCACCGGCGGTCATCGCCACCTGCACCTGCGCCCCGGCCTCGCGCAGGCGTCGCACCAGTTCCAGCGCCTTGTAGGCGGCAATGCCGCCGCCCACGCACAGCAGGATGTGTTGACCCGCCAGAATTTGCGCCACGTCGGGGATTTCCTACCTGCAGACCGCCTTTTAGCTTACCCGATCGCCGTGAACGGCCTGATGCCGTTCGCGCATGGCCTGATGCACGCTGGCCACATGCACATCCGCGACTGGCCCGCCGAAGAACGTCCCCGCGAAAAGCTGCTGCAACGCGGCGCCGGCGCCCTGTCCGACGCCGAACTGTTGGCGATCTTCCTCGGCTCGGGCCTGCGCGGCCGCGACGCGGTGCAGACCGCGCGCGATCTGCTGCTGGCGCACGGCCCGCTGCGCCGACTGCTGGAACGCGACGCCGCCGGGCTGGCCGAACTGCCGGGACTGGGCCCGGCGCGGGCCTGCGCACTGGCCGCGGCACTGGAACTGGGCCAGCGCCAACTGGCCGCCGAGCTGCAACGCGGCAGCACCCTGACCGACCCGGCTTCGGCCGGCCGCTATTTCGCCCAGCGCCTGCGACCGTTGCCGCACGAGAGCTTCGCCGCCCTGTATCTGGACAGCCGCCACCGCGCACTGGGCTTCGAGGAACTGTTCCGCGGCACCATCGACGGCGCCGAGGTGCATCCACGCGAAGTGGTGCGGCGCGCGCTGGCGCACAACGCCGCGGCGGTGATCGTCGGCCACAACCATCCGTCCGGCAATCCGGAACCGTCGTCCGCCGACCGCGCGATCACGGCCCGCCTGAAACAAGCACTGGGCCTGGTCGATATCCGCCTGCTCGACCACTTCGTCGTCGGCGACGGCCCGCCGGTCTCGCTGGCCGCGCGCGGCTGGGTGTGAGCGCCGAATTCGTGGGACGGCGCGAAAAGCTAGAATAGCCGGCCGGAAACCAGCCGATCCCACCGTCCCGTGAAACAGCCATTGCGCGCCCTGATCGACCAGGGCATCGACGCCCTGCGTGCCGCCGGCAGCCTGCCGGCCGATGTCGCCACACCCGACTTCGTGGTCGAACGCCCCAAGACCCGCGAGCACGGCGACTTCGCCACCAACGCCGCCCTGCTGCTGGCCAAGCCGGCGCGCAGCAATCCGCGCGCGCTGGCGCAGCTGCTGCTGGACGCGCTGCCGGCCAGCGCCGACATCGCCAGGGTCGAGATCGCCGGCCCCGGTTTCATCAACTTCCACCTGACCGCCGCCGCCTATCAGCGCGAAGTCGCCACCGCCCTGCGCCAGGGCCGCGACTACGGCCGCAACGGCCGCGGCGAAGGCAAGGTAGCCGGCGTGGAATACGTGTCGGCCAATCCCACCGGCCCGCTGCACGTCGGCCACGGCCGCGCGGCCGCGATCGGCGATTGCATTTCGCGGGTGCTGGCCGCCAACGGCTGGAGCGTCACGCGCGAGTTCTACTACAACGATGCCGGCGTGCAGATCGAGAACTTGGCCCGCTCCACCCATGCGCGCCTGCACGGGCTGAAGCCCGGCGACGCCGACTGGCCGGAAGCGGCCTACAACGGCGACTACATCCAGGACGTGGCCGATGCCTATCTGCGCGGCGACTCGGTCGAGATCGAAGGCCAGGTCGTCACCGGCAGCGGCGACATCGAGGACCTGGACGCGATTCGCCGCTTCGCCGTGGCCTGGCTGCGGCGCGAACAGAACGGCGACCTGGAAGCGTTCGGCGTGAATTTCGACGTGTACTTTCTGGAAAGCTCGCTGTACCGCGACGACAAGGTCGAGGAAACCGTGTCGCGGCTGAACGCCAACGGTCGCACCTACGAGGAAGGCGGCGCACTGTGGCTGCGCAGCACCGACTTCGGCGACGACAAGGACCGGGTGATGCGCAAGTCCGACGGCAGCTACACCTACTTCGTGCCGGACGTGGCCTATCACCTGTCCAAGTGGCAGCGCGGCTACCGGCGCGCGATCACCGAGCTGGGCGCCGACCACCACGGCTCGCTGGCGCGGGTGAAGGCCGGCCTGCAGGCGCTGGATCTGGGCATTCCCAAGGACTACCCGGAATACGTGCTGCACCAGATGGTCACAGTGATGCGCGGCGGCGAGGAAGTGAAGCTGTCCAAGCGCGCCGGCAGCTACTTCACCCTGCGCGACCTGATCGACGAGGCCGGGCGCGACGCCACCCGCTGGTTCCTGATCGCGCGCAAGCCCGATTCGCAGCTGGTGTTCGACATCGACCTGGCGCGCCAGCAGAGCAACGACAATCCGGTGTTCTACGTGCAATACGCGCACGCACGCGTCTGCAGCCTGCTGCGGCAGGCGGCCGAGAAGGGCTACCGGCACGATGCCGACCACGGCATCGCCCAGCTGTCGGCGCTGGACGACGATGCTTCGCTGGCGCTGATGGTGGAACTGTCGCGCTACCCGGAAACGGTGGAAGCGGCCGGCGACCTGCTGGAACCGCACCTGGTGGCGCAATACCTGCGCGAACTGGCCTATGCTTTCCACACGTGGTACGCGGCCACCCCGGTACTGGTCGAAGACGCCGCGCTGCGCGACGCACGGCTGGCGCTGGCGCTGGCGGTGCGGCAGGCGCTGGAAAACGGCCTCGACCTGCTCGGCGTGAGCGCACCGGAAAAGATGTAGGCACCCGCACGGCGCGCATGGACCGCGCGCGAATGGAGAATCGACAGATGGCGGCACGACGCAACAAGACCCAGGCCAAGCGCAACTCCGGCAACAAGACCCCCGGCTGGCTGTGGCTGGTGATCGGACTGGTGCTGGGCCTGGCAGTGTTTTTCCTGGTCCCCGGCCTGATCAAGAAAGACGGCGACGGTTTCTTCCGCCCGCAGCCCAACCCGGACGCGCAACCGGCGCCGGTGGCCGACGCCGATACCGACGTGGCGCCGGAGGTTCCGGCCACGAATGCCGAGCCGGATGCGCCGCAGCCGACCCAGTACGAGTTCTACGACCTGCTTCCGGGCAAGGAAGTACGGATGTCCGACGCCGAGCTGGCCGCCAGTGCCGAAGCCGAGCGCAACCGCGCCGAACAGCAGCGCGCGCTGCAGGCGCTGACCCAGGGCAACGCCGCCGAAGCGCCGGCCTCGGCGGCCGAACCCGCGCCGCCCAAGCCGCTGGACGAAACCACCGCCACCACCCCGGCAACGCCGACGCAGGCGACACCCGCGCAATCGACCGAAACTCCCGCGCCTGCGCCGACCACGGTCGCCAGCGCCGACACCAGCGCGCGCTACATCCTGCAGGCCGGCGCCTTCGGCGCGACGGCCGATGCCGAAGCGACCAAGGCCAAGGTCGCCCTGCTCGGACTCAATGCCCGCGTCGAACCAGCGCAGATCAACGGCAAGACGGTCTACCGCGTGCGCATGGGCCCCTACGGCAGCGCCAGCGAACTGGCCGAGGCCAAGCAGAAACTCGCCAACGGCGGCCTGCCGGCGATGGCGATCAAGGCGCAATAGCCCGCCGGTGTCGCCAGTCGTTCGCACCGGCGCCCGGACTCGATGACCCTCGCTCGCAGCATTGCATGCAGCCCTGAGGAACCCTGACCATGGCCACCCAATCCCACTGGTTCTTCTGGGCGCTGTCGTCCGCCGTGTTCGCAGCGTTGACGGCCATCTTCGCCAAGGTCGGCTTGCAGGGCGTGGATTCGGACTTCGCCACCCTGATACGCACCGCGTTCATTCTGCTGGTGCTGATGATGTTCGTAAGCGTCACCGACAAGTGGCAAAGCCCGTCAACGCTCTCGCCTGCCACCTGGGGATGGCTGTTGGCATCGGCGCTGGCCACGGGTGCGTCCTGGATCTGCTATTTCCGCGCGCTGCAGGCCGGCAACACATCGCCGGTGGCGGCCGTGGACAAGCTCAGTCTGGTCCTGGTGGCGGTGTTCGCCTTCGCTTTCCTGCACGAACGACTGAACCTGCGCGAATGGCTGGGCATTGCCCTGGTCAGTGCCGGTATCATCACGCTGGCCTTCAAACGCTGATCCACGTCGCCTGCATGAACAAGACCGCCCTCATCACCGGTGCCACGTCCGGCTTCGGCGTCGCTGCCGCCCGCCGCTTCGTTGCCGCCGGCTGGAAGGTCGTCGTCACCGGCCGCCGCGCGGAGCGGCTGCAGGCGCTGGTCGATGAGCTGGGCGCCGAACACGCACATGCCGCAGCGTTCGACATCCGCGACGCCACCGCGATGAACGCGGCGCTGAATTCCCTGCCGGAAGCCTTCGCCGGCATCGACGTGCTGGTCAACAACGCCGGCCTGGCCCAGGGCACGCGGCCGGCACAGCAGGCCAGCCTGGACGACTGGCGCACGATGATCGACACCAACGTCACTGCGCTGGCGACCCTGACCCACCGCCTGCTGCCGTCGCTGATCGCACGCAAGGGCGTCATCATCAACATCAGTTCGGTCGCGGCCACCTATCCGTATCCGGGCGGCAACGTCTACGGCGGCACCAAGGCCTTCGTCAGCCAGTTCTCGCTGGGCTTGCGCAGCGACCTGCACGGCACCGGCGTGCGCGTGACCAGTATCGAGCCGGGCATGGCCGAAACCGAGTTCACCCTGGTTCGCACCCACGGCGACCAGGCCGCCTCGGACAAACTGTATTCCGGCGCGAACCCGATGACCGCCGAGGACATCGCCGAGCAGATCTTCCACGTCGCCACCCTGCCGCCGCACCTGAACATCAACCGGCTGGAGATCATGCCGGTGACGCAGAGCTTCGCCGGTTTCCAGGTGGCGCGCGACTGAGCGCGTGTCCGGCTTGACGGCGCGCTACGACCTGTATGCCTGCGACCGCGCCGACCGCTGCCGTTACCTGCTCGGTCGCGGCGGCGACCGCCTGTTGTTCACGATCGGGTTGAACCCGAGCACCGCGACACGGGAAAAATCCGATACCACGGTTGCGAAAGTCGAGCAGGTAGCGCTGCGCCACGGGTTCGACGGCTTCGCGATGCTGAATCTCTACCCGGTCCGCGCCACCGATTGCAGCACCTTGCCGGACGCGGTCGAACGCAAGGTCTGGGCGGAGAACCTGCGCCGTATCGTCGAAATCGTCTCTTCGACGGAAATGCCTGTTCTGTGGGCGGCCTGGGGAAGTGGTATCCGGACGCGCGGCTACTTTCTGCAAGCGGCGCACGAGCTTTCACAACGGCTGGACGGTTCCGGCGCCCGCTGGCAGCACTTCGGCCCACTCACGGCAGAGGGACATCCGCGCCATCCGTCCCGCCTGAGATACGCGTGGAATTTCGGCGACTTCGCGATCGACCGCTACCTCGTCCGGTTTTTGAATCAGCCCAGCGGCTCGTCGCTCAGATAGGTGTAGCCGGTCAAACCGGCTTCCAGCGCGGCAGACAGGGCGTCCGCTTCGGTCTGCGGCAGACCGGCGTCGCCGACCCGGCACGCATAGGCCGCGCGCAGGTCATCCAGTTTGTAGCCCACGTAGTCCAGCATCACGTCGGTGGTGTCGCCACGGCGTTGCTGGCTGAGCATGTAGCCGTCGCCGTCGACCTTCACTTCCACCGCATCGGTGTCGCCGAACAGGTTGTGGATGTCGCCGAGGACTTCCTGGTACGCGCCGACCAGGAAGAACCCGAGTCGGTAGCTTTCGCCGGGCCGCAACGGATGCAGCGGCAGCGAGCTGTCCAGGCCTTCGTTCTCCACGTAGGTGTCGACCTGACCGTCGGAATCGCAGGTCACGTCGGCCAGGATGCCGCGCCGGGTCGGCGCTTCGTCCAGGCGCTCGATCGGCACGATCGGGAACACCTGGTCGATCGCCCACACGTCGGGGATCGATTCGAACACGCTGAAGTTGACGAAGTACTTGTCCACCAGCCGGTCGTTGAGCTCGTCCAGCACCGGGCGATGGCTTTTTTCCTCGCCGGTCAGGCGCGCACGTACCGCATGCGCGATCAGGTAGAACAAATCGTCCAGCCGGGCGCGCTGGCGCAGGTCGATCTGCCCCAGCGCATAGGCGCTCAGGCCCTCGGCGTGGAAGTGCTGCGCTTCCTGGAACAGTTCCACCGCCGGTCGCGAATCGACCTCTTCGGCGATTTCGCGCAGGTGGCGCACCGCCGCCGGCTCGTCGTCGGACAGCGGCGGCACCCGCCCTTCCGGCGCCGGCTCGACCTCGGACACATTGGCCACCAGCACCGCATGATGAGCGGTCATCGCACGACCGCACTCGGTGACGATCCGCGGCGGCGCCAGCCCGTACTGCTCGCAGGCTTCGGCCAGCGGCTGCACGATGTTGCCGGCGTACTGGTTCAGGCCGTAGTTGATCGAGCAGTCGCTGCGCGAACGGGTGCCCTCGTAGTCCACGCCCAGGCCACCGCCGACATCGACGTGGCCGATCTTCGCGCCCAGCTTCGACAGCTCGACGAAATAGCGGGTGGCCTCGCGCATGCCGCTGGCAATGTCGCGCACGTTGCTGATCTGGCTACCCATGTGGAAGTGCAGCAGGTTCAGTGCATCCTGCAGGCCGTGTTCGCCCAGCGTGTTCCACAGGTCCAGCACCTGCCGCGGCGACAGCCCGAACTTGGCCTTGTCGCCGCCGCTGTTCTGCCACTTGCCGGCCCCCAGCGAGGCCAGCCGCATGCGCACGCCCAGACCGGGGTGCACGCCCAGCACACGCGACTCCTCGATCACCAGCTTCAGTTCGGACGGCTTCTCGATGACGATGAAGGTCTGCAGGCCCAGCTTGCGGCCGATCAGCGCCAGACGGATGTATTCGCGGTCCTTGTAGCCGTTGCAGACGACCAGTCCACCCGGTCGCGACAACGCCAGCACCGCCATCAGCTCGGGCTTGCTGCCCGCTTCCAGGCCGAAGCCCTCGCCGACATGGCTGGCCAGGGTGCCGGCCACGCCGAAGTGCTGGTTGACCTTGATCGGGTACACCGCGGTATAGCCGCCGGCGTAGTCCCAGTCGGCCTGCGCCTGCGCGAACGCGGCCTGCAGCTTGCCCAAGCGCTGGCCGAGGATGTCGGGGAAGCGCACCAGCAACGGCAATCGTGCGCCGGCCGCGCGCGCGGCATCGACCACCTCGGGCAGGGCCACGACCGGACCGGCCTCGCCCTGCGGCCGCACCACGATCCGCCCGCGCGCATCGACGTCGTAGAAGCCGTCGGCCCAGTGGGAGATCGAATAGGTTCTGCGGGCGTGGTCGGGAGACCAGGACATGGCGGTTTCCGGGCGAAAGCGGCCGGCGCATTCTACAGGCAGCGGACACATGCGGCCGCTACAATGCGCCGCTTCCGGCACCCTCGCCCCGCTTGCGCACTCCCATGACCCAAGACACCTGGTACATCGAACATTTCCAGCCGACCGGCTCGGCCATCGGCTTCCGCACCACCGCCAAGCTGGACGAGGTGCAGTCGCCGTTCCAGAAGATCGAGATCTACCAGAGCACCGACTGGGGCAAGCTGATGGTGATCGACGGCGCGATGATGCTGACCACGCGCGACAACTTCTTCTACCACGAGATGATCAGCCACCCGGTGCTGTTCACCCATCCGGCGCCGAAGCGGGTGGTGATCATCGGCGGCGGCGACTGCGGCACCCTGCGCGAGGTGCTCAAGCACCCGGGGGTGGAAAGCGCCACCCAGTGCGACATCGACGAGCAGGTCACCCGCATGTCCGAGAAGCACTTCCCGGAGCTGTGCGAATCCAATGGCGATCCGCGCGCCGAGCTGCTGTTCGACGACGGCGTGGCCTACATGGCCAACTGCGCACCGGGCAGCGTCGATGTGGTGATCGTCGATTCCACCGACCCGATCGGACCGGCCGAGGGCCTGTTCAACCAGGCCTTCTTCGAGAGCTGCTTCCGCGCGCTGAAGGACGACGGCCTGCTGGTGCAGCAGTCCGAGTCGCCGCTGGCGCTGCTGGACCTGATCAAGGACATGCGCGCGGAGATGGGCAAGGCCGGCTTCCGTGCATTCAGGACCCTGCCGTTTCCGCAGCCGTGCTATCCGACCGGCTGGTGGAGCGTGACCCTGGCCAGCAAGGCCGACGGTTTCGGTTTCGACTTCCGTCGCGCCGATGCCGAAGCCAAACCGTTCGAGACCGCCTACTACAGCGCCCACCTGCACGACGGCGTGCGGGTCGCGCCGCCGTTCGTGGCGCGCGCGCTGGGGGAATAGCCGCGACGGCGGCAACCCGCGTCAGTACACCGAAGGCACGTACATCGACTCCGGCACCGGGTGACGGATGTAGTCCGGGTTGTGTTCGCGCGCCGGCAAGGCGATCGAATCGTGCTCGATCTCGCCGTACGGCACCTGCGCGAGCAGGTGATGGATGCAGTTCAGGCGCGCGCGCTTCTTGTCGTTGCCTTCCACCAGCCACCACGGTGCCTCGAAGATGTGGCTGCGCTCCAGCATCTCCTCCTTGGCCTTGGTGTAGGCCTCCCAGCGTCGCCGCGACTCCAGATCCATCGGCGACAGCTTCCACTGCTTCAGCGGGTCGTGGATGCGCATCTGGAAGCGGTTGTGCTGCTCGTCGTCGCTGATCGAGAACCAGTACTTGACCAGGATCGTGCCCGAACGCACCAGCATCTTCTCGAACTCCGGCACGCTGCGGTAGAACTCCTCCAGTTCGTCGTCGGTGCAGAAGCCCATCACCCGCTCGACCCCGGCGCGGTTGTACCAGCTGCGGTCGAACAGCACGATCTCGCCGCCGGCCGGCAGATGCGGCACGTAGCGCTGGAAATACCATTGGCTGCGCTCGCGTTCGCTCGGCGCGGGAAGTGCGGCCACCCGGCAGATGCGCGGGTTCAGCCGCTGGGTGATGCGCTTGATCGCACCGCCCTTGCCCGCCGCGTCGCGCCCTTCGAACAGCACCACCACCTTCAGCTTGCGGTGCACCACCCAGTCCTGCAGCTTGACCAGTTCGCCCTGCAGCCGCAGCAGTTCACGGAAATAGAGCCCGCGCGGCAGGTCTTCTCCGGCCTCGTCCGGGGCCTCGAGCAGCGCGTCCAGGCGCGCGTCGTCCAGCTCCAGTTCCAGTTCCTCGTCCAGGTTGTCGCGGATTTCCTCCTGCAACAGACGGGCGTAATCCGGCATGCCGCCGGGAAGATCGCGGTTCATCGCTCGGCCTCAGCGGGAAAGGATTCCCATCTTGGCCAGCGTGGATGACGGAAAAATGACGGTCCGGTTCCAGTCCCGATCACAAACGGCCCAGCCCGTCCTGGCCGGCAAGGCAGGCATGAATGGAACGCTGAAATGTCGAAATGACGTCTGAACGGCGTCGAAAGTCCGTCGGAGAAATGTGGGAGTCCTGTTAATATTGCAAAGCTGTAAAGTTCAGTAATTGCCGGTCCGGCCCCGTGGCGACCGGCCCAGGACCCATGACTTCACTGCCTCTTCCCCGCAATTCAGCCCATCGCCGGCTGCCTGCCGCAGCCACCCTGCTCAAGCGCGGAGAGCGGTTGCTGGAGCCGGATGTCTACATGACGCCCCACGAAGGGCGGCCGGTGGTGGTCAAGGACTACCGCCGCTACCGCGGCACTCCGCTGTCGCTGGCCGCCCGTCTGCTGGTCTGGCGTGAAGCCAAGATGCTGCGGCAGCTGTCGGGCTGGCGCCACGCCCCGGCCCTGCTGGGCACCGCCGGCGGACTGTTGCTGGGCATGGAATTCATCGAAGGCGCCCGCCTCGGCGAAGATGCCGCGCTGATGAGCCAGGCGCTGTTCCGCCAGCTGGGCCGCCTGGTCGCCGAACTGCATGCCGGCGGCATGCTGCACAACGACCTGCACGCGTCCAACCTGGTCGTCGGCAGCGGCGGCACCCTGTTCCTGTTGGACTATGCCTCGGCGATCCGGCTGCCGCGCTGGATGCTGCGCCTGCCACTGCTGCGCGAACTGCGCCGCGCCGACCTGGCCAACGTGCTGCGCATCCGCCAACGCCTCGGTGGCGAAACGCCGGCCGGACCGCGCGCCCGGGTGCTGGCACCGCGGCCGTGGGTACGCCGCATCCGCGACAGCTGGAAACGCTTCTATCGCTGGAGCAAGCGCTGACCGCTACAGCGCATCGGTGTCCAGTTCGCCAGTACGGATGCGGATGACCCGCTCCAGTTCGTAAACGAACAGCTTGCCGTCGCCGATCTTGCCGGTATTGGCCGCCTTGGCGATCGTCTCGGTCACCGTGTCCACCTGATCGTCGCCGACCGCGATCTCCAGCTTCACCTTGGGCAGGAAATCGACCACGTACTCGGCGCCGCGGTAGAGCTCGGTATGGCCCTTCTGCCGGCCGAAGCCCTTGACCTCGGTGGCGGTGATGCCGGTGATGCCGACCCCGGCCAGCGCCTCGCGCACCTCGTCCAGCTTGAACGGCTTGATCACCGCCACGACCATCTTCATGCCAACGCCTCCCTGAATGCCATGCCGAGCATAACGCGGTTGCGCGAATGCCGGCAGCTCGGTTTCAATGATCGCCTGCCGTTCGGACTTTTCCGACAGCACGCCGCCGCATCGGCCGATGGCGGGTCAATGCCCGGGCAGACGATGCTGCCGGCAACTGCCGGAGGAACCCCATCATGATCGACCTCAACCACATCGACGAACTTGCCCGCCGCCTCAGCGACCTGGTCCCGCCGGGCCTGCGCGAATCGCGCGAGGAACTGCAGCAGGCCTTCCGCGGCGCGCTGCAATCCGGACTGTCGCGGCTGGACCTGGTGACTCGTGAGGAGTTCGAGGTGCAGCGCGCGGTACTGCTGCGCACCCGCGAGAAACTGGAAGCGCTGGAACGCAGCATCGCCGCGCTGGAAGCTGGGCGCGCCGATTCCACCGACGCCTGAGCGCTGCCGCCATGAGCCTGGCTCTGGTGCACAGCCGTGCACGCGCGGGCGTGGCCGCGCCTCCGGTCCGGGTGGAAGTGCACCTGTCCGGTGGACTGCCGGCCACCCATATCGTCGGCCTGCCGGAAGCAGCGGTGCGCGAATCGCGCGACCGCGTGCGCGCGGCCATCCTGTGCGCGCAATTCGAATTCCCGGCCCGGCGCATCACCGTCAACCTGGCACCAGCCGATCTGCCCAAGGACGGCGGCCGCTTCGACCTGCCGATCGCCTTGGGCATTCTCGCCGCCAGCGGACAGATCGACCGCGACGCGCTGGCCGATTGCGAATTCCTCGGCGAGCTGGGGCTGACCGGCGAACTGCGCGCCATCGACGGTGTACTGCCGGCCGCACTGGCCGCCGCACGTGCCGGTCGCCGGCTGGTGGTCCCCACCGGCAGCGGTGCCGAAGCCGCACTGGCCCGCGACGTGCAGGCGCAGACCGCACGCACCCTGCTGGAAGTCTGCGCCGCATTGAACGGCACCAAAGTGCTGCCCGAGGCCTGCGCGCCACCACCACAGGCGATCACGATTCCGGACATGGCCGACGTGCGCGGGCAGGCACATGCGCGCCGCGCACTGGAAGTGGCCGCCGCCGGCAACCATCATCTGCTGCTGGTCGGCACTCCGGGCTGCGGCAAGACCCTGCTGGCCTCGCGATTGCCAGGATTGCTGCCGCCAGCCAGCGAGGAAGAAGCGCTGGAAACCGCGGCCATCGCCTCGGTCAGCGGTCGCGGACTGGACCCGGCGCGCTGGCGGCAACGCCCGTATCGTGCGCCCCACCACACCGCCAGCGCGGTCGCACTGGTCGGCGGCGGCGCCGATCCGCGCCCCGGCGAGATCTCGCTGGCGCACAACGGCGTGCTGTTCCTGGACGAATTGCCCGAATGGGACCGACGTGCACTGGAGGTGCTGCGCGAGCCACTGGAATCGGGCACCGTGACCGTGTCGCGGGCCGCGCGCAGCGCCGAATTTCCGGCCCGTTTCCAGCTGGTCGCAGCGATGAACCCCTGCCCCTGCGGCTGGGCCGGCGATCCCGGCGGACGCTGCCGCTGCAACCCGGAACAGGTCCGGCGCTACCGGGCGAAGATTTCCGGACCGCTGCTCGACCGCATCGACCTGCATGTGGACGTGCCGCGACTGCCACCACAGGAACTACGTCCGGACGCGCCCAACGGAGAGGACAGCGCCCGCATCCGCGCCCGGGTCGAACGTGCACGCGTCATGCAACTGCAACGCGCCGGCAAGGCCAACGCGCAACTCGGCCAGGCCGAGACCATGCGCGACTGCCGCCTGGGCGAACGCGACCAGGCCCTGTTGGAACGCGCGATCGAGCGCCTGCAACTGTCGGCTCGCTCGATGCACCGCATCCTGCGGGTGGCGCGCACCATCGCCGACCTGGATGGCGCTACCAACATCGCCAGCGCGCACCTGACCGAAGCGCTGGGCTACCGCCGGCTGGACCGCGGCCCGTCGCAGCGGGCGGCATGAGCACGCGCAAACATTGCCCACCCTCACCATCGACCCATACCGGCCGTCAGCAGATCCTGTTCAGCCCCTCCCCCTTCTTTAGCAGGCCGCTAATGCTCCACACATCAAAGCTATAAGTCAGGCGCTCATTCCGAGCATTTGATATTCCAATAAATTCATTTGTATATCAAAACCTTATGTGCTATTTTATATGAATTAGGTTTGATGTCGCAGTTTGACTACTTCACCTCTTTATTGAACACTGAACTTGAACGCCAAAAGCTCCTAACGCAAAAATGACGTTTGCGATCTCACCCGCTTGCTTTTCGGAGCCACACATGCGCAAAAAGCTAGACAGTCGATCTCGACCAGCGCAAGAACTCTCCTCTAATTCTCAGCTTGAGCTAAGTCTCACCCAGCGGGAATTAGCCACGGCGACGATCGTCCAGTTCCCCAGCAAACCGGGACCGGTCAACTCGCAAAGCGCAGACGCAAAGCGCCGATTGTTGGAATTCGCAGCCCGACTGCCCGATTGAGGTCCCAGCTGTTCTATATTCACTCTCCTGAACCGGGGAGTTATGAATGTGAACGCAGCTCAACTGCAGGCCGCCACCCCTGCGAGAAATACAACGAGTGATGTCGGCTCTCAGAAAGGCGACGCGCGAGGGGATCTGAGTGGACGCCTCTCCCCGGAACTCGTTATGGCACTTAGTGGCCCGGTAGGTTGTGGAATCGACCTTGTCCGCAAAGAGTTGCAGCAACAGCTCGAAAATCGTGGATATCGAGTTGTTCACATCAAAGTAACTGAACACTTCTCAGAGCTTGCACACGAACTGAAAGTGCCAAATCAAACTGATGCAACTATAGGCGAATATAGTCGCATTTCTTCTTTCCAAGACTTAGGAAATGATCTTCGGGAGGTTTTGGGTGAAGATCTAGGTGCGCAGATAGCTTTGCAAGCTATCGCATTAGATCGACTTAATTCAGCACAGACAGCTGACGAAGCCAAAGAAGTAGATCCTGAGCACGTTACCCCGAAGCGGGTAGCGTACGTTATCGACCAACTAAAGAACCCAAAAGAAGTTCAGCTTCTTAGAGACGTATATGGGAACCTCTTTTTCCTAGTCGGCACCCTATCAGGGTACGAAAGGCGAAAGCGCAACCTGATGGCCAAGCGCATGACTGAACCTGAAGCGGTTAAATTAATGGATCGAGACCGCGCAGAATCAAATAAAGACGGCCGAAGCAACAGAGGGCAGCAACTCGAGAAAACTCTGAAGTCTGCAGATTTCTTCCTCAGAAATACTAGCGGGAATAGCCGAGACCTTTCTGAGCAACTGAAGCGATTCATTGACCTGCTACATGACGAACCAGGCATCACTCCAACGATTCCCGAGCGCGGAATGTATGCTGCATTCAGTGCTGCCATGCGTTCCGCATGCCTATCCAGACAAGTAGGTGCAGCAATAGTCTCCACAACAGGCTCATTACTTTCCACTGGCTGCAATGATGTACCAAGACGGGGAGGCGGCCTCTACGAATATGGCAACGGCGATAATCGCTGCGTGCACAAGGAAGGTGGTCACTGCTTTAATGACCAGCATAAAGACTTTCTATGCGATGAAATTAAATCAGAAATATTGAAGCATGGCGTCGACTCCAACAAAGCATCGGACATAGCAAAATCCATCCGATCAAGCACTCGCCTGAAAGATCTAATCGAGTTCTCACGAGCCGTCCACGCCGAAATGGATGCTCTTATTTCAGTTTCACGAGAGGGCGGAAATAGTGTTAAGGGCGCGATACTCTTTACGACAACCTACCCGTGCCACAACTGCGCAAGACACATAGTTGCAGCGGGAATATCAAGTGTCTATTTCATCGAGCCGTACGCGAAAAGCTTGGCTATTGAGCTGCACGACGACGACATAGCCCATGACCCTGACGAACAGGTCGCATGGGGGGAATCGAGGGCTGATGGAAAAGTTGCTTTCTTAAACTTCGAAGGCGTTTCTCCGAACAGATTTCGTGACCTTTTCTACTCACTTGACGGCCGAAAGGACAGTCAAGGAAAAGCTATACGAGTTACACCCTCAAGCGCCAAGAAAAAATCCATTGAATTCATCGATAACTACATTCAGCTTGAATCGCGAATAGTCAAACGCATCGAAGATGCGATTCAGGCAAGGAAAAACAGCTGAAGCCCCCCAGCGTAAAAGGGGCGACCGTCATCGACGGCCGCCCCTTCTTTTGTTGCCTGCTGACGCGAAAGCTTGCGCTTACGCGGCCTTCTCGCCGTGGAACTGCGCTTCCTCGGTGGAACCGGTCAGCGCGGTGACGCTGGAGGCGCCGCCCTGGATCACCGTGGTCACGTCGTCGAAGTAGCCAGCGCCGACTTCCTGCTGGTGCGAAACGAAGGTGTAGCCCTGCTCGCGCGCGGCGAACTCCGGCTCCTGCACCTGCTCGACGTAATGCCGCATGCCTTCGCCGCGCGCATAGTCGTGGGCGAACTTGAAGGTGTTGTACCAGTTGATGTGGATGCCGGCCAGGGTGATGAACTGATACTTGTAGCCCATCGCCGACAGCTCGTCCTGGAACTTGGCGATGGTCTTGTCGTCCAGGTTCTTCTTCCAGTTGAAGCTGGGCGAGCAGTTGTAGCTCAACAGCTTGCCCGGATGCGCGGCATGCACGGCCTGGGCGAACTCGCGGGCGAAACCCAGGTCGGGGGTGCCGGTCTCGCACCACACCAGATCGGCGTAGGCGGCATAAGCCACACCGCGGCTGATCGACTGCTCCAGGCCGTTGCGGACCCGGTAGAAACCTTCGCCGGTGCGCTCGCCGGTGACGAACGGACGATCGTTGTCGTCGAAGTCCGAGGTCAGCAGGTTGGCGGCCTCGGCGTCGGTGCGCGCCAGCACGATGGTCGGCACGCCCATCACGTCGGCGGCCAGGCGCGCGGCGGTCAGCTTCTGTACCGCTTCCTGGGTCGGCACCAGCACCTTGCCGCCCATGTGGCCGCACTTCTTGACCGCGGCCAGCTGGTCCTCGAAATGCACGCCGGCGGCACCGGCGGCGATCATGTTCTTCATCAGCTCGTAGGCGTTCAGCACGCCGCCGAAGCCGGCTTCGCCGTCGGCGACGATCGGCAGGAAGAAATCGACCGCATCGGCTTCCTTGACCTTGCCGTCGCAGATCGCCTTCCACTGGATCTCGTCGGCGCGCTGGAAGGTGTTGTTGATCCGCCGCACCATGGTCGGCACCGAGTTGTACGCGTACAGCGACTGGTCGGGGTACATGGTCTCGGAGGTGTTGCCGTCGGCGGCCACCTGCCAGCCGGACAGGTACACCGCTTCCAGCCCGGCCTTGGCCTGCTGCATGGCCTGACCGGCGGTGATCGCGCCGAACGAGTTCACATAGCCTTTCTTGGCTTCGCCGTTGACCAGCTTCCACAGTTTCTCGGCGCCGCGCTTGGCCAGGGTGTATTCGGGCTGCAGGCTGCCGCGCAGGCGCACCACGTCGGCGGCGCTGTAGTCGCGCTTGACGCCCTTCCAGCGCGGATTGGTGTCCCAGTCCTTCTGCAGGGCGTTGATCTGGTCCTGTTGCTTGCTCATGGTCCTTCTCCGATGGGGATCGAGGGTCGTGCGTATAGGGGATTGTGGAAACGGGCGCCGGTCAGTCGATGCGCTGGTACGCCGGCAGGGTCAGGAATTCGGCCAGCTCGTCGCTGCGGCTCAGTTCGTCGAGCAGGGCGATGGCTTCGCCGACGCGATTGCCGCCGGGTAGCGCAGCAGTGTCGCCCAGCCGCGCGGGCAGGCCGCGCAGGGTGGCGTCGAGCAGCTTGGAATCGATGGCGGTGCCGTCGGCCAGGTGCATGCCCGGCGTGTGCAGCCACTGCCAGATCTGGGTACGCGAAATTTCGGCGGTGGCCGCGTCCTCCATCAGCCAGTGGATCGGCACGCAGCCGTTGCCGTCCAGCCAGGCGGCCAGGTAGCGCACGCAGACTTCCACGTTGCCTTCGAAACCGGCGCGGGTGATGCTGCCCATCGACGGCGCGATCAGCTGGTCGCGGCCGACCGACACGTCCTCGCGCAGCTTGTCGTGCTGGTTCGGGCCGGGCATGTGCTCGTCGAAGATCGCCTGCGCCACCGGGATCAGCGCCGGATGCGCGACCCAGGTGCCGTCATGGCCGGCAGTGACTTCGCGCAGCTTGTCGGCACGCACCCGCGCCAGCGCCTGTTCGTTGGCGGCCTCGTCGTTGCTGATCGGAATCTGCGCGGCCATGCCGCCCATCGCATGCGCGCCGCGCTTGTGGCAGGTCTGGATCAGCAGCTCCGAATAGGCCTTCAGGAACGGCTGGGTCATGGTGACCTGGCCGCGCTCGGGCAGCACCTTGTCGCGGTGCGCGCGGAAGGTCTTGATGTAGGAAAAGATGTAGTCCCAGCGACCGCAGTTCAGGCCGACGATGCGTCCGCGCAGCGCGTGCAGGATCTCGTGCATCTCGAACACCGCCGGCAGCGTCTCGATCAGCACGGTGACCTTCATCTGCCCCTGCGGCAGGCCCAGCGCGGCCTCGATGTGCGACAGCGCGGCTTCCCACAGCGCCGCCTCTTCCATGCTCTGCAACTTGGGCAGGTAGAAGTACGGGCCGCGGCCCTTGTCCATCAGCGCGCGGGCATTGTGGAAGGCGAACAGTGCCGCGTCGAACAACGCGCCGGACATCGGCTGGCCGTCGACCAGCACGTGCTTCTCGTCCAGGTGCCAACCGCGCGGCCGCACGATCAGCACCGCCTGCTCGTTGTACGGGCGTAGCGCGTAACGCTTGCCGTTGTCCGCAAGGAATTCGAGATCGCCGCGCACGGCTCCGATCAGCGCCTGCTGCCCGGTCATCAGATTGGCCCAGGTCGGCGAGGTCGAATCCTCGAAGTCGGCCATGTAGACCTTGGCGCCGGAGTTCAGCGCGTTGATCACCATCTTCGGATCGACCGGGCCGGTGATCTCGACCCGGCGGTCGCGCAGCGCGGCCGGCAGCGGCGCCACCGACCAGTCGCCTTCGCGAATCTCGCGCGTGTCCTCGCGGAAGTCCGGCAGGCCGCCGGCGTCGAAGAACGCCTGGCGCTCGCAGCGGGCCGACAGCCGCGCCTGCCGTTCGGGCTCGATGGCCCGGTGCAGCGACACCAGCAGCGCCAGCGCGTCCGGCGGCAGCAGGGCTTCCTGACCTTCAGCCTCGGCGGTCAGGGCAATGCCGGGCGTGGGCCGGCTGGCGGCGGCGGGATGGGGCGACAGCGCATGGGCGTGGGCGGACATGACGAGCTCCTGGCTTCTGGCAGGGCGTGAAATGTGCGCTTGCAGCATGTATTTGACAACTTAGATTTTGCAATGCAATTTATAAGTTTAACTAATATCAATTGAGACGGTGCCGGGACAGAATCCGCCAACTCCGCGTTTTTCCTACAAATCCGACCGGTTGAAGCCGCTGCGCGCCTTCTGCCAGACGGTCCGGCTGGGCTCGGTTTCGCGGGCGGCCGAGGCGCTTTTCGTCAGCCAGCCGGCCATCACCCTGCAATTGCAGGCGCTGGAACGCGAGCTGGGGGTGGGCCTGTTCGAACGTAGCGGCCGCCGGATCACCCCGACTGCACAGGGGCAGATCCTGTACGACATGGCCCAGCCGCTGGTCGAAAGCCTGGACGGGCTGGCGGCCGAGTTCCGCGACCGAGTCAGCGGCCTGAATCCCGGCGAGCTGAACATCGCCGCCAACAGTTCCACCATCCTCTACCTGCTGCCGAAGATCGTCGAGGAATTCCGCAGCCGCCATCCGGACGTGCACCTGACCCTGCACCCGGCGATCAGCGCCGACGGCACCGACCTGCTGCGCTCGGATGCGGTCGACCTGGCGGTGGGGTCGATGCTGGACGTGCCCAGCGACCTCAGCTACGAACCGGTCTACACGTTCGAGCCGTTCCTGATCGCGCCGCGCGGCCATCCGCTGGCCGCCAAGCCGGAACTGGTGCTGGAAGACCTGTCGCCGTACCCGCTGATCCTGCCGCCGAAGCGGCAGATCACCTATCGCCTGGTCGATCTGGTGTTCCAGAAGAACCGCGTACCGTACACGGTGGCGCTGGAAGTCGGCGGCTGGGAAGTGATCAAGCAGTACGTGGCGATGGGAATGGGCATCTCCATCGTCACCGCGATCTGCCTCGGCGAGGCCGATCACAAACGCTTGGCCGTGCGCCCGCTCAGCGCCTATTTCCCCTCGCGCAGCTACGGCGTGGTGGTGCGCAAGGGCAAGTTCCTGTCACCGCAGGCGCGCGCCTTCGTCGAGCTGATCCGTCCGGACCTGTTCGCGCCGCGCGGCTACGACGACACCGGGCATTCGGAACGCTGATCCACCGCTGCGTTGGTACGCTGGCTCACAGTCGCTGCCAGACAAAACCCTCGCCGCGGCGGAAATACACCGCCACCGCCTTGCCGTACACGTCGTCGGCCCGGACCAGGCCGAAATAGCGGCCATCGAAGCTGTTGCCGCGATGGTCGCCCATCACCAGCAGCATGCCTTCGGGCACGGTGAGGGCGGGCACGTCGGGGCCGCCACCGGCATCCAGGTTGATCCGGGCCAGATGCCCGCCGAAGCGTTCGACATCGTCGTGCGGGCCAAGCCGCAGCTCGCGGCCATTGAGCCGTACATGGCCGTCGCGCACCTCGATGCGATCCCCGCCCGCGGCCACGATCCGCTTGATCAGCCGGGTGCCGTCCGCCGGCGAGTCGAACACGGCCACGTCGCCGGCGCGCGGATGCGCACGGTCGAGCAGTTCGACGCCGGTAAAAGGCAAGCGCACGCCATACGCGCTCATGTTCACCACCACCCGATCACCGGGCATCAGCGTGTCCTGCATCGAACCGCTGGGAACGATGTAATGGTTGGCGAACGACGAGCGTGCCGCGCCCAGCAACAGCAGCATCACCGCGATCGGCAGCAATTCCCTGCGCAACCATGCCAGCCGCCGCCGATGGCGCGGCATTGCAGTCGTCTCGTGCATGGCAAGCCCCGCTCGGATGGGTGACGCAGGCAATCTAGCCCCAAGTCCGGGCCTCGCCATCATCCGGAAGTCATGCGTCAGTATGTGCCGCGGTTCTTGCCGACCCACGGCCGGTACCACTCGCGGATCGCGCGCATGTCCGCGTCCATGTCGTCGCCCGGATGGAATACCTCACCGATGCCGATGATCTTGTCCGGGTAGTGGAAGTATGCCATCAGGATCGGCACGTCGGCGGCCTTGGCGATCTTCCAGAAGCCACTTTTCCACTTCTCCACCCGCTTGCGGGTGCCTTCCGGCGTCAGCGCGAACCACATGCGGTCGGAGTCGCGGATCAGCTGCACCGCCTGCTCGACCGTACCCTGCGGCGAACTGCGGTCGACCGGCACCGCGCCCAGCTTGCGCAGCAGCGGTCCCAGCGGCCACCAGAACAGTTGCGCCTTGCCCAGCACGCGCACGCGGAACCCGAGCGCGATCTTGGCCGCCATGCCCCAGATGCCGTCCCAGTTGGACGAATGCGGGGCCACGATCAGCACCAGCTTGGGAATATCCGGCAAGGTGCCGACCACCCGCCAACCGCCCGCGCGCAGGAATGTGCGCCCCAGCCAGCGGGTGAAGCGGTTCGGCCTGACCTTGGGCATGCCATCCGGAATGACCGGCAGCAGGTCGGCGTGCGGATGCGGTTCGGATGGGTTCAAGCCGTCACTCCCAGGCGATATCGCGCGACCGACCGCGCTTGATCTGGCTGCGTTCGCGCTTGGCATCCAGCCGCCGCGCCTTGGCCGCCCGCGATGGACGGGTGGCGATGCGCGGCTTGGGCACCGACAAGCTAGCGGCCACGAAAGCCGCCAGCCGCTCGCGCGCATCCTGCCGGTTGCGGTCCTGGGTGCGGAAGCGCTGCGCGTCGATCACCAGCACGCCGTCGTCGGTCAGGCGGCGATCGCGGCGCGACAGCAGACGCGCGCGCAGCGGCTCCGGCAGCGAAGGCGAAGCGGCCACGTCGAAGCGCAATTCCACCGCCGTGGACACCTTGTTGACGTTCTGTCCCCCCGCGCCGCTGGCGCGCACGAAACGCTCGACCAGTTCGTCGTCCGGTATCGCCAGCGTGGGCGTGATCTGCAGCACTCCGCTCCCCATGTCGGCATTGTAGGCATAGCCCGTGACAGGTGCGATGCGCCGGCCTTAACCGCGCATTTACCTGCGGCTCGGCAAGATGCTGCCGGCTCACATTCCGGAAACCCTGCCGCATGCTCCATTCCTTGCTGCGTCTGCTGCTGCTGTCCTGCCTGTTCGCCACCGCTTCGGCGCTGGCCACCCCGCCGAGCGATGCCGAGATCGACCGCCTGCTGAAGGCCTCGCGCTCGGAAGACATGCTCAAAGCCATCCTGCCGCAGATCGAGGACATGCAACGCCAGCAGTTCGCCCAGCTCACTGCAGGGAAGGAGTTGAGCGAGACGCAGCAGGCCGAACTGGACCGCATCCAGACCAAGACCAGCGAAGTGGTGCACAAGGCGCTGGAGTGGGAGCGCATGCGCCCGGTCTACATGGAGGTGTACAAGCAGACCTTCAGCAGCCAGGACGTGCGCGCCATCACCAAGTTCTACGAGAGCCGGGCCGGGCGGAACCTGCTGGACAAGACTCCGGCACTGATGCAGAACCTGATGTCCGCAGTGCAGCAGTCGATCACGCCGATGCTGCAGGAACTGGACGACGAACTGAAGCAGCTGTCCGACGACAAGACCGACGCATCGACCGACACCCCGGTGAAGAAGACCAAATAGCGATCGGATCGATCGATCCGGCTCTCCGGCTACCCAGGATTACAGCGACAGCTCCGCCGCGGGCGGCAACCGCCAGTCGATTGGCGTCTGCCCGTGTTCGGACAGATAACGGTTGGCCGCAGAAAAGTGCCCGCACCCGAAGAACCCGCGGTGCGCCGACAACGGCGAAGGATGCGGCGCCCGCAGCACGCGATGGCGGCGGCTGTCGATGACCTTGCCCTTGGCCTGCGCATAGCTACCCCACAGCAGGAACACCAGATGCTCTCGCTCGGCCGCCAACACCTCGATGGCGTGGTCGGTGAAGCCCTCCCAGCCCTTGCCCTGGTGCGAGCCGGCACGGCCTTCCTCCACCGTCAGCACTGCGTTCAGCAGCAGCGCGCCCTGCCTGGCCCACGGCAGCAGGCAACCATGATCCGGTGGCGCAATACCCAGGTCGCTGTGGATTTCCTTGTAGATGTTGACCAGCGAAGGCGGCACCGGCACCCCCGGCAATACCGAAAAGCACAGCCCGTGCGCCTGGCCGTAACCGTGGTACGGATCCTGTCCCAGGATCACCACCTTGACCGCATCGAACGGGGTGGCGTCGAAGGCGGCGAAGATCTGCGGCCCCGGCGGGAAAACGCGTACCCCCGCGGCCTTGCGCTGGCGCAGGAAGGCGGACAACTCGCGCATCTGCGGCTGCAAGAGGTAATCGCCGATGCGCGACTTCCACGAAGGCTCCAGCTGGATCCGCCCGCCCGCGCTGTCGTCCGCCCCACTCATGCCCCGTCGCGGTCCCCGCCCATCCGCGCCAGACGCAGCTGGAACAGGATTTTGGTGACCAGCAGGCGTTCCTCGATCGGCTTGATCACCAGATCGTTGGCGCCGGCATGCAGCAGTTCGGCCTGATTGTCGCGATTACTGTCACCAGTCATCACCAGGATCGGCAGGCGGCGCTTACCGTAGGCGAAATCGACCCGGATGCGCTGCACCACATCCACCCCGCTCAACTCGCCTTTCAGCGTCACGTCGGTCAGCACCAGATCGAAACGGTGGGTGGACAGACCCAGCGATTCGGCAGTGAGCAGGGCGAAGGCATCCTCCGCCTTCAGCACATGCACCACGCGCAGGTTGTGCCGCAGCAGCATGCGCTTGGTCGCCTCGGCCACCACCTTGCTGTCCTCGACGTACAGCACGGTGGCGTCGTCCACCGGTTCGGGCTGGACATAGCCACGGATAAACGCGGCCAGCGCCTCGTGCCCCAGCGCCTTGTCGAAATAGTCGGTGACGTATTCGGTGAAACGGCGCTCTTCCAGATGCTGCTGCGCGTCGCCGGACACCACGATCACCGGCACGTAAGCCTGACCGGCGGTCTCGCGGACCCGCTTGGCCACCTCCATGCCGTCGCCGTCGCGCAGGGTCAGCGCGGTGGTCACCAGATGCACTTCGCCCTCGGCCAGGGCCTTGGTGGCTTCGGCCACGCTGGCGCAGCCGACCACCTCGACGCCGGGCAGCTCGCGCTCCAGCACGTCGGCGATCAGCTTGCGCACCAGCTTGGACCCGTCCACGACCATGACCCGGGGACGTTCGCTGATCAGGTGGCGCAGTTCGTTGGTGGACATGACTCAGGTCCCGACCGGCCGCGTCTGCCGCAGGAAGTGGCCGGTCACCAGCCACGCCCCCAGCCAGCCGATGATCGTGGCCGCCAACAGGATCGCGCCGGCCCGCAACGGATCCATTCCGCCAAGGCTGAAATGGCTGCCATAGCTGTCGGCCAGCGCGGCCAGCGGTCCGCGCAGGGCGTAACCGGCCGCCGCAACCAGGCCCAGCGCGAGCGCGCCCGCCGCCAGTCCGTACCAAGCGCCCAGATAGACGAAGGGGCGGCGGATGAAGGCGTCACTGGCACCGAGCAGTTGCAGCACGCCGATTTCCTCGCGCCGCGACTGGATATCCAGCCGCACCGTATTGCCGACCACCAGCAAGGCGCCGAGACCGAACACGGCGGCCAGCACCCAGGTCAGGCGCGCACCGAAGCGCAACCAACCCTGCAACCGCTGCCGCCATACCGCATCGTGCTGCACCAGGTCGGCCTCGGGCAGGTTCTGCAAGGCCGCCGCGAGTTGCGCGTCGTCCTGCGCCGGCACCACCAGCAGACGGCTGGGCAGCGGATTGCCGTCCAGCGCATCCAGCGCCTCGCCCAGTCCGCTGGCCTCGCGGAATTCGGCCAGCCCTTGCTCCGGCGTGCGCAGTTCGACCGACGCCACGTCGCCGCGCGCTCGCAATTCCTCCACCAACGCACGGGCGCGGTCGATGCCGATATCCGCCTTCAGGAACAGGTCGATCCGCCGCGATTCCTGCACGCTGCCGGTGAAGTGCTGCAGGTTGGCCAGCGCCAGCGCCAAGCCCAGCGGCAGAGCCAGCGCGATCGCCATCACCCCCACCGTCAGCAGGGTCGCCCACGGCCGGCGGACGGCGCGCCCGAGGCTGGAAACGAAGGCGAACAGATGCTGGTCCAGCCACACCCCCAGCCGCGAACGCGAAGCATCCGCGCGCGCGTTGCGGCGATCCGTTTGGTTTTCCGTCGCCGTCGCTGCGTTCATTCGGCCAGGTCCGCGGGGGAGATGTCGTCCATCAGCCGTCCGTGATCCAGCACCAGCACGCGCTTGCGCATCCGCTTGATCAGCGGCAGATCGTGGCTGACCACCAGCACGCTGGTCCCGCGCTCGGGCATGGAGGCGAACAGCGACATGATCTCCGTCGCCAGCGTCGGGTCCAGGTTGCCGGTGGGTTCGTCGGCCACCAGCAGCGCCGGTTCGCCGATGATGGCACGGGCAATACCCACCCGCTGCTGTTCGCCGGCCGACAACTGCGCCGGCAACGCTCGGCCGCGATGGCCCAGGCCCAGCCGCGCCAGCACTTCGCGCACGCGTTTGTCGATCTCGCCGCGGCGTTCGCCGCGCAGGATGAGCGGCAGGCCGACGTTCTCTTCCACGCTGCGATCGGTCAGCAGGCGGTGGTCCTGATAGACCACGCCAACCTGGCGCCGGTGCAGCGGAATGCGGCGACCGCGCACCTGGCGCAGATTCCTGCCGCCGAACACCACCGCCCCGCGGCTGGGGCGCTCGCTCAGGTGGATCAACTTCAGCAGGGTGCTCTTGCCGGCGCCGGAATGGCCGGTCACGAACAGCATCTCGCCCTGCGCCACTTCGAAATTGACGTCCTCCAGCGCGGCATGGCCGCCGGGATACTGCTTGCTGACGTTTTCGAAACGCAGGACGGCACTCATGCGTCGATTATGAAGCAGGAAGCCGCCGGGCGGAACGCGCGGCGGCGCGTGGGCCCGCGACCTCAGCCACCCACCAGCGACTTCAGCCGACGACCGAGGCGGGTCAGGAAGGACTCGCCCCCCGATGCCGCGACCGCAGCCGGCTTGGTCGGAACGGCCTTCGGCTGGCCGGAATTCTGCGGCTGTCCCTTGGGCGGTACCTTAACCTGCGCCGGCGCCGATGACGCCTCGCCCTGGGCCGGACGGCGACGACGGCGACGACGCGGCTTGCGCTCGCCTTCAGCGGTCTGGCTCGCGGCAGGCGATGCCGGGACCGGCGCCTTGTCGGCCGGCGCTTCACCTTCCGGTCGCGGCTTGCGGCGTGGGCGCGGCTTGCGCTCGCCATCGCCACGACGGGAACGCTCGCCCGGCTTGCCGCGACCGCCGCCGCGGCGCTGTTCGTCGGCCGCCCGCTGTTCGCGCGCCTCGCGGAAGATCTCGCCGACGCTCTCGGTTTCGCCATCCTCGTCGGCTGGCCGCGCACGCTCGGGACGCGGCAGCGCGGTGAGCAGTTCGCTGGTGACCGGTTCGACCGGGATCTTCTGCTCGATGTAGGCCTCGATGTCCGGCAGGCCCATCGCATAGCGCTCGCAGGCGAAGCTGATCGCGTCGCCCTCGGCGCCCAGCCGCGCGGTGCGGCCGATGCGATGCACGTAGTCTTCCGCATCGAACGGCAGGTCGAAGTTGTAGACGTGGCTGATGCCGTCGATGTGCAACCCGCGCGCGGCCACGTCGGTGGCGACCAGCAGTTCCAGCTGGCCGGCCTGGAACTTGCGCAACAGGGTCTCGCGCTTCTTCTGCGGCACGTCGCCGGACAGCACGCCGACCCGGTAACCGGCCCGCTCCAGCGCGCGCGCCACCCGCTCCACGAAGGCCTTGGTGTTGACGAACACCATCGTCCGCGCACCCTCGCTGCGCGACAGCAGACCCAGCAGCAACGGAATCTTTTCCTCGTCGGCCGGGAAATACAGCCGCTGACGTACTCGTGCGGCGGTGATCGACTCGGTTTCGACGACCAGCTTCTGCGGCTCGTTCATGTGCTCGTAGGCCAGCTCCAGCACGCGGTGGCTGAGGGTGGCGCTGAACAGCAGGGTCTGGCGTTCGGTTCGGATTGGCATCCGCCGCAGCAGGAAGCGGATGTCCTTGATGAAGCCGAGGTCGAACATGCGGTCGGCTTCGTCCAGCACGCACATTTCGCAGGCATGCAGCGATACCACCTTGTGCTGCTTGACGTAGTCGATCAGGCGGCCGGGGGTGGCGATGATGACGTCCACGCCTTGCTGCAGCAGCTCGCGCTGCTTGTCGTAGTCGACGCCGCCATAGACCAGGGCGAAGCGCAGACCGAGGTCGGAGCCGAACTTCACCGCGTCCTTGTGGATCTGGATCGCCAGTTCGCGGGTCGGCGCCAGGATCAGCGCGCGCGGGTCTTCGGGCTTGCGTTCGGCCAGTGCCGGACGAGTCAGCAGGCGGTTCATCACCGCCACCAGGAAGGCCAGCGTCTTGCCGGTTCCGGTCTGCGCCTGGCCGGCGACGTCGCGCCCGTCCAAAGCAACCGGCAGGGTCATCGCCTGGATCGGCGTGCAGCGGGTGAAGCCGGCTGCTTCCAGTCCCGCCAGCAGGCTCGGATGGAGCTCGAAAGAATCAAAGGTAATGTCGGTTAAGGGTTTGTCGCTCATGTGTCACTTCAACTTGCAGGGCCAAACGCGCGACCTTGTGTCAGGCGCACGCAGCGTTGCGAACACGCGCTTGCATCGCCGACAAGCGCGTCGCACACTGGACGCCCATGCCGGATTGCGCAATGCCACGGACCGATTCCCGCGGGATTTCCCGCCTTGCCGATCCGCCGGATGCCGCCCCTGGACGGGGCCGCGGAACGTCACAGTTTAACGCCAAAGGGGCCGTCCGCCGCGCGGGTCGGCCCATTTCCTTTCCAGGAGACCCCAAGTGAGTGAGAAAGTCAGCCATGTCGGCGATGCCGATTTCGACGCCGCCGTGCTCCAGTCGGACGAACCCGTACTGGTGGATTTCTGGGCCGAGTGGTGCGGTCCGTGCAAGATGATCGCCCCGGTGCTGGACGAACTGGCCGAGACCTATGACGGCCGGCTGAAAGTGGTCAAGCTGAATGTGGACGAGAATCGCGCCACCGCCATCAAGTACCACGTGCGCAACATCCCGCTGCTGCTGCTGTTCAAGGACGGCCAGGTCCAGGCCACCCAGGTCGGCGCCGTCGGCAAGGGCCAGCTGACCCAGATGATCGACAAGGCCATCGTCGCCTGATTCCGGCTCCGGCCACAGGGCCGGAAGCCCGCGGGCCGGGCGCGCAGCGCGCCCAGCCCCGATCCCCGGCACACCGGCCCCGCCGGGCCGGAACTTGCTGAACGCCAGGCCGCCGCCCCGCTTGCTGGCGGGGCGTCACTAGTGATAACGTCATTGCATCCGGCGCTGGAACCGCGCGCCGCGTCTCTTCCGGGAATCCACTTCTTTCCACCTCCAAGCCCCGCGTTCTGCCGGGCTCTCGCCAACATCGCGAGGAATCACTCACTTGTCCGATAACACCCCCGAAACCGGCGAAACCGCCGAAAAGCGCGTGCGCAAGCCGCGTGTCAGCAAGGCTGCCAAGGCCGCTTCCGAGGCCGCCGCCTCCGCCCCCCAGGAATCCGCGCCGCCGCCGGCACCTTCCGCCGACAGCGCGCCGGCCGCCAGTGCGCCGCCAGCCGAATCCGCGTCCGCACCAGCCGCGCAAGGCGGCAGCGAGCCGGGCGGCGATGGCCAGCGCCAGGAGGGCGAGCCGCGCGAAGCCCGCGACGGCAACCGCTTCAACAACAACAACCGCCGCGACCGTTTCCGCAACCGCCGCGACCGCAACCGCGACCGCCAGAACAACGGCCTGCCGCAGGACGGTGGCGAGAACGAGAACTTCGTGCCGCGATCACTGCCCAGCGTGCCGGAAGGCTTCCCGCAGTATTCGCTCAGCGACCTCAAGCGGATGCCGGCGCACAAGCTCCTGGACATCGCCGAACAGCTGAGCATCAGCGAAGGCGTGGCCCGCGCGCGCAAGCAGGACGTGATCTTCGCCCTGCTCAAGGTACTGACCCGCCACGGCGAAGGCGTGGCCGCCGACGGCGTGCTGGAAATCCTGCCGGACGGCTTCGGCTTCCTGCGCGCGGCCGAGGCCAGCTACCTGGCCGGCCCGGACGACGTCTACATCTCGCCCAGCCAGATCCGCCGCTTCAACCTGCGCACCGGCGATCACCTGGCAGGCCGTATCCGCTGGCCGAAGGACGGCGAGCGCTACTTCGCCCTGGCCACCATCGACACCATCAACGGCGAACCGCTGGAAGCCAGCAAGGGCAAGGTGCTGTTCGAGAACCTGACCCCGCTGTTCCCGCGCAAGCGCTTCGTGCTGGAACGCGGCAACGGTTCCTCGGAAGACATCGCCGGCCGCATCCTCGACCTGATGGCGCCGCAGGGCAAGGGCCAGCGCGCGCTGATCGTGTCGCCGCCCAAGGCCGGCAAGACGATCATGATGCAGCAGGTCGCCACCGCCATCACCACCAACCACCCGGACGTGCATCTGATCGTGCTGCTGATCGACGAGCGTCCGGAAGAAGTGACCGAAATGCAGCGCACCGTGCGCGGCGAGGTCATCAGCTCGACCTTCGACGAACCGGCCGCGCGCCACGTGCAGGTGGCCGAGATGGTCATCGAGCGCGCCAAGCGCCTGGTCGAGCACAAGAAGGACGTGGTGATCATGCTCGACTCGATCACCCGCCTGGCCCGCGCCTACAACAACGTCGTGCCCAGCTCCGGCAAGGTGCTGACCGGCGGCGTGGACGCCAACGCCCTGCACCGGCCCAAGCGCTTCTTCGGCGCCGCGCGCAACGTCGAGGAAGGCGGCAGCCTGACCATCATCGCCACCGCGCTGGTCGAGACCGGCAGCAAGATGGACGAGGTGATCTACGAAGAGTTCAAGGGCACCGGCAACAGCGAAGTGCACCTGAACCGTCGCATCACCGAGAAGCGTGTGTACCCGGCCATCGACATCAACCGCTCCGGCACCCGCCGCGAGGACCTGCTGATCGAGCCGGAACTGCTGCAGAAGATCTGGATCCTGCGCAAGCTGCTGCACCCGATGGACGAGATCGCGGCGATGGAGTTCATGCTCGACAAGATGAAGAACACCAAGTCCAACGACGAGTTCTTTGCCTCGATGAAGCGCTGAGCCCTCGCTTCATCCGCACGAAACAGGACGCCCCGCGATGCGGGGCGTCTTGCGTTATTACGCCATAGGACATTCTAAAAATGTCATACTCTCACAAACTTGTGGCCGCCTCCTGCGCTTGTGCAAGCTTTCACAGTATTCGTATAACAGCCAGCAAATGGATCATTCATTCCAAATGGTGGATTACCAGGTGAAGATACAACCCCACCACCCCCACCTGATGCGGCCTGCTGAGTCCCTGGAATCATAACTGCCTGCACATCAGAATATTGACTTGTGGTCAAAAATTGTTCTGATGATCGATCTTGCCAAACAACTTTTATTGTTGTTCCTCTCGGCAACGAGAACGCCCCATGGAGACTGCGATAAGCGCCAATCATGTTGGTTATTGCAGCCAGTCGAATGTACTCATTTGTACGGATATTTGTTCCGTCAACATTTGCTAAATTTCTATACATTGCAGAAGACGCATCAAATACAAGCGTCGCAGCAACAGCCGTAGAACACATAAACACAAAGATAAATATATATTTCCTTGAGAGCTTAATCATATTTTCACAAGCATCCTCTTGTGTTAATTGTTATTTATAATGTCTGCGGAAATTCTATTTACGTTCTTTCTCTCTGCCTCTGGAAGCAACCCTCTAAATAACATCTCTTCGAAATTAGAATACGGCATGCATATACCGCCATTGACGCAGTACTTTGTCATCAAATCCCCAGTTTTACTGCAATCCAATCCAAGTCTACATGCCGCCAGTTGCCACGCATAGGTATATTCCTCTCCGCCAGAAAATTTTCCATACGCCTCTGGTTTTCCTACAGACTGAAACCCCATTGCGTCAGATAATTCCAGATATGCATCCGGGTCTTTCGAATTAATGACGTCGTCAATTAGATTTTTTATATATTGACTGTCCGTAGATATTGGGGCTTGGCTTGAAAGCAATGACGCTTGTGCTGCTAAATCCCCTTGTTTTGCGGCTCTAGTCTTCAGCACCATAGAAGACAAGTAAGTAAAATCCTCAGCAGGGTAATTCTCACTTAATTCTCTACATCTACCAGCGACTCGATCTCTCGCCAACTTTAGCGATGACACATAATCTTGACGAGCAGTCTCAATAAGCTTATCTGTATCCGAGGAAAATCCTGCGGGGTTTGAAACATAGGCGCGACAATAGTCAATTATCTTAGAAATTTTCCATTGTGATCTTGGGTCATCTCGATGCTCTGAAGAGGATAACCTCTTCATTTCATCAAGCAAATTTAACTCCCGGTCATTGGTTTTTACTCTAAACTCAAGAGAATGATCGACCTTATCTATATGGATTGGGTTGAGGCTTGAATTTTCACCCCTCTCCCCATCTAATCCATCTTTATTAAGATACTCTGGCTTTCCATTTTCAAAATAGGCAAAAATTACAAATGACAAAAGAATCAAGGCAGTCGCCAATAGGAATATATGTATTACGCTTATTCTCTTATTGACATTCATAATTCTCCCCTTCCGTGAGTCTAACGATACCCCCCCCAAAGCATTACGTCCTAATCAGAGCTGGACTTACCCTTTTCTGCTGCTTTCAGCAATCATTTTATCCACTTCCAACGATTGGCTTAGCATTAAGCTAACGCAGGGTCTGCTGCGTTTCAACTGCGGTGACGTCCCCCGCGGTGACAAGCCGCATAATGCCCGCAGGAGGTGCGCATGCACGGTAGTGGTCTGGAACTGGCACTGGTATTCCTGCTGGCTGCGGTGATCGCGGTGCCGGTGTTCAAACGCTTCGGCCTGGGCGCGGTGCTGGCCTACCTCGTCGCCGGGGTGGCGCTGGGACCGGACGGGCTGGGACTGGTGCAGGACGCCGACCGCATCCTCAGCGCGGCCGAAATCGGCGTGGTGATGATGCTGTTCGTGATCGGCCTGGAACTGTCGCCCTCGCGGCTGCGGGTCATGCGCCGCACCGTGTTCGGCCTGGGCGGGCTGCAGGTCGGGCTGACCTCGCTGCTGCTGGGCGGTCTGTTCCTGTTCTTCGGCAACATGCACTGGAAGGCGGCACTGGTGATCGGCCTGGGGCTGGCGCTGTCCTCGACCGCGGTCAGCCTGCAGCTGTTGTCCGAGCGCGGCGAGATCGCCACCGACCACGGCCGCAGCGGCTTCGGCATCCTGCTGTTCCAGGACCTGGTCGCCATCCCGCTGCTGGCCGCCATCCCGCTGCTGGGCGGGGCCAAGAACGAGACCCTGACCGCGGCGATGGTGTTCAAGGCGCTCGGCGCCGTCGCCATTGTCGTCATCGCCGGCCGACCAGTGTTGCGCCAACTGTTCCGCACCATCGCCCGCACCCGCCTGCCGGAAGTCTTCACCGCCACCGCCTTGCTGGTAGTGCTGGGCATTGCCTGGTTCATGCAGCTGGCGGGCCTGAGCGCCGGCTTGGGCGCGTTCCTTGCCGGTGTGCTGCTGTCCGATTCGGAATTCCGCCACGAGCTGGAATCGCAAATCGAGCCGTTCAAGGGTCTGCTGCTGGGGCTGTTCTTCATCGCCGTCGGCATGGACATCGACCTGGACCGGGTCGCCGCGGAGCCGCATATCATCAGCTTCGGCGTGTTGGCGCTGCTGGCGATCAAGCTGCCGATCCTGTACCTGATCGGGATCGGACCGGGCCGCCTGCCGTGGCGCAGCGCGTTGCTGCTGGGCGGCGTGCTGTGGCTGGGCGGTGAATTCGCCTTCGTGGTGTTCAGCGAAGCGCTCAAGGTCGAACTGATCGATGGCCCCACCCACGACCGCCTGGTCGCCATCGTCGGCGTGTCGATGGCGCTGACCCCGCTGCTGCTGATCGGCATGGACCGCCTGCTGTCGCAGTGGCGCAAGCCAGAACCGCCACGGCGCGACTTCGACGAGATTCCCGACCAGCATCCGCAGGTGCTGATCGCCGGCATGGGCCGCTTCGGCCAGATCGTCGCCCGCGTGCTGACCTCGCAACGGATCCCGTTCGTGGCGCTGGAACACAGTCCGGAAACGGTCGACAGCCTGCGCCGCTTCGGCAATATCCGCATCTATTACGGCGACCCGGCGCGCCCGGACCTGCTGCGCGCGGCCGGTGCCATGCACGTCAAGCTGTTCATCGTCGCCACCGACGACACCGACACCAACCTGCGGGTGACCCGGCTGATCCGGCGCATGTTCCCGCAAGCGCGGGTGCTTGCGCGCGCGCGCAACCGCCAGCATGCCTGGCGACTGATGGACATGAACGCGGAAGTGTTCCGCGAACTGCTCGGCTCCAGCCTGGAAATGGCCGAACAGGCGCTGATCGCGCTGGGCCGCACGCCGTTCGCCGCCCGCCAGCAGGTGCGTCGCTTCCGCGAACACGACGAGAAGCTGCTGCGCGCGCAGCATCTGGTCTACGACGACGAAGCCGCCGTGGTGCAGACCGCGCGCAATGCGCTGGGTGATCTGGAAAAGCTGTTCGAAGCCGATGCCGACGAAGCCGGCGAGGGCGACGACGCACCGGCGCAGGACCCGCGTTCCGCAACCTGAATCAGACCTTGGGTTCGCGCAGAAAGCGGGCCATCGACGCTCCCGAGGCCAGGCTGGCCGGGGCGAACAGTCCGGCGATGTCGACGAAGCCGCGCATCACCGCGATTTCGCGCGGACTGCGGTTCAGCGCATCGCGCAGGTCGGGATCGGCGCCAGCGCGCAGCAGGCGCGCGGCCACCTGTGGCAGGCCGTGCAGCGCCGCCAGATGCAGCGAACCGAAACCGCGCGGGTCCTGCGCATCTAGCGACACGCCTTCGTCGAGCAGGCGCTCCAGCGCCGCCATCAACACTTCCTCGTGACAGGCGGTGCCCGGCTCGGCGCGCGCGCCGAGCAGCAGCAGCAACGGCGTCACCGCGCCGGCGGCGACGCGCTCGGGTTCGGAGCCGGCCAGCAGCAAGGTATCGAACAGCGCGACCAGCCGCGCCCGGTCGCGGGCGAGGAAACCGAACATCGCCGCGCAATGCAGCGGGGTCAGTCCCTGCACGTCGCTGGCGTGCGGATCGGCGCCGGCGTTGAGCAGGCGCGCGGCCACGTCCGGAAATCCGAGCGCGGCGGCCAGCATCAGCACGGTCACACCGTTGGGCAGGCGATGTTCGATCTGCGCACCGGCGGTCAGCAGGATGTCGACGATTTCGAGCTGATGCATGCTGACCGCGGCCGACAACGGGGTGGCGCCGGTGTTGGCCGCATGCTGCGAATCGGCGCCGCGCGCGAGCAGGAAGTCGACGATCGCGCGGTGGCCGCCGCCGGCCGCGCGCAGCAATGCCGTACAGCCCTGCGCATCGACCGCATCGACCGCGAAGCCCAGTTCCAGCAACCGGCGCACCGCATCGACGTCGCCGCTCATTGCCGCCGCCGGCAGATCGGCGGCGCGCAGGGCGCGCTTCGGCAACGCCCAGCCACGCCAGTCCAGCCAGTCGGCCAGGTCGCGACGGCCGCTGGACAACGCCACTCCGAGCGGGGTCTGTCCATCGGCAGCGCGCGCCTCGGGCGAAGCGCCGCGCAGGATCAGCCGCCGGACCAGGTCCGCATTGCCCAGCGCCACGGCCAGGTGCAGCGCGGTCATGCCGCGACTGTCGCGCGCCTCGCGGTTGACGCCGATGTCGAGCACGCGCTCGAGCAGCCGCTCCATTCCCAGACGTACCGACAGCGACAGCGGCGGATCGCCCGCCGCCGATTTCGCGAACGGATCGGCGCCGCGTTCCAGCATCTCCAGCGCCAGCGTTTCCGCCTCCACGCCGCCTTCGCCCCGGTGGGCCAGCGTCGCCAGCCAGCGCGACAATCCCCCGGCGCCGGCCGGGCTGGCGCCCCGCTGCAGCAATCGCCGCAAGGCCGGCAACGCCGGCAGGCCCTGCACCATCAGGGCGAACGCCAGGCCATCGCCATGAGCATCGCGCGATTCGGCATCGGCGCCCAGCGCCAGCACGCGTTCGAGTCGCGCCGGCGAAATCGCGATCCCGGTTTCGTGCAGCAGCTGGCCCAGTTCTTCGCGCGAACACAGCGCGGCCCAGCGCGGCAGTTCTTCGTCGCGGCCGGCCTCCAGCGCCTCGCGCAGCAAGGCGATCGGCGCGCGGTCGGCCGGCGCTTGCGAAGCTTCATCGTCGGCGACCGCCGCCGGCAGCGGATAGTCGGGATCCAGCGCCGAAACGATCGTCCAGCGCCCCGCTTCGGCGGCCACGTCGACGGCACGGCGACCCTCGCGGTCGGCCTGGTCCGGATCGACGCCGTGTTCCAGCAGGTAGCGCACCAGCGCCGGCGCGACCACGCCGGTCTCGGATTCGCCGGCACAGGCCAGCATCAGCGCATTGCGACCGTTCGTGTCGATATCGTCGGCACGGGCACCGGCCTTGACCAGGGCTTCGGCGGCGGCGGCGCGGTTGCCGCGCGCGGCCTCCAGCCACGGCGTGCGACCGGCCGCGTCGCAGCCCTGCACGTCCGCGCCAGCCGCCAGCAGGGTGTCGATGATGTCCACGTGCCCGGCCCAGGCCGCTTCGTGCAGGGCGCTGCGGCCAGCGGCATCGCGGGCATCGGCGCGGGCCTTGTGCTTGAGCAGCAATTGCACGCCGGCCGGGTCGTCTTCCTCGGTGGCCGCGGCCGCCAGCAGCACCGGGCGCCCGTCCGCCGGCTGCGGCGAAGCGCCGCGCTCCAGCAGGAATTTCGCCAGCCGCCAGTTGCCGACCATGCAGGCCACCCCGAGCGGAGTCAGGCCTTCGTGGTTGAGCGCATCGACTTCGGCCGCCGCATCGCGCAGCAGCGCGGCCACGCCGGGGTCGGAACTGCGGGCGGCATGGTGCAGCGGCGTGTTGCCTTCGCTGTCGGCGGCGCGCGGATCGGCGCCGTTGGCCAGCAGGGTGGTGACCGCGTCGGGGCGGCCATGCCAGCTGTCGCGGGTGGCCGCCAGCAACGGGGTCACGCTGGCATGGGCCAGATTGAGATCGACGCCACGGGCGATCAGCGCACGCAACAGGCGCAGGTCGGGCAGCACCGCCGCCAGCACGCCCAGGCTACGCTGGTCGCGGGCGGAAGCGGGCGGCAAGGCATGCGGATCGGCGCCGGCTTCGAGCAGCTCCAGCGCGCGTTCGACCCGGCCGCCACGGGCGGCTTCGAACAGCGCCGCCTGCAGATCGATGTCCTCGCTTGCGGCAGACGCGTTCGCTTCCGTGGTAGGTGGCGGTGCTTCGGCCTTGCGCACGGCCGGTTTCATCTCGACGATCGGCAAGGCATCGGCAGCCGGAATCCGCTGCAAGCCCAGATGCAGCAGCGGCAGCGCCAGCGCGTAGAGGCCGGCCACCCACCCGCGCAGCGGCGGCGCCAACACCCCGGGCCAGGCCAGCAGCAGGGCGCCGGCCACGATCAGGGCCAGCCACAGCGCAGCACCCAGTCCGCGCCAGGCATGCAGGTCGCGCTGGCCCAGCGCGCGCCAGTGCGCCGACAGCGAACCGCCTTCCCGCTCCATCGCATGCCACAGCGGCCACGACCGCCACAGCGCGATCACCGCCAGGCCTGCCATCGCGCTCAGCGCCAGCACCACGCCCAGACTCAAGTTTCCGGTCCGGGCCGACATCGGCCAGACCAGCAGCAGGGCCGATCCCGCGAGCCCAGCGCCCCACAGCAGCAGCAACGGACCTGCGTCCGCCAGACGCCGCTGCGGTCGCGTTCCGCGCAGCCACGACACCGCCAGCGCCAGCGCCGGTTGCGCCAGCCAGACACCGATCATCGCGGCCCAGTCGTTGATCGCGGCCGCGGCGGCCAGCGCCACGCCGGCCACCAGCGTCAGCACGGCGATGCCACGTCCCTGCGGCGACGCATCAGCCATGCGGTGGTTCCCCTGGCAACAGGCGCGGCGGGAACTGGATATGGAAACCGCGTGCGCCGAGGTTCTGCCGCACGACCGCCGCATTCTCGCGCGCCAGCCGGCGCTCCGGCGTCAGCGCGGTTTCCAGCACGAAGTCCAGCGACCCCAGCTGCGTGCGCAAGGGATCGGGAAGCACGGCGAAATCGTCGCGAACCGCCAGATATACATAGGTATCTGCCTTGTGCCGGCTTTTGTAGACGTAGGCTTGCATGTCGCTGGTGCGGCGGAATCGGGGGAAATTGTGCGGGAAAACCCCTGAATGGGGAACTGCGCCCGATGAGTACCGGTGCGCGAACGTCATTGTGCGTGCCCGCATGGACACGGCGCTGGTACCCTGCTCGCACTTCTACACCGGGAATCCCCATGCGCCGCCCGTTACTGCCGCTGCTGCTGATTGGCCTGTTGTTCCCGCCTGCGATCCATGCGCAGGACGCACCGCTGACCATCGAACAGGTCATGGCCGATCCGGACTGGATCGGCTCGCCGGTGCAGCGCGCCTGGTGGGGCTGGGACAGCCGGCACGTGCAATACGAGCTGCAACGTGACGGCAGCCTGATCCGCGACACCTTCGAACAGGCCATCGACGCCGCGCCGACGTCCGCGCCCACCGCGATCGCCGATGCCGCACGCGCCGGCCTGGATGCCGCCGACCCGGTCTACGACCGGCAACGTCAGCGCATGGCCTTCGTCCGCAACGGCGACATCTTCGTCCGCGACCTGCGCAGCGGCGCGCTGACCCAGCTGACCCGCAGCGAGGAACCCGAATCGCAGCCGCAATTCGGTCGTGACGGCGGCCTGATCTGGCGATCCGGGCAGGCCTGGTACCGCTGGAGCCCCACCGACGGCATCCGCCAGGCCGCCGTGCCGAAAGCGCAGAAGAGTCCCGATGCCGAACCAACCGCGGATGCGCTGCGCGAGCAGCAGCTGCGCACGGTGGAAACGCTGGCCCGCGACCGCGCGCGGCGCGAAGCCGCGCGCGAGCAGCTGGACGCCCGACGCCTGGCCGACCCCAGCCGCGCGCCGGCACCGGTCTATCTGGGCGAGGACGTCGAGATTGACGGCAGCTCGCTGTCGCCCGACGGTCGCTGGCTGCTGGTAGTGACGCAACCGAAGAAAGCCGACAAGGGCCAGGCCGGCAAGATGCCGGTCTACGTCACCGAATCGGGTTACGAGGAATTCGAGAACGTGCGTACCCGGGTCGGCCGCAATCCGCCGACGGCGCAACGGCTGTGGCTGGCCGACCTGCAGCAGGGCAGCCTGCGCGAATTGGCGCTCGACCCGCTGCCCGGCATCGGCAACGACCCACTGGCCGCGCTGCGCAAGCAGGCCGGAAAAGATCCGCTGAAGGGCAACCGCCCGGTACGCATCGAGACCGACGACGACCGCAGCGGCCCGGCCATCCACTGGAGCGCCGATGGCGACAGCGCAGCCGTGCTGATCCGCGCGATCGACAACAAGGACCGCTGGATCGCCAGCGTGGACCTGGCGGCCGGCAAGCTGCAGCCGCGCCACCGCCTGCACGATCCGGGCTGGATCAACTGGGACTTCAACAGTTTCGGCTGGATGCCCGACGGCCGCACGCTGTGGCTGCTGTCCGAGGAATCCGGCTGGTCGCAGCTGTACCTGCAGTCCGGCAGCGGCAAGCCACGCGCGTTGACGGCCGGCAAGTGGGAGGCCTCGTCGCCGCAACTGAGCGCCGACGGCAGCGCTTTCCTGTTCCTGTGCAACCGCGCCTCGCCGGGCCGCTACGAGGTCTGCCGGGTCGGCGCCGACGGCGGCAATGTCGAGGAAATCACCGCGCTGGATGGTGGCGTGGAAGGCTTCGAACTGTCGCCCGACGGCACCCGCCTGCTGGTCGCGCATTCGCGCAGCTACCTTCCAACCCAGCTGTCGGTGGTGCCGCTGGACGGCGGCCCGGCGCATCAATTGACCGATACCCGCACGCCGGCGTTCAAGGCGCGGCAATGGATCGAGCCGGAGTTCGTGCAGGTGCCGTCGAAGCATGGCGCCGGCAGCATCGCCGGCAAGTACTACGGCCCGGCGCAGATGGAATCCGGCAAGCGCTACCCGATCGTGATGTTCGTGCATGGCGCCGGTTACCTGCAGAACGTGCATCGGCGTTACCCCAACTATTTCCGCGAGCAGATGTTCCACAACCTGCTGGTGCAGAAGGGCTACATCGTGCTCGACCTGGACTACCGCGGCAGCGCCGGCTACGGCCGCGACTGGCGCACGGCGATCTACCGCAACATGGGCCACCCGGAGCTGGAGGACTACCTGGACGGGCTGGACTGGCTGGCCGAGCACAAGCAGGGCGACCGCGACCGTGCCGGCATCTACGGCGGCAGCTACGGCGGCTTCATGACCTTCATGGCGCTGTTCCGTTCGCCCGGCAGCTTCAAGGCCGGTGCCGCGCTGCGCCCGGTGGTGGACTGGACCCAGTACAACCACGGCTATACCAGCAACATCCTCAACACGCCCGAACTGGACCCGGAGGCCTACAAGACCTCTTCGCCGATCGAATACGCCGACGGCCTGCAGGACCACCTGCTGATCGCCCACGGCATGATGGACAACAACGTGTTCTACCGCGACTCGGTGGTGCTGACACAGAAGTTGATCGAACTGCACAAGGACAACTGGGAACTGGCTTCGTATCCGCTGGAGCGGCACGGCTTCATGCGCGCCGATTCCTGGCTGGACGAGTACAAGCGGGTGCTGAAGCTGTTCGAGGACAACCTGAAGTGAGCGCCGCACCGCCGCCGTTGCCGCAATCGGCACCCAGGCCCGCGGCGACCGGCAGCGGTTTCGTCACCGTGCTGGCCTGGTTCGCCATCGCCGCCGCCCTGCTCGGTCTGGTGTCGGGCGTGTCGCAGACCGTCAGCGGCCTGTTCCTGCCCGCGGACTTCTACGCGCGGATGATGGATCCGAGCGGCGCGATGGAACTGCCGGCGACCCTGCGCTGGTTCTACGAACACAACCTGATGATCGGCCTGGTCTCCCTGGCCGTGTCGTCGTTGCTGCTGTGGGTGTCGTGGGCGCTGCTGAAACGGCGCGAATGGGGACGCAAGGCCTTCATCGCCTTGCTGGTGCTGGGCACGCTGTACCAGCTGAGCTGGGTCTGGCTGATGCCGAAGCTGGTCGAAGGCATGCTGACCATGCAGGCCGGCATGCTCTCGCCCGGACAAGCCGTGCCGGCGGAGCTGGAAGGCTTCCTGTCCATCGTCATGTGGATGAGCGCGCTGGTGGTCCTGGTCTTCGTCGTCCTGCACGCCTGGCTGGTCTGGAAGCTGTGCACGCCGGCGATCCGCGCCGAGTTTTCCTCCCGCCCGAACTGATTTCCGGCCCGCAACATGAACGATTTCGATTCCGTCCGCGCCTACCTCACCGACCTGCAGGACCGCATCTGCGCCGCCATCGAGGCAGCCGATGGCGGCGCGTGCTTCCGCGAGGACAACTGGAGCCGCGAAGAAGGCGGCGGCGGACGCACCCGCGTGCTGCGCGAGGGCGCGGTGTTCGAGCAGGCCGGGATCGGCTTCTCCGATGTCTCCGGCAACCGCTTGCCGCCGTCGGCGTCGGCGCAGCGGCCGGAGCTGGCCGGCGCCTCGTGGCGCGCGGTCGGGGTGTCGCTGGTATTCCATCCGCGCAATCCCTGCGTGCCGACCACCCATGCCAACGTGCGCCATTTCCGCGCCGAACGCGACGGCGAAACCGTGGCCTGGTGGTTCGGCGGCGGTTTCGACCTGACCCCGTTCTATCCGTTCGACGAGGACGTGCTGCACTGGCACCGCGTCGCCCGCGAACTGTGCGAACCGTTCGGCGGCCAGCAACGCTACGACGCGCACAAGCGCTGGTGCGACGACTATTTCTTCCTCAAGCATCGCAACGAAACCCGCGGCGTCGGCGGACTGTTCTTCGACGACCTGCACGGGGACTTCGAACGCGACTTCGCCTACCTGCGCGCGGTCGGCGACGGTTTCCTCGACGCCTACCTGCCGATCGTCGAGCGCCGCAAGGACACGCCCCACGGCGAACGCGAACGCGAGTTCCAGCTGTACCGTCGCGGTCGCTACGTCGAGTTCAACCTGGTCTACGACCGCGGCACCCTGTTCGGCCTGCAGAGCGGCGGCCGCGCCGAATCGATCCTGATGAGCCTGCCGCCGCGGGTGCGCTGGGAATACGGCTACGCGCCGCAGGCCGGCAGCGACGAAGCGCGACTGGCCGACTACCTGCGCCCGCGCGACTGGCTGACGGAACTGGCCTGAGCGCCGGCCCATAAAAAAGCCCCGCAGACCAGGGGAGGGTCGGCGGGGCCAGGGAACGCGGCCTGGGGAGGGGCCATCGTTCCGGATGATCGCTCCAGGGGATTGGGAGAGATCCGCGACAGACCTTGCATCTGTCACGGGCTATGAGACCACAGCCGCCCATTGAAAGTTCGTGAAGAAAGTCATTAACAACCGGGACAATTTAGCGAAGATTCATATTACTAAACTCTCCGGTTCTGATTTTGGTCTCAGCCGCGCCCCGCAACTTGCGGATTTGTCAAAGGTCGCGGATTTAGCCGAGATTCAGTGCGCCTGCTCCCAGTTGTCGCCGACCCCGCTGTCGACGACCAGCGGTACGTCGAGTTGCGCCGCGGCGGACATCAATTTTGTGACTTCTTGTCGCAATTCATCGACGAATGCGCTGTCCGCCTCGAACACCAGTTCGTCGTGGACCTGCAGGATCATCAGCGCGCGTTCGCGATGCGGGGCCAGCCAGGCGTCCACCGCGACCATCGCCCGCTTGATGATGTCGGCAGCCGTGCCCTGCATCGGCGCGTTGATCGCCGCGCGTTCGGCGCCGGCGCGCTGGCCCTGGGTGCCCTTGTGGATGTATTCCAGATACAGGCGGCGGCCGAACACCGTTTCCACGTAACCCTGTTCGCGCGCCTGCTGGCGCGTGCGTTCCATGAAATCGCGCACGCCGGGATAGCGGCTGAAGTACAGCCCGATGTAGTCCTGCGCCTCACCGCGGCCGATGCCCAAATTGCGGGCCAGGCCGAACGCGCTCATGCCGTACATCAGGCCGAAGTTGATCGCTTTGGCCGCGCGGCGTTCGCCGGCGGTGACGTCCTCCAGCTTGCGGCCGAACACTTCGGCCGCGGTCGCCTTGTGGATGTCGGCGCCGGAGGCGAACGCGCGCAACAGGCCGGCATCCTGCGACAGGTGGGCCATGATCCGCAGTTCGATCTGCGAATAGTCGCAGGCCAGCAGCTTACGTCCCGGCGGCGCGACGAAGGCCTGGCGGATGCGGCGGCCGTCGTCGGTGCGGATCGGGATGTTCTGCAGGTTGGGATCGCTGGAGGCCAGCCGTCCGGTCGCCGCGCCGGCCTGGTGGTAGCTGGTGTGCACGCGCCCGGTCTGCGGGTTGATCATCTCCGGCAGCTTGTCGGTATAGGTGCTGCGCAGCTTGGCCAGACCGCGGTACTCCAGGATCACCCGCGGCAGCTCGTGCTGGTCGGCGATCGCCTCCAGCGCTTCCTCGTTGGTGCTGGGCTGGCCCTTGGGCGTCTTGACCAACACCGGCAGGCCGAGTTCGTCGAACAGGATCGCCTGCAGCTGCTTTGGCGAATCCAGGTTGAAAGTGCGTCCGGCCAGTTCGGTCGCCTGCTGCTGCGCGGCCAGCATGCGCTTGCCCAGATCGGCCGACTGTCGACGCAGTTCGGCGGCATCGACCAGCACGCCGTTGGCCTCGATCCGCTCCAGCACCGGCACCAGCGGCATCTCGATGTCGCGATAGACCTTGCGCAGCGACGGCGCGGCGTCCAGTTGCGACGACAGCGCGCGATGCAGGCGCAGGGTGACGTCGGCGTCCTCGGCGGCATAGCGGGTGGCATCGTCGATGGCCACCTGCGAAAACGGGATCTGCTTGCTGCCCTTGCCGGCCACGTCCTCGTACTTGACCGTGTCGTAACCGAGCACACGCCGGGCCAGGCTGTCCATGTCGTGGCGCTGGCTGGAATCAAGGACGAAGCTTTCCAGCATGGTGTCGTCGGCATAGCCGGCCACCTCGATGCCGTGCCGGCGCAGCACATGCAAATCGTACTTGCCGTGCTGGCCGATCTTGCGCGCGTGCGGGTCGGACAGCAGCGGTCGCAACGCCGCCAGCGCGGCATCGCGATCAGGCTGCGCCGGCGCGCCCGGATAATCGTGCGCCAGCGGCAGGTAGGCCGCACGGCCCGGTTCGGCGCAGAAGCTCAGCCCGACCAGGTTGGCCTGCATCGGGTCCAGGCTGTCGGTTTCGCAATCGAAGGCGAACTCGCCGGCGCATTGCAGGGTATCGATCCAGCCCTGCAGCTGTTCGGTCGTCAGCAGCGTCTGGTAGTTGCCGGGCGCGGACAGCGCCGGGTCCACCGCGGTCGCGGCGTCGTTGTCGCGGGGCGGGGCGACGAAACCGGCCGTTCGCGCCGGCTTGCCCGCCGCTTCCGGCACGGCGGCGGCGCCGTCGAGTTCCTTCAACGCCTGGTTGAAGCCGTAACGCGCGTACAACGCGCGCAGATCGTCGACGTGCCTGTCGCGCAGGACCAGTTCGGTCGGCCCCTGCTCCAGTTCCACATCGGTCTTGATCGTGACCAGCTGCCGGTTCAGCGGCAGCCGCGGCAGCGCCGCGCGCAGGTTGTCGCCGATCTTGCCCTTGATCTCGTCGGCATGGGCGATGACGCCGTCCAGGCTGTCGTATTGTCCCAGCCACTTGGCCGCGGTCTTCGGCCCGCACTTCTCGACCCCGGGCACGTTGTCGACCGCATCGCCCATCAGCGCGAGGAAATCGACGATCTGGTCGGCGCGCACGCCGAACTTGTCGATCACCGCCGCGTCGCTGTCCATGCGGCTGCCGGTCATGGTGTTGACCAGGCCCACGTGCGGCCGCACCAGCTGGGCAAAATCCTTGTCGCCGGTGGAAATGGTCACGTCCACGCCCTGTGCGGCGCCCTGCACCGCCAGCGTGCCGATCACGTCGTCGGCCTCGACCCCGGGCACGCGCAGGATCGGGAAGCCGAGCGCCTCGACGATCGCCATCATCGGCTCGACCTGCGCGCGCAGGTCGTCGGGCATCGGCGGCCGCTGCGCCTTGTATTGCGGATACAGTTCGTCGCGGAAGGTCGGCCCCGAGGCATCGACGACAAAGGCCGCGTACTCGGGCTTCTCCTTCAGCGTCGCCCGCAGCATGTTGACCACGCCGAACAACGCGCCGGTCGGTTCGCCGTCGGCATTGGTCAGCGGCGGCAATGCATGGAAGGCGCGGAACAGGTAGCTGGAACCGTCGATCAGTACGAATCTGGGCATGCGGGCATTCTACGCCGCGGCCCGATGCCGCCACCGTTCATCCCGGCCGCGGATGCAGGCCGCATAATTCCCGCATTCGTTCGACCGCGAAGCGTCCGCCATGACTGTCCGACTGCTGCTTTCCGCTCTGCTGCTGGCCCTGGCCGGCTGCGCCACCACTGCGCCCGATCCGGTGCCGGACCTGACCGGTGCCGATGTTGCCGTGCGCACCGCCGACAACGGCGACGTGATCGAGGAATACCGCGTCGGCGGCCTGCTGCGGATGGTCAAGATCACCCCGCTGCGCGGACCGGCCTACTACCTGTACGACCGCAACGGCGACGGCAAGCTGGACAACGAAAACAAGCAGATGCCGATGACCTACTGGAAGCTGTTCGGCTGGTAACCCCGGCCGCCGGGGCCCCTGTCCGTCCATGAGCGCCGCCTTCGATGCCGCTTCGCTGCTGCCGCTGACCACCGCGCTGGGTTCGGGCCTGCTGCTGGGACTGGTATACGAGCGCCGCAAGCGCGCCGACCCCAGCATCATCGCCGGCCTGCGTTCGCACACGCTGGCTGCGTTGAGCGGGGCGGTTTCGCTGTGGCTGGGGCTACCGGTGTTCGTGACCGCCTTCGCCCTGATCGGCTTGCTGGTGGTGCTGGGCTACCGCCGCAGCCGCAATACCGACCCCGGCCTGACCTCCGAGCTGGCGCTGATCTTCGGCTTCCTGCTTGGCGGGCTGGCGCTGCGGCAACCGGCGCTGACCGGCATGCTGGCGGTGGCCAGCGCGATCCTGGTCTACGCCAAGACGCCGCTGCACCGACTCAGCCGCGAGCTGATCAGCAACCGCGAGATGACCGATGGGCTGATCCTGCTGGCCTTCCTCTTGATTGTGCTGCCATTGCTGCCGGACCGCACTATCGACCCCTGGGGCCTGCTGAACCCGGCCACGGTATGGAAACTGGTGGTGCTGGTGATGGCGATCGGGGCGATCGGCCACATCGCCCTGCGCCTGATCGGCAACCGCTGGGGCCTGCTGGTGGCCGGCTTCTTCTCCGGCTATGTGTCCTCGACCGCCGCCACCGCCGGTTTCGGCCGTCAGGCGCGCGAACAGCCCGAACTGCTGGCTCCCACCGTCGGCGCGACGATGCTGGCGAATTTTTCCTCGCTGAGCCTGTTCGTGCCGGTGCTGCTGGCGGTGTCGCCACAGCTGCTGCAGGTCGCGCGCTGGGAGTTGCTGGCCGCCGGTGCCACACTGCTGCTGACGGCGGTGTTGGAGCTGCGCCGGGAACCGGTCATCGAGCAGATGCCACCGACCGCCGAGGCGCGGATGTTCCATCTCGGCCATGCCATCGGCTTCGCCATCGCCATCACCGTGGTGATCATCGTCTCGACCCTGCTCGGGCGCTGGCTGGGCGCAGGCGGCGCACTGGTCGCCACCCTGCTGGCGGCGATGGCCGAACTGCACGCCGCCGCCGCTGGCGTGGCCAACCTGTTCCAGACCGGCTTGCTGGATGCGGCCCAGGCGCGCTGGGCCGTGGTCGGCCTGCTGCTGACCAGCGGCGGGGCGAAAACCCTGGTGGCGTTCCGCAGCGGCGGCCGGGCCTACGGCCTGCGCGTCGGTGTGGGTCTGCTGGCGATGGTGTTGGCGGCCGCGGCAACTGCCCTGCTGGTATGAGCGAAGGCGGGCGGGCGGTTCAGCGTTCGACGATCGCCACCACGCCCATGCCGCCGGCGGTACAGATGGAGACCAGCGCGCGGCCGCCGCCGCGCTGCTGCAGCTCTTTGGCCACGGTGGCGATGATGCGCGCGCCGGTGGCGGCGAACGGATGGCCGGTGGCCAGCGAGGAGCCGTTGGGGTTCATCTTCGCCGGGTCGATCCGCCCCATCGGCGCGTCCAGGCCCAGCCGGTTGCGGCAGTAGTCCTCGCTTTCCCATGCGCGCAGCGTGCACAGCACCTGCGCGGCGAACGCTTCGTGGATCTCGTAGATGTCGAAGTCCTGCAGGGTCAGTCCGTTGCGCTTGAGCATTTCCGCCACCGCCACGGTCGGCGCCATCAGCAAGCCCTCGCCGTGGACGAAATCGACCGCGGCCACCTGGGCGTCGCGCAGCCAGGCCAGCGGTTCGTGTCCATGCGCCTGTGCCCAGTCGTCGCTGGCCAGCAGCACGGCCGAGGCACCATCGGTCAGCGGAGTGGAATTGCCGGCGGTCAGCGTGCCGCGGCCGGAACTGCGGTCGAAGGCCGGCTTCAGCGTGGCCAGCTTTTCCAGCGAGGTGTCCGCGCGCAGGATGTTGTCGCGCTTGACCCCGCGGAACGGCGCCACCAGATCGTCGAAGAAGCCGCGCTCGTAGGCCGCGGCCAGCTTGTGGTGCGAGGCTACGGCCAGCTCGTCCTGCGAGTCGCGGGAGACGTTCCATTCCTTGGCCATGTCCTCGCAATGCTCGCCCATGCTCTTGCCGGTGCGCGGCTCGGCCACTCCGGGGAACTCCGGCTTCAGCTCGGCGAAGCGGAAGCCTTTCACCAGTGTCTTCAGCTTGTCGACGGTGCTCTTGGCCCGGTTGGCCGCCAGCAGGCGCGCGCGCAGCGGTTTGCCGTAGACGATCGGCACGTCCGAGGTGGTGTCCGAGCCGCCGCCGATGCCCGAGTCGATCTGGCCCAGGGCGATCTTGTTGCCGATGTGGATGAGGGTGTCCAGGCTGGTCCCGCAGGCGCGTTGCAGGGTGATGCCCGGGGTCAATGGCGACAGCCCGGACGACAGCGCGGCCTCGCGGCCGAGGTTCCAGTCGCTCGGGTGCTTGATCACCGCGCCCATCGCCACTTCGCCCAGTTGCTGCCCGTGCAAGCCGAACCGTTCGACCAGCGCCCCCAGCGTGCGCACCGACATGCCCAGGTTGCCGACATCCGCGTAGGCGGTGTTCTGGCGGCAAAAGGGGATGCGGACGCCGCCGAGAATGGCAACGGGACGGCTGACTGGCATGGAGGACCTCACCGGAATGGCTGCTCGACGGATCGCCTGTCGCATGGGCAGGCATAATGTTGCAGTTTAACGCCCGTGACCGGGCGGGCCAATCACGCGATCCGCATTCTGGAGTTCCGCCATGTCCGGCGTTCATGTCATAGGAGTGATGGCGCTGGAGCTGACCGCCGGAACCGTCCCGGCCCTGCCCGCGCTGCAGCAGCAAGCGGCCGGCGCACTGGCCGGCAAGCTGGGGCGCGACTTAATTGCGTTGATCGACGACATCCGCGGCCTGGAACTGACGTTCGCCGCCGCCCATTTCGACCCGGCCGAAGTGCTGCGGCCGGGCTGGCCGCTGCACCGTCGACTGGATGAGTTGCGCCAGCGCGCGCCGCGACAACCGGGCGACGGGCCGCGGGTGATCGTGTTCGGCGCCGACGCCGACGGCCAGGTGCCGCTGCCGTTCCAGGCCGATCCCGAACTGTCCGGCGGCGCCCTGCGGGTGCTGCCGTTCCTGCTCAGCGGCAGCGCCGCCGACGTGGCCGTGGCGCGCGAACGCTGCGAGGAGGTATTGCTGGACCGCGGCATGGCCCAGGCCGATACCGCGCTGCTGGCGCAGGAAACCTTCGGTGCGCACATCGAGCACGCCCGCTACCTGACCGTGCACGACCTGGCCGCGCTGATGTCGATGCAGTACCAGCAGCAGGGCCTACAGCACCTGTGGCCGCTGATCGAAACCGCGCTGCTGGAACCGGAGGCGGAAGAATGGCTGGATGCGCCGCCCGAACCCTTGCTGCGCTATGCCGGCGGCGAGGTGCGAATGGCCTTGCTGGACCCGCCCTGCTGGCAACGCCGGCACGCCGGCCACGTCCGCGGCGACGCGGCGCGGATGGAACGGGCCTACGAGATCTTCCAGGCGCGACAGCGCCAGCTGGCCGCGATCCTGGAGGCGCACGGCATTCCGGTCGTGTTCGCGCATTGCGCGGCCAACGACGATCCGCGCGTCATCCTGCAGGACTGAGTTCGGCCTGTTTCGTCACCTTGATGAGACCGCAGGCCACCCGCGCGCCGGCGTTGCCGGCCGGTTGGCCGCGGTAGTCGTCGGCCTGCGCATGCACGATCAGCGCGCGGCCGGCGATGTCGTTGACCGCGCCGCCGCCCAGGGTCACCCCTCGCAGATGCACGTCGACCCGGGCCACGCCCTCTTCGTCGGCCATCAGGTTGTCCATGTCGCCGGCGTGATGCGCGTCCATCGGCGTGGTCGAATGGCCGTGCGCGGCGGCGAACGGATTGAAATGCGGGCCGGCGCTGCTGGCATCCACCGCACTGCAGTCGCCAATCTCGTGCACGTGGAAGCCATGCGCGGCGCGCGGCTGCAATCCACCGATCACGCCGGTGATATGCACCCCGCCCGCTTCCGGCACCAAAGTCACCCGCCCACTGACCAAGCTGGCCGACGCCGAAGCCAGATTGGCCACCGCCTCGGCGGCGGTGCTGGTGTCGGGGACCTGCAAGGCGGGCTTGGGTGGCGGCGCACTGCCGCAGGCAGACAGTCCGATCGCGCTGCCGGCGATGCAGGCAAGAAACAGCGAGCGCCGCATGTCGAAACTCCATGTCCCTGATGTCGCTTCGCAGTGTAACCTTGCCACGCTTGCCGCATCCGCGAGCGAGCGTGCCGCGGTTCAGCGCCGCTTGCGGCTGGCGCCCAGCTTGCGGGTCACCGTGTTGCGACCCACGCCCAGCTTCTCCGCCGCTTCGGCGCGGCGGCCGCCGGTGTGTTGCAACGCGGCCTGCAGCAAGGCCTGGTCGAAGCGCTTGCGCGCCTGCGCGTGCAGGCCTTCCACGCCCTCGGTCAGCTGCTCCTTCGCCCACGCCGCCAGCGCTACGTCCCATTCGCCCGACGTCGCTGACGCGGCGGCACCCGGCGAAATCGCATCCTGCAGATCGGCGGCGGTGATGGTCTCGCCCGGCGCCAATGCCGCCAGCCGCCAGCAGACGTTTTCCAGTTCGCGTACATTGCCCGGCCAGTCGTAGCCGGCCAGTGCTTCCAGCGCCGCCGGGGCGAAGCGCTTGGCCGGCGCGCCCAGCCGGTGCGCGGCCACGCCGAGGAAATTGCCCGCCAGCTGCGCCACGTCGGCGCGGCGTTCGCGCAAGGGCGGCAACTGCAGCCGCACCACGTTGAGCCGGTGCAGCAGATCGGCGCGGAAGCCGCCGGCCGCGACCAGCGCATCCAGGTCCTGATGGGTCGCGGCGATCACGCGGACATCGACCCGGATCAGTTCGCGCCCACCGACACGGAAAAATTCGCCCTCAGCCAGTACCCGCAGCAAGCGCGTCTGCAGCGACAGCGGCATGTCGCCGATCTCGTCGAGGAACAGGGTGCCGCCGTCGGCCTGTTCGAAACGACCGACATGGCGCTTCTGTGCTCCGGTGAACGCGCCGGCCTCGTGACCGAACAATTCACTTTCCAGCAGCTCGGCCGGAATGGCGGCGGTGTTCAACGCCACGAAGGGTTTGCGTGCGCGCGGCGATTCGCGGTGCAGCGCGCGCGCGACCAGTTCCTTGCCGGTGCCGGTTTCGCCGGTGATCAGCACCGACAGCGGCGCCTGCGCCAGCCGGCCGATGGCGCGGAACAGCGCCTGCATCGCCGGGGTGTCGCCGATCAGTTCGGTTTCGGCCGCCTCGTCCGGCAGCGCCGGCAGGCCCGCCTGCTCCTCGTCCGGCAGGCTGCGCGCGGCCAGGGCGACCGCATCGTCCAGGTCGAACGGCTTGGACAGGAATTCGTGCGCGCCGCCACGGAAGGCGCCGGCGGTACTGGCCACGTCGGTGAAAGCCGACATCACGATCACCGGCAGCCGCGGATGACTCTGCTTCAGCTTGTCCAGCAGCACCAGGCCGCTGTCGCCGGGCATGCGCACGTCGGTGAACAGCAGGTCCGGCGCGTCGCGCGCCTCCAGTGCCATCAGCGCCGCGTCGGCGCTGTCGAAACCGTCGACATCGTAGCCCGCGTCGCGCAACGCGGTGGCCAGAACGAAGCGGACCGAACGGTCGTCGTCGACCACCCAGATGCGTTGTGTCTCAATGGACACGGGCTTCGCCTCCCTCGGTGAATTCGCCGCCGTCGGATTCGCTCAGCGGCAAGGGCAGCAGCAGGGTGAACACGGTATGCCCGGGGCGCGAGCGGTAGCTCAGCGACCCGCCGTGCTCGCGCGCAACCTGCTGCGCCAGCGCCAGTCCCAGACCGCTGCCTTCGGCACGACTGCTGACCAGCGGCAGGAACAGATGCTCGGCCAGTTCCTCCGGCACGCCGCCGCCGTCATCGACGATTTCCACCCGCATGACCATCGCGTGCAGGTGCTCGTTGATGCGCACGTTGCGCTCGACCCGGGTGCGCAGGGTCACATGGCTGGCGCCGGCCTGCAGCGCGTTGCGGACCAGGTTCCACACCGCCTGCACCAGACGGTCGGCGTCGCCGGAGAATTCCGGCAGGCTGGGGTCGTAGTCGCGTTGCAGGCGCATGGCCCAGCCGTGTTCGGCTTCGGCCAGGCGCAGCACGCGCTCCAGTACCTGATGGATGTTGATCCAGGTATGCGGCCGCTGCGGCTTGGGCGACAGCAACTGGTCCAGCAGCGCGCTGAGGCGGTCGGTTTCCGATTCGATCAGTTCGATCAATTCGCGTTCGTCTTCGTTGTCGTGGCGCTGCTGTGCGCGCCGCGACAGCAGCTGCGCCGCGCCCTTCAGCCCGGCCAGCGGATTGCGCAATTCGTGCGCCAGCCCCTTCAACGCGGCGGCGAAGGCGCTGGGCAGGGTCAGGGTGGGGTCGATGACCGGAAACTCGTCGACCGGATGCGCCTCGAGCAGCCAGCCGTGTTCATGCCGCGACAGCCAGGCTTCGGCGAAGCGCGGCTTCTCGCCGGGTGCCGCCAGCGTCAGCCGGTGCAGGCGCAACGCGTCGTGTTCGGAGTCCTTGTTTGCCAGGAACCGGGCCATGGCCTCGCCTTCCACTTCCAGCGCCGCCAACGGTTGCCCCTGCAGGCGACGGGTACCGATCCCCATCCAGCGGGCAAACGCCGGGTTGACGCCGACAATCAGACCTTCGGGATTCGCCCAGGCCACCGGCGTATGCAGCACGCCGGGGCCGGGCTCTTGTTGCATGTCGAAGGGGGCCGGACTCGCCATTGCACCAGTTTAGTGCAACGGCGAGCCGGATGTCCCTCAGGCCTCGTAGGCCGACTCGCCGTGCGAGGTGATGTCCAGACCCTCGCGTTCGGCGTCTTCGCTGACCCGCAGGCCGAACACCAGCTTGGCGATCAGGAAGCCGACCACCGAGACGATGCCGATCCAGACGATGGTCACGCCCACGCCCAGGGCCTGGATGCCGACCTGGTGGGCGATGCTGAAGTCCTCGCCGCCGGTGCCGCCCAGGCTGGGCGCGGTGAACACGCCGGTCAGCAGGGCGCCGACGATGCCGCCGATGCCGTGCACGCCGAACACGTCGAGGCTGTCGTCCGCACCGAGCAGCTTCTTCAGCCCGTTGACGCCCCAGACGCAGATCACCCCGGCGGCGACGCCGACCGCGATCGCACCGAACGGGCCGACCGAGCCGCAGGCCGGGGTGATGCCGACCAGACCGGCGACCGCACCGGAGGCCACACCCAGCGCCGACGCCTTGCCCTTGACGATCTTCTCGACCAGGGCCCAGGCCAGGATCGCCGCAGCGGTCGCCAGCATGGTGTTCAGGAACGCCAGCGCGGCGCCCGAGGTGGCTTCCAGGTTAGAGCCGGCGTTGAAGCCGAACCAGCCCACCCACAGCAGCGAAGCGCCGACGAAGGTCAGGGTCACGTTGTGCGGCTTCAGCGCCGACACGCCGTAGCCCAAGCGCTTGCCGACGAAGTACGAACCGACCAGACCAGCCACGCCCGCATTGATGTGGACCACGGTGCCGCCGGCGAAGTCCAGCGCGCCCTTGTCCAGCAGGTAACCGCCGCCGCCCCAGACCATATGCGCGATCGGCAGGTAGCCGAAGGTGAACCAGATCACCGAGAACAGCAGCACCGCGGCGAACTTCACCCGCTCGGCGAAGGCGCCGACGATCAGCGCGCCGGTGATGCCGGCGAAGGTCAGCTGGAACACGATGAACACGTATTCCGGCAGCATCACCCCGTCGGTGAAGGTCGCGGCCAGGCTGTCGCCGGTCACGCCCTTCAGGAACAGCTTGTCGGCCGTACCGATGAACGCATTGCCACCTTCGAAGGCGTAGCTGTAGCCGTACACCACCCACAGGATGCCGAGCAGCGAGAACACGGTGATGACCTGGATCAGCACCGACAGCACGTTCTTCGACCGCACCATGCCGCCGTAGAACAGCGCCAGGCCCGGCACCGTCATCAGCAGCACCAGCAGGGTCGACGTCAGCATCCACGCCACGTCGCCCTTGTCGACGGTCGGTTCGACGGCCGGCGCCTCTTCGGCAACCGCCTCTTCCACCACCGCCACGTCGGCCGGCGCGGCCTCTTCGACCATCGCGGCGGCATCGGCGGCGACTTCCTCGACCGCCGGTGCGGCGGCGGCTTCCTGCGCGATCGCGCCGAAACTGGTACCCAAGGCCATGCTGCACAGCGCGGCCAGGCAGATCACTTGCAATCGGGTCTTCCACCCGGAGAACAGAACGGTCTTCATATGCAGGCTCCGAGTTGGGGTCACAGGGCGTCCGCGCCGACTTCGCCGGTGCGGATGCGGATGACCTGGTCGATGGAGGTGACGAAGATCTTGCCGTCGCCGATCTTGCCGGTGCCGGCCGCTTGCTGGATCGCTTCCACGACCGCATCCAGGCTTTCGTCGGTCACGACGGTTTCGATCTTGATCTTGGGCAGGAAATCGACGACGTACTCCGCGCCTCGATACAACTCGGTATGGCCTTTCTGCCGACCGAAGCCCTTGACCTCGGTGACGGTGATGCCCGACACGCCCGCCTGCGACAAGGATTCCCGCACCTCGTCGAGCTTGAACGGCCGGATGATGGCAGTGATCAGTTTCATGCGCATTCCCCGTGGGTGGATGGAACCGGTCCGGACGACCGGCGACAGGCTCGGAACTGAAAACGGAACCGCGGCCCGACGTTGGGGGAGGAAGCCGCAGTGCGCGTTGCGCGTTCCGTGGTGCTGCATGCGATGACGGCAGCCGTTGCCGGCTGCCGTCGCGCGTTGCTCAGTTGGCGTAGTACAGCTGGTATTCCAGCGGATGGGTGGCGGCGCGGAACTTGGTGACTTCCTGCATCTTCAGGTCGATGTAACCGTCGATGAAGTCGTCGCTCATCACCCCGCCGGCCTTGAGGAACTCGCGGTCGGCGCCGAGCGCGGCCAGCGCCTGGTCGAGGCTGGAGCAGACCTGCGGGATCAGCTTCTCCTCTTCCGGCGGCAGGTCGTACAGGTCCTTGTCCGACGGCGCACCCGGGTCGATCTGGTTCTTGATGCCGTCCAGGCCAGCCATCATCAGTGCGGTGAAGGTCAGGTAGCCGGTCTGCAGCGGATCCGGGAAACGGACCTCGATGCGGCGCGCCTTCGGGTTGGACACCCATGGAATGCGGCACGAGGCCGAACGGTTGCGCGCCGAATAGGCCAGCATCACCGGCGCTTCGAAGCCCGGCACCAGGCGCTTGTAGCTGTTGGTGCCGGAGTTGGCGAAGGCGTTGATCGCCTTGGCATGCTTGAAAATGCCGCCGATGTACCACAACGCCATCTGGCTCAGCCCGCCGTAGCCGTCGCCGCTGAACAGGTTGGTCCCGTCCTTGGCCAGCGACTGGTGCACGTGCATGCCGCTGCCGTTGTCGCCGACCACCGGCTTGGGCATGAAGGTGGCGGTCTTGCCGTTGCGGTAGGCAACGTTCTTGATGATGTACTTCATGGTCAGCAACTCGTCGGCCTTCTTCACCAGCGAGTTGAACTTGGTGCCAATCTCGCACTGGCCGGCGGTGGCAACCTCGTGGTGGTGCACCTCGACCTCGATGCCGACCTGCTCCAGGGTCTTGACCATCTCCGCGCGCAGGTCGTGCAGCGAGTCGGTCGGCGGCACCGGGAAGTAGCCGCCCTTCACCCCGGGCCGGTAGCCGCTGTTGCTGCCGTCGAGCTTGGCGCCGCTGTTCCAGGCCGCTTCTTCCGAGCCGATCTCGAAGAAGGTATGACCCATCTCGTTGGCGAAGCGGACCGAATCGAAGATGAAGAATTCCGGCTCCGGGCCGAAGAACGCCATGTCGGCGATGCCGCTGGACTTCAGGTAGGCCTCGGCGCGCTTGGCGATGCCGCGCGGATCGCGCGAGTAGCCCTGCATGGTCGCCGGCTCCAGCACGTCGCAGGTCAGCACGATGGTCGGATCGGCATAGAACGGATCCAGATAGGCGGTCTCCGCGTCCGGCATCAGCACCATGTCGGACTCGTTGATGCCCTTCCAGCCCGAAATCGAGCTGCCGTCGAACATCTTGCCTTCCTCGAACAACGATGGCTCGACAATGCTGACGGGAAAGGTGACGTGCTGCTGCACGCCACGCATGTCGACGAAGCGCAGGTCGACGAACTCGGCCTTGGTGTCCTTGATCAGCTTTTCAACGGTGTCCGCAGACATTGGGAAATCCCTCGGGTGTGTGGAAAGTGTGACCGTGATATTGCAAGCGGCATGCCAACTGCGAGATGCTCACAAGATATTGATTTTCTTGCCAATAGTTGCAGCTACAACTACCGAAAGTACCATAATAGTGCGTTGTCGAAATCGCGATTCACCAAAATAGTGCTACCAGGTTTTCCTCTATCCTGAGCGCCCCTCCGCACGCCCCGCCCCATGACCGACCTGCTCTCCGCCCTGTTGCTGGGCATCATCGAAGGCCTGACCGAATTTCTGCCGATTTCCAGCACCGGTCACCTGCTGATCGCCGAGCGCTGGCTGGGCCATCGCAGCGACCTGTTCAACATCGGCATCCAGGCCGGGGCGATCCTCGCCGTGGTGCTGATCTACCGGCAGCGGCTGTGGCGGCTGCTGACCGGCTTCGGCCAGCCGGGCAACCGCGATTACGCGCTGAAGCTGGCGGCCGCCTTCGGCGTCACCGCCGTGCTCGGCCTGGTCGTCAAGAAGCTGGGCTTCGAGCTGCCCGACGAAATCACCCCGGTCGCCTGGGCGCTGGTGCTGGGCGGCATATGGATGCTGGCGGCCGAACATTTCGCGGCCAAGCGTGCCGCCGCCCTCGGCGAACGCGCCACCATCACCTGGACCGTGGCCCTGCTGGTCGGCATCGCCCAGGTCGTGGCCGGCGTGTTCCCCGGCACGTCGCGTTCCGGCGCGACCATCTTCGTGGCCCTGCTGGCCGGCACCACCAGCCGCGCGGCGGCCACGGAGTTCGCCTTCCTGGTCGGCATTCCGACGATGTTCGCGGCGACCGCCTACGAACTGATCGACGTGGTCGGCAGCGGACAGGCGGCCGAGGAAGACTGGGCATCGTTTGCGGTCGCCTTCGCCGCCAGCGCCGTCACCGCCTTCGTGTCGGTGAAGTGGCTGCTGCACTACATCCAGAGCCACCGCTTCACCCCGTTCGCGATCTATCGCATGGCCTTCGGCGCCCTGCTGCTGCTGTGGATTCCCGCCGGGGCCTGATCCGCTCCGCAACCCCGCTTCGCCTCCTGCAACGTTCCACTCCCAATCGGCACGACACGAGGTTCAACGATGAAGACATCCACCCCATCCCGCCTGACCCTGTTCGGTCTGGCCTTGCTTGGCACGACCCTGACATTGACCGGCTGCCCGCAAATTCCGGACCCTGCGCATACCGAATCTGCGCCGGAACCTGCTGACACTGCGGCCATGCCGAAACTGGAAGGCTTCCACTGGCAACTGTCGGAAGCCTCCGATGCTTCCGGTCAATCCCTCGACACCTTGTTCGTGCGCACCGACCCGCCGGTCACGTTGGACTTCGCCGACGGTCGCGTCGCCATCAGCGGCACCTGCAATCGCATGAATGGCGGATACGCGCTGGAAGGCAACACCCTGACCGCCGGCCAGCTGGCCTCAACAATGATGGCTTGCGTCGACCCCAAGCTGATGGCGCTGGACCAGGAGATCGGCACACGTCTGCAAGGTCCGTTGCAGGTGTCCGTCGCCTCCGGCGACACCCCGCGACTCACGCTGGTCAACGCGGCCGGAGACCGTCTGCTGTTCAACGGCGTGCCGACCCCGGAAACCCGCTATGGCGGACCGGGCGAACGCATGTTCCTGGAGGTCGCCGCGCAAACCCGACCCTGTCCGCATCCGCTGATACCGGACCTGCAGTGCCTGCAGGTGCGCGAGATCCATTACGACGGCAAGGGCCTGAAGACCGGGACAGCAGACGAGTTCCAGCACTTCTACGGCAGCATCGAGGGCTACACCCACCAGCCCGGCATCCGCAACGTGCTGCGAGTCAATCGCTACGCCATCAAGAACCCGCCCGCCGACGGCTCGTCGTTAGCCTACGTGCTGGACATGGTGGTCGAATCGGAAGTCGTGAAGAAGTAAGCCGGCCTCAACCCGGCAGCGATGCTTCGGCCGCTGCCGGTTCTGGTTTTTTCGCCGGATCCAGCGGGCCATCGGCGAACTGCGCGGACAGCGACACACGCGGTTTCGCCGCCGTACCGCGCACGACCACGTAACTCTTCGCCAGCGAGTCGTGCCAGGCGCGTCGCACGCGGTCGTCACTCAATAGCAGGGATACCGCGTCGAACGGGATCAGGCGACAAAGACTGCGCAAGGCCGCGCGATCAAACGACAGGCGATCACCCCGTTCGTCGACGACCCGCGTATTGGTGATCAGTTTGCCGATGCTGAAGCCAAACAGGCCTTCGAAGAAGGTGTAGTAGAGGAAGGTCGCCGCGTAAGTGAGTGCGAAATCGGTCAATGTGTCGATGTTCTCGATCCAGGCCAAGACTCCGTCGCCAAAGACGTATGCGGCCACAAAAAAGCCCACGAATGCCAAGCCATAGATCATCAGCCGATCGATCAACCAATTGAAGAACCGCCTCCACTTGCCAGCCGCTTCCACGTCCCACAGCACCTTGCTGTCGACCAGAACCGCCTCGGACGCCTGGTAGGGATTGTCGGCATCGCTCATTAGGCTTTTACCTGGTCGGCATGCAGCGAATAGATGCCGTGAAAAGTCGCTTCAGCCAGCACGTGACCCTGCATCGCGCGTAGCAGGTCACCGGCCGTGAAGCGCTGCGGCAATTCCAGCCGGTCCACGTCCAGCGCGAACAGGCGGAAGAAGTAGCGGTGCACGCGCAGGTCGTTGAACGGCGGATACGGACCGTCGTAACCGAAATAGTCGCCACCCATGTCGGCGTCGCCGGCGAACCAGCCGGTGTAGTCGTTCAGGCCCTGTCGTGAGTCTGCGGGGCCCGGCGGATTGCGCTTGCCCCTGGCGGTGATGCCATCGCAGCAGCTGCTGGCGGCGATCTCGCGCAGGTCGGCGGGAATGTCGGCCATCGTCCAGTGGACGAAATCGCCGCGCGGCTGTTCGACCGGAATTTCCATGCCGCTGCGACCAACCGTTTCGGCTACCGTCGGCGCGTCCGGATCGATGCACAACAACGCGAACGAACGTGTCCCGCCCGGCACCTCGTCCCAGGCCAGTTGCGGATTGCGGTTCGGCGCGAAGCCCTCGGCCAGACCCATGGCGAATTCGGCCGGGATCGGTTGGCGGTTGTCGAAGCTCTGGCTGCTGAGCTGCATAGCGGATATCCGTAGCAATTGTCGTCAGGTTTCCTTATAACCGAATGCCGCAGCCACCGGGGCCAGCACGGCGAATGGCTCTTCCAATGCCTGGGCATACCGGCGCCAGTGACCTGCAGGGAAAAATTTCGCCGCAGTAACGTCGGCTCGTTGCGGTACTTCCAGTCCGGTCGCTTCGCGGATGGCTTCGATGATCGCCTGCCGATCATCCTCGATGCCGTCTAGCTTCAGCAACGCATGACCGAGCAGCTGATCGCGGTTCATTTCCATGATCTTCCAGAGCACGGCGCGCATCCATTGCGCTGCCTGTAGTGGTGACAGCATGCCGATCGCAGATGGCGTGCCGAAGGCCAGCCATTCCAACAGCATGTCACGTGGATCGCGCATAACGACCAGTAGCCGACTGCCGGGCAGATGCGGTCGCAACGCATGCAGCAAGGCGTTGTCCCACCACAGCAACCATTCGATGATCCTGCCGTCATGGATGCCACGTGCGGGTAGACCCTCGCGCCACTCGCGGATCATTTCGGCACCGTCCAGCTGCCCGCTGGAAAGCTCTTCGATGCTGACATATCGCTGAAAACCGTCAACTGGCGCATTCGGCTGTAAGCGGTCGTCGCGGAAAGCAGTGAAAGCACCTAGTTCCGCCGCCACACGCTCCACTCCCGAGCCGGGTGCGCCCCACAGGAACAGCGCGACCGGCTGCTCAGGGTCGACTTCGCCCATCTCCGGCCAGGCCCCGCGGGGAACCTGATCGACCGGATGACTAACCGGCGGCAAGGGCAGCAAATTCGCTGCCTGCTCCTTGGCCTGCCCGCTCCACAGGGCGATGGCCTCCTCGTATCGACCGGAATCGGCATGCATCCGTGCCAACCAGCGATCCAGCACCGCCCGTCCGGGACCGATAGCCTTGTCGCGCAATTCCTGCAGATAGGCGATCGCAAGTTCAGGATCCCGTTGTCGCAACCGTTCGGCGATAACCGCATGTGCCTCGGCATTACCTGGCGATGCCTGCAGAACCCGTTTCGCGCTCGCTTCGGCCTGCTCCAGATCTCCAGATCTGCGTTGCAGGTTCATTCGTGCCGACCAGCCCGCCGGGGAATCCGGCATAGCCTGCAACCAGCGATCAATCACCGCCAGCGCTTCTTCACTGTCGACCGGCTCCAGCGTCAGACGAGTGGCCCACAGCGCGTCGACGCCGGACGCGGTCGCCAATGCAGCTTCCAGTTGCGCGCGGACTTCACCCACAGCTGTCCCGCCAGCCTGCCACGCCTGACGCAGCAACGGCAAGATCTGCGGATCGGAAGGCGCCTTGGCGAACGCCGCCAGCAAGCGCGGCAATGCCCGTTCCGGCTGGCCCGCTTGCAGGCGCAGGCGGCCGGCCACCTGCAGCAGCGATGGCGGCGCATTCGCGTCATCCAGCAAGGGCTCCAGCTCGTCGGCCGCATCGACAAGGCGTCCCTGGCGCGCCATCAGGCCGGAGATCAATGTGCGCAACCGTTCCGTACCCGGCACCTCTTCGCGCACCCGACGGAACGCCTGCTCAGCAAATCCCCAGTGCTGCTTGGCCATGTAGACGAAGCCCGCAGCATGGCGCAGATGCGCGTCTTCAGGAGCGCGTTCGATCGCCTGCGAAATCAGCCGCAAGGCGCGATCGACCTCGTTTCGCTGCAGCGCCACCATGCTGTCGATCAAGGCCAGCCGCGGATGGTCCGGCTCGACCCGCGCGGCCAGCCGGTTGAATTCCTCGGCTTGCTGCAAATCGCCACGGGCAAATGCCAGCTGTGCCTGCAGGACATAGGCACCGAACTCGTTCGGATTGGCCTGGCTGGCGCGATTGAGCGCATCGGTGGCCTCGTCGGTGCGTTGCTGGCCAAGCAGCAGGCTGGCCCGCAGCATGTGCAGACGGCTGTCCTCGGGTGACAGCACGATGGCGCGGTCGATGTCGTCCACCGCGCCTTCCGCATCGCCGGCCTGTTGCCTGGCGATCGCGCGCCAGCGATAGGCCTGGGCATTGTCCGAAGCGACTGCCAGCCACTCGTCGGCAGTGGCGATGGCCCGTTCGGGCGTCTGCTGGCGCAGGGCTTCAATGATCTTGTCTTGCATCTCGATGGGGCTGCGTGAAGAGGCAAGCATTCTACTACCCGCCCCTTGTCGTCTATCCGTTGACGTCGGCCAGCCTGTCGGCCACCCAGCGTTCGCTGAAACCGTCGCAGGCGGCGTTTTCGATGAAGCCGCAGTGGCCTCCCCAGCGGGCGGTTTCCAGCGTCACCAGCGACGGCAGCCGCCAGTCGCGGAAATCGGCGTAGGGGATCACCGGATCGTCCTGCGCCATCAGGATGTCGACCGGCACCTGCAGGCCGGCCAGCTTGTCGCCGGCGATGCAGTAGCCGTCGAAGTAGGCGTCGATGGTACCGAAATCGGTATGCCGCCGGACCATCCACTCGGTCAGTTCGCGCACGCTCTTGGCCAGGGTGGCGTCGTCGTAGTTGTGCCGCTCGGGGAACAGTTCACGCTTGCGCTCCAGCGAATGTCGCCACTTGCGCTGGAAATACCAGTGGTACAGCGGCAACCCGTTCTCCATGCCCATCATCGCCGACGCCGGATCCAGCACCGGGCAGACCACGGCTACCCGCGCCAGCGGCAAGCCCGCCACCGGCGCCTGCAATGCCAGCCGCAGCGCGAAATTGCCACCGAGCGAGTAACCGCCCGCGACGAATGGACGCGCCGGGAAGCGCCCTGCCACGTCGCAGGCGGCGTTGACCACTTCGCCCAAACGGTTGGAGTGGAAGATCTCCTCGTTGAGATGGTGGGTATCGCCGTGGTCGCGGAAGTTCAGCCGCACCACCTCGTATCCGGCCTGCAGCAACTGCGCGCTGGCCATCCGCATGTAGCTGGATTCGATGCTGCCTTCCCAGCCGTGCAGCAGCAACGCCAGTCCGCGCGCTGGCCGGTCCGGCAGCCGGCTGTGCACGCCGAGCAGGCGCACGCCGTCGCCGCCGTCGAAGATGTGCTCGGTATCCACCGTTCCCATGGCGCGCAGGCGCTGCAGCCCCCTGCGCCTGCGCAAGGCGCTGGAACTGAGCACCGATTGCAGGTGCGGGTTGCGCAGCCACTTCGGTGGCTGGTAGTCGGCGGCGGTCAGCAGGCGCATGGTCTCCGGCATCGCTCAGGCCGTACCGTCCGGCGCGGCGATGATGCGCGCGCGCGCCAGATCGGCGATCTCGCGCCGCCCGGCCGTGGCGGCCACGTCGATCGGCGCCAGGAAGCACACCCTAGCCAGCCGCGACGGCTCGCCGAGCAGGCGCAGGAAGTTGGCGAAGAAACTTTCCTTCGGCGCGAACGCGACCACCGCCTGCGCGTCGGCATGCTCGCCGTAGACCAGCGCGACCGGCTGTACCGGCACCCCGGCTTCCACCGCCGGCTGGAAGATCCGCGCATGGAACGGACCCACTTCACGGCCGTCGCGAGTGCGCCCCTCGGGGAATACGCCGACCGCGCGCCCGGCGCGCAGGCGTGCCAGCATCGCGTGCATCACCCCGCCGAGCGATTCGGTGTCGCCGCGCTGGTGGAAGATGGTCTCGCCGCGCGCCGCCAGCCAGCCGACCACCGGCCAGCCACGGATCTCGCGCTTGGCCACGAACCCCATCATCCGCTGGCTGTGCAGGATTTCGATATCGACCCAGCTGACATGGTTGGCCACGAACATCACCGCGCCCGGCAATGGTTGCCCTTCACGCCGCAGACGGAAGCCGAAGATGCGCATCAGCCCGGCCGACCAGGCGCGGATGGCGCGATGCTCCAGCCGCTCGTTACCGACCGGCAGACCCGCCCACAGCGGCACCATGCACAGCAGGGTCAACGGCAGCAGCAACAGCAGGTGCAGCAGCAACAGCGGCACCCGGTACAGGTAGCGAAGGGCGCGCATCGATCAGACGGGCCGGAACGGACGACAGGTGGGGGGGTTCACCCGCGCAACGATACCGGATCGGCCCGACCTCCCGCTAGCGACGCCGGCGTACGGTCTGTTCCCTATTCATCCGGCAATTCCGGAATCCGGTCCGGCTCCATCGACAGCCGCCCGGCCATCAGCACCGCCTGGGTCCGGTTGGTCACGCCCAGCTTGCGCAGGATCGCAGTGACGTGGGCCTTGATCGTCGCCTCGGACACGCCCAGGTCGTAGCCGATCTGCTTGTTCAGCCGCCCCATGGCCAGCATCTGCAGCACGCGGAACTGCTGCGGGGTCAGTTCGCGCAGGCGCTGCGCCACCTGCAGTTCCTCGCTGTCGATGGCGCTGGCCGCGAACGCTTCCGGCGGCGCCCAGCGCTCGCCCTCCAGCACCCGGCCCACCGCCATGCCGATGGTTTCCGAATCGGCCGACTTGGGGATGAAGCCGAGCGCGCCGTGGTCAAGCGCGCGGCGCATGGTCGCCGGTTCCTCGCGCGCCGAGACCACGATCACCGGCAACTGCGGGTGCAACGCGCGCAGGTGGACCAGGGCGTTGAAGCCGTGGGCGCCGGGCATGTTGAGATCCATCAGCAACAGGTCCGCCTCCGGATGCGCATCGACCAGCGCGTACAGCCCGTCCACGTCCTCGGCCTCGTGGATCCGCGCCTCCGGCTGCAGGCGGCGGATCGTCCCGCGCAAGGCCTCGCGGAACAGCGGGTGGTCGTCGGCGACCAGGATCGAGGTGGCGGAAAAGCCCATCATGGCGGTCAGCGGACCTTGCGCTCCGCCACCAGCGAATCGACCACCGACGGATCGGCCAGGGTCGAGGTATCGCCCAGCTGCTCCGGCGCGTTCTCGGCGATCTTGCGCAGGATCCGGCGCATGATCTTGCCCGAACGGGTCTTCGGCAGGCCCGGCGCCCATTGCAGGTGGTCGGGGGTGGCGATCGGACCGATCTCCTTGCGCACCCAGGTCACCAGCTCCTTCAGCAGCTCGTCGCTCTGCGCCTCGCCCGCCACCAGGGTGACGTAGGCATAGATGCCCTGGCCCTTGATGTCGTGCGGGAAGCCGACCACCGCCGCCTCGGCCACTTTCGGATGCGAGACCAGCGCGCTTTCCACCTCGGCCGTGCCGATGCGGTGGCCGGAGACGTTGATCACGTCGTCGACGCGACCGGTGATCCAGTAGTAGCCGTCCTCGTCGCGGCGGCAACCGTCGCCGGTGAAGTAGGTGCCCGGATAGGTGCGGAAATAGGTGTCGATGAAGCGCTGGTGGTCGCCGTAGACGGTGCGCATCTGCCCCGGCCAGGAATCCAGCAACACCAGGTTGCCTTCGGTGGCGCCTTCCAGTCGCTCGCCGTTGGCGTCGACCAGCGCCGGCTGCACGCCGAAGAACGGCAGCGTCGCCGAGCCCGGCTTCAGGTCGATGGCGCCGGCCAGCGGCGTGATCAGGATGCCGCCGGTCTCGGTCTGCCACCAGGTATCGACGATCGGGCAACGCGAATCGCCGACCACGTCGTAGTACCAGCGCCAGGCCTCGGGGTTGATCGGCTCGCCGACGCTGCCGAGCAGGCGCAGCGACTTGCGCGAGGTCTTCTTCACCGGTTCCTCGCCTTCGCGCATCAGCGCGCGGATCGCGGTCGGCGCGGTGTAGAAGATCGTCACCTGGTGCTTGTCGATGACCTGCCAGAAGCGCGACACGTCCGGATAGCTGGGCACGCCCTCGAACACCAGCGAAGTGGCGCCGTTGGCCAGCGGCCCGTACACGATGTAGCTGTGGCCGGTGACCCAGCCGACATCGGCGGTGCACCAGTAGATGTCGTCCTCGCGCAGGTCGAACACCATCTCGTGGGTGTAGCTGGCATACAGCAGATAGCCACCGGTGGTGTGCAGCACGCCCTTGGGCTTGCCGGTGGAGCCGGAGGTGTAGAGGATGAACAGCGGATCTTCCGCGTTCATCCGTTCGGGTTCGCATTCGGCCGACTGCGCATCGACCACCGCATCGAACCAGCGGTCGCGCGGCATCTGCATGTCGACCGCGCCGCCGGTGTGGCGCACGACCAGCACCGTCTCGACCGACTGGGTGCCGGGCAGCTTCAGCGCGGCGTCGACATTGCCCTTCAACGGCACCCGCTTGCCGCCACGCAGGCCTTCGTCGGCGGTGATGATCAGTTTGCTGCCGCAGTCGGCGACGCGGTCGGCGATGGAGTTGGGGGCGAAGCCGCCGAACACCACCGAGTGGATGGCGCCGATGCGCGCGCAAGCCAGCATCGCCACTGCCGCATCGGGAATCATCGGCAGATAGATCGTGACCCGATCGCCCTTGCCGATGCCGAGACTGCGCATCGCGTTGCCCAGCTTGCACACGCGTTCGTGCAGTTCGCGGTAGGTCACGCCATAGGACGGAGTGTCCGGGCCGTCCGGCTCGAACAGCAGCGCGACCTTGTCGCCGCGCTCGGCCAGATGCCGGTCCAGGCAGTTGACGCTGACGTTGAGCTCGCCGTCCTCGAACCACTTGATGCGGAAGTCGTCCAGCTTGTAGCTGACGTTGCGGATCACGCTGGGCTTCTTGAACCAGTCCAGTCGCTCGGCGACCTTGCCCCAGAACGCATCCGGGTTCTCGACCGAGGCGCGGTAGTCGCGCTCGTAGCTGCTGCGGTCCACGCGCGCTTTGGCGGCGAACTCCGGATTGACTGGATAGATGTCTGACATGTCGCCCCTCCCGATGAGCTTGATGACGATGACCAGGGAATTCCTGGAATGCGGTACGCACGCAGTGTGCCGCATCGCGGCGTATTGCGTTGCAACAAAACACTTATACGTTGGTCGAATTCTCCCGCATTTTCGACCAATGGCGAATAGGCGCGCGTGCAGCTCACGCGCAGTCTGCGGCCAACCGTGCAATGGCGCGGCTCCTTGGGAGGGGACACATGAACCACCACCGCAACACCCGCAGGCCGCTGGCCATCGCCCTGACCCTGGCGCTGATGGCGCCGGGCCTCGCCTTGGCCGAGACCGCCAAGGAAAAAGAGCTGGAGGCGCGCATCGCCCAGCTCGAAGCGCAGGTGCAGGCGTTGCTGTCGCAACAGCAGCAACAGCAGGGCGTCATTGCGCAAACGCAGACGCAGCTGGATGAAGTGCGTACCGCGCAGGCCGCGCCCGCAGCCAAGCCGGGCATCCAGTCGACGCCAATCCTGACCGCCGCCAATCCGGGCGGTTCATTCTCCTACGGCGGCTTCATCAAGCTCGATGCGATGGTCACCGACACCAGTGACGGCGAAATCGCCGACGGCAGTTCCGGCCGCCTGTTCTACGTGCCGAGCACCATCCCGGTCGCGCCGAACGGATCGACGCTGGGCGGTACCAGCGACCCCTACACCGACGTGCATGCGCAGTTTTCGCGCTTCTGGCTCAGCGCCGACCACGTCACCGACAGCGGCGACAAATTCAAGGCCTATGTCGAGGCGGACTTCTTCGGCGGCGGCAGCAATGCGCTGGCCGGCAACGAAACTTCCACCAATACCTATGCGGTGACCCTGCGCCAGGCCTACGTGCGCTGGAACAACTGGCTGGCCGGCCAGACCTGGTCGAACTTCCAGGATGTAGCCGCACTGCCGGAAGCGGTCGATTTCGTCGGTCCCAGCGAAGGCACCATCTTCTCCCGCCAGGCCCAGGTCCGTTACAGCAAGGGCGCGTGGTCGGTGTCGCTGGAAAACCCGCAGACCACCATCACCGGCTACCAGACCGGCGCACGCCTGGCCAACTCCGGCGACAACGTGCTGCCCGACATGACCGCGCGCTGGACCGCCAAGGGCGACTGGGGTCACTTCAGCGTCGCCGGCCTGCTGCGCCAGTTCAAGTACCTGGACAGCACCGAAACCGGCGCGGCCGTCAGCGTCTCCGGCAAGTTCAACCTAGGCAAGAGCGACGACCTGCGCTACATGGTCAACGCCGGCAGCGGCATCGGCCGCTACATGGGCTTCGGCCTCGGCAGCGACACCGTGCTGGACGGCAACGGCGAACTGCAGGCGCAGGACGGCTACGGCGGCTTCGTCGCCTGGCGCCACGCCTGGAGTCCCAAGCTGCGCAGCAACCTGATCTATTCGGCCGCCTACCTGGACAACGACGTGGCCCTGACCGGCTACGGCGTCACCGAACGCGCCGACTCCTTCCATGCCAACCTGATCTATTCGCCGTTCCCGAAACTGGACGTCGGTGCGGAACTGACCTGGGCCCAACGCGCGCTGGAAGACGACCGCGAGGGCGACCTGAAGCGCCTGCAGACCACCGTCAAGTACAGCTTCTAAGCCGGGCCGGTGGCGCACGGACCGCGCTTCCGGCAACAATCCACGCACGCTCTGGAGGGGAGCCGACATGCGCACCATCGACCCGGAAGCCCACGCTTCCGCCACGCCCGCGACGTTTGTTCCGCACCGGCGACCATCTCGCCGCGGCGACGCGTCCCTGACCGTACAGGAGAACGACCGTGACTGAAGCAACCGATCCCATGGTGGCCCGGATCGAGGCCAACCCGAAATACCAGGAACTCAAGCGCAAACGCAACAGCTTCGGCTGGCTGCTGACCATCCTGATGCTGATCGTGTACTACGGCTACATCGGCCTGATCGCGTTCGACAAGGAACTGCTGGCCAAGCCGCTGGGCGAAGGCGTGACCACGCTGGGCATTCCGGTCGGCATGGGCGTGATCGTCTTCACCATCATCATCACCGGCATCTACGTGCGCCGCGCCAACGGCGAGTACGACCGTCTGACTGCCGAAATCCTCGAGGACGCCAAACAATGAAGCGCATGCACATCCTGTTGGCCGCGCTCGCGGCCCTGCTGGTCGCCGGCAGCGCCTTCGCCGCCGGCGGCGACCTCGGCCCGGCCGAGAAGCAGCCTACCAACTGGACCGCGATCAGCATGTTCGCGGTGTTCGTCATCGGCACCCTGTTCATCACCAAGTGGGCGGCCGCGCGCACCCGTTCGGCGGCGGACTTCTACACCGCCGGCGGCGGCATCACCGGCTTCCAGAACGGCCTGGCGATCGCCGGCGACTACATGTCGGCGGCCTCGTTCCTGGGCATTTCCGCCGCGGTCATGGCCAACGGCTACGACGGCCTGATCTATTCGATCGGCTTCCTGGTCGGCTGGCCGGTGATCACCTTCCTGATGGCGGAAAAGCTGCGCAACCTGGGCAAGTTCACCTTCGCCGACGTCGCTGCCTACCGCTTCAAGCAGACCCCGATCCGCGCCTTCGCCGCCTCCGGCACACTGGTGGTGGTGGCGTTCTACCTGATCGCGCAGATGGTCGGCGCCGGCCAGCTGATCAAGCTGTTGTTCGGCCTGGACTACATCTACGCGGTGATCATCGTCGGCGTGCTGATGATGGTGTACGTGCTGTTCGGCGGTATGACCGCCACCACCTGGGTGCAGATCATCAAGGCCGGCCTGCTGCTGGCCGGCGCCAGCTTCATGGCGATCATGGTGATGTCGCAGTTCGGCTTCAGCCCGGAGGCGCTGTTCGCCAAGGCAGTGGAGATCAAGACCGCCACCGCGACCGCGGCGGCCACCAGTCCGGAGGAAACAGCGGCGGCGGCAAGCAAGGGATTGTCGATCATGGGGCCCGGCAACTTCGTCAAGGACCCGATCTCGGCGATCAGCTTCGGCATGGCGCTGATGTTCGGCACTGCCGGTCTGCCGCACATCCTGATGCGCTTCTTCACCGTGCCCAACGCCAAGGAAGCGCGCAAGTCGGTGTTCTGGGCCACCACATGGATCGGCTACTTCTACATCCTGACCTTCATCATCGGCTTCGGCGCGATCGTGATGGTCAGCGCCAATCCGGAGTTCCGCGACGCGGCCGGCGGCCTGATCGGCGGCAACAACATGGCCGCGGTGCACCTGGCCAAGGCGGTCGGCGGCAACGTCTTCCTCGGCTTCATCTCGGCGGTGGCGTTCGCCACCATCCTGGCGGTGGTGGCCGGCCTGACCCTGTCCGGCGCCTCGGCGGTCTCGCACGACCTGTACGCGATGGTGTTCAAGAAGGGCGCGGCCGACAGCAAGTCCGAGCTGAAGGTTTCGCGGATGACGGTGCTGGCGCTGGGCGTGATCGCGGTGCTGCTGGGCATCGCCTTCGAGAAGCAGAACATCGCCTTCATGGTCTCGCTGGCCTTCGCGATCGCCGCGTCGGCCAACTTCCCGGTGCTGTTCCTGTCGCTGCTGTGGAAGAACTGCACGACCCGCGGCGCGGTGATCGGCGGCTTCCTCGGTCTGATCTCCTCGGTGGTGCTGACGGTACTGTCGCCGTCGGTGTGGGAGGCCACGCTGGGCAATCCGGCCGGTTCGGCGCCGTTTCCCTACACCTCGCCGGCGCTGTTCTCGATGACCATCGGCTTCCTCGGCATCTGGCTGTTCTCGATCACCGATCGAAGCCCGCAGGCAGCCAAGGAGCGTGAGGCGTTCAAGGCGCAGCAGATCCGCGCCGAAACCGGGCTGGGCGCCGCCAAGGCCTCCGGTCACTGATCTCCCCCGCGTCCCTCCCCCGGGACGCAAGAAAAGCCGGGCCTTCGGGCCCGGCTTTTTTCTTGGCGGTTATATACTTGACAAACCAAGCCATCGCCGAAGGCTTGGAAGCAGAAAGCCCGCACTAGGCGGGCTTTTTCTTGGCTGTCTTTTTCGCGGCCTTCTTCGCTGTTCGGGCCTTGGGCTTGTGTGGTTCAGGCGGGGTCGAGAGCATCCGTCGTAATACTTCGTCTTCGAGCGCCTGTTGCGCGACTTATTCAGCATTCTTATTCATCGTCACTACCTTCTAAATTGACGGAAGCGAACATGTCAGCTTGTGGTGGTTCAGGGGGAAGTGGAAGCTCCGAAGCCTTGATAACAGTAATCCCATTGGCTCTTGCTACCTTGGTTAGACCCTTGTCGTCTGAATAAATCGTCTTGACGCCATTGACCTTAGCGATGGCGATGATCTGCCGATCATATTTGACCTTTGCAATGGTTTCAGTCTTCGGCAATCGCTTATTCGATTGAAGATCGGCATCTGTAAGCATGGCCACTTCGATAGCGGCCATTTCATCAAAAGGCTGGATGCGGAAAGCGTATGTATTGTTGATTTCATTCAGCACTCGGGCTTTGTCTGTCCCGGTGGTAACAAGTATTTCACTGAGGACGGGAGTAGGAACAAGGATTTGAATACTTGCCTCACTCAGATTCTGAAGACGCAGTTCAATTCGTTCCCTGCATTTTTCCAGCGGCTGTTTGGTTGTTTCATCAATGGGCGGCTTCGCGCTCGGATAGAACAGAAGCAGTAGGGTCGTAGCATCCATGACCACCATTAGTTCACCTCGCTCCCGTCGTCACGAAGCGAACTAAGCATCTGGATTGGGTCTACGCCCTGCTTCCAGGTATCCTTCGGTAGCCCTCTGATTCTTCCGACGACATCGGCGAGACTGGCATCGTCCAGAACTTTGAACTCAGCAGCCTTCAAGCTGCTGTATTGCCATTGGCCTTCTTCATCCCGGAACCACCGTCCTTGTCCCGTCAGCCGAAGCGGCTTCCCGAACAGATGATGGGCCAGTTCTTTCGCCAGCTCTCGCGATACCTCAAAGCTCCACGTATAGCCATCGCCATCTTCAATGATGGCATGCGCGCTCTTATCCTTGCCGCCAATACGAACAAGAATTCCATCGCGAACCACGCCTTGATTGAACGGCCCCAGCTTTGGCGGGCGAACAGCTTTTCTTCCGGGAAAGTTGAGGATGTTGCTCTTGCCACGGACAAGCTTTGCTTCGGCATTGTCATCGCGAAGCATTTCGTTTAGCTTTTTGAACGACTTAGCGGCCTCGCTTTCTTCGCCCGAGGCAGCATTCATCAGGTTATTCCTGACTTTCGGAGCAGCTTCGCGCTCAACTCGACTGAGCAGCTTTGTGCTACCTGCCTTCAGTCCTTTGAAATGAACCCGGTCCTTCTCGCCGAACATGGCAGCCAACTCAGCCATGTATGCGGCCAGACGCGCCATAGGTATGGTGTCTGGCGTGTACGCATCGATGCGAAATGTATAGATATCTTCTTCAATCATCGCAGCGCCCTCTTTACCACTAGCCCCGGTCGTGGTGCGAACTTCGGCGTTATCGATCAGAAACGCGATAGGTCAGTCGCCTGCCTCCGACTTGACTGAGGAGCGATTGCGCTCGCTCGCTGTCGCAAATCTTGCGATTATTCCAGCGAAAGTCAAATTCCGTGACATACCGCTGCAGGTCCGGAAAGCTTCTTCGCGGCTTACGCCGCTCCTACGCAAGGCATCAAACAGGCGAACAATCAACGCGGCGGCGCGGCCAGTTCCTTCGCGTCCAGATATCCGTCGCGGTTGGCGTCCTGGCGGGAGAAGCGTGCGGCCAGCGTGTCCAGATGCGCCTGCCGGGTAATTGGTCGGCCCTTGCCGCCCGGCAGTTCGGCGGCGCTCAGCACGCCGTCACCATTGCGATCCATGCCGTCGAAGGCATAACTCATCCAGGCCTGGTACTCGGCCAGGCTGATCCGGCGATCGCCGTCGAGATCCATCCGCGCCAGATAGTCGCCGGTGGCGGCGACCCCGCCCGTCTGCGCCTCGCTCGCGGCGTCCTGCGCCCCGGCGACGGTCGCCAAGGCCGGCCACAATAGCAACAGCGGCAGGATGCGGAACATGCCGGGCATTGTAGGCGTCCTGCCCGACCTCATCGCGGGAATACCGCGGGGCCGGCAGTGCCGGCCCCGTCTGCCGACTCAATGGGCCAGCGCGTAGCCCTTCAGGCGGGCCGAGTACTCCTGCAGCGCGCGGATGCCGCTGGCTTCGGCCTCGTGGCACCAGGCCTGCAGCTGGCGCAGGCGTTCGGCGGCATCGTGGCTGCGCGCCTCCAGCAGGACGGCCAGCCGGCGGCGGTATTCGACCAGCTCGCCGATCCGCGGCCGCTGCGCCACCCAGCGCTGCAGCTGCGCGCGCGCATCCGGCTTCAGCCAGCGGCCGTCATCGACCAGACCCTTGCGCAGGCGCCGCGGCAGCAGATTGCGCAGCGTCTCGCCAGCGTGCTGCGCCTCTTCGCGCAGGGCCGGCATGAACACGTTGCGCTGGTAGTCGGTCATCGCCTGGAAGCGGTGCGACAGCAGCGCCCGCAGCGTGTCGCCGTCGGGCACGGCGATGTTGGGGCGGATGTCCAGTCGCGGCGCGACCCGCAGCACCTTGGCCAGGCCCACCGCCTGCAGCCCGCGGATCACCGTCCAGCCGATGTCGAATTCCCAGCGACGCATGGCGAAACGCGCCGAACTGGGGAAAGCGTGGTGGTTGTTGTGCAACTCCTCGCCGCCGATCCACACCGCCCACGGCACCAGGTTGGTCGACGTGTCGGCCGATTCGAAGTTGCGGTAGCCCCACCAGTGGCCGAGGCCATTGACCACGCCGGCGGCCCAGAACGGGATCCAGGCCATCTGGATCGCCCACATCGCCACCCCGGCGAAGCCGAACAGGGTGAAATGGACCAGCAGCAGCAAGGTCGGACCCATGGTCGCGTGCGGGGTGTACAGATGACGCTCGATCCAGTCGTCCGGCGCACCCTTGCCATACTGCTCGATGTCGGCGCGCTGCCAGCGCGCTTCGCGGTACAACTCGACGCCGCGCCAGAACACCCGACCGATGCCCTTGGTCTGCGGGCTGTGCGGGTCTTCCTCGGTCTCGACCTTGGCGTGGTGCTTGCGGTGGATCGCCACCCACTCCTTGGTGATCATCGAGGTGGTCAGCCAGCCCCAGAAGCGGAAGAAGTGGTTCAGTACCGGGTGGAAGTCGACGCCGCGATGGGCCTGACTGCGGTGCAGGTACAGGGTCACGGTGAAGATGGTCAGCTGGGTGAACACCAGCAGCAGGACCAGCATCCCCAGCCAACCGACCTGCAACAGGCCACCGGCGAGGAAATCGAGCAATGAATCGACCATCTTGGAATCGGCTCCACGAGTATCGGCACCGGATCGGTCCGGTACTACATAATGGGGGTTTGCCGCCCGGACTTCACCCGTCGCCGGCGTATGGCGTCGCAACCATACAGCCGCGCGCAAGGTTCCACGCCATGTCTTCCCCCTGTTCCACCAACCTCGACAACACCACGGACGCCGCTTCGGACGCTTCGACCGGACCGACCCTGATCGAACTCGACCGCGCCCGCGTGATCCGCGGCAATGCCGTCGTCCTGCACGATCTGAGCCTGAGCATCGCCCAGGGCCAGCACACCGCGATCCTCGGACCCAACGGCTGCGGCAAATCCACCTTCATCAAGCTGATCGACCGCGAACTGTTCCCGGTCGCGCGCGAAGGCGAAACCCCGATCCGGCTGTTCGGCATGCCGCGCTGGAACACCTGGGAGCTGCGCAAGCAGCTGGGCGTGGTCGCCAACGACCTGGGCCGCGATCTGCAGGAGATGCACGAACTTCAGGTCGAGGAAGCCGTGCTCAGCGGCTGCTTCGCCAGCTGGGTGGTGCCGCCGGATGCCGAAGTGGACGAGAACATGCGCCGCAACGCGGCCTGGGCACTGGAACGGATGCAAGCCGGCGCGCTGGCGGCGCGCCGCTGCGCCGAACTGTCCACCGGCGAGATGCGCCGGGTGCTGATCGCGCGCGCCCTGGTCAACCGTCCGCAGGCCCTGCTGCTGGACGAACCCACCGCCGGCCTGGACCCGGTGGCGCAGCAGCAGTTCCTGCAGTTGCTGCGCACGCTGGCCGCACAGGGCATCACCCTGGTGATGGTGACCCACCACATCGAGGAGATCGTGCCCGAGATCGACCGGGTCGTCCTGCTGCGGGCCGGACAGGTGCTGGCCGACGGCAGCCGCGAACAGGTGCTGACCGCGGAACGGCTGTCGGCCGCGTTTGGCGGACCGATGCAGGTGCGGCGCGAAGGCGAGCGCTATTTCGCCAGCCACCTCGGCTAGGCCGGCGCCATGCCCGAACTGCCCGAAGTCGAGACCACCCGCCGTGGCCTGGCCCCGCACCTGCAGGGCAAGCGCATCCGTCATGTGGTGCTGCGCCGCCCCGACCTGCGCTGGCCGATTCCCTGGGAAGTGGTCGAACGCCTGCCCGGCCAGCGCATTGTCGATGTGCGCCGTCGCGCCAAATACCTGCTGCTGGATACCGCCGCCGGCAGCGCGCTGCTGCATCTGGGCATGAGCGGCAGCCTGCGGGTGCTGCCGGAGAAGACCCCGATCGTCGCGCATGACCATGTCGACATCGCCATCACCGGCGGCCGCGTGTTGCGCTTCAACGACCCCCGCCGCTTCGGTTGCCTGCTGTGGCAGCCGCCGGGCGAGATTCATCCGCTGCTGCAAGGACTCGGCCCGGAGCCGCTGTCGGATGCATTCGACGGCGACCACCTGTTCGAACGCAGCCGTGGCCGCCGTGCGCCGGTGAAGAGCTTCCTGATGGATCAGTCGGTGGTAGTCGGCGTGGGCAATATCTATGCCGCCGAAAGCCTGTTCCTGGCCGGCATTTCCCCGCTGCGCGAAGCCGGCCGGGTCTCGCGCGAGCGCTATGCCGCCCTCGCCGATGCGGTGAAAGGCATCCTGGCCGATGCCATCGCCCGCGGCGGCACCACCCTGCGCGACTTCATCTCGCCGGACGGACTGCCCGGCTACTTCGAACAGGAACTGCGCGTATATGGTCGCGGCGGCGAGCCCTGCCAGCGCTGCGGGCACCCGCTGAAACAGGCCAGCATCGGCCAGCGCGCCAGCGTCTGGTGCGGCCGCTGCCAGCGCTGAGACACCGGCTGCATACCGCCATCACATTCGGACAACCTGTTTGGCGCTATATTTCGATTGATGCAATCAATGATCCGGGGAATGGGGATGCGGGATGAGCGAATCGGCTGACATCACGCTGTGGCTGGATTCGGCGCGCAACGGCGACCGCGCCGCGCTCGACCGCGTGCTCACCACGCTGTACCACGAGCTGCACGGCATGGCCCGTCGCCAGCTGGCCGGCCAGTACGGTTACACCCTCGACGCCACCGCCCTGGTCCACGAGTCGTACCTGAAGCTGCTCGGCACCCGCGGCAACGCCTCGTTCGACGACCGTGCACATTTCTTCGCCTACGCGGCCTCGTCGATGCGCAGCGTGGTCGTGGACTATGCGCGCAACCGGCTGGCGCGCAAGCGCGGCGGCGACCTGCGCCGGGTGGCGGAAATCCCCGAGGATGTCGAAGGCCCGGTGCGGCTGGACGAGGACACGCTGGCGCTGAACACTGCGCTGGACAAGCTGGCCGAAATCGACGAACGCCTGGTCAAGGTGGTGGAGATGCGCTATTTCGCCGGCCTGTCGGAACTGGAGATCGCCGAACTGATGCAACGTTCCGAACGCAGCATCCGCCGCGACTGGCAGAAAGCGCGCATGTTCCTGCTGGCCGAGCTGCAGGACGACTGACCGCCGCGTCATTCCGAGATGGACGCCACCCGCTGGAAGCAACTGTCGCCGCTGCTCGACGTCCTGCTGGAACTGGACGCCGACGCCCGCGAGCAGCGGCTGCAGGAATTGCACGCGCAGGACCCCGAATTGAGCGACGACCTGCGCCGGCTGCTGGCGCTGGAAGAAGGCAATACCGACTTCATCGCCGAACCGATGCTGAGCCGGCCGGAACACGCCCTGGTCGGCACCCTGGTCGGCCCCTATCTGCTCGATACTCAGCTCGGCGAAGGCGGCATGGGCTCGGTCTGGCTGGCCTCGCGCGCCGACGGTCTGTATCAGCGCCGGATCGCGCTGAAGCTGCTGCGCCCCGGCCTGGTCGATCCCGGCCTGCAGCTGCGCTTCGCCCGCGAACGCGAAATTCTCGCCCGGCTCGAGCACCCCAACATCGCGCGTCTGCTCGACGCCGGCATCAGCCAGCACGACCAGTCCTATCTGGCGCTGGAATACGTCGAAGGCCGCCCGATCACCGACTACTGCCGCAATCGCAATGTCGACATCAACAGCTGCCTGCGGCTGTTCCTGCAGGTCTGCGAGGCGGTCAGCCACGCGCACGCCAACCTGATCGTGCATCGCGACCTCAAGCCGTCCAACATCCTGGTCACCGACAACGGCGAAGCGCGCCTGCTCGATTTCGGCATCGCCAAGCTGCTGGACGCGCAGGACGAAGCCGCGTCGCATCCGCGCACCGAAGTGCGCGCCTTCACCCTGCACTATGCCGCGCCGGAGCAGATCCGCGGCGATCCGGTCAGCACCCGCACCGATGTGTATTCGCTCGGCGTGGTGCTGTACGAACTGCTTACCTGCAAGAAACCCTACCGCCTGCGTCGGCAGACCGATGCCGAGTGGGAAGAGGCGATCCTGGCCGTCGACCCGCTGAAACCCTCAGTCGCGGTACAGCGCGACGCACCCACGGACAGCCAGCAGGCGCTGGACGTCCGCCGGCAAGCGCGCCAGCTGCGCGGCGATCTGGACAACATCGTGCTGAAGGCGCTGGCCAAGGATCCCGGCCAGCGCTATTCGTCGGTCGAGGCCATGGCGCGCGATCTGCAACGCTATCTCGAAGGCCGCCCGGTTCATGCCCGCCCGCTCAGCTTCGGTTACCGGCTGCGCAAATACGTCTTGCGGCAGCGCTGGGCGCTGGTGGCCGGCAGCCTGGTGGCGGTTTCGCTGATTTCGGCCCTGGGCATCAGCCTGTGGCAGGGGCGCCAGGCGCGCATGCAAGCGGTACGCGCCCAGGCCATGCAGGATTTCGTGATCGGACTGTTCGACTCGGCCAGCAACACGCAACAGGGGCAGATGTTCGATGCGCAACGCATGCTCGATGCCGGCCTGCGACGCGGGGAAAAGGAACTGGCCGGACAGCCGCTGGCGCACGCGGAACTGCTCGGCGTGGTCGCCCGCCTGCGCCTGGGTCTTGGCAAGTACCACGATGCGCTGGACACGCTGGAAAAGCAGCAGGGCTTGCTGCAATCGCTGGGCTCGCCTCCGGTCGGGTTGCAGATGCAATCGATCGCCCTGCACGGTCGCACGCTGCGCCTGCTCGATCGCGCCGACGAATGCATCGCACTGATGAACGCTCCCGGGCTGCAGCGCCAGCTGCCGCGGATACCGGAACCCGAGCAGGCCGAATTCCTTTCCCAGCTCGGCCGCTGCCTGCGCATCTCCGGCCAGCCGCAGGTGGCGCAGCCACTGTTCGAGAAATCGCTGGCCTTGCGCGAACGCAACGGCGACCTCGCCGGCGTGGCCGAGAACCGCTACGACCTGGCCATGTCCGACAATAACCTCGGCCTGTCCGCCCGCGCCATGACCGGCTTCAACGCATCGCTGGAGATGCTGCGCGCAGCCGGCGACGACCACAATCCACTGGCGATCCCGATCCTGCACAGCCGCGGCCTGCTACTTCGCCGCCGCGGCGACACCGAAGCGGCGGCGGCATCGCTGCAACAGGCACTGGTGCTGGCCGAGTCGATCCACGGCCCGCAGCATCCGGTCACCCTGTCCACCCGCCGTCAGCTGGTGGCGCTGGAAACCGACATGGAGCGCTATGCGGAAGCCGAGCGACAGATGCGGGAACTGCATCGGCTGACCGTGCAGAGCCTGGGACCGCAGCATCGCGACACCGGCTCGTCGTGGAACACGCTGGGCATCATCGCCTGGGAGCGCGGCCGGATCGACGAAGCGATCCGCGACATCAGCAACGCCATCGACATCTGGCGCGGACCGGACGGCTCGCAGAGTCTGCCCGGCGGCCTGTTCAACCTCGGCATGGTGCTGCATTCGGCCGGTCGCGAAGACGAGGCGCTGAACGCCCTGCAGGAAGCACGGATGCTGCGCGCCGCGCGCTACGGCAGCAGCAGCGCCGTCATCGGCGAAACCGACCGCATGATCGGCGAAGTGCTGGCAGCCCAGGGCAAGACCCGGGAAGCGAACGAATACCTGCAGCGCGCCGTCGACCTGACCCGGGTCGGCTATGGCCCCAACCACCCGCGCACGCTGGCTTCGCGACTGTCGCTGGCGCGACAGCAGGGACGCAGCGGCCAGCCCGAGCCGGCCTTGCACGAATTGCAACAGCTTGCGGACTGGCCGGGCACCGGCAGCGAGGTCCCCAAACTGCGCTGGGAAGCACGCGCCTACCTGGCCGAACTGCAATGTCGCAACGGGCAGGCGGCCAGCGCGCGACGCGACCTGGACCAGCTGGTCGACGAACTGCACCGCCTGCGCCCGGATGGTGGCGTCATCAGCCGCGAAGCCGAGGCCATCCGTGCCGCCTGCCGGCGTTGAGCGTCACTCCAGCGGCAACGGCGCCTGCATCGGCTCGATCTGCCCCTCGCCGCGCGATATCCGCTTGAACTCGGCGCGGCTGACCGACACGTAGCGCTCGTTGCCGCCGATCTCCACCTGCGGGCCGTCCTGCACGGCGCGGCCCTGCGCGTCCACCCGCACGGTCATGATCGCCTTCTTGCCGCTGTGGCAGATGGTCTTGATCTCCTGCATCTCGTCGGCCCAGGCCAGCAGGTGCTGACTGCCTTCGAACAGTTCGCCGCGGAAGTCGGTACGCAAGCCGTAGCACAGCACCGGAATCCGCAGCCGGTCGACCACTTCGCTCAACTGCCATACCTGCGCACGGGTCAGGAACTGCGCCTCGTCCACCAGCACGCAATCGAGCTTGCCGTGGGCGGCGATGTCGTGCTCGACCCAGTGCTGCAAATCGCTGCCGCGGTCGAAGCCCGCGCCCTCGGCCTTCAGCCCGATCCGCGAGGCGACCACCCCGCTGCCGGCACGATCGTCCAGCCGCGGAGTCAGGATCGCCACCCGCATCCCGCGCTCGCGGTAGTTGTGCGCCGACTGCAACAGGGTCGTGGTCTTTCCGGCATTCATCGCCGAATAGTAGAAATAGAGCTTGGCCATGCCGGCAGTTTAGCGCCGGCGGCACTCAGTTCGGCGTGTCCTTGCCGGACTCGGCATCATCCACCTGCTCGACACCGCCAACGTCAACCCGGCCGCGCAAGGGCGCCTTCCAGATCTCGTCCTGCAACTGCCAGTAACGCTTGGGCTCCCAGTATTTCCGGTCGTAATACTGGTCGCCGCTCAGGGTCATGCCGCTCCCGGCCAAAGGACCGGTGAACGGAATGATGGTGATGTTGCCGACGAACCCGAGCCGGCTGCCGGTGACCGAGCGCCGTTCCCGGCGCAGAATCTGTTCCAGCCGCGGCTTGGCCACATCGTCGCCGTACTCGGCCAGCACCGCCTGCCCGCGCTCGATTGCATCGGCGCGCTGTGTCTCGTCGAGTGCTTCCCAGTAGCTTTCCCGGTAGACGACGAATTCGTGATACAGCCGCTCGGCCGCGATGTCCATCCATGCGTATCCCAACGCACGGTCCTGCGGAACGCCGACGCCGCGCCAGTACATTTCCGCGATGATGGCCTGCGACGGCTTGTCCGCATAACGGGCGGCGCGCTGCAGATACTCAAGCGCCTGCGAGTAATTCTTCGCCTCATATGCCTTGATGCCTTCCGAGCGCCAACGCAGGTCCGGGTGTGCCGCCAGGAATCCTTCGGTCATCACGTCCTGACTGATCTCGGCCTTCTTCTCCGCATGAGCGACGGCGAACGGCGTGCAGAGCAGGATCAGGAACATCACGCTCAAACGGGGACACAAGCGCATGAATCCTCCTTCGCGCGCAGACCCGATCGGATCTGCCGTCATTGCAATGGCACCGATCCGTGCACGATTGGTTGCTAGTCGGATTTGCCCGGCAAAATGATTCCTGGCGTTTTCGCCGGATCGTCCGGCGTATCGGGAATTTTCGGCTCCGTGAATTCGGTATCAGGGGCAGCGGCGGGAATCCGCGAAGCCTCGTTGGCCTGCTCCACGTCACCCACGGTCACCTTGCCGATCCGCGCCTTCATCCACAAATTGTCGGTGTATTCCCAGTACTTCTTCGGATTCCAGTAGCGTTCATCGTAGAACTTGGTGCTGTCGATGGTTTCGCCGCCGTCATCGCCAGAACCCGGAACAGAGATCTGCACCGGCGTGCCGGCAAAACCACCGAGATGGCTGCCGGTAGCTTCCTTGTAACCCCAGCGCAGGCGCGCCTCGTAGCGTGGCTTGGCCGCCTCGTCACCGAATCGCGCATAGACCTCCTGTCCCAGCTCGATTGCACGCACACGCTCGGCTTCGTCCAGTTGTTTCCAGTAACGTTCGCGCAGACCGGCGAAACCGGCATAGCCGCGTTCGGCCGCAAGGTCCATCCAGGCATAGGCCAGCGCACGATCCTGCTCGACGCCCTGCCCGTTCCACAGCATCTCGGCCACCATGCCCTGCGACGGCTTGTCCGCGTAGTAGCTGGAGCGGCGGAAGTACTTCAACGCCTTGTCGAAATCACCTTCCTGGTAGGACTGCAGACCCCACAGGCGGTAACGAAGATCCGGGTGGTGGGTCAGAAAACCAGCCGCCAGCATTGCCGGGTCCGCGGTTGGATCCGGCGGCAAGGAATCGGCACCGGCTGCCTGCAAAGGCAAGGCCGGCAAAAGCAGTACAAGCAACCATCCGTAGCGACGCATTCAGGACTTCCCCGACCAACGAAGAGGCATCCATGCTACCCCAGCCGGACCATGATGTCGGCTAAACTGATGGCCTAGCTCCGACCCTGCACGATGAACTCCCTCAACTCTCCCCAACGCGCCGCGGTCCTGCACAGCCGCGGGCCGCTGCTGGTGCTGGCTGGCGCTGGCAGCGGCAAGACACGGGTGATCGTGGAGAAGATCGCGCACCTGATCTCGGCCGGGCACTTCCCGGCCAGACGCATCGCCGCCATCACCTTCACCAACAAGTCGGCACGGGAAATGCGCGAGCGCGTCAGCCGCCGGATCAGGGGCGATGCCGCCGACGGGCTGACCGTCTGCACCTTCCATGCGCTGGGGCTGAAGTTCCTGCAGTTCGAACACGCCGCCGCCGGCCTGAAGCGCAACTTCTCCATCTTCGACGCCGACGACAGCGCCGCGCAGATCAAGGATCTGCTGACCGGCGCCAAGCCCGACGCCGTCGACGACGCCAGGAACCTGATCTCGCGGGCCAAGAACGCCGGCCTCTCGCCCGAGCAGGCGCTGGACGCGGCACGCAGCAGCCGCGAGCGCGAAGCGGCCAAGCTGTACGCCCGCTACCAGGCGCGACTGGCCGGCTTCAACGCAGTCGATTTCGACGACCTGATCCGGCTGCCGGTACAGATCCTGGAAGGCAACGCCGAGATCGCCGCCGGCTGGCGCGAGCGCATCGGCTACCTGCTGGTGGACGAATGCCAGGACACCAACGATGCGCAGTACCGGCTGCTCAAGGCCATCGCCGGCGAACGCGGCGACTTCACCTGCGTGGGCGACGACGACCAGAGCATCTACGCCTGGCGCGGCGCCAATCCGGAAAACCTGCAACAGATGGAGCGCGACTACCCGCAGCTGAAGGTCATCAAGCTGGAGCAGAACTACCGTTGCAGCAACCGTGTGCTGCGCGCGGCCAACACCCTGATCGCGCGCAACCCGCACGCGCACCTGAAGAAGCTGTGGAGCGACCAGGCCGATGGCGACCGCATTCGGGTCTGGGAATGCCGCGACGGCGAGCACGAAGCGGAAAAGGTTGCCGCCGAGATCGCCTTCCTGCACACCGCGCGCAGCGCGGCGTGGAGCGACTTCTGCATCCTGTTCCGCGGCAACCACCAGTCGCGCCCACTGGAAAAAGCCCTGCAACTGCTGCGCATCCCCTACCACCTGACCGGCGGCACCGCCTTCCTGGAACGGCAGGAGGTCAAGGACGCGCTGGCCTGGCTGCGGCTGGTCGCCAACCCGGACGACGACGCGGCCTTCCTGCGCGCGGTGCAGTCGCCCAAGCGCGAGGTCGGCGCCACCTCGTTGGCCAGGCTGGCCGAGATGGCGCAGCAGGCACATATGCCGATGGCACGGGTAGCCGAATCGATGGGCGCGTTGAAGGCGCTGCCGGCACGCGCGGCCAACGGGCTGAGTGCGTTCAACGACATCCTGCGCGACCTGCGCCAGCACATGCCGAAATTGAGCGCGGCCGACCTGCTGCGACGGCTGGCCGAGCGTTCCGGCCTGCTGGCCGACCTGCGCGCGCAGAGCCGCGACGAGGCGATCTTCAAGCGCCGGCAAGCCAATCTGGACGAGCTGGCCGAGTGGTTCGAAGGCGGCAAGGGCGGCGTCGGCGATCTGGCCGCGCAACTGGCGCTGCTGTCGCGCAACGACAAGGACGACGGCGGCAACCAGGTGCGGCTGATGAGCCTGCACGCGGCCAAGGGGCTGGAGTTCCGCTACGTGTTCATCGTCGGCTGCGAGGAAGGCACGCTGCCGCACGAGGCGGCGCTGGAAGAAGGCAGTCTGGAAGAGGAGCGCCGACTGATGTACGTGGGCATCACCCGCGCCAAGCAGGGCCTGTACCTGAGCCACAGCCGCGAGACGCGCCGTTTCCGCGAAAAGGGGCACCTGCAGCCAAGCCGCTTCCTCGACGAATTGCCGCAAGGTGAACTGCAACGCGACGGCGCCGACCCCGAAGCCGATGCCGAACGCCGCAAGGAACGCGCCAGCGTCAGCCTGGCCGCGATCCAGGCGATGTTCGACGAGTAACGCAACACCCTTGTAGGAGCGGCGTGAGCCGCGACCGGATGCGTCGGATCAAATCCACCCTACGACGCTGGCCTCTGCTTTTTCAGGGCTGGGAAAAAGTACTCTGACCCCTGTTTTCCGAGGCCGCGAAGCGGGCTCGGCTTGAACGAATTGTTAGCTGCGCGCCCTAGACTTGTTGTACTTCTCAGTAATTTCGTTCATGGACTCAATATAGCCATCTAACGCACCCATGCGATCGAGTATTCGATACACATTCCCCGCGGCGGCTTCAGTGCGATGTTCTTCTGTGATCATGCACCATGAGCATTGCTCCTGATCGGCTTCGAGTGGCTCATTGCATTTTTCGCAGCTGTTCTCCGCAGGAACAATGGCCTCTCCGTCAAAAATGTGTGTAAAGCCTTCGGCGTCCAGAAAGAATGGGGCGATCTGAGTCTTTCCGATCTGCATTTGGTAGAAATCACAGCCAAAATCCACCGCTCGCTTCTTGAGCACATCTACGAGGTTTGGCTCAGCTCTCGCGCCCGCGACAATTGCAGTAACACAGTTTGCAGGAACATCAAGCAGTAATAGATTGGCAGCTGCGCGTACGTCTTTACCTTCCACAATCATGCGGCGTTCCAGCTCGTATGCCCATGCGCTCGTTTTTGTGTAGTAGGCAGCGTGAAAAACACCGCCCTGCAAGAAATATGTATATCGCGGCTTCTTAATCACGTGCACGCGATAAAGCATCTCGGTCAGTCCCTCATTTGCTGAGTCTCGATATGTCAGGTCGCCAAACTGAGCATCTGGGAATGCTTCTGTTAGTAATTCCTCATTGAACTCAACAACGAATCCCGTGACATTGAGCCCGTAGTGAGCCCACATGGGAGAAATCGCGGGTGAGCTCGAAAAGCAGGTCGTGGGGAGCTGTGGGATTTCGCCGATGACTTCTTGATAGCAGGCAAGTGCACCTGGATCTGCTTTGAAATCAACGGTTAGGAAGAGTTCGTAGGGGTCGTTGAAGTCTTTCGGAAGGGAGAATTTTAGGGTTGCACCATTCTCAGATAAGGCAACATCAGCTAGGCTTGGTCCGAAGTATTTGTAGATAAGCTTGGCCATCGAGAAATCCTGATTGAGCAGCTAACGCCTGAGTTAAGCCGGACCGCTTTGCGGCGCGGCGGTGTGGTACACGTTACCGCACTAAGCCGAGCCGCAAAGCGGTCTCGGCTTGAACGAATTGTTAGGCAAATTTCTCTACGGCTGAATAAATTGGCTCGTAGTTCTTCCGTTTGAGCTGGCCGCTGTAGGGAAAGCCTTTCTTTTTGGCTATCTCTTGTAGGGTTGAGTAGTAATTTGGCAGCGTCTTTTCAATTGCTTCTTGGAGCTTAGGCGCGAAATTTTCACGCGAGCTCTGTTCACGAATGTTGGAAGAGAGCATTGACTCTCCAATTTCACGGAGCTTGCGAAAGTAGTTGTCACCAGTAGTTGAAATATTTACGAAGTCATCTAGTCCAGGGCTTGGCGAACTAAGATAAGAGGCTAGAGCGTCTTTGAACTCTTTGTACGCCGCCTCATTTCTGTCGGACAGTTCTCGTTCGTTCTGAAAGAGTCTTTGAGAATGATCTAGGCGTTCTTTCTTGGAGAGGGAAAAGCGAGATGCGAAGAACCCAAGAAGAAATGTAGCGATCGGAACTCCGACCGCCACAAGATAATTCGTTTCACATGTGGCCATTATTTTGACCTTGCTGCACTCAAGAGCGCGTCAATGGAATCTGCTTCTGATGCGTATATAACTGTGTTGTAGCCGTAGAACGTTGCCTTTGCAGCCATCGCGCCGGCAGCTTCCCTCTCATAACCTTGTCGTATGTACGCATCGGTTAGTTGCACCCAGCGATCTATTTCAGTTGAATTCGGAGCTCTAGGAAGGCCATATTTGATGAACAGGGAATGCGAAATATCTGCCATTTCTTTTCCTTCAGTTGCGGTTATGTATCAGAATTTGCCTAACTATGCTTTACACCATAGATTCGCCGCATAACGCCCCTCCAATACAAGGCGCTATCCTTGGCTTTCGTCATCCCTGTCCGTCATTCCCCATGACCCGCAACAGTCCCCTGTGGTTGCCGATCGGATTCCTTGTCGCACTGATCGGCGTCGGTTTCAAGTACTGGCAGTTGCAGGGTGAGGCCAGCGCCTTGCCGCAGGCGCTGTACGGGCCGGGGCTGGCGGCGGTGGCCGTGGTGGCCATGCTGTTGCGGGCCTTCGGCACCGGGCGCTTCGTCAAAGTCTGGCTGACGGTGGCCGCCAGCGTGCCGGCGGCCTATCTGATCGGCTTGCTGGCCGGTGCCAGCAGCGGTTCGCCCATGTTGCAGCCGTGGCTGCAGCAACTTGCCATTGCCATCGGGCTGGGACTGGCGGCGGCGCTGGTCGGCACCGCCATCGGCAGCCTGCTGTTGCTGCGCAGCAGTCGGCGACCCGAGTAGCAGAATCCCGGTCGCTGTCGGTTATCGGAAGCGAAAGGCGTGGATTCCCGCCTGCGCGGGAATGACGACCTGTATTTGTACTTGCTCCGCGATGGATTGCTGCCTGCGCGGGAATGACGCCTCAGTCTTCGCTACCACCCAGCAACTGCGCCAGCTGCGCGCGCAGTTCGGCCACTTCGGCTTCCAGTGCTTCCACCCGCGCTTCCAGTTGCGGCGAAGCCGGCCCTGTCGGTGCCGCCGCCGACGCGCGCGCGGCAATCGCGGCTACATCCACCGGGCCGCACAACAGGTGCATGTAACGGTCCTCGCGCTGGCCGGGGCCGCGCGGGATCTGCACCGCCAGCGCGGGCTGGCGCTGGATCAGGCGCTCCAGGTGATGACGCACGTCTTCGGCGTCGGCGAACTTGCACATGCGTTCGCTGCGCGAGAGCAATTCGTGCACGGTCTGCGCGCCGCGCAGCAGCAGCAGGCCCAGCAATGCGACCTGCTGTTGCGGCAGGCTGTAATGCGCGACGGCGCGGTGTTCGTAGCGCTCGGCGCGCGACGAAAACACCTGCCGCGCCAGCCCCTTCGATTCCAGCTGGCGCAACGCATGGTTGACGGTACCGGCGTCCAGCGACAGCACCGGGTCGCGTGCGGTTTTCTGGTTGGCCGCCACCTGCGCGGCGTTGACCGTCAGCGGATACGCGTCCGGCGTGGTAGCTTCCTTTTCGATCAGGCACCCCAGCAACCGCGCTTCGGCGGCGCTCAAGGATTCCTGCGGGACCTGTGTCTCGTCTTCCATTGCAATGTCCTCCGGTGCGCGAGGCGGCGCAGGATACTACGCGGCGACGGTCACGTTGCTCGGCTAGAATCGCGGCATTCCCCAACGCCGGAGCCCACATGCGCGCATCCCCGACCGCCGCCGCCCTGGCGGCCTGTCTGCTGACCCTGGCCGCCTGCAAGCCGATGTCGTTCACCGCCCCGGCGGACACCGCCACACCCTCCGTCACTTCCGCCACACCCGCGGGCAGTGCGGCCGACGACAACCTCAACGCGGTAGCCTGGGTGCAGACGTCAATGGAATACCGCGCGCTGACCGAGCAAACCTATCACGCCGCGGCCAAGCAGTTGGACGAAGCGCTGAAGGAAGCACACTGGGACGCGCTGGTACCCGGCGAGCGCGGCAACGCCGCCACCGGGCTGAAGCCGGCGGTGATCCTGGACGTGGACGAAACCGTACTGGACAACTCGCCCTACCAGGCGCGGCTGGTGCGCGACGGCAAGGAATACGACGAGGTCAGCTGGGACCAGTGGGTGTCGGAGAAGAAGGCCAAGCCGGTGCCGGGCGTGCTGGACTTCGCCCGCGCCGCCAACGAGCGCGGCGTGACCCTGCTGTACATCTCCAACCGCGCCGTGCACCTGAAGGACGCGACCCTGGCCAATCTGCGCGACGCCGGCCTGCCGGTGGCCGACGACAGCGTGTTCCTGGGGCTGGGCACCTTTGTCGAGGGTTGCGAGCAGAACGGCAGCGAAAAACTGTGCCGGCGCAAGCTGGCCGGACAGAAGTACCGGGTGCTGATGCAGTTCGGCGACCAGCTGGGCGATTTCGTCGAAGTGGTGGCCAACAGCCGCGAAGGCCGCGCCGCGCTGTACGACGAGTACGCCGACTGGTTCGGCGAACGCTGGTGGATGCTGCCCAACCCGACCTACGGTTCGTGGGCGCCGGCGCTGTTCAACAACGCCTGGGACCAGCCGCGCGAGGCGCGCCGCCAGGCCATGCGCGACGCCCTGGACTACGCACCGTGAGCCGCGCCCCGCTGGCGCTGGGCCCGCGCGAGCGGCTGATCTTCGCGCTGGACGCGGCCGACGGTGGCGAGGCGCTGGCCTGGGTGGAACGGCTGGGCGATGCGGTGGACTTCTACAAGATCGGCATGGAATTGCTGGCCAGCGGCGACTATTTCACCGTGCTGGAAGCGCTGGCCAAGCGCGACAAGAAGGTCTTCGTCGACCTGAAGTTCTTCGACATCCCGGCGACCGTGGCCGGCGCCGTCCGCGGCCTGTCGGAGTGGCCGGTGACTTTCTGCACGATCCACGGCTGGCACCCGGCGATGATGGAAGCCGCCGCCGCCGCGCGGAGTGGCGATCTGCGCCTGCTGGCGGTCACCGTGCTGACCTCGATGGACCGGAACGACCTGGAACACATGGGCATCTCCGCCGATTCCGTCGATATCGTCGTCGAACGCGCGAAAGCGGCACAGGCTTCCGGGATCGACGGGGTGATCGCCTCGGGACAGGAGGCCGGCGCGATCCGCGATGCCGTCGGCCCCGCTTTCGACATCGTCTGCCCCGGTATCCGGCCCGGCCCGGCCGGCGACGACCAGAAGCGCACCGTCGGCGTGGCCGAGGCCTTCGCCCGCGGCGCCGACGCCATCGTGGTGGGCCGCCCGATCCGGCTGGCCAGCGATCCGCATGCCGCCGCCGAGGTGATCCAGGCCGAGATCGCTTCTGTATTACTCAAATGAATTCAATATCTTGCAGAACCAATCTTCAGGTGTTGCATTAGATCGGGGCAGCCGCTAGGCTAACCCTCGTCCGGCCTTGGGCCGGAGCCATGCCACAACACCAATGTCCTTTCGGCTTCGGCCGGAATTCAGAGGCCCTGCACCTGCCGGGCCTCCTTTTTTTGCCCGGCCACTGCCTTGTCGCGGCCGCCGTCGCCCCCCAAGATGCGGGCATGAGCCTTCGATCGATTTGCACGGCGCTGGCGCTGCTCCTGCTGCTGGCCGCGGCCGGTTGTCGGCCCGATGCCGGCACCCCGCCCTTGCAGGGCGCAAGCAGCGAGCCGGCCACCGCGGTCCGCCAACTGGCCGAGCGCCTGCACGCCAACGACCTGGTCGGCTACGCCCGCGCCGCCGTGCCGCCGGAGGACTACGATCGCTTCGAGGCGGCGTGGCGCGACGGCCACAGCCGCTGGCCGCTGTCGGCGATGCCGCTGGGCGAGCGGGTGCCGTCGCTGCTGCAGGCCCTGTCCGCGCCCGACGCCAAGACGCGCCTGCGCCGCAGCTTCGACCGCCAGCTGGCCAACCAGAACAGCGACCTGAAGGAAGCCGCCCGCAGCCTGGGCCTGTTCGGCCAGCAATTCTTGCAGCACGAGGCCGACTATCCGGAAGACGCCCGCCAGCACTATCTGCAGATGGTGGCCGCGCTGAGCGCCTGGGGGCAGCGCGCGCCGCTGGGAGATCCAGCGCTGGGCCGGGCCGCGGTCGATCGCCTGGTCGCCGCCGCGCAGGCCACCGGCCTGGACGGCGACGCGGCCCTGCAGGCGGCTGGCATGCAGGCCAGTCTGCAGGCGCTGGGCCCGTTCCTGGCCGAATCCAAGGCGGTGCTGGCCGGCTACGGACTGGACCTGGACCACAGCCTGGCCGAGTTGCAGACCGGCCTGGTCGAGCAGGACGGCGACCGCGCCTCGGTGCGCATCCACTATCCGCTGGCTGGACAGGAGATCGACGCCGTGGTCCGGCTGCGCCGCCACGACGGCCACTGGTACCTGGACAGCTATCTGCAAGCCGCGCAGGCCCTGCCGGCGCCGCCCGAAACGGAAATGCCGGAAGCGCCGCCGATTGATCCCGACACTCTGCCGCCGGACGCCGAAACCGCCGCCGACGCCCGCGCCTCCTGAGCCGGGCGATTCGGGCTTCTGGGCCATAATGCCGACGATGCCAGAACAAGATCCGCTGCCCTTCCCCGAGTCGGAGCCGGCCGCCACACCGACTCCCGCGCCCAAGCCTGCGCCGGACCCCGCGACGCCGGAGGCAACGACCGCCATGGTCGCGACCCCGGTCCGGCGCCCGGCCCGGACCCCGCTGTGGGCACGGTTGAGCCGCTGGCTGGTCGATCCCTGGCTTGGGCTGGGCATCGAACCCGAGTCCCCGCGCGAACTGGTCGATCAGCGCCCGGTCTGCTACGTGCTGGAAGACTACGGCCTGTCCAACGCACTGATCCTCGACCGGGCCTGCCGCGAGGCCGGCCTGCCGTCGCCGCTGGCGCCGCTGCCGGGCGACCCGCTGGGCCGCAAGCGCGCCTACGTCGCCTTGTCGCGACGCAGCGCCACCAACGTGCTGATCCCCGAGCCGGGCAGCGCCAAGACCCATTCCGGCTCGCTGGCGCGGCTGCTGCAGGCGCACCGCAACGACCCGGCGCTGGACGTGCAGCTGGTGCCGGTGTCGATCTTCGTCGGCCGCGCGCCGGAGAAGGCCAGCGGCTGGTTCTCGGTGCTGTTCTCGGAGAACTGGGCGATCGTCGGCCGCTTCCGCCGCCTGCTGGCGATCCTGCTGAACGGCCGCGACAGCATCGTGCGCTTCTCCGCGCCGGTGTCGCTGCGTGAGAGCATCGACGAGGGCCTGGACCCGGAACGCACGGTGCGCAAGCTGTCGCGGGTGCTGCGCACGCACTTCAACCGCATCCGCGAATCGGTGATCGGCCCCGACCTGTCGACCCGCCGCCTGCTGGTCGACAAGGTGCTGGCCGCCGACTCTGTGCGCGAGGCGATCACCGAGCAGGCCAGGCGCGACAAGAGCAAGCCCGAGGACGCCTGGAAGAAGGCCCACGCCTATGCCTGGGAGATCGCCGCCGACTATTCCAACCCGGTGGTGCGCTCGGCCAGCTTCCTGCTGACCCATGTCTGGAACCGCATCTACGCCGGCGTGCTGGTTCACCATCTGGAAAAGTTCAAGGACGCCGCGCCGGGGCACGAAGTGGTCTACGTGCCCAGCCACCGCAGCCACATGGATTACCTGCTGCTGTCGTACCTGCTGTACGAACGCGGCATCGTGCCGCCGCACATCGCCGCCGGCATCAACCTCGACCTGCCGGTGATCGGCACCCTGCTGCGCAAGGGCGGCGCCTTCTACATGCGCCGCAGCTTCCGCGGCAACCCGCTGTACTCGGCGGTGTTCTCCGAATACGTGGCGCAGCTGGTCGGCGGCGGCTACTCGATGGAGTACTTCATCGAAGGCGGGCGCTCACGCACCGGACGGCTGCTGGCGCCGAAGGGCGGCATGCTGTCGATGACCGTGCGCGCCTACCTGCGGCAGCCGCGCAAACCGGTGCTGTTCCAGCCGGTATACATCGGCTACGAGAAGCTGATCGAGGGCAACAGCTACCTCGACGAACTGTCGGGCCGGCCAAAGGAGAAGGAATCGATCTGGGGCCTGCTGTGGAGCATCCCGAAGATCCTGCGGCAGAACTACGGCCAGGTGGTGGTCAACTTCGGCGAGGTGATCGCCCTGAACGACATGCTGGCCGAACACGCACCGGACTGGAACGGCGAAGCAATCGGCGAGGAAGAACGCCCGCCGTGGCTGGCACACATGGTCGACGCGCTGGCCCAGCGCATCCAGGTACGGATCAACGCCGCCGCCGACGTCAACCCGATCAACCTGCTGGCGCTGGCGCTGCTGTCCACGCCCAAGCACGCGATGGGCGAAGCCGACCTGATCGCGCAGATCGAGCTGTCGAAGACGATGCTGGCCGAGATGCCGTATTCCGAGCGGGTCACGGTCACCCCGCACAGCCCGGAGCAGATCATCGCCCACGGCCTGGAGATCAACGTGCTGCGGCGGATCGCCCACCCGCTGGGCGACGTGATCGACGTGGTCGACGAAGACGCCGCGGTGCTGCTGAGCTACTACCGCAACAACGTCCTGCACCTGTTCACCGCCTCGTCGTGGATCGCCTGCTGTTTCCAGAACAACCGGCGGATGTCGCGCAAGCGGCTGGTCGCGCTCGGCCGCGCGCTGTACCCGTTCCTGCAGGCCGAGCTGTTCCTGCCGTGGCGCGGCAGCGAGTTCGGCGAACGGATCGACCGCACCATCGACGTGTTCGTGCGCGAAGGGCTGCTGGAACTGGTCAACGAGGACGACGGCGGCATCCTCGCCCGCAACGTCGGCCAGACCGACGAGGTGTTCCGCCTGCGCGCGATCGGCCATTCGCTGCAGCAGGCGTTCGAGCGCTACTACATCGCCATCTCGGTGCTGGTGAAGAACGGTCCCGGCACCCTGGCCACGGCCGAGCTGGAAAGCCTGTGCCAGCAGGCCGCGCAGCGCCTGAGCCTGCTGTACGCGCCGGCCGCGCCGGAGTTCTTCGACAAGAGCCTGTTCCGCGGCTTCATCCAGAAGCTGCGCGAACTGAAGCTGGTGTGGCCGGACGAGAACGGCAAGCTGGCGTTCGACGAAAGCTTGGCCACCTGGGCCAAGGACGCCAAGGTCATCCTCGGCCGCGAACTGCAACACACCATCGAGCGGGTCAGCCCGGAAGCGGCGCGCCCGGAGATTCCGGAGTCGCCGGCCGACTGAGGCCGCCGCTTCGGCGCATCGTCAATCCGAATCGAGATGGCGGAAACTGCGCTGCAGCCAGTCGCGGCTGGCAGCGCCCTGCGCCGGCTGCCGCACCTGCGACAGCAGCGGCGAACCGCACTGGCGGAAATGCACCGCGTCTTCCATCACCAGCACCATCCGCAATACCGCCTCGGTACGGATACCCGCTGCCGGCGGCAGGTATTCGCGGAAGCCGTAGTGCTCGAACAGCGGCAGCAACGACGGCAGGCAGGCGACCAGAACGAAACGCAGACCGCGCGCCTGCGCGTTGCGGTAGCAGGCGTCGAACAATGCGCCGACCACTTCGACGTTGCGGCGGTCGGAACGGACTGCCAGCCGCGAACCGACCGCGACCGAGCGCGGGTGCCAGGCGGCGGCGAAACGGTCGTATTCGAGCAACTGGCCGTATTCGACCTGCACCATCGGCGAGGCGAAGTCGTGCAGGCGCAAGGTGGCGATGGCGCGGTCGCCGTCTTCGGCCACCAGGATCGTGCCGCTGGCGTCGAGTCCGTCGGCCAGCTGGCGGATGTTCTGCAGCGGATAGCCCTGCTCGCCCTGGTAGACCTCGCGCCGCAGCTGCAGCACGCCGTCCAGCGGCTCGCCCTCGTCGAGGTGGCGGACGCGCTGGTCGACCCGTTCGGCGCAGGCATGCGCGGCGGCGACCGTGAGGTCGTCGCGTTCATGGCGCTGCATGCCCAGTTCGTTCATGTCCGCAATATCCAGGGAGGGCGCCCAGCATCGTGCCGGCGCATGACAACCATGCGGAACCGCCCCGGACAGGAAGCGGGTTCCACTGCTTTCCCTGTCATTCAAGCAAGCTCCGGGCCAACCGTGCCCGACAATACGGGAATGGACTGCAAGCCATTGAAATACAATAGGAATAGTCGAAATCGACGCGATATTCCGTCGGTAACCGGATACTTGAGGCAGGGGCGGCCCGCGCCCCTGCTGCGCGCGCAGCGTCAGCTTTGAACGTCCCGTGGTGCGGGCCTCAACGCGTTGTTCAGGCCGGCTGGTCGGGAATCAGGCGGCTTTCCAGCCGGGCGATGCAGTCCTTCAGCTGCAGCTTGCGCTTCTTCAGGCGCTTGATCGTCAGCTCGTCGGCTGGCGCATCGTCGATCATGCGCGCGATCTCGGCATCCAGATCGCGGTGCTCGAGCTTCAGCTCGGCCACGCGCTGGGCGATCTCGGCGGGGTTGGTCGGTTCCACCCGGTCAGCATATACACAAAGCCGCGCACCGGAACAGACGCGGCTTGCCGCTACCCAGCCGCTACAATGACCGGTCCAATGAACGCCTCCCCGTCGCTGCCGCTGCCACTGGTCGATCCGCCTTCGCGCGGGCCAGGCGATGCCGCGCGCGCGCGCCGCGAACAGCTCAAGCTGGGCAAGCGCCTGCGCCGCCAGGTCGGCCAGGCCATCGCCGACTTCGGCATGATCGAGGACGGCGACAAGGTCATGGTCTGCCTGTCCGGCGGCAAGGACAGCTACACGATGCTGGACATCCTGCTGCAGCTGCAGAAGAAGGCGCCGGTGCGCTTCGAACTGGTGGCGGTCAATCTGGACCAGAAGCAGCCGGGCTTCCCCGAGCACGTGCTGCCGCAGTACCTCGAATCGCTCGGCGTGCCGTACCGGATCCTCGAGCAGGACACCTATTCGGTGGTCAGCCGGGTGATTCCGGAAGGCAAGACCATGTGTTCGCTGTGCTCGCGCCTGCGTCGCGGCGCGCTGTATTCGCACGCCGAGGCCGAAGGCTTCAGCAAGATCGCCCTGGGCCACCACCGCGACGACAGGGTGGCCACGTTCTTCCTCAACCTGTTCCACCACGCCAAGCTGTCCGGCATGCCGCCCAAGCTGCGCTCGGACGACGGCAAGCACGTGGTGATCCGGCCGCTGGCCTACGTGCGCGAGGACGACATCGCCGCCTATGCCGAAGCCAAGGAATTTCCGATCATCCCCTGCAACCTGTGCGGCAGCCAGGAAAACCTGCAGCGCCGGCAGGTCGGGTTGATGCTGCAACAGTGGGAGAAGCAGCATCCCGGCCGCATCGAAACCATCGCCCGCGCGCTGGGCGACATACGCCCCTCGCAACTGGCCGACCCGGCGTTGTTCGACTTCCTCTCGCTCGGCCATCGCGACGGTGCCGCCATCGCCGACGCCCACCAGTGGCTGGCCGGCGACAGCGCGCGCGACCCGGACGACGGTCCCTGACCGTCACCGCTTTCTTCCCGTTTCCCTCTTCCACTCCTTCCTGTCCTGTCCATGTTCTTCCGCAATCTGACCCTGTTCCGTTTCCCCACCACGCTCGACTTCTCGCAATTGGATGCGCAACTGCCCGAGGCGACGCTGAAGCCGGTCGGCCCGCTGGAGCTGTCCTCGCGCGGCTTCATCCCGCCGTTCGGCCGCGACAGCGAAGCCTTGTCGCACCGCGTCGACAACTCGATCTGGCTGAGCCTGGGCGGCGAGGACCGGCTGTTGCCGGCGGTGGTGGTCAACGACCTGCTGGCGCAGAAGCTGCAGGAGATCGAACAGAAGGAAGGGCGCAAACCCGGCGGCCGCACCCGCAAGCGGATCAAGGAAGACCTGGTCCACGAGCTGCTACCGCGCGCCTTCGTCAAGCCCTCGCGCACCGACGCCCTGATCGACCTGGAACACGGCTTCGTCGCGGTCGATACGTCTTCGCGCAAGAACGCCGAGGCGCTGGTGTCGGAGATCCGCCATGCGATGGGCAGCTTCCCGGCACTGCCGCTGAACGCCGAAGTCGCCACGCGTTCGGTACTGACCGGCTGGATCGCCGGCGAGCCACTGCCCGAGGGGCTGGCGCTGGGCGAAGAGTGCGAGCTGAAGGACGCGATCGACGGCGGCGCGGTGGTCAAGTGCCAGCACCAGGAACTGCAGAGCGACGAGATCGCCACCCATCTGGAAGCCGGCAAGCAGGTCACCCGGCTGGCGCTGACCCTGGACGACCACGTGTCCTTCGTGCTCGGCGAGGATCTGGTGATCCGCAAGCTGAAGTTCCTCGACGGTGCGGTCGAACAGCTGGAAGGCGACAGCCGCGACGACCTGCATGCCGAGCTCGACGCCCGCTTCGCGCTGATGGCCGGCGAGCTCAGGCGCCTGTTCGCCGTGCTGGAGCCGGCGCTGAAGCTGAGCCGCGCCGAAAGCTGAGCCGAATCAGTCGCGCCGCGCCGGGCGACCCGGAGCGAAACGCGCGACCAGGTCGTAGGCCTCGCCGAGGAACATCTGCCTGACGTAGGTGATCGGCTGTTCGCCGCGCCAGGTCTGACGTTCGATCACCAGACAGGCCGTGCCGGCCTCCACCTGCAGCCGACGCGCCTGCTCCGCATCAGCGTTGACCGCGCTGATCCGGTGCACCGCGCGCGTCCACGGCACGTGCTGCAACAACCAGCTTCCCGGCGCGATGCGATCGAACGGCTGCTGCTGCGCCTGCGGCACTGCGGCCAGTCCGATCACGCGCTCCTCCAGCGCGAACGGCGCACTGTCTGACAGATGCAGGCTCTGCAAGACCAACAGGCTGCCGTCGCCCGCCACCTGCATTTCCGGCCCATGCCCGCGCCGCGGTCGGCGCTTGCGCCGCGACAACAGCTGGAAGCGGTAATCGTGGCCGCGCTGGGTCACCTCCAGCGGGATGTCGGCGATGTCCAGCGCCACCGACTCGATGTGCGGATGCGGCCGAGCCACGAACGAGCCGGCGCGGCGCCGGCGCTCGATGACGCCATGGGCAGCCAGCATGCTCAGCACCTTGTTCACCGTCATCCGCGAACAGCCGTAGCGAGCCATCAGCTCGTGTTCGGACGGGATGCGATGGCCGGGCGGCCATTCACCGCTGCGGATTCGGGCTTCGATGTCGTCGCGGATGCGCTGGTTCAGGCTGACGACGGTCGCGCGCGGGCGGGTCATTGCTGCAGGATCCGCCGCAAGGTGTCGCGAGAACGACACTCGATGGCTTCGCGCTGCCGATGACGGCCTTCGGCCACCAGCGGTTCGCCGTTGCGCCACACCGAGCGTACCGCACTGCCTGCCGCGGCGAACACCCAGCTGTCAAGCCAGGCATCGCCTTTGCGTGAGGCCAATGCGGGATGCGTCGGATCCAGTTCGACCAGGTCGGCTGGCGCGCCGACCCGCAGACCCGTCTCCACGCCCAATGCCTGTGCGGCACCGTGCAGGGCGCTTTCGAACAGCCAGCGCCCGCTGCTGGCGGACGTGATCGGCGGTACCAGCACGTTGCGGCCACAATGCTGAAGCCGCTGCACGTATTCGAGCAAGCGCAGTTCTTCGGCTGCGTCGATCAGCACGTTGGAGTCGGAGCCGACGCCGAACCGTCCGCCGGCGGCGACGAAGTTCCGCATCGGGAACACGCCGTCGCCGAGATTCGCCTCGGTAATCGGACACAGGCCGACCACCGCGCCGCTGGCGGCGATGGCGGCGACTTCGTCCGCGTGCGCGTGGGTGGCATGCACCAGACACCAGCGCTCGTCCACCGGTGCGTTGGTCAGCAGCCATTGCAGTGGTCGTTGTCCGCTCCAGGCCAGGCAGGCCTCGACCTCGCGCAACTGTTCGGCGATGTGGATGTGCACCGGGCCGGCGTTCAACGGCAGCAGCGCCGACAGCTCCTGCGGCGTCACCGCGCGCAGGCTGTGCGGCGCCATGCCCAGCACCGCATCGCCCAGCGGCGCGATGGCGCGCGCGCTGCCTTCCAGCAAGGCGGCGAAACCGTCCACGTCGTGGATCAGCCGCCGCTGTGCCGGGCTCGGCGCCGCACCGCCGAAATCAGCATGGGCGTAGAACACCGGCAGCAGGCTCAGGCCGATACCAGTCATCTGCGCGGCGGCAGCCACCCGCGTCGCCATTTCAGCCGGATCGGCGTAGGCACGACCGTCGGGTGCATGATGCAGATAGTGGAATTCGCCGACCCGGGTGAAGCCGGCTTCCAGCATTTCCATGTATGCCTGCTCGGCGATGGCCTGAAAGTCGTCCGGATCAAGGCGGTCAAGGAAGCGGTACATCAGTTCACGCCAGCTCCAGAAACTGTCGCTGCCATCGACGCCGGCGCCACGGGCTTCGGTCAGGCCGGCCATGCCGCGCTGGAAGGCGTGGCTGTGCAGGTTGCCCAGACCGGGCACGCCGATCGCCAGACATACATCACCTGGCTGGCAGGTCTGCCCTGTCGCCAGTTCGGCAATGCGTCCATCCTTGCTGCCCATGCGGACTGCACTCGCCCAGCCGTCGGACAACAGGGCGTGTTCGATCCAGAATGTCGTATCAGCCATCGCCGTTCCCGTTTTCGGACGGGCATCATGCTGGACACCCATCCCGACCCTTTATATTGTATAGACAAATATTAGAGCCTGACCGATGGTCCAGCACTGCGACACCTTATGGCACAACGCCCACCTGATGACGCTCGACGGCGCCGGGACGGGTAGCGTGCGCGACGGCGCCATCGCCGCCCGCGATGGCCGCATCGTCTGGGTCGGACCGACGGCCGCGTTGCCCGACGGCCTGCAGGCCGATCACGAGATCGATTGCGACGGACGCTGGATCGGGCCTGGCCTGATCGATTGCCACACCCACTTGGTGTACGCCGGCAACCGCGCCAACGAATTCGAGCAGCGCCTGCTCGGCGCCAGCTATGCCGACATCGCCCGCGACGGCGGCGGCATCCTAGCCACGGTCCGGGCCACGCGCGAGGCCAGCGAAGACGAACTGCTGGCGCAGAGCCTGCCGCGCTTGGAAGCCCTGCTGGCCGAAGGCGTGACCACGGTGGAAGTGAAGTCCGGCTACGGGCTGACGCTGGAACACGAACTGAAGCAGCTGCGCGCGGCGCGGCGGCTGGGCGAGCTGCGCGACATCGGCGTGGCGACGACCTTCCTTGGCGCGCATGCCACGCCGCCGGGCGTCGATCCGCAGGCCTACATCGACGAGGTCTGCACGCTGATGATCCCGGCCGTGGCCGCCGCCGGGCTGGCCGAAGCGGTCGACGTGTTCTGCGAGGACATCGCCTTCTCCACGGCCCAGGCCGCACAGGTATTCGCCGCCGCGCAGGAGCACGGACTGAAGATCAAGATCCATGCCGAGCAGCTCAGCAACCAGCATGGCGCCGAGCTGGCCGCTCGCCACGGCGCGCTGTCGGCCGACCACATCGAGTATCTCGACGACGCAGGCATCGCCGCGATGGCCACCGCCGGCACCGTCGCCACCCTGCTGCCCGGCGCGTTCTACGCCACCCGCGAAACCCGGCTGCCGCCGGTGCAGGCGCTGCGCGACGCCGGGGTACCAATCGCGCTGGCGACCGACTGCAATCCCGGCACTTCGCCGCTGACCAGCCCGCTGCTGGCAATGAACATGGGCGCCACCCTGTTTCGCCTGACCGTGGACGAATGCCTTGCCGGCTTCACCCGCGAGGCCGCGCGCGCGATGGGCCGGCAGCAGCGCATCGGCCGGCTCGCGCCCGGGCTGGACTGCGACCTGGCCATCTGGGACATCGAGGCCCCGGCCGATCTGGTCTACCGGATCGGTTTCAATCCACTGCACGCCCGCGTCCGCCAGGGGCGTCACCACAGCCTTCGTCCGGAGGACGCATGAGCGAATCCCTGATCCTGCGCCCCGGCGCGGTCGCGCTGCCGCAATGGCGCGCCATCCTCGACGGCGCGGCGCTCGCGCTCGACCCCGCCGCCCTGCCCGCGGTCGAACGCGGCGCGCACGCGGTCGAAGCGATCGTCGAACGCGGCGCGCCGGTCTACGGCATCAATACCGGCTTCGGCAAACTGGCCAGCGTGCGCATCGAGCACGACGACCTGGCCACACTGCAACGGAACATCGTGCTGTCGCATGCGGCCGGCGTCGGCGAACCGATGCCGGCCCCGGTGGCGCGGCTGATGATGGCGCTGAAGCTGGCCAGCCTGGCCCAGGGTGCCTCGGGCATCCGTCCGCAGACCCTGGCCCTGCTGGAAGCGATGCTGCAACGGGACGTGATTCCGGTAGTGCCGGCGCAGGGCTCGGTCGGCGCCTCCGGCGACCTCGCCCCGCTGTCGCACCTGGCCGCCGCCCTGATCGGGGTCGGCGAAGCCTGGCACGGCGAGCAGCGCCTGCCTGCCGCCGAGGCGCTGCAACACGCCGGGCTGGCGCCGGTGCAACTGGGCGCGAAGGAAGGCCTGGCCCTGCTCAACGGCACCCAGTTCTCCACCGCCAACGCGCTGGCCGGACTGTTCGCCATCGAGGACGCGTTCCGCGCCGCGTTGGTCGCCGGCGCGCTGTCCACCGAAGCGGCCAAGGGCTCGGACACGCCGTTCGATCCGCGCATCCATGCCTTGCGCGGACAGCCGGGGCAGATCATCGTCGCCGATGCGCTGCGCGCGCTGATGGCCGGCTCGTTGATCCGCGAATCGCACCGCGACGACGACGTGCGCGTGCAGGATCCGTACTGTTTGCGCTGCCAGCCGCAGGTGATGGGCGCGGCGCTGGACGTGATCCGCGCCGCCGCGCAAATGCTGCACACCGAGGCCAACGGCGTGTCCGACAACCCGCTGGTGTTCGCCGACAGCGGCGAGGCGCTGTCCGGCGGCAACTTCCACGCCGAACCGGTCGCCTTCGCCGCCGACATGCTGGCGATGGCCGTGTGCGAGATCGGTTCGATCAGCGAACGCCGAATCGCCATGCTGGTCGATCCGGCGCTGTCCGGTCTGCCGGCGTTCCTGACCCCGCGGCCGGGATTGAACTCGGGCTTCATGATCCCGCAGGTCACCGCCGCTGCGCTGGTGTCGGAAAACAAGCAGCGCGCCTATCCGGCCAGCGTCGATTCGATTCCGACCTCGGCCAACCAGGAAGATCACGTGTCGATGGCCGCGCACGGCGCACGCCGGCTGTTGACGATGGCCGAGAACGCCGCCCACGTGGTCGGGATCGAGCTGTTGGCCGCCGCGCAAGGCTGCGACTTCCACGCTCCGTTGCGTTCGAGCGCGCCGCTGGAAGCCGCGCGCACCCTGCTGCGCGCGCAGGTGCCGACGCTGCAGGAAGACCGCTACTTCCATCCCGACATGCTCGCCGCCACCGCCCTGGTACGTTCGGGCGAACTGGTCCGCAGCGTCGGCATGGCCCTGCCGGGGGCGGAGACGGCTCTGTGAACGACATGTCCTTGCATGCTTCCCCCCTTCTCCCGTTCGCGGGAGAAGGTGGCGTGGAGCGCCGGATGAGGGTCTCGGCAGGCAGACGCATCGATGACTGACACCCCCGACTGGCTGGAAATCCACCGCGGCGACGCTCCGCTGATCGTCAGCCTTCCGCATACCGGCACCGAGCTGCCGGATGGACTGGACGCGGACTTCGTCTCACCGTGGCTGGCGCGGCGCGATGCCGACTGGTGGGTGCATCGCCTGTACGCCTTCGCCGGCGCAACGGGCGCCACCATGGTGCGCACGGCGATTTCGCGTTCGGTCATCGACGTCAATCGCGATCCGTCCGGCGCCTCGCTGTATCCGGGCCAGAACACCACCGCGCTGTGCCCGACGACCACCTTCGACGACGAACCGCTGTACCGGCCCGGCCGCGAACCCGACGTGGAAGACATCGCACGCCGTCGTGATCGCTGGTTCGCTCCGTACCACGCTGCGCTGTCGGCCGAGATCGCGCGCCTGCGCCAGCGTCATCCGCGCATCGTCGTCTACGACGCGCATTCGATCCGCTCGCGCATCCCGCACCTGTTCGCCGGCGAGCTGCCGCAGTTCAACATCGGCAGCAACCACGACGCCAGTTGCGATGCCGCGCTGACCGATGCGGTGGAAGCGGTCTGCGCCGGCAGCGGCTACAGCCACGTGCGCAACGGCCGCTTTACCGGCGGCTGGAGCACGCGTCACCATGGCAAGCCGGCTGACGGCGTGCACGCGATCCAGATGGAACTGGCCTGCCGCGGCTACATGGACGAGCCTTCCGCCATCACCGCCGACACCTGGCCCACGCCGTGGGACGACGCCCGCGCCGAGGCCCTGCGCGGCGTGCTGCAAGACGTGCTGATGGCCTGCCTCCGCTTCGCTTCCGATTCCGATTCCGATTCCGATTCTGTTTCCGCTTCCGGATTCCGCCCATGACCCGCATCGACCCGACCCGCTCCATCGCCGCGCCCACCGGCACCACGCTCAGCGCCAAGAGCTGGCTGACCGAAGCGCCACTGCGCATGATCCAGAACAACCTGCACCCGGACGTGGCCGAACGCCCGCAGGAACTGGTGGTGTACGGCGGCATCGGCCGCGCCGCGCGCGACTGGGAAAGCTTCGACGCCATCGTCGACACCCTGAAGCGGCTCGACGACGACCAGACCCTGCTGGTGCAGTCGGGCAAGCCGGTCGGCGTGTTCCGCACCCATGCCGACGCGCCGCGGGTGCTGATCGCCAACTCCAACCTGGTGCCGCGCTGGGCCAATTGGGACCACTTCAACGAACTCGATCGCAAGGGCCTGATGATGTACGGGCAGATGACCGCCGGCAGCTGGATCTACATCGGCGCGCAAGGCATCGTCCAGGGCACCTACGAAACCTTCGTCGAAATGGGCCGCCAGCACTACGACGGCCAGCTCGCCGGCAAGTGGGTGTTCACCGCCGGACTGGGCGGCATGGGCGGTGCGCAGCCGCTGGCGGCGGTGATGGCCGGCGCCTCGTGCCTGGCGGTGGAATGCCGCAAGAGCAGCATCGACATGCGCCTGCGCACCGGCTACCTGGATACCTGGACCGATTCGCTGGACGAGGCGCTGAAACTGATCGCCGAGTCCTGCGCGACGAAGAAACCGCTGTCGGTCGGCCTGCTCGGCAACGTCGCCGACGTGCTGCCGGAACTGCTGAAGCGCGGCATCAAACCGGACCTGCTGACCGACCAGACCTCGGCCCACGACCCGGTCAACGGCTACCTGCCGCTCGGCTGGACGGTCGAACAGTGGGACGCGCAGCGCGTCTCCGCGCCGAAGGACGTGGAAAAGGCCGCGCGCGCCTCGATGGCCGTGCACATTCGCGCCATGCTCGGCTTCCATGCGCTCGGCGTGCCAACCGTGGACTACGGCAACAACCTGCGGCAAATGGCGCTGGAGGAAGGCGTGGACAACGCCTTCGATTTCCCCGGCTTCGTCCCGGCCTACATCCGCCCGCTGTTCTGTCGCGGCGTCGGCCCGTTCCGCTGGGCGGCGCTGTCCGGCGACCCGGAAGACATCTACAAGACCGACGCCAAGGTCAAGGAACTACTGCCCGATGACAGCCACCTGCACCGCTGGCTGGACATGGCGCGCGAGAAGATCAAGTTCCAGGGCCTGCCGGCGCGCATCTGCTGGGTCGGCCTGGGCGACCGCGACCGCCTCGGCCTGGCTTTCAACGAAATGGTCCGCACCGGCGAACTGAAGGCGCCGGTGGTGATAGGCCGCGACCATCTGGACAGCGGCAGCGTGGCCTCGCCGAACCGCGAAACCGAGGCCATGCGCGATGGCTCGGACGCGGTCTCCGACTGGCCGCTGCTGAACGCCCTGCTCAACACTGCCTCCGGCGCCACCTGGGTGTCGCTGCACCACGGCGGCGGCGTCGGCATGGGTTTTTCGCAACATGCCGGCATGGTCATCGTCTGCGACGGCAGCGAAGCGGCCGACAAGCGCATCGCCCGCGTGCTGTGGAACGACCCGGCCACCGGCGTGATGCGCCATGCCGACGCCGGCTACCAAATCGCCATCGATTGCGCGAAGGAAAAAGGCCTGGACCTGCCCGGCATCCTCGGCTGACCGCGACCTCTTTTCACCACGCGCGCGGCATACTCATGGCATGTCGCTGCGCCGCCTGATTTCCCCACCGCGCCCAGTCGCGCGTCCGATCGAGCGCGATCATGTCGAATTGATGCTTGATGACGGCTCGACCGTGACCGTATTGCGCGTGCGAGACCCGCGCGCGCGACGGCTGAAACTGAGCGTGGACGAGCGCGGCGCGCGGCTGACCCTGCCGGCCCGCGCCAGCCGGGTCAGCGGCGCGCGCTTCCTGCTCCAGCACCGCGAATGGCTGCAGGCGCAGCTGGCGCATTTCCGCGATGCCGATGTCCTGCCCGATTTCGTCGCCGGCCAGACCGACGCCCTGCCGTTGCGCGGTCAATCGTGGCCATTGCACTGGCAGGACGGGCCTTTTTCCAATCTGCGCCGCGAGGGCGACCGACTGCTGTTCCAGCGCTCGGCGCGGGCCGGCGACGCCGCGCTGCGGCGCGTGCTGCGCCAGTTCTACGAGGCCGAAGCGCGCGCCGATGTTGGTGTCTGGATGCCGAAATACCTGTCCGACCTGCCGCGCGCGCCGCGCCGGATCCGCTTCAAGGTGATGTCCTCGCAATGGGGCTCGCTGGCGCCCGACGACAGCCTGACCCTGGACCTGTCGCTGGTGCTGGCGCGCCCGTCGGCTTTCGAATACGTGCTGGTGCACGAGCTCTGCCACCTGATCCACCGCGACCACTCGCCGCGGTTCTGGGCTGAAGTCGAGGCCCGCCGCCCCGACTGGCGGCAGGAACGCGACTACTTCCACCACGAAGGCCGGGCGTTGAAAGGCGGACTGCGGCATCTGCTGGCGATTTGAGCCGCCAGCTGAACAGGAACGTCAGGTTCCCGATTCGCGAACAATGCTGTGGCGCCGGAAGCGGAGAATTGTGACCCGGAACACATTAGCTCGATCGCTGGATTGGATGCCATGGCCGCACAAGGACAGTACTGGATGGACCGCATCAGGGCCCCCGCGTTGGCACAGCCGCGCTACGGCATGCTGCGCAACGCCAACGATCCGGTGTTCGCCTCGCCGAAGCGGGAAAGCGGCGAACTGATCGCCGCCCGCCGGGCGTTGATGATGCGCAAGGCGCTGATGCCCGACGAGCTGGACGCCCGCGCGGTGACGCGCCGCAACCAGGCCCGGCACCAGCATGTTCCGGCGCGGGTTCGCCTTGGCGCCGGCCTGACCCTGGTCGGCCTGCTCGCCAGCTGGCTTGGCAACCTGCTCGCCCAGCCCTGGCTGCTGGCCTTGGGCTACGGCGTGGCGACCTGCGGCCTGGTGCTGCTGTGCATGCTGGCTGCCGCGATGCTGTACCCGAAGGACAACGACTTGGGCGCGTTCTACCAGCTCGACGAACTGCCCGCCGGTTCCGAGGACATCGCCCGGCTGTCGCGGCTGTCGCAGGAAGACCCGGAGCTGGCCCGGCTGATCGCCCCGTGGTGGGAAAACCCGGCGCCGATCCGCAATGGCGACATCGCCCTGGCGATGGATTTCGTCCGCGCCCGCAAGCGCGACTGACCCCTTCGGGCGGGCCGCGCCCGCCGTGCCGAAAGTTGACGCAGTACGTCACTTATCTGTGACGTACGTCACATTTATTCTGCGCTTGCACCAGACGTCGTTTGCTCCGGTTCAGGATATTTATCCTTGATATTCAGTTAGTTATATTTAATTTTGGACTGAGGCCGGGCTTTCCCCCGGTTCAACGACGCGATTGGCACATCGCTTGCTCCAGTACCGGGCAGACACCCAGGAGTAAACGAACATGGATTTTGCCAACACCGCCACCGCGTTCCTCGCCGATCCAGTCGACATCGACTGGGCGCCCGCCTCGCACGCTTCCCGCCAGGGTCCGACCCTGGTCAAGGCCCGCATCGATCTGGGCCAGCGCGCCGCGCTGACCCAGGAGGAACTGGACGAACGCGCGGCGGTGCGCCGCCATGAGGCGCGTGCGCGGCATCGCCGCCTGACCTTCGTCGCCGCGGCCGCGTCGCTGCTGACCGGGACCGGGCTGGGCATCTTCGGCAACCTGCTGAGCAATCAGCCGTTGCTGCTCGCCGGTTTCGGCCTGATCGCCGTCGGTGCCGTGCTCGCCAGCCTGGCCCTGTCCTGGCTGCTGGAAACCGGCCTGCAACCGCTCAACCAGTACTACCGCCCGTACGAACTGCCGGCCAGCGCCGAGGAAATCGGCACCCTGGCGCGGATCAGCCGCGAAGATCCGGAACTGGCCCGCCACTCGCAGTCGTGGTGGCTGGACAACGCGCCGATCCGCCGCCAGGACGTCGCCCTGGCCATGGCTTTCCACGCCGCCAACCGCGACCGCTGAAAGCCCTCCCTTTCAGCGGCAACGTCTGGCAGCCATCCGCGGCGCACGGACGCGTCGTTTCCGATCCGGTCGGCACGTCCCTCGGATCGGACAAGGCTTCCGCCCCTTGCGTGGACCGTGGGGGCGGTGCCTTCCGGGCGATCCAGGGAGGGGTCGTCCGGATTTTCTTCAGTCCGTTGAATCAGTCCGTTGAAGCGGACGACGCCGTCACCAGTTCGGCCAGCGCGTCGGCATGCGTCGGCGAGTCGTTGAGGCAGGGGATGTAGCGCAGCTCGCCGCCGGTCGCGTTGGCGAACCCCTTGGCATAACCGATCGCCACTTCTTCCAGCGTTTCCAGGCAGTCGACCGCGAAGCCGGGACAGACCACGTCGACCTTGCGCAATCCGCGCGCGGCCAGATCGGCCAGCGCGGTGTCGGTCGCCGGCTCCAGCCAGCGTTCGCGGCCGAAGCGCGACTGGTAGGCCAGCGACCATTCGCCATCGCGCAATCCCAGTGCCTGCGCGATGGCGCGCGCCCCGGCCTCGCACTGGCGCGGATACGGATCACCAGCATCGGCGACCCGTTGCGGCAGGCCGTGGAACGAGAACAACAGATGCTCGCCAGCGTCGTGTCGTTGCCGCCAGTCGCGGATCGACGCCGCCACCGCTTCGATCCAGCCGGCGTGTTCGGCGTAGTCGTCGATCATCCGCACGTCCAGCTGCGGCGCTTCGCGGCGAAAGGCCTGCACCACGTCGTCGACCGAGGCGGTCGTGGTTGTGGAGTACTGCGGATACAGCGGCAGCACGACGATCCGCCGTCGTCCCTGCCGCTGCAGGTCGCGCAGCGCCGGCAGCAGGGCCGGCTCGCCGTATCGCATCGCATGACCGACCTGCCAGTCGGGCAGGCGCGATTGCAGAACCTGCGCCAGCCGTCGCGTGTACACCTCCAGTGGCGAGCCTTCGTCCAGCCAGACCTGCGCATATTTCTCCGCCGAGCGCGCGCCGCGCAGCGGCAGGATCAGGCCGTGCAGCAGCGGCTTCCACAGCAATCGCGGGATCTGCACCACCCGCGGATCGCCGAGGAATTCGCCCAGGTAACGACGCACCGCCGCCGCGGTCGGCGCCGCAGGCGTACCCAGATTGACCAGCAGCAGGGCGCTGTCGGAAGCGGAAGTCATGCCCCATTGTCGCAGAGAGACGCCGCACGCCAACGCCCGCGCGCGTCAGCGCCGATTCATCGCCCGGCTTCTATGGTCCGGCGACAGGGCAGCCGCAGCGGCTGCGCATTCCCCCGGAGTCCCGCATGTTCCGCAAGTCCTTTGCCGTGGCCGTGTTCGCCGTCGCCCTGCTGTTCGCCGCCCAGGCCTTCGCCGGCGCCAAGGAAGACGAGCGCGCCGGCAACGCGGTGCGCGTGTTGCAGGAAATCCAGAAGATTCCCGAAAACAGCATCCCCGACAAGCTGCTCGACGAGGCCCGCGCCATCGTCGTCATCCCGGACACCATCAAGGCCGGCCTGGTCGTCGGCGGCCGGCGCGGCCATGGGCTGATGTCGGTGAAGAACGACGACGGCAGCTGGTCGCAACCGGCCTTCATCAAGCTCACCGGCGGCAGCATCGGCTTCCAGGCCGGCGTGCAGTCTTCCGATGTAGTGCTGGTGTTCCGCAACGACCGCAGCCTGGAAAGCATCGTCAACGGCAAGTTCACCCTCGGCGCCGACGCCGGCGTGGCTGCCGGTCCGGTCGGCCGCAACGCCGCCGCCGCCACCGACGGCCAGCTGAAGGCCGAAATCTGGTCGTGGTCGCGCGCGCGCGGCCTGTTCGCCGGCGTGGCGCTGGATGGCGCGGTGCTGTCGATCGACGACGACGCCAACGTGGCCGTCTACGGCAGCACCGCCACCCCGCGAGCGATCTTCGAGGCCCGTGCCGGCGCGCCTTCGGACGCGGTGGTCGGCTTCCGCGACGCGCTCGAGGAGGCCACCGCCGCGGCACGCGCCAATCGCGACGGCGGCACCGCCGCCGCACCCCCGGCGACCCCGGCCGCCGCCGCAACGTCCGCCACCGCGCCGGCCGCCGCGGAAACGCAGCAGCCGACCGGCTTCGAACCGGTGGAAGACGATGCGGTCCGCACCGAGCCGCTGGACGGCACGCCCTGACCGTCAAGCGCGTGCTGGGGTATCCTGAGCGTCTTCCGACACAGCTGCGAGCATTTCCATGGGCGGTTTGAGCATTTGGCACTGGATCATCGTGTTGGTGGTCGTGCTGCTGGTTTTCGGCACCAAGCGCCTGCGCAGCGCCGGCAAGGACCTGGGCGAGGCGGTCAAGGGCTTCAAGGAAGGCATGAAGAACGACGAGGACAAGCCGACCGGCCAGCTCGGCGACCAGTCGCGCAGCGAAGAAAGCAGCGCCAGCAAGGAACACGACCGCAGCGCGCAGTGAGCGCCTGCGGCACGTCGCCCGCCGCCCCCCGCTGAGGGCAGGCGCCCCACGCCATGTTCGATATCGGATTCACCGAACTGATGGTCGTCGCCGTGGTGGCGCTGGTCGTGCTGGGCCCGGAACGGCTGCCGAAGGCGGCGCGCTTCGCCGGCCTGTGGGTACGCCGCGCGCGTGCGCAATGGGCCTCGGTGAAGAGCGAGCTGGAACGCGAACTGGCCGCTGACGAACTCAAGCGCAACCTGAAGGACGCCAAGCAGGCGGTCCGCGACACCGAACAGGCCATGCGCGAAGGCGAAGCCGACGCGCGGCGCGAATTCGAACAAGTGCGCGAGTCGCTGAAAGGCGTGGCCGCAACGGCCACCGCAAACGTCACCGAAACCCAGAGCGAGTCCACGGACACGAATGCGGACACCGCGCCGACCGATGCCGGCGACGCGGTGATGACGCCGCTGCCGGCGACGGCGGCCGACATTCCGGCTGAAGCTGAAGCCGAACCTGAAGCCGATCCCGAAGACGCCGTTGCCAGCGACGACGCCCAGCCGGACCTGTTCGGCCCGCCGCCCGCCGACACCGGCAAGGGGCGGCCGGCATGAGCGGACCAGAGCCGGAACTGGAAACCGAGAGCACCCTGATCGAGCATCTGGTCGAGCTGCGCACGCGGCTGGTGCGCGCTCTGCTCGGCGTCGGCCTGCTGCTGCTGGTGCTGCTGCCGTTCGCTTCCGAGCTGTACACCTGGCTGGCCGAACCGCTGATCTCGCGGCTGCCGGCCGGACAGGGCTTTATCGCCACCAACCCGGCCGGCGCCTTCTTCGCCCCGGTCAAGCTGGCCTTCTTCATGGCCCTGTTCCTCGGCGCGCCGTGGCTGCTGTACCAGGCCTGGGCCTTCGTCGCCCCCGGCCTGTACCGGCGCGAGAAGAAGATGGCGGTGCCGCTGTTGGTGTCGGCGGTGCTGCTGTTCTACGCCGGCTGCGCCTTCGCCTATTTCCTGGTGCTGAAGATGGTGTTCGGCTTCCTGGTCAAGTTCAAACCGGACGTCATCGCGCTGACCCCGGATGCCGGCAGCTACCTGGAATTCGTCTCGGTGATCTTCCTGGCCTTCGGCGCCAGTTTCGAGCTGCCGGTGGCGCTGGTGATCCTGACCCTGCTGGGCTGGGTCACCCCGCAACAACTGTCGCAGGGGCGCGGCTATGCCGTGGTCGGCGCCTTCGTGCTGGCGGCGCTGATCACCCCGCCGGACGTGATCTCGCAGCTGATGCTGGCGCTGCCGCTGTGCCTGCTGTACGAGGTCGGGATCATCGCCTCTCGCTGGGTGGCGCCGAAGGAAGCCGTCGCGGCGGACTGATTCGGCGACGCTTGACTCTGGAGTCGACTCCAGACTGCATACTGCCCGCCCGTTCCGCTGACCCGGCCCCGGCCGGCCCGCTGCCATGAAAATCGGTGAACTGGCCCGACGCTCCGGCGTCGGCATCGACGCCATCCGTTTCTACGAACGCCAGGCCCTGCTGCCGCCGCCGCTGCGGATGGAATCGGGCTACCGCAGTTATCGCGACGACGACCTGGCGCGGCTGCGCTTCGTCCGCCGCGCCAAGGCGCTGGGGTTCAGCCTGGCCGAGATCCGCGACCTGCTGGCCCTGTCCGGACGGGTCGATGGCGACATGGGCGAGTTGCGCGCGGCGGCGGTGGAAAAGCTGGCCGATGTGGACGCGAAGATGGCCGAACTGGAACGCATCCGCGCCGGCTTGGCGCAGCTGATCGACGCCTGCCCCGGCCACGGCCGGCTCGCCCACTGCCCGATCCTGGGCGCCCTGTCCGGCGAGGACGAGGCATGAACGCGCCTTCCCCCTGCTGCGGCAGCCATGCCGCCGCCGCACCCAAGGCCCGCGACCCGGTCTGCGGGATGATGGTCGACCCGGCGACCACCCCGCACCACGCCGAGCACGCCGGGGTCCGCTACCACTTCTGCAGTGCCGGCTGCCGCGGCAAGTTCCTCGCCGACCCGGACAAGTACCTGACGCCGCGCGGAAGCGATCCTGTCGAACCGCCGCCGCCGGGCACCATGTACATCTGCCCGATGGATCCGGAGATCCGCCAGGACCATCCCGGCACCTGCCCGATCTGCGGCATGGCGCTGGAGCCGGAACTGCCCGCCGCCGGCCACGACGACAACCCGGAGCTGCGCGATTTCAGCCGCCGCTTCTGGTGGACCCTGCCGCTGAGCCTGGCGGTGTTCGCACTGGCGATGGGCGGCATGTTCGTGCACGGCCTGTCGCCGCGGCTGCGCAACGGGATCGAATTCGCGCTGGCCACGCCGGTGGTGCTGTGGGCCGGCTGGCCGTTCCTGCAGCGCTGCGTGCAGTCGCTGCGCAGCGGTCGCTACAACATGTGGACGCTGATCGGCATCGGCGTCGGCACCGCCTACGTCTACAGCGTGGTCGCCACCCTGATGCCGCAGGCGTTCCCCGATGCGTTCCGCCGTGATGGCCGGGTCGAGGTGTACTTCGAGGCGGCAGCGGTGATCGTCTCGCTGACCCTGCTCGGCCAGCTGCTGGAACTGCGGGCGCGGGCAAAGACCTCGCAGGCGATCCGCGACCTGCTCGGACTGGCGCCGAAGACCGCGCGCCGCATGCGCGAGGACGGCGGCGAAGAGGATATCGAACTGTCGCGGGTGCAGGTCGGCGACCGCCTGCGCGTGCGTCCGGGCGAAACGGTGCCGGTCGATGGCGAGGTGCTGGAAGGCCGTTCGCACGTGGACGAATCGATGCTGACCGGCGAGCCGATGCCGGTGGCCAAGCAGGCCGGCGACGCGGTGATCGGCGCGACCATGAACGGCAACGGCGCACTGCTGATCCGCGCCGGCAAGGTCGGCGCGCAGACGATGCTGGCGCAGATCGTGCAGCTGGTCGCGCAGGCGCAGCGCTCGCGCGCGCCGATGCAGCGGCTGGCCGACAAGGTCGCTTACGGTTTCGTGCTGGCGGTGCTGGGCGCAGCGCTGCTGACCTTCCTGGCCTGGGGACTGTTCGGCCCCGAGCCTTCATGGACCTTCGCCGTGGTCAACGCGGTGTCGGTGCTGATCATCGCCTGCCCCTGCGCGTTGGGCCTGGCCACGCCGATGTCGATCATGGTCGCCAGCGGCCGCGCGGCCAAGACCGGCGTGCTGTTCCGCGACGCCGAGGCGATCGAGAACCTGCGCCGCATCGACACCCTGATCGTCGACAAGACCGGCACCCTGACCGAAGGCCGGCCCGGCTTCCGCAGCGAGACGGCGGCGGACGGCTTCGCCGAGGACGAGGTGCTGCGGCTGGCCGCCAGTCTCGACCAGGGCAGCGAACATCCGCTGGCGACGGCTATCGTCGCCGAAGCGCGCCGGCGCGGGCTGGCGCTGGAAAGCGCCGGCGATTTCGAATCGGATACCGGGATCGGCGTGCGCGGCCGCATCGGCGGGCAGCGCGTCGCGGTCGGCAACAGCGCATTGATGCGCGAGGCCGGCATCGATATCGCACCGCTGCAGTCGCGCGCCGACGCGCTGCGTGACGACGGCGCCAGCGTGGTCTTCGTTGCCGCCGACGGCACGCTCGCCGGCCTGATCGCGGTGGCCGACGCGATCAAGCCGGACGCACGCGACACCCTCGATGCCTTGCGCCACGAAGGCCTGCACGTGGTCATGGCCAGCGGCGACGGCATCGCCACCGCGCAGGCAGTGGCGCGCGAACTGGGCATCGACGAGGTCCACGGCGAAGTGCGACCGCAGGACAAGATCGCGCTGGTGCGCCGGTTGCAGGCGCAGGGCCACAAGGTGGCCATGGCCGGCGACGGCATCAACGACGCCCCGGCGCTGGCCGGTGCCGATGTCGGCATCGCCATGGGCACCGGCACCGACGTGGCCATGTCCAGCGCCCAGGTCACCCTGCTGCGCGGCGACCTGGGTGGCATCGTCCGCGCACGCCGGCTGTCGCAGGCCACGGTGGCCAACATGAAACAGAACCTGGCCTTCGCCTTCCTCTACAACGCGCTCGGCGTGCCGATCGCTGCCGGCGTGCTGTATCCGTTCGGCGGACCGATGCTCAGCCCGATGATCGCCGCGGTGGCGATGAGCCTGAGCTCGGTCTCGGTGGTCAGCAACGCACTGCGACTGGGACGGGTGAAGTTGTAGGTCGATTGAATCGACCGATCGGCGGAACAGGCCCGCCTGAACCACCTACCCAGCCGCCCCGGCCGATCTTTTCCCTACAACTCGATCCTTGACGGATCGACCGCCGGCGGCTGCGTCACGGCTTCGCCCAGCATCTGCCGCCAGGCGAAATAGGCCACGCCGGCCAGCAGCGGCATCAGCACCGCCATCAGCAGCAGGTTCATCAGCACTACCGCCGCGGCCGGGCCGAACAGCAGCTGGATCAGCATCGCGGCAATCTGGGTGGCGAAGCCCAGCGCAAACATAGTGATGAACAGCAGCAAGCCAAACACGATCATCGCCGGCAGGTTGCGCAGGCAGGCGCGCAGGCTGCGGCCCATCGCGGCCAGGCCCGGACTGCCGGAAAAGATGATCTGCGGCACCGAGACGAAGATCAGGCACACCACCGCCGGCACCAGCGCCAGCGCCAGCAGCAGGCACAACAGCACGCGACCGGCGGGCAGGCCTTCGACCATCGCCGGGTCCGGTGTGCCGCCGGCTTCCTGCACCGCCTGGATCTGTTCGGCGACCTCGACGATCTGCTTCATGCCATCGGCACCGACCAGCACCAGCACGCCCAGGCCCAGCACCACACCGGCGCCAAGTTGCGGCAGCAGGGTGCTTAGCAGCGCCGGCATGCGTCCGTTGCGCAGGCCCTGCCACAGGTGTGCCGGCTGCGCGGCGCGGCCCTGGTCGACTTCGCGCACCGCCCACAGCAGGCCGGCGAACAGGGCCGGCCCCAGCAGCGAAACCACCAGCTGCAGCGCCAGGCCCAGGGTCGGCACCCACATCGAGACCAGCATCGCCGCCATCGCCAGCAGGCCCCAACCGATGCCGAGCAACCCCAGCCCCAGCGGCGCCTTGCGCAGCACGGCGAACGCATCGAGCAGCCATTGCGCACCGGCGCTGGCCGGCACTGTCTTGATATCGGGCATGAGCCTTCCTGTCGCGAGGGGAATCAGCGGCCGTGCAGACCACGAGCGTGGCGGACGAACCGCCGCAATAGTTTGCGGGCTTGCGGCGCCGCCGTCACGTTGCGGGCGATCGTCTGCGGGCACTGGCCTTCGCGGCGCAGGTGCTCGGCGCGGGCCTGCACGTAGCCGCGCATGTGGTGGGTGGCGAATTCCGGGTGGAACTGCACGCCCCAGGCGTGGTCGCGCCAGCGGAAGGCGTGGCAACCATCCTGGGCGCTGCGTGCCAGCACGGTGGCGCCTTCCGGTGGCCGCGCCACCGTCTGCACGTGGGTGGCATGGGCGAGGAACCGCAGCGGCAGGGCGGAAAACAGCGGGTCCTGCTGCGCCGGCGGATGCAGGTCGATGTGCACGGTGCCGGACTCGCGTCCGGCCGGGTTGTCGGCGACCTCGCCGCCCAGCGCGTGCGCCAGCAACTGGTGGCCGTAGCAGATGCCCAGCACCGGCAGTCCGTTGTGCACGGCATCGCGCAACCAATCGGCGCTGCGCTCGCTCCAGTCAGCCTTGTCGGTGACGAAGGCGGCCGAACCGGTAACGATGGCACCGGCGAAGCCTTCGCGGCGCGGCAGCGGATCGCCGGACTCCACGTTGGCTACCACCGCCTCGTCGGGCTCCAGCCCGGCGGCGACCCGGATCCAGTGCGGAAAGCGACCGTAGCGGCGCATCGGCGCCACCGGTTGGCCGGTTTCGAGAATCAGGAAAGGCGCGTTGACGGCCGCGTCCATAGGCGTTGCATCACCGTGAAAATGGGGGTCCAACGGGGGTTCCCCGTATACTAGCCCGCTTTTCCGCAGTGCACGATCACGTCCATGGCCGGCCCCAGCTTCCAAGCCCTCATCCAGACCCTCAACCAGTACTGGGCCGACCAGGGCTGCGTGCTGATCCAGCCGCTGGATCTGGAAGTCGGCGCCGGTACCTTCCACCCGGCCACCTTCCTGCGCGCGCTTGGCCCGGAGCCGTGGAATGCGGCCTACGTGCAGCCTTCGCGCCGCCCCACCGACGGCCGCTATGGCGAAAATCCCAACCGCCTGCAGCGTTACTACCAGTACCAGGTGGTGATGAAGCCGAATCCGGACAATATCCAGCAGCTATATCTTGATTCGTTGAAGGCATTAGGCATCGACCCGCGCGTGCATGACCTGCGCTTCGTCGAGGACAACTGGGAGTCGCCGACGCTGGGCGCCTGGGGCCTGGGCTGGGAAGTGTGGCTGAACGGCATGGAAGTCACCCAGTTCACCTATTTCCAGCAGGCCGGTGGCCTGGAGTGCAAGCCGGTGCTGGGCGAGATCACCTACGGCCTGGAACGGCTGTGCATGTACCTGCAGAACGTGGACAACGTCTACGACCTGGTCTGGACCACCGGCCCGCAGGGCGTGGTGACGTACGGCGATGTCTACCACCAGAACGAGGTCGAGCAGAGCGCCTACAACTTCGAACACGCCGACGTGGTCGAGATGTTCCATCGCTTCGACGCCTGCGAGAAGGAGGCGATGACGCTGGTCGAAGCCGACCTGCCGCTGCCGGCCTACGAACAGGTGTGCAAGGCCAGCCACTGCTTCAACCTGCTGGATGCGCGCCGCGCGATCAGCGTGACCGAACGCCAGCGCTACATCCTGCGCGTGCGCACGTTGGCGCAGGCGGTGGCCCGCGCCTACCACGCGCAACGCGAGAAGCTGGGCTTTCCGAACCTGAAGGATCCGGACGCACGCGCTGCGCTGGGGCTGCCCGCGCTGGATGCGAAGGAGGCCGCGTGATGAGCCGCCTTCCCCTCCTGATCGAACTGGGCACCGAGGAACTGCCGGTCAAGGCGCTGCCGGGCCTGGCGCAGGCATTCTTCGATGGCGTGATCGCGGCGCTGGACAAGCGCGGCGTCGGTTTCGAACGCGGCGACGCCAAGCCGCTGTACACGCCGCGGCGACTGGCCGTGTACCTGCCGGCGGTGGAGATCGAGCAGCCCGAACAGGCTTCGGAAGTGCTGGGCCCGTACCTGAACATCGCGCTCGACGCCGACGGCCAGCCGACCCGCGCGCTGCAAGGCTTCGCCGCCAAGGCCGGGGTCGAATGGAGCCAGCTCGAGCGGATGACCGACGCCAAGGGCGAACGCTTCGTGCATCGCTCGGTGCGTGCCGGCGCGCGCACCGCCGACCTGCTGCCGGAGATCGTGTCCGACGCGTTGGCCGGCATGCCGATTCCCAAGCCGATGCGTTGGGGCGACCACGACTATGCCTTCGCCCGTCCGGTGCACTGGCTGGTGCTGCTGCTGGGCAAGGAAGTGATCGATGCGCAGGTGCTGGGCGTGCGCTCGGACCGCATGAGCCGCGGCCACCGTTTCGAGCACGACAAGCCGGTCTGGATCGGCGAGCCCGGCGAATACGTCGATGCGATGCGCGGCGCGCGGGTGCTGGTCGATCCCGACGAGCGCCGCGCGCGGATCGTTGCCGAAGTGGAGCAGGCCGCGCGTAGCGTGGGTTGCGATGCACGCATCACCGACGACAACCTGGAGCAGGTGGTGTGCCTGGTCGAATGGCCGTGCGCGGTGCTGTGCAGTTTCGAGCCGGACTTCCTGGCGGTACCGCAGGAAGCGCTGATCGAGACGATGGAGATCAACCAGAAATTCTTCCCGGTGTTGCGCAACGGCCAGTTGACCGAGCACTTCGTCGGCATCGCCAACATCGAGTCGAAGGACCCGGCAGAAGTGCGCAAGGGCTACGAGCGAGTGATCCGCCCGCGCTTCTCCGACGCCCGCTTCTTCTTCGACGAAGACCTCAAGCAGGGCCTGGCCGCGATGGGCGATGGCCTGAAGAACGTGACCTACCAGGCCAAGCTGGGCACGGTGGCCGACAAGGTCGCGCGCGTGGCCGCGCTGGCCAAGACCATCGCCGCGCAAGTCGGCGTCGATCCGGCGCTGGCGCACCGCGCCGCCGAATTATCGAAGAACGACCTGCAATCGCGCATGGTCGGCGAATTCCCGGAACTGCAGGGCATCGCCGGCCGTCACTACGCCATTGCCGACGGCGAACCGGAAGGCGTCGCGCTGGCGATCGCCGAGGCCTACCGCCCGCGTTTCGCCGGCGACGACATCGCGCTGTCGCCGCTGGGCAAGGTGCTGGCTATCGCCGAACGTCTGGACACCCTGGCCGGCGGCTTCGCCGCGGGCCTCAAGCCGACCGGCAACAAGGACCCGTTCGCGTTGCGTCGCAATGCACTGGGGCTGGCGCGGACGGTGATCGAGAGCGGATTTGATCTATCCATCTACGAACTAATTGCCCGAGCCTATTTGTCAATCCCAGAAAAATGTCAAGAAGAGGCTGCAAAAAATCGTAATTCTGCAAAAAGCCTCGAAGATTATGTGGTTTGGTCAAACTGGCTTGAGAAGCTTCAAGCACAAACAAGCAAAGACCATATTTCAGTAATGGTGGAGATATTGGACTTCACCCTCGATCGCCTACGCGGCTACTACGCTGACAAGGGCGTGCCGACCAGCCACTTCAACGCCGTGGCTGAATTGAAGCCGGAATCGCTGGCCGACTTCGATACCCGCATCGACGCCATCGGCCGCTTCGCCGCGTTGCCGGAAGCCGAGGCGCTGGCCGCGGCGCACAAGCGCATCGGCAACATCCTGAAGAAGGCCGATATCGACATTCCATCCGCGATTGATCGCGATCTGCTGAGCGAGCCGGCCGAAAGCGCGCTGGCCGAAGCGGTGGAAGCGGCCATCGGCGACACCGATGAGGCCCTGCATCGTCACGACTACGTGCAGGTGCTCGAGCGCATGGCCCGGTTGCGGCCGCAGGTGGACGCCTTCTTCGATGCAGTGATGGTCAACGCCGACGACCCGGCCGTGCGCGGCAACCGGTTGGCCCTGCTGAAGCGGCTGGCCGACCGTTTCGGCGCGGTGGCGGCGATCGAACACCTGTCCGGCTGAACCGGGCAGGTGGCGGCGCGTCAGCCGCCGTTACCCCGAAATCGCGGCCGTCCCGGTATTCTGCCCGGCATGCGCTTTCCCTTCCGCCTCGCCACGGCCGTCCTGCTCGCCCTGCCCGGAACCGCAATGGCGGTGGCGACCATCGACAAGGTGGAAATCCGCGGCCTGGACGAACACGACAACGTCGAAGCGCTGATGCTGGAGAACATCAATGTCGCGCTGTCGCTGAACGACACCATGGGGCACCGGCAAGGCGAATCGCGGCTGGAGTACCTGTTGTCCGAAGCCGAGACCGAAACCCGCGAAGCACTGGAACCGTTCGGCTACTACTCGCCCACCGTCACCGTGGACAGCAGCCGCAGCGGCGAAGGCCGCAGCCAGCGCATGCAGGTGGTCATCACCGTGGACAAGGGCGAACCGGTGCGCGTTCGCCATTCCAGCCTGAGCATCGAAGGCGAAGGCGGCGGCGACCACTACCTGAAAGACGACCTGGCGCAGTTCCAGCCATTGCCCGGAGAAATCTTCGACCACACCACCTACGAGGCCAGCAAGCTGCGCATCGTGCGCCGGCTGGCCGAGCGCGGTTACCTGGACGCCGACTACCTGCAGCGCCAGGTCGAGGTGACCCGTAGCGAATACGCTGCCGACATCGACCTGTCCTGGGTCAGCGGCATCCGCTACGACATGGGCCCGACCACCTTTCACCAGAACAAGTTCGATCCCGGCCTGCTGGAACAGCTGGTGTATTGGGACGAAGGCAGTTACTACCACCAAGGCAAGCTGGACCGGCTGCGCGATTCGCTGATCGACCTGGACTATTTCAGCAGCATCGACATCCAGCCCGACCCGGACAACGCGGTGGAAGGACAGGTACCGATCGAGGTCAACCTGCGTCTGGCCAAGCGCGACGTGTACACCGCCGGCCTCAGCTACGGCACCGAAAGCGGGCCCGGCGTGCGCTTCGGGCTGGACCGGCGCTACGTCAATTCGCGCGGACACAAGCTGTCGGCGCAGCTGGACTACGCCAGCAAGCGCAAGCAGCTGGACCTGCTGTACCGCATCCCCGCGTTCCGCTGGCTGGATGGCTGGTACGGCATCGGCGCCAAGGCCTACGACGAACAGACCGACTACATCGACACCCGCTACTACAAGTATTCCTTCAGCCGCAGCGGGCAGATTTCCGAACGCTGGACGGCGACCGCTTCGCTGCATCTGCTGAACGAGCGCTGGCGCTACATCCTGACCGACGAATCCGGCACCCGCGCGGCGCTGACCTACGAGGACGGCACCTACGTCTATCCGGAACTGGTCGGCCGCTACATCGGCGTCGACGACCATGCCTTCCCGCAGCACGGCGTCAGCGGCACCCTGACCTTCCGCGGCGGGCTGGAAGGCGCCGGTTCGGATGCCAACTTCAGCCAGGTCCATGCTCAGGCCAACTGGTACCAGGGGCTGGGCAACAGCCGCCTGATCATGCGCGGCGAGGCCGGCTACACCTTCACCAACGGCCTGACCGACATGCCGCCCAGCCTGCGCTACTACGCCGGCGGCTTCCGCAGCATCCGCGGCTACGAATACCGTGAGGTCGGCCCGCGGGTCGATACCGCCAACGGCGAGTATTCGGTCGGAGCCAAGGCGGTGCTGACCGGCAGCGTGGAATTCGAGCACTACCTGTCCGGCGGACCGTGGGGCGGCGCACTGTTCGTCGATACCGGCAGCGCCTTCAACGACACCCCCGACTGGCGCACCGGCGTCGGCCTGGGCCTGCGCTGGCGCTCGCCGGTGGGGCCGGTGCGTCTGGACATCGCCCGCGGACTGGACGATCCGGACACCGACTTCCAGCTCTACCTGAGCATCGGGGCCGACCTGTGAACGCCGCAGCCGACACCGCCCCGCCACGCCCACCGTTCTGGCGCCGGGCGCGCTTCTGGAAGCGGCTGGGCCTGTCGTTGCTGGCGATCCTGCTGTTGCTGTCGATCGCGCTGTACTGGCTGATGCACAGCGTGAGCGGCCGAGACCTACTGCTGGGTCAGGTGGTCTCGCACCTGCCGGCCGACGCCACCCTGACTTGGTCGCGCATCGACGGCCCCGTGTCCGGTCCGCTGACGCTGGAAAACGTCGAGTTCCGCTACGGCGACACGCACTTCCGCGCCGGCCGCCTGTTCGTGGACGCCGAACTGCGCCAGCTGCTGCGCCGGCGCCTGCAACTCGACCGGCTGGAGCTGCGCGATGCGGTGCTGGAACTGCCTTCCAGCGACGAACCGTTCGAACTGCCGCACTGGCCGCAGGTGCTGCCGCAACTGGAACTGCCGCTGGACATCGCCGCCGACGCACTGCGGATCGATGCGTTGCGCGTGGTCAGCGGCGGCGACACCGTGGCCGTGATCGAACATGCCGAAGGCGCGCTGCAGATCGGCAACGGTTACCTGCAGACACCATCGCTGGCGGTGGACAGCAACTACGGCCAACTGCGCCTGCACGGCAGCTATCAACCGCGACACCGCTTCCGCACCGATCTGGTCGCGACCCTGCTGGCGCCGGCCCGCAACGGGCCCGCGCCGGCGCGGCTGGGCCTGGTTGCACGCGGCGACGTCAGACGGATGGAGTTCGCCGTCGCCGGACAGGCGCCGGAGCCGCTGCGAATCGCCGCCGCCGTGCGCGAAGGTAATCGCACGCACCCGGTCTGGACCCTGCACGCGCAGACCTCCGGGCTGGATCTGGGCCTGCTGGGCGTGGAAAACGCCGGGCCACTGTTGTCGTTCGATCTGCAAGCGGAAGGCTCGCGCGGACACGCCGACCTGCAAGGGCAACTGGCGCGCGGCGATCTGCAATTGCGGATCGAACCTTCGAAGCTGAGCGTGTTCGATCAGGTCCTGACCGTCGAGCCGCTGCAGTTGCAGGTGCTGGACGGCCGGCTGCGGCTACGCGGGCGCGCCGACTTCACCCAGGCCGACGATCCGCGCTTCAAGTTCGCCGTCAACGCGCGCGGCCTGGCCTGGGGCGAGGATGCGCAAACCCGCATCCACGGCGACGCCGACCTTGGCGTGGCCGGCCGGCTGGCGGCGTGGGCGGCGATCGGCAAGGCCACGTTGACGCGCGACGGCCAGCAGGCCGAGGTCGATTTCGACGGTCGTGGCGATGCCGTGAAGATGACCCTGCACACCTTCCGCGCGCGCATGCCGACCGGCACCCTGGACGCCACCGGCGACGTCGGCTGGGATCCCGCCATGCGCTGGGATCTCGATGCGCGACTGGACGGTTTCGATCCCGGCTATTTCCTGCCCGGCTGGGACGGCGCGGTGTCCGGCCGGATCGCCAGCAACGGACAGGCACGCGACGCAGGCGGCTACGACGCGGACTTCGACGTGCCGGCGCTGAGCGGTCACCTGCGCGGCCGCGCGCTGGACGGGCGCGGCCGCTTCGCCCTGCATGGCGAGGACGGCGAAGGCGAACTGGCGCTGGCGCTGGGCAACAGTCGCGTCGAGGCCCGCGGCACGCTCGGTGCGCACCTCGATCTGGATGCGCAACTGCAACCGTTGCAGCTGGACGACCTGTTGCCCGATGCCGGCGGTACCGTGACCGGCACGCTGAAACTGAAAGGACCGCGCGATACGCCGGACATCGATGCCGCACTGTCCGGCAGCAACCTGCAGTGGGGCGACTACCGCGCCGGACGCGTCGAATTGAACGGCCGCCTGCCGTGGCGCAGCGGCAGCGGCGATCTGGACCTGTCGGCCGATACGCTGGTCGCCGGTGTCGAACTCGACCGCCTGCGCCTGCACGCGACCGGCGCGGTGGAGAACCTGCAGGTGGTCGGCGAAACCGGCAACGCGATGGCGCAACTGGCGCTGGCCGGTGGCGTCCGTCGCAACGGCGCGCGCTGGGCCGGCACGCTGGAAAGCCTGCGCATCGTGCCGGCCAAGGGCGATGCCTGGCAGCTGCAACAGCCCGCGTCCTTTGCCTTCGGCGGCCCGGCGTGGTCGCTGTCGCAGGCCTGCCTCGGCGCCGACACCGGCGGCACCCTGTGCGCGCAGGCCGAGTGGCCGCGCACGGGCCTGCGCGCGCACGCCGACGCTCTGCCGTTGACCCTGGTGCAGCCGTGGTTGCCGCGCAACGGCGGCCGCCCGCTCAGCCTGCGCGGCGACATCCGCCTGGAAGCCTCGTTGCAACCGCTCGGCCAGGGCTGGCAAGGCCAGCTGCAACTAGCTTCGGCCGAAGGCGGGATCAAGCTGGGCAGCAATTCGCGCGGCGAGATCATCCAGTACGACAACTTCACGCTGGAATCGCAGTTCGATCCGCAATCGCTGCAGGCGCGCCTGAGCAGCGGCTTCAAGGGCAATGGCAGCCTCGAAGCGCAGATCGACACCGGCTGGAGCGACAGCTCGCCGTTGCGCGGCGAGATCCGGCTGGAAAACACCCGCCTGTTCTGGATGGAACTGTTCTCGCCGGACCTGGTACGGCCGCGCGGCAAGCTGCTCGGCCACGTCGGCCTGGCCGGCACCCGCGGCCAACCGGCGCTGAGCGGCGAAGCGACCCTCAGCGAATTCACCGGCGAGTTGCCGGCGCTGGGCGTGGAACTGGTCGACGGCGCAGCCTCGCTGACCGCGCAAGCGGACGGCAGCGCGCTGCTGCACGGCAGCCTGAAATCGGCCAGCACGTCCGGCGGCGAAGCCCCGGCCGACGGCCGCATCGACATCGACGGCCGCTTGGACTGGTCCGGCGAAGGTTCGCCGTTGCAGTTGAACGTGCGCGGCCACGATTTCCTCGCCTCGGACACCAGCGACCTGCGAGTGGTGGTCTCGCCGGACGTCGAGGTCGGTTTCGCCGACGGTACCTTGCAGGTGCAGGGCCGGGTGGACGTGCCGGCCGCGCGCATCGACGTCGACAAGCTGGACGACGGCGTGTCCGCCTCGGCCGACGTGGTGGTGCTCGACCCGGTCGATCCGGAGCGCGGCGTGGCCACCCCGCTCGACCTCGACCTGACCCTGGCCCTGGGCGATGCGGTGGAACTGCACGGCTACGGCCTGGACGGCACCCTGGCCGGCGAATTGAGCCTGCGTTCGCGCCCGGGCCGCGACGCCACCGCCACCGGACAGATCCGGGTCGACGGCCGTTACACCGCCTACGGACAGAAGCTCAAGATCACCCGCGGCGAACTGAACTGGAGCAACGACAGCGTTTCCGATCCCAGTCTGCGCATTCGCGCCGAGCGCGAAGTGATCAGTGCCAACGTCACCGCCGGCATCGACGTGCGCGGTCGCGCCAGCCGCCCCGAAGCCACGGTCTGGTCCGACCCGGAAACCACCGAGTCCGAAGCGCTGGCCTATCTGGTGCTGGGGCGCTCGCTGAACACCGCCAGCACCGACGAATCGCAGCAGATCGACGCAGCCTCGTCGGCGCTGAACGCCGGCGCCGGATTGCTGGCTTCACAGCTGGGCGCCAAGCTCGGGCTGGATGATGCCGGCGTACTGGAATCGCGCACCCTGGGCGGCTCGGTGTTCGGCGTCGGCAAATACCTCTCGCCGCGCCTGTACGTCAGCTACGGCGTGTCGATGGTCGGCGAAGGCTCGGCGCTGACGCTGAAGTACCTGCTGCGCAAGGGCTTCGACATGGAAATCGAATCGAGCACCTACGAGACCCGCGGCTCGCTGAACTGGCGCAAGGAAAAGTAGCCGATCACCACCGACCCCTTCACCGTCGTCAGGCCACCTTGCCGCGGCGGTCGCGTTCCAGGTGCACCAGCAGCAGGGAGATCGCCGCCGGTGTCATGCCGGGGATGCGCTGGGCCTGGCCGACGGTCTGCGGCTGCACGCGCAGCAGCTTCTGCTGCACTTCGGCCGACAGGCCGCGGACCCGGGCATAGTCGAAACCGGGTGGGATCGGCGTTTCGCCGTGGCGCTGCTGGCGCGCGATCTCGTCGCGCTGGCGCTGCAGGTAACCGGAATACTTGGCTTCGATCTCGACCTGTTCGGCCACTGCCGCATCGTCCACGGCCGGCGCGAATGCGCTCAGCGCGGTCAGCCCGGCGTAATCCAGTTCGGGGCGGCGCAGCAGGTCCAGCGCATGCGTCTCCCGGCTCAGTTCGATGCCCAGCGTGGCCACCGCTTCACGTCCGGCCGCATTGGCCGGCGAGGCCCACAGCCCACGCAAGCGTTGTGTTTCGCGCTCGATCGCCTCGCGCTTGCGCGAAAACGCCGCCCAGCGCGCGTCGTCGACCAGGCCCAGTTCGCGCCCGGCCTCGGTCAGGCGCAGATCGGCGTTGTCTTCGCGCAGCTGCAGCCGGTATTCGGCGCGGCTGGTGAACATGCGGTACGGCTCGTTGGTGCCGTGGGTGATCAGGTCGTCGATCAGCACGCCGATGTAGGCCTGGTCGCGGCGCGGCGACCACGCGTCCCGCTGCTGCACGGCGAGCGCCGCATTGACGCCCGCCACCAGTCCTTGCGCCGCCGCTTCCTCGTAGCCGGTGGTGCCGTTGATCTGGCCGGCGAAGAACAGTCCGGCCACCGCCTTGGTTTCCAGCGAGGACTTCAGCCCGCGCGGATCGAAGAAGTCGTATTCGATGGCATAGCCGGGGCGGGTGATGTGCGCGTGTTCGAAGCCGCGGATGCTGCGCACCAGTTCCAGCTGCACGTCGAACGGCAGCGAGGTGGAAATGCCGTTGGGATAGATCTCGGCCACATCCAGCCCTTCCGGCTCGACGAAGATCTGGTGGCTGGCCTTGTCGGCGAAACGCACCACCTTGTCCTCGATCGACGGGCAGTAGCGCGGGCCGATGCCTTCGATCTGCCCCGAATACAACGGTGAACGATGCAGTGCGGCGCGGATGATCTCGTGGGTGCGCTCGGTGGTGTGGGTGATCCAGCAGCTGACCTGGCGCGGATGGTCGGCGGTGCTGCCCATGAACGAGAACACCGGCCGCGGATCGTCGCCGGGCTGTTCCTGCATCACCGAACAATCCAGACTACGGCCGTCAATCCGCGGCGGGGTGCCGGTCTTCAGCCGTTCGACCACGAACGGCCCTTCGCGCAACCGCACGGCCAGCGTGGTGGCGGGCGGGTCGCCCATGCGACCGGCGGCGTACTGGGTATCGCCAACGTGGATCTTGCCAGCCAGGAAGGTGCCGGCAGTCAGCACCACGGCCGGCGCTTCGAAACGCAAGCCGGTCTGGGTCAGCACGCCGTGCACGGCGCCGTTTTCGATCAGCAGATCGTCCACCGCGGCCTGGAACACGGTCAGGCCGGGCTGGCTCTCGACCGCGCGGCGGATGAAGCTGCGGTACAGCGAACGGTCCGCCTGCGCACGCGTCGCGCGCACGGCCGGGCCCTTGGAAGCGTTGAGCCGCCGCCACTGGATGCCGGCGGCGTCGGCGGCGCGGGCCATGATCCCGCCCAGCGCGTCGATCTCGCGGACCAGATGGCCCTTGCCGATGCCGCCGATGGCCGGGTTGCAGCTCATCGCCCCGACCGTCTCGATGTTGTGGGTCAGCAGCAGGGTGCGCGCACCGGCGCGCGCCGCGGCCAGCGCGGCCTCGGTTCCGGCATGGCCACCGCCGACGACGATGACCTGGTAGTGGTGGAAGTCCTGCTGCATCGGCACGAAAGGCAAGTCGGGTGCGGTTGCGGATTCTACCCGTCCCGGTTCCTCACGCTGCGCTTACGTGGTTGGCACGGAATCTGCACCTTCTTCCCGGCACCCGATGCGGCAAGCGACCAGGGGCGCAGGCTGGGACTGGAACAGGGGCCAGCCACCGCACGCATCGGGGAAGCCCAGGGGCCGGTAGTCGGGGGACTGCCGGCCCCTTTCTTTGTCCGCCTGCCTGGCGGAAGTCCTGGAAACCCTTTCAAATTCAACAGGATGAGAAAAAGAAAGCCCGGTCTCTCGACCGGGCTTTCCGCAGAGGCGCCGACATCCGGCGGGGCCGGAACAGGGGGGATCCAGATTTCCCGTCCGGACATCGGCATGGAGACTTCCTACCTGACACGTCAGAAAGCGACGCAACCGGTCAGTTCCTGCAGCTTGAGCCCCTGCCGATCCGCAGACAAGCCAACTCCGTCAATCTTTCTCGCGCGTCTCCCGTGGCGCGGAACGGGCCGGCGACGACACGGAACGCGACATGCTGCGACCGGAGGAGCTGGCAGCACGCGACGCCGGCGCCGATTGCGGGCGGGAAGCGGGAGCCGAACGCACGGAAGAAGAAGAGGGTGCGACCTGCCGGGTCGGAGCGACGGCCGGCTGGCTGCGCACACCCTGCGCGCTCGGGACCGCAGCCCGCGTGCGCGACGGCACCTTCGGCTGGCTGCCGGGCTGGATGTAGCGGCCATCCGGCGCCCGCCACGGCGGCGGCCGATTGTCGCCACCGGCATGCCCGCCGCCATGATGATCACCGTTGCCGTGACCATGATCGTGGTCGCCGTCGGGGCGCGGCTTGTACGGCGGCCGGTAATAGGGGTAGCGCGGATAGCTGTAGTAGCCGTAATAGCCGTAGGGGTAATAGCTGTACGGCGAATATCCGTAGCTGCCGTAGCCATAGTAGCCATACGGCGAGCCGTAACCGATATAGCCGCCATAGCCGTAATCGACCGACGCGCGACCGGTGTAATAGCCGCCCGGCGCGCTGCCATCGACATAGTCGTAGGTGACGCAACCGGTCAGCGAGACGGCGGCCACCGCAGCGGCCAGCAACAGACGTTTCTTCATCACAACCCCCGTGGTACTGCAAACAGCGCAGCTTCCGTGACTGGCAGATTCGGCGCCCGGCATTGAATGCGTGCTTAATCCGGCCGGCGTCGTACGGGAACGCGTTGTTCCATTCATCTTGTCCATGTGACTCGGTTCAGTTTCGACAGCACGCCGCAACCGGTACGCTACTCTTTCCATGATGCCACCCGCACTCCCCACGTTCGACGACCTGCTGGATGCCGCGGCCCGGATCGCGCCGCATGCACGGGTCACACCGGTACTGCGTTCGCACGCGCTCGACGAACTGTCGGGCGCGCAACTGCATTTCAAGGCCGAACCCCTGCAACGCAGCGGCGCGTTCAAGTTCCGCGGCGCCTGCAATGCGGTGTGGTCGCTGGACGAAACCGCGGCGCGGCGCGGCGTGGTGACCCATTCTTCCGGCAACCACGGCGCGGCACTGGCGCTGGCCTCCGCGACCCGCGGCATCGCCTGCCATGTGGTGGTGCCCGAAGGCGCGGTGGAAGCCAAGCTGGCGTCGATCCGCCGCTACGGCGCCATCCTGCACCGCTGCGCGGCCGGCATCGCCGCGCGCGAAGCGATGTGCGCGCAGGTGCAGGCCGATACCGGCGCCGAGCTGGTCCATCCCTACACCGATGCGCGGGTCATCGCCGGCCAGGGCACGGCGGCGATGGAACTGATCAACCACACCGGTCCACTGGATGCGCTGGTGATCCCGGTCGGCGGCGGCGGCCTGGCCTCGGGCACCGCCATCGCCGCCGCCGCGCTGGCGCCGCAGTGCAAGGTGTTCGCGGCCGAGCCTGAAGGCGCGGCCGACACCGCCCGTTCGCTGGCGCTGGGCCGGCACGATGTGGATTTCGTGCCCGACACGATCTGCGACGGCCTGCGCGGCAGCCTCGGCGAACCCAACTTCGCCATCCTGCGCGATCACGGCGTGCAAGCGATCGTGGTCGACGATGCCGCCACCACGGCGGCGATGCGCCTGCTGTGGCAGGTGCTGAAGCTGATCGTCGAGCCGTCCTCGGCGATCGCGCTGGCCGCGGTGCTGCAGCAACCCGAGCGCTTTGCCGGGCAGCGGGTCGGCCTGATCCTGTCCGGTGGCAACGTCGATCTGGACGCCCTGCCCTGGAGCGCGCCGTGAATGCCCGCGGCAAACCGCGCCGGCGCGGCATCTGGAGCTGGCTGTGGCGGCTGGGCCTGCTGGCCGTGCTGTGGCTGTGCGCGGTGGCGGTCTACATCGCCGTGGTCGGCGAACGCGACCAGGCCGCGCCGGCCGACGCGATCATCGTGCTCGGCGCGGCCGCCTACGACGCCAATCCCTCGCCGGTGTTCGAGGAGCGTATTCGCCACGGCATCGACCTGTACCAGCGCGGGCTGGCCGGCAAGCTGATCTTCACCGGCGGCTATGGTGGCTCGGGCGCGCGCTTCTCCGAAGCCCAGGTGGCGCGCCGCTATGCGTTGCGCCACGGCGTGCCGGAAGAAGCGATCCTGATCGAATCGGTATCCCGCACCACCTGGCAGAACCTGCAGCAGGCTTCGCGGGTGATGCACACCCACGACCTGCACAGCGCGATCATCGTCAGCGACCCGCTGCACATGGCGCGCGCCCTGCGCCTGGCCGACGATGCCGGCATTGCCGCGGTCGGTTCGCCAACCCCGACCAGCCGCTTTCGCAGCCTCAGCACGCGCTGGCGCTTCCTGTTGCAGGAGGTGTATTTCTTCCATCGCGACCGCGTGGTCAAGCCGAGCTGAGCCGCTCGCCGCGATGGCACGGCTATACTGCCGGGCCACGCCTTCGCCACCGCCTCCCGCGCATGATCATCGACGGTTCCCGCAAGCAGGATCGCGCCATCGAACTGGTCCTGGCCTACTACGCCGCTTTCAACCGCGGCGACCGCGACGGCATGCTGGTCCTGCTCGCCGACGATGTCGTGCACGACCTCAACCAGGGCCCGCGCGAAACCGGCCGCAATGCTTTCGCCACCTTCCTGACGCGGATGGATGCGTGCTATCGCGAACAGTTGCGCGATATCGTGGTGATGGCCTCGCCCGATGGTGACCGCGCCGCCGCCGAGTATGTCGTGCACGGGGAGTACCTGCGCGACGACGAAGGCCTGCCGCCGGCCAACGGGCAAGGCTACGTGTTGCCCGGCGGCGCGTTCTTCGAGATCCGCCACGAGCGCATCGCCCGGGTCAGCAATTACTACAACCTGCAGGACTGGATCGCGCAGGTAAGCCGCGGCTGAACCGTTGCATGCCGCGGTGGCGGCTTCGGACGCTTTTTCGACGCCGCCCGGACTATTGCTGGGCACCCCCGACGTCGATCCCGGTGCATGTCCGAACTGCTCCGCCGCTGCCATGTGTTGACGGCTTCGCCGAGCCTGCGGCTGGCCGCGCTGGCCCTGCTGCTCGCGTTCGCCTTTCTCGGCAGCCGCGGCATCTGGGATCCGGACGAAGGCCGCTACACCAATGTCGCCCTGCAGATGCTCGACAGCGGCGACTGGGTGCATCCCAAGCGTCACCACGAAACCGGGCACTGGACCAAGCCGCCGCTGACTTACTGGACGATCGCCGCCTCGATCGCCGGCTTCGGGCCGAAACCGTGGGCGGCGCGGCTGCCGGCGGCGCTCAGCTACCTGCTGTGCACGCTGCTGGCCTGGCGGATCGCCCGCCGCCTGCTGCCCGGGCGCGAGGATCGCGCCGGCCTGGTCTACGCGACCATGCTGCTGCCGTTCGGCGCCGCTTCGCTGATCACCACCGACTTCCTGTTGGCCGCCTGCGAGACGCTGGCGATGTGGGCCTTCGTCGAAGCGCGCTTCGCCGCCTCCGGGCGCCGCGGCCTGGGCTGGATGCTGCTGCTGTGGGTCGCGCTGGCGCTGGCGTTCCTGACCAAGGGTCCGCCCGGACTGCTGCCGCTGGCGGTGATGCTGCTGTTCAACCTGCTGGCACCGGGACCGCAGCGGCGGTCGGTAATGCAGTGGTCGGGGCTGGCGCTGTTCGTGCTGCTGGCGCTGCCGTGGTATGTGGCGGTGATCCTGGGCACGCCGGGGCTGCTGGACTATTTCGTCGGCGACGAAATCTACAACCGGATCGCCACCGATCACTTCAACCGCAACGGCCAGTGGTACGGCTGGCTGTGGGTGTACGCGCCGACCCTGCTGCTGGGCAGCCTGCCATGGACGCGCGGCCTGCTGGGAGTCACCGGCGCATTGCCGGGACAATTGCGGCGCTGGTGGCGCGAGCCGGCCGCGCGCGACGCCGATGCGCCGCTGCTTTTGCTGACCGTGTGGTTGCTGTTGCCGCTACTGGTCTTCTGCTTGTCGCGCTCGCGCTTGCCGTTGTACCTGTTACCGCTGTTCGTGCCGCTGGCGCTGCTGATCGCCGCGCGCAGTCCGGCCGGCGCGCCGCTGCGCTGGCGCTGGCTGCTGCTGTGGGCGGTGGTGGTGCTAGGCCTGCGCCTGGCCAGCGCCGGCTGGCCGACCCACAAGGATGCCTCCGCCTGGGCCGAGGCGATCCGCGAGCGCGCGCCGTTCGTGGTGCGCGAGGTGGTGTTCGTCGACGACATGGCGCGCTACGGCCTGCATCTGGAGCTCGGCACCGAAATCGAGCGCATCTATCCGCATCCCTTGCCGCGCCCGCAGCCGCGCTTCAACCCCGGCTTCGACGCCGACTTGGCGCAGGAGCTGGCCGAGCGCGAGCCGGACGTGCTGTGGATCTGCAAACAGGCGCTGTGGCCTTCGCTGCAGGCGCGGATTGCCGAACTGGGCTACCACGCGCAGGTATTGGGCGAGCCCTACGAGGGCCGGGTGATGTTCGTGGTGACGCCGGCCTCAACCCTGCCCGCGCCGGCGGATCGGGATGGCTGATAACGGCACCGTGGCAATGTCGCCATCGCCGCCGCGGATCGGCGCACCGGGTTCGGGCGCCCAGGCCTGCGCGTGGATCACGTCCCAGCTGCTCGGCAGACGGCCGTCGGCCATCCGCAACGGTTCGTAGGCCGCCGCCGCCGCCGCGAAGCGCGCGCGCCCGGTCAGCGTGTGCCGGCGCGAGTGCAGGGCATTGGTCGCCCCCAGCGCGCGCAACTCGCGCATCAGCGCCGGCAGGTCGGGATAGGTCAGGGTGTAGCGGTCGCGGTCCAGCACCGGATCGCGGAAACCGGCGCGCATCAGCGCATCGCCGAAGCCGGCGATGTCGGCGAACGGACTGACGTGCGGACGCTCGTCGGCTGCGGCGAAGGCCGTGCGCAGTTCGTGCAGGGTCTCGGGGCCGAAGGTCGAACACAGCAGCAGGCCGCCCGGCCGCAGCACGCGGCGGAAGCCGGCGAACACTGCCGGCAGGTCTTCGACCCATTGCAGGCACAGGTTGCTGAACAGCACGTCCACCCTGCCCTCGGCCAGCGGCAGCGCGCGCGCGTCGGCGCAGACGCGGTGGAAAGGCTTCCCCCACCCCGCCTGCTTCTTCGCCTGCCGCAGCATCGGCAGGGCCAGATCCAGCGCCAGCACCTGCGCCCGTGGCCAGCGCTTCTTCATCGCCGCCGCCGCGTGCGCCGGGCCGCTGCCGACATCCAGCACCACCTGCGGCTCACGGCCATCCAGGTAATCCAGCGATTCCAGCAGGTGCTGTTCGACCTGGCGCTGCAGGGCGGCGGCGCCTTCGTAGCTGGCGGCCGAGCGCGAGAACGCGCGCCGGACCTGACGGCGGTCGAACAGTTCGCTCATGCCGGCAATCCGCCAACGAAATCGGCCAACCGCGCGGCAACCTCGTCGGCCTGGCCGAGGAACGGCGCGTGCCCGCCGCGCGGTAAATCGAGGAATCCACTGGCAGGCGCCGAAGCGGCCGCGGCCTGCATGCCGGCCGCCGGCACCAGGCGGTCGCGGCGACCGGAAATCCACAGGCTCGGCACCGGCAGGCCCGGCAGCAGGTGGCGCAGGTCGCTGCGCGCGAGCAGTTGCAGGCCCTGCTGCAAGGCCCGCGGCGCCGGCTCGCCGCCCGCGTGCAGTGCCGCGCGCAAGCGGCGCAATTCGGCGCGGGCGTGTTCCGAGCCCAGCGCGTCCAGCGCCAGGAAGCGATCCAGCGTGCCGCGATAATCCTGCTCCAGGTCGCGGGCGAACTGGGCGAACACCGTCGCCTCCACCGCATCCGGCCAGTCCGGCCCCTGCACGAAGCGCGGCGTCGACGCCAGCATGACCAGGCCGCGCACCTGCGGCAGCATGGCCGCTGCCTTCAGCGCGAACAGCCCGCCCAGCGACCAGCCCAACCAGACCGCGTCGGGCGTGCGCGCCGCGATTTCGTCGACGCAGGGCTGCAACGCCAGCGGCAGATCGCTGTCGCGGCTGCCGCCGTGGCCCGGCAGATCGACCAGGTGCAATTGGTAGCGGTCGTGCAGGCGCTGCAGCAGCGGTTCGAACACGCCCCCATGCAGCGCCCAGCCATGAAGCAGCACGATCGGCGGGCCGGCGCCCACCGTGCGGATGTGCAGGGTCACGCTCAGGCGGCGCCGGACAGGCGCGGGAGGGCGTCGCGCGCGCGCGCCAGTTCGGCCACCAGCACGTCGACGTCGGCGGCGCCGTGCAGCACCGACAAGGTGATCCGCAGCCGCGCGCGGCCCTCGGGCACGGTCGGCGGACGGATCGCCGGCACCCAGAAGCCGGCGCGTTCCAGCGCCGCCGACATCGCCAGCGCGCTGGCGTCGTCGCCGCACAGGATCGGTTGGATCGGCGAATCCGACGGCAGCCGCTGCAGGCCTTCGCGCAGGGTCGCGGTGGCGAAGCGTTCGACCAGCGCCTGCAGCTTGTCGCGCCGCCACTGGTCGCGGCGCGCATGGCGCACGCCGACCGCCATCGCCGCGGCCAGCGCCGGCGGCAATGCGGTGGTGTAGATGTAGGGCCGCGCGGTTTCGGCCAGATGCTGGATCAGCGCGTCCTCGCCCAGCACCACGGCGCCGTAGCCGCCCAGCGCCTTGCCCAGGGTCACCAGCTGCAGCGGTACTTCCTTCACTCCCAGCCGCGCCTCGGCCACGCTGCCGCGTCCTTCGGGGCCGAGCACGCCGACGCCGTGGGCGTCGTCCACGTACAGCAGCGCCTGCTGCATGCGCGCGGCCAGGTGCAGCGCGCGCAGCGGCGCGACATCGCCATCCATGCTGAACACGCCGTCGGTGACCAGCATCGCCGCGCCATTGCCTTCATGCCGCAGCTGGCGCACGGCGCCTTCGGGATCGGCATGCGGATAGCGGCGCAGGTGGCAGCCGGCCAGGCGGGTGGCGTCGAGCAGGCTGGCATGGTTCAGGCGGTCCTGCACGCAGACGTCGCTCTCTTCCAGCAGCAGCGCCTGCTGCACCGCCAGGTTGGCCAGGAAGCCACTGCCGAACAGCAGTCCGCGCGGGTATTGCAGCCAGTCGGCGATCTCGCGCTCGAGCTGCTCGTGCGCGGCATGATGGCCGCAGACCAGATGCGAGGCGCCGGCGCCGATGCCGTCGCGGCCGGCCGCATCCTGCAGGGCGGTAACCGCCTCGAACTGCTGCGACAGACCCAGATAGTCGTTGCTGCAGAACTCGGTCAGCCAACGCCCGTCCACTTCGACCCGTGCGCCGTCGCGGCGGCTGATCGTCCGTCGCACGCGCACGCGGTTCTGCGCCAAGCGGAGCTTGCGCAGTCCCTGGATGCGGTCGTGGAGGTCGGGGCGGGCCATGGTCCGGTTCCTGAAACGGTGAGGTTCGGCGACGGCGGCGGTGCGCTCAGGCCGCCTGTCCGCACGCCGGTTCGACGATCTCGGCGTGTACGGTAGCGCTTTCGGCCGCCACCTGCATCGACCGCAGGCCGAGGCGGGCGAACAGGGCCTGGTCGCGCTCGACATCCGGGTTGCCGGTGGTCAGCAGCTTTTCGCCGTAGAAGATCGAGTTGGCGCCGGCGGCGAAGCACAACGCCTGCAGTTCGTCGCTCATCTCCTCGCGGCCGGCCGACAGCCGCACCATCGAGCGCGGCATCGCGATCCGCGCCACCGCGATCGTGCGCACGAATTCGAACGGATCCAGCAACGCGGTGCCGTGCAGCGGCGTGCCCGCCACCTGCACCAGCCGGTTGATCGGCACCGAATCCGGGTGCGCCGGCAGGTTGGCCAGCGCCTGCAGCAGGCCGGCGCGCTGTTCGCGGGTTTCGCCCATGCCGACGATGCCGCCGCAGCAGGTCTTCATGCCGACCTCGCGTACGTGCTCCAGCGTGTCCAGGCGGTCCTGATACTCGCGGGTGCGGATGATGTCGCCGTAGTGCTCCGGCGCGGTGTCCAGGTTGTGGTTGTAGTAGTCCAGCCCGGCGTCCTTCAGCGCCTGCGCCTGGCCGTGGCCGAGCATGCCGAGGGTGGCGCAGGTCTCCAGCCCCAGCGACTTCACTTGGCGGATCATCTCGGCCACCTTGGGGATGTCGCGGTCCTTCGGCGAACGCCAGGCCGCACCCATGCAGAAGCGCGAGGCGCCGGCGGCCTTGGCCTGGCGGGCCTTGTCCAGCACCGCCTCGGCGCTCATCAGCTTGGTCGCCTCGACCCCGGTGTGGTAGCGCTGCGCTTGCGGGCAGTAACCGCAATCCTCCGGACAACCACCGGTCTTGACCGACAGCAGGGTGCTGACCTGGACCTCGGCCGGATCGAAATGGCGGCGATGCACGCTGGCGGCGCGGTGCAGCAGCTCGGTGAACGGCAATTCGAACAGCGCCAGCAGCTCGGCGCGGTCCCAGTCGTGGCGCAAGATTTCCGGCGGGATGACAGCAGACATCGGCATTTCCTGACAGACGGCGGCGGGCAAGGGCGGCAGTCTGGTCACCATGCCCGACCCTGTCAACCAAAACACTTGCGGAAAAGTTTACGGCGCGTTGCGGGCGCTGGGCCATGCGCTGCTGGCGCCACACTGCCTGCTGTGCGGGGAAGCGGGCACCGACGGCCGCGACCTGTGCCGCGCCTGCGCGCGGGCCCTGCCCTGGAACCGGCACGCCTGCCTGCGCTGCGCCCTGCCGCTGCCGGCGGACGACAGCGGTGGCGTCTGCGGCGATTGCCTGCGCCAGCCGCCGCCGCTGGACGAAGTCCGTGCCGGCTTCGTCTACGGCTTCCCGTTCGACCGGCTGGTGCCGCGCTTCAAGTTCCACCACGACCTGGCCGCCGGGCGGCTGATGGCCGGCCTGATGACCGAGGCGATGGCCGCGCTGCCGCGTCCCGACGCCCTGCTTCCGATCCCGCTGCATGCGCGGCGTCTGCGTCGGCGCGGCTACGACCAGGCGCTGGAACTGGCCCGCCCGCTGGCGCGGCAGCTGGGGATCCCGCTATTGGGCGACGCCCTGGTCCGCCGGCAGCACACCGCGGCGCAATCGGAACTGGATGCCGGCGCCCGCCACCGCAACCTGCGCGGCGCCTTTCGGGTCACGGAAGGCGCTGCGCTGCCCGCCCATGTGGTCCTGATCGACGATGTCATGACCACCGGGGCGACCCTGCATGCGGCCGCCCTTGCCCTGCGCCGCGCCGGCGTAGCGCGCGTCGATGCCTGGGTCTGCGCACGGGTGCCCTGAGCGCTCGCCACGGGCGGCCGACCGCAGCTAATTGTCAATTCCTGTCACAATTGCCGCGGGCCGGTGCCGATGGCCCTCCCGACCGACCGCATTCCCTGTCAATCAATGGAGACGGACGCATGAACGAAACCGCACAAACGACGCCGGTGACCCCGCTTTCCCTGCTGGGGCGCAGCTGGTGGGTTCTGCTGGTGTATGGCCTGTTCGCCGTGATCTTCGGCGTCGTGGCCCTGCTGCATCCGCTGCAGGCCGCCGCCGCGCTGGCCTGGACCATCGGCATCCTGGCCGTGGCCGAGGGCTTGGTCAGCCTGTTCGCCCTGTTCGACAAGCAGGTCGCGGTATCCAAGGGCTGGCTGCTGTTCTATGCCCTGGTCTCGATCGCGTTCGGCGTGCTGGCTGTGCTCAACCCGGTTGCCACCGCCGCAGTGCTGCTGATGCTGCTGGCGGCCTGGCTGATCGTCGGCGGAATCTTCCGCATCGTGTTCGCGATCAAGGTGCGCAAGCTGATCGAAGGCGAGTGGATGATCATCCTCAGCGGTGCGCTCAGCATCATCTTGGGCATCATGTTCGTGGCCAAGCCGCTGGCCGGGGTGGCAGTGACGACGCTGTGGATCGGCGCGCTGGCGCTGGTGTATGGCGTGTTCCAGATCGTCGCCGCGTTCAAGCTGCGCAAGTTCAAGTAATCGCCGGCCCTGCCGAACGCACGGGCGGCTGCGGCCGCCCGTTTCGTTTGCGGCCGGCTCAGGCCGTTGCCGGTTGCAGCGCGTAGTGCAGGACGATGCCGGCGAACACCGCCATCCCGATCCAGTTGTTGTGCAGGAAGGCGCGGAAGCAGCCCGCGCGGTCACGGCCGCGCGCCATCCGGAATTCCCACGCTACCAACAGCAGCGCCACGCCGAGCCCGGCCCAGTAGTACGGACCGAGTCCGGCTTGCACCCCGGCGCGCGCCAGCACCAGCAAGGTCAGCGCGTACAGGATGCCCTGGATGACCAGGTCCAGATCGCCGAACAGGATGGCGGTGGATTTGGAACCGGCGCGGATGTCGTCCTCGCGGTCGACCATCGCGTACCAGGTGTCGTAGGCGGTGGCCCACAGGATATTGGCGCCGTACAGCAGCCATGCCTCGGCCGGCAGCGCGCCCTGCACCGCGGCGAAGGCCATCGGAATGCCCCAGCCGAAGGCCAGGCCCAGATAGACCTGTGGCAGGTAGGTGTAGCGCTTCAGGTAGGGATAGCTGGCCGCCAGCAACAGGCCGACGACGCTCAACCACACCGTCAGCCGGTTCATCGTCAGCACCAGGCCGAAGGCGATCAGCATCAGTACCGCGAACACCGCCAGCGCCTCGCGACCACTGACCGCGCCAGTCGCCAGCGGCCGCTCGCGGGTGCGTTCGACCTGCGGATCCAGCCAGCGGTCGGCGTAGTCGTTGATCACGCAACCGGCCGAACGCGTCAGCCACACCCCGGCAGTGAACACGAACAGCGTCCACAGCGGCGGCAGGCCGCCGGCCGCGATCCACAGCGCCCACCAAGTCGGCCACAGTAGCAACAGTGTGCCGATCGGGCGGTCGCCGCGGACCAGCTTCCAGTACTGCCCCAGCCGTTCGCGCCAGCGCGGCATGGAGAGCCCTTTGACACGTTCGTCAGGTATCGGCACCGACAGACCGCTTCATGTGCATGTGGGTTCGGTGCCTCGTGAAGTTCCGAATCGAGGACGCCGTCACCGCCATCCGAACCGTCCTTCCAGTCGCAACCACTACCCACCAGAATCAATGGCGCGCCTGGAGGGATTCGAACCCCCGACCAATGGCTTCGGAAGCCACTACTCTATCCGGCTGAGCTACAGGCGCGTGGCCGGGCATTGTAGCCGGCGGGAACTCCTTGCGCCATGAATCGCGCCCGCTGCGGGCGAGGGTCATCCGCTGTGCAGCGACTTCCGGCGAGCCTCCCCGTTGCGGGGAGGCGGCGGAAGTGCGGAAGAGGCTTCAGTTGCCGTTGGCGGCCGCCTTCAGGCGGCTGCGGCGCATGCGCCGGTTGTAGTCGTTGGTCAGGTACTTCTCGACCATCACCGACAGCGCGGTCTGCATTTCCGGCAGGTCGTGCATGGCGTCGATCACCTTCGGCCACAGGCCTTCGTTGCACCAGCGGCCGAAGCGGATGTAGATGGTGTGCCAGTTGCCGAACTCGGCCGGGATGTCCGACCAGTAGGCGCGGGTCTGCGCGACCCAGACCACGGCTTCGAGGAAGCGCTTGGCGCTGCCGCCGTTGCTGGCGCGCACGCCGACGCGGCCTGGCAGCACGCGCACGATCTTCTTCCAGTTCATGTCGTCGATCGCGGCCGGACCGGCGGCGCGGAACCGCACCGGCTGGCTGTGTTCGATCGACTGCAGCCGCGGGGCCGGAAATCCCGCCCCTCCCGGCATGCCGTCCGGAACGGACCGGGAAATCATGTTGTCTGGCGTCAATGCCATGGCGCTCCTCCTCAACTTGTGACTGTCCTGGGTATTTGTCTCCGGGGAATCCGAAGGACACCACGGAGGCTCCGTTCCCTTGCTTCCCTGTATCCCGTCCCTGGGACCGATCGCATCCGGTGTGGCAACTCCTGTCGCCCACCGTTCCGGAGTCCGGGTGCCGCGGTTCCTTGGCGTCGCCATGCGACACCCGAAGGTGCCGCATGGCCGCGGGGTCCCTGACCCGCGGATGTGGCATGCCCTCATCCTGTATGGCAACCACACGACCACTGCTCCTGCAATTCAGGTTAGGCAAGGTGAAGCGCATCACATTCCCTGTTTTGCGAATCCTCGGTTCGCGAAACAGGAACGATGACTGCAGAAGGGGCCGCGGGAAGGGCGGGTCAGGGCGTCCCGAGCTGCTGCTCGATGCGGGCGTCCCACGGCGAGCGGGTCGGCACTTGCTCCTGCAGGAAGGCCAGCAGGGCCTGGACCTTGGGCGAGGTCTTGCGGCTGGTGGGGTAGATCAGCGAGATCTGGTGGATCGGCGAACGCAGCTGCGGCAGCACTACCCGCAGCCGGCCGTCGGCGACCGCATCGGCCGCGACCACGCTGGGCGCCAGTACGATGCCGAGGCCGTCGCAGGCGGCTTCGGCCAGATGGGCGACGCTGTTGCTGCGCAAGCGTTCACGCGGCTGGCAGGCCTGCGGCTGGCCGTCGACCTCGAGGTGCCAGACGCCGTGGGTCCCGCTGCTGGCGTCGATCAGGCCGTCGTGCGCGGCCAGTTCTTCCAGCGAACGGGGTTCGCCGTGCGCCTCCAGATAGGCCGGGCTGGCGCACAGCCAGTGGTGGAAGTCGGTCAGCGGTCGGGCAATGTAGTTGGCGTCACCGAGGCGGCCGGCGCGGATGGCGACGTCGTAGTGGCTGTCGCCCAGATTGACGTACTGGTCGTCGACCTCGACGTCCAGGACCACGTCCGGGTATTCGCGGGCGAAGCGGTTCAGCAGCGGCAGGAACAGCGCGGCGCCGTAGTCGCGCGGCACCGCCACCCGCAGCCGGCCTTTGACCTGACGGCTGAAGGCGGCGACGAAATCGTGCGCGGCGTCGATCGATTCGAGGATGCGCACGCACTTGGCGTAGTACACCGCACCGACCTCGGTGGTGCGTACGCTGCGCGCGGAACGGTCGAGCACGACCACCCCCAGTTGCTGCTCCAGCTCGCTGACCCGGCGGCTGATCACCGACTTGGTGGTGCTGAGGCGGCTGGCGGCCTCGGTGAAGCTGCCCGCTTCCACCACCGCCACGAATGCCGCCATGTCGGCGATCTCGATCTTCATTGCCTGCGTCCTTCGCGAACCCGAACCGATCCGGTCATTGTCCCAGCACCGAGCGCAGCGCGTGATCCAGGGTGACCCGGTCGGCATCGGCGGCGACGAAGGCGCCGCGATGGTCCTGCAGCCAGCCGCCCGCCGCCGAGGGCAGTTCGCCCAGCAACAGGACCTGCGTCTGCGCCGGCAATTGCAGCCGCTGCAGGATCTCGCGCCCGACCATGCCGTCGAAGGTGCTCGACAGCGCCAGGCTGGCCACCACGCCGTCGCGGGCCAGCGCCTCCAGCCGGTCGGCCTCGTAGACCGAGACCACCGGCACGTCCAGATCGACCAGCAGTTCGACCAGGGTGGCGGCGGTTTCCACCGGTTCCACCGCGACCACGGCGACCTTCTCGCCGTTCAGCAGTTCCGGATACGGCCGCTGTTCGCGCAGCCGCATCGGCTGCTTGCCCTGCGCCACCTTGGCCGGAATCCGCACCCAGATTTCGTGTCCTCCCTTGACCCGCGGCACCAGTTCCACCTGCGCCCGCATCTGCTGCAGCAGGCGCTGGCTGACCGCCAGTCCGAGGCTGGCGCCGGGGTTGGATTGCAGCAGGTCGTGGGTGGTGACCAGGGCGCCGAAGTGGTCGGCGGAGAAGCCCATCGGCTCGTGCGCGATCTCGATCTCCAGGCCGTCGCCGCCGGCGACGAACGACACCACCAGCTCGCCGCCCTGGATCCCGTCCAGCGCGTGGATCAATAGGTTGATCATCACCTGGCGCAGCGCCATGTCGTTGATCTCGACCCGGGTGTCCTCGTCCGGCAGGCGGATCCGCAGGCCGATGCCCTGCACCTGCGCCTGCAGGGCAAACGCTTCCTGCAACAGGGCCGCCAGCTGGCTCAATTCCAGCACCCCGAGATCGCGCGGGCCGGCGCTCATCTCGCCCAGGCTGACCAGGCTGTTGAAGGCCATCGCGTCCAGACGCACCGCGGCATGGCCGATCGCCGCGACCGAACGCATCATCCCCGCATCGTTGCGGCAGCGCTGTTCCAGCAGGCGCACATGGCCGCCGAGCAGGGCCAGCGGCGCACGCATCTCGTGCGCCAGGGTGGCGAACAGGTCGCTGCTGCGCCGGAACGCCTGCATCGATTCGGCTACCGGCCGCTCCGCGCCGGTTTCCCGCCGCATCCGCCGCCGTTGCCGGTCCTCGACCAGCGCGGTTTCGTTGCCGACCTGCTGGTTGCTGCGCAGCAGCTGCATCAGTTCGGTCGTGTCCTGCAACACGAAGTGGTACTCGTCGGATTCCAGCAGCACGTGGATGTCGGCGAAGCGCCCTTCCGACAGTTCCACCGACGGGATCAGCTGCGGCGAACCGCCGGCATCGACCCGGCGCAGGTCCTGCAGCCGTTCGATCACGTCCTGGCGGCCGTCGCCGCCGGCGACGAAGCGGTCCAGGTCGCCGACCACGTCCAGCAGTTCGCCGTCGCTGCGCATGCTGACCACCACCGGCGCCGTGCGCGGCGGCGCGGCGACCGGACGCGCCGAGCGCACGCGGCCGCTGGCCGGGCTCACGCCGTGCCCCCGTCGGCCAGCCGCGCGGCGAGGGCGGCGAACGCTTCTTCCACGCCTTCGCCGGTGCGCGCACTGGTGCTGAACACCGGCAACAGGGCCTCGAGTTCGCGGATGCGGTCGGGCGGCAGTTCCCATTCGCCGGCCAGGTCGCGCTTGTTCAGCAGCAGCACCGCCGGCAGGCTGCGACCAAGCAGGCGCTCGGCCTGCTGCCACAAGCCCAGCGCGGTGTCGGCGGTGTCGGCGCGGGTACCGTCGGCCACCAGCAGCGTGCCTTGGGTGCCGGCGATGTAGTTGGCGCGCATCTGGTCCAGGGTATTGGCGCCGGCGATGTCCCACAGCACCATCCGCAACTCGCCGTTCGCCATCTGCAGCTTCTTGCTGTCCACCTTGACCCCGACCGTGGTCAGGTAGGTTTCCGAAAAGGTGTTGCGCACCGCGCGCGCGACCGTGCTGGTCTTGCCGACGCCGAAATCGCCGAGCAGGCTGATCTTGCGCGCGATCGAGCTCATCGACCCCCTCCGGGCGTTGCCGCGGCAGGCGCAGGATAGGGCGAGGTGGTCGCGCGCGCCAGCCGGTAGCGGTTGTGCGCGGCGACGCTGAACACCGCATCGTGGTCGATGACGATGGTCGAGGGCGGATGCAGCTGCGCAGCCAGCCGGCTGGCCAGCCATTCGGCGCGCTGCTGGCGCAGGCTGCGGTTCTGGTCCAGGGTGCCGGCTTCGTCGGTGGTGCCGCTGGTCTGGAAGTGGAAGGCGATGCCGTTGTCGGCGCCGAACCGCTCCAGCGCGCGCGCCTTGTCGACCAGCGTGGCCAGCTGCGGCTGCCAGTCGCCTTCCGGTTCGGCGCGGCCGCTGACGAACGGGATGCCGATGGTCTCGATCTCGGCGACCAGCGCGTCCACCCGCGACTTGTTCGGATACGACAGCGCGGAAAACTCCAGCGACGACATCCCCGGCAGGCTCAGCGGCGTCTGCCGCGCGCGGTACCAGACCGGAAACGGCACGCTGCCCTGCAGCCGGACCACGCCCTGCGCATCGGGTTCGCCGACCGTAGCTTCCGGCAGTCCTAGGCCCTGCGCCACCCGGCGCCGGATCAGGGTCGGCTCCAGCGACACGTACGGCCGCAGCGCCCAGTCCGCCTTCACCTGCGGGTGCTGTTCGGCCAGCCACTGCTTCGGGTCCGGCGCCAGCGGGTCGTACAGGCCTTCCACCCGCAGTTTATTGCGCCCGGTCGACTCCAGCTTCGATACCACAAGACCGGGCATGGTGCCGAATTCGGCGCCGATGTCCTCGACCTCGGCCGACCAGCGCCAGCCCAGCAGCAGCCACGCCAGCAGCGCCAGGCCGAGCAGGGCCAGCACCGCCCAGAAGAACAGCCGTCGCTTCGGCGGCTGTTCGGCCTGCGGGCGGGCGTTGAGGAAATCCAGGTGCGTCTGCAGCAGCAGCGGCTCGTCTTCGCCGCCTTCCTCGATCAGGCGGGTGCCGTACTCGGCGTGCAGTTCCTCGTTCAGTTCATCCAGGCGATCGCCAAAGCCGCCGCCCGGCACGCCGCGGACGAAGGCCACCAGCCGCGCCTGCGGCCCGTCGCTGACTTCGAGCTGGTACTCGCCGACCTCGGCCGAGCCGATGCCGCCGGCCTGCGGCTGATCGGCCGCCACCGATTCGTGCACGAACTGGTTGATCGCGGTGAACATGCCGGCAACCGCGTCGGCGTCCAGCTCCGGCAGGCCGGCAGCGGTCACGTGGCCCAGCAACAGGCCCGAGTCGGGCCGCACCAGGAACAGGTGCTCGACCCGGTAGCGCGCGGTGTGCCGCAGCACCACCTGCGCATACGGCACGCCGCTGCGCATGGCCTCCAGCCGCCACCACAGCGCGCGCGGGCTGAGTGCGTCGCTGAGGCCGCGGTCGAGGTCGTCGGCGATCTGCCGCAGCGCATCCTTCAGCGAACGCCGGATCGCCGGGCCGATTACCGGATAGACCGCATTGACCACCGTCTGCGGCTTGCGCTTGACCGCCATCTCCAGCGAATCGGCGGTGTTCTCGGCCAGCGCCCGCGCCAGCCGCGACGGCGTGCCGTCTTCGCCGGTTCGTTCGATCTCGTCGGCCAACTGGTCGGAAATGCGTTCGAACTGACTGGTGGTGCGCTGCAGATCCGACTGCAGCGCATCCATGCGCTCGCTCTCCTGTTGCAGCAACAGTTGGCGAAGACGGTCGTATTCGCCACTCATGCGCAGGTCCGTCAGCCGCTCTTGGCGACGTCCTGGGTGCCGCGCAGGCGCAGCGACACTTCCGCCATCAGGTCGGCCAGGTCTTCGCGCGCCAGCTTCTGTCCGCCGAGTTCGGCGCGCGCACTGCCCAAGGCTTCCTGCAGCGATTGCAGGGCCTCGCGGGTACGCTGGTCGAGCTGGGTCAGGGCATCGCGTGCGCGCGCTTCGGCGGCGGTGGCGCTGTCCTCGTGCTGCTGCAGCACGCCGTTGATCTCGCTGCGCTGGGTGCGCAGGGCCTGGCTGAAGCGGGTGTCGACGTCGTCCAGCGCGCCGGTGCGGGCGGCGGTTTCCTGCCGCAGCAGGGCGCCGAGTTTCTCGATCTGCGGATCGAGCCGGGCCTCGAGCGCCGCCAGCCGACTTTCCGACTCGCGCGCGATCCGCGCCAGCTCCGCCTCGAAACGTTCGGACAGGTCCTTCAGCCGGCGGTCGATGTCGCGTACGACGCCGCCGAACATCAGTTCGCGGATCTGTTCCATTTTGTCGCCGGGCTCGGCATTGGCCGCACCGGGCAGGGCTTCGGTCTTCAAATGTGACTTGGTGTTCATGGCGTCTCCCCTCTGGCTATTCCCGGCCGGCGCCCGCCGTCGGGCCTTTCATGCCGAACTTTCCCTGCCGGCCTTGCGGTTCAGCATAGTCCCAATGTGACTGTGAGTCATACCCTGATAAACCGTTTTCATTCATGTTCCGTTTGCTCACGTCAACGTCCGCGCAAGCGGTCATTCGCTGTGCAGTTCGGCGACAAAATCGTAGGCGTCGCCGCGGTAGAACGAGCGGGTCGATTCCACCACCCGGCCGTCGGCCAGGAAGGCGCGGCGCTCGACCAGCAGGCCCGGACTGCCCTCGGGCAGTTGCAGGTGCCCAGCGGCCTGCGCGTCCAGCGCCACCGCGCGCAGGCGCTGCAACGCCCGCCGCGGGCGGTTGCCGTGGGCGTCCAGCGCCTCGTACAGCGAAGTGGCCACCGTGTCCGGATCCGGCAGCAGATCCAGCGGCACCAGGGTGCGCTCGATCGCGATCGGCGCGCCGTCGACATGACGCAGGCGGTACAGCCGGACCACGCCGCTGCCCGGCGACAGGTTCAGCGCCATCGCCTCTTCCGGGGTGACTTCGCCGGTGCTGCGCTCGAGGAACTCCACCTGCGGGTCCAGGCCGCGTGCGCGCAGGTCGTCGGTGAAGCTGGTCAGGCGCGAGAACTGGCGCAGGATGCGCTCGGCGACGAAGGTGCCCGCGCCCTGGCGCTGGTTCAGCTGGCCGCTTTCGATCAGCCCGGCCAGCGCCTTGCGGATGGTCACCCGCGACAGCCCCAGCAGCCGGGCCAGGTCGCGCTCGCCGGGCAGGGCCTGGCCGGGGCGCAGGATGCCGGCGTCGATCAGGTTCTGCAGCGCGCGCCGCAGGCGCAGGTAGGCCACCGCGCGGGTCGCTTCGCCGGCCTGCAGGCGGCGGTATTCATCGAGAAGTTGGTTCTGCATGGCAAGAAAATACCAGTCTAGTACCAAACTGGCAAATATCCGATAAAACCCAAGACCAGTGCCGCCTTCTTGGTATTTTGGTGGTATCTTTTCTGTCCCTGTTCGAACGGCCGGCACCATGACCGCGAAAACCGTACCCGTTGACCCCTTCGACCTGGTGATCTTCGGTGGCACCGGCGACCTGGCGCTGCGCAAGCTGCTGCCGGGCCTGCTGCGCCGCTACGCGGAAGGGCAGATCCCCGAGAGCAGCCGCATCCTCGGCGTGGCCCGCGATGCGCAGAACGACGACAGCTACCGCGCGCGCGTGGGCGAGGCCCTGCAGCGGGTCGCCGACGCCGACCCGGCGCTGGCCGACAAGCTGCCCGAATTCCTGCAGCGGCTGGGCTATCAATCGCTCGACGCGACCCGCGACGACGGCTGGGACGCGTTCGCCGCCCGCCTGCACGAGCAGGGCGAGCGCATCCGCGTGTTCTACCTGTCGACCAGCCCGGCGCTGTTCGTCGACATCTGCAACCGCCTGCGCGACCACGGCCTGAACGGCGACGGCGCGCGGGTGGTGGTGGAGAAGCCGATCGGCCGCGACCTGGCCAGCGCCACCGCGATCAACGACGCGGTCGGCCGCGACTTCAGCGAAGACCAGATCTTCCGCATCGACCATTATCTGGGCAAGGAGACGGTGCAGAACCTGCTGGCGCTGCGCTTCGCCAACATCCTGTTCGAACCGCTGTGGAGCGCGCGCCATATCGACCACGTGCAGATCACCGTGGCCGAGACGGTCGGGCTGGAAAAGCGCGCCAGCTACTACGACACCTCCGGCGCGATGCGAGACATGGTGCAGAACCACCTGCTGCAGCTGCTGTGCATGGTGGCGATGGAGCCGCCGGCCACGCTGGACGCTAACGCGGTGCGCGACGAGAAGCTGAAGGTATTGCGCTCGCTGAAGCCGATCGGCCGCGACGAGATCGCCCAGGCCACCGTGCGCGGGCAGTACCGGGCCGGCGCCAGCGACGGCGCCGCGGTGCCCGGCTACCTGGACGAACTGGGCCGCGACGACTCGCGCACCGAGACCTTCGTGGCGCTGAAGGCCGAGGTCGACAACTGGCGCTGGGCCGGGGTGCCGTTCTACCTGCGCACCGGCAAGCGCCTGCCCGATCGCGTGTCCGAAATCGTCATCGACTTCCGCCACGTGCCGCATTCGATCTTCGGCGAAGCCGGCGGCGGCATCCGCTCCAACAGGCTGGTGCTGCGGCTGCAGCCGGACGAAGGCGTGAAGCTGTGGATCATGATCAAGGACCCGGGCCCCGGCGGGCTGCGGCTGCAGCACGTGCCGCTGGACATGAGCTTCGCCGAGGCCTTCGGCGTGCACCAGCCGGAAGCCTACGAACGCCTGCTGATGGACGTGGTACGCGGCAACCAGACCCTGTTCATGCGCCGCGACGAAGTCGAGGCGGCGTGGAAGTGGGTCGATCCGATCCTCGACGCCTGGAAGGAACTGGACGATGCGCCCAAGACCTATACCGCCGGCTCCTGGGGTCCCAGCGCAGCGGTGGCGCTGATCGAACGCGACGGCCGCACCTGGCACGAGGATTCGGCCTGAACATGGACAGCGCGCCCCCACCGCTGGCTCCGCTCTGCCGCTGGCAGCGCTTCGACGGCCCCGATGCGCTGGCCGATGCGCTGGCCGCCGAGGTCGCCGCGCGGCTGCGTGCGGCGCTGGCCGAACGCGGCACGGCTCGCCTGGCGCTGTCCGGCGGCAGCACCCCGGCGCGCTTCCTGCGTGCGCTGTCGCGGCAGCCGCTGGACTGGGCCGCGCTCACCGTGACCTTGGTCGACGAGCGCTGGGTCGGCGAGGACAACCCGCGCTCGAACGCCGCCCTGGTTCGCGGCCAGCTGCTGCAGGGCCCGGCCGCGGCCGCCCGGTTTCTGCCGCTGCATCTGGACCGACCGGCCCCGGAAGACGCGCTGGCCGATCTGCAGGCCGCGCTGGACCCGTACCTGCCGCTGGACGTGGCGGTGCTAGGCATGGGCCCGGACGGACATACCGCGTCCTACTTCCCCGGCGGCGACTGCCTGGCCGCGGCGCTGGACCCGGCCACCCCGGCAACCCTGTCGCCGATGCGCGCCGCCGGCGCCGGCGAGCCGCGGATCACCCTGACCCTGCCGGTGCTGGCCGCGGCCGGCTTCCGCGTCCTGCACATCGAAGGCGAGCCGAAACGGCAGGTGCTGGAGGCCGCCTGTGCCGGGCCGGCGCCCGCGCTGCCGATCGCCGCGGTGCTGCGCGCCCTGCCCGCACCGCTGCCGGTCTACTGGTGTCCTTGAGGCCCGAGCGCCGTCCCTGCTTATAATGGCCTCCGTCCGCGGCGCCCGCGCCCGGCGAGCCACTATCGTTTCCGTAGCCAGGCGGGCCTTTCGGCCCCGCTGCCAAAAGGTGGAATGTGCATAACCACGACCTGCAGTTCCTCAAGCAATTCTCGATGGTGATCGGCTTCCTGATGCTGGTCACCCTGGGCCTGATCATTGGCGCCCATTTCCTGCATAAGGTCATTCCACCGGAAGCCTCGCCCAGTGCGCAGAAGCTGACCGAAGCGCGGATCGCCCCGGTAGGCGCGGTCTATGCCGGCGAAACCGGCGCCGCCGCCCAGGCCGCCGCCGCCGCTGCCGCGGCCGCAGCAGCCGCCTCGCAGGTTGCCTACGGCGGCACTACCGACGGCTCGGTGATCTTCGACAACCTGTGCGGCGCCTGCCACCAGGGCGGGGTCGGCGGCGCGCCGACCCTGACCGCCGCCGGCATGGGCGCACGCGCGGCCAAGGGCACGGAAACCCTGTACAAGCACGCCATCGAAGGCTTCACCGGCGATGCCGGGGTGATGCCGCCGAAGGGCGGCAACCCGGGGCTGAGCGAAGAGCAGATCCACGCCACCGTCGACTGGATGCTGGCCAACATCAAGTAAGCTCGTTTTCCCGAGCCCACGACGCCGCCTGCGGGCGGCGTTGTCGTTTCCGCCCATCGCACACCGGAGTCCCGGCATGGTCCGTCACCGCCTCTGGCCCGCCTCACTGTTGCTGCTGGCAACCGCCTGCAGCCCGACATCGCCGGCCCGGCCGGCCGCCGACGGCAGCATGCCGATCGGCCAGGTGCAGGGCCGTGGCGAGCGCAGCCCGCTGGAAGGGCAGGCGGTCGCGGTCACGGGCACGGTCAGCGGCAACTTCGTCCGCGGGCTGGGCGGGTTCTTCCTGCAGGACGACGGCGACAACGACCCGGCCACCTCCGACGCCCTCTTCGTGCTGCCGCCGGAGGACGCGCCCGAGCTGCGTTCCGGTGATCGCGTGCGCGTGCGCGGCACGGTGTTCGAACAGGACGACAACGACCACCCCGGCGTCACCGCCGTGCGCGCCGAACGGATCGAGGTGCTGGGGCAGGGCGCCACCATCGAACCCGTCGTGCTGGACGAACCCCCGGCCGACTGGGAGCCGCTGGAAGGCATGCGCGTGCGCATCGACGCCGAGCTGAGCCTCAACGGCAGCGACGAGCGCTATGCCGAAACCGTGGCCAGCTTCGGCGGTCGCCTGTGGACGCCGTCCGAGCAGGCGGTTCCCGGTAGCGACGCCTACCGCCAGCTGGACGCGGACAACGCCCGCCGCAGCCTGGTGCTGGACGACGCCAGCAACCATCGCGACCCGGAGCGGATCTGGTACCTGGGCGATGCCCTGCCGCGAGCCGGCAGCCATATCGAAGACGCCGAAGGCATCGTCGACCAGCGCCACGGCAGCTGGCGGCTGCAACTGCAAGCACCGCTGCAGGTCCGCGCCGCGCCGCGCCCGTCGGCCCCGCAAGTCGGCGGCAACCTGCGGCTGGCGGTGTTCAACATGGAGAACTACTTCAACGGCGATGGTCGCGGCGGTGGTTTCCCGACCCCGCGCGGGGCGAAGACGCCGCAGCAGCTGCAAGCGCAGACCGCCAAGCTGGTCGCCACCCTGCAGGCGCTGGGCGCCGACATCGCCGCACTGATGGAGCTGGAGAACGACGGCTACGGCGCCGACGCCAGCCTGCCCCGTTTCGTCGCTGCGCTGAACGCGGCCGGCCCGGCCCGCGACTGGCGCTTCGTCGATGCCGGCCACGGCCCCGGCACCGACACCATCCGCGTCGGCCTGATCTACCGCGCCTCGCGGGTCGCCCCGGCCGGTGCGCCGGCAGTACTGGAAGGCGGTCCGTTCGGCGAGCGCAGCCGGGTGCCGCTGGCGCAGGCGTTCCGCCGCGGCAGCGGGCCGGCCCTGGTCGTGGTCGCCAACCACTTCAAGTCCAAGGGCTGCTCGGAAGCCGAAGGCGCCGACGCCGACCAGGACGACGGCCAGGGCTGCTGGAACGCGTTGCGCACCGATTCGGCGCGGCGGCTGGATGCCTGGCTGAAGACCGATCCGACCGGGCAGGGCGGTGACCTGCAACTGGTGGTCGGCGACCTGAACGCCTATGCGATGGAAGACCCGCCGCGCTGGCTGCGCGAAGCCGGCTGGCGCGACGCCTTCGCCGTGGCCGGCGTGGAGGCCCCGTACAGCTACGTCTACCGCGGCCAGGCCGGCCGGCTCGACCACGCCCTGCTGTCACCGGCGCTGGCGCAGCGCCTGCGCGGCGCCGCCGAATGGCACGTCAACGCCGACGAGCCGGACCGCGAAGGCTACGCCCGCGACAACCTGCCCGGACCGTGGCGCAGTTCCGACCACGACCCGATGCTGCTGGGATTCGATCTGTAGAGACGCGCCGCGCCGGCATCAGCAGTGCGGGCGCCGCGACCAGTTCCACAGGTGGGTGGCGACCAACAACAGGCTGCCGCCGACGGTAACCGGCGTTTCCCAGTCGTGCGACGGCCAGCCGGCCGCGCCCAGCACCAACCCGCCCAGGCCGGCTGTCGCCATGAGCCACATCGCCGCCGGCAACGGAGCTTGCCGATGCGCGCGCCACAGGGCCAGGCCCGACAACGGCAGCGCCACGCCGGCAAACACCACATGCACCCATTCGTCGTGGGCCCAGGCACCGAACAGCGGAAGCAGCGCCGCCAGCAGCGGCAGGGCCAGGCAGTGGATCAGGCACAGGGTAGACAGGACGACGGCGGATGCATCGAGTACGGCGGCAGGGGAGCGTTTCATCGGGGAAGGCCTCATCAATATTGTTATTATATAACAATTCGGCCTTGCCCGCCGCCGCCGGGCTCCGTGGGTGCAGGCGGTATCATTCCGGCATGTCTTCCCCCGCCTTCCCCGCCGAATCGGCCACGTTGTCGCTGCCCGGCCCCGCCGGTGCATTGGAGCTGGCCGTCGATCCGCCCGAAGCCGGCGTCGCCGCGCTGCCGCTGACGGCGGTGGTCTGCCACCCGCTGTCCACCGAGGGCGGCAGCCTGCACAACAAGGTGGTGACGATGGTCGCGCGCGGCCTGCGCGAACTGGGCGCGAGCACGGTGCGCTTCAATTTCCGCGGCGTCGGCGCATCGGCCGGTAGTTTCGACCACGGCGAAGGCGAATCGGACGACCTGCGCGCGGTCGTGGCCTGGGTGCGCGAACAGCGCCCCGGGCAAGCGCTGTGGCTGGCCGGCTTCAGCTTCGGCGCCTACGTCAGCCTGCGCTGCACGGCCGAACTGCATCCGGACGCGCTGATCTCGATCGCGCCACCGGCCGCCGGCCGCAGCTGGGACTTCAGCCGCATCGCACTGCCCGAATGTCCGTGGCTGGTGATCCAGGGCAACGACGACGAAATCGTCGACCCGCAGGCGGTGTACGACTGGATCGACGGCCTGAAACGCAAGCCGGTGCTGGTGCGGATGCCCGAAACCAGCCACTTCTTCCACCGCAAACTGATCGACCTGCGCGGGGCGCTGCAGCACGAAGTGAAGAACTGGCTGCCGGCGGCATGAGCACGCCCGGCGTTTCCGCGGCGCTGCCATCGCAGCGCTATGCCGAAGGCGTGGCCCACGGCGAAATCGTCGACGACCCGGCGCAGCAGCCGGCGCTGGCCGAACTCGACCGCATCCACGCCGCCCTGCTGGCGCCGCCGCCGGCCAGCGGCGGCCTGCTTGGCCGCCTGCGCCGCAAATCCGCCGCGCCGGTGCCGGGCCTGTACTACTGGGGCGAAGTCGGCCGCGGCAAGACCTTCCTGGTCGACCTGTTCTACGAAGGCCTGCCGCTGCCGGTGTATTCCAGCCGCCTCGGCGGCGGCGAAGGCGGCAAGTACCGCACCCACTTCCACCGTTTCATGCGCGGCGTGCACGAGCGCCTGCGCCAGCACGTCGGCGAGGCCGATCCGCTGGCGAAGATCGTGCACGAAGCGCACGGCCGCCTGCGGGTGCTGGTGCTGGACGAATTCATCGTCACCGACATCGGCGACGCGATGCTGCTGACGCGGCTGCTGGAGCGGATGTTCGCCGAAGGCATCACCCTGCTGACCACCTCCAATACCGCGCCGGAGAACCTGTACAAGGACGGCCTGCAGCGCGCCGGCTTCCTGCCGGCCATCGCCCTGCTGCAGCAGCACTGCGTGGTGCTGCGCTCGGACGGGCTGGAAGACTACCGGCTGCGCGCGCTGACCCGTTCGCCGGTGTATCGCGCGCCGCTGGACGCACAGGCCGACGACTGGCTGGGCGGACGCTGGGGCGAGCTGAGCGGCGGCATGACCGCGCAGCCCGGCACCATCGAGATCGACGAACGCCGCATCGCCGTGCGTGCGCGCGGCAAGAGTGTCGTCTGGTTCGACTTCAGCGCATTGTGCGAAGGCCCGCGCGGCACCACCGACTACATCGAGATCGCGCGCGAGTTCAACACCGTGCTTCTGGGCGGCATTCCGCATTTCGACCGATTCAACGAAGACGCCGCGCGTCGCTTCGTCAACCTGGTCGACGAGTTGTACGACCGCCGCGTCAACCTGGTCTGCACCGCCGCCGACGCGCCAGTCGCGCTGTATTCCGGCAGCCGCCTGCAGGGCGCGTTCGAGCGCACTGCCTCGCGGCTGATCGAGATGCAGAGCGCCGACTACCTGGCCGACGAGCACCGGCCCTGATGCCGTCACGCACAGCCACAACGACGGCTCAGTGCGCGGTGCCGCCCAGCGCGTAATCCACCGCTGCCAGCGCGTGCAGGCGGGTGGTGTCGAACACCGGAACCGGGCAATCGTCCTGACCGAGGATCAGCGGCAGTTCGGTGCAACCTAGGATCACGCCCTGCGCACCCTGTTCCAGCAGCGGCGCGATGATCGCCTGCAGGGCGCGACGCGAAGCCTCGCTGACCGTGCCCTGGCACAGCTCGTCGAAGATCACCCGATGCACTTCGGCGCGACCGACTTCGTCCGGCACCACGCAGTCGATCCCGCGAGCGGCCAGCACCTCGCGATAGAACGGTTCCTCCATCGTGAAGCGGGTACCAAGCAGGACGACCCGGTCCAGGCCGGCGGCGGCGATCGCATCGGCGGTGACTTCGGCAATGTGGATCAGTGGCGCGTCGACCGCCGCGCGCACGGCCGGCGCGATCAGGTGCATGGTGTTGGTGCCGATCAGCACGCAATCGGCGCCACCGGCGACCAGACCGCGAGCGGCCTCGGACAGGATCTCGGTCATTTCGTCCCAGGCGCCACGGCGCTGGCGCGAGGCGACCTCCTCGAAGTCGAGGCTGGCGATCCGCATCGGCGCCGAGCGCAGGCCGCCGCGCCGCCGCACCACTTCGCGGTTGATGATCTGGTAGTACAGCGCGGTCGATTCCCAGCTCATGCCGCCGATCAGGCCGATGTTTTTCACGTCCGGGGTTCCATCTGGGTGGGGCTTTCATTGTCCTTCCCAGCGCGGAAAATCGGGTTGCGAAAATTGTCTTCGATACCCGAATTCGTGGAATTATCTTCCCCTTGTTTGGATATATCAGGAAATTGATACTGTTTTTCCTGCCAAGACTGGATTAGCCTGTCGCCACGCTCCCGACACCTTCGCCCATGAAACTCGACACCATCGACAAGCAGATCCTGGCCCTGCTGCAGGAAGATGCCGAGCTGGCGGTCAGCGAGATCGCCAGCCGCGTGCACCTGTCGACCACGCCGTGCTGGCGCCGGATCCAGCGGCTGAAGGAGGCCGGGGTCATCACCCGCCAGGTCGCCCTGCTGGATCCGCACAAGCTGAATCTGGGCGTCACCGTGTTCGTGCTGCTGAAGACCCACCAGCACCACCAGGCCTGGTTCGACAGTTTCTACGCGGCGGTCAAGGCGATCCCGGAAGTGGTCGAGTTCTACCGGGTCAGCGGTGACATCGATTACCTGCTGCGGGTGGTGGTGCCGGACATCGCCGCCTACGACCAGGTCTACAAGCGGCTGACCCGCACCACCGAACTGTTCGACGTCAGTTCCAGCTTCTCGATGGAGGAGATCAAGCTGACCACCGCGCTGCCGCTGACCTACGCCTGAGCCGGTTCAGCGCAGCAGTTCGCGCAGCCACGCGGCTACCGCCTCGGTGTAGTCCGACGCGGCGCCCAGGCCGTGGTTGATCGCGCCATGACCCATCGGCTCGGGCAGCACCTGCATCGGCACGCCCAGCGAGGTCGCCTTCTGCGCGAATTTGCGGCCCTCGTCGCAGGGCGAGGACGGAAAACCGCGCTGGCTGGAGCACACGATCAGCATCGGCCGCCCGTGCCGATCCAGCTGGTGCCATGGCGAAACAGCGACCCAGTCGTCCGGGTCGTCGCCGAAGGCGCGGGTATACAACGGCGGCAGGCGCGGAGCGCGCATGATCGCCGGTACGTCCAGTGCGCCGCTGTCCAGCGAAATCACCCCCAGCGGGCGCTGCGCCCCGGCGGCCTTCCACAGCGACTCCGACGCGCCGATCAGGGCGACCAGGTGGGCGCCGGCCGAGTGCCCCATCAGCACCACCCGCGCCGGGTCGGCCCGCCATTGCGGCGCGAGTTTCTGCACTTCGGCCAGCGCGCGCGCCACGTCGCGCGCCTGATCCAGCGGCGCGGTGTCCGGACGCATGCGGTAGTTCATCGAGACCAGCACGTAGCCCTTCGGCAACCAGTACGCGGCCTTGTTCTCGATCGTGCCCGGATTGTCCTTGTTGCCGTAGGCCCAGCCGCCACCGTGCGCGTACAGAATCACCGGCGCGTCCTGCGCCTGCGCCGGCAGGTAGACGTCGAAACGCTGGCGCGGATCGTCGCCATAGGCCAGATCAGACAGCCGGCGCGCACCTTCGGGCAGGGCAGGGGGCTGCGCCGCCGGTTGCAGGGAAGCCTCGCGCGCGTTGGCCAGACGGTCGCGGAAGGTCTGCGCGTCCACCTGCGTCGCCACGGTCCATGCCAGCGCCAGCAACCACATCCATCGGACGTTGCACATGTTCATCGTCGTCCTTTCTTGTCGCTCGAATCAGCCTTCGCGCAGGCGCAAGACCGCGCGCAGGCCGTGCGGGGCGTTGGCCTGCAACTGCAAGTCGCCGCCATGCTGGCGGGCCACACGCTCGACGATCGCCAGGCCCAGGCCCGAACCGCCACCGCTGCCGTGCACGAACGGCCGCAATGCGCGTTGCGCCATTGCCGGCGGCAGGCCGGGGCCGTGGTCGGCCACCTCGACCCGCCACGCATTGCCTTCCCTGGCCAACGACAGCACAAACGGCGCAGCGCCGTGGCGCTCGGCATTGGTGACCAGGTTCTCCAGCGCACGCAGCAGGGCCATCGGCTTGCCGCGGATCGGCGCCGTATCCGGCGCATCTACTTGCCACGACTGGCGGCCAGCGGCGACCGCGTTGCGGCAGATTTCGGCCAGATCCAGCGGTTCGCTGTTCTCGTCGCGACCGTCGCGGGCGTAGGCGATGAACTGCGACAGCACCGCATCGATCTCGGCGATGTCGCGTTCCATCCCGGCGCTCAGCTCCGGGTCGCTGTCCGGCAGCAGCGCCAGCGCGTATTGCAGGCGGGTCAGCGGCGTGCGCAGGTCGTGCGAAATGCCGGCCAGCATCAGCGCGCGCTCCTCGGCGGCCTCCCGCACTTCGCGGCTGGAGCGGACCAGCGCGGCGCCGAGCTCCTGCACTTCGCGCGGGCCGTCGATCGGCGCCACCGCGGCGTCTTCACCGCGCACCAGCGCCGGTGCGGCGGTTGCCAGACGTCGCAGCGGCCGGGTCAGGCGGCGGGTGAAATAGGCCGCGGCCAGCCACACCAGCGCCGCGCACGCGCCCAGCATCACCACCGAGTAGCGGCCAGCCGCGCCAACCCGGCGTTCGCGCACCGGCAAGGCGATCCAGACCGCCGGTTGCACGTCCAGCTTCAGCCACAGCCGGTTGCGCTCGGCGCCGCGGACGATTTCCAGGTCGCGGCCCGGACCCAGTTCGCCGCTGCGGCCCATGCGCTGCAGTTCGCGCATCAGCGGCACCCGCCAGCGCGGCTGCACCGGCACGATCTGCTCGCGTACTTCCAGCCCGGCCGCGCGCAGTTCCGCCAGCGCCTCCTCGCGCGGCCGGTTGCGCAGCTGCGCCTCGGCCAGGGTGGCGAATCCGTCGGCCGCACGCCCGACCTGGTCGGCAGCCGGACGCAGGACCAGGCGCCCGCCCAGCAGCAGGGCAAACGCGGCCGCGCCCAGCAGCACCAGCGCGATCACCAGCACCAGCTGGGTGAACACGGTACGCGACGCGTTCATGCCTGCGGCTCCGGCGGCACGAACACGTAGCCGACGCCCCACACGGTCTGGATCAACCGCGGCTGCTTGGGATCGGCCTCCAGCAGCTTGCGCAGGCGGGCCACGGTCACGTCCATGCTGCGTTCGAAGGCATCGTGCTCGCGACCGCGCGCCAGACTCATCAGGCGGTCGCGGCTGAGCGGCTGGCGCGGATGCCGCAGCAGCACCGCCAGCACGGCGAACTCGCCCGAGGTCAGCTTCAGCGGCTGGCCGTTGCGGGTCAGTTCGCGGCGGCCGAGGTCGAGGCGGTAGTCGCCGAACACCACTTCGCCGCCCTCGGCCTGCGGCGCCCCCGGCAACACTCCCGGCGCACGCCGCAACACGGCGCGGATGCGCGCCAGCAGTTCGCGCGGATTGACCGGCTTGGGCAGATAATCATCGGCGCCGATCTCCAGACCGATGATGCGGTCGATCTCGTCACCCTTGGCGGTCAGCATCACCACCGGGGTGGAGTCGCCCTGGCCGCGCAGGCGACGGCAGATCTCCAGCCCGTCTTCACCCGGCAGCATCAGGTCGAGCACGATCAGGTCGTAGTGGCCGCGGTCCAGCGCCTGGCGCATCTGCGCGCCATCGCCCACGCCCTTCACCGCAAAACCCTGACCCTGCAGGTAACGCAGCAGCAGTTCGCGCAGGCGGGCATCGTCGTCGACCAGCAGGATATGTGGGGAAGTCTCGTCCATGGGCGCCACTATCGGGGCTGGCGCGGGACCGGCGCAAACCCCGATCCGGGCGCTTTGTAAGCAAATGTTTCCGGATGCCGGCGCGGAAACATCCGCTGGCCGAGACGACACACACCGGCGATGTGGCGGGCCCAGGATGGCAACCACGCGATGCACATCGCCTCGCCCCCCGACCCACACGGAGCACACCATGAACAAGACTTCCTTCCTGTTGGCCTCGCTGGCCATCGCTGCTGCGATGGCTTCCACCATTTCCGACGCTTCCGCCGAACGCGTCCGCAGCCGTGTCGTGGTCAGCGGCGAACAGGGCCGCGCCGCCGCGACCGGCGCCGCCGCGACCGGCGAGAACGGCGCTTACGCCCGTGGCCGCAAGGTCGTCAGCGATGACCAAGGCAACGTCGCCGGCCGCAGCGGCGCCTACGTCGAAAGCGCCAACGGCGGCCAGGCCGCGCGCCAGGGCAGCTTCTACCGCAACGCCGACGGCAGCGCCGGTCGCCAAGGCAGCGCTTATGCCGAAGGCGCCAACGGCGGCACCGCCTCCAGCGCCGGCAGCATCGCCCGCGATGCCGACGGCAACGTCAACGGCAGCCGCAGCACCAATGCGACCGGCGCCAACGGCAACAGCTACAGCGGCTCGACCACGGTCACCAACGGCCAGGTCAGCCACACCGGTACCTGCACCAACGCGGCCGGCGAGGTGATCGCCTGCAAGGGCGACAACTGAGCTGGCGACGTTCGCCCGACAGGACCCGACCTGACAGGACCGGAGCACCGCGCCAGGGACGGCGCACCCTTCCGGTATTCCCGCCCCCTTCCTGCGCCGCAGGCGGTTCGTCGTCTGACCCCCGGCAGCGATCCTGCCTGCGGCGCACCTTTCCCTCTCTTTCCGACCCACGAGGAACCCATCCGATGTCCTGGCTTTCACCCAACTCGAACATGACCCGCCTGCTGCTGGTGTCCGCCCTGCTGTTGCCGCTGGCCGCCCACGCGCAGACGACCCGGCAACCCACCGACGCGCAGAAGCAGGCCATGCAGGAACGCTGGAACGCCGCCGACGCCAATTCGGACGGCTACATCGACAAGGCCGAGGCCGAAGCCAAGATGCCGCGCGTGGCTCGCAACTTCGACAAGCTCGACGCCGACCAGGACGGCAAGCTGTCGTCGGAGGAATTCAAGGCCGCCGCCGGCAAGCTCGGTCAGCGCCGGCAGAAGTAGGTCGCGATGGAACTGCCCGCGCCCCGGACCCTGCTGTTCGGTCTACCGTTGCTGCTGCTGGTGGCGGTCGCCGCCCTCGAAGGCGGCTGGCTGTCGCGCACGCGCGGCTATGACTGGAAGGCGTACTGGGCCTCGCTGGCCGATGCCGTCGGCCGTAACCTGGTCAACCAGCTGCTGGGCGGCGGCGTGGTCGGCCTGCTGCTGCTGGGCGTGGCGCAGCTCCGGATCGCCGAGATCGCGATGGACCGATGGTGGCACTGGGTATTGCTCTTCCTCGGCCAGGAGTTCTGCTACTACTGGATGCATCGCGCCGACCACCGCATCCGCTGGTTCTGGCTGAACCACTCGGTGCACCATTCGCCCAACCAGTACACGCTGGCCTCGGCCTACCGGCTCGGCTGGACCGGCACCATCACCGCCGCCGCGGTGTGCTTCGCCCCGCTGGTCTGGCTCGGTTTCCCGGTCGTTGCGGTGCTTGGCGCGCTGGCGCTGAACCTGTTCTACCAGTTCTGGCTGCACACCGAACTGATCGGCACGCTGCCGCGACCGGTCGAGTACGTCTTCAACACCCCGGCGCACCATCGCGTCCACCACGGTAGCAATCCCGAATACCTGGACTGCAACTACGGCGGCGTACTGATCGTGTTCGATCGCCTGTTCGGCACCCTGCGCGAGGAACAGGCCGGGGTACCTATCCGCTACGGACTGGTCGAACCGGTGCATGGCTACAACCCGGTGAAGATCGCCCTGCATGCGTGGTGGAAGATGTTCGCCGACCTGCGCCAGGCGCGCGGCTGGGGCGAAACCGTGCAGGTTCTGCTGGGGCCACCCGGGTACCGGCCCGGCAAAGACATCTAGGGCGATCCGGCCAGTTCGTGCAACAACAACGGCAACGATGCGCCCAGGGTCTGCCCATGCGACAGGCCGGGCAGGCTGCGGTATTCGACCTGCATCCCAGATCGACGCAGGCGGTCAGCCATCTGCAGGGCGGCATCGGCTGGCACCGACGCGCGGGCCCGACGCATGGCTTCGACTGCACGCGGGTCGCGGCCGGAGGGCGGTGTTCCGCCAGACCTTCCGCCGTCGCCCGTCATCAGCCGCAATACCGGTGCAGCATCCCCAGGCTGCGCGTGCTTTTCCTCTTCCAGCAAATAGCCCTCGCCCCACCATAGCGACGGATCGATCGCCGCATAGATGCGGAAAGCCTGCGGCCGTGTGAACAGCGCGTGCAACACGAATACGCCGCCATACGAGTGTCCCCACAACGCCCGTCGGGCAGGATCGACCTTCGCCATCGCTTCGACCTTCGGCACGATACTGTCGAGGATCAGGTCGAGAAAAGCCTCGGCGCCGCCATTGCGCCTCGCGCCCACGGCGTCCTGCTGCGCCGGGTCGCCACCCGGGCGGCGCGGGGTGTAGTCGTAGGCACGTGCGGTGGCGTCGATGCGCAGGTCATTGTCGTAACCGATGAAAACGAGCAGCGGCGGTCGCGGCGCCTTGGCCAATTCGCCAAGCAATCCGGCGTCCACGTCCATCAACGCGGCGTTGCCGTCGAGCAGGAACGCCGCCGGAAAGCCTTCGGCAGGCACCTCGGCCAGCGGCACCGCCACGCGTACGCGGTAGTGACGCTGGCCATCGGCCGAACCCAGGTGGAACGCCTCGAAGCGGTAACCCGGCACGCCGGTATCGGCCACCGTGATGCCGATCCGGCGCGACAGATCGGGTTGGGCCCATGCCGGCATGACCGCGAACAACAACCAGATCAATGCGGCGACGCGCTTCATGAAGATGTTCCCGGAGAATGGTGGACGGACCGGACCAGATCAACTTCGCCGCCACTGCGGTGCCGGCCTCGGCAAGCAGGGTCAATCCCGGCAATGCATGCGGCGACCAGACTGATGCGGGTATCGAAGCGCAGCCCGCCGCCAATCCAGAATGTCGCCCGGCTTGATGACGGACAATTCCCGCATGACAGGCCACGCTTCCGCCTTAGAACCCGATGTTCATCGACACATGATAGGCACGGCCGGGTTCGTTGTACGTGGCCGCGCCGGCGCCGTTGCTGTTGGCTTCGCGGAACAGGCGCTTGTCGAACAGATTGTTGATGCCAGCACCGATGCTGATCTTCTCGGTGATGCGGTAGCGTCCGCTAAAGCTCCATAGATTGTAGGCCCCGCGCTTGTTCAACACTGGATTGCCCTCGCACGATGACGAATTCAGGCTCCCGCTTCCGTCGCAGACCGGGTCGTTGTTCATGTTGGCGGTGGCCGGCTCCTGTTCGCCGTAGAAGGTGCCCGTCAACAACAGCGACAGGTTCTCGGTCGCCTGCCAGTCCAGCGAGGTGTTGACCGTGTATTCGGGAATGATCGACAGCGGCTGGTCGGTTTCCTTGTTCTTGTTGTCGATCATCCAGGTCAGGTTGGTGTTCCACTTCAGCACGCTGCCGCGATCACCCAGCAGCGGAATGTCGAGGTTGCCCTCCAGGCCCTGCACCAGCGCCTCGGGCATGTTCTCCCAGCGGAACACCCAGCCGTTGGCGGCCGATACCTGCCCGACCGGAATGAAACCGGTGGCGATCTTGTCCTTGTAGTCGTTGTGGAAATAGGTCAGCGAGGCGTGATAGCCGCTGTCCGGCGCCCATTCGATGCCGATTTCCTTGTTCAGGCTGGTTTCGGCGTCGAGATCGGGATTGCCTTGCACGTAGCAGCCGCCACCGCTGCTTGGATAATTGTTCGGGCAACCGTTGCCCCTCGTGTAGTACAGGTAGTTCGGGTTGGACTGGTACAGGTTCGGCGCCTTGAACGCGCGCGCCACGCCGCCCTTCACCACCCATGCGTCGTTGATGCGGTATTGCGCGTTGAGGCTGGGACTGACGTTGTTGCCGAACTGGCTGTGGTGGTCGAAACGAACGCCCGGGGTGACGATCCAGCGTTCGCCGATGTAGATGTTGTCCTCGACGAATGCCGCCGCGGTCTGCGCGTCGGCCTTGCCGCCGCCGCGATCCGGATCCACGCCGGACACGCCGCCGCCACCGGTATTGCCCTGAGAGACCGAGAACGGGTCTTCCAGGCGGTTGTCGGTGTACTCGAACCCGAAGGTCCAGATGTTGTCGTGGCCGCCGAGAACGGTCGGGACGTTCAGTTCGCCATCCAGCGACGTGTTGCGCAGACGGCTGGTGCTCCAGCCGGTTTCGGTGTTGATGCTGCCTTCGCTGCCGCCGGCCAGGCCTTCGTTGAGGCGCTTGTTGTTGGTCGCCTCATAAGCCAGGGTCAGGCGCGAGGAGTTGCCGCCCCAGCTGCCACGGTGAGTGACCGAGCCGCTGTTGCGGTACATGCGGTTGGTTTCGGTGCCAGCGTTGGCCAGGCCGCTCAGCAGGTCGCTGCCGGCACTGCTGACGGCGCGGTCGCCGGCATAGATGTTGCCTTGGCGGCTGGTAGCGGCCTCGAACTCGATCACCTGGGTGTCGTTGACGTCCCAGCGCAGCAGCGCACTCAGGTCCTTGTTCTTGACGCCTTCGCGACCGGCTGGCGGGGTGTTGCCCTCGGCGGCGGCGTAGTCGGCGTTCAGGTCCAGCGAATCGGCATCGGTTTCGTTCACGTTGCCGTACAGCCGGAACGACAAGCGATCGCTCAGCGGCCCGCTGAGTTGCACGCCGGCGCGCTGGCTGTCGCCTTCCTCGCCGTGCATCGGTTGCAGGCCGTACAGCGTCAGCGAACCGGACAAATCGCCGGTCGGTTTCTTGGTGATGATGTTGACCACGCCGCCAGACGCGCCGGAGCCGTAGCGCGCCGCCGCCGGACCGCGCAGCACCTCGATACGCTCGACCATCTCGGCCGGCACCCAGTTGGTGTCGCCGCGGGTGTTGCGCTCGCCGCTGCGACCCATGCGAATCGAGTTGCGCGAGCCGACCGCCTTGCCGTCGACCAGGATCAAGGTGTTCTCCGGACCCATGCCGCGCAGGTCGATCTGGCGGTTGTTGCCGTACTGGCCGGAAGCGCTGTTGCCGGTCAGGTTGACCCCGGGCATGGTCCGCAGGATCTCGGACAGGTCATTGGCCGGCGGGCGCTTGGCGATGTCCTCGGCGGTAATGACCGACGTGCCCAGCGCCTGCCTGGCGATCTGTTCGGCGGTGACGTGGACGGCATCCAGTTCGGTCGCCTCGTCTCCGCTTGGCGATTGCTGGGCCACCACCGGCGCGGCGCCGGCAATCAGGGCCAGAAACACGGCCCGGGCCAGCGGCCGAGGCTGGCGGAAAACCACGGGCGCGGCCGAGGGAAGAGTGTCGATCTGCATGCTGGAGCCTTCTGTCTGCAAGAGGAAGAAAAACGACCTCTGGCGAAGGCTCGAGGCATGTCCCTGTGGGATGTCAATTCGGGGATGATAATTGTTATTTCAGTATTTGTGAATGATTCTCGTTTTCTTTCATGCCGTCATCCCGGCCCTGGCTTTGCCGCGCCGCTTGGCTTTCGCCCCCACCACGTCCGGGCGCGGCCCCTGAGCCCTGACAGCGCAGGTATAGCTTCACTCGCGCGCCCCGCTTCACACCACATTTGGTATTGACGGTTCAGTGACACCCCACTATGTTGTGCTAGTCGGTTCCGCAGGTCGCAAGCCTGTGGATGAAAAGGGAAGCCGGTGCGAATCCGGCGCTGCCCCGCAGCGGTAAGTGGAAACGAACCCGTCATTGGCACTGGGGCAAAGGCCCCGGGAAGCGACGGGCCAGGAAAAGCGAGGAACGAGTCCGGAGAAACGAGGAACGAGTGGAAAGCGGCGACCGCCCTGTCCTTACTCGTTTCCCGTCGATCTCCGCTGGTTTCCCGCCCCGTCCACAAGCCCGAAGACCTGCCGACAGCCGCGCGCATGCACGCCGCGCGGTGCCGGCTGCGGAATCTCCGGGGGGAGATGGCTGGCGACGCTGGGCCGGTCTCCGGCCCGGGCGACGGTGACGACCCGCCATCTCGCCTGCTGCGACGCCGCTGTTCCACCTTGCGATACGCGCCACCGCCACCTGCGAGGGACAGGTTGCGCCGTGCGTCCCGCATGGAGGAACCGATGACCCAGACCGAAGCCGCCGTGTCCGTACCCGCCGGCCACAATTTCGAACTGACCCCGCCGCCCACCGCAACCGCGATGCGCGTGACCAAGCGCAATGGCGGTCAAGAGGCGGTCGATCTGAACAAGATCGTGCGCGCCGTGCAGCGCTGCTGCGAGGGCCTGCACGCGATCGATCCGATGCGGGTGGCCACCCGCACCATCTCCGGCCTCTACGACGGCGCCAGCACCCGCGAGCTGGACGAGCTGTCGATCCGCACCGCCGCCCTGCTGACCGCCGAGGAACCCGAATACAGCCGCCTGGCCGCGCGCCTGCTGGCCGGCTACATCGCCAAGGAAGTGGCCGGCCAGGAAATCCACGCCTTTTCGCAGTCGATCTTGCGCGGGCACGAACTCGGCCTGATCAACGATCGCCTGCTCGGCTTCGTGCAGGCCAATGCGCGCAAGCTCAACGACGCGCTGGACCCGGCGCTGGACCTGAACTTCGACTACTTCGGCCTGCGCACGCTGTACGACCGCTACCTGCTGCGCCATCCGCACGCGCGCACGGTGATCGAGACCCCGCAGCAGTTCTTCCTGCGCATCGCCTGCGCGCTGAGCACCGACGTGCCCGAGGCCCTGGCGCTGTACCAGCGCATGGGCCGCCTGGACTACATGCCGTCCTCGCCGACCCTGTTCAATGCCGGCACCACCCACGAACAGCTGTCCAGCTGTTTCCTGCTGGATTCGCCGCAGGACACGCTGGAATCGATTTACCGCCGTTACGGCGATATCGCCCAGCTCAGCAAGTTCAGCGGCGGCATCGGCGTGTCGTACAGCCGCGTGCGTTCGCGCGGCTCGCTGATCCGTTCCACCAACGGCCACAGCAACGGCATCGTGCCGTGGCTGAAGACGCTGGACTCCTCGGTCGCGGCGGTCAACCAGGGCGGCAAGCGCAAGGGCGCGGCCTGCGTCTATCTGGAAACCTGGCACGCCGACATCGAGGACTTCCTCGAACTGCGCGACAACACCGGCGACGACGCCCGGCGCACGCACAACCTGAACCTCGCCAACTGGGTGCCGGACCTGTTCATGCGCCGGGTCGAAGCCGACCAGCCGTGGTCGCTGTTCGATCCGCATGCCGTGCCGGAATTCACCGACCTGCATGGCGAGGCCTTCGAGCGCGCCTACGAGCAGGCCGAAGCGCAGGGCAAGGCGGTGCGGCAGTTGCCGGCACGCAAGCTGTACGCGCGGATGATGCGCACGCTGGCCGAAACCGGCAACGGCTGGATGACCTTCAAGGACAAGTGCAACCGCGCCAGCAACCAGACCGCCAAGGCCGGCAACGTCATCCACCTGTCCAACCTGTGCACCGAAATCCTGGAAGTCACCAGCGCCGAGGAGACTGCGGTGTGCAACCTCGGCTCGATCAACCTGGGCCATCACCTGGACGAGCACAACGAATTCGATTTCGACAAGCTGGCCGAAACCGTGCGCCTGGCCGTGCGCCAGCTGGACCGGGTGATCGACCTCAATTTCTACCCGCTCGAAAGCGCGCGCCGCGGCAACCTGCGCTGGCGCCCGGTCGGGCTGGGCTGCATGGGCCTGCAGGACGTGTTCTTCCGACTGCGGCTGCCGTTCGACAGCGAACCGGCCCGCGCGCTATCGCGGCGAATCGCTGAAACCATCTACTACCACGCGCTGGAAACCTCGTGCGAACTGGCGCAGGAGCAGGGCCGGCATCCGTCGTTCGACGACACCCGCGCTGCCACCGGCGAGCTTCAGTTCGACGCCTGGGACATCGCGCCGGAGCACGCCGACCGCTGGGACACGCTGCGCGAACGCATCCGCGAACACGGCCTGCGAAACTCGCTGCTGGTGGCGATCGCGCCAACCGCGACCATCGCCTCGATCTGCGGCTGCTACGAATGCGTCGAGCCGCAGGTCTCCAACCTGTTCAAGCGCGAAACCCTGTCGGGCGACTTCCTGCAGGTCAACCGCCACCTGGTCCGCGAGCTGAAACAGCTGGGGTTGTGGACGCCGGAGATGCGCGACGAGATCAAGCTGGCCGACGGCTCGGTGCAGGCCATCGCGCGAATCCCGGAACCGCTGCGACAGGTCTACCGCACGGCGTGGGAGCTGCCGATGCGCAGCCTGATCGACATGGCCGCCGACCGCGGCGCCTTCATCGACCAGTCGGCCTCGCTGAACCTGTTCATGGAAAGCCCCAACATCGGCGCGATGTCGTCGATGTACATGTACGCGTGGAAGCAGGGCATCAAGACCACCTACTACCTGCGCTCGCGCCCGGCGACGAAGATCGCCAAGACCACCGTCAGCGCCTACACCCCGGCCCAGGCCGTGGCCTGCTCGCTGGAAAACCCGGAAGCCTGCGAGGCCTGCCAGTGAGGCAGAAGTGAGCGGAGAGGAGTGAGAAGTGAGTGGAAGGCCGGCTCAGGTGGGACGGGATCGTCGGCACAGCGTGGTCAGCATTCTGCTCAGTTCGTCGATCAATCCCATCTGCCTCGCCAGCGACCCGGAGGGCAACCAATCCAGACGCCCGCAAAGCAGCAGTTGCGTGTGGAGCTCCGACAGGGACCCATGCGCAACCGCCAGGAACTGCCTTCGCTCGTTCTTCGATTCACGCGTCCAGCCTTCCGCGATGTTGCTGGCGACGGAAACGGCGGGGCGTGTGATCTGCAGGCGAATCCCGTACTTCTCTTCGCTCGGCAAGCCGGTCGCGCTCTTGCACGCGAGCTCCGCCAGTTCCATCGCCTTGTTCCACAACTTCGTTTCCATGTAATGCATCGCGCACCCTCCGCTGTCCATCGTGGCCAAATGTCGCCATTCGCACCATCAGAGGAATCCCATTTCCATGTCAGCCATTGACCCCCTCACCCCTCACTCCTCTCCACTCACTCCTCGCCTGCTCGATCCCGGCTTCGAACTGACCCTGCGCCCGATGCGCTATCCGCAGTTCTACGAGATGTACCGCAACGGCATCCGCAACACCTGGACCGTCGACGAGATCAATTTCCAGATCGACATCACCGATCTGCACGACAAGATGACTGCGGCCGACCGCCACCTGATCCACCGACTGGTCGCGTTCTTCGCCACCGGTGATTCGATCGTCTCCAACAACCTGGTGCTGAACCTGTACCAGCACCTCAACGCGCCCGAAGCGCGCATGTACCTGTCGCGGCAGCTGTACGAGGAGGCGCTGCACGTGCAGTTCTACCTGACCCTGCTCGACAACTACCTGCCGGACCCTGGCGAGCGTTTCAAGGCCTTCGCCGCGGTGGAGAACATTCCGTCGATCAAGCAGAAGGCCGATTTCTGCTTCAAGTGGATCGACAGCATCCAGGACCTGAAGCGCATCGAGACCCGCGAACAGCGCCGGCAGTTCCTGCTCAATCAGATCTGCTTCGCCGCCTGCATCGAGGGCCTGTTCTTCTTCGCCGCCTTCGCCTACGTATTCTATTTCCGTTCGCGCGGCCTGTTGCCGGGGCTGGCCAGCGGCACCAACTGGGTATTCCGCGACGAAAGCTGCCACATGGATTTCGCTTTCGAATCGGTGCGGGTGGTGCGCGAAGAGGAACCGGACCTGTTCGACGACGCCATGCAGCAGCAGGTCCGCGACATGCTGGCCGAGGCGATCGAGTGCGAGGTGCAGTTTGCCGAGGACGTGCTGTCCGGCGGCGTGGCCGGGATTTCCACCCGCGACATGCGCCAGTACCTGCAGCACTGCGCCGACAACCACTTCGCGCGGCTAGGCATGGACAAGCAGTACCACGTCCGCAACCCGCTGCCGTTCATGGAGCTGCAGGACGTGCAGGAACTGACCAACTTCTTCGAACGCCGAGTCTCGGCCTATCAGGTCGGCGTGCAGGGCGAAGTCGGCTTCGACCACGCGTTCTGATCCCGCGCCGGCATGCTCTGGCATCATGGCGCTCCCGCCACCGAAGGGTCTCGCCATGTCTGCGCGCTATCACGTCATCGGCAATTACCTCTCGCCCTACGTGCGCAAGGTGCTGGTGGTGCTGGAGACCAAGGGGCTGGGCTACACGATCGACCCGATTGCCCCGTTCGTCGGCGACGAGGAATTCACCCGGCTCAGTCCGCTGCGACGGATCCCGGTGCTGATCGACGGCGAACGCGTGGTCAACGACTCCAGCGTGATCTGCCAGTACCTCGAGGAGCGCCATCCTGAGGTTCCGCTGTATCCGGCCGACATCGGCGACCGCGCGCAGGCGCGCTGGCTGGAGGAATACGCCGACGCCTACTTGGGCGACGTGGTGATCTGGGGCATGTTCTTCCAGCAGGGCGTCAAGCGCTTCCTGTTCGGCGAACCGACTGACGAAGCGGTCGTGCGCCGCGCGCGCGAGGAGCACCTGCCGCGCGCGCTGGACTATCTGGAATCGCTGCTGCCGGCCGAGGGCTTCCTGTTCGGCGCGCCGAGCATTGCCGACATCAGTATCGGCAGCTTTTTCCGCAACGCCACTTACGTGCGCTACCAGATCGACGCGCAGCGCTGGCCGCGTGCCGCCGCCTTCGTCGAGCGTGTGTTCGCACTGCCGGCTTTCTCGCGATTGGCCACATTCGAGGTGTCGATAATGCGCACGCCGCTGCCGGAACAACGCGCCCTGCTCGCCGACCTTGGCGCACCACTGGGCGAACACCCGCTGCGCATGGGTAGCCCCCGCCGCAGCATGATGCGGATCGAGTAGCCTCCGACACGAAGGTTGCAGCCGTGACTTTCGCCGCGACCGCCTCCTTGGCTTGCTACTCTCTGTAGCCGCCTGCCCCAATGCCGACATGCGCCACGATCACGTCCTGACCCTGTCCTGCCCGGACCGCACCGGCATCGTCTTCCGCGTCAGCGCCCTGCTGTTCGAAGCCGGTTGCAACATCCTGGACGCACAGCAGTACGGCGACCGCGAAGCGGGGCGGTTCTTTCTGCGTGTGCATTTCGACGCGCCGGACGAGGCGGCGCTGGAGGCGTTCTGCACGGCCTTCTCCGCGCTGGCCGAAGCGTTCGCGATGGAGTGGCAGCTGCACGATGCGCAGCGACGCGCGCGCCTGCTGGTGCTGGTCAGCAAGCAGGGGCATTGCCTCAACGACCTGCTGTTCCGCATTCATAGCCGGCAACTGCGCGCAGACATCGCCGCCGTCGCCTCCAACCACGACGACTATTCGGCACTCGCCGCGTCCTACGGGGTGCCGTTCCATCATTTCCCGGTGGACACCGACCGCCGCGCCGAGCAGGAGCAACAGATCCTGGAACTGGCCGAACGCGAGCGGGTCGATCTGGTGGTGCTGGCGCGCTACATGCAGATTTTGTCGCCGCAGCTGTGCGATGCGCTGGCCGGATGCGCGATCAACATCCATCACAGCTTCCTGCCCAGCTTCAAGGGCGCCAAGCCCTATCACCAGGCCCACGCGCGCGGGGTCAAGATCATCGGCGCCACCGCGCATTACGTGACCCGCGATCTCGACGAAGGCCCGATCATCGAACAGGACGTCGGCCACGTCGATCATTCGATGACGCCCAATGCGCTGATCCGGATCGGAAGCGACATCGAGTCGCGGGTACTGGCGCGCGCGGTGCGCCTGCACGTCGAACACCGGATCCTGCTGAACGGGCACCGCACGGTGGTGTTCCGCTGACTGCGGGATGCCTGCAGTGGCGGCGCTACTTCGCGCCCTCGTCCGCGTCCGGGTGCCGTTCTCGCCATTCGGCCAGCCGCTTGCGGTACTCCTGCATCGCCTCGGCATGCAGGTCGAAAATGCAGATCGGGCAACCGCTTTCGCAGCAGTCGCTCGCCAGCGGCGCTTCCGGCGGCTGCGGCATGGGATCGGGATCGGGTGGTCTTGCGGACGACATGCCGAACTCCGTCAGCCTGCTGTTTCGCGCAGGAAATCGATGAACACCCGCAACTTCGGCGGCAGCTGTTCGCGCGCCGGATAGTAGATGTGCCAGCCCGGAAACGGCGGCTGCCAGGCATCGAGTACGCGCCGCAACCTTCCTTCCGCAAGGTCGGCCGCCGCTTGTGTTTCGAACAACTGGGCCACGCCCAGTCCCGCCAATGCCATCAATCGCCCGGTGTCGGAGTTGTTGACGATCAGCGAACCGTCGATTTCGACCTCGAAATCGCGCCCGTCCTGGTTGAATTCGTACGGCATCAGCCGTCCGTTGCTGCGCCGGTAGCGGATGCAGTCGTGCTCGGTCAGCTCGGCCGGTGTCGCCGGCACGCCGCGCCGCGCGAAATAGTCCGGCGCGGCGACCACGACCTGCCGCTGCATCGGTCCGACCGGCAGCGCGACCATGCCGCGGGCCAGGCTTTCGCCGAGGCGGATGCCGGCATCGAAACCGCCGGCCACCAGGTCGGCCAGCGCGGCTTCCTCGAACAGCTCCACCTGCACCTGCGGATAGCGGCGGCGGAATTCAGGCAATCGCGGCAGCACCAGCTGCTCGGCCACCAGATGCGTCAGGTTGATGCGCAGATGGCCGGTCGGCACGTCGCGCACGTTCTCCAGGTCGCGCAAGGCCGAATCGATCTGGGCCAGGCCCGGGCGCACCTGCTCGAGAAAGCGGACGCCGTATTCGGTCAGCCCGACCCGGCGCGTGGTGCGGTTGAACAGGCGCACGCCCAGCCGCCGTTCCAGCTGGCGGATGGTCTGCGACAACGACGACGGCGAAACCTCCAGTTCGGCCGCCGCCCGGCTGAAACTGGCATGCTGGGCGACGCGTGCGAACGCCAGCACCGCCGGCAGGGAAGGCAGGCTCATTGTGAAGTCCAACTACATACTGGATTCTCATAATGACAATTTATTCATCAATTGACAGCGCCTAAGCTGCGCGCCTCTCCCGCCACATCAAGGACTCCCCCATGAAAACCCGTATCCTGGGCCGCAACGGCCCGACCGTCTCCGCCCTCGGTCTGGGCTGCATGGGCATGAGCGCGTTCTACGGCCCGGACGGGCGCGACGACGCCGAATCGATTCGCGTCATCCATCGCGCGATCGAGCTTGGCGTGACCCTGTTCGACACCTCCGACATGTACGGCCCGCACACCAACGAGGTGCTGGTCGGCAAGGCGATCGGCGATCGCCGCGAACAGGTGTTTCTGGCCACCAAGTTCGGCATCCGCCTGGACCCGTCCGACCCGCAGGCGCGTGGCGTCGATGGCCGGCCCGAGTACGTGCAGGCCGCGTGCGAGGGCAGCCTGAAGCGGCTGGGCGTGGACCACATCGACCTGTACTACCAGCACCGGGTCGACCCGCAGGTGCCGATCGAGGACACCGTCGGCGCGATGGCGCGGTTGGTCGAGCAGGGCAAGGTGCGCCATCTGGGCCTGTCCGAAGCGGCGCCGGACACCATTCGCCGCGCCCATGCGGTGCACCCGATCACCGCGTTGCAGACCGAGTACTCGCTGTGGACGCGCGATGTCGAAAGCAATGGCGTGCTGGACACCGTGCGCGAGCTGGGCATCGGCTTCGTGCCGTACTCGCCCCTGGGTCGCGGTTTCCTGACCGGCGCGATCCGCTCGCCGGACGACTTCGACGCCGACGACTACCGCCGCCATTCGCCGCGCTTCCAGGGCGACAACTTCGCGAAGAACCTGGCCCTGGTCGAACGCATCCGCGCGCTGGCCGCCGACAAGGGCGTCAGCGCCGGCCAGCTGACCCTGGCCTGGGTGCTGGCCCGGGGCGAGGATCTGGTGCCGATCCCCGGCACCCGGCATGTCGCCCGGCTGGAAGAAAACCTCGGCGCACTGGAGCTGACGCTGGATGCGGCGGAACTGGCCGGCATCGACGCCGTGTTCCCGCCCGATGCCGCCGTTGGCGCGCGTTATCCGGCCGCATCGATGGGTTCGGTCAACCGCTGAGCGATGGGGTAGCATCGCGGGCAAACCTGTCGGAGTGCCCGCGATGCGCCTGAGCCCCTCGTTGCTGTCCCTGTTGCTGTTGTGCGCCATCGCGCCGATGGCCGGCGCGGTCGAACCGGTGAAGACCGATCCTGCACTGGAAGCCAAGGTCGTGGAGTGGCGCCGCGACCTGCACCAGCACCCGGAGCTGGGCAACCGCGAAACCCGGACCTCGGCCTTGGTCGCCGAGCATCTGCGCGCATTGGGCCTGGATGTGAAGACCGGCATCGCCACCACCGGCGTGGCCGCGGTGCTGAAAGGCGGCAAGCCCGGCCCGCGCATTGCCCTGCGCGCGGACATGGACGCGCTGCCGGTGACCGAGCGCACCAGCCTGCCGTTCGCCTCCACCGCCACCGCCACCTTTCGCGGCGAAACGGTCGGGGTGATGCACGCCTGCGGCCACGACGCCCACACCTCGATCCTGATGGGCGTGGCCGAAGCGTTGGCCGGAATGAAGGACGAGCTGCCCGGCGAAGTGCTCTTCATCTTCCAGCCGGCCGAGGAAGGCCCGCCGGATGGCGAGCAGGGCGGTGCCGAGGAAATGCTGGCGCAGGGACTGTTCACCGACTTCAAGCCCGAGGCGGTGTTCGGACTGCACGTATTCTCCACCCTCAACGCCGGCCAGATCGGCGTCCGCGGCGGACCGCTGATGGCGGCCTCGGACCGTTTCAACATCGTCGTCAAGGGCCGGCAGACGCATGGCTCGGCGCCATGGGGCGGCATCGACCCGATCGTCGCCGCCGCCGACGTCGTCGGCACCGCGCAGACCATCGTCAGCCGCCGGCAGAACATCTCCCGGCAGCCGGTGGTAGTCAGCTTCGGCGCCATCAAGGGCGGCATCCGCTACAACATCATTCCCGATGAAGTCGAACTGGTCGGCACCATCCGTACCTTCGACGAAGGCATGCGCCAGTCGGTGTTCGCCGAACTGAAGAACGTCGCCGAAAAGGTCGCCGACGCGCACGGCGCGACCGCCGTGGCCCAGGTGCCCGACCAAAAGGGCAACCCGGCGACCATCAACGACCCGGCCCTGACCGCACGCATGCGGCCCAGTCTGGAAAAGGCTGCCGGCGCGGGCAACGTGGTCGATCCCGGCCTGACCATGGGCGCGGAAGATTTCTCGCTGTATGCCCAGCAGGTGCCGGGCATGTTCTTCTTCGTCGGCGCCACACCGAAGGGGCAGGACCCGAAGACCGCGCCCAGCAATCACTCGCCGGAATTCTTCCTCGACGAATCGGCGCTGGATGTCGGCCTGCGCGCGCTGCTGCAGGTCTCGCTGGATTACCTCAACGGCGACGTGTCGGGCTGAGTTCCCGCGGCCGGCGCGTCATTCGTCGGCCCGGACGATCACCGCGTAACTCGCCTCGTCGGCCGGCGGCTGGTCGCCTTCCCAGGCGCGTCGGTAGACCAGGCGTACCGTCGTTTCACCCGGACGCTCGGCGCGGAAGTGCCAGTAATAGGTGCTGGACGTGCCGACCCTGCCGGTTTTCGCCTCCGGGCTTTCCTTCGTCGCCGGCGACGGCAGCACCGACAACTGCGGCGCGCCGTCGGCCACCAGCTCCCACTGGTAACCGGTGCTGGCGTTGCCTTGCAGCGCGATCTCCATTTCCTGCCCCGGCCGCAATTCGGTCGGCGCGTCCTGCCCGGCCTGCACCGGCCTTCCCCGCGGCGAGGCACAGGCAGCCAGCAAGGCAACGGTAAGCAGGCTCGTTCGGAACACGGTCATGCGGCATCTCCGGTATCGAGTGATCCTGTTATACCGCAGCGGACATAGAATGCCCGCATGTCCCGTCCCGAAGATTCCCTGCTCGGCCGCGAAACCGCCTATCCCGGCCGGTACGATCCAGCGTTGCTGTTTCCAGTGCCGCGTGCTCCCGCACGACGGGATATCGGCATTGCTCCCGAAGCGCTGCCGTTCGCCGGCCACGACCGCTGGCAGGCCTACGAGCTGTCGTGGCTGGATGCGCGCGGCAAGCCGCAGGTCGACACCGCCACCCTGTACGTACCGTGCGCCTCGGACCGGCTGATCGAATCCAAGTCGCTGAAGCTGTACCTGAATTCGCTCAACGACGAGCGCTTCGCCGACCGCGAGGCCCTGCGGACACGCATCGTGACCGACCTGTCGGCCTGTGCGGGCGCTGATGTGGGCATGGACTTCGGCCTGCCGCCAATGCAGGCAGAGCAGGGCGAGTGCATCGACGATCTGGATATCGTGATCGACCATTACGGACCGCCGAATGCCGGCCTGCTCGCCACAGGCACGGACATGGCCGAAGAGATTCTGTATTCGCGCTTGCTGAAATCGAACTGCCCGGTCACCGGCCAGCCGGACTGGGCGACCCTGACACTGCATTACCGGGGGCCGCGCATCGAACGCGCCGGCTTGCTGCGTTACATAGTCAGTTTCCGCCACCACAGTGGTTTCCACGAACAATGCGTGGAACGGATCTTCATCGACCTGATGGCACGCTGCCAGCCACAGCAGCTGGCCGTGGAGGCCCGCTACACCCGCCGCGGCGGCCTGGACATCAACCCCTGCCGTGTCACATTAGGCGTGGCCCTGCCGGCCGCGATCCGCGACCTGCGACAATAGAAGCTGACCGGCCGGGATCACCCAACTCCGGCTTCACGCCAGGGCGATGATTTCTTAACAACGCCCGTGTAGATTTATCACTCATCATCACCCCTACCCGGCAGGAGCCCTGCATGAGTACCGAAAAGAAAGCCGATTTTTCAAATGTCTCGGAAGGCTTCACTACCTCCGGACAGGCTCAGGAAGCACCTGACTTCTCCAACGTCAAAGAGGGCTTCACGGTCTCTGGAGAAATCGAGGACGTGACGCCGCCGACCGAAACGACCTATACCGTCGAGAGAGGCGACTCGCTTTCCAAGATCGCCAAGGAGCATTACGGCCGGAGCAGCGCCTGGCGTGACATCTTCGAAGCCAATCGTGACGTGCTGGACGACCCTGACCGCATCTTCCCCGGTCAGGTACTCAAGTTGCCGACGCTGCCCGAAGAAGCCTGATCTTTTCTACTGAACATCCAAGGACCGAATACATGAAGCACAATCGCATCTCCTATGCCTTGATCGTCGCTCTGGCTGGCAGCATCGCGCTGGTCGGCTGCAAGAAGAAGGAAGAGCCGGTCGCCATGGCCCCCGCTCCGACAGAACCCGCTCCGGCGGCCCCGATGATGACCCCCGCCCCGATTTCGGTGACTGGCGTGACCATCGGCAACAGTGTTGACGCAAGTGGCAACGTCGCCGCTTCTGCCATGACCGCTGCTCCCGGCGACACCCTCTACGCCAGCGTCGCCACTGATGGTACCGCCAATGGTGCGACCTTGGCCTCCAAGTGGACCTACCAGGATGGCCAGACCGTCAGCGAGGAAACCAAGACCCTGAACACGACTGGCCCCGGCGTATCGACTTTCAGCATCTCCAAGCCGGATGGCTTCCCGACCGGGACCTATACGTTTGAAGCCATGCTTGACGGCGCTTCTGCCGGTACTGCGACTATCGAAGTCAAGTAAGCCCGGACCCCTCCAGGGCAAGCAGGATTGGGCGCGGATTTTCCGCGCCCTCTTTTTTTGCGCCGGACAAAAGTCGGCTTTGCCCTGCGGCACCGGGCGCGCGACAATGAACAGTTGATTGCGCCGCCTGCTTGCGGTCGCACCTACTTCCCTGGAGTCCCGATCCATGTCCGAAGCGCCGAAGATCCTCTATACCCTCACCGACGAGGCCCCTTACCTGGCCACCCAGTCGCTGCTGCCGATCATCCAGGCCTACACGGCGCCGGCCGGGATCGCGGTCGAAACCCGGGACATTTCGCTGGCCGCGCGCATCCTGTCGCAGTTTCCGGAATTCCTGGCAGACGGGCAGAAGGCTTCCGACGATCTGGCCGAACTCGGCGCGCTGGCCACCACCCCGGACGCCAACATCATCAAGCTGCCCAACATCAGCGCCTCGGTGCCGCAGCTGATGGCGGCGATCAAGGAACTGCAGGGGCAGGGCTACCCGTTGCCGGAGTATCCCGACGAACCGAAGAACGATACCGAGAAGGACATCAAGGCCCGCTACGACAGAGTCAAGGGCAGCGCGGTCAACCCGGTGCTGCGCGAAGGCAACTCCGACCGCCGCGCACCGTTGTCGGTGAAAAACTACGCGCGCAAACATCCGCACCGCATGGGTGCCTGGGACAAGCATTCCAAGACCCACGTCGCCCACATGGCCGACCGCGATTTCTACGGCAGTGAGCGTTCGGCCACAATGGCCGCCGCCGGCAACGTCAAGGTTACCCTGATCGGCGCCGACGGCAGCTCCCGGGTACTGAAGGAAAAAACGCCGGTGCTGGCCGGCGAGATCATCGATGCGGCGGTGATGAGCCGCAAGGCGCTGGCCCAGTTCTTCAAAGACGCCATCGCCGATGCGCAGGCCGAAGGCGTGCTGCTGTCGCTGCACCTGAAGGCGACGATGATGAAGGTCTCCGACCCGATCATGTTCGGCGTGGCCGTGTCCGAGTTCTACCGCCCGGTGCTGGACGAGTATGCCGGGGCGCTGGAAGAGGCCGGCTTCGATCCCAACAACGGCATCGGCGATCTGTATTCGCGCGTGGCCGTGCTCGAGCCGGGCGTGCAGGCACAGTTGATCGCCGACATCGATGTGCTGTACGACCGGCGTCCCGCATTGGCGATGGTCAATTCGGACAAGGGCATCACCAACCTGCACGTGCCCAGCGACGTGATCGTCGATGCCTCGATGCCGGCGATGATCCGCGACGGCGGCAGGATGTGGAACGCCAGGGGCGAGCTGCAGGACACCAAGGCGATGATCCCCGACCGTTGCTACGCGACGATCTACCAGGTGGTGATCGAGGACTGCAAGGCCAACGGCGCGTTCGATCCTGCCACCATGGGCAGCGTGCCCAACGTCGGCTTGATGGCGCAGAAGGCCGAAGAATACGGCAGCCACGACAAGACCTTCCAGATTCCGCACGACGGCGTGGTGCAGGTGACCGACGAGGCCGGCGACGTGATCTTCGCCCACGCCGTCGAGGCCGGCGACATCTGGCGCATGTGCCAGGCCAAGGACGCTCCGATTCGTGACTGGGTCAAGCTGGCGGTCAGCCGCGCGCGCCTGAGCGGCACCCCGGCGGTGTTCTGGCTGGACCCGCAGCGCGGCCACGACGCACAGGTGATCACCAAGGTCGAGGCCTACCTGAAGGACCACGACACCGCCGGCCTGGACATCCGCATCCTGCCACCGGACGAGGCGATGAAGTTGTCACTGCAGCGCATCCGCAAGGGCGAGGACACCATTTCGGTGACTGGCAACGTGCTGCGCGACTACCTGACCGACCTGTTCCCGATCATGGAGCTGGGTACCAGCGCCAAGATGCTGTCGATCGTGCCACTGATGGCCGGCGGCGGCCTGTTCGAAACCGGCGCCGGCGGCTCGGCGCCCAAGCACGTGCAGCAGTTCCTCGAGGAAAACTACCTGCGCTGGGATTCGCTGGGCGAGTTCCTGGCCCTGGCCGCTTCGCTCGAGCACCTGAGCGAACACCACGACAATGCAACCGCCGCCGTGCTGGCGCGAGCGCTGGATGTCGCCAACGGTAGGGTCCTCGACAACAACAAATCGCCGGCGCGCAAGCTCGGCAGCCTGGACAACCGCGGCAGCCACTTCTACCTGGCCCTGTACTGGGCGCAGGCGCTGGCCGAACAGGACGAAGACGCTGCGCTGAAGGCGAAGTTCGCGCCGCTGGCCGCAACATTGGCCGAGAACGAGGCGAAGATCGTCGCCGAACTCAACCGCGTGCAGGGGTCGCCGGTCGAGATCGACGGTTACTACCATCCCGATCTGGCGAAGGTTCGTGCGGCGATGCGGCCCAGTGAAACCCTGAATGCGGCCATCGACCGTCTGAACGACTGACGCCGGTCGTTGCCCTTGTAAAGCAAACCCCCGGCATGCCGGGGGTTTGCTTTTTCCATCTCCGGGTTGTGTTCCGGATCGTGCCTTACATGCTGTCCGGCGAATCTCCTTCTCCCCAGATCGCCACTTCGACCCGGCGATTGGGCTGCAGGCACGCGATTTCCGCCTGGCGATCGGTGATGGTCGGGCACTCCTTGACCGGCTGTGTCTCGCCGGCGCCGACCGCGCTGATCCTGTCGGCCGGAACGCCGGCTTCCAGCAGCAGCCAACGCACGGTCTCGGCGCGCCGTTGCGACAACGCCAGGTTGGCCGCGTCGCTGCCAATCCGGTCGGTGTGACCCGTCACCAGCACGTGCTGGACGGTGACATCCTTGCCCAGTTTCTCGCCCAGCTCCGCAATCTGGTCGCGACCATCGTTGGTGATGTCGTCCTTGCTGGCGCCGTTGAACGAAAACAGGGCATCTGCCGACAGGTTCACCACCTGCCGGGGCGCTGTCGATCGCTCACCGGCCTGCACCCACTGCCGGCATTCAGGGTCCTTCCAATGGAAGCTACGCGCCAGGAAGTCTTCATCGAAGATGATCTTGTACTGGCATGTCCTGTACGCGCCGTCGGTGCCGATCGGGAAGTTGAAGATGTAGTCCCATTCGCGCACGCCGTAATACCCTTCGCGGAAATGCGGGGCGCCCAGCAACGCATACAGCTGGTCCTTGCTCATCCCCGGGATGATCTGGCGCAGGCTGTCCGGCGTCGGGAAGGTGCCCTCCTGCATCCAGCCGCCCGGCTTGATCTCCGGAAAGATCACTTCGCCGGCTTTTCCGTCCGCCGAAATGTCGCGGCTGACGTGCCGGGTACAGCCCGCGGCGACCAGCAGCGGGATCGCGACCAGCGCCAGCCAGACCCGGCTCGTTTGCGTTTTCTTGTTCATCGTCCGGATTACCATTGGATGCCTGCCCCTACCGAGAAGCCCCAGTCACGTGTGGTGTTGCCGCTGGCCTGCGCCTTGTAGATCCAGCGTCCGTTTTCGGTGATGCCGGACAAGCCGACCGCCATGCCGTATTCGCTCTCGTAGCCGCCGAAGCCGACCGACAGCATGCTCTTGCCGGGCATGAACGGCTGCGGCAGGGCGGCCATGGCCATCGCCGACGCAGTCGCGCCGCGATAACCGCGATCGATCAGCCACATGTCGTTGTCGATCTGGGTGATGCGCTGGTCGGTGTAGCTGTTGGCCTGTCCCACCGCCGAGGCGACCCCGGCATCGAGTTGGCTGACATTGACCGCATCGGTGGCGGCGACGCCGGGGGCGACGCCGGTGATGGTGCGGTTGCCGACATTCAACTCGCCGGACGAGTCGCTGTTGCCGACGTAGGCGGCATCGTAGCCGCTCTGCGCGCCGCGCGTGGTGGCGCTGCCGGATCCCAGCGCGACGCTGTTGTCGTGCGTCGCCGACGCGCCGGTGCCCATCGCCAAACTGTCATCGCCACTGGCGCTGGCGCCATCGCCCATGGCCACCGCACCGTCACCGGACGCGCTGGCGTCAACGCCCACGGCCACCGCGTTCACGCCGGTTGCGCCGTCGTTGTCGTAGTTGCCGCCGGTCACCCCGTTGTCGTTGATGCTGGTGTAATGACTCCGGTTGGCATCGATGTTGTCTTCCAGATAGGTCACCCGGCTATCCAGATTGGTGATGTCGCCCTGGATGTCGACGATGTCGCCCTGGATGTTGGTGATGTCGCCCTGGATATCGACGATGTCGCCTTCGATGTTGGTAACCCGGTTGTCCAGGTTCGTGATCGTGGTGGTGACGCCGCCAATGGCGTCGTTCAGCTGGCTGACGTTGACCGCGTCGGTGTCGGCGGTGCCGGCCGCGACATTGGTGATCGCCAGGTTGCCGGCATCGATGCCCGCCGTGGTCACGCTGGGGCCGCCGGTGATGATCAGGCCGCTGCTGCCCAGGTTCACGTTGCTGCCCACGGTCACGCCGGTCGTGCTGACCACGGTATCGCCGGCCGTCACGCTGTCCACATCCAAATCGCGGTTCAGGGTGATCTCGACCGTACCATCGTCGTCGGTGCCGGTCTGCGCCACCGCGATGTTGCCATCGCCCTGGAACGTCACCGTCCCATCCGGACCGATGTTGGCCGTGTTGCCATCGGCATCGGTCGCATTCCAACCCGCGTTGGCGGTATTGGCCACCGCATTGAGCTGGCTGACATTGACTGCATCGGTGTCGGCGACACCGGCCGCGACATTGGTGATGACCAGACTACCGGCATCGATACCGGCCGTGGTCACGCTCGGGCCGCCGGTGATGGTCAAGCCGGTGCTGCCCAAAACCACATTGGCACCCACGGCCACGCCAGAATCGTTCATCACCGTGCTGCCCGTGGTCACACTGTCCACATCCAGATCGCGATTCAGGGTGATCTCGATCGTGCCGTCGTCGTCGGTCCCGGTCTGCGCCACCGCGATATTGCCATCGCCCTGGAACGTCACCGTGCCTTCGGGGCCGATGTTGGCCGTGTTGCCATCGACATCGGTCACGTTCCAGCCCGCACTGGCGGTATTGGCCACCGCTTGCAACTGCGCCACGTTGACCGCATCCGTCTCTTCCGTACCCGCCGCCACGCCGGTGATCTGGCGGGTCACACCGTTGACCGCATCGCCCACGCTGACCGCGCCGGCCGTGCTCAGCCAGGTGGCGGAAGTGTCGGTCGAAGCCAGGCCCGTGACCGGATCGTAGCCGGCCACGCCCGCTGCCGTATCCGCCACGGAATTGGCGCCCAAGGCCACTCCGCCCTCAACCGTTGCCGAGCTTGCCGTGCCCAGTGCCGACGCGAGCGTCGCTGTTGCGCTGGAGGCTTCGCCGATGGCGACCGCACCGTCGGCCGATGCCGAGCTGATGGTGCCGATCGCGACCGGAGTGTAGTAGCCGCTTCCTGCCGTACTGCCGTCGACGTAACCACTCGCACCACTGCCGATGACCACACCGCCAACCTGATACGAGCCACCATCTGTCGCGCCCGTCCCCCAAACACTGGTCAGCGTTGCGTTGTATCCCAGCACGGTCGACTGTCCGACTTCGGTGTTGGCGCTATGTCCAATCGCGACGGCGTTGCCGAGAGGCGCAGTGATGGTCGCGCTGGTGCCGATCGCGATCGAATCACGGGTGGTGGCGCTGGCGCTGGTGCCCAGCGCGATGCTGTCCCGCGCGGTCGCCGAAGCGCCGAAACCTGCTGCATAGCTGGATTGCCCGCTGGCAACCGCGCCGGACCCGACTGCCGTCGCATTGCTTCCGGTGGCAGAGGCGTCTACGCCTGCGGCCAGCGCGTTGGTGCCGGTGGCGCCGTCGTTGTCGTAGTTGCCACCGACCACGCCATTGTCGTTGACACTGTAGTAATGCGTCGTGGCTGCTTCCTGTGCCGACTGCAGCTGTGCCACGTTGACCGCATCGGTCTCTTCCGTGCCCGCGGCCACGCCGGTGATCTGGCGGGTCACGCCATTGGCCGCATCGCCCACACTGACCGCGCCGGACGTGCTCAACCACGTCGCCGTAGTGTCTGTCGAGGGCAGGCCCGTGACCGGATCGTAACCGGCCACACCCGCCGCCGTATCGGATACCGACCTGGCCCCCAGCGCGACACCACCGAAGACCGTTGCCGAGCTGTGAGTCCCCAGTGCGGTAGCCAGCGTCGTCGTGGCCTCGGCACGTTCGCCCAGGGCAACCGCCCCATCCGCCATTGCGCGACTGCTGTTGCCTATTGCAACCGGGCTATAAGCTCCGCTCCCTACGGTACTTCCGTCAATATACCCCTCGGCACGAGAACCGATCACCACGCCACCAACCTGATAATTGCCCCCGGTTATCGGGCCTGTTCCCCAAACGCTGGTCATGCTGGTGTTGCGACCGATTACGATCGAACCCCTCACTTCCGTCGTGGCCTCGGACCCCACGGCAACGCTGTTGATTGCACCCGCTACGGTGCCGAAACCCACCGCGACCGCATTGTTGTCGGATGCGACCGCTCCGACGCCTGCGGCCAGCGCGTTGATGCCGGTGGCGCCGTCGTTGTCGTAGTTACCACCGATCACGCCGTTGTCGTTGACGCTGAAGTAGTGGATTTCGTTGCCTTCCACCACATCGGCCAGCGCGGTCAACTGCGCCACATTCACCGCGTCGTCGTCGTCGGTGCCGGCAGCCACACCGGTGATCTGGCGGAACTGACCGTTGGCCGCATCACCCACACTCACCGCGCCCAGCGTGCTGGTGGTGGCGGCAATCGCCGCAGCCTGCGCCGCATCGGCACCCGCGGGCACGAAACCGGCAACGCCGGCCCCTGTATCCGCCACGGAACCACTGCCCAGTGCCACGCCGTCGGCCACTGTCGCGGTTGCGCCCTGGCCCACCGCAGTAGCCTGGTTTGCCGATGCCGCAGCATAGCCGCCGATACTGACGGTATCGTTGACGGTGGCGTTGCCGCCTGCGGAATAGCCCAAGGCAACATTTCCGGAACCATCAAGGTTCTGCCCCGCCACCGTGCCGATCGCGATGTTGCTGGCATTGGTGGAAACACCGAACAAACCGGCATCGCCGCCAATGGCGATATCGCCATTGCCCGCAGCCTCGGCGCCGGCACCGATCGCTACGGCGTTCACGTTGGTTGCCAAAGATCCTTGACCCAGTGCCGTCGAATTGATCCCGCTGGCCAGCGCTCCAACGCCAACTCCGGTGCTGTTTATTCCAGAAGCCTGCGCGCCCACGCCTGCCGCCAAGGCATTCACGCCCGTCGCGCCGTCGTTATTGTAATTACCGCCAACCACACCATTGTCGTTGACACTGTAGTAATGCGTCGTGGCTGCTTCCTGTGCCGCCTGCAACTGCGCCACGTTGACCGCGTCGGTCTCTTCCGTGCCCGCGGCCACGCCGGTGATCTGGCGGGTCACACCGTTGACCGGATCGCCCACGCTGACCGCGCCAGCCGTGCTCAGCCAGGTGGCGGAAGTGTCGGTCGAAGCCAGGCCCGTGACCGGATCGTAGCCGGCCACGCCGGCCCCCGTGGCCGCGATCGAGTCGCTGCCGATGGCAACGGCACCCTCCACGCTCGCGCTGGCATTGTTGCCTACCACGAAAGCATCGGCCGCCGTGATGTTGCTGCCGTTGCCCACGATGCGACTGCCATCGCTGCCCGCCGTGATGTTGTTGTCGTTGCCGAAGGTTCCGGCATTGTCCGCGTCGATGGTGTTGTCGTTGCCCAGCGAATACGAACCGGTTCCCGTGATGATCGTCGGGTCGCCGATTGCACCCGAATTGTCCCCGCTCACCTCATTGCCCGTACCGATGCTGATCGCGGAGGTTCCCGTTGCCAAGGCTCCCACACCAATGGCAATTGACGAATCTCCACTGGCTTCGGCCCGGGAGGTGCCCAATGCAATCGCCCTGAAACCGGATGCCGTGACGGTATGACCAATGCCAATGCTCCCAATCCCAGAAGATTCCGCGCCATAACCCGCCGCAAGACTTTCCGCGCCAACAGCATCATTGTTATAGCCCACGGCCGTGGCGCGCGAGCCCGTCGCCAGGTTCTGGTTGCCGATCGCAGTGCTACCGGCTCCGGATGCCGTGTTCTGTGCTCCGAGTGCCGTGGCGCTTCCTATACTCCCGCCCGCCGCAGTGCTTCGATAACCGACCGCAATACTTTGCGAGCCTGTCGCGCTGGTTTGGTAACCCATCGCAACACTCCGGGCTCCCGATGCTGAAGCATCCTGTCCAGCGGCAAGCGCATTGATTCCGGTCGCACCGTCGTTATTGTAATTGCTGCCAACCACGCCATTGTCGTTGACGCTGTAGTAATGCGTGGTCGCCGCTTCCTGCGCGGCAACGAGCTGCGCCACGTTGACCGCGTCGGTCTCTTCCGTTCCCGCGGCCACGCCGGTGATCTGGCGGGTCACGCCATTGGCCGCATCGCCCACACTGACCGCGCCGGACGTGCTCAACCACGTCGCCGAACCGTCAGTCGAGGGCAGGCCCGTGGCCGGGTCGTAACCGGCCACGCCGGCCGCCGTGCTGGCAACCGAGCCGGCGCCCAGCGCCACGCTGCTGGCTTGTGTCGCCGAGGCTCCACCACCCAAGGCCACGGCAGTAGTGGCGGTTACAGACGCTGTCGGCCCGACCGCCACGCCACCCAGCGCGTTGGTTGCCGAAGCGTCCGCTCCAAGCGCCACCGCACCAATGCTGAATGCACTGGTTTCGGCACCATCGCCCAATGCCGTCGAATATAACGCCAGCGCGTTGGCATCGTCGCCCATGGCCATGGCCCCGCTGGCATTGGCAATGCTCTCCTGGCCAAACGCCAAGGCGCCATTGCCATTGGCGCTGGAACGATCGCCGATGGCGATTGCACCATAGTCCGTCGATCCGCCACTGGCAGACGCATCGGTACCGATGGCAATCGTGTTCTGTTCTGCCGACGTTGCGCCCACGCCAATGGCCACGGCATTGTCGCCGGTCGCACCGTCGTTGTTGTAGTTGCCACCGACAGTGCCGCCATCATTGACGCTGAAATAGTGTGTTTCCGCCGCTTGCAGCTGTGCGACGTTGACTGCGTCGGTGTCTTGCGTGCCTGCAGCCACGCCGGTGATCTGTCGGGTCACGTTGTTGTTCGCATCACCCACGCTGACTGCGCCGGCCGTGCTCCGCCAGGTGGCGGAGGCATCGGTGGATGCCGTGCCGGTGATCGGGTCGTAGCCGGCCTCTCCCGCTGCAATGACCGCGACCGAATCGCTGCCAATGGCAACCGCGCCTTCCACGCTCGCGCTGGCATTGTTGCCTACCACGAAAGCATCGGCCGCCGTGATGCTGCTGCCGTTGCCCACGATGCGACTGCCATCGCTGCCTGCCGTGATGTTGTTGTCGTTGCCGAAGGTTCCGGCGTTGTCCGCATCGATGGTGTTGTCGTTGCCCAGCGAATACGAACCAGTTCCCGTGATGATCGTCGGGTCGCCGATTGCGCCCGAATTGTCCCCGCTCACCTCATTGCCCGTACCGATGCTGATCGCGGAAGCGCCAGTTGCCAGGGCTCCCGTGCCAATGGCGATGGCATCGCTCATGCTCGCCATGGCGTCATTGCCGACGGCAATCGTGCGATCGGCGGCCAACGGCGTTGCGCTGTCGCCGGAGCCCGCTCCCTGGCCGATGGCCAAATTGGCCGTGCCTGCCACATAGTTGCCTGCCGAGTCACCAATGGCCGTGTTGGAATCGCCGGTGACATTTCCACCGGCCGCATTGCCGATGCCCGTGTTCAACATGCCGGTGACGAAAGCGCCGCTGAAAGAGCCGATTCCCACATTGCCGGAGCCGGTCACGGTGAAACCGCCCAGCGGACCGATGCCGACATTGTTGAAACCGTTCACGACGGCACCGCCGCGCCAACCGATGCCCGTGTTCAACGCGCCTGCCACGTCGCTTCCGGCACCATTGCCAAAAGCCACATTGTTCGACCCGTTACCGCCACCTCCGTAGCAGTAGAACGGCGTGAACAGGCAGTTGGACTGCGTGCTGTCTGTATTGGCGCGGACATTGTTCCCGGCACCGGCACCGAACGCGGCATTGGAGCCTCCCGTCACGTTATTTCCGGTATTGATGCCGAAGGCCGTGTTGGATGCGCCGTTGGTCGCTACTCCGCCGTTGTCGGCAGCTGCAACCCCGCTGATGTTTCGCCCCGAATCGATGCCCACGACAACATTGTCGAACCCGGCCGAACCCGAACCGGCGCGAGAACCAATGGCAATGCTGCGATTGCCCATGGCTGCAGCACCCGTACCAATGGCAATGCCGCTTGCAGGAGTATTGGAGCCGGAGTTCGTGTTCTGTACCAAGGCGCCAAAACCGATGGCAATGGAGCTGGCCATGGTGGTGGATGCATTGGTGCCAATGGCTATGCCACGTACGCCTGCAGCACCACCGGTATCGTTGACCGCTCCAATATTGGTCACCACGGCATTGGTACCCAGGGCGATGGCATCACCCACAACCGCGCTTGCGGTGTTGCCTATTGCCGTGGCGCCATTGCCCGCGGCCGCGGTTCCCACACCCATGGCCAGCGCGCTCGTCCCGGTCGCCGATGCTCCGACGCCTGCAGCCACGGCGTTGATGCCGGTCGCGCCGTCATTGTCATAGTTGCCGCCAACCACACCGTTGTCGTTGACGCTGAAGTAGTGGATTTCGTTGCCTTCCACCACATCGGCCAATGCGGTCAACTGCGCCACGTTCACCGCATCGGTGTCCTGCGAGCCCGCGGCCACACCGGTGATCTGGCGGGTCGCGCCGTTGTCCGCATCGCCCACGCTGACGGCGCCTGCCGTACTCTGCCAAGTGGCGGAAGCGTCGGTGGATGCCGTGCCGGTGGTCGGGTCGTAGCCGGCCACGCCGGCTATCGTGTTCGCCACGGAATTGGCACCCAATGCCACCCCACCCGCAACCGTCGCCGAACTCGCCGTACCCAGGGCCATGGCAAACGCTGTCGTGGCGCTCGATGCCTCGCCCAAGGCTATCGCTCCATCGCCCGATGCGGTGCTGACCGTGCCAATCGCAACAGGGGTGTAATACCCGCTCCCTGCCGTGCTGCCGTCGATGTATGCACTGGCGCCATTACCAATGACCACGCCGCCGACCTGATACGTGCTGCCGTCCGCGGGGCCTGAACCCCATACGCTGGTCAGCGTTGCGCCTTCTCCGATAACCGTCGACTGCCCGACTTCCGTGTTTGCCCCGTTGCCGATCGCGATTGCACTATCGTCCTCCGCCGTCGTCGCCGCGTTGGTGCCGATAGCGATGGAATCCTGGCTGGAAGTGCTGGCATTGACTCCCATTGCAATGCTGTTCGCGCCGGAGGCCTGGGTTCCGAGCGAGCCGATCGCAATGGCATTGGCTCCCGAAGCATTGGCATCCAGATCGTAGGTGCCCACCTCCAGCGCCGTAGCGGTAATCCCGTTGATCAACGCCAGCCCACCACTGCTTGTCTGCCCCATGCAGGTCCAGGTAGCGTCCGCTCCAAGTGCCACCGCCGTCTGGCTGACACAGGAGTTGCTGGGTCCCGGCGTCCCCGTCAGGTTTACTGTGCCGACATTCGAATAGCTGGCTGCACTGACATCCAGCGTGGCCGCCATGCCCAAGGCCAATGCCGACAACGGCACAAGCAGGCCATGGGCCCGCAGGCTCCCACCCGCCGTTGCGCTGTCGCCACGGGCCAACTCCGAGGCCACGACCAGCTGGCCCAGCTTGCGATTCCATACTTTGCTGAAGATCTTGTTCATGCCTTGTCTCGCCCCTGCGCTTTCTGCAGCCGTTACGCTGAATCTCCACCCCTGACCAAACGATCCGGGACGGGTGCTTTTCCGCCAGCAGTGTCTAATGTGATGAGTCGCACATTACGACCACTCGACATCGTTTCGGTGTCTTGCCTGCGAACCCCTTGTTCGCACTTCGGGAACAAGTGCCCGAATCGGGAAATCCTTTTCCTGCTGCCGGCTCCGTGGATCCTGACATCACGATGCGATCAAGATCACGGAATCCCTTTCGCAAATTGCGGGCCAATGCCATCGGTATGTCGAATTACAGAACCAAGGTGCCAGCCGGTCCGTATATCAGTGCGCAAGCCGCCATGAAATTCCGTTTTCTATCAATGGGTTATCTTTCTCGACTCGCGGTTTATGTAATCCCCGCTCTTGTCTTCTTGCGCTCCGGAATCTGGCCCACGTCGTCCTGTACCTTGACGCTTGTAGCGTCCACCATCGACGACGTTGGGTCATTTTGTGACGTGGCCCCGCTTTTCGACGCCCTCCACCCGGCGGCGGCCTGCTGTCCGGGAATCGCTAGAATCGAAGACCGATGTCCGCCTCCGCCCCCCGCCTGGCTGCTGTAATCCGCGATTCGTTCGAGGATTACCACGCCCGCTTCGCCGAGATCACCGCCCGTGCCCGCCGGCGCTTCGAGACCCGCGACTGGGTCGCCGCACGCGCCGATGCGGTCGAACGCATCGCGCTGTACGACCAGTGCGTGGCCGAATGCATCCTGCGTCTGGAGGCGATGCTGCAGGATCGCGCGCGCGACCATGATCTGTGGGTGCGGATCCGGGCCGAGTACGCCGCCCTGATCGAAGACCTGATCGATCAGGAACTATTCAAGACCTTCTACAACACCCTGACCCGGCGCTTCTTCCGCACCCACGGCGTCGATCCGGCGATCGAATTCGTGGCGCTGGACATCGAGCCGACCGACGCCATCACCCATCCGGTGGCGCGACACAGCTACGCGGTGTCCGAACTAAAGCCAGTGGAGACCTTCGCCCGGGTGCTCGCTGACTACCGCTTCGACGTTCCATACGCGCACCGCACCCGCTGCGCGGCCGCGATCGCCGTGCGCCTGCAGGATGACCTCGCGCACTGGGGCGAGAATCCGCTGCGTTCGATCGAACTGCTCGATACCGTGTTCTATCGCGAACGCCGCGCCTACCTGGTCGGACGCGTGCTGGGCGAGCATCGGTTCTCACCGTGCGTGATCGCCCTGGTCAACGACGAACGCGGCCTGCGTGCCGACACCGTGCTGACCCGGCGCGCCGATGTGGCGCACTTGTTCGGTACTTCACGCAGCTATTTCCACGCCGATCTGCCCACGGTCGGCGATGCGGTGGTGTTCCTGCGCACCCTGCTGCCGCACAAGCCGATCGACGAGATCTACACGGTACTCGGCCGCGCCAAGCAGGGCAAGACCGAGCGTTATCGCACCTTTTTCCGTCATTTCCAGGCGCACCCGAACGAGCAACTGGTGCACGCTGAAGGTACGCCGGGCATGGTCATGGTGGTGTTCACCCTGCCCAGCTATCCGCTGGTGTTCAAGCTGATCCGCGACCGTTTCGCCTACCCGAAGCGGATGTCACGTCGCGACGTGGAAGACAAGTATTCGATGGTGTTCCAGCTGGACCGCATCGGCCGCCTGCTGGATACCCAATCCTACCGCTCGCTGCGCTTCCCGCGCGCGCGCTTCTCGCCGGCACTGCGCGAAGAGCTGTTGCGCCACTGCGCGCTGAGCGTGAGCGAGGAAGGCGACGACCTGGTCATCGACCTGTGCTATGTGCAGCGCCGGTTACGCCCGCTGAACCTGTACCTGCGCGAACAGCCGGCCGAAGCGGCGCGGCTGGCCGCACTGGACTATGGCCAGGCGATCCGCGACATGGCGTGCAACAACATTTTCCCCGGCGACATGCTGCTGAAGAATTTCGGCGTCTCCCGCCACGGCCGCGCCGTGTTCTACGACTACGACGAACTGTGCATGATCACCGACTGCAACTTCCGCGAATACCCGAAGGCGACGACGATGGAGGAAGCACTGGCCGACGAGCCGTGGTTCCAGGTCGATCCCGGCGACGTGTTCCCGGAGAAGTTCCCGCAGTTCCTCGGCCTGCCGGCAGCGCAGGCGAAAGCCTTGCAGGCGGTACACGGTGACCTGTTCCGGGTCGAATGGTGGCAGGCCCTGCAGGCACGCCTGCGCGTCGGCGACTACCCGGACACGCCACCGTACCCGGACAGCATGCGGCTGGCTTGAATCTGCGCTTACATCGCCCGTGCTAGGCTCGGCCTCCCTGCAGATTCCGGAGCCCGCCATGTTGCGTCTCGCCTGTTCCCTGCTGCTGTCGGCCGCCGTCGCCTTGCCGCTGGCGGCGCACGCCGACGAAGCCACCGACGCCCTGCGCGACGCCGTTGCCGACAGCGCGCGCAATCCCGACAACGCCGTTCGCGACGCTTACCGCCATCCCGTGGAAACACTGGCCTTTTTCGGCGTGAAACCGACCGACACGGTGATCGAAATCACGCCCGGCGGAGGTTGGTACGCCGAGATCCTGGCGCCGTATCTGGGCGGGCACGGCAAGTACGTCGCCGCGGCGGTCGATCCCCATGCTCTGCCGGAAGGCGGTGGCCGCGATTACCAGGCGCGGGCCCGGCAGCGGCTGGATGCGCTGTTCGCCGGTTCGCCGACCCGTTACGGCCAGGCTGCCATCGTCGCCTACAATCCCGCCGCACCGGCCTTCGGCGACGCCGCGTCCGCCGACGTGGTACTGACCTTCCGCAACGTGCACAACTGGCGCAGCGCCGGACAGGCCGAGGGCATGTTCCGCGGCTTCTTCGCCGTGCTCAAGCCGGGTGGGGTACTGGGCGTGGTCGAACACCGCGCCGCCGCCGACGTAGCGGCCGACGACCGCAGCGGTTATGTCGGCCAGGCACAGGTGATCGCGATGGCCGAAGCCGCCGGCTTTCGTCTGGACGCCAGCAGCGAGATCAACGCCAATCCCAAAGACACCAAGGATCATCCGAACGGCGTATGGATGCTGCCGCCCACCAACCAGCACGACGCGGCCGACGATGCGAAGTACCAGGCCATCGGTGAAAGCGACCGCATGACCTTGCGCTTCATCAAGCCGGCAGCCGAATAGCTGACACGCCGACCGTGCGGTTCAATCGCTGCCGAGCATCCGCGGCAGTTGCAATGCCGCCGTGTCGGCAACGGCGCTGACCACTGCGAAGCTGGTGTCATGCCGCGACCAGTATTGCGCCAGCAAATTGCCGTCGCGGCGTCGACCACTGCTGCGTAGTTGCCCGCGCGGACGCAGATACACGCCGACGCGCGCACCGGAACCGTCCTGATAAACCAGCATGGCCGCCACTCCCTGCTCAGTCGAAAGCAGGCGGCCGCCGAGCAGGTGATAGCCCGCGGCGCCCAGGTCGGGAACGCTCCCTTCGTTGCCATAATGTCGCTGCAACCAGCGCTGCAAATCGTCGACGCGGTCGTTTCCGAACTCCATCGGCGGAGCATCGGCATCGACGAACTGCCGATAGGCGGCCACTGCATCGGCCATCGGTGGATGCGTCATCGGCAGACTCGTCTGCCTCGCGTACCAGCCCGCGCCCGTGCCGAGAGCCAACGAAAACATCAGGCTTGCCGTCATGCCCAGGCGCCGCCATCGACGCTTGCGCAGTCCATGCCGCACACGGGCCGGTTCCAGTTGAGGATTCGCCGGCCAGGCTTCGGGATACGCATGCAACGCGCGCAGGCGTTCGGCATCGCGCTTCCAGCCACGTACCTGCGCGGCATGCAGCGGATTGGCTTCCAGCCATGCGTTGATCTCGGCACGGCGCACGGCATCCAGTCGTCCGTCGACATAAGCATGCAGTTCGTCTTCGCCCGGCTGGAAGCTTTTGGGTCCTCCCGTCATCGCAGCATCCTCAGTCCTGGCTTTGCCGGCGCTTCGTCGTCGCCGATTGCGCGCAGTGCCTGTCGCGCACGCGACAACCGCGACATCACCGTGCCGATGGGAATGCCCAACACCGCGGCGGCTTCGCGATAGGCCAGGCCCTCGACGCTGACCAGCAGCAACAGTGCGCGCTGCTCGGCCGGCAAGCCGGCAAGGCCGGCCAGCTCGGCACGCGCGTCGAATACCTGTTCCGGCGTCGGCACCTGCCCCTCGTTGTCGACGGCAAACAGCCGTGCGATCCGCTTCCAGCGCGTTGCCCGCCGGTATTCATCGACGAATTGACGGTACAGCACCGAGAACAGCCATGCCTGCAGGGTTTCGCCACCGCCACGGCGACTGTCGCCACGGCTCAGCGCGCGCTCGAGCGTGGACTGCACCAGATCGTCAGCCGCGGCCGGCTCGGCGACCAGGGAGCGGGCGAAACGGCGCAACCGGGGAATCAGTTCGCCCAGGGTCCGGTCATCCAATCGGGTGAGGGCATCGGTCACGACAGCGGGATGGTGGAAAGCATGAGGATACGACGTCCGGAATGGCCAGATTATTCCCCACCCGGCTTGCGGCCGTCCGCGACTTGGTTCCGGGCAGCCCGGGCCCCTCGGGAATAAACCGCCCCGTCACGCGTCTTACTCGCATCTTCGTTCCTCCAGCCTCAGGGCTCCCCATGTCCGACGAATCGACCTCCGATCCCCTCTCGCCCGCACGACGGTCGCCATATCCGGCCTTCGCTGCGATTGGCGCCATCGTCGCGCTGCTGATTCTGGCCCTGGCCTGGGTCGCCGGTGGAATCACGCCGAAGCGACTGACCGCGCAACGCCTGATCGACACCGTCGAAGGCGGCAAGGCCCACCCCGGCTTCCGTCGCGCGCACAGCAAAGGCGTTTGCGTCACCGGCCATTTCGAGCCCTCGGCACAAGCCTCAACGCTGTCGATGGCTCGCGTGTTCTCGCAACCGCACGTACCGGTGCTGGGACGATTGTCGATCGCCGGCGGTGACCCGCATGCACTGGACGCGCAGGCACGGGTACGCAGCATGGCCCTGCTTCTGAAAACCGATGACGGGCAGCAATGGCGCACGGCGATGAACAGCTTTCCGTTCTTCTCGGTCGCCACCCCGGCCAGCTTCGCCGCGCAGATCGTGGCCTCGCGCCCGGACCCGGTGACCGGCAAGCCGGACCCGGCCAAGATAGCCGCATTCCTGCAGCGCTATCCGGAAGCGAAGAAACTCCAGGACTGGGCCAGGAGCGCGCCCTGGTCGAACAGCTGGGCCAATACGCAATTCAATGGCGTCAACGCCTTCCGCTTCATCGATGCGAACGGTGGTGAACACTTCGTGCGCTGGTCGATGCGGCCGCAGGCGCCGTTCGAGCCCCTGAGCGCCGAACAGCGCCAGCAGGCCGATGCCGATTTCCTCGCCGAGGATCTGCAATCGCGGCTGCAACAAGGACCGCTGCGCTGGGACCTGGTGGTCACCGAGGCCGCTCCGGGCGATCCTGTCGACGATCCGTCACAGCCGTGGCCGGACGAGCGTTCGCACATCGTCGCCGGCACGCTGACGCTGGAGAGCAGCCAGCCCCAGGCCACCGGACCCTGCCGCGACATCAATTACGACCCGACCCTTGTTCCCGTCGGTATCGCGCTTTCCGATGACCCGGTCCTGGCCGCGCGCGCGGCGGCGTACTCGGTGTCGTTCACCCGCCGCGAACGCGAGATCGGCACGGGCAAGGCCCCGCAAGCGACCGGGAAAAGCCCGCAGGAGGCCGCACGATGAATCGCCATGGACATTTCGACGCGCTGGCGCGGACCCTGCACTGGGGCATGGCGGTGCTGATCCTGGCGATGCTGTTCATCGGCGTCGGCATGGTCGCCTCGCTCTCGCTGCGACCGTTGCTGATCGACATCCACCGACCGCTGGGCATTGCGATCCTGCTGCTGGCCCTGCTGCGTCTGTTCCATCGCTGGCACAGCCCGCCGCCCCCGTTGCCGGCCGATCTGCCGGCATTGCAGGCACTCGCGGCACGGGCTTCGCACGGTTTGCTGTACGCGGTTATGCTGGCCATGCCGTTGCTGGGCTGGGCCATGCTGTCGGCCGGCGGCTATCCGATCCCCTTGTTCGCCGGTGTGCATCTGCCGCCGATCGCGCCGCACGATGCGGCATGGTATGCGCTGCTGCGCACGGCACATGGCGCTTTCGGTTACGCGCTGTTCGCCTTGGTGCTGGCGCATCTGGGAGCGGCGTTGTATCACGCTTGGGTCCGCCGCGATGGCGTCTTCGCGTCGATGACGCGCGGCGGCGCGCAAAATATCGCGCCCGCCGCCGAAGATCACGCCGAAGACGCATGATCCCGGCGCGCAGCACCGATAATGGGCTTCGCACGACTCTTCGTTCGGCTACAACCTCTTCTTTACCTTCGACTCATGCTGATCGCCTTCAACAAGCCGTTCAATGTGTTGTGCCAGTTCACCGATCTCAGCATGCCGCCGCGACGCACGCTGGCCGGATTCGGATTGCCTCCCGGCGTGTATCCCGCCGGGCGACTGGACTACGACAGCGAGGGCCTGCTGCTGCTGACCGACGACGGCACACTGGCGCACCAATTGACCGATCCCAGGCACAAGCAGCCGAAGACCTATTGGGTACAGGTGGAAGGCGTCATCGACCCTGCGCAACTGGAGGCCCTGCGCCTTGGCGTAACCCTGAAGGATGGTCCGACGCTGCCGGCACTGGCGGAGTCCCTGCCTGCGGCCCCGCCGCTGTGGCCGCGCGATCCGCCGGTACGCTTTCGCAAGATGGTGCCGGACAGCTGGCTGTCATTGACACTCCGCGAAGGCCGCAACCGCCAGGTACGGCGGATGACCGCCGCAGTCGGTCTGCCGACCCTGCGCTTGGTGCGAACCTCGATCGGCCCGCACCGGCTGGATGACCTGCAACCCGGGCAGTGGCGCGAACTGGCGCAGACCTGAGGCCGGCTTCCCAAGCTCAAGCGGTCTTGCCGACTCGTGATTTACGCGCCTTGGCCGGCGGTGGCGCGAGCGCCTTCGGCTGGCCCCTCTGCTTGCGTGCCACGATCTGCTTCGATGCGCCTTCGACCGATGCCTCCAGCGCTTCACGGCGATGGCGGCGGTAGGCCGCGAATGCCAGCAGCCCGACGCCGGCGGCGATGGCTACGCTGGTGACCGGGTTGCGCTTGACGAAGCCCTTGGCGGTCTTCGCCCCGGCCCGCGCCACGCCCAGCGCGGCGCCGGTCTGCAGCCACTTGCCGGCCTGGTCGCCGCTCAGCTGCAACTTCTCGCCGAGCTTTTCGGCCAGCTCCAGCGCCTGTTCGGATAGTTCGCCCAACTTGCTCATCGACGACTCCTGAGGGAATGCGTGGACAGGAAGTCCGCGCCTGATGCGATGGTAACGCCGCGACGCGCTGGGCGCGTGACGATGCCCGGATCACGTCCCTCGCGACTTGGCGCGATGCGATGCAGTTGCGGTCCATGGGTCATCCGGCCACGGATGCTTCGGATAGCGCCCCTTCATTTCCTTCTTCACTTCGGCATAGATGGTGTCCCAGAAGTTGCGCAGGTCGGCGGTGACCTGCAACGGCTTGCCGCCGGGCGAGAGTAGGTGCAGCAGCAGCGGCACCCGTCCGTCGGCGATCCGCGGCGTTTCGGCCAGGCCGAACAGCTCCTGCAGCTTGACCGCCAGCACCGGCGGCTGCGGTGCTCCAGCGTGGTCCAGTGCGTATTCGATCCGGCGTTCCAGGCCCGAAGGCACGACGATGCGGGTCGGGACCAGCGCGTCCAGTTTCTGCCGCAACGGCCAGTCGATGCCGGTCTTCAAGGCCTCGCCGAATTCGCTTTCGGACAGCGCATCCAACCGCGTCTTGCCGGCGAAGGCCGGCCGCAGCCAGTCGTCCAGCGTCGCCAACAGCGCGTCATCGCTACGTTCGGGCAACCCCAGCTCGGGCATCCACTGGCGCAGCGATTCGACCCGCGCCTGCCATTGTCGCAGCGCGTCGGTCCACGGCAGCAGTTGCAGGCCCGACTCGCGCACGGCCTCGGTCAGCGCCTGCGCCGCTTGCGCGGGATCGATGCGACCGGCCGGCCGGCTGTCCAGCACGATCCGGTCGAAGCGCGACTCGCGCCGCGCCACCAGCGCATGCTTGTCCGCATCCCAGATCGCGCCTTCGTGTTCGACAAAACGCTGCGGAAACTCCGCGCGCAGCCGCGCCTCGTCAACCGGCGCGGCGCGCAGCAGCAGGGCGTCGCCGCGCATCTCGTGGCGCAGTTCGCTGGCGACCAGCCACGGCTCGCCACGCAGCGCGCTGTCATCGAACAGCTTGGCCATGCGCCCGTTGGCCAGCTGGTAGCGCAACGAATCGTCGCGGTGACGGAAGGCGATGCGATCGGGAAACGCATGGATCAGCAGGTCGCCCAGTTCGTGCGCTTCGATTTCGTCCGGTGGACGCGCCTCGCTGCGCAGGCGACGGCGCCATTGCTTCGACGCCGCGTCGAGGGCGGCCAGCGCACCACGGCTGGCCGAAGTCGAAACCCGGCCAGCACGGAAAGCGGCCAGCGCACGCCAGCGTTCGGCCAGCGCGTCCGAGCGCGAACGCAGCGGATCGCGCGCTTCCAGCAGCGCGGCCAGGTCGGCGGCCAGCGCCTGCTCGCGCGGCGGGCGCGCGGCCAGCAGCATCGCTGCCAGTCGCGGATGCGTGCCCAGTGCCAGCATGCGTCGGCCGGACGCGGTGATCGCGCCGTCGTCCGTCAGCGCGCCCAGCCGTTGCAGCAGTTCGCGTGCCGCCGCCAATGCACCCGGCGGCGGTGGATCGGGAAAGCGCAGGGTATCGCTGCCCCAGGCCGCCAGTTCCAGCGCCAGCCCGGCCAGCTCGACCTGGGCAATCTCCGCCGCGCGTTGCGGTTCCAGCCGCTGCGAGGCCGGCCACAACCGGTACGCCCAACCGTCGGCGACCCGGCCGGCGCGGCCGGCGCGCTGGTCGGCCGAGGCCTGGCTGATCGCTACCGCATCCAGTCGCGAGAATCCGCTGTTGGGGTCGTAGCGCGGTTCGCGTGCGAGCCCGGCGTCGATCACCACCCGCACGCCGGGCAGGGTCACCGAGGATTCGGCGACATTGGTCGCCAGCACCACGCGGCGGCGGCCGTCTGGCGCGGGCTGCAATACCCGCGACTGCTGCTCGACCGGCAGTTCGCCGTGCAGCGGCAACACATCGGCGTCGGGTGCGGTCGCTTCCAGCGCGGCCTGCACACGGGCAATCTCGCGCTGCCCGGGCAGGAATACCAGCACATCGCCGGGGTACTGTGACAATGCTTGCAACGCGGCTCGCACCGCCTGCGCTTCCCGCGTTTCCTCGCGGCGCGCGGGAAAGTGTGCGATCTGCACCGGATACGCCCGGCCGTGGCTGCTCAGGCGCGGCGCCTCCAGCCAGCGCGCCAGTCGCTCGCCGTCCAGCGTGGCCGACATCACCACGATGCGCAGGTCCTCGCGCAACGACTGCTGCACGTCCAGCGCCAACGCCAAGCCGAGGTCGGCCGCCAGGTGGCGTTCGTGGAATTCGTCGAACAGCAGCGCCCCGACGCCTTCCAGCGTCGGGTCGTCCTGGATCATCCGGGTCAGGATGCCTTCGGTCACGACTTCGATCCGGGTGCGCGGCCCGACCTTGTTGTCGAAGCGGATCCGATAGCCGACCGTGTCGCCGACCGCCTCGCCTTGAGTACTCGCCATGAAGCCCGCCGCCACCCGTGCGGCCACCCGACGCGGCTCCAGCATCACGATCCGGCGCCCGCCTAGCCAGCCCTCGTCCAGCAGCGCCGGCGGCACCCGGGTGGTCTTGCCGGCGCCCGGCGCCGCTTCCAGCACCAGCCGCGGATGCGCGGCCAGGCTGCGGCGGATGTCCGGCAGCAGCGGATCGATCGGGAAGTCGACGACAGGCATCGGCCTATTGTAGGAGAGGCGTCAGCCGCGATGTTTTCCATCAATACTTCTTTGCGACTGACGCCGCTCCTACAATGGCGCCATGCAACTGATCGACATCGGCGCCAACCTCACCCACGACTGCTTCGACCGCGACCGCGACGCGGTGTTACAGCGCGCGCGCGAAGCCGGCGTCACACGGATGATCGTCACCGGCGCCAGCCGCGAGCACTCGCCGAAGGCGCTGGCCCTGGCTCAAGCGCATCCGGGTGTGCTGTACGCCACTGCCGGCGTGCATCCGCACCACGCCAGCGAGTACACCGACGAATGCGACGCCGAGATGCGCGCCCTGCATGCGCATGCCGAAGTTGTCGCGGTCGGCGAATGCGGGCTGGACTATTTCCGCGACTTCTCGCCACGGCCGGCGCAACGCAAGGCGTTCGAGCGTCAGTTACAGTTAGCCAGCGAGAACGGCAAACCGCTGTTCCTGCACCAGCGCGACGCGCACGACGATTTCATGGCGATGCTGCGCAACTTCAACGGCCGGCTCGGTCCGGTCGTGGTCCATTGCTTCACCGGCAGCCGCGAAGAGCTGTTCGACTATCTGGACCGCGACTGGCACATCGGCATCACCGGCTGGCTGTGCGACGAGCGCCGCGGGCAACACCTGCGCGAACTGATGAAGAACATCCCCGCCAACCGGCTGATGGTCGAGACCGACGCCCCCTACCTGCTGCCGCGCACGCTCAAACCGATGCCGAAGGACCGTCGCAACGAGCCGGCCTTCCTGCCGCACATCGTCGAGGAACTGGCGCGCGACCGTGGCGTGGACGCGGCGGAGGCGGCGGCCGCCAGCACGGCAACCGCGCGCGCGTTTTTCCGCCTACCGGACGCGCTCAGTCCTGGTTGACGTTCACCACTTCGCAGATCACCAGCATGTTGTGCCGGCCACTCGCAGTCTCGCACGCAATCGTGAGCGTGCGGCAAGGCCCGCAATGCCTCAGCTGCGCAATCCCACGCCACGCTTGAGCAGCCACAGGCCCAGTGCGCCCAGCGCCACGACGAACCCCAGCATCAACGCGTAGGCCAGCCACAGCGGCACGTCACTGCTGCCAAGCAGGCCGTAGCGGAAGGCGTTGACCATGTAGAAGATCGGGTTGGCATGGGTGGCTGCCTCGGCCCACGGCGGCAGCAGCTTGACCGAGTAGAACACGCCGCCCAGGTAGGTCAGCGGGGTCAGGATGAAGGTCGGCACGATCGCCACATCGTCGAACTTCCTGGCGTAGACCGCATTGATGAAGCCGGCCAGCGAAAAGATCGTCGCCCCCAGCAGCACCGTGCTCAGGGTGACCAGCGGGTGCGGGACGCGCACCTGAGTGAAGCACATGGCAATGACCATCACGATTGCCCCGACCATCAGCCCGCGCAGCACCGCGCCAGCGACGTAGCCGCCCAGGATCACCCAGTTCGGCATCGGGCTGACCAGCATCTCCTCGATATGGCGGCCGAACTTGGCACCGAAGAAGCTGGAGGAAATGTTGCCGTAGCTGTTCTGGATCACGCTCATCATCACCAGGCCGGGGACGATGAACTCCATGTAGCTGTAGCCGCCCATGTCGCCGACCCGGGAGCCGATCAGACCACCGAAGATCAGGAAATACAGGGTCATGGTGATCGCCGGCGGTACCAGGGTCTGGCCCCAGATGCGCAGGATGCGGGTCACCTCGCGACGGACGATGGTGGCCAGCGCCACCAGATTGCGGCGGGTGACGCTCGGCTCGCGGTCCGCCGTTGTTGCGACCGGTTGCGTACTCATGCCGCGTCCTCCTTGGCGCCCGCGTCACCGTTGGTCAGACGCACGAACAGTTCTTCCAGCCGGTTCGACTTGGTCCGCATCGAGCGGACACGGATGCCGGCGGCCTGCAATTCGGCGAACACCCGGTTCAGATCCATCTCGCGCGGCATGTCCAGATCCAGCGTGTGGCTGTCGCTGGCCAGCAGCACCGCGCCCTCGATCTGCGGCAATTGCGCCGGCAAGCTGCCTTCGATGTCGAACAGGAAGCCTTCCACGTCCAGCTTGGCCAGCAGCTCGCGCATCGGTCCCTGCTCGACGATCCGGCCGTGGTTGATGATGGCCAGGTTGCGGCACAGGCTTTCGGCTTCTTCCAGGTAATGGGTCGTCAGGATGATCGTGGTGCCGGCAGCGTTGATCGCGCGCAGCGTGCTCCACATGCCGCGGCGGATCTCGATGTCGACACCGGCGGTGGGTTCGTCGAGGATCAGCAGCCTTGGCCGGGTCATCATCGCGCGGGCAATCATCAGCCTGCGTTTCATGCCGCCGGACAGCGTGCGGCTCATCAGGAAGGCCTTGTCCCACAACTGCGCGGCGCGCAGTTCCTGCTCGGCGCGCTGTGCGGCCTCGGCGCGCGGGATGCCGTAGAAGCCGGCGTAGTTGACCAGGATGTCGAACGGTTTCTCGAACAGGTTGAAGTTGATTTCCTGCGGCACCAATCCGATCAGCCGCATCGCCGCGTCACGCTGCGCCTGCTGATCGACGCCGAACAGTTCGACCTCGCCGGAACTCTTGTTGACCAGCGAGGACACGATCCCGATCAGGGTGCTCTTGCCGGCACCGTTGGGGCCGAGCAGGGCGAAGAAGTCGCCGGGCATCACCTGCAGCGACACGCCTTTCAGCGCCTGCACGCCATTGTCGTAGGTCTTGCGCAAATCCCGGACCGAAAGCGCGGGGACGGAAGAAATCGTGTCTGTGGGCGATGCCATGTACTGCCTTGCGGCGCGGATGCGAGGGTGCGCGCTTATTATAGGTGCCCCGCCGGGCGCGCCCCGGCACCAGAGCGTTCCATCGGCTTGGCCATTCCCTCCTTCCCGCTGAAACTGCTGGCGCGACGCATGCTGTCGCCGTCGGTCGGTCATTACACCTTCGTCCGCGGCGACGGCCAGGCGCTGGATTTCCAGCCCGGACAGTTCCTGCAGCTGCATGTTCCGCTGGCCGACGGCGGCGTGGCGCGGCGCAGCTACTCGCTGGCGATGCCACGCACGCATGCGCCGACGCCCGACGACACCATCGAGATCGCGGTCAGCCATATGCCCGGCGGCGTGGCTACCGAGCTGCTGACCGCACTGGAGCCCGGAGGAACGGTGGCCGGTAACGGCCCCTACGGCCGCTTCTGCCTGTTGCCCGACGATGCCAACCGCCGCTACCTGCTGGTGGCCACCGGCACCGGGGTGACACCGTATCGCGCGATGCTGCCGCAGCTGGAACGGCTGATGGCCGAGCGCGGCGTCGAGGTCGTGCTGCTGTTCGGCGTGCGCAGCGCGGAAGACCTGCTGTACGGCGACGAGTTCCGCACCTTCGCCGACGCGCATCCGGGTTTCCGCTTCATGCCCTGCTTTTCGCGCGGGCTGCCGGCCGATCCGCATCCGGACATGCGCCACGGTTACGTGCAGCAGTTCCTCGGCGAGCTCGAGCCGGATGCCGATGGCGACATCGCCTACCTGTGCGGCAATCCGGGCATGGTCGACGCCTGCGTCGAGACGCTGACCGCCGCCGGTTTGGGACCGGCCCGGATCCGGCGCGAGAAGTACACCGCAGGCAAGTAATGTAAAGTTTGCTTGACACGCCGTGCGGGCGTCGATATCTTGTGTGTCAAGTTTCCTTGACAAGTCTCCCATGCGCCCCTGCACCGTCCGTTCTCGCCCGACGCCCTACCTGGCAATCGGCATGGCCTTCCTGGTCGTCGGCCTACGCCAACCGGCCTTCTTTGTCCTCGGTTGCGCCCTGATCGCCTTGGCGCCCGCACGGCGAGACGACTGCCGATGAGCGGCTGCAAGCGCTGGGCGCTGGTCCTGCTGCTGTGCAGCTTGGCCTTGCTCGGTTTCGGCGGGCTGGGCCTGTGGCTGAAGTTGCCAATCGACGCGTCCCTGCTCGGCATGTTGGCCGGTATCGGTGCCACCGGGCTGTTCGCCTCGGCCCTGGTCTGGTTCTGGCCGGGCAATCTCCGCGATTCGGCGCCGCCGGCGTTGACTCGCCGCTACTACCGCGAATTCACGCCGCCGATGGCCGCCTACGTCGGCGTCATGCTGGTGTGGAAGCCCTTGCTGCAGCGAGTCGATGCGGTCGGCCTGCGCGTGCTGATCGCCCTGCTGCCCGCTGGACTGATCGTGCTGGCGATCCGCGCGGTAGCCCGCTTCATCCGCGATTCGGACGAGATGCAGCGCCGGATCGAGCTGGAATCGCTGGCCATTTCCGGCGGCATCCTCGGCGCCGGCTACATGACAGCCGGTTTCCTGCAGACGGCGAGCCTGATCGACATCCCCGCCAGCGCGGCAATGCTGTGGGTGTTTCCCTGCCTGTGCGCCACCTACGGCGTGGCCAAGCTGCTCATTTCCCGGCACTACCTGTGAACAACCGCCTGCGGGAACTTCGCGACCTCGCCGGCTGGTCACAAGCCCAGCTGGCCGAACGTCTGGAAGTATCGCGACAGACGGTCAACGCTCTGGAAACCGGCAAGTACGACCCCAGCCTGCCGCTGGCCTTCCGCATCGCCAGACTGTTCGAGCAACCCATCGAAGCCATCTTCCTGCCGGAGGCAAACTGAATGCGAACGCGCATCCCTGCGACATTTCATGGAGGACACCGTCATGTCGACTAAATCCCGACTTCTGCTGGCGCTGGTGCTGGCCGCGGCCTTCGTCGGTTTTCGCTTGTGGCAGAACCAGGCTCCGGCCAACGCCGAAGCGGACGATACTGTCGCCGCGGCCGACACCGCAGCAGCACCGGTCCGCACCTTGGGGACGCTGGAATTCGCGCCCTGCGCGCTGCCGGTGCCCGGCAGCGGGCGCGCGCTGGACGCACAATGCGCCCGCTTCGAAGTGGCGGAGAACCCGGCGCAACCCGATGCGCGCAAGATCGCGCTGAACATCGCCTGGTTGCCGCCGGACAACGAAACCGACATGGCGCCGGACCCAGTGTTCTTCCTCGCCGGCGGCCCGGGCCAGGCTGCGATCACCACTTATCCGCAGCTGGATGCGGCCTTCCGCGAGGTGCGCAAGCATCGCAGCGTGATCCTGGTCGACCAGCGCGGCACCGGGGAATCGAACCCGCTGACCTGCCCGGCCGATAAAGCGGCCACCGACACCGACCCGGCTGCGGCCATCGCCATGACCGAAGCCTGCCGCGACGCGCTGGCCGAACGCGCCGACCTGCGCTTCTACACCACCAGCGACGCCATCCGCGACCTCGAGGCGGTACGCGAGGCGATCGGCGCGACGCAGATCAACCTAGTCGGGGTGTCCTACGGCACCCGCGTCGCCCAGCAGTATGCGATGCGTTACCCGCAGCAGACCCGCAGCATCGTGCTCGACTCGGTGGTGCCCAACAGTCTGGTGCTGGGCAACATCTTCGCTCGCAACCTGGACGATGCGCTGGCCCTGCAGTTTGACCAGTGCAAGCAGGACGCCACCTGTCGCGAGCGCCTCGGCGAGCCGCGCCAGCAGCTCGATACCTTGCTGGCCACGCTGGAGCGCGACCGCCCGCGGGTGAAATTCCGCGATGCCCGTAGCGGCGAGTTGCGCGAAGAACGCCTGTTGCCGCAGCACGTCGTCGGCCTGGTGCGCATGTACGCCTACATGCCGCAGGCGGGCGCGTTGCTGCCGGTGCTGATCCACGAAGCCAACCAAGGCCGCTACGAGGAGCTGATGGCACTGGCGCAGATGCTGTTCGGCGAAATGCAGGACAGCATGGCGATGGGCATGCAGCTGTCGGTGGTGTGCAGCGAGGACGGCGACCGCATCGCCGCCTCGTCCGAGGACGAAGGCACCGTGCTCGGCCATGCGCTGACCGAAGCGCTGATCGCCCAATGCAAGATCTGGCCGAAAGGCGAGGCGCCGGCCGATTTCCATGCGCCGCTGGCCACGCCGGTGCCGGCACTGGTACTGGAAGGCGAGTTCGACCCGGTCACCCCGCCGCGCTACGGCAAGGAAGTCGCCGACGCGCTGCCCAACGGCCGCCTGCTGGTGCTGCGCGGCCAGGGCCACAACGTGATCGGCGCCGGCTGCATGCCGCGGCTGTTCGCGCAATTCGTCGAACGCGGCAACGCCGTCGATCTCGACGCCACCTGCCTGGACGACCTGTCCTATACCCAGCCCTTCACCAGCCACAACGGGTGGAACCCATGATCGTCGCCGACCATCTGCGCAAGACATTCCCCGGCAAGAGCCGCAAGGACGCCACCGTGGTCGCCGTCGACGACGTCGGCTTCGAAGCCCGCGACGGCGAAATCACCGGCCTGCTCGGCCCCAACGGCGCCGGCAAAACCACCACCCTGCGCATGTTGTACACGCTGATGAAGCCCGAAACCGGGCGCGTGCTGGTCGACGGCATCGATGTGGCCAGCGACCCGGCCGCAGCGCGCAGCGCGCTGGGCGTGCTGCCGGATGCGCGCGGCGTGTACAAGCGCCTGACTGCGCGCGAGAACATCGCCTATTTCGGCGAACTGCACGGCATGAGTCGCACGCAGATCGAAGCGCGCACCGCGCTGTTGTCGCAGGCGCTGCAGATGGACGATTTCCTCGATCGCCGCACCGAGGGTTTCAGCCAGGGCCAGCGCACCAAGACCGCCATCGCCCGCGCCCTGATCCACGACCCGAAGAACGTGATCCTGGACGAGCCGACCAACGGCCTGGACGTGATGACTACCCGCGGCCTGCGCGAATTCCTCAAGCAACTGCGCGACGAGGGCCGCTGCGTGATCTTCTCCAGCCACATCATGCAGGAAGTGGCCGCGCTGTGTGATCGCATCGTGGTGATCGCCCACGGCAAGGTGGTCGCACAGGGCGCGCCGGACGAACTGCGGCAACGCGCCGGCAAAGACAACCTGGAAGACGCTTTCGTGAGACTGATCGGTTCCGAGGAGGGCCTGCTGGCATGAGCGCGATGATGACTGTTCTGCGCAAGGAACTGCGCGACTTCCTGCGCGACCGCCGCACGTTGATATTCACCTTGCTGGTCGGACCGCTGATCTATCCCCTGCTGATGATCGGCATCGGCAAGCTGACCCAGTTGCGCGCGGAAACCCAGCTCGAGAAACCGCTGGAGATCCACATCGTCGGTGCGGAACGTGCGCCGAACCTGGTGGCCTGGCTTGGCGGGCAGGGCGTTCGCAGCAAGGAGACGCTGCCGGGCGACGAAGCGCGGCAACGCGCACAGCTGGATGCCGCCGTCCGCGAACAGCGCGAGGATGTCGGCCTGCTGATCGGCAAGGACTTCGCCGACGACTGGCAGGCGGGACGGCCGGCACAGGTGGTGATCGTGGCCGACTCGACCAGCCGCAACAGCGATCTGGTGGTGGCCCGGGTGCGCGCCGTCCTCGGTGGCTACGGGCAGCAGGTCGGAGCCTTGCGCCTGCTCGCGCGCGGCGTCGACCCCGGCATCACCCGCGCCCTCGGCGTGGAAGACCGCGATCTGGCCACGCCGGAAGCCAAGCGCGGCTTGCTGCTGTCGGTGATCCTGCCGCTGCTGCTGGTGATGTGGGCCTTCATCGGCGGTGCGCACATCTCGATGGACGCCACTGCCGGCGAACGCGAGCGGCAATCGCTGGAGCCGCTGCTGGCCACGCCCGCTTCGCGCGGCGCGATCGTCAGCGGCAAGATGCTGGCCGCCGCCCTGCTGGGCGTGACCAGCCTGGTCCTGACCCTGCTGTCGTTCAAGATCAGCTCGGTATTCGCCAGCGGCGCCATGCGATCGCTCGACGTCAGTCCGGGCTCGATACTTTCGCTGCTGCTGGTCCTGCTGCCGCTGGTGCTGATCGGCACCGCCCTGCTGACCTTCCTGTCGGCCGCGGCCAAGAGCATGAAGGAGGCGCAAAGCCACATGGGCTGGCTGATCTTCCTGCCGATGATTCCCAGCTATGCGTTGATGGCCTATCCGCTGAAGAACACCGCGCTCTGGCAGTACGCGGTGCCGTTCCTGGCGCAGAACCAAATGCTGGTGAAGATCACCCGCGGCGAATCGCCCTCGCCGGAACAGTGGACGATCTATCTGGCCTGTTCGTTCGGTCTGGCCTTGCTGCTGTGGGCGGCTGCGGTCTGGCGCTACCGGCAGGAGAAGTTGGCAATATCGGGCTGATAAAAACGCGACAAGCCGGCTTTCGCCGGCTTGTCGTCATTCATGCCCACCGACCCGAATCAGTTCGGATTGAACGCAATCGTCCGCCGGATCGTCACCGGTGCGCTGATCGGTTCGAACTTCCACCGCCTGACCGCGTTCAAGGCCTCGCGATCAAACACCCGAGTCGGCGTGGCGCGAACGACGCGAGCGTTGGTCACGGACCCATCCGTTCCCACGGTGATCTCCACCATGACCTCACCTGCGGTTCCCGCCCGCAAAGCCTCCGGCGGATAGCGGGGCGCAGGCGTGCTGATGGCACGCAAGCTGGCGGCGGGAGTGACGCTTGCGGTTTGCGCCGCCGCCTCGCGCTGTGCACGGGCTTCGGCCTCCTGCCGGGCTCGTTCCTCTTCCGCCGCACGCTGCGCCGCAGCCTCGCGTTCTGCGGCGGCGGCGGCTTGTTGCTGCTCTGCCTGTTGCGCGGCAGCCAACGCTTCGGCTGCCGCCTGCTGCTGTTCCTGCTGCTGGATCACGCGTTGTTCTTCCAGAGCCTTGGCCCGCGCTTCTGCTTCCACCTTGGCCCGTGCCTCATCGACGATTGCACGTTGCGCTGCTGCCTGTTCGCCTGCAGCGATGCTCTGCTCGAGGCGGGGCAATGCCGGCGCCTTCGGATCGACCTTGCCGATCATCGCCGACAGCCGCTTGGCCTCTTCGAAATCCTGACGACCGATGCTCTGTTCGGCCGCGATCACTGCATACGGCAACAGATCGGTCAGCGCACTGTTGACGCTGGCGTCGTTTGGCAGCTTGTCGCGCAGGGCCAGGTAATACTCGACGGCGTTGTCACCGGCTGGCGTATAGATGCGGTTCTCGCTCAGCGCCTTGCGGGCCAGTTCGCGCAGCTCTTCGGGCGGCAGCTGCTTCAGGTGCGTTTCGCGCTCCTGCTGTTGCTGTTGCTGTTGCTGTTGCTGTTGCTGTTCCTGTTCGGCCGCCGTTTGTGTCGCCGCGGTTTCGGCAGCGGCGGGCTGCGTCGCCGGCCCAGCCGGCGCAGCGCCACTGGTCGCCGGTTGCGGCTCCTGCTTGTTGCACGCCGCCAATGCGGCGAGCAGCGCCAACGCCGCGAACCCGCGCAACTTCGTCGATTGGAATGTCTGCCTGACCGCTTGCATGTTCCTGGACCCCCTATGCCTTTCGGCGAATATTGCCCGATGAATGCTTCCAGGACTCCCTTCCCGGCAACCACCGGCCGTCATTTGCCGATGCAGAACGTGGAAAAGATCCGCCCCAGCAACTCGTCCGGCGACACCTTTCCCGTGATTTCCCCAAGCGCATCGTGAGCTTGCCGCAATTCCTCCGCGGCCAGTTCCAGATATTCGTGATCCAGCTCACGCTTCGCGGTTTCCACATGCCGCTCCGTCTGCCGCAACGATTCGACATGTCGCGACCGGGCCGAAAACTCGCCTCCACCCTGCCGGCCGACATCATCGGCGACCCGACGGCGCAATTGCAATTGCAGGCGTTCCAGACCAAGGCCCGTGCGTGCCGAGACGTGGATCCTGTCCGGGCCATCCGGCGGCAGCCGATCCAGCAGATCGGCCTTGTTGCACACCGACAGTACCGGGACCGACGGGTCCAGCCCGGGCAGGATCGCCGTCGGGTCCGGCTCCGCGCCGCTGGCATCCTGCACCAGCAACACCAGGTCGGCCCGGGCCAGTTCGTCGCGTGCCCGGCGCATGCCCTCGCGCTCGATGACGTCGCCGCTTTCGCGCAGTCCAGCGGTATCAACCAGAGTCAGTTCCACGCCATCCATGCGAATCGTTTCGTGCAGGGTGTCGCGAGTGGTGCCGGCCACGTCGGTGACGATCGCGCGATCACGCCCGGACAGCGCATTCAGCAGCGAACTTTTGCCGGCGTTCGGTGGCCCGGCGATCACCACGTGGGCGCCGTCGCGCAGCTTGCGTCCGCGTTCAGCGTCTTCTCGCAGTCTCACGAGGGCTTCGCCAGCCTCCTGCAATTGGCAGCGCAAAGTGCCGATGCCGAGCGTATCCAGCGGCTCGTCGGCGAAATCGATGGTCGCCTCGATCTGGACGCGCAGGTGGACCAGGGTTTCGGCGAGCGCCTGCACCCGGGTGGAGAACACGCCCTCCAGCGAACGGCGTGCGGCACGCGCGGCACGTGCGTCGGTGGCCGCGATCAGGTCGGCGATCGCCTCGGCCTGGGCCAGGTCGAGGCGACCGTTGAGAAAGGCGCGTTCGCTGAACTCGCCCGGCCGGGCCTGCCGCACACCAAGGGCGCAAGCGCGCGCCACCAGTTGCTGCAGCACGACCGGACTGCCGTGCGCCTGCAGCTCGACCACGTCTTCGCCGGTGAAACTGTGCGGCGCCGGAAAATACAGGGCGATGCCGTCATCGATGGTTTCGCCGGTTGCGTCTCGGAACCGGGTGTAGTGCGCGTATCGCGCCCGCAGTCTCCGACCGCACAGGTTTTCGCCGATGGCTGCCGACTGCGGACCGGAAACGCGCACGATGCCCACCCCGCCGCTGCCAGCGGCGGTGGCGATGGCCACGATGGTGTCGTTGTCTTGCATCAGGACTTTCCGGAAACCCGGCGCAAGCGTAGCGCCTTTCGCGATTGTGGCGCCGCCAACAAAAGGCCCGCCTTCCGGCGGGCCCACGTTCAGGCTTTCGTGGCCGACCTCAGGACTTGGCTGTGGCCGGCTGGCCGTGGCGCTTGGTCATCCACCACTGCTGCAACAAACCCAGCGCACCGTTGGTCACCCAGTACAGCACCAGACCGGACGGGAAGAAAGCCATCATCACGCCGAAGATCAGCGGCATGGCCTGCATCATCTTCTGCTGCATCGGATCCATGCCCGGCGATGGCGTCAGCTTCTGCGTCATCCACATCACCGCCGCGTTGACGACTGGCAGGATGAAATACGGATCGCGCGCGGTCAGGTCCTGGATCCACAGCATCCACGGCGCCTGTCGCAATTCGACCGATTCCACCAGCACGTAGTACAGGGTCAGGAAGATCGGCATCTGCACCAGGATCGGCAGGCAGCCGCCCATTGGGTTGATCTTCTCCTTGCGGTACAGCTCCATCATCGCGGTATTGAGCTTCTCGCGGTCGTCGCCGTAGCGTTCCTTCAACTGGGCGATGCGCGGCTGGAACTGGCGCATCTTGGCAAAGCTCTTGTACTGCGCCGCCGACAATGGATACAACGCCAGCTTGACCAGCACCACCAAGCCGATGATCGCCCAGCCCCAGTTGCCGAACAGGCTGTGCAGGTGGCTGAGAATCCAGAACAGGCCTTGACCGATGAGGGTCAGGATCGAGAAGCGGCTGTAATCGACCACCCGGTCCAGCCCAGGCACGGCGGCGGCCTGGATCTTGTCGACCAGTTTCGGCCCGATCCACAGCCGGGCGCTGGTCGTGGCCTGCTCGCCCGGCGCCACGCTGTAGGCCGGACCCATTTCGCGGATCAGCGCTCGCGTGCCGTCACTGGCCACCGGCGCATCCAGCGATACCGTCGCGGTCGCGTCGGACTGCGGAATCCAGGCGGTGAAGAAATGGTGCTGCAGGATCGCGATCCAGCCGCCGCTGATCTGCTTCTCAACCTTGCCGTCTTCCAGATAGTCCTTGCCGAACTTGCGCCGCTGGTAGCCGCCGTCCCACCAGGTCGCGCCGTTGAAGCTGAAGGAGTCCGGGTTGGTCATGCCACGCTTGACCTGCGGCGGGTCGCGCTGCAACTGGCGATAGACATAGCCCTGCCACGGTTCGGCGCCGGCATTGCTGATCTCGTCGCGCACCTGCACGGCATAGTCGCCGCGGCGCAGGGTATAGGTGCGGCGAATGCTGGCGCCGTTCTCGCCATGCCACACGAAGGGCACCGAGACTTCGGCCTGCCCGTCGGCCAGCCGGATCTCGCCGGCTCCGGCTTCCGGAACGAAACCGTGCTCGTGAGTCGGCGCTTCGGCGCCGTTGGCGCCGACCCAGCCACTCTCGGCCGCGTAGAAGTGGCCGGGCTCGCGGCCGAGCAATTGCACCGGCGCGCTGCCGGGTTGCTTGCTCTGCGGATACTTCAACAGTTCGGCCGAATGTACGCTGCCGCCATCGAGCACCAGGCGCAAGACATCGCTGCTGACCGTGACCAGCGCGCTGGCAGCGCTTTCGCCAGTCGTCGGCACCGCTGCGGACGATGCCGGAAGTTGTGCCGATGGCGCGGTCGGCACGGCCGCGGCTGCGGGAACGGTGGACGCGGCGACAGCAGGCGCATCGACCTGTGCTGTCGCCGCCGTCGCGGTTTCGGCCAGCTTGGGCGCATTGAACTTGCCCCACTCCATCCACAACAGCGTCGCCACCATCAGCCAGGCGAAAATCAGGAAAACACGGGTCTGGTTCATCAGGCAGGCGATCTCAGCCGGACACGGGTCCGGATTGGATGGAGTGAAGGGAAGGTGTATTCAAGGTCGGCGGCATTGTGCCGTCCGCAGCCGGGGGCGGCAACGCTCCGCTGCGGCGCAAGGCGCGACGGAAGGCGTCACGCAGCTGTGCCGACGCGGCCGGCGGTCGGCTTGGACGCGCGACCACCACGTAGTCGCCGGGCGGCAAAAGCGGGCGCAGGCGACGGAATTCGTCGCGCAGCACGCGCTTGATCCGGTTGCGCACGATGGCACGCGAATCGACCTTGCGCGAGACCGCAAGGCCCAGCCGCGCAGGCGTATCGCGCTTGTCCCAGTGCAGGGCCAGCAGCGGCTCGGCTGTCCGCCGCCCCTGGGCGAAAACCCGGACATAGTCGGCGCCGCTGCGCACGCGCGCATGCGGAGGAAAACCGTATGGCCTGGGTTTCGGGGAATTCATGGCATAACAAAGCCCGCTCTGACGCTCAGGGCGGGCTGTTGTCGACGCTCCACGTTGGGAGGGCATCGTCCATGCGGACGACCGCCCGGCCATCGTCAGGCAGTCAGGCGCTTGCGGCCCTTGGCGCGGCGGCGCGCGAGGATCTTGCGGCCATCGGCGGTCTTCATCCGGGCGCGGAAGCCATGGTCGCGCTTGCGCTTCAGGTTGCTGGGTTGATAGGTGCGCTTGGTGGCCATGGGGCCCTCGGCGTTGGTGTAGGGAATGAACCGGAAATTGTAATCCAGATCGGCCGCGGCGATCAAGTCACCCGTTTTCCCGGCATCGGTTGCCCGCCGGCTTCATGGTAGTCTGATCGACCCGGCCGACGCGCCCCGCGCCACGGGTACCGATTCCTCCCGTCGCCTTGTCCCCAGATGCCCGCCCGATGGATGCTTGGCCCCGCTGCCTAGAACGATTGGAAGCCGAGCTGCCGGCCGAGGATGTGCATACCTGGCTCAAACCGCTGCAGGCCGAGCTGCGCAACGATGCGATGGTGCTGTACGCGCCGAACGCCTTCATCATCGAACAGGTCCGCGAACGCTATCTGGCGCGGATCCGCGAACTGCTCGGGCATTTCGCCGCCGGTCGCGAGGTGTCGCTGGAAATCGGCACGCGAACGCGCGAAACGCCGGTCAAGGCCTTCGTCGAACCCACTGTCCACAACGGCACCGAAACCTTCGACGGCCATCTCGACCCGCACTACACCTTCGACAATTTCGTCGAAGGTCGCAGCAACCAGTTGGCGCGCGCCGCCGCCTGGCAGGCCGCGCAGAAACCCGGCGATCGCGCCCACAACCCGTTGCTGCTGTACGGCGGCACCGGACTTGGCAAAACCCATCTGATGCTGGCCGCCGGCAACCTGATGTGCCGGCACAACCCGCAGGCCAAGGTGCTGTACCTGCGCTCCAACGAGTTCTACAACGCGTTTTTCCGCGCCCTGCAGAACAAGACCGCCGACCAGTTCAAGCGTCAGTTCCAGCACATCGACGCGCTGCTGATCGACGATATCCAGTTCTTCGCCGGCAAGGACCGCACCCAGGAGGAGTTCTTCCACACCTTCAACATGCTGTTCGACGGCCGCCAGCAAATCATCATGACCTGCGACCGCTACCCGCGCGAAGTTGAAGGGCTGGAGCCGCGGCTGAAATCGCGGCTGGGCTGGGGGCTGTCGGTGGCAATCGATCCGCCGGACTTTGAAACCCGCGCCGCGATCGTGCTGTCGAAGGCGCGCGAGCGCGGTTCGCAGATCCCCGAGGAAGTGGCTTTCCTGCTGGCCAAGAAGATGCGCAGCAACGTGCGCGACCTGGAAGGCGCGGTCAATACGCTGACCGCGCAAGCCAATTTCACTGGACGCACGATTTCGGCCGAATTTGCCCAGGAAACCCTGCGCGACCTGCTGCGTGCACAGCAGCAGGCCATCAGCATCGCCAACATCCAGAAGACCGTGGCAGACTACTACGGGCTGCAGGTCAAGGACCTGCTCTCCAAGCGGCGAACGCGGTCATTGGCGCGCCCGCGGCAAGTCGCGATGGCGCTGGCCAAGGAGTTGACCGAACACAGCCTGCCGGAGATCGGCGATGCCTTCGCCGGCCGCGATCACACCACGGTGCTGCACGCATGCCGGCAGGTGAAACATCTGATGGAAACCGACGGAAAGCTGCACGAGGACTGGGACAAGCTGATTCGCAAACTCAGTGAATAACCTGCGGCCAGGTTTGTGGATAAGATGTGCACGGATTTTCGCGGCACTTTTGTCCACAACTTGTCCCCTGTCGGCGGGACCCTTGTCCACGGTGGCATCAGGAATGTAATTCCTTTGTTTTTCAATAGGTTGATGTTGTTTTCCCGGATTTTTGGCGACTCCAGCACCACCTGCCTTTGTATTTATACCCATAATCCATACCGGCAATGAGGTCCTGACCGACATGCGTTTCAGTCTGCAGCGAGAAGCTTTCCTCAAACCTCTGGCCCAGGTGGTCAATGTTGTCGAACGCCGGCAGACCCTGCCGGTACTGGCAAACTTTCTGGTCCAGGTGAAGGACAGTCAGTTGTCTCTGACCGGCACCGATCTGGAAGTGGAAATGATCGCCCGCAGTGCGGTCGACAACGCCGAGGACGGCGAGACCACGATTCCGGCGCGCAAGCTGTTCGAGATCGTGCGCGCGCTGCCGGACGGCAGCCAGGTCACGATCAGCCAGTCCGGCGACAAGATCACGGTGCAGGCCGGACGCAGCCGCTTCACGCTGGCGACCTTGCCGGCCAACGATTTCCCGTCGGTGGACGAAGTCGAAGCCACCGAGCGGGTCAACGTGCCGGAAGCGGCGCTGAAGGAGCTGATCGAACGCACGGCGTTCGCGATGGCCCAGCAGGACGTGCGCTATTACCTCAACGGCTTGCTGTTCGACCTGCGCGACAAGACCCTGCGCTGCGTGGCGACCGACGGCCACCGCTTGGCCCTGTGCGAGGCGGAACTCGACGCCAGTGTCGGCACCAAACGCCAGATCATCGTGCCGCGCAAGGGCGTGACCGAACTGCAGCGCCTGCTGGAAGGCGGCGACCGGGTGCTGGAACTGGAGCTGGGCCGTAGCCATATCCGGGTCAAGCGCGACGACGTCAGCTTCACCTCCAAGCTGATCGATGGCCGGTTCCCCGACTACGAGGCGGTGATTCCGATCGGTGCCGACCGCGAGGTCAAGTTGGATCGCGAAGTCCTGCGTGCGGCCTTGCAGCGTGCGGCGATCCTGTCCAACGAGAAATACCGCGGAGTCCGCGTCGAAGTGTCGCCGGGACAGCTGAAGATCAGCGCCCATAATCCCGAGCAAGAAGAGGCGCAGGAAGAGATCGAGGCTGACACCAAGGTCGACGATCTGGCGATTGGCTTCAACGTCAATTACCTGTTGGACGCGTTGTCGGCGCTGCGCAACGAGCACATCATCATCCAGCTGCGCGACTCCAACTCGTCTGCCTTGGTGCGTGAGGCGGACAACGAGAACTCGCGGCACGTGGTCATGCCCTTGCGCCTGTGACCGCAGCTGCGTTCCACGTGAAACAGGATCGGCGCCCGGATCTCCCCGGGCGTCGTCGTTTCGGGTGGTCCGGATGTTGGTAACCCGGCTCGATATCCGCAATCTGCGCTGCGTGACCGAGGCCAGCCTGCGGCCAGTGGCGGGCCTGAACCTGATCACTGGCGAGAACGGTGCCGGCAAGACCAGTCTGCTGGAGGGTCTGCACCTGATGGCTTACGGCCGCAGTTTCCGGGGACGGGTTCGTGACGGTCTGGTTCGCAGTGGGCAACCCGCGCTGGAGGTATTCGTCGAATGGCAGGAGCAGCAAGGTGCCCGGGTTCGCCGCGCCGGCTTGCAACACGGCGGGGCGGAATGGCAGGGACGGCTGGACGGGGCCGAGGTCGCCCAGCTTGGCGAATTGTGTGCCGCGCTGGCGGTGGTCAGCTTCGAACCCGGCAGTCATGCCCTGGTTTCCGGCGGCGGTGAGCCGCGACGACGTTTCGTGGACTGGGGCTTGTTCCACGTGGAACCCGAATTCTTGCCGTACTGGCGGCGGTATTCCCGTGCGCTCAAGCAACGCAATGCCTTGTTGAAGTCGGGGGCGGGCGGGCGGCAATTGGATGCCTGGGATACGGAATTGGCCGAGTCGGGGGAGACGCTGACCCGGCGCCGGCAGGAATATCTGGAGCGACTGCAGCCGCAGGTACAGGCGGTTGCGGCTGACCTAGTGCCGTCGCTGGGGCGGGCGTGGCTGGATTTCCAGCCGGGCTGGCGTCGGCAGGAATTGTCATTGGCCGATGCCTTGCTGCTGGTCCGCCAGCGCGACTTGCAATCGGGGTTCACCAGCGTCGGCCCGCACCGGGCCGACTGGCGGATCGGCTACGCCGCCCGGCCCGGACAGGAGCCGTTGTCGCGCGGGCAGGCCAAGCTGACGGCGTTGTCCTGTCTGCTGGCGCAGGCGGAAGACTATGCCGCACAGCGGGGAGAGTGGCCGGTGATGGCGCTGGACGATCTGGCCTCGGAGCTGGATCGTCGCCATCAACTGGGCGTGCTGCGTCGGCTGAGAGCCGGGCAGGCGCAGGTGTTCATGACCGGAACCGAGCCGCCCGTGGGGCTGGGTGATGAGATCGCTCCGGACGCGGTGTTCCACGTGGAACTCGGCCAAGTCTCGGTGTTGGGTGCGGTGGCGACGGCTGCGAATACGCTATAATCGGCGTCTCAGACGCTATTAATAATGTGTGTTGCCCGCGGGGCGGATTGGCCGGCTCCGGGCGGACCGCATGCAACACTGCAGGGCACGAATGACCGACGAAACCATCAGCGATTCCGCAGGCAGTTCCAGCCACTACGATTCCAGCAAGATCACCGTGCTGCGCGGTCTGGAGGCCGTGCGCAAGCGGCCGGGCATGTACATCGGCGACGTGCACGACGGCACCGGTCTGCACCACATGGTGTTCGAGGTCGTCGACAACTCGATCGACGAAGCGCTGGCCGGTTTCGCCGACGACGTGGTGGTCAGGATCCACGAAGACGGCTCGGTCTCGGTGTCCGACAACGGTCGTGGCATTCCGGTGGACATCCACAAGGAAGAGGGCGTCTCTGCAGCCGAAGTCATCATGACCGTGCTGCACGCCGGCGGAAAGTTCGACGACAACAGCTACAAGGTTTCCGGCGGCCTGCATGGCGTCGGCGTGTCGGTGGTCAATGCGTTGTCGAACACGTTGACGCTGGACATCTGGCGCGATGGCCACCATCACGAGCAGGAATACAAACTGGGCGAGCCGGTATATCCACTGAGGCAACTGGAAGCATCGGAACGCACCGGCACCACGCTGCGTTTCTGGCCGTCGTCGGAGATCTTCACCGATGTCGAGTTCCACTACGACATCCTGGCCAAGCGCCTGCGCGAGCTGTCGTTCCTCAACTCCGGGGTCAAGATCACCCTGATCGACGAGCGCGGCGACGGCCGCCGCGACGACTTCCACTACGAAGGCGGCATCCGCAGCTTCGTCGAGTACCTGGCCCAACTGAAGAACCCGCTGCACCCGAACGTCATCTCGGTAACCGGCGAACAGAACGGCATCACCGTCGATGTCGCGCTGCAGTGGACCGACGCCTACCAGGAAACGATGTTCTGCTTCACCAACAACATTCCGCAGAAGGATGGCGGCACCCATTTGCAGGGGTTCCGCGCGGCGCTGACCCGCACGCTGACCAACTACATCGAGCAGAACGGCATCGCCAAGCAGGCCAAGGTCAACCTGTCCGGCGACGACATGCGCGAAGGGATGATCGCGGTGCTGTCGGTCAAGGTGCCCGATCCCAGTTTCTCGTCGCAGACCAAGGAAAAACTGGTCAGTTCCGACGTGCGCCCGGTGGTGGAATCGACCTTCGGCGCCAAGCTGGAAGAGTTCCTGCAGGAGCATCCCAACGAAGCGCGCGCGATCGCCGGCAAGATCGTCGACGCGGCGCGCGCGCGCGAAGCCGCGCGCAAGGCAAGGGACCTGACCCGGCGCAAGGGCGCGCTGGACATCGCCGGCCTGCCGGGCAAGCTGGCCGACTGCCAGGAAAAGGATCCGGCGCAATCGGAACTGTTCATCGTCGAGGGCGACTCGGCTGGCGGCTCGGCCAAGCAGGGCCGCAACCGCAAGAACCAGGCGGTGCTGCCTCTGCGCGGCAAGATCCTGAACGTTGAGCGCGCACGCTTCGACCGCATGCTGGCCAGCGCCGAAGTCGGCACCCTGATCACCGCGCTGGGCACCGGCATCGGCAAGGACGAATACAACCCGGACAAGCTGCGCTACCACCGCATCATCATCATGACCGATGCCGACGTCGACGGCTCGCACATCCGCACCCTGCTGCTGACGTTCTTCTACCGGCAGATGCCTGAGCTGATCGAACGTGGCCATGTCTACATCGGCCTGCCGCCGCTGTACAAACTCAAGCAGGGCAAGCAGGAGCTGTACCTGAAGGACGACGCGGCGCTGAATGTCTATCTGGCCAACAGTGCGGTCGAAGGCGCATCGCTGGTGCCAGCCGCGGGCGAGCCGCCAATCAGCGGCGAGCAGCTGGAAAAGCTGCTGCTGCTCTACGCCAATGCGCATGACGCGATCGCCCGCAACGCGCATCGCTACGATCCGGCCCTGCTGGAAGCGCTGATCGACTTCACCCCGCTGGACGAAGCCCACTTGCAGCAGAACGTCGACGAGCCGCATGAACTCGACGCGCTGGCCAAACGCCTGAACCGTGGCGGCATCGGCAGCCCGCGTTATGCGCTGACACTGCAGTCGGCTACCGAGCAGCGTCCGGCTGCGCTGCTGGCCACGCGCCGGCACATGGGCGAGGAACTGACCCAGGTGCTGCCGCTGTCGGCCTTCGACAGCGGCGAGCTGCGCCCACTGCGCGAAGCGGCGCAGTGGCTGCACGGACTGGTTCGTGAGGGCGCGCAGATCGTGCGCGGCAACAAGACCCAGGCCATCGCCAGCTTCGCCGAAGCGCAGGCCTGGCTGATGGACGAGGCCAAGAAGGGCCGGCAGATCCAGCGTTTCAAGGGCCTGGGCGAAATGAATCCGGAACAGCTGTGGGAAACCACGGTCAACCCGGATTCGCGCCGGTTGCTGCAGGTGCGGATCGAGGATGCGGTGTCGGCCGACCAGATCTTCAGCACCCTGATGGGCGACGTGGTCGAACCGCGCCGCGACTTCATCGACGCCAATGCCCTGAAGGTCGCCAACCTGGATGTCTGACGCGGGAAGCGAGGTCATGGCGATGGATGCGCCGCCTCCCGCCACCCATCTGCCTTCGGCCGGGCCCGGCAAGGTGATCGGCGCGATGCTGGTCGACCTGCTGCTGGCGGCCGCGGTGATGATCGCGATGTCGTTGGTTGCCGGCACCATTTGGGGTGCATGGCGCGGTCTGCAGGTCGGGATGGAGCTGGCCGGGCAGGGCAAGGCCATCGAGGCCGCCGATGTAATGAAACAAATCGGCCGGCCCGGCGGCGTGGCGATGCTGTGGATGTCCCTGGTCAGCACGGCACCGGCAGCGCTGGTGCCGTATTGGTGGCGCCGGCGCGCCACTCCCGTGGAAAAACGCCGGTCGAAGGCGGCGGCGCTGCGGCCATCGACCTGGGGCTGGACGCTGGCCACGGCGGCTTTCGTGTTCCTGGCCAGCAGTACGATCACCGCACTGGGCAAGCATTTCGGCATCGCGCCGGAACCGACCAATCAGGCGCCGATCATCGAGGCAATGACGTCGGCGCCACTGTTCGCAATCCTGTTCGTCCTGCTCCTGGCCCCGGCATATGAGGAACTGCTGTTCCGGCGAGTGCTGTTCGGCCGACTATGGGCTGCCGGCTGGCCGTGGCTGGGGATGGTGCTGAGCGGAATCGCATTCGCCCTGCTGCACGAGGTTCCGGGCTTGTCCGCCAATCCGCTGCCGGCCACCCTGATGCTGTGGTTGGTCTATGCGGTGATGGGCATGGCCTTCGCTTGGGTTTACCGACGCACCGAAACGTTGTGGGCGGCTTTCGTGGCACACATGCTCAACAACGCCGTCGCGCTGGCGGTGCTGCAGCTATCCGGGCACGGAATGTGAGTTCAAGCCCCGGGTTTGACGAAAAGTTAAGGGCCTCTGCCGGAGACTAGGCAGTTCGCGGAAAGAGCCCGAACATGAAAGCCACGATTCTCGCCATCGTCGTCACCCTGATGGTTGCCGGCTGCGCCACCACCACCTCGCCGACCGGGCGCAAGCAGATGGTTGGCGGCGTGTCGCAGGAACAGCTCAACCAGCTGGGCGCGCAATCCTTCGCCGAAACCAAGGCCAAGGAAAAAGTCGTCACCGGCGGCAAGCAGAATGCCTACGTCAATTGCGTGGTGGATGCACTGGTCGCGCGCCTCCCTGATGAGTGGCGGCAGGTCGCCTGGGAAACCGCGTTGTTCGAGGATCCCGAAGCGAACGCCTTCGCCCTGCCGGGCGGCAAGGTCGGGGTGAATACCGGCATCTTCACCGTGGCCAAAAACCAGGACCAGCTGGCCGCGGTGATCGGCCATGAAATCGGCCACGTCATCGCCCGCCATCACGAGGAGCGCATCACCAAGCAGATGGGCACGCAACAGCTGCTTGGCGTGGGTGCGGCGATCCTCGGCGCCAGGTACGGACAGGGCGTGGGCGATGCGGCCGGCCAGCTCGGCGGCATGGGCGCGCAAGCGCTGTTCCTGCTGCCGGGCTCGCGCACCCAGGAGAGCGAAGCCGACGTGGTCGGTCAGCGGTTGATGGCCGACGCCGGCTTCGATCCCTCGCAGGCGGCATCGCTGTGGGAAAACATGATCGCTGCCGGTAGTGCACGTCCTCCGGAATGGATGTCCACCCACCCGGACCCGAACGCGCGTATCAAGGAGATGCAGAACGCCGCGCCGGCGCTGATGCCGGTCTACGAGGCCGCGCGCAAGGCTGGGCGCACACCGCGTTGCGGATGAGTGCGGTAGATCGATGTCCAAACAACCATTCCCATATACAAACGATTTCTGTTAGCGTTCCCATTTTCGCTCATTTCCGGCCCAGCCGAAGCCAGGTGCCGGCAACTGAAAGCAAGAGGTGGTACACATGTCGAACAACATCGCCAGGAAGACCTTGGTCGCCCTCGCCCTTGTCGGGTTACTGAGCACCGCGTCCGTCGATGCCGCGACCCGGGGCGGCAAGAGCAAGAAGGAAGAAGTTCGTTATCCGGACGCCACGCGGGTCGCGCCCGAAGCCAAGGTGTCGCCGAAGATGGGCAAGCAGGTCCAGAAGCTGATCGATACTTTCAACAAGGATGAGTACGAAGCAGCCAAGCCGCTGGCGGAGGAGATTCTGGCCAGCGACAAGTCCAACAATTACGACAAGGCACTGGCGGCATTACTGGCATCGCAAACGGCGTACAACTTGGATGATGTCGAAGCAGCCAAGACGTATGCTAGGCAGGCTGTCGATCTGAATGCGCTGGACAATAACAACCACTATTCGGCCATGCAGTTTCTGGCGCAGATGCAGTTGCAGAATGATGAAAACGAAGAGGGCTTGAAGACACTCGACAGGTACCTGAGCGAAACCAAGTCGCAGAAGCCCGAGGATCTGATTCTGAAGGGCAACGCCCTTTACCAGATGGAGCGCTACCAGGAAGCCATTCCGGTGATCAAGCAGGCCGTGGAGGCATCGCCGGAGCCGAATACGAGTTGGGTGCAGTTGCTGATGGCCTGCTACCTAGAGACGGACCAGGGCGTCCAAGCTATGCAGCTGGCCGAGCAGATCGCCGCTAAAACGCCCGACGACAAGAAGGCGCAATTGAATTTGGCCAATGTTTACCTGCAAGCGGACAAGTACGACGAAGCTGCCGCAGTGCTGGAAAAGCTGCGTGCCTCCGGACAGCTCACCGATGAGCGCGATTACCGGCAGTTGTACATCACCTACGCCAACATGGACGGTAAGGAGAAAGAGACGATTGCCGTCATCAAGGAGGGCATCGACAAAGGTGTCCTGAAGCCGGATCATCAGACCTATCTGGCGCTGGCGCAGGCCAGCTATTATTCCGATCAGATACCGGAAGCGATTGCGGCCTGGGAAAAGGCGGCGCCGATGGCGCCGAACGGGGATACCTACCTAAACTTGGCGCGGGTGTATTGGCAGGAAGGGCGCATTCCCGATGCCAAGCGGGCGGCGCAGGCGGCCTTGGACAAGGGCCTGAAGAAGCCCGAAGATGCCCGCAAGATCCTGTCGCTGAAATAGAAGCGGAAAAGAGTTTCGCCTGAAAGAAATGATGGTATCGCTCTGGCGGAATTGGTATATAGATAAGCCGGCGGCAATGTCGCCGGATGAACTGGAAGCATGCCGTAAGGCAGCACAACCTTAGAGATGAGTCGATTGGCGCATGGCGGAACAACTGGTCATCAATAGGTATCGAGACGACGAAGAGCCGGAGGGCCTGAACTGGGCCCGGATCATCGGCTATGCTTTCGTCATTGCCTTGCATTTCGCAGCGTTCCTGTTGCTGCTGATTCCGGCGGTAGCGCCGCCGGCCGACAAGCAGGAGCAAGAAAAGACCCGGGTGACGATCATGGACGCTCCGCCACCACCACCACCACCGCCGCCGCCGCCGCCCAAGCAGGACACGCCGCCGCCGCCGGTCAAGAACCTGGCGCCGCCGAAGTCCACGCCCACGCCGCCGCCGCCGGAATCGCCGCCGATCGAAGTCGCTGAGCCGCGCCCGACCGACGTGTACACGCCGCCGTCGCCGCCAGCTCCGCCGGCACCGACACCGGACATCAACGCCAGCGTGGACATCTCCTCCAAGAACATGAACCCGCCGCGCTATCCGCCATCCGCGGCCCGCGCCGGGATCGAGGGTACGGTGATCCTGGTCATCGATGTCGACGCCAACGGCAACGTGACTAACGTGTCGGTCGAGAAATCCAGCCGCAACCGCGACCTTGATCGCGCCGCGATGCAGGCCGCACGCAAGTGGCGGTTCAACCCGTCGGTCGTCAACGGGCAGAAAGCCGCCGGCCGCGTTCGTGTGCCGGTCGATTTCAGCATGAGCGGTTAATCGGCGTTACCCTCTTCGACTCCACTCACCTCCTACCACCCTCAATCATCAACAAAAGGTAAGCGTTATGCTGCAGGAACTCCTCATCGCCGCCGCAGCTGGGGGCAACAACGCTGCGAATGCCCTGTCGCAAATGGGCTTCGAGCACCTGATCTCGGAAATGGTCAGCGAACCGGGCAGCTTTGCTGTCTCCTGGGTCGTGCTGATTACCCTGGTCGTCATGTCGGCCGCTTCCTGGTACTGGACGGTGATCAACGCATTGCGCGCGGTTCGCCTGAAGGGTCAGGCCGGCAACGTCGTCAACACCTTCTGGGACACGCCCAACGCCCAGGATGCGATCCGTCTGATGGAAGAACAGCCGAAGAACGAGCCGTTCTCCAAGATCGCGCTCGACGCTGCCCAGGCTGCCGCCCACCATCAGCGCTCCGCAGGAGAATCGCTGAGCCGTTCCGAGTTTGTCGATCGTGCGCTGCGTCAGGCGGTGACCCGCGAAAGCGGCAACCTGCAGAGTGGCATGACCCTGCTGGCGACAGTCGGCGCGACCGCCCCGTTCGTCGGTCTGCTCGGTACGGTGTGGGGCATCTACGGCGCGCTGATCAAGATCGGTGCAACCGGTCAGGCCTCGATTGACGCGGTGGCCGGCCCGGTGGGTGAGGCGCTGATCATGACCGCGATCGGTCTGTTCGTCGCCATCCCGGCGGTGTTCGCCTACAACTTCTTCAGCAAGGTCAACAGCGGCGTCATCGCCAAGTTCGACACCTTCGCGCACGACCTGCACGACTTCTTCGCCACCGGCTCGCGCGTCAAGTAAGACGCGCGGTACCGGCAAGCGGAAACATTCGTGCAACGACCAGCTTAGACGGAGCCTGTTATGGCCTTCAGTAGTGGTAACAGCGGTGGCCCGATGGCCGACATCAACGTCACGCCCCTGGTGGACGTGATGCTGGTGCTGCTGATCATCTTCATCATCACCGCGCCGCTGATGTCGCACAAGGTCAAGGTCGAGCTGCCCGAGACCAACTTCCAGCCGAACAAGGACGAGCTGGACAAGCGTTTCGGGCCGATCACCATCGCGGTGAAGGAAGACGGCAGCCTGTACTGGAACGACGAGCCGGTGACCAAGGAGGTCCTCGAGTCGCGTCTGTCCAGCGCCGCCCAGCAGACCCCGCAGCCGCCGCTCAACCTGCGCGGCGACAGGACCACCAAGATGCGCACGATCAACGAGGTCACCAAGATCGCGCAGTCGCAGGGCATGCTCGACATCGGCTTCGTTTCCACCAAGCAGAAGGGGCAATAAGCCATGGCGTTCAGTTCCGGTGGCAAGGGCCCGATGGCCGACATCAACGTCACGCCCCTGGTGGACGTGATGCTGGTGCTGCTGATCATCTTCATCGTGACCGCGCCGATCGCGACTTTCCCGATCGACGTCAACCTGCCGCAGCGGGTGATCAACCCGCCGCCGCAGTTGAAGGAACCGCCGCCGCCGATCGACCTGCGGATCGACGCGACGGGCACGGTGTTCTGGAACAACGGCCAGATCGCGGTGTCGGAGCTGCAAGACAGGATGATTGAGGAAGTGCAGCGCGACCCGACCAACCAGCCCGAGCTTCGTATCGACACCAATCCGGACGCCGAATACGACGTCATGGCCAAGGTGCTGGCGGCAGCGAAGAACGCGCAGATGGTCAAGATCGGCTTCGTCCAAGACTGAATCCGGACGACCGGGCAACAGCAGGGGCGCCGCCTGACCGCGGCGCCTTTTCCTTTTGGGCGACCCGGAACCGCGCTTGCAGTCGTCCGGAGAGCGGGAGTAGCGTCAGGCCGACCGGAACCCGGAATCGGAGGTCGTCATGGCATTCGCATCTGCTGCCGGCACCCACTGCACGGCGGAGTTGAACGTGACCCCGCTGGTCGATGTATTGTTGGTCCTGCTGGTGATCTTCATGGTCTCGGCGCCGGTCCTGACTCGGCCGGTCGATATCCAGCTTCCGCAACCCAGTCCCCGGTCAGTGGATCCGGAAAGACCGAGGTCGGCGCAACTGACGATTTCGGCCGACGGCAGTTACCGGCTCGACGACCGACCGCTGGCAGACAGCGAACTGTGGGCGAAGCTGGCTGAGGCCGTTGCTGCAGATGCGCGAATGACGTTGAGCGTCCGCGCCAATTCGGACGCTAGCTATCAGCGGATGGTGGAAGCCGTCGCCACCGCGCACGAGATCGGCATCGCCAACGTGGCGATGCAGCCCTGAATCGACGGAGCGACAAGGGCGATGCTGGTTATTGAAGCTGTGATTCTTGCTCGGCGAGAGAATCGGGCCGGGGTGGTTTAACCTGGCCCCGCCAGCAACGACAGGTAGTTCTGCACGGTCCGCTCGAGACCGACGTACAGCGCCTCGCCGATCAGGGCATGGCCGATCGACACTTCCAGTACCCGCGGGACCGCTTCGAGGAATTCGAGCAGGTTCGCCTGGCTGAGATCGTGGCCGGCATTGACGCCCATGCCGAGCGCGCGCGCCTGGTGCGCGGTGGCGGCACAGCGCTCGAGCTCGTCTTCTGCGCGGCCAGCCTCGACGGCGGCGGCGTACGGGCCGGTGTAGATCTCAATCCGGTCGGCGCCGATGTCGGCAGCCAGCGTCAGGTTGTCGCAACCGGCATCGACGAACACGCTGACCCGGCAGCCCAGCGACTTGAACTCGGACACCAGCGGACGTAGCCGCTCGCCATCGCGGACGAAGTCGAACCCGTGGTCGGACGTGATCTGGCCGTCGCCATCCGGAACCAGGGTGACCTGGGCCGGTCGAGTGTCGCGACACAACGCCAGCAGGCCGGGGTAGCCCTCGCGCGGTGGCGCGAAGGGGTTGCCTTCGATATTGAGTTCGCGCCCCTGCTGTGCGGTCAGCTCCGCCAATGCGAACACGTCGTCTGCCCGGATGTGGCGCTGGTCCGGACGCGGATGCACGGTAATGCCGTGGGCGCCTGCCGCCAGGCACAGGGTCGCGGCGCGCACCACGCTGGGCTCGGCACCACCACGCGAATTGCGCAGCACGGCAATCTTGTTGACGTTGACGCTGAGTACGGTCATGGCGATCCGGTTCTCGCAGGACCGCCGCCAGACCGGGCCAGTCCCGGATTCAGGGCTGCGGCGGGTCCCTGGATTCAGCGGCAGTATCGCCTGCCTTGCGGGCGGCGGCCAGTTCGCGCAGCCGATGCAGTTCGACCGGATCGATGATCTGCGCACCGTCGTCGCGCTGGCTGCTGACCTTGGCCGAATACAGGCCCATCGCCCAGGCGACGAACAGCAGCACGGAAATCAGCAGGAACAGCAGCAGCACGGCCATGGACGAAGTGGAAAAGGCCACCGCCAGGGCGCCCAAGGCCAGAAGAAGAAATATCCAGTACATGAAGAAGGCCCCTCCCATGGGCCACGCCAGCCCGGTGGTCGCACAAGGATAATCCACACGGAGCGGCGGGTCGCCGGGTCGGATCGCCGGCCGGTCGCCCGGGATGGCCGCCGGTCGGTCCGGACCGCAGGGCTCAGAGCAGCGGGGACGTCAGCCGTGCCAGTGCTTCCGGCAGCCGGTGTTTCCACAGGTTGCGCTCGCGTTCCTTCGGCACGCGGGCTGCGTTGCCGAACTCGCCCTTCATCAATTCGGACAGTTCGCGCACCACGCCGGGGCCGCGGATCAGCATCGACAGTTCGAAATTGAGCCGGAAGCTGCGGTGGTCGAAATTCGCGCTGCCGATGATGGCCAGATTGTCGTCGCAGAGCATGGCCTTGGTATGCAGCATCCGCGGTCCGTACTCGTAGACCTTGACCCCGGCATCGAGCAGCTCGTCGAAATACGAGCGTGCGGCGAAGGTGACCAGCTTCGAATCGCTCATCTTGGGCACAATCAGACGCACATCCAGTCCGCCAAGCGCAGCCGACGACAACGCCATCCGCGCGGCCTCTCCGGGGACGAAGTAGGGCGTGATCATCCACACGCGTTTGCTCGCGGCGTGGATCGCGGAAACGTGCATGCGGTGGATCGCTTCCCACGACGAGTCGGGGCCCGAGGCCAGCGCCTGTACCGGGATGGCGCCGAGCGAGCCGTCGCGCGCAGGTAGCAGTTGCGTGTCGCGGAAGGCCGATTTGTCCTGCCCGGTTGCGTAGACCCAGTCCTCCACGAACACCTGCTGCACGCTGCGGACGATGTCGCCCTGCAGGCGCATGTGCAGGTCGCGGTAGGCGTCTTCGCGCAGGCGCTCGTCTTCCTCGTCGGTAACGTTGATGCCGCCGGTCAGCGCGACCCGGCCATCGACCACGACGATCTTGCGATGGCTACGCATGTTCAGCCAGGGGCGGGTGAACAGCTTGAACTGGCGCGGATGGAACCAGGCGAATTCGCCGCCGGCATCGAGCAGCGGTTGCACGAACGCGGGTTTCAGCCGCGCCGAACCGACTGCATCGACCAGCAGGCGAACCTTCACTCCGTTGCGGGCGCGTTCGATCAGCGCATCGCGGATGCGGGTGCCGGTGCGGTCGGGCTCGAAGATGTAATAGGCCACGTGCACGTGGTTCTGCGCCGCGGCGATCGCCTCGACCACGGCGTCGTAGGTCGCGCCGCCGTCGACCAGCAGATGCACTTCGGTGGCGCTGCTGGGCGGCAGCCCGGTGGTCGCCTGGCCGAGCAGGGCCAGCTCGGTGCAGTCCGCGTCCAGCGAGCAGAAGGCGGGGGTGTGGCGTATGCCCTCGCGGGTGCGAAAGCGGCGCAGGCGCTGGCGCTTGATCTTCTGCGGCCCGAGCAGGAAATAGACCAGATAGCCGACATACGGCAGCAGCGACAACGACATCAGCCAGCTGAGGGTAGCGACCGGTTCGCGCTTCTGCAGCACGATCCACAGGCAAAGCGGGATCAGATAGGCCAGCCAGGCCAGGCCCAGCCAGACCCGGATGTGCGGGATGGCCCAGAAGGCATCCCAAAGCGAGTGCAGGGACGAGAGCATGTCGCGGATTTAATCACAGATCGGGAGTGTCGCCGCCGCTGAGACACGGGCGGTGCACACTGGCAACATGAAAGACGCCGCCCCGCCACCGCAGAGGATCAAGGGCCGGGGCGCATCCGGCTGGATACCGGGTCGCTTTGCCAAGAGCATCGGCGTGGCCATCGACGACGGCTGGCACCAGCGGGATACCGAGGGCGAAATTGCATCCTCGCCGCGCACCGAACTGCGCGAGGAAGCCGCGCGCAGCGTGATCAGCCGCAACACGTCGCCGGACATTCCGTTCTCGCAGTCGGTCAATCCGTATCGCGGCTGCGAGCACGGGTGTTCGTACTGTTTCGCGCGTCCTTCGCATGCCTATCTCGACCTGTCGCCGGGGCTCGATTTCGAGACGAAGATCTTCGCCAAGACCAATGCACCCGAAGTGCTGCGGCGCGAACTGGGCAAGCGCAACTATGTGCCCAGCCCGATCGCGCTGGGCATCAATACCGATGCCTACCAGCCCAGCGAACGCAAGCTGGGGCTGACCCGGCGGATCATCGAGGTGCTGGCCGAAGCCCGGCATCCGTTCTCGCTGATCACCAAGAACGCGCTGGTGCTGCGCGACCTGGATTTGCTGGCCGACATGGCCAGGCAGAACCTGGTGCACGTGTACCTGTCGATCACGACGCTGGACAATGGCCTGTCGTCGCGACTGGAGCCGCGCGCCTCGGCGCCGCATTCGCGGTTGAAGGCAATCCATGCTCTCGGCGAAGCCGGGGTTCCGGTCGGGGTGATGTTTGCCCCGGCCATCCCGTGGGTAAACGATCACGAGCTCGAGGCCGTGCTGGAAGCTGCGGCCGACGCCGGCGCGCGAACGGCAGGCTATGTAATGTTGCGCTTGCCGCACGAAGTCGCGCCGCTGTTCCGCGAATGGTTGCAGGTCAATCTGCCCGACCGCGCCGCGCACGTGATGAGCACGATCCGGCAATCGCGCGGCGGCAAGGATTACGACGCAAGCTTCGGCCAGCGTTTTCGCGGCCAGGGCGTGTTCGCCGACCTGTTGCGCAAGCGGTTCGCGCTGGCGCACCGTCGCTTCGGCTACGCCGACCGACAACCGCAGCGGCTGGATTGCAGCCGTTTCGTCGCCCCGCGGGAAGCGTCCCCGCAGGGCGAACTGTTCTAGAGGAACGCGTTCAGCCCTTGTGGACGGCGGCCACGGCGTTGGCCACATAGTCGAGGTTGCGGCTGTTCAGCGCGGCCACGCAGATGCGTCCGCTGCCGACGGCATAGATGGCGAACTCGTCGCGCAGCCGCTCGACCTGGGTCTTGCTCAGGCCGGAGTACGAGAACATCCCGGCCTGCTGCTTGATGAAACCGAACTCCGGTGCGCCGAGCGCGGCCAGCTTGTCGACCAGCTGCCCGCGCAAGTCATGGATGCGGCTGCGCATGCCGCCCAGCTCCTGCTCCCACTGTGTGCGCAGTTCGTCGCTGCCGAGCACGCCGGCGACCAGTGCCGCGCCGTGGGTCGAGGGGCTGGAATAGATGGTGCGGATGATGCGCTTGATCTGCGACTGCACGGCCTTGGCCTGGGTGGCATCGGCGGCGATCACCGACAGCGCGCCGACGCGCTCGCCGTACAGCGAAAACGACTTGGAATACGAGCTGGCAACGATGAAGTCGTCGAAGCCGGCGTCGATCATCACCCGGATCGCGGCGGCGTCTTCATGCAGGCCCTGGTCGAAGCCCTGGTAGGCCATGTCGATGAACGGGAACAGCTGGCGTTCCTTCAGCAGCGCGGCGACCTGCGTCCATTGCGCGACAGTCAGGTCGGCGCCAGTCGGGTTGTGGCAGCAGGCGTGCAGCAGCACGGTGGTGCCGGGCGCCAGTTGGCCGAGGTCGGCGAGCATGCTGTCGAAATCGACGCCATGGGTCTGCGGGTCGAAGTAGGCGTATTCGACCACCTCGAAACCGGCGGCGCCGAAGACGGCACGATGGTTTTCCCAGCTCGGTCGGCTCAGTGCAAGGGTTGCGTGCGGCAGCGTCTTGCGCAGCAGTTCCGCACCCACGCGCAACGCGCCGCTGCCGCCGACGGTCTGGGTGGTGGCGACGCGCGCGTCGGCCAGCAGCGCCGAATCCGCGCCGAACAGCAGCTTCTGGGTTGCCTGGGTATAGGCGGCCAGGCCGTCGATTGGCAGGTAGCCGCGCGGCTTGGCCTGTTGCGCCAGTTGCTGTTCGATGGTCCGCACCGAATCGAGCAGGGGAATGCGTCCGCTTTCGTCGTAGTAGATGCCCACGCCCAGGTTGACTTTTTCGGGGCGGGAGTCGGCGTTGTAGGCCTCGGTCAGGCCGAGGATGGGGTCGCCGGGAACCAGTTCGACTTGCGAGAAGAAAGACACGGTGTGGGCTCGTTGCTGAGGGAAGGAAAGACGGCGGAAATCGTGGCGAAATCACGCCGAAAACCGCGTAATCGTATCAGGCCGGGGCCGCGTCCGCGCGCAGGACGCAGTGCGGCGGGTTGCAGTGGAAGTCACCGTCGCCGCCACCGCGACGCAGCCGGGTCACTGTTGTCCGATCAGGGTGTTTCCAGCCGGACGCGCGCGGCGCGCAGCACCCGCACACCTTCATGTGCGGCTTCGTCGCGCGCCTGGGTGGCGGGCACCGCTGTGATGCGGTCGATGCGGATGCCTTGCCGCGCCAAGCTGTCGGCCACCGCCTGCGCGCGCGCCTGGGCCAGCGCGGTATCGCCACCGGCGAAACCCTCGACCTGCACCGTGCCGACTTCCCAACGGGCCAGCGCCCAGCCGATGTCGTCCAGCAACCGGGCGTTGTCCGCATCCGGCACGGCGCTGTCGTCGCCGAAACGCACCAGCGGAAGGGCCTGCAAGGCCGGAACCACTTCGACCAGGATCGCGGTGTCGTCGCCGTCCAGCGCCCGTTCCAGCGCATGCGCGCCACGGATGTCCAGGCCGCTGTCCGCGTCCAGTCGCCAGGATGCGTGCTTGCCGTCCTGCAGGGTTTCCAGCTTGCCGAAATGCGCCAGCGCGCGTTCGTGCAAGTTCTCGATCGCCGCGGTGCCGGCCAGACGGTTCTGCGCATCGCGCTCGGCCGCGGTCTGCAGCCGTTGCACGCTGTCGCGCAATTGGGCGATGGTGGCCTGTTCGCTGGCCAGGGCCTGGTCATCGGCGGTCAGCACTTCGCGCAGCTCGACCACGACCGGGCGGCCCAGCGAGCCTTCCAGCTGTTTTTCAAGGGTCAGGTTCAGACCGGGCTGGATCTTCGGCGTCAGCAGCACCGCATCGACCAGCACGGTCTTGTCGCTGCGTTCCACCCGCAGCGTGGTGATCCGGCCGCCGGCGTTGCGCGCGGCTTCGTCCAGTGTGTTGCGCACTGTGCGGTCGGCCACGCCGCGGGCGGCGATCTCGCGCAGGGCCAGCCCCAGCGGCACCGACAACAGGATGAAGGTGCCAATAATCATGCTCGCCTGCCACGCGGTCTGCTGCGGCGTGTCCTGGCTGCCGAAACGATACCAGCGCGCCATGATCGTCACCGACAGCGCGATCGCTAGCAGGTTGGTCATGAACAGGAACAGGGCGCCGCCGGCGATGCTGCCGTTGCCGGTGGCGATGCCGAAACCGACCACCGCCAGCGGCGGCATCAGCGCGGTGGCGATGGCCACGCCGACGATGGTTTCGCCCTTGCGGGTGATGGTGGCGTAGGCCCCGGCCAGGCCGGAGAACACCGCGACCAGCAGGTCGAACAGGGTCGGCTCGGTGCGCGCGAGGATTTCCGGCGTGGCCTCCTGCAACGGCGACACCAGTACGATCAGGATCGCGGTGGCCAACGCGATCGCGGTGCCGATCGCCAGCGTCTTCAGCGCGTCGCGCAGGCTGCGCAGGTCGAAGATCGCCAGCGACATGCCCAGCTCGACGATCGGCCCCATCAGCGGCGAGATCAGCATCGCGCCGATGATCACCGCCACCGAATTCTGCAGCAGGCCGAGGGTGGCGATGCCGCAGGACATCACGATCATGAAGCTGTAGCGCGGCCCCGGCTGGCCGTTCTCGTCGACGCTCTGCAGCACGGCCGCGCGATCGACGATCAGATGTTCGTGTCGCCACATGCGCAGCCAGCGCAGGATCGCTTCCATCGATGCCATCGAACGCACTCCGCGGGACCGTCGCGGATGATAGCAGCGGCGGACCGGCTGTCTTGCGCCCGGACCGGCAATCGCGAGGCGGATCAGGACGCTAGACGTCGCCGTCGCGGGTCCAGCCCTCGCCGCTGCCGCGCTGGAATACGCGGTCCTGCTCCAGCACATCGCCGGCGGGGATCGAGTCGCGTTGCGCCAGACGCGCGTACAGCGGCGCGAAGTCCGGCGCGGTGGCGTCCATCAGCTGGCGGAAGCTGTCGATGACGAAATAGGTCTTCTGGAAGGTATCGATGCGGTAGCGCGTGCGCATGATCCGCTCCAGCTCGAAACCGATGCGGTTCGGTGCCGGCGACTCCAGCGAATACAGCGACTCGCCTTTCGACGACACGATCCCGGCGCCGTAGATGCGCAGCCCGTCCGTCGTGGCGATCAGGCCGAACTCGACCGTGTACCAGTACAGCCGGGTCAGGTGGGCCAACGCCTCCGGGCCAATCCCGTGCGCCTTCACCCCGCCGCGGCCGTAGGCCCGCATGTAGTCGGCGAACAGCGGGTTCATCAGCAGCGGCACATGGCCGAACAGGTCGTGAAACAGGTCGGGTTCGGCGATGTAGTCGATCTGCTCGGGGCGGCGGATCCACCAGGTCACCGGGAAGCGGCGGTTGGCCAGGTGCTCGAAGAAGTCCAGCTCGGGCAGCAGGCCTTCCACCCCGATCAGGGTCCAGCCGGTGGCGGCGCCCAGTACCTCGTTGAGCTGGTCGAAGCGCGGGATCGCGTGCGCGTCCATGCCCAGATCGTCCTGCGCCCGAAGGAATTCGTCGCAGGCGCGGCCGACCAGCAGCTCGCGCTGGCGGAGGTACAGCCGGCCCCAGGTGTCGTGGTCGGCGTCGCTGTAGTCGGACCAGGGCTGTTCGACCACGGCCGTGGTGTAGACCGGCACGTAACCCTTGTCGGTCAGCTGGTTTTCGACACGGCGGGGCGCATTCATCGCGGGCTCCGGCAACAGGAAGGCAGGATTCGATGGTATCGGCGAACCGGCGCAACAGGCTTGCAAACTTGCGCTCAAACCCCTTGGTGACGCAATCTTGTTGCGTCAGTGGATATTGCAAAGCAACAAATGTCCTCCCGGATCACCCTCGACCGCACCGATCTGCGCCTGCTGGCCCTGTTGCAGCAGGAGGGCCGTGCGGCCAATACCGAGATCGCCGCGCAGGTGAACCTGTCGCCGTCGGCCTGCCTGCGCCGGATCCAGCGACTGGAAGCGGCCGGCGTCATCACCGGCTATGCCGCGCAGGTCGATCCCAAGGCGGTCGGCCTGGGCCTGCAGGCCTTCGTCCGCGTGCAACTGGAGAAGCACGGGCAGCCCGGGATCGAGCGCTTCATCGCAGGCGTCGACGGCTGGGACGAGGTGGTCGCCTGCCATGCGTTGACCGGCGACATGGACTACCTGCTGCACGTCGTGGTGCGCGACCTGGAGCATTTTTCGCGTTTCCTGCTGGACAAGCTGCTCAACGCCAGCGGCGTGGCCGACGTCAATTCCAGCTTCGTGCTGCGCACGGTCAAGGAGCGCCGCGGCTTGCCGTTGCCGGCCGGCTGAGGAATTCAATTCCTGCCGCGGGATCGGCGAAAACTCAGAACCGGTTGTCGCCATCCAGCAGCCGGCCCAGTCCGCCCAGCATCGAGCCTTCGCCGCGGCTGGCGCCGCCGGCTTGCGGCGCGGCCTGCAGCATGCGGCCGGCCAGGCGCGAGAACGGCAACGACTGCAGCCAGATCTTGCCGGGCCCGGTCAGGGTGGCCAGGAACATGCCTTCGCCGCCGAACAGCAGGCTCTTGATGCCGCTGACCGGGCGCACGTCCATGTTGATGCTCGACTGGAAGGCGACCACGCAGCCGGTATCGACGTCGATGCGTTCGCCGGCGGCCAGTTCGCGCTCGACCACGGTGCCGCCGGCATGGATGAATACCCAGCCGTCGCCTTCCAGTTTCTGCATGATGAAGCCTTCGCCGCCGAACAGGCCGGTCAGGATCTTTCGCTGGAAGAAGATGCCCAGCGAAACCCCGCGCGCGCCGGCGAGGAAACTGTCCTTCTGGCAGACCAGCCGGCCGCCGTGCTGGTCCAGCTTCATCGCCAGCACCGTGCCCGGATACGGTGCGGCGAAGGCGACCTTCGCCTTGCCTTGGCCGCCGTGGGTGAACACGGTGGTGAACAGGCTCTCGCCGGTGACCACGCGCTTGCCGGCCGACAGCAGCTTGTCCATGAAGCCGCCGTTGCCGCTGTGGCTGCCGTCGCCGAACAGCGTGTCCATCTGCACCGCAGCGTCCTTGTACATCAGCGCGCCGGCTTCGGCGATCGCGCTTTCGCCCGGGTCCAGTTCGACCTCGACGAACTGCATGTCCGAGCCGACGATGCGGTAATCGATCTCGTCGGCGCGTCCGCGTCCGCCTGCAGGGGGCGGTGGCGGCGGCGCCGCTTGCGGCACGCCGAGCTCGGGCACCGCACGCGCCGCCTTCCAGTCGCCCATGCCTTCGCGCCAGCACAGCAGGCCGGGTTTGCTGGCGGCCAGAGCACGCGCCGCGTCGTCGTCCATCGGGCCCAGGCGCTGGTTGCTGGCCGGATCGTGGAAATGCCACTGGCTCATGGTGCGGCTCCTTGCGGGGGTTGTCGGAACATTCGTGAAAATCGCCGGCCGGGTGCCGGAGCACAAGCGCCTGAAGTCATGTGCCGGGGTCGCGCGGTCCGCGCGACGGAAAGCGCAGCACCACGCCACGGTCGTCCTGCATTCGATCGCCGCGTTGCCACAGCACCGGCACCTCGCCGGGCGGCGGCGGTTCCAGTTCGTCGTCGGGCGCGTACAGGGCGGCGTCTTCCTCTTCTTCCCAGCTGTACTTTTTGCGCGGCAGCGGCGGATCGCTGCGGCGGAACCACCAGGCCGACAGCAGGCCGGCCAGCGCACCGCCCAGGTGCGATTGCCAGGAGATGCCGGGCGCGTGCGGCAGCACGGTCAGCAGCATGCTGCCGTAGAAGAAGAAGGCGATCATGCCGGCGGCGATCGCCGAGCGGTCACGGCGCAGCAACCCCAGCCCGAACACCAGGAACATCAGTCCGTGGGTCACGCCGCTGGCGCCGAGGTGATAACTGCCGGTCGCGCCCAGCAGCCAGGCCCCCATCCCCGAACCCAGCCACAGCAGCGGCAACGCGCGCAGGGTCGCTTTCGGATACACGCTGCCGGCCAGCGTGCCCAGGATCAGCAGGGCGACCGCGTTGGCGGCGACATGGCCGACCGAGCCGTGCAGCAGCGGGGCGAACAGCAGGCCCGCCAGTCCGGCCAGCTTGTGCGGCGATACGGCCAGCGGTCGCCAGTCGAAGCCGCTCTGCGCCGAATAGACCAGCACCAGCAGCAGCACGAAGGCCAGGCTCAGGTTCAGCGTGCGCAGCAGGCGGCGACGGTCGTGGCCGCGCTGGGCGCGGGCGTCGAAGGCGGGATCGTCGGGATGCAGCGGTTCCATCACCCGTGGATGGTGCCGGTCGTGGCGATTGCAAGCCCGTGGCAACAGCGGGACACAGCGTTCAATGCACACCGCCCGGGCGCGGCTTCAGCCACAGGCTGAGCCCGATCGTCGCGGCCAGGATGCAGGCCACCACCGCCAGCGATGCCAGCACCGGAATCTTGACCACATCCACCAGCAGCATCTTGCCGCCGATGAAACCCAGCACCACCGCCAGCCCGTAGGGCAGCAGGTGGAAGCGCTCGGCCATGCCAGCCAGCAGGAAGAACATCGCGCGCAGGCCCAGCACCGCGAACACGTTGGAGGTCAGCACGATGAATGGATCGGTGGTGATGGCGAAGATGGCCGGAATGCTGTCCACCGCGAAGATCACGTCGGTCACCGCAATCATCGCCAGCACCACGAACAGCGGCGTGTAGCGACGACGCTTGCCGCGGCCGATCCACAATGCCGTGCCGTGATAGCGGGGAATCAGCGGCAGGTGGCCGGTGATCCAGCGCAGCACCGGGTTCTTGTCCATGTCCGGCGGCGCGCCGGCGGCCCGCCACATCTTCACCCCGGTGAACAGCAGGAAGGCGCCGAACAGGTACAGCACCCAGTGGAACTGCGCCACCAGCGCCGCGCCGGCGAAGATCATGATGGCGCGCAGCACGATCGCGCCGAGCACGCCCAGCATCAGCGCGCGCTGGCGTTGTTCCTCGGGCACGGCGAAGTAGCCGAACAGCAGCAGGAACACGAAGATGTTGTCCACCGCCAGCGACTTCTCGACCAGGTAACCGGTCAGGAACTCCAATCCGATCCGCTGCGCTGTTTCCGCGCCAGCGGTTTCGTGCAGGTACCACCACAATCCGGCGTTGAACAGCAAGGCCAGCGCGACCCAGCCCAGGCTCCAGTACAGCGCCTCCTTGAACGTGACCCGGTGCGGGCCACCGTGGCGCATCAGCGCCAGATCGGCCAGCAGGGCCAGCACCACCACGCCGGCGAAGCCGGCCCACAACCAGGGATTGCCTATCGTTTCCATCATCGGTTTCCGTCGAAAGTGGAGGAAACCGCCAAGGCAGGGACGCAGCCGGGGGAATGCGGGGAGCCGGACGCACCTTCGCCAAAGCGGCGAAGGTCTTGCTCACAACCGGCGGGCGGTTGCCGTGGGGCCGGAGCGGTTGCTCGTCATGACGGCCGGCACGCGTGGGAGCTACTCCCCTTCGAGCGGGCATTCTGCGCAGTGGCGTCGGCACGGTCAAGCGCGCGGGTAAAATGCGTTCATGAATGCCGCCAACCCTGTCGTCCGCCTGAAGAACGCCTGGCGTTCCTCGCACCCGTGGATTTTCCAGAAGCTGGTGGAAAAGCCCAACCCGAAACCCAAGCCGGGCAGCATCGTCGATGTGATCGGGGTGGATGGCGAGTGGGTCGGCCGCGGCTTCTACAACGGCCATTCGCGGATTGCCGTGCGCATCCTGGAAACGCATCCGGACGTGCCGGTGGACGCAGGCTGGTTCGCGCACAGGATCGCCGATGCCGTGGCCCTGCGCCGGCAGGTGCTGAAGCTGGACGAAGTCAGCGACGCCTGGCGAGTGGTGCATGCCGAGGGCGACGGCCTGTCCGGTCTGGTGGTGGATCGCTACGGCGAGCTGGTCGTGGTCGAGTTCTTCGCCGCCGGCATGTTCCGCCACCGCGAATGGATCTACGATGCCCTGCGCGAACAATTCCCCGGCTGCCGCTTCCACAGCTTCGCCGACGAGCACGTGCAGAAGCAGGAAAGCTTCGATTTCCACGGCAACACCACGACCGAAGCCGCAGTGATCAGCGAATATGGAGTGAAGTTCCGTGCCGATCCGGCCGGCGCGCACAAGACCGGCTTCTTCGCCGACCAGCGCGAGAACCGGCAGTGGCTGAGCGCCCAGGTCGAAGGCAGGACGGTGCTGGACCTGTGCTGCAACACCGGCGGCTTTGCCGTGTACGCGGCCGCGCGCGGGGCGAGCGAAGTGCTGGGCGTGGACATCGACGCCGACGTGATCGAGATCGCCAAGGGCAACGCGCGACTCAACGGCGTGCGCCCGAAGTTCGTGCAGGCCGACATCTTCCCGTGGCTGCGCGATGCTGCTGCGCGCGGGGACCAGTACGACGTGGTGATCCTGGACCCGGCCAAGATGACCCGTGATCGCGAGCAGGTCATTCCCGCGCTGAAGAAATACCTGGACATGAACAAACTGGCGCTGGGCGTGGTCAAGCCGGGCGGCCTGTTCGCCACGTTCTCCTGTACCGGCCTGGTCGGCGAGGATCAGTTCCTCGACATGCTACGCCGTGCTTCGTATTTTTCCGGGCGCACGATCCAGATCCTCAAGGTCGCCGGCGCCGGCCCCGACCACCCGTTCCTGGCCAACGTGCAGGAGTCGCGCTACCTGAAAGCGGTGTTCTGCCGGGTGCTGGACTGAGGACGAAGACGGACCTTAGACGCTAGCCGTTGGGCCGTGCGGCGAATCATGCGAGAGGTCGTCTTGGAGAGAGTGGCGCTGCGGAAGCAAGGCCTGGTTCATGCGACCGGCGGTGCGCCGGTGTACTCCGCCCAGGAGGGAAGATTGTGCTTGCGTGCCAGATGGCGCAGCCAGGCAGCCATCGCGAGTCCGAATAGCGCGCCGGCCACCAGCGTGCCTGTCGCCATGATGCCCAAAGGCACGCCTTGGCGCGCCCAAAGGATCACCCACATCAGCAGCCCCCAGAAAAGACCGAAAACCGTGCCCATTACGAGTGTTATGGACAGAAAAGAAAGGAAAAGCGGCGGCGGCACCTCGATGCCGAGACGCCACAACAGCTGCCAGGCGGGAGGGGCGGCCGTACTTCTGGATACGCCAATCCGCTTCATGTGTTCGTGCATTGCCATGAGTTTTTCCTGGTGCGTCATCGAGTTCGATCCTGGATGGGACGATGGGAGGGCGGGAGAGTGCGGCCCAATGGAAGGCGATAGCGCCAATTGGGCCATCACCAGAACTTGTACCAGGGCTTTTTTGCCGGTGGACCTGCCGGGGCTGCCAGTATTCCTTTCAGGTTGTTGAGCCGGCCGGTGGCGTCGAAGCTGGCGTCGATGATGCTGTTATCGCGGCGGGCGATGAGGGTGTCGGTGGTGGATTTGAGCTTGAAGCCCTGGTCGGTGAGAAAGGCGGTGATCATGGCGCGGTGATCGACCTCGAACATCGAGATCACCTGCGGGATCACGCTCACGCAGCGCTCGATGGTCGCCGGCAGCAAGACTTCTTCCGGCGCGGGCTGGATCAGCAGGTACAGGGCCCCGCCTACGTATGGCGCCCGGTAGTAGCAGGCATTGCCGACGACCCCCGACGCCAGCAGCGACAACTGGTGGCCGTTGGCAATGGTGGTGGGAAACGTGCGTTCGCTCAGCTCGGCGATGCCGTCGCGCACGCCCAGGTCGCGCAACTGCAGGCTGGCCTGCAACAGTTCCGGCGGCAGCTGACTGGCAGTGTTGGCCCAGGCCCACAGCCAACTGTGATCGCCTTCCGATTCGGTCCCCAGCAACTGCACGGGGAATTTCAGCCGGTCGCCGAACCTCAATGCGTTCTCGTGCAGGTCCAGATCGTAGCCGCCTTCTCCTTCCACCAGGTCGGACAAGGCCAGCTGCCTGGCGAAGGCAGTGCCGATATGGCGCTGCAGCAGCGCGCCGAAACCTCGCTTGTCCATGCGATGACTCCGTGTCCCGGGACGTCCTTTCCGGGGAGGGTAGCGCAAGTCGCGCTCTCAAGGATTGAGACGCGTGCGGCTACACTGTCGGGATGAATCCGGACGTCCTGCTGCTGCTTCTGCTGGCCTTGGTCGCCGTAGCCGTGTTGCTGCTGGCGGCATTGTTTTTTCGGCGGCCGGAAGCGCGGCTGGAAAAAGCCCTGCGCGAGGAACAGCGCGAGGGCCGTGGCGAGTTGCGCGAGCAGCTTGACGGTCTGGCGCGGCAGCAGGACGTCCGCATCGACGGCTTCGGCCGCAGCCTGACCGATTTCCGCGACCGCACCGATGCGCGACTGGACGAACTGCGGGTGGCACTGAACGACGATGCGCACAAATCGCGGCTGGAACTGGCGACCCGCCAGCAGCAGTTCGAGGAGAACCTTGGCGCACGCTTGCGCGAATTGACCGAGCGCAACGAATTGCGCATCGGTGAACTGCGCACCACGCTGGAATCGCGGCTGAAGGAACTGCAGGCCGACAACGCGCAGAAGCTGGAACAGATGCGCGCCACCGTGGACGAGAAGCTGCACGCCACCTTGGAGACGCGGCTGACCGAAAGCTTCGGCAACGTCACCAAGATGCTGGCCCAGGTCCATCAGGGGCTGGGTGACATGAGCAAGCTGGCGGCCGACGTCGGCGGCTTGCAGCGGGTGCTGACCAACGTGAAGTCGCGCGGTGTGTTCGGCGAAGTGCAACTGGCTGGACTGCTGGAGCAGGTGTTCGCGCCGGATCAGTACGCGGCCAACGTGGCCACCGTACCCGGCAGCAGCGAACGGGTCGAGTTCGCGGTGCGCTTCCCCGGTTCCGGCGAGGACGCCACGGTCTGGCTGCCGGTCGACGCCAAGTTTCCGCGCGAGGACTACGAGCGCCTGCTCGATGCGCAGGAGCGTGCCGACATCGACGCCGCGCGCGCGGCCGGCGACGCGCTGGAGCGCCGCGTGCGCGAGGAAGCCAAGCGCATCCGCGGCAAGTACGTGGCGCCGCCGCACACTACCGAGTTCGCCGTGCTGTTCCTGCCGACCGAGGGCCTGTACGCCGAAGTGCTGCGTCGTCCGGGGCTGTTCGAATCGATGCAGCGCGATCACCGGATCACGCTGGCCGGGCCGACCACCCTGCTGGCGCTGCTGACCAGCCTGCAGGTCGGCTTCCGCACTGTGGCGATCGAGAAACGTTCGGCCGAAGTCTGGCGCATCCTGGGCGCGGCCAAGACCGAGTTCGGCAAGTTCGGCGATGTGCTCGACAACGTCAAGAGCAAGCTCGAGCAGGCCAGCCGGCAGATCGACCAGACCGGCGTGCGCACGCGCGCGATCGAGCGCAGGCTGCGCGAAGTGGAGTCGCTGCCCGGTGAGGACGGCGATCGCCTGTTGGGCGAAGGAAACGGATCCGGCGACGAAACCGATTGAGCGCAGTTGCCGGCGTCAGTTGTTGCCGGCGCCGGGAATCGGGATCGGCGGCATGGCGTCCACCGGTACGGTCGGATGGTCTTCCTCTTCGTACAGGTAGTCGGGCAGGCCTTCGTCGCGGGCCTGGCCGCGGCCCTCGTTGATCTGGTAGTTGCGCCGCTGAAGCCAGGAGTCGCGGACCAGCGCGTATTCGTCGACCGCTTCGTCGCGCATTGGGTCCAGCGACAGCAGCTGGGCGCGGATGTCGACCAGGTTGACGCCCTGCAGCAGTATCTGGGTCTGGGTGTCGTCCAGCTGCCGGATCGGCGCCAGCGGCGCGTCGCCGGCCAGGCCGACGGTATCGCGGATCGTGCGCGGGCCGAACAGCGGCAGCTCGAAGTAGCGCGAGCGTTTCCAGCCCCAGACGCCGAGGGTCTGGCCGAAATCCTCGCTGTTGCGCGGCAGGTTGGCGTCGCTGGCCGGGTCGAAGATGCCGCCGATGCCCAGGGTCGAATTCATCAGGAACCGCCCCATCGCCTGCCCGGCCTGCTTGAACTTGCCCTGCAGCAGGCTGTTCAGCGCGGTGATCGGCTGACCGAGGTTGTCGAAGAAATTGCTGATCCCCAGCCGCACCGGCCGCGGCACCACCTTCTGGTAGCCGCGCGCCAGCGGCTTGGCGACGGCACGATCGACCGCGTTGTTGAAGGCGTGCATCTTGCGGTTGTAGCCCTCCCACGGATCGTAACTGGCGGCGGGCTGTACGCCGGGCGGCAGGTTGGGATCGGCCACCGGGTCGTAGGCATCGCCGTAGATGGCCGCGTAATCGTCTTCGGCCGTGGTCGCTGTATCGGTGGCGGGATCGCCGGCGGGTGAGGGCTCGACGGAGTCGACCTCCACCGGGGCGTCGGTTGTCGGCATCGTTTCGGCCGGATCGGTCACCGCGACTGGCGTGGTGTCCGTGGCGCGCACGATTGCGGCCGGCGCACCGGCGTCGGACGCGCCTTTCGGCGCGGTGGCACAGGCGCCCAGCAGCAAGGCCAGCGCGGGCATCAGCAGGAAACGCAAGGTCATACCATCCATGTCCAGAGGGGGAGCTGGACCGCGCGTCGCACTCAGTCCAGTGAGGCATCCAGCCGGTAGGCCGCGCGCAGTTCGGGATATCCGGCCGGCGCGCCTTCGATGACCGGCGCAATGCCGGACGTACGCAGGCGCGCGGCCAGTTCGGCCAACAATGCCAGCCCGGCGCTGTCGACGGTAGTGACTTCCGTCAGGACGATGCGTTCCGCGCGGCCGATGGCAGCCAGTTGCGGCCACAGCGACACCGCGGCGTCGCGGTCGAGCGCGCCGGAGAACACCAGTGCGTCGCCGTCGCGACGCAGGCGGGCCTCAGTTGCTGCCACCGGCCTGCAGGTTGCCGTTGCGCAGGTCGGCGGCCACCTGGGCGATGGACTTCTGCCGCAGCGGGGCGTCGAACTGGGTCTTGAAGGTCTGCACGTAGGAGATGCCTTCGACCATCACGTCGAATACCTTCCACTGCCCGCCGGTGTTGCGCATCAGGTAGTCGACCGGCACCGGCGCGCCGTTGCTGCGCAGGAACTCGCTGGCCACGCGCACGCCGCGGCCGCCGGGCAACGGGGTTTCCGACTTCACCCGCACCCGCAGTTTGTCGTCGAAATCCAGCAGCGAAGTGCCGTAGCGCCCCATCAGGTTTTCGGCCATGGCGTCGGCGAACAGCTTGACCTCGGTGTCGGCGGCGCCGCGGCCGTGCACGCCCAGCACCAGGCGGGCGGCGTAGTCGCGGTCGAACAGGCGGTCGAACTCGGAATTGACGTATTGCTTCAGCGCGGCCGGGCTGGCCTGGAACTCGCTACGGCGCTTCTCCAGCGTGGCGATGATGCGGCTGCTGCTGTCCAGCACCACTTTGCCGGCGGTCTGTTGCGGGGCGGGGGGGGTAGCGGCGGTCTGCGCGCGGGCCGCGGGCACGGGCGCCGGCACGCCGGTCAGGCAGATCGCCAACGCAATTGTGCGGGATATCGGGCGAAGGGTCATGGGGTGGCCTCCGGGGCGGGGGGGGCGTCATCCGGCGCCGGGGCCGGATTGCCCCCCGCATTATTCCCGCCGCCGCTGAACAGGTACTTGCCGGCCATCTGCAGCAGGTCCACGGCCGGCTGGGTGAAGGCGATCTCGTCGCCGGCCTTCAGCACTTCCGGGTCGCCGCCTGGCGACAGGCCGATGTAGTTTTCGCCCAGCAGGCCGCTGGTGTAGATCCCGGCCGAGGTGTCGGCCGGCAGGTCGGCGAACTTGTGCTCGATGTCCAGGGTGACGATGGATTCGAAACGCACCGGGTCGAGCTGGATGTCGGCCACCCGCCCCACCGTCACCCCGCCGATCTTGACCGGCGCCTGCAGGCGCAGCTGGCCGAGGTTGGTGAAGCGCGCGGTCAGCGGATAGCTGTTGCCGCCCAGGCTGAAGTTGCGGTTGGTCGAGGCGAAGGCCAGCACCAGCAGGGAAGCCAGTGCCAGCAGCAGGAAGGCGCCGACGGCGAATTCGAGACGGGGGCCGCGGAGGGACATGATCGGCTCCTAGAACAGGAAGGCGGACAGGATGAAGTTGAACATCAGCACCAGCAGCGAAGCATTGACCACCGCGCGGGTGGTCGCCACCGAGGTGCCTTCGATGGTCGGTTCGGCGTTGAAACCGACGTAGGCGGCGACCAAGGCGCAGGTGCCGCCGAACACGGCCGACTTCAGCAGGGCCACGCCGAAGCCGTCCCAGAAATCCACGCTGTTCTGCAGCGCCGACCAGAACGTGCCGTTGTCCAGGCCCAGCACCTGCACCGCCTGGAACCAGCCGGCGCTGACCGCCAGGCTGCAGAAGAAGCCGGTCAGCAGCGGCACCGTCAGCACCGCCGCCCAGAACCGTGGCGCCACCGCCTTGGCCAGCGGGTCGATGGCCATCAGTTCCAGTGCCTTGATCTGGTCGGTGGCGCGCATCAGGCCCAGCTCGGCGGCGATCGAGCTGCCGGCGCGGCCGATGAACAGCAGCGCGGTCAGCACCGGCCCCAGCTCGCGGTACAGCGACAGCCCGAGCAGGGTGGACAGCGCGTCCGCAGCGCCGAAGGTGGTCAGCGTGCGATAGCCCTGCAGGGTCAGGACCAGGCCGACGAAGGCGCCGCCTACGGCGATGATCGGCAGCGAACGTGCACCGATCTTGTAGATTTCGCGCACAAGTTCGGCGAAAAAGTCGGCCGTCGGCTTCGAAGCCCGCAACACCGACAGGCTGAACAGGCCGGCGGCGCCGAGCGAGCGCAGGCTGGAGGACCCGGCCATCACGCCGCCTCCCGGCGCGCGGCGCCGCCGTCGAAAGCAATCGGTCCGTCTGGCTCGCCGCGCAGGAACTGCCGCAGCAGCAGGTCGTCGCTGGCTTCCAGTTCGGCCGGGGTGCCGGAAAACACCATGCCGCCGTTGGCCAGCACCAGCACCCGGTCGGCGATCGGCAGGGTTTCGCGGACATGGTGGCTGACGATCACGCTGGTCAGCCCGAGGGTGCGGCCGAGGCGTTCGATCAGGCTCATGATCACCCCGCTGGCGATCGGGTCCAGCCCGGTCAGCGGTTCGTCGTACAGCATCAGCGGCGGGTCCAGCGCCAGCGCGCGGGCCAGCGCCACCCGCCGGGCCATGCCGCCGGACAGCTCGCGCGGATACAGGTCGGCGGCGGTGCGCAGGCCGACCGCGTTGAGCTTGAAATCGACCAGCCGGCGGACCAGCGGTTCGGCCAGCCGGGTGTGCGTGCGCAGCGGCAGGGCGACGTTCTCGGCCACGGTCAGGTCGGTCAGCAGGCCGTTGCCCTGCAGCAGCACGCCGATGCTCTTGCGCAGTGCCAGCAGCTCGCGCTGGCGATGCGGGACCGGCGTGCCGAACACTTCCAGCGTTCCCGCCGCCGGTCTCAGCTCGCCGGTCAGCGCCGACAGCAGGGTCGATTTGCCGCAACCGCTGGGGCCGAGTACGGCGGTGATGCTGCCGCGCGGCACCAGCAGGTCGATATCGCGCAGGATCGTGCGCGCGCCGCGATCCAGGCGCAGGCCGGCAAGGTGGATGGCGGGGGTGGGGGCGGTCGGCAAGAGGCTGGCGGGTTAACGGAAAAGCAACGGGCAAGGATCGGGGGCAAGGGCTGAACCCCGCCTGCATCGATCCGGCACCGTGCGCCGGACCCGCTACGTCTCGGCTGCCGCGACCGTGCTCCGGCACAATGGTCCGGCACATGAATGCCGCCGCCGCGCCCGATTTCCGCCTCTATCACTCCAATGCGCTGGATGTGCTGGCCGGCTTGCTGGCCACCGAGTTGGCCACGCCGGTCGCGGGCGTGCCGCTGCTGGCGCCGGACACGGTGCTGATCCCGCAGGCGGCGATGCGACGCTGGCTGCAGGCGACCCTGGCCGAGCGCCACGGCGTGGCTGCGAACCTGGAATTCCTGACCCCCGGCGAATTCGTCGCCCGGGCGCTGAAGGCCAACGTCGGACTGACGGGCCCGAACGAAGGCGACGAACTCGGCGCCGAGACCCTGCGCTGGCGGCTGTATGCGGCGCTGACCGATCCGGTCGTGCTTGCGCGGCCGGCGCTGGCGCAGATCGCCGTCTGGCTGGCCGGCGGCGATCCGCTCAAGCCGTGGTCGCTGGCCGGCGAACTGGCCGGGGTGTTCGAGAAGTACCAGGCCTGGCGTCGTGACTGGCTGTTGCGCTGGGAAGGCGGCGCCGACCCCGACGACCCGCAGGCGATCCTCTGGCGCCAGGTTGCCGCCGGCCGCGGCTATCGCGCGCGCCGTATCCAGCAGTATCTCGACCGCTTCGAGGCCATCGGCCAGCCATTGCCGCAAGGACTGCCGCCGCGGTTGTTCGCCTTCGCCACACTCAACGTCTCGCCCGACGTGCTGCGCGTGCTGGCCACCCAGGCACGGGTGGGCACGCTGCATTTCTACGTGCCGTCGCCGGTGAAGGACTACTGGGGCGACCTACAGCGCCAGCGCGCGGGAACGAATGCCGACGACGCTGCCACCGACAACCGCCTGCTGCAGGCCTGGGGCGCCGCCGGCCGCGACTTCATGGCGGTGATCGGCGGCTACGAACTGGTGCATCCGGCGCTGGATGTGCGTGGCGACGCCGATCCGGGCGAGGGCGGCGGTCCCCTGCACGGCAGCCTGTTGCGACGGCTGCAGTCGGACCTGTTCCATCGCCGTGCCGAACCGGTGGAGCGCCTGCCGGCCTTGCGCCGCGACGATCCCAGCCTGCAGATGCACGCCTGCCACACCCGCCTGCGCGAACTGCAGGTGCTGCACGACCAGCTGCGCGGCCTGCTCGAGGATCCGCGCTTCGAGCCGCCGCTGCAGCCGCGCGAGATCGCGGTGCTGGCGCCGGACATCGACCCCTACGTGCCCTATCTGGAGGCGGTGTTCGGCGCGCCCGGCGACGGCGACCGCCTGCCGTATTCGCTGGCCGATACCAGCCCGCTGGCCGGCGAACCGCTGGCCGACGTGTTCGTGCGCCTGCTCGACCTGCCGGTGTCGCGCTTCGGCCTGAACGAGACTCTCGATCTGCTCGCCAGTGCGCCGATTGCCGAAGCTGCCGGCCTCGACGCGCCCGCGTTCGAGCGCCTGCACGCCTGGCTGCAGGCCGCCGGCGCGCGCTGGGGTCTGGAGGCCGGGCACCGCGCCGCACACGGCGCGCCCGACGACGATGCCTACACCTGGCAGTTCGCGCTCGATCGCCTGCTGCTCGGCCATGCCAGTGGCAGCGACGCCGACATCGCCGGCGTCGCGCCATGGCCGCAGCTGGAAGGCAGCGCGCTCGAGGCGCTCGACACTCTGGTCCGTCTTTTGCGCGTGCTGGCGCGCCAGCAGAAGGTGCTGGGCGAGGCGGCCACGCCCGCGCAGTGGCGCGAACGCCTGCTCGGCCTGCTGGCAGCGCTGCTGCCGAAGCCGCCACTGCAAGCGGCCGGCCAACGGGCGCTGGACCGTTTGCGCGCGCTGATCGACGATTTCGCCAGGCAGGCGGAGACGGCGGGCTACGACGAAACCATTCCCGCCGAGGTCGTGCGTGCGCATTTCGCCGCCGCGCTGGGCGAAGCCGACACCCGCGCGCCGTTGCTGACCGGCGGCATCAGCTTCGGCCGCATGGTGCCGATGCGATTGCTGCCATTCCGCGTGATCTGCGTGCTCGGCATGAACGACGGCGACTATCCGCGCCGCGATCCCGCCGCCGGCCTCAGCAAGCTCACCGCGGAACTCGGCACCGCGCGCCGCCGGCACGGTGACCGTTCGCTGCGCGAGGACGATCGCTTCCTGTTCCTGCAGCTGTTCGCCGCCGCGCAGGACGTGTTCTATCTGAGCTATCTCGGCGCCGACCCACGCGATGGCAGCTTGCGCGAACCGTCGGTGCTGGTCAGCGAACTGATCGACGCCGCGGCGCGGCAGCACGCCGATCCGGCCGCCACGGCGCAGGCCATCGTCGTGCAGCATCCGCTGCAGCCGTTCGCACCGGCCGCGTTCGGCGGCGACGACGAGCCGCGACGTTTCAGCTACCGCAAACAGTGGCATCCCGCCGCGGACCATATGGCGGCAACGCGTACGCCGCTGCCGCCGTGGTTCGCCGGCGGCGCGATGCCGGCGGCGGACGAACAGGCGCCGTCGCTGTCGATCGATGCCTTGCGCCGTTTCCTCGTCGCGCCCGCCGCGCAGTTCCTGCGGCAGCGGCTGGGTCTGCGGCTGGACGAGATCGGCGATGCCGGCGAGGACGTCGAGCCCCTGCTGATGCCGGGCCGCGGACGTGCGCGCAGCGAGGTGCAGGCGGCCGTGTTTCAGGCCGTGCTGCGCGGCGATGGCGATGCGGCCACGTACGCCGTCCTGCGTGCCCGTGGCCTGCTACCCTCCGGTCCGCTGGGCCGGCGCACGCTGGCGGCGTTGCGCGCCGAGACGCCGCCGTATGCGCGCGCGTTCGCCGACTGGCGGCGCGATGCCGCACCCGAGCGCCGCCGTATCGAGATCGATCTGGATGGCCTGACGTTGCACGGGACCCTGGCCGACCTGCATCCGCACGGGCTTGCCCGCGTGCGAATCGGCGCGCCGAACGGCAACAGCGCGATCCGCGACGGACTGGATTGGCTGCTTGCCAGCGCGGCCGGGGTCGGGCTTCCGCTGGCGCAGTTCCACGATGGCGGTGCGGCCGGGGTCGGCCCGCACCTGCGCGAACCGCTGGAGGCGGAGCAGGCGCGTGGGGTGTTGCGCCGTCTGCTTGCATTGCGCACCGAAGGCCTGCGCGAGCCACTGCCGTTCGCGCCCTACAGCGGCTGGGACTTCTTTAATGCGGCGCCGGATATGGAGAAGGGCCTGACGCGTGCCGCAAAAAAATGGTTCGGCAGTGAGCACGGCTGGCGCGAAAGCGAAGACGAAGCGCTGCGGCTGGCGCTGCGCGGCCGCGATCTGTTCAAGGACGAGACGCTGCGGCTACGTTTCGTGGATCTGTCGATGGCGATCTATCTGGCCGTCACTCGCGGAGAGGCCTACGCAGGCACCGATGAAGCCGCCCTGCGCGCGCTGGCGGCTGCCGTCGATGAGGAGGACGCCGCATGAACGTCGCGCGCGACGCCTGCCTCGAGCTGCCGCTCGACGGCGTGCAGGCGATCGAAGCCTCGGCCGGCACCGGCAAGACCTTCGCCCTCGCCACCCTGGTCGTGCGATTGGTGGTCGAGCGCGGCCTGCGCATCGAGCATATCCTGGCGGTGACCTTCACCGAGGCAGCCACCCAGGAATTGCGCGCGCGCATCCGCGCCCGCCTGCTGCTGGCCGTGTCGCTGGCCGATGCGGCAGCTGGCCAGGAGACGCCGGAAGCGGCGTTGACACGCGCCATCCTCGATGCCCATGTCGCGCGCAGCGGCGAGTCGCGCGATGCCCTGCGTCGCCGCCTGCGCGTGGCGGCCGAGGATATCGACCTGGCGTCGGTGTTTACCATCCACGGTTTCTGCGCGCGGGTGCTGCGCGAGCATGCGCTGGAAAGCGGGCACGGCTTCGGGGCGCCGGAGCTGCTGGCCAATGATGCGCCGCTGCGGCAGCAGATTGCCGCCGACCTGTGGCGCGCGCAAGGCGCCGCGGACGAAGCGGCCGACGACCTGCTGGCGCTATGGAAGGGCGGTCCCAACGCGCTGGCCGCCGACCTTTCACCGCTGCTGCGCGAAGACCGCCTGCAGCCAGCGTTCGCGGGAACCTTGCCGCCCGATCCGGCGTCCGCGCTGCATGCTGCCGGCGAAGCGCTGGCGGCGGCGTTCCACGTCCACGGACGGGACTTCCGCGATGCCTTGCTCGCCGCAGTGAATGACAAGGTGCTGCATGCCGGCAGCTACAAGGCCGACTGGATCGTCGTGCTGTTCGATGCGCTGGGCGACTGGGCCGCGGCAGGCGACCCCGATGCGCCGTTCGCGCACGAAAAGCTGCCGCAGCTGCGGCGCGAAATGCTGCGGCTGAGGACCAACAAGGATGGCACCGGCCGCACCCCGGATTCGCCGCTGTGCGATGCCGTGGACGACTACCTGCAGGCACAGGCCGGCGTCGAGGCCTATCGCGAAGCCCGCCGCATCGCCCTGCTGCACCGCCTGCGCGACGACGCCCGTGCGCGTCTGGCGCTACGCAAGCGGCAGTTGCGCGTGCAGAGCTACGACGACCTGATCGACGGGGTCGCCGACGCGCTCGACGGGCCGCACGCCGACCTGCTGGCACGGCGCCTGCGCGAGCAGTACCGAATCGCGCTGGTGGACGAGTTCCAGGACACCGATCCGCGGCAGTGGCGCATCTTCGATCGCGTGTTCGGCGTGGCCAGCGACGCCCCGGCGCTGTTCGTCATTGGCGACCCCAAGCAGGCCATCTACGGCTTCCGCGGCGGCGATGTCGAAACCTATCTTGCGGCCAGGGACACGGCCGTCGCCGCGCCGCCGCTGTCGCACAACTTCCGTTCGCGCCCGTCGCTGTTGCGCGCCATCGAGGCGCTGTACGCACAAGCCGGCGACACGGCGTTCGTCGACGAACGCATCCGTTTCCACCAGGTGCAGCCCGGCGGCACCCGCAGCGACCACGATTACCTGCACGATGGCGCGCCCGCCCCCGCGCTGACGCTGTGGCAGACGCCGCAGCCGCCACCCGACACGGCCGGCAAGGTGAAGCCATGGAACGCGAGTGCCTCGCGCGAACTCGCCACAGTCGCCTGCGTCGCCGCGATCCATCGCGTGTTGACCGATGCGCGCGCCGGCAAGGCGAGCATCGACGGCAGCCCCGTGCAGCCCGGCGACATCGCCGTGCTGGTGCGCACGCACCGCGACGCCACCCGCATCCGCCAGGCGCTGGCGGAAGTCGGCATTGCTGCCGTCGCCACCGGCAAGCTCAGCCTGTTCGCCACGCCGGAGGCGCGCGAACTGCATGCATTGCTGCGCATGCTGGCACAGGGCGCGGACGATGGCCACCTGCGTACCGCACTATCCACCGTGCTGCTGGGCGTGGACGCGGCCGGCATCGCCGCGCTCGACACCGACGGCGACGCGATGCGTCACTGGCATCTGCGCGTGCAGGACTGGCGCGAGCGCCTGCAGCGCGGCGGCCCGCTGGCGCTGGTCAACGACCTGTGCGCCGAGCACGCGCCGCGCCTGCTCGGCCTGTTCGACGGCGAGCGTCGCCTGACCAACTATCTGCAACTGGCCGAGAACTTGCAGGAAGCCGATGCGCGTTCGCTCGGCCTGAGCGGACTCGTGGATTGGCTGGCGAACGCCATCGCTGGCGCGGGCAGCGGTGAGGATGACGACACACGACAGTTACGGCTGGAATCCGACGCCTGCCGTGTACAGATCGTCACCCTGCACAAGAGCAAGGGCCTGGAATACCCGCTGGTGTTCCTGCCGTATGCCGGCATCGGCGGCAAGCCGCCCGACCCCGGCCAGTGCGTTGTCGTCACCGGCGACGGCGGACGCGCGCTGCACTGGAAGCTGCAGGTCGCTGCATCGGGCTGGGACGAAGCGCGCACGCAGTGGCTCGCGGCGCAACGCGCCGAGGATGCGCGCCTGCTCTACGTCGGCCTGACCCGCGCCCGTGATGCGCTGTGGTTGGCCACCGGCCCGTTCTACAACCATGCGCAGTCGCCGCTGGCGCCGATGCTGCGCGATGCCGCCGCACTCGCCGACAGTAACGCCGGCATCGTCATCGACACCGCGCCCACCCCGTCGCAACTGCCCCGGTTGCTGCCGGAGCGCGAGCACGCCGTGCTGCCGGCGCGTATCGCCACTCGTCCCGTCGCGGCCGATTGGTGGGTCTACAGCTTCACCCAGCTTGCGCATGCCGACGCCGGCCACGTCACCGAGGCCGCGGCGACCGAAGCCGACGGCGCCGCCGCGGACGAAGCCATGCAATCGCTCGACGAGTTCGAAGCGCCGGCCGATGCCGTCATCGAAGCGCACGACCCACGCTTCGCAGGCAGCCGCTTCGGCAACGCGCTGCATGACGCGCTGGAGAACGCTGACTTCGCCGCCTGGGCCGGCTGGCGACCGGGCGAGGCCGCGCCGGCCGGTGAGCAGGCCGTCCTGCTCGATGCGCTGCGCAAGCAAGGCTATGCGCAGGACGACTTGCACGACGGCCAGTCTCTGCTCGCCTCGCTGGTGGGGCGTACGCTAACCATCTCCCTGCCGGAAGGTGGCGCGTTGCATGTGCTGGGTGCAAGCGAACGCCGCGCCGAAATCGAGTTCCATTTCGCGCTGAAGCCGACCGCGGTGTCCGAACTACTCGCGCTGCTGCACGCGCACGGACTGGTGCGTGCGCGGCAGGGCTTCGGACTGCGTTCGCGGCTGGAAGGCCTGATGACCGGCAAGATCGACCTGACCTACGTGCGCGATGGGCGCTGGTACGTGCTGGACTACAAGTCCAACCGCTTGCCGCGCTACGACGCGCCGGCGCTGGCCGCGGCGATGGCGCACAGCGAGTACGACCTGCAAGCGTTGATCTACACCCTGGCACTACACCGCTGGCTGCGTTTCCGCCTCGGCACCGCATACGACTACGCGCGCGACTTCGGCGGCATCCGCTACCTGTTCTGCCGCGGCCTCGATCCGGCGAAACAGCCCTCACCCGGCGTGCATGCACAGCGCTTCGCGCCGGAGCTGGTGCATGCGCTCGATGTGCTGTTCGCGGGCGCAACACAGGAGGCGGCCGCATGAGCCTGCTTGACGCGCTGTTCAAGAGCGGCCACCTGCGCACGCTGGATCACGCACTGGCGCAGAGCCTGCGCCGGCTGGACCCGAGCACGCCCGATACCGTCCTCGCCGCCGCCGCACTGGCATCGCTGGCGGTTGCCAAGGGCCATGCCGGGTTGCCGCTGGCGCAGCCGCAGGCTTTGCTCGGGACCGATGCCGCGATCGACTGGCCCGCGCCGGCCGACTGGGCCGTACAGCTCGCCGCCTCACGCTGGGTCGCCGCGCCGGAGAGCGTCGCCGCCGCCGATTCACACGTGCCGCTGGTACTGGAACGGGATCTGCTCTACCTGCGCCGCTACCGCGAATACGAACGTGCGCTTGCCTCCGACCTGCAACGCATCGCCGCCTATCGTCCCGATGGTGGCGACATCGCCGCGCTGGCGCCGTTGTTCGCGCAGCTGTTCCCGCAGGCGGACGGGGAAGACGATCGCCAGGCCCGCGCCGCGGCGTTGTCGCTGCAGCACGCCCTGCTGCTGGTCACCGGCGGTCCCGGGACCGGCAAGACCACCACCACCACGCGCCTGCTGGCACTGCTGATTGCGCAGGCAAAGCTCGCCGGTTGCGCGCCGCCGCGGATTGCCCTGGCCGCACCTACCGGCCGCGCCGCCGAGCGCATGGCCGAAAGCGTGCGCCAGGCCGTGCAGTCGCTGGCCGCGGTCGGTCTGGATGTCGATCTGCTGGCGGCGTTGCCGAGCAGCGGGACTACCCTGCATCGCCTGCTCGGCACGATTCCGGATTCGCCGCGCTTCCGCCATCACGCCGACCACCCGCTGCCGTTCGATGTGGTGGTGGTGGATGAAGCTTCGATGATCGACCTGCCGCTGATGGCCAAGCTGGCCGATGCGGTCGCCACCGGCACGCGGCTGGTGCTGCTCGGCGATCCCGATCAGTTGCCTTCGGTGGAAGCCGGCGATGTGCTGGCCGCCATCCTCGCCGCCGCCGGCGATGGCGAGACGCTGTCGGCGGATGACGCCGAAACATGGCGTCTGTTGCACGGAGGCTCTACCGGCGGGCGAGGTCGTGCCGAAGGTTCGGACGAAGGTCAGCCTTTTGCCGGCCGACGCGTCCATCTGCAACGTGGCTGGCGCCAGCACGGATCGCTGCAGCTTGCGCCACTGGCTACGGCCGTGCGCGCCGGTGAAGCCGATGCCGCGCTGTCGCTGCTGCGCGGCGGCGAACTGTCTGGCGTGCACTTCCACGAAGACACTGCCGACCCGCTGCAGGTCGCGCGTGCAGCCCTGCTGGAACATTGGCAATCGCTGGCCGACGCGGCCGATCCCGCCGAAGCGCTGGCACGCGCGAACCGACTGCGCATCCTGACCGCTCTGCGCGAAGGCCCGCACGGCGCGCGTGCGTTGAACGCCCGCATCGAAGCTGAGTTGACCGGCCCGGGGGCGCGGCGCGGCGCGGCGCATTTCCACGGCCAGTTGCTGGTCGTCACTGAGAACAACTATCGCCAGCACCTGTTCAACGGCGACACCGGCATCTGCCTGCGTGACGAACATGGCGAGCTGCGCGCCTGGTTTCCCGGCGACGACCCGGCACAACCGCGCGTCTTCCATCCGGCCGCCCTGCCCGCGCACGAGTCGGCCTTCGCCATGACCGTGCACAAGGCCCAGGGTTCGGAATTCGATGTCGTCTGGCTGTTGCTGCCCGCGCGCGGCAATCGCGTGCTCAGCCGCGAGCTGGTCTATACCGGCCTGACCCGCGCCCGTCGCGAACTGCACCTAGCCGCCAGCGAAAGCACCCTCCGCGACGCGCTGTCGCGGCACGCCCATCGCTGGTCGGGATTGGGGCGGAGGTTGAGAAAGAAGCTCATCTTTTGACTTGGAATAGAGCTTTGCTCGCATTAGGCTAGGGTTTAATGCAGTCAATTCTTCTGATCGCTAGTCAACAGGCTTTAGGAGGACGTAATGTCAGCATTAGAACTGCTTAGTAAGCATAAGGGGCTTAGCGATAGGCGAGCACATTCAAAAGTGAAGCTGGATGAATTAACAACACTGCTTCGAGAGGACAAGCATGTGAGAACCTTCGGAGGGACTATTTTTTCCGCAGGATCTTATGGTCGTTTAGAGGCAGGAAACAAATCGGACTTAGATATTTTTGTTGTGAGTAGAGAGGAATCTTACACACCATTAAGCAATGTTAGGATATTGGGGGCAATAGCAGATATTAACGATCAACTATCATTACCGGCGTTCGATGAGTCAATGCGATTTTTCAAGGTATACACAGAAAATGACCTTGTAAATAACCTTGGAAAACCAAAAGACGATACTGAAAATTCATTTACAGCACGAATGTTGCTGGTTCTTGAGGGAAGGGTTGTATTTGGGGATGATAAATATGAAATCTTAACTACCAAGGTTGTGGAGAATTATTTTAGAGACAATAAGGGAAAGAAAGATTATCGCCCATTGTTTTTATTAAATGACTTGCTTAGATACTGGAGGACACTGTGTCTTAATTATGAGGACACAAGAAGTGATCAAAACAAAAAGTGGCGCAAAAAAACCTTAATTTGAGGTTTAGTAGATTAAGTACTGTATTTTCCACAGTTGCACTTTTGCTTCAGCTTAAACCAGCTAAAGCAGAACATTTTATGCCTTATGTGAAAATGACTCCATTCGAGCGATTAGCAAAAGCAATAGATGCTGCTGGATGTCATCAGATGGGCGAAGACTTTTCTCAGCTGCTCGACAACTATGAGTGGTTTTTGAATTTAAAAGACACGAGGGGCGATGAGGTGGAACTCACGCCAGAAGTTATGAATATGGCAAGAGAGCATGCAGATGCAGTGGCAAAATTTTTTCACATGTTATTTGAAAGGAGAGAATTTGAAGGCCTAGCAAAATATTTGGTCATATGATGTCATCACATTTTGTATTCATTGTTTTTGACGATCCGTACGTTGTTGGCGTACTGGATTTTCTTGTGGAGGCCCTAAATGGGCGAAGATGGCAACAACCGCCACATTTAACTATTCAGGGCCCGCTTCCAGAAAGGCCAACAGCGGCGTGTATAGAGCAAATTGCAAAAACTTTGGCAGGAACACAGCTCCTGATTGCCAACCCAGGAATTTTTCATACAAAAAATGGTTCTGCACTGTATTTACAAGTGACAAACGAAATCCTGCGCCGCGTTTGGAACAAGCCCGATTACCCAATAGAAAAATATGGGTTCAACCCACATATAACATTATATGATGGGCCTGATATAAATAAAGTCAAAAAGGCTCATGATTTTTTTAGAACAAACAAGCATAAAATTGAATTGCTGTGTGATAGATACTCAGTCGTTCCATACACGGCTAAACAAATTGAGCTTTTTCCTAGAGATGATGTTGTTGGTGATGAAAATGCCATTCAAAGGTTAATAGCATCAGGGAAAGTTGGCAGTGCGTTTCGTTCTTCTTTCATGGCGGCAATCAATAATTAATGATGTTGATAGTTAGAGCAAGAATGCGCCTATTTTACAAACCGGCTCGGTGCCACACCCACGTGTCGTGAGAACGCGGCGCAGAAGGCGCTGCTTGAGCCGTAGCCGACGCGTTCGGCGATATCCGCCGTGCGCAGTTCGCCTTGTCGCAGCATGTCCTTGGCGATCTCCATGCGCCAGGCAAGCAGGTACTCCATCGGCGCGACGCCGACGGTGCGGGTGAAGCGTTCGAAGAAACCCGAACGCGACAGCGCGGCGGCCTTCGCCAGTTGCGCGACCGTCCATGGATGCTCGATCCGCGCGTGCATCAGCGTGAGCGCGACCGCGAGCCGTTCGTCGCCCAGCCCTTTCAGCAGTCCCGGCGGCGCGCTTTCGGCTGTGCTCGAACGCATCGCCTCGATCAGCAACAGTTCGACCAGGCGCGCCAACGCGGCTTCGCTGCCCGCGCGCGGGTGGATCGTTTCCTCGGCGACCATCGCCACCAATTGCGACAGGCGCACGGAGCCGCGCACATGCACCACCGCCGGCAGCAGCGAGACCAGCAACGACGGATCGGGGCGATCGAACAGGAAGGCGCCGCCGAGCGAACGCATGTCCGGCGAGCCGCCGGGCTCGCCGTAGCGCACTTCGCTGCCGTCGCTGGGCAGCGCGTCGGGATCCAGCAGGACGGGCCGGATCGGCCGCTCGCTGTGCAGAGTGAAGGCCGGCGTGGTCGGCAGCAGGACGAAGTCGCCGGCGGCGATGGCGAATGCGGCATGGCCATCGACGGCCAGTTGGCAATGGCCCTCCAGGACGATGCAGAAACCGGGGCGGCCGTATTCGCGGTAACGCACGGCCCAGTCGCCCTTGCCGCTGATGACGTTGGCGAACACCGCACGCGGGCGCAGCAGGGAGACGATCTGGGATAGCGGATCGCTCATTTTCGGACTATCACTAAACAAATATGGATATTAGAGTATCGATCATCCGGACAGCGTGACCGAAGCTGGCTCCCGAGTCAAACCCCTCTCAGGAGCCACCATGAAAACTGTACTGATTACCGGCTGTTCGTCCGGCTATGGCCGCGCCAGCGTCGACCATTTCCATGCCCGCGGCTGGCGTGTCGTCGCCACGATGCGCCGTCCGCGCAGCGACCTGTTCCCGACCGCTGTCCACGTCCTGCCACTGGACGTGACCGATGCCACGTCCATCGACCGCGCGCTGGACGCCGCCGGCCCGATCGACGTGCTGGTCAACAACGCCGGCCTGGGTCTGTTCGGCGCGTTCGAAGCCACGCCGGTGGCGACCGTGCGCGAGATCTTCGAGACCAATACCTTCGGCACGATGGCGATGTGCCGGGCGATCGTTCCGCGCTTCCGCACGCGCGGAAGCGGCGTCATCGTCAACGTCACCTCGAGCGCGACGCTGGCGCCGTTTCCGCTGGTTGCGGCCTATACCGCCAGCAAGGCGGCGATCGAAGGTTTCACCGGATCGCTGGCGCTGGAGCTGGCCGAGTTCGGCGTGCACGCGAAGCTGGTCGAACCCGGCTACTGCCCAGATACCCGTTTCGCCGAGAACGGCGCGGCACGCATGCAGGGGCTGATCACCGAAGCGAATGCGCCGTTCGCCGACAAGGCGTTCGCGGGGCTTGCGCAAGTGACCGCAACGACACGCCCGGACGACGTGGCCGAAGCGGTGTTCGCGGCGGCGAATGATGCGTCCGCGCGGTTGCGGTTTGCCGCGGGCGCCGATGCGCAGGCGTTGGCGGGAGAGCGCTGACGCCCGGGCGGGCCTTCGCGGTCGGTGCGATGCGGGCGGTCGCGCGGACGCGGTACCATGCGCGTCCGCTGTTTGCTGGAGTACGCACGATGACCGGTTCCGACCACGATGACGCTGGCGTCAGCCAGAACCAGGCCGAAGAGGCGGTCCGCACGCTGCTGCGCTGGGCCGGCGAGGACCCGTCGCGCGAAGGCCTGCTGGACACCCCGCGGCGGGTGGTCGAGGCCTACGGCGACTGGTTCAGCGGCTATCGCGAGGACCCGCGCGAGTATCTGGCGCGTACCTTCGAGGAAGTGGCCGGTTACGACGAGTTGATCGTGCTGCGCGACATCGAATACGAAAGCCACTGCGAGCACCACATGGCGCCGATCATCGGCAAGGTGCACGTGGGCTACCTGCCGGCCGGCAAGGTGGTCGGTATCAGCAAGCTGGCGCGGGTGGTGGAAGCCTATGCCCGCCGCTTCCAGGTGCAGGAGAAGATGACCGCGCAGATCGCCCAGTGCATCCAGGACGTGCTGCATCCGCTGGGCGTGGGCGTGGTGGTGGAAGGCGCGCACGAATGCATGACCACCCGTGGCATCCACAAGCGCGGTGTCAGCATGGTGACCTCGAAGATGCTCGGCGCGTTCCGCGACGACGCGCGCACCCGTGCCGAGTTCCTGCGTTTCATCGAGGTTGGCAACCACAAGCGTTGAGCATGGCTGCCACAACCGCCTGTCCCTGCGGCAGCGGCGTCGCCTATGCGGCCTGCTGCGGTCGCTGGCACGCCGGCGAGCCGGCACCTGATGCCGAGGCGCTGATGCGTTCCCGCTACAGCGCCTACGCGCTCGGCGACATGGACTACCTGCGCGCCAGCTGGCATCCGGATACCCGGCCAGAGACGCTGGATGCGCCAGATCAGGCTGATGGCCGGCTGGTCTGGCTAGGATTGCGCGTGCACTCGCATCGCGGCACCGGCGAGGATACGGCTGAAGTGGAATTCACCGCCCGCTACCGGATCGGTGGCGGATCGGCGCGGCGCATGCACGAACGCAGCCGCTTCGTCCGCCAAGGCGGGCGTTGGTACTACCTGGACGCGGCGGAACTCCCCGGGGAGTAAGACGCCACCGGCGACATTCCGTTACCGGCATTCCGGTTTCGGCTCCCTTCCCGACGCGGCAGCACGCATAATGCGCGACCGTTTCCGCAAGACGTGTCCGGCATGAGCTCCACCGCGCCCCGTTCCGCCCGTCCGGCCGCCCTGGCCTTCATCTTCGTCACCGTGCTGATCGACATGTTGTCGTTCGGCGTGATCATCCCGGTGCTGCCGCACCTGGTGAAGGAGTTGGCCGGTGGCAGCACCTCCACCGCCGCGTACTGGGTGGTGCTGTTCGGCAGCATGTTTTCGCTGATCCAGTTCGTCGCCTCGCCGATCCAGGGCGCGCTGTCGGACCGCTACGGCCGGCGCCCGGTGATTCTGCTGTCGTGCCTGGGGCTGGGGTTGGACTTCGTGTTCATGGCGCTGGCGCCGACGTTGGTCTGGCTGTTCCTCGGCCGGATGATCTCGGCGATGACCTCGGCCAGCTTCACTACCGCCAATGCCTACATCGCCGACGTGACCACGGCCGAGAACCGCGCGCGCGGCTTCGGCATGATCGGCGCCGCGTTCGGGCTGGGCTTCATCGTCGGCCCGGTGCTGGGCGGGGTGTTGGGCGATATCGACCCGCGGCTGCCGTTCTGGGTAGCGGCCTGCCTGTCGCTGGCCAACTTCCTGTACGGCTGGTTCGTGCTGCCGGAGTCGCATCCGAAGGAGAAGCGCAGCCTGCGCTTCGACTGGTCGCACGCCAATCCGGTCGGTTCGCTGCAGCTGCTGGCCAGCTATCCGCAGGTGTTCGGCCTGGCGGCGGTGGTGTTCCTGGCCAACCTGGCGCACTACGTCTATCCCAGCGTGTTCGTGCTGTTCGCCGACTATCGATACGGCTGGGGCGAGAAGGAAGTCGGCTATGTGCTGGGCGTGGTCGGCGTGCTTGGGGTGATCGTCAACGCATTGCTGGTCGGCCGGATGACGCGCGCGCTGGGCGAACGGCGCACGTTGCTGCTGGGTCTGGCGTGCGGCGTGGTCGGTTTTGCCGCCTTCGGTCTGGCGGCCAAGGGCTGGATGTTCCTGCTCGGCCTGCCGATCAGCGCGCTGTGGGCGCTGGCGGCACCGGCCACGCAATCGCTGATTACCCGCCAGGTCGGCGCGGAAGTTCAGGGGCGCGTGCAGGGTGCGTTGACCAGCCTGGTGTCGGTAGCGGGCATCGTCGGGCCGGTGACGTTTGCCGGTTCGTTCGGCTATTTCGTCGATGAAAAGAACCCGCTGCACCTGCCCGGCGTGCCGTTCCTGATCGCGGCAGTGCTGTTGGCGCTGGCACTGGCGGTGGCTTGGCGTTTCGCGCAGGCACCGGCCGCGCCGGCGCAGCCGGTACAGGGCCGCTGAACGGAAACTACGGCCCGCGTTTGAGCTTCTTCATGAAGGCCACGAATTGTGGCCGCAGTTCGGCGAATAACGGGTGATCGCGGTTCTCCAGCATCACCTCGCCGAACAGCTTGAGACCGATGGCGAAGGCATCGGCCGTCGCCGTGGCAGGAAACAATTCGCGCTGGCGCAGGATGTCGACAATCTTGAACAGGTCGTCGTGGTTGCCGACCTCGAATTGCAACGGCGCCGGATACGGTGAGGGCTCGCCCTTGGCGGTGGCCAGATGTTCGACGGTGATGCGATAGCGGTGCTGTTTCATGATGTACCTGTGTGCGGGTCAGGCTTGGGCGATCTCGCTGGCGGCACGGTCCAGCGCCTCGGCGATGCGCTGCATCGCAGCCGCATCCGGCGCAGAGTCGGCATAGCGCAGACGCAAGGCGGTCTTGAGGTTTTCCATGGCGCGCTGGATCTCCGGTGAGCGTCGCGCGCGGGCGTGGCATCCATGCTCGGACAGGCGCTGCAGCAAGACCTGCAATTCGGCCTGGTGCTGTTGAAGATGAGCCTTGCCGGCGGCGCTGATGTGGAACTGGCGGCGCCCGTCCTGCATCGGGTCGGCGGTGGCCAGGCCCAGCTCTTCCAGCAGGCTCAGGGTCGGGTAGATGGCGCCGGGGCTGGGGCTGTAGTCGCCGCCGGCCAGCTCACCGATGGTGCGGATCAGCTCGTAGCCGTGGCAGGGCTGCTGGTCCAGGACGTGCAGGACCAGCAGCCTGAACTGGGTCTGGTCGAACATGCGTCCACGGCGCGCGCCCGGCGGGCGACCGGAGGGCATGTCGGCGAAGCCGCGGCCATGGCGACCGCCGCGAGGATGGCCGTGACGGGAGGAAAAAGGAGACATTAAAGAAGGTTCCGTAATATTCAAGATACGATCAAGATATATCTTGATTGTGCTCATGGCAAGACCTGATCCTTCCCCGGCGGGGATCGGTTCAGGAATCGACAGCCGGGGGAACGGAGCCCCGCCTGGCGCTTACAGCTCGCGCTTGGCGAATTCGGCGTTCAGCGCGTAGACCAGCCGGCCGATCTGCGGGGTCAGGCAGGTATTGAAGGTGGCCGGGTCGCGGCAACTGCCGTCGATGCCGTCGGCGACTTTATGCAAGCCGTACTCGGCCAGCACGTTGCGCGCACGGGCGAAGCAGTCGGCGCCGGGTGATCCGGTGCGCAGCGGGCCGTGCTTGGTCATGCAATAGGTCATGGCGCTGGCGATGGCGGCCGAATTGACCGCATACAGCGAACGGCTCGGCGTCTTGGCCGGTTGCTGCGCCGAAGCGGAAGCGGCCAGCGCCAACAGGGCCATCGGTAGCAATCGTGTACGCATGGCGAATCCTCCTTGCCGGCGCATTCTAGCCGTGCGTCGGCCGTACCGCGGCGCGCAAAGCCACCGCCGTCAGCCAGCGTTCGGCTACCGCCGGCGAGGTGATGCACACCGCGCGGTCGGTCACCGTGGTCACCGCGCGCTCCAGCAGTTGGATGTCGGCCTCATGCTGGCGCGCCACGTGCGGGTCCTCGAAGAACACCGCGCGCTGGCAGCGGCCCTCGAGCACCAGATCGGCGATCTGCGCATCGCCGCCGAGCGGACCGCTGTTGCAGCGATGGACCCATGGCGTGTCCTGTGGCCAGCCGCGGCTCCATGCAAGCTCGTTCAGGCGCTGGCCGGTGGTGCCGGTGCCGACCCGGCGCGCGAAACGCGACAGCGCATCGAAATGACGGTCGACGAATTCGATCATCGTCGCCTTGCGTGCATCGTGGGCGATCAGCGCCAGGGTCTGCGATTCGAAGGCATAAAAGACGTCGGCGCCGGGGTCGGGCGCCAGGCCAGCGTGCATGCGCTCGATCTCGATCCAGTCACGCGTCGAGGCCTCGGTGGACAGGAACGGCTTGCCGTGGATGACGCATTGCCGTTTCAGCGCCACCGCCTCGGGGAAGATCGATGAAGGATCGACCGGATCGATCAGGTAGATGGCGCCGTCCAGCGTGCGCTGTTCGCCGTCCAGCCCGACGACTTCGGCGACCAGCTTCATCAGCCCGCCTTCGCGGCCGTAGGGATAACGCTTCAGCGGCGCGAACCCACGCAGCATGCCGGCAGCGGCGATGGCGTCGAAGGTGCGGCCAACCGCATGCAGGCCCAGGCCCAGTTCACGGATACCCGGCTCGCAGGCACGCAGCCAGCGGAACAGCGCGGCGTTCTCGTCCTGATGGTGCAAGCGGTTGGCGGCCAGGCCTAGGCGCATGTCGCGAACGGAGCAATGGAGGAACGGGGAGTCTAGCGTAGGGCGGGCTCCGGTCCGCCGACTGCGCGACTGCGTTATGCCAGCAGCATGTCGGCGATGCTGGCGGCGGCGTCGCGGCCTTCGGCGACCGCGGTGACCACCAGGTCGGCGCCGCGGACGCAGTCGCCGCCGGCGAACAGTTTCGGATTCGTGGTCTGGTACGGCAGCCGGCCGCTGCCGTCGTCGCAAGCTGCGGCGACGATGCGCCCGTTCGGCGTGCCTTCCACGCCCAGTTCCGTTAACCAGTCCGGCACGCTCGGCGAGAAGCCGAAGGCGATGATGACCACATCGGCCTCCAGCAGCGATTCGCTACCTTCGATCGGCACCGCGCGCTGGCGGCCGCGCTCGTCCGGATCGCCGAGCCGGGTTTCCACCACCTGCACGCCGCGGACGTTGCCGTCGGCATCGCCCTCGATCGCCAGCGGCTGGCGGTTGAACAGGAAGCGCACGCCTTCCTCGCGGGCGTTGGCGACCTCGCGCGCCGAGCCCGGCATGTTGGCCTCGTCGCGGCGATAGGCGCAGGTGACCTTGGCCGCACCCAGGCGGATCGCGCTGCGCACGCAGTCCATGCCGGTGTCGCCGCCGCCCAGCACCACGACCCGGCGACCGTCCAGGTCGGGCAGCGCGATCTTGTCTTCCCAGCCGGCGATCGGCCGGCCCCCGATGGATGACAGCGCGGGATCATTGCCGGAGACGATGCGGCTGTTCTGCACCAGGAACGGCAACGCCGGCAGCACGCCGTTCAGTTCCTGTCCCGGCAGGCCGCCATCGGTGTAGCGATAGGCGCCGGTGCCGAGGAATACCGCGTCGAATTCCTCCAGCAGTTCAGACAGGGCGAGATCGCCGCCGACCTCGACGCCGAGGCGGAATTCCACACCCATGCCTTCCAGCACCTCGCGGCGCGTGTCGATGACGCGCTTGTCGAGCTTGAAGCTGGGAATACCGAACTGCAGCAGGCCGCCGATCTGCTCGTAGCGGTCGAACACCACCGCGTGGATGCCGGCGCGCGCCAGCCGGTCGGCGCAGGCCAGTCCGGCCGGTCCGGCGCCGACCACCGCCACCCGCTTGCCGCTGGCCTGGACCTGGCTCAGGTCCGGCCGCCAGCCGGACTCCAGCGCCGCATCGACGATGTACTTCTCGACCGCGCCGATGGTGACCGCGCCGAATTCCTCCAGCGTGCAGCTGCCTTCGCACAGGCGATCCTGCGGGCATACACGGCCGCAGACTTCCGGCAGCGGGTTGGTCGAATGGCATAGCGCGGCGGCTTCGGCGATGCGGTTTTCCTGTACCAATTGCAGCCACTGCGGGATGGCGTTGTGCACTGGGCATTTCCAGCTGCAGTACGGATTGCCGCAATCAAGGCAGCGCCCGGCCTGGTACTGCGCATCGGCCAGCCCGAACTTGCCATACAGCTCGCCCCAGTCGCCGGCAGTACGCAACTCCAGCGGAATGCGCTGCGGCATCTGCCGGGGCAGGTCAAGGAACTGGAAGGCGCTTTTCTTGCTCATGGAATCGGTGGGTAGCGAGGGGGGGGCGAGGAACGAGAAGCGAGAGGCGAGGAACGAGTGATGAGGAATGAGTGGTGAGAGGAGGTGATGCGGGGACGAAGAGTGCTGTCGTCACTCACTCTTCGTTCCTCGTTTCTTGCTCCTCGCTCTTCTCCACTCGCTCCTTTCCACCTACGCTGCCCGCCGCAATGCTTCGGTCAGCGATTCGATGCTGGCGGCCTTGGGTTTGACCAGCCAGAACTTGCCGATGTAGTCGCGGAACTCGTCGAGGATCTGCTGCGCCCAAATGCTGCCGGTCAGTTCGCGATGGCGCTGGATCAGCCGGTGGATGTGCTGGCGATAGTTCTCGAAGCCTTCCGGGCTGATCCGGTGGATGTCGATCAACTCGTGGTTGTAGCGGTCGACGAAATCGCGATCCAAGTCCAGCACGTAGGCCAGGCCGCCGGTGAAGCCGGCGCCGAAGTTCAGCCCGGTACGGCCCAGCACCATAACCACGCCGTCGGTCATGTACTCGCAGCAGTGGTCGCCGGCGCCTTCGATCACCGCCAGTGCGCCGGAATTGCGCACGGCGAAGCGCTCGCCGGCACGGCCGGCCGCGAACAATTCGCCGCCGGTGGCGCCGTACAGGCAGGTGTTGCCGAGGATCGGCGTGTTGCGCGCATCGAATCGCGCCCCGCGCGGCGGCCGCAGCACCAGCTGACCGCCGGCCATGCCCTTGCCGACGTAGTCGTTGGCTTCGCCTTCCAGCTGCAGCTGCAGGCCGCCGGCGTTGAAGGCGCCGAAGCTCTGCCCGGCGGTGCCGCGGAAATGCAGGGTCAGCGGCGCATCGGCCATGCCCTGGTTGCCGTGCGCGCGGGCGATGGTGCCGGACAGGCGGGTGCCGATGCTGCGGTCGGTGTTGTGGATCAGGAAACGATGTTCGCCGCCGGTCTTGTCGGCGATGGCGCCGGCCAGCAGGCCGTCGAGCTGGGTGGCCAGGCTGTCCGGCGATTCGTACAGGCGCTGCGCCGCGCAGCCGCTGGCGTCGCTGCCGGCACCGGCCAGCAGCCGCGACAGGTCGACGTTGACGCCATCGCGCGGGGCGACCTCGATCTGCTCCAGCAGGTCGGTGCGGCCGACGATTTCATCCAGCGTCTTCACGCCCAGCACCGACAACCATTGCCGTACTTCGCCGGTCAGCAGGCGGAAGTAGTTCTCCACCCGTTCCGGCAGGCCGGTGAAGTGTTCGCTGCGCAAGCGTTCGTCCTGGGTGGCGACGCCGGTGGCGCAGTTGTTGAGGTGGCAGATGCGCAGGTACTTGCAACCCAGCACGATCATCGGCCCGGTGCCGAAACCGAAGCTGTCGGCGCCCAGCAGCGCGGCCTTGACCACATCAAGGCCGGTCTTCAGGCCGCCGTCGGTTTGCAGGATGGTGCGCTCGCGCAACTGGTTGCGGACCAGAGCGTGGTGCGCTTCGGCCACGCCCAGTTCCCACGGCACGCCGGCGTAGCGGATCGAACTGACCGGGCTGGCGCCGGTGCCGCCGTCGTGGCCGGAGATGGTGATCAGGTCGGCGCCGGCCTTGACCACGCCGGCCGCGATCGTGCCGACGCCGGCATGCGACACCAGCTTGACCGAGACCATCGCCTGCGGATTGACCTGCTTGAGGTCATAGATCAGCTGGGCCAGGTCTTCGATCGAATAGATGTCGTGGTGCGGCGGCGGGCTGATCAAACCGATGCCCGGACGCGCGTAACGCAGGCGTGCGATCAGGTCGTTGACCTTGTGCCCGGGCAGCTGACCGCCTTCGCCGGGCTTGGCGCCCTGGGCGACCTTGATCTGCAGCACCTCGGCATTGACCAGGTATTCGGGGGTGACGCCGAAACGACCAGAGGCGACCTGCTTGATCTTGCTGCGCTTCTCGGTGCCGTAGCGGGCCGGGTCTTCGCCGCCCTCGCCGGAATTGCTGCGTCCGCCGAGCCGGTTCATGGCGATCGCCAGCGCTTCGTGCGCTTCCGGCGACAACGCGCCCAGACTGATCGCGGCGGTGTCGAAGCGGCGCAGCACGTCGGCGGCCGGGGCCACTTCGTCCAGCGGGGTCGGGGTATCGGCCTTCTTCAATTGCAGCAGGTCGCGCAGTGCCGACGGTGGCCGCGAATGGACGGTGTCGGCATAGGCTTGCCAGTCGGCCGGGTCGCCGCTGCGGGCGGCACGTTGCAGCGACATCACCACGTCCGGGTTGTACATGTGGTATTCGCCGCCGTGCACGTACTTGAGCAGGCCGCCGACCTCGGGTTTGCGCAGGTCGTTCCAGGCGCGCGCTTCCAGTTCGCGCGCCTCGGTATCCAGACGGGCCAGGTTCACACCGCCCACGCGCGCCGGGGTGTCGCGGAAGCATAGCCCGACCACGTCCGGGTCCAGGCCGACGATTTCGAACAGCTGCGCGCCGCGATAGCTGGCGATGGTGGCGATGCCCATCTTGGAGATGATCTTGGACAGGCCCTTGTAGATGCCCTTGCGGTAGCTGCGCCCGATCTGGGTCTGCTCGCCGGCCTTCTTCAGGCTTAGGATGCCGCGGCGGCCGAGATCGAACAGGGTTTGGTAGGCCAGGTACGGATACACCGCAGTGGCGCCGAAGCCGAGCAGGCAGGCGATGTGGTGTGCGTCGCGTGCGGTGCCGGTCTCGATGATCAGGTTGACCTCGCAACGCAGACCGACGTCGCACAGGTGGTGGTGGACCGCGCCGGTAGCCATCAACGCGTGCGCCATCGGCCGACCCGGCTGCGGGTAGCGGTCGGACAGCAACAGCATCACCGCGCCATCGCGCGCGGCCTGTTCGGCCTCGCGGCAGATCCGCTTCAGGCCGGCTTCCAGCCCCTCTTCCGGCGTGTAGGACAGGTCGATCAGACGGTTGCTGTCGCCGTCGTACTGCGGCATTTTCAGCAGCTGGCGCAGCTTGCGCTGGCTCAGCACCGGCGAATTGAGGATGACGTGGTTCACCGTCTCCGCGCCGGCATGGAAGATGTTGGTTTCCTTGCCCAGCTGGGTCGACAGCGACATCACGCAGTCTTCGCGCAACGGGTCGATCGGTGGATTGGTGACCTGGGCGAAGGCCTGGCGGAAATAGTCGTACAGCGGCCGGGTCTGCCGGCTGAGCACCGCCATCGGGGTGTCGTCGCCCATCGAGCCGGTGGCTTCCTGCTCGGTTTCGGCCAGTGGCCGCAGCACCTGTTCCACTTCCTCCACGCTCAGCTGGTACAGCTTGTGGTAGCTGCGCAGGGTCTTGTCGTCGAATGGCTCCTCGACCAGAGACGGGTCGATCAGCTCGGTCTGCAGCCAGGTCACGCCCTGTTGCAGCCATTGCTTGTACGGCGCGCGGCCGCGGTTGACGCGGTCGATTGCTTCCGAATCCAGCAGGTCGCCGCGCTTGAGGTCGATGGCCATCATCTCACCGGGACCGAGCTTGCCCTTGCGCACCACGCGCTCGGCCGGCAGCTCCCACACTCCGGCTTCGCTGGCGACGATGAAGTGGCGGTCGGCGGTCAGCAGCCAGCGCGCCGGGCGCAAGCCGTTGCGGTCAAGCATGCAGGCCGCGTAGCGCGCGTCCATCGACACGATCCCGGCCGGTCCGTCCCACGGCTCGGTGTTGAGGCCGTAGAACTCGTAGAAGGCGGCGAGGTCGGAATCCTTGAACTCCAGCGACTGGGTGGCAGGCGGCACCAGGATACGCAACGCCTGGATCAGTTCCATGCCGCCGGCGACCAGCAGTTCCAGCATGTTGTCCAGGCTCTGCGAGTCCGAGCCGTGCATGGAGATGATCGGATCGAATTCGGCAATGTCGAACTTCGGCGTCTTCCACACCTTGCTGCGCGCCTGCGCCCAGCGGCGGTTGCCCTCGATGGTGTTGATCTCGCCGTTGTGCGCCATCAGCCGGAACGGATGCGCCAGCGGCCAGCGCGGCAACGTGTTGGTGGAGAAGCGCTGGTGGAACACGATCGCGCTGCTGGCCAGGTCGCTACGTTGCAGGTCCGGGTAGAACAATGCCAGCTTGTCCGGCAGCACCATGCCCTTGTAGCCGATCGCATGCGGCGACAGGGTGACCACGTAATAGTCCGCGGCCAGTTCGCGCAGCGCCTGCTCGCTGCGGCGGCGGGCGAGGAACAGGGCCAGGTTGAAGGCGTCGTCGTCGTGCTCCGCGCCGGCATCGACGAACACCTGCTCGATGTGCGGCAGGGTGTCCCTAGCCAGCTGGCCGCAGACCGAGTCGTCGGTAGGCGGCACCCGCCAGCCGGTGACCGTCACGCCGACCGTGTCCAGCTCGGCTTGCAGGCGCTGCCGGCACTGCGCCGCCAGTGCTTCATCATGTGGCAGGAACACCAGACCCGCGGCGAAGCAGTCGCCGACCGCGATACCGGCCTCCTCGGCCAGTGCACGCAGGAAGGGTTCGGGCTTGCGGATCAGCAGGCCGCAGCCGTCGCCGGTCAGTCCGTCGGCCGCCACGCCACCGCGATGGGTCATGCGCGACAGCGCGGCGATCGCGGTATCGACCAGCGCACGCGACGGTTGGTCGTCCAGTTGCGCGATCATGCCGAAGCCGCAGGCATCGCGTTCGTCGCTGGGGTCGTAGAGCCCGTGGCGATTGCGGGGGGCCATTCTCATTCACCTCGAAACGGACAAGCGGAGACGTCGCGCACGCACAGGCCGCGCGCAAAAACGACGTCACCGGACGACCGACTACACCATAGTTGGTGCAATGCCGCAACACGCGTGCGGACATGGCAAAACAAGGGCTCGTGTTGGTTGCAAAGGCAACCGTTGTCGCGCGGATTTTGCGCCTGCGGAAGATGCCGCAGGCGCGGTGATGTTTGCCCGGCTCAGCCGCAGCGGATCGAGACCACCGCGCCCTGTTCGTCGAGCTCGATGTTCAGCCGGGCCGCATTGAAGTCCATCGTCACCGGCTGGTTGGGCTTGAGCGTGCGCACGACCTGTGCGCCGGCGTCCTGCCGGGCTTGGTCGACCTCGGCTTCGGTCAGTGTCTTGCCGACCGTCCATTGCGCCTGCACCGCATCGCAACTGGCGGCATCAACCGGTTCGGCGACCGGCGGCAGCGTCGCGTCGGCTTCGGCGCGTTGTTCGGCAGCGACCAGCGCGCGTTCCTGCTCGTCGGGGACCGGAGCGGAGCAGGCGGCCAGGCCGAGCAGGCAGCAAGCGAACAGGGAACGGGTCATCGGCGGCTCCGGCGCAAGGGCGATGGCGCAAGCATCGCGCAAGCGACCTTGCCGTAACGTTAATTTCCGAAGTGTACCGTGCGGGGCCTCCGCGCCGGCACGCATACAATACTTCGGGACATGCAATCGATATCAACACCCGAATCGCAAGGTTTCTCCGCTCGGCTGGGTATTGCCCTGTGCCTGCTGCTCTCCGTGGTCGCCATGTCGGCACGCGCCGCCGATGCCGATTTCGATGCCTGCCGCGACCGCCTGCGCGCCGCGGCGCCGACGGCCGGCGTGCGTGTCGACAGCTTCGACACCTGGATGCAAGGCGTCGCGCCGGACCTGAGCGTGCTGGAACTGCTGAACGCGCAGCCCGAGTTCACCACCCCGATCTGGGATTATCTGGCCGGCCTGGTCGATACGCGCCGGGTCGTCGATGGCCAGGCCATGCTGCGGCAGCATGCCGCGACCCTGGCCGAGGTGGAACGCCGCTACGGCGTGCCGGCGACCACGGTGACCGCGGTCTGGGGCGTGGAAAGCGACTACGGCCGCATCACTGGCAAGCGCCCGTTGCTGCAATCGCTGGCGACGCTGTCGTGCTACGGCCGCCGGCAATCGTTCTTCCGAGGCGAACTGTTCGCCACCTTGAAATTGCTGCAACAGGGCGACCTGCGCGACTCCGGCATCACCGGCTCCTGGGCCGGCGCCTTCGGCCAGACCCAGTTCATGCCGTCGACCTACGCACGGATCGCGGTGGACGGCGACGGCGATGGTCGTCGCGACCTGATCGACAGCATTCCCGATGCGCTGGCATCCACGGCGAACTACCTCAAGCGCGCCGGCTGGCGCAGCGGCGAGCCGTGGGGTTACGAGGTCAGGCTGCCGGCCGAATTCGATGCCTCGCTGGCCGGTCGCACAAAGCGCCGACCGCTGTCGGACTGGGTGGCGCGCGGCGTGGTCCGCATCGACGGCAGCGCAATCGTGCCGTCCGATGTGCGTGCGGCCATCCTGCTGCCGGCCGGCAAGACCGGGCCCGCGTTCCTCGTGTTGCGCAATTACGATGCCATCTATTCCTACAACGCCGCCGAAAGCTATGCGCTGGCCATCGCGCTGCTGTCCGACCGACTGCGTGGCGAGCCGGGGCTGCGGACGCCATGGCCGACCGACGACCCCGGCCTGGGTCGCGACGAGCGGATCGAATTGCAGACGCTGCTGCTGGCGCGTGGCCACGACATTGGCGAAGCCGATGGCCTGGTCGGCACCCTGACCCGACGCGCAATCGTCGCCGAGCAGCAGCGCCTAGGTCTGCAGCCGGCCGACGGCCGCGCCGGACGCAGGATTCTCGAAGCGCTGCGCAAGGACGGCATGCCGACGACAGTGCCCTGAAGCAGAACCGCAGGCGGGTTAACATTGAATGGCCGCTTTTTCGAGGTCATGCTGCAAATGAAATCTCTTGTTTCTTCCCTGTCGTTGCTGCTGGCGCTGGGTTGCGCCTCCTGTTCGCAAGTCGGAACCGATGTCACCACCGACACGGGACCGACCGTTGTGCCCGGCGGCGATATCCAGGCCGACAACCTCGCTGAAAGCCTGCGCATGCTGACTTCGGATGCATTCGAAGGTCGCGCGCCGAATACGCCGGGCGAGGAGAAGACCGTCGACTACATCGCCGAGCGTTTCGCCGAAGCCGGGCTGGAGCCGGCCGGTGATGATGGCGGCTGGTTCCAGCAGGTGACGCTGGAGCGCAGCCAGATCGACGGGCCGGTGACGGCATCGTTCATCACCGCGGCCGGCACACGCGAGCTCGTGCAGGGCGAGGACATCGCGGTGGAGACGCTGTATCCGCGGGATCATGTCGACCTGCAGGATGTGCCGCTGGTGTTCGTCGGTTACGGCATCGTCGCGCCGGAACTGCAGTGGGATGATTACGCTGGCGTGGACGTGAAGGACAAGATCGTCGTGATCCTGGTCAACGACCCGGATTTCGAAAGCGGCGAAGGCGATTTCGGTGGCAAGGCGATGACCTACTACGGACGCTGGACCTACAAGTACGAAGAAGCCGCGCGCCGCGGCGCCGCCGGCGCCTTGATCGTGCACGAAACCGCGCCGGCGGCGTATCCGTGGGCGACCGTGCGCAACGGCCGCAATGGCCCGCAGTACGACATCGTCCGCGCCGACGCGGCGCAGTACCACTTGCCGATGCGCGGCTGGATGCAGCGCGAAGTCGCCGAACGGCTGTTCCGCGAATCGGGACTGGATTTCGACGCCGAGAAAGCGAAGGCGCAACAGCGCGGTTTCAGTAGTTATGCGCTGGAAGGCGCATCCGCGACGGTGGCGTTCGACGTCAAACGCGAGCAGATCGTCAGCCGAAACGTGGCTGGCGTGCTGCCCGGCGCCACGCAACCGCAGCAGACGGTGATCCTGTCCGGACACTGGGACAGCTTCGGCGTGATCGCCGACGCCGACGAAAGCGGCGATGCCATCGTGAATGGCGCAGTCGACAACGCGACTTCCATCGCATCGCTGATTGAAATGGCGCGCGTGTTCGCCACCGGCCCGCGGCCGGCGCGCAGCCTGCTGTTCCTGGCCGTCACCGCCGAGGAAAGCGGGCTGCTCGGCGCTAAGTACTACGCCGCACACCCGCTGCGACCGCTGGAAACCACGATTGCCGACCTGAACATCGAGATGTGGAGTCCGGACGGCCCGACCCGAGACATTTCCTCGTGGGGCGTCGGCAAGGTGTCGCTGGAACGCGACCTGATCGATGTCGCCCGCAGCGAAGGGCGCAGCTATTCGCCGGACGAGAACCTGGAAGCGGGCCTGTTCTACCGCGCCGACCATTTCGCCTTCGCCCAGGCCGGGGTGCCGGCGATCACCATCGGCCCCGGCATGGACCAGATCGACGGCGGCGTGGCCGGCGGCAAGGCCGCGCGCGCGGAGTATTTCGCCAACTGCTACCACCAGCCCTGCGACGAATTCGACGACAGCTGGGACATGCGCGGCCCGGTCGAGGACACCCGCACCGTGTACCGCTTGGCCGAGCGTTTGGCCAACGGCAGCGACTGGCCGCAGTGGGACGCGGGCAGCGAATTCCGTGCCGAGCGCGAGAAGACCGCCGCCGCGCGCGAGTAGTTGGCAAGCCGCGTTGACGCCCGCCACCGGGCAGATTCGTCCCGGTTGGTCGAAACGCTTGACAGGCGCAAAGTTTACGCGTGTAATCAATAGAAATTACAGGCGTAAACAAAATGACGATCAGCGAAGCCGAAGCCGTGGTGATGGAAGTCCTCTGGCAGCGCCACCCTTTGGGCGCGGATGAGGTCGTCGAGGCGCTGTCGTCGCGTAGCGACTGGGCGGAACCGACTATCAAGACCCTGTTGAACCGGCTGTTGAACAAGGGGGCGATCCGCGCCGAGCGCGACGGACGCCGTTACCTGTATGCGCCGGTGTTACGCCGCGACGCTTGGGTTGCGCAGCAGAGTGAAGGCTTGCTGGCGCGGTTGTTCGGCGGCCGCGTTGCCCCGCTGGTCGCCCATTTCAGCGAACGCGGCAAGCTCAGCGAAGCCGACATAGCCGAGCTGAAGAAGCTGATCGCGGAGATCGACGATGAACGCTGAACTGCTGCAGGCGTTGTACGAGACCACGCTGGCCATCAGTGTCGCCATGCTGCTGGTGTTGTGCCTGCGCAAGCCGTTGCTGTCGCGCTTCGGAGCCAGCATCGCGTATGCGGCATGGGCACTTGTGCCGGCCGCCTGGCTGGCGGTATTGCTGCCCGCGCCACGCATGCAGGTAACACCGATGACCTTGCTGTCGCGGGTCGAGGTGCTGCAGCCCGCGCTGGTTATGGACAATCCGGCGATGCCGTCCTGGCAAGTGCTGGTGATTTTCACTTGGGCGCTTGGAGCGGTAGTGACCGCAGGATTGTTTTGGTGGCAGCAGCAGCGTTTCCTCCAAAGCATCCGCGGCAGCGAGTTGCGCGCCGACGGCCTGTGCCTGGCCAACGGTACTGAAGGTCTACCGGCCGTGATTGGCGCGTTGCGTCCGCGGGTCGTGCTGCCGGCGGATTTCGATGCCCGTTACGACGATGTCGAACAAGAACTGATCCTGTGCCACGAAAGGATCCACATCGCACGCCGTGATTTGCAGGCCAATGCATTGTTTGCCGTGATCCGTGCGCTGTACTGGTTCAACCCGTTGGTGCATTTCGCCGCGCGGCGCTTCCGCCGCGACCAGGAACTGGCCTGCGACGAACGCGTGGTCGCACGCCATCCCGATCAGCGCCGCAGCTATGCCAACGCCATGTTGAAAACGCATATGGAGTCGTCACCCCTGCCTGTTGGCTGCCATTGGCAGGCATCCACCCCGCTCAAGGAGAGAATCGAGATGCTGAAGAAACATGCTGTGAATTCGAAGCGATCATTTGCCGGCGCCCTGCTGGTGTCGATACTGGTACTGGCCAGTGGCTATGCAGCCTGGGCTGCTCAGCCTGTCCAAACCCCGAGGGCCAATGCGCCCGTAACAAACGAACGCACGCCGGCGCCCGTTTATCCGGCCGAGGCGGCAGAACAAAAGATCAGTGGTTCAGTCATATTGCTGGTTGACGTTGCCGAAGATGGCAGCGTCAGCAATGTGGTGATCGAAAAATCGCAACCGGAGGGCGTTTTCGATGCGACCACCCTCGAAGCGGTGAAGCAATGGAAGTTCCAGCCAGCCATCAAGAACGGCAAACCTGTGACCGGTCGGGTCAGGGTGCCGGTAACATTCGAAGCCGACGAACCGGAAGCAGCGCCACCCGTGAATCAAGGTTGAGGCTTGGGAGCTGGATTGACGATCGGGGCGATGTGCTTCAACTGTTGGGCACTCAACCTTCTGTGTTCTCTGCTCGCTTCCTGCGCTCGAACCACCACAGAGCCGTGGCCAGCAGCAGCCAGCCGAGCAGCCACGGCCAGGATGGGCCGCGGCGCGGCTGGCCGGCACGGGTCGGCGCGGATGCAGGCGACTGTGCGGCCAGTTGCAGGGTCGCGTCGCGTCGGAGCGTGGCCTGCAGGCCCGGGCCGTCGTCGCGGGCGAACACGTAGAACGGCAGTCGCTGCTCGCCCTGCTGCAACCAGTGCCATCCGGACTGCTGCGGCCATGCTGCCGCGCAGGCGCCGGGGACGATCGGATCGATCAGCAGCGGTGTGACCTGGCCGTCGGGCGCGAGCAGGCGGGCGCCGTCGTTGAGTTCACACAGCACGATGCGGCTGTCCTGCCAGGCGGGCGAGGCCAGCGCGACCTGCGGTGAATGCATGCCGCGGGCAAGGGTGGCGAACACGCGGCTCCACAGTTCGCCGTGGCGGTCGCCGCGTCCACCCAGCGCCAGGCGGTAGCTGTCGGTCACGCCGATCACGCCGATCCGGCCACGGCCGTGAGCCGTCCATGCGGCTAGTGTCTGCCCACGGACATCGTGCAGGATCGGCAATGCTGCCTCGCCTGTGATGCGCAGGTCGCGCCGTTGCAGCACCGGCAGGGCAGTGGCCGCAGTGTCGGGTGCGCGCGGCGCATCGGCGGTGCCGGGGCCGATGCGTGCGTGCAGGCGCGCGGACAGCTCGCCGTCGCTGGCGTCGAAGTCTTCGCCCAGTGGCGCGTCGATCAGCTTGTCACCGGCCGTGCTGCGCAGGCCCCAGGTCTGCAGTTGACGCCGCAGGTCGGAAGGCAGCGGGCCGGTGGCGCGCAGCAGCAGGCCTAGGCCGGAACCGACGGCATTGGTCAGTGCACGCCGTTGCCCGGCCGACAGCGATTGCCAGGCGCGCTCGTCCAGCACGAGCAAATCGAATTTGCCCAGCGAGGCGGCATCCATTGCTACCGGACCGTCGCCAAGCTGGACGCCGGCACCGGCATCGATGCGGGTATGCAGGTCGAAGCCGGCATCGACGATCCAGCGGCGCAGGTATTTCAGTTCCGGATTCGGTGCGCCGGCCAGCACCAGCACGCGTAATTTCGACGGGGCATCGATCCGCAATGGCAGTGGCATGCGCTCCAATGGCTGGCCGTCCGAATCTATGATGCGCACGGCGTAGGTCGCCAAGCCGGCCACGCGGGTGGTGCCGGCAAGATGGAAACGGCCGCCTTCGTCCGGCGATTGGCGGTCCAGCACCTGACCGGCGGGGTCGAGCAGTTCGACTTGGCCGTCGTCGATGCTGTGCACGCGACCCCGCACGGTAAAGGCGTCGCCGCTGCCGGCGCGTGACGGCGCTTCCAGTTCGACCAGACCATTGGGTTCCGGCGGCGCGGTAAAAATCAGCGGCAGGTCGCGCGCGGCATCGCGATCGCGCGTTTCCAGCCCGGCACCGATAATCTGCAAACCCTGCGTGCCCGGATGCCGGCGCAAGGCGGTCGCCAGATCGGGCACGCGTTCGGCGCCGACGACGGCCGGGGCTTCCGGCAGGGCGACCCGGGTTTCGCCGGCGGCTTCCGGCGGAATGTCGGTGGCCCCGGCGGTCAGCACCAGCATGCGGCCGCCTTCGGTGGCGATCTGTGGCGGGAACATTGCCAGGTACAGCAGGCCGGCGAGCACGGGTTGCGCCAGCAGCAGCACGATCAGGCGACCGTGGCGCGACGGTTGCCCGGCCTCGCGCCGACGTTGCCACCGCAACAGGCGCAGCCACGCCAGCACGGTGGCCAGGCTCAGCAGCAGGGCGCAGGCGAGTGATGGCGTCATGGTGTATCCCCGCCCGGCAGGGCGTCCAGATAACGCTGGCCCTGCGCATTGCCACTGTCGCGGCGCAAGACGCCGGCGGGCGGGCGCGGCAACAGTGGCCACAGCAGGCCGCGCAGTTCAGCGCGGCAGTCGTCGCAGTCGGGCTGCTGGCGCAGCGCATCGATTGCCGCGTACAGCGACAGTGCATCCGGCGCGCGTCCGGGATGCCGGCGCAACCAGTCGTCCAGTGCGTCGAGATCGATCTCTGCGCGGGTGTCCGCATCCTGCGGGCCGAGTGCCTGCCACAGCGCTTCGATCTCCGGTGCGCCGGCGTCATCGCGGCGTTGCAGCGACGAGACGCGCGAAGCGATGCCGTCGCGCTTGCCGCCCAGCCGCCGGCTTTCGTCGATCGGCGGCAGTTGCGGACCGACCCGGGCCAGGTAGATGCGACTGGCCTGCTGCACTTGCTTGATGAACTCCAATGCCTTGTAGGCATAGGGCAGCGCCTGGTCGGGACGGCTCTGGCGCAGATGCAGTTCCGATTGCCACATCTGGTCCAGCGCCTTTTTCAGGGTGGCGCGGGTTTCCGGATCCAGCAGGGTCGCGGCTTCGGCGTGGTCGTGGGTGTGGCCGTATTCGGACAGCACGTCCTCGGCGCTGCCGAATATCGGCGAGGCGTCGGTGTCGGCTCCGCCATGATCGTGATCATGATCGTGCAGGTCGGCGACCGGTGAGGCGGGTTCTTCTGCGTGCTCAAGGTCATGATCGTGACCATCGTCGTCGTTATGGTCATCGTCATCGTGATCGTCATCCGCGACCGGCAGCGGTGGTGGTTGTGGCGCACCCTCGGCTTCCTCGCCGAGGAACTGGCCGTAGCGCAGGCGCAGGATGCGCTGGTCCACGCCGATCGTGTCCGAACGCTGCACGAAGCTCGGTTCGTCCAGTTGTCGCTTCTGTTTCTGCAGGGCTTCGGCGTCGATGATGATCTGCCGCTGGCTGCGGAAATACGCCGGCAGGGTCCGCTTGACCACGGCCTCGATGCCGGTCGGCGCCGCGCCGAGCCCGGTCGGCCAGCGCAGGATCAGGCTGGGGCTGCGCGTTTCCTGCGGCTGCGGACGACGGTTGTCGTTGACCAGCAGTTGCACGATCAGGTCGTCACCTTCGGCAAGGCCGAGGGTGGCCAGATCCAGTCGCCGGGAGAAGCGCTTGCGCGCCGTCGCGCCGCTGCCGGCCAGTGCGATCCGTGATTCCTTGAAGGTGATGTTCTCGCCGCTGCCCTGGGCCAGCACCACGCGCAGTTGCGCGCTGTTGGCCACGCCGTAGTCGTCGTCGGCTTCGAAGGCGACGTCCCACTGGCGCTGGCCCGGCGTCATCAGGGTCAGGCTGCGGTCGGGTTGCAACACCCGCACTTGCGGTGGCCGATCGGGAATGGCGTCCAGGCGATACAGTCGTCGGGTTTCGTCGATCACTCCGGTCGCCTCGATGCGGTACAGCGCCGATTCGTCCAGTACGGCATCGGCTTGCCAGGCATCGTCGCGCAGTTGCAGCGGCAGGCGCTTGCCGTCGTGGAAGACCAGGGCCACCGCGTCCGGGGTTCCGTCGTAGCGCAGCGACCAGTGCAGGCGCGAATCCTGCGGTGCCTTGACCTGCAGGTCGGCACCGTTGCGCGCCGACAGTCCGGTGTACGCCGGCGGTTGTACGCGCAGCTGTGATTCGACCAATCGCGGCGGTGCTTTCATCACGGTGTCCGGTGTGGCGGTGGACGGCCGTGTCGCATCGGCAGGCACCGGCACCGTGCGCGGCCACCACAGCGCGAAGGCTGCGATCGCCAGCAGCACAGCGGCACTTGGCAGCAGCGTGCGCCACGGCCACGGCGAACGCAGGTCCAGCGGGTCGGCGGCCAGTCGTTGCTGCAGGCGCTGTTGCTGCATGCGCGGCAGTGGAGCCAGCGCATCGGCATCGGCCAGCAGCAGGTCGGCGCTGTCTTCCATGCCGGCGCGTTCGTCGTTGAGCCGGCGCTGCAACCAGACCGGATCGTGCCGTCGCCAGCGCTGCCACAGCAGTGCGAAGGCGATCGGCGCGCTGATCGCGACCATGACGATGGCCGCCATTGTGCCGCCGAAGCGCCAGGCCACGGCGGCCAGTGCCAACAGCAACGGCATGACGAAGGCCAGGTCGATGCCCAGCCGGCGACGTTGCGCCTGTTGCAGAAGGCGGCGCGGCAGCGGCGGCAGGGTCATGGCGACGGCCCCCGCGTGCGGCGGGTGGCCAGCCAGCGCTCCAGCAGGAACAGGAATGCCAGCAACACCGCCAGCCACGGTTGCAGCGACAGCGGCGGTTGCGGGTAGGCCTCGCCATCGGCGGTCGGGGCATAGGCTTCGGCGGCGGCCCGTGTCGGTGCGGCGCTGGCCGGTTGCAACAAGGCCAGCAGGCGTTGCGGGAATTCGGGTTCCAGCAGCACCGGCATCGCCTGCGGTTGCAGTGGCAATGCGAAACGCAGCAGGCGGCCACGGCCCTGGGCAGTGCCTTCGACCAGTGTCCGTCCTTGCGCATCGCGCCACAACGGGACGAACGACGGGTTCGCCGAGATCACAGTGTCGCGATCCACCAGGGCGGTGCCGCCGGACTCGATCCAGTCCGCGACCGCGGCCGGGAGCTCGCCGCCACCCAGCCACAGCAACGGTCGTGACGTGGCTTCCAGCGGTTGCGAGGCTGGCGCGAACGACAGCGCTGCATCGTCTGCGGTTTCGGCATCGGTCCGCCAGGCGCGGGCGGCGGCGCGCAGATAGCGCAGGCCTTTGGCGTCTTCGCGATAACGGACGAAGGGCCGTGCCGGCGGGGTCGGTTTGCGTGCGTCGTTGTCGGCCGTAGCGGCGACGATGCGCCAGTCCGGCTGGCGCGACAGCCGCGGTCGTTGCGCGTCGGCGCCGTCGAAGTGCTCGGGTACGATCACGGTCAGCGGTGTCGCGGCCGGCAATTCGGCGTCCAGCTGGCGCAGCAGGCTGGCCAGCGGCATGGCATTGGCGGGAGCGGGAACCTCCTGCTCCCGTGCCGGGAAGCCTTCGGCCAGCCAGTGCAGGCGGGCATCGGCGGGCAGGCTGTCGCGATCGAGAGCGGCGGCATCGACGCCCGGCGCGATGGCCACGTAGGGACGCGGGTCTTCGCGACCGAGCAAGACCGGTTGCGCCAGCCACACCGCCAGTCCGGCCAGCAGCAGCAGGCGCAGCAGCAGCAGCGCCCATTCGTCGAAGCGGATGCGGTGGCGCGGGCGCGGCTTCTGCCGCAACCATTGCAACGCGGCGAACGGCGTTGGACGCATCTCGCTGCGCCGGGCCAGATGCAGCAGCAACGGAATCAATAGTGCGCCGAGCGCGGCCAGGGCGGCGGGCAGCAGCAGCGACAGGCTCATGCGTACTCCGCCGCGTCATGGCGGCCGAACAACTTGCGCAGCGGCAGGTCGGGCGCTTCGTCCAGCACGTAGCGCGCATGGCGGATGCCGGCGGCATCGAAGCGCGCATCCAGCGTCGCCTGCGCCCGGCCGAAGCGGGCCAGGTATTCCTCGCGCATCGCCGCGCCGTCGCCGAGCAATTCCTCGCCGGTTTCCGGATCGTGGAAGCGATGGCCGCCGCGGAACGGGAAATCGCGCTCCTCGACGGTCAGCAACTGGATCGCCAGCACTTCGCGCCGCGCCGCCGCCAGCCGTTCGGCCAGCGCGACCGCGTTGTCGTCGAAACAGTCGCTGAGCAGGACCACCAGGTCGCGGCTGCCGATGCGCTCCCACAGCGGTGTCAGCCGCTCTTCGGACGGAAACGCGCCGCCGGCGCGCAGCGCGCGCAGTTCCAGATGCAGGCGATCACGCTGGCGGGTGCCGGTGTCCGGCGGCAGCAGGCGTAGGCCATCGACATGCAGGCCGACCAGGCCGAAGCGGTCGCCCTGGCGCAGCGCCAGTTCGCCGAGGCAGGCGGCCAGGCAGCGCGCGGCATCCAGGCGCGACCACTGCGGCCGTCCGCCGTCCGCCTGCGCCATCGAAGCGCTGGCGTCGAGCAGGATCCACACGTCCAGCGGACTTTCGCGTTCGGATTCGCGGACGAAGAACCTGTCCGAGCGCGCGTACAGTTTCCAGTCGATCTGGCGCAGTTCGTCGCCCGGTTCGTAGGCGCGGTATTGGGCAAATTCCAGTCCGGCGCCGCGACTGCGGCTGTGATGCAGGCCGATGCCCTGCACGCCGATGGCATGGCGCGAGGTCAGGCGCAGTTCGCCAAGGCGAATGCGCAGCGCGGGCGGAATCAGTTCGCCGCTCACCGGAAGCGTCCGCGGTCGGGTCAGGCGCCGGGGAACGGAATCGCGGCCAGCAGCGCGGCGATCACGCCATCGGCATCCTGCTGTTCGGCCTCGGCGGCGAACGACAACAGCAGCCGATGGCGCATGACCGGCGCGGCCAGCGCGACGACGTCCTCGCGGGTGGCGGCGAGGCGGCCATGCAGCAGCGCGCGCGCCTTGGCCGCCAGCACCAGCGATTGCCCGGCGCGCGGGCCGGCGCCCCAGCGCACGTACTTGCGCACCGCTTCCGGCGCACCGTCGCCGGGGCGACTGGCGCGTACCAGCCGGGTGATCCAGGCCAGCAAGTCTTCGCCCAGGTGCACTTGGCGGACCAGCGCCTGCAATTCGAGAATCTCTTCGCCGTGCATCACCCGCGGCACTTCCTGCCCGCCGCTGCCGGTGGTCTGGGCCAGGATCGCTTGTTCCTCGGCCTCGCTCGGGTATTCGACCCGCACGTGCAGCAGGAAGCGGTCCAGCTGCGCTTCCGGCAGCGGATAGGTGCCGGCCTGTTCGACCGGGTTCTGGGTGGCCAGCACGAAGAACGGCCTGGGCAGGGTATGGGTGACGCCGGCGTAGCTGACCGTGCGCTCCTGCATCGCCTCCAGCAGCGCGGCCTGGGTCTTGGGCGGCGTGCGGTTCAGCTCGTCGGCCAGCAACAGATGGGTGAACACCGGGCCGGGCTGGAACTTGAAGTGGCGCTTGCCGGTGCCGTGATCCTCTTCCAGCAGCTCGGTGCCGAGGATGTCGCTGGGCATCAGGTCGGGGGTGAATTGCACGCGGCGGAACTGCAGTTCCAGCGCCTGCCCCAGCGACCGCACCAGCAGGGTCTTGCCCAGCCCCGGCACGCCTTCCAGCAGGCAGTGGCCGCCGGCCAGCAGGCCGATCAGCAGTTGCTCGACCACCTCGTTCTGGCCGACCACGGCCTGTGCGATGGCTTCGCGCAGCTGTCCCAGCCGGGCGAGTTGGTGCTGGATGCGGGTTTCGTCGATGGCCTGCGGCATGGTCGTATCCGGTCCTGTCAGTTGTTCAGTGCGTACATCACGATGTTGACCGCGAACTTGGTGTTGTCCTCGGCGAGGAAGCGCTTGTTGCGCCAGTCGTAATCCCATTCGCAACCGTAGTCCTTGTTGCTGTACAGCACGCCGAGGCGGCCGTCGATCTCGATGCCCTTCAGGTATTCGTGCACCAGGTCGTCGCCCCAGCCGTTGAGCTCGAAGCTGGTGGCCGGCGGTCCGTCGGGAAAACGGAAGAAGCTGCGGTAGATCGGGTGGTTGTTCGGCAGGGTCTTCAGCGCGCGCGGGCCGAAGATCGCCGCCATCTGCGCTTCGAACGACTTGGCGAACAGGCCGTCGATGTCGTGATTGCAGTCGTCGACGAAGACGAAGCCGCCATTGCGGACGTAGCGCTCGAAATTGCGGCGTTCGTCCGGGTTGAACTCGACCAGCTTGTGCCCGGCCAGATAGCAGAACGGGGCGCCGAGCACCTTGGGGTCGGACAGCGCCAGCACGTGCTCGGTCGGATCCACCCGCAGCTTGGTGTAGTCGATCAGCGAGGTGATCAGGTTGGACGGCATCCGCGCGTCCACGTCCCAGTCGCCGGAGTCGTACTTCAGCCGGGTGAACCAGAAGTCGTAGCCACCGGCCGCGCGTACGGCGCGCAACGGCGCGGCCAGCAGGGTCGCGCCCGCGCCGGAAGCCAGCAGCCGCAGGAACTGCGCGCGGGTCATCATGGCACGCAGCCGGCCCCGTCCACGCAAGTGGAGGAAGGTCCGGGTCGGGGTGAAAGAGGAAGGGGTGTCATCGGGCGGAAATGCGGGGCGTTGGATCTCGGAAAATGCCGGCGGCATGCCGCCGGATGATGTCGGGCCCCTCGCCCGGCCCTCTCCCGCGTGCGGGAGAGGGCAGCTGTAGTTCAGACCGCGTCGGAGAGCGAGGTGAAGGTGAAATCGCGCAGACGCATCGGCGGCAGCAGCATCGCGTAGCTGGATTCGTCGCCGGCGATCCGTACCGGCTTGCCCAGCTCGTCGATGTTGTTGAGCATGATCACCGGCGATTCGTTGAAGCGGAAATTCTTGATCGGGTACTTGATCTCGCCGTTCTCGATGTAGAAGGTGCCGTCGCGGGTCAGGCCGGTCAGCAGCACGGTCTGCGGATCGACCATGCGGATGTACCAGGTACGGGTGACCAGCACGCCGCGGTCGGTGCCGCGGACCAGTTCGGCGGTGGATTTGCTGCCGCCGGTCATCAACAGGTTGCCGGGGCTGCCGACCGCCTGCTTGCCCTGCTTCTGCGCCCAGAAGCGCGAATAGTCCAGGCTGGCGATCTTGCCGTTCTCGATGATCGCCTGCTTGATTCGCGGCAGGCCCTCGCCGTCCCAGGGCAGCACCGGCGCGACCGGGTCCCATGGATCGGCGTAGATGTTGACCTGCGGATCGTAGACCTGCTCGCCCAGCTTGTTGCCGCCGCCCTTCTTGGACAGGAAGCTGCGGCCTTCGTCGGCCTGGCGGGCGTCGAAGAAGTTCATCATGAACGAGATCAGGCCGGCCACCGCGGCCGGCTCCAGCACCACCGTGTACTTGCCCGGCTCCAGCGCCTTGGCGTCGGCCGAAGCGCTGGCCTTGCGGATCGCGGTCTGGATGTCGCGGCTGGCGTCGAAGTCGCTGGCGTCCTTCAGGCTGCGCACCACCCAGCCCGAACCGGTACCGTCCTCGGTGCGCACGGTGCAGGTGTAGTTGAAGTTGGTGGCTTGCTGGTAGCCGAAGTTGCCCTTGCTGTTGGCGAAGGCGACGAAGCTCTGGCCGTCCTCGAGAAAACCGGCGGCGATCAGCTTCTCGGCCTTGCACGGAGCGATGGTGTCGGCGGCGACCTGGGCGCGGTAGTCCGGGTCGATCGCCGCGGTCGATTCGCTGAAGGTCGGGCTGGGCGTGTAGGTCTGCTTGCCGATGATCGGCATGTATTCCGGGTTTTCCGGCGCCAGCCGGGCCAGATCCTCGGCGCGCTTGACTACGCGGGCCAACGATTCGTCGTCGAACTCGTTGATCGTCGCGGTGCCCACGCGCTTGCCGAACGCGACCTGCACGGCCAGCTCGACATCGTCGACCACACCGCTGGTGGAGACGTTGTTCAGGGCGAAGCGGATGTTGCCGTTGGTTGTGCCGTTCAGCTCGGCGGTGCATTCGTCGGCGGTGGAAAGCGAGATGACCTTGTCCAGGATGGCCTTGGCCTGCGCTTCGGTGAAGATGCTCATGTCGTGGATTCTCCTGGATCGTCAGCCGAGCGAACGGGCGGTGTTGATGACGTTGATGCCGTCGAAGCGGGCGGTGGACGAGCCGTGCGAGACCGCCGAAACCTGTCCCGGTTGGCCTTTGCCGTCGAAGAACGAGCCGCCCAGGCGGTAGTCGCTGTCGTCGCAGATCGCCGAGCAGGCGTTCCAGAACTCCGGGGTGCGGATCTGGTAGGCCACATCCTCGATTTGGCGAGTGATCTGCCCGTCCTTGATCTCGTAGAACAGCTGGCCGCCGAACTGGGCGTTGTAGCGCTGCTGGTCGATCGAGAACGATCCGTCGCCGATGATGTAGATGCCGTCCTCGACGTCCTTGATCATGTCGGCGACCGAGAGTTTGGCCTTGCCGGGGGCGAGCGAGACATTGGCCATGCGCTGGAACTGCACGCTGGACCAGGAATCGGCGTAGCAGCAGCCGTCGGAGGCGGTCTTGCCGAGGATGTGGGCCTGGTCGCGGATGGTCTGGTAGTCGACCAGGATGCCGTCCTTGATCAGGTCCCACTGCTTGGTCTTGACGCCTTCGTCGTCGTAGCCGACGTAGCCGAGGCTGCCGGGCTGGGTCTTGTCGGCGACGATGGTGACCTGCTCGCTGGCCCAGCGGAAGCCGGCCTCGCGCTTGTCGAGGGTGGCGAAGCTGGTGCCGGCGTAGTTGGCTTCGTAGCCGAGCACGCGGTCCAGCTCGGTCGGGTGGCCGACCGATTCATGGATGGTCAGCCAGGTATGCGAGGGATCCAGCACCAGGTCGTACTTGCCGGGTTTGACCGATGGCGCGCTGAGCTTGGCGCGCGCCTGCTTGGCCGCGGCGACCGCATCTTCCAGCATGTCGTAGGACATGCCGTAATTGACCACGCCATTGGGGGTGACGAACTTCTGCGCCGCGTCACCGTCCAGGTATTCGTAACCCAGACCCATCGGCGCCGACAGCCCGTCACGGGTGCGGAACTTGCCGCTGTCCTTGTCGATCGCGGTGACCGTCATCGGCGTCCAGATGCGGTGCACGTCCTGATCGATGTAGGAGCCGTCGGTACTGGCGAAGTACTTCTGCTCGTTGACCAGGAACAGCATCGAATTGACGAAGTCGGCGCCGGCGTTCTGCGCGGCGGCGTTGACCGACAACAGCAGCTCGACCTTGTCCTTGATCGGCACTTCCATCGCATTCTTCTTGATCGGGGTCCTCCAGCTGACCTCGCCCACGCCGGGAGTCGCGGCCAGCTGCACCTGCGCGGTCTGGGTCTTGCTGTTGGCTTTGGCGATGGCGACGGCCTGGCGCGCAGCCTCGGCGACGCCGTCGGCGGTCAGCCGGTGGGTGGCGGCGAAGCCCCAGGCACCGTCGGCGATCACCCGAACGCCGGTGCCGGTGGACTCGGTGTTGACCACGTTCTGCACCTTGTCCTCGCGGGTGATGACGAACTGGCGCAGGTAGCGGCCGATACGCACGTCGCAGTAGCTGGCGCCGGCCTGTTTCGCCGCCGCCAGTGCGGCGTCGGCAAGATGTTTCTTGTGGGCCGGATCCAGGGTGGACAGCAGCTGTTCGGCGGCGATGGCCTTGCCGAACATGGCTGGCAGGGCGGCGCCGCCCAGGCCGAGGCCGCTGAGGATGAGGAAGTCACGTCTGTGCAAGGCGGCTCTCCGGTAAAGGTGCCGTGACGATCACGGCGGGAGGAAAGGAAGATCGTGCCTCGTTGCCCCGTTGTCGCGAACAGGCCGTTGTCGAGTTTCCGATTCTGGCCATGCCCGATGCGCCGGGTCAAATGACGATAGTCATGCCGTGCGCGACGTGGTCGTTTTGCGGATTCTGGCGAATCAGCCCAGCGATCGCGCGGTATTGATGACGTTGATGCCGTCGAAGCGGGCGGTGGACGAGCCGTGCGAGACCGCCGAAACCTGTCCCGGCTGGCCCTTGCCGTCGAAGAACGAGCCGCCCAAGCGGTAGTCGCTGTCGTCGCAGATCGCCGAGCAGGCGTTCCAGAACTCCGGGGTGCGGATCTGGTAGGCCACATCCTCGATCTGGCGGGTGATCTGCCCGTTCTTGATCTCGTAGAACAGCTGGCCGCCGAACTGGGCGTTGTAGCGCTGCTGGTCGATCGAATACGAGCCACGCCCCAGGATGTAGATGCCGTCCTCGACGTCCTTGATCATGTCGGCGACCGGGAGTTTGGCCTTGCTGGGGGCCAGCGAAACATTGGCCATGCGCTGGAACTGCACGCTGGACCAGGAATCGGCGTAGCAGCAGCCGTCGGAGGCGGTCTTGCCGAGGATGTGGGCCTGGTCGCGGATGGTCTGGTAGTCGACCAGGATGCCGTCCTTGACTAGGTCCCAGCGCTTGGTCTTGACGCCCTCGTCGTCGTAGCCGACGTAACCGAGGCTGCCCGGCTGGGTCTTGTCGGCGAAGAAATTGACGATCTCGCTGCCCCAGCGGAAGCCGGCCTCGCGCTTGTCGAGAGTGGCGAAGCTGGTGCCGGCGTAGTTGGCCTCGTAGCCGAGCACGCGATCCAGTTCCAACGGATGGCCGACCGACTCGTGGATGGTCAGGAACAGGTTGGTCGGGTCAATGACCAGGTTGTATTTGCCGGGCTTGACCGACGGCGCGCTCAGCTTGGCGCGGGCCTGTTTGGTTGCGGCGACCACATCTTCCAGCACATCGTAGGACTGCGTGTAGGCGACGGCTCCGCCAGGCAGTTGCAGTTTGTCGGCCGGATTGGCGTCCAGATATTCGTAGCCCATGCCCATCGGTGCCGACAGCCCGTCGCGGGTGCGGAACTTGCCGCTGTCCTTGTCGATCGCGGTGACCGTCATCGGCGTCCAGATACGGTGCACGTCCTGATCGATGTAGGAGCCATCGGTACTGGCGAAGTACTTCTGCTCGTTGACCAGGAACATGCGCGAGGCAACGAAATCGGCACCGGCGTTCTGCGCGGCGGCGTTGACCGACAACAGCAACTCGACCTTGTCCTTGATCGGCACTTCCATCGCATTCTTCTTGATCGGGGTCCTCCAGCTGACCTCGCCAACGCCGGGAGTCGCGGCCAGCTGCACCGGCGCGGTCTGGGTCTTGCTGTTGGCCTTGGCGATCGCCACCGCCTGGCGCGCAGCCTCGGCGACGCCGTCGGCGGTCAGCCGGTTGGTGGCGGCGAAGCCCCAGGCGCCATCGGCGATCACGCGCACGCCGGTGCCGGTGGACTCGGTGTTGACCACGTTCTGCACCTTGTCCTCGCGGGTGATGACGAACTGGCGCAGGTAGCGGCCGATACGCACGTCGCAGTAGCTGGCGCCGGCCTGTTTCGCCGCCGCCAGCGCGGCGTCGGCAAGATGTTTCTTGTGGGCCGGATCCAGGGCGGACAGCAACTGTTCGGCGGCGATCAGGCGCGAATGCGGCAGCATCCACCCGGCCAGACCGAGACCGGAACCGGCAATGAAATCACGTCTGCGCATCGTGGATATCCGGACAGGGACCAGCGATGGACTTTGGTCATCATGCATGCTTGCGTCAAGGGCCGCACGTCATGTCCGTGCCGACTGATGCACAATGCGGCAACGATTGCTGCGGGATACCGCGAATGAAGCCTCGACAGGACGCCAAGCCCGAACACGACGACGAACAGCCGCGCCTGGCGGTGCTGATCGACGCAGACAACGCCCAGCCGGCGGTCATCGAAGGGCTGCTGGAGGAGGTGGCGCGATACGGCGTGGCCAGCGTCAAGCGCATCTACGGCGATTTCACCAGCACGCGGATGACCCAGTGGAAACAGGCGCTGCTGAAGCATTCGATCAACCCGGTGCAACAGTTCGCCTATACCAGCGGCAAGAACGCCACCGACAGCTCGCTGATCATCGATGCGATGGACCTGATGTACACGCGCCGCTTCGATGGGGTCTGTCTGGTCTCCAGCGACAGCGATTTCACCCGCCTGGCCCAGCGCCTGCGCGAGGAAGGCCTGACCGTGTACGGCTTCGGCGAACGCAAGACGCCGGATGCCTTCGTCCAGGCTTGCGACAAGTTCATCTATACCGAGGTGTTGCGCAACGCACCGGAGCCCGCCCCGGCCAAGCCGGCCAAAAAGGCGGCGAAAAAGACAGCAAGCAAGCCGGCGCCGACGCCGGAAAAGGCTACGCCCGGCGGCGACAGGAACGAAGCGCTGCCGTTGAGGCTGATCCGCCAGGCGATCGACGAAACCGGCGACGACCAGGGCTGGGCCTTCCTCGGCAGTGTCGGCAGCTATCTCAACAAGGTGCGGCCGGACTTCGACACCCGCCTGTACGGCTACCGCAAGCTCAGCGACCTGTTCAAGGCGCACCCGAAGCATTTCGGCATCGAGGAGCGCGGCGGCGAAGGCGCCAGCAAGCGCTTCTTCGTCCGCAACGCCGGCTGAGGCGCGGGATGGGCGCAGACAAGCCGTTCGCGCCGGCCTGCGAACGTAATCGCGAGCCGATCCTGGAGGTCTTGCAGCAGCATTTCGGCAATGCCGGCAAGGTACTGGAGATCGCCAGCGGCACCGGCCAGCATGCGGTGCACTTCGCCGCAGCGATGCCGTGGCTGGTGTGGCAGTGCAGCGATCGCGCCGCGCAGCTGCCCGGCATCCGCCAGTGGCTGGACGAAGCGGCGCTGGCCAACACGCCGTCGCCGCTGGAACTGGACGTGGCCGGCGACTGGCCGCGGGGGCCGTTCGATGCGGTATTCAGTGCCAACAGCCTGCATATCATGGGCTGGGCGGAGGTCGAGGCTTGCTTTGTCGGCATCGGCCGCGTACTGGCGCCCGGCGGAGTGCTGGCGGTGTACGGGCCGTTCAATTACGACGGTGCATTCAGCAGCGACAGCAACCGCGATTTCGACGCCTGGCTGAAGACGCGCGATTCGCGTTCGGGCATCCGTGATTTCGAGGCCGTCGATGCGCTGGCATGCGATATCGGCCTGAACCTGCGCGAAGACTGCGCGATGCCGGCCAACAACCGCTGCCTGGTGTGGGAGAAGACAGCAGCGATGCGTTGACGGGCCTCAGGCGGCTTCTTCGGCTGCCGCCATCGCGAGCGGATCGCGGAAGCGCTGCAGCAGTTCGGCTTCGCGTGTCTTGGCCTTGTGCAGATTGGCTTCCTTGACGTGTCCGTAGCCGCGGATGTGGTCGGGCACGCTGGCGATCTCGGTGGCCAGTTCCAGGTTGGCCGGCGACAGCGATTCCAGCAGTTCGTCCACGGTGTTTTCGTAGTCCGCGATCAGCTGGCGCTCGCCGCGGCGCTCGGCGGTTCGGCCGAATACGTCGAACAGTCCGCCGCGCAGGAACTTCAGCCTGGCCAGCAACTTGAATGCGGTGAACACCCACGGACCGTATTCGCGTTTCTGTAGCCGGCCCCGCGCGTCCTTTTTCGCCAGCAGCGGTGGTGCCAGGTGGAAGTGCAGGCGGTAGTCGCCTTCGAACTGCTGCTGCAGCCGGCGGCGGAATTCGTCGCTGGCATACAGCCGCGCCACTTCGTACTCGTCCTTGTAGGCCATCAGCTTGAAGTAGTAGCGCGCCACTGCTTCGGCCAGTGCGGTGGAGCCGGGCGCCTTCAGCGCTTCGACCGAGCGCACGCGGGAGACGCGCTCGGCGTAACGTCGGGCATAGGCGGCGTCCTGGTAGTCGGTCAGGAAGGCGATGCGGCGGGCGATCAGTTCGTCCAGCGAGCGCGACAGGCGCAGGTCGTCCAGCGGCAGCAGGGCCGGGCCGTCGTCGCCATCGCCGCCGCCGCCGCCTTCGGGCAGGCCGCGCAATTCGCGTTCGTTGTCGGGGTTGCGCGGTGCGGCGTTGGCGCCCCACTCGCTGCGCTCCCATTCGCCCGGCGGCAACACTTTCAGGTTCAGCGGCGTGCGCTCGCTGTCGGTGGCGGGGTTGCGGATCAGGCCGGCGGCTTCCTGCACGGCCTGCGGATCGATGGCGGCCAGCCGACCCCAGGCGAAGGCGCGGCGATTCATCTCCACCGCGGCGCCGTTCAGTTCGATTGCGCGCATCAAGGCGTCGAACGACACCGGCACCAGCCCTTGTTGCCAGGCATAGCCGAGCATGAACAGGTTGCTGGCGATGGCGTCGCCGAGCAGGGCGGTGGCCAGACCGGTGGCGTCCAGCAGCAGCGGGTCACGGCCGCCGAGGGCCACACGCACGCCGGCGACGATTTCGGCCGCCGGGAACTGCATGTCCGGATGGGTGGTGAAGGTGCCGGGCATGGCTTCGTAGGTGTTCAGCACCACCTGCGAGCGTTCGCCGCGCACTTTGGACAGCGCCCAGTAGTCGTTGACCACCACCATGTCGCAACCGAGCACCAGATCGGCTTCGCCGGCGGCGATGCGCACGGCATGGATGTCCTCGGGCTGGCGGGCGATGCGGATATGGGTGGTGACCGCGCCACCCTTCTGCGCCAGTCCGGTCTGGTCCAGCACGGTGGCGCCCTTGCCTTCCAGGTGCCCGGCCATGCCGAGCAGGGCGCCGATGGTCACTACGCCGGTGCCGCCGACGCCGGTGATCAGGATGTTCCAGGGCTGCTCCAGCGCGCTGCGGAACACCGGATCCGGCAGATTGTCCAGCCGCGAGCCGGTGCTGGATTGGCTGCCCTTGCGCAACTGACCGCCGTGCACGGTGACGAAGCTGGGGCAGAAGCCTTCGACGCAGGAAAAGTCCTTGTTGCAGTTGGACTGGTCGATCTCGCGCTTGCGGCCGAATTCGGTTTCCTTCGGCAGCACCGAGACGCAGAAGCTCTTTACCCCGCAGTCGCCACAGCCTTCGCAGACCAGGGTGTTGATCAGAGTGCGCTTGGCCGGGTCGGCCAGCTTGCCGCGCTTGCGCCGGCGACGCTTTTCGGTGGCGCAGACCTGGTCGTAGATCAGGATGGAGACGCCCTTGACCTCGCGCAGCCGCTTCTGCACATCGTCCAGTTGGCGGCGGTCGAAGAACTCCACCGCGGACGGGAAGATCTCCGGCCGGCTCCATTTGCCCGGCTCGTCGGACACCACCACGATGGTCTGCACGCCCTCGGCGCGCATCATGTGCGCGATCTGCGGCACCGACAGCACACCGTCGACCGGCTGCCCGCCGGTCATCGCCACCGCATCGTTGTAGAGAATCTTGTAGGTAATGTTGACGCCGGTGGCGATCGACTGCCGCACTGCCAGCGACCCGGAATGGAAGAAGGTGCCGTCGCCGAGGTTCTGGAACACGTGCGCGGTATCGGTGAACGGCGTCTGCCCGGACCAGGTGACGCCTTCGCCACCCATGTGGGTGAAGGTGTCGGTGCTGCGGTCCATCCAGGTCACCATGTAGTGGCAACCGATGCCGCCCAGCGCGCGCGAGCCTTCCGGCACCACGGTGGAGGTGTTGTGCGGACAGCCGCTGCAGTAGTGCGGCACGCGCGGAAAATTGGCCCGCGGCAGGGCCATCTCGGCTTCCTTCTCCTCCATCCAGCGCAGCCGCTGCTCGATGGACTCGGTGGTGAAAAAGCGCTGGATGCGCTTGCCGATCACCCCGGCGATGGTCGGCGGGGTCAGTTCGCCGGTGCTGGGCAGGATCCATTCGCCGTGTTCGTCGTACTTGCCGACGATCGACGGCCGCGGTCCGGCGCCGGCCGGCCAGTTGTAGAAGTACTCCTTCATCTGCCGCTCGATGAAGGCGCGTTTCTCCTCGACCACCACGATGTCTTCCAGGCCGCGGGCGAAATCGGCGATGCCCTGCGGCTCCAGCGGCCAGGTCATGCCGACCTTGTACACGCGGATGCCGATCTCGGCGCAGGCCTGCGCGTCCAGGCCCAGGTATTCCAGCGCCTGCAACACGTCCAGATAGCTCTTGCCGGTGGTGACGATGCCCAACCGCGCGCGCGGCGAATCCAGCACGATGCGGTCGACGCCATTGGCGCGGGCGAAGGCCTGCGTCGCCCTCACCGCATAACGGTGCAGGCGCATCTCCTGGTCCAGCGGCGGATCGGGCCAGCGGATGTTCAAGCCACCGGGCGGGAGTTCGAAATCTTCCGGCAGCAGGATCGTCCGCGCGAACGGATTCACATCCACCGAGGCCGAGGATTCCACTGTCTCGGCGATGGTCTTGAAGCCGATCCAGCGGCCGGTATAGCGGCTCATCGCCCAGCCGACCACGCCCAGGTCGAGGATGTCCTGCACGCCGGCCGGGTTGAGCACCGGCATCATCGCGCTGACGAACTCGTCCTCGCTGCCGTGCGGCAGGGTCGAGCTGCGGCAGGCGTGGTCGTCGGCAGCCAGCACCAGCACACCGCCGTGTTTGGAAGTGCCGGCGGCATTGGCGTGCTTGAACACGTCGCCGCAGCGGTCCACGCCGGGACCCTTGCCGTACCACATGCCAAACACGCCATCGACCTTGGCGCCGGGGAACAGGTTGGTCTGCTGGGTGCCCCAGACCATGGTTGCGCCCAGGTCCTCGTTCAGTCCCGGCTGGAACTTCACCGCGGCCTGTTCCAGGTGCTTGCGCGCGCGCCACAGTTCCAGGTCGAAACCGCCCAGCGGGCTGCCGCGGTAGCCGCTGATGAAGCCGGCGGTGTTCAGCCCGGCCGCGGTATCGCGCAGCTGCTGCATCAGCGGCAACCGCACCAGCGCCTGCACACCGCTCAGGTAGATGCGGCCGTCGGTGCGGGTGTACTTGTGGTCGAGCGTGTAGTCGGTATCCAGCGTGTCGAGCAGCGGGGAATCCGCGGAGGCGGGCGAGGTAAGTTCGGCGGTGCTGGTCATGGGTCGGCTGGCGTGACTTCCGGCGATACAAACCCGGCGGGTGGAGAGGGCGCGATTGTAGCAGTGGCGGAAACGTGAACCGCATCACTCCCAATTTGTGCGCCGCAGCGGTTAGGATGCGGTGGGGAGGCTTGGAATCATGGGGATTATTCAGTGAGGCACTGCCATAGGGCGGCCCTTTTCACGGGGCTACTGCTGCTCGTATTCGCGGCCCAGGCACAGGTGAACGTGCCCAAGCCCAAGGAATTCTATTTCGACGAGGATCGGACGGCCGAACCCATCCGGGTCGTCGAGGCCGAGGGTGATGCTCTGGTTGAGAAGCTACAGAAGGAGCGTGAACGTGGACGCAGGCGAGTGGAGGCGACGGCGCAGCTGGCGCATTATGCGTTCGGCGAAGGTAGGACGGATCTTGCGACATCGTTGTACCAGGCTGCCCTAGATGCCAGTCAAGCCAAGAGTATCCAAGGTCGGACGATCCGCTGGAACTACGGTTGGGATATGTTCCGCCACGGTGAGACGCAGGCGGCGCTGGACGCATGGGCGCAGCTGGCGACCGATGCGATCGGTGGGCCGTCCTGGATGCCGCCAACGCTGGCTTTGGCCCTGTGGACCACGGACCGCAAGGACGAGGCCGTGCAATGGTATGCCGCGGCGGTGCGGACCGAGCCATCGCAATGGAGCAGTACGGCAAACTTCTCAGCGCTGCTGCCAGATTGGAGCGAACAGGAACGTGCAACGCTGGGCGAAGTGCAGGCGGCTTGGCTGCAGAATCCCCCAGCTTGGCCATGACGCAGAGCGTGCCGTGATGGCAAGGTCTTGAGGTTGAGGCAACAAGGAAGCGGCACGACATCGCATGATCAGCAATGAACTGGACATTGGTCCGTACGCAAGAAGGTTGCAGGAAGCGCGGCGGGTGCAAATACCTGGTTTTTTACAGGAGGCTTCGGCGCAACGATTGCGTCACTGCCTGCAATCCGAAGTGCCTTGGGGCGTAGGCCAGCGCGCGGATACGTCGCCATTGATTTCCTTGGAGCGCGGGAGTGGACTAGACCCGATGCGTCTAGATGCTGAACGCATGCGTGAATCTTGGCGTCGCGCCAGGAACGGTTTCGAATTCCTTTTCGATCGCTATCGCATGATCGAGGCTCGTCGGGATGGCAAGGATCCGGGGCTCGTGTTGCATGTCGTGGTGGATTTTCTCAATAGCCCGGAATTCATCGAATTCGCGAAAGAATTGACCGGCGATACCAAAATTCGCATGGTCAGTGCGATTGCGGCTCGCTACCGGTCCGGACACTTTCTCCGACTTCACGATGACAAGGCGCATGATGAAGACCGCGCATATGCTTACGTGATCAACCTGAGCCGGAACTGGCAGGCCGACTGGGGCGGGTTGCTGATGTTCCAAGGAAAAGATGGCGCCGTGGAAGAAACCTTCGTGCCGCGGTGGAATTCGCTCAGTTTGTTCAAAGTGCCTCAACCACACATCGTCAGCCAGGTGACTCCATGGGCGTTGGACGCCCGTTACAGCATTACCGGCTGGTTCCGTCGTGATTGAGGGATTTGCGCAACAAAGGTCCGTGTAGGAAATGCGATTGGGCCATTTGAGCTGGGCAAGCTATTAGGGATTCCGGGAGTCGCGCATGCATCGTTCGTTGTTGCTGATACCCGCTTTCCTGCTGGCTTTTTCGCTGGCCGCCGCCGACCGCATTACCGGCCGGGATTTCGCCACCCGCTCGGAAGTGATCGCGCCGCACGCGATGGCGGCCACGTCGCATCCACTGGCGACCCAGATCGCGCTGGACGTGATGAAGCAGGGCGGCAGCGCGGTCGATGCGGCGATCGCGGCGAATGCGGCGCTGGGGCTGATGGAGCCGACCAGTAACGGCATTGGCGGCGATCTGTTCGCCATCGTCTGGGACCCGAAGACCGGCAAGCTGTACGGCTACAACGGTTCCGGCCGTTCGCCGCGTTCGCTCACACTGCAGGAGTTCCGAGATCGCGGGTTGGACGATATTCCCGCGCTGGGGCCGCTGCCGGTCAGCGTGCCGGGGGCGGTCGACGGCTGGTTCGCCCTGCACGAACGGTTCGGCCGCCTGTCGATGCGCGACAACCTGGCGCCGGCGATCCGCTATGCGCGCGAGGGCCATCCGGTAGCCGAGACCATCGCCTACTACTGGGGTCGCTCGGTGCCACGGTTGTCGAAGTTCCCGGGTTTCGCCGAGCAGTTCACCATCGATGGCCGTGCGCCGCGCAAGGGCGAGTTGTGGAAGAACCCCAACCTGGCCGCAACCCTGCAGCAGATCGCCGACGGTGGTCGCGATGCCTTCTACAAGGGCGAGATTGCGCATCGCATCGACGCCTACTTCAAGGCCAACGGCGGTTTCCTGTCCTACGAGGATCTGGCGGCGCATCACGGCGAATGGGTCGAGCCGGTCGGCACCAATTATCGCGGCTACGACGTCTGGGAGCTGCCGCCCAACAGCCAGGGCATCGCCGCGCTGCAGATGCTGAACATCCTGGAGACCTATGACTTCTCCAGGATCGCGTATGCCAGCGCCGAGCACGTGCATCTGTTCGTCGAGGCCAAGAAGCTTGCCTTTGCCGATCGCGCGCACTGGTATGCCGATCCGGCATTCGGCCGGCTTCCGGTCGCCAAGCTGGTGTCCAAGCCGTATGCGCGACAGCGGGCACGACTGATTTCCGCCGACCGGCCATTGCGCGAAGCGCAGCCGGCGACCCCGGCCGAACTGGACGAGGGCGACACCATCTACATGACCGTCGCTGACGCCGATGGGATGATGGTTTCGCTGATCCAGTCCAACTATCGCGGCATGGGTAGCGGGATGGCGCCGACCGGGCTGGGCTTCATCCTGCAGGATCGCGGCGAGATGTTTGTGCTGAAAGGCTGTGAGGGCGAGGCGCCGCATCCCAACTGCTATGCGCCGGGCAAGCGGCCGTTCCAGACCATCATCCCGGCCTTCATCACCAAGGACGGCAAGCCCTGGGCCAGTTTCGGCGTGATGGGCGGGGCGATGCAGCCCCAGGGCCACGTGCAGATCGTGATGAACCTGGTCGATTTCGGCATGAATCTGCAGGAAGCCGGCGACGCGCCGCGTATCCAGCACGACGGTTCCACCGAGCCGACCGGGCAGAACACCGCCATGTCCGATGGCGGCGTGGTGCAACTGGAGTCGGGGTTTGCCTACGAAACGGTGCGCGCCCTGATGGCTATGGGCCACCACGTCGAATGGGCGCTGGGGCCGTATGGCGGCTATCAGGCGATCCGCCGCGATGCGGATACCGGCGTGTATTACGGTGCCAGCGAAAGCCGCAAGGACGGCCAGGCCGCCGGCTACTGATTCCCCGACGCCTGCGCTGGCCGCCGGGACGGGGCGGTTCGGCAAAAGGCGGATAATGACGCTCCCCACCCCTTTCCCCACGTCCGCCGATGGCCTTTGATGCCTTCGCCCTGATCCTGGCCATGCTGGGACTGGGCATGCTGTTCGCGCGCCTGCGCACGTTTCCCGACAACGCCGCCGAAACGCTGAACCGCGTGGTGCTGTACCTGTGCCTGCCGGCGGCGGTGCTGATCTACCTGCCGCGGCTGCACATGCAGGCGGCGCTGCTGGGCGTGGCCGCGACCCCGTGGCTGCTGGCGCTGGCGACGGTGCTGCTGGTATCGCTGGCCACGCGCTGGCTGAAGTTCCGCCGCGACGAGCATGCGGTGCTGCTGGTCTGCGTGGCGCTGTGCAACAGCAGCTTCATCGGTTATCCGATGGTGCGTGCCCTGCTTGGCGAGCAGGCCCTGCCGTATGCGGTGGTGTACGATCAGTTCGGATCCTTCGTGCTGCTGTCGACCTTCGGCCTGTACGTGCTGGCACGCTACAGCGGCGATGCGCGGCCGACGGCAGGGCAGATCGTCCGCCGGATCGCGACGTTTCCGCCGATGTGGGCGCTGGTTGCCGGCCTGACGGTGATGCCGGAACAGCCGCCGCCGTGGATCGCCGCGGCGCTGCAGAAGCTGGCCGATGCCTTGCTGCCGCTGGTGATGCTGGCAGTGGGGCTTTCGATCCAGTTGCGGCTGCCGCGGACCGAGGTCAAGCCGCTGCTGGTGGGCCTGCTGTTGCGGTTGGTGGTGATGCCGGCGATTGCGTTGCCGCTGTCGCTGGCGTTCGGCATGCGCGGCGAGATGCTGCAGGCCAACGTGCTGGAATCGGCCATGCCGACCATGATTACCGCCGCCGCGCTGGCGATCTCGCACAATCTGGCCCCGCGTCTGTCCGCAGCGCTGGTTGGCTACGGCATCGTGCTGTCGCTGGTCACCCTGCCGGCGTGGATGTGGGTGCTGCGGCACTTCGCCTGAGCGAAGGACCTTCCAGGAATCCGGCTGCAGGTATAGTGGGCAAGACACTCGTTCGGAAGGAGTCCGGCATGCAGGGTTCGGGTAAATGGAAAGCCAATGCTGTTTTTGCGTTGGCGCTGGCCACTGGCGCGATTTTCCCGGCCATGGCGGAAGAAGCTTCTGCCGCTACGGAAGCTTTCGATTACCCGCATCGCGTCGCCGAAGCATTGCGTCACGAGGACGGACTTCGCGAACAACTGCTGGCGCGGCTGCTTCAATCTGGATCGGACGCCAGTGTGGTTGCCGATGACGGGCTGCTTGCCAGAGTCGATGCCAGTGACGACCCGATCGCGCTGGTGCTGGCGGTCCAGGTGGGAATCAGGTCGAAGGACATCGAGTTGCGGGATGTGGCCGCGTCGCGATGGCAGGCGCTGGAGCCGGACAACCTGGCGCCGTTGGCTTTCGTGGATGAAGCCGGAGAAATGATGTTGTCCCGGGCAGAGGAAGCCAGACGCTTCGAGATGCACTACTACGACTTGATTCGGTACCTGACTGGAGTCTTTCGTGCCCATCCGCAGAGCGAAAGGGAAATGCAGGCAGGTCGGGAGCAAGGCTATTCAGCAGAAAGCATGGCGTCGATCATGGCGTTTGCCGTGTCGGCGGCATATGCATTGCCCAGCCTTACCCCGTTGACACGATCTTGCCGGGATGAAGCGTTGCAAGTGGACGATAGACGGCAGCATTGTCTGGACGCCGCGCAAACCCTGGTCGATCACTCTGACACGTTGATTGGTCGATCCATCGGCATCTCTATGCTGGAGCAAGCGGGTGATGCACCCGAGCTGGCGAGGCAAGCTAAACGTTTGCGCCGGCAATATGCCTGGGAGATAGAAAACCTGTATGGCCGGGCAACGGATCTGACTGATGCTCAGGATATTGCCGAAGTCGTGCAGCTGATCGATAAGCCGGGAATCGATTCCGAGATGGCGCTGATCGCAGAGCGCCTGCGCCTGCGTGGAGTTTCGCCCACGCCGCCGGAGGACTGGCAACCGGAGACGCCGCCGAACTGATTTAGTCCGCCGGTACGGTCCGCTCGCGCGCCCAGTCGCGCAGTGACTGCACCTGTTCGGCCATCAGCACCGACAGCGGTCGGGTGCCGTGGATTTCCTGCATCAGCAACTCGGTGTCCAGCGGTCGGCTTTCGGCATGGGCCGCGTACAGGCCCGAGACGATGGCCTGCTCGATTTCGGCGCCGGAAAAGCCGTCGCTGGCGGCGGCCAGCGCGGACAGATTGAAGGCATCCGCCGCAAGTTGCCGTTTGCCCAGGTGCAGGCGCAGCAACTCGACCCGGGTGGCGGCGTCGGGCAGGTCGACGAAGAAGATCTCGTCGAAGCGGCCCTTGCGCAGCAGTTCGGCTGGCAGTTCGTGCACCTGGTTGGCGGTGGCGATCAGGAACACCTGGCTCTTGCGTTCGGCCATCCAGGTCAGCAGGTAGCCCAGCACACGGCGCGACACGCCGCCGTCGCCGTCGCCGCTGCCGGCGGCCAGGCCTTTCTCGATCTCGTCGATCCACAGCACGCACGGGGCCAGTTGCTCGGCCGAAGCCAGCGCGGCGCGCAGGTTCTTCTCGGTTTCGCCGTGGTACTTGTCGTACAGGGTGCCGAAATCCAGCCGCAGCAGCGGCACGCCGAAGCCGGCGGCGGTGGCCTTGGCCAGCATCGACTTGCCGCAGCCCTGCACGCCCAGCAGCAGCACGCCCTTGGGCGGGTCCAGGCCGGGCGGCGCGTCGCCGCCGATGAACACCGCGCGTCGCTGCTCGATCCAGCGCTTCATCCGCCGCGCGCCGGCCACCTCGGCGAAGGCGGCGGTGTCGTATTCGTAATGCAGATGGCCGCTGCGGTTGAGCAATTCGAATTTCAGCCGTGCCAGTTGCGGCAGGTCGCCCGGGCCGAGCGCGCCGTCGGCGTAGATCAGCTGGCGGGCGATGCGGCGCGCATCGACCAGATTGAGTCCGCCCAGGTTGCGAACGATCTGCCGCACCGCAAGGTCGTCGACTTCGACCCGGCGCCCACCGTGTTCGCGGGCGTATTCGACCGCCTCTTCGCGGACCATCTTCAGCAGTGCGTTGGCATCGGGCAGGCGCGGGTTGAAGCGGACCGCGACCTGTTCCAGTTCCGGCGGCAGTTCGACCTTGGCGCCGACCAGCACCAGCACGTGCGGCAGGCAATGCCGGCGCTGCACGATGTCGCGCAGGTGGCGCTGGCTGCCGGCGTAGCCGAGGTAGGGGTGGAAATCCAGCAGCAGGTAGATCCCGCGCTGGTCGGCCTGCTTGATGGCGTGCAGGGCCGCGCTCGAATCCGGCGGCCCCTGCGGCGGATCCTCGCGGTCCAGGTCGATCCGGCGCATGCCCTCGGTGATCGACCAGCGGTACAGCGCGCGCCAGGTCTGGGCCAGACTCTGCCGGAACAGTTCGACCACGCGGCCCTCGTCGCGGGTCTCGATGACGATCAACGGGGTATTGGCGCGGATCAGCGCGGTCAGGTCTTGCAGCTCGCTCATGGAGGATCCGTCGTCCAGGGAGCCGAACGATAGCAGAGCGATGGCCGAACACGGCCCCGGACCGAGGTTTCCCCGGACGCGCGGGCCGGTGTACCCTGCGGCTTCCCCGTACAGAGGTGAGCGCATGAAGACGATTCTGGTCGCCAGCTCCAAGGGCGGCGCGGGCAAGACGACCGTCGCGACCAACCTGGCCGCGCATTCGGCGCTGGAAGGCAAGCGCACGGTACTGGTGGATGCCGACCCGCAGGGTTCCTCGACCCGCTGGGCGCAGCGGCGGGCGGAGCTGGAAAGCGCGGTGCTGCCGATCGACGGCAGCGGCAAGCGCGCCTGGCGGGCCTGGCTGCCGGAGGACGCGCAGCGGGTGATCATCGACGCCCCGGCCGGGGCGATGGCCGACGACCTGTCCACCTTCCTCGACCACGCCGATGCGGTGGTGGTGCCGGTGATGCCCTCGGGGCTGGACATGGAGGCCACCGTGGGCTTCCTGAACACGCTGGCCAAGGTGCCGCGGGTGCACAAGCGCAAGCTGCCGGTGGGCCTGGTGGTCAACCGCAGCAAGCCCTGGACCAATGCCACCCAGCAGGCGGTGGAGATGCTGAAGACCTGGCCCTACCCGGTGGTGGCGCAGCTGCGCGACACCCAGGCCTACGTGGTGCTGGCCGGACTCGGGCGCAGCCTGTTCGACTACCACTCGGCCCAGGTGCGTGACCATCAGGGCGACTGGGAGCCGCTGCTGAAGTGGATCAAGAAAGCCTGAGCCGCCGGGAGGCCTGCACGCAATGCGCGAACTGATCCTGCTGCGCCACGCCCATGCCGAGCCGTCGGCGCCGGGGCAGGCGGACATCGACCGCCCGCTGTCGGCGCACGGACTGGGCGAGGCGCGGGCGGCGGCGGCCTGGCTGGCCGAGCATCGCTGGCACCCGGACCGGGTGCTGTGCTCGCCGGCGCGGCGCACGCGGGAGACGCTGTCGGCGTTGCAGGAGGCGATTCCGGGACTGGATTGCCAGCTGGAAGAGTCGATCTACGAAGCCTCGCCGGGCGATCTGGCGACGCTGGCCGACCGCCATCGCGAGGTCGAACGCCTGTTGATGGTCGGCCACAATCCCGGCTTCGAACAGCTGGCGGCGCTGCTGTACAGTGGCCAGTCCGGCGATTACCGCGGCATGCCGCCGGCCGCTGTGGCCGTGCTGAGCCTGCCGGCCGACGCCGTCATCGAGCCGGGCATCGCCAAGCTCGCCGCCTTCTGGTGGCCATAACCCCGTGCGTGCGCGGGCCTGGGCGGCGCTGTCGTTGCTGTTCGCCGCCGCCGGTCTGAATGCCGGAGAAGTCACATTCGCCACCCTCGATGCCGAACACACCCGGCTCGGTTTCGAGTTGAGCACGCGCTGGGGGCAGACCCTGGAAGGCCGCTTCCACCGGTTCGAAGGCCGCGTGCTGCGGCTGGCCGACGGCCGCCATCAGGTGCTGCTGCGGATGGAGACCGGCAGTATCGAAATCATCGGTCATCCCCGTTACACGAAGATTGCCCGCAGCGAGCGGTTCTTCGACGCCGATCGCCATCCGGCGGTGACCTTCCGTTCGCAGCCCTACGATCCGGCGCTATTGACCGATGGCGGCGAACTGGCCGGCGAACTGAGCATCCGCGGGGTGGCGCATACCCGGACCCTGACGATGCAGCCACCGGCCTGCGCGCGTCCGGGCTTCGATTGCGAGGCGGTGGCCACCGGCACCGTGAGCCGCAGCGATTACGGCATGGATGACTGGAAGCTGGCGGTCGGCGACCCGGTGGTGTTCGTCCTCAACGCGAGGTTGCGCGAAAATACCGGCCAATGAGCCGGACGATCCGATTTCTGCTGCTGATTGCACTGCTGGCCGGCGGCGGTTGCGCGTCGCTGTCCGAGGCGCAGCGCGCGCAGGCGCAGGCGATCGCCGAGCAGGCGCGCTCGCAGGTGGTCGATTGCCGGGTGGCCGACGCCTGCGCGCAGGCGTCGTCGCTGCGCGAACTGGGCGAGCGGGCGCTGGCCGAATCCGCGCCGGAGCAACCGCGGCATTACGCGATGATCCTCGACTACGGCCAGGACTCGCTGCTGGCGCGGGTGAACCTGATCCGCAGCGCGCGGGCCAGCATCGACCTGCAGACCTACATCTTCGACCACGACGACAGCGCGCGGCTGGTGCTGGACGAACTGATGGCCGCGGCCCGGCGCGGTGTGCGCGTGCGCATCCTGGTAGACCAGCTGTCGGCGATCGGCAACCTGGAGCTGCTGGCCTCGCTGTCGGGCTACCACCGCAACCTGTCCCTGCGGGTCTACAACCCGGTCCTGAACAAGGCGCTGCTGGATCGCTTCGACTACCTGCGCAGCGCGCTGTGCTGCTTCCGCCGCTTCAACCAGCGCATGCACAACAAGCTGCTGCTGATCGACGGCGAGGTCGGAATCACCGGCGGGCGCAACTATCAGGACGACTATTTCGACTGGGACGGCCAGTACAACTTCCGCGATCGCGACCTGCTGGTCGCGGGCCCTGCGGTGGCGGAGATGGAGGCCAGTTTCGAGCTGTTCTGGGGCGACCGCCGCAGCGTGCCGGTGGCGCGGCTGGACGATGTCGGCCGGCAGCTGCTGCGCGAGGGCGTGCCGCCGCTGCCGCCGGCGCGACCGGCGATCCCGCAGCGGGTCGAGGCGATGTCGGCACTGGCCGGCGATGGCGCGCGGGTCGATGCGCGACTGCTGCCGCAGGCGATGGCGCTGGGTCCGGTCGAATACATCGCCGACCCGCCGAAGCCGCACCGCGACGCCGAACGCAACCCGACCCCCGCCACCACCGAGCTGTGGTCGCTGGTCGAGAATGCGCAGCACGACATCCTGCTGCAGACGCCCTATCTGGTGTTGTCCAAGCCGGCGCGCGAACTGTTCGAAAGCCTGCGCCAGCGCGAACGGCCGCCGCAGGTGACCGCTTCGACCAACAGTCTGGCCGCGTCCGATCACCTGATCGTCTACGGCGTGGCCAACAAGTACAAGCGCTACTACCTGCGCGAACTGGGCATGCGGATGTTCGAGTACAAGCCGTTCCCGGAAGACGCGCCGCTGGACTACGCCGCGATCGCCGAAGCCGCGCAACGGTTGCAGGACCGTGGCGAGGTCGTGGACGGCGGCAGCGAACACGGAAGCGACGACGAGGTCGTGCGGATGCAGCGGACCGAGGCCACACCGATGCCGTTCAGCACCGGCTCCGGCACCCGGCCGGTGCCGTTGCAGCGTACCGGCGCGCGTGCGGGCCTGCATGCCAAGTCGCTGGTGGTGGACGGGCGCATCGGTATGGTCGGCACCCACAACTTCGACCCGCGCTCGGACTCGTGGAACACCGAGGGCGTGGTGATCGTCGACGACCCGGCCTTCGCCGAAAAACTGGCGCAGAGCATCCGGCGCGACATGTCGCCGCAGAACTCATGGGTAATCGCGCCGCGCGAAAAGCCGCCGGTGTTCTCCGGGCTCAACTACAGTCTGGAGAAGATTTCGTCGTCGCTGCCGGTGTTCGATGTCTGGCCGTGGCGCTACGCCACCAGCTACGAATTCGTGCCCGGCCCGGAATGTCCGCAACCGCTGCCGGTCAATGATCCGGATTTCCGCAAGTGCTATCGTGCGGTCGGCGACTTCCCGGAAGTCGATATGGGCATGCGCACCATCTACGTGCGCATGCTGATGGGGTTCGGCGTCGGCCTGGCTCCTTTCCTCTGACCTGCAACGGTGGCCGCGGCTGCCGGGAGACCGAGATGGCGTTTCTTTCCCCCGTCGACCTGGACGCGATCAATGCACGTGCCGAGCACAGCCTGGTCCGGCATCTGGGCATTGTCATCACCGAGGCCGGCGAGGACTGGCTGCGCGGCACCATGCCGGTGGATGCGCGCACCGTGCAGCCCTACGGCATCCTGCATGGCGGCGCTTCGGTGGTGCTGGCCGAGACCCTGGGCAGCATGGCCGGCAATCTGTGCGTGGATACGCGCAAGGAAATGGTGGTGGGGCTGGAGATCAATGCCAACCACGTGCGTTCGGTGCGCAGCGGCACCGTGACCGGCACCTCGCGCGCGCTGCACATCGGTCGCAGTACCCAGCTCTGGGACATCCGGATCGAAAACGAGGACGGCAAGACGGTGTGCATCTCGCGCCTGACCCTGGCGGTGGTGGCGCGCGCCTGAGCCGCTGCTTCAGGCGTCCTTGCGCGGCGCCAACTGCGCCGCCAGGAAGGCGCGCAGCGAAGCCGGCTTCAACGGTTTGGTCAGCAGCAGGTAGCCGCGCCGGCGCGCCTCTTGCTTCAGTTCGTCGCGGCCATCGGCGGTCAGCAGGGCGCCGGCCACCGTGCCCTGCGTGGACGCCGCGCGCAGCGCGTCCAGCGCATCGAGCCCGTTCAGGCGGTCGTGCAGGTGGAAGTCGACCAGCAGCACCTGCGGCGCCAGCGTCATCTTCTCCAGCGCCTCGTCCACCGTGGTCGCGGTGACGACCTCGACCTGCCAGCGGCCCAGCAGGGCGCGCATGCCCTCCAGGATCTGCTGGTCGTTGTCCACGCACAGCACGCGCAGGCCGGCCAGCGCATTGCCGTCGCCGCCTGGACGCGCCGGCTGTGCCTGCGGCGCCGGCAGGGCGGCGGCGCGCTGCACCGAGACCGAGAACATGCTGCCGTGGCCGATCCGGCTGCGCGCGCCGAGTTCGTGGCCGAGCAGGCGCGAGATGCGCTGGCAGATCGACAAGCCCAGGCCCAGGCCCTGCTCGCCCCAGTCGAACGGTTGCTGATAGCGGTGGAATTCGTTGTAGATCTGCTGCAGGTGGTTGTCCGGAATGCCGGGGCCGGTGTCCCAGACCTGCAGTTCGACCCGCTCGCCGCGGCCGCGCGCGGCCAGCAGCACACGGCCGTGACGGGTATAGCGCAGCGCGTTGGCCATGAAGTTCTGCAATACTCGCCGCAGCATCAGCGGATCGCTGCGCACCGGCAGCGGGGGTCCGTGCACCCGCAGCCGCAGGTTGCGCGCGGCGGCGGTCGGCGCGTACTGCGCGGCCAGTTCGCGCAGCATGGCGGTGGCGTCGAAGTCGGCCAGCTGCGGCTGCAGGTTGCCGGCTTCCAGCCGCGACACGTCGAGCAGGCCGTCGATCAGGTCCTCGGCCGCGCGCAGCGAGGTGTCCACGCGCTCGGCCAGCCGGGTCTGCTCGGCCGGGTCGTCGGTTTCGCGCAGGGCCGAGGTGAACAGCCGCGCCGCGTTCAGCGGCTGCAGCACGTCGTGGCCGATCGCGGCCAGGAAGCGGGTCTTGGACTGCTGCGCGGCCTCGGCTTCGCGGCTGCGTTCGGTCACCCGCTGTTCCAGTGTCTCGTTGGCTTCGCGCAGCGCCTGTTCGACGCGCTTGAAATCGGTGACGTCGTTGTAGCTGGTGACATAGCCGCCGCCGGGCAGCGGTTGGCCGCGCATTTCGAACACGGTGCCGTCGCTGCGTACGCGCTCGAAGATGTGTGGCGACCCGGCGCGCATGTAGTCGACGCGCTTGGCCACCTGCTCCTCGATGTCGCCCAGTCCCAGCTCGCCGCGTTCGGCGTTGTAGCGGATCAGGTCCGCGGCCGGGCGGCCGACGTAGAGCATGCCTTCGGGATAGTCGAACATCTGCTGGTAGCGGCGATTCCACGCCACCAGGCGCATCTCCGGATCGACCACGCTGACCCCGGCGCTGATGTTTTCCAGCGTGGCCGAGAGGATTTCGCGGTTGAAGCGCAACTCCTGCCCGGCTTCGTCCAGCACCGCGACCACTTCGGCCAGCTCCATGCCCGAGCCGTGCAGCACGCTGGTCAGCACCAGTCGCGCCGAGGCGGCACCGATCGCCGCGGCCAGCAGGCGTTCGGTGAACTGCACCCAGGCGCGGTCGGCCAGCGCATCGGGGCGCAGTTCGCGGTTCAGTGCCTGCGCCTGTTCCTGGAACGAACGCCGCGCATGGCGTTCGCCGACCACGCGTTCGGCCAGCGCCAGCAGGTCGGCCACGCGCACGTTGCCGGGCCAGCCGCCGCTGACCAGGGTCTGCCGCTGCGCGTAGGGGTCCAGGAACGGGGCGATGCTCAGCCGTTCGTCCACGCTCGGCCTCCAGCGGGTCGAGACCAGCATCATCGTCGCGGTGTTCAGCAGCAGCGACCAGAACGTGCCGTGGGTCAGCGGGTCCCAGCCGGCCTGGTTGAACAGCTGCTGCGGGCGCAGCCAGGCGATGCCGAACGGGCCGGTGCTAAGCCATTCCGGACCCAGCCAGCCCGAAGCCGACAGCGTCGGCAGCAGCAGGGTGTAGGCCCAGACCAGGAAGCCGATCAGCATGCCCAGCTCGACTCCGCGGCGGCTGGCCCCGCGCCAATACAGGCCGCCGATCAGGCCCGGTGCGAACTGCGCCACCGCAGCGAAGGCGATCAGGCCGAAGGTGGCCAGCGAACTGTCGTTGCCGTTGCTGCCGCGGTAGTAGGCGTAGGCGCACAGCGCCAGCCCGGCGATGGTGGCGCGGCGGATCCACAGCACCAGCGAGGCCACGTCGGCGCCGGCATGGCGGGTGGCCCAGCCGCGGCGCAGCAGCACCGGCATCACCAGATCGTTGCTGACCATCGTGGCCAGGGCGATGCTGGCCACGATGGCCATGCCGGTGGCGGCGGAAAAACCGCCGATGTAGGCCACCAGCGCCAGTGTGTCCTGGCCCATGCTCAATGGCAGCGCCAGTACCAGGGTGTCGTTGGTGGCGCCGCCGGCATGGCCGAACGCCGACACCCCGGCGCCGACGATCGGCACCACCATCAGCGAGATCACCAGCAGGTAGGCGACGAACAACCAGCGCGCACGGCGGATGTCGGCAGGGTTGCCGCATTCGACCACCGCCACGTGGAACTGCCGCGGCAGGCACAGGATCGCCAGGAAGCTCAGCACGACCTGGGTGAAGAAGCCCATCGGTGGCGTGTTGAGATACAGGGTGCGCGCGGCGTCGGCGACGTGCCCGCTGCCGCCCAGCCAGGCCCAGGCGAACACGCCCACCGCCACCATCGCCACCAGCTTGACCACCGACTCCAGCGCGATCGCCAGCATCATGCCGTGGTGGTGTTCGGTGGCGTCGACCTGGCGGGTGCCGAAAAGGGTGGCGAACAGCGCCATCAGCAGGGCCACGTACAGCGCCGGGTCGGCGAAGAAGCCGGCTTCGCCCGAATCCAGCCCGGTCAGCACGCCCAGACTCATAGCCACCGCCTTGTACTGCAGGGCCAGGTAGGGAACGATGCCGACCAGGGCGATCACGGTGACCAGCGCCGCCAGCCGCCGCGAGCGGCCGTAGCGCGAGGAAATGAAGTCGGCGATCGAGACGGTGTTCTGGTGGTACGCGATCAGCGCCAGCCGCTCGATGATGCGCCAGCCGAACAGCATCATCAGCGCCGGGCCGAGATAGATCGGCAGATAACCGATGCCGTTACGGGCGGCGGTGCCGACCGCACCGTAGAACGTCCACGACGAGCAGTACACCGCCAGCGCCAGGCTGTAGACCACCGGCCGCAGCCACGGCCGCTCGGGATACAGCGGATGGCGATCGCCCCACCACGCCACCGCGAACAGCAGCGCCGCATAGCCGACCGACACCAACAGCAGCACCCAGCTGGAAACCAACGCCGCCCTCCGCGACTTCAGGTGGCGGGGAGTGTACCGGCTTGGCGCAGCGTCAGCGCCTGCAGCATCGATGCGGCCACGTCCCCGGCCTGGCCGCGCAGTTCCGGGATCGCCAGGCTTTCCCACAGCGTGCCGATGCGCAGGCTGCCGAGGGCGAACAGGTCGTCGTATGCGCGTCCGCCAGCCGCCAGCACGCGGCCGGTGTCGTCGGTGGCGATGCCGATTCCGTGGGGGCCGGCGACGGCATGGTCGTGGCCGAGCAGATCGTCCAGCAAAGGATTGCCCATAGCCGCGACCTGCATTTCGACGCCGGTGGCATTCAGCAGTACGTCGGCGTCGAATTCCACGATCCGGCCGGCGCTGCGGGTGGAAACGCGCACGCGATTACCGGCCATGGCGACCGCATTGATGCGTCCGCGTTGCAATTGCAGTTGTCCGCGTTCGCGCAGCTGCGACAGCTGCGCATGCACCTGCGGGGCGATGCGATGGCGGGGCACGTCCCAGTAGCGGACGGCGTGCCGGAGGAAGCGGCGCTGGTCGGTTGCCGACAGTGATCGCCACAGCGCTTGCCCGTGCGGACGCAGGCGCTCGAACACCGATTGCCACGGTTCCCCGCGTTGCGCGGCATCGCGGACGTGCCCGCGCAGCGCGCGCCACCGCTGTTGCAGCGTCATCGCCAGCAGCGCAGACGGGTCGAAAGTGGCCGGTGCGCACGCGGCATGCGGCAGCGGAGCCAGCGCATGCCGCGACAGCACCCGGATGCGGCCACGGTGGCTATTGGCGACCAGCGCAAGGACCGCATCGACCATGCTCAGGCCGGCGCCGGCGATGCAGACGTCGGCGTCCGGATCGATCTTCGCCAGGGACGGAGTGTCCCAGGCCGCGATGCAGCGACCGGCGGGCAGGCTGCTCGCGCCCGAAGCCGGGAACGGCCGCGGCGCATTGCCCACCGCCAGGGCGACGGCGCGGGCCTGCACCGTCGTGCCGTCGGCCAGCGTCATCCGCCAGCCTGCCGGCGTGGCGGCGATGGATACGGCCCGAGCTTGCACTACCTGCAATCGAGCCGGCGAGGATTGCCGTGCCTGTTGCAGGCGCATGCGCAGATATTCACCATAGCGCCGGCGTTCGACATAGGTGGCGGCCAGCGCATCGCGGTCGCCGCCGGGTCCGGCGAGGAAATCGACGAAGTCGTCGGGCTGCGAAGCGAACGCGCTCATCCCGCGTGCCGGCACGTTGAGCACATGCCCGGGATGGCGGGTAGCGTAGGCGACGCCGTCGCCGACCTGTGCGGCCGGCTCGATCAGCGCGATCCGCAGCGGCGAAACTGCTTGCCGCAACAGCTGGATCGCCAGCAACGTGCCGCCGGCGCCGCCACCGGCGATGGCGAGATCATGTTGAATGGAGTCGTCGGCGGATTCCGGCATTGCCGCATTGTAGAAGACGCGATCGCATGCGCCGATGCATCGGTAGATCGACGCAACGCCGGGATGCGACGCCGGAAGTCGGTTACATGAAGGAATCGGCCAGCCGCGCCAGGCCTTCGCGGCTGCGGCGCCAGGCCGGGCGCGTTTCCCAGCGTTCCGTCGTCACCTGCTCGGCATCGGCCAGGTAGTCGGCCTCGATCTCGCGCATGCGCGCCACCACCTCGCGGTCGTAGCACAGCAGGCCGATTTCGGCGTTCAGCGCGAACGAGCGGATGTCTAGGTTGATCGAACCGATCAGCGCCATTTCGTCGTCCACGCTCAGGTGCTTGGCGTGCAGGAAGTGCGGACGGTACAGCGCGATCTTCACCCCCGCATCCAGCAGCTCGCGGTAGTAGGATTCCTGCGCCCAGGCGGTCCAGCGCTGGTTGTTGCTGGCCGACAGGATCAGTTGCACGTCCACCCCGGACAGCGCGGCGATCCGCAACGCGCTGAGGGTGGCGTCGTCGGGGACGAAGTACGGAGTGACCAGCACCAGCTTGCGCCGGGCCAGGTGCGCCAGCGCGCAGACGGTGTCGCGGGCATTGGCGAACGGATAGGCCGGGCCGCTGGGCAGCAGCTGCACGGCACTGTCGGCGTGCTGCAGCGGCGAGGTCGGGAACACGTCCAGGCGATCACCGGTCTCGATGTACCAGTCGCTGGCGAACACCGCTTCCAGATGCGCGACCACCGGCCCCTGCACGCGTGCGACCAGTTCGCGGTTGGGATGGCCGGGCACGAATTCCGGATCGGCCAGGTTCTGCGAACCGACATAGGCGGCCGAGTTGTCGATCACCGCGATCTTGCGGTGGTTGCGCAGGTCCATGCGCCCGCTGCGGCGCCAGCGCAGGCCGCCGGGCAGCATGTCGTGCACCTCCACGCCAGCCGCACGCAGGCGCTTGCGGTAGCGGCGCAGGCCGCGCTTGGCGCCGACCGCGTCCAGCAGCAGCCGGCAGGTCACCCCGCGCGCGGCGGCGCGGCACAGCGCGTCGGTTACCGCCTCGCCGACGGTGTCGTCGAACATCAGGTAGTACAGCAGGTGCACGCGTTCGCGGGCGCCGTCGATGTCGTCCAGCAGCCGCCGTAGCGAACCGGCGTAGTCGTCCAGCAATTCGACCGCATTGCCGTGGGTGGCCATGAAGTCGCCCAGGGTTTCCAGCAGCGGCACCATCTCGGTGTCGGCGTCCTGCCCCTGTGGCGTCCAGCGCAGCGCCTGCAGCGGCGCCTGTTCCTCGCGGATGACCTGCGAAGCCAGTCGCTGCCGGCGCACGCGTTCGCGCGATAGCCAGGGATGGCCGAACAGCAGGTACAGCGGCAGGCCCAGCAGCGGCACGAAACCGACCAGCAGCAGCCAGCTGCGCGCGGCGGCCGGCGAGGTGCGGCTGGGAATCCACCACAGCGCGGCCAGGCGGATGCCCCAGTCCAGCGCCAGCAGCCAGCTGCCCAGGCTCATGCGCGGGGTCCGTAAAGGCGTGGGCGGAGGCGTTCGGAATGCGGCATGCCCCGATTCTGCCGGCCGCGGCCGGTGCCGCCAAGCCGCGCCTGCGGCGAAAGTCGCGGCGCATCGGTGCCGGCAAGCTGCGACACTGTGCGCATGGATCCGGTGCCCGGCCTCGACCTGACCCAGCCGCCGTTCGACCTGCTCGACGATGCCGGTCGCGCGCGGCTGGCCGCCAGTGTGGACCTGGCGCTGTATCGCAGCGGCGAACGGGTGATCGATGCCGGCCAGCCCTCGCCGCACGCCTTCGTGATTCTCAAGGGCCGCATCCGCGCCTACGACGACGAAGACGGCGCCGAACAGGCCTTCTCCGACTACGGGCCGGGCGACGTGTTCGGCGCCTGGGCGGTGATGGCCGGTCGCGCCCGCCACGGCTACCGCGCCGAAACCGACTGCCTGTGCTTCCTGATCCCGGCCGAGGTGTTCCGCCGCCTGCTGGCCGATTCGCCGGCCTTTGCCGCCTATTTCAACGAAGGCCTGGCGGTGAAGGGGCGGATGGCCTCCGGCGGCGGTTCCGAACTGGCCGAACTGATGGCCACCCGGGTCGGCGATGCGCAGCTGGCGCCGGTGGAAACGGTGTCGGCCGCCACCACCATCGCCGAGGCCAGCGCGCGCCTGCGTGAGAAGCGCGTGGATTGTTTGCTGGTCGCCGATCCGGCGCAGCCGCAGCCGGGCATCGTTACCCGCACCGACCTGCTCGAAGCGCTGACCCTGCGCGACAGCCTGCCGCAATCGCCGGTCGGTCCGCTGGCCAACCGGCCGCTGGTGCAGGTGCGTACCGGCGACGTGCTGTTCCAGGCCCTGGTCAGCATGACCGAGCGCCATATCGAACGGGTGGCGGTGGCCGATGGCGACGATATCGTCGGTACCCTGGGCATGGCCGAGGTGCTGGCCCACTACGCCAGCCATTCGCACTTGATCAGCCTGCGCCTGGCGCGGGCGCAGAGCCTGGAGGACATCGCCGACGCTGCCCGCGGGATGCCGCGGCTGGTACGCACGCTGCACGCGCAGGGTGCGCGTATTCCCTACCTGATGGAGCTGGTCAGCGCGTTGAACAGCCGGATCATGGGCCGGATCTTCGAGTTGCTGGTGCCGGCCGAGCTGCGCCCGAAGCTGTGCCTGCTGGTGCTGGGCAGCGAGGGACGGCGCGAGCAGCTGCTGAAAACCGATCAGGACAATGCGCTGGTGATGGCCGACGACCTCGACTGGCCGGGGCTGGGCGCGGCCATGCAGGCCTTCAGCGACGCGCTGCAGCAGGTCGGCTATCCGCCGTGCCCGGGCAAGGTCATGGTCAGCAATCCGCACTGGCGGATGAGCGCCAGCCAGTGGCGGCAGCGCACGCTGCAGTGGCGGCACGAATACGCCGGGCAGGCCTCGCTGGACTTGGCCATCGCGCTGGACGCGCGGCCGGTGGCCGGCAATCCGGCGCTGTTCGAACCGGTGGACGCCGCGTTGCTGGCGCTGGGCGAAGAGGAAATGCTGCTGCATCACCTCGCCGCAGCCACCCTGAACTTCGACACCCCGCTGAACCTGCTCGGTCAGGTCCGTGGCGAGGCGCGCGGCACCGACCTGAAGAAGGGCGGCATCTTCCCGGTGGTGCACGGATTGCGTTGCCTGGCCTTGCAGCAGGGCATCGCCGCCCGCAACAGCTTCGAGCGTTGCGCCGTGCTGGCCGAACGTGGGCTGCTGCCCGATGGTCTGGACCGCGATCTGCCGCAGGCCTTGTCGGCGCTGCAGCGGCTGCGGCTGGACGCGCAGCTGGCGGCGCTGGACGCGGGCCGCACGCCGGACAATTTCGTCGTGGTCGAACAGCTGCGCCGGCTCGACCACGAACTGCTGCGCGATGCGCTGCGGGTGGTCAAGGACTTCCGCCGCCATGTCGGCCGCGTGTTCCGGCTGGCCGACTGAGCGATGGGCCGCCGCCTGCAGCGCTGGTGGTTGCGTCGCCGTCACGGCCACGGCGAATGGGCGGCGCTGCTGCACGCGCCACCGGCGGACGAATGGGTCAGCCTGGACCTGGAAACCACTGGCCTCGACCCGGCCCGCGACCACATCCTCAGCCTGGCCGCAGTACCGATCCGCGACGGCCAGGTGCGCCTGTCCGAACGCTTCGAACGGCGGGTCCGGCCCGAGCGCGAGTTCGACATCGAATCGGCGCGTCACCACCGCATCACCCCGGACGAGGCCGCCGCCGGTGTGCCGGTGCGGCAGGCGGTGCGCGAATTCCTGGGCTGGCTGGGCAGCCGCACTCTGCTCGGCTATTACCTGCAATTCGACCTGTCGATGCTGGCCCCGCACGTGCAGGCTATCGCCGGCTTCGCCCTGCCCAATGCGCGCATCGACCTGGCCGACGCGGTCGCCGAACATGAACGCCGCGCCCGCCCCGATGCGATCCCCAATCTGGATTTTGCCCACATCGCCGAACAGCTCGGAGTGCCGGTGATGGGCCGCCACAGCGCGCTCGGCGACGCCACCACCACCGCGCTGTGCTGGCTGGCCCTGCAGGCGCGCGCCCGCGGGCGCGGTGCGGGGGTGGGCGCGTAAACAGAAACCCCGCCTTGTGGCGGGCGCGACAAAAAAGAAACCCGCCTTGCGGCGGGTTTCCTGTGCTTGATCAAGCGGTCGCCTTGCGGCGGCGAAGCAGTGGTCGTGGCGTCCGCCGGGCGGACGCGGGGCTCACTTGATCTTGCCTTCCTTGTAGATCACGTGCTTGCGCACGACCGGGTCGTACTTCTTCATTTCCATCTTCCCGGGGGTGTTCTTCTTGTTCTTGTCCGTCGTGTAGAAGTGGCCGGTGTCGGCCGAGGAAATCAGACGGATCTTGTCGCGCTTGCCTGCCATGTCTTGTCTCTCCTCAGATCTTCTCGCCGCGCGCGCGCAGCTCGGCCAGGACGGAGTCGATGCCGTTCTTGTCGATGGTGCGCAGAGCGTGCGCGGAAACCTTCAGCTTGACCCAGCGGTTCTCGCTGGCGACCCAGAAGCGGCGCTCGTGCAGGTTGGGCAGGAAGCGGCGGCGGGTGTGGTTGTTGGCGTGGGAGACGTTGTTGCCCGTCTGCACACGCTTGCCGGAAACTTGGCATACGCGGGACATCTGTGCACCTCGATCAGTAACGGTTGTCGCCCGTGGCCCGGGAGACGGCGGCCCCGACGCCGGCTTTCGCCTGCGCCATGCGATACGGGTGGTCAAAAACGCTGCAAACCCAAGCCGGAACTCGCATTTCCGGCCGCCAATCCGCACCGGGCGGACGCAGCGAGCCGCGCATTATGCAAGGGAACCCCTTTGCCTGCAAGCACTTGGCGTGGAAGGCGGGTGCTCTCCATCCGCCGTCGGCACCTTCCCCCGTGTGCGGGGGGAGGGAGTAAATCTCTCCGACAGCTGAGACTGGTTGCCCTGTCTCGGAGCCCGCTCAGTGTGCGGGCTTGGCCTTTTCCGCCACGGCGCGCTGGCTGTCGGCAATGAAGGCGCGGATCTGCTGCTCCAGCACCGGCAGCGGCACCGAGCCCTGGCTGAGCACGGCGTCGTGGAAGGCCTTGATGTCGAAGTCGGCGCCCAGCGCCGTCTCCGCCTCGGTGCGCAGGCGCACGATGGCCATCTCGCCCAGCTTGTAGCTCAGCGCCTGTGCCGGCCAGGAGATGTAGCGGTCGACCTCGGTGGTGATCTCGTGCTCGCTCAGCGCGGTGCGGTCGCGCAGGTAGGCCAGCGCCTGCTCGCGGCTCCAGCCGAAGTGGTGCACGCCGGTGTCGATGACCAGCCGGCAGGCGCGCCACATCTCGTAGGTCAGGCGGCCGAAATCCTCGTACGGGGTTTCGTAGATGCCCATCTCCTTGCCCAGCTTCTCGGTGTACAGCGCCCAGCCCTCGCCGTAGGCGGAGATGTAGTTCTGCCGGCGGAAGTCCGGCTGCTCGCCCTGCTCCAGCGCCAGCGCCTGTTGCAGCGAATGGCCGGGCGAGGATTCGTGCAGGGTCAGCGCCGGCAGGTTGTACAGCGGACGCGAAGGCAGGTTGTAGGTGTTCAGCCAGTAGGTGCCCAGGCCGCCGCGGCCGGCGGTCCAGAACGGGGCGATGTCCGGCGGCACCTCGACGATGGTGAAGCGGCCGCGCGGCAGGGTGCCGATGAACTTGCCGACCTCGCCGTCCACCCGCTTGGAGATCCACGCGGCGCGGTTCAGAAGTTCCTGCGGGGTCTTGGCGTAGAACTGCGGGTCGGTGCGCAGGAACTGCAGGAAATCGGCGAAACGGGTGTCCGGCGAACGGCCCTCGAAACCGAGCTGTTCGATGATGGTGTCCATCTCGGCCTGGATGCGCGCGACCTCGGCCACACCGGCAGCGTGGATGTCCTCGGGCGACAGGTCGAGCGTGGTGTATTCGCGGATCTGCTGCCGGTACCAGGCCTGGCCGTCGGGCATCGCCTCGGCCGCCAGCGTGGTCCGCGCCTGCGGCACGTATTCCTCGCGGAAGAAGGTCAGCAGCCTGGCGTAGGCCGGGATCACCGAACCGGCGATCGCCTGCCTGCCGGCGGCGCGCAGGCGTTGCTGCTCGCCGGCCGGGATCGTCGCCGGCATGCGCTTGAACGGCGCGTACAGCGGCGACTGTTCCGGGTCCTGCAATTCGGCCACGGCGGCGATCGAGGCATCGCGCCCGTCCAGCACTTCGTGCGGCACGCTGAAGCCGCGCTTCAGGCCGGCGCGCATGTTGTCGATCTGCTGGTCGAAGTAGCGCGGCACGTCGTCGAGGCGGGCGATGTAGGCCTCGAAAGCGTCGCCATCGTCCATCTGCCGTCGCGCCATGAAGCCCAGGTTGGACCAGAACGAACTGTCGGAGTTGAATGGCATCTGGTAGGCGCCGTACTGCACTTCGGCGGCCAGGTTCTCGATCTGCGGCCGGTAGATGGCCAGGTTGACCCTGTTGTCCGCCGACAGCTTGCCGGCATCGATACGGTCCAGCTGCTTCAGCACGTCTTTCCATTTCTGCAACCGTGCCTGTTGCGCCTGCGGCCCCACGTCGGGCAAGTGGCGGTTGTCGCCGCTGCTGTCGCTGTCCTCGTCGGCCTGGCCGGTTTGCGCCTGCCGCCATTGCCATTCCTTGGTGTAGATGGCCTTGAACGCCTTGTCGGTGGCGCTGTCGGCGGCACGGGCGGGAGTCAGCGGCAGCAGGGCGGCCAGCAGCAGGGCAGGCAACGGCAATTTCATCGGCGCATCCGCGAAGGTGGAAGCGGACATCATCGCATCGCCGCGGCCCGCATGCAGCCGTGGGTTCAGGTGGCCGGATCCAGCGGCGCCACCGGCAGCCGCACGTTCATCAGCGTCGGTTCGTCCGGGTCGGCGCTGATGCGGAAGCCGAGCTGTTCGCACATCGCCAGCATGTTGCGATTCTCGCGCAGGACCTGGCCGTCGACTTCGCGCAGACCCAGCCAGGCGGCGTATTCGATCATGATCTTCATCAGCTTCCAGCCGACGCCATGACCCTTCAGGTCCGAGCGCACCAGGATGCCGTACTCGCCAGCAGCGTAGTCGGCGTCGGCGTGAAGGCGCACCGCACCCAGCATCCGGCCATGCTGGTCCAGTGCCACCAGCGCGATCGAGCGGGCGTAGTCGAGCTGGGTCAGGCGGGCGATGAATTCGTGGCTGAAGTGCTTGACCGACTGGAAGAAACGCAGCCGCAGGTCGTCGTCGCTGACGTGGGTGAAGAATTCGCGGAACAGCGCATCGTCCTCGGGCCGCACCGGACGCACGAAGGCGATCGAGCCGTCCATCAGTTCCACCTCGCGCTCCCATTCCTTCGGATACGGGAAGATCGCCATGCGCGGATGGCCGCGCCCCTTGTGCAGGGTCGTCAGCGGGCCGACGACGATGCGTGCATCGACCGCGGTCGCGCCATGGCGGTCAGCCAGCAGCGGGTTCAGACTCAGCTGCTGGATCTCCGGGATATCGGCGGCCAGCTGCGCCAGCTTGACCAGGATCAGGGCGATCTCGCCCTCGTCGGCGGCCTCGACCCCGCGATAGGCCTTCAAGCGGCGCGAGATGCGGGTACGCTCGATCAGTTCGCGAGCCAGGCGCAGGTCCAGCGGCGGCAGTGTCAGCGCCACGTCCTCGATCACCCGCACCGCGGTGCCGCCGCGGCCGAACACGATGGCCGGGCCGAATACCGGATCGTCGGCGATCCCGGCGATCAGTTCACGGCTTTCCGGCCGCAGCAGCATCGGCTGCACCACCAGGCCGCGGATGCGCGCGTCGGGACGCCGTTCGCGCACCTGCTGCAGCACGTCGCGGGCGGCGTCGTGCACGGCCTGTGCGCTGGCCAGGTTCAGGCGCACGCCGTTGACCGCCGATTTGTACGCAATGTCGGGCGAATCGATCTTCACCGCCATCGTGTGTCCGGCGGCCAGCATCGGTGCGGCGGCCACCGCGGCGCTCAGGGCGGTGGCATCGTCGTCATGGGCGGCGGCCACCGGGGTCAGCGGCGCCAGCGCGATGCCGTAGGCGGCTAGCACGGCGGCGGTGTGCTCCGGCGCCAGCTGGCGTTCGCCGGCGGCCAGTGCGCGCTGGACGATGGCGCGCGCGGCGGCGGCATCGACGACGAAATCTTCCGGCAGGCTGGGCGGGGTTTCCATCAGCGCCTGCTGCGCCTCGCGGTAGCGGACCAGGTGCATGAAACCGTGCACGGCGTCGGTCTCGGTGGCATAGCTGGGCACGCGCGCGGCGCGGAACGCGGCTTGGGTGGCGTCGTCCTGTCCCAGCCAGACCGCGAACACCGGCTTGCCGCCACCGGGGCGCGGCGATTTGCCCAGGCTGCGGGTCAGCGCCTGACCGGTTTCGGCCGAAGATGTGAACGCGGTTGGCACGTTGATCACCAGCAGGGCATCGCAGCCGGGGTCGGCCAGCACGGCTTCCACCGCGTGGGCGTAACGTTCGCCGTCGGCATCGACGACGATGTCGACCGGGTTGCCGTGCGACCAGCCTTCCGGCAGCAGGCGGTCGAGCTGCCTGGCGGTATCGGCGGAAAGCTCGGCCGGGGTGCCGCCCAGTTGCACCAACTGGTCCAACGCCAGCAGGCCCACCCCGCCGCCGTTGCCGAGGATGCCGAGCCGGCGGCCGGGAAAAGTGTGCAGCCGGCCCAGGGTTTCGGCGGCGGTGAACAGTTCGTCCAGCGCGCCCACCTGCAACAGGCCGGCGCGGCGGAACGCGGCGGCGTACACCGCGTCGGAAGGCGCCAGCGCACGGATGCCGATCTCGCCGATGCTCTGCGGCGGCGCGCGGCGGCCGGACTTGACCACCACTACCGGCTTGGCGCGCGCGGCCGCACGCGCGGCCGACATGAACTTGCGCGCGTCGCGGATGTTTTCCACGTACAGCAGGATCGCGCGGGTATGGCGGTCGGTGGCGAAGTAGTCCAGCAGGTCGGCGAAATCCACGTCCAGCGAATCGCCCAGCGCGACCACCGCGGAAAAGCCGACCGTGCGCGATACCCCCCATTCGACCAAGGCCGCGGCGATGGCGCTGGATTCGGACACCAGGGCTAGGTCGCCCGGCTGCGGCGAATGCGCGGCGATGCTGGCGTTGAGCCGGGCGTGCGGGGCGATCACCCCCAGACAATGCGGCCCGAGGATGCGCATGCCGTGTTCGCGCGCGCTGGCCTCGATCGCGGCCAATAGGGATTTCGGTCCCTGACCCAGCCCGGCGGTCAGGATGATCGCCGCGGCCACGCCCAGTTCGCAGGCCTCGGCGATCACCTTCGGCACGATCGCCGCCGGCGTGGTGACCACGATCAGGTCCGGCACCCAGCCCAGTTCGCCCAGCCGCCCGACGGTGGCGATGCCGTCGATCCGCGAGTGGCGCGGGCAGACCCAGCCCAGCTGGCCGGTGAAGCCGGATTCGCGCAGGTTGCGCGCCACCGCGCGCCCGGCCGAGCGCGGTCGCGGACTGCCGCCGACCACGGCCACGGCGCGGGGTTGGAAGATCGACCTGAGGCGATAGGTGCTCACACGGCGGTCCGCGTGGGTGGGGATGCGCCATGGTAAGCGCAAGAACATGACCGGGGATTGATCCGGAGCAAGCGCGGGGTGTGCCACCGCGCTTGGCTGGCGCGTCGGGACTTCATGCCCGCTTCACCGGCAGCTGCCAGGTTTGCGATGCCAAGGCCCGTGACAGCCCGTGGAGGGTTGCATGAACTCGAAAATCCAGATGATCGCGTCGGCGCTGATCGGCGCCCTCGGACTGGCGCTGCTGGCGATGATGATCGTCGTCGAAGACGAGCCCGGCGCCATCCCCCTGGCGCTCATCCTGGTCGGCGCGATTGGCTGCGCGACGGGATGGATGCGTGGGAGGGCGGCAAGGTCGCAGTGACCTTGTGCTGCTTGATTCTCGAACAATATCGTGCCGTGAGGCGGTGTCGACATGAAAGAGTCGCTGGCTCCCGTAGGAGCAATCCGGCAACGTCATGTCGCAGGGCGGGCTTTGGCTGCGTCTTGCGGTTTGAAGCGGGATGGCATGCGGCGGGCCAGGGTTCGCCCTATGGAGACTGCAGAGGATCGGTATGGGGGAGTTGGGGTCGTCGAAAGGGAGACGCGTCACCAGACCCGGGGGATCAGTCGTGCAGTTCTCAGGCAGTAGTCCTCATATCCGCGAATCTGCCGAAGCAGCTTCTCTTCGACCACGATGCGCCAGATGATCGCCGGAAGCAGCAAGCTGATTGTCAGGATGCCACCGGCGGGGCTCGAGAACGCAAGGCTTGCTCCGAGATGGATCGTGAGCATCGCGGAATAGGCGGGGTGTCTGATCCATCGATAGGGCCCCCGGGTCACGAGTTCATGTTTGTTCGTGAGTCGGGCGCGATGCGAGTACATGGCTCCAAGCGTACGTATTGCGACAACGCGCAACGAGATGCCAAGCAGGAAAACCATGGTTCCAACCAAGATCAATGTTCGGGACGTCTCCGCTTCTGCAAACCAGAGGGTGCCGAGGATGGTTGCTCCATGTGCCAGCGCATAAACCTCGTTGGTGAACCGATCGGAATCTGGTGCGGGGCGCTGTGCGTCCCGCAGACTGATCGTGCCTTCCCAGCCAAGCCACCCCAGATAAATCGAGATCAGGACCGAACGCACTACAAGAGAAGATGGAGCCCATTCTTGCCAGCGTACGACGACTACCCCCGCAATTGAGGTGACGAGAATGGCGAGCATCAGTAGCGGGGCGATTCGACGCATTCCATTCAAGCCGATATCTGGATGTTCCTGTCGTTACTGCAGTTGCCAACAGCACGGCTGAGCAATCGGTGACGCCTTGGTCACGCGCCGGTTTTCCGCAACTTGAAGTTGATGGAAGGGGATCGGCTTTCCGATGACCGTTTGCAGCAACAAGGGGAGGGGTGGTGCTGGTGCCATGGGCGGTGGGCTTTCATGGCATGCGGCCATGCCTCGCTCAGCCGGCCTTGCCGCGCAATCGCTCCAGCACGCCGTCCAGGGTGTCCAGGTCGGTGTAGTGGATGACCAACTTGCCCTTGTTGTTGCGGCCGTGGTTGAACACCACCTTGGTGCCGAGCGATTCGGACAGTTCGTTTTCCAGCGCAGTGATATCGGCCTGCGGTTCGGCCTTCCTGCCGGGCTTGGCTTTCTTGCTGCCGGGCAGCTTGCCGGCGGCGAACTGCTGGGCGCGGTGTTCCACCTCGCGTACCGACCAGCCCTGTTCGGCGGCTTCGGCGGCCAGTTTGCTGGCCAGTTCCGGCGACAGGGTCAGCAGGGCGCGGGCGTGGCCCATTTCGATCCGGCGCGCCTCGACCAGGGCGCGGATTGCCGGCGGCAGGTCGAGCAGGCGCAGCAGGTTGGATACCGCGGCGCGCGAGCGTCCGACCGCTTCGGCGGCCTCGGCGTGGGTCAGCGAGAACTCGCCGATCAGCCGCTGCAGCGATTGCGCTTCTTCCAGCGGGTTGAGGTCTTCGCGCTGGATGTTCTCGATCAGCGCCATGGCGATGACGGTGCGGTCGTCGAGCTTGCGCACCACCACCGGCACTTCGGCCAGACCGGCCTGTTGCGAGGCGCGCCAGCGGCGCTCGCCGGCGACGATCTCGAACATGCTCTTGGAATTCGGGCCCGCTTCCAGTTCGCGCACCACGATCGGCTGGATCACGCCCTGCGCCTTGATCGATTCGGCCAGTTCGTCCAGCTTGGCCGGGTCCATCCGCACCCGCGGCTGGTAGCGGCCCGGCTGCAGTTGCTTGACCGGCAACGAGCGCAGGGCTTCGCCCGGCTGCGCTTCCGGCGGCGCGGTTTCGGCGGCCTTGGGGCCGAGCAGGGCTTCCAGGCCGCGGCCCAGGCCGCGCTTCTTGGCAGCGGACATTTACACGTACTCCTTTGCTCTGGCGGCGGGGCGGAGCCGCTCCTGCTGCCGGCGGAGGATTTCTCCGGCCAGGCCCAGGTAGGCGACGCCGCCGCGCGAGGACTTGTCGTAGCCGACGATGCTCTGGCCGTGGCTGGGGGCTTCGGCCACGCGCACGTTGCGCGGGACGATGGTACGGAACACCGTGTCACCAAAATGTTGCGTCAGCTCGGCCGAGACCGCGTTGGCCAGGTTGTTGCGCACGTCGAACATGGTGCGCAGCACGCCTTCGATCTCCAGCGCCGGGTTCAGCCGCAGCCTGAGCGCCTCGATGGTTTCCAGCAGGGCGCTGAGGCCTTCCAGCGCGTAGTACTCGCACTGCATCGGCACCAGTACCGAATCGGCGGCGGTCAGCGCGTTCAGGGTCAGCACCGACAGTGCCGGCGGGCAGTCGATGAGGATGAAGTCGTAGTCCGGCCGCAGCGGGTCCAGCGCCTGCTTCAGCCGCGATTCGCGGCCTTGGGCGTCCATCAGCCGCACTTCGGCGGCGGTCAGGTCGATGTTGCCGGGCAGCAGGTCGAATTCCTCCGGCGTGCGCACGATGGCGGCGCGGGCGTCGCTTTCGCCCAGCAGCACATCGCAGGTGGAGGCGCCCAGCTCGCGCTTGTCGATGCCGCTGCCCATGGTGGCATTGCCCTGCGCATCCAGGTCGACCAGCAGCACCCGCTTGGGCGCGCGGGCCAGCGCGGCGGCCAGGTTGACCGCCGTGGTGGTCTTGCCGACGCCGCCTTTCTGGTTGGCGATGGCGATGATGCGGGCCATGCGGGGCTGCCTTGGGAAGGGATCAGGACCGGGAATTATGCGGGATTGCGTCGCGAGCGACGACCACGAGGTGGCGATCGGCGTCCAGTCCGGGTACCGCGAGCCGGTGCACGGCCTCGGTGTGCCAGCCCGGCGGCAGGGCGGCGATTTCGGCATCCGGCGCCGCGCCCTTCATCGCCAGCAGGCGGCCCTGCGGGGCCAGCAGATGGCTGCCGACGGCGAGGATGCCGGGCAGGGTGTCGAGCGCACGGGCGGTGATGGCGTCGTAGGCGGCGGCTTCGTCCAGCGCCTCGGCGCGGCTCTGCGCCACTCGCGCATTGTCCAGGCACAGGCTGCGCACGGCCTCGCGCAGGAAACGCGCCTTCTTGCCATTGCTTTCGACCAGGGTCACCTGCAGGTCCGGCCGGGCGATCGCCAGCGGGATGCCCGGCAGGCCGGGGCCGGTGCCCAGGTCGGCCAGTCGTCCGCCCGGCACATGCGGGTGCATGGCCAGCGAATCGAGCAGGTGCAGGGTCACCATCTGCCGCGGGTCGCGGATCGCGGTCAGGTTGTAGGTGCGGTTCCAGCGCAGCAGCAGGTCCAGATAGGCCAGCAGCGGCGGCGCCAGCGCATCGGCGTCCAGTGCCAACGCTGTCAGTCCGCGACGCAGGTCGTCGTGCAGTTCCGGGGGGAAGGTGTCCTCGTTCACGGCGCCATTATCGCTGCCGTCGGCATTCATGCCGGCGTGCGCCAAGCCAACGCGGCCAGATAGCCCGCGCGCGGCTGCCACTGTTGCAGCTGCCATTGTTCCGGCGTGCCCAGCGCCGGGTCGCTGGCGACCAGTCGCAGGCCGTCGTCGCCATCGACGAACACCAATCGATCAAGGCCGAACGACACTCCGTGGCCATGCGCCTTCAGCACGGCTTCCTTGGCGCACCACAGGCGCACGAATTCGCGTTCGCGCCGCGCCGCATCGGCCAGCGACTGCAGCCAGGCGGCTTCGTCGCGATGGAAGAAGCGCCGCGCCAGCTCCATCGCCCGCGGTCGCGGGCGCAGCAATTCGATGTCCACACCGACCCGCACGTCGCGGCCCAGCGCCAGCAGCAGGGCATCGCCGCTGTGGCTCCAGTTGGCGTCGTAGCCGCCGGCCAGCGTCTGCAACTGCGGCCGGCCGCGATCGTCGCGCGGCAAGGCATCGAGCGGCTGCCCGAGCGCCTCGGACAGCAGTGGCCGTACCAGGGTTTCGCTGGTCGCGCCACGCAGATACGGCAGCAGCCAGGTGCGCGGCGGTGCTGTGGGCCCGGTTACAGAAGACATGGAATCACTTTAGCCCAGCGCCGAGATCAGCGTGTTGCAGGGCCGCGTGCATCCGTCGCGCGCCTGCGCTATCACTGCGCGGCGAAGGACGAAGGCCCCACCAGGAGATGCAAGTGGCGGGGGAAGCCTCGCCGTACATCCACCCGGACAGAAGGAAAATCTGCATGCATTTCATCATCCAGTTGATCGTGGGCGGCATTGCCGGCTGGCTCGCCAGCATCATCATGAAGCGCGATGCGTCACAGGGGATCATTCTCAACGTGATCGTGGGCATCATCGGCGGCCTGCTCGGCGGCTGGCTGCTGCCGATGGTCGGGGTCGCACTGAGCGGATGGATCGGTTATCTGGTCACCGCCCTGGTCGGCGCCGTGGTGCTGTTGCTGATCGTCAACCTGTTCACCCGCGGCAAGGCGCGGTGATCGAATCGGTTTTCCGCTGCGGCCGCGTGCGCTGATCGAGACGCACCCAAGGTCCGTGGCAAACCGGGGCCCGGCATTCGCCGGGCCCTTTTTGTTTGCGAATCAATCCTGTAGCGGCAATCAGGTGATGGGCAAATCATTCCGGCCACAATTGCGACAGGCCAATCGTGAAGCCGGCGGCGGCACCGGAACCAGAGTCCAGAGAAACAACAGGACGACGAACAGCCGCGATGCCAAGGTCGGCGACGACGACACGCCCTGACGATCGCAGGTCGGGCAGCATGGGCCTGTTTCGGGTTCCACCTGCTCCAGGTCGCGTGCGAGCGAACCGTCGGCGTAAGCGGCAACCACTTCGGTCGCGCGGGTGGCGAATGATGTCGGCACCAGTACGCGGGAGCCGCCCAGGGCAATCGAGATCGGCCGGTCGGCCAATGAGTGCTGGTCGCCGGCAAGAAAGGCGGGGATGTCTTCGGCTTGCAACCGAGCGCAGACGATCCGGGCTTCCAGGGGATCGAAGTAGCGCGCGACGACAATGGGCATGCCGGCCGTTTCGCAGAATCAGTCCGAGCCGGCCAGTTGCACCCATGCCGGCGCGTGGTCGCTGGGGCGGTCCCAGGTGCGCGGCTCGCGGTCGATGCCGGCATCGGCGATACGTTCGCGCAAGGCGTCCGAAACCAGGTTCAGGTCGATGCGCAGCCCCAGGTTGCGGCGAAAGCCGGCCTGGCGGTAATCCCACCAGCTGAAGATGCCGCCTTCGTCGGTGCGCAGGCGGAAGGCGTCGTGCAGCCCCAGCGCGTACAGGCGCTTGAGCGCATTGCGCTCGGCGGTGGAAGTCAGAATGTGCTCGTCATTCCATTGCGCCGGGTCGTGCACGTCGCGGTCGTCCGGTGCGATGTTGAAATCGCCCAGCACCACCAGTCGCGGATGCGATTTCAGTTCCTCGGACAGCCAGCCGTGCACGGCGTCCAGCCAGCGCAGCTTGTAGTCGTACTTCTCGGTGCCCACGTCCTGGCCGTTGACCACGTACAGGTTGACGATGCGGATATCGCCCACGGTGGCAGCGATCACCCGCTTCTGCTCGTCTTCGAAACCGGGAATGCCGATCTGCACCTGATCGATGTCGCGCTCGCGGGCGAGGATCGCCACCCCGTTGTAGGTCTTCTGACCGGCGAACACGCTGCGGTAACCCAGCCCGGCCAGCACCGCATCGGGGAAGCGGTGGTCTTCAAGCTTGGTCTCCTGCAACCCGACCACGTCCGGCGCGAACTCCTTGAGCCACTGCTCCAGGTGCGGCAGGCGCACATTCAGCGAATTGACGTTCCAGCTGGCGATTTTCATGATCTCGATATCCAGTTGATTCAATTGGATTTCGTGTCAGGCAGCTGGTTTTGATACCCCCACCCGTACCCCCAGATCGACTCGGTAGGGCTGCGCGTCCACACAGGACAGCGGAATTCGTCCACTTACATATCGACCCAGACACATCCATCGTACTCCAAGCCGCACCGCAGACGCCCGGAGGAGTAATCGCATGGCAAGGAAGATGACTCGGTTGGACAGAGCAGAGCTTCGCAAATGGGTGATCGACGATCTGACTCAGTCGGGCCTGTCGACCGCGGACCCTGGCGTGCATCAGGCGCTACTCGAATCGCCTGAGATGGATCGCGTCTGGCAGCTACTGAAAGGGTCGACTCTGGAGTATCCGAACCTCGGTCCGGCAGCCTCTCTGGTGATCACGCTTGGCGGGCTTCTGCGTGGGCCACACAGAGCGGAACTTATGAGCAGAAAGGCGCGCCGGAAAAAAATCGCACGCATAGATCAGTTGTGCGCTGATCTAGCCGAAGAAGTCAGGGGCCTCCGAGACAGCGACTTTGGGCTGCCGCAGCCCATCGATCTCGCGTTCGACGACGCCATGGGGGCGATATTCGAATCATGGGAAAGCGATGTCCTTGCGCCGGTATGGACCGATGCCGTGCTCGCGATGACGAATGTGCTGGAGCGGCGGGCGGGAACAAGGGAAACCTGGGCCAAGTTGGTCGTGCCTGATGCGAACGGCGCCAGGGACTTCAGTAGGGAGAATCTCAGACGCTCTTTGGTTTCTGATGAATCCAGAACCAGTGAGCAAGCGATCGCGACCGTGATGAATCTACACAAAGAAGAAACGGATAACTGGTTGAGAAGGTCGATCAAGGATGGATTTGAGCCGCTACTTTGGGCATTACAGGATGGCGTTCGTGCGATGGCTGATGAGCCGCATCTGTTTCACAAGCCGGAAGATGTAGATGAGCAGTGGGCCTTCGTAATTCGTGGAGTCCATGGTCACCTCTGCAGGATCTTCAGTACGAACATGCCTGAGGAAACAGCGATCGTGGTGAGGGCTATCCAAGATCACGCGAAAGATGCTGCATGCGAGTCGAGCTCCCTTACGGCATCCCGCGTGTGTGAGATCGTTTCGAGCGGGATGAGGTGTGGCAAGCACGAAGCGACACGAAAAGCAATCGGATAACTGTTCGCAAGCCCGCCGTTTAAGCGATTGGCAGCGGGTAGCAAAATTCATAACGTCCCCATGCGTCCAGGAATTGCCCTGGCCGTGGCAAGCGGCCACATTGGTCATGGAGATAAACCATGCAGCAGCAATACACCACGATGCTCAGGATTGGCGAGGTTTGTAGGCGAACCGGACTCTCAAAATCGCAGATTCATCGATTGATCGGCGACTCTGCGTTTCCAAGTGCTGTGAAGCTGAGTCGACGAGCAACCGCATGGGTCGAGCGGGACGTCGAGATTTGGATCCAGGATCGCATCATGCGGAGTCATAGGAATTCTTCGGAATGAGTGCATCGGATCGCACGACTACTGCCATCGAGATCGATGCAGTGACTCGTCAGGGGTTGCATAGGGCGCCATTCTGCAGCGAGATCGAGTTGTTGCTGTTGGCCGGAATCCAGCCGAATGTCTACCTCTACGCAGGAACGGATTGCTGGGAAAAGGCAAAGCATCGTCGTGCCGTACATGGCGCAGGGTCAGCATTGGTGCTGCCTGCAGAAACTGATCCATGTGACCTGCGATGGCCTGCGGTGGAAGCATTGGTCGTATGCTGGCCAACGACCAATCATTCCGACTATCGCAACAAGATTTTGCTTGCTCAGGCACTCGTCCGGGATGGTGTCCGTTACGCGGCGATAGAACACAAGCCCGAATGGTTGAACGTTTACCGGGCAGGTGTGCTGATGTCATGACCAGGATCGTCGTTGCCTCACCAGCGCCAATCTCGCCCATCGTCCCCAGAATTACGTCCACGCGGGCCTCAGATGTAGAGCCAAAACCAATTGCTTGGCTTTGGGAGCCGCACTTCGCCCTCGGAAAGTTCAGCATGATCGTAGGCGATCCGGGCCTCAGCAAGAGCACGCTGACCGCCTGTATGGCAGCGCATGTCTCGTGTGGGCGTAGCTGGCCAGATCAGTCCTATTGTCCTGCGGGTGAAGTCCTGCTGGTGAACGCGGAGGATGATCCGGCCGATACAACACGACCGCGCCTGGATGCAGCTGGTGCAGCCGTCGAACGGATTCACTTTCTCGAAGCCGTATCTGATGTGCAGCGGGGCGGCACGAGGTCGTTCAATCTCGGCGATGTCGAGGCCGTCGATGATTTTATCGACCGGCACCCGGATGTGCGTGTGGTCGTGATCGATCCGATCAGTGCCTATCTGGCGGGAGTGGATTCGCACAAGAATGCTGACGTTCGGGGAGTGTTGGCGCCGATGTCCGCGCTTGCAGCCAAGCGTGGCGTTGCCGTGATAGGGGTTTCACACCTGAACAAAGGGCAGACCGCGGCGATCTATCGCTCCTCCGGATCGCTCGCATTCGTGGCCGCCGCCCGCTCGGTGTACCTGCTGGCCAAGTCCGACGATGCGCCCGAACGCCGTCTGCTGCTGCCGATCAAGAACAATCTTGGACCAGACACCCACGGCATCGGCTATTCACTGCGCACGACGGAAGAAAATGTCCCGTATGTCGAATGGTCGTCGGATCCGGTGCAGCAGACGGCCGACGAGATTTTGAGGTCCGGTTCGGACGAGCAACGCACGGCCACCGAAGACTGCATGGAGTGGCTTGGCATTGTCTTGTCCAGTGCTGGCGTCAAGGCCAGTGATGTCATGAGGGCAGCTGAAGAACACGGTTTCACGCCCAAGACGCTCCGTCGGGCACGCGAGAAGCTGGGCGTTCGCACTGACAAGGCGGGCGTACGCGACGGCTGGATCTGGTCACTTTGACGAGGAGGTAAGCGCATGAGAGCCGAACAACAAGCTGCCCTGGAACGCCTCATCCATGTTGCCCGGAACGATACTGGCCAGAGCAGGAGGTCAGCCAGCTTTCTTCTGGCCTGGTGGAACGCCACGACATGTGGCGGGTTCGACCTGACGGATTTCTGGGCCGTTGATGCGGAGATTCGCGAGGACATGCTCATGGTTGTCCAGATGGCCGCCGATCTTCACTGCTACCCGGATGAATTTGGATATCGAGACGCATTCGAAGCGCTGGTCGAGCAGTGGCGTCCTCATCTCATCCAGAATCTGGCACCAGATTGATCCTGCCAAGATGCCCTCCATTTGCCGAAGATGCCCTCTGCTCTGCCGGGGCACCTTGGTAGGAGTAGGGCATCTTCGGTCCGTCTCATCGCATGTAGACACTCTTGACCCAGCGGCCCCGGCCATCGCCATGGCCGAGATCGTGGCTCACGGCCATCAGCGCTTCCCGGGACGAATAGCCCCGGGAGAGGTAGCCATCCAGTTGATCCCGAGCGAACGCATAACGCGCCGAGTGAGGCTGGATGCCGTTCCGGTGCGCCCAGGAATGGTAGATGCGACGCGCCTGCTTTAGTCCGCCTGCGGGTGATCCATCGGCGCGGATCACCAGGAATCCGCCTTGATTCGTGCACACTGCGAGCGCCGACGAAATCGCTGCCGAAGCATTTGTCCTGTCAAACACATCTACGGTCCTGGGGCGACCGCCCTTAGTTCCTGCAAGTACGGTGATCCGGCCATCAGCCTGGAGCTCGCGCTCCCAGCGGCGCAATGTGTCTTCCCTTGCATGGATGGCTTCATTGCCGCGCAAGCCAAGGTGCCGTTCCAGGCGCAGCAGCGCGGCCATGCCGGGACGGCTCTGGCGCTCAGCGCGTTCGGTGAACGTCCGAAAGTCCTCACTGGATATGGCCGTCTTGGTTCCAAGGCGCGAGCCGCCGTTGATCCCGAGTGCCTCGTTGCTCAACTCGGGAGCGTTGGCCATTGCCTGCTTTCCGGCGCTCCTGAGAACGCTGCGCAGGTGTGCGAGCTCGTTCTGGAGGGTTCGAGCGCCCGGGGACTCGGCCTGCCGGGCCGCAACATAGGCCCGCAAATGCTTGCCGTTGATGTCGGTGGGATGCGCAAGATGCGTGAAGCCCGCGTCGAACATCAGCGTTGAAAACTTGGCGGCGGTCCGCTCCCTGGCCTCGCGGGTCAGGTGGGATCCGCCCAGTCGCGCCATGACGGCGACGATCGAAGCCTGGAACTCGGTCTTTCTGCTCATGGATTGCTCTCCGGGGTTGTTGCCGCGCTGACGGCTTTGGAGTGCGGGATACTTCCCGCGTGCACATCAGCCCTCAGCGCGGCTACAGAAACCGGTGAGTAACGGGCCCTGCCGGATCGCTCGAACTGCTTCGAGCAATGGCGCCGCAGTTGCGGCTACTAGGGCGACCTCGGGAAGGCAGGTCTGGTGTGCATGGATCGTTGATGTCGAGCATGGATGTCGCACGGTGACGTGCTGAGCCGGCGCGATTCGTGGTGTCACTGACACGGTTGGGCGCCGAAGCTTTTGTTCTGGCGGCCTTCCGGCTGCAGTGCCGCTGCGTCACTCTCGCGATTCGCACTGCGAAGTGATGTGCGCGGCGTAGCCACCGGTGCTGCGATGGCACTGATTGCACGGTCGATATGCGCCTTTCAGCCGGCGTGGCCGGAGCATGGGCGCATTCTTTGATGGCAAGTCGGGCAGGCATAGCGGTGCCCAATGCCGTTCAGTGGATCAGGACAGGAGGCGCGAGGCGCTGCTGTCCGGTTCGATGATCCCGGCACAAAGCCGGGAAGTTGAAGGCCTGGGTTATGCGCCAGGTTCGCGGGCAGTACTTGCTGCGAAAGCTACGGCGTCACTGTGCAAAGTGCAAACCTTCGTTCCTGTGGAGCGATATGGGTGCATGTGGGGCATGGCCCACACGAACATGGACCAGCAACTGCGCTAGTACACAGGCAAAGGTCTCCTCGTTGCGACTGGCCGAACTACTCGCTCGCCGACACGGACCATGCCTTCTGTCTCGGGAGAAGCCCGATGTGCTGGGCATAGGTCGCCGCCGCTTTCCTACCTCGGAATGTGATCGGTCGCGGCGTCGACCAGCCGACCGGCCGGATCAGGTTCGGCGCGTACAGCAGCTCCTGCTCCAGCAGCCGGGTGAATCCCCGGCCACGGATCAGCAGGCCCCATTCCCTGTTGTCCTGCAGTTCAACTGGTTCGACGCTTCTGACCAGGCCCAGCAGCCGGGCCACTTGCACGAGGGGGAGACTGATCAGTCTGGCTTCCATGGCGATTTCCTTGAGTTGAGGCTCCATCTATACAGGTGAGTGGTAACGGACAAAAGTTGGCGTGGAATCTCGCCACAAGGAGACTCCACGTGTCAGTGTTTGTCCCGTAGAGGCTGGTAGCGGTGCCCCACCGTCATCACCTGACCGTTGGCACCGACGATCGCATACACGTTCAGCCGCGAATCCAGTGCAGCGTATGCCTTGCGTGGGAGAGACCGGCGTAGGCGCTCGCGAGCATCCTTCGGGAAGCTGATGATCGTCGCGCCGTGCCCCACGTGCCGTTCTTTGCCATGGTCAAGCAGCAGCTCAAGCAGTTGCCCGGAGATGCCCCGTTGCTGGCATCTGATCCGTGCGTGTCGCGTTGTCAGGGAAGTGCAGTCGATTTCGCGGGTTCTGGCGTGATCTTGATGCATGACACTTTGCTCCTCGATTGGCGTTGCGATCCTCGGCTGGACGGTCTGGTTTCTTGTGGAGTGTCTAGGGACCCCGTCTCTGTGCCTGCGACGGCAAGCAAGCAGGCTGGGACAAGGGGGTTGACACCTGTGCGTATTTAACAGACACTATTTGAGACAGTCAAGGTGTCTCAAATGAAACTGAATCTTCAGCAGCTGAGCGAGCGTGCGGATGTTCCGGGTCGTACCGTGCGCTTCTATATCCAGAAGGGGTTGCTGCCTAGCCCGGAAGGGGAGAAGCGGGGGGCCTACTACACGGAGTCCCATCTCGCCGAGCTGCTCAGGATCCGGCAATGGCAGGAGACCGGGCTGTCGCTGGACGCCATCGCGGGGCTACTCCAGGCAAGGAGTGAGCCGCCCGTGGAGCCCGCTCGCCCGGGGGCGATCGAGGTGCGCTCCCACCTGATCGTGGCCGACGGGCTGGAGCTGGTGGTGGCGCCAGAACGGGCCAGGTTGACCCAGGCCCAGCTGCGCTCGCTGTTCCGTTCGGTGCAAGAGGCCTATGTGGCGTTGCTCGATCCGGAGACACCCGAGAACAGCCACGACCAAGACTCAAGAATACACACAGGGGATCCCAGAGCATGAACCGTTCGAGCCGCCGTCGCCCACTCCAGCCGCTTGCGAGCAGCGAGCTTCAGGTCACCATCACCGACCTCATCGCCGAATACGAGCTGCATCACGTGTTCCGCAATGACGGTGCCGAAAGCATCGAGGCCGTGTACTCATTCCCTGTGCCGCTGGACGCAGCATTCATGGGAATGGAGGCCACCTTGGCGGGAGAGAAGCGGGTGGCTCAGGTGCTGCCCCGACAACAGGCCAGCCGCAACTACAACGATGCTATCGCGGATGGTGACAGCGCAGTGCTTCTTGAACGTCTTGAGCCGGGGATGCTGTGCGTCAACCTCGGAAACCTGAAGCCCGGGGAGGAGGGGGAGATCGTCTTGCGCTTTGCTGCCGCGTTACAGACCGCTGACGGATCAGCGCGATTCAGCCTGCCTCTGGTGCATCGCCCACGCTATGGGCGCAGCATGCTGGAGGAGCTTGACGAACCCCGGCATGACTTCACCGTCGAGCATCCCTTGGCGGCATCCATCCGGATCCAGGGCCTGCTGGCGCGTTCGCCGGTCAACTGCGCTACCCACGGGGCCCGCTTCTCGACTGATGGCAATGCACAGTACCTGCAATTGAATCAGGCCATGCTTGATCGGGACGTGGTGCTCGTATTCGACTTGCCGGAAGAGCGTGTGGCGCAGGGCCACTTGATTGCCGACGGTGACGCGGCCATCGGCATGCTCACCTTCACCACGCCGAAACGGATTGGCGTGGAGGGGCCGTGCGACCTGTGCCTCGTTCTGGATGGATCTGGCTCCATGAGCGGCGATGCCATTCAACAATCGCGAGATGCATTGCGCGCGGTTGCTGGCGCTCTTCAGGATGACGATCGGGTTCAGATCCTGCGTTTTGGCAGCCGGTCAGTTCCGCTATTCCGGCGTCCGCTCAAGGCAAGCGTGCGCGTGCGTGACGCCATGCTTACCTTGGTGGAGACGATTAATTCCGATCTCGGCGGTACGGAAATGGGCGACGCACTGGAGCGTTCCATCGATGCTTTGAGCGCGCTGGGTCGTCATCCGGAACGCACGCAGGCCATAATTCTTGTCACTGATGGTGCCGTACAGCCTGGTGAGATCAAAAATGCACAGGCACGCGCCATCGAGGCCGGAATCCGAATCTTCATTGTTGCCGTCGGCAGCAGTGCGGGTGTTGATGTGTTGCGGCCACTGGCCGCAAGTACTCGCGCGGTTCTTGAGCGAGCGGTGCCGGCAGAGCCCATCGATGAGGCAGTGATGCGTCAATTTCGCAGGGCCCGTGAGGTTGGGCCATTGCCGATCAGGATTGACTGGGGCAGTCAGGAATCCAGCCCGCTGCCGCTGGACATCACTTATCCCGGGGACGCCGTTACCGCCGTGGCAATGTTGCCGGTTGGGTGGTCCCTCAGCGCTCGCGTGCGATTGGGTTCGAGTATCGAAGAGCTGGTACTCGATCTGGATACCGCGAAAGCAGCACCAGCTCTGCGGGCGCTGGCCGGCCATCGTGCTTGGCTGCAGGCGACAAGCGAGGATCGTGAACGACTGGCCCTGCGTTATGGCTTGATCACTGATGAAACTTCGGCAGTGCTGGTCAAGGTGCGGGCGGAGGAAGACAAGGCTGAGGGACTCCCAAGGGTGGTCCCCATCACGCACATGGTTCCGGAAGGTATGGTGGCCTCGCGCACCTTGAGGCCGCGGGCAAACGGGATTGCTGTCGCCTGCAGCATGCCGCTTTCGGATCTTGACGCTTGTGAATACGATGACTTCAGTATCCCGGCCTTCTTGCGTCGACAGGCTGAGGAGCCTGAGGTTGAGGCCAAGCCTGCGAAGGAACCGCTCTCGCCGGAGCGCGTGACCAGGATCCGCCAGGCGCTGCGGGTGGCCTTGGACGAAATCCTGTTCTCGGAAGGTTCGATGCGATTCAGCGCTTCGGCCGTGATGGACCTGATTGACCCCCAGCTTCATGACGACGTCCACCAGTACCTAAAGGAATCGTCCATCGAGCTGTGGACTGCCGAAGACGCATGCCGCCTGTTGGAGGAGCTTGCCGAGGGGGGCGTTGGCGCTGAGCTGACAGACGCCCAAGAAGCTTGTCTGGCAGTGTGGCGACATGAGGCTGTTTGAACTCCTGATGCTGGTTCTGTGACGATAACGAACCAGTGTTGCAGGCGGTCTGAACTTCTACGCGTTGGTTGGTAGGCATGAAGAGACAGAGTCACTTGGTCATATGGTTTGACATATTAGTCAAAATATGACCTATTCACATCGAGTTTTGCCGGATAAGTCAAATGCAGACCATCCATGAACTGGGGCACGCCATTGCAGACCGACGACGCTCGCTTGGTTTGAAACAAGGTGACGTCGCCCGGCAGGCCGGTGTCGCTCAGGAGATGCTTTCACGGTTGGAGCGCGGGAGGTGCGCGGAGTTTGGAGCACGCAAGTTGTTGGCGATCGCAGCTGTCCTCGGCATGGAGGTCGATTTCATCGAAACCGTGGTTTCGGGTTCTCTCGATGATTTGCGACGCGAGCGGGCCAACGCATGAGGATCATCAGGAACTCGGGGGCAGAACGCGTCATCGATCTGGTTCGCCCCCAGATGCAAGCCGGATGCCGTCTGGATGCAGTCACGCCCGCACTGTCTCTGTTCGCCTTTTCGGAGTTGATGAAAGAGGCTGCTCGACTGGACAGCGCGAGGTTGCTGCTGCCTCAGGACGATACGGACCTTGCCGATCTCGGATCAGAGTTGGATCGCGCCTCCAGGAATCAGCTACGGACTCGATGGCTGGCAAAGCGTTTTGCCGAGTGGCTGGCGTCCAAGGCCGAAGTGCGGCGTGCAGTTGGCAGCGTCCCGCAGTCGGCCATGGTGTTGCGTGATGCACAGGATCAGCCCCAACAAGTCGTCCTGGGCTCTTTCGCTTTCAGCACCGAGGGCCTGGGCACGGCGCCGGGCAACCCGCTTAGCCTGATCCAGGCATCGGAAACACTCGAGGAAAGTCAGCTCCTCAGCCAGTGGTTCGATGTGCAGTGGGCTGCGCTCCAGGCACAGCCGGAGGCCAAGCAGTGCCTTGTGGATCATTTTGAGTCCCTTGCGGCTCATCGGGATCCTGCTTCGGTCTACGCGCTCATGCTCCACCAGCTCTTCGCCGACCAAGGCGAACAGATGGACGAGGACCGCATCGTCAAGTCCGCGACGGGCATCCGCAACACGGTCATCTGGAAGAAGCTCTTCAAATTCCAGCGAGACGGCGTGGTTGGCGCCATCGACAAGCTCGATCGCTTTGGCGGCTGCATCATTGCCGACAGCGTGGGTTTGGGTAAGACATTCGAGGCGCTGGCGGTCATCAAGTATCACGAGCTGCGCAATGATCGGGTGCTCGTGCTGTGCCCCAAGCGGCTGCGCGACAACTGGACGCTGTACCGCAGCAATGATCGTCGTAATGTCCTGGCCGCCGACCGCTTCAACTACGACGTCCTGAACCACACCGACCTGTCCCGTGACGGCGGACTATCCGGCGATATCAATCTGTCCCACGTGAACTGGGGTAATTACGACCTGGTCGTCATCGACGAGTCACACAACTTTCGCAACAAGAGCACCCACAAGGATCGCGAATCCCGTTACCACCGGCTGATGCGCCGGATCATCCGCGAGGGCGTAAAAACGCGGGTGCTGATGCTCTCGGCCACGCCGGTCAACAACCGCCTGGCGGACTTGCGCAACCAGATCGCTTTTGCCACTGAAGGCGATGATCTGGCGCTGGCCGACCACGGTATCGCCAGCATCGAGGCCACCACGCGGTTGGCACAGAGGCAGTTCAATCGCTGGCTCGACCTGGCCGATGGCGATCGCACGCCCTCGCGGCTCATCGAGATGCTGGGCTTCGACTACTTCACCCTGCTCGACCACCTGACCATTGCCCGGTCGCGTAAGCACATCGAGAAGTACTACGGTACCGCGGAGACGGGAAGGTTCCCGACACGTCTCAAGCCAATCAATATCAAGCCGGATGTCGACCGCGCCGGCGAGTTCCGCTCCATCCGAGAGATCAACGACGAGATCCGGCGCCTGAACCTGGCGGCCTATGCACCCTTGCGCTATGTCCTGCCGCACAAGCAGGCCGCCTACGACGAGAAATACAGCACCGAGGTGCGTGGCGGCGAAGGCTTCTTCCGGCAGGCCGACCGCGAAGAAAGCCTGATCCACCTATTGCGGGTGAATGTGCTCAAGCGCATGGAAAGCGCGGTGTCGTCGTTCAGCCTGACCGTCGAGCGCCAGTTCAAGGACGTGGAAGCGACGCTCGCCCGCATCGAGGCGAAGGCGGGTGACATCGAAGAAATCGACATCGCTGATGTGGATATTGACGATCCGGCCTTCGAGAGCTTGCTGGTCGGAAAACGCATCAAGGTGCTGCTGGGCGACGTAGACCTGATCCGCTGGCGTCAGGATCTGATCGAGGACCGCAACCGCCTGGCCACCTTGCTGTCGGCGGCGCGGCAGGTGGATGCCAGCCGGGATGCCAAGCTCAACGCCCTGCGCGAGACGATCACGCACAAGTGTCAGCATCCGACCAATGCAGGCAATCGCAAGGTCATCGTCTTCACTGCGTTCGCCGATACCGCCCACTACCTGTACGAAAATTTGGCGCTGTGGGCCAAGGAAACCCTGGGGCTCGATACCGCGCTGGTCACCGGTTCCGGTCGCAACCAGAGCACCCTGCCACGTCTGGGCAAGGATCTGGGCAGCATCCTTACTGCGTTCTCTCCGCGCTCAAAGGAGCGCCAGGAAGAACTTGCGAACGAGGGTGAGTTGGACCTGCTGATCGCCACCGACTGCATCTCGGAGGGCCAGAACCTCCAGGACTGTGACTGGCTGGTCAACTATGACATCCACTGGAACCCGGTGCGGATCATCCAGCGCTTTGGCCGCATCGACCGCATCGGGTCGCCCAACGAACAGATCCAGCTGGTCAATTTCTGGCCCAACATGGAGCTGGACGAGTACATCAACCTCGAACAGCGCGTCAGCGGCAAGATGGTGCTGCTCGACATCTCAGCCACCGGTGAGGAAAACCTGATCCAGACGGACTCGGGCGATCCCATGAACGACCTGGAGTACCGCCGCAAGCAGCTGCTCAAGCTGCAGGACGCGGTGATCGACATGGAAGACCTGTCCAGTGGCGTGTCCATCACGGACCTGACCCTGACCGATTTCCGCATCGATCTGGCCGAATACCTGAAGGCGCATCCCGGCAAGCTCGAAAGCCAGCCGCTAGGCGCGATGGCAGTCACCACCAGTGTCGATGCCGACATTCCGCCTGGCATTGTTTTCTGCCTGCGTGCCGAGGGTACGAATGCGGCCAAGGCCATCGACCCCGGCTATCCGCTGGCGCCGAACTATCTGGTGCATGTGGGTGAGGACGGCGCCACGCTACTGCCGCACACCCAGGCCAAGCGCATCCTCGATCGGCTCAAGCGTCTCGCGCACGGCCGCGATCTTCCTGATGCCGCCGCGTGTGCCCGCTTCGACCAACAAACCAGAAACGGCGAAGACATGCAGGCTGCCCAGCAGTTGTTGGCAGCGGCCATCACGTCCATCGTCGGCAAGAGCGAGGAGCGTGCCGTCGCCAGCCTGTTCACCCCCGGCGGTACCCATGCGCTGCGTGGCGAGTTCGCCGGTAGCGGTGATTTTGAAGTCGTCGCGTGGCTGGCGGTTCTGTCGGAGGCCGATGCATGACGGCAGCTGCGGTTATCACAGCGCTGAACCTGCCTGTGGCTGCCCGCGTGGATCAGCGTGTGCCGAAGAAGTTGCTGTTGGAGAACGGTGCGCCCACTGCCGCCGACAAACGCTTGATCAATGAAGGCATCGAAGCGATCCATTGGCTGGCCGTGCTCAAGCCGACGACCTGCGGTGTGCCGGAATTTCGGGACGCTGCGCGAGAGTATCTGGAGATCGCGGTTCTGCACGTAATTCTGCGTGAGCAGGCGAAGGAAACACGACTGATCGAGCTACTGCATCGCGCCGTGCCCTACCCGGCAATGCTGCTGGTCGAACGCGGACATTCGGTATCCGTGTCTCTGGCCCACAAGCGGCAGGCGCTCAAGGAGACCGACAAGGTGGTATTGGATGGCGATCCGGTGACGGTGACCCTGCATGCCGCCGGTAGCAATATCCACGCGGCATTCCTGCAAGCGATGGATCTGGCCCGCCAGCCGCGTTCCTCGCTGTACGCGCTATACCAGAGCTGGCAGGACACTGCGCTGGCGCTGCAGGTTGCCTTGTTGACGGGCGCTTTCACCCTGCTTGATTCCGCCGAACGTGCGCAGCGGCGCCGAGAAGCCCTGCATGCCAGCATCGCCCTGCAAGGGCAGATCAGCAGCCTGCGCAGCACAGCCGCCAAGGCGTCGCAAATGGCGCGACAGGTGGAGCTCAATCTCCAGATTCGGAAGCTGGAAAGCGAGCTGAAGCACGCAATGGGGAAACTCTGATGAACCGTGAACAAGCACGGGAATTGCTCCGACGCGCACTAGGCGGGGGAGATGGAGGCGGGGGAAATGGCGAGAGCGGCGCCGATTTCCGAGACGGCCAGTGGGAGGCGATCAATGCACTGGTAAACGAGAAGCGAAAGCTGCTGGTCGTGCAACGCACAGGCTGGGGCAAAAGCTCCGTTTATTTCATTGCCACCCGAATCCTGCGTGACCAGGGCCATGGTCCGACCCTGATCGTCTCGCCCCTGCTCGCACTGATGCGCAACCAGATCGAGGCAGCACAGCGACTTGGCATTCAGGCGGTAACCGTTAACTCCACCAATACCGAGGATTGGCCTGCACTCACACGTTCCATCCTGGATGGGCGAGCGGACGCCGTGCTCATCTCTCCCGAGCGCTTGGCCAACGACAACTTCGTTCGGGATGTCCTCCTACCGGTGGCAAACCGGATCGGTTTAATGGTGGTGGATGAAGCACATTGCATCTCGGACTGGGGGCATGACTTCCGTCCGGACTACCGCCGGCTGATCAATATCCTCCAGCGCATGCCACCCAATATGCCCGTACTCGGCACAACTGCGACAGCCAACGATCGGGTGGTTGAGGACGTCGTATCGCAACTGGGTGATGTCGTGGTGCAGCGCGGCCCATTGATGCGCGACACGCTCTCGCTGCAAGCGACACGGCTGCCGGATCAGTCAGCGCGGCTAGCATGGCTGGCCGAGCATGTGCCCAACTTGCCTGGTACCGGGATCATCTACGTCCTGACCAAACGTGATGCCGAGCAGGTGTCACAGTGGCTTCAGCAAAATGGAATCGACGCCCGTCCGTACTACAGCGGAGTGACCGCGCCGGAAGAGGAAGACCCCAACGCGTATCGCGAACAACTGGAAAATCTGCTCTGCGGCAACCGGATCAAGGTCCTGGTGGCCACGACCGCCCTCGGGATGGGATACGACAAGCCTGACCTTGGTTTCGTCATTCACTACCAGGCACCTGGATCCATCGTCGGCTACTACCAGCAGGTTGGCCGTGCTGGCCGCGGCATCGACAACGCGATCGGCGTCCTGCTCTCCGGGCGCGAGGACGATGACATCCACGAGTTCTTCCGCAGCTCCGCATTTCCGGATGAAGCACACGTGTTTTCGATTCTCGATGCATTGGCTGATAGCGATGGCCTAACCTCCCGTGCCATTGAAAACACCGTCAACCTGAGAATGGGGCAGATCGAGAAGGTCTTAAAATTTCTGTCGGTGGACAACCCTGCCCCCGTGGTCAAGGAAGGGGGCGCGTGGATGCGCACGCCGGTGCCGTACCGGATGGACCACGAGCGGATCGAACACTTGACCAGCCAGCGCGAACAGGAATGGCAGGAGGTGCAGGACTACATAGACACACCGGACTGCAAGATGCTGTTCCTCGCCTGCACGCTGGATGACCCCGAGCCGCGTGCCTGCGGACGTTGCACCTCGTGCCTGGGGCGTCCTGTCGTGCCGGAAGGCTTCAGCCATGCCCACGCGGTGGCCGCAGCCCGCTTCCTGCGGCATTCCGAGTTCCCGCTGGAGAACAACAGGCAGGTCGCGCAAGGTGCGTTCCAGCAGTACGGCTTCCGCGGAAACCTGCCGGCCAGCCTGCGTGCCGAAACCGGTCGTGTCCTGTCGCGCTGGGGCGATGCTGGTTGGGGCCGCATGGTCGCGGATCAGAAGCACGCAGGCCGCTTCGGCGATGACCTGGTCATGGCGATGGCCGAGATGATTCGCGAGCGTTGGCAGCCACAGCCTGCGCCAACGTGGGTGACCTGCATCCCATCACGCAACCACCCGGAACTGGTGCCCGACTTCAGTGCGCGGCTGGCCCGGAGGCTTGGCATCCCGTTCCATGCGGCGGTGGTCAAAGTGCGCGACAATCAAGCCCAGAAGCTGCAACAAAATCGCTTCCACCAGTGCCGGAACCTAGATGGCGTTTTTGCCGTAGTCGACCCTATCCCAGCAGGCCCCGTCCTGCTGATCGACGACATCGTCGATTCCGGCTGGACCTTGACTGTCGCCTCAGCCTTGCTCCGGCAGGCGGGGTGCGCCGCTGTTTGGCCGGTTGCCCTGGCGGCGACCAGTGCCGGAGATTGAGATGAGCATCAGTGAACAAAGCCAGGCGGTCCTGCTGTTGACCGCATGGTTCTCCAAACCGGGCAAGGGGGAACCCAAGCCTTTGACCCCCAAGGAGTGGGGGCGGTTTGCGCTGTGGCTGAAGGACCGGAGCATGGCGCCGGAAGCCTTGCTGCGCAGCAACGACCTGGACGCGACCTTGTTCGGCTGGTCTGACAAGACCGTGGACGTGTCGCGGATTCGCGCTCTTCTGGAGCGTGCGGGTGCCCTGGGCATCGCGCTGGAGAAGTGGCAGCGGGCCGGGCTTTGGGTGATGACCCGCTCCGACCCCGACTATCCCGGCAGGCTCAAGCGTCGGCTGAAGACGGATGCACCGCCGGTCCTGTTCGGCTCCGGCAATCGCCAGTTGCTCAACCAGGGCGGGATTGCCGTCGTGGGCTCGCGCGATGCCAGCGAGGACGATCTGGCGTTCACCATCGGCCTGGGCGGCATGATCGCTCTGCAGGGCCGCTCGGTGGTCACCGGCGGCGCACGGGGCGTCGATGAAGCGTCCATGCTCGGTGCACTGGAACGCGACGGCACCGTGATCGGCGTGCTGGCCGACAGCCTGTTGCGCACCAGCAACTCGGTCAAGTACCGCCGCGCCCTGATGGACAGGAATCTCGTCCTGGTGTCGCCCTTCAATCCCGAGGCGGGGTTCGATGTGGGCAATGCCATGGCCCGCAACAAGTACATCTACGCCCTGTCCGATGCCGCCGTCATCGTCAGCGCCACCGAAGGCAAGGGCGGCACCTGGAGCGGTGCGGTGGAAGCGCTGAAGCACGCCTGGGTGCCGCTGTGGGTCAAGCCGCATCGGGATGCGCGATCAGGCAATGCGGTGCTGGTCGGGATGGGCGCCCGCTGGCTGGAGGACGGCGCAGCCATGACGTCGCTGGTGACCGGTGAGGAAACGGTGCAGGTGCTGTCCGATACGCCGTCCGTAGAGGGCCGCGCGGAAGAGCCAGACGTGCAATCGGTCGCGCAAGTGCCCCAACGCATCGCCGAACCAGTGGAGTCCTGGCCGACCGAAGTGGAAGCGACGACGCCGGCAGCCGTGGCCCCGACCATCGAAGAAGACACGCCTACTGTAGCTGCAGCGAGTCTCTACGAGCACTTTCTGGCCAAGCTCGCCGAGGAAGCCACCCGCGGCCCGGTTACCGCCGAGGCGTTGCAGGAAAAGCTGGAGCTCCACAAATCGCAACTGGCGGATTGGCTGAAGCGCGCCATTAATGAAGGCCGCGTAGAAAAGCTCAACAAGCCCGTGCGCTACCAGCTGGCTAAGTCGCAACAGCAAGCCCTGCTCTGATCCCACACACCATTCGCTTACAAGAATCCGCCATGCACAAGATCACCGCCACCGACCCCGAAGCCCAATCCGCCGACCTGGTGGCCGGCAACATCGCACAGCTCAAGGCGCTGTTCCCGGAACTAATCACCGAAGGCGCGGAGGGCGCTGCGATCAATGTCGATGTGCTCAAGCAGCTGGTAGGCGATGCCACCGTCAGCGATGCCGAGGAAAAGTACGGGCTGAACTGGCATGGCAAGCGCCGCGCCCGGCAACTGGCGTTGACGCCCAGCACCGGCACCCTGCGGCCTTGCCCGGAAGACAGTGTGGACTGGGATACCACCCAGAACTTGATAATTGAAGGCGACAATCTGGAAGTGCTGAAGCTGCTGCAGAAGAGCTACGCCGGGAAAGTCAAGCTGATCTATATCGATCCGCCATACAACACGGGCAACGACTTCATATACCCGGACAGCTTCCAAGACAGCATCAAGAACTATCTTGAAGTCACGGGGCAAGTCGAAGATGGGCGAAAAATCAGCTCGAATACAGAAGCGTCGGGACGCTTTCATACTGATTGGCTGAATATGATGTATCCCAGGTTGAAGCTCGCCAGAAACCTTTTGCGTGAAGACGGAGCTGTCTTTGTCAATATCGATTTCAACGAAGCCGAGAACCTTAAGAAGGTCTTGGACGAGATCTTCGGAGAGGAGAATTTTCAGCGCGCAGTTGTTTGGCGAATCGGCTGGCTTTCCGGCTACAAGACGATGGCTAACAACTTCATCCGAAATCATGACTCGATCTTGTTTTACTCAAGAAACACAGACCAGCTCGATTTCATCAAGCGATATATCGAGAATGAGAATTTCAAGCCGCTGATAAAGAAAGATAAAAAGCTCACCGAAAAGCTTGACGAGCTTGGGCTCAGTAATGAACAACAGAGTGAGCTGTTGCGCTTCGTTAATCACGAAAACAGGCCTGATCGCTATCCGATAGAAGACACTTGGAACAGTAACGAGTATGACGATCTAAATAGCATCGCGATTGTTTCATTTTCAGGCGAAAAGATTTCGAAGGTGCTCGGAATTGATGAAGAGTTCAAAGGGCAGAAATCTGTAAAGATGCTAATGCGAATTATTGAGTCGATCGCTAAAGACGATGACTTAGTAATGGATTTTTTCGGCGGAACCGGCTCGACTGCGCACGCGACCATGCAACTTAATGCCAGCGACAAGAACGCGCGTCGCTTTATCATAGTGCAGCTTCCTGAGGCTATGTCCGAAGAATCCGAAGCTTTCAAGGCCGGCTATAAAACTATCTCTGATATTGGTAAGGAAAGGCTTCGGAGAGTCGGCGCAAAACTCAAGGCCGAGGCAGGGTTGTCTACGCTAGATACGGGCTTCCGCGTCTACAAACTCGACCAGTCCAACATCCGCGCTTGGCAACCCAGTGGCAATCTGGAGCGCGACCTTGTTGACGCGGTCGAACACATCGCCCCTGGCCGCAGCGAACAAGATGTGCTGACCGAGCTGTTGCTCAAGCTGGGTCTGGACTTGTGCGTGCCCATCGAACAGCGCCAGATCGCCGGCAAGACCGTGCACGCCATCGGCGGTGGCGTGCTAATGGCCTGCCTGGCTCTCCGCATCGGCAAAGCGGACGCCGAGCCGCTGGCCCTCGGCATCGCCGAATGGCACGCGTCGCTCGCTCCCGCCGGCGATACCACCTGCGTGTTCCGCGACAGCGCCTTCGAGAACGACGAGGCCAAGACCAACCTCGCCGCGATCCTGGAGCAACACGGCGTCCACCACGTGCGGAGCCTGTGACATGGATGACGGCGTGAAGAAGGGCGATCAAGCTCTGCGCGACTACTCGCGTGAGGAGCTGGACTCGCTGGGCGGCGTCATCGACTACGCCGAGAAGATGATCTATCGCGACGGCCAGCACCATCCGTATGCCTCGCTACGTCGGAGCGCCTACGGCAAGACCGTGGTTGTCGAGACTGAAAAGAGAGGCCGTCAAATCTTCCGGCTCAGCCAGACGCCGGCCGTCATCATACCCAACAATTGCGGTTACGCCACGCCGCACTCACCGGTCGGCCGTCTGTGCGGTTATGTCCGCCCCGGAGACAGCGGCGAAAGTGCGTTGTGGGGCGAATGGGAAGTCTCAGAGATCCGCCTCTTCGACCGGTTCGATGGCGTGCACTTCGAGGAGAATGTTCGCAACTTCCTCACGATGCGGGTCTTCGGCGATGCGGTGAAAGAATCCGTGACCGATCTGGCGGCATACCTCCGTCAGCCCACCAGAGCATTTCCAGCGTCACCGGAAGAGGACGAAGCCGAGCAGCTGCCTGCCCATGTCGAAACCGCCACCTTCGTCCTTGCCGATGAGGAAGACGAAGAGACGATCGATCTTGGCGAGATTGACGAAACCGAAGACGAGCCGGAACTCCAGACCGCGGCCCCTGCCGGCTACTTCGGCCTGAATGAAACCTTCTACGTCAACCGGACCAGGGCGCAGGACGAAATCATCGCCCGTTCGCCTGTCGGCGCGATGTTCGTCGAGGGCGTGGCTGGCTCGGGAAAGACATCGGCTGCACTTGGTCGCACCAAGATGCTCTGTGACTTCGATGCCAGCAATGTCGCTTCGGAAGCCGAGTTTCGCGAAGTTCTAGGGGAGGATGCGGCCTATTGGGATGGCAAGTTTGCCGGCCAGTTCTCGCAGGAAAGCAGCGTTGGCTTTGTCCGCACGGGTGAACTGATCCAGTACCTGAAGGAAACCTGCCGGCGCATCGACCTGCCGAACCTACCCGTACTTGAATACAAGGAGTTGCAAACCCGATTGCGCGATCATCGCGGACTGGTAGCCGGTGGCACGGGCAGGTCCTGGGCAGGAACGGTTAACGAACGCACCTCAACGATCGATACGACCATGATCTGGCTGCGTGCGGCGGACGCTGCAATGGGCAAGGAGTTGGCGGTACGCCTGCCGGCAATGTTGCCACAGCGTGATGAAGTGATTGCAGGTTTCGAGGACAAGTACCTACCCGTTGCCGCCCGTATTGTGGACAAGGCGCTGTACGACTACGCGAAGGCTTTGGACGAACTTGCCCATGAGCTGGAGCACAGCGAGGGCGCAGCCTTCCGATTGGATCGGATCGTAGTCCGCATGCATGAGCGCCTTGCCAAGTTCCGCAAGGAAGTTCTTGGCAAGGACGTGCTCTGGCTGTTCATCAACGAAAAGACCTATACCGGCACCCGGGAAACCGATCTTGCCGAGCAACTGATGGGCGAGCACGCCGAACTTTACGATCGGCACGGCGCACGCTTGGTCTGGGTCGACGGGAACGGTCCGGTCGACCCTCGGATCGCCTTCGTCGATGCGAATGGCAATGCCCTGGAGTGGAGCGAGGGGGTCGCCCGGCAGCTGACGGATGGCGGAGCCTTCGTGCGCGACGCCGAGGGCCGGATCGTCAAGGGCATGGTGACGAGCCTGGATGATCTGTACCTGCGTCTTCTGCCGACCACCAGTGAAAAGGCTTATCGCAACAAGGAGGGAACGCTTGTCTCGTTGAAAGTGGAGCAAGGCCTTGGTCGGTCCAGGATTCCGCTCAAGAAGGAAGAAGTGGAGGAGGCCCCGGATCTGGACGAAGGCGAAGCTGGCGCAGAAATGGTGGCTGCACCGCGGGTGGTCAAGAAGCGTAGCATCGACTCACGGCTACGCCCGCTACTGCGCCGCCGCATGCTCGCGCCGTTGCGCGACATGGGTGGGCTGTACGAGGCAGGTCTGCTCAACCATGCGACATCCTTCCCGGATATGGACTTGGTTGGAGAGATCAAGGAGGGCCTCCGGGTCCGCAAGCTGACGGAATCGGACATCGACCTGTTGCTGTGCCTGTTCCAGATTGCGGGGCGGTCGTACAAGGCAAAGCCTGCGCAGCTGTCGGAGCCACCGTTCTTCCAGTCGGTGTTCATCGACGAAGTGCAGGATTTCACCGAGCAGCAGGTCTTCCTCATGGCGGAGCAGGCCCGACCGGATTATCGCGCGGTCACTGTAGTCGGAGACCTGGCGCAGAAGCTGCACAACGGAACCCGCATTGATGTGAAGGCGTGCTTCCCACGCGGCAAGCTGGAGTACGTCAAACTTAGCCAGAACCTGCGACAGGCGGATGCGCCCGGGCTTGCGCTGTTCAGCGCGTGCTTCCGTGCGGCGGCGCATGAAGACGGTGAGATTGATCCGCGCGTCGTTGATGCGGCCGTGGACGCAGGGCCGGTCATTGTTCGTCCGGTCCAGGGAATTTGCCCGAGCGACGCTGACCTCGATCGACGAATCTTGGACGAGTTGGTCAAGCTGGGCGCCAATCAGACTGCTGTAGTGGTGTTCCCCACACGCGGAAAGGCTGAAGAAGCGTTCAATCGCCTGCAGGCCGGACTGACCGAGAAGATGATCAATGCAGACATCTCCAGTCATGTGGACCTGTCGAAGCGATTCGTCCGGAACTTTGCGACCATCGAGAACACGAAAGGCTTGGAGTTCGATGTCGTCCTCCTGCCGATGTTGGACGACTACGATTTGTCGACCGATCTTGATCGGAATCGTCTCTACGTGGGCATCAGCCGAGCGAAGCAGCGATTGGTTCTGCTTTCCCGCCAGAAGGAGCTTGATCCCGTTCTCGACAAGGTCGTTTCCAACTATCGGACGCTGTTGGGCGCACCGGCTGCCAAGAGCTAGCTTGCGTATGAACCTTCACTTCGAAGATAAGGTTCTTCATCAGTCATGAACACAAAGAACATGGTGGCTGGTGGTGGCCAGTTCCTGATTCACACCACGGATGACGGACGCACCCGTGTGCGCTGCCTGTTCCGTGACGACACGCTGTGGCTGACCCAGGCACAGATGGCCGAGCTCTATCAGGTCAGTGGCAAGACCATCAGCGAGCACCTCACCAACGTCTATGACGAGGAGGAGTGCGAACCTGAACGAACTATCCGGAAATTCCGGATAGTTCAACCTGAGGGGGATCGCCAGGTCCGCAGGACGCTGGACCACTACAGCCTGGAAGCCATCCTGGCCGTGGGCTACCGGGTGCGGTCGACTCGTGGCACCCAGTTCCGCCAATGGGCCACGGAGCGTTTGGGCGAGTACCTGGTGAAGGGATTCACCATGGACGACGAGCGGCTGAAGAACCCGCCAGTCGAGGGTTCCGGCGTTCCGGACCACTTCGATGAACTGCTTGAACGCATCCGCGACATCCGCGCCAGCGAACGGCGCATGTACCTGCGGGTGCGCGAGATCTTCGCCATGGCCGCGGACTATCGCCCCAGCGCGAAGGAAACCACGCTGTTCTTCCAGACCATCCAGAACAAGCTGCACTTCGCCGTCACTGGATTGACCGCGCCCCAGTTGATCCTGCAGCGCGCCGATCACACCCAGCCCAACATGGGGCTGACCAGCAGCAGGGGTGCATCCGTGCGCAAGGCGGACGTGACCGTCGCGAAGAATTATCTGCACGAAGACGAAATCTCCGAGCTCAACCGCATCGTGGTGATGTGGTTGGACTTTGCGGAAGATCAGTCCAAGCGACGCAAGGATGTGTTCCTGAAGGACTGGGAGACCAAGCTCAACGACTTCCTGGCCTTCAATGACCGCCGCGTGTTGGGCAGCCCGGGCAATGTCAGCAAGGTCGATGCCGACGCCAAGGCGCACGATGAGTACGAGCAGTACGCAGCGGAGCGTCGGGCATTCCTCGAAAGTGAAGGCGAGCGCGAGAACATCAAGGCGCTGGAAGGCGTCGCCAAGCGCCTACCAAAAGCCGTGCCGAAAAAGGGTTCGAAATGATTTGGGGCAGGCAGCGTCGGCTTGTGACGTCTTTATCTACGAGTGCAGCTGCTAGCGAGCAGTTATTCAAAACAGCGATGCAAGCCATTGATTTCCATGTTTGCTAGACCCGCAATTTGGCCGCAGCTAGCAAAGCGCTGAAGCGGCACGACCCGAGATCCAATGATGAAGCTCCACTTCGAAGACAATCTCCCCCACCAACTCGCCGCTATTGAGGCGGTCTGTGACTTGTTCCATGGCCAGGAGGTCTGCCGGACCGAGTTCACCGTCACCCAACGGGCGGCCTCGCCGCAGATGGGGTTGGCGCTGGAACAGGGCATGGAGGAGTCCGCCCTGGGCATCGGCAATCGCCTGACCCTGCTGGACGACGAACTGCGCGCCAACCTGACCGCCATCCAGCTGCGCAACGGTCTGGCACCTTCCGAGTCGCTGGCGAACGGCAACTTCACCGTGGAGATGGAGACGGGCACCGGTAAGACTTACGTCTACCTGCGCACCGTCTTCGAGCTGCACAAACGCTACGGTTTCACCAAGTTCGTGATCGTCGTTCCGTCGGTGGCGATCAAGGAGGGCGTGTACAAGTCGCTGCAGATCACCGCCGACCACTTCCGCGGGCTGTATGCTAATACACCGTTCGACTACTTCGTCTATGACTCGACCAAGCTGGGCCAGGTGCGCAACTTCGCCACAAGCCCGAACATCCAAGTGATGGTAGTGACCGTTGGCGCCATCAACAAGTTCGGTGACGAAGACGAGGCGGCGCAGGAAGAGTCCGATGAGGCCAAGCGACGCGAGAAATCCAAGAACGTTATGTACCGCGCCAGCGAGAAGACCGGTGGCGAGAAGCCCATCGACCTGATCCGCGCGACCCGCCCGATTCTGATCGTGGACGAGCCCCAGAGCGTGGACGGTGGCCTGGAAGGTCGTGGTCGCAAGGCGCTTGAGCGCATGCACCCGATGTGCACGTTGCGCTACTCGGCCACCCATGTGGACAAGCACCACATGGTGTATCGCCTGGATGCCATTGACGCCTACGAGCAGCGGCTGGTGAAGCAGATCGAGGTGGCATCGGGAACCGTGGAGGGGGCGAACAACAAGCCGTTCGTGCGCTTCCTGTCGGCAAAGAGTGCGCGCGGCACGGTAACCGCCAAGGTCGAGCTCGATGTCGATGTAGGTGGCAGCGTCCGCCGCAAGGAAGTGACCGTCATGGACGGCTTCGACCTGGAGCAGGAAACCGGGCGAGCGATGTACCACGACTGTCGCGTTGGTGAGATCCGTGCGGGTCGTGGCCAACAGACGCTGGAGCTCCGAGTGCCGGGCGGCGAGGTTTACCTGAACCCGAGTGAGGCCTGGGGCGATGTGGATCCGCTGGCGATCCAGCGCCAAATGATCAAGCGCACCATCAAGGAACACTTGGACAAAGAAAAGCGCCTGCGGCCCAAGGGCATCAAGGTGTTGTCTTTGCTTTTCATCGACGAGGTGGCCAAGTACCGCGAGTACGACGCGGAGGGAAATCCGCAGAAAGGCGTCTACGCACAGATGTTCGAGGAGGAGTACCGCTATTGGGCGCGCCACCCGGACTACCAGAGCCTGTTCAAGGAGCTGGACATGGAGCACGCCGCCGAGGATGTGCACAACGGCTATTTCTCGGTGGACATGAAAAAGATCGGCGGCAAGAGCGTCGAGATGCTGAAGGACACCAGCGGCACCACCAAGGCCGACGACGACACCTACAATTTGATCATGCGCGACAAGGAGCGGCTGCTCGACCTAACCACGCCGCTCAAGTTCATCTTTTCCCACTCCGCGCTGCGCGAAGGTTGGGATAACCCCAACGTCTTCCAGATCTGCACCTTGCGCGACATCCGCACCGAACGCGAGCGCCGGCAGTCGATCGGCCGCGGCTTGCGCCTGTGCGTGGACAAGAATGGCGAGCGTGTCCAGGGGTTCGACACCAACACCCTGACCGTGATCGCCAACGAAAGCTACGAAGTGTTTGCGGACGGGCTGCAGAAAGAGCTGGAGGATCCCACGACGGGTATCGGCATCCGCTTCGGTGTGGTGGCTCCGGACCAGTTCGCGGCGATTGCGGTGACGGCTGAGGATGGCAGCGTGGCACCATTGGGCGTCGAGCAATCCAAGGTATTGCGTGCCGCTTTGCAGGAACAGGGCTACCTCACTTCGACCGGCAAGGTGGAAGATACCTTGCGTACGGCGATCAAGGAGGGTGCGGTGCAGCTCCCAGTGGCCTTCGAGCCGCATCGGGATGCGGTGGTGGCGATCCTGCGCAAGCTCGCCGGACGTCTGGAAATCAAGGATGCAGACAAACGCCGAGACGCGATTCCCGTGCGCCGTGCTGTGCTAGATAGCCTGGAGTTCAAGGCCCTGTGGGACCGTATCAAGCATCGCACCACCTACCGCGTGCAGTTCGACAACGACAAGCTGATCGAAGATTGCATCGAAGCCGTCAAGGAATCACCGCGGATCGCCAAAGCACGCCTGCAATGGCGCAAGGCCGGGTTGGCGATCGGTCAGGCCGGTGTGCGGGCCACCGAGCATAAGGGATCGTCTGTCGTGTCACTGGACGAAACCGACATCGAACTGCCAGACATCCTGACCGATCTGCAGGACCGCACCCAACTCACGAGGCGTTCCATCCAACGCATCCTAGTCGAAAGCCGGCGCTTGGAGGACTTCAAGCGAAACCCACAGCAGTTCATCGAGCAGACCTCAGAGGCCATCAACCGCTGCAAGCGGCTCGCGCTGGTGGATGGCATCAAATACCACCGTATCGGTGACGGACAGTACTACGCGCAGGAACTGTTCCAGGAGAACGAACTGCGTGGCTACATCGGCAACATGCTGATGAACACCGAGAAAGCGGTGTACGAGCACGTTGTCTACGACTCGGATGTGGAGCGCGACTTCGCCAGCGAACTGGAGCGGAACGAAGCGATCAAGGTCTACGCCAAGCTTCCGGGCTGGTTCAAGGTGCCGACTCCACTGGGTAGCTACAACCCGGACTGGGCCGTGCTGGTGGTCGGCGAAGACAGGCGGGAGCGGTTGTATTTCGTAGTCGAAACCAAGGGCGGGCTGTTCAACGATGCCTTGCGCCCAATCGAGGAAGGCAAGATCAAGTGCGGCAAGGCGCATTTCAAATCGCTAGCCGTTGGCGAATCGCCGGCGGAGTACATCGTTGAGCGGTCGGTGGAGGGATTGCTGTCGCGGCTTTAGGTGATCAGTTCGAGGCCTGAGCCCCTGGTTCTGCGCAAAAGCAGCGATTCGTGAGTGCGTTGGATGCAGTCGGATACATGACCGTAATCGGCCTTTGAGTCCGTGTTGGACGTCCTGGATGCTCTTGGTTTCATCGAGCTGCGGCGCCTTTGCGGTGTCCAGTTGTTGCTGCTGGATGTCGGTGCTACTCATGGCATGATAGCCAAGGAAGCATCATGCAAAGCGCACAGAGCACTCAAGACCGCTACGTCGGGATCCAGGCGGCAAACGCCGATGGGCAACACAGGATCACCGATACCAAACACTGGATGCCCAGGTCCGGCAATGGGCCATACCTCACTATTCCGTTGGCGTCGAGTGTTGACCCTCAGTTGTTGGGGAAATGCGCTGTGCCGTCCTTCATCGGTGCTCGCGACGAGATCCGGCGTGCGGCCAACGACTACGCGGCATGGGCTGTCGCACTTGTCGACAAGGCGCGGAGAGACAGGCTTGATCTTTCACGGAGCATCCGTGACGAGGATGGCGGTCTGCCGATCCGTCCCCATAGGGTAAGACTCTGCATGCGTCTCGACATGACGAATGGCTACCTTTGCCTCTACTGGCGCGGCGTTGTGAAGCAACGGGGGCGATGGACAAGGATTCGGGCCAGCACCTGGAATTGCAAAGACCATCTGGATCTGCTGATCACCAATGTGCACCTCGCCGAGGAACTGCTGATTCGGCGCCTGGAAGCCGAGGCCGCATACCTCCGGCTTCGCTGGTTTGCATTGGTCAGGGGGCTCTATTACATGAATGTGATCGAAGAGCATCGGCTTACCGATTTCGAGGCGGGCAAGATCCGGAACGGCAAGGCCCGCGGATACATGTCGCGCCTGATGCAGCTGCTGCAGAGTGCAATCACGGGCCGTCACCCCAAGTCTTAGTTTCTGAGATTCAGCCCGAGTAAGGTCTGGCCGATTGCATCAGGAGAAGCATGGCCATGGAGGGCTTTCTACTGCTCGCGGGACTCGTCATGGGAGTCGTCTGCCTGATCGTGGGCAAGTTGCGTCATCAGGGCGGCTCAATTGGCGATGCCGCCGATGATGGATACCTGACCGATTCGGTCGACATATTTCCAGTTGGCTTGGGACGATTCGACGTGGTCGGTGGTGCATTCGGATTGAATGACGACTTGTGGCCTATCGATCGCCAGTACGAGCAGAGCGGTCCGTTCGACGTTCTTGCTGTTGGCGTTCGTGCTACTGGTTGGCCAGGTGATTCGATAGCCCTCGACGAGCCGAATCGTGCCGTTGGAATGGACATGGCTGACGACTTTCTTGTTCATCGCATTTGCATCAATCCGGCGACTGGCCTGCCGATGGTCTCGGACTACGAAGCTGGGTTCGACGTCGGTGGCAACCCCTATGGGTTCAGCAACGATGATCTGTCTGATCATCACGACAGTCTGGGGTTTGGCTTCGATAGCGCTTCAGGCTCCCATGGCTCCTTCGGAAGTGATGAGTGGTCCTGAGCGCTTGGGAGGCGAGGGGTGGTAACTCGCGGTATCGTTGGCGGTAGGGGCAAGGGGGAGTGCTGTTATGGGGTGGATCAAGGCCGGCAAGGCTGTCTTCAAGGGGGCGGCTGATGTCACGTTTAGCGTTGCGAAGTTTGTCGGCAAGCATCAGGACAAGATTTCAGTCGCAACGCGAACTGCGGTTGAAGTGACTGGGGCCACGGTGGCTGCTGCCGGAACGGTGACGGCCAAGGCGGGTCGCGCTGCTGCAAAGGGGATGAAGGCCCAAGCCGCCAAATCCGACGACACCTTGGTCAAGACCGCCGCACAGGCAGTTGCCTTGCTTGGGAAAGGGGTGGAACTGACCGGCGCCGGCGTTCGTGCGACGGGTGACCTGACGGCAAGAGCTGGGACGGCGGTGGGTGCGGCGACCGGGGGCTTTGTACTTGGCGGCGCATCAATCGCGTCTGAAGTGCTGGACAGCGTGGCACTGGACCAGCAAGACATCGATGAACTCCGAAACGAAATAGGTCGTTATGGCGAGCGGGTCCGCGCGGAATCCGAACGGCTCGAACAGCGCATCGACTCTGCCCAGAAGGGTCGGCGACGAGCTGAAATGCTCGACCTGTTGGTGGTTGGTGGCGTGTCGTTGGCGTATGTCCTTGACCATCCCGAGGATGTGCCGCCTGAGGTGCTGGAGGCATTCGACCTGGCCTATCCGGATCTTGCCGCGCAAGAGAGTTTCGCTGGCGTAGTGGAACGTCTGCCCACCGATGCGCTCCCGGGGTTTGTTTCAGGAGTTAAGGGCAAACTCTTCGAGATCGAACTGGTCGACCACTTCAATCACGGCGGCCTGCCGGACGGCTTGCACGCAGACCTGGCCGGAGCCGCGAACCAGCCGGGCTGGGACATCCGAATCCTTGATGACCACGGCCAGGTTGTGGATGTGTTGCAGGCCAAGGCGACCGAATCGGCCCAGTACGTCATCGATGCGCTCCATCGCTACCCTGGTATCGACATCGTTTCTACCAGCGAAGTGCACGCGCAACTGCTGGCCTTGGGCATGGCAGAACATGTGACGAATAGCGGCATCACCGAAGCCTCGCTCCAGGCTGCCGTGGATCACGCCACCCAGGGTGTAGGAGCCCACTTCAGTGCCAGCGATCTGATGCCTTCTGCGCTGGGCCTTGCCGTGATCAGTCTGTCTTTGATGCTGGACAAGAGCATGAGCTGGACGGAACGCGCAACTCAGTTTGGTTCCAGAGGCGCCCGAGCTGGTGCCGCAGGGGCGGCTGCAAAGGTGGCGATGGTCGTGACTCAGACCTGGTGGATCGGGCTGGTGGCGGGCGTTGGCTCGCATAGGCTTGCCACGAAGGGGCGGGTGCGCCGCGAACAATATGAGGCGCTTCGAGAAGCAGTCGAGCTGTTGCGCCGGCGTTATCGCGGCAGCGATGGAGCGCGGATTCTGCCCGCACCGGCATGACTGCTGCCGACCCCAAGTGTGCCCGGTTCTGAGCGCTATTCCTGCTTGCGAAGCATATCCAGCGTGTCTGCCCACTCCTGCATGATCGTTCGGCGCTCCTTCTTGTATGCGTAGCGGTTGTAGGCAGCGCGGGTCATGCCCATCGGCATATGTGAGAGGCAGTATTCGACGGCTTCCTTGCCTGCTTTGGCCTTCTCCTCCCCGCCTGCAAATTCCTCGTTGAAGTGGGTGCTGAAAGCGGCACGCATGCCGTGCGGCGTGCCTTCGCCACTGTAGCCAAGCCGCTCCATGACGGCATTGAGACTGCGGTTGGCCATCGAGCGCCTCGGGTCGCGGCGATTCGGAAACAGCAGCGCCTGGTTTGCGGGGGTTAGCTTGCGCAGTTCGCGCAGCAGGCTGGTGGCTTGTCGGGACAACGGAACCCAATGCGGAAGTTTGTTCTTCATGCGTCCGTCAGGGATCTCCCAAACGCCTGCATCAAGATCAATTTCTTCCCACCTGCCGCCGATGATCTCTGCCTTTCGGCAAGTGGTCAGCATCACCAGCAGCATGGCGATGCGGGTCTGCTCGTTCATCAGGGTGCGGTCATCGAGCTTCCTCAGGAACTCACCGATCTGATCAGGGGATAGGGCCGGATGTTTGGTCTGGTCTCGCTTCTTCAGCACCCGGACCGTCGGCACGGGGTTGGCGGTGATGAGGCCGCTGTCGATCGCGTACTCGAAAATGCTCCAGAGATAGTTGCGCAGGTTGCGCGCAACTTCTGGGGCACGATCTTCCACGACCTTGAGTAATTTCGTGATCTCGACCCGGCTGATGTCGCTGATCTGGCGTGTTTTGAACTTGGGAAGCAGGTCGTTCCGTAACTCCCGTTCACGCTGCTTGAGCGTTGCTGGACGCAAGCCTTTCTCGGTTGCGGCCGACCACTCTGCTGCGATGGCCGCGAAGCTGCCTTTGTCGCGAGCGAGGTTGGCCTGGAAGAGCGCCTGTTTGCGCTGCTTCCGATCTGCCACTGGGTTGATGCCCTGCGACACCAGGCGCCTGGATTCACCGTGGGCTTGGCGGGCTTGGGCAAGTGTGACCTCGGGATAGCTACCCAGCGCATCAAGCCCTTCGACGCCGCCGAGGCGGAATTTGTAGCGCCACAGCTTTGCCCCCGATGGCTGTACGAGCAGGAACAGTCCACCACTGTCCGCTAGCTTGTACGCCTTCTCGGCAGGCTTTGCTGCATTGATCTTGACTGCGGTCAGCATGGGAGAAGCCAGCATTGGGGCCTCTAGAATACCCCCAGTGATACCCCCAATCGAATTGGATGGTGTGAAGTCGCCTGGATGCTCATGGCATCACGAGTTTCAGGAAGATGCTTAAAAATAGGCGTTTAAAGTACCCATATGAGACATTCTGAAATCGCATGGTTTGCCAGTGCACATTCCAGCTGGCGATCTTCATGCGCCGATTCTAGCCCGCCGCGCCGCGAGTGCATGCCCCGACAGGTCACGTTGCGCGGGCGTGCTGCATTCTTCCAGAATGAAAGAATGCAGGCGCCGGCATTGCCGGGCCAACGGAGCGCGCACGTGAGGTTGCTGCTGGTCGAGGATTCCGAACCGCTGGTGCAGGCGCTGCAGCGCTACCTGCAGCAGGCCGGCTATGTCTGCGACGTGGCGGCCGACGGCGTGGCGGCGAACGATTTCCTGAATACGTACGATTACGACGCGGTGATCCTGGACCTGATGCTGCCGCGTCGCGACGGATTCGAGGTCTTGGGCGAATACCGCCAGCGGCAGGGTGCCGCACCGGTGCTGGTGCTGTCGGCGCGCGACCAGGTGCAGGACCGGGTGCAGGCGCTGGACGCCGGCGCCGACGACTACCTGGTCAAGCCGTTTTCGCTGGAGGAACTGCTGGCGCGGGTGCGGGCGCTGATGCGGCGGCCGGCGCAGCCGCTGGCCCCGGTCCTGCGCTGCGGTGCGCTGGAGGTGGATGCGCGTTCGCGCAGCGCGCGTTGGGGCGGGCAGGACCTGGGGCTGACGCCGAAGGAATACGGCCTGCTGGAATACTTGTTGCGCCAGCGTGGGCGGGTACTGTCGCGGGCCCGGATTTTCGAGCACCTGTACGACAGCAGCAGCGACGCCTCGGACAAGGTGGTGGAGGTGATCGTCAGCACCTTGCGCACCAAGCTGTCCCGCTTCGGTGGCGACGAGCTGATCCAGACCCGGCGCGGTTTCGGCTACGTGCTGCCATGAGTGCGGAGCCGGACTTCACCGCGCCGCGTCGCTGGTCGTTGCGCCGACGATTGACGATCGGCCTGGTGCTGGTCGTCGGCAGCGTGCTGGGCGGTATGTTCGTGGCGCTGGACTATTGGGTGGATGCGGAAATCTATCGCCGGCTGGACAACGTCCTGCTGGAGCGCGCGCGCGCCGTCGGCGGCGTTCTGCAGGCCCGCGATCTCCCGGTGCTGGAACAGCTGATGCCCGAATACGAGCCGCAGGGGCATACAGAATTCTTTACCGTATACGCGGCCGACGGGCATGTGCTGCTGCATTCTTCCAGCAGTGGCGGGGTGGCGCTGGACCCGGGACCGACGGGTCGGGGAACGCCGCGTTTCTACGACACCCGCCTGCCGGACGGACACGCAGGCCGTGCGCTGGCCACGCGCCTGCCAGGTGGCGGCGAAGCCTCGCGCCTGCTGGTGGTTGCCACCGAACGCGAGAGCTGGGACCGGACCGAACGCCGCGTGCATTTCCTGCTGATGGGCATGGTGGCGCTGGCGATGCTGCTCGTAGTCGGTCTGGTGCTGCTGATCCTGCAGCACCTGTTCGGCACCCTGGACCGTACCGCCGGTCAGGTCGCGCGGCTGGATGCGGACACGCCATTGCAGCCGATCGGCGCCGATTTCCCGGTCGAACTGGTGCCGTTCGCCGATGCCTTCAACCTGGGGATCCGTCGCCTGTATGCGGCCATTTCCCGCGAGCGACGCTTCGCCAGCGACGTGGCGCACGAATTGCGAACGCCGTTGGCGGAGATCCGCGCGCAGGCCGAATCGTCGCTGGCCAGCAACGATCCATCGCAGATGCGCGACAGCCTGCAGGCCTCGATCGAATCGACCGGGCGCATGCAGCGCAGCGTCGATACGCTGCTGTCGCTGGCGCGGCTGGAGTCGGGCCAGGAGCAGCCGGCGCTGGATCCGCTGGACCTGGTCCCGTTGCTGTCGCGCCTGCTGTCGGCCCTGCAACCCGCGGCAGCGATGCGTGGCCTGGTCCTGCATGCGGAATTGCCGGATGCGGCCTGGGTGCGCAGCGATATCGGCATCGTCGAACGGATCGTTTCCAACCTGTTGCGCAACGCGATCGAATACGCCCCGGCCGGCGGCACGATCGACTGTTGCCTTGAGGGCGGCGAAGACGGCTGGCGACTGAGGCTGGAGAACGCCGCCCCGGAACTGACCGCCGCCGACATCGACCGCTTCGGCGAACGCTTCTGGCGCAAGCATCCGGAAGGCGGCACCGCGCAGCACACCGGGCTGGGGCTGGCGCTTTCGCTGGGCCTGGCCGAGGCGCTGGCCCTGCCGGTGCGTTTCGCCCTGCATGCAGGGCGGCTGTCGGTACGGTTGGGGCCGTGGCCGGCGCTGTGATGTCGCACAGGCGGGGGCGCGTCGTCGCCTGAGCCGCCAAAGCTTGGCCAAAGCTTGGCTTGGCATCCTGCGGTCACTTCCCCCGGATCGCAGGAATCCCCGATGTTCCCGCCCGTCTTTCGTGCCTGTCGTCTTTCCACGCGGATGCGGCGATGAGCATCCTTCCCTTGTTGCGCAAGCGCACGGTCGGCCTGGTCATCGCGCTGGCGACCCTCGTGCTGCTGGCCTGGTGGTTGTGGCCGGGTGGCGAGGCCCCATCGCAGACGGAGACCCGGTCTTCGCTTGCCGATGACGGCAGCTTTGAACTGAGCGATACCCAGCTTCGCAACCAGGGCATCGAAAGCGCGCCGGTAACGGCGGCCGAAAGCATTCCGCTGCCGGGTTTGTCGGCGCAGGCCAATGCGCCGCTGGATGCCAGTGCGCAGGCAGTGGTGCCCTATGCCGGCGTGGTGACCCGGATCCTGGTGGACGAAGGCGCAACGGTGCATCGTGGCGAGCCGCTGGCGCGCATCCAGAGCCGCGAACTGCTGATGGCGCAGGCCGATGCCGCGCGCGCGCGCGGCGAAGCCGATGCGGCCGTGCGCCAGGCGCGCCGCGACGCCGCGTTGCTGGCCGAGGGCATCATTTCTGCTTCGCGCAACGAACAGAGCCGGGCCCGCGCCGCCGCCGCGGAAGCGGCGCGCCGGCAAGCCGAAGGCGCATTGGCGCAGGTGCGGCCGGTGGCCGGTGGACAGGCGGGCGAATACGCGCTGCTGGCGCCGATGGACGGCCGGGTGCTGCGACGGAAAATCGGTCCGGGGCAGGCGGTGGAGGCGCTGCAGCCGGCCTTCGTCGTCGCCGAGCCCGGTCCGCTGGATATCGAACTGGCGGTGCCGGTGCGGGTTCGTGCCCTGCTGGCGCCGGGATTGAGGGTGGATCTGCCCGATGGCAGCCACGCCGCAGTGGTCGCGGTCGGTGCCGATACCGATGTCGCCAGCCAGAGCCTGCGCTTGCGGGCGCGCGTGGACGGCGATGCTGCCCGCTACCTGCCGGGACAGCAGTTCAGCGCCAGCCTGTGGTTGCCGGCCCCCGAGGCGGCCTGGACGGTACCGACCGCTGCCCTGCTGCCGGCCGGTGACGGACACGTGCTGTATCGCATCGATGGCCGGCGGGTGAGGGCGGTGCCGGTGCAGGCCCTGCTTGGCGGCGACGACAGCGTGAGCGTGGTCCAGGCGACGGGACTGGATGCCGAGGCCCGCGTGGTCACCCGTGGCACCGTGCTGCTGAAGTCGCTGGTGCCCGCGGCAGCGATGGAGTGAGCCGCCGATGCTTTCGCGCCTGATCGAATTCTCGTTGCGCCAGCGCGTGTTGGTGTTGCTGGCCGCCGCCGCCCTGGCCGGTGCCGGCGTGGTCGCCTTCCTGCGCTTGCCCATCGATGCCTATCCGAACATCTCCCCGGCCCAGGTCAAGCTGATCCTGAAGGCGCCGGGGATGACGCCGGAGGAAGTCGAATCGCGGGTGATCGCGCCGCTGGAGATGGAACTGCTGGGCGTGCCGCAAGGCACCATGCTGCGATCCACCGCCAAGTACGCCATCGCCGACATGACCCTCGACTTTGCCGAGGGCACCGACATCTACTGGGCGCGCCAGCAGGTGGCCGAGCGCTACGCCAACGTCGCCGGCAGCCTGCCGGGCGATGTCGGGGGCGGGCTGGCGCCGATTTCCACGCCGCTGTCGGACGTGTTCATGTTCACCATCGAAGGCGGCGACCTGAGCCTGGCCGAACGCCGGACCCTGCTCGACTGGACCCTGCGCCCGGCCCTGCGCACCCTGCCGGGAGTGGCCGACGTCAACGTGCTGGGTGGGCAGGCGCGCAGCTTCGTGGTGATTCCCGACCGCGCGCGCCTGGCGACGCTGGGCCTGCATTTTCGCGATGTGGTCGATGCCGTCGAGCGCAATAATCGCAACGATGGCGCCGGCCGCCTCGATGCCGGCGAGGAAGCCCTGATCGTGCGTACCGAAGGCGCCATCCGCGTCCCCGAGGACCTGGCCGCGGTGGTGATCCGCAGCGGCGGCAATGGCGCGGCACCGGTACGGCTTGGCGACGTGGCACAGGTACGCACCGAGGCGCTGACCCGCTATGGCGCGGTCAGCCGCGACGGCCGCGGCGAGGCGGTGGAAGGCATCGTCGTCGCCCTGCGCGGCGCCGATGCCTCGACCCTGGTCAAGTCCATCCGCGCGCGCCTGGACGAACTGGCGCCCAGCCTGCCGCCGGGGGTGAAGGTGGTGCCGTTCTACGACCGCAGCGTGCTGATCGGCCGTGCGGTCAGCACGGTCGAGCACGCGCTGCTCGAGGCCACCGTGCTGGTGGTGATCCTGCTGCTGTTGTTCCTAGGTGAATTCCGTGCCGCGCTGGTGGTGGCGTTGATGCTGCCGCTGGCCGCGCTGGGCACCTTCCTGCTGATGCGGCTGACCGGAATGAGCGCCAACCTGATGAGCCTGGGCGGGCTGGCCATCGCCATCGGCATGCTGGTCGATGCGGCGGTGGTGGTGGTCGAGAATGCGGTCAGCCGGCTCGATCCGGATGCCGGCAGCGCGCAGCTGCCGCGCGTGCACCGGGTCTATGCCGCCGCGCGCGAAGTCGCCACCCCGGTCGCTGCCGGCATCCTGATCATCTGCCTGACCTTCATGCCGCTACTGACCCTGCAGGGGCTGGAAGGCAAGCTGTTCGCACCGGTGGCGCTGACCATCGTGTTTGCCCTTGGCGTGTCGCTGCTGCTGTCGCTGACCATGGTGCCGGTGCTGGCGTCGCTGCTGCTGAAGGAACACGCGCACCGCGAACCGTGGCTGATGCGTCAGCTCGACCGCCTGTACCGGCCATTGCTGGAGACGGCGCTGGCGCGGCCGGCCGCGGCGTTGTCGCTGGCCGGAGCGGCCCTGCTGCTGGGCGTGCTGGCTTATCTGGGTACCGGCAAGACCTTCATGCCGACCATGGACGAGGGCGACATCCTGCTGCAGTTGCAGAAGCCGGCGTCGATCGCGCTGGAGCCATCGTTGCAGATCGATCTGGCGGTGGAGCGCGCGATTGCCGAAAAGGTGCCGGAGGTGCGCCACAGCATCGGCCGGGTCGGCTCCGACGAGCTGGGTCTGGATCCGATGGGCTTGAACGAAACCGACCTGTTCATGGAATTGAAGCCGCGCAACGAGTGGCGCAAGTCCGACAAGCAATGGCTGACCGACCGGATCCGCGAGGTGATGGACGACTTCCCCGGTGTCGAGTTCGGCTTCACCCAGCCGATCGAGATGCGGGTGTCGGAAATGCTGACCGGCAGCCGCGGCGACGTGGCGATCAAGATCTTCGGCCCGGACCTGAACGTGCTGGGCGACCTGGCCGAGCGCATCGCCGCGGTGATCGAACGCACGCCCGGTGCGCAGGACGTGCTGACCCAGGCCACCGATGGCGTGCAGTACCTGCAGGTCAAGGTCGATGCGCAGGCGGCCGGCCGCGCCGGGCTGGCGGTGACCGATGTGCAGGACGAACTGCGCGCGCAGCTGGAGGGGGTCCCGGCCGGCACGGTGATCGAGCCGGACAAGCGGACTCCGATCCTGGTCCGCGGCGACGCGCAGGTTCGCGGTTCGGTGGAACGCTTCTCCGACCTGCGCATTGCCCGCGGCGACGAGGGCGAAGTGCCGCTGAGCACGTTGGCGCGCATTGCCCCGACTTCCGGCCCGGTGCGGGTCAATCGCGAGAACGGCTCGCGCTTTGCCCTGATCCAGTCCAACGTGCGCGGCCGCGACCTGGTCGGCTTCGTCGAGGAGGCGCGCGCCGCGGTGGCCCGCGAGGTGCCGTTGCCGCCGGGTTATCGGCTGGCGTGGGGCGGGCAGTTCGAGAACCAGCAGCGCGCCGCCGCCCGCCTGGGTCTGGTGGTGCCGGTGGCGCTGGGGCTGATCTTCGTGGTGCTGTTCATGACCTTCGGATCGGTGCGACAGGCGCTGCTGATCCTGGGCAACGTGCCGTTCGCGCTGGTCGGCGGCATTCTCGCCCTGTGGCTGTCCGGCCAGTACCTGTCGGTGCCGGCCTCGGTGGGATTCATCGCCCTGCTCGGTATCGCCGTGCTCAACGGTCTGGTGCTGGTGTCCCATTTCAACCAGTTGCATGCGCAGGGCCTGCCGATGGAGCGGGTGGTGCGCGAGGGCGCCTGGCGGCGACTGCGCCCGGTGCTGATGACCGCCACCATCGCCGCTTTCGGCCTGGTGCCGCTGCTGCTGGCCTCCGGTCCCGGTTCGGAAATCCAGCGCCCGCTGGCGATCGTGGTGATCGGCGGGCTGGTCTCGTCCACCGCGCTGACCTTGCTGCTGCTGCCGGTGCTGTATCGGCGCTATGGACATGAACCGGCGCCGACGCCGATGGCCGCCCCCGTCCGGAGGGCCGACGCATGACCGCCCGTGTCCGCCTGAACCTGGTTTTCCCGCCCGGCCTTGAAGACGTCGTGACCGAGGCGATGATCGCCGACCCGACCCTGCCGGGCTTCACCCTGCTGCATGCCGAAGGGCACAGCAGCAACTTCGCCCATGCCTCGGCCGGCGAACAGGTGCGTGGCCGGGTCGAGCGCCGCGTGCTGTGGGTGGTGATCGAGCACGATCAGCTCGAGCACGTGCTGTCGGCGTTGCGCGCGCGGATCGCTGCGCCCGAGGTGCAGTGGTGGGTGGAGCCGGTGCTGGACGGCGGGAGGCTGGCATGAAGCGCGCCTGCCGTTTCGCCGCGGCTCTGCTGGCCGTGTTGCCGCCGGTGCTGCAGGCGCAGGACTACCTGCCGCCGGACGAACTGATCGGCCCGGCCCTGCTGGCGCGACCGGAAGTGCGCGCCGCCGCCGCCCGGGTCGATGCCGCCGGCGCCGGCGCGCGGGCATTGGGTGCGGGCAGCAACGAGTTCGAGGCATTGCTGATTCCGCAGCGGCGCAATACCGACCACGAGGGCGATTTCAACGAATGGGAGGCGCAGCTCAGCCGGCGCATCCGCCTGCCCGGCAAGGCGCGACTGGACCGCGAGATTGGCGGCCACCTGTCCACCGGCGCCGACCTGCGCCTGGACGATGCCGAGCACCAGGCCGCGCGACGCCTGCTGGTGTTGTGGATGGACTGGTTGCGGACCGGTCGGACATGGGCTGAACTCGATCGGCAGCAGCAGTTGTTGCAACGCGAGCGCGACGCATTGGCGCGGCGGCTGGCGCTGGGCGATGTCGCACAGCGCCAGCTGGACCTGTTCGAAGCCGAGCTGGCCCGGCTGCAGGCGCAGGCGATCGTCGCCGAAGCGGCGGCGGCGGCGGCGCGACAGGCGCTGGCCGGCGAATTCCCGCAACTGCCGGTGCCCGCGCGGTTGCCGGCCCTGCCCGAGCCGCAGCCGCTGCCCGGTGGCAGTGAAGCCTGGCGGCAGCTGATCGTCGAGCGCAGCCACGAGATCGGCATCGCCCGCGAGGACGCCCTGCGCCAGCGCGCGCAGGCCGACCGCGCACGCGCCGATCGCCGTCCCGATCCCAGCCTGGGCTTGCGAGTCATGGACGAACGCGGCGGCATGGAGCGCAGCATCGGCCTGGTGCTCAGCGTGCCGATCGGCAGCCGCTACCGCAGCGCCGTGGCCGACGGCGAAGCGGCCAATGCCACCGCAGCCGAGGTCGAGGCCGACGGCGTGCGCCGGATGGTCGAACAGGAGGCGTGGATGACCACCCGCGCGGCCGATGCGGCGCTGGCGCAATGGCAGGCGCAGCAGCGCGCGCTGCAGGCGCAGGAGGCGGCCAGCGCGCGCGCGCGCCGGGCCTGGGAACTCGGCGAAAGCGATCTGGGCGAATACCTGCTGTCGCAGCGCAACCAGCGCCAGGCAGCGCTGGATGAGGCGACCGCGCGAATCGGCGCACTGGAAGCCGGCTTGCGCGTGCGCGTGGACAGCCATGAACTGTGGCACCCGGACCTGCCGCTGGATGGCCACGATCACGATCACGGCGACCTGCGCTGAGGAAGCGGACGTTCCGCTGCGTGTTCAGCGCACCAGGAAATCGATGAACCTGGCCACTTTCGTGTACGGCGGCTTGAGCATGTCGCTGCCGGCGCGGCGCGGTTGCCACAGGATCGGCAGCAGCTTGCTCATCGAGTCGAAGCCGATCCGGCCGTGATAGGCACCCATGCCGCTGGGGCCAATGCCGCCGAACGGCAGCGCGTTGATGCCGAAGTGCAGCAGGCTGTCGTTGACGGTGACGCCGCCGGCCAGGGTGCGCTGTAGGATCTGTTCGACCTGCTCGCGCCGGTGGCTGAAGGGATACAGCGCCAGCGGCCGGTCGTGGGCGTTGACGTAGTCGATTGCCGCGTCCAGCGAGTCCACCCCGATCACCGGCAGGATCGGGCCGAAGATCTCCTCCTGCATGACGCGGGCATCGTCGCCCGGGTCCAGCACCACGGTCGGCGGCAGCAGCCGTTGCGCGGGATCGGCACGGCCGGCCAGGGTCAGCACGTTCAGGCCACGCGCTTGCGCATCGTCCAGGTAACCCTGCAGGCGTGCGTACTGGCCATCGTTGACCACGCGGGTGTAGTCGGCCGGGTCGGACAGGTCGCCGTAGCGGGCGAGGGCCTGCTGGCGCAGGGCTTCGACGAAGGCGTCGCGGCGTGATCGATTGATCAGCACGTAATCCGGGGCGATGCAGGTCTGCCCGCAGTTGAACCACTTGCCGGTGGCCAGGCGCGCGGTGGCCTGCTCCAGCGGATAGTCGTCGCAGACGATGGCCGGCGACTTGCCGCCCAGCTCCAGCGTCAGCGGGGTCAGGTGGGCGGCGGCGGCGGCCATCACCTTGCGACCGACCGCGGTGGAGCCGGTAAAGACCAGATGGTCGAACGGCAGTGCGGCGAAGGCCGAGCCGATCTCGGCGCCGCCGCTGGCCACGGCGACGCGGTCGGCGGGGAACACTTCGGCCAGCAGCTCACGCAGGAACTCGGTGGTGCGCGGGGTGTGCTCGGACGGCTTCAGGTAGACGTGGTTGCCGGCGGCGATGGCGGTGGCGAGCGGAATCAGCGCCAGGTTGACCGGGTAATTCCACGGCGCGATCACCCCGACCACGCCGACCGGCTCGGGTCGCACTTCGGCGCGCGCCGGCCAGAAGCGCCAGCCGACGCCGACCCGACGTGGCCTCATCCAGCCGCGCAGGTGCTTGCGCAGGTGGTCGATCTCGGTCAGCACGGTCATGCCGTCGGCGATGCGGGTTTCGTGCAGCGAGCGGTGGCCGAAGTCGGCGGCCACCACCGACGCCATTTCGTCCATGCGCCGCTTCAGCGCGTCGCGCAGGCGCTGCAGGTCGTCGCGGCGCTGTTGCAGGTCGGGCTTGCGCGCCTGCCAGGCCGCGCGCAGGCGCTCGAGCGTGGGCCGCAGTTCGGGCACGGCGGTTTCGCCTTGCGGCGCGGGCCCACCCGCCGCAGGCCGTGTTTGCCCCGAGGCGGCATTGGCCGCGGTCAGCGTGGCGTTGGCGGCGGTCGTGGCAGCGGTGTTCATGCCGCGAGTGTAGACGCGCCGGCGCGGGCCGGCGCACTACAATGGCGGCATGAATGCGGACCTGACCTCGCTGCGCCCCTATCTTGGCCGGCTTCCCACCCTGGGCCAGCGCGTCTACGTCGACCCGGCGGCCACCGTGATCGGCGACGTGGTGCTGGGCGACGACGTGTCGATCTGGCCGGCCTGCGTGGTGCGCGGCGACGTCAACTACATCCGCATCGGCGCGCGCAGCAACGTGCAGGACGGCACCGTCATCCACGTCAGCCACGACGGTCCGCACTCGCGGCTGGGCGGTTTCGCCACCCTCATCGGCGAGGACGTCACCATCGGCCATAAGGCGCTGATCCACGCCTGCACCATCGGCGACGCCAGCCTGATCGGTATGGGCGCGATCGTGCTCGACGGCGCGGTGGTGGAAAAGAACGGCTTCGTCGGTGCCGGCGCAGTGGTCGGTCCAGGCAAGACGGTCGGCGAAGGCGAACTGTGGCTGGGCAACCCGGCACGCTTCGTGCGCAAGCTGACGCCCGAGCAGATCGAGGGTCTGCTGTATTCAGCCCAGCATTATGTGCGGTTGAAGGATCGTTACTTGGATGCGGTTTAAGGCTAGTTAGGCGCTAAGTTTATGGGCTGGACATTCCGCAATTCAAAGTTTGAGCCTGGCGCCGTACATGCCGACGGAAATAACGTCGCATGGAACTGCTCAGAGTGTGGCCACCCTGTATTGTTCGTTTACCAGAGTGGTCGAGTCGGATCTAGTTGTGACAATCCTTCGTCATGCGGCAAGTGTGGGGCACAATTTTTCTTGAACCCGCCTCACGGTTCAAAGACAGAGCCACCTGCAGGGCAGCCCGAGTCACCTGCGAAAATCATGCGAATAGTTCGAGTCCCTTGAGGGCCGCGTCTAATAATTTATTCAATCCGTGCCCGCTCAGCGGGCCGGCTTAACTCATGTGTTAGGTGTCATGGTTGTAATTTCGCTGGGATGAATAATGAAAGATTACACACTTTCTGAGTTCCACCAGAACAACAATCGAGTAAGTAATCTGGTCGCAGTCTACGAGGCATCCCAAAGCACTCGGCGGCAAGGGCGACGGGATGCAAAATCTGCTGACCCACTACGAGCTGCCGTTGTCTTTCTGCACAGTGCTCTAGAGGAGGTGTTTCGCAATCTATTTCTCTGGAAGCTTCCGTCTGGCAGTCGCGAATCGCTAAATTTAGTGCCACTAGTCGGAATGCCTGCGAATCAGCGCGCCAAGTCATTCTTACTCGGTGACCTTCTCCCCTATGAGGGGCAGTTTGTCCACAACATCATCCGCGATTCGATTGACGCCTACGTCGACCAGATGAACCTAAATGGTATCCAAGATGTCTGTAGCAACCTGAGAATGGTCGGAATCGAAAGCGCGCAATTTGATCATTTCTATCCAAAGCTAGCCAAGTGCATGGCTCGTCGTCACCAAATCGTGCACCAAATGGACCGTAATCACGCGGTAGGCACCGGCAATGCTCGTGTTCAAAGCATTTCGGTAAATCAGGTTCGCGATTGGCAGGAGAACACAAAGCGATTTGTACAAGAAGTGGTTGAGGTTGCCGACAACGGTACCTAACATTCATTCAACCCGAACCAGCTTCGAGGATCGGCTTGATTCAGGCGTTCAGTCCGCCACCGGCAGGCTCAGGGTTTCCTTGACCTCTTCCATCACGATGTAGCTTTTTGACTCGCGCACGTGCGGCATGGTCAGCAGCGAGCTGCCCAGCAGCGTGCGGTAGGCGGCCATCTCGTCGATCCGCGCCTTGATCAGGTAGTCGAAGTCACCGCTGACCAGGTGGCATTCCAGCACGTTGGGCAACTTCATCGCGGCGCGGCGGAATTCCTCGAAGATGTCGCCGGACTTGTAGGCCAGGCTGATTTCGACGAACACCAGCAGGCCGGCCTGCAACCGCTGCGGGTCCAGTCGCGCGTGGTAGCCGGTGATCACGCCCTCGCGTTCCAGCCAGCGCACGCGCTCGGTGCAGGGGGTGGTGGACAGCCCGACCCGCTCGCCCAGTTCGGTGAACGAGATGCGTCCTTCCTGCTGCAGGATGCGCAGGATCCTGCGGTCGATCTTGTCCAAGGCGCGCGGGCGCATAGGCGATTCCTGTATTCGTGGGTCACGGCGGGAATTATCACTGGAAACTGGTTGCATATTGGCGAATGTTCCTGAGCTTTCGTCCATATACTTGCCTGCAGGGCGGGGATTCTTTCCCTTGGCAGGGAAATGTCCTGTGGGGTGCGCGATGCGGGTGATGGTTCTTGGTGGCGGCGTGATCGGCACGACCAGTGCCTGGTATCTGGCCCGCGCCGGATTCGACGTGGTCGTGGTCGATCGCCAGCCGACGGCCGCGCTGGAAACCAGTTACGGCAATGCCGGCCAACTGTCGTTCGGCTACGTTGCCCCGTGGGCGGCACCGGGCATCCCGCTGAAGGCGCTGAAGTGGCTGTTCCAGCGCCACGCGCCGCTTGCGATCTGGCCGACCGCCGATCCGCTGCAGTACCGCTGGATGCTGCAGATGCTGCGCAACTGCACCGCCGGCCGCTATGCGGTCAACAAGGCGCGGATGGTGCGCGTGTGCGAATACAGCCGGCAGTGCCTGGACGCATTGCGCGCCGAGACCGGGATCGACTACGAAGGCCGCCAGCTCGGCACCCTGCAACTGTTCCGTACCCAGGCGCAGCTGGACGCCGCCGCCGCCGATGTCGCCGTGCTGGAACGGATGGGCGTGCCGCACGAACTGCTGGACGCGGCCGGCATCGCCCGCCACGAGCCGGCGCTGGCCGCCGCGCCGACCCGCTTCGCCGGCGCCTTGCGCACGCCCAACGACCAGACCGGCGACTGCCACCTGTTCACCCAGCGGCTGGCCGCACTGGCCGAAGCGGCCGGCGTCGAATTTCGCCACGGCCGGACCATCGAGGCGCTGGAGCATGACGGCCAGCGCGTCGTCGGCGTGCGCATCGACGGCAAGCGCGAAAGCGCCGACCGCTACGTGCTGGCGTTGGGCAGCCATTCGCCGCAGATGCTCGCGCCGCTGGGACTGCGCCTGCCGGTGTATCCGCTGAAGGGCTATTCGCTGACGATCCCGGTCACCGACGAAACCATGGCCCCGGTATCGACGGTGCTGGACGAGAGCTACAAGGTCGCCATCACCCGTTTCGACCGACGCATCCGCGTCGGCGGCATGGCCGAGGTATCCGGTTTCGACCTGTCGCTGTCGCCGCGCCGAAGGCAGACCCTGGAACAGGTGGTGAACCAGCTGTACCCGCGTGGCGGCGAGCTGTCGCAAGCCGAGTTCTGGACCGGGTTGCGACCGGCCACCCCGGACGGCACGCCGGTGATCGGCGCGACCCGCTACCGCAACCTGTACACCAACACCGGCCACGGCACCCTGGGCTGGACCATGGCCTGCGGCTCGGGCAGTTATCTGGCCGACCTGGTCGGCGGGCGTACGCCGGCGATCGACGGCGAGGGGCTGGACATCGGCCGCTACGGCGGCTGATCGGGTCGGGCTACGGCTGCGTCGCCGTTTCCAGCGCTGACAGCAGGGACATCGCTTCGTCGCGGTCGCGGCCGCACATGTCGGGGCCGGGGCGCAGGCGGATGCAGAAGGCCGGGCGTTCCGGCCGACCGAACAACCGGCATCGCATCGCATCGTCCAGTTGCACGCAGCGCACGCCGGCCGGTTTGCCGTTCGGCATGCCGGGAATCGGCGAGGCGATCGACGGCGCGATGCAACAGGCGCCGCAGCCGCTGCGGCAGGGAAAAACATCGGACGACATGGCCGCGAAGTGTAGCGAGCAGAACAGCGGCGGGGTAAAGTCGTGGCTGGGGACGCACACGGGAGTGCAGGTCGTTGCAACAGCGCAGTTCGCGCGCGCAGGGAAGGCATGCGCATCCACGGTTGGCCCGCATCTGGCCCGGTCACGGAACCTTCGCCTGATGCTGGACACCTATCGCGAAGTCGTCACCCCCGAAGGCGTCGCCCTGCACCTGCCGGCGGCCGGCCCGGTGCCGCGCGCGCTGGCGTGGAGCATCGATTTCGCCATCCGCCTCGGCATCCTGATGGCGACCGGCATGGTGCTGGGCATGCTCGGCGGCATGGGCAAGGGGCTGAACCTGATCGTGTTGTTCCTGGTGTACTGGGCCTATCCGATCGTGCTGGAAGCGGTCTGGGACGGGCAGACCGTCGGCAAGAAGGCGATGTCACTGCGGGTGGTCGGCAAGGACGGCGCGCCGGTCGGCTGGCTGCCGGCGATCACCCGCAACCTGCTGCGCACGGTCGATATGCTGCCGTTCGGCTACGCGCTGGGCCTGCTGGCCTGCTTGTTCGACCCTTACGGGCGCCGGCTCGGCGACATGGTCGCCGGCACCCTGGTCGTGCACAACGAACGCGAGCGCGAACACGCTGCCGCGCCGGCCAATGCGGTGCTGGCGCCGCCGACCGGACTGCAGCCGGAGGAACAGGCGGCCATCGTCGCCTTCGGCGAGCGCGCACCGCTGCTGACCCGCGAACGCCAGGCCGAGCTGGCCGACATCGTCGAGCCGCTGACCGCCGCGCGCGGTCAGGCCGGCGTGCTGCGCCTGTACGGCATGGCCAACTGGCTGCTGGGGCGGCGATGAGACAGGAACAGTTCGTCGCCCGCTACCAGGCCGAATGGCAGGCCTTCGAGCATTGGCTGGAAACCCGCGGTGACGCCCGCCGTGCCCGCGAGGAGCGCAGCCATGCGTTGCTGGGCGACGATCAGGTGCCGCAACGCTACCGCCGCCTGTGCCAGCAACTGGCGCTGGCTCGCCGCCGTGGCTACAGCCCGGTGGTGACCGCGCGACTGCAGGCGCTGATGCAGCGCGGCCACAACCTGCTGTACCGCACGCCGCCGCCGCGCTGGCGCCGCGCCGCCGAATTCCTGCTGGCCGACTTCCCGCGGCTGGTACGCAGCGAAGCCGGCTGCATGTGGGCGGCGACCGCGCTGTTTGCGGTGCCGCTGCTGGCGATGTTCGTGCTGTTGCAATGGCGTCCCGAGCTGATCTACGGGGTGATGGACCCGATGCAGGTCGCGACCATGGAGCAGATGTACGACCCGGCCAACGAGATGCACAAGCTGGGCCGCGAAAGCGGCAGCGACTGGACCATGTTCGGCGTGTACATCATGAACAACATCAGCATCGGCCTGCGCACTTTCGCCAGCGGCCTGCTGGCCGGAATCGGCACGGTGCTGGTGCTGTTCTACAACGGCGTCACCATCGGCGCGGTGTTCGGCCACCTGCAGCAGATCGGTTACGGCGATCCGTTGTGGCGCTTCGTCTGCGGGCATGCGCCGTTCGAGCTGACCGCGATCGTGATCGCCGGCGGCGCCGGCCTGCAATTGGGACTGAAGCTGCTGGCGCCGGGGCGGCGCCGGCGCATCGATGCGCTGGTCGAAGGCGGCATCAAGGGCGCCCGACTGTGCCTGGGGGTGGTGGCGATGCTGCTGGTCGCCGCCTTCATCGAAGCATTCTGGTCGTCGATCGGCTCGATCCCGGCGCCGGTCAAGTACGGGGTGTCGGCGGTGCTGTGGAGCTTGGTGCTGGCGTGGCTGTGGCGCGGCGGTCGCCAGGCCCAGGCGCTGGCGGAGGCGGCCGGCTGATGCGGCTGGACCAGCTGACCGTGCGCCTGCGCGCGCGATCGCCGTGGGAGGCGGTCGAACTGGGCACCGCCCTGGTCCGTCGCCATGCCGGCGCGGTGTGGAAGCCGTGGCTGTGGCTGACGCTGCCGGTGTTCGTGCTGCTGAACGCCGCCGGCTGGGCGCTGGACCTGCTCGGCCTGGCCGGCCTGCTGATGTGGTGGCTGAAGCCGGTGTTCGACCGCATCCCGCTGTACGTGATTTCGCGCGCGACCTTCGGCGCGGTGCCGTCGGTGCGCGAAACCCTGGCCGCGCAGCGTGGCTGGGGCTGGAAGCGGATGCTCGGCTTCCTGACCTGGCGCCGGCTGGGTCCGGCGCGTTCGCTGTACCTGCCGATCGATCTGCTGGAAGGCGTTGACGGCGCGCGTCTGCGCGATCGCCGCCGGGTGCTGGGCGGCGCGGTCTACGGCAATGCGGTACTGCTGACGATGATCTGCGCCGCGTTCGAGGCGATGCTGGTGCTGGGCGGCGTCGCCACCATCTTCATGTTCGTGCCGGTGGAATACCTGCCGGAGACGGTGCGCGCCGGCTGGGCGCTGATCAACGAGCAGACACCGTGGTGGGCGAAGATCGGCTGGAACGCGCTGTGCTGGCTGGGGATGACCCTGGTCGAGCCGTACTACGTCGGCGCCGGCTTCGGCCTGTACCTCAACCGGCGCACCCAGATCGAGGCCTGGGACGTGGAAATCGCCTTCCGTCGCCTGCGCCAGCGATTGCGTACGGCCGCCGCGCCGATCGTGCTGCTGCTGTCGCTGGCCGTCGGCGCGGGGCTGGCCGTTCCGGCCGCGCAGGCGCAGGAGCGCGACACCCCGCCGCCGGCCGCGCAGGCCGCAGTCGAGGTTGTCGACGCGGATGACGGCGAAGACGAAGACGCCCCGCAGGCGCCGATCTTGCCGGAGGTGTTTGGCGAGCAACGGGTCGACGACACGGCCTTCCGCAAGGCGGTCGAACAGGCCTATGCCGATCCGCTGCTCAACGGCAAACGCAAGCTGACGCGCTGGGAACGCAAGCCCGACGGCACCGAAGCCGAGGCGCCGAAGCAGATGCCGCTGCCGCCGTGGCTGGAATGGATGGGCAAGCTGTTCGCCTTCATTGGCGAATGGGGGCTGTGGATCCTGCTGGCGATCGCAGTCGTCGTGCTGGTGGTGACCGCGCGGCACTGGCTGCCGTGGATGCGTGGCACCTTCAAGCGCGGCAAGGCGGTCGAAGCGCCGGCGACGGTGGAAACCCTGCCGCTGCCGGATGCATTGCCGGAAAACGTCGCCGCCGCCGCGCGCCGGCTGTGGGCCGAGGGCAAGCCGCGGCACGCGCTGGCCCTGTTGTATCGCGCCAGCGTCGATGCCATGGTCGCCCGCGCCGGGGTCAGCCTGCCGCCGGGCGCGACCGAATCCGAATGCCTGCGCGCGTCGCGGCGGATGCCCGACGGCGAGGATCGCAGCCTGTTCGCGCGGATGGTGCGGGTGTGGCAATACGCCGCCTACGCCCGCCGGCTGCCGGACGAGGCCGAATTCGAAGCGTTGCTCGGCCAGTTGCAGCAGCGTTACGGGTGGGCGGCGTGAGCGCGTCGGTCAAGGGTGCATCGATCAAAGGTGCGCGCGGCGGCCTGATCCTGTTCGTGGCCCTGCTGGTGGTCACGGTGGCCGCAGCCTGGTTCCTGCACAACTTCCACCGGGTCGAGCACGAGCTGGATCTGCCGCCGCGCGGCGAAGCGGCGTACAACCCGCTGTATGCGCTGAAGCTGGCGCTGCAGGCCGACGGGGTCAGGGTCGATTCGCGCCAACGCCTGAACCTGGCCGCGCATCCGCTGCAGCCGGGCGACACCGTGCTGCTGCTCAACGACCCGCGCAGCCTGTCGCCGCCGGATGCGCAACGGCTGCTGGACTGGGTGGCCGGCGGCGGTCACCTGATCGTGCGCACGCCCGACCTGAAAGGCTGGCAGGACAGCCTGACCCCGGCGCTGTTCGAAACGCTGGGCTTGTTCGTGAAGGGTCACGACGCCGGCGGCAGCACCGACTGCATGTCGTTCCAGGTCGAGGGCGAGGACCACCACATCGAGTTCTGCGGCAAGGCACGCTTCAGCTTCGACGACGTGGTGCCGGAGCTGTCGTGGGGCAATCTCGGCGACGGCTACGTGTACGCTCGGCTGGCGCACGGCGATGGCCGTGTCGACGTGCTGTCCGGTTTCGATTTCCTGTCCAACCGCCGCGCCGGTGGAGGCCTGTTCGGCGGCACCGGTGTCGATGGCGGCCTGCACGATGGTCCGCATCGCGCGCTGACCCGGCAGGTGCTGGCACCGAACTACGGCAAGGGCACCATGCACCTGGTCTATGCCGCGCAGATGCCGTCGCTGTTCCGCAGCCTGTTCGAGCGCGGCTGGCGGATCTGGCTGCCGTTGGCGCTGGCGCTGCTGGCCTGGCTGTGGATGCGTTCGCAGCGATTCGGCCCCGCCCTGCCGCCGCCGCCCGGCGAACGCCGTTCGCTGCTGGAGCACGTGCGCGCCAGCGGCGAGCACCTGTTCCGCTACAACAAGCGCGCGCTGCTGTACGCCGCCGTGCGCCAGGCCTTCCTGTCCAGGCTGCGCCGCCGCGACCCGCTCGCCGCCGCGCTGGACGGCGACGCCCAGGCCGAAGCGATCGCCGCGCGCCTGCAGGTGCCGGCGGCCTCGTTGCGCGATGCCCTGCAGGCGCCGGCTTCGCACGATACCGGCGCGTTCCGCGACCGCATTTCCACCTTGATCCGACTGAGAAGACAGCTATGAGCCCGAACGATTCCACCCCGACGCCGGTGCTGGCCGGTGAAGCGCTGGCCGAACGCGTGGCGCAGATCCGCGACGAAGTTTCCCACGCCTTCATCGGCCAGCCCGAGGTGCTGGACCAGGTGCTGATCGCCCTGCTGTGTGCCGGCCACGTGCTGATCGAAGGCGTGCCCGGCCTCGGCAAGACCCTGCTGGTGCGCGCGCTGGCGCAGGCGCTTGAGCTGAACTACGCGCGCGTGCAGTTCACCCCCGACCTGATGCCCAGCGATGTCAGCGGCCATGCGGTGTACGACCCCAAGACCGAAAGCTTCAAGATCCGCCGCGGCCCGGTGTTCACCCACCTGCTGCTGGCCGACGAGATCAACCGCGCCCCGGCCAAGACCCAGTCGGCATTGCTGGAGGTGATGCAGGAAGGGCAGGTGACGATCGAAGGCAAGGCGTTCGAGCTGGCGCAGCCGTTCATGACCCTGGCCACCCAGAACCCGGTCGAGCAGGAAGGCACGTACCCATTGCCCGAGGCGCAACTGGACCGCTTCCTGCTGAAGGTGCTGATCGACTATCCGAGCCTGGACGAGGAGAAGCAGATGGTCGAAGCGGTGACCACCGGGCGCAGCGCCAGCGATTTCGACCTGTCCGCAGTGCGGCGGGTAATGGACGCCGACGGCATCCTCGCCCTGCAGCGCGGCACCGCGGCGGTAACGGTGGATGCGCAGGTGCTGGACTACGCGGTGCGGATTGTCGCGGCTACCCGCAAATGGCCGGGGATCTCGCTCGGCGCCGGTCCGCGCGGCAGCATCGCGCTGGCGCGCGCGGCGCGTGCGCAGGCGGTGCTGCAGGGGCGCGACTTCGTTACCCCCGACGACGTCCACGACATCGCCACCCCGGCGCTGCGCCATCGCATCATGTTGTCGCCGGAGTTGCAGATCGAAGGACAGAGCCCGGACGATGCGCTGCGCGCGCTACTGGCCAAGGTGGAAGCGCCGCGTAAATGAGGCCCGCGCCTGCGCTGATCGTGTTGCTGGCGTTGTGGGGCCTGTCCGGCCTGACCGCGCTGCTGCCGCTCGGCGTGCCGGCGTCGGCATGGTGGCTGGCCGGCGCCGCGCTGCTCGCGCTGCTGACTATCGATGCCCTGCGCCTGCGCGCGCGGGAAACCCCGCAGGCGAGCCGGCAGCTGCCCGATGCACTGCCGCTGGGCGTCGAGCGCGAGGTCGGCCTGCGGATCGAGTCATCATTGCGGCGGCAACGGGTCGACGTGTTCGACCTGCATCCTGGCGGCTGGCCGTCGCAGGGCCTGCCGCGCACGCTGTCGCTGCTGCCGGCCACCGCCAGCGAATTCAGCTATCGCCTGCGCCCGAACATGCGCGGCGATGCGAGCTTCGACGGCGTGCAGCTGCGCCTGCATTCGCCGTGGCGGCTGTGGCGGCAGACGCGGCTGGCCGGGGCGCCGCAGACGGTGCGCGTGTATCCCGATTTCGCGCCGCTGACGCGCTTCGCGCTGTTCAGCGCGGAACAGGCCTCGCGGCTGGTCGGTGCGCACCTGAAGCGGCGGCGCGGCGAAGGCACCGACTTCCACCAGATGCGCGAATACCGGGTCGGCGACAGCCTGCGCCAGATCGACTGGAAAGCCACCGCGCGCGCGCGCAAGCTGATCTCGCGCGAATACCAGGACGAGAAGAACCAGCAACTGGTGATGCTGATCGACACAGGCCGGCGGATGCTGGCCCGCGAAGGCGAACTGGCCCACTTCGACCACGTGCTCAACGCCTCGCTGGTGGTGTCCTACCTGGCGCTGCGCCAGGGCGACGCCGCCGGGCTGATGGCCAGCGGCGGCGACAGCCGCTGGGTCGCGCCGCAACGCGGCATGGGCGCGATCGACACCCTGCTGCGGGCCAGCTACGACCTGCAACCGCAGGCGGTGGCCACCGACTATCTGGCCGCAGCCTCGGAACTGTCGCTGCGCCAGCGCCGGCGCGCGCTGGTGATGCTGGCGACCAACGTGCGCGACGAGGACATCGAGGACCTGCTGGCGGCGGTGCGCCTGCTGCAACGCCGGCACCTGGTGTGCGTGGCCAGCCTGCGCGAACGCGCGCTGGACGAGGCGCTGGACGAAGACGTGCACGACCTGTCCGGCGCGATCCGCGCCGGCGCGGTGGCGCGCTACCTGGAACAGCGCAAGGCCGCGCACGAAGCGCTGCGCAGCCATCGGGTGATGGTGCTGGACGTGACCTGCGAGGAATTGCCGGCGGCGCTGGTGGAACGCTATCTGGCGGTCAAGCGTGACGGGCTGCTGTAGCGCTTCACGTAGCGGAAGCGGGAGCGGAATGCGTCCGCCGCATCGCCTTGGCCGCGCCCCAGGCCAGCAGGGCCAGTCCGGCGGCGGAAACCAGCGTCAGCAACATGTGTCCCGCCGAAACAGCCGTGAACCACCGGGAGACATTCATGTCGTCGGAGTGGGCGTAAACGAACCAGGTCTGCACAGTCGTCAGCGTCATGCCTGCCAGATCGGCACCCAGCAGAAGCCACAGGCCGGTCATCGCCGACGACCGCCCCGCGGCAGTCCTCGGCGACATCCACAACAGAACCAGGCCGCCGGCGCAGACCAGCAATTCGGGTAGCCGAAACAGCAGTATGCTCAGCATCTGGGTGACGAAGGACATGTCCATCATTCAGTCCGCACTGTGCAGGGACGCGTCGTGTTGGCGCAGCATCGCGTACACCGGGTCGGTATCCGGGCGCAGGCCGTGCCACAGCTCGAAACTGCCCGCCGCCTGCTCCACCAGCATGCCCAGGCCGTCGATGGCGGCGCGGCAGCCGGATGCGCGCGCCCAGGCCAGGAACGGGATCGCCGCCTCGCCGTAATTCAGGTCGACCGCGGCCGTGCGCGCGGTGGTCAGCAGGGTCGGCAGTTTGAAATCCAGCACGTCGCCGCCGCGCGCGGCCGAGGTCGCGTTGATCACCAGGTCGAAGTCGCCCTGCTGGTCCAGGTCGGCCCAGTAGCGCGAATGCGCGCGACCGGGCTCGCCCAGCGCATCGACCAGAGCGTCGGCGCGTTCGGGGGTCCGGTTGACCACGATCAGCTCGGCGATACCGGCGTCCAGCAGCGCCGGCGCCACCCCGCGACCGACGCCGCCGGCGCCCAGCAGCAGGGTGCGGCGTCCGCGCAGGTCCAGGCCGTGGCGTCCGGTCAGGTCGCGCACCAGGCCAGTGCCGTCGGTGTTGTCGCCGTGCCACTGGCCGTCGCGCAGGCTCAGCGTGTTGACCGAACCGGCGCGCTGCGCCCGCTCGCCGAGCTGCGCGCACAGCGCCAGCGCGGCCTGCTTCAACGGCAGGGTGAGGTTGGCGCCGACACCGCCGTCGGCGACGAACCGCTGCAGCGCTGCACCCAGGCCGGCCACGTCGGCATCGATGGCGGTGTAACTCAATTCGATGCCGGTCTGCTCGCCGAAGGCGGCATGGATGCGCGGCGACAGCGAGTGGGCGATCGGGTGGCCGAAGACGGCGTAGCGGCTCATGGGAACTCCTGTGTTCGAAAAAATCCGGGGGCGGTGGACTAGGCGTCCTTCAGCCAGCGCGCCGCATCCAGCGCGAAATAGGTCAGCACGCCGTCGGCGCCGGCGCGCTTGAAGGCGGTCAGCGCTTCCAGCGCGCAGGCCTGCTCGTCCAGCCAGCCGTTGGCGGCCGCGGCCTTCAGCATCGCGTACTCGCCGCTGACCTGGTAGGCGTAGGTCGGCACCCGGAACTCGTCCTTGACCCGCCGGATCACGTCCAGGTACGGCATCCCCGGCTTGACCATCACCATGTCGGCGCCTTCCTCCAGGTCCAGCGCGATTTCGCGCAGCGCCTCGTCGCTGTTGGCCGGGTCCATCTGGTAGGTGAACTTGTTGCCTTTGCCGAGGTTGCCGGCGCTGCCGACCGCGCTGCGGAACGGGCCGTAGAAGGCCGAGGCGTACTTGGCCGAATAGGCCATGATCCGGGTGTTGACGTGGCCGGCGGCTTCCAGTGCCTCGCGGATCGCACCGATGCGGCCGTCCATCATGTCGCTGGGCGAAAGGATGTCGGCGCCGGCCTCGGCGTGCGACAGCGACTGCTTCACCAGCGCCTCGATGGTCTCATCGTTGAGAATGTAGCCGTCGGCGTCGATCAGCCCGTCCTGGCCGTGGGTGGTGTAGGGGTCGAGCGCCTGGTCGGTCATCACCCCCAGTTCCGGGAAGCGCGACTTCAGCGCGCGGATCGCACGCTGGATGATGCCGTTCTCGTCCCAGGCCGCGGCGCCGTCGGCGGTCTTGGCCGCGGGATCGGGCACGCCGAACAGGTCCAGCACCGGCACGCCCAGTTCCAGCGCACGTTCGCCGACGCGCAGCAGGCCGTCGATCGACAGTCGCTCGACGCCCGGCATCGACGGCACCGGTGCGCAGCCGTCCAGCTCGTGCACGAACACCGGGTAGATCAGGTCGTTCGCCGTCAGCACGTGCTCGCGCATCAGCCGGCGGGAAAATTCGTCGCGGCGCATGCGCCGCATCCGGGTGTAGGGATAACTCATGCAGTGCTCCAGATGACGGAGCAATGATACGCTGGCCGCCATCGCGGCCGCAGGTTCAGATGATGCCGCCGCCGATGCTCAGGCGGACGATGCCGACCACGATGACGATGCCGTTGAGCAGCAGGCCGGTCTTGGCGCGGCCGTTCTTGCCGGCTTCGGAAAGCATGATGCCGATCGCGGCGATGATCGCGCCGATGGCGGCGAACGGGATCACCAGCCAGTTGGCCCAGCCCAGCAGCGGAATCAGCGCCAGCACCATCAGCACGATGGCCACCACGCCCCAGATCAGACTGACAAGCCCCATTGCCCGGTTCCCCGCGAATGTGATTCAGGGCGCCACTATAACCCCATGCATGCCTTCGATTTCCACCTGCAGTTCGCGGCGGCAGACGTCGGCCTGCAGGATCAGGCGCGGCAGGTCGGCGGGCAGGCGTTTGGCCAGCAGCGCCTGCAGGGCGTCGGCGTCGGCCGCATCGCGCAGGTAGATCTTCAGTCGCGACGAGGCGTCCAGTTGCGGCGGCAGTGCCGGACGCGCAACGCGGGCGGCGTCGACCAGGCTGCCGAGGTTGGCCAGGGTTTCGTCCAGTTGCGCGGCCAGCGAGCCGGCGTGGTGCGAGGCGTGGCCGACGATGCTGGCGGTGCCGGACAGGAACAGCGGCCAGTCGGTGCCGGCCGGCGGCAGCATCGCGCGGGCGAAGCTGGGCGATTGCGGGCCGTACTGGCGCGGGTAGCGCCAGGCGCTGACCTGACGCGGGTTTTCCAGCGGCTGGCCCGGCCGGCGCGCGGCCAGCCAGTACACGTGCAGCACGCGGCTGCCGTCGCGATAGCCGATGGCGGTGGCCGCGGGCAGGCTGCCGGGATCGATTTCGCCCAGCCCGCGCACGCGACCGATGCAGAACTGGCGGTAACGCTCGTCGTCGCCTTCGCCGTCGGTGATGGCGTCGAAGTAGTTCCAGATCCGCAGCACGTGCGGGAATGCGCTGGCGCGCCAGAAGCCGGCCAGCCGCGCATAGGCGCGCTCGGCCGCGGCGAGGATGCCGTCGCCGGCTTCGGCCAGTTGCAGGCGGCCGAACAGCAACTCGCCGTCGCTGGCCCAGGCGATGCCGTCGTCGCTGCCGTGTCCGACCGCAGCGCTGCCGCGCCAGACCTCCAGCGCCGTCGCACCGAGCGGCTGCAGCGGCAGGCGCAGGTAACGCGGATCGGCGAGCGTCTCCGTGGCCGGGGCATCGCCGCCGAAGCCGAACACCGCCAGCGTGTCGGGCCGGGCCAGCCAGTCGGCGGGGTCGCGGGCGGGGACGTGGTCGACCGCCAGCCGCGGCGCGGCGGTCAGGCGGTCAGGCGGGAAACTCATGCAGGCATCGGGCGTGTTGCTTGGTGGCGCATGATAACGCGGCCGCTTCCGGGCCCGGGCCCGGAAGCGGGCGGGGACAGGTTCGGCGCGATTCAGCCGGGACGGGGGATCATGGCAAGATGGACCAACGGGTCAAGGATCGGGGGAACATCATGATGAAGCCACGCCATTTCCTGCCGCTGCTCGCGCTGCTGTTGCTGACCGCCTGCGCCGGCACCTCCAAGGTCATGCTGGGCCAGGCCCGGCCGCCGATCGACCCGGCGCTGGTTCAGGTGTACACGGCGGTGCCGCCGGGGGCGGTGGAAATCGCCCAGCTCGAATCCTCCAGTGCGGTCGGTTTCGGTACCCAGGGCCAGACCGACGCCGCAGTGGCGCGGCTGAAGAACGAAGCGGCGGCGCTGGGCGCCAACGGCGTGGTGCTGATCGGTGTCGGCAGCAGCGGATCGCCGGTCGGGCTGTCGGTCGGTGGCGGCCACTACAGCGGCCATACCGGGCTCGGCGGCAGCATCGGCATCCCGACCACGCAGAAGAAGGCCGCAGGCGTGGCCATCTACGTGCCGCCGGGCGCGCAGCCGACGCAGCCCTGAGCCGTCACCAGGTGTTGGCGTCCTTCGCCTCGCCGCCTTCCAGCAGCAAGCGCGGCCCGTCCTCGACGTTGACCGCCACCACCTCGTAGCGCCACCGCCCGGCCGACTTCTTCGCCGTCACGTACAGGGTGGCGTCGGCCTTGCTGCCGTCCAGCGGGATCGCCAGATCGGCGCTTCCGCCGCCGCCGGTGCTGGACATGCTGCCCTGCACGAACCAGCCGGCCCGGATCGGCTCGCCCAGCGCGGCGATCACCGCAGGATCGGCCTGCGCGCGCTGCAGCGCGTGGCGGTAGGGCTCGGACGAGCGCAATGCGCCGAATACCAGACTGATGATGCCGAACACGAAGGCGGCGAACAGGCTCAGCAGCAGCGCCGCCAGCAGCGGCACCAGCCATTTCCAGTGGCGCCGCCACCAGCTCGGATGCTGCGGGGCGAGCGGCGGGGGCGTGGACATGCGGGGCTCCTTGCGAATGGACGGCGTGGGCATCCGCGCGTGCGGCGGCAGCGGGTAGTATGAAAGGGTTTCCCACGCAGATCGATGCTTCCCGATGACGCGATTCCACGCATGGGCCGCCGCGCTGGCGTGCCTGCTAGCCCTGGAGGCTTCCGCACAGGACACGATGAAGATCACCGCCGACGACTACGCCCGTGCGGCGAAACTGATCCCGCAGAATGCCAACCCGCTGCTCGACCACGCGGCGACCCGGATCACCTGGCTGGATGCGGGGCGCTTCTGGTACATCGACCACGATGCCGACGGCGACCGCTTCCTGATCCACGACGTGGCCAGTGGGGAAACCGTCCCGGCCTTCGATCAGACGCAGCTCGCCAAGGCGCTGAGCGATGCCGGCGACAAGCCGGTCCGTGCCGGGAAGCTGCCGGTGACCGCGTTTACCCGACGCGACGACGGCCGCTACGACATCACCGCCGGCGGCAAGGACTACCTGTGCGATCTGGACGGCGACCGGGGCTGCATCGGCAAGTCGTCGCGCAAGACCGCCGATGGCCAGCCCTGGGGCCGGGAGCCGGGCGTGCGTTCGCCCGATGGCCGTCGCGAAGCCTTCGTCCGCGACTGGAACCTGTGGCTGCGCGACCTGGACAGCGGCGCGGAAACGCAACTGACCACCGATGGCGAACCCGACTACGGTTACGCCACCGACAATGCCGGCTGGAAGCACAGCGACAAGGCCATCCTGGTGTGGTCGCCGGATTCGTCGATGATCGCCACCTTCCGCCAGGACCAGCGCCAGACCAGCACGATGACCCTGGTGGAGACCAACGTCGGTGAGCCGAAGGTGCAGCAGTGGAAGTATCCGCTGGCCGGCGACGAACACGTGATCCTGATCGAGCGCGTCATCATCGAGGTGGCGCCGAAGCGGCTGGTGCGCCTGCAGATGCCGCCGGACCCGCACCGCTCCACCTGCAGCGACGACATCGTCTGCGACGACGGCTGGGCCGACGTGCAGTGGGCGGCCGACGGCAACACCCTGGCCTTCGTCAGCACCGACCGCGGCCACAAGTCCGCGACCTTGCGGGTAGCCGATGCCGCCAGCGGCGCGGTGCGCGATGTCTACACCGAAACCGTGGCCACGCAGTACCAGAGCGCGCCGACCCTGGGCCCGATCAACTGGCGCTATCTGCCGGAAAGCGGCGAATTCCTGTGGTTCAGCCAGAAATCCGACTGGGGTCATCTGTACCTGCATGACCTGGCCAGCGGCAAGGAGAAGCGCCAGATCACTCACGGCGCATGGAATGTCACCGAGATCGTGCGCATGGACCCGGCCGGCCGTCGCCTGTGGGTTACCGGTGTCGGCCGCGAGGTCGGCCGCGATCCGTATTTCGTGCACCTGTATCAGGTCGGAATCGACGACGGCGAGGTCCGGCTGCTGACCCCGGAAGACGCCAACCACGCCATCGTCGCCAGTCCGGACGGCGGGCATTTCGTCGATACCTATTCGACTATCGCCAGCGCGCCGGTCAGCGTGCTGCGCGATGCCGAGGGCAGGGTGGTGCGGCAGATCGCCCAAGCCGACCTGACCCGACTGCAGGCCGCCGGCTGGGTGGCGCCGGAGTCGTTCACGGTCAAGGCGCGCGACGGCAAGACCGGCCTGTACGGGCAGATGTTCAAGCCCGGCCACTTCGATCCCGGCAATCGCTACCCGCTGATCGTCTACATCTATCCGGGCCCGCAGGTGGGTTCGGTGCGCTCACGCAACTTCATGGCCGCGCACCTCGATCACCAGGCGCTGGCCGAACTCGGCTTCGTGGTGATCGCGCTGGACGGCATGGGCACGCCGCTGCGCAGCAAATCCTTCCAGGATGCCTACTACGGCAACATGATCGACAACACCTTGCCGGATCAGGTGGCGGCGGTGAAGCAATTGGCGGCGCGGCATCCGTGGATCGATCCCGAACGGGTCGGCATCTGGGGCCACAGCGGCGGCGGCAATGCGACGGCGACGGCGATGTTCCGTTATCCGGAGGTGTTCAAGGTGGGTATCGCCGAATCCGGCAACCACGACAACCTGTCCTACGAAGACGACTGGGCCGAGCGCTACCACGGCCTGCGGGAAGCGCGCGAGGACGGCGGCAGCAATTACAGCGGGCAGGACAACGCCTCGTTCGCCCACAACCTGCAGGGCAAGCTGCTGCTGATCCATGGCACGCTGGACGACAACGTGCCGCCGTACATGACCCTGCTGGTGGCCGATGCGCTGATCAAGGCCAACAAGGACTTCGATCTGCTGATGATTCCCAACGCCCGTCACGGCTACGGGACCGGCGCCACCGGCGCCTACGTGATGCGGCGGCGCTGGGATTACTTTGTGCGCAATCTGATGGGTGCTGAGCCGCCTGACGAATTCGAGATGCCGCTGCCGAAGCCCTGATCGGGCAATGTGGCGGTGGCGGGATCAGTTTCGTTTCGCATCGATGCCGAACAGCAGCTTTCTTTCTTCGTCGCTCATGGGCTTGCCGGCGTCGGGATTGACCTGCGACGCCAGCGCGTAGGCGCGCTGCGTGGCCGGTCGTGCGGCGATCGTCGCCCGCCAGCGCCGCACTTCGGCGAACGGCTGCAGGTCCACCGGCGCCTTGTCGTAGACGTCGATCCACGGATAACAGGCCATGTCGGCGATGCCGTAGTCGTCGCCGGCGATGAACGCGCGTCCGGCCAGCCGCGCATCCAGCACGCCGAGCAGGCGTTGCACCTCGCGCGCGTAGCGCTGCCGGGCATAGTCGATCGCTTCCGGCGCATAGACGTGGAAGTGGCCGTATTGCCCGGTCATCGGCCCCAGCCCGGCCATCTGCCAGAACAGCCATTCCAGCACGGTGGTGCGTCCGCGCAGGTCGGCGGGAAGGAAGCGCCCGGTCTTCTCGGCCAGGTACAGCAGGATCGCGCCGGATTCGAATACCGTCAGCGGCGCGCCGCCATCGGCCGGCGCGTGGTCGACGATCGCCGGCATCTTGTTGTTCGGCGAAATGGCGAGGAAGGCCGGGTCGAACTGTTCGCCTTTGCCGATGTTGACCGGCTTGATTGCGTAGTCCAGGCCCGCTTCCTCCAGGAACAGGGTGACCTTGTGGCCGTTCGGCGTGGGCCAGTAATGCAGGTCGATCATCGTCATTTCCTTCGCGGCGGCGGTTGCGTGGCAGTCTAGTCCCGGCCCGCGCTTGGCAGGGCAACATCGGGCCGGTAATCTGCCGGCACTCCCGAAACGCAGTGTTCTCCATGTCGCAGTCATCCCCGCCCCGCCTCGGTTTCCTGCCCGCCCTGATCTTCGCCTCGCGCTGGCTGCAGCTGCCGCTGTACCTGGGCCTGATCGTGGCCCAGGGCGTGTACGTGTTCCTGTTCGGCAAGGAACTGTGGCACCTGATCCATGGCGCCAACGAGCTGACCGAGCAGGGGATCATGTTGCTGGTGCTGGGCCTGATCGACGTGGTGATGATCTCCAACCTGCTGGTGATGGTGATCGTCGGCGGCTACGAGACCTTCGTGTCGCGGCTGAACCTGCAAGGGCATCCGGACCAGCCCGAGTGGCTGAGCCATGTCAATGCCAGCGTGCTGAAGGTCAAGCTGGCGATGGCGATCATCGGCATTTCCTCGATCCACCTGCTGAAGACCTTTATCGCCGCCGGCGATCTGGGCATGCCGTTGTGCGGATCGTCCGAGTTCATCAACGCCCGGGAAATGTTCGATGCCGCGGTCGAATCCGGGATGACTGGAATTTCCGCGCCGGGCTGCACCAAGACCACCGTGGCCGGGGTGATGTGGCAGACGATCATCCATGGTGCCTTCATCCTGTCGGCGATCGGCATCGCCTATACAGACAAGGTGATGACAGGCAGCAGCGCCAGACGCGAACACGCCTCGCACTGACCGGTCGCCGTTGCTGCCCGTACGGTCGCAGGCGACGCGACCGCACGGCGTAAAATGCCGCGATGGATGTTTCCCACCTGCTCGACGGCCTGAACCCGGCCCAGCGCGAAGCGGTGTCGGCGCCGCCGGGGCACCTGCTGGTGCTGGCCGGCGCCGGTTCCGGCAAGACCCGCGTGCTGACCCATCGCATTGCCTGGCTCAACGAAGTGCACGGGGTGCCGGTGCACGGGATCTTCGCGGTCACCTTCACCAACAAGGCGGCGGCCGAGATGCGCCACCGCGCCGACGCCATGCTCCGAAATGGCGGTCGCGGCATGTGGATCGGCACCTTCCACGGCCTGGCCCATCGCCTGCTGCGGCTGCACTGGCAGGAGGCGAAGCTGCCGGAAAGCTTCCAGGTGCTCGACAGCGACGACCAGCTGCGGCTGGTCAAGCGCGTGGTGCAGCAGCTGGAGCTGGACGAGGGCCGCTTCCCGCCGCGGCAGATCGCCTGGTGGATCAATGCGCAGAAGGACGAGGGCCGGCGCCCGCAGCACCTGCAGGCCGATCCGCGCGACGAATGGGGCAGCGTGATGCAGCGCTGTTACGCGCTGTACCAGGAGCGTTGCGACCGCGCCGGTCTGGTCGATTTCGCCGAACTGCTGCTGCGCGCGCACGAGCTGCTGCGCGACAATCCCGCGCTGCTGGCGCACTATCGCGCCCGCTTCCGCGAAATCCTGGTCGACGAGTTCCAGGACACCAATGCCATCCAGTACGCCTTCGTGCGGGTGCTCGCCGGTGACTCGGGTCACGTGTTCGTGGTCGGCGACGACGACCAGGCCATCTATGGCTGGCGCGGGGCCAAGGTCGAGAACGTGCAGCACTTCCTGCGCGACTTCCCCGGCGCGCAGACCATCCGCCTGGAGCAGAACTACCGCTCCAGCGCCAACATCCTCAACGCCGCCAACGCGGTGATCGCCCACAACCCCGACCGCATCGGCAAGCAGCTGTGGACCGACACCGGCGATGGCGAGCCGATCGACCTGTACGCGGCCTACAACGAGATCGACGAAGCGCGCTACGTGGTCGAACGCATCCGCCAATGGGTGCGCGACGGCGGCAGCTACGGCGAGGCGGCGGTGCTCTACCGCAGCAACGCGCAATCGCGGGTGCTGGAGGAAACCCTGCTGGCCGAACAGGTGCCGTACCGGGTGTACGGTGGGATGCGCTTCTTCGAGCGCGCCGAAATCAAGGACACCCTGGCCTACCTGCGACTGGTGGCCAACCGCGCCGACGACGCGGCGTTCGAGCGCGCGGTCAACACCCCCGCACGCGGGATCGGCGAGCGCACGCTGGACGAAGTGCGCAAGCGCGCACGTGCGCAGTCGTGGTCGCTGTGGAGTGCCGCGCGCAGCCTGGCGACCGAGGACGGCGGGCTGGCCGCGCGCGCGCGCAATGCGCTTGGCGCGTTCCTGGTCCTGATCGATGCGCTGTCGGGCGAGGTCGCCGAGCTGGAGCTGAAGGACAAGATCGACCATGTGCTGATGCGCTCGGGTCTGCGCGAGCATTACGCGCGCGAATCGAAAGGCTCGATCGACTCGCGGGTCGACAACCTGGACGAACTGGTCTCGGTGGCTTCGCGTTTCCAGCGCGACGAGGACGACGAAGAGGCCGCGCGGCTGAGCGAACTGGTCGCCTTCCTCGCCTATGCCGCGCTGGAAGCCGGCGAAGGCCAGGCCCAGGCCGGCGAGGACGGCGTGCAGTTGATGACGCTGCACTCGGCCAAGGGCCTGGAGTTCCCGCTGGTGTTCCTGGTCGGGCTGGAGGACGGATTGTTTCCCAGCCACCGTTCGCTGGAGGAAAGCGGACGGCTGGAAGAAGAGCGCCGGCTGGCTTACGTCGGCATCACTCGCGCGCGGCAGAAGCTGCTGCTCAGCTATGCCGAGAGCCGCCGCCTGCATGGTCAGGACCTGTACGGCATCCCCTCGCGCTTTCTGCGCGAGATTCCGGCGGAGCTGATCCATGAAGTGCGGCCCAAGGTGCAGGTATCGCGGCAGTGGTCGCCGGCGGCGACGCGGCCGGCGGTCGGGCATGCGCCGATCGAGACGCCGGCAATCAGGCTGGGAGCGATGGTGACCCATCCCAAGTTCGGCGCCGGCGTGGTCACCGACTACGAGGGCAACGGCGCGCATGCGCGCGTGCAGGTGAACTTCGACGGCGAGGGCTCGAAATGGCTCGTGCTGGCCTACGCCAACCTGCAACCGGCGTGAAACCCGCATGGAACTGGCGGAACTTGATCGCGATCAGTGCATGTCGTGGCCGATGGGTGTGTAATTGATACAACCCACAGCCACGAGGCGCCCCATGTACAAGCACATCCTGATCGCGACCGATGGTTCCGAACTGGCGCAGAAGGGCGTCGATGCGGGTCTGGCGCTGGCGGCCACGCTGGGGGCCGAGGTGCTGGCGCTGACGGTCAGCGAACCGATCGTCACCGGCTTCGACGACGCCATGGGCTGGGCCACCGCCGGCGCGACCGCTTCGGACTTCCAGGCTGCCCGCGAGCAGGAAGGCGCCGCCGTCCTGCAGCGGGTCCAGGCGCAGGCACAGGCCGCCGGCGTTGCTCTCCGCCCCCGCTACCTGCCCGACCGCTACGCGGCCGAGGCGATCATCGAAACCGCGCAGGCCGAAGGCTGCGACCTGGTGGTGATGGCCTCGCACGGTCGTCGCGGCCTGAACCGGCTGCTGCTGGGCAGCCAGGCCAATGAAGTGCTGATGCGCAGCCAGGTGCCGGTGCTGGTGATCCGCTGACGCAGGTCCGCCGCGGAATTCAGTCGCGGTACTCGCGCGCGACCCGCTTCAGTCCGGTCATCAGCTGGTAGGCGCTGCCGCCGCAGCGGGCGGCGACCTCGGCGACCCGGACCCGGTCGCCCCACAGCTGTACCTGGCTGCCGGGCCCGGCTTGCGGGTGATCGCTCAGGTCGACCGTCAGCATGTCCATCGACACCCGTCCGACCAGACGGCCGGGACGGCCATCGATGGATACCGGGGTGCCGGTCGGCGCGAATTGCGGATAGCCGTCGGCGTAGCCCAAGGCAACCACGCCGATCCGCGTCGGCGCGTCGGTGACATAGGTGCCGCCATAGCCGACCGGCTCGCCGGGTCCGAGTTCGCGCACGGCGATGATGCGCGACTCCAGCGTCAGCACCGGATGCAATTCCTCGGCTTCGGCGCAGGGGCCATCGAAGCGGCTGGCGCCATACAGCATCAATCCCGGCCGCACCCATTCGCGGCGCGCCCGCGGCCACGCCAGCAGCCCGGCCGAGTTGCCGATGCTGGTTTCGGACACCGGTAACGGCGAGCACACCCGGTCGAAGGCATCGATCTGCTCGGCGGTGTGCGCGCAGGCCAGTTCGTCGGCGCGCGCCAGATGGGTCATCGCCACCACGCCGGCGACGCCGGGTAGTGCATGCAGCCGGCGCCATGCCTCGGCGAAGCCGGCGGCATCGAAGCCGAGCCGGTGCATGCCCGAGTCCAGTTTCAGCCAGACCCGCAGCGGCCGCGTCGGCGGGTGCCGTTCCAGCGCCTGCAATTGCGCTTCGGTGGCGACCACCGGCCACAGCCCGTGGCGGTCGACCAGCGTCAGCTCGTCGGCGTCGAAACAGCCTTCCAGCAGCACGATCGGCTGCGCGATGCCGGCCTCGCGCAGTTGCAGCGCTTCCTCGATGCAGGCCACGCCGAAGCCGTCCACATCGGCGGCCAAAGCCTGTGCGCAGGCGACCGCGCCGTGGCCGTAGGCGTCGGCCTTGACCACGGCGAGCGCGCGATCGCCGCCCAGCCGGCGTGCCAGCCGGTAGTTGTGGCGAAGGGCCTGGAGGTCGATGCGGGCGCGGGCGGGGCGCATGGAACTCGTGTGGATGGGCTCAACCGCGCAGTTGCGGCAGGCCGTGCTCGTTGCGCGCTTCCACCACCGCTTCGTCCTGGATCTGCTTCTTCAGGTCGCGGCCCGGCAGGGCCTGGGTGGCTTCGCCTTCGCGGGCATGGATGGCGTTGGCGTAGCTGCGGCGGGCCAGCGACTCGTTGCCGGCGGCGGTGTAGCCGTGCCCGAGTTCCTCCCATGCTTCGGGGCCGGCGCCCTGGGCCAGTGCGCGATGCAGGAAATCCTCCGCCTGCGGCCATTGCCCCTGCCGGCGGGCCAGCCGACCCAGCGCGACCAGTAGCGCCGGGCTGTCGGGGTGTGCCTGCAGCCAGCGTTGCGCGCTGGCGCGGCGCGAGTCCAGCTTGCCGACTGGCAGCGTGCCGTACAGCGCCACCAGCGATTCGTCCCAGCGTGCGTCCAGCGCGTGTTCGATGCTGCGCACGGCGGCATCGTCCCAGCGCAGCGCGGCGGCGCGACCGGCATAGGCGGCGACCACGTCGGCCTGGTTGCGCGACGGCTTGGGCAGGCTTTCCCAGCGTTCGGCCAGCACGTTGGCGTCGGTCGCTTCGGCGATGGACTGCACCGCCAGCCGCGACTCCAGCGCGGCCAGTTCCGCGTCGGGCATGGCCTGCTGCTGGCGCAACGCGCCGAGCATGCCCCAGGCTTCGCCGGCGCGATGGGATTGCAGCAGCGCTTCGATCCGCAGCGCCAGTCCACGCGGCGGTAACGGTTGCACTACGGCGGCATCCAGCGCGGCCAGCGCCTCGGCCGGGCGCTGCAGGGCCAGCGCGCGATCGGCCGCGGCCAGCGCATGCGCGCGCGGATGGTCCTGTGCCAGCGCGTCCAGATGCTGGCGCGAGGCCGCATCGTCGCCACGCGCGCTGGAGGCGCGCAGGGCGGCTACGCGCGCGATCACGCCGACTTCGCGGTCGCCGGCGGCCTGCACCAGCAGCTTCTCGGCTTTCGCCCACTGCCCGCCATGCAGGGCCTCGAAGCCGTCGATCAGGCGCGCCCGCGCCTGCTTGCGCCGGTAGCGGCCCCAGGCGCGGAACGGCAGGCTGACGATCTTCCACGCCAGCCACAGCAGCAGGAACAGCAGCGCCAGCGCCAGCAGCGCCGCCGGCAATGAAGCCTGAGCGTCGTGGCCGGCCACGCGGACGAAGACTTCGCCGTAATCGTGCGCCGAAGGGTGGCCCAGCCATTGCGCGCCGAGCACGCCGGCCAATACCAGCAGCAACAGGACCAGGATCAGTCGCAGGGCTTTCATGGCGTGGCCTCCTTCGCTGCCGGCGTGGTCGGGGCAGGATCGCGCATCGTGCTTTCGCGCAACGCGCGCAATTGCTGCAGGCTGCTGCCAAGCACCGGATCGGCCGGACGCAAGGGCGCGGCGCGCAGCGCGGCCAGTTCCGTGCGCTCGTGCTGCAGCGCGGCCGATTCGGGCCACAATCGCGGCAGCCAGGTCTGCACGCGCTCAAGCGCACGGTCGAAGGCGGCATCGTCGCCGCGTTCCAGCGCGGCCCGCGCCAGCGCCAGTTCGATTTTCAGTGCCGCGACGCCGGCGCTACGGTCGTTCGGCGACAGTGCCGGGTTGTCTTGGCTGGGGCGGATATCGACCAGCGGCGCCAGCGCGCGCTGCCAGGCCGGGCGCGCGGCAGCGTCGGTGGCTGCCTGTGCGTGCGGTATCGCGTCCAGGCGGCTTTCCAGCGCATCCAGGCGCGCGCCCAGCGCGGCCTGCGGCCCGTCGCCGAGCGCCTCGGCGGCGGCACGTTCCTGTGCCAGCGCCTGTTTCAGGTTCAGCAGCCGCGGATTGTCCAGACTGTCGAGGATGCCGGCGGCCAGCGCATAGGCGCGTCGCGCGGCGGCCGGGTCGTCGGCCAGGGTCAGACGTTCGCCGGCCAGCGACAGCAGCAGTTCCGCTTCGTCCAGACGCAAAGCGGCTTGCGGGCCTTCGCGATCCTGCCGGACCAGGGTGTCGATGCTTTCCTGCAGCAGGTCGTTGCGCTGGCCGAGGCCGAGCACCTCGTCGCGCAGCACCTGCTGGCTGGCGCTGGCGCTTTGCAGCCGCTGCGCCTGTGCGCGTGATTCGCGATTGAGCGACTCGACCCGGGCTTCCAGCGCCTCGATCCGCTGTTCGGCCGCGTCCAGCCGCACCTGCTCGCCGGCGTTGCGCGCTTGCCACCATGCCCAGCCGCGCCAGACCGCCAAGCCGATCAGCGCCAGCACCACCAGCGCGAGGATCCAGCGCCAGGGCAAGCGGGTGCGGACAGTGGTGTCTTCTTCGTTCACGCGGGCATCCTTGATCGAGTCGCCGACCTGCGGTCCGTGGCCGCAGGGATTCCGTCGATCATGTTAGTGGAAGCGCACGCCGATGGCTTCCGCCGCCGCGGAAGCCAGTTGCGCCGGACGCGGGCCGGTGGCCAGCCGCACACGGCGGAAACCGGCCGCGCGCGCCTGCGCCGCCAGCCGTTCGCTGGCGACAATCGCGGGAATCCGCAACAAGGCCGCGCGTTCGGGCGGCACCAGCACGGCCAGCAATGCCTGCAGCGCGCCGCCACTGCTCAACGCCACGCAGGCGGGACGATCCAGTTCGCGCAGGCGCTGTCGCGCGCGCGCGGCCGGGACGATGGCGATGCGTTCGTAGACATCGGCGCGCAGCACCCGTGCGCCACGGCGGCGCAACGCCGGCGCCAGCGCCTCGCGGCCTTGCGGCGCGGTGACCAGGCCGACGCTGTGGCCGCGCAGGCCGCGTAGCTGCGGCAGGTCCAGCAGGCCTTCGCTATCCATTCGTGCCGGTGCGATCACGTCATCGATGCCGAACCGGCGCAAGGCGGTGGCGGTGCCGCTGCCGACCGCGATCCACACCTGGCCGCGACGCGGCTTGAGCGTCGCCAGCGCGGCAGCGTGGCGGACCGCGGCCGGGCTGGTGAACAGCACGCGATCGGCCGCCAGCGCGTTGCGCAAGGCGTGGCGAGTGTCACGGTCGTCGCGACCCTGCAAGCGCCACGGCGACAACGCCAGCAGGCCGCCGCCGCGTCGCGCCGCCGCCGCGCGCAAGCCGGCGTGGCCGCCCTGCGGGCGCAGCGAGATGACGTACCATCCGGGCGGGCTGATCGGAGCCATGACCGGGATTATGTTCGATGCCGCTTGAAGCCGCCTTGCAGACACTGCGTGACACCTGTGCCGCCATGCCGCCGCTGGCGGCGCTGGGGGTCGCGGTGGACGGCTATGCCGATGGCCGCTTCGGGGTGCGCGCGCCGCTGGCGCTGAACGTCAACGACAAGGGCAACGCCTTCGGCGGCAGCCTGACCTCGCTGATGACACTGGCCGGCTGGGGCCTGGTCAACCTGCAGCTGCAGCTGTCCGGGCTGGAGGCCGAGGTGTACGTGGCCGACAGTGATATCCGCTATCGGGCCCCCGTGTACGACGACCTGCGCGCCGAGGCCTGGCTGGCCGACGGCCAGTCCTGGGAGGATTTCCTGGCCACGCTGCGCCAGCGCGGGCGCGCGCGGGTGCGGATCGAAGCAGGCGTGCCGCTGGCTGAAGGCGGGATGGCTGCCGAACTGGGCGGGCGCTTCGTGGCGATCGCCAAGGGTTAGGATGCGGGCATGATGACGAGCAACCGAGCCGTGTCCACGGCACATCCGCGCGGATTCTGGCGCTGGGCGCTGCTGGGCCTGGTCCTGCTTGCAGTGGCCGGACAGGCCGAGGCGGTGGGCAAGCGCAAGAAGGCGCGGCTGCTGGAACAGACCCAGATCGCCTATGCCACGGCCGTGCGCTGGGGCGAATTCGAATCGGCCTGGGAGTTCGTCGAACCCGAGACGCGCGCCGAACGCCCGCTGACCGATCTGGACCTGGAGCGCTTCCGCCAGGTCGAGATTTCCGGTTATCGCGATGTCAGCAGCGCGGTCGAGCCCGATGGCGGCATTGTGCGCAACATCGAGCTGCGGGTGGTCAACCGCCACACCATGGCCGAGCGGGTGGAACGCTATCGCGAGCGCTGGCAATGGGATGACGAAGCCGAGCGCTGGTGGCTGACGGTCGGCCTGCCCGACCTGTGGGACGGGCAATAGCCATTGCGCGGCGGCGGACGGCCCGCTGTGCGACAATCGCGCCCCTTCCCGGCAACTACCCCCATCGCGGATCGTGGATTTGGAAACCCTCAAGGCGTTCGCCGCCAGCAGCCCCATCCTGTCGCTGGCCCTGGTCGTGCTGACCGTGGCCATCGTCGCCAATGAATTTGCCCAGCTGTTCCGCGGCTACAAGACGCTGCGCCCGGCCGGGCTGACCCAGCTGATCAATCAGGAAAGCGCCCTGGTGGTCGACCTGTCGGCCAGCAACGACTTCGAAAAGGGCCACATCGCCGGCAGCCGCAACGTGATGCCGAGCAGCTTCGACCCGGAAAACAAGACCCTGGCCCAGGCGCGTTCGCTGCCGGTGGTGCTGGTCTGCCGCAACGGTCAGGCCTCGGCCGCGGCGGCCAAGCGGCTGAAGAAGGCGGGTTTCGAAAAGGTCCATTGGCTGGACGGCGGCATCGTTGCCTGGCAGCAGGCCGACCTGCCGCTGGTCAAGGGCCGCTGAGCCGGCCACCGGGCGCCGTTGGCGCCCGCATGCGATAATCGACCTCTTTTTTCACACTCACCAGATTCACGGAGCCACGGCAATGTCCGACGAAACCAGCAACGGCGCAGCGGCGCCGGCCCCCCAGAACAACGGCCCGGCCTTCAGCGTCGAGAAGATCTACGTCAAGGACCTGTCCTTCGAAGTGCCGGGCGCGCCGGGCATCTTCACCGAGAACGTGCAACCGGAGTTGAACCTGAACCTGAACCAGCAGGTCCAGCGCATCGGCGATAACGCCTTCGAAGTGGTGTTGGGCGTGACCCTGACCTGCAAGGCCGGCGACAAGACCGCCTACGTGGCCGAGGTCAAGCAGGCTGGCATCTTCGGCCTGACCGGGATGGAGCCGCAGACCATCGACGGCCTGCTCGGCACCCAGTGTCCGAACATCCTGTTCCCGTACGTGCGCCAGCTGATGAGCGACCTGATCCAGGCCGGCGGTTTCCCGCCGTTCTACCTGCAGCCGATCAATTTCGACGCCCTGTACGCCGAAACCCTGCGCCAGCGCGCCGCCCAGGCCCAGGCCGGCGACGGCCAGCAGCTGGCGGCCGACACCGAAGCGGCCGGCAACGCCTGATGCGGTTTTCCCCGGTCCGTCGCCACGGACCGGGACGCGGCGGCCCTCCGTTCCGATGATGCAAGCGCTGAACATCGCCGTGCTCGGCGCCGGCTCCTGGGGCACGGCGCTGGCGTCGCTGATGGCCCGTAACGGCCATGCCGTGACCCTGTGGGGTCGCGATGCGGCGGTCGTGGAGGCGATCGACCGCCGCCACGAGAATCCGCGCTACCTGCCCGGTATTCCGCTGCCGGACACGCTGCGCGCGACCACGGATCTGGCCGCAGCGATGACCACGGCCGACCTGGTGCTGGTGGTGGTGCCTTCGCATGCCTTCCCCGAAACCCTGCGTGCGCTGGCGCCGCTGCGCCCGGCCGCGGCCGGCGTGGCCTGGGCGACCAAGGGTTTCGAGCCCGGTTCGGGCCGGTTCCTGCACGAGGTCGCCGAAAGCCTGCTCGGCACGGAGGTGCCGCTGGCGGTGGTCACCGGGCCGTCGTTTGCCAAGGAGGTCGCGCAGAACCTGCCGACCGCCGTCACCGTGCACGGCGCCGATCCGGCGTTCACCCAGCGCATGGCCGAGGTTCTGCATGGCGCGGCCTTCCGCGCCTACACCGGTGACGACATGGTCGGTGCCGAACTCGGCGGGGCGATGAAGAATGTGCTGGCGGTGGCCACCGGCGTGGCCGACGGCATGCAGCTGGGCCTGAACGCGCGCGCCGGCCTGATCACCCGCGGCCTGAACGAAATGCTGCGGCTGGCCGCCGCGCTCGGTGCCCGTCCGGAAACGCTGATGGGCCTGGCCGGGCTGGGCGACCTGGTGCTGACCTGCACCGGCGACCTGTCGCGCAACCGCCGCCTGGGCCTGGCGCTGGGCCGCGGCCAGGCGATCGACGCGGCCGTGCGCGAAATCGGCCAGGTGGTCGAGTCGGTGCAGACTGCCAACGAGGTGATGCGGCTGGCCGACCGTTGTGGGATCGAACTGCCCATTTCCAGCGCGGTGCGCGCAGTGCTGTGCGGCGAACTGACGCCGGTGGACGGCCTGCAGCAGTTGCTGGCACGCGAACAGAAACCCGAATACCCGCAGACGCTGTTCAAGTAGCCGCTGTTCGCTGCGCTGGCCCGAGCGCGGGCAAAGAAAAGCCCGGCAGGGTGTCGGCTGCCGGGCTTGGGTGGCGACGCGGGAGAGAGGTCGCGCCGCCGGGGAACGACGCGCTTTACCAGGTGAAGCGCGGGCCGATGAACCACTGGGTATCGTTGTCGGCGAACTTGACGTCGCCGCTGAGGCCCCAGTTCGGGCTGAACTTCACCTGCGCGCCGAGGCGGCCGTAGAAATCGCCGTCGTAATCGCTGCCGTCTTCCCAGCCGGCCAGCGCATAGCCTTCCAGGTTGCGGGTCAGCGCGGCGCGCACGCCGACTTCGGCGCTGTAGCCGTTGAAGTCCTGCGGGTCGGTTTGGTAGCGCTCGTAGGCGACCCGGCTGAGCAGGTCGACCTGCGACGTCAGCGTGTGGTTGTAGCCCACGCCCAGCACCAGGTGGTCGATGTCGAAGTTGATGTTGTCGACTTCCTGGCTGTCGTAGCTGCCGAACAGGTGGAAGTTGGGGGCGATGGCCGCCGAACCCTTCACTGCCCAGCCGTCGGTGTCGGGCGAGTTGTCGAGGTTGGCGGCGGTGTAGCCGCCTTCCAGATAGTTGTAGCTGACGCCATCGGCGGCCGAGGCGGCGAACGGAGCGGCAAGCAGCAGGGGCAGTGCAAACAGGGAATTTTTCATGGGGATTCGATCTCGTTTTTGGTTTTGTCCGCCGCCTTGCACGCGATTGCGGTGCCGGCGACGGTGCAATCGATTATTCGCTCGCGGCGGAAATCGCCCCTGAACCTGGCGCTGAGCCGATACTGAATTCAGCCGCGGTAACGGGAACTTTTCCGCGCCGGTTCAGTTGCCGCCGGCGAAATCCATCTGCCGCCAGGCTTCGTACACGACCACGGCGACGCTGTTGGACAGATTGAGGCTGCGGCTGTCCGGCCGCATCGGCAGGCGCAGGCGCTGTGGCGGCGGCACTTGCTCCAGCACCTCCTGCGGCAGGCCGCGGGTCTCCGGGCCGAACAGGAAGGCGTCGCCCGGCGCATAGCGGGGCGCGTCGTGTCGCTGCCGGCCGCGGGTGCTGAGGGCGAACAGACGCTTCGGCGCGATCGCGGCCAGGGCGTCCTGCAATGTCGGGTGTACCTGCATGCGTGCGTATTCGTGGTAGTCCAGTCCGGCGCGCTTGAGCTGGCGATCGTCCAGGGCGAAGCCCAGCGGTTCGATCAGGTGCAGCCGCGCGCCGGTGTTGGCGCAAAGTCGGATCACGTTGCCGGTGTTCGGGGGAATTTCCGGCTGGTACAGCACTACGTCGATGTCGGGGCTGGCGCGCATCGCGCCGAGTGTAAGTGAAGCGTCCGCGGTGGGCGGGAACCGGGGTTCCCGCTCAGCGGATCGACAGCGTCTGCGGCAGGGCGATGGCGCCGATGGCGACCGAGCTGGCAGCTTCGCGGGTGGCGTGCACGACCACGGCCGGCAGGTCGATGACACGCTCGCTCTGGCTGGCGACGTAGTAGGCCAGGTCTTCAGCGGCAGGGCGGACGCTGACAGCGGCCAGTTCGACGACCTGGTTGGCGTGGTAGTAGGCCAGGTCTTCGGCAGCGGGGCGCACGGTGACGGCGGCCAGGTCGACGATCTTGTTGGCTTGGTAGTAGGCCAGGTCTTCGGCGGCCGGGCGAACGGTCACGGTCGGCAGGTCGACGATGGCCAGTTCCTGGGCAGGCTTGGCGGTGTGGGCGGACAGCAGCATCGAACCGGTGCAGGCGGCGAAGATGGCGGCGGCGGTCAGCGGGAGCAGGGTCTTGGCGTTCATGGGTGCCTCGTTGGTGTCATTGATCAGTGGTGTGGTAGTAAGGTAGTACACCTAATCGGCTGTAGCAAGCAAAACTTCTGTTCCGGTCATTTTGATTCAGCTTTCAGTCAGGTTTGCGGCGAGTGGTTGGTCTTGCCCTAATCCAAAGCACAAGCTGTGCCAACCATATCTATTTGATTTTCATGAATTAATTAGCGGGATGTCCGCTGTCCGTTTGGCTGTCCGGTCCGATCCCCGGCTCGCGCCCATCCGGTTCAATACCGGTTGCAGAAGACATCCATTTCATGGGATGCAGGACGGCCGCAGAGGGTTGCCGTGACCATCGGCACGGCAAGACAGGGCCATGACCTGTGGACGGTGCCTGCCCTGACCGCAGCGGTTAGGCTTGGGTGTTTCCGCATCCGGCCGCCCTGGCCGTCCACTACATAAATCACAAGGAGTGACCATGTCGGTCCACACACTGCGCCCGCGCCTGCTGGCGATCGCCCTTGCCGCCTCGGCCGTCGGCCTGTCCGGCCTGCCGCTGCAGGCGCCGGCCAAGCACTCGCCCGCTCCGGTGGTGGACATCGCCTACGAGCAGTTCACCCTGCCCAACGGCCTGCGCGTGGTGGTGCATACCGACCGCAAGGCGCCGATCGTGGCGGTCAACATCTGGTACCACGTCGGCAGCAAGGACGAACCGGCCGGCCGCAGCGGCTTCGCCCACCTGTTCGAACACCTGATGTTCAACGGTTCGGAGAACGCCCCCGGCGAATTCTTCACCCCGTTCAAGGCGGTCGGCGCCACCGGCCAGAACGGCACCACCAACTCGGACCGCACCAACTACTTCGAGAACGTCCCGACCACCGCGCTGGACATGGCGCTGTGGATGGAATCCGACCGCATGGGCCACCTGCTTGGCGCGATCGACCAGAAGACCCTGGACGAGCAGCGCGGCGTGGTGCAGAACGAGAAGCGCCAGGGCGAGAACCAGCCTTACGGCCAGGTCTGGGAGAAGTTGGGCCAGGCGCTGTATCCGGAAGGGCATCCGTACCACCACAGCACCATCGGCTCGATGAACGACCTCAACGCCGCCTCGCTGGAAGACGTCAAGCAGTGGTTCCGGGCCTGGTACGGCCCCAACAACGCGGTGCTGGTGCTGGCCGGCGACATCGACCTGGCCACGGCCAAGGAAAAGGTCGCCAGGTACTTCGGCGACATCCCGGCCGGCCCGAGCCTGGCCCAGCCGAAGGTGGATGTGGCCCAGCGCCCGGCCGACACCCGCGAAGTGATGCAGGACAAGGTCCCGCAGACTCGCATCTACCGCTTCTGGAACGTGGCCGAGACCGGCACCACCGACATCGACCAGTTGCAGGTGCTCAGCTACGTGCTGGGCGGCGGCAAGTCCTCGCGGCTGGATACGCGCCTGCTGCACCAGGACAAGCTGGTCGACAACATCGGCACCTATGTCGGTCCGTCGCAGCTGGGCTCCAACTTCGGCATCATCGCCACGGTCAAGCAGGGCGTCGATCCGGCCACGGTGGAAACGGCGATCCAGCAGGAGCTGGACCGGCTGCTGAAGGATGGTCCCAGCGCCGACGAGCTGGCGCGGGCCAAGGTCGCCATTCGCGGCGGCTTCATCCGCGGCGTCGAACGGATCGGCGGCTTCGGCGGCAAGGCCGATGCGCTGGCCGAATGCACCATCTACGAAAACGACCCCGGTTGTTTCCGCAAGTCGCTGGCGACGCTGACGACGGTCAGCGGCGGCGAGTTGCAGGCGGTCGGCGCCAAGTGGCTGGGCACCGGCAGCCATACCCTGGTCGTCGAGCCGGGCGAGCGCACCCCGCTGGCCGAAGCGCCGGCGGTGAGCCCGGCGCCGTTCGAGCTGCCGGCGCCGGACCCGAAGTACACCACCCTGCCCACCCAGGTGGACCGCAGCCAGGGCGTGCCGAAGACCACCTCGTTCCCCGAGCTGAAATTCCCGACGATGCAGCGGGCGACGCTGAAGAACGGCAGCCAGCTGATCCTGGCCGAGCGCCACGACATCCCGGTGGTGCAGCTGAGCTACGAGTTCAAGGGCGGCTACAGCAGCGATCCGGCCGCCATGCCCGGCGTCGCCAGCTTCGCCACCGGCCTGCTGGACGAAGGCGCGGCCGGTGTCGGTTCGCTGGCCTTCGCCGACAAGGCCGACGCGCTGGGCGCGCGGCTGGGTGCCGGTGCCGCGCTGGACGGCAGCAACGCCTTCCTGTCGGCGTTGAAGGAGAACCTGGACGATTCGCTGGGCCTGTTTGCCGACATGCTGCGGCGGCCGAACTTCGATCCGGCCGAGATCGAGCGCATTCGCGCCAGCTGGATTGCCGGCATCCATCAGGAGAAGGCGCAGCCGCAGGGCATTGCCTACCGGGTGCTGCCCGCGCTGCTGTACGGCAAGGGCCACGCCTACTCCGCACCGGCCACCGGCAGCGGTACCGAGGCCTCGATCGCGGCGCTGAGCCGCGACGACCTGCTGGCCTACCAGCGCAACTGGCTGCGGCCGGAAGGCGCGACCGTGATCGTGGTCGGCGACACCACGCTGAAGGAAATCGTGCCGCTGCTGAACAAGCACTTCGGCGACTGGAAGGGCGAGGGTGCGGCGCCGGCCGCGCCGGTAGTGGCCGCGGTGGCACGTCCGGCGCAGCCGCGGGTGTTCCTGATCGACCAGCCCGGCGCGGTGCAGGCCAACCTGTTCGCCACCGAACTGGTGCCCTCGACCAAGGATCCGCGGGCGACCGAGTTCGAGATCGCCAACGGCGTGCTGGGCGGCGACTTCACCGCGCGCCTGAACATGAACCTGCGCGAGGACAAGCACTGGTCCTATGGTGCGCGCAGCTCCGCCGATGGTGCGCTGGGCCAGCGTCTGTGGACAGCGGCGGCGCCGGTGCAGATCGACAAGACCGGCGAGGCGGTGCAGGAGATGCAGCGTGAGATTTCCGACTACGTCAGCGGCAAGGTGCCGCCGACCGAGGAGGAAGTGGCGCGGATCAAGGCAATCCAGACCCTGAGCCTGCCGGGTGCCTACGAGACCATGTGGTCGGTGATGGGCACCATCGGCGGCATCGTCCGCTACGACCGTCCGGACGATTACGTGTTCAAGCGCAAGGCCGAAGTCGAGGCGATGAGCGTCGACCAGGTCGCGGCGGCGGCGAAGATCCTCGACCCGCAGGCGCTGACCTGGGTGGTGGTCGGCGACCTGAAGCAGACCGAGGCCCCGATCCGCGCCCTGAACCTGGGCCAGGTGCAGGTTCTGGACGCCGACGGCAATCCGGTGGCCGGCAAGTAAGGCCGGCCGTTGCTGTACCGCTCAGCCGATGCCCGCCACAATGGCGGGCATCGCGTTTCCGGCCGTTGCACCAGCCGGAAACCCCCGCCACCCGATCGAGGACTCCCATGCGCAAGACCTGCCTGCTGCTGACCCTGCCTGTGTTGTTGTCCGCCTGCACCTGGGTCCACCTGGCCCCGGAGGCCAAGGCGATCAAGGTGATCGCCGCCGGCGCGGCCCCGGCTGGCTGCCAGAAGCAGGGCGAGATCGAGGTCTCGGTCAAGGACAAGGTGGCCTTCTACGAGCGCAACGACCTGAAGGTGCTGGACGAGCTGGAGACCCTGGCCCGCAACGAGGCTCCGGGGATCCAGGCCGATACCATCCAGCCGCTGTCCGACCCGGCCGACGGCACGCAGCGCTTTGCCGCCTGGCGCTGCGGCAGCCGCTGAGCCCCGGCCTGCGGGGCTCTGGTGGCCCGCAAATGTGAAAAATGATGCGGGCGGGGCCTGAAGCCGGTACTCTTGTCGGCCCTTCGGCCTGATCCCATGGGCGAACACCGATGCTTTTCGAGAACGTTTCCATCGCGGGACTGGCGCATGTCGATGCGCCGCATACCCTGACCTCGGACGAGATCAATGTCCGTCTCAAGCCCACGATGGACCGGTTGGGCATCAAGACCGACGTGCTGAACGACATCGCCGGCGTGCATGCCCGCCGCCTGTGGGACGCCGACGTGCAGGCCTCCGACGCCGCCACCATGGCCGCGCGCAAGGCGCTGGACGACGCCGGCATCGCCGCCGACAAGGTCGGCCTGCTGGTCAACACCTCGGTCAGCCGCGACTTCCTCGAGCCGTCCACCGCCAGCATCGTCTGCGGCAACCTTGGCGTGGGCGACCAGTGCATGACCTTCGACGTCGCCAACGCCTGCCTGGCCTTCATCAACGGCATGGACATCGCCGCGCGGATGATCGAGCGCAGCGAGATCGACTACGCCCTGGTCGTGGACGGCGAAACCGCCAACCTGGTGTACGAGAAGACCATCGAGCGCCTGAACGCGCCGGGCGTGACCGAAGAGGACTTCCGCAACGAACTGGCCGCCCTGACCTTGGGCTGCGGCTCGGTCGCCATGGTCCTGGCCCGCAGCGAACTGGTGCCCGACGCCCCGCGCTACAAGGGCGGGGTGACCCGCTCGGCGACCGAGTGGAACAACCTGTGCCGCGGCAACCTGGACCGCATGGTCACCGACACCCGCATGTTGCTGATCGAGGGCATGAAGCTGGCCAGCAAGACCTTCGTGGCGGCCAAGGTCGCCCTAGGCTGGGCGGTCGACGAACTGGATCAGTTCGTCATCCACCAGGTCAGCCGCCCGCACACCCAGGCCTTCATCAAGGCCTTCGGCATCGACCCGCAGAAGGTCACCACCATCTTCAACGAACACGGCAACATCGGCCCGGCCAGCGTGCCGATCGTGCTGAGCAAGCTGAAGGAACTGGGCAAGCTGAAGAAGGGCGACCGCATCGCCCTGCTCGGCATCGGCTCGGGCCTGAACTGCACGATGGCCGAAGTGGTGTGGTAACGCTCGACCTGCTTTTCGCAGGCGGCACTTCGGGATGGATTCATTGGTGTGGAAGCGCCGCCGCAAGAGGCTGAGCGGAAGCTCATGTCGAAAAATTATTTATTTTTCGACATGAATGATTCATCATGCCGACGCCATCGACATGAAGCGGCGACATGGATCCCCGATTTCCCTATAACGATCTGCCGCCACTACCTCCTCCCGTCGATCTGGAGACGCGCGATCTGTTGAAAGCCTGCATCGCCGCTCACAAAGCGCTAGCGGGCTTGCGACAGGCAACGGGGCATTTGCCCAATCCGGCGGTATTGATCAACACCATCCCGATTCTCGAAGCGCAGGCCAGCTCCGAGATCGAAAACATCGTTACCACCACGGATGAGCTGTTCCGCTATGCGGAACATATCGATGGAGCCGACCTCGCAACCAAGGAGGCGCTGCGTTACCGCAGTGCCCTGTATGAAGGCTTTCAGTCGCTGATGGAGCGGCCGTTGTCCACCACGACAGCGGAGGTCGTCTGTACCCGCATCAAGGGCGTGCAGATGCAGGTGCGCAAGGTGCCGGGCACGGCACTGGCCAACCAGCAGATGCAGGAAGTGATCTACACCCCGCCGGTGGGCGAGTCGCTGCTGCGCGAAAAACTGGCCAACTGGGAACGCTACATCCATGAGCAACGCGACATCGATCCGCTGATCCGCATGGCCGTGGCGCACTATCAGTTCGAAGCCATCCATCCGTTCACCGATGGCAATGGTCGTACCGGCCGTGTGTTGAACCTGCTGATGCTGATCGAGCAGGACCTGCTGGATCAACCGGTCCTGTACTTGTCGCGTTACATCATCGAGCGCAAGGCCGATTATTACCGGCTTCTACTGGGCGTGACTCGGGATGGAGCTTGGACCGAATGGGTAGCCTACATGCTGGATGCCGTGGCCGACACCGCGCGCTGGACCACTGCCAAGATCGACGCCATTCGCGGATTGTACGAACAGGCATGCGACTGGATCCGCACGCAGCGACCCAAGATCTACAGCCGCGAACTGGTTGATGTACTGTTCAACCAGCCCTACTGCCGTATTCAGAACGTGGTGGATGCCGACATCGCCAAGCGCGAGACTGCAGCGCGCTACCTGCGCGACCTCGTGTCCATCGGCGTGCTGCAGGAACAGCGCATGGGTAAAGAAAAGCTGTTCCTGCACACGGCCTATCTACAGCTTCTGTCCAACGGCGATCATCGCCTGCCGTCTTATGCTGCGGACATGGCCTTCAACACGGCTTCCCACTCAGGCAGTCGGTCATGACGAGCGCGCATGAACTGCTGCAGAGCCTGAATTTGCTCGATGAGCATGAGCGCATTGAAGCCAAGCGTTCCGATGAAGTCGGCAAATCGTTGCTGGAGACGATTTGCGCCCTTGCCAACGAACCCGGATTGGATGGTGGGTGGATCCTGCTTGGTGTCATCCGCGAAGAACTCGCGCTGTTCCCAAGCTACGAAGTCGAGGGCCTGGACCAGCCCGACAAGATCAGTGCGGACTTGGCCAGTCAATGCGCCACCACGTTCAACCAGCCCGTTCGTATCCAGATTGCAACCGAACAGCTGGATGGCAAGACGGTCATCGTGGTGTCCGTGCCGGAAGCCGCAGCACAGGACAAGCCAATTTATTTCAAAGCGCAAGGCTTGCCGCGCGGCGCATTCCGCCGCATCGGAAGCACCGACCAGCGCTGCACCGAAGATGACCTTCTACTCCTGTATCAAGGCAGACAGGTCGAGAGCTTCGATGCAGGGCTCGTGCCGGATGCCGCCATGGACGACTTCTCACCGGACGCCATCGCCGAGTACCGCGCCGCCCTCGCCGAAACCTACCCGGATGCCGAAGCGTTGCGCTGGAGCGATGAAGACCTGTTGCAGGCCTTGGGTTGTACGCGCCGCGATCCGCAAGGCGAGTGGCAATCAACGGTGGCCGGCCTGCTCCTGTTTGGCAAGTCAACAGCGCTGAGGCGTTGCTTCCCGATGACACGCGTCGATTACATCCGCGTTCCCGGCCGGGATTGGGTGCCCGATCCCGAGCGACGCTTCGACACACTCGAAATGCGTGACCCGCTGTTCCGGCTCGTCCGCCGCGCCCAGGCCGCCGTCCTCGACGATCTGCCCAAGGCCTTCGGCCTGCAGGAAGGGGAACTACAACGACAGGACCGGCCATTGATCCCACAGGTCGTGATCCGCGAAGCCCTGGTCAACGCGGTGATGCACCGCAACTACCGCAACCATGCCCCGATCCAGATCATCCGCTATGCCAACCGCCTGGAAATCCGCAACCCGGGTTTTTCGCTGAAATCGCCGGAGCACCTGGGCGAACCCGGCTCCGCGCCGCGCAACCCCAAGATTGCCGCCGTGCTTCATGAAACCCGGTTCGCGGAAACCAAGGGCAGTGGAATCCGTGTGATGCGGGACAAGGCCGCCGAAGCCGGCCTGACCCCACCGCTGTTCGAGTCCGACCGGGGGCGGGACCAGTTCGTGGCCCGCTTCTTCTTCCACCACTTCCTCGGTGAGGACGACCTGCGCTGGCTGGCCCGGTTCCGCGACCTGCACCTGAATGATGCCGAGGCCCGGGCGCTGGTGGTGGCCCGGGAAGCTGGCGCCATGGACAACGCCACCTATCGCGACCTGAACAAGGTGGATACACTCGCGGCCAGCGCCGCCCTGCGCAGGCTGCGCGATGCCGGGCTGTTCGAGCAGCAGGGGCGGGGATCGGCCACCTGGTACCGCCCGACGGATGCTCTGCTCGGCGAGGGCACGGCTGAACGAGAGGCCTTGTCTGCCAAGCCCAAGGGCTTATCCAGTAACCCAGGCGACGTATCTAGTAACCTGCCCGCCTTGTCTAGCAACCCTGCCGTCCAACACCCCGAGGAAACGGTGGATGCGCGGGCACGACTGCTGGACGAACTGCCCGGTGCCCTCGCGGCGCAAGTGGGCGGGCTGGGCAAGCGCAACGTGCCCGAAGCGGTCTCCGGCCTGGTGGTCGACCTGTGCGGCTTGCGCGCATGGAGCGCCGACGAATTGGCACTGCTGATGGGACGAAATGCCGAATACGTCCGCCAGAACTACCTGCGCCCACTCATGCGGGCTGGGCGGATCACCATGACCCGTCCCGAGGTGCCAAACGATCCCGAGCAGGCATATCAGGCCATCGACGGAACGGGAAACGGACAGCAATGACACACAAGTACGACGACCTCGACCGCGATGCCCTGATCCGGCTGCTCAAGCGCCGCGATGCCGAGCGCCAGCTGGGGCTGGTGTGGGAGCGCGACGAGATCGATGCAGATGCTGCCGTCAACAATGATTATGTGGCGCTGGAGCTGGATGCGGAGTTGAGTCACGGCGCTGCGCCGTGGGACAACTTGATCATCGAGGGCGACAACTTCGATGCACTGCGTGCGCTGCGCGCCAGCCACAAGGGCGCCATCCGCTGCATCTACATCGATCCGCCGTATAACACCGGCAACCGCGATTTCGTCTACAACGACCGCTTCGTCGACAAGACCCACCGCTTCCGCCATTCGCTGTGGCTGGAGTTCATGTACCGCCGCCTGCAGCTGGCGAAGGACCTGCTGGCCGACGATGGCGTGATCTTCGTCAGCATCGACGACAATGAGTTGTTCCGGCTCGGGATGTTGATGGATCGGGTGTTTGGCCACGATGGTCACGTTGCGACCTGCATCTGGCAGAAGCGCTATTCGCGTGAGAACCGTGAAGCGATCGGAGATGCGCACGAATACTTGCTTGTATTCGCAATCAATCCAGAAAAATTCAAAGAAGCGAGAGGCAGAATTCCGCTCACACAAGATCAAGCCAAAATTTATCGGAACCCTAACGATGATCCGAAGGGCCGTTGGCGTGGTATCCCAATGACTGCACAAGGATTTCGACCCAATCAGATGTATGAGATCAAAGGACCTGATGGACGAACTCACACTCCACCGGAAGGACGCTGCTGGTCTACTGTTGAATCTGAATTCGAGAAATTAAGGGAAAACGGCCGCATCTACTTCGGTAAGGATGGGACGGCGCAACCAAGCGTCATTCGCTACCTCTCAGAGGTCGAGGGGCTAGTGCCGTGGACTTGGTGGCCTCATGAAGAAGTTGGCCACACTGACGAAGCTCGGAAGGAAATCCAGTCGATCTTCGGCACGCAAACTGCGTTCGACACGCCGAAACCGGTACGCCTGATGGAACGCGTGCTGCGAATTTCAATGAAGCCCGGCGATATCGCACTCGACTTCTTCGCCGGCTCCGGCACCACCGCGCACGCCGTGGCCAAACTCAACGCCGAAGATGGCGGCAACCGTAAGTTCATCCTGGTCAGCAGCACCGAAGCCACCGAAGACAATCCCGGCAAGAATCTCTGCCGCGATGTCTGCGCTGAGCGCGTGCGCCGGGTGCTGGGCGGTTACACCAATGCCAAGGGCGAAGCGGTGGCGGGATTGGGCGGCGGTTTCGCCTACCTGCGCGCGCGCCGCATCCCCAAGCACCGGCTGTCGCTGAAGCTGGACCATCCCGAGATCTGGAACGCCTTGCAACTGCTGCATGGCCATCCGCTCACACCATGGCAAGACGGCGGCTTTGCCGTGGACGAGGCCGATGATGGCAGTGCCATCGCGTATCTCGCCGATGCTTATCCCGCCAGCAAGACCCGCATGGACGAATGGCTGGCGCAGCGCGGCACGCAGGCGGCGACGGTCTACAGTTGGGCGCCGGAGCGCTATCGCACCACCGATTCGCCACATGACTGGCGCCCCATCCCGCAACACCTGCGCGAACGCTTCGGACGCTGACATGGCAGCTACCCTCAGGAAATTCCAGGAAGAGGTCTGCGCCGGCATCGTCGCCCGCTTCGAAAACGTGCGCGCGCTGTACGCGCAGCTGTCCGCAAGTGCGCCGGCGCGGCTCGACGCAGCGCGAAAGCGGGATGCCGCCCTGGTACTGCAGGCGCCCACCGGCGCCGGCAAGACCCTGATCGCAGTGGAGGCCATACGTCGCCTGTCCGCGCAGGAGCCGATCCTGTGGTTCTGGTTCGCCCCGTTCACCGGCTTGGTGGAACAGTCGCGAAAAGTCATTGCCGCACAGGGGCCCGAGCTGGTCTTGTTCGACCTGCAAGCCGACCGCCAACTGGATGCGGTGCGCGGTGGCGGTGTATTCGTCGTCACCTGGGCCTCACTGGCGGCACGCAGCGCAGAGAGCAAGCGCGCACGCCAGTCCGGCGATGCCGGCCTGGCCATCGACGAGTTGATCGCCCTGGTACGGGAAGAGGGCGTGCGTATTGGCTGTGTAGTGGACGAGGCGCATCATGGCTTCCAGCGTGCTGCGCAGGCGCGGGCCTTCTTCAGCGACGTGTTGCAACCCGACTACGCCTTGCTGATGACCGCCACCCCGCGTGATGCCGACATGGCTGCATTCGAGCGTGCCACCGGCTACACCGTGGGCGATCCGCCGGATTGGGCCTCGGTCAGCCGCTTCGATGCGGTCGAGGCCAAGCTGCTCAAGCGGGGCGTGCGCATGGTGCGTTTCATCGCCCGCGACGGTGATACCGCGCAACTGGTGGATTTCGAACATTTGGCCCTGCGCGAATGCGCGGCGATGCACCGCCATCTCCGTCAGACGCTGAGCGATGCAGGCGTGTCGCTGACTCCACTGATGCTGGTGCAGGTGCCGGACGGCAAAGCCGCCCAGGAAGCCGCGCAGAAATATTTGGTAGAAGAGCTGAAGTTCGATGCCTCCGCCGTTCGCGTGCATACGGCGGACGAACCTGATCCCGATCTGCTGGCGCTGGCGCAGGACCCGAACGTCGAAGTGCTGATCTTCAAAATGGCAGTGGCGCTGGGCTTCGATGCGCCGCGCGCGTTCACCCTGGCGGCCTTGCGCGGTGCCCGCGATGTGAGCTTTGGTGTACAGGTGATCGGCCGCATCGTGCGCAGGCATGTCTTGCTGCAGGCACGCGATGACCTGCCGCCGTTGCTGGACCAAGGCTATGTGTTCCTGGCCAATTCCGAATCGCAGGAAGGCTTGTTGCAAGCCGGCGAGCAAATCAACGCCCTGACCACCCAGGCCCCCGAGTTGGGCACGCAGACCGTGGTCACCGTCATCGGCGATGCCGCACAGGTACAGGTGGTGCGGAGCGGCGAGCCGTTGAGCCTGCTGGTGTCCTCCTCCGGCGCCAGCATCGTGGACAGTCGCGACCCCACGCAGGTGCAGCCACTCTCGGGCGAGAGTGTTGCGGCATTGGATACGGCTCTGGAAGCGGCGGGTTTCGCCGGTTTCGGCGCCGCGACCCAGGCCACGCTGTCCATGCCGGCCGGTGAAGGCGGCGCGCCGCGACCGCTTGATCAGCTCATGGCCACGTATGCACAGGCCGTGGTAAAGCCGTATGAATACCCACGGGTAGCCCACGCACCAGCGACGCTGCGCGGTGAGAAACTGCCGCCGGCTGCCGACGACTTCGAAGCGGGCGTGGCCGCACACGTTGATTTCTCGCCCCTGGTGCTGGCCGACCGGCAGCGCAACCGTGTGCAAGTACAGCGTGCGGAATCCGATCTGTTCTCTGGTGGCGAGTCGATAGCGGAGTCGACGGAAGATATCTGGGCCAGCGTGTCGGTGGAAGCCATCGCCGCGCGTGCCGAACAAATTCGCCTGCGCTTGGGCGAAGCCAATGACCGTGAACTGCAGCGGCGCCTACTGGAGCGCTTCGAGAGCGCCATCGTCGGAATGGGGGCTGAGCCTCCCGCGGATGAAGAAGAGCTTGCGCAGCAACTGGAGCTGGTCCTCGCAAGGCGGCCACTGCTTTTGCGCGCCGCCTACAAGTCATTGCGGTTGCAGAGTGTCATGGACATCGACGTACCTTTGCCGGGCGCCATCGAATCCAGCCAGCGCCTGCCGACCGCTGGGCGTAATCTCTACGGTGTGTTTCCGCCTGGCATGAACCCGGACGAATTCGCGGTGGCGCAATTGCTCGATAGCAGTCGCCTAGTGAAGTGGTGGCATCGTAATCCCTCGAAGACCGGTGTGGGTCTTTATCGTTGGGACGAAGGTGCCGGTTACTATCCGGATTTTGTGGTGTGCTTGGAAGCGCGTTCGGGCAACGGCATCGCCTTGCTAGAGGTGAAAGGCGATTTCCTTTCTGGCAAGGATAGTGAAGTCGATAAAGCCTCTGCGGTACATTCCGACTATGGCCGGGTCTATATGGTTGGCCGCAAGCGCGGCGAGCGTGATTTCATGTTCCTGCGCGATCTTGGCGGAAAACTGCAAAGCGCGGGCGCCTTCAGCGTGGAGCAATTGCAGTTCCCATGATCTATCCAGATTATCCATTTAGCCCGCATCGATTCGGCGTGCGTTCCGGCCTGTCCCTGAGTTATCTGGACGAAGGTCCGCGCGATGGCGAGGTGGTGGTCATGGTTCACGGCAATCCGTCGTGGAGCTACTACTGGCGCACGCTGGTGGCTGGGCTGTCCGACAAATACCGCTGCATCGTGCCCGACCACATCGGCATGGGCCTGTCGGACAAGCCGGACGATGCGCATTACGACTACACGCTGCAGTCGCGGGTGGATGATCTTGAGGCGCTGCTGCGTCACGCCGGCATCGGCGATGACGCGCCTGTCACGCTGGCGGTGCACGACTGGGGCGGGATGATCGGCTTCGGCTGGGCGCTGGCGCACGCCGCGCAGGTCAAACGGCTGGTGGTCACCAATACCGCCGCCTTCCCGATGCCGGCGGCCAAGGCGCTGCCGTGGCAGATCGCGCTGGGCCGCGACTGGAAGATCGGCGAATGGGTGATTCGAGGCTTCAACGCGTTCTCGGCCGGGGCCTCATGGATCGGGGTCGAGCGGCGGATGCCGGCCGACGTGCGTCGCGCCTATGTGGCGCCATACGATTCGTGGGCGAACCGGATTTCGACGATCCGCTTCATGCAGGACATCCCGCTGGCGCCGGGCGACAAGGCCTGGCCGCTGGTCGAAGCCGCCGGCAGGGCGTTGCCGGGGTTCGCCGACCGTCCGGCGCTGCTGGGTTGGGGGCTGAAGGACTTCGTCTTCGACCATCACTTCCTCGACGGTTTCCGTGCCGCGTTGCCGCAGGCCGAGGTGCACACCTGGGAAGACGCCGGCCATTACGTGCTGGAAGACAAGCACGAGATCCTGGTACCGCGAATCCGCGATTTCCTTGACCGTCACCCGCTGGCGGGCTGAAGGCTCAGGCCGCGACCGGCGGCAGCCGCGGAGTCGGCGGCGTGCGGTCATGATCGTCGGGATGTTCGCCGTCGTTGTCGGCATCGTCGCGCCAGCGCCAGTCGGCAGCGGTCAGCAGCGGCAGGCCGTGCGCTAGGCGGGCCTTGTCGCACTGCTCGCTGGCGCGGCCGAATTCCCACGAGGCGTCTACCTCGCGGCAGACGCCGGGTCGTTGCGGGTGGATGCTGCAGCGCGAGCGTACGCCGATCTCGGCGTCCAGGGCGATGCAGCGGATCGGCGGGGCACGGGTCCCGCGCATGCACAGCCGGTGCGCGTCCAGCGTTTCGGTCAGTTCCGAGGGCACGCCGTCCGGTGTGGCCCGATCCGATTCCATCCAGTGGAAGGCCACGCGATACATCGTGCAGCAGGCGCCGCAGCTCAGGCAGGGATGCATGGGGAACCGGGCGACGCGCGGCGGAAGCGGAGGGTGCACGGATTCTGCCCGAACCACGGCCGCGCGCAAGAGGGCGGTCGGCGCGGCCGATCGGCGATAATCTGGGGATGAGCGAACCCTGCAACATCGCCGTCGCGCTGCCGCGGCTGGCGGCCGAAGCGCCGGAACGCATCGCCATGCACTGCCCGGGTCGCGACGGCGGCTACGGCTTGCGCCTGAGCTATGGCGAACTGGATGCGCGCAGCGACGCCATCGCCGCCGGATTGGCGCGGCGCGGGATCGTCCGCGGCAGCCGTGCGGTGGTGATGGTGCGGCCGACGCCGGAGTTCTTCCTGCTGATGTTCGCGCTGTTCAAAGCCGGGGCGGTGCCGGTGCTGGTCGATCCGGGCATCGACAAGCGTGCGCTGAAGCAGTGCCTGGACGAGGCGCAGCCCGAGGCCTTCATCGGCATCCCGCTGGCGCAGTTCGCTCGCGTGCTGCTGGGCTGGGCGAAATCGGCGCGGGTGCGCATCACCACCGGCGGCCGCGCCTGGCTGGCCGATGCGACGCTGGCGCAGGTTGAACGCGAGGGCGCCGATGCCGGGCCGCAGCGGCCGGACACCGATGGCGACGACGTCGCGGCGATCCTGTTCACCAGCGGCTCGACCGGGGTGCCGAAGGGCGTGGTGTACCGGCACCGGCACTTCGTCGCCCAGATCGACATGCTGCGCCGGGCCTTCGGTATCGAGGCCGGCGGCGTCGATCTGCCGACCTTCCCGCCGTTCGCCTTGTTTGATCCGGCGCTGGGGCTGACTTCGATCATCCCCGACATGGACCCGACCCGGCCGGTGCAGGCCGATCCGCGCAAGCTGCACGCCGCCATCGCCCGCTTCGGCGCAGACCAGCTGTTCGGCTCGCCGGCGCTGATGCGGGTACTGGCCGAATTCGGGCAACCGCTGCCGACGGTCAAGCGGGTGACCTCGGCCGGCGCGCCGGTGCCGCCGGAGGTGGTGGCGAAGATGCTCGAACTGCTACCGGACGACGCGAATTTCTGGACCCCGTATGGCGCCACCGAATGCCTGCCGGTGGCGGTGATCGACGGCCGCGAACTGCTCGCCCTGCGCGAACGTACCGAGCACGGTGCCGGCACTTGCGTCGGTCGTCCGGTATCCCCCAATGAGGTGCGCATCATCGGTATCGGCGACGACGCCATCGCCGAATGGTCGGACGCGCTGCAGGTCGAAGCGGGCCAGGTCGGCGAGATCACCGTGGCTGGCCCCACCGCCACCGACGCCTACTTCAACCGCGAGGCGCAGACCCGGCTGGCGAAGATCCGCGAACGCCTGTCCGACGGCGGCGAGCGCATCGTCCACCGCATGGGTGATGTCGGCTATTTCGATGAAGCCGGTCGCCTGTGGTTCTGCGGGCGCAAGTCGCACCGGGTCGAAACCGCTGCCGGCCCGCTGTACACCGAGCAGGTCGAACCGGTGTTCAACGTCTGTCCGCAAGTGCGGCGCACGGCGCTGGTTGGCGTCGGCGAATCCGGCGCGCAACAGCCGGTGCTGTGCGTCGAACTGGATGCTGGCGTGCCGCGTGGCGAACAGGCCGCGGTGCTGGAAGCGCTGCGTACCATTGGCGCGAAGCATCTGCACACGGCGCGGATCGAACGCTTCCTGTTCCATCCCGGGTTCCCGGTCGATATCCGCCACAATGCCAAGATCGGTCGCGAGAAACTGGCGGCATGGGCGGCCACGCAGCGTGAGACGGGCGCATGAAGATTCTGGTGACCGGTGGTGGCGGTTTCCTCGGACAGGCCCTGTGCCGCGGGCTGGTCGAGCGCGGTCATGAGGTGGCCAGCTTCCAGCGCGGCGACTATCCGGTACTGGCGGCGATGGGCGTGCGCCAGATTCGCGGCGACCTGGCCGATGCGGCGGCGGTGCGCGAAGCCTTCGCCGGCGTCGAGGCCGTGTTCCACAACGCTGCCAAGGCCGGTGCCTGGGGCAGTTACGAAAGCTATCACTCGGCCAACGTGACCGGCACGCAGAATGTGCTGGACGCCTGTCGTGCGCATGGCATCGGCAGGCTGGTCTATACCTCGACGCCCAGCGTGACCCACCGCGCCACCCATCCGGTCGAGGGTTTGGGTGCGGATCAGGTTCCCTACGGAGAGAATTTCCAGGCACCTTACGCAACCACCAAGACGATTGCCGAAAAGGCAGTGCTGGCCGCCAACGGCCCGCAGCTGGCGGTGGTCGCGCTGCGGCCGCGATTGATCTGGGGGCCGGGCGATGCACAGATCCTGCCGCGACTAGTCGAGCGCGCCCGCGCCGGTCGCCTGCGCATCGTCGGCGACGGCAACAACAAGGTTGATACCACCTATATCGACAATGCCGCGCAGGTGCACTTCGACGCCTTCGATCATCTGGCGCCGGGTGCGGCCTGTGCCGGGCGCGCCTATTTCATCTCCAACGGCGAGCCGTGGCCGATGGGCCGGCTGCTCAATGCGTTGCTGCAGGCGGCCGGCGCGCCGCCGGTGGACAAGCACCTGTCATTCAAGGCGGCGTACCGGATCGGTGCGGTCTGCGAAACGCTGTGGAATACGTTGCCGCTGAAGGGCGAACCGCCGATGACCCGTTTCCTCGCCGAGCAGCTCAGCACCGCGCACTGGTACGACATGGGCCCGGCCCGGCGCGACTTCGGCTACGTGCCGAAGGTGAGCATGCAGGAAGGCCTGCAGCGACTGGCCGCCTCGCTGCGCGGCTGAGCAGATGGCAACGGCTAGAATGCACGGATGACGTCCACCCCGTTCGATCGCCTCAAGCCCCTGGCCGGGCGCGCGCTGGAAAGCGCGCTCAACCGCGCGCTGGCGCTGGATCCGGATACCCGCGATGCGCTGCGGTCGCTGCAGGAGCGGCGCATCGCGCTGGCGCTGGAGGCACCGCCGCTGGCGCTGGAGATCCGCGTGGATGGCGATGCGTTGCGGGTCGGTCCGGCCGATGCGCAGGTCGAACCCGACCTGGCCGTGCGCGGCACCCTGGGCGGGTTGCTGGCGCAGCTGCCGTTCCTGCGCCGCGACGATGCGCCGCCGGTTGGCAAGTTGCGGGTATCCGGCGATGCCGAACTGGCGCGGCGCCTGCAGCAGATGGCCGGGCGTTTTGATCCGGACTGGCAGCAGCCGTTCGTGGCCATGTTCGGCGAAGTGATCGGCGTGCAGATCGCGCAGGCCGTGCGCGACGGCTTGCGCCAGTTGCGCAGCGCCGGCGCCAATCTGGCGCAGAACGCCGCCGAGTTCGTCACCGAGGAATCGCGCGACGTGATCGGTCGCAGTGAACTGGGCGCGTATTGCGACGACGTCGATGCGATCCGCGACGATGTCGAACGGCTGGCCGCACGAGTCGCGCGGCTGGAGCGCAGCGCATGAGCGGCATCGGCTCGGCCGTGCGTGCCAGCCGTATCGGTCGCGTGCTGTTGCGCTACCGGCTGGACGAGCTGTTGGAAGACACTGCGGCGCGGCGTTGGCTGGGCCTGATGCGGCCATTCGTGCCGCGCGCCTCGGCCGACATCGCCGCACAGCCGCGCGGCGCGCGGCTGCGGCTGGCCTTGCAGGAACTGGGGCCGATCTTCGTCAAGTTCGGGCAGATTTTGTCGACCCGCCGCGACCTGGTGCCGCCGGACATCGCCGACGAACTGGCCCAGCTGCAGGACCAGGTCAAGCCGTTCGACGGCGAGCAGGCGCGCGTGATCGTCGAACAGGCACTGGATCGCCGCATCGACGAAGCCTTCGCCGGCTTCGACACCGTGCCGCTGGCCTCGGCTTCGATTGCCCAGGTGCACGCGGCCACCCTGCACGATGGCCGCAAAGTGGTGGTCAAGGTGTTGCGTCCCGGGGTCGAGAAGCAGATCGACGCCGACATCGGCTTGCTGAAGTCGATGGCCGCGGTGGTCGAGCGCACCCATCCCAATGCCGACAAGATCCGGCCGCGCGAGGTGGTGGCCGAAATCGAGACCACGCTGGCGGCCGAACTGGACCTGCAGCGCGAAGGCGCCAACGCCAGCGTGATGCGCCGGTTGTGGAAGGATTCGCCCGACCTGTACGTGCCGGAGATTTTCTGGGACTACACCGCCGAGCGGGTGCTGACGATGGAGCGCGTGTCCGGCATTCCGTCCGACGACATCGCCGCGCTGGACGCCGCCGGCATCGACCGCAAGGCGCTGGCGGCCAAGGGCGTGCGGGTGTTCTACACCCAGGTGTTCCGCGACAACTTCTTCCATGCCGATGCCCACGCCGGCAACATCTGGGTCGATCCGCAGCGCCGGCAGGACCCGCGCTTCGTCGTGCTCGATTACGGCATCATGGGTCAGCTCTCGGCGCAGGACCAGTACTACTTGGCAGAGAATTTCATGGCCATCTTCAACAAGGACTATCGCCGCATCGCCGAATTGCACGTCGAGGCCGGATGGATGCCGGCAACGGTGCGCATCGACGAACTGGAAGCGGCCGCGCGCGCGGTGTGCGAGCCGTACTTCACCCGCCCGTTGTCGGAGATTTCGCTGGCCGAGGTGCTGGTCAAGCTGTTCCGCACCGCGCAGCGCTATGAACTGACCCTGCAGCCGCAACTGATCCTGTTGCAGAAGACCCTGCTGAACATCGAGGGTGTGGGCCGCCAGCTCGACCCGCAGCTGGATATCTGGGCGGTGGCCAGGCCGGTGCTGGAACGCATCCTGCGGCAGCGCTACAGCCCGCGCCGACTGCTGCGCGAATTCGGGCAACGGTTGCCGGCCATCGTCACCCGCACGCCGGACATGCCCGGGCTGGTACATGCCTGGCTGCAACAGCAGGTGGAAGGCCGCCACGAGCTGTCGATGCGCTCGAAGGACCTGGAAGAACTGGCGCAGACGATGAAGGGCATGCAGCGCCGCACCGTCGCCGCCATCCTCGGTGCTGCGCTGCTGATCGTGGCTGCGGTGCTGTACGGGCTGGATGCCGGCGGCCCGCAATGGTGGGGCGTGCCGGCCTCGTCGTGGATCGCCGGAGTCGGCGGCGTGTGGGCGCTGCTGGCGGCATGGCCGCGGCGCTGAATCCGGACGGGGCTACGGCAACCGACGCAACGTTGCCGGAACTGTTCGTCCTGCATGCCGATGCACAACTGGCGGTGGTGAACAAACCGGCCGGGCTGATGGTCCACGACAGCAAGCTGGCCGGCGGTGAAACCGAGTTTCTGGCCGACCGCCTGCGCGAACATTTCGGCCGACCGATCTTCCTGATCCATCGCCTGGACCGCGCCACCAGCGGCTGTCTGTTGCTGGCCTTCGACCGCGATACCGCCAGCGCGCTGGGCAAGGACTTCATGTCGCGCGCGGTGGAGAAGGATTATCTGGCCGTGTGCCGCGGCTGGCCGGAGCCCGAATTTTTCATCGACCACCCGCTGGACGGCGGGCCCGGCAAGCCGGAGAAGAAGCCGGCGCAGACCGCGTTCGTGCGGCTGGCGACCGGCGAGTTGCCGTTGCCGTCGGCCGGCTTTCCCACCTCGCGCTACGCGCTGCTGCGTTGCCGGCCGCAGACCGGCCGCTTCCGCCAGATCCGCCGCCACCTCAAGCACGCGTTCCACCACCTGATCGGCGACACCAGCCACGGCGACGGCCGCCACAACCGCAACTTCCGCATGCATGGCGTGCATCGCATGCTGCTGCACGCGCAGCGATTGTCCTTCGATCACCCTTCGACCGGCGAACGGGTGGATGTCACCGCGCCGCTGGACGCGGAATTCCGCAAGGTGTTCGACTTGTTCGGATGGGACGCCGACAACTGACGCGTCACTGGCACCGGAAATCATCAGCGCCCACCGGCTCGCACCCGTCCCCCCACTTGCCGGTCTGCCGCCAGTAATCGACCACGCCGCCCTCGATCAGCAATTGCCTGAAACTGGGGTGCGAGCGCGCGTTCGAATATGGGAGATTCCAGAAGGCGACGAATAGATACTGCGGCATCGTGTGGTCGGCAAAGCCGGCCTGCGCGTGCAGCTCCTTGCGCAGGCCGGCCACGGCCAGCTCGGTATCGCCCAGGGCGTCGGCCACGTTGCTCGGCACGTATGCCGCATCGACGCCGCCATATGCATCGTCGGCGAGCGCCCTGCGGACCAGCGCGAGCATCGCGGCACGCTGGTCGAGTGCATTGCCCAGGTCGCGGAAGAATGGCGTGTCGAAAGGAGTTCCCTGTTGCTGTAACTGCCGATGCAACTGGTGCAACTCTTCAGGTCCTCCCGCGCGCTTTCCGGCCAGCTGGCGCATGAACGCGACATAGGTCGGCTCGACCTGGCTTCCTTCTAGGCCAAGGCCGCGCTGGTATTCGGCCTCGGCATCCTCGTAGCGACGCGCGGCGGTGTAGTCGTACTGCAGGTCGCGGGACAGGAACAGCGCCAGCGGTTCGACCGCGCGAACCTGCTCGACCAGAGCGATGGTCTCGTTCAGGTGTCCCATGGCGTAGAGCATGTAGGCGTAGTCCCACACTCGCTCCTTGCTGGGTGGGCCCGTGTCCGCGATTTTCCTTGCCAACGCGAGGGCTTCGGCACGTTTTCCTTCGCGCCACATTGCATTGGACCGGTCGCGCTTGGCCACCCAGCTGTCCGGCGCCATGCGGGCGATCTGCTCGCGAACCTGGACGCTCTCCGCATTCAACCGGGCCGCCTGCTCGCCGCCGATGTTGCCAGCCATCCGCTTGAGCGCACTGGCCAGCGCATCGCGGCACAGCACGCATCCAGGGTCCAGGGCGACCATTTCCCGGGCCAGTTGCAGGCGTTCGCGGTCGTGTTCGTAATCGAACAACTCCAGCATCATCGTGCTGCGGTAGCGCAGATAGCGCTCGTAGGCTTCGACGTTCGTGGTGCCGCCCTGTTCGCGGTTGAAGGTCGCCACGTCCAGCTTCACGCTCAACGCCCGCGCCACGTCGCGCGCGATCTCCTCCTGCACCGCAAGCGCGTCGCGAAGCTCGCGATCGTAGGTTCTCGACCACACGCGGCTGCCGTCATCGCTGCCGACCAGTCGGACGACGATGCGCAGCCGCTCGCCGTCCCTGCGCACGCTGCCTTCCAGCAGGTAGGCGACGCCAAGCTGTCGGCCTATGCTGTGCGGGTCTTCGCTGCTGCCCCTGAACGAGAAACTCGAGGTGCGGCCCACGACCCGCAACCCTTGGGCCTGCGCCAGCTGGTCGAGGATATCCTCGGCCAGACCATCGGCAAGGTATCCTTGGTCACCTGTGGGCGACAGATCGGCGAATGGCAGTACCGCCAACGCGGGCCGGGCCCGGGCGTCGGCGGCCGATGGCTTCGGCGGGTCCGCTTGCATGTGGGACAGCCACCAGCCGGCGACGGCCAGCAGCATGGCGCAGGCCGCCAGCACGACAAGCCAGGGCCGGCGCTTCGGAGCCGGCGTCGTGGAAGGCGGCGATGCGGTGCGCTGGCTTGCGACAGTTGCCGGAGCCGGCAGGTCGAAACGATATCCGGTGCCATGCACCGTATGCAGCAGACGCGGGTGCCGCGCGTCCTCGCCAAGCGCCTGGCGCAACAGGCTCATGACCCGGTTCAGCACGCTCTGGGTCACGTGCCGATGACCCCAGACGACATCCAGGATTTCGTCCCGGGTGAATGCACGGCCGGGGGATCCGGCCAGCAACTCGAGGACCGCGAAGGCCTTGGGTTCCAGGGCCTGCTCCACGCCACCGCGGTGCAGTCGTCGTCCGGCGAAGTCGATGACCACGTCGTCGAATGCAAGGTTGGGCGGTTCGACTTGAGGCACGCGGCCCCCGGCAGGAAATCCCGGGCGGATTATAGGGGCAGGCTTGTCTGCGGCCGCGCCGAGGCGCTTCTGAGCGATTCCTCAGCAGAACCTGCGATTTTCCTCAGGATCCGTCCGCGTTCCGGCGGCACGCTGGCCGCGCCGGAAACCTCCGGTGTCGGTCATCGGTTGGGGTAGCGTCATGAGCAAGCAGGCAGGGGTGGCGGTGGATCGTCCAGTTGGCCGGTCGCCGATTCCGGGCGCGGAGCGCGGCCTGCGGTGGATCGGCCGGTTCTTCCATTTGGTGACGTTGACGGGGTTGGGGGCATTCGGCGTTTACATCGTCCTGCGGGCGAGCGGCGCGACATCCAGCAACTTCGAGCAGTGGCGCAATCTGGTGCAGGGCTTGCCGATGCCGACGGCCGCCGACTGGATCGCCAATCTGGGAATCGGCATGCACTTCGTCATGGGGACGATACTGGTGCTGGCCTGGCCGATCCTGTTTTCAAGTCGGATGCGCAACCGTCATCGCGCGGTGCATCGCTGGACCGGGCGGATCTACGTGACGGCAGGCTTCCTTGCGGGCGTCGGCGGCATGTCGTTCATCCTCGCCCACGGCGCGTATATCCGGGCAGCGTCGGTCGCGTTCGGCATCTGGGGTGCGGCGATGATGGCGTGCGCGGTCATGGCCTACGTCCATGCGCGGGCGAAGCGATTCGATCTGCATCGGGCCTGGGCCATCCGCCTGTTCGCGATGGTACTCGGTTCCTGGTTGTTCGATATCGAGATCCGGGCGTGGAAGGACCTGACAGGCGGGATGTGGATAGGCGAAGGAAGCGTTGTCGGTCCGTTCGACTACGCGATTCTTTACCTGTTCTTCGTGCCGAACCTGCTGGTCGCCGAGTTCTTCATCCGCAACAAGCACAGGCGTATTACCCTGCCGCGTGGGCAGCAATGGGTGGCAGTGGGCGCGCTCGTGTTCGTCGGGGCGATCTTCGCCTATGCGATTCTCGTCGTGACCGCCACCCCTTCCGGGAAATTCGGCAGGCATCTGCTGCAGCTGTTCGCCGGGTGAAGCGCGTATCGGGCACGATCAGCCGGACAACGATTGGCGGAAAGTGCTATTGAAGACGGAACGAACAAGGAAGGAAAGAAAGATGCCGGAGATGAAGGCAAGCGCCAGCGCGAAGCTGAGGCCGAGCGCCACGATGATGGAGCCGATGGCACTGCATCGTGCTCGGACAAGGTTGAAATAACCGGACAACACCCAGACGATGGCGGTGAGCTAGGTGACCACTAGGCCAACCAATAAAAAATATCGAGCGTCGTTCAAACGATGCGATCAGGATGGTTGCTGGTGCCGTGATGAACTCGCACAGGCAGCAGGTCCAGAACCTTGCACGCGGCGAGATCGGTCGGGTTGTCGCGCCCAATTCCGCTTGCGGCGATTGATATGGATCCTCGGGCATTGAGCTGGCCGCTGGCGGCGACGGCAGGTCAGTGAATCTTCAGCGCCGCCATCACGATCAACGCCACGATGCAGACGAAACCCGTCAGCCATGACAGGCTGCGCAGCGGCGCCAGGTTGCCGAGGTAGAACAGGCCGTGCAGGATGCGGCTGGCGACGAAGGCCATTGCCAGCAGGTTGATGGTGCTGGCCGGGACGCCGGCCAGTTGCGCCATCAGCACGCCGGCGGCGAACGGGGCAAAGGCTTCGAAGGCGTTCAGGTGCGCGGCGTTGGCGCGTTGCACCAGATGGTTGTCGCTCTTGGCGACCCAGGCGCGCGGGTTGCGGTTGTTGTAGCCGGGCCGCGCCTTGGCGAAGAACACCCAGACATAGGGCAGCACGGCGGCGATCAGCACGCACCAGTAAGCGGTCGACATGATGGAGTTCCTCCCGGGAAAGGCGCCAGCCTACCCGAAATTGCCGACCGGAAAAGCAGACGGCGCCTTGCGGCGCCGTCGCTCGAACCAGGGGGGCGAAACCTACTTCGCCGACTCGGCCTGCATCATTGCATCGCGCGCGGCCTTGAACGGATTGCCGTCGTACCAGTTCGGCCACTGGTCGCTGCCGGCCAGGGTCGCACCGACGCCGTACAGCGCCTCCAGGTCCTGCACGATGCCGTCGTACTTCCAGCTGTCGCGGACTTCGTCGCAGGCCTGGTGGTAGCACTTGGCGTATTCCGCACCAGCCGCCTTGCCTGCTTCCACGCCGCCTTCGACCAGATCGCGGCCACCGTCGGCGTACAGCGCCGGTACGCCGGCCTTGGCGAAGTTGAAGTGGTCGGAACGGAAGTAGTAGCCGGCGGCGGTATTGTCCTCCGACGTGAGGGTGCGTCCCTGCTGGTCGGCGTAGGTCTTCAGGATGTCTTCCAACTGCGAGCTGCCCAGGCCGGTGACGACCAGGTCGCGCGAGCGGCCGGCGACGCTCATCGCGTCGATGTTGACCACGCCGGCGATCTTGTCCAGCGGGAAGGTCGGGTGCGCGACGTAGTACTTGGAACCCAGCAGCCCCGATTCCTCCAGCGTCACCGCCACGAACACGGCGGAGCGGCGCGGCTTGGGATCGGCAGCGGCGAACTGGCCGGCGATCTCGATGATGCCGGCCACGCCGGTGGCGTTGTCGACTGCGCCGTTGAAGATGACGTCGCCTTCGCCCTCGTGCTTGCCGAGATGGTCCCAGTGGGCCATGTACAGCACGGCCTGGTCGGACAGGTCGGTGCCGGGCAGCACGCCGATCACGTTGCGCGACGCCTTTTCGCTGATGCTGCTCTTCAGGTCGAAGGACACCTTGCCCTTCAGCGGCACGGCCTTGAAGCCGCGCTGGTTGGCCGCAGCGTACATCTGCTGGATATCCAGGCCGGAATCTGCGAACAACTGGGTGGCGACGTCGCCGGTGATCCAGCCCTGCGCCGGCAGGCGCGGATCGGGATCGTCGGCGGCCAGCAGGTCGAACTGCGGACCCGACCACGAACTCTTGACCACGTCCCAGCCATAGGAGGCGCCTTCGGTGTCATGCACGATCAGCGCGGCGGCGGCGCCCTGGCGCGCGGCTTCCTCGAACTTGTAGGTCCAGCGGCCGTAGTAGGTCATCTTGCGGCCTTCGAACAGCGACTCGTCCTTGGCGTGGAAGCCGGGATCGTTGACCAGAATCACCACCGTCTTGCCCTTCACGTCGAGGCCGGCGTAGTCGTTCCAGTCCTGCTCGGGGGCGTTGACGCCGTAGCCGACGAACACCAGTTCGCTGTCGTCGACCTTCACTTCCGGCTGCCCGGTACGGGTGCCGAGCACGAAGTCGGTGCCGAAGGCCAGGTCGCGGACGTTGTCGCCGTCGGTCACGTGCAGCACGGTGGATTCGTCGGCGGTGGTTTCCATCATCGGCACCGGCTGGTACCAGGAGCCGTCGGCGGCGCCGGGCTGCAGACCGATGCGCTGGAACTGTGCGGCGATGTAGTCGACGGTCTTGTCTTCGCCGACCGAGCCGGGCGCGCGGCCTTCGAACTCGTCCGAAGCCAGTCGGCTGACCAGCTCCTTGTAGTCGCCTTCGTCGATCTGCGGCGAGAATTCGTGGGTGGAAGCTGGCGTGGACGGCGTTTCCGTCGCAACGGGAGCCTGGGTTTCGGGCTTGCACGCCGCCAGTACGGTGGTGGCAGCGAGCAACAGCAGCAGTTTGCGCGACATCGGGAGTCCTCGAAAAACGGCAAAGAATCCCGATTGTAGTCCCGGAAGCGGCGGGCTGGTCGCCCGCCGCCGGCACGATTCAATCCTGCGGCGCGGTATTGCCTTCGAAGACCCTGGCGGTGGCGCCGCGAACCGGACCGGTGCGCGCGCTCTTGTGCACGTACAGCACTACCGGGCGCTCGAACACCAGTGGGCCCTCGACCACCGCGTTCGGACCGATCACCACCCGCGGATCGCGCTTGGGCTTGAAGCCGAACCGCGAATTGGGCTTTTCGACCGTGATACCCCCGCGCACGTGCGAATCGATGCCGACGGTGATGTCGCCGTTGACCGTCTCGATGCCGCCACCGACGCGAGTGGCGACCAGGCCGATGGCGCCGTTCACCGTTTCCACGCCGTCCTTGACTTCGCCGCCGCGGTCGATGAACACCGCGCCGTTGACGGTATCGATGCCGCCGCGCACGGTGACATGCTCGCCGAGGCGGATGCTGCCGTTGACCGTTTCCAGGTCGCCGGTGGTGGCCTTGGCGTCGACGGTGATGCTGCCATTGACGGTGCCGGCGTCCTCGACCACGGCGCCATCCTGGATGCGGATGCTGCCGTTGACCGTTTCCAGGTCGCCATAGCTTTGGCCGGCCTCGGCGGTGATGCTGCCGTTGACCTTGGAGATGTCCTGGGCGGCCAGCGCCGGGGTGGCGGCCAGGGCTAGGGTCAGCAGCAGGGCGTTGGGAGTGATGCGCATGGTCCGGTTCTCGCGAAGGGTGGTATGGGATTGGGATGCGGCGGCGGGGCGCAGGGTTTAAGCCCGGTCGCGGCGGCTTCGCTACAATCGGTCGGGTCACCGAATCGATGGATTGCCGACCGTGCCAGCCGCCAGTATTGCCCGCCCCAAGCCCGTTGTTCTGCTGATCCTGGACGGCTGGGGCCACCGCGAGGATCCGGCCGACAACGCGCTGGCGCTGGCGGACCTGCCGAACTGGCGGCAACTGCTGGCGAGCTGCCCGCACACGCTGATCCATACCGAAGGCCGCTTCGTCGGCCTGCCGGACGGGCAGATGGGCAACTCGGAAGTCGGCCACATGAACCTGGGCGCCGGCCGCATCGTCTATCAGGATCTGACCCGGATCGACGCCGCCATCGAGGACGGCAGCTTTTTCGGCAATGCCGAACTGATCGCCGCCTGCGAGGCGGTCAAGGCCGACGGCGGCACCCTACACCTGTTCGGCCTGCTCTCGCCCGGCGGTGTTCACAGCCACGAGCGCCACATCTTCGCCATGCTGGAACTGGCGCAGCGGCGCGGCGTGGCGAAGGTCGCCGTGCACGCCTTCCTCGATGGCCGCGACACGCCGCCGCGTTCGGCCGAAGCCAGCCTGCGTGCGCTGCAGGCCGAGTGCGAACGGTTGGGCAACGCGCACATCGCCAGCGTCGGCGGGCGTTACTACGCGATGGACCGTGACAGGCGCTGGGACCGCCTGCGCAAGGCCTGGGACGCGATCGTTGAGGCGCAGGCCGAGCATCATGCCCCCGATGTGCTGACTGCATTGCAGCAAGCCTACGCGCGCGGCGAGAACGACGAATTCGTGCTGCCGACCGTGCTGGACGGCGCGCAGCCGATGCGCGACGGCGACGCGGTGGTGTTCATGAATTTCCGTGCCGACCGCGCCCGCCAGATCAGCGCCGCCTTCGTCGATCCCGGCTTCGACGGTTTCCAGGCGCGGCGCCCGCAACTGGCGCGTTTCGTCTGCCTGACCGAATACGACGCCAAACTGCCGGCGCCGGTGGCGTTCCCGCCGGACGACCTGCGGCATACGCTGGGCCAGGTGCTGGCCGAGGCCGGGCTGAAGCAGTTGCGCATCGCCGAGACCGAGAAATACGCGCACGTGACCTTCTTCTTCAGTGGTGGCCGCGAGGACGTGTTCGAAGGCGAGGACCGTATCCTGATTCCCAGCCCCAAGGTCGCCACCTACGACCTGCAGCCGGAGATGAGTTGCCCGGAACTGACTGCACGGCTAGTCGAGGCGATCGGTTCGGGCCGTTACGACGCCATCGTCTGCAACATCGCCAACCCGGACATGGTCGGCCACAGCGGCGTGCTGGAAGCGGCCATCCGCGCCGCCGAGGCGGTCGATGCGGCGATCGGCGCGATCGTGCAGGCGGTGCGCGCGACGCACGGCGCACTGCTGATCACCGCCGATCACGGCAACCTTGAAATGATGCGCGATCCGCAGACCGGGCAGTCGCATACCGCGCACACGGTCGGCCCGGTGCCGTTCGTCTACGTCGGTGAGCGCGCTGGCGCGCAGTTGCGCGGCGGCGGCGCGCTGCGCGACGTGGCGCCGACCCTGCTCGACCTGCTGGGCTTGCCGAAGCCGGCCGACATGAGCGGCGACAGCCTGTTCGCCGGGCAATGACCCGGTCCTGCGCCCGCAGCGTGTGCCTGGCGCTGCTGGCGATTGCGCTGGCCGCGCCGTGGGTGGCACCGGCGCAGAACACGCGCGACACCCAGAAGAAGCTCGAACGCGTGCGCGGCGAGCTGAATGCCATCGCCCGTGAGCGCCGCAAGTTGGAAGGCGAACGCGGCCAGGCCGCGCGCGAACTGCGCCGGCTTGACGAGCAGGTCGGCAAATCAGCGCGCAGCCTGGCCGAGACCGAAGCGGCGTTGCGTCGCGAACAGGTCGCGCTGGACGAAGCACGAGAGCGCAGCGAACGGTTGCAGGGCCAGTTGCAATTGCAGCGCGCGCAACTGGCTACCCTGGTGCGCGCGGCCTACATGCAGGGCGACAATCCGGCGCTGAAGGCGTTGCTTTCGCAGGACACGGTCGCCGATGCCGGCATCGTGCTGACCTATCACCGCTATCTGCAGCGCGATCGCAGCCAGCAGATCGCCGCGCTGACCGGACAGCTGCAGGACGTGCAGACGCTGCAGGCCGAGATCGAATCGCGGCAGGCCGAACTGGAAACCATCCGCCAGCGCCAGCGCGGGCAGGCGACCGAGCTGGAGAAGGATCGCAAGGCGCGCGCGAGCCTGGTCGGCGACCTGGACCAGCGCTACCGCGACCGCCAGCAGCGCGAGAAAGCGCTGGGTCAGGACGCGCGTTCGCTGGAACGGCTGTTGGCCAACCTGCGCGCGGCGGCGGCGCGCGCCGAGGCCGAGCGTCGCGCCGCCGAGCGTGCCGCCGCACAATCGCCGGCGTCCGAGGCCGGCGGCAAGCCGGCGACCAAGGTGCCGCCGAAGGTCGCCAGCGCGCCGGCGCCGAAGGTCGGTGGGCTGGGCTGGCCGCTGTCGGGCAGCCTGCTGGCGCGCTACGGCGCACGCATGCCCGACGGACGCAACAGCACCGGCCTGCTGATCGGGGCGCCGCAAGGCAGTCCAGTGACCGCGGTGGCCGACGGCACGGTGGTGTTTTCCGAATGGATGACCGGCTACGGGCTGATCCTGATCATCGACCATGGCAACGGCTACATGAGCCTGTATGCGCACAACGAAACCCTGCTGCGCGACGCCGGCGATACGGTCAAGCGCGGCGATGCGGTGGCCCGGGTCGGAAGTTCCGGTGGGCAGGGCACATCGGCGTTGTACTTCGAGCTGCGCCGCAACGGCCAGCCGGTCGATCCCGCCAGCTGGCTGCAGCGGCGCTGAACCGGTGATGATGCCGGCGCCGGGATTCCTGCGTGCCCGGCGGCGGCTCGCGCATAATCGGGTTCCGCATCCTGTTCAACCTCGGAGTTAGTGCATGCGTCGTGCCTGCCTGCTGGTCCTGCTCGCGCTGTCCGCGCACGCGTTTGCCCAGGATGCGGCCGATCAGGAGGCGAAAGCGCCGGCAGTCGCCTCCAGCGACGACCCTGACGCGGTCGAGAACCGGCCCTCGCAGGTGCCGCTGGACGAGATCCAGCGCTTCGTCACCGTGTTCAATGCGGTCAAGGAAGCCTATGTCGAGCCGGTCGAGGACGACAAGCTGATGCACTCGGCCGTGCGCGGATTGCTGCTGGACCTGGACCCGCACAGCGTGTATTTCGACCGCGCCGACGCGCAGGAATTCGATGAGCAGGCCACCGGCAGCTATGCGGGCATCGGCGTCGAGCTGTTGACCCAGCCGGACAACACCTTGCTGGTGGTGTCGCCGATCGACGATACCCCGGCTGCGCGCGCCGGCATCAAGTCTGGCGATGTCATCATCGCCATCGACGGCAAGCCGCTGCCGGAGCAGGACAGCATGGCGCCGCTGCGCGGCGATCCCGGCAGCAAGGTCAAGCTGAGCCTGGTCCGCGAAGGCAAGGCCAAACCGTTCGACGTGGAACTGGTGCGCGAGGTCATCCGCATCGCCAGCGTGCGCGGCAAGCTGCTGGAACCGGGTTACGGCTACATCCGCATCAGCGCGTTCCAGGTCGATACCGGCGCCGCGTTCCAGAAGGCGCTGGACGAGCTGCAGGCGAAAGGACGGCTGAAGGGACTGGTGCTGGATCTGCGCAGCAATCCCGGCGGCATGCTCAACGCCGCGGTGCAGGTGGCCGACGACCTGCTGGAGAAGGGCAATATCGTTTCCACCCGTGGCCGAATCGCCATCAGCGACGCGACCTACGACGCCACTCCGGGCGATCGCCTGCACGGCGCGCCGGTGGTGGTGCTGGTCGACGCCGGCTCGGCCAGCGCGTCGGAAGTGCTGGCCGGCGCGCTGCGCGACAACGGTCGCGCGCGGCTGGTCGGCAGCCGCACCTTCGGCAAGGGCTCGGTGCAGACCGTGCTGCCGCTGGGCAACGGCGACATGGTCAAGCTGACCACGGCGCGCTACTACACGCCCAGCGGACGCTCGATCCAGGCCAGCGGACTGACCCCGGACGTGCCGTTCAGGCCCGAGCAGGAGGACGCGCCGGCGTCGTTGATCGAATACAGCGAGGCGGCGCTGCCCGGGCACCTGCACGGCGACGAGGAGGGCGTCGATGATTATCGCGTCGGCGACGTGCTGGACGGCGACGAATTCATCGACCAGGCGCTGGCCGAGTTGAAGAAGCCGGTCACGACAAACCCCTGACCGGCTGCCCTCACTGCGGCGGCGCGGGCTCGGTCGCGGCCAAGCCGCAGCCCTGCGTGGCCGCCACGCCCTTCAGGAAAGCGCGGCGCATGCTGCCGGCAGCCACGGCGGAAGCCACCTTCTTCGCGTGCCGCTCGGCGCCGGACAGCTTGCGTACCCAGCTGCGGAACGGTACTACGCCTTCGGCCGTGCGCAGCAAGGCGTCGTTGGCCGCCTCGCCCAGTGCATTGCCGTCACCGTGTTCGATGCGGGCATCGATGTCGGGTCCCAGTGCCTCATCCAGTTCGGCGATGCTCGCCGCCAGCGCGGCGCAATCGGTATCGGCAGGCAGGGCATAGGGCGCCTGGCGCGCGGCCAGCAGGACCGACGGTATTTCGTCATTGAGCAGGTTCAGATCGTTCAATGGCGCACTGGCGGCGTCCTTGGCCGCCTTGCCGCCCGAGGACGCGCAGCCGCTCATGGCAAGCATGCCTGCAACAAAGAAGAGAATCGTGGGTCTGTGCATGCGATCGGCTCCCTGCCGGATGTGTGGAGCGTCCGAAGCTCAGCGCGGCTTGGCCGGCAACGGGAACGGCGTAACCACTTTCTCGCCGCTTTGCGCATCGCGGATCACCGCCTGGCCCTTGCGTTCGACTTCTTCCACGCGAACGATGCTCTGCATCGGCAGGTGCAGCACGCGGGTACCGGCGAACTCGTCGCGCAGGCGTTCCTCGGTCGGATCGATCACCACCCCGTCGTGCACGTCGAACACCAGTTCGCCGACTTCGGTGAAACCCCACAGGTGGCTGGCGCCGATGTGGCGGGCATACAGCTCGTAGATCTTGCCGGCGTTGAAGAAGGTGACTTTGTACAGGGACTTGGCCATGAAGGATGCGACGCAGTGAATGATGCGATGGTGGAATGCCTTGGCATTTTGGGGCACGTGGCCGCGGATGCAATGCCGGCCGGACCTCGGCCGGATCCGGTTCAGTAGCCCTTCTGCTTGCGCAGGCGGCGGGCAATGGCCGCGCGCACGAACAGCGCGTACACCACGCCGAACAGGAAACCGGCAATGTGTGCCGACCACGCCACCGCGCCGAAGGCCGGGCCGATGTAGGCGAATACCACCTGCAGCAAGGCCCAGATGCCGATCAGCAGCGAAGCCGGGGCACGGACGAACTCCAGGAACAGGCCCAGCGGCAGGACCACGCCGAGCCGGGCGCCGGGAAACAGCGCCAGGTAGGCGCCGATGATGGCCGAAACCGCGCCGCTGGCGCCGATGATGACCTGGTCGGGCGCGGTCGCGCCGACCGTCAGCACCGCCGCTAGGTTGGCGGTGGCCCCGCCCAGCAGAAACAGCAGCAGGTAGCGCCAGGCGCCCATCACCCGCTCGGCGGGCAGGCCGAAGATCAGCAGGAACACCAGGTTGCCCAGCAGGTGGGCCCAGTCGGCGTGCAGGAACAGTGCGGTGAACAGGCGCAGCACGCTGCCGTCGTGGATCGAGGCGCGCCAGGCGTCCCAGGACGGCTGTACGCCCGACAGCACCCCCCAGTCCAGCAGCAGGTCCGACCGCATTTGCTGCGAGCGCGTGAGTCCCCACAGGAAGGCGGCCCACAACAGCACCAGCAGGAGCGGCGTGGCCCAGCGGATCGAGGGTTTGTTGCGGGATGGCAACGAAACGAACATGCGGGAACTGTAGCCGTTGGGTGTGATGCCTGTCGTGAAACCACTGTCTTTCAGGCATTTAGCTGCGATTGTTATTGTTGCGTTAGCAGGAAGGGGTATACTGGCATACGGCGTCGTATGTCGGGAGGGGCTTCCGGCAGGGACAGGGATGCGGACATCGCCTCCGGCCCCAGACGTGGTCGTTCCACATCAAAATTCCGGAGAGTTTCCATGCAGTTCGCAACCACGATTTCCCGCGTTTCCCTGTTGGCGGTCGGCATTGCCGGCGCGCTGGCCTGCGGTCAGGCGCACGCCGCCGCCTTTCAGCTGAAGGAAAACAGCGCCAAGGGCCTGGGCCGCGCCTTTGCCGGTTCGATCAGCGCGCCGGGCGATGCCTCGGTGGTGGCGACCAACCCGGCCGCGATGAGCGGTCTGGACGGCCGTCAGGTGCAGGCCGACCTCAGCGTGATCAGCTTCAGCGCCGATTTCGAGGGCGAAGGCAGCTATCTGAACGGTTTCGGCGGCCCGATCGGCGGCAGCGACGGCGGCGACGCCGGCAAGGTCGCACCGGTGCCGGCGGCCTATTTCCACGTGCCGTTCGGTGAAGACGACAACATGCATTTCGGCATGTCGCTGACCGCGCCGTTCGGCTTCGCCACCGAATACGACAACGACTGGATCGGCCGCTACAACGCCACCAAGACCGAACTGGAAGCCGTCGACCTCGGCGTGGCGTTCTCCTACGACGTCAACCCCTACGTGTCCTTCGGCGCGTCGGTGTTCGTCGAGCACCTGAGCATCGAGCTGGCCAATGCGGTCGACTTCGGCACCATCCTGTACACCGGCGGTGCGGCCCAGCTGGGCTTCGCGCCCGGCAACGCCGACGGCTACGCCACCATCAAGGGCTCCAACAACGAGATCGGCTTCACCATCGGCGCCTTGCTGAGCCCGAGCGAAGACACCCAGATCGGCCTGAGCTACCGCTCCAAGGTCGAGCACGAGATCGACGATGGCAAGGCCGACTTCACCGTTCCGGCCAACGCCGCGGCGGTGCTGGCCGCAGTGCGCCCGGGCTGGTTCGTCGATGCCGGCGGCAGCGCCACGGTGACCCTGCCGGCGGTGGCCACCCTGAGCGTGACCCACAAGGTCAACGACAAGTGGTCGGTGATGGGCGACCTGTCGCGCACGGCGTGGAAGCCGGCTTTCGACACGGTGATCGTCGATTACGCCTCGCAGCAGGACGACACCGTGCTGGAGTTCGGCTACGACGACACCACGTTCTTCTCGCTGGGTGCCGAATACCGCTACAGCAACACGCTGACCTTCCGCGGCGGCGTGGCCTACGACGAAACCCCGACCTCGTACGCGCACCGCGACGTGCGGGTGCCGGACGAAACCCGCAAGTGGCTGTCGCTGGGCCTGAGCTGGACGCCGTCGGAGTCGATGGAATACAACGTTGGCTACACCCACCTGTTCGTCAACGACGCCAACGTCAGCACCACCTCGTCGACCGCCAACCACATGATTGGCGCTTTCGACGTCGGCGGCGACATCCTGGCGGTGTCGGTCAACTACAAGTTCTGATCGCCGCTTTCGTTCTCGCGAAAACCCCGCTTCGGCGGGGTTTTTCGTATGTCCGTGCGGGAACCGGCTGGCGGGTTACAGCCGGCGCAATACCACCCGGTTGCGGCCCAGACGCTTGGCTTCGTACAAGGCGTCATCGGCCACCTGCATCAGCGCTTCGGTCGAACGCGAGCCGGACGAGACGCCGAGGCCCAGGCTGACGCTGATCCGCTCGGGGCTGATTTCCGCCAGTTCCAACTTCTCCACCGTGCGCCGGATCCGTTCGGCCAGCACCTGGGCGTACTCGCCGCTGATGTTGCGCGACACCACCACGAACTCCTCGCCGCCGACGCGCGCGAACAGGTCGTCGTTGCGGATGCAGGACAGCACGGCGTCCGAGAAGGCGCGCAGTACGGTATCGCCGGCCTGATGCCCGTAGCGGTCGTTGATCTGCTTGAAATGGTCCAGGTCCAGGGCGATGACCGCCATCCCGTTGGACTTGATCGTCAGCGGCACGTGATCCTGCAGGCGCGATGTCAGGCCGCGCCGGTTCAGCGAATTGGTCAGCGGGTCGAACAGGGCGCTGCGCCGCAGCGACTCGGCGGCGCGGAAGCTGGACAGCATCAGCATGCAGAAGTTGAGCATGTACCAGGTGGCCAGATCGATGTTGACCCAGTCCTGGTTGGGGCCGTAGGTGCCGGCGAACGCACGGTACAGGTCGTTGCCGTACAGCCACAGCAGGATCGCGCAACCGGCCATCATCAGCCGCGCCGGCAGCCGCCCGGGCGGCGCATCGATTCGCCGCAGTTGCCAGATGATCAGGCTCAGCGCCAGCAGTTCGGCGGCGCTCATCGCTGCACCTTGCGCATCGGTGCTGCCGCCGAAGGCGAACCAGGCCGCGACCGAGAACCCCGTGCAGACCAGGACCAGCGCGAGGTCCTGGCGGCGGGTGCCGCGCTGCTGCACGAATTGCGCCATCGAGCCGGCCAGCAGGGCCAGACCGATGCAGGCCATCACGCCGCCGACATTGGTGGCCCAGTAGGCGGCCTGCGGGTCGCCGAGCTGGACGAACAGTTCGGCGACGCCATCGAGCAGGGTCGCTCCCAGCGTGTACAGCAGGTGGCCGAATCCCCACAGGGTGATGCCGTGCTGGCCCTGGGCGACGTGGGCCACGTAGCGGAACAGCCCCAGCAGCAACAGCGCCAGGATGCTGTCGCTGAACAGCAGCGCGTAGAAATCGGTGGTCATCGATGGCAGTCCATGTCCATGAAGCGGCGTCCTAGCCGCCGAACGAACGCGGCAGGGAAGGCGTCGATGGCATGCGAAGTTCTTCCGCCGTGTTCAAACCTCAGTCCCCCAGGGTCAGCAGCGAGGCGTTGCCGCCGGCCGCGGTGGTGTTGACGGTCAGCGTCTTCTCGGTGGCGAAGCGGTGCAGGTAGTGCGTGCCGCCGGCCTTGGGACCGGTGCCCGACAAGCCCTGCCCGCCGAACGGCTGCACGCCGACCACGGCGCCGATCTGGTTGCGGTTGACGTAGACGTTGCCGACCTTGACCCGCGCGGCGATCCGTTCGATGGTCTCGTCGATCCGCGAATGCACGCCCAGGGTCAGGCCGTAGCCGGTGGCGTTGATCGCGTCGATGACCGCATCGAGGCGGTCGGCCTTCCAGCGGATCACGTGCAGGACCGGGCCGAACACTTCGCGCTGCAGTTGCGAGAGCGAGGCCAGTTCGTAGGCGCGCGGGGCGAAGAAGCTGCCGTGCGCGGTGGCCTCGCCGGCTTCGGCGCAGGCGATCGGCCGGGCTTCGCGATCCATGCGCTCGGCATGCGCCTGCAGGATCTGCAACGCATCGTCGTCGATCACCGGGCCGACGTCGGTGGACAGCAGGCCCGGATCGCCGACCGCGAGTTCGGCCATCGCCCCGGCCAGCATGGTCATCACCTTGTCGGCGATGTCGTCCTGCACGTACAGCACGCGCGCGGCCGAGCAGCGCTGGCCGGCCGAGGTGAAGGCGGAGGCCAGCGCGTCCTTGACCAGCTGCTCGGGCAGTGCGGAGGAATCGGCGATCAGCGCGTTCTGGCCGCCGGTCTCGGCGATCAGCACCGCGATCGGGCCGCCGTCGCGTCCGGCCAGCGCGCGGTTGATCGCGCGCGCGGTCTCGGTGGAGCCGGTGAAGGCGACGCCGGCGACGCGCGGATCGGCGGTCAGGGCGGCGCCGACGGTCGCGCCATCGCCGGGCAGGTACTGCAGCACCGCCGGCGGAATGCCGGCCTCGTGCAGCAGCTTCACCGCCTGATGGCCGATCAGGCTGGTCTGCTCGGCCGGCTTGGCGATCACGCTGTTGCCGGCAGCCAGTGCGGCGGCGATCTGGCCGGCGAAGATCGCCAGCGGGAAATTCCACGGGCTGATGCAGACGAACACGCCGCGGCCGCCGAGTTGCAGGGCGTTGGACTCGCCGGTCGGGCCGGGCAGCACGGTCGGGGCACCGAACTCCGCGCGCGCCTGGCCGGCGTAGTAGCGCAGGAAATCCACCGCTTCGCGCACTTCGGCGACGCCGTCGGGGAGGGTCTTGCCAGCTTCGCGGGTGCACAGCGCGATGAACTGCGGCATGCGCTGCTCCAGCAGGTCGGCGGCGTGTTCCAGGATGGTCGCGCGCGAGGCCGCGGGGGTCGCGTCCCAGCCCGGCTGCGCGGCGACCGCGTTCTGCAGCGCCTTCTCGACCGTGGCCGCATCGGCGGCCTGCCATTGGCCGACGCGCTGGCGGCGGTCCGCGGGATTGGTCACGGCGATCGCCGGGCCGTCGATGATCGCGCCCGGTACCAGCGGCGCGGCGCGCCAGTCGCTGGCGACGGCGCCGATCTGTTCGGCGAGCGCGCGCAGCTGGTCGTCGTTGGCGAGGTTCACGCCCATGGAGTTGCTCCTGTCGAGGCCGAAACTGCGGTACAGATCGACCGGCAGCGGAATGCGGGGGTGCGGGATGGATTCGAAGCCGGACACGACTTCGACCGGATCGCGGACCAGGTCGTCGATCGACACGTCCTCGTCGCTGATGCGGTTGACGAAGCTGGAATTGGCGCCGTTCTCCAGCAGCCGCCGCACCAGATACGGCAGCAGGTCCTCGTGCGAGCCGACCGGCGCATACACGCGGCAGGGCACGTCCAGGCGGTCGGCAGGAATGACCTCGGCATACAGGTCGTCGCCCATGCCGTGCAGCTTCTGGAACTCGAAGCGGTGCGGCGTCCCGGTCTCGCGCGGCCCGAGCAGTGCGTTCGCCATCCGGTGGATCGCGGCGATGGTCTGCGCATTGTGGGTGGCGAACATCGGGTAGATCGCATCGGTGTTCGACAGCAGGCGCGCGGCGTTGGCCTGGTAGCTGACGTCGGTATTGGGCTTGCGGGTGAACACCGGGTAGGTCGGCAGGCCGTCGACCTGGGCGCGCTTGACCTCGGCGTCCCAGTAGGCGCCCTTGACCAGTCGCACCGGGATGCGGCGGCCGTGGCGGTGGGCGAGGTCGGCGATCCAGTCGATCACGAACGGCGCCCGCTTCTGATAGGCCTGCACGACGATGCCGAAGCCGTTCCAGTCGGCCAGCGAGGCATCGCCCCAAGCGGCCTCGATCACGTCCAGCGACAGTTCCAGCCGGTCGGCCTCCTCGGCATCCACGGTCAGGCCGATGTGGTGGCGCCTGGCCTGCTGCGCCAGCTGCAGCAGCCGCGGGGCCAGTTCGGCCAGCACCCGCGCGCGCTTGGCGTGCTCGTAGCGCGGATGCAGCGCCGACAGCTTGACCGAGATCGACGGTGCGGTGATTTCGTCGGCAGCGTGCTGGCCAGGAGCGCGGCCGCTGCCGCCGATGGCGTCGATCGCGTCGGTATAGGCCTTGAAATAACGGTCGGCGTCGCGCCGGGTCAGCGCCGCCTCGCCGAGCATGTCGAACGAATAGCGATAGGCGGCGTTGCCGCCCTTGCGGCTGCGCGCCAGCGCTTCGCCGATGCTGCGGCCCATGACGAATTGGTGGCCCATGATCCGCATGGCCTGGCGTACGGCCAGCCGTACCACCGGCTCGCCGATGCGGCCGACCAGACGGCGGAAGGCGCCCGGCACGTCGGCCCGGGTCAGGTCGTTCAGGCCGACCAGACGGCCGGTCAGCATCAGGCCCCAGGTGGAGGCGTTGACCAGCACCGATTCGCTCTGGCCCAGGTGCCGCTCCCAGTCGGCTTCGCCCAGCTTGTCGCGAATCAGCTTGTCGGCGGTGTCCTGGTCGGGGATCCGCAGCAGGGCCTCGGCCACGCACATCAGCAGCACGCCTTCCTCGCTGCCTAGGTCGTACTGCTGCATGAAGGCCTCGATCGCGCCCTGGTCCTGCGCCCGCGCGCGGACCCGCTGCACCAGCTCGGTTGCGGTGGCGCGGATCGCCGTGCGGTCGGCATCGCCCCAGCTGGGGGCCGGCTGGCGGGCGGTGGCGAGCAGGCTGCGGACGTGGGCGGCCTCGTCGAGCGCCCAGCCGGCCGTGATCGCCGCCCGCAAGGGGGCGAACGGCGGTTCGGGCCAAAACAGGGAGTCACCTGTCCCGGGATCGGGGCTGGCGGGAGAAGTGGCGGTCATGTACCCGTTACCGGCAAATCCGGGAGCGCGCTATTGTAATGCCAGTGTGCTTGACGGGCGTTCAGCAAGCGGTATGGTGCATTGCGTCAGATCAGTGCGGCTTGCTGCCGGCTGTGGCCGCCGGCTACCATTCAGGTGTTTCCGCGATGGCGGCGGCGCGGGTGGCGACATGATCGAAGTGGTTCCGGCAGGTCCCGAGGGAGCAGGTACGCAGATACGCCTGCGTCCGCCGCGGGCGCTGACGGCCCACCAGTTCAAGGCGCTGTTCGTCGGCCTGGCCGGGGTGATGTGGGGGGTGGCCGGACTGGGATGGCTGGCCGGAAACGCCTTCGCCCCCGTGTTCGCCTTGCTGCATACCGCGCTGGTGGCGGCTGCATTGCGTTGGCTGTGGCGCGCTGGCGAGCGCGACGAGGTCATCGTGATCGGCCCGGAACAGGTGGAGGTGCGGGGGTCCGCGTCCTCCGCCCCGGCGTTCCATGCGCACCCGTACTGGGTGCGGTTGGGGGCTGGACGGAGCGGCGAGCAGGTCGTGCTGTCCAGCCGCGGAAAACAGGTCGAGGTCGGCGCATTCCTGGGCGCCGGCGAACGCCGCGAACTGGCGGCGCGATTGCAGGAACTACTGGCGGCCGCTGGCGGCCGCAACCGATGACACAGCGTACAGGGTCTAGGCAATGAGGCAATCGAAAGCAGTCAAGATGTGGTCGAAAGGCATGGCAGCAGTTTCGCTGCTGCTGGCGCCGGTGCTGGCATGGGCGCAGTCGGCCGATCCCAAGCCCTGGCAGCTGAACATGGGCCGCGGCGTCACCGAGTCCTCGCGGCACGCCTACGACGCGCACATGATCACCCTGTGGGTCTGCGTGGTGATCGGCCTGATCGTGTTCGGCGCCATGGCCTATGCCATGTACAAGTTCCGCCACTCCAAGGGCGCGACGCCGGCCAAGTTCAGCCACAACACCACCGCCGAGATCATCTGGACCGTGATCCCGGTACTGATCCTGGTGGTGATGGCCTGGCCGGCCACGGCCAAGCTGATCGCCATGTACGATACCCGCGAGTCGGAGATGACGGTCAAGATCACCGGCTACCAGTGGATGTGGAAGTACGAATACCTGGGCGAGGGCGTCGCCTTCACCAGCCGCCTGGACCGCGAATCCGACCGCATCCGCCAGAGCGGCGAGCAGCCCGACGCGGAAGGCAACCCGCACTACCTGCTCGACGTGGACAATCCGCTGGTGCTGCCGGTCAACACCAAGGTCCGTTTCGTGCTGACTGCCGACGACGTGATCCATTCCTGGTGGGTGCCGGCGCTGGGCTGGAAGCAGGACGCCATTCCCGGGATCATCAACGAAGCCTGGACCGACATCCTCGAGCCGGGGATCTACCGTGGCCAGTGCGCCGAGTTGTGCGGCAAGGATCACGGCTTCATGCCGATCGTGGTCAAGGCCGTGCCGAAGCCCGAATTCGAGCAGTGGCTGGCATCGAAGAAGCCGGTTACGCCCGCCGAACCCGTTCCCGAAACTCCCGCCGAGCCCGCGCCCGCCGAGGAATCCGCCGCACCGACCGAGGCTGCGCCGACCGCGCAGCAGGCCCCCGCCGCCGCCGTTTCGGCCGGCTGATCGAACGCACATACAGAGGTAGCCGCCCATGTCCGCGACCCATCCCGAATCCGTCGACCACCATGACGATCACCATGGCCACAAGCAGAGCTTCGTCGAGCGCTGGTTCTTCTCGACCAACCACAAGGACATCGGCACGCTGTATCTGATCTTCAGCTTCGTCATGTTCATCATCGGCGCGGCGATGAGCGTGATCATCCGCGCCGAGCTGGCGGTGCCGGGGCTGCAGTTCGTCAAGCCCGAGTTCTTCAACCAGATGACCACGGTGCATGCGCTGGTGATGATCTTCGGCGGCGTGATGCCGGCCTTCGTCGGCCTGGCCAACTGGATGATCCCGCTGCAGGTGGGCGCGCCGGACATGGCGCTGCCGCGGATGAACAACTGGTCGTTCTGGATCATGCCGTTCGCCTTCACCCTGCTGCTGCTGACCCTGGTCCTGCCGGGCGGCGCGCCGGCCGGCGGCTGGACCCTGTACCCGCCGCTGTCGCTGCAGGGCGGCGCCAACGTCGCCTTCACCATCTTCGCCATCCACATGATGGGCATCAGCTCGATCATGGGCGCGATCAACATCATTGCCACCGTGCTCAACATGCGCGCGCCGGGCATCGACCTGCTGAAGATGCCGATCTTCTGCTGGACCTGGCTGATCACCGCCTTCCTGCTGATCGCGGTGATGCCGGTACTGGCCGGCGCGGTGACCATGCTGCTGACCGACAAGTTCTTCGGCACCAGCTTCTTCAACGCGGCCGGCGGCGGCGACCCGGTGATGTACCAGCACATCTTCTGGTTCTTCGGCCATCCCGAGGTCTACATCATGATCCTGCCGGCGTTCGGCGTGGTCAGCGAGATCATCCCGACCTTCAGCCGCAAGCCGCTGTTCGGCTACCAGGCCATGGTCTATGCCACCGCGTCGATCGCGTTCCTGTCGTTCATCGTCTGGGCGCACCACATGTTCACGGTGGGCATGCCGCTGGGCGGCGAGATCTACTTCATGTTCGCGACCATGCTGATCGCCATCCCGACCGGGGTGAAGGTGTTCAACTGGGTCAGCACGATGTGGAAGGGGTCGATCAGTTTCGAGGCGCCGATGCTGTGGGCGATCGCCTTCGTGATCCTGTTCACCATCGGCGGTTTCTCCGGCCTGATGCTGGCCATCGTCCCGGCCGACTTCCAGTACCACGACACCTACTTCGTGGTCGCGCACTTCCACTACGTGCTGGTGACCGGCGCGCTGTTCTCGATCATCGCTGCGGTGTACTACTGGTGGCCGAAGTGGACCGGACGCATGTACAGCGAGAAGGCGGCCAAGTTCCACTTCTGGTGGACGGTGGTGTTCGTCAACCTGCTGTTCTTCCCGCAGCACTTCCTCGGCCTGGCCGGCATGCCGCGCCGCATCCCGGACTACAACCCGGTGTTCGCCGAGTGGAATCTGGTCAGCTCGATCGGCGCGTTCGGCATGTTCCTGACCCCGTTCATGATGGCCGGCATCCTGTGGTGGTCGCTGCGTTCGGGCGAGAAATCGCCGGCGCGCTCGTGGGAGACCGCGCGCGGGCTGGAGTGGACCGTGCCTTCGCCGGCGCCGCACCACACCTTCAGCACTCCGCCGGTGATCCGCGAAGGCGACTTGGCCCACGGCGACGCCGGCCACTGATCCGGCGATGACCGCACCCGTGCGCCCCGACGACGATCTGGCCGTGCGCCGCAAGCGCGCGGTGCGCACCGCGCTGGTCGTCGGCGCGATCGCGGTGGGAATCTACCTGGCCTTCATCCTCTCGGGGGTGCTGGGCGCATGAGCGAGGTTCGCGCCAATACTGCGGGGCTGGGCCGGCTGGTGGCGGTTGCGCTGGGCGTGTTCGTGCTGAGTTTTTCGCTGGTGCCGCTGTACCGCATCGCCTGCGAAAAGGTGTTCGGCATCCGTCTGGACAACACCGCAGCCGATGCCGCGGGCTTGGCTGCGGCGGTCCCGGCCGAGCGCATGGTGACGGTGGAATTCGACAGCGGAGTCAACTCGAAGCTGCCGTGGTCGTTCCACCCCAACCAGACGCGGATGCAGGTCAAGGTCGGCGAGCTGTACGAGACTACCTACTACGCCCACAACGACAGCGACCGCGCCATCGTCGGCAGCGCCACGCCCTCGGTGGCGCCGGCGCGCGCGTCCGGGCATTTCATCAAGACCGAGTGCTTCTGCTTCACCGCGCAGACCCTGCAGGCCGGCGAAACCCGCGACATGCCGGTGCGCTTCATGATCGACCGCGATCTGCCGGCCGACGTCAATACCGTCACCCTGTCCTACATGTTCTACAAGAACGACACGCTGACCTCGCGCCTGGACGCGGGCGCCGGCGCGTCGACTGCTTCGCCGCACGCGGCACCGTAACCGAACCCGCACCCGGAACCCGTCATGGCCCAAACGCATTCCACCGACGCCAACATCTACTTCGTGCCGCACAGCAGCAAGTGGCCGTTCGTGGGCTCCATCGCCCTGTTCACCACCATGATCGGCGTGGCCAGCTGGCTCAACGAGACCGGTTGGGGCAAGTGGGTGTTCTTCGCCGGCGCGTTGATGATGATCGCGACCCTGTTCATGTGGTTCGGCGACGTGATCCGCGAATCGGTCTCGGGCAACTACAACAAGCAGGTGGACGTGTCCTTCCGCATGGGCATGGTCTGGTTCATCTTTTCCGAGGTGATGTTCTTCGCCGCGTTCTTCGGCGCGCTGTTCTACGCGCGCCAGTTCGCGTTGCCGTGGCTGGGCGGGAACGGCGACGGGGTGATGACCAACGACCTGCTGTGGCAGGGCTTCAGCAATGCGTGGCCGAGCAACGGCCCGGGCTCGATCGGCGGCCACTTTCAGACCATCCCGGCGTGGGGCCTGCCGCTGATCAATACCCTGATCCTGCTGACCTCGGGCGTCACCATCACCATCGCCCACCATGCGCTGAAGGCGGGCGAGCGCGGCAAGCTGCTGTTCTGGCTGGGCGCCACGGTGCTGCTGGGCTGCACCTTCCTGTACTTCCAGGCCGAGGAGTACATCCACGCCTACCACGAGCTGAACCTGACCCTGGGTTCGGGCATCTACGGTTCCACCTTCTTCATGCTGACCGGCTTCCACGGCGCCCACGTGACCCTGGGCACGATCATGCTGGCGATAATCTGGCTGCGCTGCGCGCGCGGTCATTTCGACAAGGACAACCACTTCGGCTTCGAGGCGGTGGCCTGGTACTGGCACTTCGTCGACGTGGTCTGGCTGGGCCTGTTCCTGTTTGTCTACGTCCTGTAAGCCGGCGATTCCGCCGCGCACGACGGGCCGGCCTAGCCGGCCCGTTGCGTCTGCGGGCCCCGCGACCGGATCAGCCGCCGATGCCGTGCGGCTTGATCCAGCCGCTCCAGATGCCCAGCATGACCAGCAGGATCAGTCCGACCGACAGCGCGATGCGGCGCGTCAGTGCATTGACGGTGCGTTTGCTCTGGCCCTTGTCGACCAGCAGGTAGTACAGGCCGGCACCCAGGTTCCAGACGATCAGGATCAGGAAGGCGATGATCAGCAGTGTTTTCAGCGAATCGCTCATGGTGTCATCGTGCCTCGGCTGCCGGTGCGTGTGACGCCATTATTGCAGCCTGCCGGAAGCGCGGCGTGAGCGGGCACCGAAGCCGCCTGTGGTTCGGCTGGATGCTGGCGCTGGCGGGCATCGCGTTGTTCTGCAGCCTCGGCATCTGGCAACTGGGCCGGGCGAAGCAGAAGGAAGCGATGCTGGCGGCAGTGCAGCAGGTGCTGGCCGAACGCCGGCCGCAACCGATGGCGCTGGCGGCCGATGCTGTCCGTGCCCATGAGTACGACTGGGTCGCGGGCAACGGGCACTTCGCCGACGCGCCGGCCGTGCTGCTGGACAACCAGTTGCGCGAAGGCCGCGCCGGTGTGCGCGCCTACCGGTTGTTCGTGCCCGATGTCGGGACGCCACTCTTGGTGGAACTGGGCTGGCTGCCATTGCCGGCCGACCGTCAGCTGCCCGAGATCGCGCGACCAGCCGGTGCGCAGCGGCTGGCGGGCCTGCTGTTGCCGCCGCCGTCGGCCGGCATCGCCAGTGCGGTCGCCGACGCCCAGCCCGGCGGCCAGTGGCTGGCCACCAGCCTGACGGCGCCCGGCCTGCCGGCCGCGCTGGGCGTGCCGGCGCTGCCGCCACGGGTCTTGCGACTGGATCCAACGCTGCCGCTGGGCTATGCGCGCGATCTGGACGTATTGCCGAACACATTGCCGCCGCAGCGGCACCTGGGCTATGCGGTGCAGTGGTTCGGGCTGGCGCTGACGGTGCTGGTCACCGCCTTGCTGCTGAGCCTGCGGGGCCGCGGCAGGCATGAGAAAATGCCGCCATGACTTCGACTCCCGATGCTGCGGCCGGACGGCGCCGCGGGCGCTGGGGCCTGCTGGCCCTGCTCGCCCTGTTCCTTGGTCCGATCCTGCTGGCGATGGTGCTGGGCTGGTTGCAGATGGCGCCGCAAGGCACCCGCAACAAGGGCCAATGGCTGAAGCCCTATCTCGACCTGCGTGCCGAAACCCCCAGGCTGGCCGATGGCAGCGAGTATCCGTGGCAGCCGCAGCAGCGGTTGTGGCGGCTGGTCGCGCTGGCCCCGGCCGATTGCGATGCCGGCTGCCGGGCGACCGCCACCGACCTGGACAAGGTCTGGCAACTGTTCGGGCGCGAGGCCGATCGCGTGCACATCCTGTGGACCGGGCCGTTGCCGGACCCGCGCGGCGCTTCGGCGGAGGCCTGGCGTTCGCTGCCGGCCGATGCCGACTGGCTGCAGAAACTTCCGCGCACCGGCGAAACGGCCGGGGTGCCGGTGTACATCGTCGATCCGAATGGCTTCGTCATCCTGCGCTACGCGCCCGGCTTCGATCCGGCCGACCTGCGGGCCGACATGGCTCGGCTGCTGAAACTGATGTGAGGCCCGAGCGGCGATGAGCGAACCCGTCGAAAACGTCCAGCCGCCGGTGATGTACCGGCACCTGCACCGGCTGGCCTGGCTGGCGACCCTGCTGGCGCTGTGCGTGATCGTGTTCGGCGCCTTCGTGCGCCTGTCCGATGCCGGATTGAGCTGTCCCGACTGGCCGACTTGCTATGGCCGCGCGACCTGGCCGCAGGCGGCGCAGGAGGTCAGCGACCACGCCGCCTCGGCGATCCGCCCGTTCGAAACCCACAAGGCCTGGCGCGAACAGGTGCATCGCATGCTGGCCGGCACGCTGGGCGTGCTGGTGCTGGTCATCGCCTTGCTGGCCGCGCGTCGGCGCCGCTGGGGCCTGGCCCAGGTGCTGCTGGCCGCGGGCCTGGTCGGGGTGGCCATCCCGCTGTACATGCAGGGCGAACACGCGGCGGCCTCGGTGCTGGCCGTGCTTGGTGAGGCTGTGCTGTTGGCGGCGGCGCTGCGCTGGTCGAACCTGGACCTGGCGCGCGCGGCGGCGCTGACCTTGGCGGTGATCATCTTCCAGGCCCTGCTGGGCATGTGGACGGTGACCTGGCTGCTGAAGCCGGTGGTGGTGATGGGCCACCTGTTGGGCGGGCTGACCACCTTCGCCCTGCTGGTGTGGATGGCTTGGCGCGCCACCAACCTGCCGATCCACCTGGCCGGGGTCGGCACGCTCAAGCGCTGGGTGCTGCTGGGCCTGCTGTTGCTGGGGGTGCAGATCGCGCTCGGCGGCTGGGTCAGCGCCAACTACGCGGCGCTATCCTGCGGCGCCGGCAGCTGGGGTGTGCAGAACTTACCGCAGTGCGTTGGCCAATGGTGGCCGCCGGCGGATTTCCGCGAAGGCTTCGTACTGTGGCGCGGGATCGGCGTGGACTACGAAGGCGGCGTGCTCGACGGCGCTTCGCGCATCGCGATCCAGATGGCGCACCGGCTGATGGCGCTGGCGGTGTTCGGCTACCTGCTGTGGCTGGCCACGCGCCTGCTGCGCACGCCCGGTCTGCGCGGCTGGGCGGCGGCGCTGGTCGTGCTGCTGCTGGCGCAGGTGTCGCTGGGCATCCTCAACGTCAAGCTGGCACTGCCGCTGCCGGTGGCGGTGCTGCACAACGCCGGCGCCGCGATGTTGCTGTTCGTGCTGGTCTCGCTGCTGGCGCGGCTGCGCGCGCCGGACTGAAGGACCGGGCGATGAAGGGAGGCTTCGGCCAGTACTGGGCGTTGACCAAGCCGCGGGTGGTGGCGCTGATCGTGTTCACTGCGCTGGTCGGCATGTTCCTGGCGGTGCCGGGACTGCCGCCGCTGCGCGAAACCGTGTTCGGCCTGCTCGGAATCTGGTTGGCGGCGGCTTCGGCGGCGGCGATCAACCACCTGATCGACCAGCGCATCGACCGGCTGATGGCGCGCACCGCCGACCGGCCGCTGGCGACCGGTGCGCTGAAGCCGGCGCAGGTGCTGGCCTTCGCCATCTTCCTTGGCGCGCTGTCGATGGCGATCCTGGTCGGGCTGGTCAACACGGTCACCGCGCTGCTGACCTTCGCCTCGCTGATCGGTTACGCCATCGTCTATACCGGCTACCTGAAGCGCGCCACGCCGCAGAACATCGTCATCGGCGGGATCGCCGGCGCGGCGCCGCCGCTGCTGGGCTGGGCCGCGGTGACCGGCATGCGCGGGCAGTGGGACTGGGCGCACGCTTTGCTGCTGGTGCTGATCATCTTCGTGTGGACGCCGCCGCACTTCTGGGCGCTGGCGATCTTCCGCCGCGACGACTATGCGCGCGCGCTGGTGCCGATGCTGCCGGTGACCCACGGGGTGGAGTACACCCGCTGGCAGATCCTGCTGTACACCGGGCTGCTGCTGGCGGTGACCCTGCTGCCGTACGTGGTCGGCATGAGCGGCGGCTTCTACCTGGGCGGCGCGCTGGTGCTGGGGCTGGTGTTCCTGTGGCACGCCTGGCGCTTGCTCGACCCGCCCGACGAGTTCTTCGCGATGCGCGTGTTCCACTATTCGGTGGTCTACCTGATGGCGCTGTTCGCCTTCCTGCTGCTGGACCACTGGCTGCTGCCGTGGCTGCCGGTGATGGAATACTGGTCCACGGTCGGCCACCCGGGCTGACGGTTTGATCGCGCGGCCGCGCAGCGGGTAACCTGCGATGGCGCCGGTGACCCCACCCGCCGGCCCACGGGAACAGCATGGCCATACACGCGGCGATCCATCACCTGACCCACTACCGCTACGACCGGCCGGTGCGGCTGAACCCGCAGGTCATCCGGTTGAAGCCGGCGCCACATTCGCGCACCCCGGTGCTCAGCCATTCGCTGCGGATCAGCCCGTCCAATCACTTCGTCAACCTGCAGCAGGATCCCTACGGCAACTGGCTGGCGCGGTTCGTGTTCCCGGAACCGGTGACCGAGCTGAAGATCGAGGTCGATCTGGTCGCCGACATGACGGTGTACAACCCGTTCGATTTCTTCGTCGAGGAGATCGCCGAGCAGTGGCCGTTCGCGTATCCGGAGGAGATCGCCCCGGACCTGGAGGTCTACCGGCGTCCGGAGCCGGCCGGACAGGCTTTGCTGGCCTTGCTGGACAGCCTCGACCGCAGCCCGCAGAACACGGTCGATTTCATCGTCGCGCTGAACGCGCGCATCCAGCAGGAAGTGGGCTACGTCATCCGCATGGAGCCGGGCGTGCAGACGCCGGAGGAAACGCTGACCGGCAAGTCCGGCTCGTGCCGCGATTCCTCGTGGCTGCTGGTGCAGGCGCTGCGCCACCTAGGCTTGGCCGCGCGCTTCGTCTCCGGCTACCTGATCCAGCTCAAGCCCGATCTGGTGTCGCTGGACGGCCCGCCGGGCACCGACCACGACTTCACCGACCTGCACGCCTGGGCCGAGGTCTACCTGCCCGGCGCCGGCTGGATCGGTCTGGACCCGACCTCGGGCCTGCTGACCGGCGAAAGCCACATCCCGCTGGCGGCCACTCCGCACTACCGCAATGCCGCGCCGATCAGCGGCACGATCAGCGCCGACGGCCCGTTCCAGACCGACTTCGCCTTCGACATGCAGGTGCGTCGGGTCGCCGAACACCCGCGCATCACCTGGCCGTTCTCCGACGAATCGTGGCAGGCGCTGGACACGCTGGGCGAGGCGGTCGACGCCGCGCTACGCGAGCAGGACGTGCGGCTGACGATGGGCGGCGAACCGACCTTCATCTCGATCGACGATTTCGAATCCGGCGAGTGGAACACCGACGCGGTCGGGCCGACCAAGCGCGCCAAGGCCGATGCGCTGATCCGGCGCCTGCGCGATCGCTTCGCGCCCGGCGGCTTCCTGCACTACGGCCAGGGCAAATGGTATCCGGGGGAGTCGCTGCCGCGCTGGACGTTTTCGCTGTACTGGCGCAAGGACGGCGAACCGATCTGGCAGGACCCGGACCTGATCGCCCGCGAGGACAGTGCGCGGCCGCTGGCCGCCGGCGATGCGCAGGCCCTGCTGGCGACCATTGCCGACGACCTGGGCCTCGGCACCGACTATGTGTCGCCGGCCTACGAGGACCCCGGCGAGTGGCTGCTGAAGGAAGGCAACCTGCCGGACAACGTCGACCCGGCCAATTCCGAGCTGCAGGATCCGGAAGCGCGCGCGCGGATGGCCAAGGTGTTCGAGCGCGGGCTGACCGAGCCGTCCGGTTACGTGCTGCCGGTGCAGCGCTGGAACAGCCAGTCCCGGCCGGCCGGACGCTGGCGCAGTGAGAAGTGGAAGACCCGCCGCGGCAGGCTGTTCCTGGTGCCGGGTGATTCGCCGGTCGGTTATCGCCTGCCGCTGGGTTCGCTGCCGCACGTCAAGCCGGTCGATTACCCCTACGTGGTGCCGGTCGATCCCAGTGTGGACCGCGCGCCGTTGCCGCCGGCCTCGCGCCTGCACCCGCGGATCGCCGTACCGGAGACCGACGATGCCGCATTGCGGCCGGCGCAGACGCCGGAACAGGCGGTGGCCTCGTTCGCCAGCGCCGACGGCGAGCAGCAGGAACGGGTCGAACAGGTCATCAGCGACATCGACGGCGTGGTCCGCACCGCGTTGTCGGTGGAACCGCGCGACGGCCACCTGAGCGTGTTCATGCCGCCGGTGGAAGCGCTGGAGGACTATCTGGAACTGGTCGCCGCGGCCGAGGACGCGGCGCGCCGGCTGGGCCTGCCGGTGCAGATCGAAGGCTATGCGCCGCCGCACGATCCGCGTCTGAACGTGATCCGGGTGGCGCCGGACCCGGGCGTGATCGAGGTCAACATCCATCCGGCGGCCAGTTGGCGCGAATGCGTGGCCACCACCGGGGCGATCTACGAGGAAGCCCGGCAGACCCGGCTGGGTACCGACAAGTTCATGATCGACGGCCGCCACACCGGCACCGGCGGTGGCAACCATGTGGTGGTCGGCGGCGCCACGCCGATGGACAGCCCGTTCCTGCGCCGGCCCGACCTGCTGAAGTCGCTGCTGCTGCACTGGCAGCGGCATCCGTCGATGTCCTACCTGTTTTCGGGCATGTTCATCGGCCCAACCAGCCAGGCGCCACGGATCGACGAAGCGCGCCACGACAGCCTGTACGAACTGGAGATCGCGCTGGCGCAAGTGCCGCTGCCCGGTGAAGGCGAAGCGCCGCTGCCGTGGCTGGTCGATCGCCTGTTCCGCAACCTGCTGGTCGACGTCACCGGCAATACCCACCGCAGCGAGATCTGCATCGACAAGCTGTTCTCGCCGGACGGTCCGACCGGGCGCCTGGGCCTGGTCGAGTTCCGCGGCTTCGAAATGCCGCCGAACGCGCGCATGAGCCTGGCCCAGCAATTGCTGGTGCGCGCGCTGATCGCGCGTTACTGGAACGCGCCGCTGGACGGCGGTTGCGTGCGCTGGGGCACCGCGCTGCACGATCGCTTCATGCTGCCGCATTACGTCTGGGCCGATTTCCTGGAGGTGCTGGACGACCTGTCGCGGCACGGCTTCCCGCTGCGGCCGGAATGGTTCGCGGCGCAGCTGGAATTCCGTTTCCCGTTCTGTGGCCAGGTACAGTACGACGGCGTGCAGCTGGAGCTGCGGCAGGCGCTGGAGCCGTGGCACGTGCTGGGCGAGCAGGGCGCCATCGGCGGCACCGTGCGCTATGTCGATTCCTCGGTCGAACGGCTGCAGGTCAAGCTGGACGGCGTCAACCTGCAGCGGCATGCGATGGCCTGCAATGGCCGCGAACTGCCGCTGGTCGCCACCGGCGTTGCCGGCCAGGCGGTGGCCGGGGTGCGTTACAAGGCCTGGCAGCCGGCCAGCGGCCTGCATCCGGTGCTGCCGGTGGACGCGCCGCTGACCTTCGACGTCTACGACCGCTGGAGCGGCCGTGCGGTCGGCGGCTGCACCTACCATGTGGCGCATCCGGGCGGGCGCAATTACGAAACCTTCCCGGTCAACGGCAACGAAGCCGAAGCGCGCCGTCTGGCACGCTTCCAGGCCGACGGCCATACCCCGGGCAGCTACGCGCTGCAGCCGGAACGGCCGTCGCCGGAGTTTCCGCACACCCTCGACCTGCGCCGCCCCGTGTAACCTGCCCGTCATGTCCGCCGTTCCGCCGCTGTCGATGCCTGCCTCCGGAGAATCGCTGGTGTCCCGTTACCGCACGCTGTCCGGCGGGGTCGACGAGATGCTGGCCGACGACGGTCGGTTGCGCGCCGCGTGGCAGGGCTTCGTCGCCGAGCTGGAGTCGATGCCGGCCGGGGAGCTGTCGGTGCGTTTCGCCCGCGCGCACCAGTACATGCGCGATGCCGGCGTGTATTACCGGGTTTACGACCCGGCCGGCGCCAGCGAGCGCGAGTGGCCGTTGTCGCCGCTGCCGGTGCTGATCGACGGCGGCGAATGGGCGCAGATCTCGGCCGGACTGGTGCAGCGCGCGGAACTGCTGGAACGGGTGGCCGCCGACCTGTACGGCCCCGGCGAGCTGGTGCGGCAGGGACGGATTCCGGCCGAGCTGATCGCCGCCAGTCCGGAATACCTGCGGCCGCTGTCCGGCGTGCGTCCGCGCGACGGCCACTTTCTGCACTTCTGCGCCTTCGAGCTGGGCCGCGGTCCGGACGGGCGCTGGTGGGTGCTGGGCGACCGCACCCAGGCGCCGTCGGGCGCCGGTTTCGCGCTGGAAAACCGGGTGGCCACGTTGCGCGCCTTCCCCGACCTCGACGAAGGCCTGCGCGTGCACCGGCTGGCCGGCTTCTTCCGCCGCTTCCGCGATGCGCTGGCCGGACTGGCCGAAGGCGGCGACATCGCCATCCTGACCCCTGGTCCGAACAACGAAACCTACTACGAACACGCCTGGATCGCGCGCTACCTGGGCACGCTGTTGCTGGAAGGCGAGGACCTGAGCGTGCGCGACGGTCGCCTGTGGGTGCGCACGGTCTCCGGCCTGCAGCCGCTGGGGGTGTTGTGGCGGCGCATGGACGCGGCCTTCATGGACCCGCTGGAACTGCGACCGGACTCGTGGATCGGCACCCCCGGCAGCGTCGGCGCCTTGCGCCGCGGCAGCCTGTCGATGGTCAATGCGCTGGGCGCGGGCCTGCTGGAAACCCGCGCGCTGCAGGCCTTTCTGCCCGGTATCGCCGAGTCGCTGGGCATGGACGAGCTGCAACTGCCGGGGATCGCCACCTGGTGGTGCGGCCAGGCCGAGGCGCGCGAACAAGTGCTGGAACAGTTCGAACACATGATGCTGGGCCCGGCCGGTTCGACCCGGCTGCCGTACGAGGATCCGCAGGCGACCCTGCTCGGCGGGCGGCTGGACCCGGACGAATCGGCGCGCCTGCGCCAGTTGCTGCGCACGCAAGGCGCCAACTGGGTGGCGCAGGAAGCGGTCACGCTGTCGACCACGCCGATCTGGGTCGACGGCCGGCTGGAACCGCGGCCGTTCGTGCTGCGGGTGTTCGTCGCCCGCACCGCCGATGGTTGGGAGGCGATGCCCGGCGGTTTCGCACGCATCGGCGCGCATGCCGATACCCGCGCCATCGCCATGCAGCATGGAGGCCAGGCGGCCGACGTCTGGGTGGTCAGCGATGCGCCGGTCAGCCTGGACAGCCTGCTGCCCGACACCGAAGCCGCGCCGCGCATGGCGGCGCCGGCCCTGCCCAGCCGTGCCGCCGAGAACCTGTTGTGGCTGGGCCGCTATTGCGAGCGCAGCGAGAGCATCGCCCGCGTGCTGCGCGCCTACCACGTGCGCCTGGCCGAAAATCTCGAGCGGCCGACGCCGCTGCTGCACGATCTGGCCGAGTATCTGCAGGGTCTGGAAGTCGACGTGGCGCAGCCGGTGCCCGATGGCCTGCTGCTCAGTATCGACGGCGCCGGCACCAGCGCCGCGCGCATCCGCGACCGCTTCTCGCCGGATGGCTGGGCGGCGCTGCACGACCTGTCCAAGACCGCGCGCCGTTTCGCCCAACAGGTCTCGGCCGGCGACGACGCCAGCCGCGCGGTCACGGTGCTGCTGCGCAAGCTGGCCGGCTTCTCCGGCCTGTTGCATGAAAACATGTACCGCTCCACCGGCTGGCGTTTCCTGGAAATCGGCCGCCGCATCGAACGCGGCGTCCAGATTGCGCGACTGCTCTCGCAGCTGGCGCGGGCCGAAGCGCCGGGCGGCTTGCAGCAGGCAGTGCTGGAAATCGGCGACAGCGTGATGACCCATCGCAACCGCTACGGCGTGCATGCCGGCACCGCCAGCGTGATCGACCTGCTGGCGCTGGACCCGCTGAATCCGCGCTCGGTGCTGTTCCAGGTGGAAGTCCTGCAGGCCGAGTTCGCCCGCCTGCCGGTGCGCGACGCGCGCCAGCGGCATCCGGATTTCGTGCGCCAGGCGATGGACCTGCACGCCGACCTGTGCGTGCGCGAGGCGGGCAACTGGGATGCGGATGCGTTGTTCGCGCTGTCGGCCGGCGTCGCCCGCCTGTACGACCAGCTGTCTGCGACCTATTTCGATTGAGTGCGATGCAGTACGACGTCCGCCTGCAACTGAACTACGAATACCAGCATCCGGTGGCCGATGCCCGGCATCTGCTGCGGGTGATGCCGCGCGCCCTGCCGGGCATACAGCAGGTGCAGGAAGCGAAGCTGAAGATCGAGCCGTGGCCGGAGGAACGCAGCGGCTTCGACGACTTCTTCGGCAACGGCGTCACCGAGATCGTGCTGCGCGCGCCGCACCGGACGCTGGCGCTGGAGATGCGCGCGCGCGTGCAGGTCGAACGCCAACCGCCGGAACTGGATCTCTCGCCGGACCTGCAGGGCCTGCGCGCGGAAGTGGCCGAAACCGGCTTGTTGGCGGCCGACGCACCGTGCCACTTCCTGCCACCCAGCCCGCACGTGCCGCTGTTCGAGCGCATCACCGCCTACGCGGCCAGAAGCGTGCGTCCGGGCAGCAGTGCGCTGGACATCGTGCAGGACCTGGGCCGGCGCCTGCGCGGCGACTTCGCCTACGACCCGGAAGCGACCGACGTGGATACGCCGCTGGGCCAGGCCTTCGACATGCGCGCCGGGGTCTGCCAGGACTTCAGCCAGATCATGATCGCCGGGCTGCGCGGCCTGGGCATTCCGGCCGGCTACGTCAGCGGCTTCCTGCGCACCATCCCGCCGGCCGGGGCGAAGCGGCTGGAAGGCGCCGACGCCACCCATGCCTGGGTGCGCGCCTGGTGCGGACGGCAGATGGGCTGGCGCGAATTCGACCCGACCAACGCCATGCCCGCCGGCGACGACCACATCACCCTCGGCCACGGCCGCGACTACGGCGACATCTCGCCGATCGCCGGCGTGCTGCGCACCACCGGCGAGCACGAAGCCTGTCAGGCGGTGGACGTGGTACCGCTGGGCTGATTGTTACACGAATGCTTGAGGGGGCAGTTGTGTCTGCAAGCGGGGCCGATCGCCTGAATCAAGCCGGCCCGCGAAGCGGGTTCGGCTTGAATGAATTGTTAGGCATCACACGACGATGCCCGACTACTTGGAACGCAACGCGATTGCCGCGAGTAGCAATGCTGCGACAAGGACGACTGTTGGAAGGTGGCGAGTAACTGCAAGAACAGACTCAACGCCGGCGAGCCAGTCTTTTGACCAAGCGCCCCCGGTGCTCTCATGGTAAGCCAAGGCAGATCGCGCAGTAGGCCGAAGAATCGTGTAACCGAACGCGACAGCGACTAGCGCAAGAACAGACACAATGCGCAGGCGGCGATTGGATGGCAATGCAATGGCTGCCACAGCCAAAGCGGCAGTCGGAAGAAGAATCAGTGCATCAAGAGTTGCGAGTGGCCACATGTGATGCCGATCAGCCCAGCCGCGCCTGCAGCAGGGCACGCAGTTCGTATTTGTCGGCTTCGTCCAGACCGATCTCGCGCTGCTTTTTCTGCAATTCGTCGAGCCGTTGCTGCAGGGTCTGGCGCCCCAGCTGGGCCACCGCGTCCAGCAATTCGGCGCGCCAGTGCGCTTCCTCGCCGGGCAGCTCCTGCATCGCCAGCTTCTGCAGCGCGGCCTGTTCCTCGCGTTCGTTGAAATGCTCGAGCAGGGCACCGGTGCTGATGTCCGGACGCGCCTGCACGATGCCGAGCAGCTCGATCAGCAATTCGACCCCGGCCAGGCGCAGGCCGGAGAAGGCGTAGGGCGGCTCCACTTCCAGCGCCAGCGCGGGCTGGTGCAGCAGGCGCACGATGATGCTGCGCACCAGGCTTGGGCGGTTGTGGCCGTCGTCGCGCCGGCGCGTCGTGCCGGCCGGTCTGGTGGGCGTGGAGGCTTGCGCGCCGACGCCGGTGACTTCGGTCAGCCGCTGCCGCATCAGGTCGCCGAAGGCGCCGTCGGGGATCTGCGCCAGCAGCGGACGTGCGCGTTCGGCCAGCCGTGCGCGGCCGTCCAGCGTGGACAGATTCACCTCCTTCGACAACTCGTCGAAGAAGAACTGCGACAACGGCGTGGCCTGCCGCAATCGCGCATCGAACGCTTCCGCGCCTTCGTGGCGGACAATGGTGTCGGGGTCCTCGCCGTCGGGCAGGAACAGGAAGAAGGCCTGGCGGCCGTCGCGCATGCGCGGCAGCACCGATTCCAGCGCGCGCCAGCCGGCGCGCTGGCCGGCGGCATCGCCATCGAAGCAGAAATACACGTCCGGTGCGTTGCGGAACAGCAGTTCGGCATGGTCCGGCGTGGTCGCCGTGCCGAGGGTGGCCACCGCCTGGGTCACGCCGAACTGGAACAGGCTGACCACGTCCATGTAGCCCTCGACCACGATCAGCCGCTCCAGCTTCTGGTTGGCCTGGCGCGCCTGCCATAGGCCGTACAGTTCGCGTCCCTTGTGGAACAGCGCGGTTTCCGGCGAGTTGAGGTACTTGGGGCCGTCGTCCTTTTCCAGCACGCGTCCGCCGAAGGCGATCACCCGGCCGCGACGGTCGTGGATCGGGAACATCACCCGGTCGCGGAACTTGTCGTAGACGCGTCCGCTGTCGTTCTTGGAGAACAACCCGGCGCGGTCGAGCAACTTCATCCGCCGCTCGTCGGTGCCTAGTGCGTCTTTCAGCGCATTGAAGCCTTCCGGCGCGTAACCGATGGCGAACTGTTCGCGGATCGGTCCGTCCACACCGCGGCCGTCGAGATAGGCGCGTGCCTTGTCGCTGTGCGCCAGCTGGCGCTGGAAGAACTTCGCCGCGGCATCCAGCGCCGCGTACAGGTCGCGGCTGTCGTTGTCCTGCCCGCGCGGACTGGCATCGCGCGGCACTTCCATCCCGACCCGCTTGGCCAGTTCCTCGACCGCGTCGAGGAATTCCAGCCGGTCGTAGTTCATCAGGAAGCTGATCGCAGTGCCGTGCGCGCCGCAGCCGAAGCAGTGGTAGAACTGCTTGGTCGGCGAGACGGTGAAACTGGCCGAACGCTCGTCGTGGAACGGGCAGCGGGCGGCGTACTCCTTGCCCTGGCGCTTCAGCGGCACGCGCAGATTGATGACCTCGACGATGTCCGTCCGGGCCAGCAGGTCGTCGATGAATGCGTCGGGGATGCGTGCCATGGGTCGCATAGGATGCCATGCCGGGCGCATCGGCCGGGCGGGGTACCATGCGCGGATGGCCAGCCCGTTGCCGTCCGCTGCCGACACCACCGATGCGGCCCTGCTGGCGGCGCTGCGCGAGGCGGTGGGTACGGCCCAGGTGAAGACCCGTCCGCGCGACACCCGCCGCTTCCGCACCGGCTACCGTTTCGGCACGGGACAGGTGCTGGCCGTGGTCCGCCCCGGCAGCCTGCTGGAACTGTGGCGGGTATTGCAGGCGGTGCTGGCGGCCGGCCGCATCGTGCTGATGCAGGCGGCCAACACCGGCCTGACCGGCGGATCGACGCCCGACGGCGACGACTACGATCGCGGCATCGTCCTGATCAGCACGCTGCGACTGACCGGCGTGCAGCTGATCGACGACGGCCGCCAAGTGGTGTGCCTGCCCGGCGCCACCCTGGACGCGCTGGAGAAGGCGTTGGCGCCGCTGGGGCGCGAGCCGCATTCGGTGATCGGCTCCTCGTGCATCGGCGCTTCGGTGCTGGGGGGCGTATGCAACAACTCCGGCGGCGCCCTGGTCCGGCGCGGCCCGGCCTACACCGAGCTGGCGCTGTACGCGCAGCGCGGCGCCGATGGCCAGCTGCGACTGGTCAACCATCTGGGCATCGAACTGGGCGACGCCCCGGAAACCGTCCTGACCCGCTTGCAGGCCGGCGATTACACGGCGACGGACATCGTCCACAACCCGGCGCGCGCCGCCTGCGACCATGGTTACGCGGCGCACGTGCGCAAGATCGATGCGCCGACGCCGGCGCGCTACAACGCCGACCCGGCACGCCTGCACGAAGCCTCCGGCTGCGCCGGGCGGCTGGCCGTGTTCGCCGTGCGCCTGGATACCTTCCCGAAGGAAGACGCGGCGGTGTTCTACCTCGGCAGCAACGACCCGGACGACCTGACCGGCGTGCGCCGGCACCTGCTGGCCACCTCGGAGCGGTTGCCGATCTCGGGTGAATACATCCATCGCGACGCCTTCGACATTGGCGACAAGTACGGCAAGGACACCTTCCTGCTGATCGACCGTTTCGGCACCGACAAGGTGCCGGCGGCGTTCGCGCTGAAAAGCCGCATCGATGGCATGTTCGAACGCATCGGCCTGCACGGGGTGGTCGGCAAGGTCATGCAGGGCCTGATGGCGCTGTTGCCCGACCACCTGCCGCCGCGCTTGCGCGAATATCGCGATCGCTACCAGCACCATCTGCTGCTGAAGGTATCGGCGCAGGATGCAGCCGCCACCGGCGAGTTCCTGCGCGAGTTCTTTGCCGCTCGCGAAGGCGACTTCTTCGCTTGCGATGCCGACGAAGGCCGCAAGGCCTTCCTGCACCGTTTCGCCGTGGCCGGCGCCGCAGTGCGCTATCGCGAAACCCATCGCCGCACGGTTCAGGACATCGTGGCGCTGGACATCGCCCTGCGCCGCGACGACCACGACTGGGTCGAGACGCTGCCGCGCGATCTGGATGATGCGCTGGTGGCCAAGCTGTATTACGGCCACTTCTTCTGTCACGTGTTCCACCAGGACTACATCGTGAAGAAGGGTGCCGACCCGCTGGCCATCGAACACCGGATGTGGAAGCTGCTCGATGCGCGCGGCGCCGAGTACCCGGCCGAGCACAACGTCGGCCACCTGTATCGCGCCAAGCCGGAACTGGTCGCGTTCTATCGCGAACTGGATCCGAGCAACAGCTTCAATCCCGGCATCGGCCAGACCTCGAAACGGCGCGACTGGAGCGCACCGACCTGAGGTCGCGGCTCAAGCGTCTTGCACAGCCAGTTGCCGCAACGCTTCGCCATCCAGCCGCTGCACCGTCCACTCCTGCATGCCGACCGCGCCGAGGCTGCGGTAGAAGCGGATCGCCGGTTCGTTCCAGTCCAGCACCGACCATTCGAAGCGGGCGCAGCCGCGCTCGACTGCCAGCGCTGCCACCCGTGCGATCAGCCGCTTGCCCACGCCCAGGCCGCGGAAGGCCGGACGCACGTACAGGTCTTCCAGATAGATACCCGGTTTGCCGTGGAAGGTGGAGTAGTTGTGGAAGAACAGCGCAAACCCCGCCGGTTCGCCATCGACCTCGGCCATCAGCACCTCGGCATAGCGCGGGTGGCCGAACAGGTGTTCGGTCATGTCGCCGGCATCGGCGACGGCTTCGTGTTCGAGTTTCTCGTAGACGGCCAGCTCGCGGATGAAGGCCAGGATCTGTGGCACGTCCTCGCGGATGGCAGGGCGGAGGGCGATATTGTTCATGTGCGTGGATTCTATGCACAAACGCCCTCTCCTGAACGGAGAGGGCGCTGATGGTTACTCTCTAAAGTAGTGATCGCGCTCGGAGCCCTCAAAACGGCCGTCGGACAGACAACAGTTCCTTGAACCTCCGAGTCGAGCCACAGGGACACGGATCATTGCGTCCGAGCTTTTCGCGCAATTCCTTGTCCGTGCCGACCACGCGATACCCTCGCTTGACGCGGGTTTCGGACGGATAACCCTTGCGACGCTTACTCGTGACCTCGAAAGCAGTCATCGGAGAGGAAACGTTTCATGGTGCACCTCCTTCTTCAAAGCCCTTCCGGGCAAAAACGATGAGGCTTGTCGACGATGGCTGTCTGCGCTTTCAGCCGGCCAGCTTCTGCTTCACCAGCTTCGACACCAGGCCCATGTCGGCCTGTCCGGCCAACTGCGGTTTCAGCACGCCCATCAGCTTGCCCATGTCGGCCGGGCTGGTGGCGCCAGTGCCGGCAATGGCGGCGTCGATCGCGGCCAGGATCTCGGCTTCGCCCAGCTTGGCCGGCAGGTAGCTGTCGATCACCGCGATTTCGGCGCGCTCCACGGCCGCCAGGTCCTCGCGGCCGGCGGCTTCGTACTGGCTTACCGAGTCCTTGCGCTGCTTGACCATCTTTTCCAGCACGGCCAGCACCGCAGCGTCGTCCAGCTCGATGCGCTCGTCGACTTCCCGCTGCTTGATCGCGGCGTTGATCAGCCGGATTACGCTCAGGCGGTCCTTTTCGCCGGCCTTCATCGCGGCCTTCATGTCGGCGGTGAGTTGTTCTTTCAGGGTCATGGTCGTCGGGACCTTTCGGGAATCGGGATGGATTGGGGTGTCGAGACCGCCAGAAGCGGAAAAAGCCGGCAACGCTTGCGCGTGCCGGCTTCGATTGACCGCTGTCGGCGACGATGCCGCGCCTGGGGCGCGGGCAGCGCGCTCAGGACGTGCTCAGTACAGGCGCTGACGCTTGGTGACGTCGCGCGAGCTGCGGCGCATCTGGCGCTTCACCGCGGCGGCGGCCTTGCGCTTGCGCTCCTGGGTCGGCTTCTCGTAGAACTCGCGCTTGCGGGTTTCGGCCAGCACGCCGGCCTTCTCGCAGGTGCGCTTGAAGCGACGCAGGGCAAACTCGAACGGCTCGTTTTCGCGGACTTTGACGCTGGGCATGGAATCTCCGGGGTACAAAAACCGGGGTAGGCCCGGTGAGCCGCGCATTATAATGGCCCGCCCGGTCATTCTGCAAGCCGGGATTTTCCTTCCCGATCAGGGAGATAGCTCTGCATGCGTGTTCTGGGCATCGAAACCAGCTGCGACGAAACCGGGGTGGCCGTGTACGACACCGCCCTGGCGGGGGCGGCCGGCCTGCGCGCGCATGCGGTGTACAGCCAGATCGCCCTGCACGCCGAGTACGGCGGGGTGGTGCCCGAGCTGGCCAGCCGCGACCACGTGCGCAAGCTGCTGCCGCTGGTTCGGCAGACCCTGGCCGAGGCCGGGCTGACGCCCTCCGACCTGGACGGGGTGGCTTACACGGCCGGTCCCGGTCTGGTCGGCGCCCTGCTGGTCGGCGCCGGCACCGCGCGCGCGCTGGCCTGGGCGCTGGAGCGGCCGGCGGTGGGCGTGCACCACATGGAAGGCCACCTGCTGGCGCCGTTGATGGAGGACGACCCTCCCGAACCCCCGTTCGTGGCCCTGCTGGTCTCCGGCGGCCACACCCAGCTGGTGGCGGTGGAGGCGATCGGCCGCTACCGCTTGCTTGGCGAAACCCTGGACGATGCCGCCGGCGAGGCTTTCGACAAGACCGCCAAGCTGATGGGCTTGCCATATCCGGGCGGCCCGCAACTGGCGCGGTTGGCCGAACAGGGCCGGCCGGGTGTCTATGTGTTCTCGCGGCCGATGACCGACCGCCCCGGCCTGGATTTCAGTTTCAGCGGCTTGAAGACCCAGGTGCTGCTGACCTGGCGCGACAGCGACCAGGGCGAGCAGACCCGTGCCGACATCGCTCGCGGCTTCGAGGACGCGGTGGTCGACACCTTGGCGATCAAGTGCGCGCGCGCGCTGGAGGCGGCCGGCAGCGACACCCTGGTGGTGGCCGGCGGCGTCGGCGCCAACCGCCGCCTGCGCGCGCGCCTGCAGGAGATGGCCGAAAAGCGCGGCGGACGGGTCTGCTTCCCGCGCCCGGAGTTGTGCACCGACAACGGCGCCATGATCGCCTTCGCCGGCGCCCTGCGCCTGCAGGCCGGTCAGCACGACGATGCGCAGGTCAAGGTCACGCCACGCTGGGACATGGCGACACTGTCCAATGTGAATCAGGCCGCAAGCAGTTAGGCTGTACCGCCGAACTCACCGGAATTGCAAGATCCACGCATGGATATCGTATTCATCCAGGGCCTCGAGGCGCACGCCCTCATCGGCGTCTACGAATGGGAGCGCCTGCAGCGGCAGGCGCTGCGCCTGGACCTGGAAATGGGCTTCGACAACCGGGTGCCGGCGGCCAGCGACGATGTCGCCGATACCATCGACTATGCGAACGTGTCCGAAACGCTGATTGCGCTGTGCGCCGAATCGCAATTCCGGCTGGTCGAAGCCTTGGCCGAGAAGCTGGCGGCGGAAGTGCTGGAGCGTTTCGACGTGCAGTGGCTGCGGCTGCGGGTGACCAAGCCCGACGCGGTGCGGGCCGCACAGGGCGTCGGCGTGCAGATCGAGCGCACGCGGGAGGCTTCGGCATGATGGATGCCATGCTGCCGCAACTGGAAAGCCTGCAACGCGCGATGGCGCCGTATCCCTGGGCCTATACCGCGCTGGTGGTGGCCGTGCTGCTGTTGGCGGCCTGGCTGGCTAACTGGCTGACCAAACGGGTCTTGCTGCGCGGATTGAGGAAACTGATCCGGCTCAGTCCGCTGGTGGCGCACATGCACGATGGCAACAACGTGCAGCTGCGGGTGATCCCGCGGCTGGCCAACGTGGTGCCGGCGGTGGTGCTGTACCACGGCGTCAGCGTGGTGCCGGACCTGGAACCGAGCGTGGTGTCGGTCGTCAAGGTGCTGTGCGAGGTGTTCATCATCTTCACCGTGGCACTGGCGGTTTCGCGCGCGCTGGATCTGGTCAACGAGGCCTATGAGAAACGCGCCGACGCGCGCAACAAGCCGATCAAGGGTTACCTGCAGGTGGCCAAGATCGTCGTCTTCGTGCTGGCCGGGTTGTCGATTGCGGCCACCGTGTTCGGGGTCAAGTTCCTGCACGTGGTGACCGGGCTGGGCGCGGCCACCGCGGTGCTGATGCTGGTGTTCCAGGACACCATCCTGTCGTTCGTGGCCAGCGTGCAGATCAGCACCGACGGCCGCCTGCGCCGCGGCGACTGGATCGAGATGCCCAGCGAAGGCGTCGATGGCGAGGTGCGCGACATCGCCCTGCACACGATCACCGTGCAGAACTGGGACATGACCATTTCGGCGGTTCCGACCAAGAAGTTCATCAGCGAGTCGTTCCGCAACTGGCGCGGAATGAGCGAGTCCGGCGGGCGCCGGATCAAGCGCGCCCTGTACCTGGATCAGAACAGCGTGCACTTCCTCGCCGACGATGAAGCCGAACGGCTGTCGCGCTTCCATCTGCTGGCGCCGTACCTGCAGCACAAGCGGCAGGAACTGGAGGAGTGGAACAGCAGTTCCGGCGTGCGCCGCGAGGAGCCGGTGAACCAGCGCCGGATGACCAACCTCGGCACCTTCCGCGCCTATGTGGAGCGCTACCTGCGTGCGCATCCGGGCATCCACCAGGGCATGACGCTGATGGTGCGCCAGTTGCCGCCGGCCGCCACCGGCCTGCCGCTGGAGATCTACTGCTTTACCAATACCGTGCAGTGGACGGCCTACGAGAACATCCAGTCCGACATCTTCGACCACCTGTTGTCGATCCTGCCGGAATTCGGCCTGCGGGTGTTCCAGGAACCGGCCGGCGCCGACATGCGGGTCGCGCTGGGGTCGATGTCGCGGTTGCAGGCATCGGCGGCGGAATGACGTCGTACCGTTACGTGCTGCTGCTGGGCAGCGGCACCGACGAGGAAATGCGCCTGCGCCGCGCCAGTGCCGCGCTGGCGCAGCAGGGCGAGATCCTCGCCCGCAGCCAGGTGGTGCATGCGTCCAGCGTGGTGCCCGGCGATGCGCACCGTTACGTCAACCAGGCCCTGCTGTACGCCAGTGAACTGCCGCGCGATGTCTTCATGCTATGGCTGAAGGCGCTGGAGCAGGAACTGGGGCGCATGCCGCAGGACGACCCCTGCATCATCGACATCGATCTGGCCGGCGAATGCGGGCCAGACGGGGAATTGCAGTGGGAGAACCCAGGCAAACTGGAGCACCCGCTGTTCCGCGAACTGGCCGAACAGGTCCGGCGCGCTACATGAACACCGAGCGGCCGCCGTCGACCGCCAGCACCTGGCCGGTGACGTAGTCGTTGCCTTGCAGCAGCCACAGCACCGCCGAGGCAATGTCCTCGGGCTGGCCCTGCCGCTGCAGCGGCACGCGCTGGCGCAATACTTCGGCGGTTTCCGCCTTCACCGGATTGTCCGACCACAGGATGTTGCCTGGGGCGACGGCGTTGACCCGCACGTCCGGCGCCAGTTCGCGTGCCAGCGATTTGGTCATCATCACCAGCGCCGCCTTGGCCATGCAGTAGATCGAATGGTTCGGCAGCGGCCGTTCGGCATGGATGTCGGTGATGCTGACGATGGCGCCGCGGCTGGCGCGCAGGTGCGGCGCGGCGGCCTGCGACAGGAAGAACGGCGCGCGTGCATTGGAGGCGAACAGCTCGTCCCACTGCTGCGGCGCGGCCTGGCCGAACGGGGTGGCGTAATAGGCCGAAGCGTTGTTGACCAGCGCGTCGAGGCGGCCGTAGCGGCCGACGGTGGCGGCCACCAGCTCCGGCAGGCGGTCGAAGGCGTCCAGATCGGCCTGCAGCAGCAGCACGCTGTCGGCGCGGGCAGCTTCCAGTTCGGCGGCTAGCGCGCGGGCGTCCTGCGCCGAATGGCGGTAATGCAGCGCCAGGTCATAGCCCTGCGCGTGCAGCTGGCGGGCGATGGCCGCGCCGATGCGGCGGGCGCCGCCGGTGACCAGGGCAATGCGGCGTTGCGGGTTCATGCGCACATCCTTACGCGGGTTCGGCGGCATTGTGACGTATCGCCGGCCCACAAGAGCACCCGTTTGGTGCAAGCCGGCGATTTCCCGCGATCCCCTTCGAAGTGCGCTTGACGCCTCCGGCGGATACGGGCATGTTGCGGTGCAAGGCCTTGCGCGGACTGGAATGCAGGGCAGCAGAAGGGCTGGAATGGACTGGGCGAAGTACCGAACCCCGACCTACGACGAGCTGATCCAGGCGGACGGTCAGCCGCGCCCGGCTGCGAAACGTCTGGTCGAATACCTGGCCGGCCTGTCCAGCCGCGAGATCGCCGAACGCCAGCTTGCCGCCGACGTGGTGGCACGGGTGCAGGGCGTCACCTTCACCGTCTATTCCGACGGCCGCAACGTCGACCGCACACTGCCGTTCGACATGATCCCGCGGATCATCCCGCGCACCGAATGGGAGCACACCGAAGCCGGGTTGAAGCAGCGCATGCAGGCGCTGAACCTGTTCATCGGCGACATCTACGGCAAGCAGAAGATCGTCAAGGACCGGGTGTTCCCGGCCATGCTGCTGAAGGATTCGGTCAACTTCCGCCCGCAGTGCGTCGGCATCAAGCCGCCACTGGGGGTGTGGGCGCACATCTGCGGTTCGGACCTGGTTCGCGACGGCGACGGCACGCTGTACGCGCTGGAGGACAACCTGCGTATTCCTTCCGGCGTGTCGTACATGCTGGAAAACCGCATGATCGCCAAGCGGGTGTTCCCGGAACTGTTCGAGACCAGCTCGATCCTGCCGGTGGACGAATACCCGAGTCAGCTGTACGACACCCTGGCCGCGCTGTCGCCGCGTCCGGGTGACCAGCCGGTGATCGCGCTGCTGACACCGGGGGTGTTCAACAGTGCTTATTTCGAACATGCCTACCTGGCCCAGGCCATGGGCATCGAGCTGGTGGAAGGTAGCGACCTGTTCGTCGCCGACGACGACTGCACCTACATGCGCACCATCCACGGCGCGCAGCGGGTGGACGTGATCTATCGCCGGGTCGACGATATGTACATTGATCCGGAAGTGTTCCATCCGGATTCGGTGCTGGGCGTACACGGGCTGATCCGCAGCTGGCGCGCCGGCAAGGTAGCGCTGGCCAATGCGCCCGGCGCAGGAGTGGCCGACGACAAGGTGGTCTTCGCCTATGTGCCGAAGATGATCAAGTACTACCTGGGCGAGGAGGCCATTCTGCCCAACGTGCCCAGCTACCTGTGCCACAACAAGAAGGATCGCGACTACGTGCTGGCCAACCTCGACAAGCTGGTGGTCAAGCCGGCCAACGAGTCCGGCGGCTACGGCATGCTGATCGGCCCGCGCGCGACCAAGCGCCAGCGCGACAAGTTCCACAAGCTGATCCAGGCCAACCCGCGCAACTACATGGCGCAGCCGACTTTGTCGCTGTCGACCGCGCCGATCATCACCGAGAAGGGGCCGTCGCCGCGACACCTGGACCTGCGCCCGTTCGTGCTGACCCGCCAGGACATCTACGTCACCACTGGCGGGCTGACCCGGGTGGCGATGCAGAAGGGCTCGTTGGTGGTCAATTCCTCGCAGGGCGGCGGCGCCAAGGACACCTGGGTGGTGGACATGGCGGACGAGGAGGGCGGCTGATGCTTTCGCGCGTTGCCGACAACCTGTACTGGTTCAGCCGCTATGTGCGCCGCGCCGAGAACACCGCGCGCCTGGTCGGCGTCGGCAGCCAGCTGCAGCTGGACCTGCCGCGCAGCGTGCGCTTCACCTGGCGGCCGATGATCGACACGGTCGGCGCCGGCGAGTTGTTCGATGAACATTTCCCCGAGCTCGGCGACGACGTCAGCGATGCCGACGTCAACCGCTTCCTGCTGCTGGACGAGCGCAATCCGTCGTCGCTGCGCAGTTCGGTCGATGCCGCGCGCGAGATCCTGCGCAGTGTCCGCGACAGCCTGCCGCAGGAAGTGTGGGAAGTGGTCAACGACCTGCATCTGGAGATCGACGCCAACGGCGAGCGCGGCATCCAGCGTCGTTACCGGGTCGATTTCCTCAACCGCATGATCGACGGCTGCCTGAAAGTATCCGGGCTGCTGACCGCCAACGTCAGCCGTGATGTCGGCTTCCAGTTCCTGCGCCTGGGCACCGCGTTGGAGCAGGCGGACATGACCACCCGCATCATGGACTCCGGCGCTTCCGGCCTGGTGCGTCCGCGCAACGAGGAGGACCGCGAGACCTTCCGCAACATGCAGTGGATGGCGGTGCTGCGTTCGCTGGCGGCCTACCAGATGTTCCGCCGCCACGTGCGCCAGCGGGTGACCGCCGAACTGGCGTTGCGCTTCCTGCTGCAGAACAACGAATTCCCGCGCAGCGTGCAGTTCTGTCTGGTACGCGCCCAGCGCGTGCTGCCCACGCTGCCGCCGCGACCGGCGGTGGATCGTCATCTGAACCGGATCATGGGCCTGATCCGCAATGCCGACCCGGCCGCACTGGCCGAGAAGAATCCGGCGGCCTTCATGGACGATATCCAGCAGCGGCTGGGCGCACTGCACGATGCGATTGCCGAGGGATATTTCCACGGTTGATGGTGGCGTGTTGAGATGTCAGGCGCCAAAGGAGGAATCATGCAAAAGGATGAATACTGGTTCCCGTCAAAGACGTATGGATGGGGTTGGGGCTTGCCTGTCAGGTGGCAAGGCTGGCTCGTTTACGGTGTCGCCCTGGTCCTTCTGATTTCCTTGTGGTTCGTATTTCCGCCAGCCACCGATCTTGTGGCATTCATGATCAGCACATGGGGCGTGATACTGGTTCTGGTTGCGGTCTGCTGGCTCAAGGGCGAGCCCCCGCGTTGGCGCTGGGGCAAGTAGATTTGCGCCGGGCTTGATGTTCGGGCCCAATTGGCCGACATGCAGCGTGGCAAGGACGGGGCCCATGCATCCCGACACATCCAAGTACAACGAGAGTCAGGCTCCGGAGCACGGGCGGGTGTGCGACCTGCTTGCCGGTGAGATCGACCGCGGCTTGCCTGGGGCGGAAAACAAGGTATGGCACGGGCATCCGGTCTGGTTCCTGGACGGCAACCCGATTGCTGGTTACAGCAAGCAGAAGGCGGGAATTCGCCTGATGTTCTGGAGCGGCGCCGATTTCGGAGAGGACGCCTTGAACATCGTCGGCCAGAAGTTCAAGGACGCTTCCATCATCTTCAGCGACGTTTCCGAGGTCCGCAAGGCGGATCTGCGGCGATGGCTGCAGAAAGCTCAGGATATCCAGTGGGACTACAAAAACATCGTCAAGCGCAAGGGACGGCTGGAGCGGTTGAAGCCGCCGCCATGATTGAGTGACTCACCGAGGTCGGCAGGTGTTCCGGACCCGCCCGGATCGAAGCGGGATCGACTCTGCCGGACATGCAACCGCAGGAGACAGCGATGAAACGCGTGACGGGCATCGGCGGCATCTTCTTCAAATCGGCGGATCCCAAGCGCCTCGGCGCGTGGTACCGCGAGCACCTCGGCATCGACGTGGGCGACTGGGGCGGTGCGGTGTTTGAATGGGGCGGCCCCGGAAGCGCGCCGGGCATGACTCTGTGGAGCCTGTTTGCCGACGACACGGAGTACATGGCGCCGGGTTCGGCCTCCTTTATGGTCAACTTCCGGGTGGCGGATCTGAACGCACTTCTCGCCGCGTTGCGTGACGAAGGCTGCGATGTCCTCGATGCGACCGAACAATCCGAGCAAGGCAAGTTCGGCTGGGTGGTCGACCCGGAAGGCAACAAGGTCGAGTTGTGGGAACCACCTGCGGACCAGTGAACGACGAGAGGAGGCCCGGGCGGTCGCGGCGGATTCGTTCAGCTTTGTAGGCTACAATGCGCGCAGTTTGCAGCGGCCGTCCGTTTCCCTTCGGGCCTTCCGGCAGCAGGCTGGCCTCGCCAGAACCCGCCGCCCAGCCACTCCGGCGTCCTTCCACCGCAAATCCGGCAGCGCCATTCGGCGTCCGCCGTCATCATGATTCCTCGCAGCGCGGCATGGGAACGCTTCGGGCAATACGCGACCGGCCATGACCGGCTTGCGCCTTGTGGCGCGGCTTGGCAGTGCCGCTGGTCGATCCACTGGAGCTTTCCATCGATGTCTTTCGAATCCCTCGGGCTGTCGCCCAACTTGCTGCGCGCCCTGAACGAACAGGGTTTCCAGACCCCCACCCCGATTCAGCAGCAGGCCATTCCGCTGGTGCTGGCCGGGCACGATCTGCTTGCCGGCGCACAGACCGGCACCGGCAAGACCGCCGCCTTCGGCCTGCCGTTATTGCAGCACCTGGCCGCCCGCGCCAATCCCACGCGCAAGCCGCGTGCCCTGGTGCTGACCCCGACCCGCGAACTGGCGGTGCAGGTGCACGACAACCTGCGTGATTACGGCAAGTACCTGCGCGTTCCCAGCACCACCATCTACGGCGGCGTCGGCATGGGCAACCAGCTGACCGCGTTGCGCCGCGGCGTGGACCTGCTGATCGCCTGTCCGGGCCGGCTGCTCGACCATATCGAACGCGGCAGCGTGGACCTGTCGGGCATCGAGGTGCTGGTGCTGGACGAGGCCGACCGCATGCTGGACATGGGCTTCCTGCCTTCGATCAAGCGCATCCTGGCCCGCCTGCCGAAGCAGAACCGACAGACGCTGCTGTTCTCGGCGACCTTCGCCGAACCGATCAAGCAGCTGGCGCTGGAGTTCATGCGCGAGCCGCAGCAGGTGCAGGTGACGCCGAAGAACACCGTAGCCGGCACCATCGCCCATCGCGTGCATCCGGTCGATGCCGAACGCAAGCGCGAACTGCTGCTGCACCTGCTGGCGCGGGATGCGCGCGTGCAGACCCTGGTGTTCGCCCGCACCAAGCACGGCAGCGACAAGCTGGCCCGCCAGTTGGAGAACGCCGGCGTCCGCGCCGCCGCCATCCACGGCAACAAGAGCCAGGGCCAGCGCCAGCGCGCGCTGGCCGATTTCAAGTCCGGCCGGGTGCCGGTGCTGGTGGCCACCGACATCGCTGCGCGCGGCATCGATATCGACCAGCTGCCGCGGGTGATCAACTACGACCTGCCGATGGTGGCCGAGGACTACGTGCATCGTATCGGCCGCACCGGCCGCAACGGCGCGCAGGGCGAAGCGATTTCGCTGGTGACTCAGGACGAAGCGAAGCTGCTGCGACAGATCGTGCGTCTGCTGGGGCAGGACATGGATATCCGCGATGTCGACGGCTTCGTGCCGAAGACGCCGATTCGCTGGGGCAACAGCGCACCGGGCAAGGCCGGTGCGTCCGAAGGCGGACAACGGCCGCCGCGCAAGCACACGCGTCGTCCGCACGGCGAGAATTCGCGCCAGGCGCAGGGCGCGCACGCGCATGCCGGCGCCGGAGCGCGCAAGTCGAATGAAGGTCAGGCACCGCAACAGCGACGTCGGCGGCGTTCGCGCTGAATCCGACCCGGCTTCCAACTGGTGTATCGTCGGACGCGGTCAACGATCACCTGACAAGGGAGTCATGCCATGCCCAACCAGACTCTGACCGGCTCCTGCCTGTGCGGCGGCGTTCGCTATACGGTCAACGGCGAACTGCAGCGCTTCGTGCATTGCCATTGCTCGCGCTGTCGCAAGGCTACCGGCACCGGTCATGCCAGCAATCTGTTCGTCAGGGGCACGCTGGAATGGCAGAGCGGCGAGGATCAGGTCCGCGCCTACAAGGTGCCAGAGGCGGAACGCTTCGCGAATGCGTTCTGCACGCAATGCGGTGCGCGGGTGCCGCGTTTCAGCCCGCAACTGCAACTGGTGATGGTGCCCGCCGGCTCACTGGACGATGTGCCGGACATGCTGCCTTCGGCGCGCATCTTCCAGGATTCGCGCGCGCCGTGGTCGTGCGACGGCACCGAGCTGCCGGGATTTGCACAGTACCCCGGCTAGACATGTTCCCCTGCCGCGCGGGACTCAACCGGCAGCCGGGGTCAGCTTTAGCAGACGCGCGTTGGCGCCGTCCTCCAGCAGCCACAACGCGCCATCGGGCCCCTGCCGCACGCAGCGGATGCGCTCGCCCATGTCGTAGCGCGCGGCTTCGCGGGCGTGATCGCCGTGAAACTCGATCCGCACCAGCGACTTCGACGACAGTCCGCTGACGAAGCCGTTGCCCTTGAAGTACGGAAACATCGATCCCGAGTAGACGATCAGGCTGGATGGCGAGATCACCGGCGTCCACCACACTTCCGGCGCATTGAATTCCGGGCGGGTGTCGTGGTCGGGGATGTTGCGGCCATCGTAATGGTCGCCGTTGGAGACGATCGGATAGCCGTAGTTGCTGCCGCGCTCGACCCGGTTCAGCTCGTCGCCGCCACGCGGCCCCATTTCCACTTCCCACAGCCGGCCCTCGCCGTCGAAAGCCAGGCCCAGCACGTTGCGGTGGCCCAGCGACCAGATCTGCGCGGTTACCCCGCCCTGTTCGGCGAAGGGATTGTCCGCCGGCACGCTACCGTCGTCGTTGAGGCGCACGATCTTGCCCAGGTTGCTCGCCATGTCCTGCGCCGGGTCGAACTTCTGCCGCTCGCTGGAGCTGATCCACAGCTTGCCGTCGCCATCGAAGACGAGGCGATGGCCGTAATGGCCTTCGCCGGTGACCTTAGGGACCTGGCGCCAGATAACCTGCAGATCCTGCAGCCGGCCGCCACCGTCGGCGTCCAGCTGCAGGCGCGCACGCGCGACCGCCGCGCCGCGCACGTCGCCTTCGCCCGGCTCGGCATAACTGAGATAGATCCATCCGTTGTCGGCGTACTGCGGATGCAGGGCAATGTCGCCGAAACCGCCCTGGCCGCCATAGGCCACGGTCGGCACGCCGGAAATCTCGCCGATGTTGCCGTTGGCGATGTCCAGCAGCTTCAGCTTGCCCGGCTTCTCGCTGACCAGCAGGCGGCCATCGGGCAGGAAGGCCATCGACCACGGCTGGTCGAAGCGCGCCACCGACGTAGCGACGAATGGCGGATCGGGCATGTGCCGCACCGGCAGGTTGCCGCCGGTGCTGCGCGCAGGCGTTGCTTCGGTGCGCATGGCTGCTGAATTGGCCACATGCGCACCACGCGCCTCGGCGCTGCTGTCTTCCGCAGCGATGGTCCGTGGCGCATCCGACGCCCGCGAGCTGGCGCCGCCACACGCCGCCACCAGCAGCAGCAAACCGCTACACGCGGGGCCGAGAATTTTCATCGTCGTCTCCGTCATCCCTTAGATGATGGTGGATGTTGTACCGCAGATCGCCGTCGAAGTCGTGACGATATCGTCAAAGCTTGAGGTACCAGCCGCGGCGATCCATCAACCGCACCACGATCCACCAGACCCCGACGAAGGTCAGGGCGAAGGCCAGCGACGGCACATACGGGCCGAAACGTGGCGTCATCCAGTCGGCGAAACCGGCCCGGTAGATCGGCCCCCACCAGCCCAGCCAGGCGAACAGATAGACCATCAGTGCCGAGCCGGCATAGGCGGCGATGGCGTTGACGCCGAAGCTGCGTCCCAGCGCCGGCCAGCCGCGTCGGTCGATCAGCGCATGGCAGACGGCCAGCGCCAGCATCGCCCAGCCTGCCGTCCACAATACGTACGACGAGGTCCACAGGTTCTTGTTCAGCGGAAACACCTGCGCCCAGGCCAGGCCAAGCAACAGTGCCGCGACCGCGACGACGCACAGCCGGCCGATGCGACCACTGCGCAGCCAGTCGCCGGCGCGCAGGCCGAGCAGGCAGGTGGCGATGGCTGGCAAGGTGCTGAGCAGGCCTTCCGGGTCGTGGCCACGGCCGGTGGCGGGATCGAACTGGTAGTTCAGCGGACCGAGCAGCCAGGTATCGAGCCGGCTGGCCAGGTTCTCCCAGGGCGCGTAGCTGCCGCCCCAAGCCAGCAGCGCCCAGTAACCGAGCAGCAGGACCGCGATCAGTGCCCACTGCAGGCGCGGTCGCGATGACGTGGTGGCCAGCAGGCCCACCGCAAGGAAGCACAGGCCGATGCGTTCCAGCACGCCCCACGGGCGGAAGTGCGGTTTGTCCAGCAGCCACCAAGCAATGGCATGCAGCAGCAGGCCGAGGCCGACGATCTTGGCTGCGCGCCAGACCACGCCACGGCGCAGCGCGCCCGGATCGGCGCCGGCCTCGAAACGCGGCACGATGCCCAGCGCCACCGATACGCCGACGATGAACAGGAAGAACGGGAACACCAGATCGGTCGGCGTGCAGCCGTGCCACTCGGCGTGCTCCAGCGGCGCATAGACATGGTCCCAGTCGCCGGGATTGTTGACCAGCAGCATCGCCGCCACGGTGATCCCGCGCAGCGCGTCGACCGAAGCGAAACGGCGCGGCATCACGGCCATGTCGGCGTCAGCGGATAGTGCTCGCGCACGCGCAGTCGTTCCTGTTCGGCCTGCTCGGACTTGCCGGCGCGTCGCAGCAGTTCGGCGCGATGCTGGTGGCTGCGGCCGGCCAGTGGAGAATCCGGGAATCCGCGCGCCGATTCGGTGAACAGCGCATAAGCCGTGTCCGGTTGCTCGCGTTCCAGTTGCACGGCCTGCTCGTAATCGCTGCGCCAGCGCAACGCGGCGCCATCCATGCGTTCGGCCTCCTGCAGGCCGCGGAACGGTGGTGGCGACGGCGTGCGCGACTGCTTCGGGTAAACCGGCGGCAATGGCGCGGAAAACATCTTCTCCAGCGCCGCGAAATGCGCATCGGCTTCGCGCTGGTTGTGCCCGGGCGTCTTCAGTCGCGCTTCCTCGTCGGCATTGCTGAAGAACGAAGCCTCGGCGATGACGCCGGGGATGCCGTAGCTGCCGCGCAGCACGGCCGCACCGGCGTCGGCGAAGATGGCGAAGTCGGAAATGACATCGCCGGGAGTATCGGCGGCATGGAAACCGTTGCCGCGCAGGGCGTCGACCAGCGCCCGGCCCAGGGCTACCCCGGCCAGGTTTTCGCTGGCGTTGCCGTGGAAGTAGACGATCGGGAAATTGGCCTGCGGATCGGCAGCGGCGTTGTGGTGGATCGACAGGAACAATTCGGCACCACCGTCGCGAGCGATACGGGCACGTTCGTCCAGCGGCACGAACACGTCTTCGGTGCGGGTCATCACCACGCGTGCACCGGCCTGCTGCAGCTTTGTCTGCAACAACCTGGCCACACGCAGATTGATCCATTCCTCGCGTTCGCCGCCGGGACCCTGGCGGTAGTGGTCGCTGTCGGCGGTGCCGCCGTGGCCGGGGTCTAGACAGATCACGTGACCGGACAGCGGCGACACCGTTTCGCGCACATCGTGGCCGCAGGCCGCCAGCACCAAGGTCGCGAGCAACGCCAGCGCCGGCCGCAAGCGCGCCAGCGGCGCCTTCATGCCATCGCCCCGGCAATCCAGGTCGCGCGCACCTGCAATTCGGCGTCCAGCGCCACCAGGTCCGCCTGCAGTCCCGGCGCGATCCGGCCGCGGCGGTCGGCGATGCCGAGGAACTCGGCCGGGTAGGTGGAGGCCATCCGCGCGGCTTCGTCCAGCGACAGTCCAAGCAGGCGCACGCTGTTGCGCACGGCGGTGGCCATGTCCAGCGCGGAACCGGCCAGCGCGCCGGCGGCGTTGCGGACCACGCCGTCGACCGCGGTAATGGTTTCGCCGTACAACGCATAACTGGGGTCGTCGGCGCCGACCGGCGGCATGGCGTCGGTGACCAGGAACAGCTTGCCGCGCGGTTTGGCGGCCAGCGCCACCCGCAGGCTGGCCGGATGCACGTGCACGCCGTCGACGATGATGCCGCACCAGCTGTCGCGGTCTTCCAGCGCTGCGCCGACCGCGCCTGGCTCGCGTCCCTGCAGCGGCGACATCGCGTTGTACAGATGGGTGAAGCCGCGCACGCCGGCGTCCAGCCCGGCGCGGATCTGTTCGTAACTGCCCGCGGTGTGGCCGGCGGCGACGATCGCGCCGCGTTCGACCAAGGCGCGGATGCTTTCGACCGGGACCTGTTCCGGCGCCAGCGTGATCAGGGTCGGGCCGCCGCGCAGCGTGGTGGCGATATCAACTTCGCGCGCATCCGGAACCCGGAACTTGCCGGCATCGTGGGTACCCTTGCGCGCCGGGGCCAGGTACGGCCCTTCCAGATGGATGCCGAGGATGCCCGGCACGCCTTCGTCGATCGCCTGCTGCACGGCGGCAATGGCCTGTTGCATCACGCCCAGATCGTCGCTGATCAGGGTCGGCAGCAGGCCGGTGGTGCCGAAACGGCGATGCGCCTGCGCGATGCGCCGCAATGCGTCCACGTCCGGCGCATTGTTGAACAGCACGCCGCCGCCGCCGTTGACCTGGGCATCGATGAAACCCGGCAGCAGCCAGGCGCCGCCGAGATCATGGACGACATCGGCGCGCGCGCCGGCATCGGCGGCATCGACCAGTGCAGCGATCCTGCCGTCCTCGACCAGAACGGCAAGCCCGGACTGGAACCCGTCGTCAGTCAGAACTTGCGCATGGGTCAGGGCAAACGTACTCATCGTGGATCCGATCCTGCAGCGTGCCTGGTCATTGTAGGAGCGGCGTCAGCCGCGATCAGGCGTTCAAGGAATTCATCACGGCTGGCGCCGCTCCTACATCGTTTCGGTAACCTTGTTCAGGTGCGGCGGCACGTCGGGATTGTGTCCGCGACGCAGCGCCAGCGCATTGATTGCGCGGTAAAAGCTCTGGATTGTCAGCAGCGGCGCGCAGGCCGCATGCGTGGCCGGCACCAGCGGCAGCCATTCGCCGGCATCGCCGCCGCTCAGGTCGGACGAAGTCGCCACCCACACCTGGGCGCCGCGTCCACGGAACTCGCGCGCCAGCGCCAGCGTGCCGGCCTCGGTTTCGTCCGGTTGGGCGAAGCACAGCACCGGGAACCCCGGTCCGACCAGCGCCATCGGGCCGTGCTTGACCTCGGCCGAGCTGTAGGCCTCGGCATGCAGGCCGCAGGTTTCCTTGAACTTCAACGCCGCCTCCTGCGCCGCGGCCAATCCCAGCCCACGACCCAGCACGAACAGGTTGCGCGCGTCGACCAGCCCTTCGGTCAGTGCCGACCAGTCGCTGCGCCACGCGGCCTGCAGGCTCTGCGGCAAGCTGTCCAGCGCATCGAGCAGCGGCGCTTCGTTCTTCCACAGCGCGGCCAGCTGCAGGATCGCCGACAGCGAAGCCAGATAACTCTTGGTCGCGGCCACACTGCGCTCGGGGCCGGCATGCAGCGGGATGACGGTGTCGGCCAGCTGTGCCAGCGGCGAGTCCTCGACATTGACCAGCGCCACCACGCGCGCGCCGGCCGCACGCGCAGCCTCGGCGTTGTGCAGCAGGTCGGGACTCTTGCCCGATTGCGAAATGGCCACGAACAGCGCGCCCTTCAGCCGCTGCTTTGCCGCATACACCGAGCCGACCGACGGCGACAGCGAAGCGGTGACGAAGCCGAGCTGGGTTTCGAACAGGTATTTCGCGTAGGTGGCGGCGTGATCGGAGCTGCCGCGGGCGCAGGTGGCCACGAACGGCGGCGGATCGGCGCGCAGCTGCGCGGCCAGTTCGGCGACGACGGCATGGTTGTGCCGGAACTGTGCGGCGACCACGTCGGCGGTCTGCGCAGCTTCGTTGAACATCAGGGTGGCGTCCGCCCTGGGCGGGGTGCTGCGGTCGGTCATGCCGGGGTCTTGGATTCGGGCGCGCTCGGGCGCATGGGGGCAGTGGAGCCGCGCACGACCAGTTGCGGCACGAAGCCCTGGTTGTGCACGGCGACGGACGTTTCCTCGTAGGCGTCGTGGCGCAGGCCGGCGATCAGCAGGCGCGCCGCATGCCGGGCGATGTCTTCGGTGGCCTGCTTGGCGGTGGTCAGCGGCGGCCACGACTGCCGCGAGAACGGACTGTCCTCGAAACCGGCGATCGACAGGTCGTAGGGTACGTTCATCCCCGCCGACTTGGCTGCCGCCAGCACGCCAGCGGCGATTTCGTCGTTGGAGCCGAAGATCGCTGTCGGCGGTTCGCGCAGCGCCAGCAGTCGTCGCGCGCCACGGAAACCGTCGTCGAAGGTGTAGTCGCCGGGCACCACCAGGTGCTTGTCCAGGGTGATGCCGTAATCCTTCAGCGCCTGCTCGTAGCCGGCGTAGCGTTCGCCGCTGGATCGGTGCTGCGGGCCGCCCCACAGGAAGCCGATCCGCTGGTGGCCCAGCTGGATCAGGTGTTCGGTGATCTCGTAGGCGGCGTCGCGGTCGTCCACGTACACGCAGGGCAGGCCGTCGTCGGGGTCCTCGGTAGCGGCGATGATCCGCACCAGCGCCACCCCGCGTGCCGCAAGCGCCTTGACCAGGTCGTCGCGCTCGGACATCGGCGCGGTCAGCACCAGCCCGGCCAGGCGCGAGCGCCGCACGAATTCGACCAGCTCGTCGGCCAGCAGCGGCGAGGTCGCATCGACCGGATGGATCTGCAGGCCGAAGCCGGTTTCCTTGCAGGCGGCCAGCACCCCGTTCTGCACGCCGATGATGTGGTACGGGTTGGGGTTGTCGTAAACCAGCCCGACCACGAACGGGGTGCCGCTGCGCAGGTTGCGCGCCGACGGGTCCGGCTCGTAATCCAGTTCGGCAATCGCGTGCAGCACGCGCGCGCGCGTGCCCTGCATCACCGACGGCTCGTTGTTGATGACCCGCGACACCGTCTTCAGCGAGACCTTGGCCCGCTCGGCGACGTCCTTGATGGTGGCCCTGCGCATGCGCTGTGTTCCCGTGATCCCGGCTGCGGAATGATAAGCCGCCGCTCAGCCCCGCCCCGCGCCCATGCCCACGCGATGTCCGCGCGTGGCGAAGAACAGGATGTACAGGTAGCACGGCACCATCAGCAGCAGGAACACCCACTGGAAGTCGTAGTGCTGCTTCAGCACCGCGAACAGGCGCGGGATGATCGCGCCGCCGACGATGCCCATGACCATGATCGCCGAGCCCAGTTCGGTGAAGCGACCCAGGCCCTTGATCGCCAGCGGGAAGATCGCCGGCCACATCATCGCGTTGGCGAAACCCAACGCGGCGACGAAGCCGACCGAGACGTAGCCGTGGGTCAGGAAAGCGCCAACCGCCAGCAATACCCCGAGCATCGCCGACCATTTCAGATAGCGTTCCTGCGAGACGAAACGCGGGATCACCACCAGACCGACCAAGTAGCCGACCAGCATCGCGATCAGGGTGAACGAAGTGAAGAACTTGGTCTGGTCCAGCGGCAGGCCGAAAGCGCGGCCATAGGTGCCGATGGCGTCGCCGGCCATCACCTCCACGCCGACGTAGGTGAAGATGCACAGCGCGCCGAGCCACAGGTGCGGGTAGCGGAACAGGCTGCTTCGTCCCTGCCGGTCGCCGGACGCATTGACCTCCTCGGCCTTGATCTCCGGCAGCGGCGAAAACAGCACGCCCACGGCCAACAGCGCCAGCAGACCGGCCATCACCAGATAGGGCAGATGGATCCGCGCGGCGAAGCCGTCGAGCAGTTGCTGCTTGGTCGCCTCATCGGCTGCCGCTACTTGCGCGGAAAGATCGCCAATGCCGTGCATGACCAGTGCGCCGATCACGAACGGTGCGATCGCGCCGGCCAGCTTGTTGCAGATGCCCATCACCGCGATGCGCTGTGCCGCGCTCTCGATCGGGCCGAGGATGCTGATGTAGGGATTGGCCGCGGTCTGCAGCACGGCCAGGCCGCCGCCGATCACGAACAGCCCGCCCAGCGCACCCGGATACCAGCGCTGGGTGGCGAACTGGCCGAACAGCACTGCACCGATCGCCATCACGAACAGGCCGACGGCGATGCCCTTCTTCATGCCGGTCGCCTTGAGGATCCACGAGGACGGGATGGCCAGGAAGAAGTACGACAGGAAGAACGCCATCAGCACCAGAAAGGCGTTGACCTCGTCCAGGTCGAAGGCCAGCTGCGAGAACGTGATCAACGGCCCGTTGAGCCAGGTGACGAAGCCGAAGATGAAGAACAGCGCGCCGATGATGGCGATGGACGTGGTGGTGCGGGAGGCAGTCATGGCTGGCGTATTCCCTCGGATGGCAGAGGTTCCGCTTTCGGCTTCGTCATGGCGGTGCCGGAGGCGGGACAGAAGCTAACGTTGTCACAAAATTTTCGGCAAGGCCAGCCGGGGCGGTATCGGGCGATCGAATCCATCATCAGCCACTTCCGAGAATTACTCACAGTTCTTCCAGATGCCATGACCTTCCAACCTCGCAGCTCACTGAATAATGAACATATTTTGTCAAATATGTCGCGATTGTGACCATTCCCCCTGTTAATTTTCCATTTTTGTGCGCTTGTGGCAGCCGATTGTCATCTGTTTGACGCCAGCTGTTGACAACGTTGTCAAACTTGACCCACATTCCGCTCCGACGGGAGGCCGCCTGATTGCCCCCCGCAAGCACGAGCCAGCGGAGATGGATGTGGTTGCATTGATCGAGCCAGCAACAGGGTCGGACGCGCTGAACGTTCCGTTCGTCGCCGCGGACGTGGGCGGCACGCACGTCCGCATCGGCCTGATCCATCCGGGCGACGGCACCCAGCCGGTGCGGATCCTGCAATACCGCAAGTACGCCTGCGCACAGTACCCGGGGCTGACCGAGATCTTTGCCGAATTCCTCTCCGGCCTGGACGGCGAGCCGGTCCGGCGCGGCGTCATCGCCAGCGCCGGTTATGCGCTGGAAGACGGAACCGTCATCACCACCAACCTGCCGTGGCGGCTGTCGCCGCGCGACATCCGCGAACGTCTGGAGTTCCTGGACCTGCGGCTGGTCAACGATTTCGAGGCTGTCGCGCATGCCGCGGCGCTGGTCGATGCCAGCCAGGTGCTGCAGCTCACCGGTCCGGACACCCCGCCGACCCGCGGCCCGACCCTGGTGCTGGGGCCGGGTACCGGCCTGGGCGCGGCGGTGTGGATTCCCGCCGGCAAGCGCCCGGTGGTGCTGCCGACCGAAGCCGGTCAGGCGGCATTGACGCCCGGCAACGCCATCGAGATCGCGCTGCTGACGGAAATGCTGAAGACGCGTTCGCACGTGCCGGTCGAGCACGCGCTGTCCGGCCCCGGCCTGCTCAATCTATACACCACGCTGTGCAGCTTGCGCGCGGTTGAGCTCACCTTCGCGACCCCGGGCGAAATCAGCGCCGCCGCGATGGACGGCAGCGACGCGCTGGCGCGCGAGACGCTGGAAATCTTCTGCGGCCTGCTCGGCAGCACGGTCGGCGACATGGCCCTGCTGTACGGCGTGCAGGGCGGCATCTACCTGGCCGGCGGCATCCTGCCTCAGATTCGCGAATTCCTGATCCACAGCAGCTTCGTCGAACGGTTCCTCGACAAGGGACCGATGCGCGCGGCGCTGGAACGCATTCCCGTGCGCCTGGTCGAGCACGGGCAGTTGGGCGTCATCGGCGCCGCCAACTGGTACTTGGGCCTAAGGGAGGGTGGCGTCGTGGAGTTGTAAGACGCCGATGTGAAAGGGTGGTCCGAATAGGATCGGATGTACGTAAATCTCGCTGGCGAAGCATTCGCTTGACCCCACAGAACAACAGGAAATACATGTCATGAAATGTAAAAACAACATCCTGTCCGTTGCAGTCTTGGTCAGCTTGAGCCTGTCTGCTCAAGTTATCGCCCAAGAAGCCTCCCCCGAAGCCAAACCCGATGAAGTCCAGACCATGGACGAGGTGACTGTCACCTCAACCCACCAGATAAAATCCCTGCAGAAGGTCCCGGCATCTATCAGCGCCATCAACACCGAACAGTTGCAGGCCCTGAATTCCAGCAACATTACCGACATCCAGTACATCACCCCCGGCGTCACCTACCCGACCGACGTACCCGGAAATGGTGCCAGCTTCAAAATCCGCGGCATCGGTACCCAAGCTTTCAATTACGGCACCGAGCAAACGGTTGGTGTGGTCGTGGATGACGTCCTGATCGGTTTGCCGCGCGATCCGGGCGCCACAGGATTCAACGACATCGAACGCATCGAAGTGTTGCGCGGCCCGCAGGGCACCCTGTTTGGCAAGAATGCGTCGGCCGGTGTCATTTCCATCATCACCAAGAACCCGGAAATCGGCATCACTGGCGGCAACGTGCATCTTGCCCTGGGCAGCCGCAACGAACAGGTCGCACAGGCCACCCTGAACGTGGGCGTGAATTCGATTTCCGCGCTGCGCCTGTCCGGCTACCACCAGCAGCAAGATGGCTATGCGGACAACGTCTACCATGACTGGAGCGCGGGTGACTTGAAGAACTACGGCATCCGTGCCAAGTACCTGATCGAGCCGAGCGACAAGCTCTCCATCTTGATCGCTGCCGAACACCAGAGTGCGTTTTCTCGATCGCCCCTCCTGCCTTACACGGTCAGTGACGACATCCTTGCTGCGGGCATTTTCGGAGACCATACCAACGACAACTTCTCCAGCGACGACCCCAAGAGCTACGCGGACGAAGACTGGTACGCCGATACCAAGAACAATGGGGGGTCCGTCAAGGTCGACTACACCTTCGGCAATGCCACGCTGACTTCCATCAGCGCCTACCGCGACCTGGAACTGGCCCAGATTGCCGACATAGATCTCTTGCCGACCAATGTCCTGAATGACAGCATTACCTACAACGACAGCAAGCAACTCACTCAGGAATTTCGGCTTGCTGGTACGACCACCGGTGGCAGGCTCGAATATGTCGCGGGTCTGTTTTACGGCCATACCGTAGTCGAAGCCGACGAAATCAAGCTGGGTGCCTTCGATCTTACCGGTGCCAATAGCTGGCCGTACTTGCTGAATCTCACGGCTGATGGCATGACCAATCTGGACGCCACTACGACCAGTTATGCCGTCTTCGGGTCCACGACATACGCCATCACCGACAAGCTGTCTTCCATCGTGGGTGCCCGCTATACTCATGACAAGGTGGATGGTGATTTTTACGTGACGCCATACCCTACCTTCAACGACATTCCGATTGTGCCCCTGGTGCCCAGCGTGCCGTCATCGGGTTCCACTAGCGAGGACAACATTTCAGGCAAGCTTGGCTTGCAATTCGAATCCAGCGCCGACGTCATGGAATACCTGACCATCGCCCAAGGCTACAAGGGTCCGTCGATCGATGTGCTGAGCGGCGCAACCAACCGAATTGATCCGGAAACCTCGCTCAGCTACGAAGCCGGAATCAAGTCGAGGTTCTTCGATCGCAGACTGACCCTTAATGCCTCCGTGTACATCGCCACATTCAAGGATTTCCAGACACAGGTTTACGACGATGCCATGGCGCAGTTTCACCTGGCCAACGCCGACAAGATGAAGAGCAAGGGCCTTGAGCTGGAAACTTCGTTCCGTGTCAATGAAGACCTGACCCTAATGGCGAATGCCGGCTATACCGACGCCGAGTTCGGCGACTATGTCGTTGCCTGCCCAGCCCTGAATTCCATCCCGTGCTACACCGATGGCAATGGCCAGTTGCTGGCCAACCTGAAGGGGCTGGCTCCGTCCGGCATATCCAAATATTCAGCCTCGCTGCAGGCGGTGTACCAGCACCCTGTTGGCGGCAACCTGATGCTTGACGGCAACCTAGCGTGGAATTGGCGCAGCAAGTACAGCAACACCGTGGGGCAGGATGCAACCGACACTGATGCCTATGGCTTGCTCAATGCCTCGATCGGCATCGGCGCTGGCGACGGGCGCTGGCATATCAATCTGTATGCACGCAATCTGCTGGATGAGCGCTTCCGGGGTGTTTCCTTCTCTACCGCGGTGCTGAATCCAGGGGGGGTCAGCCAGCAGCTGACGCCGCAATCGTTCCGTACCATCGGTATTGGCTTTGATTACAACTTCTGATCGGCAAGGCAGCTCCGCCCGCCGCAGTGCTTTTTCCATTCGCCTGCAGGCGGGGCTGTGATTCCACACCCATTCGGATCCATGACAGTTCCGCTTCATTGAAAGGTTGATAGTCATGAACAATATTTTGTCATTCAGTATGGCACTGTTGCTCTCGGTTGCTGGCGTGCCCGCATTTGCCCAGACCTTGCTGCCAGTGCCATCGCATGTCACCTTCGGCAAGGATTCGCTGCCGTTGAACGGACAGTTCCGCATCGAGTTTTCCGGGAAGGCCAGTAACAACATGCTTGCGACCGCCGCTGCAAGGTTCGTCGCAGACGTCAACACGATCAGCGGGCAGTACGGCATGGCTGCGAATGGCCCGTTGCTGAAAATCGAATGCTGCACGTCCGAGACTCGGACCAGCATTGACCTGCCTGCGAGTGCGGAGGCGTATTCACTTCAGTTCAGCAGGGGCGAGCTGGTACTCAAATCTGATACGCAGATCGGCGTATTGCGCGGATTGGCCACACTGCGTCAACTTGTGTACCAAGATGATGATGGCGCACATGTCCGCGTCGCAAGCATTCAGGACGCGCCACGTTTTGCATGGCGCGGATTGATGATCGATACCGCCCGGCATTTCATGTCGGTAGCCGCCATCAAGCGGCAGATCGACGCCATGGAAATCGTCAAGCTGAATGTGTTGCACCTCCATCTGAGCGACAACGAAGCGTTCCGCATCCAGAGTCTGCAATATCCCAAGCTCACCGAGGCAACAAACGGCGACTTCTACACCCAAGGCCAGATTCGTGACTTGGTGGCCTACGCAGCCGACCGCGGGGTGACGATCGTTCCAGAGATCGATCTGCCCGGACACACCGCCGCGATGATTGCTGCTTACCCCTTTCTTGCCTCTGCGCCTGGTGCACAGGTCGGTCTGACCGGGCCCGCGATCAATCCAATCGACCCGAAGACCTATGAACTCCTCGACAATCTCGTCAAGGAAATAGCCGGACTCTTTCCCTCACCCTACTTTCACGCCGGCGGTGACGAGGTCAGTGGTGCGGACTGGGCACAGAGCGAAACCATCCAAGCGTTCATGGCCCAGAATGGCCTTGCAGATAAGACAGCGCTGCAAGCTTATTTCCTTGATCGGCTGTCGGCCATCGTGAAGAAGCACGACAAGAAGCTGCTGGGCTGGGAAGACGTGATCCACGGTGAGACCCCGGACGACATCGTCATACAGACGTGGAAGAGCTCCACTGCGGTGGCCAAGGCCACTGGCACGGGTAAGCGCGTCATCGTGTCATCCGGGTACTACCTCGACCACCTCAATCCTTCCGCATTTCACTATCAGGTGGACCCGCTGGACCCGACGGCCTACGCGCTGGACCCCGACAATTACAACGCCATCAAGGCCGCATTTCCCGAAATCTCCACCTTCTTCAGCGACGACATGCTGAAAGTTCCCGGGCTCAAGCTGGATCCCTCGCAGAGCGCGCTGGTCATTGGCGGCGAAGCGCCCATCTGGTCCGAGATCGTCACTGACGAAATGCTCGACGGCCGCGTCTGGCCACGTCTGGCCGCGGTTGGCGAGCGTCTTTGGTCACCGGCTGCAACCAGGGATATCGATGACCTGCACGCACGATTGTTTGCGGTGCAGGACCTGCTGCGCACGTTAGGTCTTCAGGATCGTGCTAACCAGGAACGCATGTTGTCCAGAATTGCCCCCGGCGATACCGGTCCGGCGGCGACCCTGCTAGAAGTGACTGCTCCGGTACGGAATTTTGCCCACATGCACGCCATGCGCGACATGATGCGCGGACAGACGCCGAGCGTGCAGCACTTCAATCAGTTGGCGGATGCCGCCTCACCGGACAGCCAGCCCGCCACGCACTTTGTCGCACTGGTCAACAGCCTGGTGGCAGGCGATGCCTCCGTCAGTGCGGAAATCAAATCCATGCTCATCCGCTGGCAGGCCAATCATGCCGCGTTCGCCGCTTCCGCAACCCGACACCCAGCGCTGCGTTCTGCCCTCCCGGTTTCCGAAACCGTCGAAAAGTTGTGCAGCCTGGGCTTGGAAGCGCTTGCCCTGCACGACTCCGGTGCCATGCCTGATGAAACCTGGACAAGCAGTGCGACCACGTTACTAAACAACCAGGATCTGGCCGCCAAGGCTTCTGAGTCCGTGTTGTCAGTGATGATGGCGCCGACGCAACCCCCAGCCGACCTGTTGATCACCATTGTGCCAGCCATCCACAAATTGACCGACTTGGCCAAAGCTGGCAACCACTGATATTGACGGCAGATGCCCGTACCCGGTTGTCTGTCGAACACTGTCAATGCTGAGTGCAACACCGCAACTGTGAGCAATCCCGCAACGGATGCGGACAAGTCGCCTGCAAAAGACGGGTGATTAAGCAAGTCGGCTATTGCAGGAGTTCATCCGCAAGAAGCAAACCGGGCTGCGGCGACGCCGCCTCAATTCAACCAGCGATGGGGAAGCATCATGAATCATAGAAAATCAATCCTTTCTGCTGCGATCGTGGCGAGCCTGGGCTTTGCTGCGCAGGCCCACGCGCAGGAGACGGACACCGCAACCGACCTCGACACCGTGACCGTCGTCGGCATTCGCGGCAGCATGGAAAAATCGCTCGACGTCAAGCGCGAAGCCAAGTCGCACGTCGAAGTCGTCACCGCCGAGGACATCGGAAAGATGCCTGACAAGAACATCGCCGACTCGCTGCAGCGCGTGTCCGGCGTGACTGTCAGTTCGGCAGGTGCCAATGAAGGCGGATTCGACGAGAACGACCGCGTCAGCATGCGTGGCACAAATCCCAGCCTGACCCAGACCCTGTTCAACGGGCACAACATCGCCTCGGGTGACTGGTTCGTGCTGAACCAGACCGGCACCGTGGGCCGCAGCGTCAGCTACACCCTGCTGCCGTCGGAGCTGGTCAGCCAGATCGTGGTACACAAGACCTCGCAGGCCAGCCTGGTCGAAGGCGGCGTCGCCGGTTCGGTGGACATCATTACCCGCAAGCCGCTGGAATTCGCCGAGAACCTGACTGCGGAAGCCTCGATCGGCGCCGTGTACTCGGATCTGCCGGACAAGACCGAGCCGCAATTCAGCGGCCTGCTGAACTGGAAGAACGACGCCAATACCTTCGGCGTGATGGTTCAGGCCTTCTCCGAAGAGCGCAGCTTGCGCCGTGATGGCCAGGAAATCCTGGGTTACGAACAAGTCGGTGCCGACAGCGCCTTGGCGGCAACGAATCCCGACCTGGCTGGCGTGTGGTACCCGACCATGATCGGCTCGGCCCTGTTCGAACAGAAGCGCAAGCGCACCGGCGGGTTGATCGACCTGCAATTCAAGCCGCTCGACAACCTGACCCTGGACCTGAACGCATTCGTCTCGAACCAGGACGCGGAAAACTACAACCGCAATTATCTGTTGTGGGTGACGCACTTCCTGGCACAGGGGAACGGGCAGGCGCCGAATCCTGGTTATGTCGTTCGCAACGGGACGCTGGTACAGGCCGATTTCGATCCGGTTGCAGGCACCACTTACGGCGTCTATGACCAGATTTCCCGCCCCGACTCCAGCGCGGACTCCTCCTACGTCAGCTTCGATGCGGACTGGGATGTCAGCGACAAGCTCAGCTTGAAGGGACAGATCGGCACTTCCAGAGGTACCGGCGAGACGCCGACCCAGGACGTGGCCGAGTGGAACGTCGGCGTCGGCAGCGGCGGTGGCTGGGGTCTGAATGGCGTGGGCGCGGCCGACTGGTATGTCGGCGAGGACACCTCGGCTCAAACTACTTCCCTAGGCTGGATTTTCGGCTACCAGGACGTCAAGGTCGAGGACAAGGAAGACTGGGCACAACTGGATGGCGAGTATTTCATCGACAGCGGTGCGATGACCTCGCTGCAGTTCGGTCTGCGCTATGCGGAGCACAGCCGCGAATCCAAGACCGCTACCGGACAGGGACCCGGATGCATCGACGCCAACGGCAATGCGGTGCCTTTCGACTGGTCGCAGGCCAACTGGTGCCCGGTCGGCACCGACTCGCCGCTGGACCTGGACAACATCCCGGTCAGCTCGCACAACTACCCTGGCAATTTCGCCGACGGTCTCGGCGGCAGCTTCCCGCGCGATATCTGGTACCTGACCCCGGAACAGTTGGCCGAGTACAACCGCCTGACCAATCGCAACCCGGTCACCCGCAGCGACTGGGCCGGCATCTACGCCCTGGAAGAGAAGAGCAGTGCCGCCTATGTGCAGCTGAACATGGAAGGCGACCGCTGGAGCGGCAATGTGGGCCTGCGTTTCGTGCGCACCGAGGAACGCATCCATAACAATATTTCCGGCACCGGCGACCCCGATGCGGTCACCGGATCGGACTTCGGGCCCTACGTCCCCGTCATCACCGAACATACCTACAACGATCTGTTGCCGAGCGTGAACTTCAAGTACGAAGTCTCGGACGACATGGTTGCGCGTCTGGCGGTTTCACGCACGATGACCCGTCCGGACTATTCGGCGCTCGCCGGCGCGATCTCGCTCAGCCCGCCTTCCACGGATGGCGGCATCGGCTCGGGTAGTGGCGGCAACCCGGATCTGGAGCCAATCCTCTCCACCAACTTCGACGCATCGCTGGAGTGGTACTTCGCGCCCCGCGCCTTGCTGGCGGGCAGCGTGTTCTACATGGACCTGAAGAACTACGTCGGCTACGGTCATGTCACCCAGCAGTACATGACCTACAGCACGACCACGCCGCAGGGCTATCTGGCCGATTATGTCCTGACCGTGCCCTACAACACCGATGGCAAGGTCAAGGGTTTCGAGTTGACCTATGAACAGCCGATCGGCGAGTACTTCGGTATCAATGCCAACTACACCTACGCCGACGCGGAAGAAAAGGGTGGCGGTGACCTGGTCGGCACCTCGAAGAACACCTACAACATCGGCGGCTACTTCGAGAACGACCGTTTCAACGCCCGCATCAACTATACCTTCCGCTCCTCGTTCTACAGCGGGCTGGACCGGGCGACCGCCTATTACCAGGACGATACCGACGTGGTGAACGTCTCGCTTGGCTACAAAGTTGCCGACTGGATGACGGTCACGCTGGACGGCTTGAACCTCAATGAGCCCAAGTTGAAGTACTACGCGTTGAACAAGGACCAGCCGCGCTCGATTTACCAGAACGGCAGGCAGTACTACCTGAATTTCCGTTTCAAGTTCTGATCTTGCGCGGATAGGCAATCATTGGCTGTACTTCCCTCCGGGGCCCGGTTTCCGGGCCCCTTTTTTCTACACTGCCCCCATCACGACGTACCGGAGCCGCGATGACCACGAAGATCCCGACCCTGCTGGCGAGCCTGTTGCTTCTGCTGTGCCTGGCGGCCTGCACACGCCAGCCGTCCGACGATACCGCCGCGACCACGCCGCGGTTGATCCCGATGCCGGCCAATCTGGAAACGAAGGATGGCAGCTTTGTGATCGATGCGAAGACCCCGGTGGTGGCCGATGGTGAAGCGGCGCAGCGTGTGGCGAGGCAGTTCATCGACATGCTGGCGGCCACCGGGGCCGTGCAACCGAAGATCGGCGGCAGCGGTTCCGGCATCCGCTTCGTTCTCGACGAGGCGCAGGCCGGAGCTTCTCCGGAAGCCTATTCGCTCGATATCACCGCCGATGGCATCACGATCGCGGCAAGCAGCGAGGCGGGCTTGTACTACGGCGCGGTCACCTTGTGGCAGTTGCTGACCTCGGGCGAAAGCAATGGCCCGGTGCGGCTGCCGGCCCTGCATATCGAAGACGCACCGCGCTTCGCATGGCGCGGACTGATGCTCGACTCGGCCCGCCATTTCCAGTCGGTCGAGGACATCGAGAAACTGCTCGACGCGATGGCCCTGCACAAGCTCAACGTGTTCCACTGGCACCTGACCGACGACCAGGGCTGGCGGATCGAAATCAAGCGCTATCCGAAGCTGACCGAAGTCGGCAGCTGCCGGATTCCGGCAGGCGACGGCGGCATCGACCCGGACAGCGGCGAGCTGGTGCCGTACTGCGGTTACTACAGCCAGGACCAGATCCGCGACATCGTCGCCTACGCCGCCGCGCGTCACATCACCGTGGTGCCGGAGATCGACGTGCCCGGCCACGCCACCGCCGCCATCGCCGCGTACCCGCAATTGGGGACCACCGACCAACCGCTGTTGCCGGTCGGCGAATGGGGCGTGTTCAGCAATCTGTTCAATGTCGAGGAACCCACGCTGGAGTTCCTGGAGAACGTGCTGGCCGAAGTCGCCGACCTGTTCCCCGGTGCCTATGTGCACATCGGCGGCGACGAAGCGGTCAAGGACCAGTGGGAAGCATCGGCGCGCGTGCAGGCGCGGATGAAGGAATTCGGCGTCGACAACGAGATGGCCATGCAGGGCGTACTGGTGGCGCGGCTGGAAAAGTTCCTCGCCGCGCGCGGCAAGCGCCTGATCGGCTGGGACGAAATCCTGGAAGGCGGTCTGCCGGCGGAAGCCACGGTGATGTCGTGGCGCGGCACCGAAGGCGGGATCGAGGCCGCCAATCAGGGCCACGACGTGGTGATGTCGCCATGGAACAAGTTGTATCTGGATTACCTGCAGACCGCATCGACGGACGAGCCTCCGGGCCGACCGACCCTGGTGACCCTGCAGGACGTGTACGCCTTCGAGCCGGTGCCGGAAGAACTCGATGCGGACAAGCGCCGACATATTCTCGGCCTGCAGGCCAACGTGTGGACCGAGCACATGCGCAGCTTCACGCGCGTGCAGCATGCGATCTTTCCGCGAATCGCCGCGCTGGCCGAAACCGGCTGGTCGCCGGCCGCGTACAAGGACTATGCCGACTTCCTGATCCGGTTGCCGGCGCAGTTGCACCGCTACCGCGCGCTGGGCATCGACTACGCGCGCACACCGTTCCAGGTGGTGTTCGACACCAAGGCCGACCGCGTCGCCGGCACCGCCGAGATCGCATTGAGCAATCCGGCCGGCTATGCCGACATCCGCTACAGCACCGATGGCAGCGCGCCGACGGAAGCATCGCCCGCCTATGCCGAACCGCTGTCGCTGCCGTTGCCGGTGCATCTGCGGGCCGCAGCATTCTTCGAGGGCGCGGCGTTGGAAGCGCCGGATGCGCTGGACATCGATGCAACATCGCTGTTGGCCCGCAATGACGAGCAGTTGGCCATGTGCACCAACGCGCTGATGCTGCGGCTGGAGGACGACGGCCCGCTGCGCGGCGAGCGCGCGCTGTTCAACGTGGACATCTTCAATCCGTGCTGGGAGTGGAAACAGGCCGACCTGCGCGGGATCGGCGGCTTGCGCGTCCGCGCTGGCCGTATTCCCTATTACTTCCAGCTCGCGCATGACGAACCGGGACGCAAGTTCCATCCAGCGACGACGGCGAACGGGGAACTGGTGGTGCGCGACGGCTGCGAGGGTCCGACCCTGGCCACGCTGCCGTTGCCAGCGCAGCCGGATGCCGACGGTTTCGTCACTCTGGAAACGCCGCTGGCCGCTGCCGGCGACAGCGCCGACCTGTGCATCTATTTCACCGGCGATACCCGGCCGACGATGTGGGCGCTGGACCGGGTGGAATTGCGGCCGAACTGAGTTCGTTCCTGATCCGGGTATGGACTCAGTAGAGCAGATAGCGCCGGCGCAATGCTTCGAACTCGCGCAGCGCCGGCTGCCAGCGTGCCTGCATGTCCTGCAGCGACTGTCCCTGTTCGATCGCCGCCCGGATCCAGCCGTTGCCGGTCAGCTTGTCGAAGAATGGCGGCTGTCCCGGCAGGAACTCGAAATCCTGCGGGTAGTCGTCGTGCAGCATCTTGACCAGGGCCAGCCCGGTCAGGAACGGCCGGAAGGTCTCGCGGTCGGTGACGTGCAGCTGCACGCCGCCGCACAGCTCGCCGGCATGCTTGGAAAACGCCGGCGTGAACCAGGTTGGGCGGAAACGCACGCCGGGCAGGTCGAGCGCGTTCATTCGTGCGGCCAAAGCCTGCGCATCGACGAAGGGCGCGCCGATGGTCTCGAACGGCCGCGTGGTGCCGCGTCCTTCGGACACGTTGGTGCCCTCGAACAGCGCGGTGCCCGGGTAGACCAGGGCGGTATCGCGGATCGGCATGTTCGGCGACGGCGGCACCCAGGCCATCGCGCCGCCGGGTTCGGCGTCTTCGCGTCGCCAGCCGCGCATCGGCACCACCTGCAGTTGCGCGCCGATGCCGAAGCCGTCGTTGAACAGCCGCGCCAGTTCGCCGATGGTCATGCCGTGGCGAACCGGGATCGGAAACATGCCGACAAAGGAAGCGTAGTCCGGCTCCAGCACCGGTCCTTCGACCTGCACGCCGCCGACCGGATCCGGCCGGTCCAGTACCCACAGCGGGATGCCGGCGCGCCGGGCCGCGCGCAACGCCCCGGCCAGCGTGTACGGATAGGTGTAGTAGCGCGTGCCGATGTCCTGGATGTCGAACAGCAGCAGATCGATGCCCTGCAGCATCTCCGGCGTCGGTTCGCGCTGCGCGCCGTACAGGCTGTGCACCGGCAGGCCGGTGGCGGCATCGATGGTCGAGTCGACGTGTTCGCCGGCCTGAGCATCGCCGCGTACGCCGTGCTCGGGCCCGAACAGTGCAACCAGCTGCAGATCCTTGCGTGCGGCCAGCAGGTCGATATCGCTGCGCAGCTCGCGATCGACGCCGGTCATGTTGGTGATCAGGCCGATGCGCTTGCCGTGCAGTTCGCCGGCATGTTCGTCGAGCAGCACCTCGATGCCGGGTGCCGGCCCCTCGCTCGCGTGCGCAACCGTGAGCGAAAGGAACAGCAGGCTGGCCAGCCCGCAGGCGCGCCACGAAAGTGTCGTGACAATTCGGCGGAATTTCGATGAAGGACTTAGCATGAGCGGGGACGCGCGAGCGCGGAAACGACGGTCAAATGCAACGATAGCCGAATCCGCCGCCGGGGTTTGCTATCGTGACGTCGCTATCGCAGCCGCAACGAGGATTCACGCCGCATGATCCGTTTCCCGACCCTGCTGGCGAGCCTGCTGTTGCTGCTGTGCCTGGCGGCCTGCACACGCCAGCCGTCCGACGATATCGCCGTAACCACGCCGCGGTTGATCCCGATGCCGGCCAGTCTGGAAACGAAGGACGGCAGCTTCGTGATTGATGCGAAGACGCCGGTGGTGGCCGATGGTGAAGCCGCGCAGCGCGTGGCGAGGCAGTTCATCGACCTGCTGGTGGCCACCGGGTCCGTGCAACCCAAGATCGGCGGTAGCGGTTCCGGCATCCGCTTCGCTCTCGATCAGACGGATACAGAAACTTCACCGGAAGCCTATTCGCTCGATATCACCGCCGATGGCATCACGATCGCGGCAAGCAGCGAGGCGGGCCTGTTCTACGGTGCGGTCACCCTGTGGCAGTTGCTGACCTCGGGCGAAGGCAATGGTCCGGTACGGCTGCCGGCCCTGCATATCGAAGATGCACCGCGCTTCGCATGGCGCGGGCTAATGCTCGACTCGGCCCGCCACTTCCAGTCGGTCGAGGATATCGAGAAACTCCTCGACGCGATGGCCCTGCACAAGCTCAACGTGTTTCACTGGCACCTGACTGATGATCAGGGCTGGCGAATCGAGATCAAGCGCTATCCGAAGCTGACCGAAGTCGGCAGTTGCCGGATTCCGGCCGGCGATGGCGGTATCGACCCGGACAGCGGCGAACCGGTGCCCTACTGCGGCTACTACAGTCAGGACCAGATCCGCGACATCGTCGCCTACGCTGCCGCGCGTCACATCACCGTGGTACCGGAGATCGACGTACCCGGTCACGCCACCGCCGCCATCGCCGCGTATCCGCAATTGGGCGTCAGCGGCGAGGCGATCGCGGTTTCGGCCGATCGCGGCATCCATGCCAATTTGTTCAACATCGAGGACGCCACCTTCGCCTTCCTCGATACGGTGCTGGCTGAAGTCACCGACCTGTTTCCCGGTACCTACGTGCACATCGGCGGCGACGAGGCAATCAAGGACCAGTGGAAGGCCTCGCCGCGGGTGCAGGCGCGGATGCGCGAGCTTGGTATCGCCGACGAGGCCAAGCTGCAGAGCTGGTTCATCGGCCGCCTGGAAACCCTGTTGGAAAAGCACGGCAAGCGCCTGATCGGCTGGGACGAGATCCTGGAAGGTGGTCTGCCGCCGGAGGCCACGGTGATGTCGTGGCGCGGCACCGAAGGCGGGATCGAAGCAGCGCGGCAGGGACACGATGTGGTGATGTCGCCGGTGGCTTCGCTGTATTTCGACTACCTGCAGACCGGGTCGACTGACGAACCGGCGGGCCGGCCGAAGCGGGTCACGCTGCAGACCGTCTACGACTTCGATCCGGTCCCCGCCGAGCTGGATGCGGCGCAGCACCACCATGTCCTGGGCCTGCAGGCCAACATGTGGACCGGCGACACGCGCACGTTTGCCGGCGTCGAACACGCCGTGTTCCCGCGCTTGGCCGCGCTGGCCGAAGCTGGCTGGACGCCGGCCACACGCAAGGACTACGCCGGTTTCCTGGGCAGGTTGCCGGCGCAGCTGCGTCGCTACCGCACGCTGGACATCGGCTACGCGCGCACGCCATTCCGGGTCGAGGTCGATGCCGAAGCGGGTGCCGTGGCCGGCACGGCGACGATCACGCTGTCCAACCCGCTCGGGTATCCGCTGCGCTACACGCTGGACGGCAGCGAACCGCACGCGGCGATGCCCGAACAGCCGTTGCGCTTCGATGTCCGATTGCCGGTGGAGCTGCGCGCGGCCGCCTATGCCAACGATGCGGCGCTGGACGTGCCGCAGGACTTGCGCATCGACCGCGACACCCTGCTGAGCCGCGACAACAAGCAGCTGGCCGCCTGTCCGGACAGCGGACCGGTGCTGCGGATGGAGGACGACGGCCCGCTGCGCGGTGAACGCGCGTTGTTCGACGTTGCCTTCCTGGCGCCGTGCTGGCAATGGAACGATGCACCGCTGCAAGGCATCGACCGGATCGAGGTCCGTGCCGGTCGCCTGCCGTATTTCATTCGCCTCAGTGCCGAAGAAGACGCCAAGCGCCGTTACCTGCCGACCACCCGCGCGTACGGCGAGCTCGATGTGCGCAGTGGCGGTTGCGACGGCCCGCGCGTGGCCCACACATCGATGCCGGCCGATCCCGACGCCGACGGCTTCGTCACCGTGCACGCCACGCTCGACCGCGAATTCGACAGTGCGCAGACGCTGTGCCTGCGCTTCAGCGGCGATACCCGGCCGGCCATGTGGCTGCTGGATCGCATCACTCTGTTGCCCGCTTCGGCCGCGGAAACGCGTTGACCCCAACGACATCCGCGACGATGCCCGCAGCGAACCCCTTTCATGAGCCACACAGGAAACTCCGCATGCCCGTCCACCGCACCCTGTGCTGCGCCCTGCTTGGCCTGTCCGGCCTGCTCGGCGTCCATTCCGCCCACGCCGCGTCGACCGGTCCGGTGACCGACTTGCTCGGGATCGAGCCCTCGGCGGCGTCGCTGGACTACCTGCAGCACCGGCAGCAGTTCCAGCTGCACAGCCTGTTGACCGAACAGCGCCACCCGGAAACGATGGACCTGAGCCGGCGCATCGCCGGCGATACCAGCGCCGGGCTGGATGCACTGTACGCAGTCGATCGCGATGTCACCCACGCCTTCGCCGAGGTCGCCGCCGACCCGGCCCGCCTTGGCCAGTTGCAGGACGCCTCGCGCGCGATGCAGGACGCCCTGCGCGGCGGCCATCGCATCTATTTCTACGGCACCGGCTCGACCGGGCGGTTGGCCGAGACCCTGGAAAGCGGCTTGTGGCGTCCGTTCTGGCAGCGCGCCATGCGCAGCAGCGCGTGGCCGAAGATCGAACAGGCCCTGCCCGGCATCGGCGAGCGTGTGCGTGGCGAGATCACCGGCGGCGACCGCGCGATGATCAGTTCGCTGGAAGGCTTCGAGGACCTGCAGCTGATCGGTCGCCTGCAATTGCAGGACAACGGCATCGCCAGCGGCGACGTGGTGTTCGCGGTCACCGAAGGCGGCGAGACTTCGGCGGTGATCGGTACCGCGCTGGCCGCCAGCGAGTTGAACCCGGGCCACCCCGAGCGCACCTGGTTCGTCTACAACAATCCGGATTCGGTGCTGCTGCCGTTCGAGCGCAGCCGGCGGGTGATCGAGGACCCGGCGATCCGCAAGATCAGCTTGCCGACCGGGCCGCAATCGATCACCGGTTCGACCCGCATGCAGGCCACCACCACCAGCCTGTATGCGTTGGGCATGGTGCTGGAGGATGCGGTCAAGCAGTTGCTGACCCCGCTGCTGACGTCCGCAGAGATGCAGGATCTGGGCTTCGACGCCAAGGCCGACATTGCCTCGCGGCTGCGCGATTTCGCCGCCATCCAGAAAACCGTCGCCGCCAGCGCGCCGCAGGTGAGCGCGTGGACTAATCGCGAGGCCGCGGCCTACGCGGCCGGCCATCACGCCACTTACCTGGCCCAGCGCGCACTGATGCCGGTATTCGTCGACGTGACCGAACGCGCGCCGACCTTCCGCCTGGCGGCGCTGGATCCGGTCGATGCCGAGCAGAGGCGCTCGTGGATCCAGGTGTGGGCGCCCACCGAGGACCCCGCGCAGGCCTGGCAGGCGCTGCTGCAACGCCCTTTCCACGGCCTTGATCCGGCGCTGTACAAGGCGCCGTTCGACACCCAGATCGACGATGCCTACCTGCATGAGGCTGCACAACGCAGCTTGGCCTTCGCCGGCGCCGAACAGCAGCATCGCTACGACCTGGCCTGGTCGCCGCACAACCGCGAGCACAACGGTCCGCAGGCCGGCGATCTCGGCGCGTTGATCCTGCTCGGCGACGAAAGCGCGCAGGCGCTCAGCCAGGCCTGGCTACACGACTTCGCCAATGCGGGCGCCGGCACCTTCGTGGTCGCGGTCGACGACGCGCCGCTGTCGGCCGAAGCGCTGGCCGCCTTGCGCGAACAGGCGCCGGACCTGCAACTGCTGCAACTGGTGGTCCCGCAGCGCGACCCGTTCGGGCTGAGCCAGATGATCGCGCTGAAGATGATGCTCAACGGTCATTCCACCGGGATCATGGCCAAGCTGGGGCGCGTGGTCGGCAACACCATGACCGCGGTGCAGCCGGGCAACCTGAAGCTGATCGGGCGCGCCACCTATCTGATCCAGCTGCACGTCAACGCGGTGCTGGGCAGCGACGCCTGGCGCAAGGCGCATGGCCAGACCGAACCGTTGAGCTATGCCGAAGCCAATGCGGTACTGTTCGACGTCATTGAGCATCGCCAGCACGATCCGGCGTTGAGCCAGAGTCCGGAAGTCGAGCTGGCCATCGTCCGCGTGCTGGAAAGCTTGCGCGAGCAGAAAGCGGTGTCCTGGGACGCTGCGGCGGAACTGCTGCAACGCCGCCGGCTGGACGATTATCTGGGCGATTTCGACTGAGGCGCCCTTACCCGCCTTCGGCCCTCTCTTCCGCAAGTGGGAGGGGGGTTCCCGACGCGGGTCAGCGCGTGCGGCCCGCCCAGCGCAGCAGCAGGTCGCGCCACGGCGTCAGCGCCGTGGCCAGTCCCAGGCCGATGCCGAGCGTATCGGCTACCGCGTCCCAGACGTCGGCCGAGCGCGTGCTGGTCCACGCACCCTGCGCCCATTCGATGCCGATCCCCAGCAGGAACAGCCCGACCGCCACCCACAGCAGGGCGCGACGGGTGGCGAACAGCTGCACCGCGCCGGCCATCAGCACGAAGTAGGCCAGCAGGTGCTCGAGCTTGTCGCCGTTCTCCGGCAGCGGCACTTCCAGCGGCGGTCGCGGCGCCAGGCAGACCCAGATCACCGTGGCCACCGCCAGCAGCCACAGGCCCAGCCACAACCCGCGTCGGCGCAGCGGCTTCAGCGCGCGCATGGCTACAGCCTCCATGTCAGGTCGCCCTCCAGGAAGGCGGCGCCGAACTCGACCCCGCGCACGAACCCCATCGCCTGGAAGCGCTCGCCCATCTCGGTGGGCAGGGTCAGCTTCTTCGCCTCGTTGGCGAACTTCAGCGACAGCGCCTCGTCGCCGCGCGCCTGCACCTCCTGCAGCCGCTGCGCCAGGCCATTGCCGAGCAGGAAGCTGGCCTGGCTGCAGTAGCCGGCCAGTTCGAACCCGGCGCCGGTGCCGGCTTCGGCCAGCGCGGTGAAATCCACCGATGCGGTCAGGTCCTGCAGGCCCGGCCAGCGATAAGCGTCGTTGTGCACGTGCTGGCGGTAAAACGCACGCAAGGTGCCGGCATCGCGTTCGGGCAGGTAGAACTCGCCGCGCGGATAGCCGTAATCGACGAACAGCATCGCGCCGTCGCGCAAGCCGCCGATCACTGCCTGCACCCAGTACGGCAACTGCGGCAGCAGTTCCGAACGGTAGTCATCGGCGAACGATCGTTGCAGGTCGCGTTCGACATGGCGCACCGCCGCCGCCAGCAAGGCGTCGGCCGGTCGGTCGACGCGGGCGAAGCCGCCATCGGCGTCGATCGCAACGCACTCCTCGAACACTTCGCCGTCGCGCAGAACGAAACGCGGAGTCGGCAGCGCGTCGATCACCTCGTTGGCGAACAGCACTCCGTTCCAGGCCGTGGCGGGCGGCGTGTCCAGCCATTCGATGCAGTCGAACACCAGCGGCGTCAGCTGGCGGGCCAGGCGTTCGCGCTGGCGTTCGCGCAGGTCGGCGCTGGGTTCGAGGATGGCGTAACGCGCCGGCATCGCGTCCAGCTGCAGCAGGCGCTTGAGCGCGGTTTCGGCGAAGGCGCCGGAACCGCCGCCGATCTCGACGAATTCCGCGTCCGGGCCCAGCTGGCGCAGCACCGGTGCCACCGCCTCGGCCACGCAGGCGGCGAACAGCGGCCCCAGTTCCGGCGCGGTGACGAAGTCGCCGGCTGCGCCGAACTTGGTGCTGCCGGCGCTGTAGTAGCCCAGCCCAGGCGCGTACAGGCAGCGCTCCATGAAGCGCGAGAACGGGATGCTGCCGCCGGACTGGCCGATCTCCTCGCCGATCAGCGCCGACAGGCGGGCGCTGTGCTGCAGGGCATTGGCGTCGGGGGCGGGCAGGGCGGCGGGCATGGCGTTTCCAATTGTGAGTCGATGGCCCGAAAGCGCCGGCCGGGGCCGCCCTAGCCAAGTCCGGCCGGCCCGCCTACCATGCTTCTCGTGCACTGCATCATGGTAACCGGATGACTTACTGCGTCGGCATCGAAACGGACCAGGGCCTGGTCTTCGCGGCGGACACCCGCACCAGCGCCTCGTTCGACGACGTGCGCGTCTACCGCAAGATGCATATCTTCGAATGGCCCGGCGACCGGGTCTTCGTCATCATGTCCTCGGGCAACCTGGCCACCACCCAGCTGACCGTGTCCAAACTGCGCCGCGACGCCGACGACGTCACCGCCAGCCGCAGCCTGCGCAGCTTCAAGCACCTGTACGAAGTGGCCGAGTACGTCGGCGACATCTTGGTGGCCAGCCAGGCGCGGGTCGGCGAGGAAGCCCAGCAGAAGGGCGTCAGCGTGCAGTCCACCCTGATCCTGGGCGGGCAGATCGCCGGCGAGCGCCCCGGCCTGTACCTGATCTATCCGCTGGGCAACTGCATCTCGACTTCGCCGGAAACGCCGTACCTGCAGATCGGCGAATCCAAGTACGGCAAGCCGATCCTGGACCGCATCCTGCGTCCGGAAACCAGTCTGGAAGACGCCGCTCGCTGCGCGCTGGTGTCGTTGGATTCGACCATCCGCTCCAACCTGTCGGTCGGCCTGCCGATCGACCTGGCCTTGGTCCGCGTCGGCGACCTGCAGATCACCCAACAGATGCGGCTGGAAGGCGACACCCCGCTGTTCGCCGAAATCCACGAAACCTGGTCGCGCAAGCTGGAAGCGGCCATGCACAGCCTGCCGCCGTTCGAATGGGAAGCCCCGCGCCCGCCGGTGCAGGACGAGGCCAAGCTGCCACCGCTCCCCCCGCGCCGTGTGGCGCCCAAGATGGACATTGCCGACGAGCAGGGCCAGCAGTAGGGCGGCCCCCGGCCCGCTGTTCGAGACTTATCGCTGTCTTCAGGGCTTCAAGAAGAAGGGGGGGGGCTTGAGTCCGCCCTGCGAGCTTGAATTAAGCCGGCCCGCGAAACGGCATCGACTTGAATGAATTGTTAGGCAGCATGTGTCGCCGCCGCTGCGATCTCAAGTTGGATGTCGGCCGAAACATTGATCCACAGCGTATGTGGCCCGAGAACCAAACGGACGCCTTGGGCAGATGCTACAGCTAGAATCTGCTGGAACCAACGACCATAGCTCCACTGCCGCGGAATAGGTGAACTGAGCGAGCGTCTGTCCGGCTCCCATGTGACCTCCATTGCCTCACGATAGGCGAATGGAAAATCTTGGGTGGCCGGCTTGATGTGCAACCGGCCTTTCTCGTCAATCTCAACGGTGGCAACGGGATCGCTTTTCATGCTGCCTAACTACTAATAGACCCCAAATCGGGGCGTAAGCGGGATTCTGGTGGCTGGCTGTTGGGTGTGTCAATCCAATAATTCCGACAAAAAACAAGGGGCTGTGCTGATATCGACGGGGGAAGTGGGATGCGGCCTTGAGGGCGTTATGCGGCAAGGATGCCTGCATATGGAATATGCCCGTAAGCCTGCAGTCATATCGAATGAGTCCGTGGTCGGGCGCCTCCCCGCTTGTTGGAGGAGGTTCGCCGCAGATTGCGAGTGAAACACTACAGTTTGCGTGCCGAGCAGGTCTATCCGTACCGGGTTTGCAGGTATATCCAGGCCAACGGCAAGTGACGCCGGTGCGATATAGGCGGCAAACACGGTGATTCGCCCATCGGTCCATAGGCTTGGATTGTGATTTCTGCGCGTTACGGCGACTGTGGAAACAAGTGTTATCGAAGGCCATCAGGGGGCGTAAGAGTTACGCCTTGAAACTAGCGGGTGGAACGGTGCTGTGTCAGGCGGTCTTGCGTGCGGCGGCAATGGCGGCGATGCGGGCCTGCTTCAGCGCTTCGCCGATTTCGGGGCCGCTGAGGCCCGATTGCACCAGGTCGCGGGCGTTGATGGCCAGGGCGGCGGCGTGCAGGCGGCGCAGTTCGGTGGCTTGCGGGTAGTCGTCGTCGGTGTGGCCGAGGCGGCCGCGGGCGTCGGCTTCGCAGGCGGTAGCGATCTGTGCGATGCGTTCGGGTTTGCGGAAGGTGTCGCAGCGGGCCAGCAGTTCGTGCACGGTGGCGTCGCGCAGTTCGAACAGGCGATGCACGTGCAGGTGCTCGCGACAGGTGGCGATGGCCAGCTCGCGGTGCTCGGCCGGCAGCTTCAGCCGTTCGCACAGGGCGCGCAGCGGTTTGATTCCCGCACTTTCGTGGCCGACATGGCGCGGCCATTGATCCGGTGGGGTCAGCGCCTTGCCCAAGTCATGGGTCAACGCGGCGAAGCCGATCAGGTCGTCGCCCGGGGCCAGTCGCGCGGCCATGTCGCTGACCATCTGCTGGTGGATGCCGGTGTCGATCTCGGGGTGGTAGTCGGCGCGTTGCGGCACGCCGTACAGCGCGTCGATTTCCGGCAATACCGCTTGCAGCGCGTGCGTTTCGCGCAAGGTGGACAGAAAGGCCGAGGGTTTCGCCGAACGCAAGGCCTTGCGCAGTTCCTGCCAGACCCGCTCCGGGACCAGTGCGTCGAGTTCGCCGGAGGCGGCGATCTGCCGCATCAGCTCCTGCGTTTCCGGCGCCAGCGTGAAACCCAGCGGGGCGAAGCGGGCGAGAAAGCGCGCCGCGCGCAGCACTCGCAGCGGGTCCTCGACGAAGGCCGGGCCGACGTGGCGCAGCACCCGCGCCTGCAGGTCGCGCGTGCCGCCGCAGGGGTCGATCAAGTGGCCGTCGTCGGCTTGGGCGATGGCATTGATGGTGAAGTCGCGCCGCTGCAGGTCCTCTTCCAGCGTGACCGACGGGTCGGCGTCGACGACGAAACCGCGATAGCCGCGTCCGCTCTTGCGCTCGGTGCGTGCCAGTGCGTATTCCTCGCCGGTTTGCGGGTGCAGGAACACCGGGAAGTCGCGTCCGACTGGCGTGTAGCCGAGTTCCAGCATCTGCTGCGGGGTGGCGCCGACCACGACCCAGTCGCGGTCGCCGGGTGGCAGGCCCAGCAACCGGTCGCGCACCGCGCCGCCGACGAGATAGATCTCCATGCGGGCAATGATGCCCGATTCATGCCTGCGCTTGCGGTTGGTGGGAAAGAGCTCGCCCCCATCCGCCTTTGGCACCTTCCCCCGCAGGTGGGGGAAGAAGAACATCGACTACGCGCTGGGGCAGGCAAAGGCCTTGCGCGGGGCGTCGATGCGGCCCTGCATGCGTTCGCTCAGCGGCAGGGCGTCGCCGTTGAGCCGCCAGTCGTAGATCACGCTGAAGGCCAGCACGCGGGCGATGTATTCGCGGGTTTCCTTGTAGCTGACCGTTTCGATCCAGAAATCGGCGTCGTAGTTCGGACGCTGCGACAGCCAGCGCGCGGTCGGCGTCGGTCCGGCGTTGTAGGCGCCGATGGCAACGTAGGGCAGGCCGTACTTGTCCAGCACTTCGCGCAGATAGGCAGTACCGAGGGCGATGTTGGTATCGGCGTCGTACAGGCTGCCCGCGCCGCCCCAGGCCCGGCCCAGCTTCTTCGCGGTGGCCGCGCCGGTGGACGGCAGCACCTGCATCAGCCCGCGCGCGTCGGCCGGCGAGCGCGCGCGCGAATTGAACACGCTCTCGGCGCGGATCTCGGCCGCGACCCAGGCCGGGTCCAGCGCATGGCGGGCGGCTTCGCGGCGGATTGCGGCGTCGTGGTGCAGCGGGAAGCGCAGCGAATACAGGCGATATTCGTCCGGGTTCTGGCCGAGGTAGAACACTGCGCGATCGAACCAGGCGTTGTCCTGCGCCACTTCCACCGCCAGCCGGCGCTGGGTGTCGTCGAAGCGGGCCATCGCCGATTTCCACTCCTGCACTGCCCAGCCGCTGCGTTCAAGCTTCCACAGCTCCATCGCGCGCACGATGGCCGGGTCGCGGGCGATGGCGGCCTTGGCGGCGGCGGTGTCGTCCGGTTCCCACGGGCACAGCGCGTAGGGCAGGCCGAGCGTGTCGGCGGCGAGGAAGCCGTGGAAGGTCGATGCGCGCGCCGCCAGCGCGTACAGTCGCCGGGCCTCGGCGGCTTCGCCGGTCTTCTCGGCCAACCGCGCTTCGAAATAGCGCCAGCGCGAATCGTCGCGCTGCGCGGCTGGCATCCGCCGCAGCGCGCGCAGGGCGTTGCGCCAGTCGCCGCGTGCCATCGCTTCGCGCACCTGCCATTCGTGCAGGCGCTCGTCGTAGGCGGCGTCGGGGACCTCGTCCAGCCGCCGCGCCGAATCGGGCAGGTACGAGGCCACTGTCCACAGCGCGATCTGGTACTGCACCTGGCCGCGCTGGGCGGCGCTCATGTCCAGCGCGTTGGCGTAGGCCGGCAGCTGGCGTTCGGCCAGGTCGGGGTCGCGTCGGCCCTGCCGCATCAGGCCGTACATCGCCATCTGCCGACTGCGTTCGGTCTTCGGCCAGTCCAGTGCGCGGGCGTGCGGGGCGTCGATGAAGGCGGCGTAATCGTTGGCCAGCGCTTCGTCGGCGCTGCGCAGGTCGCGGGCGATGTGGCGCATCACCCCGGTCTGCCCGGCCTCGGCGGCCAGGTCGATGCGTTGCCAGCGCAGCTCCGGGCCCAATCCGCCGCGGCTGGCCAGCAGAGCGAACACCGGATCGCAGGCATTGGGCAGCGACTTGCCGCTGCTGGTCCAGACCGCCTGCGCGTCGGCGGTCCAGGCGTCGTCGAGATGGCCGGTGGCCTGGCGCGCGTTCAGCCAGGCGCAGCGCAGGCCGGCATCGTCGTTCGGCTGCCAGGCGGCCAGGAAGGCCGGCCATTCCTGTCGCCGCGCCAGCGCGGCCAGCCAGTGATCGCGGAAGCGTTCGGCCACGGCCTGGCCGGCGTAGCGCTTCAGGAATGCCTCGCCGCGTGCGCGTGACAGCGTGTTGACGTTGCGCGAGAGGTCGGCGAACTCGACCCAGCCGTTGAGAGGATGGCTGGCCACGGCCGGGAAATCCTGCGCCCGGTAGTCGCCGCGTTCGGCGGCGCGCAGCGCGTTTTCGATCTGTGGCCGGCCCGCGTCCAGATCCTGCGCGTGCAGCGGCGGCAATGCCGGCAGCCACAGCACTGCGGCAAGAATGAGAGAATCGAAACCCTTCATGCGCCGCATGGTACGGGACGCGCTCTGAATCGGTGGTGCATCCGCGCCGGCGGTGGAGCATCGCGAAGGAGAAACGTTTGGAATCGATGTGGGTGTTTCCGCTGCTGGGTGTGGTCGCCGGCCTGCTGGCGGGTTTGCTGGGGATCGGCGGCGGCCTGGTGCTGGTCGCGGCGCTGGTATGGCTGCTGCCGCAGTTCGGGGTGCCGAAGGACGCGGCCATGCACGCCGCGCTGGCCAGTTCGCTGGCCAGCATCGTGCTGACTGCGGCATCGTCGGCGTTTTCGCACCATCGCCGCGGCAGCGTGATGTGGCCGACGGTGGCATGGATGGTGCCGGGGCTGCTGTTGGGCGGCTGGCTGGGCAGCGGGCTGGCGGTGAAAGTGGACGATGCGGCGCTGCGCTGGATCGTGGCCGGGTATTGCCTGCTGGCGGCGTGGCAGATGCTGCGCGGCGGACGCCGCGACGGCGTCGCCGCGACCGCGGTGCCGCCACCGACCGGGTGGCCGATGAGCGGCGCCGGTGTCGGCATCGGCGCGCTGTCGGCGGTGGTCGGCATCGGCGGCGGCAGCATGACCGTGCCGCTGCTGGTCTGGCGCGGGGTGGCGCCGGTGCGTGCGGTCGGCACTTCCAGCGCCTGCGGGGTGGCGATCGGCCTGGGCAGTGCGCTGGGTTACGCCCTGCATGCGCCGGCCGGGGCGCTGCCGCAGTACGCCGTCGGTTACGTGTACCTGCCGGCGGCGATCGGGGTGGCGGTGGCCTCGGTGTTGGCCGCGCCGTGGGGCGCGCGGCTGGCGCACCGGATCAGCGGGCAGTCGCTGAAGCGGATCTTCGCCGCCTTCCTGCTGCTGGTCGGTCTGAGCGTGGCGCTGGGCGGCTACTAGGCGGCGCTGCGGCCGGCGTCGCCGGGAATCTGCAGGGCGCTGGCCGGGACTTCGATGTCCAGCGCCAGCGCCAGATGGTCGGAATTGGCCGCCGGCATCGCCCGCGGCGCGACGCCGTTGAGTTCGGGGCTGACCAGGATGTGGTCGATGGCCCGCTGCGGCCGCCAGCTGGGGAAGGTCGGTACCCGGTGCGCCGGCGGCGCCAGCCGGGTGCGCGCGTACAGCAGTTCCATCTCCGGGCGGTCGCAGGTGCAGTTGAAGTCGCCCATCAGCGCGACATGGCGGTAGCCGGACAGCAGTTCGGCCAGGAACGACAGCTGCGAGCGCCGCGATTGCGCGCCCAGCGACAGATGCGCTACCGCGACCACCAGGCCGTCGTCGCCCTCGCCGAAGCGGCCGAGCAGCACGCCGCGCCCGGCGATGCGGCCGGGCAGGGAATGGTCGGCCACCTCCACCGGCTCCAGCCGGCTCAGCAGGCCGTTGGCGCTGCCGGCGACCTTGGCCACGTTGCGGTTGGGCTGGTGGCTCCAGTAGCCGAAACCGGCGCGTTCAGCCAGGTAGTGGGTCTGGTTGGTGAAGCCCGAGCGCAGGCTGCCGGGATCGGCCTCCTGCAGGCCGACGATGTCGTGGCCGCTGGCCAGTTCGGCGATCGTATCCAGACTACTGCGCTTGTTGCCCGCCGGCAGCGCGTGCGACCAGCTGCGGGTCACGTAGTCGCTGTAGCGGCGGGTGCTGGAGCCGGCCTGGATGTTGGCGCTGAGCAGGCGCAGCCGGCGGATGTCCGCGGAGGCAGTCATGTGGGGGGTGATCGGGGGTCCGGATCAGCGCACGCCGCCGGCGCGTTCCATCGCGATCAGCGCATCGGCGTTGTGCAGCACCTGCTCCCAGCTCTGGCCCTTGGGGATGTACTTGCCGTTGATGACGATGCTCGGCGTGCCGGTGACCTGGTTGCGGGTCGTGAACTGCTTGGCCTTGCTGATCCTGCCGGCGATGGCGAAGCTGTCCATGGTGCTCTGGAACTGCTTGGCGTCGACGCCGTGGCGGGCGTAGAAGGCGGCGATGTCCTCGACCGAATCGCGGCCGCGCTCGCCTTTCAGCGTGCGCTCGGTATGGATGGCGCGGTACAGCGCGTCGTGGGTCTTTTCCTGCACGCCCATGATCTGCGCAGCATAGAAGGCGCGCGCGTAGTCGTCCCAGGTGCCGCCGAACGGCGCCGGCACATAGGTGAAGCGCACGTCGCCAGGTAGGGTGGTCTTCCAGTGCGACACCAGTGGCTGGAAGGCGTTGCAGGCCGGGCAAACGTAACCGAACACCTCGACGACCTCGACTTTGCCGGCCAGCGGGTCCAGCGGCTGGCCGCCGGGGATCTCCAGGTAATCGGTACCGGGCACCAGCGCCGGACCGGTGTACGGCGCGGCGGGCGGCGGTGGTGCGGTCGGCGCGGCGGTCTCGGCGGTCTCGGCCTCGACGGTGGTGGCTTCGGTGTCCTGCGCGCTGTCCGCGGCCTCGGGGACGTCTGCTTCGGCTGTGGTGGCTGGTTCGACGGCGGCCGGGGCCTGTTCGACGGCGGCGGGCTCGACGGCCGGGGTGGCGACCGGCTCTTGCTTGCTGCAGGCGGACAGGGCCAGCACGGCCAGCAGGGGCAGGAGGTGACGCAGTTTCATCGGCGGGACTCCGGAATCGGGTTGCAGGCGGACACTATGCCCGCTGGCGAGGGATTTTCAATGTCGTGATGGCCGTTCAGCGGCCCTTGCGCAGGGCTTGCCGCTCATGGGCGACCAGCGCCTCGGCGGTCTTCAGCAGGTCGTCGAAACTGTTTCCGCCGATCACCAGGTACTTGCCATTGACGATCAGGCTGGGGGTGGCGGTCACCTGCGCCTGCATGGCCCAGTCGCGCGCGCGCTCGAGGTCGGCGTCGACCTCCGGCCCGCGCAGCGCAGCCATGAAGCGCGCGCGGCCCACGCCCTGGCTGGCGTAGAAGCTGGCGATCTCGTCGGCCGAGGCGTTCTGGATCGGCAGCGAATGGTTCAGGTGCAGGGCGTCGAACACCGCCTGATGGGTGCTCTGCTGCACGCCGAGCCGGCGCGCGGCATAGAAGGCGCGTGCGTACGGGATCCAGTAGCCGCCGAACGCGGCCGGCACCGGTACCACCTGCACGTCCTTCGGCAGCTGGCGCTTCCATGCCTGCAGGATCGGTTCGAAGTGGTAGCAGTGGATGCAGGTGTAGCCAAAGACCTCGGCCACCTCGATCTTGCCGGCCTGCGGCGCGAACGGCTTGCCGCCTTCGATCAACCGGTAATCGACGCCTTCCTGCAAACCGGGGATCGCCGGTGGCTCGGCCAGTGCGGCGGCGGGCAGCAGGGACAGGCACAGCAGCAACGGAAGCAGGACGCGGATCAGGGGCTTCATCGGCTCTCGGTGACGGCGAACGGGGCGGGCGACCCGGCGGCCGCGTCCGGACATGATCGTGCCGGGGGGATGAACGCAGCCTGCCATGCCGGCCGCAAAGGCGGCCGGGCGGTCAGTGCGCGGCGGCGGCGACCGTCTCGCTGCCGCCGCCGGCAGCGTCGTCGGCGCGGTCGTGCAGGCCCTGCAGGTAGCTGGACAGCGCCTGGATTTCCTGGTCGGTCAGCGAATGGGCGACCTGGGCCATGATGTTGAACAGCGCCGGATCGGTCTGCGTGGTGGTGCCGGTGCGGTATTCCTGCAGGCGGGTGACCAGATACTCCTGATGCTGGCCGCCGAGTCGCGGATAGGCCGGGCCCGGATTGCCGGCGCCGGTCGGACCGTGGCAGGCCATGCAGGCCGGGATTTCGCGGCTGGCGTCGCCGGAGCGGTACAGCTGCTGGCCGATCTCGTAGAACTTCATGCCGGCGTAGGGGCCGTCGGCGACCACGCCGTCGTCGGCCAGGCCGGCGCCGCCCGTCTGGGTGGCGAAATAGGCGCCGATGTCGCGCATGTCCTGCGCGGTCAGGCCCTGCACGAACGGCACCATCGCCACGACCGCGCCGCTGTTGCGCTGGCCGCTGGCGATCAGCGCCATCTGGTGGGCGATGTAGCGCTCGCTCTGGCCGGCCAGGCGCGGGTACATGGGCACGATGGAATTGCCGTCGGCGGCATGGCAGGCGGCGCAGACCGACGCCTTGCCCTGCCCGGCCTGGGCGTCGCCCCAGACGGTCTGGCTGAGGTCGAGTTCGCTGCCGACCGATTCCAGCGGCACGGTTTCGACCGGGTTTTCTTCCGGCAGCGGCGCCACCGTGGTCTGGGCGTAAGCCACCACCGCCACGGCCGCAGCGGCCAGTCCGGCAAATCCCAAAACGCGAGCGTGGCGCATGCTAGAGCTCCGTGAACACAGGAAACGCCGTCCGACGACGGCTGGAAACCCCCGAATTATCGTCATGCCGGACCGGAATGGTCAATTCTCGCGCCCATCGGCCGCGGCCGTGACGGGTGCGAGGCCCCCGCTCGTGCCATCCTAGCGGCATGTCGAACCCGTCCAATCCGCTCAATGCCGCGCGTTACCTGCTGTCGGCGCATACCCGCACGCAGCTGCCGGCCGACGCCGGCGCCGAGGTCGCTTTCGCCGGCCGCTCCAATGCCGGAAAGTCCAGCGCGCTCAACGCCTTGACTGGCCACAACGCGCTGGCGCGGGTGTCCAAGACCCCCGGCCGCACCCAGCAACTGGTGTTTTTCCAGGTCCGGCCCGACCAGCACTTGGTCGACCTGCCCGGCTACGGCTACGCCAAGGTGCCGCTGGAGCTGCAGGCGCACTGGCAGCAGTTCATCGACCAGTACTTCGCCAGCCGCCATGCCCTCCGCGGGCTGGTGGTGGTGATGGACATCCGCCACCCGCTGAAGGACTACGACCGGCAGATGCTGGGCTATGCCGTGCAGCGCGGCCTGCCGGCGCACGCGCTGCTGACCAAGGCCGACAAGCTGGGCCGCGGCCAGCAGGCGCAGGCGCTGCAGGCGGTGCGCAAGGCGCTGGCCGAAGCGTATGGCGACGGCGTGAGCGTGCAGACGTTCTCGGCGGCGTCGAAGCAGGGAGTCGAGGAGGCGCGGGCGGTGGTGATGGGCTGGCTGGCCCTGCTCTGAGCCCGGACTTCAGTCCAGTTCGATGATCGCGGCACTCTTGCCCGCGATCCGCAACGTACCGCCCAGTTCGACGGCTTTGCCTGCCAACACGTCGGTGCCGCGGTCGCCCGGCTTCACGAAATCGGCGAAGCGGTCCAGCGCCAGTGTTGCCGTGCCGGGGTTCCGGTTCAAGGCGACGAACACCGTGCGGTGGTGGTCGTCGTGGCGGAAGTACACGTACACCCCGTCCTGCGGCGCGTAGTGGGTCAGCCGGCCGTTTTCCAGCACCGGCGCGCGCTTGCGCCACTGGAACAGCCTGCGCACGTAGTCCTGCGCATCGCGCTGTTCCGGCGACAGCCCGCGTCCGCTGAAGGCGTCGGCGCCGTCGCCGGCCCAGCCGCCGGGCATGTCGGCGCGCAACAGGCCATCGTTGCGTTCACGCGGACCGCGCAACAGCACTTCCGAGCCGTAGTAGAACTGCGGTGTCCCGCGCGCCGTGGCCAGCCAGGCCATCGCCAGCTTCCACAGGCGGAGGTCGCCGTCCAGATGCGCCAGCAACCGCGGGCTGTCGTGGTTTTCGACGAACACCATCAGGCGATCCGGATCGGGGTACAGGAAGTCGTTGCCCAGCATCTCGTACAGCGGCGTCCAGCCATCGTCCCAGCCTTGCGGGTGCAGCAGCGCATCGCGCAACGCCAGCTGGGTGGGGAAGTCGATCATCCCGGTCATGTGCGGCACGTGGCCGTCGGGATTGAGCTTGCCGCGCTGCCAGTGGGCGACGATCGCCGGATTGGGGCTCCACTCCTCGCCGACCATCGACAACTCCGGGTATTCGTTCATCACCGCCTGCGCCCAGGCGCCGAGGAAGTCGGTGTCGGCATAGCCGAAGGTGTCCTCGCGAATCCCGGCCAGGCCGGCGTATTCGATCCACCACAGCGTGTTCTGGATCAGGTAGGTCGCCAGATGCGGGTTGCGCTGGTTGAGGTCGGGCATCGATTCGGAAAACCAGCCCTCGACGAAACGCGCGCGGTCTGCGGCCGCGGCATGCGGGTCCTGGATGGTGGTGCGGCGATTGTTGGTGGGCGCAAACCGGCCGCCGTTGTTGATCCAGTCCTGGCTTGGCAGGTCGCGCATCCACCAGTGCTGCGAGCCGATGTGGTTCAGCACCACGTCCAGGATCAGGCCGATGCCGCGTTCGCGCGCCTCGTGCGCCAGCGCACGATAGTCGGCGTTGCTGCCGAAACGCGGGTCGATCCGGTACAGGTCGGTGATGGCGTAACCGTGGTAGGAATAGGCGGGCTGGTCGTTTTCCAGCAGCGGCGTCGGCCAGATCCGGGTGAATCCCATCGCGGCGATATAGTCCAGGTGGCTGCGGATGCCGGCAATGTCGCCGCCGTGGCGGCCGTTGGAGTCGGCGCGGTTCGCCGCTTCCCGCATGCCGTCGATGCTGTCGTTGCCGGGGTCGGCGTTGGCGAAGCGGTCCGGGGTGATCAGATAGACCGCATCGTTGCCGCCGAAGCCGCGCGGCGGGGCGGGGTCGCGCGCATCCAGGCGCCACGGATGGGCCGTGACGACATCGCCGTCGTCGAGGAGTTCGATGTCGAACTCGCCGGGCGCGGTATCGGCGGCGATCTCGACGGTGACAAACAGGTAGTTCGGATTTTCCGTCGTCTGCACCTCGACGATGCGCACGCCCCGGTGCCGCAACCGCGGTGTCAGCGCCGAAATCGCGTTGCCATGCACCATCAGTTCGATCCGGTGGTGCTTCATGCCGACCCACCAGTTGGCCGGTTCGATGCGGTCGATGCGGGTGGCCGCGTGCGTCCCCGGCAGGAGCGCAACCAGCAGCAGCAAGCACAGGATCGTCGCCAGTCGCACGGCAGCAGCTCCGGGTCGATGGGGTGCCGCGCAGGCTACAAGCGCGGTTCACCGGCGACAACGCTGCGACAGGTTGAATTCGTATGTGCGGTGCCGCAGCAAACCCTGCGCGCGTCAGACCGTCACATCGAACAGGCGGCCGATGGCGGCGGCGGCCGCCATCGCCAGCGCGCCCCAGAACGCGACCCGCAGCGCGCCGCGCACGACCGGGGCGCCGCCGATCCGTGCGGCCATCCCGCCGGACAACAGCAGGCCGAGCACGGTGGCGACCGTGGTGATCGACGCCACCCGGTCGTCCGGGGCCAGCACGGCCACGGCGATCGGCAGCAGCGCGCCGACGGTGAAGGCGGCGGCCGAGGCCAGCGCCGCCTGCAACGGCCGCGCACGCAGGGTTTCGGTGATGCCGAGCTCGTCGCGCGCGTGCGCGGCCAGCGCGTCGCGCGCGGTCAGCTGTTCGGCCACCTGCGCGGCCAGCGCAGGCTGCAGGCCGCGTTGCACGTAGATCTGGGTCAGTTCGTCCAGCTCGCTGCCGGGCTCTTCTTCCAGCTCGCGCTTCTCGGTCGCCAGGTCGGCCGCTTCGGTATCGGCCTGCGACTGCACCGAGACGTATTCGCCCGCGGCCATCGACATGGCGCCGGCGACCAGCCCCGCGACCCCGGAGGCCAGGATCGTCTCCGGACCGGCGCCGCTGTTGGCCACGCCGACCACCAGGCCGGCGATCGAGACGATGCCGTCGTTGGCGCCGAGCACGCCGGCGCGCAGCCAGCCGGCGCGTTGCGTGCGGTGCCGTTCCGGATGGCGGCTGGGCGAAGGTGGTCGGGTGCGCGGCATGGCGGACAGCCTAGCCAATGCCGATGGCCGTCGCAGAGATGAGACGCGTTCGTGCCCATGTCGTGCTCATGCCATGCCGTGCTCATGCATGGAACGCTGGAAACCGCCGACCCGGGCGCGGACGGCCCGCCGGGCAGGCTATAGTGCCGCCCGGCGATGCGGTCAGCCGCAGCTCGCCATCGCACCTCACCACCCGTCCGAGCCCGCCTTGTCCAGCGCCAGCACCGCCGCCGACCTGCCGATCACCGACCGCGCGCAACTGGCCGCCTACCTGCAGGCCGGCGAAAAGCCGCGCGCGGACTGGCGCATCGGCACCGAGCACGAGAAGTTCGGCTTCCGCCTGGACGACCTGCGGCCGCCCGAATTCGACGGCGAGCGCGGGATCGAGGCGCTGCTGAAAGGCCTGACCCGGTTCGGTTGGGAGGCGCAGGAGGAAAACGGCCGGGTGATCGCCCTGCTCAAGGACGGCGCCTCGGTCACCCTGGAGCCGGCCGGCCAGCTGGAACTGTCCGGCGCGGCGCTGGAGAGCGTCCACCAGACCTGTGTCGAGGTCGGCAGCCACCTCAACGAGGTGCGCCAGGTCGCCGACGAACTGCGGCTGGGCTTCCTGGGCATGGGTTTCCAGCCCAAGTGGCGGCGTCAGGACATGCCGTGGATGCCCAAGGGCCGTTACCGGATCATGCGCGACTATATGCCCAGGGTCGGTTCGCTGGGCGTGGACATGATGACCCGCACCTGCACCGTGCAGGTCAACCTGGACTACGCCGACGAAGCGGACATGGTGAAGAAGTTCCGCGTCTCGCTGGCGTTGCAGCCGGTAGCCACGGCGCTGTTCGCCGATTCGCCGTTCACCGAAGGCCGGCCGAACGGTTACCTGAGCTACCGCTCGCACATCTGGACCGACACCGACGCCGACCGCACCGGCATGCTGGACTTCGTGTTCGAGGACGGCTTCGGCTACGAGCGTTACGTCGACTACATGCTCGACGTGCCGATGTACTTCAGCTACCGCGATGGCATCTACCACGACGCCAGTGGACAGAGCTTCCGCGATTTCCTCGACGGCCGCCTGCCGGTCCTGCCGGGCGCGCTGCCGACCCTGCGCGACTGGTCCGACCACCTGACCACGGCGTTTCCGGAAGTGCGGCTGAAGAAGTTCCTGGAGATGCGCGGTGCCGACTCCGGCCCGTGGAGCCGGATCTGCGCGCTGCCGGCGTTCTGGGTCGGCCTGCTGTACGACGATGCGGCGCTGGACGCGGCCTGGGACCTGGTCAAGGATTTCAGTCTGGCCGAGCGCCATGCGTTGCGCGACGGCGTGCCGCAACACGCCCTGAAGCTGCCGTTCCGCGGCGCCAGCGTGCGCGAACTGGCGCGCGAGGCGCTGAAGATTTCAATTGCCGGCCTGCGCCGCCGCGCCCGCCTCAACGGCAACGGCGCCGACGAGACCGCCTTCCTCGATCCGTTGCTGGAGATTGCCGAAGCCGGGCAGACCCCGGCCGAACGCAAGCTGGAGCTGTTCCACGGCGAGTGGAACGGCGACATCGACCCGGTATTCCGCCAGTTCGCCTACTGAGGCGACGACCGCCGCACGGCGGGGAGGCGGCTATCAATTTCGTCGCCGGCTCAGTCGGCCTTCTTGATCACTCGCTTCTTGCCCGGCGTGGTCGCGGCCGGGGTCAGCAGCGACTTGGCCGGTTCCTCGGCGGGGGCGACGGTTTTTTTGGTGACGGTCTTCTTGGCGGCCTTCTTGGCCGGTGCTTTCTTCGTGGCGGCTTTCTTCGCCGGCGCCTTCTTCGCCGCGGGAGCCTTCTTGGCCGGGGCCTTCTTGCCGAAACCGCGGCGCGCCGGTTTGCCGGTTTCCTCCAGCAGTTTCTGCACCTCTTCCAGGGTCAGTGAGGCCGGCTCACGATCCTTGGGAATCTTGCCGTTGAGCTTGCCGTCGCTGATGTACGGGCCGAAGCGGCCGTTCAGCACCTGGATGTCGCTGCCGTCGAATTCCTTGATGATGCGGTTGCGGGCGATTTCTTCCTTCTCCTCGATCAGGAACACCGCGCGGGCCAGATCGATGGTGTAGGGGTCGTCTTCCTTCTTCAGCGAGGCGTAGGTGCTGCCGCGCTTGGCGAACGGGCCGAAGCGGCCGATGCCGACGCTGACTTCCTCGTCGTTGCTCAGCCCCAGCTTGCGCGGCAGGCGGAACAGGTCCAGCGCATCTTCCAGCGAGATGGTGTGCATCGACTGGCCGGGGCGCAGGCTGGCGAAGGTCGGCTTTTCCTCGTCCTCGACGGTGCCGATCTGCGCATACGGCCCGTAGCGGCCCAGGCGCACGCTGACCGGCTTGCCGGACTTGGGGTCGGTACCCAGTTCGCGCGCGCCGGTGGCTTCGCTGCGGTCGACCGATTCGGACTTCTCCGCGACCAGATCCTTGAACGGGCCCCAGAACTTCTCCATCAGCGGCACCCATTCCTCCTCGCCGCGGCTGACCGCGTCCAGCTCGTCCTCGAGCCTGGCGGTGAAGTCGTAGTCGACGTAGCGGGTGAAGTGGCTGCTGAGGAACTTGGACACCGCGCGGCCAACGTCGGTCGGTCGGAAACGGCGGTTCTCCAGTTCCACGTACTTGCGGTACTGCAGGGTCTGGATGATCGAAGCGTAGGTGGACGGCCGGCCGATGCCGTATTCCTCCAGCGCCTTGACCAGGCTGGCTTCGGAGTAGCGCGGCGGCGGCTCGGTGAAGTGCTGGTCGGCGTGGATGCGGTCCAGCGGCACACGATCGCCCAGCTTCATCGCCGGCAGCTTGCGGCCTTCGTCGTCGTCCTCGGCCGACTTCTGGTCCTTGCCTTCCTCGTACACGGCCAGGAAGCCGGGGAACACCACGGTGGTGCCGCTGGCGCGGAAGCCGTGCTCGCTGCCGGCGGCCAGGTCGACCGAGACGGTGTTCAGGATGGCCGGCACCATCTGGCAGGCCACGGCGCGCTTCCAGATCAGCTCGTACAGGCGGCGGCCGTCGTCGTCCAGGTACGTGGCCACCTGCGCCGGCGTGCGCAGCGCGCTGGTCGGACGCACGGCCTCGTGCGCCTCCTGCGCGTTCTTCGACTTGGTCTGGTAGAAGTTGGGCTTGTCCGGCAGCGATTCGGTGCCGAAGTCGCGGGCGATGACGTCGCGGATCTCCGACAGCGCCTCCTGCGACAGGTTCACCGAGTCGGTACGCATGTAGCTGATCAGGCCGACGGTGCCTTCGTCGCCCAGGGCCACGCCTTCGTACAGCTTCTGCGCCACCCGCATCGTGCGCGAGGTGGTGAAGCCGAGCTTGCGCGAGGCTTCCTGCTGCAGGGTGGAAGTGGTGAACGGCGGCGCCGGGCGGCGCTTGCGCTCCTTGCTGGCCACGTCGGTGACGTGCAGCGCGCCTTGCGCAGCAGCGGCAATCCGCGAGCGCGCATCTTCGGCGGTATCGCCGTCGGTGATGGTGAACTGCTCGAACTTCCTGCCGTCCAGCCGGGTCAGCTTGGCGGTGAACGCCTGCGAGGGATGCGCGCACTCGGCCTCGATGCTCCAGTACTCGCGGGCGACGAAAGCCTCGATCTCCTCCTCGCGCTCGACGATCATCCGCAGCGCCGGCGACTGCACGCGCCCGGCCGACAGCCCGCGCTGCACCTTGCGCCACAGCACCGGCGACAGGTTGAAGCCGACCAGGTAGTCCAGCGCGCGGCGCGCCTGCTGGGCATCGACCATCGGCTCGGAGATCTGCCGCGGCTGCGACATCGCCTCGCGGATCGCGCGCGGCGTGATCTCGGTGAACACCACCCGCTGCAGGGTCTTGTCGTCCAGCAGGCCGCGCTCCTTCAGGATCTCGGCGATATGCCAGCTGATCGCCTCGCCTTCGCGGTCCGGGTCGGTCGCCAGGAAGATGCCTTCGGCGGCCTTGGCGGCCTTGGCGATGGCCTCGACGTGCTTCTCGTTCTTGTCGATCAGGTCGTAGCGCATGGCGAAGCCGTGGTCCGGGTCGACCGCGCCTTCCTTGGGCACCAGGTCGCGGACATGGCCGTACGAGGCCAGGACCTGGAAGTCCTTGCCGAGGTACTTGTTGATCGTCTTGGCCTTGGCGGGCGATTCGACGATGAGGAGGTTCTTGGCCATGGGCGGGGCGGTTCCGGGCGCGGCCGGGGCCGCGACGAGGCAGTTAGGGAGACAAGGACGCCCGGGACGGAATCCCGGGCGCTCGGCAAGACACTATATATAGTGGAATCACGGTCGGGGCCGGGCTGTCAAGCCGGGCCCCGGGCCGGGGTCAGCTCGGTAGGTTGGCGAACAGCACTCCCATCATCATGCCGAAGAAGGCCAGCATCAACAGGATCAGCACGCCGAAGATCGCCAGGATGACGATGGTGACCGTGCCCAGTTCGCGCCGTTGCCACTCCGGATGGGCGGTGTAGGCCCACTTGTCCACCACCAGGGTGTCACAGATCATGTCGTGCAGGGCCTGCTTGCGGCCGGTGAAGGCGGCCATCAGGAAGCCGATGCCGACGATCAGGCCGCTCAGGATCAGGCCGAAGAAGCGGGCGATGCCGCGCAGCAGGGTGATCCGGTGGCCGTCGCTGCGCACGACCTTGATCCCGACCGCCATCTTGCCCAGCGTGGCCTGCTTGGACGAGGCGTGGAAAGCGGCGTAGTAGCCGGCGCCGATCAGCAGCGGCACCAGGTAGGCGGCCAGGATGAACAGGATGCCGCCGACGCTGTTGAACATGCCCGAAGGGTCGCCGGACATCGCGCTGGCGTTGAGGCCGAAGAACACCAGCATCAACACCATCTGCACGATCTGCGCGGCGATGTTGACGATGAAACCGTCGATCAGATACGCCGCCACCCGTTTCCAGAAGCCCGCGTACACGACTTCGCCGCCGGCGTGGAAAGCCTCGTCCGAACTCACCGCCGCCACCGGCGGCGCGTAGGGCGACGCGACGGCCGCGGGTTCCGGAACGATCGCATCCAGCGTATCGGCGGCCGGCTCGGCGGTCGTTTCGTCCGGCGCATCCAGCAATCGCAGCTCGTTGCCGAAATCCGACAACGGCTGCCATTCCTGCATGCCTTCGCGCCAGACCAGGCTGTCCAGGGCGACGCTGCCGAAACGAAACAGGCGCGCAAGTTCCTCCGATTCCACCGGCCCCTGGCGCTGTCGGTCGCGGTCGGCGTAATACCACTGGCTCATGCAAGGTTTCCTGTGTCGATGTGGAACAGACGGGTATCAGCGACGTGTCCGGCCGGTGCCGGCACGGCCTGCAGGCTGTGCTGCTGCGCGCGGACGCGGCGCACGTAATCCTGATAGGCCGGCAACGCGATGGCCATGACGATCACCATCCACGCTACCAGCATCAATGCACCGAGCACCAGCACCACGGTCGTCACCGCGCCCAGTTCGCGGCGCTGCATGCCAGGCTGGCCGGTGAAGGCCCATTTGTCGACGACCACGGTGTCGCAGATCATGTCGTGCAGGGCCTGCTTGCGTGCGGTGAAGGCGGCCATCAGGTAGCCGATGCACAGGATCAGGCTGCTGAGAAACAGGGCGAAATAACGCGCCACCCCGCGGAGGAAGCCGATCGGTTCGCCGTCGCTGCGCGCGACCTTGATGCCGACCGCCATCTTGCCGGGTGTGGCGTACACGAAGCCGGAGTGGAAGCCGGCGTAGTAGAAGACATTGATGCACAGCGTCAGCAGCAGCGTGCCGACATAGGTCCCCAGCGCGCCGCTGCCGGACAGGTCGCCGAAGATGCCGCCCAACGCTTCGGCGGTCAGGCCGCCGGCGATGCCGACAATCAGGCTGTCGATGATCGAGGCGGCCACCCGCTTCCAGAATCCGGCGTAGACCACATTCTCGTCCGCGGCGGCCATGCGTGCTGGCAGCTGCCCGGTCAGCGGCGAGCGCGCCGGTGCGTAGGGGTTGTCGGACACGGGGGTATAGCTGCTGGGCACGTAGTCGCGCGCCGGCGCCGGTTCGACCGGGTCGCTGCCCAGGGCGAAGACGGCGCGGCCCGAAGCCGGCGCGTCTGCGACAGGCGTGGACAGTTCCGGCTCGGGTTCCGGCGGCAGCGACGGCGGAGCGGCGGGCGCCAGGGGCGATGGCGATTCCACCGCCGCAGGCGGCGGCGTCATTCCCAGTTGCGCCATCAGATCGGCCAGCGGACGCCATTGCAGCATGCCATCGCGCCAGACCAGGGTGTCCGGGCCGATGTCGCCGGCATGGAATCGACGTTTGAGTTCGTCGGTCGCGAGCGGCCCCTGCCGTTGCCGGTCGGCATCGGCGTAAAACCAGATGGACATCCATCCCCCAGAGCTTCCTTCCGGAACGGAAGTTACCTTATCCGGGCGCCGCGGCGCTAGCCGCGGCAGGAGGCGGGCAGGTATCTGACCTCGATATCGGAACTGCAGTCCCAGTCGCCGCTCTCGGCATCGTGCTCGAGGCGCAGAACCTTGCCGTCGAGTCGGGGACTGGGATCGTCGAGGTGCAGTTCCAGTCCGCAGCGGCCGTCGAATTCGCCGATGCGGACAGCGGCCCCCGAATCGCCGGCGTAGCTCTCCGGTGCGCCGAAGCCTTCGTCATCGTTGCCGGGGCAGGCCTGCTGCTCGTCTTCGAACTGCACGATCTGCGTCTTCAACGGCGCGACCGCCGCGACCGCGGTGTACACCCGGGCGCGCAGCGTGTAGTCCTGATAGGCGGGAATGGCGATCGCCGCCAGGATCGCCACGATGACCAGCACCGGTAGCGCCAGCGCGGCGCAGACGATCAGCACGATCTTCCAAGTTGCCATCCGCGGCGGGCGCGAAGGCGTCGCGGCGACGGATGCGCCGTCAGGCAGCGGCGGCGGGGCGGACATCGACGGGGCTCAGTGCACCGGTTCGGGTTCGTCGGCGAACATCTGGGTTTCCATCCAGGCGTAGGCCGCCTCAGAGCCGGGCTGGTTGAACAGCACCATCAGCACGACCCATTTGAGGTCGTCCAGGTCCAGTTCGTCCTGGTCCAGCGCCATCGCGCGGTCCAGCACCAGTTCGCGCTGGTCGGCGTCGAGGATGCCGTGCTGTTCCAGGAACAGCAGGAAGCCGCGGCAGTCCACGTCCAGCTTTTCCAGTTCCGGGCCGTGGTAGACCCGGGTCGGGCCGTCCGCGCGCGCGGCGCCCGCCGTCGGCCGCTGTTCGGCCAGCGCGTCCAGCCAGTCGAAGGCCTTGTTGATTTCGGCGGGGCTGAAACCGGCCTGGATCAGGCCGTTCTGGAGCGAATCGCGGTCGCGGACCGGGTCGGCGTCTTCGGTGAAGTAGTGTTCGAACAGGTACAGCAGAACGTCCAGGATGCTCTCTTTCATCGCCCCTCGATCTATGCCGCCCGGCGGCACTGTGGAGGAAGTGGAACTAGCGCTTGCGCGAGTACCGTCCGTGTTCGACCGTCACTCGCCCGTCCAGTTCCATGACCAGCAGCATGGAGGACAGGGCGGCGGCCGTCAATCCGGTGCGCTCGACCAGCTTGTCCATAGGGATTGGGTCGTGGCCGAGGGCCTGCCACAAGGTCTGGTAGTCGGGGTCCAGCCCTGCCGGGGCGTCTGCCGAAGCTGAACCGGGGGTATCCGGGGCCGTTAGGCGGTGGTGCAGGGCGGCCGCCAAGTCGTCGGCCAGCGGCGCGACCGCGGCCAGCACCTCGTGGGCGCTTTCGACCAGCCCGGCGCCTTCGCGGATCAGCCGGTGGCAGCCGCGCGCCATCGGATTGTGGATCGAGCCGGGCACGGCGAACACGTCGCGGCCGAAATCGGTGGCCTGGCGGGCGGTGATCAGGGCGCCAGAGCGTTCGCTGGCCTCGATCACCAGGGTGCCCAGGGCCAGCCCGGCCAGGATCCGGTTGCGGCTGGGGAAGTGTCCGGGTTTGGCCGGGGTGCCGGGCAGGTGCTCGCTGATCACGGCGCCACGGGCGGCGATGCGCGTGCGCAGGCCGGCATGCGCGGCCGGATAGGCCAGGTCGGGCCCGGTGCCGAGCACCGCCACGGTGATGCCCTCGGCCGTCTCCAGCGCGGCCTCGTGGGCGGCCGCGTCGATCCCGGTCGCCATGCCGCTGATCACGGCGATCCCGGCCCGGGCCAGCGCGCGGGCGAAATCGCGGGCGTTGTCGCGCCCGCCGGCGGTCGGCGAACGGCTGCCGACCACGGCGATGCCCGGATGCCACAGCGCGGCCGGATCGCCATCGACGAACAGCGCCAGCGGCGGGCTGGGCAGGCGTTGCAGCAGCGGTGGGTAATCCGGGTGCCGGTAGTGCAGCAGGTAGTGGTCAGGCCGGGCCAGCCAGTCCATCGCGGTCTGCAGTTGCGCATCACCGGGCTCCTGCAGGGCGCGGATCTGGGCCTCGCCGAGGCCGGCGTGACGCCATGCGCCGGGGCCGGCGTCCAGTGCATCGCGAACCGTGCCATGCCGCTCCAGCAGTGCGCGACGCGGCGCCATCGGGCCGCCGGTTCGCAGCAGCCGGAGCAGGGCAAGGGAATCGTCGTCGTGCATCGTTCGCAGCCTAGCGCGCAAACGACGACGGCGCCCTCGGGCGCCGTCGCAGGCAGGGGTAGGAAAACCCCGAAGCCGGTCAATAAGTCGCGTCGGGATGCTTCAGTTCGTAGCCGACGCGCGCCGGCTTGATCCCTTCCATCACCAGCGCATAGCTGACCTTGTCGAAGGTGCGGAAGACCATGGCATGGGCGGCGTATTCGTCCGGCAGCGTGGCGCGACCGGTCCCATCCTTGAAGGCATCGTCCATGCGCGAGGATTCGCGGTGGACCACGTTGTCTTTGACGTGGCTGCCCTGGCGCCAGACCGAGAACACGGTGCCGTTGTCGATGCCTTCGCGGCTGCCGCCGGAAATGGCGATCACGTCGCGCGGTCCGGCCGAGGTGAAGGTGTCGGCCACCGCCAGCACGCGCAACTGGCCGTCGGCCGGCAGGCTGCGCGGGACGTGCGGGAAGAACTGCAGGTCGTAGGGCTGCGCCTCGACCGGGACCAGGCGGTCGCCGGTGCGCACTTCCAGGCCTTCGTCTTCCAGCACCAGGGTGCTGGCGTCGGCATCGCCGACGGGCCCCTGCTTGTACACGCCGACCCCGACCTTGGCCAGTTCGTAGCCGAGCAGTTCGCTGCTTTCGTCCGGGACCGCGTAGTCCTTCCAGGCGCTGTCGTCGCCGGAAATATGGCCGCCGCGGAAATCCAGGTCGGTGTTGAACTTGCCGCGGGAGTGGATCGCGGTCGGGCGCACGATGGCGTAGCGCTGGCCCGGCTGGCCGCTGTCGAGGCCGAGCGCGTAGATCAGCTGCCCGTTGGACGAGCGCAGGCGGTTGTCTTCCAGACCGACCACGTAGGGCAGATGCTCGAAGCTGTCGACAACCTTGCGATCCTTCAGGAACGGCTCGATGTCCGACAGCGGAATGGCGCCGATCGGCGCTTCATCACGCGGGCCGGGCTGCACCGCCACGCGGTCCAGGTAGGCCAGGCTGATGACGTCGCCGGGATAGATCAGGTGCGGGTTCTGGATTTGCGGGTTGGCCTGCCAGATCTCCGGCCACAGCCACGGCTTCTTCAGGAAGCGGGCGGAGATGTCCCACAGGGTGTCGCCCTTCTTCACCACATAGGTGTCCGGGTGGCCGTCGGTCATTTCGGCGGCCACGGCGACGGTGGCGACCGTCAATGCGGCGGCGGCGAGAACCGTACGAAAATGTTTAAACATGGTGGTATGTACCTGATTCCCCGACAGGTGGTCGCTAACTATAGTGCAGATTCCGGCTCACAGGGCAAGCGCCGGGGTTAGAATTCGTGAGCCCTTGCCGTATTCGGCTTCCGCCCCCATCCTGATTCTTGCCATGGCCCTGCTTCCCATCCTCGAATTCCCGGACCCGCGCCTGCGCACCAAGGCGGTGGCGGTCGAGCCGACTCACATTCATGAACCGGCGTTCCAGCAGCGGCTGGACGACATGTTCCAGACCATGTACGAGGCGCCGGGCATCGGTCTGGCGGCCAGTCAGGTGGACGTGCACCAGCGGTTCATGGTGATTGACGTCAGCGAGGAGAAGAACCGGCCGCAGGTGTTCATCAACCCGGAAATCCTCGACAAGGCCGGCGAGCAGGTCTACCAGGAGGGCTGCCTGTCGGTGCCGGGCATCTTCGCCGATGTCACCCGCGCCGATGAAATCACCGTGCGCTTTCTCGACCGTCAGGGTCAGGCGCAGGAACTTCATGTCGACGGCCTGCTGGCGGTGTGCATCCAGCACGAGATGGACCACCTGGACGGCAAGCTGTTCGTCGACTACCTGTCGCCGCTGAAGCGCGAGATGGTGCGCAAGAAGCTGGCCAAGCAACGCCGGCAGGCCGCGGCCTGAGCAACAGAAAAGTAGTGCAGAGGAACGAGAAACGAGAGAAAGCGGATTCGCGCGCCCACGCGTTCCTCGTTTCTCCCCACTCGTTCCTTGCTCCTCGTTCCTCGCTTCCCGCATGAAGATCGTCTTCGCCGGCACCCCCGACTTCGCCGTCCCCGCCCTGCGTGCCGCGGCTCGCCTCGGCGAGGTGGTGGCCGTGTACACCCAGCCGGACCGGCCGGCTGGTCGCGGCCGCGAACTGACGCCGTCGCCGGTCAAGCGCGAGGCCATCGCCCGCGGCATTCCGGTGCTGCAGCCGGAGTCGCTGAAGGGCGAGACGAGCCGGCAGGCGCTGCGCGCGCTGGCGCCCGACCTGATGGTGGTGGTGGCCTACGGCCTGATCCTGCCGCGCAAGGTGTTGGAAATCCCGCGCCACGGTTGCTGGAACGTGCATGCCTCGCTGTTGCCGCGCTGGCGCGGCGCGGCGCCGATCCAGCGCGCGATCGAGGCCGGCGACGCCGAAACCGGCGTCTGCCTGATGCAGATGGAGGCCGGCTTGGATACCGGTCCGGTGCTGCTGAGCCAGCGCACGCTGATCGGCGATGCCGAAACCGGCGGCCAGCTGCACGACCGGTTGGCCGAACTGGGCGCCCGGGTACTGGCCGATGGCCTGGGCCTGCTGCGTGCCGGCATGCGTCCGCTCGCGCAGCCGCAACCGGACGTTGGCGTCACCTATGCGCACAAGCTGGAAAAGCACGAGGCGAAGCTGGACTGGCACCAGCCGGCCGTCGCGCTGGCGCGCAAGGTGCGCGCCTTCGAACCGTGGCCGGTGGCCGAGGCGCAGCTGGCCGGCGAGCGCCTGCGCATCCACGGCGCGATCGCCGTCGATCAGGCCCATCACGCCGCGCCCGGCACCCTGCTGGCGGCCGGCAAGGCCGGCCTGGACGTGGCCTGCGGCGAAGGCGTGCTGCGCCTGCGCGTGGTCCAGCGCGACGGCGGCAAGGCGATCACCGCCGCCGACTGGCTGAACGCGCGCCGCGACCTGTCGCTGCCGCTATCGCCGGTATGAGCGATCCGGTTGCCGGCGTCGCCGTCCGCGTCGCCGCCGCGCGGGTACTTGCCGCGGTGTTGCGCGGGCGTTCGCTGAAGGCCGAACTGGCGACGGCACTGCCGCGCTTCGACGACAGCCGCGACCGTGCCTTGCTGGAAGCGATCTGCTTCGCCGCGCTGCGCCAGCGCACCCGCTACGACGCGGCGCTGCAGGCGTGGATGCCGAAACCACTCACTGCCAGGGACGCCGAGCTGCGCGGCCTGCTGCTGGCCGGCTTCGCCCAGCTGGATGCCTTGCAGCTGCCGCCGCATGCGGCGCTGTCGGCCACGGTCGAAGCGGCCCGCGCGCTGGGCCGGTCGCGCCAGGCCGGGATGGTCAATGCCCTGCTGCGGCGTGCCCAACGCGAAGGGCTGCCGGCAGCCGATCCGGCCGAGGCATGGCCCGGCTGGTTGCGTGCGCGGGTTTCCGCCGATTGGCCCTGGCAGGCCGCCGCCATCTTTGCCGCCAGTGCCGAACCGGCGCCGTTGTGGCTGCGGGTCAACCGCGCGCGGATCGCGCGCGCGGACTGGCTGCAGAAGCTGGATGCCGACGGCATCGAGGGCACGGCCGATGACCGCCTCGCCGATGCGGTGCGGATCGACACCCCGCTGGCGGTGTCCGCCTTGCCGGGTTTCGCCGAAGGCGAAGTCTCGGTGCAGGACGCCGCCGCGCAGGCGGTCGCCGATGCGCTGGCGCCGCCCGCCGGCGCGCGCGTGCTGGATGCCTGTGCCGCACCGGGCGGCAAGGCCGCGCACCTGCTGGAACGCGATCCTTCGTTGCAGTTGCTGGCGCTGGACGTCGATCCGCGCCGCCTGCGCCGGGTAGCTGACACCCTGCAGCGGGTCGGGGCGCAGGCGCAGTTGAAGGCCGCCGATGCCGCCGACACCGCCGCCTGGTGGGACGGCCGGCTGTTCGACGTGGTGCTGCTGGACGCGCCGTGCTCGGCCACCGGCATCGTCCGCCGCCAGCCGGACGTGCTGCTGCACCGACGCGCGCAGGACATTGATGCCCTGGTCGCCCTGCAGGCGCGCCTGCTGGATGCGCTGTGGACGGTACTCGCGCCCGGCGGCGTGTTGCTGTACGCGACCTGCTCGATCCTGAAGGACGAGAACGAACGCCAGATCGACGCCTTCCTGTCGCGTACCCCCGACGCCGTGACCGAGCCGCTGGACGCAGGCTTCGGCCATGTCTCCGGCGTCGGCCGCCAGACCCTGCCCGGCGAAGGCGGTCGCGACGGATTCTTCCTGGCCCGACTGTCGAAGAGGAAAGCCTGATCCTTCGATCTCGCCGGGAGTCTGTCACGCAGGTGTAATATCGCCGACCGAGCGCAGACGTTGCGATTCCAGGCTTGATGCAAGGTGATCCGGGGAGACGGGGTGGCGAAGCACTATCTGCTTTACGGTTCCGAGCGTTACGCGCTGGCGATCCTGCGTCCGCTGCAGGAGGCGATCCGCGCACGAGGCGGCGAGGCGGCATGGTTCTTCGACGGTCCCGGCGCCGAAGACCTGATCGAAGGCGAGAAGCTGCTCACCACCACGCAGCAGGTGCGCGCGTGGAACCCGATCGCGATCATCACCGGCAGCAACGCGGTGCCGCATTTCTTCCCGGGCGTGAAGGTCGAGACTTTTCACGGTTTCGATGCCGGCAAGCCCCGGCATATCTACATCCGCGGGTTTTTCGACCTGTACTGCACGACCGGTCCACGCGACACCGGGCAGTTCAAGGCCATCGCGGACAAAGTCGGCCACTTCAGCGTGGTCGAGACCGGCTGGCCGAAGATCGATCCTTTCATGAAGGAATTCGGCGGCGGGCCGCCGCCGCTGCGGCAACCTCCGGTGATCCTGTACCACTCGACTTTTTCGCCGTCGTGGAGCGCAGCGGAAACCCTTTACGACGAGGTCAGGCGTCTCTCGCGCAGTGGCGAATGGCGTTGGGTCGTCACCTTCCACCCGAAGATGAACCCGGAGACGGTGGCGAAATTCCGTGCGCTGCAGAACGAGTGGCTGCGCTTCGCCGACGACGACAACATTCTCGAACTGTTCGGCCAGGCCGACCTGATGTGTTCGGACACCTCGTCGGCGCTCAACGAATTCCTGCTGACCCACAAGCCGGTCGTCACCTTCAGGAACCGCCGCCCGGGCCCGCAGCTGATCGACATCGACGACCCCGCGCAGTTCGAACCGGCGATCCGCCGCGCGCTGTCGCGGCCGCCGGAACTGATGGCGGCGATCCGCGAATACGCCGACAGCATCCATCCGTACCAGGACGGCAGGTCGAGCGAGCGCATTCTCGATGCCATCGACGACTTCATCGCGAAGGGCGGGCGCAACCGCAAGCCCAAACCGCGCAATTGGTGGCGCAAGCTGAAGATCCGCAAGCGCATCGGCTACTGGGGCCCGGCCTGAGGCAATGCGGCTGTAATGCCGTCGACCCGCGGTTGTCACGGGCGGCGCCGAACATGCGGGCGCCATGCCCGTTCCGGTCGCCAGCGTCATCTTCAGCACCTACAACTCGGAAGCGTGGTTGCGCAAGACGTTGCTGGGTTTTGCCGTGCAGGATCGCGCCGACTTCGAGGTGATCGTGGCCGACGACGGTTCGGGTGACGCGACCCGCGAAACGGTGGATGCATTGCGTGGGCGAGTCCCGTTCGAGGTGAGCCACGTCTGGCAGCCGGATGAAGGGTTCCGGAAATCGCGCATTCTCAACAAGGCGATCGTCGACAGCCGCGGCGACTATCTGATCTTCACCGACGGCGACTGCGTCCCGCGCCGGGACTTCGTTTCCACCCACCTGCGCCTGCGCGAACGCGGGCGGTTCCTGTCCGGCGGCTATTTCAAGTTGCCGCTGGATATCAGCACGGCGATCGGCGATGAAGACATCGCAGTGCAGCGTTGTTTCGATATCGAATGGCTGCGCGGGCAGGGGTTGCCCCGCAAGCCGCGCGACGTGAAGCTGACGGCCGAAGGCGCGTTCGCCGACTGGCTGGATGCGCTGGTGCCGGTCAACGCCACCTGGAACGGGCACAACGCCTCGGGCTGGAAGGATGACCTGCTGGCGGCCAACGGTTTCGACGAGCGCATGGGCTACGGCGGGCAGGACCGCGAATTCGGCGAACGGCTGGAAAATGCGGGGGTCCGCGGCAAGCGGATCCGCCATCGCGCCATCTGCCTGCATCTGGACCATGCGCGCGGTTACCGCACGCAAGCCTCGATCGACGCCAACCTGGCGATCCGCGCCCGGACCCGGGCCGAGCGGATCACCCGCACCGACCACGGCATCGCACAACTGGTCGCGCAAGGGGCGGCGGGGCTCATCCGCAGCGCGGCCTGAGTGCGCGCCAGGCGGCGACGACTTCGTCGGGGCCGATGTCCGCTACCCGGCTGTGTTCCCCCTTCGTGCCCCCCAGTACCGCGATGTCGCCCGGGCCCAGCGGTCGCCACTTGGCCGGCGATGCGGCGCCGAACAGCACCACCAGCGGGCAGGCCAGCGCGGCGGCGGCATGCGCCGGGCCGGTATCCACCGAAACCATGCTGTGCGCCTGTTGCAGCAAGGCCAGCAGGCGTGGAACCGGCAGTTCTCGGGCCAGATTGTGCAGGCGCGGATCGTTGCCGACGGCGGCGCGGATATCTTCCAGCACACCATGTTCGTTCGGCGATCCGCACAGCAGGACCTGCGCACCGGGCAGCGCCTGCCAGACGGCCTGGGCAACCTCGGCCCAGCAGGCCGGCGGCCAGTATTTCGGATGCGAACGGGTGGCGACGCCGCCGCGCTTGTGGGTGCGCTTGTTGCCGGGCTGGAACAGGACCAGCGGGCCGTCGAGGCGCCTGGCCTGGCGCCATTGGTCGAAGTCGCGACGGGCCGCATCGGCGACGGCGAGGGTCGGCAGGCGATAGGCCTCGCCGTCGATGTCCTGCCGTGCCGGATAACCGGCCGCCGGGTCGAGCAGACCCATGCGAATCCAGCGGTCGGGCCACAGTCGTGGAGTGACGCCGTCTTCCAGTGTTTCGTCGCCGGCGGGGCGATGCACGATATCGGCCTCGGGGATGCCGGCGCGACGGATCAGGCCGACCATGTCCGGGTTGTCGTCGCACAGGTACACCGGGCCGCGGCCGCGGGCCTTCAGCCATCGCACCAGCGCCCACTGGCTGGGGCACAGCAGGTAGGGGGTGCTGCGACTGCGGATCAGCTGCACACGGGCGACTTCGGGAAGGTCGTGTAGCAGGGGGGGCGTCCAGTCGCCCGAACCGACGACCTCGACCGGACTGCCGTAACGGGCGGTGAGCAGACGAATGATCGGGGTCAGCATCACCACGTCGCCGAGGGCGCCGCAGCGCACGACCAACGGGCGGGCGCTCATGCCGCGCGCTTGTTCGGTGTTCGATTCATGGCGCGCAGCTTACGGTATTTGCCGACGACGGCTTTGGCATGGCAGGCATGGAACTTCCAGCCCGCCCGCCTGTCGCGCCAGGCGCCGCGCAGCAGGTAGGCCTTCAGCCAGTAGGCGCCGGCATGCGTCCATGGCGACAGTGGGCCGCAATGGTGGCCGCCGGCGTGTTTTTGTTCGGCCCACAACTGCGCGTAGCGCTGCAACTTCTGCCGGTGCTGGTGCAGCGAGCGTGCGGTGTCGTGTTCGATCACCGCCCTGCAGGCGGCCACCCGCTTGCCGCGCAGGTCGGGACGTTCGTGGACTTTCATCGGCAGGTAGCGCAGGTCCGGGCGGATCAGGCGCTCGGCGTGCTCTCGGTCGTGCAGCCAGCGACCGAGGAAGCGGTTCCGGCGCTGCAGGTTCCAGACGTCGGCCTGCTCGACGCGACCGCTGGCGAACAGGTCGCGCAGGATATCGGCGCTGCCTTCGGCCAGCCATTCGTCAGCATCCAGCAGCAACAGCCACGGCTGACTGGCGCGGGCAATGGCGGCGTTCTTCTGCGCGGCGAAACCCAGCCAATCCTGGTGTTCGACCCGCGCGCCGTGTGCCCGGGCGACGGCGACGGTGTCGTCGTCCGACCCGGAATCCAGCACCAGCATCTCGGCGCACAGCGGCGCCATCGAAGCCAGACAGCGTCCGATGCGGTCGGCCTCGTTGCGAGCGATGACCACACCGGAGAGCGGAAGCAAGTCGGACACGGGCGCTGTTGCAGGCCAGGAAAGGCCTGCGAGTGTGACGCCGCTTTGCGAAGCCGGTGTTACCAGCGTAGCCGGCGCCTGCCCAGCGCCTGCCCGAGTTGCCGGTATAGTTCGTGCGCCTGCGCCTGGGGCACGTAGCGGATCCGCAGCGGTGGCGCCAGGCCGGTGGCGCCGGCGGTGTCCAGCCACAGGCTGGCGGTGCCGAAACGGCGGTCCAGCGGCGAGCGCGACAGCCGCAGCGCCTGCAGCTTGTCGATTTCGGCGAAGCGCCACCAGCGCGACCACCAGCCGCCGCGCACGGCGACCAGTTGTTCGTCGACCGAATAGCCGATCCGCCGCGCCTGCTGCCGCGCCGACCATGCGCTCCAGGGCAGCCACAGCAACAGCAGCAGGAACAGTGGCTGGCCGAAGGCGATGGCCAGTGCCGAGGCCAGCAGCAACCAGAACACCGCACCGGGCAGGAACAGCCGCCATGCGGTGCCACGCGCGGCTGGCAGCCAGTTGGCGCAGGGCCATTGCGCCTGCGGCAGCAGGTGGCGGACCAGTGCATCGCAGGCATCCGGGCTGGCGATCGGCGCCAGTTCCTTCAGCGCGCGGCCATCGCCCTGGCCCTGCATTTCCGCCACCGCGGTATCGATGCGCAGGTTGCGGCGCTTGAAGCGGCGATGCAGGAAGCCTTCGTACAGGCTCCAGGCCTGGATGCGCCGTCGCGCCACGCTGGTGCGCAGGCGCGTGAGCAGGCCGCGCTCCACGGTCAGCCGGTGTTGCGATTCGCTGAGCCGGAAGCCGTGGTACTGCAGGAAGGCCAGCAGCACCGACAGCAGGCGCAGCAGGGCCAAGGCCAGCAGCAACAGCAGCAATGCGGCCGTCGCGGCGACGACCAGGCTCAGCTGCAGATGGCTGGCATAGCCGAACAGCTGGCGACCGAAGCGTTCGACCAGATGCGCCATCCAGTCGTCGGGGAAGAACTGCCAGGCCGCGCCGAAGGCAGCGGCGAACACGATCATGCCGCGGTTGGAGACCAGGCCCAGGCGGATGATCTCCGCCGCCGACAGGCTCAACAGGGTGTGGCCCTGCGCGGCAGGCTGCGCTGCCGGATGTGGATCGTCCCCGGCCACGGTGCCGGCGCGACTCTGCCGGCGCACGCTGGCTTCCAGCGCCAGCGCTTCGTCCAGCCGCAGTACCCGCATCTCCGCTTCGGGCTTTTGTCCGCCGGCCGACTCCAGCCGCACTTCGGCCACCCCGAACAGCCGGTGCAGCAGGCTCTGGTGCAGGCCGACGTTGTGGATGCGGGCGAACGGAATCTCGCGCAGGCTGCGGTGCAGCCAGCCTTCGCGGATGGTCAGCGAATCGCGGCCGATCCGGTAGCGATAGGTGAAATAGCGCAGCACCGAAATCAGTACCAGCACGCCGACACCGATCAGCGGACCGATCAGCGCCCAGTCGCCGCCCGGTCCGCGTCGGCTGCCGAAGAACAGCAGTGCCGCCAGCGGCAGCACGAACTGCTTCAGCTGCTGGATCAGCACGAACAGCCACGACCACGGATGCAGCCGGCGATCCGGCGTGGCGATGTCGGCCTGCGCCTGGCTCACAGCGCGTCGCCGACCTCGTCGAGCTGGCGCGCCAGCCGGTCGCGCAGCCATTCGGCGTCGTTGGCATCCAGTCCGCCGACCGGGACCGCGGCCATCCGGGTACCGGCGGTGTGGATGACCAGGGTGGCCAGGTTGGCCCAGCGTTCCAACGGCCCGCGCTTCAGGTCCAGATGCTGCACGCGCGAGGCCGGCACCCGGGTTTCGCGGAACCACCAGTGTCCGTGCTGCACGGCGAAGCCGTCCTCGTCGAGCTTCCAGCGCGTGCGGCGGTGGCGCTTCCAGCCGATCCAGGCGCCGAATGCCGCCCCGGCCAGCGCCGGCAGCAGCAGCATCCACAGCGGCAGGCGCAGCGGCAGGACCAGGGCCAGCCCGATGCCGACGCCCGGCAGTCCCCAGCCGATGGCGTTGCCGAGGGCGGCGAATACCGCGCCGCGCGGCGGCAGCGGGTGCCATTCCTCGCGATCCCAGCTCTGCGGCAGCTCGGGCGGAGAGGATGCGGAGGCGGGAGGTACGGGGACCGAGCTCATGAGGACGATGGTAGCGTGTAGGGATTGGGCTCGCCGCTGCCCGGCGGACGCCAGCTGAAGCGCTTGTAGGTCCATTGGTACTGTGCGGGATCGCGGCGGGCGACGTGCTCGATGCAGGCATTCAGCGCCGTGGTGGCCTGCAGCAGGTCGGGATCGGCAATCTGCGCCGGCGCCGGTTCCACATGCAGGGCGAACTGCAGGTCCGGCCCGGTGCGCTCGCACCAGGCGCACAGCACGATGGCATCGGTGCGCTCGGCCAGCCGTGAGACCAGGGTCATGGTCAGGGCGGGAATGCCGAAGAACGGCGCGAATTCGCCATCGCCCTGCTTGGGCTGCTGGTCGGGCAGGATGCCGACCGCACCGCCGTCCTTCAGCGCCTTCCACAACTGGCGCACGGCCGGCTCCTCGGCGCGGACCTGGGTGATGGCGTCGGCGCCGCGCACCCGGTTCAGGAAGGCGTCGCCCATCGCCGACTCGGGTGGCGCGTACAGGATCGAGATCGGCCCGCGCGAGGCCAGCCACTGATTCAGCAGTTCCCAGTTGCCGAAATGCGGGGCAATGACAATCACGCCGCGGCCGCTGGCCAGTGCCTGGTCGTACAGCGGCTCGCCGTCCCGCGGCGACAGCCGTGCCAGGTTCTCGTGCGCGGGACGGGTCCAGAAGCGTAGCGTCTCCATTGCCTGCCGCGCGGTCGTGTGCAGGATGGCACGATGCAGTTCCCGGCGCTGGGCCGGCAGCAGTTCGGGATAGACCAGCTCGATATTGCGGCGGGCGACCCGGCTCTCGCGGGCGTCGATCCGCCGCCACAGCCAAGCGATCGCATCGGCCAGGCGGCGCAGCCACGGCCACGGCAGGCGGGCCAGCAGGGCGACGCCACGGTAGAGCAAGCTGGCCTGGGTTTCGGGGGTCATCGGCCCAGTGTAGCGGTGGGCAATGACCGGCCGTGCGGGCCGGGCGGCTATCCTTGGCGCATGACGCCCCGCGAACCCCGTCGATGCTTGCCCTGATCCAGCGCGTGAGCGAAGCCCGCGTGAGCGTCGACGGCCATGTCGTGGGCGCTATCGGCCCCGGCCTGCTGGCCCTGGTCGCGGTCGAGCCGGGGGACGACGAGGCCCGGTTCCGGCGCATGGCCGAGCGCCTGCTGGGCTACCGGGTGTTCGCCGACGACGGCGGGCGGATGAACCGTTCGCTGGCCGACACCGGCGGCGGGCTGCTGCTGGTCAGCCAGTTCACCCTGGCCGCCGACACCCGTTCCGGCATGCGCCCCAGCTTCACCACGGCCGCGGCGCCGGACGAGGCTGAACGCGGTTTCAACCGTCTGGTCGCCATTTGTCGGGAAAAACACCCGCCGGGGGTGGAAACCGGCCGCTTCGGTGCCCATATGGTCGTTGGCCTGGTCAACGACGGGCCGGTGACCTTCCTGCTTCGGGCCTGAAGTTTCCGGCGCCCGAACGGGACTATCGCCGGCCCGGGCTGGTATAATGCCGGGTTCTCCCTCTTCCACAGCCGGTGGCGCAAGCACTCATGGCCAACGAACGTCCTGCCCCGCAATCCGACCTCAAGCTGCTGATCAGCAAGGGTCTGGAGCAAGGCTATCTCACCTATGCCGAGGTCAACGATCACCTGCCCGACGACCTGGTCGACCCGGAGCAGATCGAGGACATCATCGGCATCATCAACGGCATGGGCATCGACGTGCACGAAGTCGCGCCCGATGCCGAAACCCTGCTGCTCGCCGACGGCAACACCGGCAACCGCGAAGTCGACGAGACCGCGGCCGAGGAAGCCGCCGCGGCGCTGACCTCGCTGGATACCGAAGGCGGTCGCACCACCGACCCGGTGCGCATGTACATGCGCGAGATGGGCACGGTCGAGCTGCTGACCCGCGAAGGCGAAATCGCCATCGCCAAGCGCATCGAAGAGGGCCTGGCCCAGGTGCAGGCCGCGCTGGGCAATTTCCCGTGGTCGGTCGAACTGCTGCTGGAAGACTACGAGCAGCACAAGGAAGGCAAGAAGCGCCTGGCCGAGATCGTGGTCGGCTTCAACGACGAGGAAGAGCCAGCCGCGGCCGAAGCCGCGGCCGACGACACGTCGTCCGCCAGCGCCAGCTCGTCGAACGACGACGACAGCGATTCGGACGACGACAGCGACGATGACGACAGCAGCGACGAGGACAGCGGCCCGACCGGTCCGGATCCGGAAGAGGTCGCCCGCCGCATGACCGAGCTGGCTGCCGCCTACGCCAAGTTCAAGCGCTCCCACGCCAAGAACGGCGCTGACCACAAGGCCGTGGTCAAGCTGCGTTCCGAGCTGGCCGATATCTTCGTCACCCTCAAGCTGCCGCTGGCGCTGACCGATACCCTGGTCCGGCGCGTGCGCGACGTGCTCGGCGAGATCAGGGACCACGAGCGCAAGGTGCTGCACCTGTCCACCCAGGTGGCCAAGATGCCGCGCAAGGATTTCATCCGCGCCTGGGAAGGCAACCAGACCAACCTGGGCTGGGTCGATGAAGTGCTCAAGCGCAAGCAGAAGTGGTCGTCCGGCCTGCGCGAGGTCAAGGACCAGATCGTCGCCGAGCAGGAAGCCACCATCGCGGTCGAAAAGGCGATGTACATGACCCTGGCCGACATCAAGGAAACCAGCCGGGTCATGGCCTACGGCGAAGCCAAGGCGCGCAAGGCCAAGAAGGAAATGGTCGAGGCCAACCTGCGCCTGGTGATCTCGATCGCCAAGAAGTACACCAACCGCGGCCTGCAGTTCCTCGACCTGATCCAGGAAGGCAACATCGGCCTGATGAAGGCGGTCGACAAGTTCGAATACCGCCGCGGCTACAAGTTCTCGACCTACGCCACCTGGTGGATCCGCCAGGCGATCACCCGCTCGATCGCCGACCAGGCGCGCACCATCCGCATTCCGGTGCACATGATCGAGACCATCAACAAGCTCAACCGCATCTCCCGCCAGATGCTCCAGCAGTACGGCCGCGAGGCCACGCCGGAGGAACTGGCCAAGGAGATGGACATGCCCGAGGACAAGATCCGCAAGGTGATGAAGATCGCCAAGGAACCGATCTCGATGGAGACCCCGATCGGAGACGACGAGGACTCGCACCTGGGCGATTTCATCGAGGACATCAATGTCGAGTCCCCGATCGAGAACACCACCAACATCAATCTGATGGAAACGGTGCGCAGCGTGCTGGCCGGGCTGACCCCGCGCGAAGCCAAGGTGCTGCGCATGCGCTTCGGCATCGACATGAACACCGACCACACCCTGGAAGAGGTCGGCAAGCAGTTCGACGTCACCCGCGAGCGCATCCGCCAGATAGAGGCCAAGGCCCTGCGCAAGCTGCGCCATCCCAGCCGTTCGGAACAGCTGCGCAGTTTCCTCGACATCGAGTGATCCGCAAACGCATGGTTTCCGCGCAGACCCGCCGCAAGGCGGGTTTGTCGTTTGCGGGCGCGTCGCGGATACAATGCGCAGTCACCGGCACGTCCGCGGGCCTATAGCTCAACGGTTAGAGCAGAGGACTCATAATCCTTTGGTTCCAGGTTCGAATCCTGGTGGGCCCACCAGTCAATCGCTCTCGGAATAGCGCAGCAATTCTTCCGGCTTGATGATGCTGACCGAGCGGTAGCTGTGGCTGAGCCAGCCGGCCTCGGCGAATTTGCGCAAGGCGGCGTTGACCTGCTTGCGCGAGGCGTTGGCCATGACGCCCAACTCGGTCTGCGACAGCGAGATGGGAGTGGGGCCGGACCATGCGACCCGTTGCAGGATCGATGCGATCCGCTTGTCCGCCTCGGGTTTCTGCAGGTCGTGCACGACCCGGATCAGGGTATCGGTGCTGGCGACCAGGATCTGCGCGAAATTGCGGATCACGGTCGGGTCCTTTTCCGCCATCCGGTCCATTGCCGACAGCGGCAGGTGCATCAGCCAGGTTTCGACCAGCGCGCGCAATTCGATGCGACGCGGTTGCCGGGTCAGGAAACAGCCTTCGCCTGTCCATGAACCCGCCGAGCCGACGTGGATGATGCGCGGCACGCCGCCTGGGGTCGACGCGTTGACGCTGAGCGTGCCGCTGACCAATCCGTAGGCGCCACCGAGCGGCCCTTCGAATCGATAGATCGTTTCCTTGGCTTCGTAGCGTTCGAGGATGGAATGGCTGAGTACCTCGAGCTGGAAATCCCGGGGTTGGCGGGAGAGCCAGCCGTTCTGGGTCAGTATCCTGTCGGCGATGTCCCGGCTCATGCGCATGCCGTGGCCCCCTGAGCAAATGATGTTGATTGGTCGCAGTGCAATCGCGCCAATGGAAATATCTGGCGAGGATGGCAGCGTACCGAATGCGGCACATCTTGCCAGTATGCCGTTTCAGATTGTCCGCTTGGGTACAAACGGGATCGAGTCGCCCTGATAACGTGAGTTTCAATTGTGAGGGCGGTCGGCAGCAAGGGGATTGCGCCGATTCGGGTGCGGGAAGATTCCGAATCGTGTTGCCTGCCTGGATAACGGAAGAGTTTCGTGGCGGTGTTCTGTGCGAGCAGGCAGCAGACGCAGCCGTATGTTTCAACATTCTGTAATACAGAAAACGGTAATAAAAGTTGAATCGCACGGCTATTCGGTAACGAACATGCGGGATGGTTCGTGCGATAGGGGGCTGGATCGATGCTGCATCGGGATGACGTGGCTTTCCGCGGGGAACATGCAGTGCAGGTTTTGTCATGCTGGAATGGGAATGTATTCCTGCTCAATTCACACAGGAGACGATGAATGAAGATCTCGAGCAGATTGATCGGAGTGGTGGCCTTGGGTGTCCTGATCACCGCTCCGGCAGCCGCGCAGTCGCCCGTTGTAGGCAAGCCGGCAACGGCGGCCACCAAGGCGGCCAATGCCGCTGTGCAGGAAGCGCTGCCTTTCAACGACAAGCAGGATTTCGAGGACGCGGAACGCGGGTTGATGGATCGGCCCGAACGCCTGTTGATCAAGGACAAGAACGGTGCCGTGGTATGGGACGCCAACAGCTACAGCGACTTCATCAAGCTTGATGCGCCGGCGCCGGATACGGTGAATCCAAGCCTGTGGCGCAATGCGCAACTGAATGCACTGTATGGCCTGTACAAGGTTTCGGATCGGATCTACCAGGTGCGCGGATACGATCTGTCCAACCTGACCGTCATCCAGAGCGATACGGGTTGGCTGGTCTTCGACACCATGACCACGGTCGAGACCTCACGTGCCGCAATGGACCTTGTCGAGAAGCATCTGGGCAAGCGCCCGGTCAAGGCGGTGGTGCACAGCCATTCGCACGTCGATCATTACGGTGGTGTCCGCGGACTGGTGGACGAGGCCGATGTCAAGGCCGGCAAGGTCAAGATCATCGTCCCGGAAGGTTTCATGGAGCACGCCATCAGCGAGAACGTGACCGCGGGCAACGCCATGTCGCGCCGCGCGATCTTCATGTACGGCGCGCTGCTGCCGCGCAGCCCCACCGGTGGCGTCAACGCGGGTCTCGGCATGACCAATCCGCTTGGCGAGAACACGCTGATCGAGCCGACCGACATCATCACCAAGAGCGGGACGGAGATGACCATCGATGGCGTGAAGATGGTGTTCCAGCTGACGCCGGGCACCGAGGCGCCGGCGGAAATGAACACCTATTTCCCGCAGTTGCGCGCGTTGTGGATGGCGGAAAACACCACCAACACCATGCACAACATCCTGACCCTGCGTGGTGCGCAAGTGCGTGACGCCAAGAACTGGGCGCACTACATCGACGAAACCATCGCGCTGTACGGCGACAATGTCGACGTCAAGTTCCAGAGCCACCATTGGCCGATGTGGGGACATGACCGCATCATCGATTACCTGAAGAAGCAGCGTGACCTGTACAAGTACATCCACGACCAGTCGGTGCGCATGCTCAACATGGGCTATACCGGCGAAGAAATCTCCGAGATGATCAAGCTGCCGCCCGAACTGGAGCAGCTGTGGTCGGGCCGGGGCTACTACGGCAGCCTGCGCCACAATTCGCGTGCGGTCTACCAGCGCTACATGGGCTGGTATGACGGCAACCCTTCCGATCTGAACAATCTTCCGCCCGAAATGGCGGCCAAGAAGTACGTCGAGTACATGGGCGGTGCATCGGATATCGTGAAGCGGGCGAAGGCGGATTTCGACAAGGGTGAATACCGTTGGGTGGCGACTGCGCTCAAGCATGTCGTGTTCGCCGATCCGTCGAACACCGCCGCGAAGGAACTGCTGGCCGACGCCTATGAGCAGATGGGCTACCAGGCCGAGTCCGGACCGTGGCGTTCGGTGTACCTGCAGGGTGCTTCCGAATTGCGTACCGGTACGCCGGACCTGCCGCTGGCCGGCACCGACAGTCCGGATACCATCCGCGCCATGCCGCCGGAAATGCTGTTCGACTACATGGCGGTCAAGCTGAATGGCGAACGTGCCGCCGGCAAGAACCTGAACCTCAACATCAACTTCTCCGACCTCGGAGAGGCGTATACGCTCTCGGTCGAGAACGGCGTGCTGAACTACAGCACGAAGCTGGCGGCCAATCCGGACTCGACGGTGACCCTGACCAAGAAGTCATTGGATGATGTCCAGCTGGGCGATGCCAAGCTCAAGGATCTGGTGGCGTCCGGCGACATCAAGGTGGAAGGCAACGAGGACGCTTGGGCGCAGTTCTTCGGCCTGATGGACGAGTTCGGTTTGTGGTTCAACATCGTCACCCCGTAACTCGCGTGACCGGCCCTGCGACGATCATCGCAGGGCTTTCGGGGTATTCGTCCGGCATCCGCGCTCAGGCGCGGATGCCTTTTTGTTGCGCTGATCTGAATTTTCCAGTGGCCGGCATGGCGTAGTATCTGCGCCGATGAAGGAGAGGCGGCCGATGAGAGCGGTACGGGGATTGTGGGTGCTGGTGGTGCTGGCGCTTGCTGCGTGTGCGCAATTGCCGCCGCGGGCCGAGTTGCCGGATGAATTCGCATCGCCTCCGGCAACGAGTGGCGCCTTGGCCGAACTGCTCGATCCGCTGCAGTCCGCGCATCCGGACCAGTCCGGATTCCGGCTGGTCAGCAGCGGCGCGGAAGCGTATGCGTTGCGCGCGTACTCGGCGCGGGTGGCGGAACAGAACCTGGATATCCAGACCTACATCTGGCACGACGACCTGACCGGCCGCCTGCTGGCGCGACGGGCGCTGGACGCGGCCGACCGCGGGGTGCGGGTGCGCATCCTGGTCGACGATCTGGATGCGCGGGCCAAGAACCGCGGATTCGCCGCGCTGGACGCGCATCCGCGGATCGAGGTGCGACTGTACAACCCGATGGCCAGCCGCAGCGGCGCGCTCAGCCAGGCCGGCGAGTTCGCCACCGGTTTCAAGCGGCTGAACCACCGCATGCACAACAAGAGCTGGATCGTCGACAACCGCATTGCCCTGGCCGGCGGGCGCAACCTGGGCGACGAATACTTCGGCGCCAGCGAGGAGACCAACTTCGTCGACCTCGACATGCTGATGGTCGGGCCGGCGGCGACCGCGGTGCAGGTCAATTTCGACCACTTCTGGAATGCGCCGTCCAATTACCCGATTGCCCAGCTGTCGCCGCAGGCGGCCAGCGAATCGGCGCTGCAGGCCTTGCGCGAGGCGCTGGACGGACTGGACGAGGAATTGCGCGCCAGTCCCTACGCCCAGGTGCTGCGCGAGGATCCCGAGGTGGAAGCGCTGCTGCGGGGCGAGGGGCGGCTGCAGTGGAGCTCGGACTGGCGCTTCGTCAGCGACGATCCGATGAAGGCAAGCCTGCCGAAAGAAGAGCGCTCGGCCGTGCTGCAGACCCTGCTGCCGGCGATGGCGGCGGCGCAACAGCAACTGCGGTTGATCTCGCCGTACTTCGTTCCCGGCGAGGCCGGTGCCGAGCAACTGGTCCGCGGCGCGCAGCGTGGCCTGGAGATCCGCATCCTGACCAATTCGCTGGTGGCCACCGACGTGGCCGCCGTCCATGGCGGTTATGCGCGCTATCGCCGCGACCTGCTGGAAGGCGGCGTGCAGCTGTGGGAACTGAAGCCGAACGGGCAGGGCGGTCGGCAGAGCCTGCGCGGTTCCAGCGGTTCCAGCCTGCACACCAAGGCGATGGTGATGGACGACGACGAGGTCTTCGTCGGCTCCTACAACCTGGATCCGCGATCGACCTCGCTGAACTGCGAGCAGGGCGTGCTGGTCCGGCATCCGGCGCTGGCCGAGCAGCTGGCGGCGATCTTTCAGCGCCAGCTGCGCCCGCGCAACGCCTGGCAGGTGCAATTGCGCGACGGCCGCCTGGTCTGGAGCGACGGCGAGCGCGAATGGGAACACGAGCCGGAGGCTGGCGCGACGCAGCGCTTCCTGGCCTGGCTGATGAAGTTGATGCCGGTCGAGTCGCAGCTGTAGCTGCCGGCAAATGCTGCCCGCAGATCCATTGCCCTCATTGTCGATGATTCGATGCTGGGGGCAGAGGGGCAATAAGGCGGCTCCATGCAGCCTTTTTCCGGAATCCAGGCAGGGGCAGCAGACGAAACGCCTGCTGCCCTGTAGCTCACTCGCGGTCCAGCTCGATCTTCAGCCCGGCCGCGGTATTGCGCACGATGCTCAGGTCGAAGTCGGGAGTATCGCCCTTGGCCTTGACCAGGACGTCCTCGCCGTCATCGATCTCGGCATGGTAGACCGCTTCGCCGAACTGGCTGCGGACGGCATCGCGGATCAGCCTGGCCGCATCGTTCTCGCGGGTGCGGGCAGGAATATCGACCACCAGTGGAATGGCGCCACCGCCCTCCGGAGTGAAGGCGAATTCAACCTGCCCGTCGACCTTGCTGCGGCCATCGGCTTCTATCCGCCATTTGTTGGACGGCGCGGCGAGCAGTGGCAGGCTCAATCCGAGCAGCAGCAATGCGAAGACCAGGCGAACGGGACGGTGGAACAACGGTGCTGCGGAAGTGATGTGCATCGGAAGCCTCGCTGGATGAATGTTCGGATTGTTCGGGCGACGCAATGATCTTTCCCGGCTTCCGGTGTGCAGGCACACCGGAGCCCTGCTTCCGGCCGGCGGAAGCGTCCTTCCCTGAGATTCATCCATGACGGCGGCGCGACTTCCCCATGGCCCTGTCGGGCGCCGCCCCGCGCTCGGCGACATGGTGGATTCTAGGGATGGAAACGCCGGGCGTTTGCGCTGTCGGGACAATTGCCCCGTCGGGAAAACGGGCTAGAATCGACGCCTGCTTCGATATCCGATTCCTTCCCGACTCAAGGCCGACGAAGATGAGCATGAAGAAGATCCTCGGTGTGACCGCCATGCTGGCGCTGGCGGGCTGCGCCTCCACCCCGACCGTGCATACCGATTCGGACCCCAATGCACAGTTCGACAAGTACCACAGCTTCACCTGGATCCAGCGACCGGATGCCGCCTCGCCGCTGATGCAGCAGCGCATCGTCGATGCGGTCAATGCCCAGCTGAAGGCGAAGGGTTGGGTCGAGTCCGCCGATGCCGATGTTGCCGTGGCCGCGCATGTGGCCACCGAGCAGAAGCAGACCGTCGATACCTTCTACAGCGCGCCGGCCTATGCCGGCTGGGGCTGGTACAGCCCGGCCTGGTACGGTGTCGGCATGGCCCCTGCCACGACCACCGTGCGCACCTACGATGTCGGCACCCTGGTGGTGGACCTGTTCGATGCCAAGACCAAGCAGGCGATCTGGCGCGGCAGTGCCAGTGGCACCTTGCCGAGTTCGCCGGAGAAACTGCAGGAAGGCATGCAGGCTGGCGTCAGCAAGATGTTCGCCGATTTCCCGCCGGGTTCGGCGACCAAGTAAAGGAACGCTCTTGCAGCCGATGACACGATCAAAATTTCCGATGAGCGCGCGTGCCGGCCTGCGGTTCGGCGGTGCGGGCCTGATGCTGGCGCTGGGCCTGGCGGCCTGCTCCAGCACGTCGCCGACCGTTTCCAGCCTGCCGCCACCGGAGGTGAAGGTGGTCAAGCCGGCCGGCACCCTGCCGGGTCCGGGCTATGCCTGGCTGGAGATGCCGCCGCAGCAGGTCGCCGAACAGGATGCCCGGGTCAATGATCCGCAGTTTCGCGCCCGCCTGCAGGCGGCGCTGGACAAGGCATTGCAGGCCAAGGGCTACCAGCCTGCCGCGGCGGGCAGCGCCGATTTCATCATTGCCTACCGGGTCGGCGTGCGCGACGTGCAGGACGCGCAGGCGGTCGGGTCCGACGTGGTGGCGGGAACGCCACAGGCGGCGGTCAAGTGCACCAGTGGCGGCTGTTCGCAGATCGTTGCCGAGGCCGAGGACGGACAACCGCTGCTGAAGGTGGTTTCCCACGATTATGTGCAGGGCGGATTGCTGGTCGAGGTGCTGGAGCCGCGCAGCGTGCGTCTGCTGTGGAGCGCCAGCAACACCGGCATGGTCATGCAGGGCGACGGCAGCCAGGAGCGCCTGGACCGGATCGCCGCCAGCACGTTGAAGAGCCTGCCGGCGGCGCCGAAGTAAACCGCGCGGAAACACGCTTGGCCAGCAATGGCCCGGAAACGCAAAACGGCGGGGGAACCCGCCGTTTTGCGTATTGCGAAGCCGTTGCCGCAGCAGACTACATCGAGCCGCTCTCCAGCCGGGCATCGGCCGAAACCGTCAGCAGGCGGTTGATGTCGCGCACATCGTCGATGTCCAGCGTGCCGGCCGCCTGCTCCAGCAGCAGGCGGTTCTGCAGGAAGTTGTACTTGGACTGCGCGTAGTCGAGCTGTGCGTTGAACAGCGTGCGCTGGTTCTGCAACACGTCCAGCACGGTACGGGTACCGACTTCCAGGCCGACTTGCGAGGCTTCCAGCGCGCTTTGCGCCGACACGACGGCGAGGCGGCGCGCCTCGACTTCGCTGACACCGGCGACCAGGGCCTGGTAGGCGCTGCTGGTGTTGCGCACCAGGGCGCGCTTGGTGGCTTCCAGCCGGTCCTGGGCGATGTCGCGCGAGGCCAGGGCCTGGCGCACGCCGGACTGGGTGGCACCGCCGGCGAAGATCGGCACCGACAGGGTCAGGCCGTAGCCGTAGCCTTCGCTGCGGTCGGACAGACCCAGGTACTGGTGCTGGTCGTTCCACGACGAGCTGTTGCCGTAGTCGGCGCCCAGCGACAGTGAAGGCAGGTGCCCGGCGCGCGCCGCGGAAACGTTGTGCTCGGCCGAGCGGACTTCCAGGTCGCTGGCGCGCAGCGAGGGATTGTTCTCCAACGCCTGGCCGACCCACGATTCGGCGTCGCCGCCGGCCGGCAGTTCCGGACGGAAATCGTCGGGCAGGGCCTGCAGGTCGTGCAGCGGCTGGCCGGTCAGCTCGGCCAGTGCGCGATAGCTGTCGTCCAGCGAGTTGCGCACCAGGATGGTGTTGGCGCGGGCGTTGTCGTACTGGGCGCGGGCTTCGTGCACGTCGGTAATCGGGGCCAGGCCGACGTCCAGTCGCTTCTGCGCATAGTCGTACTGCTTCTGCAGCGCGCGTTCGTTGGTCTGCGCCGCAGCCAGCGATTCGATCGCGGTCAGCACGGTGAAGTAGGCGGCCGAGGTGCGCGTGATCAGGTCCTGGTTGGAGGCTTCCAGGTCGTAGTCGGCGGCTTCGCTGAGCGCGCGTTGGCTACGCAGGTTGTTGATCCGGCCCCAGTCGAACACGCTCTGGCTCAGCGAGGCGCGGTACGCGCGGCCGCTGTAGCGCGGGTCGCCGATGGCGTCGTCGCCGGCATTGTAGTCGCGGTTGAAACTGGCGCTGCCGCTGATCTGCGGCAGCAGGGCGGCGCGCGCCTGCACGGCACCCTCTTTCTGCGAGAAAGTGCTGGATTCGGCGATCGCCAGGGTCGGGTCGCCGCTGCGGGCGAGCTCGTAGGTTTCCAGCAGGTCGGTGGCGGCCGCGGTTCCGCCGAAGGCGGACAGCGCCAAGGCCAGCGCGAGGGAAAGGGGACGACGGCTCATGCGGAATTCCTTCGGTAATCTCAGAACACGAAAGTCGGCGCCGGGGCGGCACCGACAAGATAGGGCAGATCGGTTTCAAACAACGATTCGATGCGCGGCGCGTTGACATCGTTGCGCACCAGCACCGCTTCCATGACCGGCGAATGCCCGCGGATCGCGAACAGGCGGCCGCCGGGGCGCAGCCAGCCGAGGAAGCGCTCGGGTACGTCCACCAGCGCGCCGGTCACGCAGACCACGTCGAAGCGGCGCTCGGACGGGTACTGCAGGGCATCTGCGGTTTCCACCCGGACATTGGTGCCGTATCCGCTGGTTTCCAGGCGCTGGCGGGCGCTGTCGGCCAGATCCGGGTGGATTTCCAGGCTGACGACCTCGCGGGCCAGCTGGCCCAGGCAGGCGGACAGGTATCCGCTGCCGGTGCCGACTTCCAGTACCGCCTCGTCCGGCTGCACGGTCAGCGCCTGCAGGGTGCGGCCTTCGACGACCGGCTTCATCATCCGCTGGCCGTGACCCAACGGCAGTTCCAGGTCGGCATAGGCCAGGGCCTGGTGGGCCTCGGGCACGAAGGCCTCGCGCGGCAGGCGGGCCAACACCTCGAGCACGGCCGGATCCAGCACGTCCCAGGGGCGGACTTGCTGCTCGACCATCTTCTCGCGGGCCTGGGCGTAATCGATCGTCATGGTGGGAGTATCCGGCGTGGGGACGTCATTTTAGGACAACAGCTTCCGCGCGCGGCGAGGTGGAAGCATCGCCGTAGTAGTACACCCATACGCAGTGCCGGAAGTCACCGAGACCTCCGGCCCGACGGCCGCGAGCGCGCGGACGTCATGCCGGCGCATAGGCCTTCAGGAAGAAGTCCACGGTGGCCTCCAGATGGGCCTTTTCCTCCGCGCGAGTGGGGGGCTGGCACAGCTTGCACATCATCTGCGCATGCAGCTCGCCCTTGACCAGGCAGAAGAACTGCTTGGCCGCGCGGTCGATGTCGTCGATGGCCAGCTCGCCGGCGGCGACCCGGTTGCGCAGGAACGCCGAGAAGGCCTCGTGGATGCGCAGTGGGCCCGACTTCCAGAAGATTTCCCGCAACGGCGTATCGGTATGCTGGGCGTTGATGATGACCCGGTGCATGGCCAGCGACTCGTCGGTGCTGACCAGGGTGAAGAATGCCCGGGCGATGACCAGCATCTGCTCACGCAGCGGGCCTTTCGGTGACTGCTGGAACAGCTCTTCCGGCAGCAGTTCCTCGCACTTGCAGCGGATCGCTTCGGCGAACAGGGTTTCCTTGTCGCCGAAATGACTGTAGACGGTGAGCTTGGACACCCGGGCTTCGGCCGCGATCTGGTCCATGCTGGCGCCGGCGAAGCCTTCGCGGATGAACAGCTGCTTGGCCGCCTCCAGGATGGCGGTGCGCTTGCCCAGATCCTTCGGGCGGCCGGGGCCGGTAGCCTGCCGGGACGGCGGCTTGCGGGCGGCGGCGGATTTTGGCGCGGAAACCATGCTGTCAATGGTAGACCAGTCGATGCGACTGTATATATTATACCATTCAGTTCATTTATTCCAAGGGCGGGATCGCCGATGCGCAAGCGCTATCTGCAGGGATTCGGAATATTACTGGCAACGGTGATGCTGTCGGCCTGTGGCGGATCGCCAGCGGTCGATCCGGTCCGCCCGGCGTTGGTCGCGCATCCGCAGGGCGGCGAACAGGCGGCGTTGTCGGCCTACGCCGGCGAAGTCCGGGCGCGCGAGGAAAGTCCGCTGGCGTTCCGGGTGGCCGGCAAGCTGGTCCGCCGCGATGTCAGCACCGGAACCCGGGTCCGCCAGGGCCAGGTGCTGGCAGTGCTCGATCCCGGCGACCTGAGCCTGCAGGCCGAAGCGGCGCGGGCGCAACTGGCCGCCGCCGAAGCCGATCTGGCGCGCGCGCGCGGCGACCGCGACCGCTATGCGCGGCTGGTGCGCGAACAGCTGGTCAGCCAGTCCGCTTTCGACGCGCAAGAGGCGGCCTACAAGGCGGCCGAAGGTCAGGCACGGGCCGCGCGCGCGCAGTTCGACGTGATGCGCAACCAGCAGGCGTATTCGCAGTTGCGCGCGCCGCGCGACGGCGTGGTCGCCTCGCGCCAGGTCGAAGTCGGGCAGGTCGTCGCCGCCGGGCAGACGGTGTTCACCCTGGCCGCGGACGGCGATCGCGACGTGGTGATTGCGTTGCCGGAAAGCCGTATCCGTGAGTTCGGCGTCGACCAGCCGGCCTGGATCGAGTTGTGGAACGCGCCCGGACAGCGGCTGCAGGGCCGTATCCGCGAGCTTTCGCCGGCGGCCGACGCGCAGACCCGGACCTACACGGCCAAGGTCGGGCTGGACGCGGCCGCCGCGCAGCAGGTGGAACTGGGGCAGAGCGCGCGGGTGTTCCTGCGCGAGGGCGGCGACGCGGCGGCGTTGAGCATCCCGCTATCGGCGGTGCAGAAAGGGGTCGACGGCAGCGCCGCGGTGTGGGTGGTCGATCCCGGCAGCCGCCAGGTGAACTCCCGACCGGTGAAGCTGGGCGCGTACGGCGAGGACAGCGTGCCGGTGCTGCAGGGGCTGGCCGCGGACGACTGGATCGTGTCGGCCGGCGGCCACCTGCTCAGCGAAGGGCAGCAGGTCGCGCCGGTGGATCACGACAACAAGCCGCTGGAATTGCAGTGAGTGCGGTCGCAGTGGGTGGAGCCGACCGAATGATCCGATCCGCTGGGCGTCAGGCCACTCGCGGCGCGCCGCCAAGCCCGGGGGAGCACTGAGCATGCGTCGCTTCAACGTGTCCGAGTGGGCGCTGACCAATCGCGGCCTGGTGCTGTACGCGATGATCGTGCTGGCGATCGTCGGCGCCTGGTCGTATCGCCACCTCGGCCAGTCCGAGGATCCGCCGTTCACCTTCAAGGTGATGGTGGTGAACACCAAGTGGCCGGGCGCGACCGCCGAGGAAGTCTCGCGGCAGGTCACCGAGCGCATCGAGAAGGCGGTGATGGGCACCGGCGAATACGAGTACGTGCGTTCGTATTCGCGGCCCGGCGAGTCGCAGGTCATCATCATGGCGCGCGATTCGATGCATTCGGACGAAGTGCCGGAGCTGTGGTATCAGGTGCGCAAGCGGGTCGGCGACATCCGCGCCACGCTGCCGGAAGGCGTGTACGGCCCGTACTTCAACGACGAATTCGGCGACACCTACGGCAACATCTATGCGCTGACCGCGCCGGGTTTCGACTACGCGGTGATGAAGGAATATGCCGACCGCATCCAGCTGGAACTGCAGCGGGTGGCGGACGTGGCCAAGGTCGAACTGGTCGGCCTGCAGGACGAAAAGGTGTGGATCGAGCTGTCCAACACCAAGCTGGCCACCCTCGGCATCCCGCTGGCGAGCATCCAGCAGGCGCTGGAGCAGCAGAACGCGATAGTCGCGGCCGGCTTCTTCGAGACGCCGAGCGACCGCGTGCAGTTGCGCATCAGCGGCGGCTTCGATTCGGTCGAGCAGATCCGCGACTTCCCGGTCCGCGCCAACGGCAACACCTTCCGTCTGGCCGACGTGGCCCGCGTGTACCGCGGCTTCTCCGATCCGGCGCAGCCGCGCATGCGCTTCATGGGCGAGGACGCCATCGGCATCGCGGTGGCGATGCGCGACGGCGGCGACATCGTCAGTCTCGGCGACACCCTGGAGCACGAGTTCCGCCGCCTGCAGGCCACGCTGCCGCTGGGCATGCAGTTGCGCAAGGTCTCCGACCAGCCGCACGCGGTGCGCGAATCGATCGGCGAATTCGTGCGGGTGCTGGCCGAGGCGGTGACCATCGTGCTGCTGGTGAGCTTCTTCTCGCTGGGCCTGCGCACTGGCCTGGTGGTGGCGGTGTCGATCCCGCTGGTGCTGGCGATGACCTTCGCGGTCATGCACTACTTCGGGGTCGGCCTGCACAAGATCTCGCTGGGTGCGCTGGTGCTGGCGCTGGGCCTGCTGGTCGACGACGCGATCATCGCGGTGGAGATGATGGCGATCAAGATGGAGCAGGGTTTCGACCGCCTGCGTGCGGCCAGCTTCGCCTACGAAAGCACCGCCTTCCCGATGCTGACCGGCACCCTGGTGACCGCCGCCGGTTTCCTGCCAATCGCCACCGCCGCGTCCAGCACCGGCGAATACACCCGCTCGCTGTTCCAGGTGGTGACCATCGCCCTGCTGGTGTCGTGGATCGCGGCGGTGCTGTTCATCCCGTACCTGGGCGACAAGATGCTGCCGGACCTGCATCTGCCGAAGGCGGCGCCGAAGCCCGGTTCGCTGGCGGCGCGCTGGCGCGGCTGGCGCGAGCGCCTGGCCGACCGCTGGCCGGCGTTCGCCGATGTGCTGGCGCCGGTGCCGGAGCAGGACGGCGAGCACCACCAGCACGACCCGTACCAGAAGCCGTTCTACCGGCGCTTCCGCGCCCTGCTCGACGCCTGCCTGCGCCATCGCTGGCTGGTGATCGGGATCACCATAGCGACGTTCGTTGCCTCGGTGCTGCTGTTCCGCTTCGTGCCGCAGCAGTTCTTCCCCGACTCGACCCGTCCCGAACTGATGGTCGACATGGAACTGGCCGAAGGCGTGTCGCTGCGCGAAACCGAGAAGCAGGCGCTGCGGCTGGAGAAGCTGCTGGCTGCGCGCGGCGAGGACATCGACAACTACGTGGCCTATGTCGGTACCGGTTCGCCGCGCTTCTACCTGCCGCTGGACCAGCAGTTGCCGCAGACCAACTTCAGCCAGTTCGTGGTGCTGGCCAGGGATATCGAAGCACGTGAACGCCTGCGCCGCTGGCTGATCGACGAAGTCGGGCCGCAGTTCCCGCAGTTGCAGTTCCGCGTGACCCGGCTGGAGAACGGCCCACCGGTGGGATACCCGATCCAGCTGCGGGTGTCCGGCGAGCATATCGACCGCGTGCGCGAGATCGCGCGCCAGGTCGAGCAGAAGGTGCGCGCCAACCCCAACACCACCAATGTCAACCTCGATTGGGACGAGCCCAGCAAGGTGGTGCGGGTCAATCTGGACCAGGAACGCGCGCGCGCGCTGGGCGTCAGCAGCAGCCAGGTGGCGCAGTTCCTGGCCAGCTCCCTGTCGGGACTGCACGTGAGCACGTATCGCGAGAACAACGTGCTGGTCGAGATCCTGCTGCGCGGGCCGGAGGACGAGCGCACCCGGCTGCAACTGCTCGGCAGCCTGGCGGTGCCGATCGCCAGCGGCGGCAGCGTGCCGCTGGCACAGGTGGGCACGCTGGAATACGCCTTCGAGGACGGCATCATCTGGCACCGCAACCGGTTGCCGACGATCACCGTACGCGCCGACATCGGGACCGAGCTGACCGCGCCGACCGTGGTCGCGCAGATCGAGCCGACCCTGGACCAGATCCGTTCCGCTCTGCCCAATGGCTACCTGCTGGAAGTCGGTGGCGCGATCGAGGATTCGGCGCGTGGGCAGAATTCGATCAAGGCCGGGATGCCGCTGTTCCTGCTGGTGGTGGTGACCTTGCTGATGTTGCAGCTGCGCAGCTTCCCGCGAGTGGTGCTGGTGCTGTTGACCGCGCCGCTGGGACTGATCGGGGTGACCCTGGCGCTGCTGCTGTTCCGGGTGCCGTTCGGCTTCGTCGCCATGCTCGGCACCATCGCGCTGTCGGGCATGATCATGCGCAACTCGGTGATCCTGGTCGACCAGATCGAACAGGACATCCGCGCCGGCCACGACCGCTGGCACGCGGTGATCGACGCCACCGTGCGCCGTTTCCGCCCGATCGTGCTGACCGCGCTGGCGGCGATCCTGGCGATGATCCCGCTGTCGCGCAGCGCTTTCTTCGGGCCGATGGCGGTGGCGATCATGGGCGGACTGGCGGTGGCGACCGTGCTGACCCTGCTATTCTTGCCGGCGCTGTACGCGGCCTGGTTCCGGGTCCGGCCGGAAGAACGGGTCGACTGACAGCGCAGCCGGCGGTTTCAGTGCGCCGGTTGCCGCGGCAGGCGCACGCGCACGCGCAGTCCGCCCAGCGCCGGCGAATCGTCCAGCGTGATCGCGCCGCCATGCAGGGCAAGCACCTGGCTGACGATTGGCAGGCCCAGGCCACTGCCTTCGGTCTGGGTTCCCAGTTCGCGGTGGAAACGCTCGAACACGCGTTCGCGCGCGTGCGGAGGAATACCGGGGCCCGAGTCTTCCATCCGCAGCTTGAGCGCATCGCCATCGTCGGCCAGCGCAATCTCGACCCGACCGCCGCGTGGGGTGTAGCGCAGGGCGTTCTCCAGCAGGTTGCGGACCAGGGTTTCCAGCGCGACCTCTTCGCCATGCACCGTCATCGGTGCGGACTGGATTTGCGACACCAGTTCGATATCACGTGCGGCGGCCAGCGCGGACTGCTGTTCGACCTGGCGCTGGACCAGGATGGACATGTCTACCACGTCGTGGAAATCGCGCGGGGCGTCGGGTTCGAGCTTGGCCAGCGACAGCAGTTGCGCGACCAGCCGCTCCATGCGGCGGACGCTGGCATCGACCTGGCGTTGCGATTCGCTGCGTTCGCCCTCGTCGGCGGCATGGCGCAGGTTGTCGGCATGCACCTTCAGCGCCGCCAGCGGCGTGCGCAGCTCGTGCGCGGCGTCGGCGGTGAAGCGGCGTTCGCGCGCCAGGCTGGCCTCCAGACGCGCCAGCAAGCCGTTGGTCGCCGCGACCAGGCCCTGAATCTCTTCCGGCACGTGCTGCAGCCGGATCGGCTGCATGCGTTCGGGCGCGCGCGCGCCGATTTCCTCGGAGACCTGCGCCAGTCCGCGGGTCGCCCAGCGCACGACCCACCACACCGACAGCGCCAGCAACGGCAGCGCCAGCAGCAGCGGCAGCAGGGTACCCAGGGCGATGTCGCCGGCGATCTCGCGGCGGATGTCGGCGCGTTCGGCCGACTGGTACCAGCGCCCGCTCGGTGCCTGCAGGGTGAAGCTGCGCCACTGCTCGCCGTCCAGGACCACGTTGCGAAAGCCCGGTTCGCGCGGCGCCAATGGCGTGTCCGGACCGCTGTCCGAACGCAGCAGCAGCCGGCCCTGTACATCGCGCACCTGGAACGCCAGTTTGGTTTCGTAGGCATGCCCGCTGGGGAAAGCCAGCGCATCGCCGACGCCCTGTGCCTGGCCATGCCAGCCGTGGATCACCACCGGATCGTTGTCGCCGGGATGTTCGGCCAGATCACCCAGCGGCGCATCGACCAGGCTGACCAGCACCCGCGCCGAGTGGGCCAGCTTGGCGTCGAACATTTCCCCCGCTTCCTGCAGTCCGGCGCGGTAGCTGAAGCCGGCGGCGACCGCCATCACCAGTGACATCACCACGATCAGCGACAGCAGCAACGTTCGCCGCATCGATCTCATGGCGAATTGCCGTCCCGCGCACCGGCGACCTGCGGGTCCAGCGCGTAACCGACGCCGCGCACGGTGCGGATCATGCCTTCTGGCAGTTTGCGTCGCAGCTGGTGGACGTGGACATCGACGGCGTTGCTGGCCACGTCCTCGTTCCAGCCGTACAGGCGCTGCTGCGCCGATTCGCGGCTGAGCGGCCGGCCGTTGGATTCCATCAGCAGTCGCAGCAGGGCGAATTCGCGGCGGGTCAGGTCCAGCGCGCGCCCCTGCCAGCTGGCCGACAGCGCCGCCGGGTCCAGCGTCAGCGCGCCGTGGACCAGCAGCGGCGTGGCGCGGCCGGAGCTGCGCCGCAACAGCGCGCGTACCCGCGCCAGCAGCTCGTTGGGGTCGAACGGTTTGCCGAGATAGTCGTCGGCGCCGACGTCCAGCCCGGTGGCGCGGTCGGACGGGCGTTCGCGTGCGCTCAGTACCAGGATCGGCACGTCGGCGCCGCGGTCGCGGCACTGGCGGATCACCTGGATGCCGTCCAGGCCGGGCAGCCCGAGATCGAGCACGACCAGGTCGAAGTTGCCATCGCGGATCGCGGTCAGCGCGCCCGGACCGTCATGGACCCAGTCCACTGAATACGCGGCTCGGCGCAACAGGGTGCGGATGCCTTCTCCAAGCAGATCGTCGTCTTCCACCAGCAGGATGCGCATCGGCCCAGTGTGGTCATCGGTTCAGGGCTGCGCAAGATGCTTGCGGACTTCGGCCAGCGCGCTGTCGATCTCCTTGCGGCGGCCGCTGTCGGCCAGTTCGCGGCCGGCACGCGGCGGCGCGGACTTCGCCTTCTGCAACGCGGCGTCGGCGTTCTTCCAGTCGCCCTGGTCGCGCAGGAAGTCGCCGTAGAAATAGTTGGCGTCGATCCCGTCGGGATCAATCTGAAGGCCCTTGAGCAGGTAGTCGCGGGCCTTGTCGTCGTTGCCGAAGCCGATCGGCCAGCCGGGCACCTGGTAATACAGCGCACCCAGACTGGTGTAGGCGGCGCCGTCGAGCGCGGTCGGGTCGATCGCAAGCGCCTGCTCGAAATCCTTGCGCGCCTGCTTGACCAGTCCCAGCGCGCCGATGCCGCCGCGCTCGCCGGCCAGGCTGGACAGCACGATGCCGTCCCAGATCAGCGCGTCGGCATCCTGCGACTGCGCATCGCGTGCGCTGGCGGCGCGTTGCGACAATGCTTCCAGCGCGGCCTGGCGCTGCGGCTTGGGCGTGGCGTAGACGGCCTTGGCCCAGTCGTCGCGGACGGCAGCGACTGATGGCGTCAGGGTGTCGGCGGCGAGAGCGGAGCCAGCGGCGGCCAGCAACAGGGCAGGGGCGAGCAGACGCCTGCATTCAGTGAGAAACGGGTTCATCGAGGTTCTCCGTATCGGGACGAGTGTCGAGTGGCAATGCATGGCGACGGATCGCCGCCAGCTTGCCGCGCAGGCTGCCGTCGACCAGCCACGGGAATGCGCCGTTCAGGCGCACGAACAGTTTTTCCGGCCAGCCGACCTGCAGACGCGCATCGCCGCGGCGGATGGCGGCGAGCAGCCGCCGGGCAACTTCCTCGGGCCGGTCCTCGTGCACCGACAGTTCGCGGTTCAGCGCCTGCGCGGCTGGCGAGTTGAAGCGGGTGCGGGTGGCGCGCGGCGACAGGTACTGGAAGCGCAGCGCGTCGTCGTCGGCGTACTCGCGCGCCAGCGCCTCGATCAATCCGCGCAGGCCGAACTTGCTGGCGCTGTAGGCGGCGAAGCCGGGGAAGGCCAGGCTGCCGAAGGTCGATCCGATCGCTACCACCGCGGCCTGCGGCTGCGCACGCAGCAGCGGCAGCATGGCGTGCAGCAGCAGCATCGAAGAGGTCAGGTTGGTGTCGACCAGGCGGCGCAGGCTGGCTTCGGACTGCTGCTCGAACAGGCCGAAGCCGTCCATCGCATGGCTCAGCACCAGCATCGATGGCGGCGTCTGCAGCGAGCGCAGGCGGACCAACAGGCGCGTGCGGTCGGCATCGTCGGCGATGTCGCAGGTCATCGCTTCCAGCGCATCGCCATGCTTGTCCTTCAACACCATCAGCGAGTGACTCTGACGGGCGACGGCGACCACGTGCGCGCCGTGCTCGACCAGCCCGGCGACCAGGCAGGTGCCGATGCCGCCGCTGGCGCCGGTGACGACCACGCTGCGCCCCTGCAGCGGAATCACGCCGCCTGCCTCGCGGTGTCGCGCCGTTCGCCGTCCTGGCGCAGGCTGCGGAAGATGTCGGCGTAAAGCACGTAGAAACGGCGCGCGGCGTGCAGCACCGCGCGGTGGTCATCGGCATCGTCCAGCCGGTTCATCAGCGACTCGTAGAAGCCGGTGTGCTCGATGTCCAGATCGCCGTGCGAACGCAGATAGACGAACGCGTTGCGCGGCAGGCCGAGCGAGGTTTCGATGGTTTCGGCGGCACGCGTGGCCAGCGCCACACTGGTGCCTTCCAGCACCAGCACCATGCCGAAGAAGCCGACCGGATTGCCGCGCATCACCGTGTCGTAGGCATAGGCCACCATCAGTTCGGTCGCCAGCGAAGGCTCCGAGGCCGCCTCGGCCGCGCGGTCCATGCCGCAGGCGGCCAGGTCGTCGAGGATCCACTCCTGGTGGCCCATCTCTTCCTCGATGTATTCGCCGATCGCCGTGCGCAGCCATTCCAGCCGGGCCGGTAGCCGCGCGCCGCAAGCCATCAGCAGCGGCACCGTGTGGCGCACGTGGTGATAGGCCTGGCGCAGGAAGGCGGTGTAGTCGTCGTGGGAAATGCGCCCGGCCAGCGCGGACTGGATGATCGGCACGCCGATCAGGGCGGCGCGCTCGGCTTCGGTCTGGGCCAGCAGGTCGTCGTGGAAACTCATCAGGATGCTCCGGAAGTGAGGGATGTCGAAGAGGGGTAACGGGCGTCGATGGCGCCGGCGTAGCGCGCCAGCACGGCTTCGCGGCGCACCCGGCCATTGGCGGTCAGCAGTCCGTTGCCCAGTCCGAACGCCGCTTCGGCGCGGACGAAATCGGCGACCTGCGCATAGTCGGGAAGACCGCGGTTGACCTCGGCCAGCGCGCGGCGGATGGCGTCGTCGCCGGCATCGGCGCGGCGCGGCCACAGCACGGCCACGTTCCAGGGACGCGCCTCGCCGCTGACCACCGCCTGCGCCAGCAACGGGTGCTGCAGCAGCTCGCTTTCGATCCACTCGGGCGAGACGTTGCGGCCGTAGGAGGTGATGAACATGTGCTTGCGGCGGCCGGTGACGTGAACAAAGCCGTCCTCGTCGATGTGGCCGAGGTCGCCGGTGGCGATGGCGCCGGGCGGCAATGCGTCGTCGCCCAGGTAACCCAGGCAGCGCACGCCTTCGACGAACAGCTCGCCGTCGCGCTGCCAGACCGAGGCATGCGGCAACGGCTGGCCGACACTGCCGGGGCGGCGCGCGCCGGGGCGATTCAGGCAAACCACCGAGGCGCATTCGGTCAGACCGTAGCCTTCGTACACTGGCAAGCCCAAAGCCAATGCGCGCCGCATCAATCCCTGGCCGACACGGCCGCCGCCGACGGCGATGAAACGCAGCGAGGTCGGCAGCGCGGCGCCGGATTCGGCGGCCATCACCAGCGCCAGCAGCAGTTGCGGCAGCAGGATCACGCTTTCCGGCTGGTAGCGGTGCAGGCAGCGCAGCAGGCGGGGCACGTCCAGTCCGGCCGAACCGGTGTAGCCGATTTCCGCCAGCGGCGGCACCGCGATCTCGGCATCGGCGAGCAGCGCCGCGTACAGGCCAGCGACGTTTTCCAGCAGCGTCGACAGCGGCATCAGGCACAGATGGCGGCGCGGGGCCAGCGGTCGCGCGGCCGCGGCCAGCGAATCGGCCACGGTCAGCAGGGCATGTTCGTCCAGGCACACGCCCTTGGCGTTGCCGGTGGTGCCCGAGGTGTAGGTGATGCAGGCGGTACCGTCCGGCAGAGCGATTTCGTCGTACGCCAGCAGGCTGGCGACCAGGCCTTCGGGCAACGGCACGTGCGCCGCGGTTGCCGTGTGCGGGGCCGCCATTTCCACCAGCGCCTGGGCACCGCTGCTGTGCAGGGCGTGCTGCGCCTGCTGCGGGGTGAAGAAGGTCGGCAGCGGCACGTGCACGGCGCCGAGCCGGCGCAGGGCCAGGTCCAGCGCCAGCCACTGCGGCCCGTTGTCGAGCCGGCTGGCGACCCGCGACAGGCCCAGCGCGGACACTGCATCGGCGATGCGCGCGGCGCTGGCGAACAGCTGTGCGCCGTTCAGGGGTTCGGCGACCAGCACGCGCGGACGCGTGTCATGCCGCAATGGTTGCAGCAGCAGGTCGTCGAGGTCGCTCATGACATCGCCAGACACGGGCAGGGCAGCACCGCCGGCGCATCGTCGGATGCCTCGGTGGCGCGCAGCGACAGGAAGGCCTGTCCGGCGGCGACATTGCCGTACACGACCTGCGGACCGGTGTCGTAGTAGCGGCCCCAGTCGGTGCCGTCGTCGGTCAGTCGTTCGCGTTGCGCCGGCGCCAGGATCGAGGTGGACAGCTGCAGGCGATCGAAGGCGTTGCGCAGCTGGCGGGTGGCCACCAGCACCACCCAGCGCAGGTCGGCGCGGTGCAGTACCCCGGTCACGTGTTCGATGATGCGCCGCGCGTCGCCGGCGTCGCGTGCGGCGAAGTTGCCGACTTCCACCACATGGCGGCGTTCGACTTCGCGGCGCAGGGCACGACCTATCTCGTGTTCCACCGGCGCGTCGAGGTATTGCTCGACGAACAGGGCGCCTTCGTCGGCACGGCGCAGACCGACCGCGGCGCGCAAGCGGTCGTCGTCGTCGCGGAACGCCAGCAGGTGCGGCAGGAAATGATGCAGGCGGGTGTCGAAACGCTGCCGGTAGACCTCGGCGATGAACGCTTCCACTTCGCCGCGTTGCGGGTGGTTGGGGTCTATCCGTTGCGCCGCATTGGCGCGGCCGGCAGCCGCGTATGGGGAGGAGTATTTGCGCATGGCAGCATCGTGGCTGCCGCGGATTAAGCGAAAATGAGCTGCGTGTTAGCCGTTCGTAAGGGTTGGCTGAAGAATCCGTTCAATGCGCCGTGCAGCCGCCCGCAGGCTGTCCGGCGCATGAATGCGGCGTTCGCAGGCGCAGACTTCAGTCAGTCTTGCCGCTGGCGGCGTAGGCCTCGGCCCGGCGCAGCACGCGCAACACGTTGCCGCCCCAGATGTCGGCGATCTGCGCTTCGCTGTAACCCTTCTCCATCAGGTGCGAGGTGATCTTCGGCAGGTCGGCCACGCTGTCCAGGCCGATCACGCCGCCACCGCCATCCCAGTCCATGCCGATGCCGACGTGCTCGGGTCCGGCGACTTCGAGGACGTGGTCGAGATGACGGAAGAAGTCGTCGATACTGGCGCGCTTGAGCGGGTGCGCTTCGTTCATCGCCTTCCATGCCGCACGGTATTCGTCCTGTTGTGCGGCCGGCAGGCTTTCCGGGTCGTCGCCGAAGCGTTGTTGAAGTTCGGCCTCGGCCTGCAGCCGCGCTTCGTCCTTGGGGATGTCGATCAGGTAGCCGCCGTAGGAATTGACCTGGATGACCCCGCCGGTTTCGGCCAGCCGCTTCAGGCGTTCGTCGTCGATGTTGCGCGGATGGTCGTAGACGGCGCGCGCGCCGCTGTGCGAGAGGATGATCGGCGTCTTCGACAGCGCCAGCAGGGCGTCGAATTCGGCGTCCGAGCCGTGCGACTGGTCAAGCACGATGCCCAGCCGGTTGGCCTCGGCGACCAGCGCCTGGCCGGCCGGGCTGAGGCCGTTCCATTGCGCGCCCTTCGGGTCGGTGCCCGAATCGGCCAACTGGTTGTTGGCGAAATGCACCAGGCTCATCAGCCGCAGGCCTTGCGCGTAGTAGAACTGCAGCAGGCTGGGGTCATGCACCAGCGGCGAGGCATTTTCCATGCTGATGTAGACCACGCGCTTGCCTTCGATCTTGATCCGCGCGGCATCGTCGGCGGTTAGCGCCAGTGCAAAGGTGTCCGGATGTGCGGCCAGCATTTCGCGGATCTCGATCAGCCGCTTCAGGCCGTGGTCGCGCGCCTTCAGGTCGGCCTCGACGGTTTGCGGCCCCTGTCCGGTGTAGATCGCCCAGAAGCCGCCGTCGAGCGCGCCGGAGACCATGCGCGGATAGTCCACCTGCGATTGCCGGCCGCTGGCGCTGTGATCGTCGAGGATGCTCCAGTCCGGATTGCCGAAATTGGCCGGCGTGTCCAGATGGGTGTCCAGAGTCAGTATTTTCCGCTGCAGCTCCAGTGCCTGTGCCTGCGATGGTGGTTCCGCCATGGCACCCGATGCGGCGAACAGCCATCCGAGGCAGAGCAGGGCAAGCGGGCGACGGATGAGGGACATGCGGACTCCGATGGCGCGAGGGGAATCCCGATGCTAAACCAGTTCCCGCGCAGGCGTGGCGTGTTGCGTGCGCAGCGGGATCGGCGTAGAAACGGCCATGCATGTCCATGAGAAGGGGAAACTTGTGAACATCCGCGTATGGAAAGCCGTGTTCACGGCTATTTTCGGTTTGCTTGCCCTGGCATACGCCGTCCAGAACGTCATGAACCTCGATGGTGGGATGTACGCCTCGTTTGCCTATGTGCTGAGTCGGGCCGACCACGCCGCCTACCCGGAGTCGATCGTTCCGGCCATCGTGCATCCGGCCTTGATCTGGGCATCGTTGATACTCGTGTTGCTGCTGGAATTCGCCGCCGGCCTGCTGATGTCGGCGGGCGCCTGGCAGATGTGGCGGCACAGGATGGCGGATGGCGACACCTTCTTGCGGGCGAAGCGTCACGCCATCAACGGCGTTGGCGTGGCGATTCTTGTATGGTTCCTGTTGTTCGGGGTATTCGGCGCCGCGTTGTGGCAGATGTGGCAGACCGCGATCGGCAGCGGTTCGTACAACGGCGCTTTCCAGTTCTCGGTCTATGGTCTGCTGCTGTTCGGGTTGTTGTCGATGCGGGACTGAGCGGCGTTATTCAACGGACCCTGCCGCTGCCTCGGCGTCGAGCAGGGCCATGAAGGCGCGCGCGGCATTGGACAGGGTGCGGCCGGCGTGGCTGACGTGGCCTAACTGCCGGCTCAGGCGCACGCCCGGCACATCCAGCACCGTGGTCTGGGTATCGATCAGCGTGTGCGGCAGCACGCTCCAGGCCAGGCCGACGGCGACCAGCATCTTGTTGGTCTCCATGTAGTTGGTAGTCATGCGCAGGCTGAGGCTGAGTCCGGCGGCGGCGAAGCGTTCGGCGACGATGCGGTGGGTGAAGGTGTTGGCGTCGGGCAGCACCGCCGGATGGGCCGCCAGTTCGGCCAGGCCGATGTTGCAGCGGCCGGCCAGCGGATGATCGGGGGCGACGACGAATTCCAGCGGGTCGTCCCAGACCGGCGTCGTGCGCAGCGGTGGCGCGGCCGGGCCCAGGGTGGTCACCGCGAGCTCGGCGCGGCCGTGCAGCACCTCGGACCAGGCCTGTTCGGAATCCAGGAAGCGGATGTCCAGCGCAGCCTGCGGGTGCGACTGGCCGAATTGCCGCAACAACGGCGGCAGCCGGTGCAGGCCGATGTGGTGACTGGTGGCCAGGCTGAGCCGGCTACCGACCCGGCTGCCGAGGTTGTCCAGTTCGCGGCGGGCATCGTCGAGTTCGTCGAGGATGCCGCGCGCGCGCGGCAGCAGGGCCTGGCCGGCTTCGGTCAGCGCCACTTCGCGGCCGATGCGGTCGAACAGGCGCCGTTGCAGTTGTGCTTCCAGCACGGCGATGCGCTTGCTGATGGCTGGCTGGGTCAGGTGCAGGCGTTCGCCGGCGGCGGAGAAGCTGCCGGTCTCGGCGATGGCAAGAAAGGCCTGCAGGCTGGCCAGATCCATTTCATTTCCACTGGTTATCCAATGAATGAAAAATATGAATTTGTTTTATTGATTGCAAGTGCCTAGCATGGCTTCCCTGCCGGGCACTGAGCTGCCCGGCCACCCACCACGGAACCGGGAACCGCCGATGGCAGGCAAGACGCTGTACGACAAGCTGTGGGAGATGCACGAGGTCACGCGCCGCGACGACGGTTCCTCGCTGATCTACATCGACCGCCACATCCTGCACGAGGTTACCTCGCCGCAGGCGTTCGAAGGCCTGCGCCTGGCCGGGCGCAAGCCGTGGCGGATCGACGCCAACATCGCCACCCCGGACCACAACGTGCCGACCACCCAGGTCGAACGCGCCGGCGGCCTGCTGGCGATCGCCGACCCGGTGTCGCGCCTGCAGGTGCAGACCCTGGACGAGAACTGCGACGACTTCGGCATCCTCGAGTTCAGGATGAACGATGCGCGCCAGGGCATCGTCCACGTGATCGGCCCCGAGCAGGGCGCGACCCTGCCGGGCATGACCGTGGTCTGCGGCGATTCGCATACCTCCACCCACGGTGCGTTCGGAGCCCTGGCGCACGGCATCGGCACTTCGGAAGTCGAGCACGTGCTGGCCACCCAGTGTCTGGTCGCCAAGAAGATGAAGAACATGCTGGTGCGGGTGGACGGCACCCTGTCGCCGGGCGTGACCGCCAAGGACATCGTGCTGGCGGTGATCGGCAAGATCGGCACCGCAGGCGGTAACGGCCATGCCATCGAGTTCGGCGGCAGTGCGATCCGCGCGCTGTCGGTCGAAGGCCGCATGACGATCTGCAACATGGCGATCGAAGGCGGCGCGCGCGTCGGCCTGATCGCGGTCGACGACAAGACCATCGCCTACGTCAAGGATCGGCCGTTCTCGCCGAAGGGCGCGGACTGGGATGCCGCGGTCAAGGTCTGGCAGACGCTGGTATCCGATGACGACGCGGCGTTCGACACGGTGGTCGAACTGCGTGCCGAAGACATCAAGCCGCAAGTCAGCTGGGGCACGTCTCCCGAGATGGTGCTTCCGATCGATGCCAGCGTGCCGAATCCGGCGCGCGAAACCGATCCGGTGAAGAAGGATTCGATCACCCGCGCATTGAAATACATGGGCCTGCAGGCCGAGCAGCCGATCACCGATATTCGTCTGGACCGGGTGTTCATCGGTTCCTGCACCAACTCGCGGATCGAGGACCTGCGTGCCGCGGCTGAAGTCGCGAGGGGACGCAAGGTCGCCGCCAGCATCAAGCAGGCGCTGGTGGTGCCCGGCTCCGGACTGGTCAAGGCGCAGGCCGAGGCCGAGGGGCTGGACACGATCTTCATCGAAGCCGGCTTCGAGTGGCGCGAGCCGGGCTGCTCGATGTGCCTGGCGATGAACCCGGACAAGCTGGGCAGTGGCGAGCACTGCGCGTCCACCTCCAACCGCAATTTCGAAGGCCGCCAGGGCGCCGGCGGACGCACCCACCTAGTCAGCCCGGCGATGGCCGCCGCCGCCGCGGTGGCCGGTCATTTCGTCGACGTGCGGGAGATGCTGCAATGAAATCCTTTACCCAACACACCGGCCTGGTCTGCCCGCTGGACCGCGCCAACGTCGATACCGACCAGATCATTCCCAAGCAGTTCCTGAAATCGATCAAGCGCACCGGTTTCGGGCCCAACCTGTTCGACGAGTGGCGGTATCTGGATGTCGGCGAACCCGGAATGGACAGCAGCGCCCGCCCGCGCAACCCGGATTTCGTGCTGAACTTCCCGCGCTACGCCGGCGCCAGCGTGCTGCTGGCACGCGAGAACTTCGGTTGCGGTTCCAGCCGCGAGCATGCGCCGTGGGCGCTGGACGAATACGGCTTCCGCGCGGTGATCGCGCCCAGCTTCGCCGACATTTTCTTCAACAACAGTTTCAAGAACGGGTTGCTGCCGATCGTGCTGCCGGCCGACGAGGTCGATACGCTGTTCGCGCAGTGCGAGGCCAGCGAGGGTTATTCGCTGACCGTGGACCTGGCGGCGCAGACGGTGACCCGGCCCGATGGCGTGCAGCACCGCTTCGAGGTCGATGCCTTCCGCAAGCATTGCCTGCTCAACGGCCTGGACGACATCGGCCTGACCTTGCAGGATCAGGATGCAATCCGCGTTTTCGAGGCGCGGCACCGTTCGGCGCAGCCGTGGCTGTTCGGCGCGCTGGGCAGGGAGTGAACGGGAGCCGGGAATCCGCCCGCTTCCACCACATGAGGACGATGGCCATGCGCAAACTCGCGATTTTTCCGCTGCTGCTTTCCTGCCTGTTCGCGACCTCGGCCTGCGCGCAGGAGTTCGTCCTCACCAGCCCGGTCCTGCAGGAAGGCGACACGCTGACCGAGGCGCAGGTGTTCGACGGCTTCGGCTGCTCCGGGCAGAACCGTTCGCCCGCGCTGCAATGGACGCCGGGCCCGGCTGGTACCAAGAGCTATGCGCTGATGGCTTACGACCCGGATGCGCCGACCGGCTCCGGATGGTGGCACTGGGTCGTCTACAACCTTCCGGCCGGCACGACCGCGCTGGCCGAGAACGCCGGTGCGGCCGATGGCGCCGCGCTTCCGGCCGGTGCCGTGCAGGGGCGCACCGATTTCGGCACCCATGCCTTCGGTGGCGCCTGCCCGCCGCCCGGCGACGCGCCGCATCGTTACGTGTTCACCGTCTATGCGCTCGGCGTCGAGCAGATCGAAGTGCCGGCCGACGCCAGCGCCGCGATGGTCGGCTTCATGGTCCACGCCAATGTCCTCGGGCAGGCCAGCCTGACCGCACGCTACGGCCGCTGACGGCCGCTTGATCCATCAGTCCACGGCGCGCAGGCGTCCAACAAGGAAAGCATGAGCAACAAGATTCTGGTACTTCCCGGCGACGGCATCGGCCCGGAAATCATGGCCGAGGCGGTCAAGGTGTTGCAGCGCGCCGATGCGGCGTTCGGGTTGCAACTGGAACTGGAATACGACGACCTCGGCGGCGCGGCCTACGAACGTTACGGCACGCCGCTGGCGGATGAGACGCTGGCGCGCGCGCGCGCGGCCGATGCGGTGCTGCTGGGCGCGGTCGGCGGACCGAAGTGGGACACGATCGATCCGGCGCTGCGTCCCGAACGCGGGCTGCTGAAGATCCGCTCGCAACTGGGCCTGTTCGCCAACCTGCGTCCGGCCTTGCTGTATCCGCAGTTGGCGGCGGCTTCGACATTGAAGCCCGAGGTGGTGGCCGGCCTGGATATCCTGATCGTGCGCGAGCTGACCGGTGGCATCTACTTCGGCGCGCCGCGCGGTCGCGAGACGGTGGACGGCCAGCGCCGTGCCTACGACACCTTGCCGTACAGCGAGGGCGAGATCGCGCGGATCGCGCGGGTCGGTTTCGACGCGGCCATGCAGCGCGGCAGGAAGCTGTGCTCGGTCGACAAGGCCAACGTACTGGCGTCCAGCCAGCTGTGGCGCGAGGTGGTCGAAGAGGTGGCGAAGGACTATCCGGACGTGCAGTTGTCGCACATGTACGTGGACAACGCGGCGATGCAGTTGGTGCGCGCGCCAAAGCAGTTCGACGTGATCGTCACCGACAACATGTTCGGCGACATCCTGTCCGACCAGGCCTCGATGCTGACCGGATCGATCGGCATGCTGCCGTCGGCGTCGCTGGATGCGGACAACAAGGGCATGTACGAGCCTTCACACGGCTCGGCTCCGGACATCGCCGGGCAGGGCGTGGCCAATCCGCTGGCGACGATCCTGTCGGCGGCGATGATGCTGCGCTACAGCTTCGGCTGTGCCGACGCGGCCGATGCGATCGAGCGCGCAGTCGGTGCAGTGCTAGACCAGGGTCTGCGCACCGCGGACATCTGCGCCGACGGCGGGCGCAAGGTCGGCACCGCCGAGATGGGCGCGGCGGTCGTCGCAGCGCTGTAGCCGCGACGATCCCGCACGACCCAGGTCAGGCGGCGGCGACTTCGCCGCCGGCCGGCGTACCCTGGCGCTGGCGCAGCAGGCGGTTGGCCACGTCCAGCCAGGCCAGCGCGCTGGCCTCGATCACGTCCTTGCTGGTGCCGGTGCCTTCGTACTCCTCGCCTTCGTACTGCACGCTCAGGCTGGCTTCGCCGCGGGCGTCGGTACCCAAGCCGACGCTGTGCACCTGGTAGCTTTCCAGGGTCAGGTCGACGCCGGTGGCGGCGGCCAGCGCCGAGAACAGCGCATCGACCGGGCCGTCGCCTTCGACCGTCTCGGTGACCCGGTTGCCGTCCGGGTCGGACAGCTCGACGGTGGCGCTGGCGCGATGACCGGCGTCGCTGACCGTCATCGAGGCCAGCCGGTAGCCGCTGCCGCTGCTGTCGTCCTGCATCAGCGATTGCAGGTCGGCGTCGGTGACCACGCGTTGCTTTTCGCACATGGCCTTGAACTGCTCGAACACCGTGCCCAGCTCGTCCTCGTCCAGCCAGTAGCCCAGCGCACGCAGGCGCGCCTCGACCGCGGCGCGGCCGCTGTGCCGGCCCAGCACCATCTGCGTATCCGGCCAGCCGACGTCCTGCGGGCGCATGATTTCGTAGGTGCCGCGATGGCGCAGCATGCCGTGCTGGTGGATGCCCGATTCGTGGGCGAAGGCGTTGCTGCCGACCACCGCCTTGTTGCGCTGCACCGGCATGCCGACCAACCGCGACAGCAGTTGCGAGGTCGGCACGATGCGGCGGGTATCGATGCTGGTGTCGAAGCCGTAGAAGGCGTTGCGCACCTTCAGTGCCATCACGATTTCCTCGATCGCACAGTTGCCGGCACGCTCGCCGATGCCGTTGATGCTGCCTTCGACCTGGCGAGCGCCACCCTCGATGGCGGCCAGCGAGTTGGCCACCGCCAGCCCAAGGTCGTTGTGGCAGTGCGCGCTGAACACGACATCCTTCGCGCCCGGTACCGTCTCGATCAGGTGGCGGAACATCTCGCGGATCTCGTCCGGAGTGGTGAAACCCACGGTATCGGGCAGGTTGATCGATGTGGCGCCGGCGGCGATTGCCACGCCGACCACCTCGGCCAGGAAGTCCAGTTCGGTGCGGGTGGCGTCTTCGGCCGAGAACTCGATGTCGTCGATGTGCCGGCGGGCCATCTCGACGTGGGTGCGGACCGATTCCAGCACCTGCTCCTTGTTCATCCGCAGCTTGTGCTCGCGGTGCAGCGGGCTGGTCGACAGGAACAGGTGCAGGCGCGGCCTGGATGCGGCTTCCAGCGCCTTTAGCGAAGTCTCGATGTCGCCCGGCAGGCAGCGCGACAGCACTGCCAGCACCGGCTCGTGGACTTCGGCGCCGATCAGCGCCATCGCCTCGCGGTCAGACTGCGAGCTGGCCGGGAAGCCGGTCTCGATCGCGTCCACGCCAAGCTCGGCCAGCGCGCGCGCCATCACCAGCTTCTGCGGCGGGGTCATGCTGCAGCCCGGCGACTGCTCGCCATCGCGCAGCGTGGTGTCGAAGATGCGGATGCGTTGGGTTGCGGTTGAAGTGTTCACCAGACGGGTTCCTCGGTTACGGCTGCGGCGGCGATGCGCAACGGCGGACGCGGGTCGGCGTCCGGGCTTTCGTGCTGCTTCGCGGTGGTGGTGTGGGGGGGTGTTGCGGCGTTGCCGCGCACGGCGGGCAGGACCGGATTGGCTTCCTGCACGCGACGGCGCGGCTTGCGCGGCGGCCGGGGCCGCACTTCGGACAGCAATTGTGCCAGTACTGCGGCATCGATGTTGCCGCCGGAGACTACCGCGCACTTGCGCTTGCCGGCGACCCGGCGGCCGGCGGCCAGCGCCAGCGCCCCGGCGCCCTCGGCGATCAAGTGTTCCTCCAGCGCCAGCCGGACCAGGGTTTCGCGCAATTCGGCCTCGCGGACGATGACCACGTCGTCCAGCAGGTTGGCGCACAGGCGGCGGGTGATCAAGCCTGGGACCTTGACCCGGGTGCCGTCGGCCAGGGTGGCGGCCGGGTCGCGCGTGGCCAGGCCGCCCTTGAGAACGCGGGCCATCGCGTCCACGCCTTCGACTTGGGCGCCGATCACGCGGATGCCTTGGGACTTCAATGCCAGCGCCACGCCCGAGGCCAGGCCGCCGCCGCCGATCGGCACGATCACCACGTCCGGCGCGTGCGGGGCGATCTCGATGCCGACGGTGCCCTGGCCGGCGATCACATCGGGGTCGTCGAACGCGGGCAGGAAGCGGTAGCTGTTGTGGTCGGCCAGTTCACGGGCGAAGGCGTAGGCCTCGTCGTAGGTTTCGCCATGCTGACGCACGGTGGCGCCCCAATGCTGCACGCCGGCGATCTTGGTGGCGGGTGCGCCCAGCGGCATCACCGTGATCGCCTGCAGGCCCAGCCGGTAGGCTGACCAGGCTACGCCCTGGGCGTGGTTGCCGGCCGAGGCGCAGATCACCGGGCGGTCGTCGCCGCGCTCCAGCCCGGCCAGCATGGCGTTCAGCGCCCCGCGCACCTTGTACGAACCAGTGCGCTGCAGGTTCTCCAGCTTCAGCCAGGTGCCGAAGCGCTCGGCGTAGTGCAGCGGGGTCGGGCTCAGGTAGCGGCGCAGGCGCGCCTGCGCGGCCAGCACGTCGGCCACGGAGACGCTTACGTCGCCGACGTCCGTTTCGTTGCTGGCGGTGGCGCGGGAATCAGGCATGGAGGCAGGCGAGCGGGCAAGCTCGAAGAAGACGCCTCCGGACCACTTCGGCCGGGGGCGCGGTGCGCGAAGGCGGCCGGCGGCTCATGCCGCCTGCTCCTGCCGGGGCAGCGCCGTGGCTTCGACCGCCTCGCAGTCGTACAGCTTCAGCAGTTGCAGGCGCAGGCCCTCGACTGGCCGCGCACTGTCCACGACCAGTTGCACACGCCAGCGGCCATCGGCCGGGTCGGGGGCGCCGTTGATCGCGCGCGGGGCGAAGCCGCGGCGCTCGATCAGGCCGAGCGTGCGCACCAGCGCGCCCTCGGCGGGTTTCAGCACCAAGTCAAGCCGGTATTGCATGGGACTTGGGCTCCTGGGGTTGCGGCGGTTTGGCGGGATTGGCTTCCAGCATCGAGCTGTTGGCGTGGTTCGGCGGCACCAGCGGCCAGACGTTGGCCTTGACGTCGATCGCCACGTGCAGCAGCGCCGGGCCGGGCTGGGCTAGCAGGTCGACCAGCGCGTCCTCGACCTGGTTGCGGCGGTCGATGCGCTTGGCCGGAATGCCGAACACTTCGGCCAGGGCGGCGAAGTCGGGGTTGTCGCTCAGGTCGATCTCGCTGTAGCGCTCGGCGAAGAACAGTTCCTGCCACTGCCGGACCATGCCCAGTGCGTGGTTGTCCAGCAGCACGATCTTCACCGGCAGCCTGCAGCGGGCGATGGTGGCCAGCTCCTGCACGTTCATCATGAAACTGCCGTCGCCGCTGACCAGGACCACGGTGCGGTCCGGGCAGGCGAACTGCGCGCCCATCGCCGCCGGCAGGCCGAAGCCCATCGTGCCCAGCGCGCCGCTGGTCAGGTGGTTGCGCGGATGGTCGAATTTGCAGTGCTGGGCCACCCACATCTGGTGCTGGCCGACGTCGCAGGCGATCACGGTGTCGGCCGGCGCGACTTCGCTGAGCCGCTTCAGCAGCGCCGGGGCGTAGATGTCGGCGCCGGGGGCGTCATAGCGGGCGGCGAAGCGGTTGCGGTGGTCGTTGCAGCGCTTGCGCCAGTCGTCGCAGGTGCTGCGCGCGCCGGCCAGCGCCTTCAGGCCGGCGGCCACGTCGCCGGGCAGGGCGATATCGGCTGCGCGCAGCTTGGAGATCTCGCAGGCATCGGCGTCCAGATGGATGACCCGGGCGAACGGCGCAAACTCGTTGAGCTTGCCGGTGGCGCGGTCGTCGAAGCGCGCGCCGACCACCAGCAGCAGGTCGCATTCCTGCACCGCCATGTTGGCCGCGCGGCTGCCGTGCATGCCCAGCATGCCGAGGAATTGCGGGTGGTTGCCGGGCAGGGCGCCCAGCCCGCGCAGAGTCAGCACGGTCGGCAGGCGGGTGGAATCGACGAACTGGCGGAAGGCATCGACCGCGTCGGCCAGGGCGATGCCGCCACCGCCGTAGACGACCGGCTTCTCGGCCCCGGCGATCGCCGCCATCGCTTCGGCCAGCTGCGCCGCATCGGGCGGCGGTGGGGCCTGCATTTCTGCCGGAACATGGTCGGGCAGGTGCGAGGCGTCGGCCATCTGCACGTCCTTGGGCAGGTCGATCAGCACCGGCCCCGGGCGCCCTTCGCGGGCAATGCGGAAGGCTTCGGCCACCGCGTGCGGCAGGTCCTCGACCCGCCGCACCAGGAAACTATGCTTGACGATCGGCAGGGTCATGCCGAACACGTCCAGCTCCTGGAAGGCGTCGGTACCCATCAGCGGGGTGCCGACCTGGCCGGTCAGGCAGACCATCGGCACCGAATCCAGCATGGCGTCGGCGATGCCGGTGACCAGGTTGGAGGCGCCGGGGCCGGAAGTGGCCACGCAGACCCCGACCTTGCCGCTGGCGCGGGCGTAGCCGTTGGCGGCCAGCGCCGCGCCCTGTTCGTGACGCACCAGGATGTGCTTCAGCGACGAATCCACCAGCGCGTCGTAGAACGGCATGATGGTGCCGCCCGGATAGCCGAACAGCGTGTCCACGCCCTCGGCTTCCAGGGCGTGGGCCAGCCAGCGGGCGCCGTTGCGCGGCGTCGCCGGGGCGGGAGTTGCGTTCATGCGGCGGCCTGCTCGTCTGTATCCGGTTGGGAGGCGTTGGCCTGCAGCCACACCATCTTGGCGCGCAGGGCCTTGCCGACCTGTTCGATCGGGTGATCCTTGTCGGCCTGCTGGAATTTCCTGTAGTTCGGCAGGCCGGCTTCGTACTCGGCGACCCAGTTCTTGACGAAGGTGCCGTCCTGGATGTCGGTCAGCACGTCCTTCATGCGCGCCTTGACCGAGGCGTCGATCACCCGCGGGCCGCTGACGAAATCGCCGTACTGCGCGGTCTCGGAAATGAATTCCAGCATGCGGGTGATGCCGCCTTCGTAGAACAGGTCGACGATCAGCTTCAGTTCGTGCAGCACTTCGTAGTAGGCGATTTCCGGCTGGTAGCCGGCTTCGACCAGGGTTTCGAAGCCGGCCTGCACCAGCGACGAGGCGCCGCCGCACAGCACGGCCTGCTCGCCGAACAGGTCGGTCTCGGTCTCTTCCTTGAAGGTGGTCTTGATGATGTTGGCGCGGGCGCCGCCCAGGCCGCCGGCATAGGTCAGGGCCAGCTGCTCGGCGTTGCCGCTCTTGTCCTGGTAGACGGCGTAGATGCACGGCACGCCGCGGCCGATCTCGTACTCGCGGCGGACCAGCGCGCCCGGGCCCTTCGGCGCCACCAGCACCACGTCCAGGTCCTCGCGCGGGGCGATCATGCCGAAGTGCACGTTCAGACCGTGCGCGAACAGCAGGCAGGCGCCGGGCTTCATGTTCGCGGCCAGCACGTCCTCGTACAGCTTCTTCTGCACCATGTCCGGGGTCAGCACCGCAACCAGATCGGCGTCCTTGACTGCTTCGGCCGGGCTCTTGACCACGAAGCCGTCGGCGGTGGCCTTGGCCTCGGTCGGGCCGCCCGGGCGCAGGCCGACGGTCACGTCGAAGCCGGAGTCGCGCAGGTTCAGCGCGTGCGCGCGGCCCTGGCTGCCGTAGCCGACGATGGCGATCTTGGGCTGGGGGAGGTTCTGCGTGGTCATGGTCGGATCCTGGAAGTCTGTGTGGTGTTGGGGAAAGGGTGTCGGAAAAATTCGGAAGGCCTTCAAACAAAAACCCCGCGCCTTGCGGTGCGGGGTTCTGAGAATCTGGCGTGCTTTTCGTTTACGCGCCGGCTCGTCCCGCACCTGTAGGCGAGGTAATGAGGACGAGTACGAGGAGGGCAGCGTCGCTTGCGCGGCGCGCGTTCGTCATTGGCGTGTGGCGATGCAACATAGTGCGTTAGGAAACCATGCGAATCGCGACCGTGTCAAGCGCGAGGAGCGCCGATAGGTTTCATCGAAAATGGTTGCACATGCAACGGTGCAAACGCCGCAAAATCCCGGCTTTCCGCGGCGCTTGCCGAAAGCACTCCCCCCGATGCCCGAATACCGTTCCAGGACCTCCACCCACGGCCGCAACATGGCCGGCGCGCGCGCGCTGTGGCGCGCCACCGGCATGCGCGACGACGACTTCCACAAACCGATCGTCGCTATCGCCAACTCGTTCACCCAGTTCGTGCCCGGTCACGTGCACCTGAAGGACCTCGGCCAACTGGTCGCGCGCGAGGTCGAACGGGTCGGCGGGGTGGCCAAGGAATTCGACACCATCGCCGTCGACGACGGCATCGCCATGGGCCACGACGGCATGTTGTATTCGCTGCCCAGCCGCGAGGTCATCGCCGACTCGGTCGAATACATGGTCAACGCGCACTGCGCCGACGCGCTGGTGTGCATTTCCAACTGCGACAAGATCACCCCCGGCATGCTGATGGCCGCGTTGCGGCTGAACATCCCCACGGTATTCGTCTCCGGCGGGCCGATGGAGGCCGGCAAGACCCGGCTGGCCGAGCACAAGCTCGACCTGATCGACGCGATGATCATGGCCGGCGACCCGAACGTGTCCGACGAGACCGTGGCCGCGGTCGAACGCAGCGCCTGCCCGACCTGCGGCTCGTGCAGCGGCATGTTCACCGCCAACTCGATGAACTGCCTGACCGAGGCGCTGGGGCTGTCGCTGCCCGGCAACGGCACCGTGGTCGCCACCCATGCCGACCGCGAGGCGCTGTTCAAGCGCGCCGGCGTGCTGGCGGTGGAGCTGTGCCACCGCTGGTACGGCGCGGAAGATCCGACCGCGCTGCCGCGGGGCATTGCCACGTTCGAGGCATTCCAGAATGCGATGACGCTGGATATCGCGATGGGCGGTTCGACCAACACCATCCTGCACCTGCTGGCCGCGGCGCAGGAGGCCGAGGTGGCGTTCACCATGCGTGACATCGACGCGTTGAGCCGGCGCGTGCCGCAACTGTGCAAGGTGGCGCCGAACACGCAGAAATACCATGTCGAAGACGTGCACCGCGCCGGTGGCATCATGGCCATCCTCGGCGAACTGGCGCGTGGCGGACTGCTGCATCTCGACGTGGCGACCGTGCACGCGAAGACGCTGGGCGAGGCGATCGCCAGGTGGGACGTCGCCAGCAGCGACGACGAGGCCGTCGCCACCTTCTACAAGGCCGGGCCGGCCGGAATCCCGACCCAGACCGCCTTCAGCCAGTCCGAACGCTGGCCGTCGCTGGATACCGACCGCGCCGAAGGCTGCATTCGCGATCTCGAGCATGCCTATTCGAAAGAAGGCGGCCTGGCGGTGCTGTACGGCAACATCGCCCGCGACGGCTGCGTGGTGAAGACCGCCGGCGTGGACGAATCGATCCACGTGTTCGAGGGCCCGGCACGGGTGTTCGAGAGCCAGGACGCCGCAGTCGAAGGCATCCTCGGCGACCGCGTGCAACCCGGCGACGTCGTGGTGATCCGCTACGAAGGGCCGAAGGGCGGCCCCGGCATGCAGGAGATGCTGTATCCGACCAGCTACCTGAAATCCAAGGGTCTGGGCAAGCAGTGCGCGCTGCTGACCGACGGCCGATTCTCCGGCGGCACCTCGGGTCTGTCGATCGGGCACTGCTCGCCGGAGGCCGCGGCTGGCGGCGCCATCGGCCTGGTCCGCGACGGCGACCGCATCCGCATCGACATTCCCGCGCGCCGCATCGAACTGCTGATCGCCGACGAGGCGCTGGCCGCGCGTCGCGCTGAACAGGACGCCGCCGGCTGGAAACCGTCCCAGCCCCGTGAGCGCAAGGTCAGCCTGGCGCTGAAGGCCTACGCCCTGCTGGCCACCAGCGCCGACAAGGGCGCGGTGCGTGACCGGGAGATGCTGGAGACGATATAGGGGCTGTGGTGTAATGGCTGTCGAAGCGGGGGTACCGGCCACGGCTGGTTGAGACAGTCCCTTCGAACCTGATCCGGGTGATGCCGGCGTAGGGAAGCTTCGCAGGTTGCGCCAGGCGGGATGTCGTTGCGTTTCAGACCCCACCGGCCCGCCATGCGCCTTCGCTTCGTTCGCGGCCGCGAATTCCTCGCGGCCGGACCACAGGACGAACCGATGAACGCCGTGCCCGCCTCGCTGATCCAGCAGACCGAACAGTTGTCCGAATCCGTGACCCGGCCGATCCCCGGCTCGCGCAAGATCTTTGTCGAGGGTTCGCGCGCGGATGTCCGGGTGCCGATGCGCGAGATCGCGCTGACCCGCACGCCGACCCTGTTCGGTGGCGAGGACAATCCGCCGGTCACCGTCTACGACACCTCCGGCCCGTACTCCGATCCGGAAGCGCGCATCGACCTGTCTGCGGGATTGTCTCCGCTGCGTGCGGGATGGATCGCCGAACGCGACGACAGCGAGCGCCTGTCCGCGCTGAGTTCCGAATTCGGTCGTTCCCGCGAGACCAACGCGAAGCTCGACGCGGTGCGCTTCCCGAACCGCGCCCTGCCGCGGCGGGCGAAGGCGGGCGCCAACGTCACCCAGATGCATTACGCGCGCCGCGGCATCGTCACCCCGGAAATGGAATTCGTGGCGATCCGCGAGAACCAGCGACTGGAAGCGGTGCGCGACGCCGCGCTGCGTGCGCAGCATCCGGGCGAGAGTTTCGGCGCCGCCATCCCGGAAATCATCACCCCCGAATTCGTCCGCGACGAGATCGCCCGTGGGCGCGCGATCCTGCCGAACAACATCAACCACCCCGAAAGCGAGCCGATGATCATCGGCCGCAACTTCCTGACCAAGATCAACGCGAACATCGGCAACAGCGCGGTCAGTTCCGGCATTGCCGAGGAAGTGGAGAAGCTGGTGTGGGCGATCCGCTGGGGCGGCGACACGGTGATGGATCTGTCCACCGGCAAGCACATTCACGAAACCCGCGAGTGGATCATCCGCAACTCGCCGGTGCCGATCGGCACGGTGCCGATCTACCAGGCGCTGGAGAAGGTCGATGGTCGCGCCGAGGAACTGACCTGGGACATCTTCCGCGACACATTGATCGAGCAGGCCGAGCAGGGCGTGGATTACTTCACCATCCACGCCGGCGTGCTGCTGCGCTACGTACCGCTGACGGCGAAGCGCGTGACCGGCATCGTTTCGCGCGGCGGCAGCATCATGGCCAAGTGGTGCCTGGCCCACCACAAGGAATCGTTCCTGTACGAACACTTCGAGGACATCTGCGAGATCATGAAGGCCTACGACGTGGCCTTCTCGCTCGGCGACGGTCTGCGTCCGGGCAGCATTGCCGACGCCAACGACGCCGCCCAGTTCGGCGAACTGGAAACGCTGGGCGAACTGACCAAGATCGCATGGAAGCACGACGTGCAGACCATGATCGAAGGTCCCGGCCACGTGCCGATGCAGCTGATCAAGGAGAACATGGACAAGCAGCTGCGCGAATGCGGCGAGGCGCCGTTCTACACGCTGGGGCCGCTGACCACCGACATCGCGCCGGGCTACGACCACATCACCAGCGCGATTGGCGCGGCGATGATCGGCTGGTACGGCACCGCGATGCTGTGTTACGTGACCCCCAAGGAGCACTTGGGCCTGCCGAATCGCGAAGACGTGCGCGACGGCATCATGACCTACAAGATCGCCGCGCACGCAGCCGATCTGGCCAAGGGTCATCCCGGTGCGCAGGTGCGCGACAACGCGCTCTCCAAGGCGCGTTTCGAGTTCCGCTGGCAGGACCAGTTCCACTTGGGCCTGGACCCGGAAAAGGCGCAGTCGATGCACGACGAGACGATGCCGAAGGAGGCGCACAAGCTGGCCCACTTCTGCTCGATGTGCGGCCCGCACTTCTGCAGCATGAAGATCACCCAGGATGTGCGCGACTATGCCGCCGAACATGGGGTGGACGAAGGCAACGCGCTGCAGGCGGGCATGGCGGAGAAATCAGCCGAGTTCCGCGCCCAGGGCGCGCGGGTCTATCGGGAGGAGTGAGCTTTGCCGTTAATCGATGCCCGATGCGCTATCGTCATGCGACCACCCATGCCGGAGAAGTTGCGATGAGTACAGGTACCACCGTGATCAAGGCCGGGGTCAGTTTCGGCACCGCCCTGGCCATCACCATTTCCTGGAGTGCCAACAAGTCGCTGCTGTGGGCCATCGTTCACGGCATCCTGTCGTGGGTCTACGTGGTCTATTACGCGCTTGTCTACCATTTCAATTAGTGTCTGATAATCAGGCGCTTAACCCATATTGGAGCCGCGGCATATTTGAGTGATTCGCAAGGGATTCACAGTTGGCGGAATAGCGAGTGCAGACGATGCGTGGTTCCGAGCATATGCTGCATGAGCCGTGCGGCATCTGTCAGTATCATGTGACCAGATGTGGGCAGCTTCGGACCCACGAGGCAGAGACAGTCATGAAATTACAGGTCCCTTTCATCCAGTTACCAGTCATGTTCGATGCTGCTGCCTTGCTTCGGGAGGCAACGGCATTTGATGAGAGCGCCTGGCGCCCCCGCTCGGCGCATGAAGCCGGAAATAGCGCACTTACATTGATCACCACCGATGGCGATCCCGATAGCGATGCGCTCACCGGTGATATGCGGCCTACTCCATGGCTCGAGCAATCTCCGTACATGATGCAGGTGCTTTCAGAGCTTGGCGCCACATGGGGGCGGGCTCGATTGATGCGCCTGGACGGTTCTGCAGAAGTAAAGGCGCATGTCGATGTCAATTATTACTGGCGTGAGCGTATGCGCGTGCATATTCCCATTGTGACCACACCGGACGTCCGCTTCCAATGCGGCGATGCGGAGGTCAACATGAAGGAAGGGGAGTGTTGGATTTTTGATACTTGGCGGCAGCATAGGGTGCTTAACAGCGGCCATGTGCAGCGTATCCATTTGGTTGCGGATACGGTTGGGGGTGAACGATTCTGGGATTTGTTGTCTGAAGGGCGTGCGCCGGGGAAGGCCTACCGGGGCGAGTGGCGTCCTCGCATGCATCCACCTGCACAGGGAGGAACAGCGTATCCGGATTTCGAGCGCGTCAATGCACCAGCAGTAATGTCGCCATGGGAGCTGCGTGAGCACATGGTGTTCTTGCTGGGGGAGTGCGTGCCCGGCCCAAGATTGGGTCCGATCCAGTCTGCGCTGCTGAGGTTTTCCAGGTGTTGGCAGGCGCTTTGGGCTCGCTATGGAGAAGATAAGGCAGGCCGATCACGTTATCAAACCCTTCTGGATGCCACCCGAAAACAATTACTTGGACTTGGCGTAGAGCAGATAGCACTCCGGAACGAAGTGGGGTTCTGGCACGCCTTGAGCTGGCATGTTCTCGACATGGCGCTTCCGGGCGTGGACATCACAGCGCAGAGGGATGTTCATGGCGAACCAGTTATTCATGCCGAATCTTCCTTGGAACCGGCAGAGGCTGCGTCGCGTAAGGTGCTTTCAGCGGCGAAACTGGAATGCCCAGTATTCGTTGTGAGTCCTCCACGTTCCGGTTCGACCCTTCTCTTCGAAACACTTGCGGGCGCTCCTGATGTTTATACGATTGGCGATGAAAGTCATCAGGTGATAGAAGGAATCGATGGCTTGTCGCCGATGCAACGGAATTTTGATTCCAATCGGCTGGATAGTGCTGATGCCACTCCGGTTGTTGTGGAAATGTTGCAGAACAGGTTCCTCGCAGCGCTGAGAAATCGTTCTGGAAGCGCACCTGATCTGCTGACCTCGATTCGCATGCTGGAGAAAACACCAAAGAATGCATTGCGTATTCCGTTTATCAAGGCCGTGTTTCCAGATGCGAAGTTCATTTTTCTGCATCGCGATCCTCGCCAAGTGTGTGGAAGCATGATTGACGGGTGGAAGTCCGGTCGTTTCCAGATGTATTCACTTCCCGACTGGAAGGGGCCGGCGTGGTCATTTCTGCTGACGCCAGGATGGCGGGAGTTGAGTGGGCAACCCTTGGCCGAAATCGTTGTGCGCCAGTGGGAAACGGCCATGCGCCTAATGCTTGATGACTTGGAGTCATTGCCGCCAGCTGATTGGACGGCAGTCGATTACGAACGGTTTCTTGCAAATCCACAACAGGAAGCGATGCGCCTTTCCCGTTGGGCCGACTGGTCTTGGGATTGCGAGCTGGACGATCAACTGCCCTTGTCACGTTATACGCTAACGCAGCCTGATCCGGATAAATGGCGGCGACATGCTGCAGAAATCGAGCCCCGATTGAGCCAGTGGCGAATAACCATGGAACGCGCAGCTAGTGCGGCTGGACTCTGAATCGAATTAGTGAAGCTGGCCACTTCCGGGGGAGTGGCGACCAGCTCGGATTTGGTCTCGCGGACTACTTCTTCGCGCGCTCGATGGAGTCGAGCAGGATCTGCTTGGCTTCGGCAGCGGTGCCCCATCCGTCCAGCTTGACCCACTTGCCCTTCTCCAGGTCCTTGTAGTGCTCGAAGAAGTGACCGATGCGCTCCAGCCAGTGCGGGGAGACCTGGCCGATGTCCTCGATGTGCGAGTAGCCGTCGAAGATCTTCGAGACCGGCACCGCCAGCAGCTTCTCGTCGCTGCCGGCCTCGTCGGTCATGCGCAGCACGCCGACCGGGCGGCAGCGAACGACCGAGCCGGGGATCAGCGGCAGCGGCAGCACCACCAGCACGTCAGCCGGGTCACCATCGCCGCACAGGGTGTTGGGGATGTAGCCGTAGTTGCAGGGGTAGCGCATCGGCGTGGAGAGGATGCGGTCGACGAAGATCGCGCCGCTTTCCTTGTCGACCTCGTACTTCACCGGCTCCGAGTCCTTCGGGATCTCGATGACGACGTTGATTTCGTCGGGGGGGTTCTTGCCGGTGGGGACGTGGTCCAGGCCCATGGGTGCGACTCCAAAGCTTGCAGGGGAGGGCAAGCATTCTACGCGCTGCAGTGTTGCGTTGCAGCAACCGTGGGACGGGTTTCGACCAATGGACGCGCCCGGCTGCTGCGTCTGGTCTCAGTTGGTTGCGACCTGCAAGGGCTCGGTGGCGCTGGGTGAAGATGCGGTCAGGGTCGTTGCGCCGTTGCACCCGGGCTGCAGCAGTCGGGAATGGTCCAGCCACTCGGCATCCGGGTAATAGGCAAACACGAAGCCGCCTTCGCGAATGCTGTCGATCAGTGGCTTCGCCACCGCGGTTCGAACGGCGGGGCAGCCCAGACTGCGGCCCAACCGGCCCTGGCTGTCGATCAGGCCCTGGCTGACATAGGGGGCGCCGTGGATGACGATGGCGCGTTCGCGGGCCAGGTCGTTGTAGCCCGGCTCCAGTCCGCGCAGGCGCAATGAATAGCCATTCTTGCCGATATAGGTTTCCTGTGCCTCAAAGCTACCCAGGCTGGACATGTTGCTGCCGTTGCGGTTGGAGAACCGGGTGGCCAGATTGGCGCCGGTGTTCCGGCCATGGGCGACCCATTCTTCAAACAGCAGCCGTCGCTTCTGCAGGTCGAACACCCACAGGCGTGGCCGGGTCGAAGGCAGGGAAAAGTCGATCACGCTGAGAGTAGCCGGTCGCGCCGACATCTCGGGTTGGCGCATTGCGCAGGACATGGCCCGGGTGGCCAGGTCCAGTATCTTGCGGTCCAGTGCCGGCGCCGTGTGTGCCAGCGCCTCGGCCAGCGATGGTCCTGCCGCGCCGGCGTGGTCGCCGGTGGCCTGACCCGCACGCGGCAGGGAGGTCAGGCAGCACAAGGTCAGCACGACGAGCATACGGGGGAGCATGGGCCGAGCATAGCAGCCGGCCAGCCGGGCCGGTCAATCCGCGGCCGGTGCATACGTTCAGCGTGGATTCGTCCCGACTGACGGCTCGGCTTTCAGTACGGGCTGCAGTTCCCGGGTGCCGTCGGCAGGCATCCGGGTGGCAGGCAGGTCGGTCAGCAGTACGGTCGTGCCCGGCACCAGCATGGGATAAAGCTGGCGGGTGAAGGCGGCGTCCACCTGCAGCGGGTGCTCACGCAGCTGCAATTGCAGCATCGCCAGCGGTTTGGCATCGGCGCCCAGGATTGGATAGGCCGCCCAGCGGCGCCGGGGTTGCGAGGGGTCGAGCAGGCTGGGACCGTCTTCGGTTTCGCTGCCCATCACCATCAATATCGAGCCGCCGATGCGGAAATCGTCCTCGACCCGGAGCGATGCCTCGCCGATGCGTGCACCGTTGCGCAGCACGTATACGCGCTGATCGGCCAGGCTGACCAGCACGCCAAGCGGACCTTCCGGACTGGCGTCGGGGTTCCAGTAGCTGACTTGGCCGATTTCCGTTCCGGCGATCTGGCCGCTGCCGTCCACCGGCGCCAGTACGGCCGGGTGGGCCACACTGGCGGCGCCGGCCTTTGCGTCGGCCACCACCACGGTATCGCCGTTGCGGGTGACCGAGAACAGCTCCTGGGCGAACGCCATCGGCAGGCGCACACAGCCGTGCGAGGCCGGATAACCGGGCAGATTGCCGGCGTGCAGGGCGATACCGTCCCAAGTCAGCCGCTGCATGTACGGCATCGGCGCACTATCGTAGAGATTGGAGCGGTGATCCTTGTTCTTCTGCAGGATGGTGAACACGCCGGTCGGCGTTTCCTTGCCCTTCTTGCCGGAACTGATGGTTGACACGCCGATGACCATGCCGTTGCGGTACACGTAGGCCAGTTGCTCGTCCAGGCTGACTACCAACACGATCGGCCCTTGCGGGGCGATCTCCGGGTGCCAGAGAAATTCGCCAGGCTTCAGCGCGAGCGGGTCGGGCGTATCCACCGGTACTGGTGAGGCGGCGTCCTGTGCGAAGGCCGTTCCGGTCAATACAAGCATCAGCAGGGAAAGAGCCAGACGGGAGGTGTGGCACATGACGGCGGGGTTCGAAGGCAGAGGCTGCACATTGTCGCGCAACAGGCAACAGGCGCCAGGTGTCGAAGCCGCAGTTGCCGTCCGTTCCGGCTGGCTGTAGCGCCTTCTCCCCCCCCCCTTCGGCGGGGGAGAAGGGCGTGGGTCATCGCCTGCAGTTACAGCAACGGCACCAGCAGCAGGGCGACGATGTTGATGATCTTGATCAGCGGGTTGATCGCCGGGCCGGCGGTGTCCTTGTAGGGGTCGCCGACGGTGTCGCCGGTGACCGCGGCCTTGTGCGCTTCGGAGCCCTTGCCGCCGAAGTGGCCGTCCTCGATGTACTTCTTGGCATTGTCCCAGGCGCCGCCGCCGGTGGTCATCGAGATCGCCACGAACAGGCCGGTGACGATGGTGCCGATCAGCAGGCCGCCCAGCGCCTTCGGACCCAGCAGCAGGCCGACCACGATCGGTACCGCCACCGGCAGCAGCGAGGGCAGGATCATTTCCTTGATCGCCGAGCGGGTCAGCAGGTCGACGGCCTTGCTGTAGTCGGGCTTGCCGGTGCCTTCCATGATGCCGGCGATGTCGCGGAACTGGCGACGCACTTCCTCGACCACGCTGCCGGCGGCGCGGCCGACGGCCTCCATCGCCATCGCACCGAACAGGTACGGGATCAGGCCGCCGATCAGCAGGCCGATGATGACGGTGTGGTCGGACAGGTCGAAGGCGAAGGTCTTGCCGGGGTTGGCCGCCTGCAGGTTGTGGGTGTAGTCGGCGAACAGCACCAATGCCGCCAGCGCCGCCGAACCGATCGCGTAACCCTTGGTCACCGCCTTGGTGGTGTTGCCGACCGCATCCAGCGGGTCGGTGATGTCGCGCACCTCGGACGGCAGTTCGGCCATTTCGGCGATGCCGCCGGCGTTGTCGGTGATCGGGCCGTAGGCGTCCAGCGCCACGATCATGCCGGCCATCGACAGCATCGCGGTGGCGGCGATGGCGATGCCGTACAACCCGCCGAGGGCGAAGCAGGCCCAGATCGCCGCGCACACGGCGATCACCGGCAGCGCGGTCGACTTCATCGACACGCCCAGCCCGGCAATGATGTTGGTGCCATGGCCGGTGGTGGACGCGGAAGCGACGTGCTGCACCGGCTTGTACTGGGTGCCGGTGTAGTACTCGGTGATCCAGACGATGGCGCCGGTCAGGGCCAGGCCGATCAGCGCACAGACGTAGATGTTCATCGCGCCGTGGCTGTTGTCGGGCATCAGCAGGGTGGTGATGGGGTAGTAGGCGATCGCGGCCAGCACGCCGGACACGATCACGCCCTTGTACAGCGCGCCCATGATCGAGCCGCCGGCCTTCACCTTGACGAAAAACGCGCCGATGATCGAGGCGATGATCGACACCCCGCCCAGCACCAGCGGATACAGCACCCCGTTGCTGCCGACATCGGCCGACATCAGGAAGCCCAGCAGCATGGTGGCGATCACCGTGACCGCGTAGGTTTCGAACAGGTCCGCGGCCATGCCGGCGCAGTCGCCGACGTTGTCGCCGACGTTGTCGGCGATCACCGCCGGGTTGCGGGGGTCGTCCTCGGGGATACCCGCTTCGACCTTGCCGACCAGGTCGGCGCCGACGTCGGCGCCCTTGGTGAAGATGCCGCCGCCGAGGCGGGCGAAGATCGAGATCAGCGAGGAACCGAAGGCCAGGCCGACCAGCGCGTGCAGCGCCTCCTCGCCGTGAATGCCGAAGCGCGGCAGCAGCGCCCAGTAGCCGGCCACGCCGAGCAGGCCCAGCCCGACCACCAGCATGCCGGTGATCGCGCCGCCGCGGAATGCCACGTCCATCGCCGGCCCCATGCCCTTGCGCGCGGCCTCGGCGGTACGCACGTTGGCGCGCACCGAGACATTCATGCCGATGTAGCCGGCCGCGCCGGACAGCACCGCGCCAACCAGGAAGCCGATGGCGGTGGGCCAGGTCAGGAAGAAACCGATCAGCACGAACAGCACCACGCCGGCGATGGCGATGGTGCTGTACTGCCGGTTGAGGTAGGCGCGTGCGCCTTCCTGGACTGCGTTCGCGATCTGCTGCATGCGCTCGTTGCCTGCGGGCTGCCGCAGGATCCAGCGCGCCGAGATGATTCCGTACAGGATCGCGACTACCGCGCAGGCCAGTGCCAGCGCCAAACCATATTGTTCCAGCATGAACCCCTCTCCCAAGGTCGTTGATGATGCCAGGCGTGCCTGGGTGCCGTGCCGACGGAGAGGAAGCATCCCGATGGAGCGTCGAACGATGGAATGCAGTCCTGCGCGTTCCCTTGCGCGGATGCCAGCGGGTTCAGACATGTCCTGGAGCGGTCCGATTATGAACCGCCACTGCCATGCCCGCCAGACAGGCGGCCGGGATTCAGTGCCGGCGTGGCAGCCTGACGGCCATCGTTTCGCCATCACCGCATGGATTTGTGCAATGCACCGTCGCTTTCCGAAGCTCGCCCTGATGCTGCCGATCCTGGCTGCGACGGCTGCCCTCGCGGCCACGTCACCCGAGATCGAGCGCGGTGTCGGCACGCCGCAGGCGGTCGGCGTCGCGCATACGCTGCGGCAGATCCCGGAGGCTTGCGCGGTGCTGCAGGGCGTGTTCACCGGCGATGCCGCCGCGCCCTACCGCTTCGTCGCGGCGCGCAGTCATCCGCAGTGCCAGCCGCGCGCGCAGTACGTCGACTTCGGGCAGGCGCAGCCGGCCGAAGCGAAAGGCTGGAAGCTCAACGACGTGATCCGGGTGCCGAGCACCGACTGTCCTTCGCGGCAGGCGGTGGTTCGGGTCTGGCGCCTGCCGCGCGACAACCGGCCGGATTACGATGGCCAGGGCCAGGCGCGGGTCTATCTGCAGGAGGCGAAGGAAACCGCCGCCGCCGGCAAGCTGGCGGCGGTCACCCAATACGCGGCGCAGCTGAGCATGGAAGGCAAGCCCTGCCGTTGACGGTTGCTGCCGCGGTTCAGCCTTCCCAGGCCGGAAGCTTCTTCTTCACCGCGACGTTCTTGAGCTGCACGTAGGCCGGGATGCCGTTGCGGCCGTAGGGCGGCGGCAACTCGCCGCGGATCAGCGGTTCCAAATAGGCGCGCGCCTTGTCGGTGATGCCGTAGCCATCGCGGCGGATGAAGCTCTTCGGGAACATCTTCTCGTGGTTGGCCACCTTGTCCAGTGGCGCGCAGCCGATCTTCCAGCGATACGGCGCGTCCGAAGTGCGCACGATCACCGGCATCGTCGCGTTCTGTCCCTTCAGCGCGAACTGCACCGCGGCCTTGCCGACCGCCATGGCCTGTTCGACGTCGGTCTTCGAGGCCAGGTGGCGCGCCGAGCGCTGCAGGTAGTCGGGCAGGGTCCAATGCACCTTGTAGCCCAGCGTGTCCTTGACCCGGCCGGCCAGGAACGAGGCCACGCCGCCAAGCTGGGTGTGGCCGAACGAGTCCTTGCCGCCGCCGGCATCGGCGACGAAACGGCCGTCGGCGGTCTGGATGCCTTCGCTGGCGACCACCACGCAGTAGCCGACGCGCTCGACGATCTTTTTCACCCTGGCCATGAAATCGGCCTCGTCGTAGGCGCGTTCCGGGAACAGGATCAGGTGCGGCGCTTCGTCCGGACCCTGCCCGGCCAGGCCGGCGGCCGCGGCCAGCCAGCCGGCGTGGCGGCCCATCGCCTCGTAGACGAACACCTTGGTCGAGGTTTCAGCCATTGCCGCCACGTCCAGCGCGGCTTCGCGCACCGACACCGCGGTGTATTTGGCGGCCGAGCCGAAGCCGGGGCAGCAGTCGGTCACCGCCAGGTCGTTGTCGACCGTCTTGGGCACGCCGATGCAGGTCAGCGGGTAGCCGAATTCGGCGGCCAGCCGAGACACCTTGTTGGCGGTGTCGGCCGAGTCGTTGCCGCCGTTGTAGAGGAACCAGCGCACGTCGTGCGCCTTCAGCACGTCCAGCAGGCGCAGGTATCGGGCGCGGTCCTGCTCCAGCGATTTCAGCTTGACCCGGCACGAACCGAACGCGCCGCCGGGCGTGTGCGCCAGTGCGCGGATCGCCGCCGCCGATTCTTTCGAGGTGTCGATCAGTTCTTCGCGCAGAGCGCCGAGGATGCCGTTACGGGCCGCCAACACCTTGATTTTGCGGGCGCGAGCCTCGCCGATGACGGCCGAGGCGGTGGCGTTGATGACGGCGGTGACGCCGCCGGACTGGGCGTACAGCAGGGTGCCTTCGACCATGGTGGGTAGGTTTCCGTGGAAGTGGATGCGGTAAGCTGCAGTTGTCAGAGCGGTGCGCACGGGCGCGTGATTCTAACGCAGCGCGGCAAGCCGCCGTCCGCAATTCTGGTTGAGGGAGTGATTCGATGCGACTGGTTCTTTTGGGTCCGCCCGGTTCGGGCAAGGGCACGCAGGCAGCGCGGCTGAAGGATTACCTGCAGGTGCCGCACATCTCCACCGGCGACCTGCTGCGCGCCGAAGTGGCGGCCGGCAGTCCGCTGGGTCTGCAGGCCAAGGAAGTGATGGCGCGCGGCGAACTGGTCAGCGACGACATCCTGCTGGGCATGCTGGAAGACCGTTTCTCGCGCGCGGATACCGAGGCCGGCTTCATCCTCGACGGTTATCCGCGCAACCTGGCGCAGGCCGCCGCGCTGGGCCAGCTGTTGGCCCGGCTGGGGCAGAAGTTCGATGCTGCCGTGCAGCTGGAAGTGCCGACCGAACTGTTGGTCGAGCGCATCGCCGGCCGCGCCCAGGCCGAGGGCCGTGCCGACGACAATCCCGAATCGGTGCGCAAGCGCCTGCAGGTCTATACCGACCAGACCGCGCCGGTGATCGATTTCTACCGTCAGGAAGGCGAGCTGACCGTGGTCGACGGCGTCGGCGAGCTGGACGAGGTGTTCAACCGCATCGTCGAGGCGTTGGCGCCGGGCAAGGACGTCGGCTGATTGCGCGTCCCCGCCCGGATTCACCGGGAAGGACTGGCGGACGCCAGCGGCTCCGCTAAAGTGTGCGGTTTCCGCACGGACGTTCCGATTTGAAACTGCATATCCTCGGTATCGCCGGCACCTTCATGGGCGGGGTGGCGGCGCTGGCGCGCGAACTGGGCCACGAGGTCGAAGGCAGCGACCAGGCGGTGTATCCGCCGATGTCCACCCAGCTGGAGCGGCTGGGCATCGCCCTGCGCCAGGGTTATCTGCCGGAGAACATTTCCGCCGATTGCGAGCAGGTGGTGATCGGCAATGCGTTGTCGCGTGGCAACCCGGCAGTGGAAGCGGTGCTCGACAGCGGGCGCGCCTACACCTCCGGCGCCGAGTGGCTGCGCGAGAACGTACTGCCCGGGCGCGAGGTACTGGCGGTGGCCGGCACCCACGGCAAGACCACGACGACCACGATCCTGGCCTTCCTGCTGCAGGCGGCCGGTCGCGAGCCCGGCTTCCTGATCGGCGGCGTGGCCGGGGATTTCGGCGTCTCGGCGCGGGTCGGCGGCGGTCGCGAATTCGTGGTCGAAGCGGACGAGTACGACACCGCGTTCTTCGACAAGCGCAGCAAGTTCGTGCATTACCGGCCGGCGGTGGCGATCCTCAACAACCTGGAATACGACCACGCCGACATCTTTCCCGACGTGGCGGCGATCCAGCGCCAGTTCCATCATTTCGTGCGTACCGTACCCGGCCGCGGGCGGTTGATCGTCAACGGCCACGACGCGCATCTGGCCGAAGTGCTGGCGATGGGCTGCTGGACACCGGTGGAACGCTTCGGCTTCGACCCCGGTTTCGAGTGGAGCGCGCGCAAGCGGCAGGCGGACGGCAGCGCTTTCGCCGTGCTGCGCGACGGCGAGCAGATCGGCACGGTCGAATGGCCGCTGCTGGGCGACCACAATGTGCTGAACGCACTGGCCGCACTGGCTGCCTGTGCCGCGGTCGGCGTGGACCCGGCGGTGGTGATGCCGGCGCTGCGCGATTTCGGCGGCATCAAACGCCGGCTGGAAGTGCTGGGGCAGGCACGCGGAGTCACCGTCTACGACGATTTCGCCCACCACCCGACCGCCATCGCGACCACTCTGGCCGGATTGCGGGCACGGGTCGGCGACGCCCGTATCGTGGTGGCGATGGAGCCGCGCAGCAATTCGATGCGGCTGGGCGCGCATGCCACCGCGCTGGCGCCGTCGCTGGACGCGGCCGACGAGGTGGTGTTCCTTGCCCGTCCGCAGTTGCCTTGGGACGCGGCCGCGGTGGTGGCGGCCATCCGCGGCCGTGCGCAGGCGGTTGCCGACGCCGATGCGCTGGTCGCCGCGCTGCTGGGCACGGTGCACGACGGCGACCATGTGGTGTTCATGTCCAACGGCGGTTTCGACGGTGCGCCGCGGAAGTTCCTGGACGCATTGCAGGATGACGCCGGATAGGTAGCCGCTTCACCTGCCATGCGCGCCGGCTGACGTAGGATGGCCGCATGGAGAAAACCACGACGCTGCCGCTGTTCCCGCTGCATGCGGCGCTGGTGCCCGGCGCCCTGATCGTGCTGCGGGTGTTCGAGCGCCGCTATCTGGACCTGGTCCGCGATTGCGGCCGCGACGGCAGCGGGTTCGGCGTCTGCCTGATCCTGGAAGGCGAGGAGGTCGGTGCGCCGGCCACGCCCGCGGCCTACGGCACCGAGGCGCGGATCGAGGATTTCGACCTCGGCGAAGACGGCCTGCTGGCGTTGCGCCTGCGCGGCAGGCGCCGTTTCCGGGTCGTGCGCACGCGGGTGCGCGACAATGGTCTGGTGATGGGCGAGGTGGTCTGGTGCATGCCGGAGGATCCGGCGCGACTGCGTCCCGAGCATGCGGTGCTGGCGACCGTGCTGGAAAAGATTCTCGAGCAGATCGATCCGGCAGCGGGCAATATCCCGCCCGCGCAGCGGGAGGACGCCACCTGGCTGGGCTGGCGCCTGGCCGAACTGCTGCCGATCAGTCAGGGACAGCGCCTGCAACTGTTGCAGGAAGACGATCCGCATGCACGGCTCGACAGCCTGCTGGCCTGGGTATAGCGGGCGGCGCGCCTTTTCTTTGATTCAATCTGTGCCGTCGTCCAGCCGTGCGCGCAGGACCGGAATGCCCGAGGTTTCGCGCGGCTCGATCCGCAGCGACACGCCCTGCAGACTGGCTGCCAGCGACTCCAGCGAGGCATCGGCCTCGGCCAGCGGCAACCACAGGCCGATCATCCCCAACGCCTGATGGTGCTGCAGGGTCTGCGCGCTGCCGATCCACAGCGGCACGTCGCCCGGTTGCAGCCGGGCCGGAGCGGCCCACAGGCGCAAGGCCTGGATGCGCTGGCTGCCGGGCACCAGTTTCAGCATCAGCAGGTCTTCGGCGCGGGTGTCCAGGGTAGCCGGCAGCACCGGCTGTTCGTCGATCGGCAGGTCGGCGTCCAGCAGGTTCAGCGCCTGCTCCCAGCTGGCTTGCGGTTGCACCTGCCAGCCATCGGCTTCCAGCTGCCGCTGCAGCTGCGGCAGCGGGCCGGCGATCTGTACGTCCAGCGGCCAGCGCTGCACGTCGTCGAATTCGTTGCGTCGCGCCGGCAATAGCCGCCAGTCGTCGCTCCACCAAGCGTCGATGGCCAATGACGGCGTCGGCAGCGGGATTTCGAATCGGGCCAGGGTCGCATCGACGTTGCGCGGCGCATGCCACAACGCGGCCACGGCGAAGGCGCCGTAGAACAACGCGGCGACCGGCTTGACCCAGAACGAGCGGGTCACCCGGCGCCGGTAGGCGATGCCCAGCACCAGTAGCCAGAGGATGCCCAGCAGCATCCCGCCGATCACGTCGCTCAGCCAGTGCGCGCCCAGGTACAGCCGGCCGAAGCCGATCAACGCCACCACGATGCCCGAGACCAGATAGGGCCAGATGCGATCGCGACCGGGCAATTCGCGCGCGATCAGCACGGCGAAGAAACCGAAGGTAATGGTGGCCATGGTGACCGCCACCGAGGGGAAGCCGAAGCCGCTGCTGACCGCCGGTGGCTTGGGGATATCGACCATCGCACCCAGCCAGGCGGTCAGCACGCCGCCGAAAGCCAGCGCCACCAGCCAGTGGACGGCGGCCATCCAGCGCCGCCGCCAGACCAGATAGCCCAGCGCCAGCAGTACCGCCGGCGCCAGCACCTGCAGATCGCCCAGCGCCGCCAACGCCGCCATCAGCGGGTCGGCCAGCGGATTGCGCAGGCCCAGCATCAGTTCGTGCACGGCCAGGTCGATGCGCAGCGGCTCGCCGTGGCCCAGCACTACACCGAGGAACACGAACCACATCCAGCCGACCGCCAGCAGCAGCACCGCCAGCACTGCCAGCGACACCGATTCGCGCCGGCGCGGATCGAACACGGCGATCGAGTAGCGGCCGAGCACCGGATGCTTGTGCGACCAGGTCAATGCCCGCGCCAGCAGGTTGTCGGCGTGGTCGGCGAACCAGCGATAGCTGTACAGCACCAGTACCCAGGCCAGCGCCAGCACGACCAGCAGCAGGCCCAGCACCATGGTCAGCCGCCCGGCCACCGCAGCCACCGCGTCGTAGGCCTGGCCGAGCAGCCAGCCCGGCAGCAGGAACAGCAAGGCCCAGCTGATCGCGGCGAACGCGCTGATCGGCAGGTAGCGGCGCAGCGGCATGCCCAGCATGCCGGCGATGGCCGGGACGAACGGGCGGATCGGTCCGGCGTAGCGGGCGATCAGAATGCCCTTCAGGGCGTTGCGTCGGAACACCGCCTCGCCGCGGTCGAGCAGCTGCGGATAGCGGCGAAACGGCCAGTGGTTGCGCAATTGCGGCCCCCAGCGGTGGCCGACCCAGAAGCTGATGGTGTCGCCGGCGAAGGCGCCCAGCGCGGCGCAGGCCCAGGCGTAGGGGCCGGAGACTTCGCCCATGCCGACCAGCACGCCGACCGCGAACAGCAGCGGCAGCGCAGGCACTACTGCACCGACCACGATCAGCGCATCGAGGAAGGCGACGCCCAGGATCACCGCGCCTGCGGCCACCGGATGCGCACCGATCCAGGCCAGCAGGGCATCGAACCAGGAGGAATTCATCGCCGGCCGATTATAGGCGGGGCAATAGGCGGGGCATCCGCGCTCCCGGTTTAGAATCCGCCGATGACCCGGATGCCGATCGACACGGATGCCACCGAACTGCGCGCGCTGAAGGCCGACAGCTTCGGCCGCGTGGCCCTGATGCGCGGTGCGGCCGGGGTGTTCGTGCGCCGCGACCTGTCGGCCACGCCGTGGTGGCTGCGGCTGCCGGCCTGGCGGCTGGCAGTGCGCGAGGCGCGGGCGCTGCGGCAGTTGCAGGGTCAGGCCGATACCCCGCAGTTGCTGGGCTGGGACGGTCGCCGGCTGGATCGCAGCTATCTGGACGGCACCGCGATGTACCTGCGCCCGCCGCGTGGCGAGATCGCTTATTTCCGCGCGGCGCGGCGCCTGTTGCAGCAGCTGCATCGTCGCGGCATCGCCCACAACGACCTGGCCAAGGAAGCCAACTGGCTGGTGCTGGCCGATGGCCGCCCGGCGATCATCGATTTCCAGCTGGCGGTGCGCGGCAGCCCGCGCTCGCGCTGGATGCGGTTGCTGTACCGCGAGGATCTGCGCCACCTGCTCAAACACAAGCGCATGTATTGCGGCGAAGCGCTCACGCCGGTGGAAAAGCGCCTGCTGAAGCGCCATTCCTGGGTGCGTGACGCATGGTTCCGCAGCGGCAAGCCGGTGTACCGCTTCGTCACCCGCCGGCTGCTGAAGTGGGAAGACAACGAGGGACAGGGACCGAAGCCATGAATGCGGCGACTGCGCCGCGCGTCGCGGTGTCACATGGCCGCGCAGGACAGCCTCGTCGGTCCGCGCCTATCATGTGCTGCGGGAAAGGAAGTCCCGACGGCGGCCTGAAAGATCGTTCGTCGCCTCGCATGCCTTCGTGCCGGACGCTCCTTCAAGGTGCGTCCGGCGTTGTCCGACTGTCTTGACTCGCAAGGGGAACCGGAAATGTTCAAAGATCATTCTCCCGGCAAGACGGCGCGCATTCTGCTGCGCGCGTTCGGCGTTGCGCTGGTGCTGATCGGCGCGGTGCTGGCCGTTGGCGGCCTGCGCCTGGTCGCGCTTGGCGGCTCCTGGTATTACCTGATCGCCGGCAGCGCATTGGCGCTGTCGGGAATCCTGTACCTGCTGCGGCGGCCAGCCGGTGCCTGGCTGTATGCCGCGGTATTCGTCGGCACCGTGGTCTGGGCCCTGTGGGAAGTGGGGCTGTCGTTCTGGCCGCTGGTGCCGCGACTGGCGCCGGTGCTGGTGCTGGCGCTGCTGGCGGCACTGTTGTGGCCGGCCTTGCGCGGCGACGTGCGGGTGCAGCGGCAATCCCGGTGGTTGGTCGCTGCACTGGGCGCCATCCTGATTGTCTGCGGTATGGCCATGTTCTTCCCGCACGGCGTGACCGGCATCGGCGCGGCCGGCGACGTGATCGCCGCGCCGGCGGCATCGGCGCCGGGCAACTGGCAGTACTACGGCCGCACGCCGCGCGGCACCCGTTTCACCCCGGCCGCGCAGATCACGCCCGACAACGTGGATCAGTTGCAGGTCGCCTGGACTTTCCGCACCGGCGAGCCGCCCAGTCCGTTCTCGGAGGACCAGAACACCCCGATCCAGGTCGGCGACAGCCTGTACCTATGCACGCCGATGAACCGGGTGATTGCGCTGGATGCGGACAGTGGCCGCGAGAAATGGCGCTACGACCCGCAAGTCGCCGATTCGCAGATCTGGAACCGCTGCCGCGGCGTCGGCTATTACGAACCCGCGGCCGTGCCCCGGCCGTTGCAGGCGACGGAGGACGATACGCCCGTCGCCGAAGCCGTTGCCGCGGACGTGCCGGCAGACGAGCCGGCTACCTGCCGGCGGCGGATCGTGCTGACCACGGTCGATGCGCGCCTGATCGAGATCGACGCCGATGATGGCCGGGTCTGCGCGGATTTCGGCGACAACGGCGAGGTCGACCTGAAGGTCGGCATGGGTGAGATCAAGCATGGCTACTACTTCCCGACCTCGATGCCGACGGTGGCGCAGAACCGGGTGATCGTCGGTGGCTGGGTGTTCGACGGCCGCTCGGTGGACGAGCCGTCCGGGGTGGTGCGCGCATTCGACGCCGATACCGGCGCGCTGGTCTGGGCCTGGGACCTGGGCAATCCCAAAATCACCCTGCTGCCTCCGGAAGGCGGCACCTACACCCGCGGCACCCCGAACGTGTGGTCGACCCCGGCCTTCGACGAAGCACTGGGGCTGATCTACCTGCCTACCGGCAATCAGGAACCCGATTTCTGGGGCGGGCACCGTTCACCGGCGGCGGATGAATACAGTTCGTCGGTAGTCGCGCTGGAACTGGCGACCGGGCGCGTGCGCTGGAAATTCCAGACCACCCACCACGATCTGTGGGACTACGACGTGCCCGCGCAGCCGGCGTTGTACGACATGCCCGACGGCAAGGGCGGCACCGTGCCGGCACTGGTCCAGGTGACCAAGCGCGGGCAGATCTTCGTGCTCGACCGCCGCGATGGCACCCCGATCACCGAGGTGGCGGAAAAGCCGGTGCCGCAGGAGCATGCCGAAGGCGACCGGGTCAGCCCGACCCAGCCGTACTCGGTCGGGATGCCGGCGATCGGCGCGCAGCCGCTGACCGAAAAGATGATGTGGGGCGCGACCTTCTTCGACCAGCTGGCCTGCCGCATCGCTTTCCGCAAGCTGCGCTACCTGGGTGATTTCAGCGCGCCGAGCACCGAGCCCACCCTGGTCTATCCGGGCAATTTCGGTGGCATGAACTGGGGCAGCGTGGCGATCGACGAATCCCGTGGCTATCTGTTCGTCAACGACATCCGCATCCCGCAGGTGATGCAGCTGATTCCGCGCGCGCAGCTGGATCCGGATGACGTGCAGGCGGGACACGGCGCCGGCAGCATCTATCCGATGGAAGGCACGCCCTTCGCCATCCGCAACGGGATGTTCAACTCGCCGCTGGGCGTGCCCTGTCACGCACCGCCGTGGGGAACCTATTCGGCGATCGACCTGAACACGCAGACCCTGCTCTGGCAGCGGCCTGCCGGTTCGGTCCGCGACGTCGTGGTCGGCGGCATGCACGTGACGATTCCGTTCGAGGTCGGCATGCCGACCCTGGGCGGCGGCGTCAGCACCGCTTCCGGGCTGGTGTTCCATGCCGGCACCCAGGATTACTTCCTGCGTGCGCTGGACATCGCCAGCGGCAAGGAGTTATGGAAGGGGCGGTTGCCGGTCGGGGCGCAGGCCACGCCGATGAGCTACGTTGCGCCGGGCAGCGGTCGCCAGTACGTGGTGGTTTCGGCCGGCGGCACCCGCGGTTCGCCCGATCGCGGCGATTACGTCATTGCCTACGCCTTGCCCGAGTCCGTGCCCTAGCCTCAACATGCCGCGCGGTGTCACGACCATCGTGGCCTCGCGCAACAACCCTGGAGATCACGATGTCGCTGAGCGGCAAGACCCTGTTCATCACCGGCGCCTCGCGCGGCATCGGCCTGGCCATCGCCCTGCGCGCCGCACGCGATGGCGCCAATGTCGTCGTTGCTGCCAAGTCCGAGGTGCCCAACCCGAAGTTGCCGGGCACCATCCACAGTGCGGCGAAAGCCATCGACGAGGCCGGCGGCCATGCGCTGGCGCTGAAATGCGACATCCGTGAAGAGGAGCAGGTGCGCGCCGCGGTTGCCGCTACCGTGGACGCCTTCGGCGGCATCGACATCCTGGTCAACAACGCCAGCGCGATCTGGTTGCGCGGCGCACTGGACACGCCGATGAAGCGTTTCGACCTGATGCAGCAGGTCAACGCGCGCGGCAGTTTCCTGTGCGCGCAGGCCTGCCTGCCGCACCTGCTGGAAGCGTCCAATCCGCATATCCTGACCCTGTGTCCGCCGCCGTCGCTGGATCCGAAGTGGTGGGCGCCGCACACCGGCTATACCCTGGCCAAGATGGGCATGAGCTTCGTCACCCTGGGCCTGGCCGCCGAATTCCGCGACCGGGGCATCGCGATCAATGCGCTGTGGCCGCGCACGCTGATCGCCACCGACGCGCTGAACATGATCCCCGGCGTGTCGTCCGCCAACGGCCGTCGCCCGGAGATCATGGCCGACGCTGCGCATGCGGTCCTGACCCGCCCGGCCGCCGGCTTCAGCGGCCACTTCCTGATCGACGACGAAGTGCTGGCCGAGGCCGGCGTCACCGACCTGTCCGGTTATGCGGTCGATCCTGCGCAACCGCTGTATCCGGACCTGTTCCTGGACTGAACGTTTCCTTCCGCAACTCGGACATCCCGATGAAATACCTGCACACGATGATCCGCGTCCGCGACCTGGACGCCACCCTGCGCTTCTTCTGCGACGGCCTGGGGCTGAAGGAAACCCGGCGCATGGACAACGAGAAGGGGCGCTACACGCTGGTGTTCCTGGCCGCCGACCAGACCCCGGACGCCGAGGTCGAGCTGACTTTCAACTGGCCGCCCGAAGATGGTTCGCCGCCGGAGGATTACGGCAGCGCGCGCAATTTCGGCCATCTGGCCTTCCGCGTCGAGGACATCTACGCCACCTGCGCGCACTTGCAGTCGATGGGCTACACCATCCACCGGCCACCGCGTGACGGGCACATGGCCTTTGTGCGCTCGCCCGACCTGATCTCGGTGGAACTGCTGCAGGACGGCCACCTGCCGCCGGCCGAGCCGTGGGCGTCGATGCCCAATACCGGCAGCTGGTAGCCGTCCGGCGCGTTCAGTCGACCCGGTTCATCGGTTCCGGGAGCGTGCCGCCGCACTGACGGCAGAAGCGCGCATCGGGGTCGTGGCCTTCCAGCCCGCAGTCCGGACAACCGCGCATGTCGTGGCGGTGACGGTGCTGTTCTTCGCGCAGACTGGTGGCCAGTTCGGCGGTATAGATGCCGGTCGGCACGGCGATGATGCTGTAGCCGATCAGGATCAGCACCGAGGTGATCATCCGCCCCAGCGGCGTCTGCGGCACCAGGTCGCCGAAGCCGACCGTGGCCATGGTGACGATGGCCCAGTACATGCTGGTCGGGATGCTGACGAAACCGTGTTCCGGACCTTCGACCAGATGCATCAGCGCGCCGGCGATCACGGTGATGGTCAGCACGGTGAACAGGAACACCAGGATCTTGCGCCGGCTGCGCCACATGGCGCGCATCAGCACGCTGCTTTCCTCGACGTAGCGGGTCAGCTTGAGGATGCGGAACAGGCGCAGGATGCGCAGGATGCGGATCACCAGCAGGTGCTGCGCGCCGGGCAGCAGCAGCGACAGATAGGTCGGCAGGATCGACACCAGATCGATCACGCCCCAGATGCTGGTGGCGTAGCGCAGCGGGCGCTTGACCACCAGCAGGCGCAGGGCGAATTCGGCGGTGAACAGGGCGGTGAACACCCACTCGGCCACGTACAGCCACGGCGCCCAGCGCGCGTGGATACTCGGGTCGCTGTCCAGCATCACGGTGATTACGCTGAGCAGAATCGCGCACACCAGCAGCAGGTCGAAATTGCGCGAGGCCGGGGTGTCGTGGCGGTAGATGATGTCGAACCAGCGCCGGCGCCAGCCGGTGTCACGGGCCGGGTTGAGCTGGGGGGCGGACAGGGGACGCATCGGCGCATTGTGCCCGATGCGCCGGAATGCGTCAGAATTGGCAGCTTGCTCCTTCCTTCGTTTCCCTTGCCGCAGACGTCGCCATGAACCGCACCGAATCGCTGTTGCCGTTGTCCGAGAACTACCTGCCGGTGTATCGGCAACGCCCGATGGTGCTGGACCGCGGCCAGGGTTCGCGGTTGTGGGATGTCGAAGGCCGCGAGTACGTCGATTTCGCCGCCGGCATCGCCGTGTGCAGCCTGGGCCACGGCCATCCGGCCCTGCTGGCCGCGCTGACCGAGCAAGCCGGCAAGCTGTGGCATACCAGCAACGTCTTCCACAGCGAGCCGCCGCTGCGGCTGGCCGCCGAACTGGTGGCCGCCTCGCGCTTCGCCAGCCGGGTGTTCCTGACCAATTCGGGCGGCGAGGCCAATGAGGCCGCGATCAAGCTGGTGCGCAAACGCGCCGCCGCACTCGGCCGGGCGCCGGAGCAGCGGGTCATCGTCACCTTCAAGGGCAGCTTCCACGGCCGCACCCTGGCAACGGTCACCGCGACCGCGCAGCCGAAATACCAGCAGGGCTACGAGCCGCTGCCCGCCGGTTTCCGCTACGTCGATTTCAACGACCTGGCGCAGCTGGAAGCGGTCATGGCCGGCGGCGACGTCGCTGCGGTGATGCTGGAGCCGGTGCAGGGCGAAGGCGGGGTGATGCCGGTCGCGCCGGGCTTCCTGGCTGGCGTGCGCGCGCTGTGCGACCGTCACGACGCGCTGCTGGTGCTGGACGAAATCCAGTGCGGCATGGGCCGCACCGGGCCGCTGTTCGCCCACTGGCACGACGGCGTCAAACCGGACATCGTTACCCTGGCCAAAGCGCTGGGCAGCGGTTTTCCGGTCGGGGCGATGCTGGCCGGGCCGAAGGTGTCCGACGTCATGCAGGTCGGCGACCACGGCTCCACCTTCGGCGGCAATCCGCTGGCCGCGGCGGTCGCGCGCGCGGCGTTGCGCGAACTGTCCTCGCCGCAGATCGTGGCCAACGTGGCTGCGCAGTCGCAGGCGCTGCGCGAGGGCCTGCTGAAGATCGACGAAGAGTTCGGCGTGTTCTCCGAAGTGCGCGGGCGCGGACTGATGCTGGGCGCGGTGCTGCGTCCCGAATACGCCGGCCGCGCCGCCGAAATGATGGCGCTGGCCGGCGATGCCGGCGTGCTGCTGCTGCAGGCCGGCCCGGACGTGTTGCGCTTGGTGCCGGCGCTGACCATCGCCGATGCCGACGTGGCCGAAGGCCTGGCACGGCTGCGCACGGCGATGGCCGGGTTCGCCGGCCGCTGAGTGCAGCGGGAAACGGTTACCGGTTCGCGGCGACCTCTGCGAACGCCGCGCGCGCGGCCTCCAGCGTGGCCGCGACGATGGCATCGTCGTGCGCGCTGGAGACGAAGCCGGCCTCGTAGGCCGAGGGCGCCAGGAACACGCCATGTTCCAGCATGGCGTGGAAGAAGCGGTTGAAGGCGGCGATGTCGCAAGCGGTCGCCTGTGCATAGGTTTCGACCTTTTCGCCGGTGAAGAACAGGCCGAACATCGCCCCGACCTGATTGGTCGTTACCGGCACGCCCGCATCCTTCGCCGCGGCTTCCAGTCCCGCACACAAGGTGGCGGTGCTGCGCGACAGCGATTCGTGGAAGCCGGGCGCCTGGATCAGCTCCAGCATCGCCAGTCCGGCCGCCATCGCCACCGGGTTGCCGCTCAGCGTTCCAGCCTGATAGATCGGGCCAGCCGGCGCGATTTGCTGCATCAGCTCGCGGCGACCGCCGTAGGCGCCGACCGGCATGCCGCCGCCGATGATCTTGCCGAACGTGGTCAGGTCCGGTGTCACCCCGTAATGGGCTTGCGCGCCGCCCAGCGCCACCCGGAAGCCGGTCATTACCTCGTCCAGGATCAGCAGCGCGCCGTGCTGGGTGCACAGTTCGCGCAGGTGTTGCAGGTAACCCGGTCGCGGCGGGATGCAGTTGGCGTTGCCGACCACCGGCTCGACGATCACGCAGGCGATTTCGCCGCCGATCTCGTCGAACAGTTGGGTCGCGCCGTCGAAATCGTTGTAGCTCAGCGTCGAGGTCAGCTCGCTCAGCCCGGCCGGCACGCCCGGCGAGGTCGGTACGCCCAGGGTCAGCATGCCGCTGCCGGCCTTGACCAGGAACGAGTCGCCGTGGCCGTGGTAGCAGCCTTCGAACTTGACGATCCGGCCGCGTCCGGTGGCACCGCGCGCCAGCCGGATCGCCGACAGCGTGGCCTCGGTGCCGGAATTGACCATCCGCACCATTTCACAGGACGGCACCAGCCGGGCGATGGTTTCGGCCATCGTCACCTCGGCCGGGCACGGCGCGCCGAACGACAGGCCGTCGCGCACCGCCTTCTCGACCGCTTCGCGCACCGCCGGATGGTTGTGGCCGACGATCATTGGCCCCCACGAACCGACATAGTCGATGTAGCGGTTGCCGTCCACGTCGAACAGGTACGGGCCTTCGGCGCGTTGCACGAAGAACGGCTCGCCTCCGACCGACTTGAAGGCGCGGACCGGCGAGTTGACGCCGCCGGGCAGCAGTTGCTGCGCGCGGGCGAACAGGGCGTGGGAGCGATCGTGGTTCATGTCGGGCAATCCAGGGGTCGGTTCGAATCGAAACAGGCATGGTAGGCGGCCACCGCCGACAGCGGATCGGCGGCGGCGAACACGCCGGCAACCACCGCCAGCAGGTCGGCGCCGGCCTGCACCAGCGGCGCGGCATTGGCCGGGGTGATGCCGCCAATCGCCACCCGCGGCACGCCCAGCGCCGCTGCTTCGGCGAGCAGGCGCGGATCGGCGTGGCGGGTAGTCGTCTTGGTGGTGGTGGGGAAGAACGCGCCGAAGGCCACGTAGCTGGCGCCGGCGGCAACCGCGCGGTGGGCGCGGCCGATGTCGTCGTAGCAGGACGCGCCGATGATCGCGTCCGGGCCCAGTGCCTGCCGCGCCGCGGCGATGTCGCCGTCGTCTTCGCCCAGATGCACGCCTGCCGCGCCGACCGCGTGGGCCAGGGCGAAGTCGTCGTTGACGATCAGCGGGACATTGGCGCTTGCGCACAGCGCCTGCAGCACCGTGGCCTGTTCGCGCCGCAAACCGGCGTCGGCCGCCTTGTTGCGGTACTGCAGCCAAGCGATGCCGGCATCCAGCAGCGGCGCCACGCGCGCCAGCAGGCGCGCGGTGTCGGCTTCGTCGGGGGTGATCGGGTACAGCCCGCGGACATTGGCGGCGCATCGGTTCATTGATGGCTTCCGGTGCAGGGGCGCGGGATGGGACAATGCGGGCTCACGCCTGCCATTATCCCCCCGAATGAGCGAAGACACCGATAGCGTCAACACCTACCGCAGCTGGATGTGCGTGGTCTGCGGTTTCGTCTACCACGAAGCGGACGGCCTGCCGGAAGAGGGCATCGCCCCCGGCACCCGCTGGGAAGACGTGCCCGACACCTGGACCTGTCCCGACTGCGGCGCGACCAAGGAAGATTTCGAGATGGAGATGCTCGCTTGAGTGCGAACGAGCCCTCCGCGACGGCATGGCTGGACGCCGTCGAGTTGCAAACCGGCCCCGACCCGCAATGGACGGTGCTGTGGCTGCACGGCCTGGGCGCCGACGGCAACGACTTCGCCCCGATCGTGCCGGAACTGGTGCGGCAGGACTGGCCGGCGTTGCGGTTCGTGTTCCCGCACGCGCCGGTGCGGGCAGTGACCATCAACAACGGCTACCGCATGCGCGCCTGGTACGACATCGTCGGCATGGATTTCGCCACCCGCGCCGATGCCGCCGGGATCGACGAATCGATGGCCCAGGTCGAGGCGCTGATCGAACGCGAACGGCAGCGCGGGGTCGAGCCTTCGCGCCTGCTGCTGGCCGGCTTCTCGCAGGGCGGCGCCATCACCCTGGCCCTGGGTACGCGACGCACGCAGCCGCTGGCGGGGTTGATCGCGTTGTCGACCTATCTGCCGGGCATGGACGTGCTGGACAGCTTCCTCGCGCCGGCGTCGTTGGCGCAGCCGGTATTCATGGCCCATGGCAGCGGCGATCCGGTGATTCCGCAACTGCATGCCGAGCGCAGCGCGCAGGCGATGCGGAACGCCGGTTACGCCCTGGAGTGGCACAGCTATCCGATGGCGCACCAGGTCTGCGCCGAGGAAATCCGCGACCTGGGCGACTGGATGTCGGCGCGCTTCGCCAGCTGATTCCCGGTCCGTCACTGCGCGCGCATTGGCTTGCGGCGTCCGCCATGGCTACTATGCGACGAGCGGCCCAACCGGTCGCCGGGCGCCATCGGGAGGGGATCTGCCGTGCAAGCCGTCGCCATGCACACGACGATGAAGGTCCTGATCGTCGACGACGAGCCGCTGGCGCGCGAACGCCTGCGTTCGCTGCTGGGTACATGTGCGGACGCGGAAGTGGTCGCCGAAGCCGACGGCGGCGAGGCCGCGTTGCAGGCCTGTTCGCGGTTCCAGCCGGACGTGGTCCTGCTGGACATCGCCATGCCGGGAATGGACGGGCTTGAGGTGGCACGCCATCTGGCCGCGTTCGAGCCGCGTCCGGCGGTGATTTTCTGTACCGCCTACGACGAGCATGCGTTGTCGGCATTCGAGGCGGCGGCGATCGATTACTTGGTCAAGCCAGTGCGCGCCGACCGCCTGGCGACGGCGCTGGAGCGCGCACGCGTGTTCATCGCCGGCCGCGAGCAGCAGGTGCCGGTGGCGGGCAAGCCGCCGCGCACCCATCTGTGTGCGCGCCTGCGCGGCAGCATGCGCCTGATACCGGTCGACGAGGTCCGTTACCTGCAGGCCGAGGAGAAATACGTGGTGGTGCACCATGCGCGCGGCGAGGATCTGATCGAGGAGTCGCTGAAATCGCTGGAGGAGGAATTCGGTCCGCGATTGCTGCGCATCCATCGGAATTGCCTGGTGGCGCGGCACGAACTGGTCGAGCTGAGGCGCAATCCCGACGGTCGCGTGCATGCCATCCTGCGCCACGGCGAGCAGCCGCTGGAGGTCAGCCGTCGCTGCGTGACCCAGTTGCGGGAAGCGTTGCGCCACCTCTGAGCCCGCCGGCGACGGCATAATGGCGGGATGCAGATCCTGCGCATCGCCACCCGCAAGAGCCCGCTCGCCCTGTGGCAGAGCGAACACGTCGCTGAACGCCTGCGCGCCGCACGGCCCGGACTGGAGGTCGTGCTGGTGCCGATGAGCACCCGCGGCGACGAAGTGCTGGACCGGTCGCTGGCGGCGATCGGCGGCAAGGGCCTGTTCCTGAAGGAACTGGAACTGGCGATGCTGCGCGGCGAAGCCGACTGCGCGGTGCATTCGCTGAAGGACGTGCCGATGGAACTGGAGCCCGGCTTCGCCCTGCCGGCGGTGCTGGCGCGCGCCGATCACGCCGACGCCTTCGTCAGCAACGACCACGCCGGGCTGGACGCGCTGCCGCACGGCGCGCGGGTGGGCACGTCCTCGTTGCGCCGGCAGGCGCAGTTGCGCGCGCGGCGTCCCGACCTGCAATTGCTGGACCTGCGCGGCAACGTCAACACGCGGCTGGCCAAGCTGGACGCCGGCGAGTACGACGCCATCGTGCTGGCTTGCGCGGGCCTGCAGCGGCTGGGATTCGGCGCGCGCATCCGCCAGCGTCTGGACGCGCCCGACTGGCTGCCGGCGCCGGCGCAGGGCGCCATCGCGGTGGAATGCCGCAGCGACGATGCTGCCGCCAAGGCGCTGCTGGCCGAGTTGGACGATGCACCGACCCGGCGATGCGTGGCGGCAGAGCGGGCGATGAACCTGGCTCTGCACGGCAGCTGCCATGTACCGGTGGCGGCTTATACGATGCAATCACCGGCAGGGCTGCAATTGCAGGGGCTGGTCGGTTCCGCTACCGACGGCCGTCTGGTGCGCGCCGAAGCCACCGGCGACGAGGCCGATGCGTTGGGCCGCCGGCTGGCCGAAATGCTGCTGGCGCAGGGCGCAGGCGAATTGCTGGCCCAGGCTTGAGTGGCGGAAATGGCCGGGCAACGAAAAACGCCGCCCGAGGGCGGCGTTTTCCATCCTGCCGTGCCGGCAATGCTCAGAAGCCGTAAACCACGTTCAGCGTGGTCAGCGAATCGGTCTTCTTGGTGCCGGGCAGCACGTCGGTGTTGTGGCGCACTTCCAGTCCGGCTTTCAGCGCCAGTGCTTCGGTCATCTGCACCTGCAGACCAAGGTCGTTCTTGGCGTAGGTGTTGTCCGAGCCGGCTTCGATCAGCAGGGTGTCGTAGATCGACGTGGTCTCGGTCAGCTGGTGGCCGAAATCCATGAAGCCGCGCAGCACCGCCTCGTTGTTGTGGATCTGTACGTCCTGCAACTTGGCCCAGCGGTAGCCGGGGCCGATCTCGAAGGTCAGGTGGGTGGCGTCGTTCTTGATCGCCTCGTAGCCGTAGCCGAAGGCGGCGGTCCACTGGTATTCGTTGGCGGTGAAGTGGTCGCGCTCGTTGCGCAGCGATCCGAACAGGTAGCTGCGATCGCCCAGCCGGTAGCCGCTGGTGCCGTACAGCTCGTAGCGGTAGGCGCTTTCGACGTCGTCCTGCTCGCCGTACAGGAACGAGGCGCCGAATGCATTCTTCCACCTGCCGGCCTCCTTGCCGAGGTTGAGCTTGCCGACCAGGGTCGAACTGTCGGTATTGCCCTTGGAAACGGCCAGGCCCAGTTCGCCCTGTCCGCTCCAGTCCTGGGTGTCCTCGGCCTGCGCGATGGCAGGGGCGGCCATCGCGGCCAGAAGGGCAAGAACCAGATGCTGACGCATGCGTAACTCCGTGAAGAATGGGGGAAAACGCCGGCAGGACGCCGGCGTGGGCCGCCATTCTTCACATTGCGGGTGAATCGGGCCGAAACGTTGCCGGCCCGATGCGGGTCGATCGGGTCCGGACTCAGGGCGAGTCGATGCGGATGTCCGGATCGTTGTAGCGGCCGTAGCGGATCGTCATCCGGTAGGGCTTGCCCTGCGCCTGGCCGGTGTTGACCAGTTGCAGCGGCAGGCCGTCCTCGGCGATCCAGAGCGTGAGCTCTTCGTTTTGCGATGGGCCATGGCCGACCCGGTACTTGTGCGCGGGCTGGCCCTCGACGGCGTCCTTGCCCAGGTCCGACACTTCCAGCCGGGCGCGGTTTTCTTCCAGCTTCAGCGGATCGCGCCACTGGTTCAGGCTGTCCCTGGGCAGGGGCAGGGGCAGGGTCACCTTCTGTCCGTCGGCCTGCAGGTACATGGTGTTGCCGATGATGACTTGGGTGCCCATCGGCATCGACATGCGGTAGCGGTCCGGCGCCACGTAGTCCAGTTCGCTGGTCATCGACTGCGGACCTTCCATGACCATGATGGCGTGGAAGCTGTCCACGCCGAGGAAGGCCTGCATCGATGCGGCGACCTTCTGCTTCGGATCGTCCGCGACCGGATCCGTCGCAGGGGCGACGGCCGTTGCCGCGGCCCCGGCTTCGGCGGGTTGCGTCGCCGGCAGGGCGGCATCGCCGCTGGGCCGGCAGGCGGCGGCCAGCAAGGCGGTGCAGATCACGGTCAGCGGCAGGCGAGGCATGGATCTCTCCAGTGGAGGAGCAGCGGATGCGGCGCACGGCCGCGTCGGGCGCCTGAAAGCGGCGCCTTCCCCGGACCGAACGAATGCAATCCCCGTTGACACGGCCAACGCAGCGGTGCGGCGGAAACGGCCATGCCCCGGCATAATGGCCGCAGACGACCGCGGGCCCGGGACATGGACAAGATCGAGCGCATCACCGCACTGCACCGCATCCTCAAGGCCGCCCGCTACCCGGTCACGGTGCGACGGCTGCAGGATGAACTGGGGTGCTCGCGGGCCACCGCCTATCGTGACCTGGCCTATCTGCGCGACGCGCTGATGGCACCGATCGAAGGCGACGGCGAGGCCGGCTTCCGCTATGCGGCCGGCGAGGGCGACCGGTTCGAACTTCCCGGCCTGTGGCTGAGTTCGGAAGAGCTGTACGCCCTGCTGGCGGCGCAGCAGTTGCTGTCGCGCACCACCGGCGGCGTGCTGTCCAGCGCGCTGGCGCCGTTGCAGAAGCGTATCGAGAGCCTGCTGGCCGACCACGCCGGGGTCGCGCAATGGCCGGTGGAGCGGGTGCGGGTCATCCCGCATCGCGGCCGCAAACTCGACGAGGCCGGGTTCCGCACCGTTGCCGCGGCGGTGCTGGAGCGGCGACGGCTGCAGTTCGAATACCGCGCGCGCTCCACCGACGAACGCACGCGCCGCACGGTATCGCCGCAGCGGATCACCCACTACCGCGACAACTGGTATCTGGACGCCTGGGACCACGAGCGCGAAGGCTTGCGCAGCTTCGCCGCCGACCGCATCAGTCAGGCGCGCATGCTCGACGAAACGACTACCGACATCGGCAGCGAGCAGTTGAGCCAGCATCTGGCCTCCAGCTACGGCATCTTTTCCGGCGAGCCGAAAGGCTGGGCGACCATCGTGTTCAGCGCCAAGGCGGCGCGCTGGGTGGCCGACGAGCAGTGGCATTCGAAGCAGCAGGGCCGTTTCCTGCCCGACGGCCGCTACGAACTGAAGGTGCCGTACAGCGCCTCGCGCGAGCTGCTGATGGACGTGCTGCACTACGGCGCCGATGCCGAGATTGTCGCCCCGCCGGTATTGCGCGAACAGGCCAAGTCGCTGCTGGCACTGGCGCTGGGCAACTACGAGCACTGATCGCGGCGACCGTCGCAACCCGTGAGATGACCGGCAGGCACGCTGTGCGCAACATCGCCGCCGGAGTTGTCGCCATGCCCCGCCTTGTTCCGCACCGTCGCCATTCCCGCCACGTCTCCTCGCCCTGTCCGCGCCTGACGCAGGCGTTGTGTGCCCTGACCCTGACCGGCCTGGCCCTGGTCGCGGTGCTGCCGGCCACGCGGGGCCATAGCGAAGTCTTCGGCTGGTGGCCGCTGTGGCTGGTCGGGATGCCGGCCAGCGCCTGGTGGGCGCTGTATCGGTTCCGGCTGCCGGTTCGCCGCGCCGCCGCAGGCCGCCTCCCGCAGGCCCGGCGGCTGGTTCCGATCAGGGTGGCCTGACCTTCGGCAGGTGGGAAGGGCGGGTCGCTGTGATAGCGTGAAAGGCTGTCCATTTCCCGCGGTGTCGATCCATGATCAAGCTGTCTTCCTCGCTGCTGCTGGCCGGTCTTGCCGCGGCGGGCGCCGCCCCTGCTCAGGAGCCCCCCGTGTCCGACCCGTACCAGTGGCTGGAAGCCGTGACCGACGACAAGGCGCTGGACTGGGTTCGCGAGCAGAACGCCAAGGCCGAAGCCGAACTGGCCGCGACCCCGGAATTCCGTCAACTGGAATCCGAGTTGCTGGCCATCTATGACTCCGACGCCAAGATCCCCGGCGTCTACAAGCAGGGCGACTGGTACTACAACTTCTGGCGCGACAAGCAGCACGAGCGCGGCATCTGGCGCCGCACCACGCTGGCCGAATACCGCAAGCCGCAGCCGCAGTGGGAAACGGTGCTCGATCTGGATGCGCTGAACGCCGCCGAGGGCGAGAACTGGGTCTGGCACGGTGCCAGCTGCCTGAAGCCGGATTACCGCCGCTGCCTGATTTCCCTGTCGCGCGGCGGCGCCGACGCCGACGTGACCCGCGAATTCGACCTGTCGAAGAAGGAGTGGGTGGAGGACGGCTTCTTCCGCCCGGAGGCCAAGGGCGGGCTCGGCTGGATCGACGAGGACAGTGTGTACGTCTTCACCGATTTCGGCGACGGCAGCCTGACCAGTTCCGGCTATCCGCGCATCGTCAAGGAATGGAAGCGCGGCACGCCGCTGGCTGACGCGAAGGTCGTTTACGAAGGCGGGCCCGACGACATGTACATCGCCGCCTACCATGACGACACTCCCGGCTTCGAACGCGATTTCGTCAGCCGCACGCTGGCCTTCTACAACGACGAGCTGTTCCTGCGCGGCGCCGACGGCGCGCTGACCCGGATCGACGCGCCGAATTCGGCCAACAAGGGCGTGTACCGCGAATGGCTGACGCTGGAGCTGCGCGAGCCGTGGACGGTGGGCGGCAAGACCTATGCCGCAGGTTCGTACTTGGCAACCCGCTTCGACGACTTCATGGCCGGCATGCGCGATTTCGACGTGCTGTTCGAACCGACCGAGCGCACCTCGCTGGCCGGCGTCACGTTGACCCGCAACCACATCGTTCTGAACGTGCTGGAGGACGTGAAGAACAAGCTGAGCGTACTGACTTACGCCGACGGCAAGTGGGCGTCGGCACCGATGCAGGTCGGTTCGCTCGACAACGGCACCACCAGCGTCTCTGCGGTCGATGCCGACGAAAGCGATGCGATCTGGCTGACCGTCACCGACTATCTGACCCCGACCACGCTGGTCCTGGCCGAGGCCGGCGGCCCGGCCGATGCGCTGGAGGTGCTGAAGTCGATGCCCGCGTTCTTCGACGCCTCGAAGCACGTCATCGAGCAGCACTTCGCGACCTCGAAGGATGGCACCCGGATCCCGTATTTCCTGGTGCGGCCGAAGGACCTGCATTACGACGGCGACACCCCGACCCTGCTGTACGGCTATGGCGGCTTCGAGATTTCGCTGACGCCGGGCTACTCCGGCGGCATCGGCAAGGGCTGGCTGGAGCGCGGCGGCGTGTACGCGGTGGCCAACATCCGCGGCGGCGGCGAATACGGCCCGCGCTGGCACCAGGCCGCGCTGAAGGCCAACCGGCACAAGGCCTACGAGGACTTCGCTGCGGTCGCGCAGGACCTGATCGCGCGCAAGGTGACCTCGCCCAAGCGCCTGGGCATCCGCGGCGGCAGCAACGGCGGCCTGCTGACCGGCAACATGCTGGTCCAGTATCCGGAACTGTTCGGCGCGGTGGTCATCCAGGTGCCGCTGCTGGACATGAAACGCTACAGCCACCTGCTGGCCGGTGCCTCGTGGATGGCCGAATACGGCGATCCCGACACGGCCGACTGGGAGTTCATCCGCAGCTTCTCCCCGTATCACCTGTTCGATCCGAAGCGCGACTACCCGCCGACCCTGCTGCTGACCTCGACCCGCGACGATCGCGTGCACCCGGGCCATGCGCGCAAGATGATGGCGAAGATGTCCGCGGCCGGAAAAGACGTGCGTTACTACGAAAACATCGAGGGCGGCCACGGCGGCGCAGCCAACAACCGCCAGTCCGCGCACATGGATGCGCTCTACCTGACCTTCCTGTGGCAGCAACTGGGCAAACCCTGATAACGGCGGAACCGGCCGTTGTCCCGACACGAGCGGACCCCATATGAAACCGACCTCCTTCCTGTTCGCAATCGCACTGATGAACATTCCCGTCACCTCCGTACTGGCCGCTGCGGCCACGCCTCCCGACGCCGAAAAGCGGCCGCACGTGGTCAAGGCGCCGCACGGCGCCGAGCGCAACGACGAGTACTACTGGCTGCGCGACGACGCCCGCGAGGACAAGGCCATGCTGGCCTACCTGAAGGCGGAGAACGCCTATGCCGACCAGCTGCTGGCGCCGCTGAAGCCGCTGCAGGACACGCTGTACGGCGAAATCGTCGGCCGCATCAAGCAGGACGACAGCTCGGTGCCGTACCGCGAGCGTGGCTGGTGGTACTACAGTCGCTTCGAGACCGGCAAGGATTACCCGGTGCACGCGCGCCGGCAGGACGGCCCGGGCGTGGACGCGCTATCGATCCAGAAGGCCAACGAGGCCGGCGATTTCGCCGGTGAGCAGGTGCTGCTGGACGTCAACGCGCTCGGCGAAGGCAAGGATTACTACAACGTCGGCGATTACGAGGTCAGCCAGGACAACCGGCTGCTCGCCTACGCCGACGACACCAACGGCCGTCGCCAGTACACAATCCGTTTCAAGGATCTGGAAAGCGGCGAACTGCTGCCGGACATGATCGCCAACGCCGAACCCAACCTGGTCTGGGCCGACGACAACCGCACCCTGTTCTACGTCGACAAGGATCCGGAAACCCTGCTCAGCAAGCGGGTCAAGAAGCACGTGCTGGGCAGCCCCGCCGGCGACGACGCGCTGGTCTACGAGGAGCCGGACGACAGCTTCTACATGGGCATCGGCCGCACCCGCGACGACAAGTACATCGTCATCGGCGTCAGCAGTACGGTGTCCAGCGAATACCGTTACGCACCGGCCGCCGATCCGCGCGAATTCACCGTACTGGCCCCGCGCGAACGCGACGTCGAATACCTCCCCGACCATCTGGGTGACCACTGGACGATCCGTACCAACGCCCCCGGCGCTGACGGCAAGCCGGCGACCAACTTCAAGCTGGTCACCGCGGCCGACGGCTCGAACTCGCGCAAGGACTGGACCGACTGGGTGGCGCATCGCGACGACGTGCTGGTCGAAGGCTTCGAGCTGTTCGACGGGTTCACCGTGGTCGCCGAACGCTCCAACGCGCTGGAGCGCTTGCGCATCATTCGCGACGGCGGTGGCGAGGAATACGTCAAGGCTGACGAGCCGGCCTATTCGATGGGGCTGTCGACCAATGCGGAAAGCAATACCGACTGGCTCCGTTACCGCTATACCTCGATGACCACGCCGTCGACGACCTACGAGCTGAACGTCAGGACCGGCGAGCGCCGGCTGCTGAAGCAGCAACCGGTCCCCGGCTACGATCCGGCGAACTACGTGACCGAGCGGCTGTGGGCGACCGCCCGCGATGGCACCAGGATTCCGGTCTCTCTGGTCTACCGCAAGGGGTTCCGCAAGGATGGCAGCGCCGCCCTGCTGCAATACGGCTACGGCAGCTACGGCGCCTCGATGGACCCGGGGTTCAGCGTCACCACGGTCAGCCTGCTCGACCGCGGCATGGTCTACGCCATCGCCCACATCCGTGGCGGCGAAGAGATGGGCCGCAAGTGGTACGAGGACGGCAAGCTACTGCACAAGCTCAACACCTTCACCGACTTCATCGACGTCACCGACGCCCTGGTCGAACAGGGCTATGCGGCTCGCAACCGGGTGGCCGCCTACGGTGGCAGCGCCGGTGGCCTGCTGATGGGTGCGGTAGCCAACATGGCGCCGGAGAAATACGCGGTGGTCCTGTCGCAGGTGCCGTTCGTCGACGTGGTCACCACCATGCTCGATCCCAGCATCCCGCTGACCACCAACGAATACGATGAATGGGGCAACCCCGAGCAGAAGACCTACTACGACTACATGCTGACCTATTCGCCGTACGACAACCTGCGTGCGCAGGACTATCCGGCCATGTTCGTCGGCACCGGGCTATGGGATTCGCAGGTACAGTACTGGGAACCGGCCAAGTACGTGGCGCGGTTGCGCGACCTGGACACCAGCGACAAGCCGGTGGTGTTCCGGGTCAATATGGACGCCGGCCACGGCGGCAAGTCCGGACGCTTCCGCCGCTATCGCGAGCAGGCCGAGATGTACGGCTTCATGCTCGACCAGCTCGGCGTGGATGGCCCGGGCGCGAAGTGAGCTGGATGCGGGCGGTTTGAACGAACGAACGCCGGGACAACCCGGCGTTCTTTTTTGTCGTGGACGCGAGCAGGCCGCGCGCGATGCGGTTACCTTTGCCGTCGAAGATGCCTTCCGATCCGGCCGACATGCATGACCCGCCTTCCGATCCGGCTTCGCCGCGACCGACGCGCCTGCGCTGGGCCTGGTGGCTGCTGGCCTATGCCAGCCTGGGCACGGGCATCGTCGGCATCTTCGTGCCGGGGCTGCCGACCACGGTCTTCGTGCTGATCGCCGCCTATGCCGCCGCGCGCGGTTCCGAGCGGCTGCATCGACAGCTGCTGGCGCATCCCCGCTTCGGCCCGGTCATCCGCGACTGGCAGGCGCAGGGGGCGGTGTCGCGACGGGCCAAGCGCGCGGCGACCTGGACGATGCTGGCCTGCGCCGCGACCCTGCTGATCCTGCCGCTGTGGATCGACGGCCACCGCTGGTGGATGAGTGCTCTCCCGATCACCTGCATGGCCGTAGTGGCTGTCTGGCTGTGGCGACGGCCGGAACCGCATTGACGGCAGTGCAGCTCCGGCCGCGCGGTTCATTCATGGCTGGCTATACTGGCACGCATGAATCGATCGCTCCGCTTCCTTTCCGCCGGCCTGTTGCTGGTCATGCTGGCCGCCTGTGGCGCCAAGGGGCCGCTGTTCCTGCCGGAGAAGCCGGCCGTCGAACCGGTCGTGCCGGCCGACGACGCGACAGAGGGCGAAGCCGAACCGGCGCCGACCGCGCAGGACACTCCGTCCGCGCGGCATTGACGGCACGGCCATGGGGCTGAAGTTCGACAAAATGCATGGGGCGGGCAACGATTTCGTCGTGCTCGACCTGCGCGATGGTGCGCCGCCGCCGGATGCGGCCCTGGCTGCGCGGCTGGCCGACCGCCATTTCGGCGTCGGCTGCGACCAGATCCTGACCATCGAGACGCCGCGCGCGGACGGTTCGGTGGCGTCGTACCGGATCTGGAATGCCGATGGCTCCAATTCGCAGCAATGCGGCAACGGTGCCCGTTGCGTCGCCGCCTGGCTGGTGCGCGACGGCGCGGCAGTAGGGGATGCCTTCCGCATCGACAGTCCCGTGGCCACGCATGCGGTACAGGCGCTGGGCGATGGCGAATACGCCATCGAACTGGGCGTGCCGGACTTTGCGCCGGCCAGGATACCGATGTCCGGATTCGCGCAGGCGCAGGACGAATACGCCGTTGTCGTCGATGGCGCCGAGTTGTGTTTCGGCGCGGTATCGATGGGCAACCCGCATGCCGTGATCGAGGTGGCCGACGTCGCCTCGACGCCTGTTGATGCAATCGGCCGTCGCCTGCAAGGGGACGCAATCTTCCCGGAATCGGTCAACGTAGGTTTCGCCGAAATCGTCGCCTGCGATCATGTGCGCCTGCGTGTTTACGAGCGCGGCGTTGGCGAAACCTTGGCCTGCGGCAGCGGCGCCTGCGCGGCGGCGGCGGTGTTGATGCGGCGGGGACGCATCGGGCGCGAGGCCACGATATCGCTGCCGGGCGGCGATTTGCGTATCCGCTGGCCTGCGGACGACGCACAGGTCATCATGTCCGGGCCAACGGCATTCGTATTCGAAGGGGAATTCCACCCATGAGCGACACCCAGGAAAAACTCGGCGCCCACGAAGTGGCCGCATGGCTGCGCCGGCATCCCAACTTCCTGAAACAGTTCCCGGACCTGGCGTTGAGCCTGGTGGTGCCGCGCGAGGAAGGACAGACCGCGTCGCTGGCCAGCTACCAGCTGGAAGTGCTGCGCGACAAGAACCGTGAACTGTCGCGGCGGCTGACCGAACTGTTCGCCAATGCGCAGGAAAACGAGCGGCTGGCGGTGCGCACGCACCAGCTGACCCTGTCGGTGCTGAAGCAGGACAACGCCGCCGACGCGGTGCGGGCGATGGCGGCATCGCTGAAGGAGGACTTCAAGGGCGACCGGGTCCGGATCGTGCTGTTCAAGCCGGTGTCGGGGCTGGAAGAAGACACCGAATGGCTGCAGGTAGTCGATCACACCAGCCCGTACCTGTCCACGTTCCGCGACTGTCTCAACGACGGCGAGCCGATCTGCGGCCGCCTGCACCCGGACAAGAACGCCCTGCTGTACGGCGACCGTGCCGGCGAGATCAATTCCACCGCTCTGTTGCCGCTGCCGGTGGTCGGCCTGGTCGCGGTGGGCAGTCAGGACGGCAATCGCTTCTATCCCGGTATGGGTACGCTGTTCCTGCGCATGATGGGCGAAGCGCTGGCTACGGCACTCAAGCGTTTCAATGCCTGAGCGCTTGCCGCGTCGTTGCCGGTGACGGTGCAGGATGGGCACGGTCGATGACTTCCTGACCCATCTGCAGGTCGAGCGCCGGGTCTCGGCGCACACGCTGGATGCGTATCGGCGCGATCTGTCCGCATTGCAGGACTGGTCGCATGCGCAGAGTGAAGCCGATCTGGCCGGATTGAACACCGAGCAGGTGCGCGCCTTCGTCGCCTCGGAACACCGTCGCGGTTTGTCGCCGAAGACATTGCAGCGCCGATTGTCGGCCTGTCGCAGCTTCTATGCCTGGCTGCTGCGGCACGGGCGCATCGCCGCCGACCCCACCGCTGGCGTGCGTGCGCCGAAGGCCGCGCGCAAGCTGCCGCAGGTGCTCGATGCCGACGAGGCGATGCGCCTGGTCGAAGTGCCGACCGACGCGCCGCTGGGTCGTCGCGACCGTGCCCTGCTGGAGCTGTTCTATTCCTCCGGCCTGCGTTTGAGCGAATTGTGCGGCCTGCGCTGGCGCGACCTGGATCTGGCGGGCGGCTTCGTCAACGTGCTGGGCAAGGGCAACAAGCAGCGCATCGTCCCGGTCGGCTCGCATGCGCGCGCGGCACTGGCCGAGTGGCGGCAGGAGCGTGCGGCCGGCGACGAGGCTTTCGTCTTTCCGGGACGCGGCGACGGGCCGATCTCGCAGCGTGCGGTGCAGATCCGGATCAAGCAGCTGGCGCAGCGCCAGGGCCTGTTCAAGCACGTGCACCCGCATATGCTGCGGCACAGTTTCGCTAGTCATATCCTCGAATCCTCCGGAGACCTGCGTGGGGTGCAGGAGCTGCTCGGCCACGCCGACATTGCCACCACCCAGATCTACACCCACCTGGATTTCCAGCACTTGGCCCGGGTCTACGACGAGGCCCATCCGCGGGCGAAACGGCGCGGCAAGGACAAGGGCTGACCGCCGGACCGCGCGTTCTGTTCCGCTGCGGCCGCCCTTGAATCCCCTGCCGCTGCCCCCAGATCGCTTCGACACTCCGGAGGCGACATGGACCCCAGCCAGAACCCCAACGTGTTCCACGCCACGACCATCCTGTCGGTGCGCCGCAACGGCAAGGTCGCCGTGGCCGGCGATGGCCAGGTGACGCTGGGCCATACGGTGATGAAGGGCAATGCGCGCAAGGTGCGGCGGCTGGGCAAGGACGGCCAGGTGCTGGCCGGGTTTGCCGGCGCGGCGGCCGACGCCTTCACCCTGTTCGAGTTGTTCGAGGCCAAGCTGGAGAAGCACGGCCAGCTGACCCGGGCCGCAGTGGAACTGGCCAAGGACTGGCGCACCGAACGCCGTCTCGGCAAGCTGGAGGCGTTGCTGGCGGTCGCCGACAGGGAAACCTCGCTGATCATCGGCGGCACCGGCGACGTGATCGAACCGGAAGACGGCATCATCGCCATCGGTTCCGGCGGTTCCTATGCGTTGTCGGCCGCACGCGCGTTGCTCGCGCATACCGAACTCGACGCCCGCACCATCGCCACCGAAGCGCTCAACATCGCCGGCGACATCTGCATCTACACCAATCGCAACGTTGTCGTCGAGGAACTCTGATTACTCATTCACTCCTCCCCTTGCGGGAGATGGCAGAGAGAGGAGACGTTGTTGCGCAAGTCCCCTTATCCGCCTTCGGCACCTTCTTCCGCTTGCGGGAGAAGGGCTGTGTCCAACAAGCCTGAAAACGCCATGACCGATAACTCCAGTCCGACCATGACCCCGCGCGAGATCGTGCAGGAACTCGACCGCCACATCGTCGGCCAGCACTCGGCCAAGCGCGCGGTGGCGATTGCGCTGCGCAACCGTTGGCGGCGTATGCAGCTTCCCGACGATCTGCGCAACGAGGTCATGCCGAAGAATATCCTGATGATCGGCCCGACCGGCGTTGGCAAGACCGAGATCGCGCGTCGGCTGGCGACCCTGGCCAATGCGCCGTTCGTCAAGGTCGAGGCGACCCGCTTCACCGAGGTCGGCTACGTCGGCAAGGATGTCGAGCAGATCGTCCGCGACCTGGTCGATACCGCGGTGAAGATGCATCGCGAGCAGGCCAAGACCCGGTTGCGCACGCAGGCCGAGGAACGTGCCGAGGGCCGTATCCTTGACGCCCTGCTACCGCGACGCGAAGCGCAGGGCTTCGGTTTCGGTGCCACCACCACGGTCGATATCGGCGCCGAGCCGTCGTCGCAGGAATCGGAAACCCGGCGCAAGCTGCGCAAGCAACTGCGCGCCGGCGAGCTGGACGATCGCGAGATCGAACTGGAATTCTCCGTCAACGTCGGCGTCGACATCATGACCCCGCCAGGGATGGAGGAGATGGGCCAGCAGTTGCGGCAGATGTTCTCCAATCTGGGTGGAGCCAAGTCGAACAAGCGCAGCCTGACCATCCGCGCCGCGCGGCCGCAGCTGATCGAGGAAGAGGCCGGCAAGCTGGTCAACGAAGACGACATCCGCGCCGCGGCGATCGAGTCCTGCGAACAGCACGGCATCGTCTTCATCGACGAGATCGACAAGGTGGCCAAGCGCGGAGACAACGTGGGCGGCGGCGACGTCAGCCGCGAAGGCGTGCAGCGCGACCTGCTGCCGCTGGTCGAGGGCAGCAACGTTTCCACCAAGTACGGCACGGTCAAGACCGACCACATCCTGTTCATCGCCTCCGGCGCCTTCCACCTGGCCAAGCCCAGCGACCTGATTCCGGAGTTGCAGGGCCGCTTCCCGATCCGGGTCGAGCTGTCGGCGCTGAGCAAGGACGATTTCGTGCGCATCCTGACCGAGCCGAAGGCGGCGCTGACCACGCAATATGTCGAGCTGCTGAAGACCGAGGGCGTGTCGCTGCAGTTCAGCGACGATGCGGTCGAGCGTCTGGCCGAGATCGCCTATCAGGTCAACGAGCGGCAGGAAAACATCGGCGCACGTCGCCTGCATACGGTGCTGGAGCGGCTGCTGGACACGCTGAGTTACGAGGCGCCGGATCGCGACGGCGAGGCGCTGCGGATCGACCGCGCCTACGTCGATGCGCACCTGAACGAACTGGTGCAGGACCCGGACCTGAGCCGCTATATCCTCTGAAATTCGCCCGCCGACGCAGGAGTCGGCGGGCGCACGCCGCGTGTTGCCTGGTGCCGGTCAGAAGGCCCAGCGCAGGATCAGGAAGGCGATCGAACTGAGGATCGCGGCGGCGGGCAGGGTGATGACCCAGGCCAGGCCGATCGGCTTCATCAGATCCCAGTTGTTCTGCCGGTTGACCACGCCGATACCCAGTACTGCGCCGATCAGGATATGCGTGCTGGATACCGGCAGGCCGAAGGTCGAGGCCAGCATCACCACGCTGGCCGCCGCCAGCTCGGCAGAGAAGCCCGAGGCCGGATGCATCTCGGTCAGATTGGTGCCGACCGTGCGGATGACTTCCTTGCCGATGAACCACAGGCCGACGATCAGGGCAACACCGAAGGTCACCATGGTCAGGGTCGGCACCGGCACCTTGGCATCGATCTGGCCGGTACGCAGCACGTCGAGGATGGCCGCGAACGGACCGATCGCGTTGGCGATGTCGTTGGAGCCGTGGCTGAAGGCGAAACCGGCGGCGGTGAACACCTGCATCCAGCTGAACATCAGGAAGGTGGCGCGCCCCAGCGAAGCACTCTTCAGCGTCTTGGCGAAGATGAAGGTGGCCATCCACACCGCTGCGCCGGTCATGCCCATGATCAGGTAGTTGTGCAGCGTGGTCAGGCCTAGGTCGATGTGCTTCAGGCCCTTGAACAGCAGCATTGCGCCGATGATCATCGAGCCGATTGCAGCGACCAGCGGCACCCAGTTTTCCAGCGCCCGATGCGCCTGGATCTCGTCGCGCTTGCGGTCGATCGCATGCAGGCCGCGGTAGTAGTCGGATTCGATCTCGTCGGGACGGAAATCGTTGTCCGTCATCATCGTCATGTCGCGTGCCAGTGCATGCGTATAGGCGATCTTCTGCACATCGGACAGGCGATCGAAGGCATCCTTGTAATCGCGTGCGTAGGTGTGTTTTTCCTCGCGAATGGCGGTGAGCTGGGATTCGGCCTGGTCGTTGTAGTCGAGGATGTGCTTCTTGATCTGCGAGAACAGTATGTAGGCAACGACGCCGCCCAGCAGTGGCGACACCACCCACGACATCGCGATCTTGCCGATCTCGCCCCACTGCACCAGCGAGAGCGCGGTATCGGCGCCGTTCATCAGGAAGCCGAGGGTAATCGAACTGCCGACGATGGCACCCACGATGGAGTGCGTGGTCGAGACCGGATATCCCTTCTTGGTGGCGAACAGCAGCCACAACGCCGCCGCCACCAGCGCCGACATCATGATGTGGATGAAGTCCATCGGATGGACCTCAATTCCGCCCAGATCGACAATGCCGCCGCGGATGGTGCCGGTGACTTCGCCGCCGGCGATCACCGCGCCGCTGACTTCGAACACTGCGGCGATGACCAGCGCTTGCTTGATGGTCAGCGTGCCCGCGCCGACGCTGGTGCCGAACGAGTTGGCGACATCGTTGCCGCCGATGTTGAAGGCCATGAAGATGCCGAACAACGAAGCCAGCACCAGCAGGATCAGGTTATTGCTGTTGGTGTAGATGTTGGCCCAGTACAGGAAATAGGCGCCGACGACGACCAGCAGGGCGGCAAAGAACACGCTGAGCTTGGAGATGCCGCCGTTGGCGGCCTGCGCTGGATCGGAGGTCGGTGCTGTCGAACTCATGGAGTTTTCCTCAATTCCCCGGGGGTGATGACGGGCGCCGATGCATTCATGCGCCGATGGCAGACCCTATTGCCCGGAGATGACGAATGTGTGACAGAATCTGACAGGATTCAGCATTACGCTGCGATGGTTCGCGTCGCCCGGCAGGCGGCTACCAAGCAATGCCATGTCACGAAAATCGTTGATCAGTCCTCGCCGATATCCTCGTTCCAGACCTCGGGGTTGGCGGCGATCCAGTCGCCCAGCATCTCGATGCATTCCGGGTCGTCCAGCTCGACGACATTGATGCCGTTCTCGCGCAGCCAGTCGATGCCGCCGCGGAAGTTGGCCGATTCGCCGACCACCACGGTGCCGATATTGAACTGGCGGACCAGTCCGCTGCAGTACCAGCACGGCGCCAGAGTGGTGACCATGATGGTGTCGCGGTAACTGCGCTGGCGTCCCGCCTTGCGGAAGGCGTCGGTTTCGCCGTGCACCGACGGATCGCCTTCCTGCACGCGACGGTTGTGGCCGCAGCCGAGCAGGTGGCCGTCGCCGTGATACAGCGCCGCGCCGATCGGAATGCCGCCCTCGGCCAGACCCCGGCGGGCTTCGGCGACGGCGGTGGCCAGCATGGCGCGGTAATCGGGCGTGTCGGGCATGGCGGAATCGCGAAGCGGGCGGAAGCTCATCCTAGCGCCGCCGATGCCATAATGCGCGGATGAGCGAATCCCCCTACGAGTCCGGCACCACCCATTTCGGTTTCCGCGACGTCGCCGCGCGCGACAAGCAGAAACTGGTCGGTGAGGTGTTCACTTCGGTGGCCGGCAAGTACGACCTGATGAACGACCTGATGAGCCTGGGCATCCATCGGGTCTGGAAGCGCTATTTCGTCGCTACCTGTCAGGTCAAGCCGGGCGACCGCGTGCTGGATCTGGCAGGAGGCACCGGCGACATCGCCGCGCTGCTGAAGGATCGGGTGGGCGATACCGGCGAGATCGTGCTGGGCGACATCAACGCCGGCATGCTGTCGGTGGGACGCGACCGGATGACCGACCGCGGTCTGGTGTCCGGGCTGGATTACGTGCAGTGCAATGCCGAGACGCTGCCGTTCCCCGACGCCAGTTTCGACTTGGTCACCATCGCCTTCGGCCTGCGCAACGTCACCGACAAGGGTGCCGCGCTGCGCGAGATGCACCGCGTGCTGAAGGTGGGCGGGCAAGCGAGGGTGCTGGAATTCTCGGAAGTGCAGGCCGAGTGGTTCAAGCCGATCTACGACTTCCACTCGTTCAAGGTACTGCCGCGGCTGGGCACGCTGTTCGCCGGCGATGCCGACAGCTACCAGTACCTAGCCGAGAGCATCCGCAAGCACCCGCCGCAGGATGCGCTGAAGGCGATGATGGTCGAGGCCGGGTTCGGGCGCGCCGGTTATCGCAACCTGTCGGGCGGCATCGTGGCCGTGCATACCGGCTACAAGGTCTGAGACGCTTCGGGGAGGGGGTGAAAAGGCGCTAAACTGATAGGGTTTTCCCCTGTCCGGATTCCCCAGAATGCGCTCCGTTTTCCTGCTGATGTCCTGCGCCGCCGTACTGGCGGCGGGTTGTTCCAAGCAAGCGCCGGCCCCCGAGGCCAGTCCCGCTCCCGCCGAGCCGGCCGTCGCCAAGGTCGAGCGCGGCCACGACGAGAACTCCTACGCCGAACCGGGCAAGGTCGCGATCACCGACCTGGCGCTGGAACTTTCGCTGGACTTCGATGCCAGGCAGATCCAGGGCACCGCCACCTACACGCTGGACTGGAAGGATCAGGCTGCGACCCAACTGGTGCTGGATACGCGCGCGCTGGATGTCGCGCAGGTGGAAGGCGCCGATGCCGAGGGCAACTGGGCGCCGCTGCAGTTCGCGCTGGCCGATGCCGACCCGATCTACGGCAGCAAGTTGACCGTGGAAACCCCGCAACGCAACGCCAAGGTGCGGATCAGCTACCGCACCTCGCCGCAGGCGTCCGGCCTGCAATGGCTGGAGCCGTCGATGACCGAGGGCAAGCAATTGCCCTTCATGTTCAGCCAGTCGCAGGCCATCCACGCCCGCAGTTGGGTGCCGTTGCAGGACACGCCCGGAGTGCGCTTCACCTACAGCGCGCATGTCACCAGCCGTCCCGATGTGATGGTGCTGATGGCAGCCAACAGCGCCCCCGACGCGGTTCGCGACGGCGATTACAGCTTCCGCATGGAACACCCGATCCCGTCCTACCTGCTGGCGATCGCTGCCGGCGATCTGGTGTTCAAGCCGACCGGCCCGCGCAGCGGCGTCTGGGCCGAGCCGGCGATGGCCGGCAAGGCGGCCAGCGAGTTCGAGGACACCGAGAAGATGATCCAGGCGGCCGAGGCGCTGTACGGCCCGTACCGCTGGGGCCGTTACGACATCCTGGTGCTGCCGCCGTCGTTTCCGTTCGGCGGCATGGAGAATCCGACCCTGACCTTCGCCACCCCGACCGTGATCGTCGGCGACAAGTCGCTGGTGTCGCTGGTCGCGCACGAACTGGCGCACAGCTGGTCGGGCAATCTGGTGACCAATTCGAGCTGGAAGGACATCTGGCTCAACGAAGGTTTCACCACCTATGTACAGAGCCGCATCACCGAGGCGTTGTACGGGCAGGAAATGGCCGAGATGGAGCGCCAGATCGACCAGATCGACCTGATGGCGGAAATCGCCGACCTGGCACCGGCCGATCAGGTGCTGGCGCTGTCGCCGCTGACCGGCCGCGATCCGGACGAAGCGCTGAGCGGCGTTCCGTACAACAAGGGCGCGTGGTTCCTGCAGTTCCTGGAGCAGCGTTTCGGTCGCGAGGTATTCGATCCGTTCCTGCGCGGCTGGTTCGACGACCATGCCTTCCAGAGCGTCGATACGGACCAGTTCGTCGCCTACCTGAAGAAGAACCTGCTGCCGAAGAGCCCGCACGCGGTGACCGACGCCGAGCTGGATGCCTGGCTGAACCAGCCCGGCGTGCCGCAGTCGGCGATCAAGGCGCAGTCGCGCGGCTTCGCCATCGTCGACACCGCGCGCATCGCCTGGCTCGGCAGCGGTAGCCTGCCGGCGAAGGAAGTGACCGATGCCTGGGTGACCCAGCAGTGGGTGCACTTCATCGAAGGCCTGGGCCAGCAGGTCAAACCGGAACGGCTCGCCCAGCTGGACGAGGCCTACCACTTCACCGGCACCGGCAACGGCGAAATCGCCATGCGCTGGTATCCGCTGACCCTCCGCAGCGGCTATGCCGAAGCGCGGCCGGCGGCCGGCGAGTTCATCGAGCGGGTCGGCCGGCGCAAGCTGATCATGCCGATCTACGAGGAACTGGTGAAGACGCCGGAAGGCCTGGCCTTCGCCAAGGACGCCTTCGCCAAGGCCGAGCCGGGCTACCACCCGATCACCACCGCTTCGGTCAAGGCGTTGCTGATCAAGGCCGAAGTCGGCCAATAGGCTGCTGCGTGATCTCGGCCTCGCCTTGTACGGGGCGGAGCCGACTCATCCCGGGAGAATGGACACGATGAAACGACAACTCGTCATCCTTGCCTTGGCTTCCGTGTTGGCCGCCTGCGGCCCCAGCGAAGCCGACCTGCGCGCAGCGGCGGAGGCGGCCGCGGCGCAGAAGGAACAGGCCGCGGCCGAGTTGGCGAAACAGTACGAAGATGCTCGGGTCGCGCAGAAGTGGGAGATGGCGCGTATCCACGGCGCCGCGCTGCTGGCGCAGTACCCGGACACGCAGGCCGCCACCGAGATCCAGCAGAGCTTCGACGAGGTGAAGGGCAAGGCCGAGGCCCAGCGCGAGCAGGACCGGTTGTCCTCGCTGTGGAATTACTCGCAGGTCGCCGATGGCGGCGGCATCCAGCGCTCGGCGCTGATCTACAGCCAGGAAACCGTCGATGTCGACGGCAGCGGCCCGCGCACGGTGCAGCTGGTGTTCCGCGACCACCCCAAGTGGAAGCGCAGCAGCTATCTGGTGCTGCAGGCGGGCGACTTCGCCAAGGCTTGCTATCGACGCTGTACCGTTACCGTCACCACCGACGACGGCAAGTCGCGCAGGATGAGCGCCAACCGCCCGGATACCGACGAGGCCATCGCCATGTTCATCGACGACGAGAAGGCGCTGTGGAAGCTCGCGCGCAACAACAAGGCGCTGGCCATCGAGTTCCAGACCCGCGACGTCGGCGCGCGCGAGGTGGTGTTCGAAACCGGCGGCCTGAACCCGACCCACATGCCGGGCTGGGATTGATGCGGATTACAACGAATAACCGAACTGCTGCTTGAACTGTTCGTTGAACTCGTCGTAGTCGAAACGCTGGTTCTGGGTGCCGGGGTGCTCGACTTTCAGCGCGCCCATCAGGTTGCCGATGCGGCCGATGGTGACCCAGTCGAAACCCTTCTGGATGCCGAAGATCAGTCCGGCGCGGAAGGCGTCGCCGCAGCCGGTGGGATCGGTGACCCGGCGCTCGTGCGCCGGCGGGATGTCGTAGGTCTTCTCCGGGGTATGGATCAGCGCGCCGCGCGGCCCCTGGGTGGTGATATAGGCCCTGACCCGCTGCACGATGTCCTTTTCCGACCAGCCGGTACGCTCCTGCAGCAGGTTGGATTCGTAGTCGTTGACGGTCACGTAGTCGGCCTGCTCGATGAAGGCGCGCAGTTCCTCGCCGTTGAACAGCGGCATGGCCTGACCGGGGTCGAAGATGAAGGGAATGCCGGCCTCGGCGAACTCGCGCGAGTTCTGCAGCATGCCTTCGCGGCCGTCCGGGCTGACGATGCCGAAATCGACGTCCGGTACGTTGCGCACATGGTTCTCGTAGCTGCGCATCATCGCCCCCGGATGGAAGGCGGTGATCTGGTTGTTGTCGTGGTCGGTGGTGATGAAGGCCTGCGGGGTGAACAGGTCGTCGAGTACCTTGACCTGGCCCAGTTCGATTTCCTGTTCCTCGAACCACTGCCGGTACGGGCCGAAGTCCTGGCCGACGGTGGCCATCGGCACCGGATCGCCGCCGAGCAGCTTCAGGTTGTAGGCGATGTTGCCGGCGCAGCCGCCGAACTCGCGGCGCATCCGCGGCACCAGGAACGAGACGTTCAGGATGTGGACCTTGTCCGGCAGGATGTGGTTCTTGAACTGGTCCGGGAACACCATGATGGTGTCGTAGGCAAGGGAACCACAGATCAGTGCGGACATCGGGTGGCCTCGAGGGGGTGGGTCCGGCGGTGTTCGACCGGCTCGGCGGACAAGGGTACCGGCTGCCCCCGGCTGCGGCCAGCCCGCGGTCGTCGCAGCCGGCCCCGGGCGGCGGCGGGGCAGGCCGTCTTCACATGGATTTTCCTTGCCCGCGCACAGGCGGGTTGCTAGGCTAACTTCCCCGTTTTTGCCCGGAAAACCGCCGGTTTCCGGTCACTCCCCGATTCGCAGGACACCTTTCCCCGATGTTCAAGAAATTCCGCGGCATGTTTTCCAACGACCTGTCCATCGACCTGGGCACGGCCAACACCCTCATCTACGTCCGCGGCCAGGGCATCGTCCTGAACGAACCTTCGGTGGTCGCGGTGCGCCAGGACCGGGCGATCGGCGGCACCCGCACGGTGGCCGCAGTCGGCGCCGAGGCCAAGCAGATGCTCGGCCGCACTCCCGGCAACATCACCACGATCCGGCCGATGAAGGACGGCGTGATCGCCGATTTCACCTACACCGAGGCGATGCTGAAGTACTTCATCAAGAAGGTGCACAAGTCGCGCTTCCTGCGCCCCAGCCCGCGGGTGCTGGTCTGCGTGCCGGCCGGCAGCACCCAGGTCGAGCGCCGCGCGATCAAGGAATCGGCCGAGGAGGCCGGTGCCCGCGACGTGTACCTGGTCGAAGAGCCGATGGCCGCGGCGATCGGCGCCGGCATGCCGGTCAGCGAGGCGCGCGGCTCGATGGTCATCGACATCGGCGGCGGCACCACCGAGGTGGCGGTGATCTCGCTGTCGGGCATCGTCTACTCGCAGTCGGTGCGGGTCGGCGGCGACCGCTTCGACGAATCCATCATCAACTACGTGCGCCGCAACCACGGCATGCTGATCGGCGAGGCGACCGCCGAGCGGATCAAGCTGGAGATCGGCTGCGCCTATCCGCAGCAGGAAGTGCAGGAGATGGAAATCTCCGGGCGCAACCTGGCCGAGGGCGTGCCGAAAATGATCAAGATCAACTCCAACGAGGTGCTGGAAGCCCTGCACGAGCCGCTGTCGGGCATCGTCAGCGCGGTCAAGCTGGCGCTGGAGCAGACCCCCCCCGAGCTGTGCGCCGACGTGGCCGAGCGCGGCATCGTGCTGACCGGCGGCGGCGCCCTGCTGCGCGACCTGGACCGGCTGATCTCCGAGGAAACCGGCCTGCACGTGCAGGTGGCCGACGATCCGCTGACCTGCGTGGCCCGCGGCGGCGGCCGCGCGCTGGAACTGGTGGACATGCACGGCAACGAGTTCTTCGCGCCGGAATAATGAAGCAGGAACGAGTGGAGAGGAGCGAGAAATGAGAGGAAGCGGCTTCCCGGCTCTTGCTCGCTCTTCACTCCCCGCCCCTCACTTCTCGTTGCTCTTCACTCGCTGCTAGCCCCGTGCCTTCCTACCCCGGTCCCCCCATCGCAACACGCCCGGGCGAAGCTGCCGGAACGTTGAAGCTGCTGGCCTATCTGGCCCTATCGATGGTCCTGCTGTTCATGGATCATCGCGGCGGCTGGCTGGCCCAGGTGCGCTCCCACGCCGATGCGGCCACCCAACCGCTGTGGTGGCTGGCCGGTCTGCCGGGGCGGCTGGGTACGCGGATGCAGGACGACGCGGCCACGCGTTCGCGCCTGATCGACGAGAACCGCGAACTCCGCAATGAATTGCTGATCGCCAACGCGCGCCTGACCCGGCTGCAGACCGCAGTGGCCGACAACGCCCAGCTGCGCGCCCTGCTCGGCGCGGCCGAAAGCCGGGGACTGGACGTGCAGCTGGCCTCGGTGCTCAACATCGATCTGGACCCGACCCGGCAGCGGCTGGTGCTGGATGCCGGTAGCGGCGCCGGCGTGCAACAGGGCCAGGCGGTGATCGATGCCGGCGGACTGATGGGGCAGATCATCGAAACCACGCCGATGCATTCGGTGGTGCTGCTGCTGACCGACCCCGACCATGCGGTGCCGGTGATGGTCGGCCGCAACGGGGTGCGACTGGTGGCCTATGGCAGCGGCCGCAGCGACCAGCTGGAACTGCTGAACATCCCGGCCAACACCGACGTCAAGGAAGGTGACGTGCTGGTCACGTCGGGCCTGGGGGGGCGCTTCCCGCCCGGCTTCCCGGTCGGCACCATCACCGACCTGCGTTCCGACGACAGCCGCACCTTCCTGATCGGGCAGATTCGCCCCGCCGCGCAGCTGGATCGCGGCCGCGACGTGCTGCTGCTGAAGCCGGGCGCGCGCTTGCCGGTGCCGACCGAGCCGGCTGCCGACGACGATTCGGCCACGCCGACAACCGATCCGGCCGCGCCACCGGCCTCCGATCCGCCGCAGGAACTGGCGCCGTGAGCCGTCCGCGCAATCGCTGGCTGCTGCCGGTCAGCCTGCTGCTGGCCCTGCTGCTGGCCCTGTTGCCGTTGCCGGCGGTGTTGCAGCCGTTGCGGCCGTACTGGCTGGCGCTGGTGGTGGCGTACTGGGTGATCGAGGCGCCGGAGACCGCCGGCCTGGGCTTCGCGTTCTGCATCGGCATCGTCGCCGACCTGATGTTCGGCAGCCTGCTGGGCGAACAGGCGCTGCGGCTGACCATCATGGCCTTCATCCTGCAGCGCTTCCGCGCGCGGATGCGTTTCTTCCCGCTGTCGCAGCAGGCGCTGGTGATCGGTGCCCTGCTGCTGAACGACCGCATCATCGGCACCGTCGTGCACCGCGTGCTGGGCGAGCCGGTGCTGCCGTGGGAATACTGGTGGGCGCCGCTGCTGGGCATGCTGTTGTGGCCACCGCTGTTCGTGCTGATGGACGCGCTGCGCCAGGGGCGTCGCGGCTGACATGGGCTTTTCGCGCCGGCCGAACAAGAACCCGCACGCGGAAGCCGAACAGTTCCGCCGTCGCGCGGTGCTCGGCGCCGGTGTGGTGGCGCTGGCCCTGCTGGCCCTGGGCGCCTGGTACTTCAAGCTGCAGGTGCTCGATCACGAAGAATACGTCACCCGTTCCGAGGACAACCGCATCCGCCCACAGCCGGTGGTGCCGGGTCGCGGCAGCATTTTCGATCGCGAAGGTCGACTGCTGGCCGAGAACGTGCCGGCGTTCCGGCTGGACGTGTTGCCGGAACGGGCCGGCGACCCGGAACGGCTGGTCGAGGCGCTCGGCAAGGTCATCGAACTGCGGCCGGAAGACGTCGAGCGCTTCGAGGCAACTCGCAAGGTCACCCGCGGCTTCCGCGCGATCACCCTGAAAGCGAAACTGGACGAGGACGAGATCGCGCGGCTGGCGGTGGATCGCTGGCGCTTTCCCGGGGTCGAGGTGGTGCCGTACCAGACCCGGCGCTATCCCTACGGCGAGCTGTTCGCGCACATCGTCGGCTACGTCGGCCGGATCGACGAGAAGGACCTGGAAAATCTTGATGAAATCAATGCCGCATTGACCCATGTCGGCAAGACCGGGCTGGAGCGCTATTACGAAAGCGCGCTGCGCGGCAAGGTCGGTTACGAGAAGATCGAGACCAACGTAGAAGGGCGTGCGCTGCGCAAGATCGGCCAGATACCGGCGGAGCCCGGCACCGACCTGCGCCTGGGCGTGGACGCCGAATTGCAGAAGGCCATGGTCGAGGCCTTCGGCGAGCTGGAAGGCTCGGCGGTGGCGATCGATCCGCGCAACGGCGAAATCCTGGCCATGGTCAGCCTGCCCAGCTACGACCCCAACCTGTTCGTCAACGGCATCTCGCACGCCGATTTCAAGGCGCTGAACGAAAACCCCTCGCGCCCGCAGTTCAACCGGCTGGTACTGGGCGGGGTGGCGCCGGGCTCGACGATCAAGCCGATCACCGCGCTGGCCGGGCTGGACAGCGGCGCACGCACGCCCGAGGACAGGGTGCTGTCCACCGGCGTATTCCGCCTGCCGGGCATGAAGGGGCGCGGCTGGCTTGATGGTGTCCACGGCTGGACCGACGCGCGCAAGTCGATCTACGAGTCGGTCAACACCTATTACTACCAACTGGTGCTGGATATGGGTATCCGGCGCTACGACGAATTCCTGGGCAAGTACGGCTTCGGCCAGCCGACCGGGATCGATCTGACCGGCGAGATCGCCGGCATCCTGCCGTCGCCGGACGAGAAGAGGAGGCTGACCGGCGAGCGCTGGTATCCGGGTGACACGGTCAATGTTTCCATCGGCCAGGGCCTGTGGAAGGTGACCCCGCTGCAACTGGTGCGCAGTACCGCGGCGATCGCAAGTGGCCAGTTGATGCGCCCGCACCTGGTGGTCGAGCAGCGCAACGGATTCGATGCGCCTTGGCAGGCCTTGCCGCAACCGGTGCCGTCGCCGATCACCGACCGTCCCGACCACCTGAAGGTGGTGCAGGAAGGCATGGAACTGACCACGACGATCGGCACGTCGGCCCGCATCTTCCGCGACGCCGGTTATCGCTCGGCCGGCAAGACCGGCACCGCGCAGGTGGTCAATCGCAGCGAGCGCGCGGTCGATCCCCGGACCTTGCCGCTGTGGAAGCGTCACCGTTCGTTGTACATCGGCTATGCCCCGGCGGAGAACCCGACCATCGCGGTGGCGGTGGCGGTGGAAGGTGGCGGCTACGGCGCCGCCGCCGCCGCGCCGATCGCGCGCAAGGTGTTCGACGCCTGGTTGCTGCCGAAGACCGCGCCGCCGGATGCGGCCGGTGAAATCGCGGAACCGGTCGAGGCCGCTTCGCCCGAGGATGCGCAGGCCGCGCCACCGGCGGTTGGCGAAACAGCGGAACAGGTGTCGCCATGAAGGATCTGCTGCGCTGGCTGTTCGACCTGCTGCGGTACCTGACGCGGACGCTGGACTGGCCGCTGCTGCTGGGTCTGGGCGCGCTGATGGTCATCGGCCTGGCCGTGTTGTACAGCGCCGGCGGCGTCAGCCAGGGCAGCCACCTGGTGCTGGCGCAGGGCGCGCGTTTCGCAATCGGGCTGGGCGCGATCTGGGCATTGTCGCGAGTGCCGCCGAACCGCCTGCGGGCGTGGACGCCGTGGGTGTTCCTGGCCTCGCTGCTGCCGCTGGTGCTGGTGCTGTTCATCGGCACCGGCAAGCACGGCCATCACTGGATCAACCTGAAGGTGTTCTATTTCCAGCCCTCGGAGCTGCTGAAGCTGACCCTGCCGATGATGCTGGCGTGGTACCTGAACCGCGAACCGCTGCCGCCGCGGTTGCGCACCGTGATCGGTTCGGTGCTGCTGATCGGGGTGCCGACCGGGCTGGTGCTGCTGCAACCGGATTTCGGCACCGCGATGCTGGTGGCGGCCAGCGGCGTGTTCGCGCTGTACCTGGCCGGGTTGTCGTGGTGGTGGTTCGCGGCGGCCGGGGTCGGCGCGGCCACCGCCGGCGGGCTGGCGATGTTCGCGCCGATCTCGTGGTTCTCGTTCCTGCGTCCGTACCAGCAGAACCGTATCCTGACCTTCCGCGACCCGGAAAACGATCCGCTCGGCGCCGGCTGGAACATCATCCAGTCCAAGATCGCCATCGGCGGCGGCGGCTGGACCGGCAAGGGCTGGGGGCAGGGCAGCCAGGTGCACCTGGACTTCCTGCCCGAGCACACCACCGACTTCGCCTTTGCGGTGCTGGCCGAGGAGTTCGGCTGGATCGGGGTGGCGCTGGTGCTGGCGCTGTACATGTTCGTGGTCGGCCGCTGCCTGTGGATCGCGATCGAAGCGCGCGACACCTATTCGCGGTTGCTGGCCGGGACCCTGGGCCTGGCGATGTTCGTCTACGTGATCGTCAACGGCGGCATGATCTCCGGCCTGCTGCCTGTGGTCGGCGTGCCAATGCCGCTGCTCAGCTACGGTGGTACCTCGGCGGTGTCGCTGCTGGCCGGGCTGGGACTGGTGATGTCGGTCAAGGCGCATCGGCCGGTGCACGGCTACTGAGCCCAATGCACGCGAACAGTCGCGAAAACCGCCCGGATGCGGCGCCTGTGCCGCGCCGCGCCGGCCGTTCATGCGGCACCGTTGCGGCCATCGGCCATTCACGATTCCGCTGGCCCGCGTGCTACCCTGCGCGCCGATGAAGAAGCCTGTTTTTTCCGCATTCCTGCCGCTGTTGCTGGTCGCCTGCGCGAGCCAGCCATCGTCTCCCTCCGAGGCCGAATCCGCACCTGCCGCCGCCGCCGCGCCGCTGGCGTCCGCCGAAGCGGTTCCACCTGCCGCGCCACCGCCAGAAACCTCGGTGGAAGCGGTCAAGCCGATCGAACCCGTTGATCTGACCCCGGTTCCGTTCGAGGTCGCGCGCGCCGAGTTCGTCCGCGACACCGCCGCCCGTTTCGGCATCGAACCGGCCTACATCGAGAGCGTGCTGGCGCAGGCGAAGTTCCGCAATGACGTCATCGCGCTGATGTCGCGGCCGGCCGAGCGGGTCAAACCGTGGAGCGAGTACCGGCCGGCCTTCATCACCCGCGCCCGGATCGACGGCGGCCGCGCCTTCCTGGCGCAGAACCGCGCGGCGCTGGAGCGCGAGGAACAGAATTTCGGCGTGCCGGCCGAGATCATCGTCGCCATCGTCGGGGTCGAGACCAGCTTCGGCAATTACGTCGGCAAGCATCGCGTGCTGGACGCGCTGTACACGCTGGCCTTCCGCTACCCGCGCAGCGGCAATCCCGAGCGCGCCGCCTACGAATACCGTCGCGAGCAGTTCTTCCGCGACGAGCTGGCGCAGCTGTTCGCGCTGGCGCGTGAAGAGAACCTGGACATCCCGTCGCTGATCGGCAGCTATGCCGGGGCGATGGGCATGGGTCAGTTCATGCCATCCAGCTACCGTCAGTTCGCGGTCGACGGCGATGGCGACGGCCGCCGCGATCTGTTCAACAGCAAGGACGATGTGTTCGCCTCGATCGCCAACTATTTCCGCAAGAAGGGCGGCGAGCGCGGCGGCTGGGTGCCGGGCGCCCCGGTGGTGGCGCGGGCCGAGCTGCTGCCCGGCCATGACGAATTCAATCCCGACAGTTGGTTGCCTGACTATTCGCTGCAGGATCTGGCCGAACGCGGCTACCTGCCGGCCGAACCGGTGGTGGCCAATGCGCGGGCCACCGTGGTGTCGCTGGACGGCAGCGAAGGTCGCCAGTACTGGCTGGGCTTCCAGAACTACTACGCCATCACCCGCTACAACAACTCCAAGATGTACGCGATGGCCGTGTACCAGCTGTCGCAGGCGATCGCCGGCAAGGACCTGCCGCCGGCATGAAGCGGCTGCTGCCGCTGTTGTTGCTGGCCCTGGCGGCTTGCGGCACCGCACCGAAGAAGTCCGATTCCGCTGCCGGCACCGTGGTCGGCGCCTCGCCGGCCGTGGCGCAGGACTGCATCGGCAAGTACCGGCCGGCACAGGAAGATGCGTCCAAGCGCGGCAACTACACCGCCGGCGGCCTGTACGCGCCGGGCGTGCGCGACAGCACTCCGGACTACATCCCCGACGTGAACTGCATCGCCGAGCCGGTGGTCGGCAACGAACCGCGCTCGCCGGTGGGCAACCGTTCGCCCTACACCGTGCTGGGCAAGAAGTACCGGGTACTGGACGACGCCGACGGCTATGTCGAACGCGGCACCGCTTCGTACTACGGCAACAAGTTCCATGGTCGCCGTACCTCCAACCAGGAGGTATACGACATGTACGCCTTCACCGCGGCACACAAGACCCTGCCGCTGCCCAGCTTTGCCCGCGTCACCAATCTGGACAACGGCAAGTCGGTGGTGGTGCGGGTCAACGACCGCGGCCCGTTCCATGAAGGGCGGGTGATCGATCTAAGCTACGCCGCGGCGGTCAAACTGGACATCGTCCAGCGCGGTACCGGACGGGTCGAGGTGCGCGCCCTGAAGCCGGGCGACCAGGACGCGCCGAAGCGGGCCGCGGCGAAACCCGCTTCCATCGAACATGCTTCGGTCAGTTCCGCATCCGGATCCGTTGCCGCGCCCATGCCCACGGCGATGGATCGGCTGGTGCAGCAACTGCCCGCCGCCCCCGCGCCGGCATCACTGTCGCCTTCGTCGCCCGCGCCGATACGGTCCGCGCCGGCAGGGCAAGCGCAAGCCGGAACGCTGACCAACGCCGACCAGTTCGATGCCTGGATGCAGGCCAACGGCATCCGGGTGGCGACCGGCAAGCCGGCACAGAGCTATTCCGACCGTTTCGGCGATGCGCCGGCGGCTGCCGATGCATCGACCACCTCTGCACTGCCGCCAACGACTCCGGCTACTCCTGTGCCACCGCCATCATCCGCTGTGCAATTGCAGGTCGGCAGTTTTTCCAGCCGAGACAATGCCGAGCGCGCGCTGCAACGGTTGCAGGCGGCCGGCATCGCCGATGCCGGCCTGAGCGAGGCGCAGAGCAACGGTCGCACCCTGTGGCGGCTGCGGGTGCCGGCGGCCGATGCCGGCAGCGCCGCATCGCTGGCCGAGCGCATCGCCGCGCTGGGGCTGGGGCAACCGCAACTGGTGCGTGAATGACGCCCATACGGCCCGCGCGGCAGCTTGCCGACCTGCGCTTACAATTTCCCCATCAATGACTTTCGAACGGCTGCCCGGCAGCCCGCGAATCCACGGAGTCCGCACCGCATGAAGTTCCGTTTTACCCCGAAGTCCAGTCCGGTCCGCCTTGCAACCATTGCCCTCGTCACCGCCGCCTTCGGTCTGGCCTTCGCCCAGACGCCCGCGCCTGCGCCCTCGCCGGCCGCTCCCGCACCGGCAATCACCGAAATCCCGCCGGCGCCGGTACCCGCTGGCAAGGCCTGGGTGATCATGGACTACACCACCGGCCAGGTGCTGGCTGGCGAGAACTACAACGAGCGGCTGGAACCGGCCAGCATCACCAAGGTGATGACCTCGTACGTGGTCGCCGCCGAGATCGCCAACGGCAAGGTCAAGCGCGACGACCCGGTGATGATGAGCGAACGCGCCTGGCGCGAAGGCGGCGCGGCGACCGACGGCAGCTACAGCGGTTTTCCGGTCAACCAGACCGCGCCACTGGAGGCCATGGAGAAAGGCATGGCCGTGCAGTCGGGCAACGATGCCGCGATCGCCCTGGCCGAGCATGTCGCCGGCAGCGAGGAAGCCTTCGCATCGCTGATGAACGCCTACGCCGAGCGGCTGGGCATGAAGGACTCGCATTTCGTCAATGCGCATGGGCTGTCGGCGCCGGAACACTATTCCACTGCCTACGATCTGGCCCTGCTGGGCCGCGCGATGATCCGCGACTACCCGGAGACCTACGCCTACAACAAGATCAAGGAGTTCAAGGTCGGCGCGATGAACCCGCAGCCGAACCGCAACCTGCTGCTGTGGCGCGACCCCAGCGTGGACGGCATCAAGACCGGCCACCATTCCGGCGCCGGCTACTGCCTGATGAGCTCGGCCCAGCGCGGCGACCAGCGCCTGATCGCGGTGGTGATGGGCTCCACCTCGGAAAAGCAGCGCGCCAGCGACAGCCTGGCCTTGCTCAACTGGGGCTTCCGCTTCTACGAAACCCACCGCCTGTATGACGTCGGCACCGCCATCGCCACCCAGCGCGTGTGGAAGGGCAAGAGCAAGCAGGTGCAGCTGGGCGTGGCCACGCCATTGCTGGTCAGCGTTCCGCGCGACCGTTACGACGCGTTGAAGCCGGCGATGGAGGTGCCGAAGCAGCTGGTCGCCCCGATTACCAAGGGCCAGGCGCTGGGCATGGTCAAGGTGACACTGGATGGCAAGGTCGTGGCCGAAGCGCCGCTGGTGGCTGTGGACGCGGTCGAGGAAGGCGGCTTCTTCCGCCGCCTGTGGGATGCGTTCTGGATGTGGTGGGATTCGGACTGAGTCAGCATTCCATCGAGGGGCGTGACAGAAAGTCGGCACATGCCGGCTTTCTTCGTTGTGGCCGGATGGTTCACGGTCGGCAACTCATGTGCCGGCGGCAATCAGCGCGATTGCCAGCACCGCCAGCGGGATGGCAAGCCAGTTGATCCGCGCCAGGCGCTCGCCGAAGCCGAGCACGCCGACCACGGTCCCCAGCAGGACCACGCCGATGTTCATAGTCGAGAACACCACGGCCGGATGCTCGGGCAGGGCGCGGTGGGCGTGCAGGTAGAACAGCAGGTTGCCGAAGTTTAGCAGGCCCAGCAGCAGGCCCGCCCAAAACGCCGACGCAGCCATCGCCAACCGGCCGTGCCAGGCCCGCAGCAGGTTGAAGGCCGTCATCAGCACGAAGGCGGCGGTGAAGGCGACCTGCAACGAGGCCGCGAGCGGCGTGCCGGCGGCGGCAACGGTCTTCAGCAGCACATCGATGCAGGCGAAGCCGACCAGCACCGTCAGTGGCCACGACCATTGTCCGGCGTCGCCGGCCGGTGCCGTCGCACGATTCGGCCGCAGTACCAGCAGGACCACCGCCAGCAGGCCCAGCAGCAGTCCGGCAACCCGCATCGCCCCGGCCGTTTCGCCGAACCACAGGAAGGCGGCCAGCAGCGACAGCAGCAGGGACAGCCGCTGGGCCACGTCGGTGCGCACGATGCCTGCCGCTCGGACCGAGGCGGCCAGCGCCAGGAAGATGCCCGGCAGTAGCAGCGCCAGCGCGGCCAGTGCCAGGTGCGGCGCATCTGGTGCGGCCAGCGTCTGCAGCGGCGGGTCCAGCAACTGCCAGCACAGCAACGCGGCCGCCAGGTAGTTCCAGCCGATGGCCTGGGCGGCATCGATCCCGCGCCGTTGCAGCAGCTTCAGCAGCACCGACACGGCCACGCTGCACAGCACGCTCAGCAACAGGTAGGACATGGGCGAAGACCGGCACGGAAAGGTCCATTATCCGTGCCCGGCCCGCCAGCGGCTTGGCTTCGCGGCAAGCCGCCCCAATAATCGGCGCATGGAAATCAAATCCGACAACCCCGACCACGGCTTTCAGTTCCCCGGCACCTTCGAGCTCAGCGCGATGGGCGCCGCCGACAAGGGGCTGGAGACCGAGCTTCCCAGGCTGCTGGGCCAGGTCGGCGTGGAAGTGCTGGAGGAAAGCATCCAGTGGCGGCATTCCAGCAACGGCCGCTACGTCTCGGTGCGGATCGGTTTTCGTGCCGACAGCCGCGAGCAGTACGACGCCGCCCATCAGGCGCTGCGCGAACACCCGGAAGTGAAGTGGACGCTGTGACCGCTCCCTTCTCCCGCTGGCGGGAGAAGGTGCCGAAGGCGGATGAGGGCGAACGATGAAAGACACGGGAATCGACCGCAGCCCTGCATCGACGCGTCGAACAGGCATCGTGCGCGACCTCGGCCGGCAACCCTACGAGCCGGTATGGCGCGCCATGCAACGCTTCACCGACGCCCGCAACGAACACACCGACGACGAGATCTGGCTGGTCGAACACGATCCGGTGTTCACCCTGGGCCAGGCCGGCAAACCCGAACACGTGCTGGCGCCGGGCGAGATTCCGGTGGTTCACATCGACCGCGGCGGCCAGGTGACCTATCACGGGCCGGGTCAGATCGTCGGTTATCCGCTGCTCGACCTGCCGCGGCTGAAGATCGGCGTTCGCGACTACGTCTGTCGCATCGAACAGGCGATCATCGACACGCTCGCCGACTGGAACATCGAAGGCCGGCGCCGCGAAGGCGCCCCCGGCGTGTACGTGGCCGACGCCAAGATTGCCGCGCTGGGCATCCGTGTGCGCCACGGCCGCACCTTCCACGGCCTGGCCTTCAACATCGCGATGGACCTGGAGCCGTTCCTGCGGATCAATCCCTGCGGCTATCAGGGCCTGCAGGTGGTGGCGCTGTCCGACCTCGGCGGCCCCTCGTCGATCGAGGCGGTCAAGCCGGCCCTGCTGGCGCATCTGGGCGAACAGTTCGGCCTGCAGTTGCGTCACGAATCGGCGTTGCCGGACCTGTCGCTGGCGGCGTGACCGCGCCCCGGCGTACGCGCGCGGCGGCATGCCACAATTCGTCCGATGGACGACACCTTGCGCGAAGCCTTGGACAGGCAGGTTGAACGCGGCCTGGCGCGGCTGCGCGCCGTGCCGGCGCTGCAGTCCCTGATCGATGAGCCGTCGGTCCGCGACACGCTGTCGCGGCTGATCGCCGCCAGCGACTTTGCGCTGGAAACCCTGTGCCGCCAGCCGCAGCGGTTGCCGGAACTGCTGCGCGATGCATCCGCGCCGCTGCCGTTGCCGGATTTGCCCGAGGGTTTACCTGATGAATGGCCGGGCCTGTTGCGTCAGCATCGCGCCGCCGAGTCGCTGCGCCTGATCTGGCGCGATGTGGTCGAAGGCGCCGACGTCGAGGACATCCTTGCTGGCAGTTCACGGTTGGCCGAGCAATGCCTGCAGGCCGCGCTGACCGCGCTGGAAGGCGAGTTCGTCCGTCGCCACGGCACGGTGCGCACGGTCGACGGCACGCCGCAGCGGTTGGTGGTGTTCGCCCTTGGCAAGCTCGGCGGCGGCGAATTGAACTTCTCGTCCGACATCGACCTGGTCTATGCCTACCCGGAAGGCGGTCAGTCCGATGGCGCGCGCGCGCTGGCGGCCGAGGACTATTTCGCCCGCCTCGGTCAGCGCCTGGCCCGCTTGCTGGACGAGCCGACCGTTGACGGTTTCTGCCACCGCGTCGACTTGCGCCTGCGTCCGTTCGGCGGCGCTGGCCGGGTGGCGATGTCGTTCGCCGGCATGGACCAGTATTTCCAGCGCGAGGGCCGCGACTGGGAGCGCTATGCGTGGATGAAGGCGCGCGCGGTCGCCGGCGACATCGAGGCAGGCGAGGGCTGGCTGGAGGAACTGCGGCCGTTCGTGTTCCGTCGCTATCTGGATTTCACCGCGCTGGACGGCCTGCGCGACATGAAGGCGGCGATCGCCGCCGAAGTGGCGCGGCGCGAACTGGCCGGCGACATCAAGCGCGGGCCGGGCGGGATCCGCGAGATCGAATTCCTCGCCCAGGCCTTGCAGCTGATCCACGGTGGTCGCGAGCCGGCGCTGCGCGTGCACGGACTGCTGCCGGCGCTGGCGGCGCTGAGCGAGGCGCGGCATGTCGATGCGCGCGATGCACAAGCGCTGGCCATCGCCTACCGCTTCCTGCGCCGGCTGGAGAACCGGCTGCAGATGATGGGCGATGCGCAGACCTACGCCTTGCCGGAAGATCCGCTGCTGCAGGCGCGGATCGCTCGGGGACTGGGTTGCGTGGACTGGGACGCGCTGCAGGCACAACTGCAGGCGCAGCGCGAAACCGTGACCCGCGAGTTCGACGCCTTGCTGGCCCCGCGCCGGCGCGAGGCGCCGCCCGATGCGCTGCAAGGCTATTGGCGTGCGTTGCCGAAGGGAGGCGATCCGGAACTGCTGGAACGGGCCGGCTTCGCCGATCCGGTGGCGGCCGATGCGCAGCTGCGCGACTTTGTTCGCTCGCCCGGCGTGCGCGGACTGTCCGACAGCGCGCGCGCGCGGCTGGACCGCGTGCTGCCGGCCTTGCTGGCCGCGGCTGGCACCAGCGCGCAGGCCGATGCGACCCTGCGCCGCCTGCTGGGTCTGCTGCAGGCCATCCTGCGCCGCGCCAGCTACCTGGCCCTGCTCGACGAGCAGCCCAGCGCGCGGCAGCGGCTGGTCGATGTGTATTCGCGCAGTGCGTTGCTGGCCGAACGGCTGATGGCCTATCCGCTGCTGCTGGACGAACTGCTCGATACCCGGGTGGCCGGGCCGATGCCCGGGCGCGAGCGGCTGCGCGAGGAATGCGCGCTGGCTTTGCAGGAAGCCGATACCGAATCGGCGCTGCGGCTGCTCAACGAAAAGCGCCTGGCGCTGAGTTTCCGCATCGCACTGGCGGCGCTGGACGGGCGGCAGCCGGCCGCCGACAGCACACGCCAGCTGGCCTGGCTGGCCGACGAGGTGGTGCGGGTGGTGCTGCGCATTGCCGGCGACGAGGTCGTTGCCGCACACGGCCAGGTGCCGGGTGGGCGCTTCGCCGTGATCGGCTACGGCAGTCTGGGCGGCGAGGAACTGGGATTCGGTTCCGACCTCGACCTGGTGTTCCTGTACGACGCCGATTCGAATGCCGAATCGGACGGCCCGCGTCCGCTGGACCCGTCGCGCTGGTACGCGCGGCTGGCGCAGAAGATCGTCGCCATGCTTGGCGCGGTGACCAGCGCCGGTCGGTTGTACGAAGTCGATACCCGGCTGCGTCCGGACGGCAGCAAGAGCATGCTGGTGACATCGCTGGCCAGCTATCGCGACTACCAGCGCGAACGCGCCTGGACCTGGGAGCATCAGGCGCTGGTGCGCGCGCGCGGTGTCGCCGGTAACGATGCGTTGCTGCAGGATTTCGAATCGATCCGTACCGAGGTGCTGGCGCGCCCGCGCGAGCAGGAGGCCTTGCGCACCGACGTGATCGACATGCGTCGGCGCATGCGCGAGGCGCTGGATCGCAGCGATGCAACGCAGTTCGACCTGAAGCAGGGCGACGGCGGGCTGGTCGATCTGGAATTCCTGCTGCAGTACGGCGTGCTCGGCCAGGCGCATGCGCATCCGGTGCTGCTGGCGCCGCGCAACAGTGTCGCGTTGATCGATGCGCAGGATCGGGCCGGCGTGCTGGAGACGGCCACCGCCGAGGCGTTGCGGCAGGCACATGCGACCCTGCTGGCGGCCGGGCTGGCCTGCACGCTGGACCGGCGCAAGCGGATCGTCGCCCGCGATGACCGCATCGATGCCGCGTGCGCGCAGGTGCGGGCGGCCACGCGCGCCTTCGGCTTGCAGGTGGAACCCGACCCTGCCGGCGACTAGCTTGCGTCCAGCCCCAGCCGTTGCCGCGCGAGGGCGGCAACGCGCGCGGTCTCGCGCAGCGGTTCGACCGCGGATGCCAAAGCGGGTTCGGCCAGGTCATGGATGCGTCCGCGCGCCCGCAAGTCATCGATGAAACGGCGTGGACGCCCCTGCACGCCATGCGGATCGAACACCCACACCGGCGCGCGGGTCGCGCAGGCTTCGGACAGCATGTTGACCGAATCCGGCGTGCAGACGATGCGGTCGGACCAGCCGAGCAGGCCCGGATAGGGGTTTTCGCCATCGCTATCGCCGCACCAGAGCAGTCCTGCGCTGTCGGCGAAACGCGCGCGCAGCGCCGTGGCCACCTCCGCCGGAGTGCGCCGCGAGGTGGTGAACAGCAGGCTACCGCCGTCGCGATCCTGCAGGGCCTGCAATTGCATAGCCAGGGCGTCGAAGCCGGCGCGGTCGAAGCGCCAGTGCGCGCTGTCGCCGCCCAGCAGCACGGCGGTACGCGGCGCGGGCAGGCTGGCCAGTGCCGGGAAGCGCTGACGTGCGGCATCCAGCCAGGCATCGTCGATCGGATTCAGGCTGCCGGCCACGGCGATCACGTTTGCGCCCGCCAGTCCGTCGTGCGCCGGCGCGATGACCAGGTTCCAGTGCGCGGGATCGATGCGGGGGTCGAGGATCTGCACCGTCTGCGTGCCACGGGCGCGCAACAGGCGCGTTGCCAGCGCGGCCTGGCGACCGCAGCCGATCGCCAGTCGTGGGGGCGGCAACCGTGTCAATGCGGGGTCGAAACCGCGACCGGCGCCGGGCAGTCGCCGCGGCGCCAGCCAGCGCCACGGCGCGTGCGGTACCAGCACCTGTTCGCGGTACGGCAAGCCCAGCGCGCCAGCCAGCGCCAGCGCCTGCCGGCGGTTGCCGGCAAGACCATCGGTGACGACAAGCAGGTCGGAGTGTTGTTCCATGGACTAAAACAATCCGTTCCGAAGCGTTGGTGCAACGCCAAAGTCGGCACACTCTACACTGGCGTCCAACGCTGGCCGACCCCGAGGGACCGGCAGCGATCCGACCCACAGCCAGGAACCCCCGATGCCCCAAGCCCTGAACGATGCCGCGCTCGACCAGTTGTTCCGCACGGCGCGGACCTACAACGCCTTCACCGGCGAGATCAGCGACGACACCCTGCACCAGCTGTACGAACTGGTGAAGCTGGGACCGACGGCCGCCAATTCGACGCCGGCGCGCTTCGTCTTCGTCAAGTCGGCCGAGGCCAAGGCCAGGCTGGCGCCGGCGTTGTCGGAAGGCAACCTGCAGAAGACGATGTCGGCGCCGGTGACGGTAATCGTCGGCACCGATCTGGATTTCCACGAGAAGATCAATTACCTGTTCCCGCACGTCGATGCCAAGCCGTGGTTCGACGGCCCGCGCGAGGATCGCTACGAAGGCGCATTGCGCAATGGCAGCCTGCAGGGTGCCTACCTGATCCTGGCCGCGCGTGCGCTGGGGCTGGATACCGGGCCGATGTCCGGCTTCGACGCGGCCAAGGTCGACGAGGCGTTCTTCACCGGCACCGCGATCCGCAGCAACTTCCTGGTCAACCTGGGCCAGGGCGATCCGGCCAGCATCTTCCCGCGCTCGCCGCGGCTGCCGTTCGACGAGGCTGCGCGGATCGAGTGATCCGGCATGCTCACGCCGGTTGAATCCCGGCAATGCGATCCTGCCGGGGCTGCCCCGGTCTGCCACCCACATCGGAGTCCGTTGATGAATACCGAGAAGAAACTGCTCATTGCCCTGGCCATTGCCGTGGCCGTCAGTGCCTGTTCGAAGCCGGAAACATCCGCCGAAGCGGCTGCTCCTGCCCCCGAGGCGATGGAAGCGGCTGCCGCAGAAGCCACCGACACCGCGATCGCCGCCGCGTCCGGCACCTACGTGCTCGACCCGACCCATACCGACGTGCTGGTGCAGTGGAGTCACTTCGGCTTCTCGCACCCCAGCGCCCACTTCGGCAACGTCGAGGGCACGCTGGTCTACAACGCGGAAGACCCGGCTCAGTCCAGCGTCGAAGTCACCCTGCCGCTGTCCGGTCTGGACAGCTTCGTGCCGAAGCTCGACGAGCACCTGAAGGGCGCCGATTTCTTCGACGCGGCCACCTATCCGGTCGCCACCTTCAAGAGCACCGCGGTCGAAAGCGCCGGCGTCAACGCGCTCAAGGTGACCGGTGACCTGACCATCAAGGACCAGACCCATCCGGTGGTGCTGGATGTGACCCTGAACGGCGCCGGCCAGCACCCGATGCTCGGTGCGCCGGCGATCGGCTTCAGCGCCACCGGCCAGCTCAAGCGCACCGATTTCGGCGTCGGCGCCTATGCGCCCAACGTCAGCGACGAGGTCGAACTGCGGATCACCACCGAAGGCACGATCCCGGCCGAACCCGCCGTCAACTGAGCGCATCCCGCTGCAGCGCGAGACGCCGGCCATGTGCCGGCGTCGTCGTTTCTGGCGGCTGCTAGAATGGCGGCCGTCCTTCCGCTTCGCACCCGTCCGCCATGAGCCAGACCGCCGCCGTGCCCGCCAACGCCCAGAAGCGCTATCCCGTGCACCGCAGCGACCTGCCGCTGAGCTGTCCGCTGCCGTCGATGGCATTGTGGAACTCGCATCCGCGGGTCTACCTGCCGATCGAGAAGGCGTCGGGTGGCGAAGTGCGCTGCCCGTACTGCGGCTCGATCTTCACCCTGGTGGACTGACCCCGGACCGCGCATGGCCGCAGCGCCGTCGCGTCGCCTGACCGTGGTGCAATTGCTGCCGGCACTGGAGTCCGGCGGCGTCGAACGCTCCACCCTGGAAATCGCCGCGGCGCTGGTCGGGGCCGGGCATCGCGCCATCGTGGTGTCGGCCGGCGGGCGTCTGCTGTCGGCACTGGAAGCCGTCGGTGCCGAGCACGTCGCACTGGACATCGGCCGCAAGTCGCCGCTGACCCTGTGCCATGTGCCGACGCTGCGCGAGCTGTTCGCGCGCGAGCGGGCCGATGTCGTGCATGCGCGCTCGCGGTTGCCGGCGTGGATGGCTTGGCGTGCGCTGCGCGGAATGCCGAAACCGCGCTGCCCGCGTTTCGTTACCACCGTGCATGGGCTGAATTCGCCGGGTTGGTACAGCGGCATCATGACTCGCGGCGAGCGCGTGGTCTGCGTATCGAACTGCGTGCGCGAGTACGTGCTGCGGCACTATCCGCGTACTGATCCGCAGCGGCTGGTGGTGATTCCGCGCGGGATCGATCCGGTCGCGTTCGCGCCGGCACCGTGGCCGGATCCTGCTGTCCGCGCCGATGCGGTGCGCGAATACCCGCGTCTCGACGGCGAGGGCCCCCTGCTGCTGCTGCCGGGGCGCGGCACGCGGCTGAAAGGACATGCCGATGCGCTGCGACTGCTGGCCGGCCTGCGCCGGGCCGGCGCCGATGCGCGGCTGTGGCTGCCGGGCGCGCGCGAGGCCGGGCGCGGCGACTACATCGTCGAATTGGAACGGCTGGCGGCCACGCTGGGGGTCGCCGAAGCGGTGGAATTCACGCCGCCGACCGCGCGCATCGCGCAGGCCTACGCCGCCAGCGACCTGGTACTGCAGCTTTCGCGCAAGCCCGAGGCGTTCGGCCGCACGGTGATCGAGGCCTTGTCGGTACGCCGTCCGGTGCTGGGCTGGGACCACGGCGGGGTTGGCGAATTGCTGCGGGAGCTTCTGCCGCAGGGGGCGGTGCCGGCGTTCGATGAAACCGCGCTGCTGGCGCGTGCGCAAACCTTGCTGACCCAGCGCCCTGCGTTGCCCGATACCCTGCCATACACGCTGGCGGCCATGCAGCAGGCCACGCTGGACCTTTATCATGGCCTGATCGATGAATAGAGTAGATCTCTCCATACCTCCCAGTTCGGTTGCCCACGGCTGGCGCTGGGCGCCGGTGTGGGTGCTGGCTTTCGTCGCCCTGTGGCCGGCCTCGGGCTGGGCCGAGGGGGTGATGGTGCTGGGCGCGCTGGCCGCCATCGCGCGCCTGCTGCTGGTCAGGTTCCGCGGCGGCATGCGCCTGCTAAGCGGCCCGGCGTGGGCGCTGACCAGCGTGCTGTTCTTCGCCTATTGGCTGCCGGAAGCGATATCGGCGGTTGATGCGCTGGATCACGGCCGCGCTTGGCGCGAATCGCTGGTCGACCTGCGCTACCTGCCATTCCTGTGGCTGGTGGCCGCGGCGGTCGCCGATGCGCGCGGCCGTCGCATCACCTTCAACGGCCTCGCGATCATCGTGGCGGTGTGGACGCTGGATGCGCTGGCGCAGGTCGCGTTCGGGACCAGTCCGCTGTTCTGGAGTATCGACCAACTGAAGCTGATGGTCAGCGGCCACGGCATGTGCACGGCGGCGCAGGTCGCCGCCGCGGACCGGCTCAGTGGCATCCTCGGCCCGTGCAACCTGAAGTTGGGCGTGGTGCTGGCCAGCCTGTCGCCGTTCGCCATGTTCGCGGTCGGGCGCCGCTTCGGCATGATCGGCTGGATCCTGGCGGCGGCGGCGATCGGGCTGGTGGTCCTGCTGGCCGGCGCGCGTTCGGCCTGGATCACCTTCGCCCTGGTGCTGCTGTTCTCCGGCTGGCGCCTGCTGGGCTGGAAGCGCATGGTCGGTGTGTTCGCCTTCGGTGCGGCTTTGCTGGTCGTGCTGGCGCTGGTCTCGCCGCAGTTCGAGGAGCGCATCGAACGCAGCACCGCGTTGCTGACCATCGGTCAGGACAATGTGGATACCGCCCTGTCCGGACGCGCGCAGATCTGGCGCGCCGCGCTGTGCATGGTGCGCGAACACCCGGTCAACGGCGTTGGTGTGCGCAATTTCCGCGACGCCTTTCCCGACTGCGATCCGAGCCCGCAGGAACGGCCGGCCTGGGGCGAGGGACCGGCGCTGCACGCGCACCAGATCGTGCTGGAGGTCCTCAGCGAAACCGGCGCGTTCGGCCTGTTGCTGTGGCTGGCCGGCGCGGCGATGGCGTGGCGTGCCTGGCGGTTTGCCACGCCGCAGGCCCGCGATCGCGCCCGTCCGGCGATGCTGGCGCTGGCGGTGACGGTGTTCCCGCTCAATACCCACCTGGCTTTCTACTCCACGTTCTGGGGCGGACTGGCCCTGATGCTGGCGGCGCTGTATTCGGGCAGTCTGCTGGCCCGAGACGATGACTGAGCCCGCCGCCGCGCGGCCCATGCTGCGCTGCTGGTTCATCGGTCCGGTCAACTTGTTGGCTGCAGCCATCGCACGATTGCCGCAACGGCTGCTGCTGGCCGCGGGCGCTGCGTTGACCTGGCTGTTGTGGCCCCTGCTGGGCAAGCGCCGGCGTTATGCCAAGATCAATATCGACCTGTGTTTTCCGGAACTCGATGCCGCCGCCCGCCGCCGGTTGCTGAAGGCCAATCTGCGCGCCACTGTTACCGGCGCGCTGGAGCTGGTGCGCGGCTGGTATGCGCCGCCCGCCGCGCTGGGCAGGCTGGTGGCGCAAGTGGACGGACTGGAGCACCTGCGCGCAGCGCGTGCTGCCGGACATGGCGTGCTGTTGTTCGGCGGTCATTTCCCGCATTCGGAACTGTGCGCGCGGCTGCTGGGCGAAGCCCTGGGCGAGCGCGTCAGCATCGTCGCCCGCAGCAACAATCATCCCTGCATCGAGCGCCTGCTGGACGGCGCTCGCCGGCGCGCGTTCGCCGACGTGATCGGCAAGAAGGACGTGCGTGGTTTGTTGCGCACGTTGTCGCAGGGCGGCATTGTGGCCTATTCGGCCGACCAGAACTTCAATTACCAGCACGCTTTCGTGCCGTTTTTTGGCATCCCCGCCGCGACCCTGACCGCGACCCCGGACCTGGCCCGCCGCGGTAAGGCGATGGTGCTGCCGTTCTGGTTCCACCGCGACGCCGATGGCCGCTATCGGTTACGGATTGAACCGACCTGGCCCGGCTGGCCCAGCGGCGACCCCGTCACCGACGCCGCCCGCTACATGGCCGAACTGGAAACCGTCGTCCGCCAACACCCCGAGCAATACCTGTGGGTGCATCGCCGCTTCAAGACCCGCCCGCCGGGTGAGGGGGATGTCTACCGCAATCGCTGATCGCTTTCAGATTTGATTGGTATGGCTCGGTGGGGGGGGGGGCAGGTCAAATCATGCGGATGAATTTCATTTCCGTTTCAAAAATGGAAGAAGATTGTCCAGGTGCTGCGTCATGGGCTGGTGTAGTCGGAGCACTCGGGCAATGATCGATCCGGCTCATATCGACCTGTTCCAGTTTTCAAGCGGAATGTGCGGCGATAGCTGCACCGCGAATTCGCTGTTGTGATTAAATCTGCTTCGCTCAGAGGCGGGTTTGATAGCGAATCTTCATATCGCGAAACATGGCCGGGAAAGGATGTTGCAACCGTTTCGAATTCGAAGACGGGGGCTCCGTCATATGCATGGTTGGCAAGAAATAGTTCGCCGGAAAACGTGTATTCATCATGACAAGCTCCGGCGCGACTCTCCATGTCCTCTTCGGAAAAGCACGCACGAATCATGGCGTACGCATGAACTGGAATAGAAAGTATTTGTTGAGGGGTGTTGCTTTTTCTGAGTTCTATCAAGCGCAATTCGGTAGAGCTTGCGCCACCACCAGAGTAGCTGGTGGATTCTCTGCACAATATGCCAATGATCGAGCTTTCTTGTGTCTCCACAGCATACGGCCAGAGTGAAATTTCGCAGTCATAGCCATTTGGTCCGATGCTAGATGGGCTGTAGTCTTCAGAAATATTATTTGTGACCGAATGAACGACATGAAGTTGGCCGCTCGCATCCAAAGTTATGCACAAATCACCATTCTTAATGCACCTTGAGTCATCATGCCCGATGCCTTTAGTGGTGAGTGGCTGCGGAACCAAGAGTTCCATCCGATTACCAGCATCGTCATGGGCTTCATTTCGGATTGAGCTGGCCAGAAGAAGTGTGATCAATAGAATTTGCATGGGTATGATCTACGCATGCGTTCGTTGAACGCCGGTTGTGACGCTAGCGTGCGGCCGGTATCCTTCTAAATATGGATAGCACAGATACACTGTTGTCAACGCTTAGTGAGGTGGGCTCGGTAATCGACAGTGCGATGCAGGGGGTGGGGACTTCACCATTGCACGCTAAAAAGTCGCACGTGTTGGTGCGGTCGCCGTCGCCGAAAATATAGTCGATATAAGCTACTAGGGCGGTCCAATTCTCTGCCAAGGCCAGCTTCTGCCAGCCTACGTGTCGCATATAGCGACCACCTGAATCCTCCTCGGCGATCAAGTATTGTGGGGTGAGAACCGGGGTCGATGAATCAAATTCATATAAACCATTTGGATCACAATTCAGGGTCATTGTGGCCCGAAATCGTCGTGCTTCTTTTCTCCATTCCAGTGTGTAAATCTGTTGGAACCCCTCTTTACCTACGGCGATGGCCTGTGCGGTCAGGATGCGTGTTTCCAAGCCTCCTAATTCATAACCGCATTCTGTGCGTGCCGTATCAAGAGCTAAAGCAATATTGGTGGTCGCAGCAGGTGTTTTTACGCATGTGATCAGAAAGATAAAGCACGATACGATAAGAAAAGTAGGTTTCATGGGGCAATTCGCCTTGTGTAATCCTGTGGCACTGAGTGTTGTACACCTTGTGCGTCGGGAACATTGCCAGTGGCCGGCGTTTGCCAGATGTGGTGGTTGTTAGGTACTAGTCTCGAACACGGGCTGTGCACATGAAGCCTAGCGCACGATCATGCAAAGATGCGCCGTTCGATTGGTTGACGCAGCCTGTGAAAAGAGCCGTTGCTTTATCGCTATATCGCACGATATCTACGCAGACTTGAGTGTCGGAGGATTCTTCGCCGCTTAGGTCAATCCTGGTAACGGTTCGTTGGTATTTGAATACCTCGGTGCTGGAATTGTCCTGCGTCGAAAGTTTTTCGTTATCCAGAGGTTTGATGCCGTCAACATAGTAGAAATTCTTGTCGTCGGGAACTGACTCTGGCGTCCTGTGTGAGATGACGCCGGCCGCATTCATGAAGAAGTTGCTGGGTACACTTGGAAGGGCCTCTTTGGGCGGATGGTTGAAAACAATGATCGATCCTGTTTCATCGACTCCGTCCGTTGTTCCAAGCGTCAGGAAGGCCGAACAGCTTGCGTTGTCGCGCGACAGCAAGTGGAAAGCGCTAGGCTCAAGATCGAAGGAAAACCCACAGATATGCAACCTTTCCCCAGCTGAATGGGCGCACGAGCTTGCGCTGAGAAGTAGAATCGAAAGCAATAGATGTTTTGGCAAATTTATCATGGCCTTAGATTGTTGACCCCTTGGGCTGGCGTCAATTCATCGGATAGCTGAAAGTATGCGGCTTTGAAGAATGTTCTTCTATCGTCTACGTGCAGTGCGGCGCGGTTTATTTGCAGGGTCACATTCAAGACGTCTGCATCAACTTGCGCTTGTTGGCTTAGATTTTGAAACGTCTTGTTGTCTGCTCTTGTATTGATGTTTACCAGCCCATCCAGTAGCTATCGATACGTACGTCGACTTCCGGGTGGATTGCGGGTTCGGTCTCGCGTGAGTTCGGCTGTCCAGTAATATCCAGATGCGTCGCTTGCGACAAAAGAGTCATTCTGCAGTTGGAGATTGTTGGGGTCTCGCGTGTAATTTCGATTCCTGTACTCCCAGTAGTTGGAATAATTTTTCCGCCCCGTCATCTGAATCAACCCTCTGCCCTTGAATCGCGGCCCATCTCCTGGTTGCGTGTTGCCAAGTTCTCTAGCTTTTTCAGGATCAGTTGCCATGTCATACGCATTTCCGCTTGCGTACTCTCTGACTGTTTGCAAGCGGTCCGACTCTAGTGATATCTGACCAAAGAAGTGAGCCATCCTGATCTTGGAATGTATGCAGTACTTCGCCATTACCTTGTTCAAAGATACGTGCATGTTCGGTGGGAATATCTGTCGCTGAGTGTTTGTACCTGTCGTGAATCTGTTCCTCATGTCCTGGAATCCAAGCACCCCATTTCCGGTTGGCAGGCAGGCAATCCGCTCATCCAAAGATAGCCAGCTACATGGCCGAACTGGAAACCGTTGTCCGCCAACACCCCGAGCAATACCTGTGAGTGCACCGCCGCTTCAAGACCCGCCCGCCGGGCGAGGAGGGGGTTTACCGCGGGCTCTGATTGCTCTCGGATTTTATTGACGTGGGTAGAAAGGGAGGGGGCAGCCTCATCGCGCGAGTGCGGCGCGAATGGTAAGGTAATCTTTGTAGGGGAAAGACACTGCGGCACCTTCGCGGATGCCATCGAAGCCAGATCCAAGCGTGTTCTCGATATTGTGAGCTCTAGCGAACAATATCTCATTGCCTTCGGTGCCTTCGACGATAGATTTGCGATATACATAAATTTTGTAATACGCGCCATCTGTCCCGGTTGCCGAAAGATGGATCGGCCATGCGACAACGATGAACAGCTTCCGCTCACCATCTTCACCTGCGGCCATGGTGAAAACAGATCTGATTTCCGCAGACTGACCTTCTGGTTCTATCGTTTCCAAGTGGGTGGTTTGAACGTGACCGTCTACGCGATGCGATAGATAGACTTCGACGTTGGGCTCATTGTTGAGCTGGTCGACATAGAAAAACTGTATTAGCGATTGCCTGGTTGGAAAGCCAATCTCCAGCGTCGGCGAGGCCAGAGTTGGGGGTGGTGTGGGCGTTTGTTCGCATGCGGTTGAGGCTTTTGACGCAAGAGTGATAAGAAAGCAAAGCGAAATCAATAATTGGATGATCAGTTTGTACATGGCTGAAATCTTACTCGTCGATTGATGTGAAGACGCCGACGGTCCAGATATTGGTGAAATGTCCGCGCCGTTCGGCGTAACTAGCTGTATGACGATTGATGATTCGGGTGATTGAGTCGACATTCGCATCCGTCGGTCCTCCATCGGCGATTTGATAAAGACCGTGCCTAATCCAGAAGAATACTGCCGACTGAACCGCATATCTCGCTGTTCCCAAGAGATCAGGATCACCTACAAAGTCTGGAGCAGTTCCGGGCCAAACCAAGTGGTAGTTGTCCTGAAGATCCTGATAATTCCCTCTTCCAGTTGTCATTTTCAAGCCTCGACCTCTATATCTCCAGCCATCGCCACTGACAATGTCTCCATTTCCATTGCGGTTGCCGTAGGCGCGATTTGCGATGGCCTCCTGGTCTGCACGTTGGCCACCAGTACGGCCATAGGTTTGAGCCTCTTGGGGATTGCGTGAGAAGTAGGAGAATGTGGCAATCAAACCGGAGGGCGAGTAGTTTAGACTCTCGGTAAAACTGGCACTATTTCCGACTTCTTCTCTGACTTGTGCAAAGAAATGGGATAAGCGGAGAGGTGTATCGAGCTTGTAATCCTCAATATTCTCGTTTATTTCGTTCACGATTGACCGAAGGCGATCCACAGGGGCGGCAGTGAAGATATGTTGCAGCATCTCCACAGTGATCACGGGTGTGCCCCGAGTGTTGAACGTCCCTATCAACCCCACCGGATGGAAACAGCTGATGGCTGGACTGTCGGGGAAGTCATACTGGCCCTTGACGTCGTCCCACCATAGCAACTTTTCGATCCGCGTCTTTTCGGCGGCCCAGTTGGGTTGGTTGTTCTGTAGAGTGCATTGGTCGATACCGTCCCACTTGCTCATCGGGCCGGCCCATTCGCTGTCGTAACGGGCAATCAGGCGCGAGATGGCCTGCGCAAGCCATGGCTTGCGCAGGGCCGCTTGCAGTTCGTCGACTACGATCACATTGTCCGCATTGCTGTCGATGATCTGTTCCAGCTTGGTGAACAGGGCACCGTTATCGGCGGGCCGGCCGTGGCTTTCCATCTGCGCCTGCTCGTTTGGCGCAGTCAGCCCCTGCTGGTTGATCCGGTGGGCGAAGAACTGCGAACAGGTGGTGGAGTCCACTTGCAGCACTTCGAATCCCGGCCAGTCCCAGGGGCTGCACAGGGATACCTTGGTCTGGCCCTTCTCGCGCGCCCAGCCATTTCGGCCACTACCGTCCGCGGTACCTACCTCCACCTCCCACCATCGGGTACCGTCAGCCTCCGTGGCGTTGTTTTCCAGTGTGCCGACGGCAGCCACGCGCATGAAGCCGGCGGTCGGGCCGTCCGTGTTGGCGATTTGCAACGGGAACAAAGTCCAAGCCGGTAACTGTCCGGTGGTGCTGGTCCGCGCGCCGCTGGCGTTGAGCCGGTTGCGTTCGACCCAGACGGTAGCAGTGCCTGCCGTGACCTTGGCCCAGCGGCCGGTTTTGGGCGAGTCGTCGGCCAGCGCGGTGTCTACCCCGGATGCGACTGTGGTATCGGCTTCGACAGGTTGGGCCAGTACCGCACCCTTGTCGATTTTCAGCAGGGTCTTCTGCTTGGCATCCAGTTGTGCGGCCCGAGCCCGACTTTGGGTGATAAACGTCTGGACATCGTCCCCGGTGAATACCTCCAGATGCACCAGAGGCCTGGACGAACTACTGGCCAGAGGGTTGGTGTCCTTGTAACGCTGGAATTGACCCAGATGGCCGATCATGTCCTTTGCCTTGATGGCATGAGGCGTCTCCAGCACCACCACGGTGTCCCGGGACGAGGGCGCGGATTGGGCTCCCAGTTCGCTCTTGTAAACGTAGCCCCCGGTCTCCATGCCGGCCGGCACAGTGGCCCCACTGACCAAGCCAGTGATCGCGAAGTAGCCCCTGTGAGTTCCTTCCGCACCCAACGTGACTACCGCGCCACGGGGCAGGATGGCGATGGCCTTTTTGTCTGCATCGCGAACCCGAATACCGATTTGGTTGGGAGCTAGCGTTTCTTCCTCGTCCGTGGATGCATCGGTGACGCGATATTGCGTATCTCCATCCCAGAAACTGGGTCGGCCCATGTTGGTGTCGTTTTTGTAAGCTTCCCAGTCCAGCAGATGCATATAGAGGCTGTAAAGGGTCAGTGAAGGTTCTTCTTCCTGCTGATCCTGGGTTTGGCTTTGAGTTGCATCTTCATCCGTCGAGGCAGGTGCTTCCGGGGGCTGCAGTCGATGTTTGACCAAGACGAAGCCAGTTGAATACTTGGCCTTGCCGGCATTGGGATATTCGACTTGCGGGTACTTTTCATCGATGCGATAGGCGATGACTTCGCCATCGGCGATGCAGCGGATGCCCTTGTCCTGCGCCAGGCTCGTGGCAGTTTCGGCACCGAAGTGTATGCCGCCGTGCCATTGTCCATTGGCGCCGATAGGGTAGAACCCGTCCGGGGCCGTGGCCAGGGCGTCGTAATACTCCCTGGGGTTGGCGACTTCGACCTGCTTTGGTGCAGCCGGATTGCTGTTGTCCGTTTTCGGGAAAGGGTAAGCGAACTTCTTGACCGGGTCGGGAGTGGTAGCCGTTTCGGTCTGGGCGTCCGTGTCGGGGTCGGGTTGGGGGTTCGTGCCGTCTGCCATGACGATGCCTTCCGTGGATGGGTTGTAGGTCTTAGCCGGAGAAATCGAGCATCCGTTCCGGATCGATATGTACCAGTCCATCCGGCAGGGAGAGCTTCAAATCGCCGCTCTCACCCCCCAGGAACGGATGCTGGCTGGCCTTGACGGTGAACTGTCCGGGGCAGGCGAAGGTGATGTCGCTGCCTTGCAGGGTGATGGCGGTCTGGCCGGCTTGCAGGACGATCCTGTCCTTGGCCAGCACGTCGATGCGGGTGTCGTTGGCGGTCAGGGTGACCGACTGGTCGGCCAGCAGTTCCAGCGGGCCGGTGTGGGCCTGCACGCTGAGCGGTCCATTGGCGGCGATGGCGCGCAGGTCGGCGTGGGCGTAGAGCGCGCCGTGACGGCCGGAGACGGCAGAGGCGGTTTGCGCGGCGGCCAGGTGGGCATCGTCCTGCACGGTCAGGTGCAGGGTATTGCCGGCGAAGGCCACGGCGCTAGCCGGGGTGACCCAGGCCATGCGCTCGGGGGTCTCGGCCAGCAGGCGGGGATCGGCGAAGGCCTCCACGGGATCGCCGCCCTCGCGGGCGCCGGCAGCGGGTTTGGTGGCCGACTGGCCATTGACCGAGCCGCCGTACTTGCCCTGTTCGGCCGGGTCGATGGCCTGACGCAGTGCGGTCTGTTGCGGATTGGCCTCCAGCCCCGGCACTTGCTGTTGCAGCAGGGTCTCGTGCAGGGCCTGAGCGGTGCGCTCGGCGCCGGTGAGCTGGGCGACGGCTTCGGCCACGTCCAGCTGGGTCGAGGCTGCGTTGGCCCGTGCGGTGGTCGACAGCAGCAGGCCGCGGCCGGCGTGCAGGTTGCCCCAGCCCTGGCTTGCCAGATCGAAGCCCAGTCCGCGCAGGCCGCCGCGATGGCCGTTGTCGTGTTCGACCAGATAGCCCAGCTCCAGCCGGGTCTGGGCCAGACTGGTGTGCAGGCGGGTGCGCAGCTGGCCGGGGGCGTCATCGAGCAGCCACTGCTGGCTGCCGCTCTGGTCATGCGATTGCGTGTGCAGGCCGCTCAGGGTGCCGGGGTGGTTGGCCGCGCCGTCGATGCCGGCGGCGAACGGCAGTTCAACCTGGCCGTTGTACAGCTGACCGGTGACGCGCGGCTGGTCGATGTCGCCGTGCAGGAACTCGACCAGTACCTCGGCGCCGATCCGAGGCAGGAAGTGGCTGCCCCAGTTGGGTCCGGCCAGCCACTCGGCCACCGGTACCCAGCTGCCGCTGGTCGCATCGCCGGGCGCATGGCCGTCGGGGGTGGCGGACGAGCCGGTGTCGGACAGCCCGCCGGGGTGGGGCGAAGCGCCACGCTGCCACGGGAACTGGATCCGCACCTGATGGCCGCGGGTGGGGGTGAGCGCATCGTCCGGCAGGCCGACCACGCGCGCGGTCTGCGGCCCGTGCACGCGCGGGCGCGGCGCATCGCGCGGGACGAGGGCGGTACCGGCGTCCACCGCCAGGAAGCGGTTGCGGTAGCTGCCGCGTTCCAGGCCGTCGATGGACAACCCCAATGCCGACAGCAGCTCGACCATGCCGCCGCCGAGGTTGTTGCGGGCATCGTGTTCGATCACCAGCGGCACGAACGGCTGCGCCTGCCGCGGATGGCCGCTCAGGGCGTGGGTCATCGCCGGTTGCAGCCGGCGTTCGCTGCCGGCGCCGGCATGCACGGTCTGCGCCACCCGCAACGCATCCAGCTGCAGGTCGGCCACGGCCTGCGCGTCGTCGGCGAAGCGGCCATCGCGCGGCAGGGAAAACACCTCGCGTTCGGGCAGGGCATCGGCATCGGCCTGGCTGGACGCGGACACCACGGCCAGCCGTTCGCTGTGCCAGCTGGCCACGGCGCGCGCCGACGGCACCGCCTGGCGGCGGCTGGCGAAGCGGCTGACGGCATCGCCGTCCTCGGTGGCGTCGATGCGGTGGAAGCGCACGCGACCGCCGTCGGGCACCGGCGCTTCGCGATCGCGCACCACCCAGGCATGTCCGGCCGGTGCGTCGTCGGCCCCGTGCTCGAAATGCCAGGCCAGGCCGGCTTCGGCCAGCAGCCGGGTCAGGAAGTCGAAATCGGACTCGCGGAACTGGATGGTGATCGGCCGCACCGGCAAGGCCTGGGTGGCCTCCCAGCGCAGCGTCGCCAGCGGATAGTCGGCCAGCACCTGTTCGGCGATGCCCTGCACGTCGCGGTCCTGGAAGATCAATGCGTTGCGGCGAAGCTGCAGCAGCGCGGTGAATGGTTCCAGCGTCAGCGCGTAACGGGCCAGGCCGCCGTCGCTGCCGAGGCTGCCGGCTTCGGTGACCAGGCCGAACCAGCGCCGCGTGCCGCCATCGGCGCAACGCAGCTCCAGTCCCAGTGGCTGGCCCAGCAACGGGGCCAGGTCCAGCCCGGCGTCGTGCGCGAGCAGGCGGACGCGAAAGCGGAATGGCTCGCACACCGCTTCGCGGCCGGAGAAGCCCTCCAGCACGGCAGCGTGCATCAGCGCATCCAGGGCGGGCGATGGCTGGCCGGCGGGCGCGGCCAGCAACCTGATCAGCCGGGACTCGCCGCGCAGACGGGCCAGCGGCGCAAGCGCCTGTTGCCAGCGTTCGAGGATATCCATATCCGTAGTGCCCTCATGGCAGGGTGATGGTGACGTGCGCGGTGCTGGGCGGAAGCTGCACCACATCCTGATAGGCGGCCAGCTTCTGTTCGGTATCGCGCGCCAGCAGGGCGTTGACGCCGAAGTAGCCGAGCACGCCGAACACCGCCAGCAGCACCGCCGGCGCCCACACCGGCACGATCCGGCGCAGGGCATGGGCGACGCTGTCCGGCGGCGGCCAGTGCGGGGCGAACCCCACGCGCTTGCCCTTCAGGAAGGTGATCTCGTCGCCCAGGCGCGCGGTCAGGTAGCCCAGCTTCTCGGGGCCTTCCAGCCGGTACTTGCCCTCGAAGCCCAGCAGCAGGCAGTAGTGGTAGACCTCCAGCGAGGCCAGCCGCGGCCCGCCCTGCGCGCGCAGTTCCTCTAGGCGGTCGAAGAAATGCTCGCCGGCCAGATGCTCGCCGAACAGGCGCAGCTGCAGCGGATTGCGCTCCCAGCTTTCGCGCAACGGCGAGGGCTGGCTGAGGATGGCTTCGTCGACCGCCGCGCAGAAGGCGTACTTGGCTGCGTAGGTGTCTTCCGAGGCGATCCCCAGCTTGCTCGCGCCGCGCTCGACCCGGTCGAGGAACTGGCGGACCGATTCGACGAATTTTTCCTCGTCGCTCGGCAGCTGTCCGCGCTTGAGCAGCATCAGCAGGTAGAAGCCGTCGAACATCAGGTCCAGCAGCCGGCGCGGCGGCGCGGCGGCGCGGCCGTCGATGGCGGCATCGGCTTCGGTGCCGGTCGGGATCGATTTCGGAACGGGGGGCAGGTTGGCGGGGGTCATGGGCGTGGGTGGTGTCTCACTGGGTCAGGGCGATCAGTTCCAGCTTCAGTTCGCGGATGCCCGAGGGCACGTAGATGGTGATCGATTCGGACTTGAGCATGCGTTCGTACAGCGGGCCGTGCGGTTCCAGCGCGAAATACTGGCTGCCCGGGCGCACCGGGATGGCCGCCGGCACCTGCGCCGCGTGGGTCAGCTTGACCCCCGGCAGGGCCGACAGCACGCACTTGTCCACGTCGTCCGGCGCGCCGACCTTGAAGCGCACCGGCACGCTCTGGGCCAGTTCGTTGCCCGGCAGGTCGGCGGCCACGCCCAGGTAGAAGGCCGAACGCGCGTCGATCCGCTGCGAGTCGATGCGGCCCAAGTGGAACGAGGGCTTGACCTCGCTCAGGTTGATCGAGAAATAGCGCTCGGAAATCACCGTGTCCAGCAGTTCGCGGATCATCGCGAACAGGGTGTCGAACCCGGCCTGCGGCGCCGCGTGCTGGTAGCGCGGCAGGTCGGCCAGCCGGTAGGCCTTGGAGAAGGTCATCAAGCCGCCGACCAGCCGCGAGAGCTCCTGGAACAGCCGCTCCGGCGCCAGTCCCGGATGGTGGTACAGGTGCGAAAGCGCGGCATGCGCGGCATTGGCCGTGTGCAGCAGCCAGAACGAGGCGATGTCGCCGGAACGGAACTCGACGATGTGCTGCGACGGTTCGCGGTGGATGCCGTACAGCGCGTCGGTCTTGGCCTGCAGCGCGTCCAGCAGCCGGCGCAGGTCCAGCATCAGCGCCGGCACCGCGGCGATCGACAGACAGGGCGGGACGAAATCGGCGTCCAGTTCGAAACCGCCGGTCGGGGTGCGCCGCACCCGTGCGATCGGCAGCGCGCTGAAGGCGTCGCGGGCGTCGTCGTCGGTCAGCAGGCGCACGGTCTTGCGCAGGTAGCCCAGTTCGGCCTCGGCCGCGTCGGTGTACAGGTCGGGCGTGACCCGGTTGGCCTGGACGAAGCGCGATGCGCCGTCCGGGTCGGTGCCGCAGTTGCCGCCGTGCGGCCGCAGCAACGGCACCGCAAGGTGGATGGTGGTCGCCGACACCCCGGCCGGCAGCTCGGCCAGCGACAGCGGTTCGGGCAGTTCGTCGTCCTGCGGCGCCGAATACGGTTCGCCATCGGGAAACACCGCGGACAGCCGCAACAGGCGCAGCACGCCGCTGGCCAGGCTCTGCAGGTCGAAGCTGCAGTCGCGCAGACCCCAGGCGTACGGGTGCAGGGTCGCTGCGGTGTCGCGCAGGCGGGTCTCGTGGTAGGCGTCCTGCTGCTGGAAGTGTTGCGGGCGCAGGAACAGTCCTTCGCCCCAGAAGATCTTCGACATGCGGCTCACGCGGACCTCGTGGCGCGATGCGGAGTGCGTGGAATCGGGAAGCGGCCGGTGGGCATCGTTCAGTCCTTTGCGCAATGCGCGGTGGTCAGGCTGTGCGCCGCGCCGTTGAACTGCGTGGTCAACGCGGCGCTGGAAGTCGTCAGGGCGCAGGCGTGCAGGCCGATGGTGATGCCATCGCGCGCGGCGCCGGCGCCATCGAAGCTCATCCGCCAACGTCCCGGCGCCGGGGCGCGGAACAGGGCGACCACGCCCAGCCGCGCCGCTTCGGGCGGCAGGCGGATGCTGGTCTCGTGGCGTTGCCCGGGCTGCAGCACCAGTTCGCTGGCGCTGATCAGGTCTTCGGCCAGCGCGCTGCGCTCGGCATCCTCGTCGAGGAAGGCCGAATACGGCGCCTGTTCGAACCGCTGCCCGTCGCGCAGCTGGTAGACCCGCACCACCAGGGCCAGCGCACGGCCGTCGTTGGCGGCATTGAGGTTGGTGCCGGCGTACAGGCGCAATGGAATGGTGCGGAACTGCGGCTGCGCGTCGTCCTTCTTCAGGCCGACCACCTGCAAGGCCTTGTCGATCAGTCCGCCGGAGTCGCGGGCATCGCCGGAACTGACGCAGCCGGCCAGCATGCCCAGCAGCAGGACAAAGCAGATGCGGTGCGGGAAAGCCGCAAGTCGCGAGCGCAGCCCGCGGACAAAACTCACATTTACGCGATCATCCATGTCGTCGCCATCCTTTGCCGCCACGCTTCCACACCGGAAGCGCCATCCAGAGCGGACGGTTTCGATACCCGCATGCGGCGACAGCAACACTTTCGCCACCGCAGCCTGATACCGTGTCCTTGGCCGTCAGCCGATAATACCGTCACATTTTCTGCTTGACGGCTGCATGTGAGGTTACTATAAACAGACCGATGGCGGGTTGATGCTCGCCTTGCATCCGGTGGATGTCACATCGACTCCGGCCGGACGAGTTGAAGGGAATTCAACGTGAAGAACTTAAGGAGGAGTTCGCTGATGCGATCCGTATACCCGTTCCTTCGTGCGCCCGCACTGGCGGCTGCCGTGCTGGTGTTGACCGTTTCCGGCTGCACCAGCACCGGCGGCACGAAAACCGGCGTCTCTCAATATGCCAGCCTGATGTCGGAAGCCGAGGCGCAAGTCGGCGCTGGCGCCATCGACTCGGCCATCCGCACCTTCGACCTGGCCGCGCAGGCCGATCCGACCCAGAAGGATCCGTGGGTGCGCAGTGCGCAGCTGCAGTTCGATGCCGGCAGCTACGGCCGCGCCATCGTCGCCGCCCAGGAAGCCCTGCAGCGCGATCCCGGCGACCTGGTCGCCGACAGCGTGCTGACCCTGGGCGGATTCCGGGTCGCCGGCGAATCGCTGAAACGGCTACAGGCCGGCGGCGCACTGTCCAGCGAAAGCGCGCGCAGCGAGGCCAAGCAGCTGGCCGAATCGATGCGCTCGATCATGGGCGACGAAATCGTCGATATCGCCAAACCGACACCGGCACCGCGCAGCACGCGCCGCAGCAGTCGTCGCAGCGCGACGCCCGCGCCCAAGCCTGCGCCTGCCCCGGCGCCCAAGCCGGCCAGCGGCGACCCCTTCAACAAGCTCGGCGGCAACTGAGGCGCCTGGCCCCGTCACGCAAGCAACAACGGAGATACCGGAAATGGCCAAGAAGGAAAGCGTCCAGAAGCGTTTGCAGAAGATTCGTCCGCCGCGGGTCCAGCTCACCTACGACGTGGAGAAGGGCGACGCGATCGAACAGAAGGAAATCCCGTTCGTGGTCGGCGTGCTCGGCGATTTCAGCGGCCAGCCCGAGGAGGCGCTGCCGCGAATCAAGGACCGCAAGTTCGTCGAGGTGGACATGGACAACTTCGACGAGGTGCTCGAGGGCATGGCCCCGCGCGCGGTGTACCGGGTGCCGAACAAGCTCAGCGACGAAGGCGGCGAATTCGCGGTCGAGCTGAAGTTCAAATCGCTTGAGGACTTCCGCCCCGAATCCGTGGTCGAACAGGTCGAGCCGCTGCGCAAGCTGCTGGAAGCGCGGACCAAGCTGGCCGACCTGCGCAACAAGCTGGCCGGCAACGAGAAGCTGGAAGACCTGCTGACCGACGTGCTGAACAACACCGAACAACTGAAGAAGCTCGGCCAGTCCGGGAACCAGGAGTAAGCGATGAGCGCCAACGCAACCAGCGCCGCCGCCCAGCCGGGCGCAGCGGTCGAAGAATTGGGACTGCTCGACCAGATCGTCGAGCAGAGCAAGGTCGCCAAGTCGCGCGCCGAGCATGAGCGCGCCCGCGACATCATTTCCGAACTGGCACGCGAGGTGCTGGACGGCACCGTGGTGGTCTCGGACAACCTCAACCTGACCCTGGACGCGCGGGTGGCCGAGCTCGACCGGCTGATCTCCGAGCAGGTCAGCGCGATCATGCACGCCGCCGAATTCCAGCAGCTGGAAGGCACCTGGCGCGGCCTGCACTACCTGTGCGAGCAGACCTCGACCGGCTCGATGCTGAAGATCAAGGTGTTCAACTCGCCGAAAAAGGACCTGGTCAAGGATTTCAAGTCGGCGATCGATTTCGATCAGAGCGCGCTGTTCAAGAAGGTCTACGAGGAGGAATTCGGCACCTTCGGTGGTTCGCCGTTCGGCGCCCTGCTCGGCGACTACTACATCGGCCGGCAGCCGGAGGACATGTACTTCACCGAGCAGATGTCGCACGTGGCCGCCGCTGCGCACGCGCCGTTCATCGCCGCCGCCAACGAGGAGATGTTCGGCCTGGAAAGTTTCACCGAGCTGGGCAAGCCGCGCGACCTGGCCAAGGTGTTCGACACCATCGAGTATGCCAAGTGGAAGTCGCTGCGCGACTCCGAAGACTCGCGTTACGTCGGCCTGACCCTGCCGCGCTTCCTCGGCAGGCTGCCGTACAACCCGAAGGACGGCACCAGCGTCGAGGGATTCAACTACGTCGAGGACGTCGACGGCAGCGACCACGGCAAGTACCTGTGGTGCAACACCGCCTACGCCTTCGGCGCGCGCCTGACCAAGGCGTTCGAGGATTTCGGCTGGTGCGCGGCGATTCGCGGGGTGGAGGGCGGCGGCCTGGTCGAAGGGCTGCCCACCCATACCTTCCGCACCGACGACGGCGAGGTCGCGCTGAAGTGCCCGACCGAGATCGCCATCACCGACCGTCGCGAGAAGGAGCTCAGCGACCTCGGCTTCATCCCGCTGGTGCATTGCAAGAACACCGACTACGCCGCGTTTTTCGGCGCGCAGTCGGCGCAGAAGGCCAAGAAGTACAACACCGACGCGGCCAACGCCAACGCGATCCTGTCGGCGCAGCTGCAGTACATCTTCGCCGTTTCGCGGATCGCCCATTACCTGAAGGCGATGATGCGCGAGAAGATCGGCAGCTTCGCCTCGGTGGGCAATGTCGAGGATTTCCTCAACCGCTGGATCGCCCAGTACGTGCTGCTGGACGACAACGCGACCCAGGAAGCCAAGGCGCAGTACCCGCTGCGCGAGGCCTCGATCCAGGTTTCGGAAGTGCCGGGCAAGCCCGGCGTCTACCGCGCGGTGGCCTTCCTCAGGCCGCATTTCCAGCTCGACGAACTTTCCGTCTCGCTGCGTTTGGTGGCAGAACTGCCGGCGGCGGCCAAGAAGTCGTAACCGGTTTTGGCGGTACCTGTTCGATCAAGGGGGCGCAGACCCTGCTGTTTGGCAACGTAGTGCATTTCGCTTTGCGTAGTCCAATCGCCGGGCGCACGCCCGGTCCACCTACTCATGGAAGAACGGAACAAAGGAAAACCAGATCATGCAGCATGCATTTCTCAACATCGACACCATCAAGGGCGAGTCGCGAGACCAGGAGCACAAGGACTGGATCGAGATCGAATCCTTCACCCAGGACGTACTGCAGCCGCGTTCGGCGACCGCTTCCAGCGTCGGTGGCAACACCGCCGCCCGCGTGGAGATGTCGCCGATCGAGATCGTCAAGCAGATCGACCTGTCGACCACCGCCCTGCACCAGGCGGCGGCCAACGGCACCACCTTCCCCAAGGCCCGGATCGAGTTCTACCGTGCCGACAAGGACGGCAAGGCGATCAACTACTACCTGGTCGAACTGCTGAACGTACTGGTGCACCGCGTGACCATCAGCGTCGGTTCCGACGGCATCCCGCAGGAAACCGTCCAGCTGAGCTTCGGTTCCATCAAGTGGACCTACCAGCAGCAGAGGCCGGAAGGCGGCATCGGCGGCAAGGCGGTCGCGCAGTGGAGCCCGACGCTCAACAAGCCGACGCACAGCGTCTGATGTTGCAACCGTGCGGTGGCGTGGACTCCGCCGCCGCACTTTCGTGCAGTACCGGTTCCGCAACGGAGCCGCAACGGCCGCTGACTGGCGCAAGCCGGCCGGCGCGAACGAGGAAGCGGGGCGCAACCGGGGATGAAGGGATTCGAGCCCAGCCTGCTGGAAAAGCTGCTGGACGACGCGCCGAAGAGCGCGGCGGCGGCCGGCACGTTCAAGTCGGTGTCGCTGGAACAGTACAAGGAATCGGTGGCACGTGACCTGGAGGGGCTGCTGAACAGCCGTGCGGCCTACGACGAGGACCAGCTTGAAGCTTTCCCGCATTGCCGGCAGTCGCTGATGACCTACGGCCTGCGCGACTTTTCCGGCATGAGCCTGGCCAACGCCTATGACCGCGCGGCGATCTGCCGCTCGCTGGAGCAGGCGATCGCGCGGCACGAGCCGCGGCTGGCGAACGTCAAGGTCGCGTTCAACACCGGCTTGCGCAGTACCTCGGCGCTGCACTTCAGCATCCACGGCCTGCTCAACACCCAGCCGGCGCGCGAGCCGATCAGCTTCGACGCCATGCTGCAGACCAGCACCAACCACTATTCGATCAAGCGTGCGCGGCGCGCATCCGCGGCGGCGTAGCGATGGAAGACCTGCTGCCCTATTACGAGCGCGAGCTGTCGCACCTGCGCCGCTACGGACGCGAATTCGCCGAACGTTACCCCAAGATCGCCAACCGGCTGCTGTTGTCGGCCGACGGCAGCCAGGATCCGCACGTCGAACGCCTGATCGAGTCGTTCGCCCTGCTCGGCGCGCGGATTTCCAAGAAGATCGACGACGACTACCCGGAATTCACCGAAGCGCTGCTGGAAGTGCTGTATCCGCATTACCTGCGGCCGTTCCCGTCCTGCTCGATCGCTTGCTTCGACATGGGGCCGGCCTTGTCCAAGCTGAGCGCGCCGGTGCAGGTGCCGCGTGGCACCGTGCTGCAGTCGCGCCAGGTGCGTGGGGTGAGCTGCCGGTTCCGCACCGCCTACGACGTGCTGCTGGCGCCGCTGCGGGTGAGCCGCGCCGACTATCTCGTGGTCGCCGATCCGCCGATGGCCACCAGCCTGCCGGCCGGTAGCGGCGGGCAGATTTCGCTGGGCTTCGATCTGCTGGGCGAAAACGCCTCCGCACGCTGGCCCGCGCGCCTGCGGCTGTTCGTGGACGGCGAGCCCTCGTTCCGCGCCGCGCTGCGCGATGCGCTGTCGATGCAGGTGCTGCAGGCGTATCTGGAACCGGCCGGCACCGGCAAGTGGCTGCCGTTGCCGGCCGTGCCGTTGCGGCAAGTGGGATTCGCCGAAGACGAGGCGCTGATCGATTTCCCTGCGCGTTCGCATCCGGCCTACCGCCTGCTGACCGAACTGTTCGCGTTCCCGGAGAAATTCGGATTCTTCGACCTCGACCTGTCGATGCTGCCGCGCACGCCGGGGCAGGCCTTCGTCCTGCACCTGGTGCTGCGCGGTTCGCCGGGCGAAACGGCGGGCGCGCGCACGCTGGAGGCGCTGGCGCCCGAACACTTGCGCAGCGGCTGCACGCCGGTGGTCAACCTGTTCCCGATGCATGGCGAACCGATCCGCATCACCCACGAGACCGAGAGCTACCCGGTGGTGGCCGACGCCCGCCGCGCCTTCGCCTACGAGGTGTATTCGATCGACTCGGTGCAGCGCGTGCGGCAGACCCCGCAGGGCGAACAGATCGTGCGTTTCCGCCCGTTCTATTCGCTGAACCACGGCGAGGATCCGGACCGCAACGCGCAGTACTGGTTGTCCCGGCGCGACGCCGACGTGGCCCGGCGCAGTCCCGGACACGAGACCGAACTGTCCTTCGTCGACCTGAACTTCGACCCGGCGGCGCCGCAGACCGACGTGGTCAGCCTGGAGCTGAGCTGCACCAACCGCGACCTGCCGGCACAGCTGGCCTACGGCGTGTCCGGCGGCGACCTGAGCCTGGAGGGCGGCAGCCCGGCGCGGACGATTTCGCTGCTGCGCAAGCCGACGCCCACGTTGCGCTTCGCGCGCGGACGCGGCGCGCAGTGGCGGTTGATCTCGCACTTGTCGCTGAACACCCTGTCGCTGACCCAGAGCGGGCTGCCGGCGCTGAAGGAAATGCTGCGCCTGTACGACCTGTCGCAGTCGGCGGTAACCGGGCGCCAGATCGAAGGCATCGTCGGCTTGGCCCAGGAGCCGGCAACATTGTGGCTGAGCGGGCAGCGCTTCGGCAGCGTGGTGCGCGGGGTCAGGATCGTCCTGGACATCGACGAAAGCGGGTTCGTCGGCAACGGCGTCGGTGTGTTCGCCGCGGTGATGGACCGCTTCTTCGGCCTGTACGTGCATGCCAACAGCTTTACCCAACTGGTGTTGAAATCTGCCGGCTCCGGCGAGGTCCTAATCGAATGCAAACCGCGAAACGGCGAGTCGATCCTGGCGTAGCCCAACGGCTGCTGCGCGACCCGCACCGCTTCGGTTTCTTCCAGGCGATGCGGGTGCTGGAGCACCTGTTCCGCCGCCAGGCCAACAGCGGCAACGATCCGCTGCCGGCGCGGGTGCGTTTCCGCAACAGCGTGTCGCTGGCGTTTCCGCCCAGCGAGATCGAGCACATCGAGTCGTACTCCGGCGACGGCGTGCGGCTGGAGAAGGATGCGGCGATCGACCATGCGGTGACCATGGAGAACCTGGGCCAGGTGCAGCTGACGCCGGCCTTCATCGGCCTGCTCGGCGCCAACGGCGTGCTGCCGAGCCACTACACCGAGCTGCTGGCGCAGCGGGAGATCTACGAACGCGACCGCACGCCGCGCGCCTTTCTCGACATCTTCCTCAACCGCGCCGCGTTGCTGCACTACGCCGCGTGGAAGAAGTACCGGTTGCCGGTGCAGTACGAGATGGATCAGCGCGAGCGCTTCCTGCCGCTGGTGCTGGCGCTGGCCGGCATGGGCCAGCGCGCGCTGCGCGAACGCATGGTCGATGGCGAAGGCGACGTGTTCGATCCCGCGGTCGCCCACTATGCCGGCGCCATCCGCCAGCATCCGGTGTCGGCGGCGCAACTGCAGCGCATCCTGTCCGATTACTTCCGCGCCGATATCCGGGTCGAGCAGTTCGTCGGTGCCTGGTATCCGGTGCCGGCGCAGGCGCGCACGCGGCTCGGCCTCGGCAATGCGCGGCTGGGCGCATCGGCGCTGGCCGGCGACCGGGTCTGGCAGCGCGACCTGCGCCTGCGGCTGTGGGTCGGGCCGCTGGATCGGCGCGATTTCGACGATTTCCTGCCCAACGGCCAGGCGGCCAAGGCGCTGGCCAAGTGGGTGACCCTGCTGACCGGGGTGACGCTGGAATACGAAGTGCGGCTGGTGCTGAACGCGCAGGACGTCGGCGGCAGCGCGCTGGACAAGGACAACGGCGTCCGCCTCGGCTGGGACACCTATCTGACCACCCGGTCGCAGTCGCAACAGCGCTCGGACACCCGCTACACCATCCACGCGCTGCAGTAGCCAGCGCTTTGCACCCCACTCAAGGACGACCCCGCAGCATGAGCATCAACCTGAAGACATTGATCGGCAAACTGGACGACACCTGCCGCCAGGCCGCGCAACGCGCCGCCAACCTGTGCATCGCCCGCGGCAACTACGAAGTCGATCTGGAGCACCTGTTCCTGGCCCTGCTGGAGCAGCACGACAGCGACTTCAGCCTGATCGCGCGCCGCAGCGGCATCGCCACCGATGCGCTGCAGCGCGATCTGGAAGAAGAGATTGGCCGCTTCCACACCGGCAACGCGCGCACGCCGGTGTTCTCGCCGCACCTGCCGGCGCTGTTCGAACATGCCTGGCTGATCGCCTCACTGGACTCGGAAACCAGCCGCATCCGCAGCGGACACCTGCTGCTGGCCCTGTTGACCGAACCGGACCTGGCGCAACTGGCCTATCGCGGTTCCAAGCTGTTCGTGCGATTCAAGCGCGAAGAACTCAAGCACGATTTCGCAAAACTGACCGAAGGCTCGTGCGAGGCCGGCGAAGGGGTGCGCTTCGCCGATGCGCAGGCGCCGCAGGACGGCGACGCGGACGGGATGGCCGAGACGCCGGCCCCGGGCCTGTCGAAAACCCCGGCGCTGGACCAGTTCACCACCAACCTGACCCAGCGCGCCTGCGACGGCCACATCGACCCGGTGGTCGGCCGCGACGGCGAGATCCGCCAGCTGGTCGACATCCTGATGCGGCGCCGGCAGAACAATCCGATCCTCACCGGCGAGGCCGGCGTCGGCAAGACCGCGGTGGTGGAAGGACTGGCGCTGCGGATCGCTGTCGGCGACGTGCCCGAGGTGCTGCGCGGGGTCGAGCTGCACGTGCTCGACATGGGTCTGTTGCAGGCCGGTGCCAGCGTCAAGGGCGAATTCGAGAACCGGCTCAAGAACGTCATCGACGAGGTCAAGAAGAGCCCGCACCCGATCATCCTGTTCATCGACGAGGCGCACACCATGATCGGCGCCGGCGGCCAGGCCGGACAGAACGACGCGGCCAACCTGCTGAAGCCGGCGCTGGCGCGCGGCGAATTGCGCACCATCGCCGCCACTACCTGGAGCGAATACAAGAAGTACTTCGAAAAGGATGCCGCGCTGGCCCGCCGCTTCCAGGTGGTCAAGGTCGAGGAGCCCGGCGAAGACATCGCCGCGGCGATGCTGCGCGGGATCGTGCCGCTGATGGAAAAGCATTTCGGCATCCGCGTGCTGGATGAGGCCATCACCGAGGCGGTGCGGCTGTCGCACCGCTACATCAGCGGCCGGCAGTTGCCGGACAAGGCGGTCGGGGTGCTCGACACCGCCTGCGCCCGCGTCGCCCTGGGCCAGAGCGCCACCCCGGCGATCATCGAGGACACCGCCAAGTACCTGGAACGACTGGACGCTGAACTGTCGGCGCTGCAGCGCGAAGCGGCCAGTGGCGGCGGCCGGCACACCGAGCGGCTGGCGGAACTGCACGAACAGCAGACGCAGGCGCAACAAGTATTGGCCGACAGCCAGGCCCGGCTACAGCAGGAGCAGGCGCTGGCCGCGCGCATCCGCGCCTTGCGCGAGGCGCTGGAATCGTCGGTGGCACCGGCGCCGGGGGCCGAGGCCACGGAATCGTCCGCGCCCAAGCCGGCAAGGAAGGCAGCCAGGAAGACCGCCAAGAAGGCTGCTGCGGTTTCGCCGCAACAGGCCGAACTGGAAGCGCTGCAGGACCAGTTGCGGCAGTTGCAGGGTGAGGCGCCGATGGTGCCGCTGCAGGTGGACGGCACCGTGGTTGCCGAGATCGTTTCGGCCTGGACCGGCATTCCGCTGGGGCGCATGGTCAAGGACGAGATCCGTACCGTGCGCAATCTGGCGCCGCTGCTGCGCGAGCGGGTCATCGGTCAGGACCATGCGCTGGACGCGGTGGCCCAGCGCGTGCGCACGGCCAGCGCCAAGCTGGAAGACCCCAACAAGCCGCGCGGCGTGTTCATGTTTGTCGGCCCGTCCGGCGTCGGCAAGACCGAAACCGCGCTGGCGCTGGCCGACATCCTGTACGGCGGCGAGCGCAAGCTGGTCACCATCAACATGAGCGAATACCAGGAAGCGCACAGCGTGTCCGGGTTGAAAGGCTCGCCGCCCGGCTATGTCGGTTACGGCGAAGGCGGCGTGCTGACCGAGGCGGTGCGCCGGCAGCCGTACAGCGTGGTGCTGCTGGACGAGGTCGAGAAGGCGCATCCGGACGTGCTGGAAATGTTCTTCCAGGTGTTCGACAAGGGCATGATGGACGACGCCGAAGGCCGCGAGATCGACTTCCGCAACACCCTGATCATCCTCACCTCCAACATCGGTTCGGCGCAGATCATGCAGTCCTGCCTGAACAAGCCGGCGGCCGAACTGCCCGCCGCCGACGACCTGGCCGAGGCATTGCGTCCGGTGCTGATGAAATCGTTCAAGCCGGCCTTCCTCGGTCGCCTGAAGGTGGTGCCGTACTACCCGATCGGCGACGAGGTGCTGGCCGCCATCATCGCGCTCAAGCTGGGCCGCATCCGCGACCGCGTGCTGGCCAACCACAAGGCCGCGTTCAGCTGGGACGACAGTCTGGTCGAAGCGGTGCTGGCGCGCTGTACCGAAGTCGACAGCGGCGCCCGCAACGTCGATCACATCCTCAATGGCAACCTGTTGCCGGAGATCGCCGAAACCGTGCTGGCAAGAATGGCCGAGGGCGGTAGAATCGAGAGCATCAAGGTGTCGGCCGACAAGAAGGGCGCGTTCAAGTACAGAATCGCGTGAAGCCGGCACTGCAGGGAAGATTTTTCACCGCAAGGAGCACCGCAATGGACATGCACATCTACGGAACCCCGCGCGAGGCGCTGATCGCCGCCTGCGGCCGCAACCAGCGCGGGCAGCAACCGCCCGGTCCGCAGGCGCTGCGCGGCCTGCGCCAGCCGGACGCGGCGGCCGTGGTCGATCTTCTGGGCGATGCCGCCGTCGCCGCCCGTCCCGCCGCCCGCGCCCTGCTGCTGCGCATGCAGGCACAGCCCTGGCGGCTGTCCGGTCCCGGCGCAGGCGATGCCGCCCAGGCGACCCTGGCGCTGCAGGTCGGCGGTCGTTGCTGGCAACTGCATTGCCGGCAGGCGCCGCGGCTGCAGGTACGGGAAATCAGCGGATGAATGCGCGCACCTGACCGGGGCGCTGCAAGGAGGTGGACGCCATGGAAGACGCAATCGCCACACTGGCCACGTTGCTGGCTGCCGGACCCCGCCAGTCGGGCCGGCTGCTGCGGCTGCACACGCCGCTCGGTCCGGACGTGCTGGTGGCCGAGACGCTGGACGGGGTCGAGTCGCTGGATGCCGGCGGCTACTGCCTGGAACTGACCGCGCTGTCGCTGGACGCGCAGCTGGATCTGGCCGCCTTGCCCGGCCGCGCGGTGCTGCTGGAACTGCTGCAGGCCGACGGCAGCCTGCGCCCGTTCCACGGCCACGTCACCGCGTTCGAACACGAAGGCAGCAACGGCGGCCTGGCCCGCTACCGGCTGCGGATCGAGCCGTGGTTGGCGCTGCTGCGGCAGCGGGTGGACAGCCATGTGTTCCAGGACAAGTCGGTCGTCGAGATCGTCGAGGACGTGTTCGCCGATTACGCCGAGGCCGGCGAATTGGTCCCGGCCTGGCGCTGGGAACTGACCGACCGCAGCGTGTACCGCCGGCGCAGCCTGACCACGCAATACGGCGAGAGCGATTTCAATTTCGTCGCACGGTTGCTGGCCGACGAAGGCATTGGCTATTGCATCGAACATGCCGGCGATGCCTCCGCCGAGCATCTGGGTGCGCACACGCTGGTGTTGTTCGACGGCAACGACGCGCTGTCGGAACTCGGCGCGGTGCGCTTCCACCGCAGCGACGCCAGCGAGCGCACGGACAGCGTGACCCGCTGGCAGCTGACCACCCGCGCGCAGACCGGCAGCCTGAGCCGTGCCAGCTGGGATTACCGCAGCCTGTCGCTGCGCCCGGCCAGCGCCGAAGGCAAGGCGCATGGCGGAATCACCGCCAACGACGAGGACACCGCCGGCCCCTACGCCTGGCACGACCGCGACGAAGGCGAACGCCTGGTCGCGCGCCAGCTGGAAGCGCTGCAGGTGCAGGCCAGGGTCGCCGCCGGCCGCGGCAGCTGGCGCGCACTGCAGGCCGGCGCCCGCTTCACCCTGGTCGAACACGGGCAGGGCGACGGCGACTGGCTGTGCCTGCAGGTGCGGCACTGGGCGCGCAACAACCTGGGCGCGGAGGTGGCCGAGCGCAGCGAGGCCCTGCTGGGCGCGGTGACGCTGGCACGCCCGGCGCTGCCCGCGGCGCTGGCCGGGCTGGGCAGCGACCCGCACCCGCGCGATGCTGGCGAGTTGCCGCACGACGATGCCCGGCCCGACGTGGCCGGCGACAACCTGCAGCTGGGCGAAGGCTTCTATAGCAATCGTTTCAGCGCCATTCCCGCAAGCACCCCGTACCGGCCAAAGCTGGAAGACGATCACGGCCTGCGCCGCCACCCCAAACCGAGCGTGGCCGGCACCCTGACCGGCATCGTGGTCGGCGAAGGTCCGGTGCATACCGACCGCGACCACCGCATCCGGGTGCAGCTGCCGTCCGTGCGCCCGCGCGGCGAAGGCATGCAGGCCGACGCCGCGGCGGCGGCCGACGAAGGCCAGTTCGAGACCTGGGTGCGGGTGGCCACGCCGTGGGCCGGCGACAACTGGGGCGGCGTGTTCGTGCCGCGCATCGGCCAGGAAGTGCTGGTGGGCTTCCTGGAAGGCGATATCGACCGTCCGGTGATTGTCGGGGCGCTGTACAACGGCCAGGGCAATGCCGACGCCCCGCACAACCAGGTGGGCGGCGGCCTGGCCGGGGCCACCGGCAACGCGCCGGCGTGGTTCGAAGGCAATGACCACAAGGCCGTATTCACCGGCTTCAAGAGCCAGGCGCTGGGCGCCAGCCAGGACGGCAGCGGCGGCTACCAGCAGCTGCGGCTGGACGACACTCCCGGCCAGGGCCGTGCGCAGCTGTCCACCACCCAGCAAGCCAGCACCCTGACCCTGGGTCATCTGAAGGGCGGGCAGGACAATGTGCGCGGGGCCGAACGCGGCTACGGCATCGAACTGAACACCCAGGCCTTCGGTGCGTTGCGCAGCGGCCAGGGTCTGTTGCTCAGCACTGAAGCGGGCCGCCGGCAGCTGGACGCGCAACAGGCGCAGCAACAGCTGGCGCAAGGCGAACAGCTTCTGCAGACACTGGCCGATACCGCCAAGACGCAGACCGCCGTGCTGGAAGGTGACCCCGACACCCTGCCGGCGCAGGAAAGCCTGAAGGCCCTGCAGGAAACCCTGGCCGCGACCCAGAGCGGCAGCGCGCCGGGCAACGGCATCGAAGGCGGCGACGGCGAAGCGCCGGGCTGGAGCGCCCCGGTCCTGCTCGGCAGCGGCGTCGACGGCGTACTGGCGCTGACCCCGGCCGACCAGCACTGGGTCTCGGGCACCCAGACCCTGCTGGACGCCGGTCGCGACCTGAACTGGCTCAGCCAGGGCGAAACCGTCATCGCCAGCGGCGGCGGCACGCTGCTGTTCACCCACGGTGGCCCGCCCCCGCAGGGCAAGCCCAACCAGGAGACCGGCATCGCCCTGCACGCCGCGCAAGGCAAGGTCAGCGCCCGCGCGCACAAGAACCTGGCCCGCGTCGCTGCGCAGGACAGCATCCGCGTGGCCAGTACCCAGGCCGAAGTGGAAGTGTCCTCGCCCAGCAAGCACGTCCTGCTGACCGCCGCCGGCGCCTACATCAAGCTCGAAGGCGGCAACATCGAACTCGGCGCCCCTGGCACCATCGAGTTCAAGGCCAGCCAGAAGGAACTGACCGGGCCGAAGAGCGCGAGCGGCCAAGCGCAGATTCCCCAAGGGGAATTGAAAGCCTGTCCGAAGCAGGACGCTGCCGCCGCAGCTGGCGGCGCGGCAATGTTGTAGCGACATGGACATCGTGCGCCAACTGGGCGAAAGCCTGCAGACTAATCAAGCCATGACCACCTGCGTGCTGTTCGACCCAATGTTACGGGAGCCGCTGGCCGTTGAATGGTTGGAAGCGCAGGAGTGCGTTCCAGTCCCGATTCCGCTCAAGCATGTGACGTTGCAACCGGATCAATTTCCCAGACTGGTCCCCTTCCGGCCCCAGGACGTACATGTATTGCAGGCCAGCGTCGAGGCCGCCCGGGACGAACAGGGACAGGCATCAGCCGAAAAGAACGATGGCTTCGCAATTGGGGGCTGGCTGATCTCCGAAGCGACGCCGGAAGTGCTGGCCAAGCATCTGGCGTCCACAATGTCGATACAGCTCCCCAACGGTGGCGGCAACCGATATCTGCGCTGGGCGGACCGGCGCGTACTGGAGTGGATGTGGCCCGTTCTGGACGAAGCTCAACGGTGCCAGTTGCTGGGACCCGTAGCCCGCTGGACTTGTCTAGATCGGCGTGGAGAGCTTGTGACGTATTGCCGTGCCGAGCAAGCTGGGCCGAAGCCGCCATTGCACTTGCGGCCTGAGCAATGGACGCATGCGCAAGACTGCCAGATGGCCCAGGATCTGTTGCGTGGCTGGCTGGGATTTTGCACCGAGTTGCCGACGGACTACCTGCAACAAGCGGTCAACGCACTGCACGGGGTCAGGCAACTCGATATTCGCGACCGACAGGACAGCGTCCTGGTCGGTGCTTATATCCTGCAAGTGCACCCGCGGCTGGCCGCGCATCCGACGTTTGTCGCGGCAATTGATCAGGCACTCCAGCAGGGAGAGCCGCTGGCGGACGCCCTTGCGCGAATCCCGGACCCATACGGCTGGGACGCAATGCGCGCAGACTTGATGGCTGGACATCTGCAAGTCCCTTTGGCCTACGCATAGAACAGGAAGCGAACGAACATGGCGGACGGACACTCTTATTCGGCCAATGCGCAGCAAGCGGCTTCGGGCACGCCCGCGTGTCAATCGGGGGGCTGCGAAGCCTGCCAGAAGATCGGATTGCCCCTTTTGCTGGTACGCCCGGGCATTGCCGACGGCAATTACACAAGCGGGAAGCAATCGCTGCTGCGTCCGCTGTTCAATCAGGAATTGCCGTTGCCATCGCTTCCTTCTTCCGTGTCGGGTTACGTGGCGCGCGCACTTCGCCCCGGTTTCGTGATGGTTTTTTACGAAACTCCACACACGCCGGAACTGAAGGAAAATCATGGCTGGCAGGCGTTTAAAGTGCATGCCGGCGGCTATTTGATCCCCTATTACCCGGTGGGAATGCCGTCCGGTCAGGATGGCGAGGGTTTTTCGTGCCAGCGTACAGCGTCCTATGCCACTGCCATGCTGCTGGTCATCCCCGACGCCAAGCGTGCCGGCAAGGTGTGGGTGGGCTACAGCGACCACTTCTGGAGTTCCAAAGTGCGCGAGCAGTACGCCGCGGACAAGCAGCTGCGGAAGCAGCGTATGACACGAATCGATGCCAAACAGGCCGAATGTCGGTCTTCCATTGAATTGACGGCTGACAACGTACGCAATGCGATAGCAGATTACGATCCGGGTCGGCCAGCAAATGCTTTCGACGGTAATCCGTTTGCCCCCATTCTGTTGGCGCGGGAGCCTGGGGTCGCCGGCACACGACCGGAGCGGGCCGATGACCTGGCGGAGAGAGCGCAGCAGATATTAGGGGCATCCAATGCGGCAACCGCTTCGCGCCGCGACGATTACCCGCTGGATGCGGCCAAGATCATCTGCATAGCCGACCCCATTGGCGCAACTGCCGAAGCGGCCCAACGTCGGGTGACGTTGTGCAGCACCTCCAGTGATTGGGTGCTGTCGCAGGCACAGGGATTCCGGCGGTTCCAGTCGGCGTTGATGGTGGAAGGGCTGCTCAAGCGCGCCGAGGATCAGGGCAAAGCGCGCAAGGCGGTCAATGCCGACCCGAAGTATGCCGGTATGAATGGAAGGGAGGTCAGTCCGACTGAGTTCGAGCGACTGAAACAGGCCGACAAGATTCCACCAGACGCCACGTTGGAGCCCGTGTACATCTATGGGTGGGATGGTGCGGAAGGCGATGGACGCTTTAGAAAGCCGGGAGTCGGCCAGATACGCTTCGTGTCGAATGCCGAGATAGATGGGGATGCGAAGGACTTCAAGGAACAGGTGCTGGACGGATTGACCGAAGCCTCGAAAGGCACGCCAGCATATCGCCAGTTTCTGGATACACATGCACAGAAAGCCCGGCAGGATGCCCAGCGGCTGCAAAAGCTGGAGCAGGACTACGGTGCCTGGTTGAATTCGGAGGCGCGCAAGCTGGTCACTGCGCACGACTTCGATACCGAATCCCCGGCGGATGGCATCTATTATTGCGATTCAGTGTGCAAGCTGACCTACGCAGGACCAATCACCGATGTGGGCCTGGAGTGGTATCGCGATTTCCTGCTCAAAGATCCCTCCGACCCGGAAGCACTACTGATCCGTGCCTTGTTGGGTAACCAGAAATCGGCATTCGAGGCGTTCAAGCCCACCAAGGTCCTGAAGGAAATCAAGACCTTCTTCAAGCTGATCGACGAGATCGAGAAGGCAGTGACCGAAGGCAAGGCGGCAGGTATGCCGGCAGGCAATCGCGCATTGCTGCAGGCCGTGCCGGAAGTCCGCCTGATTGCCCGGCAATTGCCCGTGCTCAGGTTGCTGGCTTCCAGCTTGGGTGGCGTGCTGATGCCGGTGATCGGCGGTACGGCCATGGGGCTGGACAAGTTGCAGCAGCTGCAGCCGGAGTTCTTTGCCAAGCTGCAGATCGTGGTGGAAAGCGGTGTGGACACTCTGGCTGGACGGATGGGAGTCACTATCCACAAGCTGCAGCTTCCCATCGATGTGGCGGCCCGGTACTGGCGGCGGCAGATGGGCATGACCCGCGAGCTGGTCAAGCGCACCGTGACCGAACTGGAAAGCACTCGGGTCAAGAGCCTGGTACTGGGCGGCGCCATGTGGTTTGACCTGGGCGGCAGCCCCAAACTGGCCGAGGATCTTGTGGATTTCTACGTGGCTGTCCGCAATGGCAGTCAGACGAGCGCCCCGGCGGTACTGGGCGCACTGGAGCAGACAGAGGCGGCAGGCAACAAGGCGCTGGCAGGCATGGCCGGTGCGGTGGCCACGGGGGGCGACCAGGTGGCGCAATTGGCACGCCAGCTGGGCAAGGACACCAACACGCTGTTGCGCGACAGTGTGCAGGTGTTCAAACAGGGCGGTGCGTCGTTGTCCATGGCCGGCGGGGTGTTGCAGGTGCTGGCCATCAGCAAGGCCTGGCATCAGCTCGATACCGGTGATCAGGAGGCACGGCAGCATGCGCGGGTATCGTTGTTGACCGCAGGTTTGGGCCTGAGCGCCGCCATGATGGAAATCAGCGAGGCGTTTGCCAAGCAGTGGGGCAAGACGGTGGCGGCAACGGGGCTGAAGGTGGTGGCGGGTTCGGCGTCTGCGGTGTCGCTGCTGATTGATGCTGTTTGTCTCTATATAGCCGCAAGTGAGGATGCTAGAGAGGCAGACGATGACACAGCATGGGCTCGGAGAGCTCAAGCAACATTCTTCCTAGGTGCGTCTATTGCTGGAGGCTTGGCGGTCGCCGAGACGGTGGGCTGGATTACGGCCGCAGGCTTGGGCCTCTCCTGGACGGGTTGGGGGTTGCTGCTTGTGGGACTGGGCCTGATTGCCGGAGCCATTGCCCTCTATCTGGACGACACACCCACCGAGGAATGGGTCAAGAAAAGCATCTGGGGTACCGCCAGCGACAAGTGGTCCAGCCTGCAGGTCGAGCAGAACGAGCTGAACAAGATTCTGCTGGGGGTGCGGGTGGATTTCGAGGCCGGCGTGCGGATGATGACCAAGGTGTACCCCTCTGCCATGGGTGCCTCAGTGGGACAAGAGCCCACCGACATCTACGATGCACGGATTACCCTGTATATCCCCAAGGCTCTGCGCGTGCAGGTCAGGTATCAGCTGACGTTCTGGATGAGCGGCAACAGCGATCAGCAGAAAGGCTGGGAACTGAGCAGTGACGGCAAGTTCATCACTGGGCCGGGGTACATCGGCGACCAGGAAGAGGCCGAGGACTCCGTGACTCGCCGGGCCCAGATCGATCGCAAGGCGGTGTCGGGCATCAGTGGTCAGGTGACGATATGGGACGCCCCGATGGATGGCGAGATCATTGTGGACGAAAAGCTGACGGCAAACTGACATGACACGCAAGGACAACCCCGACTACGACATTCGCCTGCCCGAATGGAAGGCCGAAGACCCGTGGTTCACGTTCAGCGAGGAGAAGCGCAAAACCTTGCTGGGCGGCAAATTCCCTTGGCGGGTGGCGCCGGAGGACAAGAAGCAGCCCGTACATGGCAAGGCCAGTACCTGTGACTCGCTGTTGAATGTTTATCCGGATGCGATTGAAGTGGGGGCTCCGGCAGGCTCGGCTGAGATGGTGCCGATGATGGTCATATTTTCCGTAATTTCCGCAATTGGATGCATTTCCCTTGTATATTCAGGAGTAGTGGAGTTTATAAAATGGGGAAGCATTAAGAGCGCAAATGATGTTGCATGGCTCTTGATATCAAGTGTACTTGCAGGCGCCTTTGCAAATGTTAGCGGCTTTTTTTTTCGTATAGCATTCTTCACCCCCCGCGATATCCCGGTACTCTTCAATCGCGTCACCCGTGAGGTGACCTTCTTTCCCATCGTGACCGCGCGCTTCTGGAAGTTCTGGCAGAAGCCCGGTGTGGGTCCTGTCCGCACCTATCGCTGGGAGGATGTTCGCGCCCGCAGCTACAAGCTGACCGAGTTCACTGGCTCAGCGGGTCGCGAGTCGTACCTGCTGGCCCTGCTGTGGGGTGAAGAGTCCGATCCCCGGCAGTGCAAGGAAATCATCACCATCGGCTACAAGGGCTGGTGGGAGGATGAATTGCTGTGGCGACTGTACGAGCACATTCGCCGCTACATGGAAGAAGACGGCCCGCCGATACAGCCGGGGGAGACCCTGCGCACATCCGGGTTCGGCAAATTGCCGGCGTTCCCGCCCGAGGTGATCGCCAAGGCGGGCGGCCCGGCCCTGAGCCCGGAAGAAGTCATGAAGCTGGCCGACCAGGCAGCGACTTGAAGAGCCATTGCCCTCTATCTGGACGACACACCCACCGAGGAATGGGTCAAGAAAAGCATCTGGGGTACCGCCAGCGACAAGTGATCCAGCCTGCAGGTCGAGCAGAACGAGCTGAACAAGATTCTGCTGGGAGCGCGGGTGGATTTCGAAGCGGGCATCAAGATGGATTTGGAAATGGGAGCCGTGGGCATCGGGGCACCGGTGATGCGACGAGTACCTTCCGACACCTATGAGGCGCGGATTACCCTGTATATCCCCAAGGCCCTGCGCGAGCAGGTCAAGTATCAGCTGACGTTCTGGATGAGCGGCAACAGCGATCAGCAGAAAGGCTGGGAACTGAGCGGTGACGGCAAGTTCGTTGACGGGCCGGGGTACATTGACGACCAGGAAGAGACCGAGGACTTCGTGACGCGACGGGCCGAGATCAATCGCGATGCGGTGTCGGGCATCAGTGGTCAGGTGACGATATGGGACGCCCCGGTGGATGGCGAGATCATCGTGGACGAAAGGCTGACGGCAAACTGACATGGCACGCAAGGACAACCCCGACTACGACATTCGCCTGCCGGAGTGGAACGCGGAAGACCCGTGGTTCGATCTCAGTGGCGATGAAAACAAGACAAGGCGCCGCGCATTGCGCGGCGGGCGCCCATGGCGAGTAGCGCCGGAGGACAAGAAGCAGCCGGTGCATGGCAAGGCCAGTACCTGCGATTCGCTAGTGAATATTTATCCTAATGCAATTGCAGTGGGTACCGCATCAGGAGCAATTGATGAAAAAATATCTTTAATAATTCTTTTGGTTATCGGATTAATAGCATTTCCGGTAATAGGATCATTTTCTCTTAGTCCTATACTTGAATATGTTAATCACCATGATTATATTGTAGATGATATCTACACAGTCAGGTCTATTGGTGCATTAGACATAATTATGTCGTTAATTTTCGGGTTTTTTTCAATATTTTTTTTAATGATATCAATATATGTGTCTAAGTTGATTTTTTTGGCGCCTAGTGATCTTCCCGTCATTTTCAACAAAAAGACTCGCGAGGTCACCTTCTTGCGTCCAATACCGCTTCGATTCTGGAAGTTCTGGCAATTGGTGAAATTTGATGGAGTGCATACCTTTCGCTGGGAGGATGTTCGTGCCCGCAGCTACAAACTGACCGAGTTCACAGGTTCGGCGGGACGGGAGTCCACTTTGCTGGTGTTGATGTGGCCGCAAGAGGCTGACCCGCATCGATGCGAGATATTCATCAACATCGGCTACAAGGGCTGGTGGGAAGACGAATTGCTGTGGCGATTGTATGAGCACATTCGCCGCTACATGGAAGAAGACGGCCCGCCGATACAGCCGGGAGAGACCCTGCGCACATCCGGGTTCGGCAAGTTGCCGGAATTTCCATTCGAGGTGATCGCCAAGGCCGGCGGCCCGGCACTGAGCCCGGAAGAAGTCATGAAGCTGGCATTCCAGGCGGTTTGAGGGGACAGAAGGTAGTCCCGACTGCACTACTCGCTGTCACGAGAATGCAGAAACTATCGTGAATTGATGGTTCCGCCGGCAATCACTGATATAGCGACCCTGTATCCCCTGGCTGCCGTTTGAAGCGTCGGTGGATCCATAGGTACTGGTCGGGCGCCTCGCGGACCATGCCTTCGATGGCGGCGATGACGCGGGCAGTGTCTACGGTGGCGTCTTTCGAGGGGAAGTCGACGAAAGGTGGCGATAGTTTCAGGGTGTAGCCGCCGTCCGGGCGGCGCACGTGCGAGAAGGCGATCACCGCCGCGCCGGACAAGCGCGCCAGTTGGTGGGTCGAGGTCAGGCTGTAGGCCGGGTGGCCGAAGAACGGTACGAACACGCTGTCACCGCGGCGGGTGTCCTGGTCCGGCGCGAACCACAACAACCCGCCCTGCTTGAGATGCTTCAGCGCAGGCCGCAATTCCTCGCGGGTGAACATGGCGCTGGCATAGCGCAGGCGGCCGTGGCGGACCGCCCACTCCATCGCGCCCTGGGTGTGCGGGCGATACATGCCGGCCAGCGGGGCGTAATCGCACATCAGCCGGGCCGAGATTTCCAGGGTGGTGAAGTGGCCGGAGACCACGATCACGCCACGGCCACCGGCGCGCGCGGCTTGCAGATGCTCCAGCCCTTCGACGACCAAGTGTTTGCGCATCGGTGCCACACTGCCCCACCAGGCGCGGGCGAACTCGAAGGCGCCGGTGCCCAGGGCCACGAAACTCTGCCGCACCAAGGCGGCCTGGGCGGCGAGGTCCAGTTCGGGGAAGCACAGGGCGATGTTGCGTTCGGCGATCCTGCGTCGGCTGCCCATAAGCCGGTACAGCAGCCAGCCCAAGCCGCGGCCGAGCGCGCGCTGGAAGGTCCACGGCAGCCGCGCCAGCAGCCAAGCCAGGCCGATGCCGATCCAGGTCGGCCATTGCCGCAGCCCCAGCGGGGGCGGCGGTTCGCCTGTGGTTGCCTGCTTGTCCTGATCGGCCATTGACGCATTGTAGCGGTCGGCCGGTTATCCTAATTGCCCATGCCGAAGGACCTGACTGAGCGACTGCTGCGCACCCTGTATTCGGCGGTGTTGTACGTGCTGACTCCGGTCACGGTGTACCACCTGATCTGGCGCGGGTTCCGTTTCGCCGACTATTTCCAGCGCTGGAACGAGCGCTATGGCAGCTATCCGGGACCGGCCGAACCGGTGGACGTCTGGTTGCACGCGGTATCGGTGGGCGAGGTCAACGCCGCCGCCCCGGTGGTCGATGCGCTGCGCAGGCAGCACCCGCACTGGCGCTGGCTGGTGACCACCATCACCCCGACCGGCTCGGCACGGGTGCGCGCGCTGTGGGGCGACGACGTGCAGCACGTGTATGTGCCCTACGACCTGCCCGGCGCGGTTCGGCGCTTCCTGCGGCATTTCCGCCCGCGTCTGGCGCTGGTGATGGAAACCGAGCTGTGGCCCAACCTGCTGCTGGGTTGCCACGACCAAGGCGTACCGCTGTACATCCTCAACGCACGGCTGTCGGCGCGTTCGCTGCGCGGCTATGCGGTGCTGGGGCCGCTGATCTCGCGGGTCGTGCGCACGGTACGCCGGATCGGCGCGCAGTCGGCGATGGACGGCAAGCGCTTCGTCCGCCTGGGGGCGAACGCCGAGGCGGTGACCGAAACCGGCAACCTGAAATTCGATATCGCCGCGCCGGCCGGGCTGGAGGCGTTCGTGGCCGAATTCCGGCAGCAATCGCCGCAGACGCGGCCGGCCTGGATCGCCGCCAGCACCCACGAAGGCGAAGAGACCGCGGTGCTGGAGATCCATCGCAAGTTGCGTCAGCGTTGGCCGGACCTGCTGCTGCTGTGGGCGCCGCGGCACCCGGAGCGGTTTCCGCGCGTGCTGGAACTGGCGCGCGCCGCAGGCTATCGGACCGCCAGCCGCAGCCGCGAGCGCTGGCCCGGCGAAGCCGACGTGTTCGTCGTCGATACGCTGGGCGAGTTGATGGCGTTCTACGCTTGCGCCGACGTCGCCTTCGTCGGCGGTAGCCTGCAGGACATCGGCGGGCACAACCTGCTGGAGTCGGCGGCGGTGGGCACGCCGATGGTCACCGGCCCGCATCTGCACAACTTCGCCGAAATTTCGCGCCGCCTGCAGGAGGCGGGCGCGCTGAAGGTGCGCGCCGATGCGCTGGAAGTGGGCGCCGCATTGCGGGTGTTGCTGGAGGACACCGACGAGCGCGCGCGAATGGCCGCTGCCGGCCGTGACCTGGTCGAGCGTGGTCGCGGCGCGTTGCAGAAGACGCTGGCGATGATCGCCGAAGACCTGCCGGCCGGCTGAGGCGGCTGCCTAGTGCAGCTTCGAAGGCTGTACGTTCAGTTCGACCAGGCGCTCGCGCATGGCGTCGGAATCCTGCGCTTCCGGCGCCAGTTCCAGATAACGGCCAAGGTCGGCGCGGGCGCCGGTCAGGTAGTCCAGCTTCAGGTAGGCCAGGCCACGGTCGCGCAGGGCGTCGGGCTGGTCGGGGGTCAGCTTCAGCATGCGGTCGGCGCTGCGCGCGGCGCGATCCCATTCGTCGCGTTCGGCGTACAGGCCGTGCAGGTTGCGCAGGACCCGGGTCAGGATGGCGCGGTGCGAGGCCGGGTCGAGGATCTGCAGCAGCGCGTTGTCGTCCGGCACGTCGCCGCCCAGATGCGGTTTGGCGCGCTCGCGCAGCTCGTCGGCGCCCAGCGGGCGACCGCCGTTGAACGGGTCCATCACCAGGATGCCGTCGTCTACCGGCAAGCGGACCAGGAAATGGCCGGGGAAGGACACCCCGTCCAGCGGCACGCCCAGCCGGCGCGCGACTTCCATCTGCACCATCGCCAGCGAGATCGGATTGCCCAGCCGGCGGTCGAACACTTCGTTGAGATAGCTGTTGCGCGGGTCGTAGTACTCGTCGTGATTGCCGCTGTAGCCCAGTTCGTCGAACAGGTGGCGGTTGATCGCTGCCATCTTCAGCGGGCGGGTGTCGATGGCGTCGATCTCGGTGCGCAGATGCTCGACATGGCTCTGCACCAGCGCATCGTACTGGGCCGGGTCCAGGTCCGGGTATTCGTCGCTGGCGATCAGCAGGGCGGTGCCGAGCAGGGGCAGGCTTTCGTCGCCATGCGCCGCCAGCGAATCCCAGTCCGGCAGTGTCAGTCGTTCCCCCATGCCCCGACTGTGGGGCTTGTGGCCGGCACAATCAAGCCCTAGGGCGCGATCGGAATGTTCTTGCTCAGGCCCAGTTCGGCGCCGTTTTCCAGCTGCAGGCGCGCAGCCTGGCCGGCGTTCAGCTCCAGCACGTAGCGTGCCGGCTTGCCGCTGGGGTAGGTCGGGCAGGCGTTGCCGGCCGAACAGGGGGGCACGTCGCGCTGCTGCGCCACCAGTTTGCGTTGACTGTCGAAATACAGGATGTCGAGCGGAATCCGGGTGTTCTTCATCCAGTAGCCCAGTGGTTCTTCAAAGTCGTGGATGAACAGCATGCCGTGGTCGTCGTCCATGCGGTCGCGGAACATCAGGCCGCGCTGGCGCTCCGGTTCCTCGTCGGCGATTTCCACCTGATAGCGCTGGCCGGCCAGCTCGACCCAGGGCTTGCCGGCGCTGGCGCAGCCGCCGAGCAGCAGGAGCAGGAAGGGCAGGGCGAGGCGTGTGGACATGGCAGGACCGGGAGACGTGAAAAACCGAACCAGTGTAGCGGCAGATCGCGGGTGGGTCAGAACAGCTGGCCGGTTTCGCCCGCGGTGGGTGGATCGGGGTGGCGATTGCGGTCGGTCCAGCCGCCGACGCCGGCCTTCGGCGGCCGCGTGACCGACGCGGCGGACGGCGAGGGGCGTTGTCGGGCCTGGCGATGCGCGTTCTCGGCCATCTTCCGCGTCTGCCGTTCGCGCAGCAGCCACAGCTCGTTGCTGCCGGCGTCGGCCGCCGACGGTCCGGCGTGGCGCTTGCGGGTCACCGCGTCCTCTTCGTGTTCGGTTTCCGGCACGTGCTGGAAGGGGATGCGCATCGGCGCCGCGTCCAGCGCCACGGCTTGCTGCATGGCGCCGAAATAGACCGAATTGTTGCCGTACTTGCGGTTGATCGCATCGATGACCCGGCTCACGTCGCGGTCGCGGCGACGGCCCGGCATCAGCTCGCCGCTCTGGCAGCCGGCTTCCTCCAGTCCGGTCAGGGTCACCGCGACCGATAGCGGCGGATGCCGGTGCGGGTTCCAGCGGCCGCTGTCGATCGCCCGCCGCAACGAGGCTAGCTGCTGTCCCAGCAAGTGCAGCAGGGCGGGGGTGTCGTCGATCGGCGCGAACGGCAGATCGCGTTCGAAGCGCTTGTCCAGGCCGACGAAGCGCATGCGGATGGACAGGCCGCGGGCGAGCAGGCCGTCCTTGCGCATTCGCATGGCCGCCTTGGCCAGCAGCTTGAACAGCACCGAACGGGCACCGTCGAAGTTGCGCAGTTCCGGGCCGAGCACGTGCGAATGTCCGATCGAGCCGCGCACGATCCGGCGTTCGGGCAGGTCGTGGCCGTGCAACTGCATCCAGAAGCGCTCGCCTTCCACGCTGCCCCAGACCAGTCGCAGGCGTTCGCGGCTGGCCGCGCACAACTGCGCGCTGGTGCGGATGCCGGCGGCATGCAGGCGTTGCAGCATCGACGGGCCGATGCCGCAGAAGTCGTTCAGTTCCAGAGTGAGCAGCGATTGCGGCAGGTCGGTGGCTTCAAGCACGGTCAGCCCGTCGGGCTTGCGCATGTCCGAGGCGGTCTTGGCCAGGAACTTGTTCGGCGCGATGCCGATCGAGCAGCGGAGCCACTCGAACTCGTCGGCGATGCGGCGCTTGATGGCTTCCGCAATGGCGACCGCGTTGTCGCGCCGGCGTTCGCGTCCGATCAGCCAGCACGGCACTTCGTCGATCGATTCGGCCTTGCCGTGCGGGATGCAGTCGCCGATGGCGTCCATCAGCCGGTGGTGGACTTCGACGTAGCGCGCCGGCCGCGCTTCGACCAGCTCGATGTCCGGGAACTTCGCGCGCGCTTCCGACACCAGGGTGCCGGTGCCGATGCCGTATTCCTTCGCTTCGATGCTGGCGGCGATGCAACAGGTGGTCTCGGCCAGCACCGGCACCACCCCGACCGGCTTGCCGCGCAACGCCGGGCGGTCTTCCTGCTCCACCGAGGCGAAGTAGGAATTGAAGTCGACGAACAGGCAGCGCAGGGTCATGCGGCGAGTATCCCGCCGCCCCGTCTCACCGGTGAAGAAACCCCGCGGGTCAGTCGCTTGCGTGCGCCGGCCTACAGCACCTGCGGCGGCTGGCCGCCGACGATGACCACATCGGCCGGACGGCGGGCGAACAGGCCGACGCTGACCACGCCGGGAATCTGGTTGAGTTCGCGCTCCATCGTCACCGGATCGACGATCGACAGGTTGTGCACGTCCAGGATCACGTTGCCGTTGTCGGTGGTCACGCCGTCGCGCCAGACCGGCTGGCCGCCGGTCATGGCCACGATCTCGCGCGCGACCAGGCTGCGCGCCATCGGGATCACTTCCACCGGCAACGGGAACGTGCCCAGCACCGGCACCTGCTTGCTCGGGTCGACGATGCAGACGAACTTCTGGCTGGCCTCGGCGATGATCTTCTCGCGGGTCAGCGCCGCGCCGCCGCCCTTGATCAGGCGCTTGTGCGGGTCGCATTCGTCGGCACCGTCCACGTACAGCGACAGGGCGCCGGCGTGGTTGAGGTCCAGCACTTCGATACCGTGCTGCCGCAGTCGCGCGGTGCTCTGTTCGGAACTGGACACGGTGCCGGCGATGCGGTCCTTGATCCGCGCCAGCGCGTCGATGAAATAGGCCACGGTCGAGCCGGTGCCGACGCCGACGATCATGCCATCCTCGACGTATTCGATGGCCTTTTCGCCAGCCAGGCGCTTCATTTCGGACATGGGGTATTCAATGGTGGTTGTAGGAGCGGCGTGAGCCGCGATGTAAGGCTGAATCAGGCTGTGATGTGAAGTGGCATGGGCTTGAAGGAGTTATCAAGTAACTGTACTCAATCGCCATTGCTGGACTTGATCTTTGATTTTTCTGAATGTCCATCTAGTTTCAGATTGCATCATGGCTTCGACAGAGGTGAACTGAATATTTTGGAAGTGGCAACGATTGAAGTAGGCCATAAGCTTCTTTTGAAGAGATTTTGTTGTACGGGAAGCCAATGCGCAGTACAAGATATGAACCAATGCGTCGTCATGCTTTTTCTCGATTCGCAGTATGTTCGCTAAGTTCTCGCTGACGCTTGCGTCAAGTGCCAGTGTCTGCTCTCCGGTAAAATTGCAGGCCTGTGCATGCTGCATATAGAGAGATTTCTGCTCATGATAAAAGCGCCAAGCATCATCTAGACGGTGCTCCTTAACTGCTGCTCTTGCCCTATGACCAGCTTCGGCGGCCTTGCCAAGGTAGTCCTCCGACAGAAAGTTGTTGAGGAACACCTCTAGCTCGATCTCCGATGGTGGTGCGGACACAGGCTGAGGGTCGCGCTTACGTTTGAAGAAGTTGAGCCAGTCCATAACCTTCCATCGCGGCTCACGCCGCTCCTACAGCGTCATTCGAGGGAAAGAAGAAACTTCCACTGTGCGGCGGTCACCGGCAGCACCGACAGGCGGTTGCCGCGCTGGGTCAGGGCGAAGCCTTCGCCCAGTTCGTCCGCGTGCTGCTTGATCTCGTCCAGCGATAGGGTGCGCCCCAGCTTCTTCTCGAACTTCACGTCCACCAGCGACCAGCGCGGTTCCTCGCGCGTGCTTTTCGGGTCGTGGTAGTCGGACTTGGGATCGAACTGGGTCGGGTCCGGGTACGCGGTGCTGGCCACGCTGGCCACGCCGACGATGCCCGGCTGCTTGCAGTTGGAGTGGTAGAACAGCACGCCGTCGCCGACCTGCATGCTGCGCATGAAATTGCGCGCCTGGTAGTTGCGCACGCCGTTCCACGGTTCGGTGCCGACCTTGCGCAGGTCGTCGATCGAAAACGCGTCCGGTTCGGACTTCATCAGCCAGTAATGCTTGCGACGGGTCATGCGGGGTTCTTCAGGTGGGTGGCGGAAGGCGTGCAGATGGCGTCGGGCGCTACGTCCCAGTCCTCGGCTTGCAACGGCGCGTCCAGCCGCTGCTGGTCGAAGCCGACGCCGACCAGCCAGGGCGGTGCGGCTACATGGCGGCGGAAGGCGAAGCTGCGGTCGTACCAGCCGCCGCCCATGCCCAGACGCTGCCCGTGCGCGTCGAAGCCGACCAGCGGCATCACCACCAGCGACATGGCTTCGGGAGGCAGCGCGCTGGAAGGTTCGAGGTCGGGTTCGGGAATGCCGAAGCGGTTGCTGACCAGCGGGTCGCCGGAGCGCCACGGCGCGAAGCGCAGTTCCTCGCCGTGCAGCAGCGGCAGGCAGTAGATGCAGCCGGCGGGCAGCTTGAGCTGGAAGACGTGCAGGCCGATCTCGCCGTCGCTGGCCCAGTAGCCGGCGACGTAACCGCCTTCGGTCAGCCATGGCAGGGCCAGCAGTTGCGCGGCCAGGCCATCGGCGGCGGCGATGCGTTGCGCGGCGGGAAGTTCGCGCCGACGTTGCCGGAGTTCGCGGCGCAGGCGGGCGCGCTCCGGGTCGGGTGTGGCGGGTGTGGAATTCACCCGCGAATTCTGCGGGAAAAATACATCCTCCGCCATGACGATGCGTGCGAAACGACCTTGAACCCGGGGTTCAAGTGGGAAGGCTTGGGGGCCATCGGGCTTCCCGCTGCAAGGCGGACCTGCACTCCCGGCTTCCGTTACCGTCCCGTGGTCGTCATTAAGGGACAAGGCGAATGTTTGCACACGCCGTCGTACACGGCAGAGGATGCGTTTGCAGTATAGCCACGTGTTGGAAGATGCAAAAGCCGTTCGTCGGCGTGGCCGATGCGTGCGTGCAGTGGAACCTGCGTGGAACCGGCGGCGGTCGCCTACAGGCCGTCCAGCACCGAGTCCAGCTTGTGCTGCAGGCCGTCGATCGCGCGTGCCAGTTCGCGCTCGCGCGAGCTGTTGGCATCGCGCAGCTGCTGCAGTTCGTGCGCCAGATTCAGCGCGGCCAGCACCGCGACCCGGTCCACCGCGGCCATGCGGTTGTCGCCGCGCACTTCGCGCATCTTGCCGTCCAGCAGCTTGGCCGCGGCCATCAGGCCGTTGCGCTCGCCCGGCTCCACGCCGACCGTGTATTCGCGGTCGAGGATGTGCACGCTGACCGTCTCGTTGGCGCTCACGTGTGCTGCTCCAGCGATTTCAGCCGGGTGATCATCGCCTCGACCCGCGAGCGCGCCTGTTCGTTCTTGGCCAGCAGTTGCGAACGTTCGCCGACCAGTTGCTCCTGCTGGCTGCGCAGGCTGCGGTTCTCCTCGGCCAGGCGCCGGCAGCGTTCGGCCAGCTCGCTGACGCGCTGGACGAGGGCGTGTAGCTGTTCGACGGGATCGGGACTGTCCATGCTGGTCACGATAGACATGCCTCCGGGCAAGGGTCAAGCGGCGGATCATGGCGCGGCCTGCGCGGCGCCGGGCGCGGCCTGGGCGCGGTGCAGGTAGGGCAGGCAGGCGGCGGCGTCCAGCGCTTCGGAGATCAGATAGCCCTGGATCTCGTCGCAATGGTGTTCGCGCAGGAACTGCAGTTGCCCTTCGGTCTCAACGCCTTCGGCGACCACGTTGAGCGACAGCGAATGGCCCATGGCGATGATCGCGCTGGTGATCGCCTCGTCGTCGCGGTCGCGGGTCAGGTCGCCGATGAATTCGCGGTCGATCTTCAGCGCGGTCAGCGGCAGCCGCTTGAGGTAGGCCAGCGAGGAATAGCCGGTGCCGAAGTCGTCGATGGCCAGCGACACGCCGAGCGCGCGGCAGGCGTTGAGGGTGTCGATGTTCTGCCCGGGGTTGGCCATGATCACGCTCTCGGTCAGTTCCAGCTCGAGGAAGCGCGCCGGCAGCCCGGTTTCCTCGAGGGTTCTGGCCACCACCTGCGGCAGATCGCCGCGCTGCAGCTGCAGTGCCGAAACGTTGACCGACACGCACAGCTGGTCGAAGCCGGCGTCGTGCCACTGGCGCAACGTCTGGCAGGCCTGGCGCAGCGCCCAGATGCCGATGTCCAGGATCAGGCCCGACTCCTCGGCCAGCGGAATGAACTGGTCGGGCGAGATGCCGCCGAATTCCTGGCTGTGCCAGCGCAGCAGCGCTTCCATGCCGGTGATACGCTGCGGCCCCATCGACATCCGCGGCTGGTAGACCAGCGCCAGCTCGTTGCGCTCCAGTGCGCGTCGCAGGGCGCTGGCGAGGATGGCGCGATGGCGCATCTTCTCGTCCATCGTCTCCGAATACACCTGGTAGGTGTGGCGACCGGCGGCCTTGGCCTGATACATGGCCGTGTCGGCATGCTTGAGCAGGTCGGTCGGCACCTGCGCATGGTCGGGGTACAGGCTGATGCCGATCGACGGCGAGATCGCCAGTTCCAGCCGGTCGCCGATGCCCAGTGGGCGGGTGAAGGCGGAGATGATCTGCTGGGCGATGGCTTCGGCTTCGGCGGCCGAGCCGACGTCTTCCAGCACCACGGTGAATTCGTCGCCGCTGAGCCGGGCCACCGTGTGTTCGGCGCCGACGGTCTGCTGCACGCGCGCGGCGGCGGCGCGCAGGATGCGATCGCCGGTGGCGTGGCCGAGCGAATCGTTGACGTCCTTGAAGCGGTCCAGGTCGATGAACAGCACCGCGACCCGGCCGTTCTCGCGACGCGCTTTGACGATCGCGCGTGACAGCCGTTCGGACAGCAGCGAACGGTTCGGCAGGCTGGTCAGGGTGTCGTAGTTGGCCAGGTAGCGCAGCTCCTGTTCGGCACGCTTCTGCTCGGTGATGTCGTTGAGCACCAGCACGTACAGCGAACGCTGCCCGCTGGCGTCGGGGACCGCGTTCTTCTCCACCTTGCACAGGATTTCCTCGCCGTCCTTGCGTACTTTCCAGAGCTCGCCGGACCAGCGGCCCTCGCGGGACAGGTTTTCGCGGACCTGGGCCAGGAACTCGGCCCCGTGCTGGCCGCTGTCCAGCATGCCGAGCGGGTGGCCGATGACTTCCTCTTCCTCGTAGCCGGTGATGCGGGTGAAGGCCTGGTTGATGGCGATGAACTTGTAGTCCCAGTCCAGCACCGCAACGGCTTCGCTCATGCTGCGCATGACCTCGCTGGCGATGCGGTGCTCGTATTCGGCGTTGCGGCTGGCGGTGATGTCGCGCGCGGTGCCGGCTAGGCGTACCGGACGGCCGTCACTGTCGCGTTCGACCACCCGTCCGCGCGCGCGCACCCAGACCCAGGTGCCGTTGCCGGACAGGTCCATGCGATGTTCGGACATGAACAGCGGCGATTCGCCTTCCAGATGGCTGCGCAGGCGCTGCATCATCAGCGGCAGGTCCTGCTCGTGGATCGGCGGGACTTCGCCCTGTCGGACCAGCACGGTGATTTCGGCGTTGGCGGCGGCGTTCTCGTCGGCGCGGATGCGGTGCAGGCGGCGACGGACCAGGTCGTAGTCCCAGAACAGCTCGCCCGAAGCCCACAGCGCCAGCTTCAGGTGATCGTCGCGCTGGCGCGGCGATTCGGTCGGCAGGCTCTCGCGCGGCGGTGCCGGGCGCCAGCGCGACCAGTAGTGGCGGGTCGCGACGGCCAGTACGGCCGCCAGCACCAGACCGGCCAGCAGCATCAGCCAGGCCAGTCCCGACGGTGTCGTGGCGGTGGCCATGAGCCCGGCGGCGATGGCGGGAACAGGGAACATGGTCGGCAGGATGTCCCGTGCGGTCCGGTCTTGGACAAGTGCGCAGTGTAGGCGTGCCCTTGCGTCTGCAACAAGCGGATGGCGGCAGTCGAATTGCTACACTTTGCGCATTGTCCCCCTGTGTCCGTTTCCTCCGGGATGCGGATCGCCGTCATGACCGAACTCCCCGAGTTGACCGAGATCGATGCCGCCGCCCGGCAATTGGGGCTGGCCGCGACCCCCAGCGAGCTGCACGGGACGCTGTGCGGCTGGCTGGCCGGTGGCGGCGAGGACGCGCCGGGCTGGCTGCCGAGGGCGCTGACCGATGACGCCCTGCCGGCGCTGCCGCCGGAGCACCCGCTGGAGCGCCTGCGCCAGGCCAGTTCCCACCAGCTGCTGGACCGGGATTTCGCCTTCGAACTGCTGCTGCCGCCTGCCGAAGACGGGCTGGACGGGCGCGCCGAAGCGCTGTTCGACTGGTGCCGCGGCTTCCTCGGCGCCTTTGGACTGGCTGCTGGCGCCAGGCCCGGGCTGTCGGAAGAGGGCGAGGAAGCGTTGCGCGACCTCGCCCGGCTGGCCCAGGCCTCGCCGGAAATCGGCGCCGACGCCGAAGAGGACGAAGCCGCGCTGGCCGAGCTCGAGGAATTCGTCCGCGTGGCGGCCCTGCTGCTGCATGGCGACTGCGTGCTGGCGCGCCGGCACCGGCAGAGCCTGAACTGATGAAGTCGCTGACCGGCATCTCGCCGCGCGAGTTCGCCCGCCGGCGCCGGCAGTTGATGCGCATGGCCGGCGACGACGCCATCCTGATCCTGCCGGCCGCGCCGGAGCGTGTGCGCAGCCACGACACCTATTACCCGTACCGGCAGGATTCGGACTTCTGGTACCTGAGCGGCTTCCCCGAGCCGGAGGCGGTGCTGGTGCTGGTGCCGGGACGCAAGCATGGCGAATGCCTGCTGTTCTGCCGCGAGCGCGACGCCGAGCGCGAATCCTGGGACGGCGCACGCGCCGGGCAGGAGGGCGCGGTGGACGACTACGGCATGGACGACGCCTTCCCGATCGAGGACCTCGATGAGATCCTGCCTGGCCTGCTGGAAGGACGTACGCGGGTGTACTACCACTTCGGCCGCGACGCCGAGTTCGACCTGAAGCTGATCGGCTGGGTCAACCGGGTGCGCGCGCAGGTGCGGCACGGCGCGCAGCCGCCGCACGAGTTTCTGGAACTGGGTCACCTGCTGCACGAGATGCGCCTGTTCAAGTCGAAGGACGAGGTCCGGCTGATGCAGCGTGCGGCCGACATCGGCATGCGCGCGCACCTGGCGGCGATGCGTGCGGCGCGCGCCGGGGTGCCCGAATACGTGCTGCAGGCCGAAGTCGAGCGCGTGTTCCGCGCCGAGGACGCCTGCCCGGCCTATGCCAGCATCGTCGGCGCCGGCGCCAATGCCTGCGTGCTGCATTACGTGGCCAACCGGGCGGCCGCGCGCGACGGCGAGCTGGTGCTGATCGACGCCGGCGCCGAATACCGCGGCTATGCCAGCGACATCACCCGCACCTTCCCGGTCAACGGCCGCTTTTCGAAGGAACAGCGCGCCCTGCACGATCTGGTCGGCGCGGCCCAGGCCGCGGCGCTAGCGCAAGCGCGCCCCGGCGTGCCCTACGAAGCCGGTCATGACGCCGCCGTGGAAACCCTGACCGAAGGCCTGCTGCGGCTGGGTCTGCTGAAGGGCCGGTTGGAGAAGAACATCGCCGAAGGCCACTACAAGCGTTTCTACCGGCACAAGACCGGGCACTGGCTGGGGCTGGACGTGCACGACGTCGGCGAATACCGCATCGACGGCGAATCGCGGCTGCTGGAGCCGGGCATGGTCTACACCATCGAACCGGGCCTGTATGTGGCCGCGGACGACACCCGCGTGGCGGCGAAGTGGCGCGGGATCGGCATCCGCATCGAAGACGACGTGCTGATCACCGACGACGGTCATCGGGTGCTGACCGCCGCACTGGCGCGCAGCGCCGACGAGATCGAAGCGGTGATGGCGGAGGCGACATGAACGCCGCAGAGCGCTACGACGCCTCGCTGCGGCTGTCGGTGGCGCCGATGATGGATTGGACCGACGCGCACTGCCGGGCTTTCCACCGCCTGTTGGCGCCGCATGCGCGGCTGTACACCGAGATGGTGCACGCCAATGCGGTGATCCACGGCGACCGAGCGAAGTTGCTGGCGATGGATCCGTCCGAACATCCGGTGGCGCTGCAACTGGGCGGCAGCGAGCCGGAGCTGCTGGCGCAGGCGGCGCGGATCGGCGCCGATAGCGGCTTCGACGAGATCAACCTCAACTGCGGCTGCCCGTCCGAGCGCGTGCAGTCCGGCAGTTTCGGCGCCTGCCTGATGCGCGAACCGGCGCTGGTGGCCGATTGCGTGGCGACGATGGCCGCGGCGGTATCGGTGCCGGTCACGGTCAAGTGCCGGCTTGGCGTGGACGACGATGACGACTACGAACGTTTCCTCGGCTTCGTCGATGCGGTGGCTGCGGCTGGCTGCGGCATGGTCGTGGTGCATGCGCGCAATGCCTGGCTGAAGGGCTTGTCGCCGAAGGAGAACCGCGAGGTACCGCCGCTGCGCTACGACTGGGCGCACCGGCTCAAGCGCGAACGGCCGTCGTTGCAGGTGGTGGTGAACGGCGGCATCGCCACGCAGTCGGCCGCGCAGGCGCAGCTGGCGCAGGTCGATGGGGTAATGCTGGGTCGCGCGGCCTACCACGACCCGTGGCTGCTGCACGAGCTGGATGCGGCCCTGTACGGCGGGCCGTGCGGCGAACGTGCGCAAAAGCTGCGGGCATTCCGCCCGTATGTCGAAGCGCAGCTGCAGGCCGGGGTCGCGCTCAAACACATCACTCGGCACTTGCTGGGACTGTTCCACGGCCAACCCGGCGGCCGTCGCTTCCGCCAGATCCTCAGCGAGGGCGCGCACCGTCCCGGTGCCGGCTGGGAGCTGCTGGAGCAGGCGCTGGCGGCCACGACACAGGCGACGGCCGCGGCGGCATGATCACCCGCGACGCGCAGGCCTTCGCGCGGATGGCGGCCGATTGCGCTGCCGATTTCGGCGCGGCCACGGCGCGCGCGGCGTTCCTGGTCGCGCCGGAGGGATTCGCCCGCGCCGAGCAATCCGCGCAGGACAACCGCTACATGGCCGATGGCGACGGTTTCGATCCGGCGCGGGCGCTGGCCCAGCATCGCGGTCTGCAGCGGGCGCTGTCGGAGGCGGTGCCGACGCTCTGCTTCGCCGGCCGCGAGGACACGCCCGACGCCGTTTTTCCCAACAACGTGTTCGCCACCGCGCCGGGCCGCTGCATCGTCGGCCGAATGCGTCACGAAGTGCGCCGGCGCGAAGCGGCGCGGGCGGACATCCGCGGCTTCTTCGCCGAGGTGTTGGGTTACCGCGAGATTGACCTGTCGCTGCAGCCGCATCCCTGCGAACTGACTGGCTCGCTGGTGATCGATCGTGCGCGCGGGCTTGGTTACTGCGGCCTGTCCGAGCGTTGCGACGAGGCCGGCGCGGCGCTGATGCACCGGGCCTTCGGCCTGCGCGCCACCCTGATGTTCGATCTAGCGGCCGGCGAGTACCACGCCAACGTGGTGCTGGCGGTGCTGGGCGGACGCGCGGCGCTGATCAGCCCGCGGGGCTTCGCCGATCCGGCGGTGGCCGCGGCCATCGCCCACATCCATGCCCCGCATGCGATCGAACTGGAGCCCGGCGAACACGCCGCCTTCGCCGCCAATGCCATCGCCCTGGGCACGGACCAGGTATGGATGAGCCAGGGCGCGGCCGATTCGCTGCGACCGGCGTCGCAAGCCGCGCTGGAGCGGGCCGGGTTGCGGCTCCGGGCGGTGCCGCTGGACGCCATCGAGGCCGGCGGCGGCTCGCTGCGCTGTTGCGTCGGCGAGATATTCTGAACGCCGTAACCGTGAGCCCGACGCCCGACTGAACGGGGTGGCCCTGCTGTGGATAAGTTCAGACCGGATTCACTGCCCGCGGCCAGAATCGGGGACACGCCACAGGGGGAAGCCGACACCGGCGAACCTGGTCCGACCCGGGCCCAGTTTCGTTCAGCAAAGCTCCGTTACGATTCCGTTATGCATCCACGTTCTCATTCATGGCTCGTCGCGGGCCTGTTGACCGTCGCCTTGTTCTGGGCCAGCGCCGCGCAGGCCCAGCGGGCGCCTGCGCGCGGCGAGCGTCAGCCGCCTTCGCGCCCGGCGATGCCGCGGGTCGAGTCCCGGCAGGCCCAGGAAGCGCCGGTCCGGCAGTCGCGGTCCCAGCCGCGATCCGAATCGCGCCCCGCGCCGACGCCGATGTCCGATTCGGTCCGTCGCGTCCAGCGCAGCACCGGCGGCAAGGTGCTGGGCGCCGAGCGCGTGCAGTACGACGGCCGCGAGATCAACCGGGTCAAGTACGTCGATACCGAGGGCAGCGTCCGCTACATGGACGATGTGCCGCAGCAGCGTCGCGGCGCGGACAGGCGCGGCGACAATGACGTTCGGCCCGCGCGTGACCGCAATCCCGGTGAGCCATAATCGGCCAACAGGTTCGGCCGACGTCGCGTAGCCGCCTTTCGAATCCGTTTCACCTGCGGCCGGGTCGGCCGCCCACAGCATCAGGGAGAAACCATGCGAATCCTGCTGGTTGAAGACGAAGCCCCCCTCCGCGAGACCCTGGCCGCGCGCCTGAAGCGCGAAGGCTTCGCCGTGGACGCGGCCCAGGACGGCGAAGAGGGCCTGTACATGGGCCGGGAAGTGCCGTTCGACGTCGGCATCATCGACCTTGGCCTGCCGAAGATGTCGGGCATGGAGCTGATCAAGGCCCTGCGCGAGGAAGGCAAGAAGTTCCCGATCCTGATCCTGACCGCGCGTTCGAGCTGGCAGGACAAGGTCGAGGGCCTGAAACAGGGCGCCGACGACTACCTGGTCAAGCCGTTCCACGTCGAGGAACTGCTGGCGCGGGTCAATGCCCTGGTCCGCCGCGCCGCCGGCTGGAGCAAGCCGACCCTGGAATGCGGTCCGGTGGCGCTGGACCTGGCCGCGCAGACGGTCAGCGTCGGCGGCGCCAACGTCGACCTGACCAGCTACGAGTACAAGGTGCTGGAGTACCTGATGATGCACGCCGGCGAACTGGTCTCGAAGGCCGACCTGACCGAGCACATCTACCAGCAGGACTTCGACCGTGACTCCAACGTGCTGGAGGTCTTCATCGGCCGCCTGCGCAAGAAGCTGGACCCGGACGGCGAGCTGAAGCCGATCGAGACCGTGCGCGGCCGCGGCTACCGTTTCGCCATTCCGCGCAGCGGGGAAGGCTGATGCCCTCCGGCTCCGGCGAGGGCTGATGCCCGGCGCCGGCGACAAGCGCGGCGCAACCGGCGGGCGCGATCCGTTTTCCGGATGGCGCCCGCGTTCGTTGCGGGCGCGCCAGTTGCTGGCCGCCAGCCTCGGCCTGGTTGCCTTCCTGGCGCTGGCCGGCTACGCGCTGGACCGGGCCTTCGTCGAAACCGCCGAGCGCAACCTGCGCGAACGGCTGGAAAGCTATGCCAACGCCTACGCCAACGACATCGATTTCGACCGCGGCGGAGCGGTGATCGACTACGAAGTGGTCAACAGTCCGCCGGACCCGCGCTTCCTGCAGCCCGGCAGTGGCCTGTACACCCAGATCGTCCTGCCCAGCGGCTACTGGGTGACGATTTCCGGCGAGGGCCCGGCCTTGCCGCAAGGGCGGATGCTGGCCGCGCCGCAGCAGGTGTTCGACGGCCCGCTGCCGGTCACCCAGATCGATGGCAGCGCGGGCGAGGTCTATCGCTATGGCCGCGGCCTGGTGTGGAAGGACGAGTTCCCCTACACCATCTACGTGATGGAGGACACGCGCGCGCTGGCAGGGCAGCTGCGGGTGTTTCGCGGCGCGCTGTGGAGCTATCTCGGCGGCGCCGGGGTGATCCTGCTGTTGCTGCAGATGGCGGTGCTGCGCTGGAGCCTGCGCCCGCTGAACCGGGTGGTGGCCGAACTGGCGCGGGTGCAGCACGGCCAGCTGAGCCGGATGAGCGATCGCCACCCGCGCGAACTGGAGCCGCTGACCGAAAGCATCAACGTGTTGATCGACAGCGAGCGCGAGAATCTGGAGCGCCAGCGCAACACGCTGGCCGACCTGGCCCACAGCCTGAAGACGCCGCTGGCGGTGCTGCGCGCGCAGCTGGACGAGGGCGTGCACGCGATCGCCCTGCGCGATGAGCTGGACACCCAGCTGCGCAAGATGAACAACCTGGTCTCCTACCAGCTGGCGCGGGCGGCTTCCGGCGGCCACAAGCTGTTCGCCGCGCCGGTGGCGATCGAACCCAACGCCGAGGAAATCGTCCGCGGGCTGGAGAAGGTGTACGCGGCCAAGGGCGTGATCTGCGAATTCGAGATCGATCCTTCGGCGCAGTTCCACGGCGAAATCGGCGATCTGCAGGAACTGTTGGGCAATCTGCTGGAGAACGCCTTCAAGTGGGCGCGCTCGCGGGTGCTGCTGACCGCGCAGCCGCGGCTGGACAGCGCACATCGGCGCGCCGGTTTGCTGCTGGCGGTGGAGGACGACGGCCCCGGCATCGCCGAGGAGGACGTGGCCCGCATCCTGCAGCGCGGGGTGCGCGGCGACGAGCGCGTGCAGGGCCACGGCATTGGCCTGGGCATCGTCCAGGACCTGATCCGCGATTACCGCGGTGAGCTGCAGGTGGTGCGTTCGCAGGAACTGGGCGGCGCCTGCTTCATCGTCACCCTGCCGCCCAACCTGTAGCCGGATTCATCCATCCAGCGGCGAGGCGCCGTACAGGCGCTGCAGGTGCGTGGCGACCGACGGCAGCGCCTGTCGCAACCGCTGCGGGCTGGAGAAGTGGTATTCGCTGGCGACGGCGAAGAATTCCTCCGGCGATTCGGCCGCATACGGGTCGATGGCGACGGCGCGGCCGCGATCGACCCGTTGGCAGAAGGCGTCGTATTCGCGTTGGAAATCGCCGGCCCAGTCGCGCAGCCAGGCCGTGGGCAGCGGCGGGGTGCCGTCCAGTTCGCCATCCAGCGCATCCAGCTTGTGCGCCATCTCGTGCACGGCCACGCAGTAGCCGGCATCGGGTTCGTCGAGGTCGGCCTGGACATCGGCCCAGGACAGGATCAGCGGCCCTTGGTCCCAGGCTTCGCCGATCAGCTCGTCCTCCCATTCATGCAGCACGCCGGCGCTGTCGACGTGGCTGCGGTTCACCCGGAACGCATCCGGATAGACGATCAGCTGCGACCAGCCGCGCAGGCCGCCGGCGCCGAATTCCAGCAGCGGCAGGCAGCACAATGCCGCCAGTTGCACGCGCTGTGCATCGTCCAGCGCCAGTCCGCCGAGCGGGGTGATGGTCTTTTCGTGCAGGAAGCGGGTACTGAGTTCGCGCAGCCGTGTCGCGCGCGGTTCATCCAGTCGCATGATCCACGGCGTGGCATCGGCCGCGTCGCGCCAAGTCGCGTCTTCGATCGGGGCGGGGCCCCACTGCAGCCAGCGCGGGAGCCAGGAACGGCCTGCGGTCAGCGGAACATCCCGGGCAGGAAGCTGTGCCAGCGGGCCGGGTGCTGGCGCAGGTGTACATCGCCGCCGTCGCTGGCGCGCGCGGCCGAGGGCTTGGCAGACTTCGCCGCGGCAGGGGCAGGCGTCCGCGACTCGTCCTGCGGGTCGGCCGGGGTCTCGATGTCGGTCGCCGCCGCGCAGCCGGAACCGTCGGCTGTCGCATTGCGGCCGTTCTGGGCCATGGCCGGCGCGGTCAGGCCGGCCAGCAGCAGGGTCAGGCCGATGACGTGAAGCTGGCGCAGTTCTCGGGACACGGACGACTCCTGTCGGGGCGTGCGGATGCTCGCCGAACTATACCGCGAAACCGCGACGGATCGGCTTGCCGGCAGGGGTTCGACAGGCGATTCCCGCATAATCGGCGGCATGGATGCGCTTTCGATCCGAATTCAGGTTCCTGACCCGGCGTTCGACCATCGCCGCGGGTTGTCCGCGGCATGATCGACGAGCGCGAACTGCTGCAGCGGCTGGCGCAGGGGCCGGTCACCGGCGATGCGCTGGCCCGCGAAGGCGGGCTGACCCGTGCGGCGATCTGGAAGCGCGTCCAGGCCCTGCGCGAAGCCGGCATCGACGTACTGGCGCGGCCGGGGCAGGGCTATGCGCTGGCGCAGGTGCCCGATCTGCTGGATCGCGAAACGATCCTGGCGATGCTGGGTGACCGGATCGGCGCGGGGGTGGCCGAAATCGATATCGCCTGGGAGCTGGATTCCACCAACAGCGAACTGCTGCGCCGGCCGACGCCGGAACAGGGCGCGGCCGTGCTGCTGGCCGAACGCCAGACCGGCGGGCGCGGACGCCGCGGCCGCGACTGGGTATCGCCGCTGGCCGCGCACCTGTACCTGTCGCTGGCGCGACACTTCGGCGGCGGGTTGGCGCGATTGGGCGGACTGAGCCTGGTGGCCGGGATCGCCGCGGCTGAAGCGCTGCAATCGATGGGGCTGGATGGCGTGCGGCTGAAATGGCCGAACGACCTGATGGTCGAAGGTCGCAAGCTGGGTGGCCTGCTGGTCGAGGGCGGCGGCGAACATGGCGGTCCGGTGCGCGCGGTGATCGGCCTGGGCGTCAACGTGCGCATGCCGCCGGCGGTCGCGGCCGCGATCGACCAGCCCTGGACCGACCTGCAGGCCTGGTTGCCGGCACCGTCGCGCAACGCACTGGCGGCCGAGGTGCTGCAAGCACTGCTGCCGGCGCTGGACTGCTTCGATGCCGAAGGCCTGACGCCGTTCCTGCCGCGTTTCGCGGCGCTGGACGCGCTGGCCGGGCGCGAGATCGTGGTGCGGACCGGTACCGACGAACAGCGCGGCGTGGCCGGCGGCATTGCCGAAGACGGCGCCCTGCGCCTGCTGTGCGGGAACGGCGAACTGCGCGTGCACGCCGGCGAAGTCAGCGTGAGGGCCGCATGAGCACCTGGCTGTTCGACCTCGGCAATACCCGGCTCAAGTGTGCGCGGCTGGATGACGCTGGCCGCCTGCAGGCGGTGCGGGCCCTGGCCCACGGCGAAGACGGTTTCGCCGAAGCGCTCGATGCGACGTTGCCGCAGCGGGCCGAGGTCGCCTGCGTGGCCAGCGTGGCTTCGCCGGCGTTGACCCTGCAACTGTTGCAACGGCTGGGCACGCGTTTTCGCCGCATCAGCATCGCGCGCACGCAGTCGCGGCTGTCCGGCGTCCGTATCGCCTATGCCGATCCGTCGAAGCTGGGCGTGGACCGCTTCCTGGCCCTGCTGGCGGCGCATGCGATGCAGGCGGGGCCGCAGCTGGTGGTCGGCGTCGGCACCGCGCTGACGCTGGACCTGCTCGATGCCGAAGGCCTGCATCGCGGCGGCCTGATCGCCCCGTCGCCACGACTGATGCGCCTGTCCCTGCACGAGGCGGCGGCGCAGTTGCCGGCTGCGGGTGGCGAGGTCGTCGACTTCGCCACCGACACCGCCGGCGCGCTGGCCTCGGGCTGTCAGAGTGCGGCCCTGGGGTTGCTCGAACGCAGCCTGCGACTGGCGCAGGAACGCTTGGGCACCGCGCCATGCGTGCTGCTGCATGGCGGCGGTGCCGACGAACTGCAGACGCAACTGCCGCGGGCCGATCGGGTCCCGGACCTGGTGCTGCGCGGGCTGGCGATCTGGGTCGGCATCGCCTCTACGGCGTCGTGAGCCGATGGCCGATGTGAGATGCGGTGCGGGGAAACCCTGCCGTGCCAGCCGGTAGAATCCGCGCATGTGGATTCGCATCCTGATTGTCCTGCTGGCTGTGCTGAACCTTGGCGTGGCGGCCTGGTGGATTTCGCGGCCACCGGCTGCAGCCACGCCGGTACCTGCCGCGATCGCGATGCCGGCCGGCGTCGCGCCGTTGCAGTTGCTCGACGAAGACGTTGTGGTGGATGCCCTGCCGGCAGACGACGTTCCCGCGACCGCGGATGCCGCGACGGGTCCGGATTCGCAGACTCCGCCGGCCAAGGCGCCGGATGTCGTCGAAGTCGCAGCCGAAACACCGGTCGCGGCTGAAGCGGCGCCCGTGATCGAACGCCGTTGCTACGTCGTCGGCCCTTACGACAATGAAGCCGCGGCGCGTGCGGCGCTAGGTCGGCTGGCCGCCGATGCGCCCGGTTCGTGGGTGCGCGGAACCGAAGCCTCGGCCAGTGCCTGGATGGTGCTGGTCCCGCCGGCTCCCGATCTGGCTACGGCGCAGGCGACGGCAAGGCGCATCATCGATGCCGGATTCACCGACTACTTCGTCATCAGCAGCGGCGAACAGGCCAATGCCATCTCGCTGGGCCGCTACCAGAACCGCGAGGGCGCATTGCGCAGGCAGAAGACCATGGCCGACGCCGGTTTCGAAACCCGCCTGCAGCCGGCCGGCAAGGTGGTGCCGGCGCAATGGTGGCTGGACGTGGCCGCCACCGCGCTGGACACGGCGCAACTGCAATCGCGCAGCGGCGGCGCCCCGGTGCGTTCGCGACCCTGCACGGCCCTGCGCTAGAATGCGCCGCGCTTTCCGTGCCGCTTTAGCTCAGTTGGTAGAGCAACCGCCTTGTAAGCGGTAGGTCGTCCGTTCGAATCGGACAAGCGGCACCATCGTTCCCGACGTTTTCGGGTGCCTCGTGCGACACGCGTGTTGCGATGCCACAGGGCGTTGCGAATGCGCGCGATACAATCGATGCATGTTGCATTCGACGACGTGCCGATGAGCCGCAGTTTTCCTCCCGCTTCGCTGATCGGCGTGCCCACCGACGTAGGCGCGGGGCATCGTGGCGCGCGCATGGGACCGGATGCGCTGCGCATCGCCGGTCTCGGCGAGGCGCTGACGGCACGCGGCATTTCCGTGCGTGACGTCGGCAACGTGGATGGCCCGTCGAATCCGTGGCAGCCGCCGCACGAAGGCTATCGACACCTCGGTGAGGCGGTGGCCTGGAATCGCGGCACGATGCAGGCGGTACGCACCGAGCTGACGGCCGGGCGCATGCCGATCATGTTGGGCGGCGACCACTGCCTGGCGATCGGTTCGATCACCGCGGTCGCGCAGCACTGCCGTGAGCAGGGCAAGCGCCTGCGCGTGCTGTGGCTGGACGCGCATTCGGACTTCAACACCAGCCAGGTGACGCCGTCGGGCAACATCCACGGCATGCCGGTGGCCTGCCTGTGCGGGCTGGGGCCGGAACCGTTGGTCCGGCTGGGCGGCGAGGCGCCGGCGATGTCGCCGGGCGACATCCGCCAGATCGGCATCCGTTCGGTCGACCCGGAAGAAAAACGGCTGATCAAGCAGTACGGCATCGACGTCTACGACATGCGCTACATCGACGAGAACGGCATGCGGCGGACGATGGAGGCGGCGCTGGAGGGCGTCGATGCGGACACCCACCTGCACGTCAGCTTCGATGTCGATTTCCTCGATCCCGGCATCGCGCCCGGGGTCGGCACCACGGTGCCGGGCGGGCCGAACTACCGCGAGGCGCAACTGGTCATGGAGATGATCGCCGACAGCGGGCGGATGGGTTCGCTGGACATCGTCGAGCTGAATCCGGTGCTGGACAGCCGCAACCAGACCGCTGAACTGGCCGTGGATCTGGTCGAAAGCCTGTTCGGCAAGTCCACGCTGATGCGCGACTGAACCGTTCGCACCAAGGCCTTCATTTGCCTCGGCGGCCGGTGCATGATGGTGCCATCGCGCCGCGCGCCGAACGACCACGAGGAACCGCCATGAAACGCTCCGCCACCGTCCTGCTGCTGTGCCTGCTCTCGCTGTGCCTGCTGTCCGCCTGCAACACCGTCAAGGGGGTCGGCAAGGACATCCAGAAGGCCGGCGAGAAGATCGAGGACGTGTCCGGCAAGTAAGCCGCGCGGTTCCGCGAATCCGGGGCGGCGGGCTTGGGCCTGCCGCCCTTTTCGTGCCCGTGCGGCGGAACTCAGCGCCAGCCCGGCGGGTCGGCGACGAAGCCTTCCGGGAAGGCCCGCGGCGTTCGCGGTGCACGCCAGTCCGGTGATCGCCGCGGCAGCACGCCCAGTGTGACCAGCCGGTCGCGGCGGTCGTAGCGCAGCTCGCTGACCTGGGCCGGGCTGCGGCTGGCGCGGACGAATTCGGTCTGCCCGACCGGCGCCCATTCGCGCTGGCCGTGGCCGGTGCCGATGCGCTGTTCGGCCATGTCGGCGGCGGCTTCGGCCTCCCGCGACTGCGGCGCGGACTTGGCGGCGGCGCCGGCTTCGGCGCGGGCGACCGGCGGCGTCATCGGCCGGTAGCGGGGACGTTCGCGGAACACCGCGATGCCGATCACGCCGATGTTGTCCGGGCGACCGGTGCGGGCGGCGTAGCTGTCGCCGACATCGGTGAAGACGAACTGGGCGATCTCGTCCAGCGACTTGCGCCAGCCAGCGATCTCGGCGGTCTCCCACGGCCCCAGCACGTAGCCGGCCTGCGACGGCGATGCGGTCTGTCCGCTGACCGCATTGACCCCGTCGACCGACAGCACTACCAGCACGCGCTGGCCGGTGGTGTTGGTCAGCCGCACGCTGTAACGGTGACCGGGGTGGCCGGCGACCCAGGTGTCGCCGCGATGCGGGTATTCGTTCAGGACCTGGCCGCTGTCGCGATCGACCAGGGACAGGCGGACCAGCGGCTCGGCGCGGGCCGGGGCGCAGGCGGCAATGGCGATCAGCATCGCCAGCAGAGGAAAGATTCGGCGCAGCATGGACGTTCTCCGTATGGGTCGGATGGGAAAACGTCCGGGCTGGCGGAACGGGGTTGCGGCGGCGGGCAGTTACACTGTCGGGCCCGGCAATACCGATCTTCTCGCATGACCACCCGCGTCCTCACCGGCATCACCACTTCCGGCACCCCGCACCTGGGCAACTATGTCGGCGCCGTGCGCCCGGCCATCGCCGCCAGCCGCGCCGCCGGCAGCGAGAGCTTCTATTTCCTGGCCGATCTGCACAGCCTGATCAAGGCCCAGGATCCGGCCATGACCCAGCGCTCGACGCTGGAGATCGCCGCGACCTGGCTGGCCTGCGGTCTGGACCCGGACACGGTGTGGTTCTACCGACAGAGCGACATCCCCGAGATCACCGAGCTGACCTGGCTGCTGACCTGCGTGGCCGGCAAGGGCATCCTGAACCGCGCCCACGCCTACAAGGCGGCGGTGGACAAGAACCGCGCCGAGGGCGAGGACGACGATGCCGGCATCACCGCCGGTTTGTTCATGTATCCGGTGCTGATGGCGGCCGACATTCTGGTGTTCAACGCCGACCAGGTGCCGGTCGGCCGCGACCAGATCCAGCACATCGAGATGGCGCGCGATTTCGGCCAGCGTTTCAACCACGTCTACGGCAAGGATTATTTCGTCCTGCCCGAGGCGCTGGTGGACGACAACGTGGCCACGCTGCCCGGCCTGGACGGGCGCAAGATGAGCAAGAGCTATGGCAACACCATTCCGTTGTTCGCACCCCGCAACGAACTGAAGAAGTTGATCGCCGGCATCGTCACCGATTCGCGCACGCCGGGCGAACCGAAGGACACCGAGGGCTCGGCACTGTTCCAGCTGTACCAGGCCTTCGCCGACGCGGAGGAAACCGCCGCCTTCGCCGCCGATTTCGCTGCCGGCATCGGCTGGGGCGATGCCAAGCAGAAGTTGTTCGAACGCATCGACGCCGAAGTCGCGCCGCTGCGCGACACCTACGAGGCGCTGATCGCCAAGCCGGGCGAGATCGAAGCGATCCTGCGCGACGGCGCACGCCGGCTGCGCGAGAAGTACGCGACGCTGTTCCTGGCCGAACTGCGTCAGGCGGTCGGCTTGCGCAACCTGTCGTCGCAGGCTGCGACCACGAAGAAGACGGCGGCCAGGGCCGCGACGCCGCAGTTCAAGCAGTATCGCGAGAGCGATGGTCGCTTCTACTTCAAGTTGCTCGGTGTCGATGGTCGGCTGCTGCTGCAAAGCGTCGGTCACCAATCGCCGCGCGAAGCCGGGCAGCAGATCGCGCGTCTGCGCCAGCAGGGCGCGCAGGCGCTGCGCCACGCCGGCGAAGGCGCGTTGCAGCTGGGCGAGGAACTGGTCGGCCACCTGCATGCCGGCATCGAACTGGCCGACGTGGCACAGGCGCTGCTGGAGCTGGCCGAGGACGCGTGATGCCCGGGCACGGCATCCATGTTGTCGATACCGGCTTCCATCGACCGCGTTTCGATGCGGCCTACCTGCTGGTGGAAAATGGCCGTGGCGCCTTCATCGATTGCGGTACCAATCATTCGGTGCCCTTGCTGCTGCAAGCCCTAGACAAGGCCGGGCTGCAGCCGTCCGAAGTGGACTGGCTGATCCTGACCCACGTGCATCTGGACCACGCCGGCGGCGCCGGCCTGCTGATGCAGCAGCTGCCGAACGCAACCCTGGTAGTGCATCCGCGCGGGGCGCGGCACATGATCGATCCCTCGAAGCTGATCGCTGGTGCGACCGCGGTCTATGGCGAGGCGGAAGTGCAGCGCAGCTACGGCACCTTGCAACCGGTGCCGGAAGCCCGGGTGCGGGTGGCCGCCGATGGCGAGCGCATCGACCTGGCCGGCCGCGAGCTGCTGTGCGTGGACACCCCGGGGCATGCACGCCACCACCATTGCATCTGGGACGCGCGCAGCCGCTGCTGGTTCACCGGCGACACCTTCGGCCTGTCGTACCGCGAACTGGACACGGCGCGCGGACCGTTCGTACTGCCGACGACCACGCCGGTGCAGTTCGAACCGGAGGCGCTGAAGGACTCGATCGACCGGCTGCTCTCACGTTCGCCCGAAGGCATGTACCTGACCCACTACGGCCGTATCGGCGCCAGCGCGGAGGAGGTACGCGGGTTCGCCGCCGCGCTGTGCGAGCAGATCGACGCGATGGTCGCCATCGCACGCGACTGCGCCGGCCGGGAGGGCCGGCATGCCGCCATCACTGCCGCGCTGGCCGAGCTGTACCTGTCGCGTGTACGCAGGCACGGGGTGACGCTGGACGATGCCCGCGTGCGCGAGGTGCTGGGCAGCGACATCGAACTCAATGCGCAGGGGCTGGAAGTCTGGCTGGATCGCGCCGCGGCCTGAGTTTTCTCCGTTTCAGTCGGGTAGGGCCAGGTCGTCGAGCATCACGCGCAGGAAGCGCGCGGCCTCGCCACCGGTGCAGGCGCGGTGATCGAAGCTCAGCGACAGCGGGATGATCTTGTGCGCTTCCAGCCCGTCGCCGGCCGGCATCGGTTGCATCCGGGCACGGCCGGCGGCGACGATCGCCACGCTCGGCGGCACCACGATCGGGGTGGCATAGCGGCCGGCGAACATGCCGAAGTTGGACAGCGAGATGGTGTGCCCGGTCAGTTCGGAGGCAGCGATGCTGCGGTCGCCGACCTGGGCGCGCAGGCGGTCGACCGCGTCGCGGATGCCGCGACCGTCCAGCAGGTCGGCGTTGCGCAGCGCCGGCACGAACAGACCGTCGTCGGTATCCACCGCGATGCCGATATCGACATGCGGGTGCAGGGTGCGGACCAGGGCCTCGCCGTCGAACCACGCGTTCAGCGCCGGCACCGCGCGGCAGGCGGCGACGATGGCGCGGACCAGACGCACGGTGACGTCGTTGCCGTCGCGCCAGGCATGGATGTCGGCGTCGTCGTTGAGTGTGGTCGGCACCACCTGGCGATGGGCATCGGCCATCACCCGCGCCATGTTGCGGCGAACGCCCTTCAGCGGTTCGGGCTGGCCGGCAGTGGTCGTGCCGGGCGGCTGCGTGCGCATCGGCTTGCCGGACGCGGACAGCGGCGTGCGTTGTTCGGGAGCCCTTCCTTCGCGTGCGGGGGAAGGGGCTCTGGCTCTTTTTCACATTTCCCAGCCCACCAGACTCCT
>NZ_PDWQ01000019.1 GCF_010211745.1 Pseudoxanthomonas kalamensis DSM 18571 | reverse complement strand
ACGCCTCTCTTTTCGTCGGCACAGTCGGAGGTTGATAAGGGACAGACGGTTGATTTCGAGTTGGGTCCACTTATCGCGGAGTTTGGCCGGGCTCAGCACGTTACCGGACCAGAAGTTGTCCTGGCATGCCCAGCGGAACAGCACACACATGTCGCGGTGGTTACGTCCGTCACGTTCACGCATCAGGCGGATATCGTTAGCCCACCCAGCAAAATTCGGTTTTCTGGCTGATGGTGCGATAGTCTTCACCATGTCAAACATCCACTCTGCGGCGGTCAGGTCTTCTGCTGTCCCCCACTTGCTGCCGCTCTGAATTGCAGCATCCGGTTTCACCACAGAAAGGTCGTTTTCTGGCTGGTCAGAGGATTCGCCAGAATTCTCTGACGAATAATCTTTTCTTTTTTCTTTTGTAATAGTGTCTTTTGTGTCCCCCTGTTTTGAGGGATAGCAATCCCCCAATTTGAGGGATGTTTTATCCCTCGTTTTAGGGGATTTTCCCTCGTTTTGAGGGATGCACCATTCTGAGATGTTTTTATTTGGTCCAAACATGCCGCCTTGCTGCTTGATAATATTCATTCTGACGAGTTCTAACTTGGCTTCATTGCACCGTTTGACAGGTAACTTTGTAATCTCGCTAAGTTGAGAATCGGTGATTCTGTCCATTGGTTTATTCCACCCATAGGTTTTACGCAGAATGGCAAGCAGCACTTTAAACTGTCGCTTGGTCAGATCTGCGCCCGAATAAGCCTCAAGCAGCATATTTGATAGTCTGGCGTAACCATCATCGAGATCTGCCACATTACGCTCCTGTCCGGCAAAGTTACCTCTGCCGAAGTTGAGTATTTTTGCTGTATTTGTCATAATGACTCCTGTTGATAGATCCAGTAATGACCTCAGAACTCCATCTGGATTTGTTCAGAACGCTCGGTTGCCGCCGGGCGTTTTTTATTGGTGAGAATCGCAGCAACTTGTCGCGCCAATCGAGCCATGTCGTCGTCAACGACCCCCCATTCAAGAACAGCAAGCAGCATTGAGAACTTTGGAATCCAGTCCCTCTTCCACCTGCTGATCTGCGACTTATCAACGCCCACAGCTTCCGCTGTCTTCTCAGTTCCAAGCATTGCGATTTTGTTAAGCAACGCACTCTCGATTCGTAGAGCCTCGTTGCGTTTGTTTGCACGAACCATATGTAAGTATTTCCTTAGATAACAATTGATTGAATGTATGCAAATAAATGCATACACCATAGGTGTGGTTTAATTTGATGCCCTTTTTCAGGGCTGGAA
>NZ_PDWQ01000018.1 GCF_010211745.1 Pseudoxanthomonas kalamensis DSM 18571 | reverse complement strand
GGACTGTCAGCCTGTAGTTCCCCAGCGCCAGTTGCGTGAAGCGGTATGTGGTTTCCGTCGTCCGGGCCGTGCTGACCAGCCGCTCACTGCCGTCGTCCGCTGTTACGGTCAGACGGAGCAGGAAACTCACGCCCTTCACCACCTTCGGTGTGTCCCATCGCGCCAGCACCTGATATTCCCCGCTGTCTGCAGTGACTTCTGCGGTCAGGTGCTGCACCGCTGGCGGCGTGACACCATTCACCGTGCCACTCTGTTCGCCGTCAAAGTGCGCCCCGTTATCCACGATGGCCTCTTTTTCCGGCACATGCTGCACGGCGGTGATGGCATACGTGCCGTCGTCGTTCTCACGGATACTCACGCAGCGGAACAGTCGCTGGCGCAGCGTCGGCAGCTTCAGCTCCCATACGCTGTATTCAGCAACACCGTCAGGAACACGGCTCACTTTTACCTTCACGCCGTCGGTGACGGACTGAACCTCCACGCTGACCGGATTGCCACTTCCGTCAACCAGGCTTATCAGCGCGGTACCGGAGGATGGCAGCGTGATTTCACGGTCGAGCGTCAGCGTCCGGGTCTGGCTGTTCACCGCCAGCACACGACCACCGGTGCTGATACCGGCATAGTCATCATCGCAGATTTCAATAACATCGCCCGGTACATGGCGAAGCCCTTCTGCGCCGACGCTGAAATCCACGGTCTGCGTTTCCAGCAGTTCTGTTTTAATCAGCCACAGCCCGGCGCGGTGTGCCTGCCCCCGGCTGGTACAGCCAAAGGCATCCATCTTCGTAACATTACGACCGTAACGGGCAATGGCCTGCGTATCTTCAACAAGCTCTGTCGCCGTCTCCCAGCCGTTGTTCGGGTCAATCCAGTTCACCTCAACGGCATTATGGCGGTCCGTCAGGGCGCTGAAGCGGGAGCGGAACGGCGCGCCATCATCCGGCATCACCACATTACTGCGGTTATAGGTCCACGTCTTATCCGACGGTCGGTCCTGCACGAACGTCAGCGTCTGCCCGTTCCATACCGGCATACAGCGCATCGCCGAGCAGAAATCGCTGAGCACATCCCACGCCTTACGCTGTGTGGTCAGGTACGCATTACAGGTGATGCGCGGCTCCGTGCCGCCAAAGCCGTCCGGCACTGACTGGTCGCAGTACTGGCCGATGACATACAGCGCCCATTTATCCACATCCGCCGCACCAAGACGTTTCCCCATGCCGTAGCGCGGATGGGTCAGCATATCCCACAGACACCAGGCCATGTTGTTGCTGTATGCCGGTTTAAACGTTCCGTCCCAGATACCGCTGTATTGCCGCGTCTGCGGGTTATAGT
>NZ_PDWQ01000017.1 GCF_010211745.1 Pseudoxanthomonas kalamensis DSM 18571 | reverse complement strand
GACTACCGGCGCGACGATGATGCGGGCTTGTGGAGTTCAGCCGATCTGACTTATGTCATTACCTATGAAATGTGAGGACGCTATGCCTGTACCAAATCCTACAATGCCGGTGAAAGGTGCCGGGACCACCCTGTGGGTTTATAAGGGGAGCGGTGACCCTTACGCGAATCCGCTTTCAGACGTTGACTGGTCGCGTCTGGCAAAAGTTAAAGACCTGACGCCCGGCGAACTGACCGCTGAGTCCTATGACGACAGCTATCTCGATGATGAAGATGCAGACTGGACTGCGACCGGGCAGGGGCAGAAATCTGCCGGAGATACCAGCTTCACGCTGGCGTGGATGCCCGGAGAGCAGGGGCAGCAGGCGCTGCTGGCGTGGTTTAATGAAGGCGATACCCGTGCCTATAAAATCCGCTTCCCGAACGGCACGGTCGATGTGTTCCGTGGCTGGGTCAGCAGTATCGGTAAGGCGGTGACGGCGAAGGAAGTGATCACCCGCACGGTGAAAGTCACCAATGTGGGACGTCCGTCGATGGCAGAAGATCGCAGCACGGTAACAGCGGCAACCGGCATGACCGTGACGCCTGCCAGCACCTCGGTGGTGAAAGGGCAGAGCACCACGCTGACCGTGGCCTTCCAGACGGAGGGCGTAACCGACAAGAGCTTTCGTGCGGTGTCTGCGGATAAAACAAAAGCCACCGTGTCGGTCAGTGGTATGACCATCACCGTGAACGGCGTTGCTGCAGGCAAGGTCAACATTCCGGTTGTATCCGGTAATGGTGAGTTTGCTGCGGTTGCAGAAATTACCGTCACCGCCAGTTAATCCGGAGAGTCAGCGATGTTCCTGAAAACCGAATCATTTGAACATAACGGTGTGACCGTCACGCTTTCTGAACTGTCAGCCCTGCAGCGCATTGAGCATCTCGCCCTGATGAAACGGCAGGCAGAACAGGCGGAGTCAGACAGCAACCGGAAGTTTACTGTGGAAGACGCCATCAGAACCGGCGCGTTTCTGGTGGCGATGTCCCTGTGGCATAACCATCCGCAGAAGACGCAGATGCCGTCCATGAATGAAGCCGTTAAACAGATTGAGCAGGAAGTGCTTACCACCTGGCCCACGGAGGCAATTTCTCATGCTGAAAACGTGGTGTACCGGCTGTCTGGTATGTATGAGTTTGTGGTGAATAATGCCCCTGAACAGACAGAGGACGCCGGGCCCGCAGAGCCTGTTTCTGCGGGAAAGTGTTCGACGGTGAGCTGAGTTTTGCCCTGAAACTGGCGCGTGAGATGGGGCGACCCGACTGGCGTGCCATGCTTGCCGGGATGTCATCCACGGAGTATGCCGACTGGCACCGCTTTTACAGTACCCATTATTTTCATGATGTTCTGCTGGATATGCACTTTTCCGGGCTGACGTACACCGTGCTCAGCCTGTT
>NZ_PDWQ01000016.1 GCF_010211745.1 Pseudoxanthomonas kalamensis DSM 18571 | reverse complement strand
CGGCATACCTCAGTGGCGTGGAGTGCAGGTATACAGATTAATCCGGCAGCGTCCGTCGTTGTTGATATTGCTTATGAAGGCTCCGGCAGTGGCGACTGGCGTACTGACGGATTCATCGTTGGGGTCGGTTATAAATTCTGATTAGCCAGGTAACACAGTGTTATGACAGCCCGCCGGAACCGGTGGGCTTTTTTGTGGGGTGAATATGGCAGTAAAGATTTCAGGAGTCCTGAAAGACGGCACAGGAAAACCGGTACAGAACTGCACCATTCAGCTGAAAGCCAGACGTAACAGCACCACGGTGGTGGTGAACACGGTGGGCTCAGAGAATCCGGATGAAGCCGGGCGTTACAGCATGGATGTGGAGTACGGTCAGTACAGTGTCATCCTGCAGGTTGACGGTTTTCCACCATCGCACGCCGGGACCATCACCGTGTATGAAGATTCACAACCGGGGACGCTGAATGATTTTCTCTGTGCCATGACGGAGGATGAGGCCCGGCCGGAGGTGCTGCGTCGTCTTGAACGGATGGTGGAAGAGGTGGCGCGTAACGCGTCCGTGGTGGCACAGAGTACGGCAGACGCGAAGAAATCAGCCGGCGATGCCAGTGCATCAGCTGCTCAGGTCGCGGCCCTTGTGACTGATGCAACTGACTCAGCACGCGCCGCCAGCACGTCCGCCGGACAGGCTGCATCGTCAGCTCAGGAAGCGTCCTCCGGCGCAGAAGCGGCATCAGCAAAGGCCACTGAAGCGGAAAAAAGTGCCGCAGCCGCAGAGTCCTCAAAAAACGCGGCGGCCACCAGTGCCGGTGCGGCGAAAACGTCAGAAACGAATGCTGCAGCGTCACAACAATCAGCCGCCACGTCTGCCTCCACCGCGGCCACGAAAGCGTCAGAGGCCGCCACTTCAGCACGAGATGCGGTGGCCTCAAAAGAGGCAGCAAAATCATCAGAAACGAACGCATCATCAAGTGCCGGTCGTGCAGCTTCCTCGGCAACGGCGGCAGAAAATTCTGCCAGGGCGGCAAAAACGTCCGAGACGAATGCCAGGTCATCTGAAACAGCAGCGGAACGGAGCGCCTCTGCCGCGGCAGACGCAAAAACAGCGGCGGCGGGGAGTGCGTCAACGGCATCCACGAAGGCGACAGAGGCTGCGGGAAGTGCGGTATCAGCATCGCAGAGCAAAAGTGCGGCAGAAGCGGCGGCAATACGTGCAAAAAATTCGGCAAAACGTGCAGAAGATATAGCTTCAGCTGTCGCGCTTGAGGATGCGGACACAACGAGAAAGGGGATAGTGCAGCTCAGCAGTGCAACCAACAGCACGTCTGAAACGCTTGCTGCAACGCCAAAGGCGGTTAAGGTGGTAATGGATGAAACGAACAGAAAAGCCCACTGGACAGTCCGGCACTGACCGGAACGCCAACAGCACCAACCGCGCTCAGGGGAACAAACAATACCCAGATTGCGAACAC
>NZ_PDWQ01000160.1 GCF_010211745.1 Pseudoxanthomonas kalamensis DSM 18571 | reverse complement strand
GGCCACGGCGTAGGCGATCATCTGCCGGTCGTAATCCTTGAGCGGATGGCGGATGTCCATCACCACCACCAGCCCGCGCAGGGCCTCGCGGCTGCGGAACCAGCCGTCGAGGAACTTCTCCCAATGCGCCTTCATCTCCATCGGCACCTTGGCGTAGCCGTAGCCGGGCAGGTCGACCAGGTGGCGGTCCGGGGCGACCTCGAAGTACACCAGCTGCTGGGTGCGGCCGGGGGTCTTGGAGACCCGGGCCAGGGCGTTCTGCCGGGTCAGGGCGTTGAGCGCGCTGGACTTGCCGGCGTTGGAGCGGCCGGCGAAGGCCACCTCGAAGCCGCCATCGGGCGGCAGCTGCTTGGGCGTATGCGCCAAAAAAATAAAATAAGACAAGCTCACGAGGTAAATGATACTAATGTTTGCAGTCATATGGTAGATAAAAGAAAACATGAATGTGATAATATA
>NZ_PDWQ01000159.1 GCF_010211745.1 Pseudoxanthomonas kalamensis DSM 18571 | reverse complement strand
TGCCAGGCCTGTGGCTGGCCCTGCCCACTGACGCGGTAGTGCTGCTCCAGCAGGGCGCGGTCGCCGGACAGCAACGCGCCGAATCCGGACTTCAAGCCGGCCAGCTCGGGCACGCGGCTCAACGAGAAACGGCGTGGCGATTTGCCTTCGCGTTCCAGCACGCCTTCGTCACCGGTCAGCGTGGTGGTTTCGCGGTATGGCGCACTGACCTCGCGCACCAGCGTCTGCGCGTCCGGGCGACGGTAGTGGCCCTCCACGCGCAACGGCGTCTTCAGCAAGGCCGAGCCACGCAATTCGACGAATTCGGTGCTGACCGGTGCGGGGCGCGCCAAGCGCTGCAGCACCTGCCCGACGTCCAGCGTCTCAGGCGGTGCGGCGCATAGCGGTGCGGCGCTGAACAGCAGTATCAGCATCCACGGCAGGGTGCGGCACATCGGCATGGTGGGTGTTCCAGAAATCGTAGAAGTTGAACCAGTTGTACGGCGCGTAGCAGGTGTAATGT
>NZ_PDWQ01000015.1 GCF_010211745.1 Pseudoxanthomonas kalamensis DSM 18571 | reverse complement strand
GGCCATGATTACGCCAGTTGTACGGACACGAACTCATCAGGGTCAGCCAGCAGCATCAGCGGTGCTGACTGAATCATGGTGAACTCACGCGCCGGATCGCCGGTGGTCACCCAGTTTTTCGGGTAACGGGCAGAGGCGTTAATGCCTTCGCGCTGTGCGTCCGCATCCTGAATGCAGCCATAGGTGCGCAGACCGCGTGCCTGAGTGTTCCCCAGCACCATCGTGTTGTCCGGCAGGAAGTTCTTTTTGACGCCGTTTTCCACGTACTGTCCGGAATACACGACGATGGCCACATCGCCATACATCCCCTTATAGGACACCGCTTTGCCCAGGTCTTTCACCGCTGTCTCCAGCTCGGAATTAGAGCCACGACGGGTATCCAGCTTCTCCTTGACGGCTTTGAAGGAACGGAACAGCGCCCAGCCTTTCGGATCGAACACGATGATATTCACCACACCGCTGGCGTTCAGCGCGTAGGCTTCGATATCGTCGGTCGGGTCATACGTGGACTTGTCACGCTTGCTCCACTCCGTGCCGCCGGACTGCGTGATGTTATTCTCCTCACTGCGGCCCATATCCACCTCAACCGGATCGAAGGCTTCACCGGTCATGGTGTATTTGCCCTTAAGCACGGCAGAAACTGCCTGCATCTCTTCGACCTGAGCAATGGCCAGCTCTTCGTCACGCATGTTCTGCATGATGATGCGACGGCGGCGGTAAGCCGGGTCCGCCAGATTCTGCGGATCTTCATCCGGCAGGCGACGCAGGGTCATCTGCGGATTCACTTCATGCTTCGGCTTGACATATCCCGGCGTAAATTCAGAGGTGGAGCCGCCACGGGAACGGATAACCTCACCGGAAACAATCGGCGAAACGTACAGCGCCATGTTTACCAGTCCCGGAATTTGTGAGAGATAGACTTTCTCCGTGGTGAAGGGATAGCTCTCACGGAAAAAGAGACGCAGAAACAGCGGATCAAACTTAAATTTCTGCTCATTTGCCGCCAGCAGTTGGGCGGTTGTGTACATCGACATAAAAAAATCCCGTAAAAAAAGCAGCACAGGCGGCCTTTCGTGATGAAGGGTAAAGTTAAACGATGCTGATTGCCGTTCCGGCAAACGCGGTCCGTTTTTTCGTCTCGTCGCTGGCAGCCTCCGGCCAGAGCACATCCTCATAACGGAACGTGCCGGACTTGTAGAACGTCAGCGTGGTGCTGGTCTGGTCAGCAGCAACCGCAAGAATGCCAACGGCAGCACCGTCGGTGGTGCCATCCCACGCAACCAGCTTACGGCTGGAGGTGTCCAGCATCAGCGGGGTCATTGCAGGCGCTTTCGCACTCAATCCGCCGGGCGCGGTTGCGGTATGAGCCGGGTCACTGTTGCCCTGCGGCTGGTAATGGGTAAAGGTTTCTTTGCTCGTCATAAACATCCCTTACACTGGTGTGTTCAGCAAATCGTTAACGGCATCAGATGCCGGGTTACCTGCAGCCAGCGGTGCCGGTGCCCCC
>NZ_PDWQ01000158.1 GCF_010211745.1 Pseudoxanthomonas kalamensis DSM 18571 | reverse complement strand
GTGTTGCCGGTCAGCAGAAGGGCCAGCACCGCACCGACCATCGCCAGCGGGATGGTGAACAGGATCACGAACGGATGCAGCAATGACTCGAACTGCGAGGCCATCACCAGGTAGACCAGGAAGATCGCCAGGGCGAAGGCGAACAGCAGCGAGCGCACCGACTGCGCCAGTTCCTCGCCCTGGCCGCCGATGTGCAGGCCCAGGCCGGCGCCGAGCGGATCGGCCGCGACCATCGCCCGCACCTCCTCCATCGCCGAAAAAAAAGCCTGCAGATCAGATTCGTGCAGCATTTCCTGCGTTCGCCCTTGCACTTTTCAAGCGCGAGGCAATTCTATCTGTAGTCGCCCAAGGACCACACGACGGACAGTCTGGACGCGTCTCGTGTACCTTTCTCGTCTAACACTGACATAGCCCACTAAACACCATAACGCTCCGTAATCCTCCTTTGTCGAGCAAA
>NZ_PDWQ01000157.1 GCF_010211745.1 Pseudoxanthomonas kalamensis DSM 18571 | reverse complement strand
GGCTTCACCCCGATCCAGACCTCGGTCGGCCGCCTCGGCGTGCTGGTGTGCTGGGACCAGTGGTACCCGGAAGCGGCGCGGCTGATGGCGCTGGCCGGCGCCGAGCTGCTGCTGTACCCGACCGCGATCGGCTGGGACCCCAGCGACGAACAGGCCGAGCAGGAACGCCAGCGCGATGCCTGGATCCTCAGCCATCGCGGCCATGCCGTGGCCAACGGCGTGCCGGTGCTGAGCTGCAACCGGGTCGGCCACGAACCCTCGCCACTGGGCGCGTCCGGCATCCAGTTCTGGGGCAACAGCCACGTGCTCGGCCCGCAGGGCGAGTTCATCGCCGAGGCCGGTGGCGGACAAAGAAAAGAAGGCGGTGGGTTCGTGACGAGGCATGGGTAGCACGGTCACGGTCAACCTAGGTGGGCCGTACAAGCAGATCGCCTGCATATAGTGTAATCTCACAATATATA
>NZ_PDWQ01000156.1 GCF_010211745.1 Pseudoxanthomonas kalamensis DSM 18571 | reverse complement strand
GGCACATGGCAGCCGCCGGCAATCCCGCACCTACCCCCGCGCGAAGAACAGCTGCACGTCCTCGATCCGCCGGGTCACCGCGAACTGCGGCAGGGACTGCATGAACACCCGCCCGTACGGCTTGCCCGTGATCCGCGGATCGCACAGCACCAGCACCCCGCGGTCCGATTCGGTGCGGATCAGCCGCCCCACGCCCTGCTTCAGCGCGATCACCGCCTGCGGCAGCTGCTCGTCGCGGAACGGATTGCCGCCGCGCCGCCGCACCGCCTCCAGCCGCGCCTCGAACACCGGGTCGTCCGGCGCCGCGAACGGCAGCTTGTCGATCACCACCACGCTCAGCGCATCGCCGGCCACGTCCACCCCCTCGCGGAAACTGGCCAAAAAACAAAAAAATACATACAAATCAGAGCCCAAGCGACCACAGAGCATCTCTAATACACTCCTTAATTTGCTAAACACA
>NZ_PDWQ01000155.1 GCF_010211745.1 Pseudoxanthomonas kalamensis DSM 18571 | reverse complement strand
ATGCCGGCACCGTAGATGCGCAGGCCCTGCGGCGTGTCGATCAGACCGAATTCCACCGTGTACCAATACAGCCGGGTGAGGTTCTGCAGCGCGTCCGGGCCGATGCCGTGCGCCTTGACCCCGCCGCGGCCATAGGCCTGCATGAAGTCGGCAAACAGCGGGTTCATCAACAACGGCACATGCCCGAATAGGTCATGGAACAGATCGGGTTCGGCGATGTAATCGATCTGATCGGGCCGGCGGATCCACCAGGTCACCGGGAAGCGCCTGTTGGCCAGGTGATCGAAGAAATCCAGCTCCGGCAGCAAGCCCTGCACGCCGACCAGGGTCCAGCCGGTGGCTGCCTGCAGCACGCGATTGAGCGCATCGAAGCGCGGGATGTGCGTCTGGCCCATGCCCATCGCGTCCTGCGCCTGCAGGAACTCCTCGCAGACGCGACCGACCAGCAGCTCGCGCTGGCGCCGATACAAGGTGCCCCAGGTGGCGTGGTCGTCGGCGCTGTAGC
>NZ_PDWQ01000154.1 GCF_010211745.1 Pseudoxanthomonas kalamensis DSM 18571 | reverse complement strand
ATCGACTACAAGCAGTCCATCACCAAGATCGACCTCGCCGCGGACCAACAATCGGCGATGGTCGAAACCCGCGCCACGCTCGGTCTGCCGGGCGTGCGCATGACCTTTCGCACACGCGACAAGGTGATCCGCAAGCGCTGGAAGACGCTCATCGCCCACAGCGAAGGCACTGCCTGGATCGGCCCGGCGTATCAATAAGCGCAGTTGACCAAACGTCTGCGCTGGCTGCCCGGTGGCGCGATCGTCGCTGGTTGCGGCTTGTGTCGTGCGGCCAGGGCAGTTGCAGTGCACCCTGCACGGTTGCCTGGTGATGGCCGGCGACGTGCTGCCGGCCTTTGGACTCCGTGCCGGGCGAGGCAAGCGGCAAGCGATCCGTCGCTGCACTGCACAGCGCCGCAGCCACTTGCGTTCGCTATGCTTGCGCCATGCACACTTCCTTCCAGATCTCCCGACGTGCGCAGGCGCTGACCAGTTCGGCGATTCGCGAAATCATCACGGTGACCGAA
>NZ_PDWQ01000153.1 GCF_010211745.1 Pseudoxanthomonas kalamensis DSM 18571 | reverse complement strand
TCTTGATTGTTGCTGGATAAGACTAAGTCTCACCATCATCATTTTTTTCAATACAGACTCATACATCTGGCCTTATGTTAAAAACGGATATGATGTCACTGCATACTTCTTAGTCAAATTCATGTCCTCTTGCTTTTTTTTTCAAGCCGGTGACTTCAGGGCTACCAGCACCAATGCGATCACGGGCGCTCACAAGGGCTGGTACATCGACCTGCCCGCGGGCGAGCGCATGATCGGGTATCCAAGGGTGGAGAGCGGCGTCATCTTCTTCCCAACCTATGCTCCACCGGCCGGTTCGAGCAGCCTGTGTGGCCTGGGGGGCGACAACTACCTCTACGGCCTCAATGCCCTGAGTGGTGCTGCGGCACTGACCCGCGTGCGGATGGGCTCGCCCGATGGAACCCAGCCCGCGAGCAGCACCGGTGCGATCAAGCTGGATGCAGGCGATGCACCGGTGAAG
>NZ_PDWQ01000152.1 GCF_010211745.1 Pseudoxanthomonas kalamensis DSM 18571 | reverse complement strand
CTGAAGGAATTCAGGTCTACTAACATCCAATGTATATTGATACGGACTGTGACTTGCTGTAGAACGTGTTAGTCTGCTATTTTTGTATTTTTTTTTTCAAGCAGATCATCGATGCGCAGCGCGGCTACGTGCTGACCAACCATCACGTGATCGAGGGCGCCGACGACGTCTCGGTGTCGCTGGCCGACGGGCGCACGCTCAAGGCCGAGTTCCTCGGCTCGGACCGCGACACCGACGTGGCCCTGATCCGGATCCCGGCCGAGAACCTGACCGAGCTGCCGCTGGCCGACAGCGGCCGGCTGCAGGTGGGCGACTACGTGGTGGCGATCGGCAACCCGTTCGGCCTGAGCCAGACGGTGACCTCCGGAATCGTCTCGGCGGTGGGCCGCAGCGGCATCCGCGGCCTGGGCTACCAGAACTTCATCCAGACCGACGCCTCGATCAACCCGGGCAACTCCGGCG
>NZ_PDWQ01000151.1 GCF_010211745.1 Pseudoxanthomonas kalamensis DSM 18571 | reverse complement strand
GAGCCAGTATCACGCGGCCCTTACCAGCTCGAATCGCATCTCGGTGACGAAGGGCTACTACTCACTCACCAAGTCTTCCCAGTACCTGGTTGACGCTGAAGAGCCTGATAAGAACCCCAACTTGTGCGGCAAGGCCCAAGTGTGGAAGCTCGAAGAGAAGCAGTCAGACGTCAATTTAGCGTTGGCCCTCTATGACGGTGCTCTTCATTGTGCGGATCTCGACCAGCTGGTTTTGGTCACCAATGACACCGACATCGCCCCGGCCCTTGAGCTCATAAAAAAGAAAAAGCCTCGCTTGGTCATTGGCTTGGTGATCCCGACGCGGCTCGACGCTCGGAAGGTCGACGACACGGGTTACATGACCGACAAAGAACGACAGGCTAACGCTGATCGTCGGAAGCTCGCCGACTGGACCAGAACTTACATCCGGCCGGAAGAATTGGCAGCCTCTCAGTTACCACGCGTTGTACAGGGCGGGTGAAAAGCCACGATCAAACCCCTCTCGTGG
>NZ_PDWQ01000150.1 GCF_010211745.1 Pseudoxanthomonas kalamensis DSM 18571 | reverse complement strand
GATCGCCAGCAACCTGCATTCGCTGTTCAACATCACCAAGCAGGTGGTCGACGGCATGACCTCGCGCGGCTGGGGGCGCATCGTCAACATCGGCTCGGTCAGCGCACACAAGGGCCAGATCGGGCAGATCAATTTCGCCACTGCCAAGGCGGCAATGCATGGCTTCAGTCGCGCGTTGGCGCAAGAGGTCGCCTCGCGCGGGGTCACCGTCAACACCACCTCGCCCGGCTATATCGCCAGCGCCTCGATCAGCAGCTTTCCCCCGGATGTGCTCGATCGCCTGGCCACCTCGGTGCCGGTGCGCCGGCTCGGCAAACCGGCCGAAGTTGCCGGACTGTGCGCCTGGCTCGCCTCCGATGAGGCCGCCTATGTCACCGGTGCCGATTACGCGGTGAATGGCGGGCTCTACACGGGCTAAGCGAGCGCACAACCGACGGCCGTTGCGCTGTACGCACAACACGCTCTCGCCGCGCACCTCTGCATGTCCCGCTGCCCACCTGCCCCGCACG
>NZ_PDWQ01000149.1 GCF_010211745.1 Pseudoxanthomonas kalamensis DSM 18571 | reverse complement strand
GCTCCGATCATGCGGCCACCTATGCCAAGTACCTGTTCGAAACCCAGCTCGGCATCGTCACCGCATCTGCGTCGCCATCGGTGGGCTCGGTCTATGCAGCGCCGCTGCAACTGCGTGGCGCGCTGTACATTGTGATTTCGCAATCGGGCAAGAGCCCGGATCTGCTGCGTAATGCCGAAGCCGCCAAGGCTGCCGGCGCGCGCGTGGTCGCCCTGGTCAACGTGGAAGATTCGCCGCTGGCGCAACTGGCCGAGGTGGTGATTCCGCTGGGCGCAGGCCCGGAAAGAAGCGTGGCCGCCACCAAGAGTTATCTCGCTTCGCTGGCCGCGGTCCTGCATCTGGGCGCGGTGGGGAAGAACGACCCCTCCCTGCTTGCCGCGCTCGACGCATTGCCGCAGCAGTTGCTCAGCGCGTGGCAGGCCGATTGGTCCGCGCTCGCCGCCGGCCTGGCGCCTGCGCACAACCTGTTCGTGCTCGGCCGCGGCCTGGGCCTGGGTGCAGCGCAGGAA
>NZ_PDWQ01000014.1 GCF_010211745.1 Pseudoxanthomonas kalamensis DSM 18571 | reverse complement strand
GAATGAATGCACCCGTGCGGAGCAGTCGGCCAGCGTGGCGCTCTGGGGAATCGACCTGACAGTGGTCGGTGGAGTACGCTATTTTTTCTGTAATGAGCAGAACGAAAAAGGTGAGCCGGTCACCTGGCAGGGGCGACAGTATCAGCCGTATCCCATTCAGGGGAGCGGTTTTGAACTGAATGGCAAAGGCACCAGTACGCGCCCCACGCTGACGGTTTCTAACCTGTACGGTATGGTCACCGGGATGGCGGAAGATATGCAGAGTCTGGTCGGCGGAACGGTGGTCCGGCGTAAGGTTTACGCCCGTTTTCTGGATGCGGTGAACTTCGTCAACGGAAACAGTTACGCCGATCCGGAGCAGGAGGTGATCAGCCGCTGGCGCATTGAGCAGTGCAGCGAACTGAGCGCGGTGAGTGCCTCCTTTGTACTGTCCACGCCGACGGAAACGGATGGCGCTGTTTTTCCGGGACGTATCATGCTGGCCAACACCTGCACCTGGACCTATCGCGGTGACGAGTGCGGTTATAGCGGTCCGGCTGTCGCGGATGAATATGACCAGCCAACGTCCGATATCACGAAGGATAAATGCAGCAAATGCCTGAGCGGTTGTAAGTTCCGCAATAACGTCGGCAACTTTGGCGGCTTCCTTTCCATTAACAAACTTTCGCAGTAAATCCCATGACACAGACAGAATCAGCGATTCTGGCGCACGCCCGGCGATGTGCGCCAGCGGAGTCGTGCGGCTTCGTGGTAAGCACGCCGGAGGGGGAAAGATATTTCCCCTGCGTGAATATCTCCGGTGAGCCGGAGGCGTATTTCCGTATGTCGCCGGAAGACTGGCTGCAGGCAGAAATGCAGGGTGAGATTGTGGCGCTGGTCCACAGCCACCCCGGAGGTCTGCCCTGGCTGAGTGAGGCCGACCGGCGGCTGCAGGTGCAGAGTGATTTGCCGTGGTGGCTGGTCTGCCGGGGGACGATTCATAAGTTCCGCTGTGTGCCGCATCTCACCGGGCGGCGCTTTGAGCACGGTGTGACGGACTGTTACACACTGTTCCGGGATGCTTATCATCTGGCGGGGATTGAGATGCCGGACTTTCATCGTGAGGATGACTGGTGGCGTAACGGCCAGAATCTCTATCTGGATAATCTGGAGGCGACGGGGCTGTATCAGGTGCCGTTGTCAGCGGCACAGCCGGGCGATGTGCTGCTGTGCTGTTTTGGTTCATCAGTGCCGAATCACGCCGCAATTTACTGCGGCGACGGCGAGCTGCTGCACCATATTCCTGAACAACTGAGCAAACGAGAGAGGTACACCGACAAATGGCAGCGACGCACACACTCCCTCTGGCGTCACCGGGCATGGCGCGCATCTGCCTTTACGGGGATTTACAACGATTTGGTCGCCGCATCGACCTTCGTGTGAAAACGGGGGCTGAAGCCATCCGGGCACTGGCCACACAGCTCCCGGCGTTTCGTCAGAAACTGAGCGACGGCTGGTATCAGGTACGGATTG
>NZ_PDWQ01000148.1 GCF_010211745.1 Pseudoxanthomonas kalamensis DSM 18571 | reverse complement strand
CCAGGGGAAAGACGCTCAGTCGCCAGGACCGGTTCCACCCTTTCGGGCCGCCTAAACCCGTGGGTGTGCGGCAGGTGCGTATTTACCCTTGCCAGCGACGTCTTTCAACGCAACGGTCGTGGCGTCTCCGCCCTGAGCGGCGACCATGATGCCGAACTCACCGTCGTCAACGAGCTTGGCACCCATGGTTCCCAGCCGGGTCGCGAGCAGACGGTCGTGGGCGCACGGGATACCACCGCGCTGCACATAGCCCAGGATCGAGACTCGCGATTCCAGCCCGGTGGCCTCCTCAAGCTGAGTAGCCAATTTGAGGGTGTTTTCACGCAGTGAATGCTAAAGGTCCGTCTTGGCCTTCTTGGCAGCCGCCTTTGTCCCGGAGGTCTTGGAAGCGTCAACGAGGGCGTGAGCTCCAGCCATCGCGGCCGAATCAGCCTCATCGCGAGCTCCCTCAGCCACCGCGATGACCGAGAAATTCAACCCCTGCTTTTGCCGGTTTTCCGCCGCCTGGACG
>NZ_PDWQ01000147.1 GCF_010211745.1 Pseudoxanthomonas kalamensis DSM 18571 | reverse complement strand
GTCGTGGACCTCGATGCGCAACTGCGCCCCATCGCGGCGGTAGCCCAGCAGCACGCGCCCGCGCGGGGTGTAGCGCACCGCGTTGGACAGGAAGTTCTGCAGGATGCGCCGCAGCAGGGTCGCGTCGCTGCGAACGGTGGCGCGGGTCGGCACGTAGTCCAGGCGCAGGCCGCGGCCTTCGGCGACGATGCCGAACTCGCGCGCCAGGGTCTGCAGCAGCGGGTCCAGCGCCAGATCCTGCACCTGTGTCTTCAACGTGCCCGCTTCCAGCCGCGAGATGTCCAGCAGGCTGTTGAGGATCGCGTCCTGCGCCGCCAGCGCATTGTCGACGTGGTCGGCGATCTGCCGCGCATCGGCTTCGTGCAGCTTGCCGCGCAGCGCCGAGACGAACATGCGCGCGGCGTTGAGAGGCTGCAGCAGGTCGAGCACCGC
>NZ_PDWQ01000146.1 GCF_010211745.1 Pseudoxanthomonas kalamensis DSM 18571 | reverse complement strand
TGTAATCATTGTGTCAGTACGACTGTTACTTGTATTATACGTGCGTGTGGTATATCATCACAGAGCGCAGTGAACGTTCTTGCTAACGCAGTAGATACGAGCTGATACATTTGGATCGCCTTCACGTTTTTATACGCTGGGTTTATATCTTTTTTTTTTTCAAGCAGGCCGGGTCAGGTGCACGATCAGGCGCAGGTACTTGTTCTTCTTGACCGCGGTGTCGCCGAACATCTCGCGCACGTTGAGCACGCCCAGGCCGCGCACCTCCAGCAGGTCCTGCAGCAGCTCCGGGCAGGTGCCGTCGAGCACGTCCGGGGCGATCTGGGTGAATTCCGGCGCATCGTCGGCGACCAGGCGGTGGCCGCGGCTGAGCAGTTCAAGCGCCAGCTCGCTCTTGCC
>NZ_PDWQ01000145.1 GCF_010211745.1 Pseudoxanthomonas kalamensis DSM 18571 | reverse complement strand
CGGCTGGAACGACCTCTCCTGCCCGTTCATGGGTTCGGTCCTGACGGTGGACCAGATGCCGGCCATGGGCAGCGACAGTAAACGCGTGCAGGTGCGCGAATATCCGGGCGGCCACATGTTCTACAACCGTGCCGACAGCCAGGCCGCGTTCCGTAACGACGTCGAGGCGATGTACGAAACGCGCTGATTGCTCGCATCGCCGGGCGTGTGGACGCTCGGCGATGGATCAGCCGCGTCGTGCCGCGCTCAGACCGCGCCAGGGGCGGTCGCCTGCACGTTCCACCCCAACCACTGGTAGACCTGATAGCGGGCAATGCCCAGGTATTCGTGCAGGGCCACATCGGCCAGGGTGAAGTTGTAGCTCTGCGGCAGGATCGACCACGTGGCAGTCAGCCAGTCGGCGCGCACGGGTGTGGCATCGATGCCGAAGTGGCGGAAATACAGTTCGGCCCGACGCAGATGCGTGGCCGAGGACACCAACGCAATGCGATCGGGCCGGTAGTCGCGCAGCAA
>NZ_PDWQ01000144.1 GCF_010211745.1 Pseudoxanthomonas kalamensis DSM 18571 | reverse complement strand
GTAAATAACGGACCTGTCGAGCTTAATATTCTATATTGTTGGTCTTTCTGCAAAAAAGTGGGGAAGTGAGTAATGAAATTATTTCTAACATTTATCTGCATCATACCTTCCGAGCATTTATTAAGCATTTCGCTATAAGTTCTCGCTGGAAGAGGTAGTTTTTTCATTGTACTTTACCTTCATCTCTGTTCATTATCATCGCTTTTAAAACGGTTCGACCTTCTAATCCTATCTGACCATTATAATTTTTTAGAATGGTTTCATAAGAAAGCTCTGAATCAACGGACTGCGATAATAAGTGGTGGTATCCAGAATTTGTCACTTCAAGTAAAAACACCTCACGAGTTAAAACACCTAAGTTCTCACCGAATGTCTCAATATCCGGACGGATAATATTTATTGCTTCTCTTGACCGTAGGACTTTCCACATGCAGGATTTTGGAACCTCTTGCAGTACTACTGGGGAATGAGTTGCAATTATTGCTACACCATTGCGTGCATCGAGTAAGTCGC
>NZ_PDWQ01000143.1 GCF_010211745.1 Pseudoxanthomonas kalamensis DSM 18571 | reverse complement strand
GGGTCTGGCTGCCGCGCGGCAGCGGCGGGGGTCTGGCTGGCGCGCGGCAGCGGGGGGGGCGGGGTGACGGCGGGTTGGCGCCGGCCGCCGGCATGGGTCCCAGCCCCCCAAGGCCGGTGACCGCTGGCGGTCACGCCGCCGCCTGGACTGGATCAGACGCACGGCAGCGGATTCTGGCAATTTGCTCGCTGCCCGAACTGCAAGGGCGTAGACCCATTTTGCACAGACTGCGGCGGCCGGGCTTACGTTGCGACACCGCGCGAGGACATCGATATGAAGGAGCTAGAAGGCGCATGGGCGGCAGCGGTGGCGCGCCATAGTGCATACGGAGAAGAGTTGCCCGCACCGATTGCAGACCTGAAACGCTTGCTCTGACGCCGGCACGGGAAGTGGCGACTATTTCGAGTTGAACGCCTCGCCGCTTCGACGGCTCTTTTGCACGCGCTGCCAGAGGCGCGATACGGCGCTAATCCAATGTATAGCGAACGTCGTTCTCGCCTTTATGGTCCATGAC
>NZ_PDWQ01000142.1 GCF_010211745.1 Pseudoxanthomonas kalamensis DSM 18571 | reverse complement strand
TGAGTATAGTGCGTTGGTCGAATTTGTAGAGAATCGCCTCAGAGAGAATCCCTTGTCGCCCATCCAGTTGGCGGAGATAGCGGTCCTGCTTAGTGGTATCGGCGACCAAGACAATGCAATGCGGTTGGTTGATCAAGCGCTTCTCGCCGATCCTAAGCACGTGCCGTCCATCTATTTCAACGGGAATTTGCTTTCCTTCATGGGCGACGCAAAGGGAGCGGAGCTTGCGTACGAGCATGCGCTGGGCATTGATGGGGGGTATTTGCAGGCATCTTGGATGTTGTCAGGACTCAGGCTGCAGACGCCGCAGAGCAATCACATAGATCGTCTGCGTTCTCAGCTCGTTCGCTGCAGGGCTGGAAGTCTTGGTGAGGCGTATCTCCGGTATGCCTTGCACAAGGAGTTACACGATTTGACAGAGTATAAGCTCGCATGGGCTGAGCTTGAGCGCGCCAACCAGGTGATGCGCTCGCTTGTAAATTACCGCGAGAGCGAATCTGCAGTGCTCATTGATG
>NZ_PDWQ01000141.1 GCF_010211745.1 Pseudoxanthomonas kalamensis DSM 18571 | reverse complement strand
GCGGCACGCTGGAATCGCTCGCCAGGCAGCTGCCGCTTTGCAGGATGGCGCGTTGAAACAACCCCGCCGCGCCGGGCGAAGCGAGCTGATAACAGATGCTCCACGCACCGGCCGATTCGCCGAACACGGTGACGTTGGGCGCATCGCCGCCGAACGCGGCGATATTGCGTTGCACCCAGCGCAAGGCCGCCTGCTGGTCGAGCAATGCATAGGCGCCTTCGCCTTCGCCACGCAGGCCTGGATGCGCGTAGAAACCGAATACGCCCAGCCGATAGTTGGGTGCCACCACAATCACATCCTGGCGCGCAGCCAACGCGCTCAGGTCGTAGTCGACATTGCTGCCCAGTTCCAGCGCGCCGCCATAGATCCACACCATCACCGCGCGTGGATGCGCCGGTGCGGGGCCGGGCGGTGCGTAGACATTGAGCGTGAGGCAATCTTCGGACACGTGCTTCTGCCCGACGCGATAGCGTGGCAGACAAGCCGGGCCGGCCTGGGTGGCATCGCGAACCTGGGTC
>NZ_PDWQ01000140.1 GCF_010211745.1 Pseudoxanthomonas kalamensis DSM 18571 | reverse complement strand
CCATGGCGTGTGGCACCGTCACTTCGTCGTCTCCGAGAGATTTGTAGTGTACATGCTCCATCTATTTTCAGCTGCATGCGTCGCCTGCGGACTTGCTTCGTTTCTGACCAGGCCGCCTTTTTTTTTTTTCAAGCAACCATGCTGCTGGCGGCGCTGACCCTGACCTTCCTGATCGTGGTCGCCTCGCTGCCGGCGATCGCCGGCTTCGTCGGCGTGCACGTGGATCCGCTGCTGTTGATCGCGCTGCTGGTGTGCCTGATCCCGACCACCATCGGCGGACTGTTGCCGGCGATCGGCATCGCCGGCATGAACCGCGCGCTGTCGGCCAACGTGCTGGCCAAGTCCGGCAAGGCCGTGGAAGTGGCCGGCGACGTGGATGTGCTGCTGCTCGACAAGACCGGCACCATTACCTACGGCGACCGCCAGGCCACCGCGGTCCATCCGCTGGCCGGCGTCGAGCGCGCGCAATTGCGCGGTGCGGCCATGCTGGCCCC
>NZ_PDWQ01000139.1 GCF_010211745.1 Pseudoxanthomonas kalamensis DSM 18571 | reverse complement strand
GCTGTACTCCATCGCCTCCAGCCGCAAGCGCGGGGGCGATGAAGTGCATCTGACCGTGGACGAGGACCTACCAGGCGCATGGGCATGCGCATCTGGGTGCGGCCAGCGGCTTTCTGGCCGCGCTTGGCGAAGGCGACACCGCGCCGGTCTACATCGAACCGAACGAGCGCTTCCGGGTACCGGCCGATGCCGATCGCGACATCCTGATGATCGGCCCGGGCACCGGCGTGGCGCCGTTCCGCGGCTTCGTGCAGGAGCGCGCCGAGACCGGCGCCAAGGGCCGTAACTGGCTGTTCTTCGGCGCCCAGCATTTCAATACCGATTTCCTGTACCAGGCCGAATGGCAGCTGGCCCTGCGACGCGGCGAGTTGCACGCGCTGGAACTGGCGTTCTCGCGCTGTTCCTTATACACATCTCAAAAATAGAAGGCTACCATAAGACAACTGCTATTTTAACAGCCGATTTTGGTGCAATTG
>NZ_PDWQ01000013.1 GCF_010211745.1 Pseudoxanthomonas kalamensis DSM 18571 | reverse complement strand
CGGCAAGTGCGTGACTGCCGCGGTGCGATGTGCTGCGTCGCGGTCGCGAACGGCGGAGCACGCGCGTTCAGGGCAAGGGCCCGGCAAGGCCGCCGCTGCTATAGGCGGTCAGGCGATGGATACCTGTTTGCCTGCGGCATGGGCGTTCCTGATTAGCCCTGTCTCTCAGCCATGAAAATTGCCCGCCATGCGCAAAGCCGGCTCCGGACAGGGCTTGCAACGCATCATCGCCGTGGCGAGTCGTGGCAGCATTTCGGGCAGGCGGAATCTGCGATTGAATCGGTAGGCCGCTTCGGCCAGATAACGTCTCGCATATTTGCTTTGCGCGATGGCGTGGTAGACGCCGCTGATGGCGCGTTTGAGGTTGCCAAGCACCACGTTGACCCACCTGGCACCGGCGGCCTCTGTGGCTGCGCGTCCGCCGCCGGTGTCCAGTGTGGTGTGTGCATGGCCGGCGTCTTCCAGGCGGCGGAAACAGGCCAACCCGTCGGTGTAGGCCTCGCATTCTGGCTTCAGGCGACGGGCGATCCAGTCCGTGAGCGCGGCATTGTCGAAGCTGCGCACCGGCTCGATCACCACAAAGCTCGGCGCCGTGAAGCTGGCATCGGTCTGCACCGCAATCAGGAACGGTTGCTTGTTCTCCGATCCGCGCCCAGCCTTGCCGCCGTTGCGCTCCCCTCCCAGGTAGGCATCGTCGATCTGCACGAACCCGGACAGTCGACGCGTGGCTTCGCGCTCGGCCATGACCTGCATGATCTTGTGCTTCATCCGCCAGGCGGTCTTGTAGTTGACGCCCAGATGACGCATCAGCTCCAGCGCAGCCATGTTGGTCTTGGTCGAGGTCAACAGGTGCAGCGCCAGCATCCAGGTGCGCAGTGACAGCTTGGTGCCCTGGAACATCGTGCCTGCGATCAGGCTGGTCTGATGCCGGCACGCGCTGCATTGATAGTAGATGGCGCCACCACGCTTGAAGCGCGAGCGCGCCCGTCCAGCGCAACAAGGACAGCGAAATCCCTGGGGCCACCGCCATCTATACAGAGCGCGGTAGCACTTGGCTTCGGTGCCGTAGGCTGCAAAAAAATCCGGCATCGACAGTCCAGCCTGGAACTGCACGGCATTGATGCTCATGGGGCCACCTCGTCGGCTTCAGGTGACAACAGCATCTGCCCAGGCCGGCGCAGATCTTGCGACTGCTGGCTGAGAGTTAGGGCTAATCAGGTGGACGTATGACATCTGAGGCACTCGATTCTGGTCGAGATGGTCGACGTTGATAATTGCTGCTTTCTCATCGATTGATGCGCGTTGAACATCGGTCCGCGCGGCTGCAGTGCGCGACGCGCAGTGACCTCGCCACGACGCGCACGCCGCATTCGCCAACGGCGGCTGGCATGGCCGCCTGGCGTGGGTCGACCCGTCTCTGCCGTGGCGGCAGTGCTCTAGTGGCCTGCCGATGCGCCGATCGGATCGGTGCGTGCGCTGCCGGTGAGCACGCGAGAGGACGCTGGCAGCGCGCTACCCGCGCCGCATCAACATCTGCGTCACCAGCGCGCGCAGGGCAGGCGGGCGGACCGGCTTGGACAGGAATATGTCAGGTCCGCTTTGCAGTACCTCGAATGGGCGTTCCGGGTCCGAGTCGCCGCGCAGGGACCCCGTCGGCAAGGTAAGGTATTACTGGGACGTACGAAGGTGATGGGTTGGCACTAGCCCTTCCGTTCCGGG
>NZ_PDWQ01000138.1 GCF_010211745.1 Pseudoxanthomonas kalamensis DSM 18571 | reverse complement strand
ATCTTGAAGATCGGCACTGCATCGGTGCCGCCGACGCGTTCTTTCTGCGTTGTCATGGGTGATTCCTCCAGTAAAAGCGCCCTGCGTGGGACCGGTGTCCCGTCGCTCCCGGGCGGGAGCGCAGACGATTGGACCCTAGCGCGGCAGTGCGTGCAGTCGCGTGAATCCGCAGGCGGCCCCGACTGCCAGGATGCGACACCGGACGATCGGAAAAAAATCACAGCCGCTTCGCTCCGCAAACGCGCGCAATGCACGCGTGTGTCGTACATTCGCGACGTGCAGCCTCATCAGTCCATGCCGTGTGTCACCAATCGCTACGTGCGCCACGTTCGCGCGCGCTCCGGTTGGCGTGCACCTTCCATCTGCCAAAGCCTGCGTTGGCGGCATTTCTGCAGGGGCCGTGCGTGAACCGGCAGCGCAGCCGTCGCGGGTGGTGAAGTGAAGCGCCAACGCATCATCAGTGTCACCGTGCTGCTGGTGTTGCTGAGCGCAACGCTGCCAATCGGCCTGTCCTACTACCTGGC
>NZ_PDWQ01000137.1 GCF_010211745.1 Pseudoxanthomonas kalamensis DSM 18571 | reverse complement strand
CTCCTACACAAGGTTGACTGCCTGGCTTTCGACGATGCTGCGTGTGATTGTGCCCGTCGGCTGCGGCGGCTCAACCTGCGCGCAACAGGATCTTGCCGCCTCGTCCTGGCTCGGCACTGGCCGCTGCCGCCTTGGCCGCGTCTTCCAGGTCGAACACCGCTTCCACCGGCAGTGCCAGGCTGCCGTCGAGCGCGGCTTTCAACAGCTCGCCGATCATGCGGCGCTTGTCCTCGGACTTGGTGGCGGCCATGACCTTGCTGCCCCAGAAGCCGCGCACTGTGGCCTGCTTGAAGATCACATCGCCACTGGCAATCTCCAGCGGTTCGCCGGTCATCGAGCCGAACGAGATCAACTCGCCGCCTTCGGCCAGCAACCTCATCAGCTCGCCGGCTGCCTTGCCGGCGACCGAGTCGATCGCGCGCACGATCGGCGCATCGCCGGCCAGCGCGCGCACGCGGTCCTGCCAACCGCCTTGCGCGGTCGACACCGCATTGCCGGTGCCCAGTGCCTCGCGTTCGGCCACGC
>NZ_PDWQ01000136.1 GCF_010211745.1 Pseudoxanthomonas kalamensis DSM 18571 | reverse complement strand
TCGCAGATCTGGTCGATGGCGCCGTGCTCGAGCAGGAACTCCGAGCGCTGGAAGCCTTCCGGCAGCTTCTCGCGCACGGTCTGCTCGATCACCCGCGGGCCGGCGAAGCCGATCTGGGCCTCGGGCTCGGCGATGTTCAGGTCGCCCAGCATCGCCAGGCTGGCCGAGACGCCGCCGGTGGTCGGATGGGTCAGGACCGAGATGTAGGGAACGCCGGCCTCGCGCAGCCGGGCCAGGACCGCCGAGGTCTTGGCCATCTGCATCAGCGAGAACAGGCTCTCCTGCATCCGCGCGCCGCCGCTGGCGGAAAAGTTGACGAACGGCGCGCCCAGCTCCAGCGCGCGCTCGCCGGCGCGGGCGAACTTCTCGCCCACCACCAAAAAATATCGCATCTTCTGATTAGCGACCTCGCCAAGCCGCGCGGTCAACATAGCATTGCATATACCGTCGTAGACTAGGTAAAACACATACGCCTGAGTG
>NZ_PDWQ01000135.1 GCF_010211745.1 Pseudoxanthomonas kalamensis DSM 18571 | reverse complement strand
CGAAGGCCGCTTACGTCGGCCCCGCCATCGCCGAGTATTTCCGGGATCGGGGCCTGCGCGTTCTGCTGATGATGGACTCGCTGACGCGCTTTGCCCGCGCGCAACGCGAGATCGGTCTGGCCGCCGGCGAGCCCCCCACGCGCAGGGGCTTTCCGCCATCGGTGTTCGCCGAGTTGCCGCGCCTGCTCGAACGCGCGGGCATGGGCGAGAGCGGGTCGATCACCGCGTTCTATACCGTCCTGGCCGAGGACGACACCGGCAGCGACCCGATCGCCGAAGAAGTGCGCGGTATCCTCGATGGGCACCTGATTCTCTCCCGCGAGATCGCGGCCAAGAACCAGTACCCGGCAATCGACGTGTTGGCCAGCCTGAGCCGGGTGATGAGCCAGATCGTCCCATCGGACCACTCCCAGGCCGCCGGCCGGTTGCGGCGCCTGCTCGCCAAGTACAACGAGGTGGAAACCCTGGTGCAGGTGGGCGAATACCGTCAGGGAAGCGATGCCGTTGCCGACGAAGCGATCGACAGGAT
>NZ_PDWQ01000134.1 GCF_010211745.1 Pseudoxanthomonas kalamensis DSM 18571 | reverse complement strand
TGGCCGACGCGGTCCGTAGCGGCCAGCGGAGCGCCGGCGGCCAGGTGCTGGGCGCCGAGCGAGGGCGGTACGACGGCCGCGGGATCAACCGGGTCAAGTACGTCGATACCGAGGGCAGCGCCCGCTGCCTGGACGATGTGCCGCAGCCGCGTCGCGGCGCGGACAGGCGCGGCGACCATGACGTTCGGCCCGCGCGTGACCGAAATCCCGGTGAGCCATAATCGGCCAACAGGTTCGGCCGACGTCGAGTAGCCGCCTTTCGAATCCGTTTCACCGGCGGCCGGGGCGGCCGCCCACAGCATCAGGGAGAAACCATGCGAATCCTGCTGGGTGAAGACTAAGCCCCCCTCCGCGAGACCATGGCCGCGCGCCTGAAGCGCGAAGGCGTCGCCGTGGACGCGGCGCAGGACGGCGAAGAGGGCCGGTACATGGGCCGGGGAGTGCCGGTCGTCGTCGGCATCATCGAGCGTGGCATGCAGAAGATGTCGGTAATGGAGCTGATACAGGCCCTGCGCGAGGCCTGTATCTT
>NZ_PDWQ01000133.1 GCF_010211745.1 Pseudoxanthomonas kalamensis DSM 18571 | reverse complement strand
GCATTGGCATCGGCCGCATCGCTGGCGGCCACGTCGGCCCAGCGATCGTTGGCCGACGGCCAGCTCAGCGCGGCAGCATCGTCGCTGCCGGCTTCGCCAGCGCCGGTACGCCCGGCAATCAGATCCAGCACCTGGCTCATGCCGATGCCGCTCAGGTTGCCTGCGCCCAGGGCCGCCTTCGCCACGCTGCTGGTCGCGGTGCCGGTGGTCGCACCATCGCGGGCGGGCAGCGGCAACGAGGCATCGCGCTTGCCGGCGACCAGGGCGTACGCCTTGGCCGCTTCGGCGGTGTTCAACGAGGTGTTCAAGGCCGGGCCGCCCGTGTCGCCACTGAGCTGCTTGGAAATCATCGCCGACAGACCCAGCCCCTTGCCGTCGGTCAACGCCTTGGCCATCTGCTGGTCGTACATTTCGCGGAACATCTGGTTCTGGCCCGGAAACATCGGGTCGCCGGAGCTCGCATCGCGCATGCTCTTGACCAGCATCTGTGCGAACTGACCTTCGAGCTGACGGGAGACCTTGTCGATCTT
>NZ_PDWQ01000132.1 GCF_010211745.1 Pseudoxanthomonas kalamensis DSM 18571 | reverse complement strand
CACAATCAAGCTCGCTGCCATAGGGCGCGTCAGTATGGCGCTGTATGGATTGGACAGTTAGGTATAGTCTTCCGGACAAACACACTATAAGCGGTCGTCTATCAGTGTCGCTTTTTTTTTTCAAGCAAATGTACTTCCCGAAGCTGTTCGACAGCCCGTCGGCGCGCATCTCGGCCTTCGTGGACGTCGGCAACGTGTTCAATGGCGTGGACAACTTCAAGTCCAACCAGCTGCGCGCCTCGACGGGTATCGCCTTGCTGTGGCGCGCGCCGGTCGGCCCGATCTCGATCAGCTATGCGGTTCCGCTGAAGAAGGAAGACAACGACGAGATCGAGCGCCTGCAGTTCACGTTCGGCGGTCAGTTCTGACGAACTGCCCACCCGCTGCCAGGGTGAAACTCTGGCAGCCCAGGTTTTCGCTGCGCGAACATCTGGCCGGGGCTTGGCCTGCCTAATCCCCGCGCCTTCGGCGCGCCCCCTTTAACAA
>NZ_PDWQ01000131.1 GCF_010211745.1 Pseudoxanthomonas kalamensis DSM 18571 | reverse complement strand
ATTCGATGAAGATCCTGCTGGAGAACCTGCTACGCCATGAGGACGGCGGCGTGACCGTTGGCAAGGACCATATCGAAGCGGTTGCCAAGTGGGACCCTAGCGCCGAGCCCGATACCGAAATCGCCTTCATGCCGGCGCGCGTGGTGCTGCAGGATTTCACCGGCGTGCCCTGCGTGGTCGCCATGGCCGCAATGCGCGATGCGGTGGTCAAGCTCGGCGGCAATGCCGACCAGATCAATCCGCAGATTCCCTCCGAACTGGTCATCGACCACTCGGTACAGGTGGATGTATTCGGCAAGCCGGACGCGCTCGACCTCAACGGCAAGATCGAATTCCAGCGTAACCAGGAACGCTACGGCTTCCTGCGCTGGGGCCAGAAGGCGTTCGAGAACTTCAAGGTGGTGCCGCCCAACACCGGCATCGTTCACCAGGTGAACCTGGAAAACCTGGCGCGCGTGGTGATGAGCGCCGACAAGGACGGCACCTTGGTCGCCTACCCCGACACCGTGTTCGGTACCGACAGCCACACCAC
>NZ_PDWQ01000130.1 GCF_010211745.1 Pseudoxanthomonas kalamensis DSM 18571 | reverse complement strand
CACTCGCGCCAGTTAATCCGTGCTGCCGGGGTCACCGATGCCCACCGCCACGCGTCTGCGCAACGCGGCGTTGCTTGGCAGGCGGCGCGCGGCGTGGGTATCGCGGAGATCGCTGTCGACGCGGTCGGCAGCGGTCTGCATCGCCAGCTCGCGCAAGGCGGTGAGGTTGGAAGGCGAGAAAAACGCCTGCAATGCCTGCGTGGCCTGCTCGGGCAAATACACCTTGCCCTGCTGCAGGCGCTCGATCAGTTCGCGTGGCGGCAGGTCCACCAGCACGATGTCGCGCAGGCGGTCGAAGATCGCATCGGGCACGGTCTCGCTGACGCGCACGCCGGGGATGCGGTGGACCACGTCGTTGAGGCTTTCCAGATGCTTGATGTTTACCGTGCTGTAGACATCGATGCCGGCGTCGAGCAACTCCTGCACGTCCTGCCAGCGCCGCTCGTGGCGGCTGCCGGGCGCGTTGCGATGAGACAGTTCGTCCACCAGCACCAGCGGCGGGCGCAGCGCCAGCAGCGCATCCAGATCCATCT
>NZ_PDWQ01000129.1 GCF_010211745.1 Pseudoxanthomonas kalamensis DSM 18571 | reverse complement strand
CTCCACCGGCCAGCGGAGTGCCCTCGAAGGGGAGCAAGAAATTCACCGGCACCGAATCGACCCCATGCTTGCGCAGGTCGAAGATAACATCGACGAATTCCTCGTCGGTCTCGCCCATGCCGGCAATAACTCCGGAGCAGGGCGACAGACCATTGCGCTTGAGGACTTCGACGGTATCCATCCTGTCCTCGTAGGAGTGGGTACTGCAGATCTTGCCGTAATGAGAGCGAGCGGTATTGGCATTGTGGTTGTAGGCGTCGGCGCCCGCCTCCTTGATGGAAGCGGCCTTCTCGTCGTCGACAAACCCCAAACAGACACAAACCTCAACGTCGGGGTGGTCGGCTTTGAGGGAACGTACCATGCCATTGACGCGCTCGACGTCTCGCCGAGATGGACCATGACCGGAGGCCACCATGCAGACGCGACGTGCACCACCGGCAATCCCAGCCTCGACGGCGTCGTGTACCTTCTGCGGATCGGCCCAGGAGTATTTCGTGATCTCGGCACGCGATCCCAGACGCTGCGAGCAATAGG
>NZ_PDWQ01000012.1 GCF_010211745.1 Pseudoxanthomonas kalamensis DSM 18571 | reverse complement strand
TCGGCCAACGCAAAAGGCCACCTGATTAGCCCTGTCTCTCAGCCATGAAAATTGCCCGCCATGCGCAAAGCCGGCTCCGGACATGGGTTGGATTGCATCATGGCCGTGGCAAGTCGTGGCAGCATCTCGCGCAAGCGGAATCGACGATTAAAACGATAGGCCGCTTCTCCCAGGTAACGCCTTGCGTATTTAGTCGCCCCTGAAAAACTACTCTCAAGCACCAAATGCCATGTTTGCGAGCCACGGGGGGCTTGAGGACGTTGAGGAACGCGCCCGCACCACCTGCAACCAGGCACGCAAAAATGCGATCCAGCGCAGCAGCCACCGCAGGTTGTAGCCGGCGGCGCAGCCGAGCACGTGCAGTGCATCGCCTTGGGCGCCGTTGAGATGGCAGCGATTCAAGCGGCAGTCCTGTTTCAGATGTCCGATCACCGGCTCTACCGCTTGCCTTCGTTTGATCCAGCGCCATTGCCGTCGCGTCAGCGTTCTGGCTTTGCCCCGATGCAGGATCTGCACACCCTCCACCTCGCGCCCGCGATACCCCAAGTCCACGATGGCCATCTGCGGGATCACATTCACATCCTGGAGCAGCCCGCGCGCCTGTTCCAATTGCTCGGCCAACGTGTCGCCGTCGTAGGGATTGCCGGGAAAACTGCGCGCGCCCACGATCAAGCCCTTGCGCGCACTCACCGCAATGCCGACCTTGACGCCGAATTCGTACGGGTTCCTCGCCTTGCCCTTGCTGATGCATTCCACTTCCGGCGCGTGCAACGCGTAGAGTTTTTGGTTGTCCTTGGGACGCTGTGTCAACAACCGGTGTGCGCGCTCCAACCAGACACCGATGCGCTCACGCACCGACGATTCCCGCTGGGCCAGCTTGCGTTGCAGATCGCGTAATACGCGTCCCAGGATCGTGCGTTGGCGTCGCAGCACCTTGCGCATGCGCTTGAACTGGCGCGCATGCGCATAGCGCCCGGCCTTGCGGCTCAACGCCGGACCTTGCCGCGCATAGGTCTGTCGCAGTGCGATGCCGTGTCGCTTGGCCAGCAGCACCAGCTTCTTGCGGGCCACCTCCAGCAGCCGGTTGTCGGTGGGATGGGCGATCGCTTTTTCCTGCACGGTGGTGTCCACGATCACTCGCGACAACTCGCGCGCATCCACTGCTTTGACCGCATGTGCGGTGTTGATGGTGTGCGCCAACAGCTCTTCCATCCCGGCTTCGCCCAGGCGCTGTCGCCACCGTGTCAGGGAGCTGGGATCGCACGGCAAGCAGGTCTGGAACACCACCTCGCCGGTGAAAAACTGCCAGTACGGATTTTCCAGCCAACGTTCGCACACCGCTTCATCGGACAGGTCGTAGGCGTGCTTGAGGTAGAGCAGCCCAGCGATCAGACGCATCGGCAATGCGGGGCGACCGCCTGTGCCGGTGGTGACCGGCAATCGTGGCGACAGCGCCTGCTCCAGCGCACTCCACGGCAGCCGGTGGCTCAGCTGGACCAGTGGATGGCGCAAGTCGATCTGGTTCTCCAGACGCGAACGAAACAACTCATCGGCAGGCAATTGCTCGGCGGCGGGACGGCGTGTACGCATGGGCGAAAACTGCCATAAACCAGTTCGTAGAGTAACGAAAACTGGTAATTCCAGCACGCCTAAAACGTAGGTCAAGTCTTGCAATGGATGCGGTCTGGGGGTTTTTCAGGGGCGACTCAATAGAGTCAGCTCGCGTCCTTGGGGAGCGTTACAAGACAACCTTGGATATTCTTCGCGAAAAACGCCTATGGCTACACCAGGTAGTTGAT
>NZ_PDWQ01000128.1 GCF_010211745.1 Pseudoxanthomonas kalamensis DSM 18571 | reverse complement strand
GCCTGGGGTTCGGGCGGACCCGCTCGGCGAAGATGCCGTTCTTCGCGCGGCCGATCGCCAAGGCCATCGTCGATAAGGCGATGCGCGGCTTCGTCGGGCCGCAGGTGCGCCTGCACCTGGACTGGATGGAGCGCGAGCTAGCCGAGACCGGCTGGTTCGCTGGCGACCGCTTCACCGCGGCGGACGTGCAGATGAGCTTCCCGGTGCAGGCCGCGGCGGCGCGCATCGGCCTGCAGGCGCATCCGAACCTGGCCGGGTTCGTGCAGCGGATCGAACAGCGCCCCGCCTACCAGCGCGCGCTGCAGCAGGGTGGCCCGTTCGAGCTGCTGGGAAGCGCGCACGGCTGAGCCAGGCTCGCTGCGCGCGGCGTTTGCTGCTCAGGGCGCGGCGGGGAGGCGCCGGCCGGCGCCCATCCAGGCGATGCCGGCGGGCCTGCCCCCCAGGCCCTGGCCCTTCTTTGCCACGCCCAGCACCCGCGGCCACGTGGCGGCGCCGGGGCAGGCCTTTCCTTCCGCCGGTACCCCCGCCCGCTTCG
>NZ_PDWQ01000127.1 GCF_010211745.1 Pseudoxanthomonas kalamensis DSM 18571 | reverse complement strand
CTGCATGGGAGTACCATGCACGGATGACAACTCGCAAAAGCAAGTCCGGCAAGCCCGGCAAATCCGCGTCCAGCGACGCGCACTCCCCCGATACGCCGAAGAAATCGCGTCTGCCCGTCTGGATGCCCAGCTTCCTGCGCCGTGGCCCCAAGCCGCCGCTGCAACCGCTGCACCCGCCGACGCCGCCGCCGGCGGCCGCGCCCGACACCGCCGCGCCGATCCAGGATCCCTATGCCGCACGCGAGGCCGAGCGCTATGCGCAGCCCATCGCCAGCCGCGAGGCGATCCTGCAATTGCTCGAGCGCTGCGACGGCCCGCAGACCCTGGACGAACTGGCCGAACAGCTCGGCCTGACCAAAAATGAACACTCACACCGCAACCGTGTCCACCCCGTGTCGCTGCTCGAGCTACCCGGTGGATCAAGTCGACTCTACCAACACTTCGGCTCGACCTGGTCATGTGCCCGCGACGCACCCTCGGTCAGCTGTC
>NZ_PDWQ01000126.1 GCF_010211745.1 Pseudoxanthomonas kalamensis DSM 18571 | reverse complement strand
CTCCACGCTGGCGCCGGTCTGGCGCAGGTACTCCAGCTGGCGCCGCTCCGGAGTCCACTGGAAATTGAGGGTGTAGCCCAGGGCGTTGAAGTGGGCCTCGCCGATGAACGCCGGCACCAGGGCCACGGCCAGCAGCAGGATCAGCCAGGGCGCGTACACCAGCAGGCCCACGCCGAAGCTGACCACGGTGATGGCGTCCTGGACCTGGCCAACAGCTGGCTCATCAGGTTCATCCGGCTCATGGTCTGGCGCCGGGCGCGGTCCAGCCGGTCCTGCAGGTCCGGATCCTCGAAGTCCTCCAGGTCCAGGGTGGCGGCGTGCTCCATCAGGCGCACGCTGCTGGCATTGGTGAACAGTTCAGAGAGCAGGCCGTCGGCGTAGCTGACCATCCGGCCCAGCAGGTCCAAAAACAAACCTGTTTACGGTGGAAAAATGTTAAATTAAATAAACATGGTAAGCTTTGTCGGATGAATTCATCATTTAAACAGCCA
>NZ_PDWQ01000125.1 GCF_010211745.1 Pseudoxanthomonas kalamensis DSM 18571 | reverse complement strand
GTTTCTTGTTCACCGTACTCCCTCCCGTTTCTGGTGATTCGCCGTAGCGCGGTGATGCCGCGGCGATCCGGTTCAGTTGTCTGTGCTCATTGGTTTTGCTGCATCGCGGCAAAAAAGCCGGTTCTGCGCGCGGCGCGATGGTAGCGCTCCCACATAGGGCACGCAAGACAAGCGCGATCCATGCTGCAGTGCAATGCAAAAAGCGCGCGATTCCACGTGCATACGTCGTATCGGTACCCGTGGACCGGCGCCGAGGGCGCACCGGTTTGGCCCACTTTTCCCACGTGTGTTAATGATAGCGATACCAATGACGGCAACCGGCCCGCGCCGGAGGGGAGCATTCGAAAATGCTGCATCGCAGAATCGAACGCAAGGTGCTGCGGCACAGCACGCGCGGAGCGCAGGCATGAGCGCCGAGCCTACGAGACAGGCAGAAACATCGAATGCCGTCTTCTGCTTGTAAAAAAAATTTCTGTAATTTCTTTGTGTGATATACTCAGAAATCCAATACTCTTGAGCTTATAGTACTATCATGTT
>NZ_PDWQ01000124.1 GCF_010211745.1 Pseudoxanthomonas kalamensis DSM 18571 | reverse complement strand
GCTACACATTCTTCTTAACCACGCATCAGATGACCAAGATCTAATATTGACACCATAACGACAGCACCCCCCAAGTAAAACAAATGGGATTCTGGAAACCAGCTAAAAACTCAACGAGCGATGCCGAAAAGCGTACCGAAAAATGCTTAAAGAATCGTTACTGAATGACCATCAAGCAGGCGGCTTCCGCTTGATGCCTCGTCATTTTCCCTTTGTAGCGATCGTGGGCCAGTCTGAACCCAGATTGGCCCTCACGCTGCTAGCCATCGATCCAATGATCGGTGGGGTCCTCATCACAGGCCCTCTCGGCACGGCCAAATCAACCTGTGCGAGGTCCTTCGTTGACCTCGTTCCAGGGATCGTCGTCCGTGACGTCACGGCAGGCACTACCGTGGACCGATTGATCGGCAGCATGGATCTCGAGGCTGCATTAGCCAGCGGACGGCGCCGTGATCATGTCGGCCTCCTCACCGAAGCCCAGGCTCTGTGCGCCGACGATGTTAACCTCTTTGATGACGCCGTAACAGCTGCCCTCATT
>NZ_PDWQ01000123.1 GCF_010211745.1 Pseudoxanthomonas kalamensis DSM 18571 | reverse complement strand
TTCTCAAACGTAAATAGGCCGTAGCGGAATATCAACCGATTGTCCATCACCTACGCCGTTCGGCCTCGGCTTAGGTCCCGACTAACCCTGGGCGGACGAACCTTCCCCAGGAAACCTTAGATTTTCGGCCAATAAGATTCTCACTTATTTCTCGCTACTTATGCCAGCATTCTCACTTCTGTACAGTCCACCGCTCCTTACGGTACGACCTCAACCCATACAGAAAGCTCCTCTACCGCGTACACATAGTGTACACCCATAGCATCGGTGGTAAGTTTGAGCCACGGACATCTTCGGCGCAGGATCTCTTGACTAGTGAGCTATTACGCACTCTTTAAATGAGTGGCTGCTTCTAAGCCAACATCCTAGTTGTCTTAGAAATCCCACATCCTTTTCCACTTAACTTACACTTTGGGACCTTAGCTGATGGTCTGGGCTGTTTCCCTTTTGACTACGGATCTTATCATTCGCAGTCTGACTGCGTTTATGCAAGTATATGGCATTCGGAGTTGTATCGGGTTCGGGAACTACTATGGTCC
>NZ_PDWQ01000122.1 GCF_010211745.1 Pseudoxanthomonas kalamensis DSM 18571 | reverse complement strand
CGTGTACTGCGCCAGCGCCGACTTGACCTGCTCCAGTCCCAGGATGTCGAACAGATTGCGGTCGTAGCTGCGACCGGCACCGCCAAACAAACCCAGCGATGCGTCGCCGCGGAAATCGTAGGAGAAGCCCAGGCGCGGCGCGAAGTTGTTGTTGTCCTGTTTACGGTTATGGCCGTTGCTGATGTAGTCGTTAATGTTGACGCCGCCCTTGGCCAGTTGCTCGGCGTAGGTGGCGCTCACCGTCGGGTCGGTGCCGGGGCCGTTCAAGGCCGCCACCACTTCCGGCGGGGTCACGTTGTCCAGATACGAGGGAATCTTCTCGCCATCCCAGCGCACGCCCAGGTTCAACTGCAGCTTGTCGTTTACGTCCCAATCGTCCTGGATGTACAGGCCCAGCTGCTTGCTCTTGGTCGTCACCGACGGCGCGGCACCTGCAAACGGCAGATTGAACTTCACCTGGTACGGAATCGCCGAGGTTCCCAGGCCATCGGCCACCGCGTAGTAGAACGACGGATTGACCGCCGCGTTTTCGCTCTGGGTC
>NZ_PDWQ01000121.1 GCF_010211745.1 Pseudoxanthomonas kalamensis DSM 18571 | reverse complement strand
CCGCTCCCAGGCAGGAGAGTACAATGCCGGTTATGGAACGGATCCAGGCCGAAGTCGAACAACCCCCGGTCGTGCTGTTCATGAAAGGCGCCCCGCTATTTCCGATGTGCTAGTTTTCCAGTCGCGCCGTGCAGGCCCTGGTCGCCGCCGGTGCCGACCAACTGCGCACGGTCAACGTGTTGGAAGAACCCGAAGTGCGCGCCAATCTGCCGCGCTACTCCAACTGGCCCACGTTTCCGCAGCTGTTCATCCATGGCGAGCTGATCGGCGGCTGCGACATCACGCTGGAGCTGTTCGAAGCCGGCGAGCTCAAGCGCATCGTCAGCGAGGCGTACCAGCCGTGAGTTCGATGCAGGCCCAGTCGCAGTCGGCTGCCTTGTCGGGACGTGTCGTGCTGATCACCGGCGCCGCTGGTGGCCTCGGCGCCGCTGCGGCGCAGGCATGCGCGGCGGCAGGCGCCACGGTGGTCCTGCTTGGTCGCAAGGTGCGCCCGCTGGAGCGCATCTACGACGCGGTTGCAGCGCTGGGTGACGAGCCGCTG
>NZ_PDWQ01000120.1 GCF_010211745.1 Pseudoxanthomonas kalamensis DSM 18571 | reverse complement strand
GCCAACGTGCAGGAAACCATCAGCCGCCTCGAAGGCGTGGGCGACACCACCTTGTTCGGTTCGCAGTACGCGATGCGGGTGTGGATGGACCCCAACAAGCTGAGCAATTTCAGTCTCACGCCCGTGGATGTGCGCAACGCGATCCAGGCACAGAACGCGCAGATTTCCGCCGGCCAGTTGGGCGCATTGCCGGCGGTGGCCAACCAGCAGCTCAACGCCACCATCACTGCCCAGACCCGGCTGAAGACCGCCGAGCAATTCGAGAATATCCTGCTGCGCACGCAGTCCGATGGCTCGCAGGTGCGCTTGCGCGATGTGGCGCGCATCGAGCTGGGCAGCGAAAGCTACAACACGGTGGGCCGTTACAACGGCAAGCCGGCGGCCGGTCTGGCGATCAAGCTGGCGACCGGGGCCAATGCGCTGGATACGGTGCGCGCGATCGATAAAAGCCTGGAAGAGCAGGAAAGGTTCTTCCCGCCCGGCATGAAGGTGCAAAAGCCGTACGACACCACCCCGTTCGTGCGCATCTCCATCGAGCAGGTGGTACA
>NZ_PDWQ01000119.1 GCF_010211745.1 Pseudoxanthomonas kalamensis DSM 18571 | reverse complement strand
CTTGGTGCGTGGATCGACGCGGGTCAGCAGCACGCGCACGTCCAGCTCGGGGTTGTAGTCGCGGGCCAGCTCGACGACTTCCAGCAGGTCAGTCATGGCCGCTGCGTCCAGATTGGAGGCACCGACCGGGATCACGGCACTCTGGGCCAGCAGCAGCGCGGAGCGCAGGCCCACGGAATCACGGCCGCCTGCATCGACGACGACGTGCTCAAAGCCGGTGGCCAGTTGCTTGCCTTCGGCCAAGATCGCCTTGCCAGCGAGGCAGGTGGTGGTGGGCGACGGGTCGTACTGCGTCTCACGACGCCATGCCGCCCAGCTCGCGGCCGAGGCCTGCGGGTCGCCGTCGATGAGCAGCGTCTTGCCCTGACGGGCCAGCATCACTGCCAGATGCACGGCGGTCGTGGTCTTGCCGACGCCGCCCTTGGTGTTGACACACGCGAAGATCATGGGTGCTCCTATCTATGTATATACATACCGATGGGCAGCGCGGCGGCTGGCCCTCGACCTGCCGGGTGCATCCCCGGCCCTGTGACTCGGTAAGTATATATA
>NZ_PDWQ01000011.1 GCF_010211745.1 Pseudoxanthomonas kalamensis DSM 18571 | reverse complement strand
GATTCAGAGGTATAAAACGAATGAGTACTGCACTCGCAACGCTGGCTGGGAAGCTGGCTGAACGTGTCGGCATGGATTCTGTCGACCCACAGGAACTGATCACCACTCTTCGCCAGACGGCATTTAAAGGTGATGCCAGCGATGCGCAGTTCATCGCATTACTGATCGTTGCCAACCAGTACGGCCTTAATCCGTGGACGAAAGAAATTTACGCCTTTCCTGATAAGCAGAATGGCATCGTTCCGGTGGTGGGCGTTGATGGCTGGTCCCGCATCATCAATGAAAACCAGCAGTTTGATGGCATGGACTTTGAGCAGGACAATGAATCCTGTACATGCCGGATTTACCGCAAGGACCGTAATCATCCGATCTGCGTTACCGAATGGATGGATGAATGCCGCCGCGAACCATTCAAAACTCGCGAAGGCAGAGAAATCACGGGGCCGTGGCAGTCGCATCCCAAACGGATGTTACGTCATAAAGCCATGATTCAGTGTGCCCGTCTGGCCTTCGGATTTGCTGGTATCTATGACAAGGATGAAGCCGAGCGCATTGTCGAAAATACTGCATACACTGCAGAACGTCAGCCGGAACGCGACATCACTCCGGTTAACGATGAAACCATGCAGGAGATTAACACTCTGCTGATCGCCCTGGATAAAACATGGGATGACGACTTATTGCCGCTCTGTTCCCAGATATTTCGCCGCGACATTCGTGCATCGTCAGAACTGACACAGGCCGAAGCAGTAAAAGCTCTTGGATTCCTGAAACAGAAAGCCGCAGAGCAGAAGGTGGCAGCATGACACCGGACATTATCCTGCAGCGTACCGGGATCGATGTGAGAGCTGTCGAACAGGGGGATGATGCGTGGCACAAATTACGGCTCGGCGTCATCACCGCTTCAGAAGTTCACAACGTGATAGCAAAACCCCGCTCCGGAAAGAAGTGGCCTGACATGAAAATGTCCTACTTCCACACCCTGCTTGCTGAGGTTTGCACCGGTGTGGCTCCGGAAGTTAACGCTAAAGCACTGGCCTGGGGAAAACAGTACGAGAACGACGCCAGAACCCTGTTTGAATTCACTTCCGGCGTGAATGTTACTGAATCCCCGATCATCTATCGCGACGAAAGTATGCGTACCGCCTGCTCTCCCGATGGTTTATGCAGTGACGGCAACGGCCTTGAACTGAAATGCCCGTTTACCTCCCGGGATTTCATGAAGTTCCGGCTCGGTGGTTTCGAGGCCATAAAGTCAGCTTACATGGCCCAGGTGCAGTACAGCATGTGGGTGACGCGAAAAAATGCCTGGTACTTTGCCAACTATGACCCGCGTCTGAAGCGTGAAGGCCTGCATTATGTCGTGATTGAGCGGGATGAAAAGTACATGGCGAGTTTTGACGAGATCGTGCCGGAGTTCATCGAAAAAATGGACGAGGCACTTGCTGAAATTGGTTTTGTATTTGGGGAGCAATGGCGATGACGCATCCTCACGATAATATCCGGGTAGGCGCAATCACTTTCGTCTACTCCGTTACAAAGCGAGGCTGGGTATTTCCCGGCCTTTCTGTTATCCGAAATCCACTGAAAGCACAGCGGCTGGCTGAGGAGATAAATAATAAACGAGGGGCTGTATGCACAAAGCATCTTCTGTTGAGTTAAGAACGAGTATCGAGATGGCACATAGCCTTGCTCAAATTGGAATCAGGTTTGTGCCAATACCAGTAGAAACAGACGAAGAATTTCATACGTTAGCCGCATCCCTTTCACAAAAGCTGGAAATGATGGTGGCGAAAGCAGAAGCAGATGAGAGAAACCAGGTATGACAACCACGGAATGCATTTTTCTGGCAGCGGGCTTCATATTCTGTGTGCTTATGCTTGCCGACATGGGACTTGTTCAATGACACCTCAGCAGGAAAACGCCCTTCGCAGCATTGCCCGTCAGGCTAATTCTGAAATCAAAAAAAGCCAGACAGCAGTTTCCGGATAAAAACGTCGATGACATTTGCCGTAGCGTACTGAAGAAGCACCGCGAAACGGTAACGCTGATGGGATTCACACCGACTCATTTAAGCCTGGCAATCGGCATGTTAAACGGCGTCTTTAAGGAACGATGAACATGAAAAGCAAAATCATCAGGGAGCTACAGGCTCCTTTTTTATTATTCGCATTCACCCTCAAGCGTATTAACCAACAGTTCAGGGATTAATGAAAGATGGCAGACATCATTGATTCAGCATCAGAAATAGAAGAATTACAGCGCAACACAGCAATAAAAATGCGCCGCCTGAACCACCAGGCTATATCTGCCACTCATTGTTGTGAGTG
>NZ_PDWQ01000118.1 GCF_010211745.1 Pseudoxanthomonas kalamensis DSM 18571 | reverse complement strand
GCCTCGATTGCACTGTCTGCAGTCCAGGTCCAGTACCCCGGACGCGGCACGCCCGCGCTGCAGAATCTGTCGTTACTGCTGCCGGCGCGGACGACCACCGCCGTGGTCGGCGCCTCCGGTGCAGGCAAGAGCACCCTGGCCGATGTCCTGAGCGGCCTGCTTGGCCCAGACCAAGGCACACTGGAAATCGGCGGCGTGGCCTCGGGTAACGGCGGCTCGGCCCAGGTCCGGCTCTCCTGCAGGCGGCCTTCGATCTCGTCGAACGCGGCCATTGCATGCCGGCAATACTGGCGTTGCTGTTGGATGTTGCTCACTAGTGGCAACAGCCGGGCGAAGATTGCGACCAGCACCAGAAGTTCGGCCATGGCCATGTGCAGGAGCTGCAGGCCCGCATAGACGTAGCACGCCAGCAGGACCGCCCCGGCGCCATGGAGCAAGGCCTTGGAACTGCTCAGGCCATGGGCGAACCGCAGCTGCTGGTCGTGCATGGCACGCGCCGTGCGCCCGAATGCTGCCAGGTGGCGCGCTTCGGCGCCCAGGATCTTGGCC
>NZ_PDWQ01000117.1 GCF_010211745.1 Pseudoxanthomonas kalamensis DSM 18571 | reverse complement strand
GGCGTAATCTGCCAGTGTTTTCTTGTTGGTTGCTGCACCATCCTCTTCCTGCAGGCTCGCCAGCAGCGCACTGAGATCCAGCTGCCAGCGGGAAATACTGATGCGCAGCGCCGCCAGCGCATAAACGAAGCAGTCGAGTGCCTCATTGCGTCGCTTTTTGCTGTCCCACAGTATTTTTTTCCTGCCATCCACCCATTTTTCGACCTGCTCTTCAGCAGTCAGCTGCTGCGCTTCGGTCAGATCAAAAATATCCGGGTTATTCGGGAAGTGAACGGCACCGGGAAGCGGTTCATCCCCTTCCGGCGTCAGTGTGAAGCGGTTATAAATCTGCTCTTTCGCGGTATCCGTACCGATTTCGGTAAGGTAAACCCCGTTTTTGTTTCGCTTACGTGGCATGCTGGCCACCGGCTTTCCGTAGACGGATGCCCCTTTAATGGGGATCACCCGGAACAGCCCATGTTTTTTCGAGCGTTCATACACAATGGTCGGGTCAATCCCGCCAGTATCCCAGCAGATACGGGATATCGACATTTCTGCACCATTCCGGCG
>NZ_PDWQ01000116.1 GCF_010211745.1 Pseudoxanthomonas kalamensis DSM 18571 | reverse complement strand
TATTATAACAGAGGCAAAACAGTTTAAAAAGAGCTTTATATGAGCTTCCTGTATTAATTTTATGTAATGTATGCTCGGGTAATGGCGTTACGCCTGTAATTGAAGCATTTAAGTGCGCTGGCTTTAGTTCTTGAACTTTTTTTTTTTTTCAAGCACGCATTGCGGCTGACCGGAGCCGGCAGCGGCTCGCCGTCGATGACCTTGACCAGCACCGCGGTGGCCGCCTCGATCCCGCCGCCGAAGTCGCCCTCGCGGAACTCCGGCACCAGGTACTCCTGGATCACCCGGTTGGCGACCGCGTCGGGAATCGCGCCTTCCAGGCCGTAGCCGGTCTCGATCCGCACCGCGCGGTCGTCCTTGGCCACCAGCAGCAGCACACCGTCGTCCACGCCCTTGCGGCCCAGCTTCCACTGCTCGAACACGCGCACCGCGTACTGCTCGATCGTGTCGGGTCGGGTGGTCGGGACCATCAGTACCTGCAGCTGGCTGCCCTTGCTTTGCTGCAG
>NZ_PDWQ01000115.1 GCF_010211745.1 Pseudoxanthomonas kalamensis DSM 18571 | reverse complement strand
GTGCTGATCAACGCATTCGCATACGTGGTGCCGTCGAAGGTGAAGCTATCGGTGCGCGAGAGCGTAAAGATCTCGTCCTGGATATGTTTGTCGAAGACGGCAGCGGACGCGAACGCATCGAAATCCCCGGGAAGGCGCCATTCCAGCGATAGATCCAGGTTGTTGGACACACGCGGCTTGATGTCTGGGTTGCCGATGGTGACGGTGACGCCCTGCGCGTTCGGGTTGCCGGCGTCTGTCGTATTGACGAAGCCGATGGAGGTACGCGCCGCATAGGCATCGTACGGCGGGCGGCCCAACGTGCGGCTTGCACCGGCGCGCAGATCCAGCGCATCGGTCAGGTGATAGGTCATCACCGCCGACGGCAGTAGGTAGTCGTAGTCCGCACTGGTCGGGTTATCGACGTACACGTAGTGATTGGTTGCCGCATCCAGCTGCCGTTGGCGGCCCACCGTGTCGAGCTTGGTGCTGTCGAAGTGCACACCGGCCTGCACATTCAAACGATCGCTGCGATAGCTGATCAAGCCATAGCTACCGAAGGTCTTTTCGGTA
>NZ_PDWQ01000114.1 GCF_010211745.1 Pseudoxanthomonas kalamensis DSM 18571 | reverse complement strand
TACTCGACAGTTATCTATCGGTTTTATATTTATTATCACTAGATGAATACCTGCTGCTATTCTTACTGTTGCCATAACCTAATTTTTCCAAGCAGTCGGAGCGGATGTGGGCCAGTTCGGCGGCCGACAGGCGGGGCTGCTGCTCGGGCGGACGGTAGCGGGCCAGCCACAGCGCCAGCCAGGTGGCGCTGAGCACGCCGGTGCACAGGAACGCCGCCTGCCAGCCCCAGGCCGCGGCCACCACCGGCACCACCAGCGGCGCCAGGATCGCACCGATGTTGGAGCCGGCGTTGAAGATGCCCACCGCGAAAGCTCGCTCCCGCTTCGGGAACCATTCGGCCACGTTCTTGACCGCGGCCGGGAAGTTGCCGGCCTCGCCCAGGCCCAGGGCGAAGCGCGCCAGGATGAAGCCGGCCACGCTGGCGGCCAGCGCATGGCCCATCGCCGCCAGCGACCAGATGCCGATGGCCAGCGCGTAGCCGATGCGCGTGCCCAGCCGGTCGATCAC
>NZ_PDWQ01000113.1 GCF_010211745.1 Pseudoxanthomonas kalamensis DSM 18571 | reverse complement strand
TGAGAACATATTTTAGATATATGCTTCTATGTCCGTATCTTTTACAACTAAAAGTACACAAAGTTCCTCTGTTGTGCCGATACCCGCTGCTATGGAACATACACAAATCTCAGATAATTTTTCTGTTTTTTTCAAGCACTGGCCGCGATCTGCTCGCGCCTGGGCCGGATCCCGACCAAGGCCGAGTACATGGCCGATATCGGCGTGATCAACGAGAAGGGCGCGGAGATCTACCGCTACATGAACTTCGACCAGATCGAGGAATACCAGGACGTGGCGAAGACCGTCGCGGCCTGATCCACTGTACTGCAGCAAAAAAACGCCCGGCAATGCCGGGCGTTTTTCTTTTGGGACCGGCGGAATCGCCATGGGTTATCGCATCTTCACAATCCCTCCACCTATTCCAACTCCAGCTGAAGGCGGCTGATGGCCCCGGCGAAAAGGCCGCTATATTCCCGAAACCCCAGACGAAGGAGGAGTTGGAATGCATCTGACCAAGCAGCATTGGGC
>NZ_PDWQ01000112.1 GCF_010211745.1 Pseudoxanthomonas kalamensis DSM 18571 | reverse complement strand
ATACATCGTCTTAAGATCCACCCTCATGCGAGATGTGCCATATATCATAGTGCTGTCGTGCACAGCATCGTGTATTGAATTTTCCGAGTATCATTCGTTGTTTCTGTGTGCATAGGTACAAGCCTGGCGCTGTGTCATGATGCCATGCTTGGAATACGCATGACGTTCCATTCGATCTGTTATTCTGTAGTTTTTTTTTTTTCAAGCGCCGGCGGTCCTGCTGTGCAGCTGGCGGAAGCGCTTGAGCTCCTCGATCGGCAGGTCGTAGCCGCTCAGGTGCAGCAGCGCGTACTGCAGCATCGAGCCGTGGCCGTTGGACAGCACAAAACGGTCGCGGTTGAACCAGTCCGGGTTGGACGGGTTGTGTCGCAGGTAGTCGTTCCACAGCACCTCGGCGATGTCGGCCATGCCCATGGGCATGCCCGGATGGCCGGACTTGGCGGCTTCGACCGCATCGGCGGCGAGGAAACGGATGGCGTTGGCCAGCTGGCGGCGGGTTGGCTTCGTCATG
>NZ_PDWQ01000111.1 GCF_010211745.1 Pseudoxanthomonas kalamensis DSM 18571 | reverse complement strand
CGCCAATCTGGTGCCGTGCGGCGAAGACAGATTATGTGCGGAGCTGGAAAAGAAAGGGCCGCGCTACGGCGATCGCGGGCAGTATCGGGTGGTCGCCCTGCGCAAGCCCGCTTCGGAGTGAAGGCGTGTCATGAAGTATTGATCTGAATGCTTGCGTGCAGCTTGCTACCGTCATCGCTGCTGCGCCGTCCCGGCACTCGGACCAAAAGTTCGGTGAGATTGCCAAAGTAGTGAACGTAATGTCGGGAAAATTCTGCGCCGCGAACTGCGCGACGCGCTGCTTGGGTAGCCTCCCCTACCCAAGCAGCGCGAAGAGGCCTGCGATCCTCGACGGCGCCCGCATTGTCTACCCACGCATTGCGGGCGTTTTGCTTTCATGCAAATACCCGCATGCGCTGCAGACAGGCCCGACGCACCCACTGGCAACGGACTGCCGCGGCGATCGCGATCCATATCCTTTCCATATCCTTTCCCAGTCTCATGCTGCAAGTGAGCCGACGCCGCCTCCCAGTGACCGCATGGCACCGTTCGAGGCCCGTCTCTTATACACCTCTGACG
>NZ_PDWQ01000110.1 GCF_010211745.1 Pseudoxanthomonas kalamensis DSM 18571 | reverse complement strand
GCTTTCTGCAACGTTCACCCTGCTTCAACACTATGCATGAAGCCATCTATTTTTTTATTGAGTAGAAAGTTGGAATCTCTGACCAAGAAGTAGTGGTCACTCCCTGTTTTCCGCAGCTTTCGTCAGTCTCGAACAGACGTATTCAATCAGACGTCGGGGCCCCAAGATGATCCCAAGCAGCGTTCAATAAACGCTTCGGCAGTCTTGTAACGATGCAGCGCCGTGGCGCCCGACAACCCATGCTTGGCACCGGGATACGGCATCAATTCGAATGGGGTACCGCGTTGCTGCAGCGCGCTCATCAGCGCGGTGGAATTGGTGAACAGCACATTGTCGTCGGCCATGCCGTGGATTAGCAGGAGCTTGGCGCGCAGGCCATCCAGATGCGTGGCGATGCGTGCGTCGCGGTGGCTTGCAGCGTTGCGAGCCGGCAGATCCATATAGCGCTCGGTGTAAGGCGTGTCGTACAGGCCCCAATCGGTGCCCGGCGCGCCGGCCACGCCGCAGGCATAGGCATCGCTGCGCTTGGCCAGCAGCATCAGCGTCATGTAGCCGCCATTGGAC
>NZ_PDWQ01000109.1 GCF_010211745.1 Pseudoxanthomonas kalamensis DSM 18571 | reverse complement strand
GGCCGATAGTCGGCCTTGATGGCCGGTAACGAGGACAACAGCGCGACGAGCTTGGGGACTGCGTGCGGATCTGCGCGTGGCCTTCCGGGCCGCTCGGTTGGCATGGCGCGTGCTGCTGGGTTGCGTGTGGGAGGTTCGCCCTCGCCTGCCATCACCGTCACGCTCCGCAATACCTGCGGCGTGTATGCGTCTGTCGCTTGCGCAGCATCCACCACGCGGTGCGCCTGATCGACGATGAAGCCATCGCCCCACCATAGCGACGGATCCACCGCGACGTAGTGTTGAAACAGCTGCGGCTGCGTCAGCAGCATGTGCAACACGCACAGCCCACCGTCCGAGTGGCCCCACACGGTCTGCCGGCGCGTGGCCACCGCCACGCGCGCCTCCACCTGCGGGCGAATGCGCGTCGCGATCAGTTGCGCGAACGCGGCCGCGCCGCCGGTTCGACGTTGCGGATTCAACGGATCGGTCTCCACGCGGCCATCGCCGTAACGCGCGGGCGTGTAATCCAGGCTGCGGCCGATCGCATCGATGCGTAGCGCGCTGTCATCGGCAATGAACACCAA
>NZ_PDWQ01000010.1 GCF_010211745.1 Pseudoxanthomonas kalamensis DSM 18571 | reverse complement strand
ACGGAAAAGACCGCAACCGACAGGCCCGGGAGCCGGGTGGGCGGGGGGGTGTGTAAACGACCCACCCCCCCCCCCCCGCGCCCAGCCCCCCCCCCCCGCCACCCCCCGCCACACCATCTCCTCCGCCAGTAGCCACGCGCGCCTCGCCACTGGCCGCCGGCGACGCGCCCGAACCGATCCCCGGGCAGATGCCGGCTCCCGAATACCCGGTCGCCGCGGCGCGGCGTGGCGCCAGCGGTACGGTCGTGGTGCGGGTGGAGGTCGGCGCCGACGGCGTCCCCGTCGATGTCTCCGTGGCCCAGCGCAGCGGATCGCGCGACCTCGACCGTGCCGCGCTGCGGGCGGTCCGACAATGGCGCTTCAAACCGGCCCAGCGCGATGGCCAAGCGGTGGCCGGCAGCGTCGATGTGCCGGTGGAATTCAACTTGCGTTAAAGGCAGCCATCATGCAGCTTCGTATCTTATTGGCCCTGATCATTAGCTTTAATGTAGGCCCAGCATTCGCGAAATGCGACGTGCTGTCATGGCAATTTGGCATGTCTCCTGAAGAAGTTGCTGCTATTGCCGATTGTGGCCCATACAAATCCTTCAACAATGGCGACCTGGAGACTTACAACGGAGTCTTCAATGGAAAAAAGGAGAACTTTCAGTTCTTCTTCCATGACGAAAAGTTGCGAAGAATTGGTGTCTATTTATATGAGGGGCAAGATCCGGCTGCGGGGGCTAAGATCTGGCTAGAACTTTACGCCTCACTGGCTAAGCTTTTCGGGGACATAGAGACTCCGGAGAATGTTGCCCCCACCTCGAAAGAGACCTCTGACGCATTCATGGAAACGGCGTTGAAAACCGTGCAAAACCTAGGCAAGACGCAAATGGCTCCCGCTGCACAACCAAAAGATGCTTTCGCTTTTTCAAGCTTCATGCGTAATGAAGTCGAGGGTGAAAGTTACTACTACATTGTTTTGTATTTCGACAGTTTTCCCTAACAATTCAATCAGGCCAGTATCTCTTTCATAGCTCATCCGCAAGATTCTGGCGCCCCATCTACCGCAAACCGAACCCTACACCGCGCGCCAGCGTCTCGTAGCCGGGGAATGAGGTCGCCACGTTGGCCGTGTCGCCCACCACGACCTCGCCATCGGAGCACTGCCCGGCCACGCTGAAGGCCATTGCGATGCGGTGGTCGCCGTGGCTTTCGATGCGGCCGCCATGCAACGTGCCGGGGTGAATCGTCGCCCCGTCCGCGGTTTCGTCCACCTGCAGGCCGAGCGCGCGCAGGCCGTTGGCCATGGCCGCCAGCCGGTCCGATTCCTTGACCCGCAGCTCGGCCGCGCCGCGGACCACGGTGGGGCCTTCGGCGCAGGCGGCGGCAGCGAACAGCGCCGGGAACTCGTCGATCATGTCCGGCACCAGCGCCTCCGGCACCTCGATGCCGCGCAATGGCGCGTGCCGCACCACGAGGTCGGCGACCGCTTCGCCGCCGTGTTCGGCTGCATTTTCCTCGACGATGTCCGCACCCATCATCCGCAGCGCCTGCAGCAGGCCGGTGCGGCGCGGATTCAACCCGACCCGACGCAATCGCAGGCACGAGCCGGGAACGATACTGGCGGCGACCAGGAAGAACGCCGCCGAGGAAAAATCCGCAGGCACCTGGATATCGGTCGCGCGTAAACGCTGCCCGCCGCGCAGGCACGCGTATCCGGGCGAATAGTCGATCTCCACGCCGAAGGCCGAGAGCATACGCTCGGTGTAGTCGCGGGTCGGATGCGACTCGCGCACGATGGTTTCGCCCTGCGCATACAACCCGGCCAGCAGCAGGCAGGACTTGACTTGGGCGCTGGCCACCGGCGAGGCGTAGTCGATGCTGTGCAGCGCCTGGCCACCATGGATGCGCAGCGGCGGCAGCCCGCCATCGGCGGTGTCGATGCGCGCGCCCATCTGCGCCAGCGGCTCGGTGACCCGCCGCATCGGCCGCTTCGACAGCGACTCGTCGCCGATCAGCACACTGTCGAAGCGCTGCGCGGCCAGCAGACCGGTCAGCAGACGCATGCCGGTGCCGGCATTGCCGCAATCCAGTGGCTGCGAAGGCGCCTGCAGGCCGTCGATGCCGACCCCGTGCACGATCCGCCGCGATGGCGACGGGGTTTCGATCCGTACCCCCAGCTGCGAGAAGATCGCCGCGGTGGCGCGGGTGTCCTCGCCTTCCAGAAAGCCGTCCACCTGCGAGACGCCGTCGGCCAACGCGGCAAACATCACCGCCCGGTGCGAAACCGACTTGTCGCCGGGAATGTCGATGTCGCCCTGCAGCGGCTTGCCTTTCGATGCGATCCAGTTTTGCTTGTCGGTCATTGAATTCGGATTTGTGGCGACGGGACTTCGGTGTTGCGTTTGATGTGGACCCCTTCAGGCACGGCAAGTCCGGCGGGTAAAACCCCGAAGGGGCGGTGCACATGGATGTGCTCCGTTTTCGGAGCCGCAGGATGCGGCTTCCGAAAATTCCCGCCGGAATTGCAAACCCGTAGCGCGTAGCGCGGAGGGCGTGCCGTCAGGTGTGTGTTTCTTTGGTTACTTTCTTTGCACAAGCAAAGAAAGTAACCCGCCCATCAGGGCGGAATGCAGTTGCTATGGCACCGCAACCGGGTACGAACCCAGCACCTTGATCTGCGCCGAATGCGCTTCCAGTTCGGCCAGCGCCTGTTTCATGCCTTCGTCCTCGACATGGCCGGCCAGGTCGATGAAGAAGGCGTATTCCCACTTGGCCTGGTGCGAAGGCCGCGATTCGATGCGGTTCATGCTGATGCCGTGGCGCGCAAACGGGCTGAGCACGTCGAACAGGGCGCCGGGCTTGTCGTGGATGAACACCAGCACCGAGGTGCGGTCGTGGCCGGACGGCGGGAAGATCTGCCGGCCGATCACCAGGAAGCGCGTGGTGTTGTCCTTTTCGTCCTGGATCGGCGTCATCACCACCTTCTTCAGGCCGTACACATGCGCCGCGCTCTCGCCGGCCACGCAAGCCGCGTCGTCGGCGTTGCGCGCACGCCGCGCGCCTTCGGCATTGCTGGACACCGGCAGCTTCTCGACCTTGGGCAGGTTGGCGCGCAGCCAGCCTGCGGTCTGCGCCAATGCCTGCGGATGGCCGTAAACGCGCTCGATGTCTTCGATATGGCCGCTGCGCGAAAGCAGGAACTGGTGCACGCGCAGCTCGACTTCACCGCAGATCTTCAGCTGCGAGGTCAGGAACATGTCCAGGGTGATCTGGATGGTGCCCTGGCCGGAGTTTTCCACCGGGACCACGCCGAAATCGGCGTTGCCGGATTCGACCTCCTGGAACACCTCCTCAATGCTCGACAGCGGCAGCCCGTGCGCCGAGCGGCCGAAATGCTTCAGCACCGCCTGCTGGCTGAAGGTGCCCTCCGGCCCCAGGTAGCCGATCTTCAGCGGTTCCTGCTGGGCCAGGCAGGCGGACATGATCTCGCGGAATACGTGCACCAGCACTTCGTCGCTGAGCGGCCCCTCGTTGCGGTCCACCACCATCCGCAGCACCTGCGCCTCGCGCTCGGGGCGGTAGTAATCCACCGCCTGCGCCAGCTTGCCCTTGGCCTTGCCGACCTGGCGCGCGTAACCGGCGCGTTCGGCGATCAGCTGCTGGATCTGGCGGTCGATGCGGTCGATCTGCGCGCGCACGTCCGACAGCACCGGCTTGGCGATGGTCGGTGGTGACGCGCCCTTCTTCGGTTTCTGCGTGGATTTCTTCGGCTTGGCCGCCATGGTCCCCTCGTGCTTATCCGTTGCGCCGAATGAAATCGGCCATGAAATCCGCCAGCGCCTGCGCGCCGGCCACTGGCATGGCGTTGTACAGCGAGGCGCGGATGCCGCCGACCGCCTTGTGCCCCTTCAGCGCCAGCAGGCCGGCAGCCTTCGACTCGGCGACGAAGCGCGCGTCCAGCGTCTCGTCCGGCAGGAAGAACGGAATATTCATCCGCGAACGCGCTTCGGGCAACACATGGTTGCGGTAGAAACTGCCGGAGCCGTCGATCGCCGCATAGACGATGCGCGCCTTTTCGGCGTTGCGACGGGCGAATTCGGCTACCCCACCCTCGGCCAGCATCCACTTGAACACCAGTCCGGCCAGATACCAGTTCCAGGTCGGCGGCGTGTTGAGCATGGAATCGCGGGCAACGTGCGAGCGGTAGTCGAAGATGTCCGCGCGTGGCTGGCCCTGCCGCTGCAGCAGGTCGCGGCGGACCACGACCACCGCGACCCCGACCGGTCCCAGGTTCTTCTGCGCACCGGCGTAGATCAGTCCGTATTTGGATACGTCGATCGGCTCGGAGGCGATCGACGAGCTGAAGTCTGCGAACAGCGGCACCTCGCCGACCTCGGGCGCATCGCGGAACTCGACCCCGTGGATGGTCTCGTTGGCGGTGATGTGGACGTAGGCCGCATCCGGGCTGAGTTTCCAGCTATCGCGCGGCGGAATGTCGCGAAAGCCGCCCGGCTCGCCGTCGGCGGCGATGTTGACCGACACATAGGGCTTGACCTGCTTGATCGCGGTCTTGCCCCAGTGCCCGGTGACCACGTAATCGACCACCTGCCCCGGCGCGGCGAAATTCAGCGCCAGCAGCGCCTGCTGGGTGGTGGCGCCACCGGACAGGAACAGCACGGCGTAGTCGTCCGGGATGCCGACCAGCCGGCGCAGGTCGGCTTCGGCTTCGGCGGCCACGGCGATGAACTCGGCGCTGCGATGGCTGATCTCGACGATCGAGGCGCCCACGCCGTTCCAGTCGAGCAGTTCGGCCTGGGCCTGGCGCAGGACCGGTTCGGGCAGGGTCGCCGGACCGGCGCTGAAGTTGTAGAGGCGCGTCATGGAACACCCGGTGCAGGAACGCCTAGTATGCCGCAGTGCGACATGCGGCGTCCCGTGGCCGGGTGGTTTTTCAGCCGGAACCGAACAGCAGCAGCGCGGACAGCAGCAGCGCGATCAACGCCGCACTCAGCAGCAACCACGGCCAGCGCCGGGCGGAGGGGCGCGCGACCTGCGGCTCCGCGGCCTCGTTACCACTGGCCGGACCTGTCGCGATCAGCGGTGGCGATGACTGCCAGGGCACTTGCACCACAAACCTATGGCTGGAGCCGAACGCCACCTGGTCGCCAGAGGCCAGCCAGGCCTCGCGCACCGGCGTGCCGTTGACCTCGCAATCGCCGGATTCCAGCATCCGCAGCCGGACCCGTCCCTGCTCGCGCTCCAGCAAGGCATGCCTGGGCCCGGCGCCCGGCACATCGATGCGGATGTCGGCCTCCGCATCGCTGCCGACCCGGCGCGGCACATCCAGGGTGAAGCTGCGGCCATGGTGGCGGCCGCCGATGCCGCGCAGCACGACACAGGCCTCGCAGGGCTCGGTCACGGTTTCGGCCGGCCGGGTTCCGGCGACATCCGCATCGGCGCGAACGCGCAGTTCGATGCCGTCCACGTGCACGCTGTCGCCCGCGCGCAGGGCCGCCATCCGTACCACAGGCCGCCCATTGACATGCACGCCGTTGCGCCCGCTGGCGATCTGCAGCCACAGGCCACGGCGATCCAGGCAGAACTGCGCGCACAAGGCGCCCTGCCCGCCATCGTCGAACGACAGCCGGCCATCGGCGCGGCGAACCAGTCGGTGCACGCCCGTACCCAGCGGCCGTTCTTCCGACCGGTCCTGCTTGAATTGAAGTCTCAGGTTCTCCACAGGCGGGCGAGACTAGCAGGTTGCCCGCGTTCCGGCATCCGCTGCCCGGCTTGGCGCGATGCCCACGTGCGGCGACAATGACGGCGCTTTCCGGAGTCCAGCATGTCCAGCATCGAGATCGAGCACCCGCACACGCAATCGCCCGAGCAGGCCCGGCAGTCGGTGGACGAGGTGGCGCACAAGCTCAGGGAGCGTTTCGAGGTCGAATGTGACTGGGACGGCGACACCCTTCGCTTCAGCCGTTCCGGGATCGACGGCAGCATCGAACTGCTGCCCCAGATGCTGCGGGTCAACGCCAAGCTGGGCTTCATGCTGTCGATGATGAAGGCGCCGATCGAGCACGAGATCCGCCGGGTGCTGGGCGAACGCTTCATCTGACGCCTGGCCGCCGCCGTGGTGTGAAAGCTCTAGACTGCCGCCGTAGGCTGTCTGCACACCGATACGGAGCCCGACACCATGGCCAAGCACAAGAAAAAGGCACCCAAGCAAAAAGCCGAAGACACCGCCGCACTATTGTCTCAGCGACTGGGCGAGTCTGCCCAGCAGGTCTGGCTTGCCGGTCTGGGGGCTTTCAGCCGCGCCCAGAACGAAGGCGGCAAGCTGTTCGACAGCCTGGTCAAGGAAGGCTTGGTACTGGAGCAGAACACCCGCAAGCTCGCCGGCGAGCAGGTCGAAGTGATGCGGGAGACGGTCGAACAGAACGTCGGCAAGGCCAGGAAGCGTGCGACCGATACCTGGACGCGGCTGGAAAAAGTCTTCGAGGACCGCGTCCATCGCGCCCTGCACCGGCTGGAAATCCCGACCCGCGACGACCTCAGCGAACTGCAGGGGCGTATCGATGCGCTGCAACGCGAACTGTCCGGCGGAAAGTCCACTGCGACGCGCAAGGCTGTCAGCCAGAAGACTGCAGCGAAAAAAGCCGCCGCTGCCACCGGGAAACCAGTCCGGAAGCGCCCTGCCGGCGCCAAAACCGCACCAAAAACGTCCGGCACGAAATGACCATTCTGGTGCATTGAAAACTTCAATCCAGGATCGATGTAATCGATTGCAATTTCTTGTTGCATGGCAGCAGATGATGGCGTAACAATAAGCCTTGCCCGCCAGTCCAAACGAAGTACGTATGCTCCCCTCCCCTTACGGCTTCGGACTGGCGGGCTTTTTCGTGCCCGCATTCCGGAGTCGGGAGCAGCTGTCGTAGAATCGCCGCTTTCCCGCTGACTCCCCCTCCCTATGCCCGCTTGGTTGTTCGGACTGGCCATCACCCTGCTAGTTGGCAGCGCTTCCACCGCCTATCTATGGCTGATCCGGCGCCGTGACGACGAAACCTCGGCCGGCCTGCTGGCCATCGCCGGCCTGCGCTGGCGCGAGTTCACCCGCATCCTGATCGAGGCCATGCGCGGTCGCGGCATGGAGCCGGTGAAGATCGACAGCGAGGATCCGCAGGAACCCAGCTCCAACTTCCTGCTCCGCAATGCCGAGGGCCGCCCCTGGCTGCTGGCCTGCAAGCACGGCAGCGCCTACCGGATTGGTTCGGTGGCAATGGACGAACTGGCGGCCGAGATCCGCCTGAACGGTGCCGTCGGCGGTACCCTGGCCACCGAGGGCACGCTGGAGGCTGAAGGTCGCGACAAGGCAGCCCACCACAACATCGAGATTCTCGACGGTCCCCGGCTATGGCCGGTGGCCAAACCCTTCATGGACACCGGTCTGGTGCAGCGGATCGTCGGCCAGGCCAAGGCGACCGCGCTACGCCACATCGGCATTGCCTGGTTGGCGGCTTTCACTCTGGGGCTGGCGGTGATGCTGGCCCTGCCGGAAGTCGCCACGCCGCCGCCCGACCCCGCACCCCTGCCGCTGCCTCCTCTTATACCCATCTGACGCTGCCGACGAATAGAGGGGAGAACTCGAGTGTGGAGGTGTACTGATAACAAATACATATATGAGAGGAGTGGGTGTGTTATCTGTTGA
>NZ_PDWQ01000108.1 GCF_010211745.1 Pseudoxanthomonas kalamensis DSM 18571 | reverse complement strand
TCATCGCGCGGAGCCGGTCCATGCGCCGGTCCATGCCGTCCAGGCGATGCGCGGTGTCGGTGCGCAACTGGTTGAAGCTGTCGTCCAGCGCGGTGATGCGGGTGTTGGTGTAGGCGTTGGCGCTGCTCAGGGTGGCGGTGTTGCCGGCGCGCAGTTGCGCCACGTTGACCGCATCGGTGTCGGCGCTGCCGGCGGCGACGTTGGCGACCTGGCGCTCGTTGCCGGCGCTGCCCACCGACACCGTGTTGGCGCGATCGGCGATCGAACCTGCACCCAGCGCGACACTGTTGTCGGCAGATGCCACCGCACCGCCGCCCAGGCTGACGCTCTGCGTACCGAATGCGCTCGCTTCCCAACCCAGTGCGATGCTTTCATCGCCGGTCGCCCTGGATTGGCCGCCGAGCGAAATGGCACGCGGACCAAATGCATTTGCGTAGGTGCCCACCGCAATCGAGCCGGTATCGGCCGCAGCCGCATTCGCGCCCACTGCCGTGCTGTCGCCACCGTAGGCAAGACTTTCGGTACCGATGGCGGTGCCGCCGTCACCCCACGCCACACTGGCAAAACCC
>NZ_PDWQ01000107.1 GCF_010211745.1 Pseudoxanthomonas kalamensis DSM 18571 | reverse complement strand
GAGTACACCCGGCAGCCTGCGCACCGCCTGACGCTGACGATCCTGCTCAAGACCTTCCAACGGCTGGGGTATTTCCCCGTGTTGGAGGACCGCCCGCCGGCGGTGATGCGCCATATCCGCAGCGCGCTGAAACTGCGCGTGCAGGTCAAGCCAACGAATCTTGCCAACGCCTCGCGCTAGCGCTACTACCGTCGGATCCGTCAATTCCTGCAGGTCCGGGCCTACAGCGACGGCGGGCTGAAGATTGCGGCACGCGCGGTATACGAAGCCGCTGCGGTGATGGATAACCCGGCAGACCTGATCAACGTAGCCATCGAACAGCTCGTGCGTGATCGCGTCGAGCTGCCGGCGTTCTCCACACTGGATCGCCTGACCCGGCGCATCCGCACGCTGGTCAACGGGCGCTATTTCGCTCAGATCGAGGCTCGACTGACCATCGATGAAAAACAGCGCCTGGAAGGCCTCCTGCAGGTCGAACAGGGGCGTCAGAAGAGCCCACTACATGCGATCAAGCGCCTGCCCAAGCGCTCTTCGTTGCAGCATTTCCAGGAGTTGATCGACCATATCGCCG
>NZ_PDWQ01000106.1 GCF_010211745.1 Pseudoxanthomonas kalamensis DSM 18571 | reverse complement strand
GCTGATGAGCACCCTGGGCCTCATCTTCGGGGCCTGGGTGCTGCTGGGTCTGGCATTGCTGCTGGAACCGGAAGCGGCCGCGCGCGCGTTGCCGATTACTGCGCAGGCCATCCGCATCGCCGGCATCGTCCTGCTGGTCGGCTACGGCGCCATGCTGGTGCTGGTCGGCAAACAGGGCCGCGAGTTCGGCATCCGTACCCACCGGTTCTGGTTACCGGACCGCACCACGGGGTTGGGCGTCACTGCACTGAGCGTGGTGGAGCTGGGCCTGGCCGCGGCCGCGTTCTACGTACTGCTGCCACCGGAGCCCGGTACCGGCTACTTCGGCTTCATCGGCATCTGGCTGGTGGCCGTGGTGGCCGGACTGATCTCCACCGTGCCGGCCGGCCTGGGCGTGTTAGAGTGGAGCCTGCTCAAACTGCTGCCGCACGTGCCCCCCGCCGCGGTCCTGGCGGCGGCGCTGGCCTACCGCGTCGCGTATTACATCGTGCCACTGCTGATCTCGGTGGCCATGGCGGCCGCCTCCGGGCTGCGCGCGCCGGTACGCGTCGGCGCCAGCACTGCGCGTACCG
>NZ_PDWQ01000105.1 GCF_010211745.1 Pseudoxanthomonas kalamensis DSM 18571 | reverse complement strand
GTATCAGGAAGCCACCTTCATCGCAGTGATCGGCCTGCTGGTGAACCTGATTTGCGCGTGGTGGCTGCGCGATTCGCATGGACATGGCCACGCGCACGGGCATCACCATGGTCACACGCACGCGCATGCCGGTCACGGCCATGCACACACACACGATGGTCATGGTCATGGTCATGGTCATGGTCATGGTCATGGTCATCACCACGATGCGCACAGCGATCTCAATCTGCGCGCGGCATATCTGCACGTGGTGGCCGATGCCGCGACCTCGGTGCTCGCCATCGTGGCGCTGGTGGCCGGCATGCACTGGGGCGTGACCTGGCTGGATCCCATCATGGGCATCGTCGGCGCAATGCTGGTCACCGTCTGGGCCTGGGGATTGCTGCGCAGCACCGGCAGCGTGTTGCTGGATGCGGAAATGGACGCACCGGTGGTGGCGGAAGTGAAGCAGGTCATCGCCGCGCTTGGGCATGCGATCGACATCGCCGACCTGCATGTCTGGCGCGGCGGCAGCGAGTGTTATGCCTGCGTCGTCAGCCTGGTCACTGCCGCCGACATCGATGCGGACCTGGTG
>NZ_PDWQ01000104.1 GCF_010211745.1 Pseudoxanthomonas kalamensis DSM 18571 | reverse complement strand
GCCCATGACACCAACGAGCTGGTGGCCGCGCACATCAAGGTCAAGATGCAGACCATCCACCTGATCGAGCGTTATGCCATCGGCGACCTGTCCGAAGACATGCAGCAGCTGCCCGGCGAGAAGGCGGCCATCACCGCGGCGATGAACCAGGTCAAGCACAACCTGTCGACCATGACCACCGAGATCAAGCAGCTGGCGCAGGCCGCGGCCAACGGCGACTCCAGCGCGCGCGGCGATGCCGAGCAGTTCCAGTTCGATTTCCGCATCATGGTGGAAAGCCTCAATACCTTGATGGCCACCGCCGACGGCAACCTGCAATCGCTCTCGGGCTTGTTGCAGTCGATCGCAGCCGGCGACCTCACCGCACGCATGAGCGGCGACTTCCGCGGCGTGTTCGCACAGATGCGCGATGACGCCAATGCGACAGCGAGCCAGCTGGCACAGATCGTCGGCAACATCCAGCAGTCGGCAGTGTCGATCAACGCGGCTGCCACCGAGATCGCCGCGGGCAATCAGGATCTGTCGCAGCGGACCGAGCAGCAGGCGGCCAACCTGGAAGAGACCGCCGCCTCGATG
>NZ_PDWQ01000103.1 GCF_010211745.1 Pseudoxanthomonas kalamensis DSM 18571 | reverse complement strand
GCCCCACACTCACGTCCCCCCAAGCATCCGCATCAAGCTCGGCAGCCCACTGCCCTGCATGTAGCGATCGCGCTGCAGGTCCAGGCACTGCGTCAGCACCAATTGCTTGACCCGGTCCGGTGCGCCGATGAACTCGCGGCGCACCGACAGGAACGCGGCGATCAGTCCGGACACGTGCGCCGCAGCCATGCTGGTGCCGCTCATCTCCACCATCCATGTGCCGGGATCGTCGACCGCGTAACCATGGTGCGCCGACAGGATCTTTTCGCCTGGCGCGACCAGGTCGGGCTTGTAGCGGCCATCGGCCGTGGGCCCACGCGAGGAGAAATACGAAATGCCGTAGCTGTGCGGGCTGCTCTTGTGCACCGAAAAAAAAAAAATCCGTTCTCCGCTCAACTCTTTGTTCGCACCGTTCACACTCATACTGTCGATTGGGAGTTTGTTCAAGTTCATCTCTGCAATCTACACTCTGATATCTACCCTTTTCCACTAATGCCCGCTCCAAACTAACCAGAGCTCACACATCGACGA
>NZ_PDWQ01000102.1 GCF_010211745.1 Pseudoxanthomonas kalamensis DSM 18571 | reverse complement strand
GGGGGTGATCGGCGGCATCGGCCTGGGGCTGGGCTACATCTCGCCGGTGTCGACACTGATCAAGTGGTTCCCGGACCGCCGCGGCATGGCCACTGGCATGGCGATCATGGGCTTCGGCGGCGGCGCGATGATCGGCAGCCCGCTGGCCGACGCGTTGATGCGGCATTTCGCCGGCCCCGACTCGGTGGGCGTGAAGGAAACCTTCCTGGTGATGGCCGGGCTGTATTTCGTGTTCATGATGGCCGGTGCGTTCGGTTACCGCGTGCCGCCGAGCGGCTGGACCCCGGCCGGCTGGAGCGCGCCGACCGCCAGCGCCAACGCCATGATCACCGCCCATCACGTGCACGTGCGCAAGGTCTGGGGCATCCCGCAGTTCTGGCTGTTGTGGGGCGTGCTGTGCCTGAACGTGTCCGCCGGTATCGGCGTGATCGGCATGGCCTCGCCGATGCTGCAGGAGGTGTTCGGCGGCCGCCTGATCGGCGTGAACGCCGGCTTCGCCAGCCTGGAC
>NZ_PDWQ01000101.1 GCF_010211745.1 Pseudoxanthomonas kalamensis DSM 18571 | reverse complement strand
AGCTCGAACGGGTCATCCCGCTGGAGGAGATCAAGCAGCACACCGACGCGCTGGGCGAAGGCTTCCCGCTGACCGCGCGCGGCAGCCGGCTGTCGGTGTTCCCGGTCACCGCGGCGCAATGGAAGCTGCTGCTGTCGCTGGAATGAACCTGCTCTAGGAACCGGAATCCCACCATGTCCGAAGCAAAACGCCTGGCCGGCGAGAAGGCCATCGACTACGTCCAGGACGGCATGATCGTCGGCGTCGGCACCGGCTCGACCGTGGCCTACTTCATCGAGGCCCTTGGCCGGATCAGGGACCGCATCGCCGGCGCCGTCTCCAGCTCCGAGCAGAGCACCGCGCGGCTGCTGGCGCTGGGCATCGAGGTCCTGGACGCCAACGCCGCCGGCCCGCTGAAGCTGTACGTGGACGGCGCCGACGAGTGCGACCCGCACAAGCGCCTGATCAAGGGCGGCGGCGCCGCGCTGACCCGCGAGAAGATCATCGC
>NZ_PDWQ01000100.1 GCF_010211745.1 Pseudoxanthomonas kalamensis DSM 18571 | reverse complement strand
TCCATGCTCCGTCTACATCATCGTCCAGCGGCACGCGCACGATCAGGACGATGACGCCGGCATCATTGAGTCCAAGCTGTGCCTGGTCTTGCGCGTACACGGACAGATTGGCTTCCAATAACAGCCGGTAAACCGTCAATGTCCGTCCGGCAGGTGGCAGTCCGTAGGAGATGCGCAGATACAGTGCCTGTTCTGGCACCTCGTCGTCGGGCTGTGGCGTCGGCTCGTGGAGATAGACCTCAAACCCTTCTACCCAAAGCACACGCCTGCTGAGCACAGACTGCACATCCGGTAGGTCCAATGCCTCGCACATCTGTCGAACGATGGTTTCGAATCGCGCGCTGCTCATCAGTAGCGGTACATGCGCAGGACCCCCTACAAGTCCTGCGCATGCCAATGGCGATTACTGGCCAACGAGCTGCTTGGCGTTGTCGCCGGCCTTGCCGATGAACTTGTTCAGCGCCACGTTGAAGTCCAGATCATTTTTAAGCTGTGTGATCTTGTTGTTCATGGACTTCTGGGCCTCGTCCGAGGCGGTCATGTCACTGATCAACGAACTCATCTGCCCGTTCGCGCCAGAC
>NZ_PDWQ01000099.1 GCF_010211745.1 Pseudoxanthomonas kalamensis DSM 18571 | reverse complement strand
CGGGGCCGGGGCTCGGTGGGCGCTGCCAGGCTTAGAACTCGGCCCAGTCGGCTTCCGCGACCGCAACCGGAGGACGGGCCTCGTGGCGCGGAGGCGCCGCAGGCACGCCGTTCCTGCGCACCGGCGCGGTGGCCGGCGCCGGGGCAGGGCCGGTCGGCAGGTCATGCTCGCCGGTGCGGAACAGGGCGATGGCCTGTGCGAGGCTGGCGGCCTGTTCCTCCATGGCCCGGGCCGCGGCCGAGGCCTCCTCCACCAGCGCCGCGTTCTGCTGCGTGGCCTCGTCCATCTGCACGATGGTCTGGTTCACCTGCTCGATCCCCGCCGCCTGCTCCTGCGAGGCCGCCGAGATCTCGCCCATGATGTCCGTCACCCGCTGCACCGAAAAAAAAATATACATTATATATCAACGCTATACTAATACATATAGACGAAGCAACAAAAGATACACATATTAAGTATGACGACTTATATACTGATCTATATACATAACAACGCTACAATGTGATGATTGGAAAGCTCGAGAAACGACTTACAAT